>NZ_AP046115.1:0-3595062 GCF_059696215.1 Leucobacter sp. WKLB1 | reverse complement strand
CCGTGTGGAAATGCTTGCGCCAACGTTAGTCACAGATTTGTCCACAGGCAAGTCCGCCGGTCAAAGTTGCACGATTTCACCGCAGTCGGTGCCGGAGCGTCGGAGAACATGCCGCGCGATACGCTTGACAACTTTGACGGAACGGCCCGAAGCGCGTAGAGTAAAGACCTTGTATGGGTAGCTCGTAACACGCGAGCGCGTAGTCGCATGCCCACCGACGAACAACATTCATCGGTGAACGTACGAACGCGAGTTGCCAACATCCGACTTCCTCGACGCTCAGACGCTCGGGGATCTATTCCATAAGTCACGGAGCCTTCACTATGAGCAAGCGTACCTTCCAGCCCAACAACCGCCGCCGCGCAAAGGTGCACGGTTTCCGTGCCCGCATGCGCACCCGCGCCGGTCGCGCCATTGTTGCAGCTCGTCGCGGCAAGGGCCGCTCGAAGCTCACCGCGTAATTTCTGCACCCCGAAGCTCGATCATGCCCGCAAGGCGCAATCGTGTCACCCGGGGTGAGGACTACCGGCGCACTCTTCGTGCCGGCCGCCGCGTGGGTGGTGCACTATGCATCACCCACGCGGTTTTGCGTTCAGGGGAAGACACGCCAGCACGCTATGGCTTCATCATTTCCAAGGCTGTGGGGAACGCGGTCACGCGCAATCGGGTGCGCCGCCGAATGAAAACTGTCGTCGATCGACAGATCGCCGGCGGGGCCACCGGAATCGATGTGGTCTTCCGCGCGCTTTCTGGGGCGGCGGACGCGAGCTTCGCCGAACTCGAGCAAGAGATGACCCGGGCGCTTGCTCGGATCACCTCCACCAAAGAAGCAGCACGCGCATGATCCGAATCATTCACGAGATCTGGCTCCTCCCCCGAAATACTGCGATTGCCTGCATGCACGCCTACCGGCGTCTTGTCTCGCCACTGTACGGCGAAGTGTGCAGGTATTATCCATCGTGTTCCAGATACGCTGTGGAGGCGTATCAACTTCGCGGCTTCACGGTCGGAACCGCGCTCACTGCGTGGCGGTTGCTGCGCTGCAATCCTTTCACCGCCGGCGGCGTCGATGATGTCCCTCCGCGCGCGCATGCACACTACGTGACCAACACCCGCGGCTTCGTCCGCCCCATCGAGCGAAAGGCTTAACCCGGTGGACTTCTTCGAAACAATTCTCTGGCCGCTTCGCTGGCTCGTCGAGCTCGTGCTCGCGGTCTGGCACCAGGCGTTCACGTGGATCGGTATGGATCCCGAATCCGGTCTCACCTGGGTGCTCTCGATCATCGGACTCGTCGTCGTGGTGCGTTCGGCACTGATTCCGGTGACCGTACGACAGATCAAGTCGCAGCGTCGCATGATGGATCTTGCCCCGGAGATGAAGAAGATCCAGGACAAGTACAAGGGCAAGAAAGATCAGTTCTCCCGCGAGGCCATGAGCCGCGAGACGATGGCGCTCTACAAGAAGCACGGCACGAACCCATTCTCGTCGTGCTTGCCGATCCTGATTCAGATGCCCGTCTTCTTCTCGCTCTTTTACGTGCTGCGTCACGCTGCCGACAACTCGGTGGGCATCGGCTTCATGACCAAGGAGCTCACGAACAACTTCAACGCTGCGTCGCTGTTCGGCGCACCGCTGAAGATGACCTTTACCCAGGGCTGGGAATCGGGCAACTGGACCGTTGTCGTGCTGCTCGGTATCAACGTCGTCTTGATGATCGGCTCGCAGTTCTTCACCCAACTGCAGATCATGTCGAAGAATGTCTCGGATGAGACGAAGAACTCTCCGATGTACCGACAGCAGCGCATCCTGCTGTACATCATCCCGTTCGCGTTCCTCTTCTCGGGCGTCGCATTCCCCCTCGCACTCAACGTCTACTGGTTCACCTCCAACCTGTGGACGATGGCGCAGCAGTTCATCGTCATCCGCAACATGCCGACGCCCGGCAGCGACGCGTGGCGTGAACGTCAGGCGCGACTGAAGGCCAAGGGAAAGCTCACCGATGACGAAAAGCGTGCCCAGGCCCGTGGCGAAGAGATCGTCGCTCCCCCGGAGGGCCAGCGTCAGCAGCCCCTCAGCTCCAAGCGTGCGAAGAAGAAGGGCAAGTAGCGTGACCGCTGAAACGACAACTCCCGAGACGGAGACCGAAGAGCTGAGCCTGGCCGATCTCGAGTCAGATGGTGACCTTGCCGCCGACTACATTGAGGGCTTGCTCGATATCGCTGACCTTGACGGCGATATTGACATCGACGTCGCCAATGGTCGTGCCTACGTATCAGTGACGGGCGGCGGCGCCGATCTCGATCGGATCGCCGGCCCCGATGCGGTTCAGGCGCTGCAGGACCTGACGCGACTCGCCGTGCAGGCCAAGACTGGGCGATTCTCTCGGCTGATCGTCGATGTCGGTGGATCGCGCGACGCCCGAGCGATTGAGCTCAAACGCATGGTCGATGGCGCAGTTGCACAGATCGTTGCCGGGCGCAGTACCGTCGAACTCGAACCGATGTCATCGTACGAGCGGAAGCTCGTGCACGACGAGGTGGCATCACGCGGGTACCACTCCGAGTCGCGCGGCGAAGGTCGCGATCGCCGACTCGTGATCAGCGCCGCCTGAACTCGTACTCGTTTCACGTGAAACTCCGGAAGGAGCCCCATGTCCGATGACGTGGTCATCGAGCAGGAACCCGCGGCTGCAGCAGAGATCGTCGGAGACCGCATCGAGTTGCTGCGAGCCTTCGCTGCAGATCTCGGCGGGCGAGGAGAAGAGCTTGGCCTCATCGGCCCGCTTGAGGCACCTCGCCTGTGGACGCGTCATCTGCTCAACAGCGCGGTACTCGCACCGCTTATCCGCACTGGCGCACAGGTCGCCGACATCGGCACTGGTGGCGGCATGCCCGGACTCGTGCTGGCCATCGTGCGGCCCGAGGCACACTTCATCTTCATCGAACCCATGGAGCGTCGCTGCGCCTGGCTGCAAGAGCAGATCGACACCCTCGGCCTGACCAATGCCGAAGTGCGCCGGGGGCGTGCCGAGGAGTACCACGATGCGTTCGAGGTCGACCAGATCACCGCGCGGGCGGTGACTGCTCTTCGCAAGCTGGTGCCATTGACCGCTCCCCTGCTCGTCGACGGTGGGGAGATGCTGTTTCTCAAAGGGGCATCTGTCGAGGCCGAGATCGAGACCGCGGAGAAAGCGCTCCGCAAGTATCGGGTACGCGACGTCAGAGTTGAAGAGCTCGGGGCAGGATTGCTGGCTGAAACGACGCGCGTCTTTCGGGCTAAAATCGTGAGACATGGCTGAAGCGGAGAAATCGCTCGTCGGCGACCACCTCGTCGACAAGATTCGGCGACGGCGCAAACTTGCCGAGACCGTCTCGCCACTTCCCGATGCAACACGGATTATCACCGTGTCGAATCAGAAGGGTGGCGTCGGTAAGACCACGACGACCGTCAATCTCGCTTCGGCGCTCGCACGACGCGGCGCCAATGTACTCGTGATCGACATGGACCCGCAGGGCAATGCATCCACAGCCCTCGGAGTGCCGCATCGGCCAGAAATCACGAGCATCTATGACGTGCTACTCGGCGATGACGACATTCCTGATGCGCTGCAACCGACAACGGATCACGAGAATTTGTGGTGCGTTCCGTCCACGATCAACCTTGCGGGTGCCGAGATCGAACTCGTCTCGTTGGTTGCACGTGAGCAGCGACTGCGCACGGCACTCCAGAACTTCCTTGAAGCCTCGGAGCGCACGTACCACTACGTCTTCATCGATTGCCCGCCGTCACTGGGGTTGCTGACTGTGAACGCATTCGTCGCCGCTGACGAAGTTCTGATTCCCATTCAGACCGAGTACTACGCACTCGAGGGTTTGAGTCAGTTGCTCGGCAACATCCAGTTGATTCAGAAGCACCTCAATCCTGGGCTGCGCATCTCAACGATTCTGCTTACGATGTACGACGCCCGCACGAATCTCGCTCAGGAGGTCGCCGGGGAGGTGCGGTCGCACTTCCCCGAGCAGGTGCTCGGAGCGATCATCCCGAGATCCGTGAGGATTTCGGAGGCTCCAAGCTACGGCCAGACGGTGCATGCGTACGATGCGGCATCGATCGGAGCACTTGCATACCTCGAAGCGGCTGCCGAGATGGCGGATCGCGGAGCAGGCGAGCCGGTGGCGGCCGGCACTCACGAAGACGGAAAGGCGTAACGGAATGGCGACGAAGAAACGAGGCGGCCTCGGGCGCGGTATCGGCGCGCTCATTCCGCAGTCGCCGTCGACGGGCGAACGTCCGGTTGACGTCTTCTTCCCGGCGAGCTCGTCGCCGGTTGATGTCGAGAGCACGACTGTGGCTGCCACACCTCAGATCGCTGCACCGAGTGCAGCCGACGAACAGCTGCAAGAGGTGCCCGGCGCCCGCCTGACTCGACTCGATGTCAGCGACATCGTGCCCAATCAGGTGCAGCCGCGTACGGAGTTTGACGAGCAGGCGCTCGACGAGCTCACGCACAGCATCCGCGAGTTCGGGGTGTTCCAGCCGATCGTGGTCCGTGCTATTGAGCCGGTACCCGAGCAGGGGCCGCGATACGAACTCATCATGGGTGAGCGTCGACTGCGTGCTTCGAAGCGGGCGGAACTCGAGACGATTCCCGCGATCGTGCGCAGCACCGCCGATGAGCACATGCTCCGAGATGCGCTGCTCGAGAACCTGCATCGCGCACAGCTGAACCCGCTCGAAGAAGCCTCGGCGTACCAGCAGTTGCTCGCCGACTTCGGGATCACCCAGGAACAGCTCGCCGAACGCATCGGTCGTTCGCGCCCGCAGATTTCCAACACCATTCGCCTGCTGCGTCTCCCCGAGACGGTGCAAGCGCGGGTTGCTGCCGGAGTGCTGTCAGCTGGGCATGCTCGAGCGATCCTGTCACTCGATGGCGACATCGATGCCATGCAGCGTCTTGCCGACAAGGTGGTAAACGAGGGCCTGTCCGTGCGCGCCGCAGAATCTGCCGCATCTGATGAGCCGAAGCGTCGCGGGCCGAAGGCTCGGGCCGGCGGCGTGCAGGCGCAGCTGGGTGAGATCGCTGATCGTCTCGGCGACCGTTTCAATACGCGAGTCGCGGTGAAGCTCGGTGCGAAGAAGGGGCAGATCGTCATCGACTTTGCCACCATCGCTGATCTGAAGCGCATCCTTTCCGACCTCGGAGACCCGGGGTTCGGGGCATAGCGTTTACGAGGTCGCAGCTTCGCACAGCATTCAGATGTGTTTGACTGTCGTCATGAGCGAAGAATCCCGAATCGTCACAGCTGAGCGAGTCGTCTCAGCCGATGCCGCTGCACTGTTCGAACTGATCGCCGACCCGTCGCGGCAACCCGAGTGGGATGGCAACGACAATCTCAGCGAGGCCGCCGCCGGCCAGCGGGTGCACGGCATCGGCGACGTATTCGTGATGCACAACACCAGCGGTCACGTGCGTGCGAATCATGTGGTCGAGTTCGTCGAGGGCCGACTGATCGCGTGGAAGCCGAGCCCGGTGGACGAGCCGCAACCCGGCCATGTGTGGCGATGGGAACTCGAACCAATCGGCGACAGCACGACGCTGGTGCGGCACACTTACGACTGGAGCGGGCTCACCGATGAGAGTCGATTCGAGCGGGCGCGATCCTTCACCGCAGATGCGCTCCGTGCGTCGGTCGATCGCTTGGCCGAACTCGCCGAAAGCAACGAGCGGGGCTGATCTCGCCGAACCGCGCTATTGCACCGGGTCGCCTCTGCGCTTGGGCCCGGCAGCACCGAAGCACCCGAGGAGAGCGCTCATGACAAACGGCTGTGGCCGGGAACCTCATCGGGATCCCGGCCACAGCCGTTGAGCAGCGCGAGTGCGCTCAGATGATGCCGTTGAGGTGCTCCTCGATCATGGGCTTCGGCATGGCGCCGATGATCTCGCGCACCTCTTCGCCGCCCTTGAAGACCTTCATCGCGGGGATCGAGGTGATGCGGAATTGAGCTGCGAGGTTGGGGTTCTCATCGACATTGAGCTTCGCGATGATGATCTTGCCTTCTTGCTCGGCGGCGATCTGGTCGAGCACAGGTGCGACAGCGCGGCACGGGCCGCACCATTCGGCCCAGAAGTCGACGAGCACGGGCACGTCGCTCTGGAGCACGGCCTGCTCGAAATTCTGCTCGTCTACGGTGATTGCGTTGGACACGATGACTCCTTCTGACAGTTCTGCTGGTTAGACGGCGGCGAGAGCGGTGTGCTCGGCCTGCTCGCGTGCGGCGAGGTAGTGCTCCGCATCGAGCGCGGCGACCGTTCCGGATGCCGCGGCGGTGATGGCTTGGCGGTACGACGGGTCGATGACGTCACCCGCAGCGAAGACACCGGGCGACGAGGTGCGCGAGGTGCGCCCTTCTACCGCGATGGTGCCGTCTTCCGTGAGATCGAGCTTGCCGTGCACGAGGTGCGTGCGAGGGTCGTTGCCGATCGCGATGAACAAGCCTTCGAGCGCGAGTTCGCTCTCGGTGCCGTCGACGGTGTCGCGCAGCGTGACACCGCTGAGCTGCTCATCTCCATGAATTGCGGCGACCTCGGAGTTCCACACGAACTCGATCTTCTCGTTGTCGAATGCGCGCTGCTGCATGATCTTCGACGCCTTGAGCTCTTCACGGCGGTGGATCACGTACACCTTGTCGGCGAAGCGGGTGAGGAAGGTGGCTTCCTCCATCGCGGAGTCGCCGCCGCCCACGACAGCGATCGTCTTCTCGCGGAAGAAGAAGCCGTCGCAGGTCGCGCACCACGAGACGCCGTGACCGGAGAGGCGATCCTCATCGGAAATGCCGAGTTTGCGGTACGCCGAACCGGTCGCATAGATCACGGTGTGGGCTTCGTGCACGGAGCCGTCGCCGGCGGTGACGCGCTTGATCTCGCCGGTGAAGTCGACCTCGGTGATGTCGTCGTAGATGACCTCGGTGCCGAACTTTTCCGCCTGCTCCTGCATTTTCTGCATGAGGTCGGGGCCCTGCACCCCCTCCGGGAAGCCGGGGAAGTTCTCGACCTCGGTGGTGTTCATCAGCTCGCCGCCGATGCCGACGGAGCTCGCGAAGAGCACTGGCTGCAGGCCGGCGCGCGCAGCGTAGATTGCGGCGGTGAACCCGGCGGGGCCGGATCCGATGATGATGATCTGGTGCATGAGGCTCCTTGCACACCGGTGACGGAATTCGCGGCCGGGGCCGCTCGGTGGGTACAACCCATCCTAGGTGCGCGGTATTCCTGCCGCTTCGGAGTGCGCTGAGGCGTCAACAGTGGGCGTCGGCGCGGGATCGCCCTGCCGGTCGCGGCGTGCGCGTCGACGGCGAATGCTGCGCCAGATGCCGAATCCGAGCAGTGCTGAGGCGAGGACGCCCAGCACCCAGAATGCGATGGTCTCGACACTGCTGCGGATGGTAATGGAGAGCGTTCCCGTGAAGACGGTGTGGGTGCCGTCGACCGTCGAGATGCCGACGACCAGACCGGACTCGCCCGAGGAGACGCGACTGCGCACGGGGACGAGTACTCGTTCATTGGCCTCGGCGGACACGAGGACGTCGGTAAAGCGTCGCTCGCTTACCGAGAGGGCCGCCGATGCCGGATCGACCTGCACGGTGACGACTGCATCGAACGGGAGAGCGTTCTTGATCTGCACGGGAACCCGCGTCGAGCTGCCCACGAGCTGAATGTGCTCCGTGCTGATGGCCTGCACGCCATCGAGCAGTTCGGCATCGCGCGCGCGGAACGCGGCGGCCGCGTCGGCGAAGTCGACGTCCGGGTCGGCGTAGCGGGTGGCGAAGAGCTCGAGGAGTCGGGTGCGCTGGTAGCCCGACAGATATTCGGGGTGCACGAGTACGGCGCCAACCTCGGCGACCGAGGCCTCTCGGTTGGCGGCGGAGCGCAGCAGTTCGAGGCGATCTTCAGACGGGCCCGATTCGTCGAGGCGCGCGCTGCCGACGGGCTGGTCTGACACGGCGGTCGGTGTCGCCCAGGTGAAACGGTCGAGTGCGTCGAGCAGGGTTGCGGGATCAGCGGCATCGCCGACGGCGCCGCGGTCGAGACCGATGACCACGCCGGTGGAGCCGGACTGCGCTTCGATGACGAGTCGTGCGGCGAGGTCGGCGAGCCCGGCTGAGCGCTCGGTCTCTGAAGCACCCGCGAGCGCGCGGCGCGCAGCTGCGTCGAGGCCGGCATCGGTGACGGTTGCTTCCGCGTCGCCGAGTGCGGCTCGGGGCCCACCGGTGCGGGTGACGGCGTCCGAGCTCAACACGAGTTGGCGTATTCCACTGCGTTCGAGCAGCTCAAGCGTTTCGGAATCGGCGCGTCCGCCGGCAGGCCATGCGGTCGCTGCGGTTTCTGCGGGCCACTCCAGCAGCTCGGTGAGTTTCGGGAGTGCGACGTCGGGCTCGTCGGCATCGACCGGCGAATTCGCCTCGTCCGCGTCCGCGTTCGCCTCGTCACCTGCATCCTGTGCGGGATTCGGTGACGGTGACGGGGTGCTGCTCGGGGCGGGAGTATCGGTGCCGCTATCGCTGCCTGTCGCATCTGACGATTGACCGGAGGAGTCGCCGGAGATGTCGGTGCTCACGTCTGGGAATGTGCCGAATCGCGATACGAAGTCGAGGCTGGTGGGTTCAAGCAGCGAGGTGAACCCGAGGGCCGCTTGAGCAGCGGGGTCGGCATCGGCGAACTGCAGCAGGAACGACGGCAGAGCGGTCGACTCGAGGCGACCCAGCAGCAGCTGCGCACTGCGCGGTGCGTCGTCTCCGTACGCGCGAATCCCCGCGATGATGCGGGGATCGATCGCGAGGGTGGCGCGGTGCGAACGCGCCGCAGTGAGCAGACGATCCCAGTTGCGCGAGAGCTCGTCGAGCTGCTGCCGGGTGGGCAGGGTGCGGATGTCGGAGGGCAGCACGAATGGCACGATGAGGCTCGTGGGCACGGTGGCCTCGCCGGCGCCGCGCCAGACGAGCGGGGTGGTCGCAATGAGGTCGCCCGGTGATTCGGGGTCGTCGTCATCGAACTCCGCAGGCCCCGATGCCGGAGTCGCGGCGAACGTCAGGGTGCCCTGTACGCGATAGACGCCGGCATCCGACGACGCGGTGAGCGGCAGCTCGGAGCGCGCCACCGCAATCGTTGCCGTCTGTTCTTCCCCCGCAGCCGTTGCGCCGATCTCGGCCGCACCGATGGCCATGGCGACGCCGGGCGATTCACCGTCGAGTTCGGTGAGCGCATCGAGATCGGCGAGGGGCCGGGATCCGATGACAAGCGACAGTTGCCCCGCGGGCAGGTCGACGTCACCGGTATTGCGCACCAGCACACTGAACTGCACATCGCTCGTGCCGGGCTCGAGCACGGTGTCTTGCGGTGCGATGACCAGATCGGCACTCGGCGTCGCAGCGTCTGAGTCCTCGGAATCGGCCTGCTGCTCGGTCTGCCGTTCGACCGGTTGCGCAGCCGCTTCGGGCGATCCGACGCGAACCCCAGTCGCAGCAGCCGGTGCCGCCGCCACCGGCACGGCCCCGAGGAATCCGCCGAGTGCGACTGCGGCGGCGAGTCCCCAGGCGCCGGCGACGCGAAGAGAAACTCGGGGCAGAGAAGGCATAGCGCCAAGTGTAGGGAACGGGGTCGTGGAGCGGACCCAGGTACCCTGGGGAGATGCCCTCCCTCGCTGCCTCGATGGACGCCGTGCGCGCCATCGCCGATTCGGCGCCGGTCGCCACGCTGGCCGCGGCATTCGCCGAACGCGGCCACGAATTCGCTCTCGTCGGCGGGCCGGTGCGTGACGCTCTGCTCGGCCGCCCGGTCACCGATCTCGACTTCACGACGTCGGCTCGTCCCGATGAGACGCGTGCCATTCTCGATTCGATCTCGGGCAATGTGTGGGATGTGGGGCGCGACTTCGGCACCATCGCCGCAAAAGTACATGGCGAAACTGTTGAGATCACCACGTATCGTGCTGAGATCTACCGCGACGATTCCCGCAAGCCCGACGTGCAATTCGGCGACTCCATCGAGGGCGATCTCGTGCGGCGCGACTTCACGATCAACGCGCTCGCGCTGATGCTGCCGGATCTGCGACTCGTCGACGTTTCCGGTGGCGTTGAGGATCTGCTGGCGGGCACGATCCGCACGCCGGGTGCACCCGAGATCTCGTTCACGGATGACCCGCTGCGCATGCTCCGAGCCGCACGGTTCGCCGCGCAGCTCGGATTCGCGGTCACCCCCGAAACGCAGGCCTCGATGTACGAACTCGCGGAACGCCTCGACATCATCTCGGCTGAGCGCATTCGCGATGAGTTCGTGAAGCTGCTCTCGGCACCCGATCCGGAACCCGGGATTCGCCTGCTCGTCGAGACCGGACTCGTCGAGCGCTTCCTCCCCGAGCTGACCGCGCTCGTCGAGACGCAAGACGACCACGGACGCCACAAGGATGTCTACGAACACAGCCTCACAGTGCTGCGGCAGGCCATCGCGCTCGAGATCGAGCGGCGCGATCCCGAATCGACCGAACCCGATATCGTGCTGCGCATCGCCGCACTGCTCCACGACATCGGCAAACCGGCGACACGGCGATTCGAACGCGGAGGCGTCACCTTCCATCACCACGATGTGGTGGGTTCGAAGCTGGCGAAGAAGCGGCTGCGCGAACTCCGCTTTGACAACGACACCGTGAAGCGCGTCGCCCGACTCGTGGAACTGCACCTGCGCTTCTTCGGGTACAGCGACCAGCAGTGGACCGACTCCGCCGTGCGACGCTACGTGCGCGACGCCGGCGCCGAGCTCGAGCGACTGCACATTCTTACGCGCGCCGACGTGACCACCCGCAACCGCCGCAAGGCGGAGCGGCTTGAGCACGCCTACGACGACATCGAGCGGCGCATCGATGAGCTCGCCGAAGCCGAGGAGCTCGCCGCGGTGCGCCCCGAACTCGATGGCGAGCAGATCATGGCGTTGCTCGGTATCGCGCCCGGGCCGATCGTTGGCCGAGCCTATAAGTATCTGCTCGAGGTGCGACTCGACGAAGGGCCCATCGGCGAGGAAGCCGCGGCCGATCGCCTGCGCGCCTGGTTCGCGGAGCACGCAGCCGCTTCCCTTCCCCCTTCGTCTCGAACCGCCCGACAGGAGACCCCCGATGAGTGACGCAGCGACCTGGTTCGACGGGCGCCCCCGGGCGATGTTCGTGCATGCGCACCCCGACGATGAGACCATCGCGACCGGCGGCACACTCGCCGCGCTCGCCGAAGCCGGGCGCGAACCGTTGCTGGTCACCCTGACTCGTGGCGAGCAGGGCGAGGTCGTCGCCGGCCCGCTCGAGGCACTGGTCGCGGCGCACGGCATCGCTGTCGCGCGGCAGAACGAGCTGAAGACCGCACTCGGCATGCTCGGTGTCGAGCGCCACGCGTTTCTGGGGGTCGAACCCGCGCGGGCCGAAGGCTTCCCGCCGGTGATCTACGAGGACTCCGGCATGATGTGGGGGCCCGATGGCCGCGCAACTGCCGCGCCCGATGCCGGGCCCGACGCGCTCACCTCGGCGCCCGCCGTCGAAGCGCTGAACGATCTGCTCGCTGCTGCGTACCAGTCGGGTGCGCAGGTTATTGTGAGCTACGACGACGGGGGTGGATACGGGCACCCTGATCACGTGTTTGCGCATCGCCTCGCGCGTGCCGTGGCCCAGGCGCTCGATCTCCCGTTCTGGGAGATCGTCGGCGACCAGGCGGCTGCCGACGCGACCGACACCGACGCGACCGACACCGACGCGCTCGAGGTCCACGATGTCGCCGAGTGGCTCCCCCGCAAGGTCGCCGCGCTGCGCGGGTACGCGACGCAACTCACCGTCGATGGTGACGACATTGTTCACGTGGGCGGCCAGCGTGAGGCCATCCGCACGGTCGAGGCGTTCCGTCGTCTGACTCCGGCACCGGAGTCGCGCACGCCGAATGCCGAAGCGCGGGGCTGACCCCGAACCGCACGCCCCGTCTCGCTAAGCTGACTCGTTGGGCGTTCTCGCGCCCGAATCACACGGAGAACAGGGGTGCGATGAGTGTGAAGGTGGCCCTCGCGGGCGTTGGCAATTGCGTGAGCTCGTTGGTGCAGGGCGTGGAGTACTACCGCGGCGCCGCCGACGATGAGCAGGTTCCGGGCCTGATGCACGTGCGACTCGGCGGATACCACGTCTCCGATCTGGAGTTCGTGGCGGCGTTCGAGGTCGACGCGACGAAGGTCGGCCTCGATCTCAGCGAAGCGATCTGGGCGGGGCACAACAACACGATCAAGTTCTCGGACGTGCCGACGCTCGGCATCGAGGTGCAGCGCGGCCCGACGCTCGACGGGCTCGGTGAGTACTACCGCGACGCGGTCGAGGAATCGGAGCTCACCCCTGTCGATGTGGCGCAGGTGCTGCGCGACTCGGGTGCCGAGGTGCTCGCGTGCTACTTGCCGGTCGGCAGCGATGACGCCGTGAAGTTCTACGCCCAGGCGGCGCTCGAAGCGGGGGTGGCTTTCGTGAACGCGGTGCCCGTGTTCGTGGCGAGCGATCCGGAATGGGCCGCGAAGTTCGTAGACGCCGGGCTGCCCATCGTGGGCGACGACATCAAGAGCCAGGTCGGCGCGACGATCACGCACCGCGTGCTCGCTCGCCTCATGGAGAGCCGCGGTGTCGCGCTCGACCACACGTACCAGCTCAATGTCGGCGGCAACATGGACTTCAAGAACATGCTTGAGCGCAGCCGCCTCACGTCGAAGAAGATCTCCAAGACGCAGGCGGTCACCTCGAACATCGACGTCGACCTGCCGGCCGATGATGTGCACATCGGGCCGAGCGACCATGTGCCGTGGCTCGAAGACCGCAAATTCGCGTTCGTGCGACTCGAGGGCCGCGGCTTCGGAGACGTCCCGATGAGCATCGAGTACAAGCTCGAGGTCTGGGACTCCCCCAACTCCGCCGGAACGATGATCGATGCCATCCGCAGCGCGAAGGTGGCGCTGGATCGCGGCCTCGCCGGTCCCGTCGAGTCCGCCTCGGCCTACTTCATGAAGTCGCCGCCGGTGCAGAAGCCCGATCACGCGGCGCGCGAGGAGCTCGAGGTGTTTCTGGGCGAGTGACCCTGGTGCGCGAGGGCGAGTGCGCCCTCGCGCGAGCTTCAGGTGAGGCTCAGGCTCGCGTAAATGCGTTCGAGCGCGGCGGCGTGCGTACTCCAATCATGGGAGAGTGCGTGCCGCCGCGCACTCTGCCGCAGACGGGTGAGGCGCGCGGGGTCGCGCAGCAGTGCAGCGATGACGGTGGCCCACTGCTCCGGATCCCGCCCCTCGACGAGGGCACCCGCAATGCCGTCGGGCGCGGCTTCGACGAGCCCGGTGTGCGCCGCCGCGACGACTGGAGTGCCGCTCGCCGCGGCTTCGAGGGCGACCAGGCCGAAGGCCTCCGAGTGCGACGGTACGAGCACGAGCGTGCTCTCGGCGAGCAGTTGAGCGGCGCTCTCGCGATCCTGCGCGGGAAGAAACCGCACCTGCTTCGCGATGCCACCGAGACGGGCGAGCTCGCGCAACTGTCGCGCGAATGGTTCCGCGCCGGGGGTCGGTTCCCCCGCAATGATCAGTTCGGTGCGCGACCAGAGTTCGGGATCGCGCTGCGCGAGCGTGACCGCGGCACGCACGGCGAGATCCTGGCCTTTGAGGGGTTGCACGCGACCGAGCACCGTGAGACGCAGCGTCGTCGGTGTTTCACGGGAAACATCGCGCGGTCGAGGATGAAACGTCGACGTGTCGACTCCCGGGAGCACGAGTCGATCATTGGCAATCGGCAACGCAGACGCGTGGCGGATCGCCGCGGCCTCAGCACGACTCACCGCGACCGCGGCACCGCGCATCACGACTGCGCGCTCGGCGGCGAGGCGCAGCGGGGGCTCGGGGCGTGCTCCAGGCGCGAGCAGCGCATTCTTCTGCGCCCCGACGGTGTGGAGCGTGATCGCGGGCACGACGCGAGACGACGCCGCCAGAGGAAGGGCCGCAACTCCGCTCAGCCAGTAGTGCGCGTGCACCGCATCGAATGCGTGATCGTCCGCGAACCGCGAGACCATGGCCCGCGAGAAATCGGGAACGAGCGCGGGCAATGCCTCTTTCGGCGCATCGGGATCACCCGCGGCGATGGAGATCAATCGTGCCCCGGTGGGATGATTGGCATGCAGTGGCCTGGTGCCTGCGGGCTCGGCAGCGGTCGCCCGCGTGATCACCGAAACATCGTGACCGCGAGCGGCGAGAGCGCTGGCTGCTTCGCGGACCACCACGTTCATTCCCCCGGCATCGCCTCTCCCCGGCACCGCCGCCGGAGAGGTGTGCATCGAGATGAGCGCGATCCGCATGGTGATCAGCCTAGGCGGGGTGGCGGCGGCAGGTCAGCGCACAGGTGCCAACGAGGCCGCAAAGTGCTAAGCTGTTGAGGTTGTCTGCGTGCCGCGCACCGGTGCGTCACGGAGGCACGATGCACAAACACCCTCCTGTCACAGAAATCCTGTGGCCGTGAAGTCCGAAGGAGGTGGGTCAATAATGCATCCGTACGAACTGATGGTGATCCTCGATCCGGGTATCGACGAGCGCACCGTTGCCCCCAGCATTGAGAAGTTCCTCGGCGTCATCCGCAATGCGGGCGGCGAGATCGAGAACATCGACATCTGGGGCAAGCGCCGTCTGGCCTACGAGATCAAGAAGCAGTCCGAGGGCATCTACGTCGTGGTGAACTTCACCGCGTCGCACGAAGCCACCGCTGAGCTCGATCGCCAGCTGGGCCTGTCCGAGGCCGTGCTCCGCACCAAGGTGCTCCGCTCCGACGAGCTCATCGCCCAGCGCGCTGCTCAGTCGAAGCGCGACCAGGCCAAGGCGGCACGCGCCGCTGCAAAGGTCGGCGCGTAGCTCATGGCCGGTGAGCCGCTGATCACAGTCGTTGGCAACCTGGTTGCCGACCCGGAGCCGCGTGTCAGCCAGGCGGGTAAGTCCTGGGTGACCTTCCGGATCGCCTCGACGCCGCGCGTGCGCGATCGTCAGTCGGGTGACTGGTCGGACGGCGAACCGTTGTGGCTCGGTTGCCGCGCGTACGGAGAGTACGCCGACAACATCGCCGCATCGCTCACGAAGGGCATGCGCGTCATCGTGCAGGGCCGCCTCACCCAGCGCAGCTACACCGATAACCAGGGGCAGCAGCGCACCTCTCTCGACCTTGAGGTCGAAGAGGTCGGGCCGTCGCTCCGCTTCGCCACTGCTCAGGTCGCTCGCGGCCAGGCACGTGGTCAGGTTGGCGGCTTCGGTGGCGGCAACTCGAATCAGCCCGCCGGGCAGAGCAGCTGGGGTCAGCCCGCAGCTCAGCCCCAGCAGCAGCAGGACAACCCCTGGACCAACTCGGGCCAGGGCGATTCCGGCGGCGGCTTCGGCGGCGGTTTCGACGACGAGCAACCCTTCTAAACTTCTTGATCCGGCCCAGCCGGAACGCATCACGAAAAGAGACCAATTATGGCAGGCAAGTCCAGCGGCGCAGCCCGCAAGCCGGGTCGCGGTAAGAACGCCAAGACCCTCGCACCCGCGAAGAAGCAGACCGTCGGCGTCATCGATTACAAAGATGTCGCAACGCTCCGCAAGTTCATCTCTGAGCGCGGCAAGATCCGCGCCCGCCGTATCACCGGCGTGTCCGTCCAGGAGCAGCGACTCATCGCCAAGGCAGTTAAGAATGCCCGCGAGATGGCTCTCCTCCCCTACGCCGGTTCCGGCCGCTAAGGAGTAGAGCAACATGTCGAAGGTTATTCTGACGAACGAGGTCCAGGGCCTCGGTTCCGCCGGTGACGTTGTAGACGTCAAGACCGGTTACGCACGCAACTACCTCGTGCCCCAGGGCTATGCAGTGCACTGGACCCGCGGTGGCGAGGCTCAGGTCGCGCAGCTCCGTGCAGCCCGCGACGCGCGTGCGCTCGCTTCAATCGAAGACGCGCAGGCGCTCAAGGCGAAGCTGCAGGCGGGCAAGATCCGTCTCCAGGCGAAGACCGGCACCGGTGGTCGTCTCTTCGGTTCGATCAAGCCCGCTGCGGTTGCAGAAGCTGTTTCGGCTGCTGGTATCGGAGAGATCGACAAGCGCAAGATCACGCTTCCCGCGATCAAGACCACGGGCGAGTACCAGGCGATCATCCACCTTCACGAGGGTGTCGACGCCAAGATCACGCTGCAGGTGATCTCGGAGCGCTAAAGCTTCGTTCTCGCGACACGGCGGGGTGCGGTTCCGGTGATCCGGAGTCGCACCCCGCCGTCGTGTTCTCGGGGTCTGTGCGCTGAACGCCTCGTGAACAGGAAGTTTGGATGTGGATCTGAAAGCACTATCAATTGCGCTCGGCGTGGCGCAAGTTCTCCACATGTCGGGCGTTTCGTCAAGATTCAATGTGCACCTGAGACTTGAATAACTTTTTCCCTGTGGAAAAGTAAAAAGCCAGATCAGATAAGCTAAATGACTTCTCATCCACAAGCCATCCACATGTTTTCCCCAGCGTTGTGGAAAACATGTGGCTCAGATCGGTGAGTTATTCACCAAGTTATCCACAGGGTGGAAAGCGGTTCGCCATTGGGCGATTGATACCGGACCTCCTGACCCCTACCGTGAATGTCCGGGGTCTGGTGTCTGATCGATCAGTAACCGAATCCACCGCAGCGAGAGGAAGTGACCGAGTGTCGATCGCGCACCTGGGCATACCGGACCCATTTGTCGAAGAAGAGTCGCGCGGGCACGAGCGCACACCGCCGTACGATCTGCTCGCCGAGCAGAGTGCGCTCGGTGGCATGCTGCTCTCGAAAGATGCCGTCGCCGATGTTACGGGTCTGCTCAAGGGGCCCGACTTCTACGTGCCGAAGCACGAGGTCATCTACGAGGCGGTGCTCTCGCTGTACTCCCGCGGTGAGCCGACCGACGTCATCACCGTCACCGACGAGCTCACCAAGAGCGGTGAGCTGCAGCGCGCGGGCGGCGCCGAGTACCTGCACACCGTGACCAGCATCGTGCCGACCGCCGCAAACGCGAGCTTCTACGCCGAGATCGTCGCGGAGAAGGCCCTGCTGCGTCGTCTGGTCGAAGCGGGAACCCGAATCGTGCAGATGGGGTATGCCGGCGAAGGCGAGGCGATCGATCTCGTCAACGTCGCGCAGTCGGAGATTTACGGTGTGACGGGCGAGAGCCAGGGTGAAGATTATGTGCCCCTGCACCTCGCCGTCGACGCCGCCCTCGAAGAGATCAACAAGGCCAACAGCCAGACGGATGGCATGCTTGGTGTGCCCACGGGCTTCAGCGAGCTCGATGCGATGACGAACGGGTTCGCCGGCGGGCAGATGATCATCATCGCGGCCCGACCGGCCATGGGTAAGTCGACGTTGGCCATGGATGTGGCGCGCAACGCTTCGGTGCACGCGAACGCGCCGACCGTCTTCTTCTCGCTCGAGATGGGGCGAGCCGAGATCGCGATGCGTCTGCTCGCCGCAGAGGCCAGCATTCCGATGCAGACGCTGCGTAAGGGCGCGCTCGATCAGCGCGACTTCCAGAAGCTCGCAGCCACGCAGGCGCGTGTCGCCGAGGCGCCGCTCTACATCGACGACAGCCCGAACCTCACGCTGGTCGAGATCCGAGCGAAGTGCCGTCGTCTCAAGCAGCAGCACGGGCTGCGCATGGTGGTCATCGACTATTTGCAGCTGCTCTCGAGCGGCAAGAAGTCGGAGAGTCGTCAGCAAGAGGTCTCCGAATTCTCACGTGCGCTCAAGCTGCTTTCGAAAGAGCTCGACGTGCCGGTCATTGCGCTGTCGCAGCTGAACCGTGCATCTGAACAGCGCGCCGACAAAATGCCCGCCATCAGCGACCTGCGCGAATCGGGCTCGCTCGAGCAAGACGCCGACATGGTGATCCTGCTGCACCGCGAAGCCGTCGGCGACCGTGACAGCCCGCGCGCGGGTGAGGCCGACTTCATCCTCGCCAAGCAGCGCAACGGGCCCACGGGCACCGTTACCGTCGCATTCCAAGGCCACTACTCGCGCTTCCAAGACATGCCTCAGGTCTGACACCGAGCGCCAGCCGCACGCGGGTGCGACCGGGATTCTCTCGGGTGGCGCCGGGGTAGACTGGGGCGAGACGAAGAAAGGGGTGTCATGGCTGCTGCAGTACCGACAGCTGCGGAATCACCGACTCCTGAGACTCCGGTCGCACGCCCCGTTCGGCTCGTGCGCGTTGCCGTGCTGATCATCGCCGGCATCGCTATCGCATTCACCGCAACCCTGCACGAGCAGCTGGGCTTCGACCTCGGCGTGACCGCGGCCATTTTCGGCCTCATCGCCATCGCGCACCTGCTCGAGTGGTTCTCGGTACGCGCCTCGGGCGGTAACGCCGTGCCGCTCCTGCTGGCGGTCGTGTCGATCGCCGCTGCGGTCGCGCTGCCGATCACCGGCTCCGTCATCGGTTTCGCGGTCGTCGTCGCGGCCTGGGCACTCGTGAGCGCGCTGCTCGAGTTCGTCGGCTCGACCGTGCGTCCGGGCAGCCGCCAAGACGCGGTGTTCCTCGGCGCGATCGGCATCCTCCTCGCGCTGCTCACCATCCTGGTCCGCACCGACCAGGTGGCTATTCTTGGCTTCCTCGGCGCCTACGCCATGGTCGCCGGCGTATTCCTCGGCATTTCGGCCTTCGACACGCGTCGCACTGCGACGTCGGTCGCGGCCACCGAGCAGTAGTTTCCCTGCACCTCTTCGAAAGCACACGATGACCCAGCCTCCCGAGCCCGCCAATCAGGATCGCGTGACCCCGTCGCGTCGTGACCGCCTGAAGCCGCTCGAACTCATCGGCTTCTCGCTCGTGCTCGGCGTCTTCGCCGGCTTGGTCGTGCTGCTCACCACGCGCGACCTGGTGCTCGGTCTGGTCTTTCTCGGTGTCGGCTTCATCGTCTCCATCATGATGGTCGCCCTCGTGGGTCTCGGCGGCAAGCCGAGCCAAGAAGACATTGACGCGCGCAAAGATCTGCGCGGACCCGACGACAAGCCCAACTGGCACTGACCTCGCTCGTGCAAGGGGCACCGGGACTGGCCGCGACGCCTGCGAATCTCCGTCGTTACGCCCGGCGCAGCTGACGCTTGTGCTCCCGGCGCGCATCCCGTCGGCCGATGGTCCACGCACGGGCGTCCCGGCTCGAGAGGGCGAGCAGGAGCAGTATGTCGAGTGAGAGTGTCAATAAGGTCGTGCGTACCGTGATCTCCGCGCCCGACACGAAGTAGTTGATGGCTGACGCGGTGATGCTGGCGGCCGCCCAGCACATCGCGAGCATGCGCGCACGATTGCTGCCCCGCCACAGCGCCCAGGCGAAGAGCGCCAACGAGCAGATCCAGAGCGCCTCGAACGCGACGAACACTCCGAGCACCAAGCCAGAACTGACGCCGTCGAGGTCGACGTCGCGCATGAGGCGCGGCCAGGCGATGACGACGCTCACGACCCACAGGATGCCGCCGAGGCAGCGCAGCAGCACGAGCAGGGCGCCCCCGGCCAGCGACAATGGGCGCTTCGCTGTGGGCGGTGCCGGGGCCTGCGGGCCAGCGAGAACCGCTGCCGCCTCTGAGGCCGACCGCTTGGCGTGAAGCTCGCTCATGCCTCCCCCACATCGAGAATCGGCAGATCGCCATCGGTGTGGATCGAATCGCCGCCACCATTGCGCGAGTGATACCCGGTGGCGAAGTCGCGCAGCACCTCGAGGCCGACTCCGGCATCCGCTGAACGCACGGTCGCGATGACGTGGTCGCGCTCGACATCGGTATCGGCGTCGATCTTGTGGGTCACCTGCAGGGTGAACAGCGACAATCCCACGGCCCGATCGAACGTGCCGGCGGCCAACCAGTCGACGCGGGCGCCACCGGGCAGCAGCCAGCCGTCAGGAGTGCGCCAGAATCGCACGTGGTGACGCTTCGCCGGATTTCCTTCGACCTCTTGCTGGTACGCGAAGTCTTGCATGCGTGAGAAGAGGAAGAGCGGGCTGACCGGTGCGCGATCATAACTGCGCCGAGTGATGGTCGAGCTGATGATCCGCGACGATGAGCCGAGCGTGACGGGGTCGGCCTTGATCCACCCCGCACGTTCCATTGCGCGGTGGAGCGCGTCTTCGTCACCGCGCACCGCGAGATTGATCGGATCGCCCAACAGGCCATCGCTCGTGCGGGCGCGGCCGATGAAGTAGTCGGGCACGTAGATCGTCGTCAGGATGCGATGCAGGCGAGGCAGTACGAGATATGCGAGGATCACCCAGAAAGCGATCATGAAGAGGATGCCGAACCAGCCGATTTGGAAGCTCTCGGTGAAAATGAGCCAGGCGAGCCAAATCGCCGCGATGCCTGCGTAGACGAAGAATGCGTGGTCGAGCGCGGTTGTCAGCGAAAATCGGCGACTCGGCTCCGGGCTCATGGTCACATCGTAGCTCGCGCTCAGCTCCGTCGAACAGCGCGGAGCCGAGCGCACGACCATACGATCAAGCCCAGACGCACGAACGGGATCGTGCGAAGGCGGGGCGTGCGCCCGGACTCCGCGCGATCCCGCGTATGCGAGCCGCGTCAGCGCTGCAGGAAGTCGACCAGACGCACGGCATCGCCAATGTAGGTCGCGGGAGTGAGTGCGAGCAACCGCTGCTTCGCGGCATCACCGATTTCGAGGCCCTGCACGAACTCAACGAGTTCGGTCTGGCCGATACGACGGCCGCGAGTCAGCTCCTTGAGCGCGGCATAGGGGTCGCTAATCGTCGAGCGACCGGCGGTCACCTCGGCACGGATCACGGTCTGGATCGCCTCGCCGAGCACCTCCCAATTGCTGTCGAGATCGGCGGCGAGCACATCGGGGGCCGCATCGATCTGGCCGAGGCCCTTGAGGATGTTGTCGAGGGCGAGCACCGAGTGACCGAGGCCCACACCGATGTTGCGCTGCGCCGAGGAGTCGGTGAGGTCGCGCTGCCAGCGGCTCGTCACCAGCGTTGCGGCGAGCGAGTCGAGGATCGCGTTCGAGAGCTCGAGGTTGGCCTCGGCGTTCTCGAACCGAATCGGGTTCACCTTGTGCGGCATGGTCGACGAACCCGTCGCGCCGGCGACCGGGATCTGGCGGAAGTAGCCGATGGAGATGTAGCTCCAGATATCGGTCGCGAGATTGTGCAGAATGCGGTTCGCGTGCGCGATGCGCGTGTAGAGCTCGGCCTGCCAGTCGTGCGATTCGATCTGCGTGGTGAGCGGGTTCCAGTCGAGCCCGAGGCCCTCGACGAACTGCTGCGACACCTCGGCCCAGTCGGTGTCGGGGTCGGCGGCGAGGTGCGCCGCGAACGTGCCGGTCGCGCCCGAGAACTTGCCGAGGTACTCGATGTCGTCGATCTGATTGAGCTGGCGCTCGAGGCGGTGCACGAAGACGGCGAGCTCCTTGCCGAGCGTCGTCGGCGTCGCGGGCTGGCCGTGCGTGCGGCTCATCATGGGGAGCTCGCGGTACTGCTCGGCCTGGGCGGCGATCGCACCGATGACCTTTTCGAAGCGGGGGCGCCACACGTCGGCGACGGCCTGCTTGACCGTCAACGCGTACGAGAGGTTGTTGATGTCTTCACTGGTGCAGCAGACGTGGGTGAGCTCGGCGAGCTGTCCGAGTCCCTGCGCTTCGAGGCGTGCGCGCACGAGGTACTCGACGGCCTTCACGTCGTGCTGCGTCGTGCGCTCGGTCTCGGCGAGCTCGTCGATCTCGGCCTGGCCGAAGTCGGCGGCCCAGGCACGCAGTGCCGCGAGTTGCTCGGGCGCGATCGGGGTGCCACCGAGCAGCGAGTGCTCGGTGAGATAGGCGAGCCATTCGACCTCGACGTGCACGCGAGCCTTGTTGAGGCCCGCCTCTGAGAGCGTGTTGCCGAGGTCGGCGACCGCTGCGCGGTACCGTCCGTCGAGCGGGCTGATGGGCTGCGTGGGAAGCGGGGTCATGTGAGCCTCTCGAGATTCGGGATCGCGGTCCGCCTCCTATTCTCCCATGCGGGGCAGCCGCAGCCTCGCGCTCATGCCGACACCTGCGGTACGAGGATGTGCGGATCGTTGATCAGCTCCGCGAGCAGCGCCGCGCAGGCGCGCTCGACCTGCGCACGTACCTCGTCGAATGCGTCTTGGTCGGAGAAGTAGGGATCGAAGACATCGGGATCAGACGGTCGTTCGGGGTCGAAGCTCGTGAGCAATACGATGCGCTCAGGATCGGCACCGCGAGCGATTATCGCGTCGCGATGCTCACGGGCGAGCGCGACGAACAGGTCGATGTCGGTGATGTCGGCGCCCGACAGCTGCGCGGCGCGGTGGGAAGTTCCATCGAACCCTGCGCGGTGCAGGGCGGTGACGGCCCGGTGATCCGCCCCGTCACCCACGTGCCAGTCGCCCGTGCCGCGCGACGACACCGCAAAGCGATCGGCCGCACCGGCGAGCTCGGCGAGGCGCCGGAAGATCACGTCGCCCATCGGTGAGCGGCAGATGTTGCCCGTGCAGACGAATGAGATGCGCAGTGGATCGCTCATCTCTCCAGTGTGCGGGATACTCCGTGTCAGCGGTCCTTCTTCTTCGACGTGCCGAGCAGTCCGTTCAGAATGCCCGACAGGATCGTGAGCACGAGCGCCGCGAGCACACCCCACCAGAAGCCTCCGAGCCGCAGCCCGAAGCCGGCGAGATCGGAGAGCCACGCGACGACCCAGAGCATGACTCCATTCACAATGAGACCGAAGAGCCCGATCGTGATGATGTAGAGCGGGATCGAGACGAATCGCACCACACGGCCAAGCGTGCCATTGACGAGACCGAAGATCAGCGCAACAAGCACGAGCGTAATGAGGTACCCGGTGCTCTCGGTGTTGAGCGGAACCACCCACACCCCGTGATTGCCGGGGCCCCCCACGATGAGTGTCGTGAGCCAGAGGGCGAAAGCGTTGACCAGTACGCGGATGACGGATCGCATGCGCCCATTCTCGCACCGCCACTCCGGGCGCGCTCAGGGTCGGCCGCACGCGTCACTAGACTCGGTGACCATGAGTGAGCCCGCAGTCTCCCCCGTCCGTCTTCGCGCTGACGTACTGGCCGTGCCGGCCTACCGTCAGGGAGCTGCGCCGACGAAGCCCGGGTTCAAGCTCTCGAGCAACGAGAACCCGTTCCCTCCGCTCCCCGAGGTGCTCGACGCGATCGCGGGGCGCACCGACATCAACCGCTACGCCGCGGTCGCGATGCCCGAGCTGCGCGCCGCC
Organism: Leucobacter sp. WKLB1; assembly: GCF_059696215.1. NCBI lineage: Bacteria > Bacillati > Actinomycetota > Actinomycetes > Micrococcales > Microbacteriaceae > Leucobacter > Leucobacter sp. WKLB1. The sequence continues at coordinate 3,571,766 of NZ_AP046115.1, read as the reverse complement.
ATCGGCACCGACTTCGGGGTGCCGGGAACGCACGTGCACCTCGCCGCCGGCTCGGTCGCGATTCTCTTTCAGCTCGTGCACGCGGCAGCCGGCGCGGGTGACGCGTACGTGCACGCCTGGCCGAGCTTCGAGGCGTACCCATCGCTCGGACTGGCCTCGGGCGCCAAGAATGCTGCGGTGCCGCTCACCGATGGTGCCGAACACGATCTCGATGCCATGGCCGACGCGATTACCGACCGCACCCGCGTTGTGCTGCTCTGCTCCCCCAACAACCCGACCGGCCCGACGATTCGCCGCGTCGACTTCGACCGCTTCATGGCGCGAGTTCCCCGTGACACCCTCGTGGTGCTCGACGAGGCGTACCGCGAATTCGTGACCGACCCCGAAGCGGTGCGCGGTGAAGATGTGCTGCGCGATCACCCGAATCTCGTCGTGCTGCGCACGTTCTCGAAGGCGTACGGCCTCGCGGGGCTGCGCATCGGGTACGGCGTCGGCGATCCGGTGATCTTCGCGGCCGCGGCGAGCGTCTCGATTCCGCTCTCGGTCACCGGTATCGCAGAAACCGCGGCTCGTGCGTCACTGACTCCCGAGGCGCGCGCGGTCCACGCAGAACGGGTCGCGGAGCTCGCGACCCGTCGCGATGCGCTCGCCGCAGCTCTGCGCGAACTCGGTCTCGCGGTGCCGCAGGCGCAGGGCAACTTCGTATGGATTCCCGAGCAGGATCGCTCGGCCGGCGGGGTTCCCGACGCCTTGGCGCTGGCCGCGGAGTTCGCAGAGGCCGGCACGCTCGTGCGCCCGTTCGCCGGAACCGGTGTGCGCATCACGGTCGCAGAGGCCGAGAGCGCAGAGGTCGTCGTCGCCATCGTACGCGAACACCTGGAGGTCCTCGCGGCGGGCTGATCGACCCCGCGCATTCGGTCAACGAGTACGGGTATATCCCGCGATGCGCAGACCCGCTCACTACACTGAATCGAGATGAGCGAACAGATCACAGAGCGCCTGCTGCACGGCGACGATCCCGAGCCGATCCGCTTCCTGGATGCGGATGGCGGGTACGCGCCGTCAGACACTGCTGCCGAATACGCCGCCGAACTCGAGGGCGTCACCACTGCCGACCTGCAGCAGTGGTACCGCGACATGGTCGGCACTCGAGCCTTCGATACCGAGTGCACGCACCTGCAGCGACAGGGCCAGCTCGCCCTCTGGGTGCCGAGCGTCGGGCAGGAGGGCTGCCAGGTCGGCCTCGTGCGCGCGACCGAACCTCAAGACCACGTTTTTCCGGCCTACCGCGAGCACCTCGTCGCGAGTGTGCGCGGCGTCGACCTGCTCGACATCGCCGCGCAATTCCGCGGCGTGACGCACGGCGGGTGGGACATCACCGACCCGGCCAACGGCAACGTGCACCTTTACACCCTGGTGCTGGGTTCGCAGACCCAGCACGCCACGGGCCACGCGCTCGGGCAGGTGCTCGACGCGAAGCGCCGCAACGGCGACACTGCGCTGGACGCGGGGGAAGCCGGCACGGCGACCGGCGAAGCCACCATGGTCTTCTACGGCGATGGCACCTCGAGCCAGGGCGACCCGAACGAGGCCATGATCTTTGCCGCGAGCTACCAGACGCCCGAGGTCTTCGTCGTGCAGAACAACGGTTGGGCCATCTCAGTGCCTGTCGCGCGCCAGTCGCGTACCCCGCTGTACCGTCGCGCCCTCGGTTTCGGCCTGCGTGCGGTGCAGATCGACGGGAATGACCCGCTCGCGGCGTTCGCCGTCGGCCGCCGATTCCTGCGTCTCGCGCGCGAGGGCGCAGGGCCCGGCTACATCGAGGCGCTCACGTACCGCATCGGAGCGCACACGACCGCCGACGACCCGACACGCTACCGGCCCGACGGCGAGCTCGAGGTCTGGCAGCAGCGCGACCCGATCGCACGACTCGAGGCCTACCTGCGCAGCCTGGGTGTCGACGACGCGTTCTTCGCCGAGGTCGCCGAGACCGCGGATCAGCGTGCGAAGGCGGTACGCGATCAGATCTTGACCCTGCCGAAGCCCGAGCCCGAGTCGATGTTTGCGCACGTCTACGCCGAACCGCATCCGCGCATCGACGAGCAGCGCGCCTGGTTCGCGCACTACGAGTCGTCGTTTGAAGGAGGCGCCGCATGACCGAGATCATGACGCTCGCCGAACGCACCACCCTGCCGATTGCGAAGGCGATCAACGAGGGCCTGCGCACGGCCATGGCAGCCGACGACCGGGTGCTGCTGATGGGCGAAGACATCGGCCCGCTCGGCGGCGTCTTCCGCGTGACCGACAAGTTGCAGGCGGAGTTCGGCTCGGCGCGCGTGCTCGACACCCCGCTCGCGGAGGCCGGCATCGTCGGCAGCGCGATCGGTCTCGCACTCCGCGGCTACCGCGCGGTCGTCGAGATCCAGTTCGACGGGTTCATCTTCCCCGCCTTCAACCAGATCACGACGCAGCTCGCGAAGATTCGTGCCCGGCACGACGGCAAGGTTGACATGCCGATCGTCATTCGTGTGCCGTACGGCGGCCACATCAACTCGATCGAGCACCACGAAGAGAGCCCCGAAGCCTACTTCGCGCACACCCCCGGGTTGCGCGTCGTCGCTCCATCGACTGCGAATGACGCCTACTGGATGATCCAGCAGGCGATCGCCTCGAACGATCCGGTGCTCTTCTTCGAGCCGAAGGCGAAGTACTGGCAGAAGGGCGAGGTCGATCCCGCAGCCCCCGCGGCCGATTTGCACCAGAGTCGCATCGCCCGACCGGGCACCGACTGCACGGTCGTCGGGTTCGGTGCGATGGTCAACACGCTGCTGCAGGCCGCCGAGATCGCTCAGACCGAGGGCACGAGCATCGAGGTCATTGACCTGCGCACCATCTCGCCCATCGACTACGAGCCCATTCTGGAGTCGGTGCGCAAGACCGGCCGCCTGGTCGTCGCGCAGGAGGCCTCGGGCAACGCGAGTGTCGGCAGCGAGATCGCGGCGACCGTCGCCGAGCGCGCCTTCTACTCGCTGCAGGCCCCCGTGCTGCGCGTCTCCGGTTACGACGTGCCCTTCCCCGCTGCGGCGATCGAACCGCTCTTCTTGCCCGACGCCGATCGGGTGCTCGAGGCTGTCGATCGCACGATGCAGTACTGACACAGACCATCCCGAACCCAGGAGCACCCATGAGCGAGATGACCTTCCCCCTCCCCGATGTCGGCGAGGGGCTCACCGAGGCCGAGATCGTCACGTGGCACGTGGCGCCCGGCGATACCGTCGCGCTGAACCAGGTGATCTGCGAGATCGAGACGGCGAAGTCGCTCGTCGAACTACCGTCGCCGTTTACCGGCGTCGTCGCCGAGCTGCTGGTCGAGGTGGGTGACACTGTGCCGGTTGGCGACCCCATTCTGCGGGTGACGGTGGCCGGTGAAGCGACCGGTGATCCGGAGCCTGCCGCGTCCGCTCACGTATCGGCCGACACGCATCCCGCGCCCGTCGACAGCGATGAGACACGCGAAGCGGTTGCCGATGCATCGGCGAGCGTGCAGCACGAGGATTCCGAGGGCGGCGCGGTGCTCGTGGGGTACGGTACCGGCGGTGCCGTCACGTCGCGGCGACGTCGTGGCGGTGAGCCGCCGTTGGCCGCAGGCGGCGCTGGTGCCGCTGCCGCATCGATTCCGGTCGCCGAAGCGGCCCCGGTGCTCGCGAAGCCACCGATTCGCAAGCTCGCGAAAGACCTCGGCGTCGACCTGGCAGAGGTCGCCGGCACAGGCATCGCCGGCGAGGTGCTGCGCGATGATGTCGTGCGCCAGGCGTCGCAGGCCAGCCTGTTCCGCAACCTGTCGACTCCCGAGCCGCAGGCGGCGCGTGAAGAGCGCATTCCGCTCAAGGGCATGCGCAAGCAGATCGCCAAGGCGATGGTCGAGAGCGCCTTCGAAGCGCCGCACGTCAGTGTGTTCACCGATGTCGATGCAACGCGCACGATGGAGTTCGTGAAGCGTCTCAAGGCCTCGACTGACTTTGCGGGTGTCAAGGTGTCGCCGCTGCTGATCTTCGCGAAGGCGATGCTCTGGGCGATCCGGCGCAACCCTGAGGTCAACTCGACCTTCACCGACACCGAGATCATTCGTCATAACTTCGTGAACCTCGGCATCGCGGCCGCGACACCGCGCGGCCTCGTGGTGCCGAATATCAAAGATGCGCAGGAGTTGAATCTGCGCGACCTCGCGACCGCGATCGAGCAGCTCACGATCACCGCGCGCGACGGTCGCACGCAGCCTGCAGAAATGGCGAACGGCACGATCACGATCACGAATATCGGGGTGTTCGGCATGGACTTCGGCACGCCGATTCTGAACCCTGGCGAGTGCGGCATCATGGCGATGGGCACGATTCGTGAGAAGCCGTGGGTCGTCGACGGCGAGGTGCGCCCCCGTATGGTGACCACCGTTGGCGGTTCGTTCGACCATCGCATCGTGGACGGCGACGTGATTTCGCGCTTCGTCGCCGACGTCGCCTCCGTGCTCGAAGAACCGGCGTTGCTGCTCGACTGATCGCCGCTGCACGCGAACGGATCACCGATGTATCAGCCGCCGACGCCGCTCAACCCGATGCGAGGGTGGCGCGGCGTGGGCGTGCAGGCGCCCGACCGACCACGGTGGATGCGCCGAGCGGCTCCGGCGTGCGTTGCGCTGCCGTGGATCTGGCTGGCGGTGTTCTGGATCGGGTTCTTGGCGACTGCCGATAGCTGGGCCGGGCTCACGTGGCTGTCGGTGATGTGGATGATCTGTGTCGCCGTGCTGCCCGCCGGCGTGCTCGGCAGCGTGTGGGCCGGGATGCTGCGCGAACGCGGCATGATGTGGGGCGGCATTGTGGGGTCGGTGCTGCTGATTCCCGGGTTCGGATTCGGGTTCGTGTTGCTGATGCAGCTGCTGCACACGCTCCTCACTCGGTGAACGCCGAAGGGCCCGACCGGAGGTGATCCGATCGGGCCCTTCGGGGTGCGGCGCTCGGCCGCGGAGGGTGCTCAGGCGTCAGCCTTCGCGAGGTCGTGGCTGTTGAGCGCACGGAATGCGAGGGCGGCCAGCGCGCCGCCGACGAGCGGGGCGAGGAAGTAGAGCCAGATGTTCGACCAGGCGAAGTCGCCGTGCACGGCGAGGCCGAGCGCGACGGCGGGATTGAAGCCGCCACCCGAGATCGGGCCGACGACGAACGCGCCGATGACGACGACGGAGCCGATGGCGAGGCCGTAGAACGAGTTGCCCTCGGTGTCCTTCGAGGTCGCGACGTTGAGTACGACGTAGACCAGGATGAAGGTGAAGATCGCCTCGACGAGGAACGCCGGGCCGACCTCGATCTCCTTGGCTGCCTCGGCTGCCGGGAAGATGAGCCCTGCGATGAGGGCACCGAGCACGCCGCCGACGAGCTGGGCGATCACATAGGCGACGAAGTCACCGGCGCTGAGCGCGCCGCGCAGCAGCGCGCCGAGCGAAACCGCCGGGTTGAGGTGGGCGCCCGAGAGATGGCCGGTCGCGTAGATGAGCACCATCAGCGTGAAGCCGATGGCGAGCGGCGCGAAGTCGCCTGCGTTGTTGATCGCCGCGACGATCGAGAAGACGAACAGCAGGGTCGCCAGGGCTTCAGCTACCGCATTGCGAACGGTACCGGTCATGTGAGGTACTCACTTTCTGAGAATTAGCTTTGATACACAGCTAATACTCATTATGTCAAAGGGGTGGCGCGCAGTCACGGGTTACGACAGAGCGCGACACCAGAATTCACCCGCACGATCATGCGGATCTCGCGAGGTCAGGCGTGGACGTGCTCGCCGGCAGTCTCGTGACTGCGGGGTTCGAGTTGCAGAGTGACGTGCGAGGTGTCGAAATGCTCGTGCAGGCAGGCGCGTACCTCGTCGAGAATGGCGTGGTAGCCGCGCTCGCTCCACGCCGAATCGGAGACGGTGACATGCGCTGAGAACGCAGGCACCCCCGAGGTGATGGTCCAGGCGTGTACATCGTGAACCTCTTCGACGCCCGGTACCGCCTCCATGTGCGTGCGCGCGGTATCGACGTCGATGTTCTTGGGGGAGGCTTCGAGGAGCACATCGACGACGTCTCGGAGCAGGCTGATGGCACGGGGGAAGATGAGGATCGCGATGAGGATCGATGCGATCTGGTCGACGGCGTTCCATCCGGTGAACATGATGATGACGCCGGCGATGATGACGGCGACCGACCCGAGCAGATCGCCAAGCACCTCAAGATATGCCCCGCGCACATTAAGGCTCTCCTTTTGGCCCGACTGGAGGATGAGCAGCGAGACGAGGTTTGCGGCGGCGCCGATGATTGCCGCGATCAACATCGGCCCCGAGTGCACCTCGACCTCGGTGCCGAAGCGCGAGATGGCCTGAATGAGGATCACCACGGCGATGACGCCGAGCACGATGCCGTTGACCAGCGCCGCGAGCACCTCAACGCGCAGAAAGCCGAACGTGCGCTTCGACGTGGGGGCGAGCCCTGCGATCAGGCTCGCGATGAGCGCGATGGCGACGCCGGTGGCGTCGGTGAGCATGTGACCGGCGTCGGCGAGGAGCGAGAGCGAATTTGAGATGAGTGCGCCGACGACCTGCACGACGAAGACGGTGAGAGTGATGACGAGCACCAGAATCAGCTTGCGACGGTGCTTCGCGGTGCCTGACGCGGCCCCCTGGAGACCGTGGTCGTGACTGTGGCCGCCGTGGCCCTCGCCCGCAGTGCGCGCGGGTCGCGCCGGGTGGCCGGCGCTGAACTCGGGTTCGCAGGCTTCGGCGCCGTCGCCGTCGCGCCGGTCGCCGTGCGGGTGATCGTGCTGGCCCATGACCCTCCTCGAATGATCAGATGCCTCGATGATACCCCCGAGGGGTATCGGGAGTCGAGGGTGCGAATCGAATACCGCTCGACGCACCGGGTACCCCGATCCTGCCACTACGCTCGACGTATGGATACCGCTTCGCTGTCGATCGGCTTCGTCATGCTCCACACGTCGCCGCTCGACGTGCCGGGCACGAAAGACGCCGGAGGCATGAACGTCGTCGTGCGCGCTCAGGCTGAGGCGCTCGCCGCAGCCGGGCACCGCGTGCGCATCTTCACTCGGCGCAGTGATACTGATACCCCGTCGCGGGTCGAGCTGCGCCCCAATCTGACCGTCGTGCTGCTCGACGCAGGTGCACCGCGCCTGCTCGCGAAGGGCGAGCACGAGGCGGTGATGGTGCAGTTCGGTGATCTGCTGGCCGACGAACTGCGCACCGACCCGGTGCAGGTGCTGCATGCCGAGCACTGGTTCTCGGGTATCGCGGCACTGCCGGTGGCCCGTGCACTCGGTGTACCTCTCGTGCAGAGCTACCACTCCATCGCGGCGCCGCCCGAATCGCCGCTCGGCGAGGGGGAGCGCCCGGAGTCGCCGGGTCGCCTTGCGGGTGAGGCGCGACTCGCGAATGAAGCCGATCTCATCATTGCGGTGAGCGAGGCGGAGCGGGCGACGGTGCTCGAGCGCCTCGCGGGCGACCCGGGTCGTGTGCGCGTCGTGCCGCTCGGAGTCGACACCGAACTGTTCCACCCGTGCGATACGGCCGCTTGCGAAGAGCAGCGCGACTGGTTGCGCGGAGGTGGTCGGGCCGAAGTGATCCTCGTCGGGCGCCTGCACCCGCTCAAGGGCTTCGATCTGGCCATCGACGCGATCTCGCGCATTCCCGAGGATCAGCGCCCGAGCCTGCGCATCGTCGGGGCGCCGCCGCCCGACGGCGACGAGTACGTGCGTGCACTCCACGACGCCGTGGCGCAACACGGCATGCTGCGCACCACCGCATTCGACGGCGCACTGCGCCGCCGCGAGCTCGCCGAGCGCATCCGGTCGGCGACCCTGATGCTCGTTCCATCGCACTCCGAGACCTTCGGCCTGGTCGCGCTCGAGGCGGCCGCCTCAGGCGTGCCGGTGATCGCGCGCGACGCCGGCGGGCTGCGCGAAGCGGTCGTCGCGGGGGAGACCGGAGCACTCGTCGCGGGTGACGACGCCTCGGTGTGGGCTGACGCGGTGCTCGAGATGCTCGGCGACGCGGCGCGTCTCAAGGAGATGGGCGATGCGGCTCGCGCGCACGCCCTGCGCCGCAGCTGGCAGGCGTCGTCCGAACGCCTGGTCGAGGTCTACCGCGACGTCATCGGCTGACCGTCGCACCGGCTCATCGTCGAGCGAATGCTCTGAAGGGCCGGACCAGGCTCCCTGGCAGCATTTTCCCGTGCATTTCGCGACGTGGAATGTGGTTTGTCAACGCTTCACCAGGTTTGCAGAAGTCGCAACTGGGAGTGACCGTGGGCAACGTGAACGGAATCACAACGCTCGCGGCAAGGCCTGAGGGTGTTCGGGTGCCTCGTGACCAGGGACGTCGTGAGCAAGGCGGCGGCGAGGATCGCGAGTTCGCGGGAGTGTCTGGCGCTCTCGAGGAGACCCTCAGACCCAACGCGGGCCAAGGGAGGAGTTTGTCGAACTCGGTCAAGTCGTAGCTTCGCGGGCGGTGGCAGGCGAGTGGGGTCCTGCCGTCAGGTTGTTCGACTCCGTGAAATTCATATTTGTAAATACTTGATGGGTATCGTAACGTCACTTTCTATTGGTCGTCCAAATTGGTGTTTCGCGAGGTCGCGGCACCGTACGCATCTGAGGGGAACATCGCATGTCGAATATCAAGGTCAGTTATGGGGAGATCGAGTCGGCTGCGTCGCAGTTGGGTGCGGGTCGTGAGGAGATTACGACGAAGTTGCAGGGCATGCAGTCGCAGATTCAGAGTCTGGTGTCGTCGGGGTTTGTGACGGATCAGGCGTCGGGCAAGTTCAATGACGCGTACACGAAGTACACGACGTCGGCGAACACGTTGATTGCGCAGCTGAATGAGATTCAGCAGTTCTTGACGGGGACGGCGAACGCGATGCGGGATCTCGATTCGCAGATCGCATCCAAGATCAACTGACCCCGCCGCCGGCGAAGCCGCGTTGAGCAGGAGTTGGCCGGGATAGCGGCCACAGGAACTGCTCTTGCGGTTCACCGTACGCATGCGTGACGGAGGAATGCATGAAGGTCGACTACAGTGCCCTCAAGGGTGCCGCATCCAGCCTTACGGGTGCGGCTTCGCGCGTCACTTCGGAGGCAGCGGTGTCTGGCGAACTCGGATCCGCTTCCGAAGGGCCCGACGGTGCGCAATCCGAAACTGCCGGTGACCGAATAGCGACACTGCGGCGACTCGGCGAACTCATGGAAGCGCAGAGCCGCTCCTGCACCGAGATGGTCACGCTCTTCCAGCTCCTCGATGCGCAGATCGCTTCGCAGGTGATTTCACGATGAATCGGAGACACGCGAGATGACTGCAGGCAGCAAAGCGCTCGCGGGCGATCCGGAGATGGCGAAGCAGATCGGCGGGGACCTCAAGCTGCGCACCCTCGGTGTCGACATCTTCACGAAGCTGATGGAGGCAGTCGGCGGACTGGGCGGTCAGTCCGGAAGCGCGGTATCGGTCGAACGGATCCTGACGACCATTCAAGCGAGCTCGGGACCGGCGAATCTGACCCAGGAGGCCGACCAGGCGTGGGGTACCGCTCTCGGTGATTTCGGGCTGCAGGCCGACGACATTAAGCGGCGGGCACAACAGGCCCGGGCGGACTTGGGGTCGGCGAACACCGAGGTGTCGAAGGCCCGAAATCGGTTGAGTGACTTCGACGACTCCAAGAGCTCGCCCGATGACGCTTCGCGTCGGCGCGGTCTCGTGAGCGCGATCAGTGGAGCGGAGGAAGAAGCGGCCGGCGCGCAGCAGCGGCTCAAAGCGCTCGATGAAGAGCGCCGGGGAGTGGATTCAGTGGTCTCGAACTCCATCACCGCCCAGCGCTCGCAGTACGTCGCCGCCCGAAACGCGTTGCCTGAACCTCCGACGGTCTCGGCCGGTGTCACTGTCAGCGTGCGGATGCCGAACGGTACCGTGCAGCAAGTCTCGGCAGTCAGCCTGGCACAGCTCAAGGATCCCTCGGAGATCCGAAGTGTCTGGGACGCGATGACCGAAGAGCAGCGGCTACAGCTCACCAAAGATTTCCCGTCGCTCGTCGGCAACCTGGACGGGATTCCGCTCCGCGACCGGAACACCGCGAACGTGATCACGGCGAAGGCGTACCGGAGCGAACTCGAGAAGCAGATCGAGATGCTCGATCTGCTGCAGAAGCAGCCGGGGGCGGAAGGCATTTTCACGGACAAGATCGCGAGCCTCCGCGGTGAAGTGACGAGCATCGATGCGATTCTCGGAGATCGGAACGACCGACACGAAAAAGGCTTCGGGCAGTACACGGTCTACGACGAAAGCGGCAAGAGTAATACGCAGGCAGGGGTGACGCTAGTGGGGTTCAACCCGTTGCGCGACAGCATCGTGACGTTCCAGGGGGCACTCGACCCGAAGACGGGAGACGTTCCGGCGTGGATGCAGCACGTCAGCGTCTATGTGCCGGGCACCAACTCGAAGCTCTCAGGGTTCACCGATGAGCTGAGCCGAGGGGCGGATCTCATGAGCAAGTCCGGCCCCACATCCGGGTACTTCACCTGGCACGGAGCTCCCATGCCGCAGTTCGACCCACCCGGGCACATCGTCGACGCTGCCGAACGGGGGTTCGCGGATGTCGCCGCCCCGCGACTCGCGTCGTTCGCGAACAGCCTGCGGCTCGGCCCCGAGACCGAGGTGATCCCCGTCGCGCACAGCTATGGTGCGGCGGTGCTCGGCGGTGCCGAATACCTGGGGCTCAAAGCGACCAGGGTCGTCTACGTCGCGCCCGCTGGGCTCGGGCACAATGCGGACGGCATCGAGGACTTCCCGGACACCAAGGATGTGCCGCACTTCGTGTTGCAGGCACGCAACGACTCGGTCGTGGGGTGGAACCAGGGAAATCCGATCGCCGGTTGGTTGGGCCTCGGGCACGGCCCGACCAACCCACTGGACACTCCCGGCGTCGTGCGTTTGGAAACCGGATATCTCGATATCGATCACCCGGAAAAAGGCACCATCGAGAGTCTGGGCGGGGTGGAAACGCACTCAACCCCGTTCAAGCAACACAGCACCTCCATGCAGAACATCACGAGTGTCGTGCAGGGGAAACCGGTCGCGGTGTATCACCCGAACGACACGAAGCAGGTGCACGTCGGGGGGCGGGTGCCCCGGAGCATCACGGTTGAGGTGCAGGACAGCGGGGCGGCGAAGCCTGAGGAAATGATTTCTTCCTTGGACCTGTCGAAGGTGAAGTAATGATGAAACGGCGCAGAGCATTCACGGCCATGCTTTCGGCGATCCTGCTCGTCGGGACGCTCGCCGGGTGCGGGAGCGAGGAACGAAAGGCAGAGCAAGCGGTGGAGCAGCAGGCGCAACTTGACCGATACATGGCCCAGGCAGACACGTGGGGCGAGGAGATCTACGCTCAACTCCCGCCAGAGGAAGTGAAGAACGCGATTCCCGGTGACGGGGGGGTGAGCAAAGCGAGCGACAGCTACGCCGAATGGCCGAAATACTATGTTTGGGACAATCTGGTCACCCTTAAATCGGACGCGCCGCGGACTCCGAGCAAGCTGGCTGATGATCTGGAGCCGTGGCTGGAATCCCAGGGGTGGGTTCGGAATCAGAATCGAGAATTTCCTCCGGGCAAAGAGAGCTTCACGCGCTACTACTTCAGGGATCACTACTCCTTGACGGTTGAGGTCTACACGTGGGCTCCACCGAAGGCCCAGAACATCTTCTTTACGATTGTCACCCCGGACACCAAGCCGACCCCCTAGGCGGTAGCCCGGATCTGGATCAAGACCGACGTAATCAACGCACCCTAGCGCGAGACGAGCGTGGTCTCGAACGAGTAGAGGTCGGGGCGATAGCAGTGGTGGCCTGCCTCGATGACGCTGCCGCCCTGGTCGAAGGCCACGCGATCCATCGTCAGCACCGGGCTGCCCTTCGCGACGTCGAGCAGCTCGTGCTCGTCGCTGTGGGTGCGGCGTGCCCCGATGGTCTGGTTCGCGATCTTGATGGCGATCCCGCGCGCACGCAGCATCTCGTAGAGCCCGTGAGTCTCGAGATCGTCGAGCGTGATGTCGGCGTACTCGGGGGGCAGCAGGTTCTCGAGGATTGCCATCGGTGTGCCGTCGGCGCTGCGCAGGCGGCGAATGCGGGTGATCTCCGTGCCGACGGCAATCCGTAACCGCACTGCGGCTTCTTCATCGGCAGGGATCTTTTCGAGTGAGAGCACGCGGGTCGTGGGGTGATGGCCGGCGCGGGTGAGATCTTCTTGCAGGCTGGTGAGCTCAACGGGGCGGCTGACGCGCGCCTGTACGACCTGGGTGCCGATGCCGCGGCGTCGTACGAGCAGACCCTTGTCGACCAGCTCTTGAATGGCGCGCCGCACCGTCGGACGCGAGAGGCCCAGGTGGTGGCCGATCGCGATCTCGTTTTCGAGGCGGGCCCCTGCGGGGATGATGCCGTCGCGAATCGCGCGCTCAAGACGGCTCGAGATCTGGAAGTAGAGCGGGATGGGCCCATTGCGATCGAGGTCGGCGAATAGTTCGCTCGGCCACACGGGGTCTGTACTCATAGGTGCTCCTCGGCGCTGGGGTGGCACGCGGGCTCGCGACGAGGGACAGTCCCCAGCCCTAATGTGCTGACAACATTACCCCTTTCCCGTATTTCCGGATGGTTTCCGTTCATCTTCGTGCTATTGTTAGGACAAATGCAGCGGTGCACCGGGCCCGCGCACGTCACCACGAGAAGGCGGGTATCGAATGTCGGAAGTGCGGCGTCCAGATGACGTCCTGGCCATGGGTCGACTCGGAGTCGACATCTACCCGTTGCAAGACGGGGTCGGCCTGGAAGATGTCACGAGCTTCGGCAAGTACCTCGGGGGCAGTGCGGCGAACGTCGCCGTCGCCGCCGCGAAGTACGGTCGGGCGAGCGCGCTGGTGTCGCGCGTCGGCGACGATCCGTTCGGGCGGTACCTGGTGCGTGAGCTCGATCGTCTCGGCGTCGACCCGCGCGAGGTGAAGGTCGACCCCGAGTTTCCGACCCCGGTGACCTTCTGCGAGATCTTCCCGCCCGACGACTTCCCGCTCTACTTTTACCGGAAGCCGAAGGCGCCCGATCTGCAGATCGCGACGGCCGACCTCGACTTCGACGCGGTGCGCGAAGCGCGCATCCTCTGGTTCACGCTGACCGGCCTGAGCGAGGAGCCGAGTCGCTCCACGCACTTCGCCGCGCTCGAAGCCCGTGCTGGCAAGACCCACACCATCTTCGATCTCGACTACCGCCCGATGTTCTGGGCCGACCCCGCCGATGCCACTGCGCAGGCGGGCGCAGCGCTCGCGCACGCCACGATCGCAGTGGGCAATAAAGAGGAATGCGAGGTCGCGGTCGGCGAAACCGAACCCGATCGCGCGGCAGACGCGTTGCTCGAGCGCGGCATCGAGCTCGCGATCGTGAAGCAGGGGCCGAAGGGCGTGCTCGCGAAGACCCGCGACGAGCGCGTCGAGGTGCCCCCGCACTTCGTCGACGTCATCAACGGGCTCGGCTCGGGCGACGCGTTCGGCGGCGCCCTCATCCACGGTCTGCTCGAGGGCTGGAACCTCGAGCGCATCTTCCGCTTCGCCAACGTCGCCGGTGCGATCGTGGCCACTCGTCGCGAGTGCTCCACGGCCATGCCCGACGCCGCTGAGGTCGAGGCCCTGCTCACGAAGGGGGCCTGATCATGGCACTCGATTTCCAAGCCTTGCGTGATCTCCGTGCGGGCAATCCGGCGGCGATCGGCCGCGCGCTCGCCGAGCGACGCCGGCGCGACGTCATCGCGGGTGACGGCCGTCTGTTCATCGTGGCGGCGGATCACCCGGCCCGCGGCGCCATCGCCGTCGGCAGTGACGCCACCGCCATGGCCAACCGTTACGACTTGCTCGAGCGCATGGCGATCGCGCTGTCGCGCCCCGGCGTCGACGGCGTGCTCGGCACCCCCGACATCATCGACGACCTCGCGGCGCTCGGCCTGCTCGATGACAAGATCGTCGTCGGTTCGATGAACCGCGGCGGGTTGCGCGGGGCCTCGTTTGAGCTCGACGACCGCTACACCGCGTACGACATCGATGCGATGGTGCGGCAGGGACTCGACTTCGCGAAGACGCTCATCCGTGTCGATCTGAACGACGCCGGTACTGCGGCGACGCTACAGGCGACGGCTCGTGCCGTTGACGATGCGGCGGCGGCCGGTCTGCCGATCATGCTCGAACCTTTCATGAGCAACCGCGTGAACGGCAAGGTCGTGAACGACCTGTCGGCCGACGCCGTCATTCTCTCGACCGCGATCGCCTCCGGGCTGGGCAATTCCAGCGCGTACACCTGGATGAAGCTGCCCGTGGTGCCCGAGATGGAACGCGTCATGGAGGCCACCACGATGCCGACGCTGCTGCTCGGCGGCGACAACGGCGGCGACCCCGACGAGACCTTCGCCTCCTGGGAGAACGCGCTCGCGCTTCCAGGCGTGCGCGGCCTCACTGTCGGCCGCACCCTGCTCTACCCCCACGACGGCGACGTGGCCGGCGCGGTCGACACGGCTGCACGGCTCGTGCACCGCGACCTCGCTTAGACTCCACGCGATCCCGCATCTGATTTCTGACACGACCACGAAGGACTGCAATGAGCACCGATTCACTCCCCGTCATCCCGCACTGGATCGATGGCGCGCGCCGCACCTCGAACAGCGGCCGCACCGCCCCCGTCTTCAACCCCGCCACCGGCGAGGTGCAGGCCCACGTCGCACTCGCCGATGAGGCCGAGATCACCGAGGCCATCGCGTCGGCGAACCGCGGCTTTGCGGTGTGGAGCGAGTTCTCCATGGCCAAGCGCCAGACCGTGATCTTCAAGTTCCGCGAGCTGCTGAACGCCCGCAAGGGCGAGCTCGCTGCGATCATCACCCGCGAACACGGCAAGGTCGTCTCGGACGCGATGGGCGAGATTCTCCGCGGCCAGGAGGTCGTCGAGCTCGCGACCGGGTTCCCCCACCTGATCAAGGGCGCCTTCTCCGAGAACGCCTCGACCGGCATCGACGTCTACTCGATCAAGCAGCCGATCGGCGTCGCGGGCATCATCGCGCCCTTCAACTTCCCGGCCATGGTGCCGATGTGGTTCTTCCCGATCGCCGTCGCCGCGGGCAACGCCGTGATCGTGAAGCCCTCCGAGAAGGATCCCTCGGCCGCGCTGTGGCTCGCCGAGCTGTGGCAGGAGGCCGGTCTTCCCGACGGCGTCTTCACCGTGCTCAACGGCGACAAGCTCGCTGTCGACGGCCTGCTGACCGACCCGGGCGTGAACTCGATCTCCTTCGTCGGGTCGACGCCGATCGCGCAGTACATCTACGAGACCGCCTCGAAGCATGGCAAGCGCGTGCAGGCGCTCGGCGGCGCGAAGAACCACATGCTGGTGCTGCCCGACGCCGATCTCGACCTCGTCGCCGACCAGGCCATCAACGCCGGTTACGGTGCCGCGGGTGAGCGCTGCATGGCGATCTCGGTCGTGCTGGCCGTCGAGCCCGTCGCCGACGAGCTGATCGAGAAGATCACCGAGCGCATCGCGAAGCTCAACATCGGCAACGGCGCAGCGACGCCCGAGCCCGACATGGGGCCGCTGATCACCGACGTGCACCGCGACAAGGTCACCGGGTACATCGACATCGCCGAGCAGGACGGCGCGACGATCGTCGTCGACGGCCGTAACTTCCAGGTCGAGGGGCACGAGAACGGCTTCTTCGTCGGGCCCACGCTCATCGACAACATCCCCACCACCTCGCGCGCCTACACCGAGGAGATCTTCGGGCCGGTGCTCGAGATCGTGCGCGTGCAGACTTTCGAAGAGGGCGTCGAGCTCATCAACTCGGGCGCATTCGGCAACGGCACGGCGATCTTCACGAACGACGGGGGAGCGGCCCGCCGCTTCCAGCACGAGATCCAGGTCGGCATGATCGGCATCAACGTGCCGATCCCCGTGCCCGTGGCCTACCACTCCTTCGGCGGCTGGAAGGCGTCGCTGTTCGGCGACGCGAAGGCTTACGGCGTGCAGGGCTTCGAGTTCTTCACTCGCGAGAAGGCCATCACGAGCCGCTGGCTCGATCCTGCCAAGCACGGCGGCATCAACCTCGGCTTCCCGCAGAACGACTAATTCGAGTACGGATCGGAGCAGGGGACGAATATGACGCAGCAATCGCAGCAGGTCGAACGCTGGTTCCACCGGCGCGGTGAACTCGCCGAGGGTGGATGGGAATCCGTCGTCGACGAGCGCATCCCGGGCTGGGAGCACACCGGCGTGCGGGTGGCTCGCCTGGCCGAGGGCGCAACCATCGCGCTCGAGGGCACGGGCATCGAGCGTCTCATCGTCCCCCTCTCCGGTTCGTTCTCGGTGACCTACCGCGACGGCGCTGCTGACGCCTCGAACGCCGGTGCCGAGACGACCTCGGAGCTCGCGGGCCGTCGCTCGGTCTTCGACGGCCCGACCGACGTGCTCTACCTGTCGTCGGCCGCCACCGCGGAGGTCACCGCGACCTCCGCGCCGAACGGCGAGGCGCGCTTCCTCGTCGCGACTTCTCCGGTGCCCGCCGACCAGCCGCAGCTCGTGCGCCCCTCGCGCTACATGCCGGTCGCCGACGTGCCCGTCGAACTGCGCGGCGCAGGCGCCTCGAGCCGCCAGGTGCACAACTTCGGGCGCAAGGAGTCACTCGACGCGGCCCGCTTCATCGTCGTCGAGGTCATCACCCCGGCCGAGAACTGGTCGTCGTACCCGCCTCACAAGCATGACGAGCACATCCCTGGCCATGAATCGGAGCTCGAGGAGATCTACTACTTCGAGGTCGCCCCGACGAAAGACGCCCCGGCCGGAGTCGATCCTGAGCGCGCATTCGGCATGTTCAGTACGTACTCCTCGCCCGCCGGGCCCATCGAGATCGATTCGCAGGTGCACACCGGCGACATCGCCCTCGTGCCCCACGGCTACCACGGCCCCGCCGTGGCCGCCCCGGGCTACGACATGTATTACCTCAACGTGATGGCCGGGCCCGACCCCGAGCGCACCTGGCTCATCAGCGACGACCCGGCGCACGGCTGGGTGCGCGACACCTGGGAGGGGCAGCAGCTCGACTCCCGTCTCCCCTTCGCTCCCGCCGACACCGGCGCCGCGAGCACCGCAACCGCCACCGAAACGGAGTCCGCACGATGACCACCCGGCGCATGACGGTCAGCCAAGCGCTGATCGAATTCCTCGCGAACCAGTGGACCGTGGATCGCGCGGCCGACGGCACCGAGATTCGCGAGCGCACCATTCCGGGCGTCTTCGGAATCTTCGGGCACGGCAACGTGGCCGGCATCGGCCAGGCGCTGAAGCAGGCCAATGTCGAACAGCCCGATCTGATGCCGTACTACCAGGCGCGCAACGAGCAGGCCATGGTGCACCAGTCGGTGGGCTACGCCCGCATGCATCGGCGCCGCGGCACGTATGCATCGGCCGCGTCGGTCGGGCCGGGTGCGGCCAACCTGCTCACCGGTGCCGCACTCGCGACCACGAACCGCTTGCCCGCGCTGCTGCTGCCGAGCGACACCTTCGCGACCCGCGTCGCCGACCCCGTGCTGCAGCAGCTCGAGCAACCCCACGACATCGGCCTGACCGTCAACGACGCGTTCCGCCCCGTCTCGAAGTTCTTCGACCGCGTGCAGCGCGCCGAGCAGCTCTTCTCGATCGCGCTCGCCGCCCTCCGCGTGCTCACCGACCCGGCCGAGACCGGGGCCGTGACGATCGCGCTCCCGGAAGACGTGCAGGCTGAGGCGCTCGACGTGCCCGAGGAGTTCTTGCAGCCCCGCGAGTGGCGCATTCGTCGCCCGCGCCCCGAGCGCGACGCGTTCGCCCTGGCACTCGAGGCGATCCGCACCGCGAAGCGCCCGCTGATCGTCGCCGGTGGCGGCGTGCTCTACTCGGATGCCGAGCAGCAGCTGCGCGAGTTCGTCGAGGCGACTGGCATTCCGGTTGGCACGTCGCAGGCCGGCGGCGGAGTGCTCGAGTGGGATCACCCGCAGTACCTCGGCGGCATCGGTGCGACGGGTACGCTCGCCGCCAACCGCCTGGCGGCCGAGGCCGACGTCATCATCGGCATCGGCACCCGATACAGCGACTTCACGACGTCGTCGCGCACCGCGTTCCAGGACCCGGGCGTGCAGTTCGTCAACATCAACGTCGCGTCGTTCGACGCGTACAAGCACGGCACGCAGATCCCTGTGGTCGCCGACGCCCGCGAGACGCTCCTGGAGCTGCTCGACGCCCACGGAAACGGGGCGGCAGGGGATCTGCGTGTCGATTCCTCCTATGCCGAGCGCATTGCCGCCGAGAAGGCGGAATGGGACGGCCTGGTCGACGAGGCGTTCGAGCCCTCGGGTCTCGACTTGCCGGGCCAGCCCGAGATCATCGGCGCCGTGCAGCGCTCGTCGGCGCCGGCCGACGTCATCGTGCAGGCGGCAGGATCGCTGCCCGGCGACCTCCACAAGCTGTGGCGCGTGCGCGACCCCTTGGGGTACCACGTCGAGTACGCGTTCTCATGCATGGGGTACGAGATCGCCGGCGGTATCGGCGCGAAGCGCGGGCTCGTCGAAGCCGGAGACGACCGAGACGTCATCATCATGGTGGGCGACGGCTCGTACCTGATGCTCAACACCGAGCTCGTCACCGCGGTCGCCGAGGGCATCAAGGTGATTGTGATCCTGATTCAGAATCACGGCTACGCCTCGATCGGCCACCTCTCGGAGACGGTCGGATCGGAGCGCTTCGGCACCTGGTACCGCGAGTACGACGGGGTCGCGAAGAACTTCCAGGGCGAGCAGGTGCTGCCGATCGATCTCGCGATGAACGCCCGCAGTTACGGCATGGACGTTATCGAGGTCGACCCGGGTGCGAGTGCGATCACCGACCTCGAGGCCGCGATCGCGCAGGCCAAGGCCTCGGATCGCGCGACCTTCATTCACATCAACAGCGACCCGCTGATCTACGCGCCCGACGGTGCGGGCTGGTGGGACGTGCCGGTGCCGCAGGTGTCGACGCTCGATTCCACGCAGCGGGCGCGGGCCGAGTACGAAGAGCAGGTTGCGGCGCAGAAGCCCCTGCTGGGCTGATTCTTCGTCGCGCGTTTTCGATCGACGGGCCCGGTTCTCGCACTGCGCGAGGCCGGGCCCGTCGGCGTTGGTGGGCTCGTCGCAAGCGATTCGCGTGAGGGATCGCGAACCTGTGCGTCGCCGACTGGAAACTTCGGCGAAATGGTCTACTATGGCTTATTGTCAATACAAAGACCCCCTGCGATGATGGACGGGAACGATCCGGCACCGTCGCCGAAAGAGAGGTTCTCGCCCATGGGTGAAACGAACGCCGAAAACCCCGGTCTGCGCATCGGAACCGCCCCCGACTCGTGGGGCGTCTGGTTCCCTGACGACCCGAACCAGGTACCGTGGGAGCGCTTCCTCGATGAGGTCGTGGCCTCGGGGTACGAGTGGATTGAACTCGGCCCGTACGGCTACCTGCCGACCGACCCCCACCAGCTCGAAGACGAACTCGGCAAGCGCGGCCTGAAGCTGTCGGCCGGCACCGTGTTCACCGGCTTCCACAAGGGTGACGACGAATGGCAGCGCGCCTGGGATCAGGCGCTCAACGTGGCGGGGCTCGCCTCGAAGCTCGGTGCCGAGCACCTCGTCGTGATCCCGGACCTGTGGCGCAGCGACGCGACGAGCGAGGTGCTCGAGTCGCGCACGCTGACCGATGAGCAGTGGGCGAAGCTCGGCGCAGGCCACGACCGTCTCGGTAAGGCGCTGCTCGAGGAGTTCGGGGTGAAGCAGCAGTTCCACTCGCACGCCGACAGCCACATTGGCACGACCCGCGAGGTGCTGCGCTTCCTCGACGAGACCGACGCGCGATACACGAACCTCTGCCTCGACACCGGCCACTTCGCCTACTACGGCGGCGACAACGTGAAGCTCATCGAGGAGCGCCCCGAGCGCATCGGCTACCTGCACCTGAAGCAGGTCGACCCCACGCTGCTCTTCGACGTGCTGAAGAACGACGTGCCGTTCGCCGAGGCCGTGACCCAGGGCATCATGATCGAGCCGCCGCACGGCATTCCCGACCTCGCGCCGGTCATCGAGGCGGTTGCGAAGATCGACTCCGAGATCTTCGCCATCGTCGAGCAAGACATGTACGGGTGCGACGTCGACCGCCCGTTCCCGATCGCGCAGCGCACGCGCGAGCACATCTTCGGGTGCACGCACCTCGCGCGCGTCTCGTAAGCGCCCCCCACTCACTCCTCGAAAGGATTCACCCATGACTGAAGATCTCCGCGTCGCCGTCGTCGGCGCCGGCATGATGGGCGCCGACCACATCGCCCGCATCACCCACCGCATCAGCGGCGCCCGTGTCTCCGCGGTCGTCGAGCCCGATGCCGGCCGCGCGGCAGCTGCCGCAGAGCACGCCCCCGGTGCCCAGGTGTTCGCGAGCGTCGAAGAGGCCATCGCGGCCGAAGCCCTCGACGCCGTGCTCATCGCGGTACCCGGTAAGTTCCATGCGCCCGTGCTGAAGCCCGCCCTCGAGGCGAAGCTGCCCATTCTCTGCGAGAAGCCGCTGACGCAGGATTCGGCGAGCTCGTGGGAGGTGCTCGAGCTCGAGCAGCAGCTCGACAAGCCCCACATTCAGGTCGGCTTCATGCGCCGCTTCGACACCGAGTACCAGGAACTGCGCCAGCTCGTCGAATCGGGCGAGAGCGGCGAGCTGCTCATGGTACGCGCCGTGCACCGCAACCCGACGGTGCCCGAGACCTACACCAACGACATGCTCATCACCGACTCGGTGGTGCACGAGTTCGACGTGGTGCCGTGGCTCGCCGGGTCGCGCGTCGTCAGCGTCGAGGTGAAGCACCCGCGCCGCAACTCGCTCGCACCCGAGCGCCTGCACGAGCCGATCCTGGTGATCATGGAGCTTGAGAACGGCGTGCTCGTCGACGTCGAGATGAGCGTCAGCGTGCAGTTCGGCTACCAGGTCGCCACCGAGGCCGTGTTCGAGCAGGGCGTTGCCCGCATCGGGCAGCCCTCGGGCCTGCAGCGCTGGAGCGCCGGGCGTTTCAGCGTGAAGGATCACGAGTCGTTCACGACCCGCTTCGCCGATGCGTATGACGCGCAGATTCAGCGCTGGGTCAACGCCGTGCACAACGGATCGCTCATCGACGGCCCGAACGCATGGGACGGCTACCTCGTCGCCCTCTCGTGCGAGGCCGGCGTCAAGGCCATGCACGAGGGCGGCACGGTCGCCGTCGAGGCGCCCGAGCGCCCCGCGTTCTACGCCTGATTTCGCATCCACACCGCATAGGAGCACCATGGTTCGCATTGCCCTCGACCCGACCCCGTACAACGATTCGGTGCATCTGCTCGACTTCCCCGATCTCGTGGCACGCCTCGGGTACGAGTACCTGCAGCTCACGCCGAGCCCCGACTTCGGGCGCCACTTCCACTACCCGAAGGTCGACAGCGACCTGATCGCGCAGCTGAAGAAGCGTGCGAAGGATGCCGGCGTCACGATCACCTCGGTGCTGCCCGTGCAGCGCTTCGGCGGCCCCGAGCCGCACCAGGTCGATGCTGCCGTCTTCAACACGACGCGCTACATCGAGATCGCTGCCGAGCTCGAGGCGCCGATCGTGAACACCGAATTCTCTGGCCGCCCCGAGCGCGAAGAGGAATCGGAGTACGCGTTCTACCGGTCGATGGAGCGGTTGATCCCCGTGCTCGAGCGCGAGGGCGTGACGCTGAACTTCGACCCGCACCCCGACGACTTCGTCGAGGACGGGCTCGAGGCGTGGCGCATCATCCGCGGGCTGAACACCGACCGTGTGGGGTTCGTCTACGTCGCCTCGCACACGTTCCACTACGGGGATCGCGCGACCAGCCTGATCCCGCAGCTCGGCGAGCGCCTGGGCGCCGTCTACGCGGCCGATACCTTCGATCACAATCGCTCGAACGGGCTCCGCTACATCACGAACCCGCCGGGCAACGCCGTGCGCGTGCACCAGCACCTCGCGATCGGTGACGGCGACGTCGACTGGACCGAGCTCTTCGGCGCCCTCAAGCAGTCGGGCTATCTCGACCGCGACGACGCCCTCATCGTCTCGAACGTCTTCGCCGAAGACGAGCGTGCCGACGAGATTTCGAAGTTCCAGCTCGCCAAGATCCGCGAGCTGGTCGGCCTGGCGTAGGCGGCTAGGTCGCACCACCCCTGCGAGCGGGGTCACTTTGGGAGCGTGTTGCGCACCGCGCACCGTCCCAAAGTGACCCCGCTCGCAGTGTTTCGCCGGCTGCGCCCGGATCGGGGCAACTTCGGGTGGGTGCCTGCGGCGATTTTCGTCGCCGCACCCACCCGAAGTTACCCCGATCGCAGGTTTGGGGCGCAGCAGGGCAGAGCAAGGCAGGCCAGGGCAGAGCGGTGGGGCAGTGGTCAGTGGCTGCCACCCCGCCGTCTCAGAAGAGCAGGAGGTAGAGGGCGCCGAGCACGGTCACGACGAGCACGGCGCCCTCGAACACCTGCTGCTTGACGCGCACGGCGATCCAGCGCCCGAAGAATGCGCCGATGACGACTCCCGGCACCAGGCAGAGGTCGAGCAGCAGGCTGCTGCCGTCGATGAGCCCGAGCCCGATCGAGAAGGGCAGCTTGGTGAGGTTGATGATCGCGAAGAACCAGGCCGCCGTGCCGAGGAACGCCTGCACCGGGAAGCGGGCGGCAAGGAAGTACATCGACATCACCGGGCCGCCGGCGTTCGCGACCATCGTGGTGAAGCCCGCGAGCGAGCCGTAGCCGATACTCGCGGCGAGCGGGTTGCCGGCCGCCGCCACCGCACCTGGGCGCTGTGACACCCAGCGGCGCCACAGGGTGAATGCGACGACGATGATGAGGATCGCGCCGATGACGCGACGCACCCACCCGTCATCGGCGACCGCGAGAAATACAGCGCCGAGCGCGAGCCCTGCCACGACTGCGGGGGCGAGCCGCAGAATCGTCGACCAGTTCGCGTGCTTGCGATACGACCAGACGGCAAAGATGTCGCCGACGATCAATAGCACGAGCAGCGCCCCCGTCGAGTGCTTGGCCGGCAGCAGTGCCGCGAAGATCGCGATCGAAATGGTGTTGATGCCGGGCAGCGCGGTCTTCGAGAAACCGACGATGACGGCGGCGACGCCGAGGATTGCCCAAGCCCACGGAGCGATTTCGGGCAGCAGTGACGTCACGTTCCCACTGTACTCCCAGGGAGAGTTTGTCCAAATGTAACGACATTGTTAAGCTCACATGTGCGGCCCGTTACCCGGCGCGCCGCACGCAGGACGAAGGAGTCACAGAATGTCAGTCGGAACCCCAGGCACGAGTCGAACATCGTTGCCGCCGTTGGGCACCGGAGCGCACCGAAGCCGTCTCGGCCTCGTCGCACTGGTCGCGACCTTCGGCGGACTGCTGTTCGGTTATGACACGGGCGTCGTCAACGGCGCGCTCAGCCCGATGTCGCAGGAACTCGGCCTCACTCCGTTCCTCGAGGGCTGGTTCACCAGCTCGCTCGTCTTCGCCGCAGCGATCGGCGCCATGGTCTGCGGCCGCCTCTCTGACGGATGGGGTCGACGCAAGACGATCATTCTGCTCGCCGTGCTCTTCTTCGTGGGCACCGCGTTCGTCGTCTTCGCGCCCGGCGGCGAGACGCTCGGCACCCACACCACCTTCGGCTTCTCGACGCTCATCGTCGGTCGCGTGCTGCTCGGCCTCGCGGTCGGCGGCGCCTCGACCGTCGTACCCGTGTTCCTCGCCGAACTCGCCCCCTACGAGATCCGCGGTTCGATCGCGGGTCGAAACGAACTCATGATCGTCGTCGGCCAGCTGGCCGCGTTCGTCGTGAACGCCATCATCGGCAACGTGTGGGGCCACATCGACAACATCTGGCGCGTCATGTTCGCCGTCTGCGCGCTCCCCGCGATCGCGCTATTCTTCGGCATGCTGCGCATGCCCGAATCGCCCCGCTGGCTCGTCAACCGCGGCGACTTCGATGGTGCCGAGCGCGTACTCGCGACCGTGCGCACCCCCGAGCGAGCCGCTGCAGAGACCGCCGACCTGCGAGCACTCGTCGAGGAGGAGCGCGGTGAGGAGCACCTCGGCTGGCGCGCGATCCTCTCGAACCGCAACCTGCTCAAGATCGTCTTCATCGGCATCGGCCTGGGCATCGCGCAGCAGCTGACCGGTATCAACTCGATCATGTACTTCGGCAGCCAGGTGCTCGAGCAGTCGGGCTTCTCGCAGAACGCCGCCCTCATTGCCAACGTCGCGCCCGGGGTCATCGCCGTGATCGGCGCGATCATCGCCCTGCAGATGATGGACCGCATCGATCGCCGCAAAACCTTCATCATCGGGTTCACGCTCACCACCATCAGCCACTTGCTGATCGGCATTGCTTCGCTCACGCTTCCCGAAGGCAGCGCGGTGCGCCCCTGGATCATCCTGGCCCTCGTAGTCATCTTCGTGGGCTCCATGCAGACCTTCTTGAACGTCGCACTGTGGGTGTACCTCTCGGAGATCTTCCCGCTGCATATGCGCGGCATCGGTATGGGCATCTCGGTCTTCGCGCTGTGGATCATGAACGGCATCGTCGCGCTCTTCTTCCTGCCGCTCGTCGACGGCGTCGGCATCTCGAGCACCTTCTTCGTCTTCGCCGTCGTGGGAGCCCTCGCCCTCTTCTTCGTGTGGAAGTGGGTGCCCGAGACCCGCGGGCGCACACTCGAAGCGCTCGAGGAAGAAGTGACCACGGGCATGATCTACGTGCCACGAAAGAAGTAAGGATCACGGCGGGTGGCGCATCAGCGCCACCCGCCGTTGTTATCGGTGCGGGTGCACACCCGCGTGCGATCGAAAGGATCACCCATGCGCATCGGACTCGTCGGATTCGGGGTCGGCGGACGACTGTTTCACCTGCCCTATATTCAGGCTGCGAGCGAATGGGAGCTCGTGGGTGTGGTCGCTCGCGCGGAGGCGACGCGTGCGTCGCTTGCAGAGGCGGCCCCCGGGGTCGAGGCGTTCGCTTCGCTCGATGAACTCATCGACGCGGGCGTTGACGCCGTTGTCATCACGACGCCTCCGGCGACCCGCCGCGAGCTCGTGCTCCGTGCGCTCGAGCGCGGCGTGCACGTGGTCGCCGACAAGCCGTTCGCGCCCGACGCCGAGACGGCCCGCGAGCTCATTGCTGCGGCCGATGCCGCCGGGCGTGTGCTCACGGTCTTCCACAACCGGCGCTGGGACACCGACCTCGTGACGTTGCGCTCCGTGCTCGACTCGGGTGTGCTGGGGCCGGTGTGGCGGGCGGACTTCGCGCTTGAGCAAGACGACCGCACCGTGCTCGATCAGGGCCCCGACGAGGGCCTGCTGCGCGACCTCGGTGCGCACGTCGTCGACCAGCTCACGCAGCTCTTCGGCCCGGTCGCGCGCGTCGACGCGCACCTCGACTGGGTCGGTGCGGGCGACGAGCGGGTCGATGTCGGGTTCTTTCTCGGTCTGCACCACGCCTCGGGGGTCTTCAGTTCGGTGTCGTCGACCAAGGGCGCGCGCCGTCAGGATCGCCGCATGATCGTGACCGGACTCGAGGGCAACTACGAGTCGCACATGAGCGACGTGCAGTTCGAGCAGTTGCTCGCCGGGCTGCGACCGGCAACCGACGCCGACGTCTGGGGCGTCGAAGCCGAGGAGCGCTGGGGCGTGCTGACGGTCGGCGCGGAGCCGATCCGCGTCCCCTCGCTGCGCGGCGACTACAGCGATTTCTACCGCGACCTGCATCGCGCAATCGCCTCGGGCACCGCGCCCTCGGTCACCCTTGACGAAGCGCTGCACACCGTATTGGTGCTCGACGCGGCCCGTGAGAGTGCGGTGACGGGGGAGCGCGTCTCCGTCTCGCAATGAAGCAAATCTGAACGGTAATGCACCGAATTCCTCGCTTTTCTTGAATCGCGGGGCGCGAGACGATGGCAGCAGTCACTACTCGAGCCCGCACGCGTGCGCGCTGATTCGGAAAGGCCGCTCGTGACCCCCACCGCAGCCGGCAGTGTTGCCCACCCGTCACCTTCCGAGGCGACTGGCCAGACCCGTCCGCAGGAGCTCGCGGATGCCGCGATCGCCCTGGTGCAGCGGTGGCTGCGCGAGGCCGCCGAAATTCCGGCGGACGCCTCAGCGGAGCGCCTCGCCGGGGTGCTCAAAGACCCGAACGGTCTCGCCTTCACCGTCGGATTCGTCGACGGCGTCGTGCGGCCCGAAGATCTGGGGGCAGCGGCGAAGCGACTGCGCGAGCTCGTGCCGCTCACCCCGTCGTTTCTCCCCGCGCCCATGCGGGGCGCGATCGGCCTCGGCGGTGCGCTCGCCGCCCCGTTCAAGGGTGCCGTCGTGCCGATCGCCCGTCGCGTGCTGCGCGAGATGGTCAGCCACCTCATCATCGATGCGACCGACAGCAAGCTGGGGCCGGCGATCGCGAAGATCAAGCGCGACGACGTGCGCTTGAATCTCAATCTGCTGGGTGAGGCGATCCTGGGCGAGCATGAAGCCGAGCGGCGTCTCGCCGGCACCCACCGGCTGCTGGCCCGCGATGATGTCGACTACGTCTCCATCAAGGTGTCGGCGACCGTCGCCCCGCACAATCATTGGGCCTTCGACGAAGCCGTGCAGCACATCGAGCACCAGCTGCTGCCGCTCTTCGAGCGCGCGAACACGGCGAGCCCGCAGAAGTTCATCAACCTCGACATGGAGGAGTACAAAGATCTCGACCTGACCCTCGCTGTGTTCATGCGGATGCTGAATCGCCCCGAGTTCCGCGATCTCGAGGCCGGCATCGTGCTGCAGGCCTACCTGCCCGATGCGCTCGGGGCGATGATGCGGTTGCAGCAGTGGGCCGCGACCCGCGTGGACGCCGGGGGAGCTCCGATCAAAGTGCGCATCGTGAAGGGGGCGAACCTGCCGATGGAGCAGGTCGACGCCGCGATGCACGGCTGGCCGGTCGCGACGTGGAGCTCGAAGCAGCAGAGCGACACGAACTACAAGGCGGTCATCGACTACGCACTCACCGCCGAGCGCGTGCGCAACGTGCGCATCGGGGTCGCCGGGCACAACCTCTTCGACATTGCGCTTGCGTGGCTGCTGGCGCAGGCGCGCGGCGCGACCTCGGGGGTCGAGTTCGAGATGCTGCTCGGTATGGCGACCGGTCAGGCCGAAGCGGTGAAGCGCGAGGTCGGATCGCTGCTGCTCTACACGCCCGTCGTGCACCCGCAAGAGTTCGACGTCGCGATCGCCTATCTCATCCGCCGCCTCGAGGAGGGCGCGAGCTCCGAGAACTTCATGTCGGCGGTGTTCGAGCTGAACGATGCACCGGAGCTGTTCGCGCGCGAACAACAGCGCTTCCTCGCTTCGCTCGCCGACCTCGAAGCGATCACGGCCGATGGTGCGCCCGAGCACTTCGCGGTGCCCGCCGCGAACCGGCAGCAGGATCGCCGCACCTTCGACTCTGACGGCGTCGAGGGGCGGGTCGACGCCCGAGTCGCCGCAGGCCGCTCGGGTGCCTTTGACAACGCGCCCGATACCGACCCAGATCTGCCGGGCAACCGTGTCTGGGGTCGCGCGATCGCCGAACGCATGGTCGAATCGCGTCTCGGCATCGATCTCGTCGCTGCAGCGGAGGTCGCCGACCGAGACGCGCTCGATGCGATCATTGCGCGCGGAGTGCAGGCCGCCGAGGGATGGCAGGCGCTCGGTGCCGATGAGCGCGCCCGCATCTTGACCCGCGCCGGCGAGCGTCTCGAGGCGAAGCGCGCCGAGCTGCTCCAGGTCATGGGGGCGGAGTGCGGCAAGACGCTCGATCAGGGCGACCCGGAGGTGAGCGAAGCCATCGACTTCGCGAACTACTACGCGATGCTCGGGCAGATGCTGCCGCAGGTCGACGGGGCCGTGTACCAGCCGCAGCGCCTCATCGCGGTGATTCCGCCGTGGAACTTTCCGGTCGCGATTCCGGCGGGCGGCGTGCTCTCGGGCCTCGCCTCAGGGGCGTCCGTGATCATCAAGCCCGCGTCGAATGCCGCGCGCTCGGGCGCCATCATGATCGAGGCGCTCTGGGAGGCCGGTGTGCCGCGCGACGTGCTGCAGCTCGTGCAGTTTCCCGACCGCGTGCTCGGCTCAGCCCTGGTCGCCGACCCGCGAGTCGATCGGCTGATCCTGACCGGCGCATACGAGACCGCGGCTCGCTTCCGCGACCTGCGCCCCGATCTGCCGATCCTCGCCGAGACCAGCGGCAAGAACGCGATCATCGTCACCCCGAACGCCGACCTCGACCTTGCGGCGAGAGACGTCGCCCTCTCGGCCTTCGGCCATGCGGGGCAGAAGTGCTCGGCGGCGTCACTCGTGATTCTCGTCGGCTCGGTGGCGACGTCGAAGCGCTTCCGTGGGCAGCTGCTCGACGCGGTGCGATCGCTCACCGTCGGCACCCCCGACGACCTCGACACTCAAATGGGCCCCATCATCACGGCGCCCGAGGGCAAACTGCTGCGGGGGTTGACCACGCTCGGACCGGGGGAGCGATGGCTCATCGAACCGGCTCCCATCGAAAGCGACCATCCGCTCGCGCAAGACCGTCACGGTGCGACGAAACTGTGGACGCCCGGCGTGCGCGAGGGGGTGCGACGGGGTTCGGAGTACCACCTCACCGAGTACTTCGGGCCGATTCTCGGCATCATGACCGCCGAGACGCTCGACGAAGCCATCGACCTGGTCAACGACATCGACTACGGACTCACTTCGGGGCTGCACTCGCTCGACCGCGACGACCTCGACCTGTGGCTGCGCCGCGTGCAGGCCGGCAACCTCTACGTGAACCGCGGCATCACCGGCGCGATTGTGCGTCGGCAGAGCTTCGGCGGCTGGAAGAAGTCGGCCATCGGCGCCGGCACCAAGGCGGGCGGCCCCAACTACCTGCACGGGCTCGGCGACTGGATCGACGCACCCGTCAACGCTCCGCTGCGCGCCCCGCGCCCACGGGCCGCACGACTGCTCACCGCGGCCGAGCGCGCGGGCGTCGCGGGCGCCGAACTCGCGTGGTTGCGCGCGGCGCTCGGCTCAGACGCGCAGGCATGGGATGACGAGTTCGGTATCGCCAGAGACGCCTCGCAGCTCGGCATCGAGGTCAACGCGCTGCGCTACCTTCCCGTATCGACCATCGTGCGCTGGGCCGCGGACGCGGCGCCGCATCACGCGGTGCGCGTCATCGCCGCCGCGCTCGCCGCAGGGGCCACGCCGCAGCTCAGCACGCCGGTCGCGCTGCCCGCGCCGATCGCCGAAGCGCTCGCAGCAGCAGGGGTGCAGGTCGCGTACGAAGATGCCGAGGCCTGGGCTGCGCGCCTGCGCCGGCTCGCCGCGCAGCAAGGGCCGACCGCCGGAGCGCGCGTGCGCATCGTCGCGGGCGACTCCCGCACGGCGGAGGTGGCCGCCGTCATCGCCGCGACCGGAGGTGTGCCCGACATCGCGGTCTACGGCGGGCCCGTAGTGTCGGCCGGCCGCGTCGAGATGCTGCCGCATCTGCACGAGCAGGCCGTGTCGATCACCGCGCATCGCTTCGGCACGCCGAATGCGCTGTCGGAGGGGTTGCTGTAGGTCGCAAGCGGCCGCATCGCCACCCCGTCCGCGACTATGTTGCCCGTGGCTCCGCCCCGCCTCGC
This sequence comes from Leucobacter sp. WKLB1, assembly GCF_059696215.1. NCBI lineage: Bacteria > Bacillati > Actinomycetota > Actinomycetes > Micrococcales > Microbacteriaceae > Leucobacter > Leucobacter sp. WKLB1. The sequence goes on along the minus strand of NZ_AP046115.1, from coordinate 3,541,932 downwards.
CCGCGATCTGCGAGCGGGGTCACTTTCGGAGGGTGTCGGCCATGCCGCACCCTCCGAAAGTGACCCCGCTGCCAGAGAGATGGGGCGGAGCCGCACGAGGCGGCTCAGAGCCCCGCTACAGCGAGGCCTGCAGCGCCGCGTCGGCGTCGCGCAGCACCTTCGCCGCGACCTCAAGCCCTTCGATGCGGCCGAGCGACAGGTCTTCGTGCTCGATGTTGACCCACATCTGGGGGTCGACCTCGTGGATCGCGCGCAGGAACTCGGTCCAGAACGCGGTGTCGTGCCCCTTGCCGAGCGCCACGAAATCCCACGCCGACTGCTTCGGCCACTCGTTGGCCCACTCGTCGCCGCCCAGGTTGGTGCGTGGTTCGTCGGCGCCGAGGCGGCGGAAGGAGTTGTCGAGCACGCCGTTGAGCGCGGCCCACTCGGGGTTCACGCGTACGTCTTTCGCCGCGGCGTGGAACACGAGCTCACCGAGGTGGCGCACGACGGCGACCGGGTCCATCTGCTGCCAGAACAGGTGCGAGGCATCGAGTTCGACACCGACGTGCGTCGCGCCGGTCAGCTCAATGAGCTTGTGCACGTCGGCGGAGTTGAAGACGAGGTTCTGCGGGTGCAGCTCAAGGGCGACTTTGACGCCGTGCTCGGCGGCGAAGCGGTCGGTCTCGCGCCAGAACTTCGCGGCGACCTCCCACTGGTAGTCGAGCACGTCGAGTGCTGCCGAGTTCCAGGCGTTGACCACCCAGTTGACCACGGTGGCGCCGGGCTCGCCCCCGGGCAGTCCCGACATGGTGACCACGCGATCCTGCCCCAACCGCTCGGCGAGCTGGATCGACCGCCGCACGTCACCTGCGTGCGCATCGCCGATGGCGGCCTTCGGGTGCAACGGATTGCCGTTGCAGTTGAGGCCGGCGATGGAGACCCCGGTGCCGTCAAAGAGGCCGAGGAAGTCGTCGCGTGCAGCGTCGGATTCGAGGATCTGGTCGAAGGTGGGGATGTGCAGGGACGGCAGGAATCCGCCCGAGTTGAGCTCGATGCCGGTGAGGCCGAGGTCGCGGACGACCTCGATGGCCTCGGGCAGCGTGCGGTCGTGGAGAATTGCGTTGTAGACGCCGAGTTTCATGGGAGCGCTCGTTTCTGGGGTTGTCAAGTTCGGGGTGTGCGGGATCAGCGGACCGCGACCGCTGCGCCGCCGTGGGCTGCCGACTCTGCGACGGCCGCGAGAAACTCCATGTTGTGCACGCCGTCGTCGAAGCTCTTGCAGCGCGGCAGCGATTCGGCGGCGGGGATGCCGGCGACCTCTTCGAGGAACGCGCGCGCCTGGTGCACGAACAGGTCGTTCTGGCCGATGCCGACGCCGGGGGCGTCCATCGCCCAGCCGCCCGCGTAGTGCGGGTGCGCCGGGCCGAGCGGAATGGTGCGGTAGCCGGCGACATCGGCTTGCTCGTCGTGCAGCATGACCTCGACCTGTGCGGGGTTGGTCTGCGACCAGCGAGCCGCGCCGCGCGAGCCGAAGACCTCGAGGTAGATGTCGTTCGGGTGCCCGGCGGCGACTCGTGACACCTCGATCGTGCCGACGCAGTGCGCGAACTCGGCGTTGAATGTGGCGTAGTCGTCGTTGGTGACGGGAGCGGTCTCGTCGCTGACGTTGCCGCGGCTGTGGCCGACGACCTGGCCGAGCGGCTTCGGGCGCTCGGTGATCGCGGTGTGGAAGCGGCCCCCCGAGACCTCGCGTACGGGGCCGCAGAGGTACTCGGCCACGTAGCTCAGGTGGCTGCCCACGTCGCCGAGCGCGCCGGAGCCGGCCGGACCCTGGTAGCGCCAGCTGATGGGCGCATCGGGGCGGCAGCCGTAGTCGGTCCAGTAGCGGCCCGAGAAGTGCTGTACGTCGCCAAGACGCCCGTCGTCGATGAGTTTGCGCAGGAAGGCGATGCCCGGGGCGCGGAGGTAGCTGAAGCCGATGCGCGCGATCGTGCCCGTCGCGTCGGCGGCGCGTGCGACGTCGGCCATGGCGCGCGCGTCTTCGATCGTGTCGCTGAGCGGCTTCTCGCAGAGCACATGCTTGCCGGCGGCGAGCAAGCCCTCGACAATCTCGCGGTGCAGGGAGTTGGCGACGACAACGCTCACCACGTCGATGTCGTCGGCCGCGGCGATGTCGCGCCAGTCGGCGACGTGCCGCTCGAATCCGAATCGCTTCGCGGTCTCTTCACCGAGCGGCGCAAAGACGTCGCCGATGGCGACGAGGCGGATCTCGGGCAGCACGGGGGAGTAGAGGGTGGAGGCTGCACGGTACGCGGCGGCGTGGGCTTTGCCGGCCATGCCGGCTCCGATGACGGCGACGCCGATGGATGCGTTCACGAGGTTCCTTTCGAGGGGCTTCATTGCTGCGAGAACGTGAGCGCTGTTAGTGTTGGAGCGCTCCAATCGGAATTACGGTAACCCTGGTTTCATGTCCTGTCAATACGGCGCGCGGGGGGCTCGAGGCTGCCGTAGTCTGGGGCAGCGCACGTATGCAGGGCACCGCCTCTCGGGGGCTCCTGGCCCGCCCGCGGCGCGCTCCAAACGACTGCACCCCGACTGAAAGGCGCTCGCATGCGACGTCCGACGATCTACGACGTCGCCGAGCGCGCCGGGGTATCGAAGTCGCTCGTCTCGCTGGTGCTGCGCGATTCCCCGAAGGTGAGCGACGAGAAGCGGTCGGCCGTGCTCGCAGCGGTGGCCGAGCTCGACTACACGCCGAGTCGCCTGGCAGCGGGCCTGGCCGGCACGCGGACCCGCAGTATCGGCGTCGTCATCGACGACTTCGCCAACCTGTGGTTCGTCGAGGCGCTGGCCGGGCTGCGAGCAGCGCTTGAGCCTGGCGGGTACGCGCTCAGTGTGGCCGATGCGCGGCTCAACGCTCACCTCGGCGTCGACCCGATCGATGCCTTCCGCGCGCTCCGCGTCGACGGCATCGTGCTCGCCGGTGAGGCCAGTGCCGCGGCGGTTGCGCGGGCCGGCGTGCCCGCGGTGATCCTCGGCACTCGTGCGCTCGAGGCGCCCGAACTGCCCGTCATTGCGAGTGACGAGGTCGAAGGGGGGCGACTGGCGACCCTGCATCTGCTCGAGCTCGGACATCGGCGCATCGCCTGCGTCAGTGGCCCGGGTGCCAGCGCCGCCGCGCGAGAGCGGGGGTACCGGGAGGCGATGGCGCAGGGCGGCCACGCGGTGCACGTGGTCACGGCGACTGAGACCTCGGAGCGCGAGGCCCGTGATGCAGCCGTCGAACTGTTCACTGCCCGGCGGCGTGATGGCGCGACCGGCGCTGATGCCCCCACCGCCGTCTTCGCGGTCAACGATCCGATGGCGGTCGGTGTGATGGGAGCCGCCTACGATGCCGGGCTTGTGGTGCCGGAAGACCTCTCGGTGATCGGATACGACGACTCGCCGCTCGCGGCATACGGCATCGTGGCTCTGTCGACGATGAGCGGCGATCCGCGCGAGCTCGGTGAAGCCGCTGGCGAGGTGCTGCTTGCAGAACTCGGGGTGGGCAGAACGGGTCGGGGCGGCTCTGCGGCATCGGGTGCCGGATCGCGCATCTTCGCCCCCCAGCTCGTGATTCGGGCCTCGACCGCCGCAGTCGCCCGCGAGTAGGGTGAGATTCCGCTGCCGCTCCGGTCATGTGGGGGCTTTCGATGGTGTGGTCAACAAGCTCGCGGACATCGACCTGGCGGTGCTTCCAGGGTTCATCGCCGTTGCCTGGCTCGCGGCGACGACCCCTTGCCCGGGCGACCGCAGATCTCGCCGATGACGTGACCGTGACGCGCCCATGACGCTGCGGTTTCGCGGCCGCGGTTGAGGCGCTACACTCGCTTTGTCACATCAAATTAGCTCGTGCTAGTACCTGGCGCCCGACACCCGACGCCGACGCAGGGCCAGCACCCCATCGCAAGGGACCACCGCAATGACGCAGACCCCCGTTCGCTTCGGACTCATCGGCACCGGCCGCATCGGCCAGGTGCACGCAGCCAGCATCGCAGCGTCGCCGAACGCCACGCTCGCGTGGGTCGCCGACCCGTTCGTCGACGGCGCACGCAGCATCGCCGAACGCTACAGCGCCACTGCCACCGAGTCGGCCGAGGCGCTGATCGCCTCGGGTGAGATCGACGCGGTGCTCATCGCCTCTCCGACCCCCACGCACGTCGATCTCATCGAGGCCTCGGTGCGCGCGGGCCTGCCGGTGCTCTGCGAGAAGCCGATCGACCTCGACATCGCGCGCGTCGACGCCCTCAGCCCGCTCGTTGCCGAAGCCGGCGTGCCGGTCGCGCTCGGCTTCAACCGCCGCTTCGACCCGAACCACGGCGCCGCTCGCGCGCGGGTGTACGCCGGCGAGATCGGCAATCTGGAGCAGCTGATCATCATCAGCCGCGATCCCGCAGCCCCGCCCGCCGACTACGTCGGCATCTCGGGCGGCATCTTCCGCGACATGACCATTCACGACTTCGACATGGCGCGCTTCTTCGCCGGCGACGACGCGATCGTCTCGGTCACGGCAACCGGCACGCGCACCTTCGACCCGGGCGCCCGCGAACACGGCGACTTCGACACCGCTGTTGCGACGTTGCGCACGCAGAGCGGCGCCGTCATCACCATCGTGAACTCGCGCCACAGCGCGGTCGGCTACGACCAGCGCATCGAGGCGTTCGGTGCGCGCGGCATGCTGCAGGTCGGCAACCCGCAGACCAACACGGTGGTGGTGTCGACGGCCGACGCGGTCGAGGCTCGGCCCGCGTACCCCGAGTTCTTCTTGGAGCGCTACGCCGAGGCGTACTCCGCCGAGCTCGAAGAGTTCGTGCGGCTCGTGCGCGGAGAAGCGTCGACCAGCCCGACCTTCGCCGACGGGCGGGCCGCGCTGATCCTCGCCGATGCCGCGCAGCGATCCGCCGAAACCGGCGTCGCGGTCGCGGTCGAGCTCTGAACGCCACGGTTCGAGCGCAGGATCGCCGCATGACCTATCGCCTCGCCGCGTGCGCAGAAATGCTCTTCGTCGACCTTCCGTTCGTGGAGCGCGTGCAGCGCATCCACGAGCGCGGGCTGCTCGTAGAGATCTGGGACTGGAGCACGAAAGACCTCGCGGCGCTCGCCGCCACCGGAGCCGAGTTCTCATCGATGACGGGGTATCTGCGCGGAGACCTGACCACCGCCGACGGCCGTCGCGAATTGCTCGCCACCGCGCGTGAATCGCTCGCGGCCGCAGAGATCATCGACTCGCCGCGCCTGAACCTGCACGGAACCGGCCTGGGCGAGGGCGGCCTGCCGGTCGTGCCGCACGAGTACGTGACCGGCGCCGACTGGGTGCACGCGGCCGAGACGCTGCGTCAGGTCGCCGAACTCGGCAGGGCGGCCGGGCGCACCTTCGTGCTCGAAAACCTCAACCTCGCGGTTGACCACCCGGGCACCCCGTTCGCCCGTGCCGCCGACACGCTCGCGCTCGTGCGGGCGGTCGACCACCCCAACCTGCGCCTGAACCTCGACCTCTATCACGCGCAGATCGGTGAGGGGAACCTCGTCGAACTGGTGCGGGAGGCGCAGCCCTGGATCGGCGAGATCCAGGTCGCCGACGTACCGGGGCGCTGCGAGCCGGGCACGGGCGAGATTCGCTACGAAGCCGTGGCTCGGGCACTCCGCGACCTCGGATACGACGGGGTGATCGGCATGGAGGCCTGGGCGAGCGGCGATCCCGAGGCCGCTCTCGACGCGTTCACCGCCGCGTTCGGTGCGGGTGGCGCCGCGTAGGCGATCCGGCACCGCGGTCACCCTCGCGACCTTCAGCACGACCCTCCTCGCCACCCGACCCCTAAGATGAACGGGACGCGAGGAGGGTCGATGACTGAGCAGACGAGGGCACCCGAGAGCGGCCCGACCGCACCTGCGCGCCCGCCGACGATTCGCGACGTCGCCCGTGTCGCGGGCGTCTCGAAGTCGCTCGTCTCGCTCGTGTTCACCGGCGGCGACAACGTCAGCGAGGAGCGTCGACTGCGCGTGCTGCACGCCGCCGCGCAGCTCGGCTACCGCCCCAACCTCGTTGCCCAGTCACTCTCGTCAGGGCGCCGCGACATCGTCGCGATTCTCGTCTCGAACCTGCACAATCCGCTCTTCGCCGAGATCGTGGGTGCCGCGAAGGCGCGGCTCGCCGAGGCGGGGAAACGCACGATGATCGTGAGCGCGCAGGTCGACGACGGCGCGGGTGGCACGGTACTGGATCGCGACAACCTCGACGTGCTCCGCGATCTGCGCCCGTCGGGCCTCATCACCGTCGGCACCATTCCCGAGTTCACCGAACTGGCCGGGCTCACCGCCGCGATGCCCACCGTCGTGGCCAGCGCGATCGACGCCACTGCCGACGTTGTCGCGACCGTGCGCACCGACGATGTGGCGGGGCTCGACCTCGTCGTCGACCACCTCGTCGGTCAGGGCGTCTCGCGCATCGCGTTCATCGGCGGCGACGGCGGCACCGTGTCGGCCTCGCGCGAAGCGGCGTTTCGCGCCGCGGTCGAGCGCCGTGAGTTCGGTGCGCGCGCCTGGGTCGAGCGCGCCGACTTCACCGAGGCGGGCGCGCGCCGGGCGGTGGAGCGACTGCTCGCCGCCGACCACCTGCCCGAGGCGATCATCGCGGTCAACGACCTCACCGCGATCGGCGTCATCACGGCACTCGAAGCGGCCGGCATTGCGGTGCCGAGCGGGTGCCGCGTCGCCGGCTACGACGACACGACACTCTCGGCGATCCCGCGCATCTCGCTCACCAGCGTCGACCCTGACAACCGTCGCATCGGGCGCGAAGCGGCGGAGGCGCTGCTCGATGCGCTGGAGGCTGCGGTGTCGGGCGAGGCATCGGCGACCGCGGGTGAAATCCTGATTCCGCCGACGCTCGTGGTGCGCGCCTCGGCGTGAGTGCGACGACGCGCTAATGCCCGCGCGGTGCCGCGGTGCTCGCCCGCACCGTCAGCGTCGGCGATACCTGGTGGATCGCGGGTGCCCCGCCTGGCGCAGTGAGCCTGGCATGCACCGTCTCGATGGCCAACTGCGCCATACGATCGGTGTCTGCGCGCACCGAGGTGAGATCTATATGCGGCAGCGCGGCAGCCGTACTGTCGTCGAATCCGATGATCGAAACGTCGTCTGGCACTCGAACTCCCGCCCGCACCAGAGAATGCATGACCCCGATCGCACAATGATCATTCACGCAGACGAGAGCAGTCGGGCGTGGGGCAGCCGGCGATACCGACAGCAGCGCCTGGGCGGCTCGGTGCCCGCCGAGTTCTGACTGGTCGCTGTCGATCACGCGCGCCTCCAGACCCGCCGCCGCCATCACCGACTCGTAGGCGTGCAGCCGCGACGCAGAGTTGGGGCCGGTCTCCGACCCCACGTACGCAATCGCGGTGTGTCCTTGCGCGATGAGATGGTCGATGGCAAGTGCGATCCCGCGCTCATTTTCGACATCGACACGGTCGTGGGGTTCGGGTGAGGTCGGCCCGCCGAGCAGCAGCGTGGGGATTCCGGGCGGCAGATCGGTGAGCACGTTCGTGCGCGAACTCGCACTCCTGTCGATGCCGGCTCCCGAGTCGAGCACGATGAGCGCTTCGATGCGCTGACGCATCAGCCCCGCGAGTGCGGGCTCGAGGTCGCGGTGCTCGCCCATGGTGCCCAACGCCAGGGTGTAACCGTGTTGCGCGGCGTGGCGGTACAGCGCGTCGACGAGGTCGACCTCGAACGGCTGGCGCATCGTGAAGAGCACACCGAGTTGCCCGCTGCGGCGACGGCGCAGCATTCGGGCGGAGTCGTCGGGGTGGTAGCCGATCTCGCGGGCGGCAGCCAGGATGCGCTCGCGCGACGCCTCACTGGCGCCCGGAGCACCGCGAAGCACGATCGAGACGAGCTGCCGCGACATGCCGACGCGCTCGGCGACATCGCGCATGGTGGGGCGGGAGGCCGGCTCAGGGGTGCTCACGCTCCCATGGTGCCATGCGCGGGTGGTTGCCCGCCGCCCTTCTGCCTTGGGGCCCTCCTGCCCTTGCGGCCCTCCAGCCTCTGCGGCCCGTCATTCCTCAGCCGAACGCTCCCTTTCTCGCCGAGGGCTGTCTTTGTGTGCGTGCAGATCGGAGGGTCTCGGCGAAAAAGGGGGCGTTCGGCGTATGATGCGCCGGCCGCGAGTGACCTCCGTGGCCCGCGAGTGACCGCCGCGGTCGCGAATTACCGCCGGGGTCGTGAGTCACCGCCGCGGTCGCGCATGGCGACGGTGATTCGCGAGGTGGGAGGTGGCTCGCGGAGTGCCGTCGTCCGCGCCAAGCGCGGCACCGCCCCGAAACATGCGCTTGACCTCCGCGAAACGTTGTGCGTACAATTTGGACCGGTCCAAATCAAAGATGAAGCGGCACGATGAGAGGCGATCATGGGCGATCAGACAGTACCGGCGGGCAGCGCGCAGGCAGTCCGAGCAGAGGCAGCACCGGCGGGCACGGCGCCCCAGACGGGCACGACACTCGCGGCCGGCTCCGCGCACCAGCCCAGCACCTCGCACGAGACGCACACCACCCGCAGCTACGGACTGCTGCTCGGCGGCGAGTGGCGCGAAGCGCGCGACGGCAAGCGCGCGGCGATCCGGAGCCCGTTCGACGGCAGCATCGTGGGCGAGGTGGCCCTCGCCACGGCGCAAGACGCTGACGACGCCATCGAAGCTGCAGCAAGAGGCGCAGCCCAGTGGCGGCGCACGCCGGCGCATGAACGCGCGGCGATCCTGCTCCGTGCCGCGGCGCTCGCAGATGCCCGCACCGAAGAATTCGCGACGACCATCTCGCTCGAAAACGGCAAGCCGTTCGCCGAGGCGAAGGGCGAGGCCGGCCGTTCGGGCGCGCTGATCCGCCTCGCGGCACACGAGGGCACGCAGCTGTACGGCGACAGCCTGCCGCTTGACGCGAACCCCGGCACAGGCCAAGACAAGGTCGGTTTCACACTGCGCCAGCCCGTCGGCATCGTCGTTGCGATCACCCCGTTCAACTACCCCGCGTTGCTGGTGCTGCACAAGGTTGGCCCGGCCCTGGCCGCCGGCAACGCGGTCATTCTCAAGCCGGCGAGCGCCACCCCGCTCACGGCGCTCGCGCTCGCGAGCATCTTCGTCGAGGCGGGGGTGCCCGAGGGCGTGATCTCGGTGCTGACCGGCCCGGGCGGCCCGATCGGCGACGCGCTCGTGCGCGATCCGCGTGTGCGCAAGATCTCGTTCACGGGGTCGACCGGGGTGGGGGAGCGCATCGCGAGCCTCGCCGGCGTGAAGAAGCTCTCGCTCGAGCTGGGCGCTTCGTCGCCGACCGTCATCTTGCCCGGCGCCGACATTGAGAAAGCGGCGGCAGCCGTCGCCGCAGGCGGATACGTGAACGCCGGTCAGGTGTGCATCTCGGTGCAGCGCGTGATCGTGCACCGCGATGTCGAGGCCGACTTCCTCGACGCGTTGCGCCCGAAGGTCGAGGCGATTCGTATGGGTGATCCGCTCGCCGAGGGCACGACGCTGGGGCCGCTCGTCGCCGAGCGCGAAGCCGAGCGCGTCGCGCAGAGCATCGCCCGCGCGGTCGATGACGGCGCGACGCTGCTCACGGGCGGCGAGCGCGAGGGCGCCTTCGTGTCGCCCGCGATCGTCACGGGCGTCGACACCCGCCAGGCGTTCGCACAAGAAGAGCTCTTCGGCCCCGCCGTCGCCGTGACCACGGTCGACAGCTTCGACGCCGCCATCGACGCCGCGAACGGCACGCCGTACGGGCTCGCGGCGGGCGTCTTCGGCGGCACGCTCAGCGAGGGCGTGCGGGCGATGCGCGAGATCGACGCCGGCAGCGTGCACCTCGGCTGGACGCCGCTGTGGCGCGCCGACCTGATGCCCTACGGCGGGCTCAAGGCGAGCGGTTACGGCAAGGAGGGCGTGCGCTCGACCGTCGAGGAGATGACCGAGGTGAAGACCGTCATCATCCACGGCTAGCGGCGCGGGATCGGGGCCGCCGCACCGCATCACCCGCGACGGCCCAGTACCCGCCGATCCCCCAACCCGCCGAACCGCCACCCCACCAACCCGGCACCCGCACAATCAAGAACACCACAGATTCACCTACCGCATCACCCCACCCCGGCTCGCAAAGGAGCAGCACACATGGTCCAGGGAACCTCCGGTCAGACCGTCCGGCTCACGGTCGCGCAGGCGATCGTGCGATACATCGCATCGCAGTACTCGGTCGCCGACGGCGTGCGCCAGCGCTTCGTGCCCGCCGCGCTCGGCATCTTCGGCCACGGCAACGTTGCGGGCCTCGGCCAAGCGCTCGCCGAGCACGCGGATCGCCTGCCCTTCGTGCAGGGCCGCAACGAGCAGGCGCTCGGCCATCTCGCGACCGGTTTCGCGAAGGCGTCGAAGCGTCGCCGCACGCTCGCGGTCACCGCGTCGGTCGGCCCGGGCGCGACGAACCTCGTCACCGCCGCGGCGCTCGCGACGGTGAATCGCATTCCGCTGCTCCTGCTGCCGGGCGACACGTATGCGACCCGTCGACAGGGCCCCGTGCTGCAGCAGCTCGACCTGCCCGGCACCCCCGACGTGACCGCGAACGACACGTTCCGCCCCGTCTCGCGCTTCTTCGATCGCATCACCCGACCCGAGCAGCTGCTCACCGCGCTGCCGCAGGCGTTCCGCGTGCTGGCGAATCCCGAGGAGACGGGTGCCGTGGTGCTCGCGCTGCCGCAAGATGTGCAGTCGCACGCGTACGACTACCCCGTGGAGTTCTTCGCGGAGCGCGACTGGGTGATCCGCCGCCGCGTCCCCGATGTCGCCGAGGTCGCACAGGTTGCGGAGCTGATCCGCAGCGCCGATCGCCCGTTGATCATCGCGGGCGGCGGCGTGCACTACTCAGACGCGACCGCGGTGCTCACCGAACTCGGCACGCAGACGCACCTGCCCATCAGCGAGACCTTCGCGGGCAAGGGGGCGGTGACCGCCGACGGCCCCTGGAGCGTGTTCGGCATCGGGCTTGAGGGATCCCCCACCACCAACGGCCTAGCCGAGCGCGCCGACCTGATCGTGCACATCGGCACGCGCCTCACCGACTTTGCGACCGCCTCGCAGTCGATCTTCGCGAACCCCGACGTGCGCTTCGCGTCGATCAACGTCGTCGAGCACGACGCCGTGAAGCAGGGCGCGACCGCGGTGATCGCCGACGCGAAGCTCGCGCTCGAGGCGCTCGCCGCAGCGCTCGACGGGTACCGGGTGCCCGAGGCCTGGGGCGCCGACGTGGTCGCCGCGCGCGACGCCTGGCTGCCGGTGCGCGATGCGGCGCTCGACGCCGACACCCGCTTTCCGCGCGAGGAGCACCCCGAGCTGCCCGACACCGGCGCGACGCTCACGCAGGGGCAGCTCATCGGCTTGCTGCAGCAGCACGCGCGCCCCGGCGACACGATCGTCGCGGCGGCCGGCGGCCCTCCCGGCGACCTGCAGAAGGTGTGGGACGCGACCGAGGGGCGCCACGCGCACCTCGAGTTCGGGTTCTCATGCATGGGCTACGAACTGCCCGCCGCGATGGGCGTGCGCCTCGCCGACCCCGACCCCGAGCACCGCGTGACCGCGTTCATCGGTGACGGCACGTTCGTCATGATGCCGACCGAGATCGTCACGGCCGCGCAAGAGGGCATCCCCTTCACCGTCGTCATCTCCGAGAATCACGGCTACCAGGTGATCCGCCGCCTGCAGATGTGGCGCACGGGCGAGCACTTCGGCAACGAGTTCCGGTACCGCGAGGCGGGCGGATCGCTCGCCGGTGCCGACGCGGGCCGCCTCGAGGGCGACTACCTGCGCATCGACCTCGCGCAGATCGCCGCGGGCCTCGGCGCCGAGGTGCGCGCGGCCGAGACACCTGCCGAGGTGCGCGCTGCGCTCAATGAGACGCGCGGAGTGCGCGGCCCGGTCGTGATCGTCGTGCCCACGATTCCGCACGCCGACCTGCCGTCGTCGGAGGTGTGGTGGGATGTCTCGCCCGCCGAGGTCTGGGAACACGTCGATACGTCTGAGAAGCTCGTCGAGTACGGTGCGGGCCTGGCCGAACAGCGGTGGCACGGATGAGTGGGGCGCAGGTGAGCGGGGCGCAGCAGAGCGGCAAGCAGATCGGGGCAGGATCGAGCCCGCTCACTCCCGACTGGGCGCTCCGTGAGCGCTTTCTCGCCGGCGAGCCGACGGTCGGCACGTTCATCGGGCTCGGCTCGGTGACTGCGGCCGAGGTGTGCGCGTCGGCCGGTCTCGACTGGCTGCTCGTCGACCTCGAGCACGGCGGCGGCGACGAGCATCAGGTCGGTGCGATCGCGGCGGCAGCGGGCGGCTACGGGGTGGCGACGCTGGTGCGCATCGAGCAGCCGGATCGCATTCGCATCGGGCGCGTGCTCGACGCGGGCGCCGCCGGTGTCATGCTGCCGCGCATTTCGAGCGCGGCCGAGGCGGCAGACGCCCTGCGGCACCGGCTCTACCCGCCCGAGGGAGACCGCGGGGTGGCGAGCTACAACCGCGCTGCTCGTTGGGGTCGCGACTTCGGAGCCATCGACGCGGCGAACGACCGCGCGGTGGGAGTGGTGCAGATCGAGACCGCGGGCGCGATGCGCGAGCTCGACGCGATCGCCGCGCTCGACGGCGCCGACGTGCTCTTCATCGGACCGCAGGATCTGAGCTACGCGCTCGGCGTGCCGCGCCAGTACGACGCCCCGGTGTTCCAAGAGGCGCTCGACGCGGTGATCGCCGCCTGCCGCACGCATGGCAAAGTCGCCGGCATCTTGACCAATGACCGTGCCGGCGCCGAGGCCTACCTCGCCCGCGGGTTCGGCTTCGTGGCCATTGGTTCGGATGCGACGCTGCTCGCGGCGACGGTGCGCGGAGCGATCCCGAACGGGCTCGGAGTGGATCGCGAGGCGATCTCGTGAGTGCGAGTGCGAGTGTCGGCGCGGCCTCTCGTGCCGAGTCCGCGCGGGCCGACGCCGATCGACCCGTCGTCGTCGCGCTGGGCCCGGTGGCGCCCGAGCACGTGGTGCCGTATCTGCCCGACGACGCGATCTTCGTACCCGACCCGTCGGCGGGCGACCTGGCCATCGCCGAGGGAGCAATCGTGCGCGCCGCGTATCGGCTCGACCGTGCAGCGCTCGACCGCATGCCGAGGCTGCGGGTGATCGCGCGCACCGGCGTCGGGGTCGACCACGTCGACGTCGCCGCAGCGCACGAGCGCGGCATTCCGGTGGCGATCACCCCGGGCAGCAACAGTCGCGCGGTCGCTGAGGGGGCGTTCGCGATGATCGCGTCGCTCGTGAAGGGCCTCGGCGAATCGAATCGCTATGTTTCGGCGAACGAGTGGGGTCGCGAGCCGGTGCCGCCTGCCGGCGATCTGCACGGGCTCACGCTCGCGATCCTCGGCTACGGTCGCATCGGCCGCATCATCGCGGGGTTCGGTCGTGCGTTCGGCATGGAGATCGTGGTGCACGACCCGTTTGTGACGGCTGAGGACGCCGAGAATGTCTCGCTCGAAGACGCGGTGCGCCGGGCGGATGCCTTGACGCTGCACCTGCCCGGTGGCGGCGGGGAACTGCTGCCTCCGGCGATCCTGCGCACCGCGAAGCCGGGTCTGGTGCTCGTCAACTGTGCCCGCGCCGATCTCGTGTCGACCGAGACGCTGGTCGACGCACTCGACACCGGTGTGCTCGGCGGGGTGGGGCTCGATGTGTTCGCGGACGAGCCGGTGCGGGATCACCCGCTCGCCGGGCGCACCGACGTGCTGCTGAGTCCGCACACCTCTGGATTTTCCGCGGCCGCACTGCGCGCCACGGTGCGGATGGCGGCGGAGGCTGTGGGGGACACCCTTGCAGGTCGTTATCCAACCTTTACCGCAAGTGATGCTTGAATGCGGAAGTTACGGTACTGTAATCGCAAAGCATCAGCTTTGTAACGACATTAGTTCAATAACACGATGGAGTGAAACTATGTTGAAATCACGTTTCGGGCGTTGGTCGAAGTTCGGACTTGCCGGTATCGCAGCGGCGGGCGCCCTCATGCTCGCAGCCTGCGGATCGCCGGCAGGAGCGGGCGGCGCCGCAGCGGGTGGCGGCGGTGTGGAAGAGGACGAGATCAAGGTCGCCCTCATCACCCACGCAGCTCCGGGCGACACCTTCTGGGACACGATCCGCGCCGGCGCCGAGAACGCGGCAGAGCGCAACAACGTCGAGCTGCTCTACAGCTCGGATCCTGACGGAGCTCGCCAGGCGCAGCTCGTGCAGCAGGCAGTCGACCAGAAGGTCGACGGCATCGTCGTCACGCTGGCCAAGGCGGACGCCATGGCCGGCGAGGTCAAGAAGGCCGTTGACGCGGGCATTCCAGTCTTCAGCATCAACGCCGGTGAGAACGACTACAAGGATCTGGGCGTGCTGGCCCACTTCGGCCAGAACGAGTTCATCGCCGGTCAGGCCGCGGGCGAGCAGTTCAACGAAGCGGGTCTGAAGAAGGCCATCTGTGTCATCCAGGAGCAGGGCCACGTCGGCCTCGAAGCTCGCTGCGAGGGCCTCGCCGACACCTTCGAGGGCACCTCTGAGGTGCTGTACGTGCAGGGCACCGACATGACGAACGTCGCGTCGACCATCACGTCGAAGCTGCAGACCAACAAGGACATCGACGCCGTGCTCACCCTCGGTGCTCCCTTCGCGATGACCGCGCTGGATTCGATCAAGGACGCCGGATCGAGCGCAACGCTCGCCACCACCGACCTGAACGCTGACGTCTACAAGGGCATCAACGATGGCACGATCCTCTTCGGTATCGACCAGCAGCCATTTGTGCAGGGCTACTCCTCGGTCGAGGCCGTGCGCCTCTACAAGGAGGGCGGTTACGTGCTCGGTGGCGGCCAGGCCGTGCTGACCGGACCGACCGTCATCAACGCAGACAACGCATCGAGCGTCGCAGCCCAGTTCGAGGGCGGCGACGACGAGGCCGCAGAGTAACGAAAGGGTCGAACCGGAAGGTCGTATCCATGAGTACAGCAACAGCTCCTAAATTCGACGAGCGCGTCGCCTCGGGCAACCTGTTCACCAGGTTCTTCACCAAGCCCGAGGCGGGCGCCACCGCAGCCGCACTGGTCCTCGCGATCATGTTCGCCGTCGTCGCTCCGCAGTTCACCCAGCCCAGCTCGATCGCGACGATCCTCTACGGAGCGTCCACGGTCGGCATCATGGCGGTGGGCGTATCGCTCCTGATGATCGGCGGCGAGGTCGACCTGTCGGCAGGTGTCGGCGTCATCTCGGCAGCGCTCTCCTCGTCCCTGTTCATGTACTGGTTCGGGGGGAACGTCTGGGTCGGTGCGATTGTCGGCCTCGTGTTCTCGCTGCTGGTCGGTTTGCTGAACGGGTGGCTGTTGACGAAGACGAAGCTCTCGAGCTTCATCATCACTCTGGCGACCTTCTTCATGCTGACGGGGTTGAACCTCGGTGTCACTCGCGCGTTGACGGGCGGCGTCGCCGCTCCGTCGATCGCCGAGTGGCCCGGGTTCGCCTCGGCAGAGGCGGTCTTCGCTTCAGACATTCCGGTCTTCGGCGTCAACGTCAAGATCACGGTGTTCTACTGGATCATCCTCGTGCTCATGGCGACCTGGATTCTGCAGCGCACTCGCGTGGGTAACTGGATCTTCTCCTCGGGCGGCGCCCCGGATGCGGCACGCGCCGTGGGCGTGCCCGTCGTGAAGACGAAGATCGGCCTCTACATGGGCGTCAGCTTCTGCGCGTGGCTGCTGGGCATGCACCAGCTCTTCGCCTTCAAGACGGTGCAGTCGGGTGAGGGCATCGGCAACGAGTTCCTCTACATCATCGCGGCCGTCGTCGGCGGCTGCCTCATGACCGGCGGCTACGGTTCGGCGATCGGCGGCGCGATCGGCGCACTCATCTACGGCATGGCTCTCAAGGGTGTCGTGTACGCCGAGTGGAACCCGGACTGGCTGAAGTTCTTCCTCGGTGCAATGCTTCTGGGCGCGACCGTGCTGAACTTCACCCTGCAGCGTCGAGCCGCCCGAGGAGGGAAAAAGTGAACGCCACAGCAACCGAGACGGCAGTAGCGCCGTCGCAGGTCACGGGCCCGCTCGTCGAGCTCCGTGACGCCGAGAAGCGATACGGCAACATCATCGCCCTGCGCGATGTCAGCCTCAAGGTGGGCTCGGGCGAGGTGATGTGCGTGCTCGGCGACAACGGCGCCGGCAAGTCCACGCTCATCAAGATCATCGCCGGCCTGCATCAGCACACCGCCGGTGAGTACCTCGTCGAGGGCGACCCGGTGAAGTTCAACTCGCCGCGCGAGGCCCTGAACCGCGGCATCGCCACGGTGTACCAGGATCTCGCGGTCGCACCGCTCATGCCGGTGTGGCGCAACTTCTTCCTCGGCTCCGAGCAGACGAAGGGGTGGGGGCCGTTCAAGCGCCTCGACGTCGACTTCATGCGGAAGACGGCGAAGCAGGAGCTGCTCGACATGGGCATCGATCTGCGCGACGTCGACCAGCCGATCGGCACCCTCTCAGGTGGTGAGCGTCAGTGCGTCGCCATTGCTCGCGCGGTGTACTTCGGCGCGAAGGTGCTGATTCTCGATGAGCCGACCGCCGCCCTCGGCGTGAAGCAGTCGGGTGTCGTGCTCCGCTACATCATCCAGGCGCGCGACCGCGGTCTCGGCGTGATCTTCATCACGCACAACCCGCACCACGCGTACCCGGTCGGTGACCGATTCCTGCTGCTGAAGCGCGGCCAGAGCATCGGCTACCACGAGAAGTCAGACATCACGCTCGAAGAGCTGACCGGTCTGATGGCCGGTGGCGCCGAGCTCGAGCAGCTCGTGCACGAGCTGCGCAACGTCGGCACCTCGACCGATACCGTGCGCACCATCCGCGACGAGATCCAGGAAGACTCCGCAGCCGGAGTTGGCCGGGTGAGCGTCACGGAAGCCGTCAGCGTGATCCCCGGCGAGTACGAGGATGACGAAGACGACGAGGGTGATGGCGGAACGCGCCGCTGAGCTATACCGCGTAACACCGCTGAGCCGCACTTCCGAGTGACCGCGCTCATCACGAGTGACCGCCCCGAGACATTCTTGGGGCGGTCACTCGGTGTATAAGGGGGTACTCATGGTGCAGGCGGCGGCCCGCGGCCCGCGGTCGGAAATGCCGAAGTGAGGAGTCGCGAATGCACGCGAACCGTGTGAGCGGGCCCGGTCGTATCGGGGCCGTGGTGCTGATCGCCGCGCTGGTGAGCGGCGGGTTCGGGATCGGTGTCAGCGAATTCATCGTGATGGGCCTGTTGCCGCGCATCGCGAGCGACCTGCTGCCTGAGACATTCGCCGAGCACCCGGATGCGTCGCTCGGGGCGACCGGCGGGCTCGCGTCGGCGTACGCACTCGGCGTGGTCGTCGGCATGCTGGTGACTCCGCTGCTCATTCGGCGACTCTCGGAGCGCGGTGCGCTGCTCGCCTGTGCCGGCAGCATGCTGTTCTGGACCGTGCTCACCGCTCTCGCCCCGACGCTCGGCATCGCGCTGGTGCTGCGCTTTCTCGCTGCGCTCACCCATGCGAGCTTCATCGGTGTCGGGGCGATGGCGACGGCGCACCTGCTCGGGTCGCAGAAGTACGGGCGGGGCGCCGCGATTGTGCACGGTGGGCTCGCGGTGGCGACCCTGCTCGGGGTGCCCGTGCTGACGGCGTTCGGCGAGTTCGCGTCGTGGCGACTCGTGATCGGGGCGTGCGCCGTGCTGTTCGGGGTGCCGGTGGTCGCACTGCTGATCGTGCCGCTCGCGCCGGCGCCGCTCGCCGCGGGTGGATCGGGCGCTTCGGTGGGTGGGAGACGATTCGGCGGTCGCCGGTTGTGGTTCACCGCGACCGCGGCGGTGCTTGTCGCGTCGGGTGGATTCGCCGTAGTGACGTACGTTGCACCGGTGGTCGCCGAGGTGCAGGGCGATCGGGTGATCCTGACCCCAGCGCTCGCGATGCTGGCATTCGGTGTCGGTATGAACCTCGGCAACTTCGGGGCCGGGTGGGTGGCGGATCGCGCGGCCGCCCCCACCTTCCTCGCCGTGGCGCTGATCGGCGTCGCCGGTGGAGCCCTGCTGCTGGTGCCCGGGGTCGGCGCGGTCGGGGCAGCTGCGGGTGTGCTGCTCATCGGCGTGCTGCTGGGTGGGGGCAGCCCGGCCGCGCAGGTGCTGTTCCTCGACGAGCTGCGGCGCTTTCCGCGCCTCGCCTCGTCGATGCCGTCGGGCACCGCGAACCTCGGCAGCTTCATCGGCTCGCTCGCCGGTGCCGGCCTGCTTGCCGGATTCGGCGCAGCATGGCTGCCGGTCGGCACGCTCGTGCTCGCGGGGCTTGGCCTGCTGGTGTTCGTGCTGCGGGGCGTGTCGCTGGCACGTTGAACGATTCGGTCGGTCCGGCGTGAGTGTGAGGGTTATGCGTGAATGTGAGCCGGATTTCGCCTCACACTCACGGTTTCGCCTCACACTCACGGTCTCGCCTCACACTCACGGTTTCGTCCCACGCTCACGATGGGGCGGGGCGGAGCGAGCCATAGTCTGGGCCGGCTGACGAGCGCGGTCGGCGGGCAAGGCGCAGGATCGGCCGCGCGCCGCATTGACATCCGTTCTCCCATGTACGTACAATTTGGACCGGTCCATTTCCATTGGATTCCGCGCGGATTTCCGGGCGAATTCGAGAGGGGCCACGTTGTGAGCAACACATCAGACATCGAGCAACGGTGCTCAGCACCATGAAGACGGAAGCGAACGACTATGCGGACTCTTGCAGACGGCACGACCGAAATCGGCGTCGGCCTCATCAGCGTCGGGTGGATGGGCCAGCTGCACAGCCGCGCGTACGCCAACCTGAAGTACGCCTACGCTGACCTGGGCATCAAGCCGCGTCTAGTGCACGCCGCCGATCCGGCGCCCGCCCGCGCTGAAGAGGCCGTGCAGGTGCTCGGCTACGAGCGCGCCTCGGCCGACTACCACGAGGTCTTGAACGACCCCGAGGTCGACGTCGTATCGATCTGCGCGCCCAACTTCTTGCACGCCGAAATCGGCATCGCAGCGGCAAAGGCCGGCAAGCACTTCTGGATCGAGAAGCCCGTCGGCCGCGGCGAGCACGAGACCCGCGAGGTGGCCGAGGCAGCCGCAGACGCGGGCGTCGTCAGCTCGATCGGCTTCAACTACCGCCACGCGCCCGCCATCGAGTACCTCCGCGAACTGGTGCTCGAGGGCAAGCTTGGCCGCATCACGAACGTGCGCGGCCAGATGTTTGCCGACTACTCGTCCGACCCCCGCGGCGCCCTCTCGTGGCGCTTCGTGCGCGGCCTCGCCGGCAACGGCGTGCTGGGCGATCTCATGGGCCACCTCGTCGACCTCGTGCAGTACACGCTCGGCCCGATCGGCGAGGTCAGCGCGGTCACGTCGACCGTCTACACCGAGCGCCCTGAGCTGCCCATGGGCACCGGAACGCACTTCGCGGTGATCGAGGACGGGGTGATGAAGCCGGTCGAGAACGAGGACTACGCCGGCATGCTCGTGCGTCTTTCAGACGATGCGGCTGCGGCCGGCGCCGTCGGCACGCTCGAGGCTTCGCGCGTCTCGGTGGGCCCGCGCGCCAGCTACGGCATCGAGGTCTACGGCACCGAGGGCTCGGCGCACTGGGACTTCGAGCGCATGAACGAGCTGCACCTCTCGGGCGGCCTCGGCGCAGAGAACCAGGGGTACACCCGCGTCATGGCGCGCCCCGGCATGGGCGACTTCGGTCGCTTCCAGCCCGGTTCCGGCACCTCGATGGGCTACGACGACCTGAAAGTCGTCGAGGCCAAGAAGTTCTTGCAGGCCGTGCTCGGCCGCGAGGCGCTGAACTCGAACATCCAAGACGCGCTGTCGGCGGCGCAGGTCGTCACCGCGGCCGAGCGCTCGGCCGAGTCGCGCGCCTGGGAGTCCAGCGCACCCGTCGCCGGCACCACGGCCGCCGGCGCCTGAGCCGAAGCGCTCGATCACCTCCAACACCACCATTTGAATCGACGAAGGAGTCGCCCATGACCGCACGCATCGCATCCGCCCCAATCAGCTGGGGGGTCATCGAGGTTCCGAATTGGGGCCTGCAGCTGGGGCGCGAACGCGTGCTCGGCGAGATGGTGTCGCTCGGCATTACGGCAACCGAGTTCGGCCCCGAGGGCTTCCTGCCCGACGCGCCCGCCGATCGGGCCGAGGCCCTGGCTGCTGCCGGGCTCGCGGCCGTGGGCGGGTTCTTCCCGGTGGTGCTGCACGATGCCGCGCAGGATCCGCTGCCCGCCATCGAGCGCGAACTCGAAGCGTACGTCGCCGCCGGGGCATCCACGCTGGTGCTCTCAGCGGTGACGGGAGCGGAGGGGTACGACGGTGCGGCCGAGCTGAGCGATGCCGAGTGGCAGACGCTGCTTGCGAATCTCGACCGCGCGCTCGATGCGGCCGCCGCGGTCGGCGTCGTCGCGACGCTGCACCCGCACCTCGGCACCGTGGTCGAAGCTCCCGAGGCCGTCGAGCGCGTGGTCGCGGGCTCGCGCATCGGGCTCTGCCTCGACACCGGGCACTACACGCTCGGCGGTGGCGATCCGGTCGCATTCGTGCAGCAGCACGCCCCTCGCATCGTGCACGCGCACTTGAAGGATGTGAACTTGAGCATCGCCGCCCGCGTGCGCGCCGGTGAGATCGATTACCGCGAGGGCGTGCGCCAGGGCATGTATCAGGCGCTCGGCGACGGCGATGCGCGCATCGGCGAGATCCTCTCGGCGCTGCAGGGTGCCGGGTACGACGGCTGGTACGTGCTCGAGCAAGACACGGTGGTCGAGAACGACGACGATGCGGCTCGAGCGCTCGACAATGCGCGCCGCAGCGTCGCGTTCGTGCGCGCCGCCTTCGGCGAGGCTGCGGAGGGCTCGGCATGACCGCCCCCGAATCGCACGATGCGGCGCGGCCGCTGCGTATCGGCGCGCTTGGTGCCTCGCGCATCGCCGATCTCTCGATCATCGAGGCGGCCGGCGAAACCGGTGACGAGTTGGCCGTGGTCGCAGCGCGGGATCCCGAGCGCGCCCAGCGGTACGCGGCTGAGAAGGGGTTCACAGCGGCCACCGACACCTACGAGCAGGTCATCGCCGATGACAGTCTCGACCTGATCTATATCGGCCTGCCCAACGGGCTCCACGCCGAGTGGACCGCGCGTGCGCTCGACGCCGGACGCAACGTGCTCGTCGAGAAGCCGTTCGCGGCGAATCTCGCCGAGTTCGATCGAGTCGCAGCGCGGCTCGAGGGCTCTGCCGGTTGGGCCTGGGAGGCCTTTCACTACGCCGACCACCCGGGGGTGCACCGACTGATCGACCTTGTGCGCTCAGGCGCGATCGGCGAGGTGCGGGCCATCGACGTGCACATGGACATGCCTGATCCCGGAGCCGACGACCCGCGCTGGAACTTCGACCTCGCCGGCGGCACGCTCATGGATCTCGGCTGCTACGCGATCAATGCACTGTTGCTGCTCGGCGATACGTTGGGTGGGGCCGGGCTGCCGGTCGGCCCGGAGCTCACGCTCGCAGGCGCGCGAACGGAGACGTACGCCCCGGACCCGCGGCTGGATGCCACGGTCGTCGCAGAGTTGCGTCTCGGCGACGTGCCGGCGACGATTCACACGAGCATGGAGTCCGATTGGAACTTCGGTCTGCGTGTCAGCGGAAGCCTCGGCGAGGTCGTGCTGCCGAACTTCGTGAAACCGCAAGAAGACGGGCGACTCATCGTGCGCACGACCACCGGCGCCGGTGTCGAAGAGCGCGTCGAGCAACTCGGCTCGGTGTCGTCGTACACCTACCAGCTCCAGCGCATCCGCGCGGCCGTGCGCAGCGGTGAACGCGATGCCCGAGGTCTCGAGCGGTCTCGTCGCACGATGGCGCTCATCGATGACATCTACACGGCGACCGGTCTGCCGCTGCGCCCCGGCGCGCTCACCGACTGAGTCGCACAGCGCCGACTGACCACACCGACACCCAGGGGGACCACCACCATGCAGCAGTTGCTCGCAGACAAGATTCTGCTCGTCACCGGCGGCACACAGGGCCTCGGCCGTGCCGTCGCCGAGGCGGCCGCACGCGAGGGCGCGACCGGCGTCGCGATCGTTGGCCGCATCGCCGAGAAGGCGGAGGTCGCGCTCGAAGCGATTCGCACGCAGGGCGCAGTGGCCGGCACCGCGGGCTTCGACGCGATCGCGATCATCGCCGACCTCAGCGTGCCCGGTGAGGCCGAGCGCGCCGTCGCAGACACCATCGCCCGCTTCGGCCGCATCGATAGCCTCGTCAATGCCGCCGGTGCGACCAGCCGCGGCACGCTGCTCGACACCACCCGCGAGCTGCTCGACGAGCACCTGCACCTCAACATCACCGTGCCGTTCATGACGATGCAGGGCGCGGTGGCCGACATGCGCAGCCGCAAGGCTCCGGGCACGATCCTCAACGTCATCTCGATGTCGATGCACGGTGGGCAGCCCTACCTCGCCCCCTACGTCGCCTCGAAGGCGGGGCTCGCGGGGCTCACCAAGAACGCGGCGTTCGCGCACCGCTTCGACCGCATTCGCATCAACGGGCTCAACATCGGCTGGACGGCGACGCCCGGCGAGGCCGTGACGCAGCAGACGTTCCACGACGCCGACAGCACCTGGCTCGAGCAGGCGGAGGCCGCGCAGCCGATGGGCAAGCTCGGCCAGCCCGACGAGATCGCCGACGCGATCGTCTTCCTGCTCAGCTCGCGCAGCGGCGTGGTCACCGGGTCGATCATCGACTGGGATCAGAACGTGCCCGGCGCCTACGACCAGTAACGACCGGTAACCGCCAGGGCCCAGACCGGCACTGAACACTGCAGCATTACCCCACACTCACCAGAGGAGCACCATGAAGATCGGCATCATCGGCACGGGCGTGATGGGCGCCTTCCATGCCCAGCTGCTGCACGAACAGGTCTCGGGGGCGACCGTCGTGGCCGTCGCCGACCCCGATGCCGAGCGCGCGGGGGCCGTCGTCGCGGCGATCCCGGGCGCGGTCGCGTACACCGACCCGCTCGAGCTGATCACCGCCGACGAGGTCGAGGCCGTGCTCATCGCGTCGCCCGATTTCTTGCACGCCGAGCAGACCCTCGCGTGCATCGCGGCGGGCAAGCCGACGCTGTGCGAGAAGCCGCTGTCGTATTCGGTTGAAGACGCGGATCGCGTGATCGCCGCGCACCGCGCCGCCGTGGGCGAGGGTACGCCGCTAGTGCACCAGGGCTTCATGCGCCGCTTCGATCCCGGGTACGTCGAGCAGAAGCGCGAGGTCGACTCGGGCGTGCACGGGCGCCCTGTCATGGTGCACTCGATCGGCCGCGGCGTCACGACCGGGCCCGGTGCGACCGACGAGACCGTGATCTACAACTCGGCGATCCACGACCTCGACATCGTGCCGTGGCTGCTCGGCTCACCCGTCACCGAGGTGTCGTGGCATGCGCCCGAGACCCCGAGCTCGACGAGCGGCGGCCTACGCGAGCCGTTCTTCCTGCTGCTGCGCACCGCCGATGGCGCACTGTCGACCGTCGAGAACTCGCTCAACGCGCGCTACGGCTATGACATGCGCTCCGAGGTGCTGTGCGAGACGGGTGCGGTCTCGATCACCGAGCCGCATCGCGTGCAGTCGTTCTCGAACCTGGCGGCGAGCACGGGTATTCCGGTCGACTTCCGCCCGCGCTACGCCGAGGCGTACCGCCTCGAGCTGCAGGAGTGGGTGACGGCGCTGAACGAGGGCCGCGCGCCCACGCTCGCGACGGTCGAAGACGGTGCGCAGGCGACCCGCGTCGCTGCGGCCGCCGTCGCCTCGATGCACTCGGGCGGCGCGTTCGTGCGTGTGGAGGCCGGCGCATGAGCCACGCAGCCGGGCGTGTGCTGCCGCAGCCGAACGTGCCCGATCCGCGCGCGGTGGCGCCGAAGCGCTGGGCGATCCTCGGCACCGGATGGATCGCGTCGAAGTTCGTCGAGGCGCTGCAGGCGTCGACCGTGCAACAGGTTGTGGCGGTCGGATCGCGCACGCTCGACCGCGCCCAGCAGTTCGCCGACCAGTACGGCATCGCGCACGCCTACGGCTCGTACGAGGAACTCGTGGCGAGTGATGTCGACGTCGTGTACGTCGCGACCGGGCACCTCGACCACGTCGCGCACGCGAGTCTCGCGATCGAGGCAGGCAAGCCCGTACTCGTGGAGAAGCCGATGGCACCGCGCCTCGCCGATGTCGATCGGCTGGTCGAGCTCGCGCGATCCCGCCGTGTCTTTGCGATGGAGGCCGTCTGGACGCTCGCACTGCCGCGCTTCTCAGTCGTGCGCCAGGTGCTCGAGGCCGGTCTGCTCGGCGAGATCGTCGAGGTGCACGCCAACCTCGGCGAGCGGCTCGTCGACCACCACCGCGCCATGGACCCCGCGCAGGGCGGCGGCGTCATGAATGACATCGGCTCGTACACGTTGATGTTCGCGAACGAGATCATTCGGGGGCTCGAGGTGCGTGCGGCTCACGGCCGGCGCCAGGTCGTGCCGGGGGTCGAGGCTCCGGGTGCCGTCGGCGCGTTCCATGCGTTGCTCGGTGACGCGCAGGATCGCCTCGCCACCGTCAGCGCCTCCATGCTGGCGGATACGCCCACCACCGCATACATCGCCGGTACCGAAGCGACCCTCGTGCTCGATGCGCCGTTCTACCAGCCCGGCCCGGTCGAGGTGCGCTTCCACGATGGCGAGGTGCTGCGGTGGCACGAGGAACCGCTCGCGCACACCCAGTTGTTCTGGGAGGCGCTTGAGGTGGCTCGATGCCTCGACGCCGGGCTCACTGAGTCACCGCTCCGCCCGCTCGACCGCACGGTCGAGACCATTGCGCTGCTCGAGCGCGCACGTGAGCTGATGGGGGATCCGCTCGACGTCGCTTAGCTGTCGGTGGATGACCCGCCCGGCGATCCCATGAGGCCCTCGGGCATCTCGAGCTGCACGGCCGGCGGCTGGGGAGGCGCGCTGGCCGCGTTGACCGCATACGCGGTGCCGAATCCGCCGCCGAAGGCGAGGATGGCGATGCCGAGAGCTGCGACGCCGGCGCGCAAGGGGGAAAGCCAGCGCCGGCGGCTTACGGAGGTGCCCGCGAACGTTTCCCCGAGGCGAGACCGATCGACCGTGTGCTCGACCGCCGCGGTGGGGGGCGCGGGGGTCGGGAAGGAAGGGGTGGTGCGGTCGGTTTCTGCCGCGGAATCCGGGATCGCTGGGCGGGTCATGATTCGAGTGTGGGCGCCGATGCAATGCGCAGGCTATGTGCGAACTGCGCGTCGGCTCCACGGGGCTCCGCGGTGCGCGCGCAGTAGGGCCGCGTACGGTGTGTATATGGAGATTCGCGCGCGCTTGGCTCGGCGTGCGGCAATCTGCGTGCTCGGGGCAGTCGTGCTCACTGCGCTCCTTGCGGTCGCCGTCGCGCTCCTACGTACTCCGCCACCCACGCAGGCATCTCCGGTCATCACATCGTGCATTGATCCGCGTGGATTGGCGTGCGACTCGCGTGACACAGTTGTCGACTACATCGAGCAGGAAGCGTCAGTGAGGTTGCCAGGTGGCGCCGAGCTGCTGCATACGCGGTCGAATATGAACGCGTTGCAGACCGCGGCATTCGGGTTTGCAGTCTTCTCGCTGTCAGCCTCGGATGCCTACGCGACCGTCGATGGCCTCGAGCCGGGAAGCCCTGATGAATTCTCGAAGAAGTCGCAGGTCATCGCCGGACTCGGCGGAGAAAGCTTGGAGGGCACGTTCACCGGAAACGGCGTCACGTTTTCAACGCTGCAGACCGCCGACCCCGATCGGCGGTTACTGGTCGTTTCGAAGCAGTTTTATTACTGAGCGTGCGGCTGCACGGTGGCTGTCGACACGTGTGGATTGCGGTGAGGGTACAAGCCCGTTCGCAATGAAACTCAGGCGAGCGAACCGTCTGGCTTGAAGCCCAGGCCTGCCAGTGTGCTGTCGACGTGCAGTGCGACGCCAGGGCCGTCGGGCGCTTCGGTCAGGCCGAGCAGGCGCCGTCGGTGCGCTTCGCCGGTGAGCGCAGAGAAGAGGAGTTCGGCCGATGGCCTCGCCGGGTGGTCGCTCAAGCCCGAAGTCGCGTTCGGCGTCGACTCGAGCAGCGCCGCCAGCTCGTCGATCGACCGCTGCGGCCCTTCGGTGTAGAAGGCTGTGGCAACCTCCGGGTATCGCGTCGCCGCAGCGATCACGGCGCGGTGCACCCCGATCGCCTCATCGCTCAGCAGGGTCGTGACGAGAGTGGTCGCATATTCGCGCAGCGGCTGAGGGGTGTGTGCCGGATCGCCCGGCCCCGACTCCCCCGCCCCATCGTGCAGTCGCCGCACCGCCGCGCGCACCAGCCCACCGCGGTCGACGTAGTCGCGGTAGAGCGTGCGCTTGGCTACGCGGGCCTCGACCGCGACCCGGTCGAACGTGAGGGCATCGAATCCGTCGCTCGTGAGTAGCTGCGCGACCACTGCGGCGATGCGCACGCTGCGCTCGGCGCTGTCGGCCGCTGTCGGTCGCCCACGTTTTGACTCCATGGGAGTAGTCTACTCGTGAATGCTACGAAACCGTTTCATTAGCGAGGAGACGAGAAGATGACCGACCTGATTCACCACATCGCGATCGCAGACGACTGGGAGATGAGCCGTGGTTTCGGCGAGTACGAGGTGGCGACGCGGGGCACGCACCTCGACGACGCCGGGTTCATTCACGCCGCAACCGCCGAGCAGGTGCCGCAGGTGCTGGCCTCTCGCTACGCCGACATCTCGCTGCCGCTGCTCGACATCGCGATTCGGCTCGACGCGCTCGCCGCAGCGGGCGTCGACGTGGAATGGCACGAGGGCTTTCCGCACATCATGGGTGCAATTCCGATGACCCGCGATGTGGTGGCGTCAGAGTCGCCCATTGCACGCTGATCGAGGCGGTGCGACCGCTACCGCTCCATGAGCTGCGCTGCGAGCTGCAGCAGCAGCGCCTCTGACCCGGTGCGCCCGATGAGCTGCACCCCCATTGAGTGGCCAGACGGCAGCCGCACGATCGGCACGGCCACCGCGGGCAGCCCCGACACGTTGACCATCGACGTGTACGGCGCCCACTCGCACTGCAGTCGGTAGTCGCCGTCGGCGTCTTGCGCGGTGAACGCGCCGACGCGTGGGGGCAGCATCGCGAGCCCGGGGGTGAGTACTGCATCGTAGGCGCCCCACTGTGCGCGCACGTCGGATGCGAATTCGCGCAGGCGCGATCTTGCAGCCCGGTGTGTGTCGTCGCTGCGCGCGAGTGCCCGCTCACGGAACGTGCGGGTGAGTGGCATAAGGCGATCCACTGCCGCGTCATCCAGTTCGAGTCGTGACAGCCCCGCCGTCCATGACGTCGTGAATGCGTCGGGGTACCCGGGGTCGTATGCAAAGGCAGCGTCTTCGACCTTGTGACCGCGCGCTGAAAGCTGCGTGATCGCCGAAACGAAGGCTTGCTGAGCCTCCGCCGAGAGCACGATGGGGTAGACCGGTGCGAACGGCGAGACCGTGCTCGCGCCGATGCGTAGCCCGGTCACGCTGCCCGCAGCGCGCACCGCTGCCAGTGCTGGTTCGCCCGTCGCACCGCGCTGCGCATCGAAGAGCAGCGCCGCGTCGGCCGCGTCACGCGCGAGGGGCCCGGTGACGGCGAGGCGCGGAGCACCGAATTCATCGTGCAAGCTGCCATTGGCCAAGGCGCCACCGTCGAGGTCGCTCGGCACGGCGCCCAAACCGGGTTTCAGGCCGACGAGTCCGCAGGCGAGCGCGGGGATGCGGATCGACCCGCCCCCGTCACTCCCCGGCGCGACCGGCAATACACCCGCGGCGACCGCCGCCGCACTGCCGCCTGATGATCCGCCCGCGGTGCGCTCGGAATCGAGCGGGTTGCGAGCCGGCGGGGCGATGACGTTTTCGGAGTAGCCGGTCAGCCCGAGCTCGGGCACCTGGGTCTTGCCGATCGGGATTGCGCCCGCCCGCCGCAGCACCGCGACTCCGGGGGCGTCGTTGGCTGCCCGAGCGTGCGGCAGCGCGGCGCTGCCACGGGTGGTGACGAAGCCGGCGACATCGGTCAGATCCTTGAACGCGGTCGGCAGGCCGTGGAGCCGGGGCAGCGCCTCGGCGCGTTGGTCGGGAGCGAGGCTCGCGAAACCCGCGTCGGCCATCGCGGCCTGTGCGAGAGCGAGCTCGCGATCCACCGCAACGAATGCGCCCAGACCGCTCGCCACTTCTGCCCGCTGCAGCACCTCGGTGACAGCGTCGCGCGCCGAGATCTCGCCGCTGCGCAGTGCATCGCGCCAGGCGACGGCGCTCGGCACGGAGGCGACGGCGGGCGATGCGGGCGTCGAATCGGTCACCCCATCAGCTTACGAGCCGCCGCCGCGTGCGCTCAGATCAGTGGTGCGATCTGCTCGGCGAGCAGCAGCAAGCCCACGCCGATCATCATCACGCCGGTGATGCGGCTGACGATCGATCCCGCCCGTGGGCGCCCGCCGAGCACGCGACCCGACACCGTTGCGACGACGGTGTAGACAACTGCGCAGTTGAGCAGATGGAGCCCGCCGAGCGCGAGCATCTGCATCGGCTGCGACCACTCACCGCCTGGCCCAGTGAACTGCGGCAGCAGGGCGAGCAGCAGCATGACGCCTTTAGGGTTGATGCCGCTCACACCGGCGCCGCGCAAGTACTGCTGCAAGCCGCCGGTGTGCAGCGGCTCCCCGGTGACGTCGAGCGGGGCAGCCGGTCGCATGAGGGTGGTGACGCCGAGGTAGACGAGGAAGGCGCCGCCGGCCACGGTGAGGGCGGTGAGTGCGAGCGGGAAAGCGGTGACGACGGCACCGGCTCCGACCGCCACGACGCCGATGACGAGTACATATCCGCTGAGCAGCCCGAGCACCGCGGGTGCGGGGTGCTGGCGTCGGGCGCCGGCCGAGATCACGAACGCCCAATCGGGCCCCGGGGTGACGGCGAGTGCCGCAGCGATGATCCAGAACTGCCCCGCCAGCGTCCAATCCATGGCACCGTCCTCCTTTGACGCTCAGAGATTACGGCCTTCTTGGGGAAATGTGCTTCCGTTTTCTGAGTCGTTTGCGGGCCGATCTGCAAGAATCAACCGCATGGATGCGTTGGATCGCGAGATTCTGTCACGACTGCAAGAATCGGGGCGGGTGAGCGCCACCGAGCTCGCCGAGCAGGTCGGCCTGAGTCTCTCGTCGTGCCATCGCCGGGTGAAAGAGCTGGAGCGATCCGGAGTCATCGAGCGCTATCGCGCGGTGGTCTCGCCTCAGGCGGTCGGCCTGGGGTTCGAGTCCGTGATCTTTGTGACGATCGGTGTCACCTCGATCGACGTGATCACGGCGTTCGAGGCCGCAGTGGTCGAGATTCCGAGCGTCGTCGAGGTGCAGCGACTCTTCGGTGAGCCCGACTACATTCTGCGCGTGCTCACCACCGACCTCGCGGCATATCAGGAGCTGTACGACACGGTGCTCACCGGGCTGCCGGGCGTGCAGCGGCTGCAATCGACCCTCGTGATGAAGCGGGTGGGGCAGGATCGCGGGGTGCCGATCCCCTGATCGGGCGCGGGCGGTCGGCCTACACTTGCACCGACATGTCTTCGCGCCCCTCACCCCTCATCATTCGTCCGAGCCACGGCTCGGTCGAATACCCGCGGCTCGTCGAGATCTGGCGCAGCGCCGTTCGGGCGACGCACGACTTTCTCGCCGAGTCTGACTTCGCGAGCATCGAAGGCAGGCTGGCGACCGCGTACTTTCCCGCGGTCACGCTGCTCGTCACAGAGCGCGACGGTCAGGCGGTCGGTTTCGCCGGAGTGCTCGACGGCAACCTCGAGATGCTCTTCGTCGCCGATGAGTGCCGAGGCCAGGGGGTCGGCAGCGCCCTGCTTGCGGAGTCGATCACTCGGTACGGCATCACCGCGGTCGACGTGAACGAGCAGAATCCGGGCGCGACAGCGTTCTATCTGAGCCAGGGGTTCATGCAGGTGGGTCGCAGTGATGTCGACGGGGAAGGGAAGCCGTACCCCATCTTGCATCTCGCGCTCGCCGGCTGACGCGGCGCACCCGATCAGTGCAGCAGTGCTTGATACAGATGGTGATCCTGCCAGGTTCCCGCAATCTTGAGGTACTTCGGTGCGTACCCGATCTGCTCGAACCCGGCTTTCGCGAGCACGCGCTGCGATCCAAGATTGTGCACCAGCGTGCTTGCCTCTATGCGATGCAAGCCGAGCTCGATGCGTGCCCAGTCGAGCAACGCGCGCACGGTGGCTGTGGCGAGCCCGCGCCCCTCTGAGTCTTGGTCGACCCAGTAGCCCAGCCCGGCGCTTTCGAACGGACCATGAACGACGCCGGCCAGATTGAATCGGCCCACGATCTTCCCTGACGAGAAGAGTCCGAAACTGAAGCCGGTACCGGCTTCGCTGGCAGTGATGCGCTGACCGATGTCTTCCCGTTGCCAGGCTGCGGTGAAGAACTCTTCAGACCGTGTGGGCTCCCAGGGGGCCAGGTGATCTCGATTGCGCACGTACGCGCGGGCCAGCGCGTCGGCGTCGTTTCGATGCAGTAGGCGGATGTCGACGCCGAGGGCGGGGGAGCTCGGGGAACGCATGCGTCGAGCCTAGGTGGTGTGGTCACTCTTCCACCGCGCGCCGCCCTCGTGCCGGAACACGCCTGAACTTGCCCGGCTATTGTCGTCGGCATGGGTGAGCATGCGAATCACACTGGTCGCCGAGAGGTGATGCCGCTCCGTGTGCCCCGACGCATCCCCGCGGGCGCGCTCATCGCGGTGATCGTGCTGCTGCCGCTACTCGCCCTCGTGGGTGCCGGTGTATGGGTGCACTCCGCGAACAACGCGGCAGCGCAGCAGCTCGAGTCGCGGGTGCAGCAGTTGCCCGTACCTCCAGGCGCTGAGGTCATCGATTCAGGGTGGGCGGCGCAGCGACTGTCGGGAACCGGCAACGGCATGCAGTACGCCGGCGCGCTCTTGATCCGTAGCCATTTGGGTCTTGCTGATCTTGAAGCGGTCTACGCTGACATTGATCCTGATGCGCAAGTGATCGCAACGGTTGACCCGCGTATCGAACGATCGACTCTGCTCTTCAGTGATCTCCATGACCTGGATGAGGCTGACCTATTCATGGTGATGCTGCGCGACGAGCCGCCGGGCGGCTCGATCCTGCAGCTCGACCTGCGATCTCGCTGATGGTCATTGCTTGCTCCCTGTGAGTGCTCCAAGGCTTCGCCGGGTGATCCCGATGTGGGTATACGATCAGGCTTGGGTGCCCCGGAGCCGAGGCTCCCAGGAAGGAAACCCTGATGACTACGAACGCTCGCGCCGCGGTACTGCACGAGGTGGACGGACCCTTTGTGTTCGAGGACGTAACCCTCGACGACATTCGACCGTCCGAGATTCTGGTGAAGATCGTCGCGACCGGTCTGTGCCACACTGACCTCGCGGTGCAGCACGGGCACATTCCCGCCGCGTTGCCGTTCGTGCTTGGGCATGAGGGCGCCGGCATCGTCGAAGCGGTCGGCGACGGGGTGACCGGGCTCGCTGTGGGCGATCGCGTGGCAGTCTCGTTCGCCTCGTGCGGGCACTGCCGCAACTGCGTGACCGGCAAGGTGGCCTACTGCCTCAACTTCATGGCGCTGAACATCGCCGGGGTGCGCGCCGATGGATCGACCACACTCACCGCTGCCGACGGCTCGACGGTGCACGGCTCATTCTTCGGCCAGTCGTCGTTCGCGACGCACGCAATTGTCGACGCCCGCAACGCGGTCAAGCTGCCTGCGGACGCACCCGTCGAGCTCGTCGGCCCGCTCGGCTGCGGCGTGCAGACGGGCGCAGGGACTGTACTGAACTCGCTTGAGGTGCCTGCCGGCGCTTCAGTGATCGTGGCTGGAACTGGCGCGGTTGGGCTCTCCGCCATCATGGGTGCGGTCGTCGCCGGGGCGACCACCATCATCGCCGTCGACATTCTGCCCGAACGCCTCGAGTTCGCGAAGCGACTCGGAGCCACGCACACGATCGACAGCCGCACCGAGAACACGGTCGAACTCGTGCAGCAGATCACCGGCGGTGTCGGTGCTGACTTCGCGGTCGACACGACCGCGGTACCGGCAGTCGTCGAGCAGCTCGTGGGCGCAACCGCATTCGGAGCGAAGATCGCTGTGGTCGGTGTGCCGAAGCCGGGTGTCGAGATTCCGCTCGGGCTCGTCTCGGGCTCGGGCAAGACGCTCGTCGGTGCGATCGAGGGCGATGCGGTTCCGCAGACCTTCATTCCTGAGATGCTGGCGCTGCACGCTGCGGGCAAGTTCCCCTTCGATCAGTTGATCACGCAGTACCCGTTCGACCAGATCGAGCAGGCGATCGCCGACACGCAAAGCGGCAAGGCGGTGAAGGCCGTTCTCGTAATGCCGTAAGAACGGGGAGCGGCGGCGGGGTGAGTCACCCGCCGCCGCAGGTATCCCGAGGTGAAGGGATCGTCACTTTACTCGTGGGTAGCGAGCCAGATATGGTCGACGCCGTCGACGACCGCGACGATGGCGAGATCTTCGTGCAAATCGTTCTCGCTGAAGAGCTGCGTGGCGAATGCGTGCACGCCGAACCGGGTGAAGAACCACTGGCTGAGCTCTTGCGATCGCACATCCTGCCAGGTGAAAAACACCCCCTGCTTCTTGTCGCGGCGCTTGTAGGTCGCCTTTTCATCTGCCCTCGTCAGAGACGGGGGCAGTGCGCTGGTGACCGCCGTGAATGCCGCGCCGACGTTCGCGGTATCGGAGTCCGCGTCCCAGATGAGGTGCACCAAGAGCCCGGTTCCGGTGCCGCCTGGGGCACGGAGTGCTCGATGCGCGAAAACGCTGCGTTGCTCTGCGCGCTCCCAGATCTCCGCTGCTCGCGCGGCTTGCTTCTTGGCTCCGAATACGCGTGGTTCGTCGCACAAAGCGAGAAATGTGTCTTTTGAGTGCAGCCCCGAGGCCACCGCGGCGTAATCGATCATGACATCCCCCTGGAGTATTTTAGATATTCAGCGTAGTATACAGAATGTTAAGTACGTAATTCGAGCGGGATGGACGCACATGGAACAGAATCAGGGCGCCCGGAGGCGGGCAAAAGGTGTCGCTTCGAGTGCGGCTATCGTCGGCGCATGCATCGCCGCGCTCGGGATTGGAGCGGCGCCCGCGAGCGCGGTAGATGTCACCTTCCCTGATGCGCATTTCGCAGATTGCATCAATGACGCTCTCGGGCAGCCGGCCGGATCCACGATCACCGACGCCCAGGCGGCGAGCCTGCCGGTGCTGAACTGCAATTTCCGCGACATCGCAGACATTACGGGTGCCGACGCGCTCACGGGCACGACCGAGTTGATGCTCAGCGTGAACAACATCACCGACATCTCGCCGGTCGCAAGCCTCACTGGGCTGCGCACGCTGCACTTCTCGAACAATGCGGTGACCGATGTCTCATCGCTCGCAGGCCTCACCCAGCTGACGAATCTGAGCATGGGGTTCAACCAGCTCAGCGGCATCAGCGCGGTCGCTGGCCTGACGGAGCTGACCGACCTTGACTTCCAGCACAACCCGAACGTCGATCTCTCGGCGGTCTCCGGTCTGACCAAGTTGACGTGGCTCTCGGTGACGAACATTGACGGTGCAGACCTGACTCCGCTCAGCGGTCTCACCGAGCTGACGTCGCTGATCATGATGTCATCCGGGGTCACGGACATCGCTCCGTTGGCGCCGCTCACCAAGCTGAGCGTGGTGTACCTCGGTTCGAACTCGATTAGCGACCTGTCGCCGCTGAGCTCGGTCGCGGCAGCGGATCCGAGCGAGCCCGGCCACTTCATTGACGCGACCGGGCAGTATTTTGCAGTGCCAGACGGGGTCGTGGGTGTCACTTCGCACACGCCCATCGTTGGACTCGACGGCCAGCCCGTTCCCGTTTCGGTCTCAGGCGATGTTGTGGCTGATCCCTCCGGCCTGAGCTGGGTGCCGACGGCGCCGGGATACATCTCGGCGGGGTGGGCGATCGATTACGCTGCGGGCGCGACACACTCCTTCAACGGCTCCTTCGTGCAAAGTGTTGCGGCCGCGCGGCCCACGACGCTCGTCGACGACGCGGTCAGCACACCCGCGCAGACCCCGGTGACCGTTGATGTGCTCGCCAACGACGGCGCGACGGGGGAACCCGCACTCGACCCCGACACTCTGACGCTGGTCGATGTCCAGGGTGATCCTCAGTCGCTCGTTACCGCCGACGAAGGAACCTTCGAGGTGTCGAACGGCCAGATCGTGTTCGCGCCGGCTGCCGGATTCGCTGGTGTCGCTTCAGTGACGTATCGGGTCACTAACGCAGATGGGATCACGGGCGACGCGACGCTGACGGTCACGGTTGCTGCAGCGGTCGATGCTGATGCGGAGAGCGACGCTGGGGCGGCGGCGAGCGGCAACGCCGATTCGGGCGCAACGGCCGCGGCCGATGGGGCCGACGCAGCAGCGAACGGAGGCCCCGCAACGGCGAGTACCTCGGTTGCCGGTGCGACGACGGTCTCGCAGCAGAGCCGACTCGCACAGACAGGCGCGTCGAACGGCGAGATGGCCTGGATCGCGGGCGCTGCGCTCCTGCTCCTCGGTGCCGGTGCGTTCATCACCCGCGTACGCACCCGGCACTGAGCTGCCCTCGAGCGTGTGCGCCGTGCTCAACCCGAATAAACGGTTAAGCACGGCGCACATGGTTGTTCGATGCCGCTTCACCCGGCTTTCCCAGGAATGCGCGTCGATGAGTGAGAGTTGCCACTTGATATGGCCACTTCTGCAGCCCGCTCTCGCAAGCCCCTCATCATTGCGCTCATCGTCGTCGCCGCATTGGTCGCGGCCGGTGCGATCACCTGGATTGCGATCGCGCAGTCGGCGAGCGCACAAGGCGACGCCCGACCCGTCGCCGCGCTGCCCGACGAGACGCACATGGGTGTGGTCGAGATCGCGGTGCACGATCTCGAAAAGGTGCAGCAGTACTACATCGACGCGGTCGGCCTGCGGGTGCTCGATGACGAAGCTGACGCTGACGAAGAAGCAACTGGGGGCGGCGTGCTGCTGGGCCTCGACGAGCCGATCCTGCGCCTCACGCCCGACGACTCGGGCGAAGCCGGATCTACCCTCACCGACCCCGGGCTCTATCACACGGCAATTCTGTATCCAGATGCGCCCGCGCTCGCCGCAACCATTCTGAACGTCGCAACGGTCGCCCCCGACACGTTCCAGGGTTCGGCCGACCATGCCGTGAGCCAGGCCTTCTACTTCCTCGACCCCGAAGGCAATGGACTCGAACTGTATGTCGACCGGCCTCGCGACGAGTGGAAGTGGCAGGGCGGCGAGGTGCAGATGGGGTCGGAGGCGCTCGACCCGAACCAATTCATTACCGAGCACCTCGGCACCGACGCCGACGCCGACGCCGACGCGATCGACGAGGCCGCGCCCGATGCAGCGACGATGGGGCACGTGCACCTCAAGGTCGGCGACTTGCAGCAGGCCGAAGACTTCTACGCCGGCGCGCTCGGCTTCGCGGTGACGTCGCGCGCCGACGGTGCGCTGTTCTACGCCGCGGGCGGCTACCACCATCACCTGGCAACGAATGTGTGGCAGAGCGAGGGCGCTGAGACGCGCACCAACGCGACGGGGCTCGCGGGCTTCACGGTCACGCTGCCCGATGCGGCCGCGGTCGATGCGGTTGAGGATCGCCTGGCCGATGCCGGCTATACGTCCCAGCGCAGTGATGATGCGCTCACCGCGTGGGATCCGTGGGGCAACGCGGTGCACCTGGTCGTGGGGTCAGCGCAATAACTACCTGATTCCTCGTGATTGTCTACGCATTGTTATTCCGATTGCTAGGCACGCGGCCGTCTGCGGCTTAAGCTCTCGAGTATGCGTGTGAAACTCGGGGCAACCCTGTTGGCTGTGGCCGTTGCGACCTTGGGACTGCCGGTCGTGGTTGCCGCGCCGGCTCAGGCGGATGCCGCGTGCACCGTCGACGCCGGCGTCGCCACCTGCGAATTCGCGTTCACCGGCGCGACGGAGCAGTGGACCGTGCCGACCGGCGTCACCTCTATCACGGCCGACGTCTTCGGGGCCGCGGGTGGAGACGCGACGCAGTGGAACAACATGGTCGGCGGTCGGGGCGGCCGGGCGACTGCGGTGCTGCCGGTGCAGCCGGGCGACGTGCTCAACTTCACGGTCGGCGGCGTGGGAATCTCGAATGTGCTCTGTGAGCCCGGTGGCGTCGCCGGAGGGTTCAATGGCGGCGGCCGCACGTCGGCCAAGGGCTGTGCGAACGCCAGCGGTGGCGGTGCGAGCGATATTCGTGTGGGCGGCGCGGGCCTGGAGCACCGGGTGCTCGTCGCCGGCGGTGGAGGCGGGTCCGTTGCGGTTACCAACTCGCAGTACGGCAACTTCATCGGCGGTGCTGGTGGTGGGTTGGTCGGCGGTGCCAAGGTCGTGAGCATTGCGGGCGACGGCGCCGGCGGCGATCAGAACGGCGGCGGGAGCGGCATGCTCGGCATCGGCGGCGACGGGCGCGATACCACTTCATCTGACCCGCAATCGCCGGGAAGCGGTGGCGGTGGCGGTGGGTACTACGGTGGCGCGGGCGGCGGGCCGGGCTACCTGACGGTGTGGGGCACCGCCGGGGGTGGCGGATCGGGCTATGGTCCCGCCGGCACGGTCTTCGAAAACGGGGTGCGCGACGGAAACGGTCTCATCACGATCACGTACAACACGGCGGCTTCTTCAGTAGCGCTCGGCACCTCGAGTGAAGAAGTCTTCGCTGATGAGACGATCGATCTGACGGCCACTGTAGAGGCTGATGCCACGGTCGGCGACCTCGCCGGTACGGCGCGGTTCTGGGCGGGCGAAGAGATGCTCGGTGAGGTGCCCGTCTCGAGCGATGGCCGCGCCGAACTGCCTGGCGTGCAGCTTCCCGTCGGCGAGCATGCGCTCGCCGTGGAGTACTCCGGCAACGCGGGTGTGAACGGGTCGCGTTCGGCTGAGACCACCGTGACGGTGCAGCAGCGGGTCGCGACGGTGACGTTGTCGCTCGATCGCGCCGGCACGAAGGTCGGCGAGACGGTGCAGATGAGCGCGTCGGTCGCTCCCGCCGAGTTGACGGGATCAGTCGAGTTCTTCGCGAATGGCGAGTCGTTGGGCAGTGCGCCGATTGAATCGGGCGTGGCAACGCTCGCGATCGCCTCGCTCCCCGAGGGTAGTTACGTCATCACGGCGCGATATTCCGGCAACTCGGTGTTCGCGATCTCGACGTCGCAGCCGGTATCGCTCGCCGTGGCGCCGGCGCCCGTGGACCCGATTGATCCCGTCGATCCGGTCGAGCCGACGAAGCCCGCGGAATCCGGTGCCGAAGGCGCCCCGCCGACCACCGTCGTGACAACCTCGGCCCCGGCGGTCGCAGAGAGTGCTGCCAAGCCGCGGCTCGCGGCCACGGGTGATGCGCACGGCGCATCCGTTGCCGCGGCGCTCGCGATGACGCTCTTGCTGCTCGGCGGCACCGCGGTGGCCGCGGCACGAATGCGATCACGAGGCGACGCAACATCTGAGTGAGTGTATAGTGATACTCGTTCTCATTTAGAAAGTGTGTCATGACTCGTTACTCACGCCCCCTCAAGCCCGTCCTCCTCGCCAGCGCAGCGCTCGCCTCGCTGCTCGCGCTCACCGCCTGCAGTGGCGGCGCCACCGCGGATTCGGGAGACGGCGGCGGGGGCGGGGGCCTCAAGGTCGTCGCGACCACGACGCAGCTCACCGACTTCACCGGTGAGGTGGGCGGCGACGACATCGAACTCACTGGGCTGCTCGCTCCGAACGCCTCGGCGCACCACTTCGACCCGAGCCCGGCTGACCTGCTGGCGCTCGGCGAGGCCGACGTGCTCGTCGTCAACGGCGCGGGTCTGGAAGGCTTCGTCGACGATGCGGTTGAGGCCTCAGGCTTCGACGGCACCATCATCACCGCCGCTGATGGCATCGACCTCGACGAGGCGAAGCAGATCACCATCGCCGGTGGCGGCTTCGTCGACGATCACGATGACGAGGAAGAGGGCCACGATCACGCGGCCGAAGAAGATCATGATCACGCGGAAGAGGATCATGATCACGCCGAAGAGCCCGGCGACCTGAACCCGCACATCTGGACCTCGCCGAAGTTCGCCGAAGGCATGGTGAACGAGATCGCGAAGGGCCTCGAGCAGGCTGACCCCGATCACGCAAGCGATTACCAGCAGCGCGCCTCGGAGTACACCGACAAGCTCGCCGACCTCGACACCTGGGTCGCGGCCGAGGTGGATCGCGTGCCCGCCGCCGAGCGCCAGTTCGTGAGCGGTCACGACTCGATGCGCTACTACCTCAACGAGTACGGCATCACGTTCGCCGGGTCGATCCTGCCCAGCTTCGAAGACAATGCCGAGCCGAGCGCCGCCGACATCGATGCGCTCGTCGCCTCGATCAAGGAGAACAAAGTCAAGGCAGTCTTCGTCGAGTCGTCGATGAGCCCGAAGCTCGCCGAGACCATCGCCGCCGAGGCGGGCGTGCAGGTCATCGATGCCGAAACGCTGTACACCGACTCCCTCGGCGCCCCCGACAGCGACGGCGCGACGTACATCGGTGCGACCGTGCACAACACCCAGACGATTCTCGATGCCTGGGGCGTGAAGGCTGACGCCGCGCCCGATAGTCTGCAGGGATGAACCCCGAGCACGACCCGCAGCACTGCGCAGTGCCCGCAGCGACCGACGCCGCGCCCCTCACCGGGCGCGGCGTCGCGCTTGCACTGGCCGGTGCGGCGTTCGGGTATGACGGCGTTGCGCGAGTCGAGGGGCTCACACTCGAGGTGCCGACGGGAGCTGCGGTTGCACTGATCGGGCCGAACGGCTCGGGCAAGTCGACGCTGCTGCGCGGCATTTTGGGGCTCGCAGATCGCACGGCCGGCACGGTGCAGGTGCTCGGTGAGGCTCCGGATCGCGCCCGCCGACACATCGGCTCACTGCCTCAGGCGGATACCCGCGACGCCACCCTGCCCATAACGCTGCGCCAGGTCGTGACAATGGGCCTGTACCGCTCGCGCGGTGCGCTGCGCCCGATCGGTCGTGACGGTCGCGCGGCCGTCGGCGATGCCATGGAGCGGGTCGGCCTCGGCGCGTTCGCGTCCCGTCGTTTCGGTGAGCTCTCTGGCGGGCAGCAGCAGCGCGGCATCCTGGCCCGTGCGCTCGTCTCCGACCCCCGGTTGCTGCTGCTCGACGAGCCGTTCAACGGCCTCGACCGCGAGAATCGCGACGTGCTGCTGCAGCTCGTGCGCGAACTGCGGGCCGAGGGGCGCACCATCATCGTGTCGACGCACGACCTCGAGATCGCGCAGGAGGCGTGCACCCACGCGCTGCTGCTCGCGAGCGGGCACCATCCCAACCAGCCCGGGCACCCAGCCGCGTTCGGGTCGGTCGCCGATGCCCTCACGCTCGATGCCGTGCAGCACGCGTTCCAAGACACGACCGTCGAACTCGATCAGCACACGGTGACCACGACACGGGAGACCGAGTGATGTCGGTCGATCTGCTGACGGCCCTCCATCTCGCGCAATCCAGCCCACTCGACATTTTCGCGCTGCCGTTCATGTGGCGGGCCCTGGTGACCGTCGGCATCTTGGCGGTCGCGGCCGGCGTCGTCGGCCTCTTCATCAGTTTTCGCGAACTCGAATTCGTGAGCGACGGCCTCGTGCACTCCGTGTTTCCCGGTCTGGTCGTCGGCTCGATGATCGGGGGCACCGCCTTGCTGCTGCCTGGTGCCGTGGTTGCGGCGATCCTCGCTGCCGTGCTCTTCACCGTCATCGAGCACCGCGGCGGAGTCGGCGCCGACGCCGCGATCGCGGTCGTGCTCACCGGCCTGTTCAGCTTGGGAGTCGTGCTCGTCTCTCGGCAGGAGGGCTACGTCGCGCAGTTGCAAGAGCTGCTCTTCGGGCGTCTGCTCACGGTGACCGAGACGCAGCTCTGGCAGATCCTGCTCGTCGCCCTCATTGCGGTCGCAATCGTCGGGGTGACGTGGCGGGCGCAATTGTTCCGTTCGTTCGACGCGGCCGGTGCCGAAGCCGCGGGCTTCCGGCTGCTGCGCGCCGACCTCACGTTGGGCGTCGCGGTCGCGCTGCTCGTCGTCGCCGGGGTACAGGCGCTCGGCGTGCTCATGGTGATCGCGCTGCTCACCGTGCCGATGGCGGCCGCGCGCCTGCTGACGCGCCGCTTCGCGCTGCTCATTCCGATCGCGGTGCTGCTGCCGCTCTTCGTCGGGGTGGCCGGACTCTGGATCTCGTTCGAGTGGTCGACCACCGGCGGCGCGACGGTCTCGCCGGGCGCGGTCGTCGTGCTGCTGCTCGTCGCCGCGTACGTGCTCGCCGCGCTTGTGCGCTGGGGCGTCGGCGCAGTGCGGAAGCCGGCGTGGAAGCCGGTGCGCGCATGAGCTACTTCGCGCTCGCCTCGCTCGAGCTCGCGCTGCTCGGCCTCCTCTCCGGGGTCGCGGGCACCCTCATTGTGCTGCGCCGTCGCTCGTTCTTCGCGGTCGCGCTGAGCCACGCGACGTTCCCGGGCGGTGTGGTGTTCGCGCTGCTCGGCTGGAACCTGCTCATCGGTCAGGCGCTGTTCGCGCTCGTGCTGGTGCTCGCCATGACCCTGCTCGCGAAGATTCCCGGTCAGGGGCGTCAAGTGACCAGCGGGGTGGTGCTGTCGTTCGGGTTCGCGCTCGGTACGCTGCTCGCCGCACTCAACCCGGGCCTCGGCGTGCCCGTCGAGGCGCTGCTCGTCGGCTCACCGCTCGGCGTCAGCGTCTCCGACGTGACCTCGACAGCCGTGGTGCTCGTGGTGTCGCTCGTGCTTGCGGCCGCGTACGGCCGCCGCATCCTCTTCCACACCTTCGAACCCGTCGGATACGTGGCCTCGGGCTACCGCACCTGGCCGGTCGAACTCGTCGTCACTGGCATCATCGCCGCCGCAGTGGTCGTGGCGATGCCCGCGGTCGGGGCGATCCTCGGCGTCGCCGTACTCATCGCGCCTGCTGCGGCCGCGCGGGTGCTCACCGATCGCGTCGAGTGGATTCCGGTGCTCTCGGCAGTGCTCGGCATTGCGGGCAGCATCGCGGGTCTCTGGATCTCGCGCGAATACTCGGTCGCCGCCGGGGGATCGGTCGGTCTGGTGCTCACCGCCGTGTTCCTGCTCTGCGTCGCATTTCGCGCCCTCAAGCCGCGATTCGCGCCAGCACGGTGACGGCTTGGTAACGATTGGACCGGCCGCAGGCACAGCTCTAGCAGCGAGTCGACGCTTCCCCACGCCGTCCCGTCCGTTCCCCAACTTCATCAGGAGTTTTGTAGAACCCTAGTCGGCTTTGTGCGGCGAGCACAAGACCTTTCGCACGGCTCGGCTCTCTCAGTACGATCGCCGCATGGGAGAGACGACAGCGGTCAGAGTGGTCCGCGACGATCGAGAGCCACTCGTCATCATCAACGAAGTCAACAAGCACTATGGCGATCTACACGTGCTCAACAACATCAACACCCAGGTCGGCCGCGGTGAGGTCGTCGTGGTACTCGGGCCGTCAGGGTCGGGCAAGTCGACGCTCTGCCGCGCGATCAACCGTCTCGAAACCATCGACTCGGGCACGATCACCATCGACGGCGAACCGCTGCCCGAAGAAGGCCGGGACCTCGCGACGCTGCGAGCCGACGTCGGCATGGTGTTTCAACAGTTCAACCTCTTCGCGCACAAGACGATCCTGCAGAACGTGACGCTCGGGCCAATGAAGGTCCGCGGCCTCTCGCGCAAGGCCGCGGAGGAGAAAGCGATGGCGCTGCTCGATCGCGTGGGCATCGCGAACCAGGCCCAGAAGCTCCCGTCGCAGCTCTCGGGCGGACAGCAGCAGCGCGTCGCCATCGCTCGGTCGCTGGCGATGGACCCCAAGTTGATCCTGCTCGACGAACCGACGTCGGCACTCGACCCCGAGATGATCAACGAGGTGCTCGACGTGATGATCGGTCTGGCGAACGACGGCATGACCATGGTCGCAGTGACCCACGAGATGGGGTTCGCACGGCGGGCCGCCGATCGCATCGTGTTCATGGCCGACGGGCAGATCGTCGAGGAGGCGACGCCCGAGCAGTTCTTCACCGACCCGACGACGTCGCGCGCCAAGGACTTCCTGTCGAAGATTCTCGGCCACTGACGCCCCGATTCCCACGAACCAGACTCAACGCAGAGAAAGCAGGAATCATGAGATTCGCCAAGTACGCAGCAGTCATCGCG
Organism: Leucobacter sp. WKLB1; assembly: GCF_059696215.1. Classification (NCBI taxonomy): domain Bacteria; kingdom Bacillati; phylum Actinomycetota; class Actinomycetes; order Micrococcales; family Microbacteriaceae; genus Leucobacter; species Leucobacter sp. WKLB1. The sequence goes on along the minus strand of NZ_AP046115.1, from coordinate 3,499,454 downwards.
GCAGCTGGAGCTCTCGCCCTCACAGCGTGCGCTTCAGGATCGCCGAACGACGCCGGGGGAGACACCTCGGCACCGGCACCCGCCGAAGACGTCACCTTCGACGAAGGCACCACGATGGCGAAGCTCCACGACGCCGGCAAGATCACGATCGGCACGAAGTACGATCAGCCGCTGTTCGGCCTCATGAACCCGACCACCAACAAACCCGAGGGCTTCGACGTCGAGATCGGCAAGATCATCGCCGCAAAGCTCGGCCTCACCGAAGACCAGATCACGTGGAAAGAGGCCGTGTCGGCCAACCGCGAGCCGTTCATCGAGAAGGGTGAGGTCGACATCGTCGTTGCGACGTACACGATTAACGACGACCGCAAGCAGGTCATCGACTTCGGCGGCCCGTACTACATCGCCGGTCAAGACCTGCTGGTACTCTCGGGCAACCCCGACGGCATCTCGGGCATCGACGACGTCAAGGGCAAGAAGGTCTGCTCGGTCACCGGCTCGACCTCGGAGGAGAACCTCAAGAAGGAAGGGGTCGACGTGCTCGCCACCGACACCTACTCGAACTGCCTCGAGCCGCTGCGCTCGGGTGAGGTCGTGGCGGTATCCACGGACAACGTGATTCTCGCCGGCCTCGCCGACCAGAACCAGGGCGAGTTCGAGGTCGTCGAGAACCCCTTCACCGAGGAGCCCTATGGCATCGGTTTGAAGAAGGGCGACGACGACTTCCGCGGCTTCATCAACGACACGCTGCAAGAGTCGTTCGATGATGGCGACTGGGCCGCAGCTTGGGAGAAGACGGCCGGCAAGGTGCTCTCGACGCCTGAGCCGCCGAAGATCGACAACTACTGATCGTTCACGGTCACCTCGCGATGCCGGTACGGCACTCGCGTCCAGTCAGTATTGAGTCGGCCGGGGGCGGCGCACGCCGCCCCCGGGAGCCGCTCCGCAGAAGGGATCCAGCCCGTGGAAGTGCTGATCGCGAACGCCGGCGACATCCTCGCCGGATTCTTGATGACCCTGAGGCTATTGCTGTTCGGTGGCCTGGGGGCGCTGCTCATCGGCCTCATCGTGGCCGTCATGCGCATCTGCCCCGTCGCCTCGCTGCGTGCATTCGCCACGGTCTACACCGAGCTGATCCGCAACATTCCGCTCACCCTGTTGCTCCTGTTCATGGTGTTCGTGCTGCCGCTCATCGTGCCTGACAAGCCACCGTACGCGATCCTCGCGTCGATCGGCCTCGCTGTCTACACCTCCCCATTCGTTGCCGAGGCGCTGCGCAGCGGCATCAACGGTGTGCCGGTCGGGCAGGCCGAAGCGGCCCGTTCCATCGGTCTCGGCTTCGGGCAGACGCTTTCGCTCATCGTGCTGCCGCAAGCATTGCGCATGGTGGTTCCGCCGCTCATCAACGTGTTCATCGCTCTGACGAAGAACACCTCGGTGGCCGGCGGGTTCTTCGTGGTCGAGCTCTTCGCGACGGCCCGACAGCTGACGAACAGCAACGGTCAGGCGGTGATCCCGATTCTCGTCGGCGTCGCCTGCTTCTACCTCCTGATTACCATTCCGCTCGGTCTCATCGCCGGGCAGATCGAGAAGAAGGTGCGGGTGCTGCGATGAGTACCGCGACAGTTCTCTACGACGCCCCCGGCCCCAAGGCGCGGGTGCGATCCCGCATCATTTCAGTAGTGGGCGTTGTCGCGCTCGCCGCACTGCTCGGCTGGGTCGTCTGGCGCCTGGCCCAGCCGCAGATCGCGGTCAACGGCAACGAGACGCTCGGCATGTTCGACGGCTCGCGCTGGGATGTGCTGGCCTATGGCGAAGTGTGGCAGTTCATCGGCCGCGGCGTGCTGAATACGCTGCGCGCCGCCGCCGTTGCGATGGTCGGCGCCGTACTGCTCGGCATGCTGTTCGCCTTCGGGCGCCTCGCATCGTCGGCTCTGGTGCGCGTGCCCGTGACCGTGCTGCTCGAGTTCTTCCGCGGCATGCCCGTGCTGCTGATGATGCTGTTCATCTTGCTCGTCGCCTCGACCGGTGCCTTCTGGGCCGTCGTGATCGCACTCATCATCTACAACGGCGCGATCATCGGCGAGGCACTGCGGGCCGGCATCGTCGCGCTGAATAAGGGCCAGCGCGAAGCCGGCCTGTCAATCGGACTGACGCCGGTGCGCACCCGCTTGCTCATCGAGTTTCCGCAGGCGTTCACGCAGATGCTGCCGATCATTATCGCCCAGCTCGTCGTGCTGTTGAAAGACACCTCGCTCGGCTACATCGTGGCCTACTCCGAGCTCGCCTCGACGGTGAAGCAGGCGTCGACCTTCTACGGCAACCGCTACCTCTTCACCTTCTGGGTCGTGGCCGTCGTGATCTACCTCGCCATCAACCTCACCGTCTCATGGCTCGGGCGACGGGCCGGGCGGATGGCCGCGATGCGCAGCGGCAAGCCGGCGCCCGCCGCGAAGCGCGCCGCGGTGGCGGCAGCGGTCGGTGGCGAAATCGGCGCCGCGGGTGGTGCGGGCGGCGGCGTTGGCGGCGGGCCGGGGCCCGACGGGCCGAAGGCGTAGTGCGCTGGCGGCGCTGTTGCTGTAGCTGCGGCTGCGCCGCGCTGGATGCGATCGGGGTAACTTTCGACGGGTGTTGCCGCCCATTTGTGGCCGCGCACCCACCGCAACTTACCCCGATCGTGATCAGCATGGTGGGAGCACGGCGTTGCTAGGCTGCGCTGCATGAGCAGTGACGCCGCCTACGTCGACCCGACATCCGGAGCGCGTGTGCCGATCGAGGCGGGGCGCTGGCGTTCGCACGCTGGTGATCCGCTGCTGCTGACGCCTGGTGGCGGCATCACGGCTGCAGACATCGATGCGGGATCGCCCGGACTCTGGCGGTACCGCGCCGCCTTCGCGGTTGACGTACCCGACCCGATCTCGCTGGGCGAGGGGCGCACGCCGTTGGTGCCGACCGAGTGGCACGGTGCTCGACCGCTGTGCAAACTCGAGTGGGCGTCGCCGACGGGCAGCTTCAAGGATCGCGGGGCCAGCGTGATGCTCTCCGTGCTGCGGCAGCAGGGCGCGACGTCGGTGATCGAGGACAGCTCGGGCAACGGCGGTGCCTCGATCGCCGCGTATGGTGCCGCAGGCGGCCTTGACGTGACCGTCTTCGCGCGGCGTCGACCACGCCCGCGAAGCTCGTGCAGGCGCGCGCATATGGAGCGCGCATCGAACTCGTCGACGGGCTCCGCGAAGCCTCGCAGGCTGCGGCGATCGCAGCGGCTGAGCGCGGCGACGGTTGGTACGCGAGCCACAACTGGCAGCCGTTCTTTCTCGAGGGAACGAAGACGCTCGCTTACGAAATGTGGGAAGACCTCGGGTTCCGGGCTCCCGACGCCGTGGTGATGCCGGTCGGCGCGGGCAGCAGCCTGCTGGGGTGTGCGTTCGGGTTCCGTGAACTACTGCGAGTCGGCGCGATCGATCGCTTGCCGCGTCTGTATGCCGCGCAGCCCCTGCACTGCTCGCCGGTCGACGCGGCGTTCCACGTGAAACCGGCGCCCGGTGCGGCGGCCGCGCGGGCGGCGGCACTGCAGGCCGCGACCGCCCGCCCGGTGCTGCCGACGATCGCCGAGGGCACGGCGATCTCCCGCCCGCTGCGCCTCATGCCCATGCTCGAAGCGCTGCGTGAGAGCGGCGGAGGCACGGTCGCGGTTCCCGAGGCGGGGATCCGCTCCGCGCACGCCGGGTTCGCGGCGCGCGGGCTCTACACCGAGCCGACTAGCTGTACTGACCTCGACCGTTGTTGACGCGATCGATCGAGATTGGCCCCCGATACCGAGATGGGGCCTGTCCAGGTTGTAATAATCGAGCCAGGCAGTCAACCCTGCCCGGCGATCCTCGTTCGACGCCCACGGCCGCGCGTACGCCCACTCCGTCGCGAGTGTGCGATTCAAGCGTTCGACTTTCCCATTCGTCCACGGGCAATGCGGACGAATGAACCGTTGCGCGATGTTGTGAGCGTCAAGAACACCACGAACACTGCGGAGTGCCGGTATGCGAAAGCGTTATCGCTGATGACACGCTCGACCCGCACCCCAAGCAACGCATAGAACGCGATCGCACGCTCCAAGACCCCAGCCGCGGTAACACCTTTCTCATCATCGTGGATCTCGGCGTACGCGACACGCGAATGATCATCGATCACGGTATGGACATAGTCGTACCCGTGTCCCCGTTTCCGGTTCGGTCGTTCGCGACGACCGTGTAGCCGCCAACCGCCACCGTCGGGGATGCGGCCGAGTTTCTTGACATCGATATGGATCAACGAGCCTGGATGATCGTGCTCGTATCGGTTCGCGGATCGTCGTTCTGCGCGGATCCGAGTTCCCGTGACGGGATCGATATCGCGCAGCAATGGTTCCCGGTGGCGGCGCAGCACCCGTCCGACCGTCGAGGCGCATGCCGAGCTTGCCCGCAATGAAGACCGGGCCGCGGCGGGTCAACTCACGCATGATCCGCACACGACTTCCTCCGCGCACGCATTGTGCGGTTGGGATGCGTGTGCGTGATGCTGGACGATCTTTGAAGCCGACGATCCCCAACTCACGGAATCTGCGCCACCACCGCCACGCAGTCGCGCGAGAAATCGCCATCTCAGCGGCGACATGCGCGACCGCACGCCCGGACCGGATGCTGCTGAATCATGATCAAACGGCCCGCGGGAGCCAGTCGGGCGTTAGCGTGGGACATGAGAAGCCTCCGTGGTTCTAGATGTAGAACTACAGCTCCAACTCGACACCGGGGCTTCTCTTATGTCAACAACGATCCGGGTCAGTACAACTAGCGCGACGGCGGCTGCCGCACTCGAGGTGCTGGTCGAACGCGGGGCGATCCATCCCGACGAGACCACCGTGGTGCTGCTCACAGGGTCGGGGCTGAAGTCGGCCGGGTGATCCGCCGCTGCTCACTGCCCGGATCCGCGGAGGAGGCAACCACACCCGCTGGTGCGCCAACGCGCTAGGGCTTGGAGTCGCACTTCAACCTGCAGCGTCACCGCGGGCACCACCACCGCGTGCCGATTTTGCCGGTCGTACTTCCTGTCGAGTGGCCCGAAATTGCGGAGATTTATGCATCAGCGGACCGATTGGCTCGATCTCGGTCGCTCATGCGTGAATCTCCGCGGTGTGGGCGGGCGGGTGGGGGTGGTCTAGTGAGCGCCCCCGGGCTGGGGTGGTGGAGCTGGTTGTTGCTGGTTGTTGGCTGGTGGCTGCTGGCTGCTGCGCGGCTGGCGCGCTGATGGGCGAGAACCGCAGAGCGGGTACATTTTCGGAGGGTTGGCGATCTGCGCACACTCCGAAAGTGACCCCGCCCACACGTGGCGCGCAGCGCAGCGGAGGCCGACCGCGTTGGCGGCGCTGGCGGGGCGTCAGCGGCGTCAAGGGACGTCAGGAGCGTCAGCGGCATCCGGCCCCTCGCGCCGCACCCGACGAGTTTGCTGCATCTGCGCCACCCCCTTCGCGGCATGCTGCTCGGCCTGAAGCGCAGCTCGCGCCTCGCGCTCGGCAGTCCGCGCTTGGCGCTTCGCCGCCTTCGCGTCGACCTTCGCCGCGCGCTTTCTGCTTCGCCAACTGCGATCTGCCGCAAATGCCAGCTGGGCCTCGCGCGCCTCCGCCGCGCTCCTGCATCATCGGCACGACGCTTCGTGCGCTGTGCATCTCGGCGAGCGCGGCGCTCGGTCTGCTTGGTGAACTTGCGCTGATGGCCGCGCTCCATGAGCGTGTAGAAATAGGCACGAGGATGGAGGTCAGCAGCGTCGACGAGATGAGCCTGCTCATCACCACGATCGCCGCAGGCTTCGAGATCAACACGCCCCCGCCGGTCAGTCCGAAGCGACATCGGCATCAACGCGAACACCGTCGCCGCGGCCGACATCAGGATGGGGCGCAAGCGAAGACGTGTGCGGCAGGCTCCACGGCCTCGTTGAGCCCGGCGCCGCCTCGCGTAGACGGTTGATGAGGTCCATGAGCATGATCGCATCGGTGACGACGATGCCGATCAGCATCCCAGCAGGCCGATGCAGGGCTGGGAGGCCGAAGGGGGTGCCGGTGATGAGCAGGCCGAGGATCGCCCCGTCGCGCGCGAACGGGATCGAGATGAGATATACCAGCGGCCCGCGAAGCTGCGGAAGGTCGCGACCATCGACAAGCAGCACGAGCATGATCGCGCCGAGCATCGCGAGCCCGAGCCGCCCGCAACGCCTCGTCTTGTTCGGCAGACGCGCCGCCCTGCTCGAACGTGCGCCGGCTGGCAGGCATCGGCGTCGGCGATCGCCTCGTCGATGGCAAGCTGGGCGACCGCCAGTTGGCTGTCTTGCGGCGTCACCGTCAAGCGTTACCTGGCGCTCGCCGTCGGCGCGGGTGATCACCGGGGTGGTCAGCTCCTCCTCAACGGTGGCGATGGCCGAGAGCGCAATCGCGCTGCTGGTGATCTCGGCCGCCGCCTTTCGCTCGGCCTCGGCGGCTTCGGCTTCGGCTTGCTGCGTGGCCGCTTCGCTTTCCGCGCGTTGCGCAGTGCAGCGATCTGCTCATCGATGCCGGCGATGCCGCGCCTGAGCGCTTTCGATTGCGCGCTGCAGCCCGGCGAGCTGCTCGGTGGTGTCGATTTGCGCCTGCACGGCGGCCTCGGCCTCCGGGCTGAGCGGGGTTTCAGGCACGATGGTGGGGCCGACAGCGCGGCGAGCTGCGCGTTCAGCTCACCAATCTGCCCGACGAGCTCGGCGCGCTGATTCGTGGCGCCGGCGATCTGGCGCGGCCCACATCGGTTCTCGGCCTTGACCTGAGCCTCCTCGGCCTTCGCCTTTGCCTGTTCTTCCAGCGCATCGGCAGCTGCCTTTTGGGCCGCAGCGGTCTTGCTGCGCCGTGACGGGCAGGTCGTCGGCCAGCTGGCCGCGTTCGTCGTGAACGCCATCATCGGCAACGTGCGGGGCCAACATCGTCGACAGCTGGTGCGTCATGTTCGCCGTTGCGCGCTCCCCGCGATCGCGCTGAATCTTCGGCATGCTGCGCATGCCCTAATCGTCCTGCTGGCGCGCATCCGCGGCGACTTCGATGGCGCCGAAGCGCGTACTTGCGACCGTGCGCACCCCCGAGCGAGCCGCTGCAGAGACCGCCGACCTGCGAGCACTCGTCGAGGAGGAGCGCGGTGAGGAGCACCTCGCTGGCGCGCGATCCTCTCGAACCGCAACCTGCTCAAGATCGTCTTCATCGGCATCGGCCTTGGGCATCGCGCAGCAGCTGACCGGTATCAACTCGATCATGTACTTCGGCAGCCAGGCGCTCGAGCAGTCGGGCTTCTCGCACAACCCGCCCTCATTGCCAACGTCGCGCCCGGGGTGATCGCCGTGATCGGCGCGATCATCGCCCTGCACATGATGACCGCATCGATCGCCGCAAAACCTTCATCATCGGGTTCACGCTCACCACCATCAGCCACTCGCTGATCGGCATCGCTTCGCTCACGCTTCCCGAAGGCAGCGCGGTGCGCCCCGGGATCATCCTGGCCCTCGTAGTCATCTTCGTGGGCTCCATGAAGACCTCCTTGAACGTCGCACCGCGCGTGTGCCTCTCGGAGATCTTCCCGCCGCATATGCGCGGCATCGGTATGGGCATCTCGGTCTTCGCGCTGTGGATCATGAACGGCATCGTCGCGCTCTTCTTCCTGCCGCTCGTCGACGGCGTCGGCATCGAGCACCTTCTTCGTCTTCGCCGTCGTGGGAGCCCTCGCCCTCTTCTTCGTGTGGAAGTGGGTGCCGAAGACCCGCGGGCGCACACTCGAAGCGCTCGAGGAAGAAGTGACCACGGGCATGATCTACGTGCCACGAAAGAAGTAAGGATTACGGCGGGTGGCGCATCAGCGCCACCCGCCGTTGTTATCGGTGCGGGTGCACACCCGCGTGCGATCGAAAGGATCACCGATGCGCATCGGACTGTCGGATTTGGGTCGGCGGACGACTGTTTCACCTGCCCTATATTCAGGCTGCGGAAGCGAACGGGAGCTCGTGGGCGTGGTCGCTCGCGCGGAGGCGACGCGTGCGTCGCTTGCAGAGGCGGCCCCCGGGGTCGAGGCGTTCGCTTCGCTCGATGAACTCATCGACGCGGGCGTTGACGCCGTTGTCATCACGAGGCCTCCGGCGACCCGCCGCGAGCTCGTGCTCCGTGCGCTCGAGCGCGGCGTGCACGTGGTCGCCGACAAGCCGTTCGCGCCCGACGCCGAGACGGCCCGCGAGCTCATCGCTGCGGCCGATGCCGCCGCGCGTGTGCTCACGGTCTTCCACAACCGGCGCTGGGACACCGACCTCGTGACGTTGCGCTCCGTGCTCGACTCGGGTGTGCTGGGGCCGGTGTGGCGGGCGGACTTCGCGCTTGAGCAAGACGACCGCACCGTGCTCGATCAGGGCCCCGACGAGGGCCTGCTGCGCGACCTCGGTGCGCACGTCGTCGACCAGCTCACGCAGCTCTTCGGCCCGGTCGCGCGCGTCGACGCGCACCTCGACTGGGTCGGTGCGGGCGACGAGCGGGTCGATGTCGGGTTCTTTCTCGGTCTGCACCACGCCTCGGGGGTCTTCAGTTCGGTGTCGTCGACCAAGGGCGCGCGCCGTCAGGATCGCCGTATGATCGTGCCACCGTACTCGAGGGCAACGACGAGTCGCACATGAGCGACGTGCAGTTCGAGCAGTTGCTCGCCGGGCTGCGACCGGCAACCGACGCCGACGTCTGGGGCGTCGAAGCCGAGGAGCGCTGGGGCGTGCTGACGGTCGGCGCGGAGCCGATCCGCGTCCCCTCGCTGCGCGGCGACTACAGCGATTTCTACCGCGACCTGCATCGCGCAATCGCCTCGGGCACCGCGCCCTCGGTCACCCTTGACGAAGCGCTGCACACCGTATCGGTGCTCGACGCGGCCCGTGAGAGTGCGGTGACGGGGGAGCGCGTCTCCGTCTCGCAATGAAGCAAATCTGAACGGTAATGCACCGAATTCCTCGCTTTTCTTGAATCGCGGGGCGCGAGACGATGGCAGCAGTCACTACTCGAGCCCGCACGCGTGCGCGCTGATTCGGAAAGGCCGCTCGTGACCCCCACCGCAGCCGGCAGTGTTGCCCACCCGTCACCTTCCGAGGCGACTGGCCAGACCCGTCCGCAGGAGCTCGCGGATGCCGCGATCGCCCTGGTGCAGCGGTGGCTGCGCGAGGCCGCCGAAATTCCGGCGGACGCCTCAGCGGAGCGCCTCGCCGGGGTGCTCAAAGACCCGAACGGTCTCGCCTTCACCGTCGGATTCGTCGACGGCGTCGTGCGGCCCGAAGATCTGGGGGCAGCGGCGAGCGACTGCGCGAGCTCGTGCCGCTGACCCCGTCGTTCTCCCCGCGCCGATGCGGGGCGCGATCGGCCTCGGCGGTGCGCTCGCCGCCCCGTTCAAGGGTGCCGTCGTGCCGATCGCCCGTCGCGTGCTGCGCGAGATGGTCAGCCACCTGATCATCGATGCGACCGACAGCAAGCTGGGGCCGGCGATCGCGAAGATCAAGCGCGACGACGTGCGCTTGAATCTCAATCTGCTGGGTGAGGCGATCCGCGGCGAGCATGAAGCCGAGCGGCGTCTCGCCGGCACCCACCGGCTGCTGGCCCGCGATGATGTCGACTACGTCTCCATCAAGGTGTCGGCGACCGTCGCCCCGCACAATCATTGGGCCTTCGACGAAGCCGTGCAGCACATCGAGCACCAGCTGCTGCCGCTCTTCGAGCGCGCGAACACGGCGAGCCCGCAGAAGTTCATCAACCTCGACATGGAGGAGTACAAAGATCTCGACCTGACCCTCGCTGTGTTCATGCGGATGCTGAATCGCCCCGAGTTCCGCGATCTCGAGGCCGGCATCGTGCTGCAGGCCTACCTGCCCGATGCGCTCGGGGCGATGATGCGGTTGCAGCAGTGGGCCGCGACCCGCGTGGACGCCGGGGGAGCTCCGATCAACGTGCGCATCGTGAAGGGGGCGAACCTGCCGATGAAGCAGGTCGACGCCGCGATGCACGGCTGGCCGGTCGCGACGTGGAGCTCGAAGCAGCAGAGCGACACGACAACAAGGCGGTCATCGACTACGCACTCACCGCCGAGCGCGTGCGCAACGTGCGCATCGGGGTCGCCGGGCACAACCTCTTCGACATTGCGCTTGCGTGGCTGCTGGCGCAGGCGCGCGGCGCGACCTCGGGGGTCGAGTTCGAGATGCTGCTCGGTATGGCGACCGGTCAGGCCGAAGCGGTGAAGCGCGAGGTCGGATCGCTGCTGCTCTACACGCCCGTCGTGCACCCGCAAGAGTTCGACGTCGCGATCGCCTATCTCATCCGCCGCCTCGAGGAGGGCGCGAGCTCCGAGAACTTCATGTCGGCGGTGTTCGAGCTGAACGATGCACCGGAGCTGTTCGCGCGCGAACAACAGCGCTTCCTCGCTTCGCTCGCCGACCTCGAAGCGATCACGGCCGATGGTGCGCCCGAGCACTTCGCGGTGCCCGCCGCGAACCGGCAGCAGGATCGCCGCACCTTCGACTCTGACGGCGTCGAGGGGCGGGTCGACGCCCGAGTCGCCGCAGGCCGCTCGGGTGCCTTTGACAACGCGCCCGATACCGACCCAGATCCGCCGGGCAACCGTGTCTGGGGTCGCGCGATCGCCGAACGCATGGTCGAATCGCGTCTCGGCATCGATCTCGTCGCTCAGCGGAGGTCGCCGACCAGACGCGCTCGATGCGATCATTGCGCGCGGAGTGCAGGCCGCCGAGGGATGGCAGGCGCTCGGTGCCGATGAGCGCGCCCGCATCTTGACCCGCGCCGACGAGCGTCTCGAGGCGAAGCGCGCCGAGCTGCTCCAGGTCATGGGGGCGGAGTGCGGCAAGACGCTCGATCAGGGCGACCCGGAGGTGAGCGAAGCCATCGACTTCGCGAACTACTACGCGATGCTCGGGCAGATGCTGCCGCAGGTCGACGGGGCCGTGTACCAGCCGCAGCGCCTCATCGCGGTGATTCCGCCGTGGAACTTTCCGGTCGCGATTCCGGCGGGCGGCGTGCTCTCGGGCCTCGCCTCAGGGGCGTCCGTGATCATCAAGCCCGCGTCGAATGCCGCGCGCTCGGCGCCATCATGATCGAGGCGCTCTGGGAGGCCGGTGTGCCGCGCGACGTGCTGCAGCTCGTGCAGTTTCCCGACCGCGTGCTCGGCTCAGCCCTGGTCGCCGACCCGCGAGTCGATCGGCTGATCCTGACCGGCGCATACGAGACCGCGGCTCGCTTCCGCGACCTGCGCCCCGATCTGCCGATCCTCGCCGAGACCAGCGGCAAGAACGCGATCATCGTCACCCCGAACGCCGACCTCGACCTTGCGGCGAGAGACGTCGCCCTCTCGGCCTTCGGCCATGCGGGGCAGAAGTGCTCGGCGGCGTCACTCGTGATTCTCGTCGGCTCGGTGGCGACGTCGAAGCGCTTCCGTGGGCAGCTGCTCGACGCGGTGCGATCGCTCACCGTCGGCACCCCCGACGACCTCGACACTCAAATGGGCCCCATCATCACGGCGCCCGAGGGCAAACTGCTGCGGGGGTTGACCACGCTCGGACCGGGGGAGCGATGGCTCATCGAACCGGCTCCCATCGAAAGCGACCATCCGCTCGCGCAAGACCGTCACGGTGCGACGAAACTGTGGACGCCCGGCGTGCGCGAGGGGGTGCGACGGGGTTCGGAGTACCACCTCACCGAGTACTTCGGGCCGATTCTCGGCATCATGACCGCCGAGACGCTCGACGAAGCCATCGACCTGGTCAACGACATCGACTACGGACTCACTTCGGGGCTGCACTCGCTCGACCGCGACGACCTCGACCTGTGGCTGCGCCGCGTGCAGGCCGGCAACCTCTACGTGAACCGCGGCATCACCGGCGCGATTGTGCGTCGGCAGAGCTTCGGCGGCTGGAAGAAGTCGGCCATCGGCGCCGGCACCAAGGCGGGCGGCCCCAACTACCTGCACGGGCTCGGCGACTGGATCGACGCACCCGTCAACGCTCCGCTGCGCGCCCCGCGCCCACGGGCCGCACGACTGCTCACCGCGGCCGAGCGCGCGGGCGTCGCGGGCGCCGAACTCGCGTGGTTGCGCGCGGCGCTCGGCTCAGACGCGCAGGCATGGGATGACGAGTTCGGTATCGCCAGAGACGCCTCGCAGCTCGGCATCGAGGTCAACGCGCTGCGCTACCTTCCCGTATCGACCATCGTGCGCTGGGCCGCGGACGCGGCGCCGCATCACGCGGTGCGCGTCATCGCCGCCGCGCTCGCCGCAGGGGCCACGCCGCAGCTCAGCACGCCGGTCGCGCTGCCCGCGCCGATCGCCGAAGCGCTCGCAGCAGCAGGGGTGCAGGTCGCGTACGAAGATGCCGAGGCCTGGGCTGCGCGCCTGCGCCGGCTCGCCGCGCAGCAAGGGCCGACCGCCGGAGCGCGCGTGCGCATCGTCGCGGGCGACTCCCGCACGGCGGAGGTGGCCGCCGTCATCGCCGCGACCGGAGGTGTGCCCGACATCGCGGTCTACGGCGGGCCCGTAGTGTCGGCCGGCCGCGTCGAGATGCTGCCGCATCTGCACGAGCAGGCCGTGTCGATCACCGCGCATTGCTTCGGCACGCCGAATGCGCTGTCGGAGGGGTTGCTGTAGGTCGCAAGCGGCCGCATCGCCACCCCGTCCGCGACTATGTTGCCCGTGGCTCCGCCCCGCCTCGCCCGCGATTCGAGCGGGGTCACTTTCGGAGGGTGTCGGCCATGCCGCACCCTCCGAAAGTGACCCCGCTGCCAGAGAGATGGGGCGGAGCCGCACGAGGCGGCTCAGAGCCCCGCTACAGCGAGGCCTGCAGCGCCGCGTCGGCGTCGCGCAGCACCTTCGCCGCGACCTCAAGCCCTTCGATGCGGCCGAGCGACAGGTCTTCGTGCTCGATGTTGACCCACATCTGGGGGTCGACCTCGTGGATCGCGCGCAGGAACTCGGTCCAGAACGCGGTGTCGTGCCCCTTGCCGAGCGCCACGAAATCCCACGCCGACCGCTTCGGCCACTCGTTGGCCCACTCGTCGCCGCCCAGGTTGGTGCGTGGTTCGTCGGCGCCGAGGCGGCGGAAGGAGTTGTCGAGCACGCCGTTGAGCGCGGCCCACTCGGGGTTCACGCGTACGTCTTTCGCCGCGGCGTGGAACACGAGCTCACCGAGGTGGCGCACGACGGCGACCGGGTCCATCTGCTGCCAGAACAGGTGCGAGGCATCGAGTTCGACACCGACGTGCGTCGCGCCGGTCAGCTCAATGAGCTTGTGCACGTCGGCGGAGTTGAAGACGAGGTTCTGCGGGTGCAGCTCAAGGGCGACTTTGACGCCGTGCTCGGCGGCGAAGCGGTCGGTCTCGCGCCAGAACTTCGCGGCGACCTCCCACTGGTAGTCGAGCACGTCGAGTGCTGCCGAGTTCCAGGCGTTGACCACCCAGTTGACCACGGTGGCGCCGGGCTCGCCCCCGGGCAGTCCCGACATGGTGACCACGCGATCCTGCCCCAACCGCTCGGCGAGCTGGATCGACCGCCGCACGTCACCTGCGTGCGCATCGCCGATGGCGGCCTTCGGGTGCAACGGATTGCCGTTGCAGTTGAGGCCGGCGATGGAGACCCCGGTGCCGTCAAAGAGGCCGAGGAAGTCGTCGCGTGCAGCGTCGGATTCGAGGATCTGGTCGAAGGTGGGGATGTGCAGGGACGGCAGGAATCCGCCCGAGTTGAGCTCGATGCCGGTGAGGCCGAGGTCGCGGACGACCTCGATGGCCTCGGGCAGCGTGCGGTCGTGGAGAATTGCGTTGTAGACGCCGAGTTTCATGGGAGCGCTCGTTTCTGGGGTTGTCAAGTTCGGGGTGTGCGGGATCAGCGGACCGCGACCGCTGCGCCGCCGTGGGCTGCCGACTCTGCGACGGCCGCGAGAAACTCCATGTTGTGCACGCCGTCGTCGAAGCTCTTGCAGCGCGGCAGCGATTCGGCGGCGGGGATGCCGGCGACCTCTTCGAGGAACGCGCGCGCCTGGTGCACGAACAGGTCGTTCTGGCCGATGCCGACGCCGGGGGCGTCCATCGCCCAGCCGCCCGCGTAGTGCGGGTGCGCCGGGCCGAGCGGAATGGTGCGGTAGCCGGCGACATCGGCTTGCTCGTCGTGCAGCATGACCTCGACCTGTGCGGGGTTGGTCTGCGACCAGCGAGCCGCGCCGCGCGAGCCGAAGACCTCGAGGTAGATGTCGTTCGGGTGCCCGGCGGCGACTCGTGACACCTCGATCGTGCCGACGCAGTGCGCGAACTCGGCGTTGAATGTGGCGTAGTCGTCGTTGGTGACGGGAGCGGTCTCGTCGCTGACGTTGCCGCGGCTGTGGCCGACGACCTGGCCGAGCGGCTTCGGGCGCTCGGTGATCGCGGTGTGGAAGCGGCCCCCCGAGACCTCGCGTACGGGGCCGCAGAGGTACTCGGCCACGTAGCTCAGGTGGCTGCCCACGTCGCCGAGCGCGCCGGAGCCGGCCGGACCCTGGTAGCGCCAGCTGATGGGCGCATCGGGGCGGCAGCCGTAGTCGGTCCAGTAGCGGCCCGAGAAGTGCTGTACGTCGCCAAGACGCCCGTCGTCGATGAGTTTGCGCAGGAAGGCGATGCCCGGGGCGCGGAGGTAGCTGAAGCCGATGCGCGCGATCGTGCCCGTCGCGTCGGCGGCGCGTGCGACGTCGGCCATGGCGCGCGCGTCTTCGATCGTGTCGCTGAGCGGCTTCTCGCAGAGCACATGCTTGCCGGCGGCGAGCAAGCCCTCGACAATCTCGCGGTGCAGGGAGTTGGCGACGACAACGCTCACCACGTCGATGTCGTCGGCCGCGGCGATGTCGCGCCAGTCGGCGACGTGCCGCTCGAATCCGAATCGCTTCGCGGTCTCTTCACCGAGCGGCGCAAAGACGTCGCCGATGGCGACGAGGCGGATCTCGGGCAGCACGGGGGAGTAGAGGGTGGAGGCTGCACGGTACGCGGCGGCGTGGGCTTTGCCGGCCATGCCGGCTCCGATGACGGCGACGCCGATGGATGCGTTCACGAGGTTCCTTTCGAGGGGCTTCATTGCTGCGAGAACGTGAGCGCTGTTAGTGTTGGAGCGCTCCAATCGGAATTACGGTAACCCTGGTTTCATGTCCTGTCAATACGGCGCGCGGGGGGCTCGAGGCTGCCGTAGTCTGGGGCAGCGCACGTATGCAGGGCACCGCCTCTCGGGGGCTCCTGGCCCGCCCGCGGCGCGCTCCAAACGACTGCACCCCGACTGAAAGGCGCTCGCATGCGACGTCCGACGATCTACGACGTCGCCGAGCGCGCCGGGGTATCGAAGTCGCTCGTCTCGCTGGTGCTGCGCGATTCCCCGAAGGTGAGCGACGAGAAGCGGTCGGCCGTGCTCGCAGCGGTGGCCGAGCTCGACTACACGCCGAGTCGCCTGGCAGCGGGCCTGGCCGGCACGCGGACCCGCAGTATCGGCGTCGTCATCGACGACTTCGCCAACCTGTGGTTCGTCGAGGCGCTGGCCGGGCTGCGAGCAGCGCTTGAGCCTGGCGGGTACGCGCTCAGTGTGGCCGATGCGCGGCTCAACGCTCACCTCGGCGTCGACCCGATCGATGCCTTCCGCGCGCTCCGCGTCGACGGCATCGTGCTCGCCGGTGAGGCCAGTGCCGCGGCGGTTGCGCGGGCCGGCGTGCCCGCGGTGATCCTCGGCACTCGTGCGCTCGAGGCGCCCGAACTGCCCGTCATTGCGAGTGACGAGGTCGAAGGGGGGCGACTGGCGACCCTGCATCTGCTCGAGCTCGGACATCGGCGCATCGCCTGCGTCAGTGGCCCGGGTGCCAGCGCCGCCGCGCGAGAGCGGGGGTACCGGGAGGCGATGGCGCAGGGCGGCCACGCGGTGCACGTGGTCACGGCGACTGAGACCTCGGAGCGCGAGGCCCGTGATGCAGCCGTCGAACTGTTCACTGCCCGGCGGCGTGATGGCGCGACCGGCGCTGATGCCCCCACCGCCGTCTTCGCGGTCAACGATCCGATGGCGGTCGGTGTGATGGGAGCCGCCTACGATGCCGGGCTTGTGGTGCCGGAAGACCTCTCGGTGATCGGATACGACGACTCGCCGCTCGCGGCATACGGCATCGTGGCTCTGTCGACGATGAGCGGCGATCCGCGCGAGCTCGGTGAAGCCGCTGGCGAGGTGCTGCTTGCAGAACTCGGGGTGGGCAGAACGGGTCGGGGCGGCTCTGCGGCATCGGGTGCCGGATCGCGCATCTTCGCCCCCCAGCTCGTGATTCGGGCCTCGACCGCCGCAGTCGCCCGCGAGTAGGGTGAGATTCCGCTGCCGCTCCGGTCATGTGGGGGCTTTCGATGGTGTGGTCAACAAGCTCGCGGACATCGACCTGGCGGTGCTTCCAGGGTTCATCGCCGTTGCCTGGCTCGCGGCGACGACCCCTTGCCCGGGCGACCGCAGATCTCGCCGATGACGTGACCGTGACGCGCCCATGACGCTGCGGTTTCGCGGCCGCGGTTGAGGCGCTACACTCGCTTTGTCACATCAAATTAGCTCGTGCTAGTACCTGGCGCCCGACACCCGACGCCGACGCAGGGCCAGCACCCCATCGCAAGGGACCACCGCAATGACGCAGACCCCCGTTCGCTTCGGACTCATCGGCACCGGCCGCATCGGCCAGGTGCACGCAGCCAGCATCGCAGCGTCGCCGAACGCCACGCTCGCGTGGGTCGCCGACCCGTTCGTCGACGGCGCACGCAGCATCGCCGAACGCTACAGCGCCACTGCCACCGAGTCGGCCGAGGCGCTGATCGCCTCGGGTGAGATCGACGCGGTGCTCATCGCCTCTCCGACCCCCACGCACGTCGATCTCATCGAGGCCTCGGTGCGCGCGGGCCTGCCGGTGCTCTGCGAGAAGCCGATCGACCTCGACATCGCGCGCGTCGACGCCCTCAGCCCGCTCGTTGCCGAAGCCGGCGTGCCGGTCGCGCTCGGCTTCAACCGCCGCTTCGACCCGAACCACGGCGCCGCTCGCGCGCGGGTGTACGCCGGCGAGATCGGCAATCTGGAGCAGCTGATCATCATCAGCCGCGATCCCGCAGCCCCGCCCGCCGACTACGTCGGCATCTCGGGCGGCATCTTCCGCGACATGACCATTCACGACTTCGACATGGCGCGCTTCTTCGCCGGCGACGACGCGATCGTCTCGGTCACGGCAACCGGCACGCGCACCTTCGACCCGGGCGCCCGCGAACACGGCGACTTCGACACCGCTGTTGCGACGTTGCGCACGCAGAGCGGCGCCGTCATCACCATCGTGAACTCGCGCCACAGCGCGGTCGGCTACGACCAGCGCATCGAGGCGTTCGGTGCGCGCGGCATGCTGCAGGTCGGCAACCCGCAGACCAACACGGTGGTGGTGTCGACGGCCGACGCGGTCGAGGCTCGGCCCGCGTACCCCGAGTTCTTCTTGGAGCGCTACGCCGAGGCGTACTCCGCCGAGCTCGAAGAGTTCGTGCGGCTCGTGCGCGGAGAAGCGTCGACCAGCCCGACCTTCGCCGACGGGCGGGCCGCGCTGATCCTCGCCGATGCCGCGCAGCGATCCGCCGAAACCGGCGTCGCGGTCGCGGTCGAGCTCTGAACGCCACGGTTCGAGCGCAGGATCGCCGCATGACCTATCGCCTCGCCGCGTGCGCAGAAATGCTCTTCGTCGACCTTCCGTTCGTGGAGCGCGTGCAGCGCATCCACGAGCGCGGGCTGCTCGTAGAGATCTGGGACTGGAGCACGAAAGACCTCGCGGCGCTCGCCGCCACCGGAGCCGAGTTCTCATCGATGACGGGGTATCTGCGCGGAGACCTGACCACCGCCGACGGCCGTCGCGAATTGCTCGCCACCGCGCGTGAATCGCTCGCGGCCGCAGAGATCATCGACTCGCCGCGCCTGAACCTGCACGGAACCGGCCTGGGCGAGGGCGGCCTGCCGGTCGTGCCGCACGAGTACGTGACCGGCGCCGACTGGGTGCACGCGGCCGAGACGCTGCGTCAGGTCGCCGAACTCGGCAGGGCGGCCGGGCGCACCTTCGTGCTCGAAAACCTCAACCTCGCGGTTGACCACCCGGGCACCCCGTTCGCCCGTGCCGCCGACACGCTCGCGCTCGTGCGGGCGGTCGACCACCCCAACCTGCGCCTGAACCTCGACCTCTATCACGCGCAGATCGGTGAGGGGAACCTCGTCGAACTGGTGCGGGAGGCGCAGCCCTGGATCGGCGAGATCCAGGTCGCCGACGTACCGGGGCGCTGCGAGCCGGGCACGGGCGAGATTCGCTACGAAGCCGTGGCTCGGGCACTCCGCGACCTCGGATACGACGGGGTGATCGGCATGGAGGCCTGGGCGAGCGGCGATCCCGAGGCCGCTCTCGACGCGTTCACCGCCGCGTTCGGTGCGGGTGGCGCCGCGTAGGCGATCCGGCACCGCGGTCACCCTCGCGACCTTCAGCACGACCCTCCTCGCCACCCGACCCCTAAGATGAACGGGACGCGAGGAGGGTCGATGACTGAGCAGACGAGGGCACCCGAGAGCGGCCCGACCGCACCTGCGCGCCCGCCGACGATTCGCGACGTCGCCCGTGTCGCGGGCGTCTCGAAGTCGCTCGTCTCGCTCGTGTTCACCGGCGGCGACAACGTCAGCGAGGAGCGTCGACTGCGCGTGCTGCACGCCGCCGCGCAGCTCGGCTACCGCCCCAACCTCGTTGCCCAGTCACTCTCGTCAGGGCGCCGCGACATCGTCGCGATTCTCGTCTCGAACCTGCACAATCCGCTCTTCGCCGAGATCGTGGGTGCCGCGAAGGCGCGGCTCGCCGAGGCGGGGAAACGCACGATGATCGTGAGCGCGCAGGTCGACGACGGCGCGGGTGGCACGGTACTGGATCGCGACAACCTCGACGTGCTCCGCGATCTGCGCCCGTCGGGCCTCATCACCGTCGGCACCATTCCCGAGTTCACCGAACTGGCCGGGCTCACCGCCGCGATG
Organism: Leucobacter sp. WKLB1; assembly: GCF_059696215.1. NCBI lineage: Bacteria > Bacillati > Actinomycetota > Actinomycetes > Micrococcales > Microbacteriaceae > Leucobacter > Leucobacter sp. WKLB1. Next base: position 3,480,345 of record NZ_AP046115.1, on the reverse strand, counting down.
CCCACCGTCGTGGCCAGCGCGATCGACGCCACTGCCGACGTTGTCGCGACCGTGCGCACCGACGATGTGGCGGGGCTCGACCTCGTCGTCGACCACCTCGTCGGTCAGGGCGTCTCGCGCATCGCGTTCATCGGCGGCGACGGCGGCACCGTGTCGGCCTCGCGCGAAGCGGCGTTTCGCGCCGCGGTCGAGCGCCGTGAGTTCGGTGCGCGCGCCTGGGTCGAGCGCGCCGACTTCACCGAGGCGGGCGCGCGCCGGGCGGTGGAGCGACTGCTCGCCGCCGACCACCTGCCCGAGGCGATCATCGCGGTCAACGACCTCACCGCGATCGGCGTCATCACGGCACTCGAAGCGGCCGGCATTGCGGTGCCGAGCGGGTGCCGCGTCGCCGGCTACGACGACACGACACTCTCGGCGATCCCGCGCATCTCGCTCACCAGCGTCGACCCTGACAACCGTCGCATCGGGCGCGAAGCGGCGGAGGCGCTGCTCGATGCGCTGGAGGCTGCGGTGTCGGGCGAGGCATCGGCGACCGCGGGTGAAATCCTGATTCCGCCGACGCTCGTGGTGCGCGCCTCGGCGTGAGTGCGACGACGCGCTAATGCCCGCGCGGTGCCGCGGTGCTCGCCCGCACCGTCAGCGTCGGCGATACCTGGTGGATCGCGGGTGCCCCGCCTGGCGCAGTGAGCCTGGCATGCACCGTCTCGATGGCCAACTGCGCCATACGATCGGTGTCTGCGCGCACCGAGGTGAGATCTATATGCGGCAGCGCGGCAGCCGTACTGTCGTCGAATCCGATGATCGAAACGTCGTCTGGCACTCGAACTCCCGCCCGCACCAGAGAATGCATGACCCCGATCGCACAATGATCATTCACGCAGACGAGAGCAGTCGGGCGTGGGGCAGCCGGCGATACCGACAGCAGCGCCTGGGCGGCTCGGTGCCCGCCGAGTTCTGACTGGTCGCTGTCGATCACGCGCGCCTCCAGACCCGCCGCCGCCATCACCGACTCGTAGGCGTGCAGCCGCGACGCAGAGTTGGGGCCGGTCTCCGACCCCACGTACGCAATCGCGGTGTGTCCTTGCGCGATGAGATGGTCGATGGCAAGTGCGATCCCGCGCTCATTTTCGACATCGACACGGTCGTGGGGTTCGGGTGAGGTCGGCCCGCCGAGCAGCAGCGTGGGGATTCCGGGCGGCAGATCGGTGAGCACGTTCGTGCGCGAACTCGCACTCCTGTCGATGCCGGCTCCCGAGTCGAGCACGATGAGCGCTTCGATGCGCTGACGCATCAGCCCCGCGAGTGCGGGCTCGAGGTCGCGGTGCTCGCCCATGGTGCCCAACGCCAGGGTGTAACCGTGTTGCGCGGCGTGGCGGTACAGCGCGTCGACGAGGTCGACCTCGAACGGCTGGCGCATCGTGAAGAGCACACCGAGTTGCCCGCTGCGGCGACGGCGCAGCATTCGGGCGGAGTCGTCGGGGTGGTAGCCGATCTCGCGGGCGGCAGCCAGGATGCGCTCGCGCGACGCCTCACTGGCGCCCGGAGCACCGCGAAGCACGATCGAGACGAGCTGCCGCGACATGCCGACGCGCTCGGCGACATCGCGCATGGTGGGGCGGGAGGCCGGCTCAGGGGTGCTCACGCTCCCATGGTGCCATGCGCGGGTGGTTGCCCGCCGCCCTTCTGCCTTGGGGCCCTCCTGCCCTTGCGGCCCTCCAGCCTCTGCGGCCCGTCATTCCTCAGCCGAACGCTCCCTTTCTCGCCGAGGGCTGTCTTTGTGTGCGTGCAGATCGGAGGGTCTCGGCGAAAAAGGGGGCGTTCGGCGTATGATGCGCCGGCCGCGAGTGACCTCCGTGGCCCGCGAGTGACCGCCGCGGTCGCGAATTACCGCCGGGGTCGTGAGTCACCGCCGCGGTCGCGCATGGCGACGGTGATTCGCGAGGTGGGAGGTGGCTCGCGGAGTGCCGTCGTCCGCGCCAAGCGCGGCACCGCCCCGAAACATGCGCTTGACCTCCGCGAAACGTTGTGCGTACAATTTGGACCGGTCCAAATCAAAGATGAAGCGGCACGATGAGAGGCGATCATGGGCGATCAGACAGTACCGGCGGGCAGCGCGCAGGCAGTCCGAGCAGAGGCAGCACCGGCGGGCACGGCGCCCCAGACGGGCACGACACTCGCGGCCGGCTCCGCGCACCAGCCCAGCACCTCGCACGAGACGCACACCACCCGCAGCTACGGACTGCTGCTCGGCGGCGAGTGGCGCGAAGCGCGCGACGGCAAGCGCGCGGCGATCCGGAGCCCGTTCGACGGCAGCATCGTGGGCGAGGTGGCCCTCGCCACGGCGCAAGACGCTGACGACGCCATCGAAGCTGCAGCAAGAGGCGCAGCCCAGTGGCGGCGCACGCCGGCGCATGAACGCGCGGCGATCCTGCTCCGTGCCGCGGCGCTCGCAGATGCCCGCACCGAAGAATTCGCGACGACCATCTCGCTCGAAAACGGCAAGCCGTTCGCCGAGGCGAAGGGCGAGGCCGGCCGTTCGGGCGCGCTGATCCGCCTCGCGGCACACGAGGGCACGCAGCTGTACGGCGACAGCCTGCCGCTTGACGCGAACCCCGGCACAGGCCAAGACAAGGTCGGTTTCACACTGCGCCAGCCCGTCGGCATCGTCGTTGCGATCACCCCGTTCAACTACCCCGCGTTGCTGGTGCTGCACAAGGTTGGCCCGGCCCTGGCCGCCGGCAACGCGGTCATTCTCAAGCCGGCGAGCGCCACCCCGCTCACGGCGCTCGCGCTCGCGAGCATCTTCGTCGAGGCGGGGGTGCCCGAGGGCGTGATCTCGGTGCTGACCGGCCCGGGCGGCCCGATCGGCGACGCGCTCGTGCGCGATCCGCGTGTGCGCAAGATCTCGTTCACGGGGTCGACCGGGGTGGGGGAGCGCATCGCGAGCCTCGCCGGCGTGAAGAAGCTCTCGCTCGAGCTGGGCGCTTCGTCGCCGACCGTCATCTTGCCCGGCGCCGACATTGAGAAAGCGGCGGCAGCCGTCGCCGCAGGCGGATACGTGAACGCCGGTCAGGTGTGCATCTCGGTGCAGCGCGTGATCGTGCACCGCGATGTCGAGGCCGACTTCCTCGACGCGTTGCGCCCGAAGGTCGAGGCGATTCGTATGGGTGATCCGCTCGCCGAGGGCACGACGCTGGGGCCGCTCGTCGCCGAGCGCGAAGCCGAGCGCGTCGCGCAGAGCATCGCCCGCGCGGTCGATGACGGCGCGACGCTGCTCACGGGCGGCGAGCGCGAGGGCGCCTTCGTGTCGCCCGCGATCGTCACGGGCGTCGACACCCGCCAGGCGTTCGCACAAGAAGAGCTCTTCGGCCCCGCCGTCGCCGTGACCACGGTCGACAGCTTCGACGCCGCCATCGACGCCGCGAACGGCACGCCGTACGGGCTCGCGGCGGGCGTCTTCGGCGGCACGCTCAGCGAGGGCGTGCGGGCGATGCGCGAGATCGACGCCGGCAGCGTGCACCTCGGCTGGACGCCGCTGTGGCGCGCCGACCTGATGCCCTACGGCGGGCTCAAGGCGAGCGGTTACGGCAAGGAGGGCGTGCGCTCGACCGTCGAGGAGATGACCGAGGTGAAGACCGTCATCATCCACGGCTAGCGGCGCGGGATCGGGGCCGCCGCACCGCATCACCCGCGACGGCCCAGTACCCGCCGATCCCCCAACCCGCCGAACCGCCACCCCACCAACCCGGCACCCGCACAATCAAGAACACCACAGATTCACCTACCGCATCACCCCACCCCGGCTCGCAAAGGAGCAGCACACATGGTCCAGGGAACCTCCGGTCAGACCGTCCGGCTCACGGTCGCGCAGGCGATCGTGCGATACATCGCATCGCAGTACTCGGTCGCCGACGGCGTGCGCCAGCGCTTCGTGCCCGCCGCGCTCGGCATCTTCGGCCACGGCAACGTTGCGGGCCTCGGCCAAGCGCTCGCCGAGCACGCGGATCGCCTGCCCTTCGTGCAGGGCCGCAACGAGCAGGCGCTCGGCCATCTCGCGACCGGTTTCGCGAAGGCGTCGAAGCGTCGCCGCACGCTCGCGGTCACCGCGTCGGTCGGCCCGGGCGCGACGAACCTCGTCACCGCCGCGGCGCTCGCGACGGTGAATCGCATTCCGCTGCTCCTGCTGCCGGGCGACACGTATGCGACCCGTCGACAGGGCCCCGTGCTGCAGCAGCTCGACCTGCCCGGCACCCCCGACGTGACCGCGAACGACACGTTCCGCCCCGTCTCGCGCTTCTTCGATCGCATCACCCGACCCGAGCAGCTGCTCACCGCGCTGCCGCAGGCGTTCCGCGTGCTGGCGAATCCCGAGGAGACGGGTGCCGTGGTGCTCGCGCTGCCGCAAGATGTGCAGTCGCACGCGTACGACTACCCCGTGGAGTTCTTCGCGGAGCGCGACTGGGTGATCCGCCGCCGCGTCCCCGATGTCGCCGAGGTCGCACAGGTTGCGGAGCTGATCCGCAGCGCCGATCGCCCGTTGATCATCGCGGGCGGCGGCGTGCACTACTCAGACGCGACCGCGGTGCTCACCGAACTCGGCACGCAGACGCACCTGCCCATCAGCGAGACCTTCGCGGGCAAGGGGGCGGTGACCGCCGACGGCCCCTGGAGCGTGTTCGGCATCGGGCTTGAGGGATCCCCCACCACCAACGGCCTAGCCGAGCGCGCCGACCTGATCGTGCACATCGGCACGCGCCTCACCGACTTTGCGACCGCCTCGCAGTCGATCTTCGCGAACCCCGACGTGCGCTTCGCGTCGATCAACGTCGTCGAGCACGACGCCGTGAAGCAGGGCGCGACCGCGGTGATCGCCGACGCGAAGCTCGCGCTCGAGGCGCTCGCCGCAGCGCTCGACGGGTACCGGGTGCCCGAGGCCTGGGGCGCCGACGTGGTCGCCGCGCGCGACGCCTGGCTGCCGGTGCGCGATGCGGCGCTCGACGCCGACACCCGCTTTCCGCGCGAGGAGCACCCCGAGCTGCCCGACACCGGCGCGACGCTCACGCAGGGGCAGCTCATCGGCTTGCTGCAGCAGCACGCGCGCCCCGGCGACACGATCGTCGCGGCGGCCGGCGGCCCTCCCGGCGACCTGCAGAAGGTGTGGGACGCGACCGAGGGGCGCCACGCGCACCTCGAGTTCGGGTTCTCATGCATGGGCTACGAACTGCCCGCCGCGATGGGCGTGCGCCTCGCCGACCCCGACCCCGAGCACCGCGTGACCGCGTTCATCGGTGACGGCACGTTCGTCATGATGCCGACCGAGATCGTCACGGCCGCGCAAGAGGGCATCCCCTTCACCGTCGTCATCTCCGAGAATCACGGCTACCAGGTGATCCGCCGCCTGCAGATGTGGCGCACGGGCGAGCACTTCGGCAACGAGTTCCGGTACCGCGAGGCGGGCGGATCGCTCGCCGGTGCCGACGCGGGCCGCCTCGAGGGCGACTACCTGCGCATCGACCTCGCGCAGATCGCCGCGGGCCTCGGCGCCGAGGTGCGCGCGGCCGAGACACCTGCCGAGGTGCGCGCTGCGCTCAATGAGACGCGCGGAGTGCGCGGCCCGGTCGTGATCGTCGTGCCCACGATTCCGCACGCCGACCTGCCGTCGTCGGAGGTGTGGTGGGATGTCTCGCCCGCCGAGGTCTGGGAACACGTCGATACGTCTGAGAAGCTCGTCGAGTACGGTGCGGGCCTGGCCGAACAGCGGTGGCACGGATGAGTGGGGCGCAGGTGAGCGGGGCGCAGCAGAGCGGCAAGCAGATCGGGGCAGGATCGAGCCCGCTCACTCCCGACTGGGCGCTCCGTGAGCGCTTTCTCGCCGGCGAGCCGACGGTCGGCACGTTCATCGGGCTCGGCTCGGTGACTGCGGCCGAGGTGTGCGCGTCGGCCGGTCTCGACTGGCTGCTCGTCGACCTCGAGCACGGCGGCGGCGACGAGCATCAGGTCGGTGCGATCGCGGCGGCAGCGGGCGGCTACGGGGTGGCGACGCTGGTGCGCATCGAGCAGCCGGATCGCATTCGCATCGGGCGCGTGCTCGACGCGGGCGCCGCCGGTGTCATGCTGCCGCGCATTTCGAGCGCGGCCGAGGCGGCAGACGCCCTGCGGCACCGGCTCTACCCGCCCGAGGGAGACCGCGGGGTGGCGAGCTACAACCGCGCTGCTCGTTGGGGTCGCGACTTCGGAGCCATCGACGCGGCGAACGACCGCGCGGTGGGAGTGGTGCAGATCGAGACCGCGGGCGCGATGCGCGAGCTCGACGCGATCGCCGCGCTCGACGGCGCCGACGTGCTCTTCATCGGACCGCAGGATCTGAGCTACGCGCTCGGCGTGCCGCGCCAGTACGACGCCCCGGTGTTCCAAGAGGCGCTCGACGCGGTGATCGCCGCCTGCCGCACGCATGGCAAAGTCGCCGGCATCTTGACCAATGACCGTGCCGGCGCCGAGGCCTACCTCGCCCGCGGGTTCGGCTTCGTGGCCATTGGTTCGGATGCGACGCTGCTCGCGGCGACGGTGCGCGGAGCGATCCCGAACGGGCTCGGAGTGGATCGCGAGGCGATCTCGTGAGTGCGAGTGCGAGTGTCGGCGCGGCCTCTCGTGCCGAGTCCGCGCGGGCCGACGCCGATCGACCCGTCGTCGTCGCGCTGGGCCCGGTGGCGCCCGAGCACGTGGTGCCGTATCTGCCCGACGACGCGATCTTCGTACCCGACCCGTCGGCGGGCGACCTGGCCATCGCCGAGGGAGCAATCGTGCGCGCCGCGTATCGGCTCGACCGTGCAGCGCTCGACCGCATGCCGAGGCTGCGGGTGATCGCGCGCACCGGCGTCGGGGTCGACCACGTCGACGTCGCCGCAGCGCACGAGCGCGGCATTCCGGTGGCGATCACCCCGGGCAGCAACAGTCGCGCGGTCGCTGAGGGGGCGTTCGCGATGATCGCGTCGCTCGTGAAGGGCCTCGGCGAATCGAATCGCTATGTTTCGGCGAACGAGTGGGGTCGCGAGCCGGTGCCGCCTGCCGGCGATCTGCACGGGCTCACGCTCGCGATCCTCGGCTACGGTCGCATCGGCCGCATCATCGCGGGGTTCGGTCGTGCGTTCGGCATGGAGATCGTGGTGCACGACCCGTTTGTGACGGCTGAGGACGCCGAGAATGTCTCGCTCGAAGACGCGGTGCGCCGGGCGGATGCCTTGACGCTGCACCTGCCCGGTGGCGGCGGGGAACTGCTGCCTCCGGCGATCCTGCGCACCGCGAAGCCGGGTCTGGTGCTCGTCAACTGTGCCCGCGCCGATCTCGTGTCGACCGAGACGCTGGTCGACGCACTCGACACCGGTGTGCTCGGCGGGGTGGGGCTCGATGTGTTCGCGGACGAGCCGGTGCGGGATCACCCGCTCGCCGGGCGCACCGACGTGCTGCTGAGTCCGCACACCTCTGGATTTTCCGCGGCCGCACTGCGCGCCACGGTGCGGATGGCGGCGGAGGCTGTGGGGGACACCCTTGCAGGTCGTTATCCAACCTTTACCGCAAGTGATGCTTGAATGCGGAAGTTACGGTACTGTAATCGCAAAGCATCAGCTTTGTAACGACATTAGTTCAATAACACGATGGAGTGAAACTATGTTGAAATCACGTTTCGGGCGTTGGTCGAAGTTCGGACTTGCCGGTATCGCAGCGGCGGGCGCCCTCATGCTCGCAGCCTGCGGATCGCCGGCAGGAGCGGGCGGCGCCGCAGCGGGTGGCGGCGGTGTGGAAGAGGACGAGATCAAGGTCGCCCTCATCACCCACGCAGCTCCGGGCGACACCTTCTGGGACACGATCCGCGCCGGCGCCGAGAACGCGGCAGAGCGCAACAACGTCGAGCTGCTCTACAGCTCGGATCCTGACGGAGCTCGCCAGGCGCAGCTCGTGCAGCAGGCAGTCGACCAGAAGGTCGACGGCATCGTCGTCACGCTGGCCAAGGCGGACGCCATGGCCGGCGAGGTCAAGAAGGCCGTTGACGCGGGCATTCCAGTCTTCAGCATCAACGCCGGTGAGAACGACTACAAGGATCTGGGCGTGCTGGCCCACTTCGGCCAGAACGAGTTCATCGCCGGTCAGGCCGCGGGCGAGCAGTTCAACGAAGCGGGTCTGAAGAAGGCCATCTGTGTCATCCAGGAGCAGGGCCACGTCGGCCTCGAAGCTCGCTGCGAGGGCCTCGCCGACACCTTCGAGGGCACCTCTGAGGTGCTGTACGTGCAGGGCACCGACATGACGAACGTCGCGTCGACCATCACGTCGAAGCTGCAGACCAACAAGGACATCGACGCCGTGCTCACCCTCGGTGCTCCCTTCGCGATGACCGCGCTGGATTCGATCAAGGACGCCGGATCGAGCGCAACGCTCGCCACCACCGACCTGAACGCTGACGTCTACAAGGGCATCAACGATGGCACGATCCTCTTCGGTATCGACCAGCAGCCATTTGTGCAGGGCTACTCCTCGGTCGAGGCCGTGCGCCTCTACAAGGAGGGCGGTTACGTGCTCGGTGGCGGCCAGGCCGTGCTGACCGGACCGACCGTCATCAACGCAGACAACGCATCGAGCGTCGCAGCCCAGTTCGAGGGCGGCGACGACGAGGCCGCAGAGTAACGAAAGGGTCGAACCGGAAGGTCGTATCCATGAGTACAGCAACAGCTCCTAAATTCGACGAGCGCGTCGCCTCGGGCAACCTGTTCACCAGGTTCTTCACCAAGCCCGAGGCGGGCGCCACCGCAGCCGCACTGGTCCTCGCGATCATGTTCGCCGTCGTCGCTCCGCAGTTCACCCAGCCCAGCTCGATCGCGACGATCCTCTACGGAGCGTCCACGGTCGGCATCATGGCGGTGGGCGTATCGCTCCTGATGATCGGCGGCGAGGTCGACCTGTCGGCAGGTGTCGGCGTCATCTCGGCAGCGCTCTCCTCGTCCCTGTTCATGTACTGGTTCGGGGGGAACGTCTGGGTCGGTGCGATTGTCGGCCTCGTGTTCTCGCTGCTGGTCGGTTTGCTGAACGGGTGGCTGTTGACGAAGACGAAGCTCTCGAGCTTCATCATCACTCTGGCGACCTTCTTCATGCTGACGGGGTTGAACCTCGGTGTCACTCGCGCGTTGACGGGCGGCGTCGCCGCTCCGTCGATCGCCGAGTGGCCCGGGTTCGCCTCGGCAGAGGCGGTCTTCGCTTCAGACATTCCGGTCTTCGGCGTCAACGTCAAGATCACGGTGTTCTACTGGATCATCCTCGTGCTCATGGCGACCTGGATTCTGCAGCGCACTCGCGTGGGTAACTGGATCTTCTCCTCGGGCGGCGCCCCGGATGCGGCACGCGCCGTGGGCGTGCCCGTCGTGAAGACGAAGATCGGCCTCTACATGGGCGTCAGCTTCTGCGCGTGGCTGCTGGGCATGCACCAGCTCTTCGCCTTCAAGACGGTGCAGTCGGGTGAGGGCATCGGCAACGAGTTCCTCTACATCATCGCGGCCGTCGTCGGCGGCTGCCTCATGACCGGCGGCTACGGTTCGGCGATCGGCGGCGCGATCGGCGCACTCATCTACGGCATGGCTCTCAAGGGTGTCGTGTACGCCGAGTGGAACCCGGACTGGCTGAAGTTCTTCCTCGGTGCAATGCTTCTGGGCGCGACCGTGCTGAACTTCACCCTGCAGCGTCGAGCCGCCCGAGGAGGGAAAAAGTGAACGCCACAGCAACCGAGACGGCAGTAGCGCCGTCGCAGGTCACGGGCCCGCTCGTCGAGCTCCGTGACGCCGAGAAGCGATACGGCAACATCATCGCCCTGCGCGATGTCAGCCTCAAGGTGGGCTCGGGCGAGGTGATGTGCGTGCTCGGCGACAACGGCGCCGGCAAGTCCACGCTCATCAAGATCATCGCCGGCCTGCATCAGCACACCGCCGGTGAGTACCTCGTCGAGGGCGACCCGGTGAAGTTCAACTCGCCGCGCGAGGCCCTGAACCGCGGCATCGCCACGGTGTACCAGGATCTCGCGGTCGCACCGCTCATGCCGGTGTGGCGCAACTTCTTCCTCGGCTCCGAGCAGACGAAGGGGTGGGGGCCGTTCAAGCGCCTCGACGTCGACTTCATGCGGAAGACGGCGAAGCAGGAGCTGCTCGACATGGGCATCGATCTGCGCGACGTCGACCAGCCGATCGGCACCCTCTCAGGTGGTGAGCGTCAGTGCGTCGCCATTGCTCGCGCGGTGTACTTCGGCGCGAAGGTGCTGATTCTCGATGAGCCGACCGCCGCCCTCGGCGTGAAGCAGTCGGGTGTCGTGCTCCGCTACATCATCCAGGCGCGCGACCGCGGTCTCGGCGTGATCTTCATCACGCACAACCCGCACCACGCGTACCCGGTCGGTGACCGATTCCTGCTGCTGAAGCGCGGCCAGAGCATCGGCTACCACGAGAAGTCAGACATCACGCTCGAAGAGCTGACCGGTCTGATGGCCGGTGGCGCCGAGCTCGAGCAGCTCGTGCACGAGCTGCGCAACGTCGGCACCTCGACCGATACCGTGCGCACCATCCGCGACGAGATCCAGGAAGACTCCGCAGCCGGAGTTGGCCGGGTGAGCGTCACGGAAGCCGTCAGCGTGATCCCCGGCGAGTACGAGGATGACGAAGACGACGAGGGTGATGGCGGAACGCGCCGCTGAGCTATACCGCGTAACACCGCTGAGCCGCACTTCCGAGTGACCGCGCTCATCACGAGTGACCGCCCCGAGACATTCTTGGGGCGGTCACTCGGTGTATAAGGGGGTACTCATGGTGCAGGCGGCGGCCCGCGGCCCGCGGTCGGAAATGCCGAAGTGAGGAGTCGCGAATGCACGCGAACCGTGTGAGCGGGCCCGGTCGTATCGGGGCCGTGGTGCTGATCGCCGCGCTGGTGAGCGGCGGGTTCGGGATCGGTGTCAGCGAATTCATCGTGATGGGCCTGTTGCCGCGCATCGCGAGCGACCTGCTGCCTGAGACATTCGCCGAGCACCCGGATGCGTCGCTCGGGGCGACCGGCGGGCTCGCGTCGGCGTACGCACTCGGCGTGGTCGTCGGCATGCTGGTGACTCCGCTGCTCATTCGGCGACTCTCGGAGCGCGGTGCGCTGCTCGCCTGTGCCGGCAGCATGCTGTTCTGGACCGTGCTCACCGCTCTCGCCCCGACGCTCGGCATCGCGCTGGTGCTGCGCTTTCTCGCTGCGCTCACCCATGCGAGCTTCATCGGTGTCGGGGCGATGGCGACGGCGCACCTGCTCGGGTCGCAGAAGTACGGGCGGGGCGCCGCGATTGTGCACGGTGGGCTCGCGGTGGCGACCCTGCTCGGGGTGCCCGTGCTGACGGCGTTCGGCGAGTTCGCGTCGTGGCGACTCGTGATCGGGGCGTGCGCCGTGCTGTTCGGGGTGCCGGTGGTCGCACTGCTGATCGTGCCGCTCGCGCCGGCGCCGCTCGCCGCGGGTGGATCGGGCGCTTCGGTGGGTGGGAGACGATTCGGCGGTCGCCGGTTGTGGTTCACCGCGACCGCGGCGGTGCTTGTCGCGTCGGGTGGATTCGCCGTAGTGACGTACGTTGCACCGGTGGTCGCCGAGGTGCAGGGCGATCGGGTGATCCTGACCCCAGCGCTCGCGATGCTGGCATTCGGTGTCGGTATGAACCTCGGCAACTTCGGGGCCGGGTGGGTGGCGGATCGCGCGGCCGCCCCCACCTTCCTCGCCGTGGCGCTGATCGGCGTCGCCGGTGGAGCCCTGCTGCTGGTGCCCGGGGTCGGCGCGGTCGGGGCAGCTGCGGGTGTGCTGCTCATCGGCGTGCTGCTGGGTGGGGGCAGCCCGGCCGCGCAGGTGCTGTTCCTCGACGAGCTGCGGCGCTTTCCGCGCCTCGCCTCGTCGATGCCGTCGGGCACCGCGAACCTCGGCAGCTTCATCGGCTCGCTCGCCGGTGCCGGCCTGCTTGCCGGATTCGGCGCAGCATGGCTGCCGGTCGGCACGCTCGTGCTCGCGGGGCTTGGCCTGCTGGTGTTCGTGCTGCGGGGCGTGTCGCTGGCACGTTGAACGATTCGGTCGGTCCGGCGTGAGTGTGAGGGTTATGCGTGAATGTGAGCCGGATTTCGCCTCACACTCACGGTTTCGCCTCACACTCACGGTCTCGCCTCACACTCACGGTTTCGTCCCACGCTCACGATGGGGCGGGGCGGAGCGAGCCATAGTCTGGGCCGGCTGACGAGCGCGGTCGGCGGGCAAGGCGCAGGATCGGCCGCGCGCCGCATTGACATCCGTTCTCCCATGTACGTACAATTTGGACCGGTCCATTTCCATTGGATTCCGCGCGGATTTCCGGGCGAATTCGAGAGGGGCCACGTTGTGAGCAACACATCAGACATCGAGCAACGGTGCTCAGCACCATGAAGACGGAAGCGAACGACTATGCGGACTCTTGCAGACGGCACGACCGAAATCGGCGTCGGCCTCATCAGCGTCGGGTGGATGGGCCAGCTGCACAGCCGCGCGTACGCCAACCTGAAGTACGCCTACGCTGACCTGGGCATCAAGCCGCGTCTAGTGCACGCCGCCGATCCGGCGCCCGCCCGCGCTGAAGAGGCCGTGCAGGTGCTCGGCTACGAGCGCGCCTCGGCCGACTACCACGAGGTCTTGAACGACCCCGAGGTCGACGTCGTATCGATCTGCGCGCCCAACTTCTTGCACGCCGAAATCGGCATCGCAGCGGCAAAGGCCGGCAAGCACTTCTGGATCGAGAAGCCCGTCGGCCGCGGCGAGCACGAGACCCGCGAGGTGGCCGAGGCAGCCGCAGACGCGGGCGTCGTCAGCTCGATCGGCTTCAACTACCGCCACGCGCCCGCCATCGAGTACCTCCGCGAACTGGTGCTCGAGGGCAAGCTTGGCCGCATCACGAACGTGCGCGGCCAGATGTTTGCCGACTACTCGTCCGACCCCCGCGGCGCCCTCTCGTGGCGCTTCGTGCGCGGCCTCGCCGGCAACGGCGTGCTGGGCGATCTCATGGGCCACCTCGTCGACCTCGTGCAGTACACGCTCGGCCCGATCGGCGAGGTCAGCGCGGTCACGTCGACCGTCTACACCGAGCGCCCTGAGCTGCCCATGGGCACCGGAACGCACTTCGCGGTGATCGAGGACGGGGTGATGAAGCCGGTCGAGAACGAGGACTACGCCGGCATGCTCGTGCGTCTTTCAGACGATGCGGCTGCGGCCGGCGCCGTCGGCACGCTCGAGGCTTCGCGCGTCTCGGTGGGCCCGCGCGCCAGCTACGGCATCGAGGTCTACGGCACCGAGGGCTCGGCGCACTGGGACTTCGAGCGCATGAACGAGCTGCACCTCTCGGGCGGCCTCGGCGCAGAGAACCAGGGGTACACCCGCGTCATGGCGCGCCCCGGCATGGGCGACTTCGGTCGCTTCCAGCCCGGTTCCGGCACCTCGATGGGCTACGACGACCTGAAAGTCGTCGAGGCCAAGAAGTTCTTGCAGGCCGTGCTCGGCCGCGAGGCGCTGAACTCGAACATCCAAGACGCGCTGTCGGCGGCGCAGGTCGTCACCGCGGCCGAGCGCTCGGCCGAGTCGCGCGCCTGGGAGTCCAGCGCACCCGTCGCCGGCACCACGGCCGCCGGCGCCTGAGCCGAAGCGCTCGATCACCTCCAACACCACCATTTGAATCGACGAAGGAGTCGCCCATGACCGCACGCATCGCATCCGCCCCAATCAGCTGGGGGGTCATCGAGGTTCCGAATTGGGGCCTGCAGCTGGGGCGCGAACGCGTGCTCGGCGAGATGGTGTCGCTCGGCATTACGGCAACCGAGTTCGGCCCCGAGGGCTTCCTGCCCGACGCGCCCGCCGATCGGGCCGAGGCCCTGGCTGCTGCCGGGCTCGCGGCCGTGGGCGGGTTCTTCCCGGTGGTGCTGCACGATGCCGCGCAGGATCCGCTGCCCGCCATCGAGCGCGAACTCGAAGCGTACGTCGCCGCCGGGGCATCCACGCTGGTGCTCTCAGCGGTGACGGGAGCGGAGGGGTACGACGGTGCGGCCGAGCTGAGCGATGCCGAGTGGCAGACGCTGCTTGCGAATCTCGACCGCGCGCTCGATGCGGCCGCCGCGGTCGGCGTCGTCGCGACGCTGCACCCGCACCTCGGCACCGTGGTCGAAGCTCCCGAGGCCGTCGAGCGCGTGGTCGCGGGCTCGCGCATCGGGCTCTGCCTCGACACCGGGCACTACACGCTCGGCGGTGGCGATCCGGTCGCATTCGTGCAGCAGCACGCCCCTCGCATCGTGCACGCGCACTTGAAGGATGTGAACTTGAGCATCGCCGCCCGCGTGCGCGCCGGTGAGATCGATTACCGCGAGGGCGTGCGCCAGGGCATGTATCAGGCGCTCGGCGACGGCGATGCGCGCATCGGCGAGATCCTCTCGGCGCTGCAGGGTGCCGGGTACGACGGCTGGTACGTGCTCGAGCAAGACACGGTGGTCGAGAACGACGACGATGCGGCTCGAGCGCTCGACAATGCGCGCCGCAGCGTCGCGTTCGTGCGCGCCGCCTTCGGCGAGGCTGCGGAGGGCTCGGCATGACCGCCCCCGAATCGCACGATGCGGCGCGGCCGCTGCGTATCGGCGCGCTTGGTGCCTCGCGCATCGCCGATCTCTCGATCATCGAGGCGGCCGGCGAAACCGGTGACGAGTTGGCCGTGGTCGCAGCGCGGGATCCCGAGCGCGCCCAGCGGTACGCGGCTGAGAAGGGGTTCACAGCGGCCACCGACACCTACGAGCAGGTCATCGCCGATGACAGTCTCGACCTGATCTATATCGGCCTGCCCAACGGGCTCCACGCCGAGTGGACCGCGCGTGCGCTCGACGCCGGACGCAACGTGCTCGTCGAGAAGCCGTTCGCGGCGAATCTCGCCGAGTTCGATCGAGTCGCAGCGCGGCTCGAGGGCTCTGCCGGTTGGGCCTGGGAGGCCTTTCACTACGCCGACCACCCGGGGGTGCACCGACTGATCGACCTTGTGCGCTCAGGCGCGATCGGCGAGGTGCGGGCCATCGACGTGCACATGGACATGCCTGATCCCGGAGCCGACGACCCGCGCTGGAACTTCGACCTCGCCGGCGGCACGCTCATGGATCTCGGCTGCTACGCGATCAATGCACTGTTGCTGCTCGGCGATACGTTGGGTGGGGCCGGGCTGCCGGTCGGCCCGGAGCTCACGCTCGCAGGCGCGCGAACGGAGACGTACGCCCCGGACCCGCGGCTGGATGCCACGGTCGTCGCAGAGTTGCGTCTCGGCGACGTGCCGGCGACGATTCACACGAGCATGGAGTCCGATTGGAACTTCGGTCTGCGTGTCAGCGGAAGCCTCGGCGAGGTCGTGCTGCCGAACTTCGTGAAACCGCAAGAAGACGGGCGACTCATCGTGCGCACGACCACCGGCGCCGGTGTCGAAGAGCGCGTCGAGCAACTCGGCTCGGTGTCGTCGTACACCTACCAGCTCCAGCGCATCCGCGCGGCCGTGCGCAGCGGTGAACGCGATGCCCGAGGTCTCGAGCGGTCTCGTCGCACGATGGCGCTCATCGATGACATCTACACGGCGACCGGTCTGCCGCTGCGCCCCGGCGCGCTCACCGACTGAGTCGCACAGCGCCGACTGACCACACCGACACCCAGGGGGACCACCACCATGCAGCAGTTGCTCGCAGACAAGATTCTGCTCGTCACCGGCGGCACACAGGGCCTCGGCCGTGCCGTCGCCGAGGCGGCCGCACGCGAGGGCGCGACCGGCGTCGCGATCGTTGGCCGCATCGCCGAGAAGGCGGAGGTCGCGCTCGAAGCGATTCGCACGCAGGGCGCAGTGGCCGGCACCGCGGGCTTCGACGCGATCGCGATCATCGCCGACCTCAGCGTGCCCGGTGAGGCCGAGCGCGCCGTCGCAGACACCATCGCCCGCTTCGGCCGCATCGATAGCCTCGTCAATGCCGCCGGTGCGACCAGCCGCGGCACGCTGCTCGACACCACCCGCGAGCTGCTCGACGAGCACCTGCACCTCAACATCACCGTGCCGTTCATGACGATGCAGGGCGCGGTGGCCGACATGCGCAGCCGCAAGGCTCCGGGCACGATCCTCAACGTCATCTCGATGTCGATGCACGGTGGGCAGCCCTACCTCGCCCCCTACGTCGCCTCGAAGGCGGGGCTCGCGGGGCTCACCAAGAACGCGGCGTTCGCGCACCGCTTCGACCGCATTCGCATCAACGGGCTCAACATCGGCTGGACGGCGACGCCCGGCGAGGCCGTGACGCAGCAGACGTTCCACGACGCCGACAGCACCTGGCTCGAGCAGGCGGAGGCCGCGCAGCCGATGGGCAAGCTCGGCCAGCCCGACGAGATCGCCGACGCGATCGTCTTCCTGCTCAGCTCGCGCAGCGGCGTGGTCACCGGGTCGATCATCGACTGGGATCAGAACGTGCCCGGCGCCTACGACCAGTAACGACCGGTAACCGCCAGGGCCCAGACCGGCACTGAACACTGCAGCATTACCCCACACTCACCAGAGGAGCACCATGAAGATCGGCATCATCGGCACGGGCGTGATGGGCGCCTTCCATGCCCAGCTGCTGCACGAACAGGTCTCGGGGGCGACCGTCGTGGCCGTCGCCGACCCCGATGCCGAGCGCGCGGGGGCCGTCGTCGCGGCGATCCCGGGCGCGGTCGCGTACACCGACCCGCTCGAGCTGATCACCGCCGACGAGGTCGAGGCCGTGCTCATCGCGTCGCCCGATTTCTTGCACGCCGAGCAGACCCTCGCGTGCATCGCGGCGGGCAAGCCGACGCTGTGCGAGAAGCCGCTGTCGTATTCGGTTGAAGACGCGGATCGCGTGATCGCCGCGCACCGCGCCGCCGTGGGCGAGGGTACGCCGCTAGTGCACCAGGGCTTCATGCGCCGCTTCGATCCCGGGTACGTCGAGCAGAAGCGCGAGGTCGACTCGGGCGTGCACGGGCGCCCTGTCATGGTGCACTCGATCGGCCGCGGCGTCACGACCGGGCCCGGTGCGACCGACGAGACCGTGATCTACAACTCGGCGATCCACGACCTCGACATCGTGCCGTGGCTGCTCGGCTCACCCGTCACCGAGGTGTCGTGGCATGCGCCCGAGACCCCGAGCTCGACGAGCGGCGGCCTACGCGAGCCGTTCTTCCTGCTGCTGCGCACCGCCGATGGCGCACTGTCGACCGTCGAGAACTCGCTCAACGCGCGCTACGGCTATGACATGCGCTCCGAGGTGCTGTGCGAGACGGGTGCGGTCTCGATCACCGAGCCGCATCGCGTGCAGTCGTTCTCGAACCTGGCGGCGAGCACGGGTATTCCGGTCGACTTCCGCCCGCGCTACGCCGAGGCGTACCGCCTCGAGCTGCAGGAGTGGGTGACGGCGCTGAACGAGGGCCGCGCGCCCACGCTCGCGACGGTCGAAGACGGTGCGCAGGCGACCCGCGTCGCTGCGGCCGCCGTCGCCTCGATGCACTCGGGCGGCGCGTTCGTGCGTGTGGAGGCCGGCGCATGAGCCACGCAGCCGGGCGTGTGCTGCCGCAGCCGAACGTGCCCGATCCGCGCGCGGTGGCGCCGAAGCGCTGGGCGATCCTCGGCACCGGATGGATCGCGTCGAAGTTCGTCGAGGCGCTGCAGGCGTCGACCGTGCAACAGGTTGTGGCGGTCGGATCGCGCACGCTCGACCGCGCCCAGCAGTTCGCCGACCAGTACGGCATCGCGCACGCCTACGGCTCGTACGAGGAACTCGTGGCGAGTGATGTCGACGTCGTGTACGTCGCGACCGGGCACCTCGACCACGTCGCGCACGCGAGTCTCGCGATCGAGGCAGGCAAGCCCGTACTCGTGGAGAAGCCGATGGCACCGCGCCTCGCCGATGTCGATCGGCTGGTCGAGCTCGCGCGATCCCGCCGTGTCTTTGCGATGGAGGCCGTCTGGACGCTCGCACTGCCGCGCTTCTCAGTCGTGCGCCAGGTGCTCGAGGCCGGTCTGCTCGGCGAGATCGTCGAGGTGCACGCCAACCTCGGCGAGCGGCTCGTCGACCACCACCGCGCCATGGACCCCGCGCAGGGCGGCGGCGTCATGAATGACATCGGCTCGTACACGTTGATGTTCGCGAACGAGATCATTCGGGGGCTCGAGGTGCGTGCGGCTCACGGCCGGCGCCAGGTCGTGCCGGGGGTCGAGGCTCCGGGTGCCGTCGGCGCGTTCCATGCGTTGCTCGGTGACGCGCAGGATCGCCTCGCCACCGTCAGCGCCTCCATGCTGGCGGATACGCCCACCACCGCATACATCGCCGGTACCGAAGCGACCCTCGTGCTCGATGCGCCGTTCTACCAGCCCGGCCCGGTCGAGGTGCGCTTCCACGATGGCGAGGTGCTGCGGTGGCACGAGGAACCGCTCGCGCACACCCAGTTGTTCTGGGAGGCGCTTGAGGTGGCTCGATGCCTCGACGCCGGGCTCACTGAGTCACCGCTCCGCCCGCTCGACCGCACGGTCGAGACCATTGCGCTGCTCGAGCGCGCACGTGAGCTGATGGGGGATCCGCTCGACGTCGCTTAGCTGTCGGTGGATGACCCGCCCGGCGATCCCATGAGGCCCTCGGGCATCTCGAGCTGCACGGCCGGCGGCTGGGGAGGCGCGCTGGCCGCGTTGACCGCATACGCGGTGCCGAATCCGCCGCCGAAGGCGAGGATGGCGATGCCGAGAGCTGCGACGCCGGCGCGCAAGGGGGAAAGCCAGCGCCGGCGGCTTACGGAGGTGCCCGCGAACGTTTCCCCGAGGCGAGACCGATCGACCGTGTGCTCGACCGCCGCGGTGGGGGGCGCGGGGGTCGGGAAGGAAGGGGTGGTGCGGTCGGTTTCTGCCGCGGAATCCGGGATCGCTGGGCGGGTCATGATTCGAGTGTGGGCGCCGATGCAATGCGCAGGCTATGTGCGAACTGCGCGTCGGCTCCACGGGGCTCCGCGGTGCGCGCGCAGTAGGGCCGCGTACGGTGTGTATATGGAGATTCGCGCGCGCTTGGCTCGGCGTGCGGCAATCTGCGTGCTCGGGGCAGTCGTGCTCACTGCGCTCCTTGCGGTCGCCGTCGCGCTCCTACGTACTCCGCCACCCACGCAGGCATCTCCGGTCATCACATCGTGCATTGATCCGCGTGGATTGGCGTGCGACTCGCGTGACACAGTTGTCGACTACATCGAGCAGGAAGCGTCAGTGAGGTTGCCAGGTGGCGCCGAGCTGCTGCATACGCGGTCGAATATGAACGCGTTGCAGACCGCGGCATTCGGGTTTGCAGTCTTCTCGCTGTCAGCCTCGGATGCCTACGCGACCGTCGATGGCCTCGAGCCGGGAAGCCCTGATGAATTCTCGAAGAAGTCGCAGGTCATCGCCGGACTCGGCGGAGAAAGCTTGGAGGGCACGTTCACCGGAAACGGCGTCACGTTTTCAACGCTGCAGACCGCCGACCCCGATCGGCGGTTACTGGTCGTTTCGAAGCAGTTTTATTACTGAGCGTGCGGCTGCACGGTGGCTGTCGACACGTGTGGATTGCGGTGAGGGTACAAGCCCGTTCGCAATGAAACTCAGGCGAGCGAACCGTCTGGCTTGAAGCCCAGGCCTGCCAGTGTGCTGTCGACGTGCAGTGCGACGCCAGGGCCGTCGGGCGCTTCGGTCAGGCCGAGCAGGCGCCGTCGGTGCGCTTCGCCGGTGAGCGCAGAGAAGAGGAGTTCGGCCGATGGCCTCGCCGGGTGGTCGCTCAAGCCCGAAGTCGCGTTCGGCGTCGACTCGAGCAGCGCCGCCAGCTCGTCGATCGACCGCTGCGGCCCTTCGGTGTAGAAGGCTGTGGCAACCTCCGGGTATCGCGTCGCCGCAGCGATCACGGCGCGGTGCACCCCGATCGCCTCATCGCTCAGCAGGGTCGTGACGAGAGTGGTCGCATATTCGCGCAGCGGCTGGGGTGTGTGCCGGATCGCCCGGCCCCGACTCCCCCGCCCCATCGTGCAGTCGCCGCACCGCCGCGCGCACCAGCCCACCGCGGTCGACGTAGTCGCGGTAGAGCGTGCGCTTGGCTACGCGGGCCTCGACCGCGACCCGGTCGAACGTGAGGGCATCGAATCCGTCGCTCGTGAGTAGCTGCGCGACCACTGCGGCGATGCGCACGCTGCGCTCGGCGCTGTCGGCCGCTGTCGGTCGCCCACGTTTTGACTCCATGGGAGTAGTCTACTCGTGAATGCTACGAAACCGTTTCATTAGCGAGGAGACGAGAAGATGACCGACCTGATTCACCACATCGCGATCGCAGACGACTGGGAGATGAGCCGTGGTTTCGGCGAGTACGAGGTGGCGACGCGGGGCACGCACCTCGACGACGCCGGGTTCATTCACGCCGCAACCGCCGAGCAGGTGCCGCAGGTGCTGGCCTCTCGCTACGCCGACATCTCGCTGCCGCTGCTCGACATCGCGATTCGGCTCGACGCGCTCGCCGCAGCGGGCGTCGACGTGGAATGGCACGAGGGCTTTCCGCACATCATGGGTGCAATTCCGATGACCCGCGATGTGGTGGCGTCAGAGTCGCCCATTGCACGCTGATCGAGGCGGTGCGACCGCTACCGCTCCATGAGCTGCGCTGCGAGCTGCAGCAGCAGCGCCTCTGACCCGGTGCGCCCGATGAGCTGCACCCCCATTGAGTGGCCAGACGGCAGCCGCACGATCGGCACGGCCACCGCGGGCAGCCCCGACACGTTGACCATCGACGTGTACGGCGCCCACTCGCACTGCAGTCGGTAGTCGCCGTCGGCGTCTTGCGCGGTGAACGCGCCGACGCGTGGGGGCAGCATCGCGAGCCCGGGGGTGAGTACTGCATCGTAGGCGCCCCACTGTGCGCGCACGTCGGATGCGAATTCGCGCAGGCGCGATCTTGCAGCCCGGTGTGTGTCGTCGCTGCGCGCGAGTGCCCGCTCACGGAACGTGCGGGTGAGTGGCATAAGGCGATCCACTGCCGCGTCATCCAGTTCGAGTCGTGACAGCCCCGCCGTCCATGACGTCGTGAATGCGTCGGGGTACCCGGGGTCGTATGCAAAGGCAGCGTCTTCGACCTTGTGACCGCGCGCTGAAAGCTGCGTGATCGCCGAAACGAAGGCTTGCTGAGCCTCCGCCGAGAGCACGATGGGGTAGACCGGTGCGAACGGCGAGACCGTGCTCGCGCCGATGCGTAGCCCGGTCACGCTGCCCGCAGCGCGCACCGCTGCCAGTGCTGGTTCGCCCGTCGCACCGCGCTGCGCATCGAAGAGCAGCGCCGCGTCGGCCGCGTCACGCGCGAGGGGCCCGGTGACGGCGAGGCGCGGAGCACCGAATTCATCGTGCAAGCTGCCATTGGCCAAGGCGCCACCGTCGAGGTCGCTCGGCACGGCGCCCAAACCGGGTTTCAGGCCGACGAGTCCGCAGGCGAGCGCGGGGATGCGGATCGACCCGCCCCCGTCACTCCCCGGCGCGACCGGCAATACACCCGCGGCGACCGCCGCCGCACTGCCGCCTGATGATCCGCCCGCGGTGCGCTCGGAATCGAGCGGGTTGCGAGCCGGCGGGGCGATGACGTTTTCGGAGTAGCCGGTCAGCCCGAGCTCGGGCACCTGGGTCTTGCCGATCGGGATTGCGCCCGCCCGCCGCAGCACCGCGACTCCGGGGGCGTCGTTGGCTGCCCGAGCGTGCGGCAGCGCGGCGCTGCCACGGGTGGTGACGAAGCCGGCGACATCGGTCAGATCCTTGAACGCGGTCGGCAGGCCGTGGAGCCGGGGCAGCGCCTCGGCGCGTTGGTCGGGAGCGAGGCTCGCGAAACCCGCGTCGGCCATCGCGGCCTGTGCGAGAGCGAGCTCGCGATCCACCGCAACGAATGCGCCCAGACCGCTCGCCACTTCTGCCCGCTGCAGCACCTCGGTGACAGCGTCGCGCGCCGAGATCTCGCCGCTGCGCAGTGCATCGCGCCAGGCGACGGCGCTCGGCACGGAGGCGACGGCGGGCGATGCGGGCGTCGAATCGGTCACCCCATCAGCTTACGAGCCGCCGCCGCGTGCGCTCAGATCAGTGGTGCGATCTGCTCGGCGAGCAGCAGCAAGCCCACGCCGATCATCATCACGCCGGTGATGCGGCTGACGATCGATCCCGCCCGTGGGCGCCCGCCGAGCACGCGACCCGACACCGTTGCGACGACGGTGTAGACAACTGCGCAGTTGAGCAGATGGAGCCCGCCGAGCGCGAGCATCTGCATCGGCTGCGACCACTCACCGCCTGGCCCAGTGAACTGCGGCAGCAGGGCGAGCAGCAGCATGACGCCTTTAGGGTTGATGCCGCTCACACCGGCGCCGCGCAAGTACTGCTGCAAGCCGCCGGTGTGCAGCGGCTCCCCGGTGACGTCGAGCGGGGCAGCCGGTCGCATGAGGGTGGTGACGCCGAGGTAGACGAGGAAGGCGCCGCCGGCCACGGTGAGGGCGGTGAGTGCGAGCGGGAAAGCGGTGACGACGGCACCGGCTCCGACCGCCACGACGCCGATGACGAGTACATATCCGCTGAGCAGCCCGAGCACCGCGGGTGCGGGGTGCTGGCGTCGGGCGCCGGCCGAGATCACGAACGCCCAATCGGGCCCCGGGGTGACGGCGAGTGCCGCAGCGATGATCCAGAACTGCCCCGCCAGCGTCCAATCCATGGCACCGTCCTCCTTTGACGCTCAGAGATTACGGCCTTCTTGGGGAAATGTGCTTCCGTTTTCTGAGTCGTTTGCGGGCCGATCTGCAAGAATCAACCGCATGGATGCGTTGGATCGCGAGATTCTGTCACGACTGCAAGAATCGGGGCGGGTGAGCGCCACCGAGCTCGCCGAGCAGGTCGGCCTGAGTCTCTCGTCGTGCCATCGCCGGGTGAAAGAGCTGGAGCGATCCGGAGTCATCGAGCGCTATCGCGCGGTGGTCTCGCCTCAGGCGGTCGGCCTGGGGTTCGAGTCCGTGATCTTTGTGACGATCGGTGTCACCTCGATCGACGTGATCACGGCGTTCGAGGCCGCAGTGGTCGAGATTCCGAGCGTCGTCGAGGTGCAGCGACTCTTCGGTGAGCCCGACTACATTCTGCGCGTGCTCACCACCGACCTCGCGGCATATCAGGAGCTGTACGACACGGTGCTCACCGGGCTGCCGGGCGTGCAGCGGCTGCAATCGACCCTCGTGATGAAGCGGGTGGGGCAGGATCGCGGGGTGCCGATCCCCTGATCGGGCGCGGGCGGTCGGCCTACACTTGCACCGACATGTCTTCGCGCCCCTCACCCCTCATCATTCGTCCGAGCCACGGCTCGGTCGAATACCCGCGGCTCGTCGAGATCTGGCGCAGCGCCGTTCGGGCGACGCACGACTTTCTCGCCGAGTCTGACTTCGCGAGCATCGAAGGCAGGCTGGCGACCGCGTACTTTCCCGCGGTCACGCTGCTCGTCACAGAGCGCGACGGTCAGGCGGTCGGTTTCGCCGGAGTGCTCGACGGCAACCTCGAGATGCTCTTCGTCGCCGATGAGTGCCGAGGCCAGGGGGTCGGCAGCGCCCTGCTTGCGGAGTCGATCACTCGGTACGGCATCACCGCGGTCGACGTGAACGAGCAGAATCCGGGCGCGACAGCGTTCTATCTGAGCCAGGGGTTCATGCAGGTGGGTCGCAGTGATGTCGACGGGGAAGGGAAGCCGTACCCCATCTTGCATCTCGCGCTCGCCGGCTGACGCGGCGCACCCGATCAGTGCAGCAGTGCTTGATACAGATGGTGATCCTGCCAGGTTCCCGCAATCTTGAGGTACTTCGGTGCGTACCCGATCTGCTCGAACCCGGCTTTCGCGAGCACGCGCTGCGATCCAAGATTGTGCACCAGCGTGCTTGCCTCTATGCGATGCAAGCCGAGCTCGATGCGTGCCCAGTCGAGCAACGCGCGCACGGTGGCTGTGGCGAGCCCGCGCCCCTCTGAGTCTTGGTCGACCCAGTAGCCCAGCCCGGCGCTTTCGAACGGACCATGAACGACGCCGGCCAGATTGAATCGGCCCACGATCTTCCCTGACGAGAAGAGTCCGAAACTGAAGCCGGTACCGGCTTCGCTGGCAGTGATGCGCTGACCGATGTCTTCCCGTTGCCAGGCTGCGGTGAAGAACTCTTCAGACCGTGTGGGCTCCCAGGGGGCCAGGTGATCTCGATTGCGCACGTACGCGCGGGCCAGCGCGTCGGCGTCGTTTCGATGCAGTAGGCGGATGTCGACGCCGAGGGCGGGGGAGCTCGGGGAACGCATGCGTCGAGCCTAGGTGGTGTGGTCACTCTTCCACCGCGCGCCGCCCTCGTGCCGGAACACGCCTGAACTTGCCCGGCTATTGTCGTCGGCATGGGTGAGCATGCGAATCACACTGGTCGCCGAGAGGTGATGCCGCTCCGTGTGCCCCGACGCATCCCCGCGGGCGCGCTCATCGCGGTGATCGTGCTGCTGCCGCTACTCGCCCTCGTGGGTGCCGGTGTATGGGTGCACTCCGCGAACAACGCGGCAGCGCAGCAGCTCGAGTCGCGGGTGCAGCAGTTGCCCGTACCTCCAGGCGCTGAGGTCATCGATTCAGGGTGGGCGGCGCAGCGACTGTCGGGAACCGGCAACGGCATGCAGTACGCCGGCGCGCTCTTGATCCGTAGCCATTTGGGTCTTGCTGATCTTGAAGCGGTCTACGCTGACATTGATCCTGATGCGCAAGTGATCGCAACGGTTGACCCGCGTATCGAACGATCGACTCTGCTCTTCAGTGATCTCCATGACCTGGATGAGGCTGACCTATTCATGGTGATGCTGCGCGACGAGCCGCCGGGCGGCTCGATCCTGCAGCTCGACCTGCGATCTCGCTGATGGTCATTGCTTGCTCCCTGTGAGTGCTCCAAGGCTTCGCCGGGTGATCCCGATGTGGGTATACGATCAGGCTTGGGTGCCCCGGAGCCGAGGCTCCCAGGAAGGAAACCCTGATGACTACGAACGCTCGCGCCGCGGTACTGCACGAGGTGGACGGACCCTTTGTGTTCGAGGACGTAACCCTCGACGACATTCGACCGTCCGAGATTCTGGTGAAGATCGTCGCGACCGGTCTGTGCCACACTGACCTCGCGGTGCAGCACGGGCACATTCCCGCCGCGTTGCCGTTCGTGCTTGGGCATGAGGGCGCCGGCATCGTCGAAGCGGTCGGCGACGGGGTGACCGGGCTCGCTGTGGGCGATCGCGTGGCAGTCTCGTTCGCCTCGTGCGGGCACTGCCGCAACTGCGTGACCGGCAAGGTGGCCTACTGCCTCAACTTCATGGCGCTGAACATCGCCGGGGTGCGCGCCGATGGATCGACCACACTCACCGCTGCCGACGGCTCGACGGTGCACGGCTCATTCTTCGGCCAGTCGTCGTTCGCGACGCACGCAATTGTCGACGCCCGCAACGCGGTCAAGCTGCCTGCGGACGCACCCGTCGAGCTCGTCGGCCCGCTCGGCTGCGGCGTGCAGACGGGCGCAGGGACTGTACTGAACTCGCTTGAGGTGCCTGCCGGCGCTTCAGTGATCGTGGCTGGAACTGGCGCGGTTGGGCTCTCCGCCATCATGGGTGCGGTCGTCGCCGGGGCGACCACCATCATCGCCGTCGACATTCTGCCCGAACGCCTCGAGTTCGCGAAGCGACTCGGAGCCACGCACACGATCGACAGCCGCACCGAGAACACGGTCGAACTCGTGCAGCAGATCACCGGCGGTGTCGGTGCTGACTTCGCGGTCGACACGACCGCGGTACCGGCAGTCGTCGAGCAGCTCGTGGGCGCAACCGCATTCGGAGCGAAGATCGCTGTGGTCGGTGTGCCGAAGCCGGGTGTCGAGATTCCGCTCGGGCTCGTCTCGGGCTCGGGCAAGACGCTCGTCGGTGCGATCGAGGGCGATGCGGTTCCGCAGACCTTCATTCCTGAGATGCTGGCGCTGCACGCTGCGGGCAAGTTCCCCTTCGATCAGTTGATCACGCAGTACCCGTTCGACCAGATCGAGCAGGCGATCGCCGACACGCAAAGCGGCAAGGCGGTGAAGGCCGTTCTCGTAATGCCGTAAGAACGGGGAGCGGCGGCGGGGTGAGTCACCCGCCGCCGCAGGTATCCCGAGGTGAAGGGATCGTCACTTTACTCGTGGGTAGCGAGCCAGATATGGTCGACGCCGTCGACGACCGCGACGATGGCGAGATCTTCGTGCAAATCGTTCTCGCTGAAGAGCTGCGTGGCGAATGCGTGCACGCCGAACCGGGTGAAGAACCACTGGCTGAGCTCTTGCGATCGCACATCCTGCCAGGTGAAAAACACCCCCTGCTTCTTGTCGCGGCGCTTGTAGGTCGCCTTTTCATCTGCCCTCGTCAGAGACGGGGGCAGTGCGCTGGTGACCGCCGTGAATGCCGCGCCGACGTTCGCGGTATCGGAGTCCGCGTCCCAGATGAGGTGCACCAAGAGCCCGGTTCCGGTGCCGCCTGGGGCACGGAGTGCTCGATGCGCGAAAACGCTGCGTTGCTCTGCGCGCTCCCAGATCTCCGCTGCTCGCGCGGCTTGCTTCTTGGCTCCGAATACGCGTGGTTCGTCGCACAAAGCGAGAAATGTGTCTTTTGAGTGCAGCCCCGAGGCCACCGCGGCGTAATCGATCATGACATCCCCCTGGAGTATTTTAGATATTCAGCGTAGTATACAGAATGTTAAGTACGTAATTCGAGCGGGATGGACGCACATGGAACAGAATCAGGGCGCCCGGAGGCGGGCAAAAGGTGTCGCTTCGAGTGCGGCTATCGTCGGCGCATGCATCGCCGCGCTCGGGATTGGAGCGGCGCCCGCGAGCGCGGTAGATGTCACCTTCCCTGATGCGCATTTCGCAGATTGCATCAATGACGCTCTCGGGCAGCCGGCCGGATCCACGATCACCGACGCCCAGGCGGCGAGCCTGCCGGTGCTGAACTGCAATTTCCGCGACATCGCAGACATTACGGGTGCCGACGCGCTCACGGGCACGACCGAGTTGATGCTCAGCGTGAACAACATCACCGACATCTCGCCGGTCGCAAGCCTCACTGGGCTGCGCACGCTGCACTTCTCGAACAATGCGGTGACCGATGTCTCATCGCTCGCAGGCCTCACCCAGCTGACGAATCTGAGCATGGGGTTCAACCAGCTCAGCGGCATCAGCGCGGTCGCTGGCCTGACGGAGCTGACCGACCTTGACTTCCAGCACAACCCGAACGTCGATCTCTCGGCGGTCTCCGGTCTGACCAAGTTGACGTGGCTCTCGGTGACGAACATTGACGGTGCAGACCTGACTCCGCTCAGCGGTCTCACCGAGCTGACGTCGCTGATCATGATGTCATCCGGGGTCACGGACATCGCTCCGTTGGCGCCGCTCACCAAGCTGAGCGTGGTGTACCTCGGTTCGAACTCGATTAGCGACCTGTCGCCGCTGAGCTCGGTCGCGGCAGCGGATCCGAGCGAGCCCGGCCACTTCATTGACGCGACCGGGCAGTATTTTGCAGTGCCAGACGGGGTCGTGGGTGTCACTTCGCACACGCCCATCGTTGGACTCGACGGCCAGCCCGTTCCCGTTTCGGTCTCAGGCGATGTTGTGGCTGATCCCTCCGGCCTGAGCTGGGTGCCGACGGCGCCGGGATACATCTCGGCGGGGTGGGCGATCGATTACGCTGCGGGCGCGACACACTCCTTCAACGGCTCCTTCGTGCAAAGTGTTGCGGCCGCGCGGCCCACGACGCTCGTCGACGACGCGGTCAGCACACCCGCGCAGACCCCGGTGACCGTTGATGTGCTCGCCAACGACGGCGCGACGGGGGAACCCGCACTCGACCCCGACACTCTGACGCTGGTCGATGTCCAGGGTGATCCTCAGTCGCTCGTTACCGCCGACGAAGGAACCTTCGAGGTGTCGAACGGCCAGATCGTGTTCGCGCCGGCTGCCGGATTCGCTGGTGTCGCTTCAGTGACGTATCGGGTCACTAACGCAGATGGGATCACGGGCGACGCGACGCTGACGGTCACGGTTGCTGCAGCGGTCGATGCTGATGCGGAGAGCGACGCTGGGGCGGCGGCGAGCGGCAACGCCGATTCGGGCGCAACGGCCGCGGCCGATGGGGCCGACGCAGCAGCGAACGGAGGCCCCGCAACGGCGAGTACCTCGGTTGCCGGTGCGACGACGGTCTCGCAGCAGAGCCGACTCGCACAGACAGGCGCGTCGAACGGCGAGATGGCCTGGATCGCGGGCGCTGCGCTCCTGCTCCTCGGTGCCGGTGCGTTCATCACCCGCGTACGCACCCGGCACTGAGCTGCCCTCGAGCGTGTGCGCCGTGCTCAACCCGAATAAACGGTTAAGCACGGCGCACATGGTTGTTCGATGCCGCTTCACCCGGCTTTCCCAGGAATGCGCGTCGATGAGTGAGAGTTGCCACTTGATATGGCCACTTCTGCAGCCCGCTCTCGCAAGCCCCTCATCATTGCGCTCATCGTCGTCGCCGCATTGGTCGCGGCCGGTGCGATCACCTGGATTGCGATCGCGCAGTCGGCGAGCGCACAAGGCGACGCCCGACCCGTCGCCGCGCTGCCCGACGAGACGCACATGGGTGTGGTCGAGATCGCGGTGCACGATCTCGAAAAGGTGCAGCAGTACTACATCGACGCGGTCGGCCTGCGGGTGCTCGATGACGAAGCTGACGCTGACGAAGAAGCAACTGGGGGCGGCGTGCTGCTGGGCCTCGACGAGCCGATCCTGCGCCTCACGCCCGACGACTCGGGCGAAGCCGGATCTACCCTCACCGACCCCGGGCTCTATCACACGGCAATTCTGTATCCAGATGCGCCCGCGCTCGCCGCAACCATTCTGAACGTCGCAACGGTCGCCCCCGACACGTTCCAGGGTTCGGCCGACCATGCCGTGAGCCAGGCCTTCTACTTCCTCGACCCCGAAGGCAATGGACTCGAACTGTATGTCGACCGGCCTCGCGACGAGTGGAAGTGGCAGGGCGGCGAGGTGCAGATGGGGTCGGAGGCGCTCGACCCGAACCAATTCATTACCGAGCACCTCGGCACCGACGCCGACGCCGACGCCGACGCGATCGACGAGGCCGCGCCCGATGCAGCGACGATGGGGCACGTGCACCTCAAGGTCGGCGACTTGCAGCAGGCCGAAGACTTCTACGCCGGCGCGCTCGGCTTCGCGGTGACGTCGCGCGCCGACGGTGCGCTGTTCTACGCCGCGGGCGGCTACCACCATCACCTGGCAACGAATGTGTGGCAGAGCGAGGGCGCTGAGACGCGCACCAACGCGACGGGGCTCGCGGGCTTCACGGTCACGCTGCCCGATGCGGCCGCGGTCGATGCGGTTGAGGATCGCCTGGCCGATGCCGGCTATACGTCCCAGCGCAGTGATGATGCGCTCACCGCGTGGGATCCGTGGGGCAACGCGGTGCACCTGGTCGTGGGGTCAGCGCAATAACTACCTGATTCCTCGTGATTGTCTACGCATTGTTATTCCGATTGCTAGGCACGCGGCCGTCTGCGGCTTAAGCTCTCGAGTATGCGTGTGAAACTCGGGGCAACCCTGTTGGCTGTGGCCGTTGCGACCTTGGGACTGCCGGTCGTGGTTGCCGCGCCGGCTCAGGCGGATGCCGCGTGCACCGTCGACGCCGGCGTCGCCACCTGCGAATTCGCGTTCACCGGCGCGACGGAGCAGTGGACCGTGCCGACCGGCGTCACCTCTATCACGGCCGACGTCTTCGGGGCCGCGGGTGGAGACGCGACGCAGTGGAACAACATGGTCGGCGGTCGGGGCGGCCGGGCGACTGCGGTGCTGCCGGTGCAGCCGGGCGACGTGCTCAACTTCACGGTCGGCGGCGTGGGAATCTCGAATGTGCTCTGTGAGCCCGGTGGCGTCGCCGGAGGGTTCAATGGCGGCGGCCGCACGTCGGCCAAGGGCTGTGCGAACGCCAGCGGTGGCGGTGCGAGCGATATTCGTGTGGGCGGCGCGGGCCTGGAGCACCGGGTGCTCGTCGCCGGCGGTGGAGGCGGGTCCGTTGCGGTTACCAACTCGCAGTACGGCAACTTCATCGGCGGTGCTGGTGGTGGGTTGGTCGGCGGTGCCAAGGTCGTGAGCATTGCGGGCGACGGCGCCGGCGGCGATCAGAACGGCGGCGGGAGCGGCATGCTCGGCATCGGCGGCGACGGGCGCGATACCACTTCATCTGACCCGCAATCGCCGGGAAGCGGTGGCGGTGGCGGTGGGTACTACGGTGGCGCGGGCGGCGGGCCGGGCTACCTGACGGTGTGGGGCACCGCCGGGGGTGGCGGATCGGGCTATGGTCCCGCCGGCACGGTCTTCGAAAACGGGGTGCGCGACGGAAACGGTCTCATCACGATCACGTACAACACGGCGGCTTCTTCAGTAGCGCTCGGCACCTCGAGTGAAGAAGTCTTCGCTGATGAGACGATCGATCTGACGGCCACTGTAGAGGCTGATGCCACGGTCGGCGACCTCGCCGGTACGGCGCGGTTCTGGGCGGGCGAAGAGATGCTCGGTGAGGTGCCCGTCTCGAGCGATGGCCGCGCCGAACTGCCTGGCGTGCAGCTTCCCGTCGGCGAGCATGCGCTCGCCGTGGAGTACTCCGGCAACGCGGGTGTGAACGGGTCGCGTTCGGCTGAGACCACCGTGACGGTGCAGCAGCGGGTCGCGACGGTGACGTTGTCGCTCGATCGCGCCGGCACGAAGGTCGGCGAGACGGTGCAGATGAGCGCGTCGGTCGCTCCCGCCGAGTTGACGGGATCAGTCGAGTTCTTCGCGAATGGCGAGTCGTTGGGCAGTGCGCCGATTGAATCGGGCGTGGCAACGCTCGCGATCGCCTCGCTCCCCGAGGGTAGTTACGTCATCACGGCGCGATATTCCGGCAACTCGGTGTTCGCGATCTCGACGTCGCAGCCGGTATCGCTCGCCGTGGCGCCGGCGCCCGTGGACCCGATTGATCCCGTCGATCCGGTCGAGCCGACGAAGCCCGCGGAATCCGGTGCCGAAGGCGCCCCGCCGACCACCGTCGTGACAACCTCGGCCCCGGCGGTCGCAGAGAGTGCTGCCAAGCCGCGGCTCGCGGCCACGGGTGATGCGCACGGCGCATCCGTTGCCGCGGCGCTCGCGATGACGCTCTTGCTGCTCGGCGGCACCGCGGTGGCCGCGGCACGAATGCGATCACGAGGCGACGCAACATCTGAGTGAGTGTATAGTGATACTCGTTCTCATTTAGAAAGTGTGTCATGACTCGTTACTCACGCCCCCTCAAGCCCGTCCTCCTCGCCAGCGCAGCGCTCGCCTCGCTGCTCGCGCTCACCGCCTGCAGTGGCGGCGCCACCGCGGATTCGGGAGACGGCGGCGGGGGCGGGGGCCTCAAGGTCGTCGCGACCACGACGCAGCTCACCGACTTCACCGGTGAGGTGGGCGGCGACGACATCGAACTCACTGGGCTGCTCGCTCCGAACGCCTCGGCGCACCACTTCGACCCGAGCCCGGCTGACCTGCTGGCGCTCGGCGAGGCCGACGTGCTCGTCGTCAACGGCGCGGGTCTGGAAGGCTTCGTCGACGATGCGGTTGAGGCCTCAGGCTTCGACGGCACCATCATCACCGCCGCTGATGGCATCGACCTCGACGAGGCGAAGCAGATCACCATCGCCGGTGGCGGCTTCGTCGACGATCACGATGACGAGGAAGAGGGCCACGATCACGCGGCCGAAGAAGATCATGATCACGCGGAAGAGGATCATGATCACGCCGAAGAGCCCGGCGACCTGAACCCGCACATCTGGACCTCGCCGAAGTTCGCCGAAGGCATGGTGAACGAGATCGCGAAGGGCCTCGAGCAGGCTGACCCCGATCACGCAAGCGATTACCAGCAGCGCGCCTCGGAGTACACCGACAAGCTCGCCGACCTCGACACCTGGGTCGCGGCCGAGGTGGATCGCGTGCCCGCCGCCGAGCGCCAGTTCGTGAGCGGTCACGACTCGATGCGCTACTACCTCAACGAGTACGGCATCACGTTCGCCGGGTCGATCCTGCCCAGCTTCGAAGACAATGCCGAGCCGAGCGCCGCCGACATCGATGCGCTCGTCGCCTCGATCAAGGAGAACAAAGTCAAGGCAGTCTTCGTCGAGTCGTCGATGAGCCCGAAGCTCGCCGAGACCATCGCCGCCGAGGCGGGCGTGCAGGTCATCGATGCCGAAACGCTGTACACCGACTCCCTCGGCGCCCCCGACAGCGACGGCGCGACGTACATCGGTGCGACCGTGCACAACACCCAGACGATTCTCGATGCCTGGGGCGTGAAGGCTGACGCCGCGCCCGATAGTCTGCAGGGATGAACCCCGAGCACGACCCGCAGCACTGCGCAGTGCCCGCAGCGACCGACGCCGCGCCCCTCACCGGGCGCGGCGTCGCGCTTGCACTGGCCGGTGCGGCGTTCGGGTATGACGGCGTTGCGCGAGTCGAGGGGCTCACACTCGAGGTGCCGACGGGAGCTGCGGTTGCACTGATCGGGCCGAACGGCTCGGGCAAGTCGACGCTGCTGCGCGGCATTTTGGGGCTCGCAGATCGCACGGCCGGCACGGTGCAGGTGCTCGGTGAGGCTCCGGATCGCGCCCGCCGACACATCGGCTCACTGCCTCAGGCGGATACCCGCGACGCCACCCTGCCCATAACGCTGCGCCAGGTCGTGACAATGGGCCTGTACCGCTCGCGCGGTGCGCTGCGCCCGATCGGTCGTGACGGTCGCGCGGCCGTCGGCGATGCCATGGAGCGGGTCGGCCTCGGCGCGTTCGCGTCCCGTCGTTTCGGTGAGCTCTCTGGCGGGCAGCAGCAGCGCGGCATCCTGGCCCGTGCGCTCGTCTCCGACCCCCGGTTGCTGCTGCTCGACGAGCCGTTCAACGGCCTCGACCGCGAGAATCGCGACGTGCTGCTGCAGCTCGTGCGCGAACTGCGGGCCGAGGGGCGCACCATCATCGTGTCGACGCACGACCTCGAGATCGCGCAGGAGGCGTGCACCCACGCGCTGCTGCTCGCGAGCGGGCACCATCCCAACCAGCCCGGGCACCCAGCCGCGTTCGGGTCGGTCGCCGATGCCCTCACGCTCGATGCCGTGCAGCACGCGTTCCAAGACACGACCGTCGAACTCGATCAGCACACGGTGACCACGACACGGGAGACCGAGTGATGTCGGTCGATCTGCTGACGGCCCTCCATCTCGCGCAATCCAGCCCACTCGACATTTTCGCGCTGCCGTTCATGTGGCGGGCCCTGGTGACCGTCGGCATCTTGGCGGTCGCGGCCGGCGTCGTCGGCCTCTTCATCAGTTTTCGCGAACTCGAATTCGTGAGCGACGGCCTCGTGCACTCCGTGTTTCCCGGTCTGGTCGTCGGCTCGATGATCGGGGGCACCGCCTTGCTGCTGCCTGGTGCCGTGGTTGCGGCGATCCTCGCTGCCGTGCTCTTCACCGTCATCGAGCACCGCGGCGGAGTCGGCGCCGACGCCGCGATCGCGGTCGTGCTCACCGGCCTGTTCAGCTTGGGAGTCGTGCTCGTCTCTCGGCAGGAGGGCTACGTCGCGCAGTTGCAAGAGCTGCTCTTCGGGCGTCTGCTCACGGTGACCGAGACGCAGCTCTGGCAGATCCTGCTCGTCGCCCTCATTGCGGTCGCAATCGTCGGGGTGACGTGGCGGGCGCAATTGTTCCGTTCGTTCGACGCGGCCGGTGCCGAAGCCGCGGGCTTCCGGCTGCTGCGCGCCGACCTCACGTTGGGCGTCGCGGTCGCGCTGCTCGTCGTCGCCGGGGTACAGGCGCTCGGCGTGCTCATGGTGATCGCGCTGCTCACCGTGCCGATGGCGGCCGCGCGCCTGCTGACGCGCCGCTTCGCGCTGCTCATTCCGATCGCGGTGCTGCTGCCGCTCTTCGTCGGGGTGGCCGGACTCTGGATCTCGTTCGAGTGGTCGACCACCGGCGGCGCGACGGTCTCGCCGGGCGCGGTCGTCGTGCTGCTGCTCGTCGCCGCGTACGTGCTCGCCGCGCTTGTGCGCTGGGGCGTCGGCGCAGTGCGGAAGCCGGCGTGGAAGCCGGTGCGCGCATGAGCTACTTCGCGCTCGCCTCGCTCGAGCTCGCGCTGCTCGGCCTCCTCTCCGGGGTCGCGGGCACCCTCATTGTGCTGCGCCGTCGCTCGTTCTTCGCGGTCGCGCTGAGCCACGCGACGTTCCCGGGCGGTGTGGTGTTCGCGCTGCTCGGCTGGAACCTGCTCATCGGTCAGGCGCTGTTCGCGCTCGTGCTGGTGCTCGCCATGACCCTGCTCGCGAAGATTCCCGGTCAGGGGCGTCAAGTGACCAGCGGGGTGGTGCTGTCGTTCGGGTTCGCGCTCGGTACGCTGCTCGCCGCACTCAACCCGGGCCTCGGCGTGCCCGTCGAGGCGCTGCTCGTCGGCTCACCGCTCGGCGTCAGCGTCTCCGACGTGACCTCGACAGCCGTGGTGCTCGTGGTGTCGCTCGTGCTTGCGGCCGCGTACGGCCGCCGCATCCTCTTCCACACCTTCGAACCCGTCGGATACGTGGCCTCGGGCTACCGCACCTGGCCGGTCGAACTCGTCGTCACTGGCATCATCGCCGCCGCAGTGGTCGTGGCGATGCCCGCGGTCGGGGCGATCCTCGGCGTCGCCGTACTCATCGCGCCTGCTGCGGCCGCGCGGGTGCTCACCGATCGCGTCGAGTGGATTCCGGTGCTCTCGGCAGTGCTCGGCATTGCGGGCAGCATCGCGGGTCTCTGGATCTCGCGCGAATACTCGGTCGCCGCCGGGGGATCGGTCGGTCTGGTGCTCACCGCCGTGTTCCTGCTCTGCGTCGCATTTCGCGCCCTCAAGCCGCGATTCGCGCCAGCACGGTGACGGCTTGGTAACGATTGGACCGGCCGCAGGCACAGCTCTAGCAGCGAGTCGACGCTTCCCCACGCCGTCCCGTCCGTTCCCCAACTTCATCAGGAGTTTTGTAGAACCCTAGTCGGCTTTGTGCGGCGAGCACAAGACCTTTCGCACGGCTCGGCTCTCTCAGTACGATCGCCGCATGGGAGAGACGACAGCGGTCAGAGTGGTCCGCGACGATCGAGAGCCACTCGTCATCATCAACGAAGTCAACAAGCACTATGGCGATCTACACGTGCTCAACAACATCAACACCCAGGTCGGCCGCGGTGAGGTCGTCGTGGTACTCGGGCCGTCAGGGTCGGGCAAGTCGACGCTCTGCCGCGCGATCAACCGTCTCGAAACCATCGACTCGGGCACGATCACCATCGACGGCGAACCGCTGCCCGAAGAAGGCCGGGACCTCGCGACGCTGCGAGCCGACGTCGGCATGGTGTTTCAACAGTTCAACCTCTTCGCGCACAAGACGATCCTGCAGAACGTGACGCTCGGGCCAATGAAGGTCCGCGGCCTCTCGCGCAAGGCCGCGGAGGAGAAAGCGATGGCGCTGCTCGATCGCGTGGGCATCGCGAACCAGGCCCAGAAGCTCCCGTCGCAGCTCTCGGGCGGACAGCAGCAGCGCGTCGCCATCGCTCGGTCGCTGGCGATGGACCCCAAGTTGATCCTGCTCGACGAACCGACGTCGGCACTCGACCCCGAGATGATCAACGAGGTGCTCGACGTGATGATCGGTCTGGCGAACGACGGCATGACCATGGTCGCAGTGACCCACGAGATGGGGTTCGCACGGCGGGCCGCCGATCGCATCGTGTTCATGGCCGACGGGCAGATCGTCGAGGAGGCGACGCCCGAGCAGTTCTTCACCGACCCGACGACGTCGCGCGCCAAGGACTTCCTGTCGAAGATTCTCGGCCACTGACGCCCCGATTCCCACGAACCAGACTCAACGCAGAGAAAGCAGGAATCATGAGATTCGCCAAGTACGCAGCAGTCATCGCGGCAGCTGGAGCTCTCGCCCTCACAGCGTGCGCTTCAGGATCGCCGAACGACGCCGGGGGAGACACCTCGGCACCGGCACCCGCCGAAGACGTCACCTTCGACGAAGGCACCACGATGGCGAAGCTCCACGACGCCGGCAAGATCACGATCGGCACGAAGTACGATCAGCCGCTGTTCGGCCTCATGAACCCGACCACCAACAAACCCGAGGGCTTCGACGTCGAGATCGGCAAGATCATCGCCGCAAAGCTCGGCCTCACCGAAGACCAGATCACGTGGAAAGAGGCCGTGTCGGCCAACCGCGAGCCGTTCATCGAGAAGGGTGAGGTCGACATCGTCGTTGCGACGTACACGATTAACGACGACCGCAAGCAGGTCATCGACTTCGGCGGCCCGTACTACATCGCCGGTCAAGACCTGCTGGTACTCTCGGGCAACCCCGACGGCATCTCGGGCATCGACGACGTCAAGGGCAAGAAGGTCTGCTCGGTCACCGGCTCGACCTCGGAGGAGAACCTCAAGAAGGAAGGGGTCGACGTGCTCGCCACCGACACCTACTCGAACTGCCTCGAGCCGCTGCGCTCGGGTGAGGTCGTGGCGGTATCCACGGACAACGTGATTCTCGCCGGCCTCGCCGACCAGAACCAGGGCGAGTTCGAGGTCGTCGAGAACCCCTTCACCGAGGAGCCCTATGGCATCGGTTTGAAGAAGGGCGACGACGACTTCCGCGGCTTCATCAACGACACGCTGCAAGAGTCGTTCGATGATGGCGACTGGGCCGCAGCTTGGGAGAAGACGGCCGGCAAGGTGCTCTCGACGCCTGAGCCGCCGAAGATCGACAACTACTGATCGTTCACGGTCACCTCGCGATGCCGGTACGGCACTCGCGTCCAGTCAGTATTGAGTCGGCCCGGGGGCGGCGCACGCCGCCCCCGGGAGCCGCTCCGCAGAAGGGATCCAGCCCGTGGAAGTGCTGATCGCGAACGCCGGCGACATCCTCGCCGGATTCTTGATGACCCTGAGGCTATTGCTGTTCGGTGGCCTGGGGGCGCTGCTCATCGGCCTCATCGTGGCCGTCATGCGCATCTGCCCCGTCGCCTCGCTGCGTGCATTCGCCACGGTCTACACCGAGCTGATCCGCAACATTCCGCTCACCCTGTTGCTCCTGTTCATGGTGTTCGTGCTGCCGCTCATCGTGCCTGACAAGCCACCGTACGCGATCCTCGCGTCGATCGGCCTCGCTGTCTACACCTCCCCATTCGTTGCCGAGGCGCTGCGCAGCGGCATCAACGGTGTGCCGGTCGGGCAGGCCGAAGCGGCCCGTTCCATCGGTCTCGGCTTCGGGCAGACGCTTTCGCTCATCGTGCTGCCGCAAGCATTGCGCATGGTGGTTCCGCCGCTCATCAACGTGTTCATCGCTCTGACGAAGAACACCTCGGTGGCCGGCGGGTTCTTCGTGGTCGAGCTCTTCGCGACGGCCCGACAGCTGACGAACAGCAACGGTCAGGCGGTGATCCCGATTCTCGTCGGCGTCGCCTGCTTCTACCTCCTGATTACCATTCCGCTCGGTCTCATCGCCGGGCAGATCGAGAAGAAGGTGCGGGTGCTGCGATGAGTACCGCGACAGTTCTCTACGACGCCCCCGGCCCCAAGGCGCGGGTGCGATCCCGCATCATTTCAGTAGTGGGCGTTGTCGCGCTCGCCGCACTGCTCGGCTGGGTCGTCTGGCGCCTGGCCCAGCCGCAGATCGCGGTCAACGGCAACGAGACGCTCGGCATGTTCGACGGCTCGCGCTGGGATGTGCTGGCCTATGGCGAAGTGTGGCAGTTCATCGGCCGCGGCGTGCTGAATACGCTGCGCGCCGCCGCCGTTGCGATGGTCGGCGCCGTACTGCTCGGCATGCTGTTCGCCTTCGGGCGCCTCGCATCGTCGGCTCTGGTGCGCGTGCCCGTGACCGTGCTGCTCGAGTTCTTCCGCGGCATGCCCGTGCTGCTGATGATGCTGTTCATCTTGCTCGTCGCCTCGACCGGTGCCTTCTGGGCCGTCGTGATCGCACTCATCATCTACAACGGCGCGATCATCGGCGAGGCACTGCGGGCCGGCATCGTCGCGCTGAATAAGGGCCAGCGCGAAGCCGGCCTGTCAATCGGACTGACGCCGGTGCGCACCCGCTTGCTCATCGAGTTTCCGCAGGCGTTCACGCAGATGCTGCCGATCATTATCGCCCAGCTCGTCGTGCTGTTGAAAGACACCTCGCTCGGCTACATCGTGGCCTACTCCGAGCTCGCCTCGACGGTGAAGCAGGCGTCGACCTTCTACGGCAACCGCTACCTCTTCACCTTCTGGGTCGTGGCCGTCGTGATCTACCTCGCCATCAACCTCACCGTCTCATGGCTCGGGCGACGGGCCGGGCGGATGGCCGCGATGCGCAGCGGCAAGCCGGCGCCCGCCGCGAAGCGCGCCGCGGTGGCGGCAGCGGTCGGTGGCGAAATCGGCGCCGCGGGTGGTGCGGGCGGCGGCGTTGGCGGCGGGCCGGGGCCCGACGGGCCGAAGGCGTAGTGCGCTGGCGGCGCTGTTGCTGTAGCTGCGGCTGCGCCGCGCTGGATGCGATCGGGGTAACTTTCGACGGGTGTTGCCGCCCATTTGTGGCCGCGCACCCACCGCAACTTACCCCGATCGTGATCAGCATGGTGGGAGCACGGCGTTGCTAGGCTGCGCTGCATGAGCAGTGACGCCGCCTACGTCGACCCGACATCCGGAGCGCGTGTGCCGATCGAGGCGGGGCGCTGGCGTTCGCACGCTGGTGATCCGCTGCTGCTGACGCCTGGTGGCGGCATCACGGCTGCAGACATCGATGCGGGATCGCCCGGACTCTGGCGGTACCGCGCCGCCTTCGCGGTTGACGTACCCGACCCGATCTCGCTGGGCGAGGGGCGCACGCCGTTGGTGCCGACCGAGTGGCACGGTGCTCGACCGCTGTGCAAACTCGAGTGGGCGTCGCCGACGGGCAGCTTCAAGGATCGCGGGGCCAGCGTGATGCTCTCCGTGCTGCGGCAGCAGGGCGCGACGTCGGTGATCGAGGACAGCTCGGGCAACGGCGGTGCCTCGATCGCCGCGTATGGTGCCGCAGGCGGCCTTGACGTGACCGTCTTCGCGCCGGCGTCGACCACGCCCGCGAAGCTCGTGCAGGCGCGCGCATATGGAGCGCGCATCGAACTCGTCGACGGGCTCCGCGAAGCCTCGCAGGCTGCGGCGATCGCAGCGGCTGAGCGCGGCGACGGTTGGTACGCGAGCCACAACTGGCAGCCGTTCTTTCTCGAGGGAACGAAGACGCTCGCTTACGAAATGTGGGAAGACCTCGGGTTCCGGGCTCCCGACGCCGTGGTGATGCCGGTCGGCGCGGGCAGCAGCCTGCTGGGGTGTGCGTTCGGGTTCCGTGAACTACTGCGAGTCGGCGCGATCGATCGCTTGCCGCGTCTGTATGCCGCGCAGCCCCTGCACTGCTCGCCGGTCGACGCGGCGTTCCACGTGAAACCGGCGCCCGGTGCGGCGGCCGCGCGGGCGGCGGCACTGCAGGCCGCGACCGCCCGCCCGGTGCTGCCGACGATCGCCGAGGGCACGGCGATCTCCCGCCCGCTGCGCCTCATGCCCATGCTCGAAGCGCTGCGTGAGAGCGGCGGAGGCACGGTCGCGGTTCCCGAGGCGGGGATCCGCTCCGCGCACGCCGGGTTCGCGGCGCGCGGGCTCTACACCGAGCCGACTAGCTGTACTGACCTCGACCGTTGTTGACGCGATCGATCGGAGATTGGCCCCCGATACCGAGATGGGGCCTGTCCAGGTTGTAATAATCGAGCCAGGCAGTCAACCCTGCCCGGCGATCCTCGTTCGACGCCCACGGCCGCGCGTACGCCCACTCCGTCGCGAGTGTGCGATTCAAGCGTTCGACTTTCCCATTCGTCCACGGGCAATGCGGACGAATGAACCGTTGCGCGATGTTGTGAGCGTCAAGAACACCACGAAACACTGCGGAGTGCCGGTATGCGAAAGCGTTATCGCTGATGACACGCTCGACCCGCACCCCAAGCAACGCATAGAACGCGATCGCACGCTCCAAGACCCCAGCCGCGGTAACACCTTTCTCATCATCGTGGATCTCGGCGTACGCGACACGCGAATGATCATCGATCACGGTATGGACATAGTCGTACCCGTGTCCCCGTTTCCGGTTCGGTCGTTCGCGACGACCGTGTAGCCGCCAACCGCCACCGTCGGGGATGCGGCCGAGTTTCTTGACATCGATATGGATCAACGAGCCTGGATGATCGTGCTCGTATCGGTTCGCGGATCGTCGTTCTGCGCGGATCCGAGTTCCCGTGACGGGATCGATATCGCGCAGCAATGGTTCCCGGTGGCGGCGCAGCACCCGTCCGACCGTCGAGGCGTGCATGCCGAGCTTGCCCGCAATGAAGACCGGGCCGCGGCGGGTCAACTCACGCATGATCCGCACACGAGTCTCCGCGCACGCATTGGTGCGGTTGGGATGCGTGTGCGCGACGCTGGATCGATCTTTCAAGCCCACGATCCCCAACTCACGGAATCGGCGCCACCACCGCCACGCAGTCGTGCGAGAGACCCCCATCTCAGCGGCGACATGCGCGACCGCACGCCCGGACTGGATGCGCTGAATCATGATCAAACGGCCCGCGGGAGCCAGTCGGGCGTTAGCGTGGGACATGAGAAGCCTCCGTGGTTCGAGATGTAGAACTAGACAGCTCCAACTCGACACCGGGGGCTTCTCTTATGTCAACAACGATCCGGGTCAGTACAACTAGCGCGACGGCGGCTGCCGCACTCGAGGTGCTGGTCGAACGCGGGGCGATCCATCCCGACGAGACCACCGTGGTGCTGCTCACAGGGTCGGGGCTGAAGTCGGCCGGGTGATCCGCCGCTGCTCACTGCCCGGATCCGCGGAGGAGGCAACCACACCCGCTGGTGCGCCAACGCGCTGAGGGCTTGGAGTCGCACTTCAACCTGCAGCGTCACCGCGGGCACCACCACCGCGTGCCGATTTTCGCCGGTCGTACCTCCCGTCCAGTCGCCCGAAATTGCGGAGATTCACGCATCAGCGGACCGATCGGCTCCATTCGGTCCGCTGATGCGTGAATCTCCGCGGTGTGGGCGGGCGGGTGGGGCGGGTCAGTGAGCGCCCCCGGGTCGGGCGGTGGAGCTGGTTGGTTGCTGGCTGTTGGCTGTTGGCTGCTGGCTGCTGCGCGGCTGGGCTGGCTGATGGGCGACAACCGCAGAGCGGGGTCACTTTCGGAGGGTGTCGCGATCTGCGCACACTCCGAAAGTGACCCCGCTCACACGTGGTGCACAGCGCAGCGGAGGCCTACTGCGTCGGCGGCTGCGGGGCGTCAGGGGCGTCAGGGACGTCAGGAGCGTCAGCGGCATCCGGCCCCTCGGCCGCACCCGACGCGTCCGCCGCATCTGCGCCACCCTTCGCGGCACGCCGCTCGGCCTGAGCGGCAGCCCGCGCCTCGCGCTCGGCAGTCCGCGCTTGGCGCTTCGCCGCCTTCGCGTCGACCTTCGCCGCGCGTGCCTCCTGCTTCGCCGACCGGCGATCTGCCGCAAATGCCAGCTGGGCCTCGCGCGCCTCGGCCGGCGCCCCCGCATCATCGGCACGACGCTCCGCGCGCTGTGCATCTCGGCGAGCGCGGCGCTCGGCCCGCTTGGCGAGCTTGCGCTCACGGCGGCGCTCGATGAGCGTGTAGAGAATCGGCACGAGGATGAGGGTCAGCAGCGTCGACGAGATGAGCCCGCCGATCACCACGATCGCCAGAGGCTTCGAGATGAACACGCCCCCGCCGGTCAGTCCGAGCGACATCGGGATCAACGCGAACACCGTCGCCGCGGCCGTCATGAGGATGGGGCGCAAGCGAAGACGTGTGCCATGCTCCACGGCCTCGTCGAGCCCGGCGCCGGCCTCGCGCAGACGGTTGATGAGGTCCATGAGCACGATCGCATTGGTGACGACGATGCCGATGAGCATCAGCAGGCCGATGAGGGCTGGGAGGCCGAGGGGGGTGCCGGTGATGAGCAGGCCGAGGATCGCCCCGGTCGCTGCGAACGGGATCGAGATGAGCAGCACCAGTGGCCCGCGGAAGCTGCGGAAGGTCGCGACCATGACAAGCAGCACGAGCATGATCGCGCCGAGCATCGCGAGCCCGAGCTGGCCGAACGCCTCGTCTTGTTCGGCGGACGCGCCGCCCTGCTCGAACGTGACGCCGGCCGGCAGATCGGTGTCGGCGATCGCCTCGTCGATGGCAAGGCTGGCGACCGCCAGTTGGCCGTCTTGCGGCGTCACCGTCAGCGTGACCTGGCGCTCGCCGTCGGCGCGGGTGATCACCGGGGCGGTCAGCTCCTCCTCAACGGTGGCGATGGCCGAGAGCGGAATCGCGGTGCCGGTGATCTCGGCCGCCGCCTTCTGCTCGGCCTCGGCGGCTTCGGCTTCGGCTTGCTGCGTGGCCGCTTCGCTCTGCGCGTCGCGCAGTGCAGCGATCTGCTCATCCATGCCGGTGATGCCGGCCTGAGCGCTTTCGATCGCGCCCTGCAGCCCGGCGAGCTGCTCGGCGCGGTCCATTTGCGCCTGCACGGCGGCCTCGTCCTCCGGGCTGAGCGGGGTTTCAGGCACGATGGGTGCGGCCGACAGCGCGGCGAGCTGCGCGTTGAGCTCACCAATCTGCCCGACGAGCTCGGCGCGCTGATTCGTGGCGTCGGCGATCTGCGCGGCCAGATCGTTCTCGGCCTTGACCTGAGCCTCCTCGGCCTTCGCCTTTGCCTGTGCTTCGAGCGCATCGGCAGCTGCCTTTTGGGCCGCAGCGGTCTGCTGCGCCGTGACGGGCAGCAGAATCTCGCCGAGCTTCTCGGCGGTGCGCGTCGACCCGGGGGTGCGCACGACGATGTCGCGCTCCTGACCCTCGTACATGAGGGTGCCGACTGTGGAGCCGGCCAGCGCCTCCTGCACGGACTTCGCGATGGTGGCGCGATCGAAGCCGAGTCGGGCGGCCTGATCCTCATCCACCTTGATGCGCATCACCGGCTGCTCGCCGGCCAGCTCGCTCTTGACCGAGCGCACGCCCTTCGCGTCAGCGAGGCGTTCTTCGAGCAGATCGCTCGCCTTGCGCAGCGCTTCGGGGTCATTGCCCTGAATCTGCAGCGCGATGCCGTCGCCGGCGCCCGAGACGAACGCATCCTGCGAGGCGAGTGCGACCTCGCCGGCATCGGGAAGCGCATCGAGCGCATCTTGCACCCGCGATTCCACCTGGGCGACATCGGCACCATCGGTGAGCTGCAGGTCGTAGCTGATCGTTGACGGCGTGCCCGGCGTCGGTACCGGAATCGACGTCATGACGTCGGCGATACCCGAGATCTCGCCGAGCGCTTGCTCGACGGGTTCGGCGGCGGCGACCAGATCGTCGGCAGCCTCCTTCGGCGGGGTCTGCGTCAGCTGCAGGCTCTCTTGGCCCGAGGAGCCGAGGAAATCGGTCTGAATGAACGCGGTCATGCCGAGCGTCGCGACGAGCAGCAGGCCCGAGACCACCAGGGTGATTACCGGGTGCCGGCGGGTCGCGCTGAGCGCGGGCATGAAGGTGCGCTGCAGACGGTCGGGCTCGGTGTGGATCTCATCGAGTTCCGACGGCACGGCGGCAGGAGCGGTGACGTCGCTCGCGGGTTCGGTGAGCACCGCGGTGTCGGCGAGCGCGGTCGTCTGGTCGGGGGCGGCTTCGCTGGAGGGCTGAGGATCCGCAGCCCGTGATCGGTTCAAGAACCAGTACGCGAGCACCGGCACGATGGTGAGCGCGACGACGAGCGAGGCGATCAGGGCGATCGACACCGTCACGGCGAAGGGGCGGAAGAGCTGCCCGGCGATGCCCGAAACGAACGCGATCGGCAGGAACACCGCCACGGTGGTGAGTGTGGACGCGGTGATGGCGCCGGCGACCTGTCGCACCGAGGCGACCACGCCCTCGACCGTCAACGGCCCGTCGCCCCGGCGCCGGCTGATGTTCTCGATCACCACGATGGAGTCGTCGACGACGCGGCCAATCGCGATCGTGAGCGCGCCCAGGGTGAGGATGTTGAGGGTGTTGCCGCTCCACCAGAGCCCGATGAGCGTGATGAGCAGCGAGAGCGGAATCGAGATCGCCGCGATGATGGTGGATCGCCACGACCACAGGAACGCGAGAATCACGAGCACGGCGAACAGCAGGCCCAGCCCGCCCTCGACCGACAAGTCGTGAATCGACTGCTCGATGTACGGCGCCTGATCGAAGATCGTGACGAACTCGGCGTCGAGCGTCGGGGCGAGGCGATCGAGCTCGGCATTGACGCCGTGAGAGATGTCGACGACGTTCGCGCCCTGCGCCGGCGTGATCTGCAGCGTCAGCGACGGGTTGCCGTTGACGCGCGAAATGGTCTGCGCCGGCACGGCCTCGGTCGAGACATCGGCGAAATCGGAGATCTTGACCGCGCCGTCGGCGGTCGGCACAGGGAGGTTCTGAATGTCTTCGAGCGTTGCGAGGCGCGAGCCGACGGTGATGGAGATCGGGCCCTCGGCCGAGTCGGCCTGACCGGCCGGCAGCGCGGCACCGTGGGCCTCGAGAATCGGCCCGAGCGTGGACGGCTCGACCTTCAACCGGGTGACGTCGGCGGCGCGCAGATCGATCATGATGCGGTGCGCCTCTTGGCCCGCGAGGGTGACGGTGCGCACGCC
The DNA here is from genome assembly GCF_059696215.1 of Leucobacter sp. WKLB1. Lineage (NCBI taxonomy): Bacteria > Bacillati > Actinomycetota > Actinomycetes > Micrococcales > Microbacteriaceae > Leucobacter > Leucobacter sp. WKLB1. The sequence goes on along the minus strand of NZ_AP046115.1, from coordinate 3,435,441 downwards.
GTTGACACCCTGCAGCGCCGGCACGACGGTCTGCTCGAGGGCGTCGCCGAAGGCCTCCTGATCGCCGGTCGTGCCGGCGCTCAGCATCATCGCGGGGATGTCGTCGGCGCCGCCCGACATCACCTGCAGCTCGGTGCCCGACGGGAAGCTCGGCTTCAGCGCCTCAGCGGCACTGCGAATGGTGCGCAGCGTCTCCTCGTCGTCTTCGCCGAACGTCCACTCGACGGTGATCTGGGCGTCGCCGCTCGACGTCGTCGAGGTCACACCCGTCACCCCCGGCACCCCGCGCACGGCCTGCTCGATCGGCTCCGTGACGCTGCTCGCCATCTCTTCAGGCGCGAGCCCCTGCGACTGCGCAGACACAAAGGCCATCGGCACCTGCATCGACGGCATCAGCTCTTGTTTGAGCGAGCCCATCGAGACGAGGCCGAGTACGGCGATCGCGAGGGTGGTGAGGCCCACGATGAGGCGGTTCTTGAGACTGGTGCGCGTGAGGAACGACATGAACGCTTTCGGCTGAGGCCGCGCGGTGCCTGGGCAGGCGCGCGACTCGGAGGTCGCCACCCGAAACGCGGCCGAGCGGCGTGATCGACCCTTTCAGCTTGTCGGGTCGCGCGGGCGCGGGCATCGTCCCGCAGTACCATTCGGGTCGTCCTCCCGGATGATTCGGGAAACCCGGAAAAGTGCTCACGCCCGCCCGGTCACATCCGCCCACGCAGCAGCGGGGTCAGTTTGAGCGGGTGTCGCACGCGACGCACCCTCCCCAACTGACCCCGCTCCGCAGGCCGAGGTGGCTCGCCCCTACCGCACGTAGCGGTCGCGGCCGGCCTGCAGCCCGAAGCCGATGAGTGCGACGCCGAGCACGCCGAGCGTCCAGAGCGCCGGCATCCACGAGCCGGTGACGTCGTGGAGCAGACCGATGATGGGGGTGCCCACGGCGGCGCCGAGGTACCCGACGGCCTGCGCCATGCCCGAGACGGCTGCCGCGTGACGGTGGTGGTGCGTGCGCAGACCGAAGAATGAGAGCGCCAGCACGATCGCCATGCCGCCCGCGAGGCCCCCGAGCCCGGCCCACACGGCACCCCAGGCGGGTGCGAACGCCAGGCCGAGCGCGGTGCCGATGAAGAGCACGCCCGGAATCGCGCTCAGCAGCGCCTGGTCGCGCAGGCGGGGGATCAGCGCCGAGCAGACGGTACTGCCGATGATGGCGACCGCGTTCATGATGAGCAGGTGCACCCCCGCAGCGGTCGGCGTGATGCCCGACGCGGCTTCGACCGACGGCATCCAGGTGATCAGGATGTAGTACCCGATCGACTGCAAGCCCATGAACGCGGTGATCTGCCAGGCCAGGCCCGATCGCCACGGCGAGAAACGATCGTGCGAGGTGCCGCCGCCGGGCAGCTCGATCGGGGTGCTCGGGGCCGCGGCGCTCGGCGACTCGGCGCGCAGAATGCGCGGCAGGAGCACGGCGAGCGCGAGCAGCGCGAACCCGGCCCAGATGCCGAGCGAGAGCCTCCAGCCCAGGGCCGACGATTCGGCGAGCGGCACCGATACGCCCGCGGCGATGGCGGCGAAGAGTGACTGCACGACCGAATACGCGCCCGTGACCTGCCCGATGCGGTGCGGAAAGTCGCGCTTCACGAGCGCCGGTAGGGCGACGTTGATCGCGGCGATCGCGATCCCGAGCGCAATCGTGCCCACCCACAGCCAGACGCCGCCAAGCGACCGCACCACAATGCCTACGGTGAGCAGCGCCATGCTGCCGCCGAGCAGTCGCTCGAGACCGACGCGCGCCGCGATCGCGGGAACGATCGGCGAGATGCCGGCGAACGCCAGCAGCGGCAGGCTGATGAGCATCGAGGCCGCGAACGAGGTGAGACCGAGCGAGCTCTCGAGCATGTCGAGGATCGGCCCCACCGACGTGAGTGCCGCGCGCAGGTTGCCCGCGACCAGCAGCAGACCGGCAAGAGCGAGCGCCGCCGAGGCCCCGTTCGCGAACCGCCCGTTTCCGCTCACTGCACTCACCGCTGCTCCTCAGTCTCATCTGCCGGGCACACCGTGCGGAGCGCCCGACCGGAGCGTATCACTCCGCAACGCATCACCGGCCGGCGCTGCGGTGCGCGACCGCCGACGTTCCGGCTGGTACCGTGCTGGCATCGGACCGACCGCGACGCCGGCGACCCCTCGAAGGAGCACACATGACGCACACCCCCGTCGCCCTCGTCACGGGTGCCACCTCCGGCATCGGCATCGAGATCGCGCGCCACCTGCGCGCGGATGGCTTCGCGGTGGTGATCTCGGGCCGCTCGCAACAGCGAGGTGCCGAGGTGGCCGCGCACCTGGGCGAGGGCGTGCACTTCATCGCGGCCGACCTCACCGAAGCGGGCGCGGCGGCGCGTCTCGTCGCCGGGGTCGTGGCCAAAGCGGGGCGTCTCGATGTGCTCGTCAACAACGCCGGCATCGACCATACGAAAGACCTGCTCGAAGTCCAAGACGCCGAGATCGATGCGCTCTTCGAGACCAATACGTTCGCCGCGATGAAGCTGCTGCTCGCCGCTGCGCGCCAGATGCGCGCGCAGGGCGATGGCGGTGCGATCATCAACATCACGTCGCGCCTCGCCAGCATCGGCGTGCCGACCATGGGCATCTACAGTGCCACCAAGGGGGCGATGCACGCCTTCACGACGGCGGCTGCGGTCGATCTGGCGCCGTACAACATCCGCGTCAACGCGGTCGCTCCGGGCATGACGCGCACGCCGCTGTATCAGGAGTGGCTCGACGGGCACGCGGATCCGTCAGGCGAGGCGGCGCGGGTGGCCGCGGCGATTCCACTGGGCCGGATCGCGGAGCCCGCCGACGTGGCCGCCGCCGTCCGCTTCCTCGCGTCACCCGGCGCCGCGTACATCACCGGGGCATCGATCCCGGTCGAGGGCGGGTACCTCGCGACGTAGCCGCGCTACACCGCGCGCGGCTCGACGCGGGTCCACTCCGCATACTTCGCCGTGCGCCCGTCGCCGCTCGAGCGGCCGGTGAGCCGACGCTGCACCCAGGGCACCACGTGTTCGCGGGTGTAGCGCAGCTGATCCCGCCGCGTCGGGCGCGGGATCGGGTCGGCCGTGACCACCCAGTCGCTGGGGGCCGAGTACCCCAGTGCACGCAGCACGTTGGACGCCACCCGGTGATGCCCGACCGGGGCGAGGTGCAGGCGGTCGGGCGACCAGTACTGGCGGCCGGTGAGCTCCGCGTCGCTCCAGTTGTCGGCATAGCGCACCCCGAGGCGGTCGGCGAGCACCGCGGCGGATCGCACCATCTCGTCACCCTTGACCCGCACGCGCTGACCGCTCGGCAAGCCCGCCGTCGGGTTGGCCCCCGCGAGCAGAATCGGTTCGGCGCCCGCTTCGCGGATGCGCAGCAGCGCGCGTTCGGTCTCGCGCATGATCCAGGCGATGTCGGTGCGGGGGCGCAGCATGTCGTTGCCGCCCCCATTGAGCGTGACGATCGTCGGGCCGAGCGCCAGCGCGGGTTCGAGCTGCTCGGCCAGAATGGGACCGAGCAGACGCCCCCGGATCGCGAGATTCGCGTAGTCGATGGCCGTGCCCGTGGCGTCGGCGATGCCCTGGGCCAGCAGATCGGCCCACCCGCGCACGCTGCCGTCGGGTTGCTCGTCGCCGACGCCCTCGGTGAAGCTGTCGCCGATCGCGACGTAGCGGATCAGTGCGTCGGAGCTGCGCGCAGCAGTAGGGTCGATCTCGTGGAGCTGTGACACGTCGTCAGCTTACGCCGCCGAGAGGGGAACGCACATGAGACGCCTGCCGCTGCCGATCGCGCTGGTGATCCTGAGCGTCGTCATCGCGGTCGTGCTGCTCGCACTCGCGCTCATTCCGCTCGTGATCGCGCCCTGGAGTCTCGTGTACGCGATCCCGTACCTCCTCGTTCCCGGCGTGCTGGGCAGCGTCGTCGCGGGCCTGTGCGCAGCGCTCGGTTCGCGCTGGGGTCGGCAGAGCTCGGTCGGGGCGCGGCTCGGTGCCGGGCTCGGTGCGCTCGTCGGCGGATTGCCGCTCGTTGCCTACCTGATCTGGGTGATGCAGGAGAACGTCTGGGCGATCCTGCTGATCATCGTCGCGGCGCTCGGTATCGCCGCGGTGCTCGGCTGGTTCGCAGGAGCGCACCCGCGTTCGTCTCGCGGATTCGAGCTTGCGACACGCGCGGACGTGAGCTAAGCTCGATCTTTGGCTGTGCGCCGTCCCAGTGCACAGACCGCGTGAGCTCTCGCAGCGAGACCGGATCCCCGGTCGCGACGCAGGCTCGTGCAGACAAGAAATCTTGGGTGAGGCCGTCCGGTCTCACGGTATGAGAGGAAACATCATGGCAGCAGTGTGCCAGGTGACCGGCGCCGTTCCCGGCTTCGGACACAACATTTCGCACTCGCACCGTCGCACCAAGCGTCGGTTCGATCCCAACATCCAGAAGAAGACCTACTTCGTGCCCTCACTCGGCCGCAAGGTGACGCTCACCCTGTCGGTCAAGGGCATCAAGCTGATCGATGCCCGTGGCATCGAGTCGGTCATCGCTGATCTGCAGAAGCGCGGGGTGAAGTTCTAATGGCGAAGGATAAGGACGTACGTCCGATCATCAAGCTCCGTTCGACGGCCGGCACCGGGTTCACCTACGTGACCAAGAAGAACCGTCGCAACACCCCCGACCGCCTCGTGCTCAAGAAGTACGATCCGGTCATCCGCAAGCACGTCGAGTTCCGAGAGGAGCGTTAATCATGGCGAAGAAGAGCATGATTGCGAAGAACAAGCAGCGCCAGGCGATCGTTGCCCGCTACGCGGAGAAGCGCCTTGAGCTGAAGAAGGCCCTCGTGGACCCGAACGGGACCGACGAGAGCCGCGAAGCCGCTCGCGTGGGCCTGCAGAAGCTGCCCCGCAACGCTTCGCCGGTGCGCGTGCGCAGCCGCGACGTCATCGACGGCCGCCCCCGTGGCGTGCTGACGAAGTACGGCGTCTCGCGTGTGCGTTTCCGCGACATGGCGCACCGTGGCGAGCTGCCCGGTATCACCAAGTCGAGCTGGTAACAGCTCGACCGATAAGCGCTGCTGGGCTCGAGGAGGCGCGTGAGCGACTGCTCGAGCTGGTAAGCACGATTTGAGCGGGTAACTCCGCTTGCAGAAACGGCCGTGGATCCTTCGGGATCCGCGGCCGTTTCGCGTTTGGGGGCCGGGCGGGCCCTCTCGCCGCCCTCTCGCCGCCTGCCTCGCCTGCCTCGCCTGCCCTCGCCGCCCCGCCCGTGCGCGGATCGGTGTCACTTTGTGCGGTCGATGAGCCGATTCCTGGCCGAAATCGAGCACACAGTGACACCGATTCGGCGTTTGGGGGCTCGCGAACGTGCGTGAGCTGTCCGCTGGGGGCGAAATCGACCCTTTACGACGCTTCCCTGGGGAATTTCCGACCGAAGTTCCGCATCATTCCGCCGAATTGGGGTAGATTCGAACCGATCATTCGATCGGACCCTCCATTCGGAGGGGTACCAGAACCAAGATCTAGAGGCATGACCGTTTCGGTTCATCGCCTTGGAAGGAAACAACATGGCACTCAACAAGACCGAGCTCGTCGCCAAGATCGCTGCCGAGACCGGCCAGAGCCAGGCCGCCGTCTCCAGCGTGATCGACGGACTGTTCTCCGCTGTTTCCGAGACCGTTGCCTCGGGCGACAAGGTTTCGATCCCCGGCTGGATCTCGTTCGAGACCGCGACCACTGCTGCTCGCACCGGCCGCAACCCCCGCACCGGCGAGACCATCGACATCCCCGCTGGCAAGCGCGTCAAGGTGTCGGTCGGCTCGAAGCTCAAGGCTGCGGTCAAGTAACCTCGTCTTCCTCAGCACCCCCGGTCGCACTGCGGCCGGGGGTGCTGTCGTTTGGAGGGGGTTTGCGGGCCGGTGATGCTGAGGGCCCCGAGTGACCCCGAGGAGCACCGAAGCAACGCCGAAAGAACCCCTGTATTGCGAGATGACATGTGAATCGCACCTGCTCTCGAGAGAAAGTGGTGCTTTCGCGAGCGTGGGCCAGGTGACTCTCGGCAGCGAGCGCGGGGCGGCACCCGAGGTCGTCGCTCGCATCGACCGAGCTCACACCGCGCAGCGCGTAGGCTAGGCGGGTGCCCCGTTACGTCCGCATCCTCGCCCCCGCTGTACTCCTCGGGGTGACACTGCTGGCACTCTGGCTCGGCCTCGCCATCGGCGGCGCGGCGGCAGAGCGCGCGCTCGCCGACCCGGGCGCCATCGTGCGATACGGCCTGCCCATCACACGCACGCTCGTCAACGTCGCGATGGCCGGGCTCATCGGCTCGGTCGTGATGGCCGTGTGGGTATTCGCGAGCGATCGCCCCGAGACGCGTGTGGCGATGGAATTCGCCGCGGGATCCGCCGCCGTCTTGACCGTCGCCAGTGCGGCGGCGACGCTCTTCACGTACATGGACGTGTCGAGCCAGCCGTTCTCGGGTGATGCTTCGTTCGGTGCTGGTCTGGCGCAGTTCTTGACGGAAATCGAACTCGGCCAGTTCTGGCTGCTCGAACTGCTGCTCGCCGCGATCACGACGGTGCTCGCATTCGCGGTGCGCGGCCGCAAACTCACACTCGTGGTGCTCGTCGCCGCCCTCGCCACGGCGCTGCCGCTCGCGCAGCAGGGCCACGCGGCCGGCGCGTCGGGCCACGGTGCTGCGGTCAACGCGCTGCTCGTGCACATCGTGGGTGCGGCCGTGTGGCTCGGCGGTCTGCTGACGCTCATCATCATCGCCAAGACGGTTGATCATCGGCGTCTGGCCGCGCTGACCGAGCGCTACTCGAGCCTCGCCCTGCTCGCGTTCATCGGTGTCGCCGCGTCGGGCGTCGTCAGCGCCTGGCTGCGCGTCGGCACGTGGGATGCCCTCTTCGGCACCGGTTACGGCCAGCTCGTGCTGCTGAAGACCGGCTCGCTCGTGGTGCTCGGTGCGTTCGGCGCGCTGCAGCGCACGCGACTGATCCCGCGCATCGCGAACTCCGCGAAGGGGCTGCGGCCGTTCGCCTGGTTCGTCGTCTGCGAGCTCGCCGTGCTCGGCGTCGCGAGCGGCATTGCGGGCGCACTCGGGCGCACGGCGACGCCGGTCGCGCTCGAGCCGGTGCGGGATCAGCCGGGCGGCATCGGCCCGGCCGAGTGGCTCACGGGCGACCCGTTGCCCCCCGAGCTCACACCGCTGAGCTACCTGACCGAGTGGAAGTTCGACCTGTTGTGGGCGCTTGTCTGCGCGTTCGGCGTGGGGATGTACCTGCTCGCGGTGATCCGACTGGCGCGCCGCGGAGACCGCTGGTCGGCGGGGCGCACCACGGCCTGGATTCTCGGCATCTTGCTGCTCGCCTACACGACGAACGGTGCGCTCAACGCGTACGAGCAGTACCTGTTCAGCGTGCACATGCTCGGGCACATGATGCTGACGATGCTGATTCCGCTCTTCCTCGTGCTCGGCGCTCCGGTCACGCTCGCGCTTCGGGCGACGCACAAGCGCTCCGACGGCTCGTGGGGCGGTCGCGAATGGATTCTCTGGGCGGTGCAGACGCCGTTCTCGAAGATCGTCACGCACCCGGCATTCGCTGCGGTGATGTTCTCGGGGTCGCTCTGGGTCTTCTACTTCACGCCGATCGCGCGCTGGGCGGCCGAGGAGCACCTGGGGCACCAGTGGATGATCATCCACTTCCTCATCTCGGGATACCTCTTCAACCTGTCGATGATCGGTGTCGACCCGGTGCCCTATCGATTCCCCTACCCCCTGCGCATCGTGACGCTGTTCGCGACGATGGCGTCACACGCGTTCTTCGGCGTGACGATCATGACGGGCGACGGTCTGCTGCTCGCCGACTGGTACGGCGCGATGGGACGCACCTGGGGTGCTCCGCCGCTCGAAGACCAGTCGACCGGCGGCGGCATCGCGTGGGGCATCGGCGAGCTGCCGACACTCGCACTCGCGCTCATCGTCGCGATTCAGTGGTCGCGCAGCGACGAGAAAGAGCAGAAGCGCAAAGACCGTGCGGCCGATCGCTCGGGTGACGCCGAGCTCAACGCGTACAACGAGATGCTCGCGCAGCAGGCCGTGCGTGACGCGCGGCCGATGAAGCGGCGCCGATGAGCCGGGCCTGGCTGTTTCTCGCGACGGCCATTGTGCTCGAGGTCACCGGCTCGATGAGTTTGAAAGCGGCGCTGGATCACCCGGCCCTCTACATCGTCGTCGCCGTCGGGTACATCGGGTCGTTCGTGTGCCTCGGCAAGGTGCTGTCGCTCGGCATGGCGCTCGGTGTCGCCTACGGCATCTGGGGCGCGACCGGGGTCGCGCTGACCGCGAGCCTGTCGACCGTGATCTTCCACGAACCGTTTACCGCCCTCATGGGGGCCGGCATCGTGCTCATCATCGGCGGCGTGCTGCTCGTCGAACTCGGGTCGCAGGCGGCGCACCGCAAGGCGGCTCGTGCGGCGGCTGAGCTGTCAGCGGAGCCCGCGAATGGTGCGGAGGCCAGCGCATGATGTGGGTGACGCTGTTTGTCGCGATCCTGAGCGAAGTGTCGGCCTCGTTGTCTTTACGTGCCGCGACGGCAGGGGATCAGCCCAAGCGCCGCTGGTACATCGTCGTGGTCGCCGGGTACCTGACGGCGTTCGTGATGCTGTCGCTGACCCTGCAGCTCGGAATGGCGCTCGGCGTCGCCTACGGCATCTGGGCGGCGCTCGGCGTCGCGTTGACCGCGGTGCTCAGCAAGTTCATCTACAAGGAGCCGCTGACCTGGGTGATGGGCGCCGGCATCGTGCTCATCGGCGCGGGCGTGCTGCTCGTGGAGCTCGGGGCTGCGCACTGAGGGTGCGGTGCTCTGGCGTATTCGCCGCACCGCACCCACGAATCGCGAGCTGCCTAGTTGGTGGTGAGCAGCACCTTCGTCGCGCGGCGCTCGTGCATTGCGCGGTAGCCTTCGGCGGCTTCTTCGAGCGGCAGCGTCAGGTCGAACACGACGCCAGGGTCGATCTTGCGGTCCCAGATGAGCTGGATCAGCTCGGGCAGAAAACGGCGCACGGGCGCCGGGCCGCCGTGCAGGTGCACGCCTGAGAAGAAGAGCTCGCGGCCTTCGAGCGAAACATCGTGTGAGACACCGACGAAGCCGACGTGGCCTCCGGCTCGAGTCGCCCGGATCGCCTGCTGCATCGCCTCTTGAGTGCCCACCGCTTCGATCGTGCTGTGGGCTCCGAGCCCACCGGTGAGCTCCTTGATGCGCGCCACCCCGGCATCACCGCGTTCCTCGACGATGTCGGTCGCGCCGAAGCGGCGCGCCAGAGCCTGACGGTCGGCGTGACGCGACATTGCGATGATGCGTTCGGCGCCGAGCTGCTGCGCTGCGAGAATGCCGAGCAGCCCGACGGCGCCGTCACCGACGAACGCGACCGGCTTGCCGGGGCCGACCTCTGCGGCGACCGCTGCAAACCAGCCGGTGCCGAGCACGTCGGATGCGGCGAGCAGCGAGGGGATGAGTTCGGGGTCGGGTTGCCCGGGCGTCGCGACGAGCGTGCCGTCGGCGAGGGGAATGCGTGCGTACTCTGACTGCGCTCCGGTCGGTGCGCCCGGCTGCCGATGGACGCAGTGCGTCTGGTACCCCGAGAGGCAGATGTCGCACGTGTTGTCGGAGGCGAAGAACGAACCGACCACGAAGTCACCCACGGCGATCGTGCGCACGTCGGCACCGATCTCGGTGACGACACCGACGTATTCGTGCCCCATCGGCGAGTGATCGACGGGCTCTGCGCCACGGTAGGGCCACAGGTCGGACCCGCAGATGCAGGATGCCGAGACCTTGATGACGGCATCGGTCGATTCGACGATCGTGGGGCGCTCGCGATCTTCGACACGAACATCGCCGGGGGCGTGCATGATGACACCGCGCATGGAAACTCCTTCTGCAATGTGGCCGCCTGACAGGTCGGCGCAACTGAACCCGTCCATACTGCCGCGCAGACCTGCGTGCGCGGAGTCTCTGGTGGAGGGTGTACTGGCAGGGTACGGTTCACCGCCGACATTTCGACTAGCCTGCTCGCATGGACAACCGAGCCGAGGTGCGCGAATTCTTGATGAGTCGGCGCGCCCGCCTAACCCCCCATGCCGCAGGCCTGCCCACCAGCACGAATCGCCGCGTCACCGGTCTGCGTCGTAGCGAGGTCTCGGGGCTGGCCGGCGTCAGCGTCGAGTACTACGCGAAGCTTGAGCGAGGCGCGATCGCGGGTGCGTCGGCGTCGGTGCTCGACGCACTGGCGCGTGCGTTGCAACTTGACGATACGGAGCGCGCGCACCTGCTCGATCTGGCGCGTGCCGCCGATGGCATTCCCACCAGCGGGCGGGCGCGTCGTCGACCGGTGAGACCGGCGCAGCCCCGACCGAGCCTGCAGTGGGCGCTCGATGCGATGGGCGGGAGCGTGGCGTTCGTGCGCGATCCTCGACAGAATCTCATCGCCGTGAATGCGCTCGGCCGCGCGTTCTACTCGCCCCTGATCGGCGACGGCGGGCGCACGCCAAACCTGGCGCGGTTCCAGTTTCTCGACCCGGCGGCTCGCGAGTTTTACCCCGACTGGGAGCTTTTCGCCGAGATGTGCGTCGGCATCATGCGCTCGGAGGCGGGGCGGGATCCCCATGACTCTGCGCTGCAGGACCTCGTCGGGGAGCTCTCCATGCACAGCGAAACGTTCCGCGCGCTCTGGGCCGCACACAACGTGCGCACGCACGGCACGGGAACGAAGCGATTCGTGCACCCGATCGTTGGAGAGCTCACGCTCGCCTACGAGGAGCTCGCCGTCACTGCGGAGCCGGGAAACGTGATGCTGGTGTACTCGGCGGAGCCGGGGTCGCCCTCGGCTGAGCGGTTGGCGCTGCTGGCGTCGTGGGGTGCTCGGCGCTTCGTCTCAACTCCGGAAGGTACGCAGCACGTCGACGGCTGACTGCAACGCGTCATTGGCGGGATGCTGCTGCGGCAGCACACCTTCGGTTCCGGGAGCTGAAGCGCGAGCCGCAGCTTCGCGACCGGTGATGTACCAGGTACCAACCGCGGGGGCGTCTGAGTGATTCACAAAGAGGTGTGGACGCTGGGAGTCGAATGCCACGGAATCGCCGGCGCTGATGACGTGGGTGTCGAATTCGAGCTGCAGCGTCAGCTCGCCTTCAAGCATGTACACGTGCTCGATGCCGAAGTGGCGCATCAGCCGGCCTTCGATCGAACTCGAGGCGCCGGGCTGGTAGGTGACGCGGAGCGCCTCGACATCGGTACCGCCGAGGACGATGAGGCGCTCCCACTTCACCCCGTTGTCCATCTCGAGCGTGGGATTCTCGTCGGCGCGCTGCGCTGCAAAGGTGGTGGCGGGACGTGGCGCGGGAGTGAAGTCGGCTCGGGGTGGCGCCGCGTGCGTCGAATGTTCGTCGCGACCGAGCAGCGCATCTGTCGAGATGTTCAACTGTGAGACCAAGGCGTACAAGGTGCTGACAGAAGGCTTAGTCTTCCCGGTTTCCACCTGCGAGAGCAAGCTCGGAGAGACGCCGATCGCAGTGGCGAGTGCGCGCAAACTCATGCCGCGCGCTTCGCGCGCCTCTCGCAAACGGCTGCCGATGGAATCGGACATGAGCTCTCCTTTGGTTGGGCGGCGCGTGCGAACCTCCCGCGCTGGTGTGCAGTTCAAGCTTACATTGGGGGTGGTTTCGTGGACGTTTCAGGTGAACCTCCGCGGAATTACGCCAATGGATGGCGCCTGAACGTTCAGTCTGGTGCGCGGCTGGTGAACACTTCGGCGAGGGGATAATCCACCACCGACTTCGATTCGACCAGCCGGGCAACCACTGCCAGGGCTGCCTGATGCTCGGGATGAGCTTGGTACGCAGCGAGTGCTTCAGCGGACTCGTGCACGGAGACGAGGGCGGCATCCCAGTGGCCGGGCACGCTGCCGTCGTCGACTCCAATCTCAAGTGAGATGATGCCCGGAATGCGGTCGGCAAGTGGTTCGAGTGCGGCACGCAACTGCTGCGCAGCCTGTGCACGATCGGGCGGGGTCTGCGCGATGAATGCGAAGGTGACGATGTGGCGAATCACGGGAGCTCCATTCTGTGTGCGGTGGTGTGCCGCGAGTTTCGTGCGGGAATGAGTACGGGCTCATGGACCAGTGCGCGCAGCATATCGGCGTTCGCCAGACTGGGAATGAGTTCTCCGCGCTCGATGCGTTCTCCGATGTGCAGGATCGCTTCAGTCACGGGAGCGCTGCCTCCGAGCGCTGCGCGGCGTGATACGACGAAACCGTTGAATCCATCGAGCTCCGCTCGTCGCCCTTTTTCCCAATCTTGCAGCACGGCCACGCGGGTATCGGGAAGGGAAAAGGTATTGAGTACCGCATCGAGCAGGTCGAGCGCGTATTGATCGGAGTCGGGCACGTCGTCGGCTGTCTTGCCGAGGATCGGCAGCATGATCGCGCCGTCGTCGAGTGCGAGGCGGTACGCCTCCCGGGCGGATGCGTCCATGACGGCCCGGATGCCTGGGTGTCCGACGGCACCCAGCAGGGGGAGCCCGAGGATCGCTGACGGCAGCATCTCCGGGATGTTGGTGATGAGCTTCATCCACTTCGAGGAGCGGATGTCGGTGGAGATCTCGACAGTGCCAGCATGGCGCAGCAATGTTGCGACGAGCTCGAGCTCGGGGCTGTTCTCGCCATCGAGCGTGCCGATGGTGAACCAGGTGCGTTCGACGGGTACCTGGCGCACCACTTGCCCTGGCTCAGGGAGGTTCGCGGCTATTCCGAGCACGGCACCGATCGTGCGCTCCGCGCCGACAATCTCGGCGACGTCGTCGATCGTCATGCCGTTCTGTAACCCGACGACCACGGAGCGATCGTGCAGCAGCGGCGCGATGAGATTCACTGACCAGCGCGTGTCATAGGACTTGGTTGACAGGAATACGATGTCGAAGGGCTCTCGCATCTCAGCGACTTCGCACAGATGGTGCGCTCGAACTCGAGTCACCGTGGTGCGATCGGGCGTCGTGACGGTGATCCCCGATGCGCGCATGGCTTCAACGTGAGCCGGCCACTGATCAATGAAATCTACGTGGTGCCCGGCATTCACCAGATCGGCCCCGATCGCTGCACCGTTCGCGCCGGCTCCGAGGACGGCAATGCGCGGCGCGGTCAACGGAGTGCCTCCGTTGCGTGAGGCGTACTCCGCGCGCCGCGCTGGCGTATGATCTCGGCGATAATCGACCAATCGCCCTCCGCGAGTTCTGGATCGTTAAGTGCCGCAGTGAACAACTCGCGCAGCACGGGTTCGGCGGGAAGTGCGGCGCCGAGTTCATCGGCTGCGTTGCGGGCGAGCGTGAGGTCTTTCAGTCCCAATGCGACCGAGAACGCTGCGGGGTAGTACTCCTGCTCCGCGATCAGATGGCCGTACCCCGTGTAGGCGGATCCGGTGAAGGAGGTGTCGGTGAGGAGTTCGACGAACTGGCGGGCATCGACTCCTCCGCGCGCGACCAGCGTGAGCGATTCGCCCAGAGCCTGCAACGCATGTATGAGGGTGTAATTCACTCCGATCTTGACCAGGTTTGCCTGGGCGGGGTCGTCGCCCACGTGCCAGATGCGCTTCCCGAAGTGCTGCAGAACGGGGCGAGCCCGGTCCAGATGCTCCGCTGAGCCGGCGGCCACGATGTTCAGCTGGCCGGCCACGGCGACCTCCGGGCGACCGAGCACCGGGGCGGCGAGATACCCGACGTCCGCTGAAGTGTGGCGGGCGGCGAGGATGCGACTCGCTGCGGGGCTGATCGTCGACATGTTCACATGGAGTGAACCCTGCGCGGCAGCCAGTGTGGGAGCGTTGAACGTCGCGTCGACAGCCTCATCATCGGCGAGCATGGAGCACACGACATCGGCCCCAGCGAAGATGTCTGCTGGGGTCGTGAGGTCGAGCGCACCGAGTTCGACCAGTCCCTTGGCGCGACCAGGCGTTCTGTTCCAGACGCTTACCTCGTTGCCTGCATGAATCAAACGCGTCGCCAGCGCGCGCCCCATCGTGCCGAGGCCGATAAATCCCACGCGTGTCGTCATGGTGCTCCTTAGGCGTGCTACTTGCAGATGTGATTTCACTACGTTTAGTCTAACTGTACATAATGTGCAATAGAACACCGCAACAACGCTGTGTCGGTGAACAAACGTGAAGGACTGGTGGGTCATGGCAATTCCAACCTTTGGTATGAACGATGTGGATTGGGAGACGCGCATCGATCGTGATGCACTGCGCGACGGGCGGGTCGCCCGATTGCGCGCAGAACTCGAGCGCTCGGATCTGGGGGCGTTGCTCGCGTTCGACTTCTCGAACATCCGTTACATGTCGGCGACGCACATCGGCACCTGGGCGATGGATAAAGCGATTCGCTTCTCGCTCATCACGCGCCACAGTGACCCGATCGTTTGGGATTTCGGCTCCGCCGCGAAGCACCACGACCTGTTCAACCCGTGGCTGCACACGACCACGACGGAGATGGACGCCGACCCGCACCAGCCCCACCACGGTGCGGTGAAGCCCCGTGCCGAATCCGGTGCACGCGCCGGTATCTCGACGCTGCGCGGCGCTTTCCACCCCGACGCGGGCATCGCTGAGGAGGTTGCGCGCAAGGTACAGCGCGAGCTCGAGAAATTCGGCTTGCTGGGCGAACCACTCGGCGTCGACATCGTCGAGATGCCGATCTTGATCGCGCTGCAGCGTGCGGGCGTCTCGGTGGTCGACGGGCAGCAAGTGTTCCTCAATGCGCGCTCGGTGAAGATGAAAGAGGAGATCCAGCTCCTCACGCAGGCCGCCTCCATGGTCGACGCGGCGTACGACGAGCTCTACCGATTCTTGAAGCCGGGCGTGCGCGAGAACGAAACCGTCGGGCTGGTCTCGAAGGTGCTGTACGACCTCGGTTCCGAATACGTCGAGGGGGTCAACGCGATTTCGGGGGAGCGGTGTTCGCCGCACCCCCACGTCTTCTCGGATCGCTTGATCAGGCCGGGTGATCCGGCATTCTTCGACATCTTGCACAGTCATCAGGGCTATCGCACCTGCTACTACCGCACCTTCGCCGTCGGCTCTGCGAGCCGCGCGCAGGTCGACGCCTACAAGCGCGCGCGAGAGTACATGGACCGCGCGATCGCACTCGTGCGGCCCGGCGCGACCACCGCCGAAATCGTGGCCGTCTGGCCGAAGGCCGAGGAGTTCGGCTTCCCGAACGAGGAGGCCGCGTTCGCCCTGCAGTACGGGCACGGCGTCGGGCTCTCGATCTGGGAGAAGCCGATCTTCTCGCGCCTCGTCTCGTTCGACCACCCGGAGGAACTGAAGGAAGGCATGGTGTTCGCGCTCGAGACCTACTGGCCGTCGGCCGACGGCATCGGTGCGGCGCGCATCGAGGAGGAGATCGTCGTGACCGCCGACGGGTGCGAGGTCATCACGAGGTTCCCCGCCGAGGAGCTGCTGGTCGCCGGACCGAAGTATCACGCGGTCGGCTTCGACCTGCCGACGATGCGCGACTCGCAGTCGCATCTGAACACCGCATGGGGTCGTGGGGAGGCGTAGGGCGTGATGGGCACTCCGACGAGCATGCGCGCCGCGGTCTACTACGGGCCGGGCAAAGTGGAGATCGAACAGCGCGCGGTGCCGCGCCCGGCTGCGGGTGAGGCGCTCATCAGGGTGACTCGAAGTGGAATCTGCGGAACCGACGCGTCGGAGTGGAAATCTGGCCCATCGGTGTTCCCGGTGCATCGTGCCCACCCGCATAGCGGCCATTTGGGGCCGCTCATCTTCGGTCATGAATTCGTCGGGGTCGTGGTGGAGAGCCGCGACCCTGACGTCGCTGTGGGATGGCGCGTTGCATCGGGTGCGGGAGTGTCTTGCGGAGTGTGTGCGCGGTGCGCTGAGGGGCGCACCAACCTCTGCGTGCGCTATCGCACCCACGGGCTGAATATTTCAGGAGGCCTGGCAGAATACGTCGCAGTGCCGACGACCACCCTCCTGCGCATACCGGATGAACTCGACGATGACGCGGCGGGGCTCGCGCAGCCCCTGGCAGTCGGACTGCATGCCGCGCGGCGCTCGGGAGTCAGGACGGGAGATCGGGTCATGCTGATCGGGGCCGGGGCGATTGGCACATTTGTGCTTGCCGGGTTGCTGCACCTCGCGGAAGCCGATGTCACCGTACTCGACTTCAGTGGGGTACGCCTCGAACGTGCGCTGCGTCTCGGCGCGGCTCAGGTGCTCGCCGTTGACGATCCGGAGTTCGATGACCAGTTCTTGGCGCTTGGCGCTGTGCACGATGTCGTGATCGAGGCGAGCGGTGCGCCCGGACAGCTCAACCGGGCGATCGCTGCAACCCGCGATGGCGGCACCGTGCTGCAGGTCGGGTTGCCGCGCGAACCGGAGGAAGTCGATGTCCACCAACTCGTCTTCCGTGAGATCACCATTCGCACGACGCTCGCGCATGTATGCGCTGAAGACCTGCCCGATGCGCTCGCGGTGCTATCTGGGTCGCATCTCGCCGAGGAAATGCTCGATTCGGTGCGTGATCTTTCCGCAATTGCGGAACAGCTCGACCTACTCGCGGGCGGCCGGATCGAAGGTAAGGTGCTCTTCGACCCGGCCCTGACGGCCGCTCATCGGTGACCGCTGGCTGCTGGGCGGTATTACGCCTCCAGCAGTTCGGAGAGATTGTGCATCCCACGCGAACGCGTGCCGGCTTCGATCTCGGCCGCGAGTGAGACGGTGCGCGTGTTGCACGGGGATGGTCGGCCGTGAGCGGTGAGCGTCGAGACCACGTGACCGTTGAGCTCGTGCACTTCGGAGCGACGGCCTTTCATCCAGTCTTGCAGCACGGTCGTCAGCGTGGTCGGGGAGGAGAAGGTCTCCGCGACCTCGTCGAGAAGACTTGCTGCGTAATTCGTCGCGTCGGCCGCGTGTGCGTCGTCGAGACCGAATATCGGCACGAGTGCAGCGCCGTCGAGCTGCGCAGCCTCGGTCGCCTCCTGGCCACAACGCACCATGAAGTCGCGCACGCCGGGCACGCGCAGCGAATCGACGAGCGCGAGATCAAGAATGGCTGAAGGGACGAGTTCACCGGCGTTGGCAACGAGCTTCATCCACTTCGACGAGTGGATGTCGGTGGCCATCTCTACGACGCCCGCATGGCGGAGAGCGGTCGCGGCCTCCTCGCTGCGCGAGTGAGCTCTCGGATGGAGCGCACCGAGTGCGAACCAGGAGTTTTCGGGGCGGTTCTCGCGATTGACCACGCCCGGTTCGAACATGTTGGACCCCAGTTCGAGCACCCCACCCGCGGTGCGCTCAAGACCCACGATGTCGGCGATGATCGGCATGGTCATGCCGTTCTGCAACCCGACCACCAGCGAATCATCGTGCAGGCGACTCGAGATCAGCTCGGTGGCCCAGCGCGTGTCGTAGGCCTTGACCATGACGAAGACCAGGTCGAATGCGTCACGCATTTCTGCGACTTCGCACAGGTGTCGCGCATTGACCGGCAATGTGATCGCCTCGTCGGGATACTGCACTGTCAGGCCGTTGCTGCGCATCGCCTCAACGTGCGCCGGCCACTGTTCGATGAAGGTGACGTCAAGTCCCGCGCGAACGAGGTCGGACCCGATACCTGCTCCCTGCGCGCCAGCGCCGACGAACGCGATCTTCGAAATGCTCACTGCGATCCTCCTGTGGATGGTGATGCTGCCGCGACCTGAGATGAACATCAGTGAACACCAGAACCGCGTCATTGTGGTTAGTTCTACTTACTATGTACAGTAACACTAATCGTTCGGAGTTCCGTGGACTGCGCGGCAGCGATTGGGCTGAGGCGCACACGGGGTACCGATCCGCCAGACAAAGGAGTTGCAGGTGGCACCACAGATTGTGATCAAGAACGCGGCAATTGCAAGCGTCGATCCTTCGATCGGAGACATTCCGCGCGGCGATATTCTCGTGCGCGACGATCGCATCGTGAGTGTCGGGCCCAGGGTTGACGTCGAAGACGCTGAAATCATCGATGCCTCTCAGATGATCGCGATCCCGGGCATGGTGGACACCCACCGGCACACCTGGCAGACGGGACTGCGGGGGATTCTTGCCGACGGCAACATCCCTGATTATCTCCGCGGAATTCGTCTCAACATGGCGCCCAGGTATCGCGCCGAAGACATGTACGCGGGCAACTATGTGGGCGCACTGGACGCCCTCAATAGTGGAGTGACAACGCTCGTCGACTACTGCCACAACATTCTGAGCCCCGACCATGCGTACGCCGCGGTCGAGGGATTGCGGGATGCGGGAATCAGCGGAGTCTTCGGCCACGGACTGACCCCGATCACTTCAAACACCTGGGGTGAAAGTAGAGGTGGAGGTTCGGGGGTTGGGGATCCTGCCGAGTTTGAAACCCGTGCGCGCCTTGCCCGTGCTGTACGCGCCGAATACTTCGCAGCTTCGGAAGGACTCCTGCGGTTCGGGATCGCTCCGCAGGAATTCGCCATCGCCCCTGCAGCGGAAGTAGTGCGAGAGTTTGCATTGGCGCGGGAGCTGGATGCGCGAATCACGATCCACGCGAATCAGGTAATGGTGCGGCAGCTGTTTCAAGATGTGCGTCAACTCGAAGCGCACGGGTTGCTCGGGGATGATGTGCTGCTGGTGCACTGCTCGTTCAATACCGATGAGGAGTGGGGACTGCTCGCAGGCACGGGGGTGCGCGTCTCCGTCTGCGCGGAGACCGAGATGCAGATGGGTATGGGGTACCCGGCAATCGCGGAAGCGACGCTCGCCGGCATGCATCCGAGCCTCGGCATCGACTGTGTGAGCGGCTGCGGCGGTGACATGATTTCCCACGCCAGGTTGGTGCTGCAAGCGACGCGGTACCGAGGCGATGAAGCGGGATACGCCCGCATGGTTGCTCCGCAGGAGATGCGGTGGACGACGCGGGACGCGTTGCGTTGGGCAACACTGAACGGGGCCGAGGGGGCCGGTCTGGCGCACGAAATCGGGTCGCTCACTCCGGGCAAGCGCGCGGACATCGTGCTCGTCGATATGAGTGGCATCAGCCAGGCGGGCTGGAACCGAAATGATCCGACGGGAGCCGTTGTCTCGCAAACGCACGCCGGCTGCGTGGATACGGTGCTGGTCGCAGGCGAGTGCGTCAAGCGCGACGGAGTCTTGACGCACGTCGACCTTGCTGGCGCCCGTCGTGCCCTGGATGCGTCGAGTGCATACCTGTACGAAGCGATGGGGCGCGACGGCGGGTTCATTCCTCAGCCGCCGGTGGAAATCCCGCTGTACGCCGAGCGTGCATGAGCGATACTTGAGTGTTCATTTAAACTAGACGAATTGTGTAGTTTCACTTACTATTGCAGGGACGGCGGGGCAGTGGCGCCCCGCGATATCAATCTCAGGAGCAAAGATGACCATGAGTACACGCACGCTACTTCGAGGCGGCATCGTAGTGACCTCGGCGTCGGCCGGTCAGTTGCTGCACGGCCACGACGTGCTGATTGCTGCGGACGGCAAGATCGAAGCCATCGGAGTAGCGCTCGACGCTGCAGATGCTGAAATCGTCGATGTCACCGGGCGAATCGTGATGCCCGGTTTCGTCGATACCCACCGGCACACCTGGCAGTCGATTGTGCGCAACATCGCCTCCGACTGGTCGCTCACCGAGTACCTCGCCGGTCTTCATACCGGTCTGAGCCGTTACTTCCGGCCCGAAGACACCTACGTCGGCAACTATCTCGGTGCGCTTGAAGCACTGGATTCCGGGATCACGACGCTCGTGGATTGGTCGCACAACCTGGCCACGCCGGATCACGCCGACTCGGCGATCGGCGCACTTCGTGACGCCGGCCTGCGAGCCGTCTTCGCCCACGGCGGCGGGGCGCAGCAGTGGGGCGGCCCGTTTCCCTCCAATGTTGCGCATCCCGAAGACGCGCGACGAATTCGTGCGGACGTGCTCTCCGATGACGACGCCCTGGTGACGATGGCGCTCGCTCTGCGCGGGCCGCAGTTCACCACTCCAGAGGTCAACCGTGGCGATTTCGCGCTCGCGAACGACCTCGACCTCCGCGTCACCGTGCATGTCGGCGACGGACATCTGGGGAAATCGGGACCGATCAAGCGTCTTGCGGAAGATGGACTCCTGTCCGATCGCACCACCTATGTGCACTGCTGCACGATCGGCGACGACGAACTGCAGATGATCGCCGATAGCGGCGGTACCGCATCGGTCTCGCCAGATGTCGAGATGCAGATGGGGCACGGCTTCCCGGCCACTGGTCGATTGCTCGCGCACGGTATCCGTCCGGCCTTCTCGATCGATGTTTGCAGCTCCAACGGGGGCGACATGTTCGGCACGATGCGCACGGCCATTGGTATGCAGCGGGCTCTCGATAACGCGCCTGCGGTCGAGTCGGGCGCCGTGATCGAGAGAATCGGTTTGGAGTGCGATGATGTGCTGCAGTTCGCAACGATCGATGGGGCCCGTGCCGCGGGTCTCGACCGGGTCACCGGTTCTCTCGAGGTGGGGAAAGCCGCCGACATCGTCGTACTGGAGAACCGAACCTTGGCGCTCACCCCGCTGAATCACGTTATCGGCGCGATCGTGTACAACGCTCACCCAGGACTCGTGCGCGATGTGTTCGTGCAGGGCCGCCGTGTGAAGCGCGACGGACAACTGGTCGGAGTCGATATCGACGCGCTGCGCGAGCGCGCACTGCATTCGCAAGAGCACGTCATTTCATCGATGGCTGGTGCATCGGTATCGGGCGCATGGCACCCTCAGGTCGGTGCCGAGTGACCTCCGTGGAACCGCGTGTCGCCGCGAATCCGCGCGCTGCCAATGCATCCGCTCCCGCAAACCGCCCCCCGCGCATCTCAGCGTTCTTCGGCCTCCCTGGGACGCGGGCACTCATCGCCGTCATCGCGCTCTTCGTGATCAGCGCATTACTTGCCCCCGGCAGCGTGAGCGAAGGGGCGTTGGCCTCGATGCTGCCGTTCGCGGCGCTGATCGCCGTCGTCGCGGTCGGCCAGACACTGGTGATTCAGCAAGGCGGGCTCGACCTTTCGATTCCTGGAGCAGTCACCCTGGGCGCGCTCCTGGTCGCGAAGTTCGGACACGAGAACTCATGGGGGCTGCCTGTCGCGCTGGTCGCCGCTGTCTGCGTCCCCGCACTCTTCGGTCTGCTCAGCGGCATCATGGTGTCGTTCGTCGGGCTGCCACCACTGGTGGTGACGATCGCGAGCAACGCGCTCATGATCGGCGTGGTCTTCGCGATCTCGGGAGGATTCGGCTCGCAAGTCACCGACGCGCTCAGCAAATTCTCGCTCGGCAAATGGTGGGGTATCCCAGTGCTTGCGGTGATTGCAACGGTCATCGTGTTCCTCGGACATGTGCTGCTGAAACTGACCCGCTGGGGGCGCCGATTCGAACTCGTCGGGGAGAATCCACGGAGCGCCGCGAACCTGGGAATCTCGACCCGCGCCTACATTGCAACGGCGTACATCGCAGCGAGCGCGCTCGCCGGCGCGGCCGGTGCGCTGCTTGCCGGCCTGCTCCGCTCCCCGACCCTGACCGCGGGCAACGACTATCTGCTTCCCTCGATTGCGGCGGTGGTGCTCGGCGGCACCGCGCTCACCGGCGGCAAAGGCAGCTGGATCGGCACCGCGCTCGGCGCGCTCTTCCTCGCGCAGCTCACGCAACTCGTGCAAACGTTCACGCAGGCCACCGCTGTGCAAAACATCGTCCAAGCGATCATCATCGGCGTCGGCATTGTCGCCCAACTCCAGCTCGGCGGCTCGACCGCGCGTCTGCGCCGTCTCTTCACCAGACCTCAACATGACACTGCATCGAATCACTCATAGGAGAGTACCCATCATGATTCAGACTCGAACCGTCAAGCGCACGAGCGCGGCGCTGTCCGCAATCGCTGTTCTGGCCCTGGTCGGTTGTTCATCGACGAACAGCACCGGTGCCTCGGAAGACAATCGACTCCAGGCCGATATCGCCGCTGGCAGCGTCGGCGACATGAGCCAATTCACTGACATCGCCGATGTTTGCGGCGACGAGCCGGTGACGGTAGGCGTCGTCGACGGCCTGGGCACGAACTCGTGGTCGAAGACGGTGCTCGCAGAGATCGAGAGCGAAGCCGCGAAATGCGATTCGATTACCAGCGTCGATTTCATCGCGGGTCGCGGCGACCTCGAAGCGACCACCTCTGGCATTACGAGCCTCGCATCGAAGGGCACCGACATTATCCTCGTCATCCCTGATGCGGGCCCCGGTGAGGCGCACCTGCCGGCGATCCGTCAGGCGACCGAGGCGGGTTCCATCGTCGTCAACTTCGCCTCCGATCCCAGCGGAGAAGCTGGCGTCGATTACCTTGACTACGTCGATCAGTCACCGAACTACGTGGGCAAGTCATGGGCTAACTGGGTGGTCGACCAGCTCGGCGACGCCGGTGGGACTGTTGCGTTCCTGGGGGGACCCGCGGGTGTCGCCGTCTCGGCTCAAGAATTCGAGGGGGTGCAGGAGGTTTTCGCAGACAACCCGCAGATCGACCTCATCACGCCCGAGCCGGTCGTCACGAACTGGGATCCGGCACAAGCGCAGCAGGCTATGGCGGGCCTCATTGCCCAGCACGATCAGATCGATGCGGTGATTGCCGACTACGGCGCTGCAGCAACCGGGATCATCCGTGCCTACGAGTCGGCCGGGGTCTCGGTGCCCCTACTCACCTCAACTGACGATAACTCGCTGAGCTGCGGTTTCGACGCGCTGAAAGCCGACAATCCCGAGTACGAACTCGCGACGGTATCGGGACGCACCTGGGTCGGCCGCGTCGCACTGCGGAAGGCGCTCGCCGCCGTAAACGATCGCTCGGATGGCGAACCGTCGATCTACAACCTGGAGCTCTTCGAGGATTCCACGGGGAGCACGCCGGGCTCGGTGACGCCGGCGAAGGCTTGCCTGGCTGATGCGCCGACGGACGCGACGCCCTCGACACTGCTCACGACCGATGAGCTGCAGAAGCTGTTCGGCTGATGCAGACGAACAACGCAATCGACCCGGTGCTCGAGCTCCGGGGGATCACCAAACAGTATCCGGGCGTGCGCGCTCTCGGGAATGTCAGCCTGGCGGCGTTCCCTGGTCGGGTACACGCGGTGCTTGGCGAGAACGGCGCCGGAAAGTCGACGCTGGTGGGCGTGGCGGCGGGATCGGTGATCCCTGACGACGGCACGGTATCGCTCGCCGGAGTATCTTCGGCGCGCGTATCGACGAGCGAGGCGCGTGATCGCGGGTTGGCGATTGTCTACCAGACGCCTGCGCTTGCACCCTCGCTCACCGTGACTGACGCCATGCTGCTCCTCTTGCCGGCGCGCATTCGGCCGAAGCGCAGCAAAGCTGCGGCGTGGGTGCGCGCGCTCTTCACGGAGTACGGCCTGAGTATCGAGGCGCACGCGACAGTCGCGGATCTGTCGCTGCGCGAGGCTCACCTGGTGGAGATCGCCGCAGCGCTTGCCGCGGAACCCGCTGTGCTCATCCTCGATGAGCCAACCGAGGCGCTCGGACCAGAGGAAACGGAGTGGTTGTTCGCCCGGGTGCATGAGCAGCTGCACCGCGGTACTGCGATCATCTACATAACGCATCGCATCCCCGAGGTCGTGGCCATCGGTGACGACCTCACCGTGCTCAGAGACGGTAGCGTCGTGGGCCGCGGCGTCGTCTCGGACTATTCCGCAGATGAAATCGTCGAACTCATCATCGGGCGGTCGCTCGAGACGACGTTTCCGGACAAGCCGATGTCATCAGAAGGGGCGACGCCGTCCTTCGTGGTCGACGGGCTCAGCGGCGACGGCTTCACTGAAGTTTCCTTCGCGGCGACGCGCGGTGAAATCATCGGGCTCGCGGGAGTCGAGGGCAACGGCCAACGCGAGGTACTTCGCGCGTTGGCGGGTTCGGGAGGAACTGCTGGAACCGTGAGCTTGGACGGCACTGCGGTCGATCTCCGGTCGCTTCGAGCGGCCGCTGCCGATGGTGTCGCGTTTCTGCCGGGCGACCGGATGGGCGAGGCGATGTTCGGCAAGATGTCGATTCGTGAAAACGTCATCGCCGCGGCAATTCCGCGGGCAATGCCGCAGGGCGTTGTCAGCAGTCGTCGCGAGTACGCATTGACTCGTGAGGCCATCGCGGGGTTCGCCGTGAAGACGCCAACGCTCGAAACACCGGTGGGGGCGTTGTCGGGTGGTGGCCAGCAAAAAGTGCTGCTGGCAAGATCCCGTGTCAGCGCTCCCCGGATCCTGCTCGTGGAGGACCCGACGCAGGGCGTCGACGCCGGCGCTCGCGTTGAGATCTACCAGTTCCTGCGCGAGGTCGCGGCAAGCGGCGTCGCCGTCGTCGTGCTGTCAACGGATGCCGTAGAGCTCGAGGGGCTCTGCGATCAAGTCGTCGTCTTCTCGCGCGGGCGGGTGCAGGCCGTGCTGCGTGAGCACCAGATCACCGAGCGGGCGATTACCGGTGCGGCCGTGCTCTCGACGGAGACCGGTGCGACCATCGTTCTGGATAAGGAAGCCGAGACGCGCGGCACGGTGAAGCCGAAGCGCGAATCTCAGGCGGTGATCCTCCTCGTACTCGCCGTCGTGCTCGCCGGGCTCACCGTGCTGCAGTCGTCCGCATTTCTCAGCCCGCTCAACGTCAGCCAGATGCTGCTCGCGTCATCGGTGCTGGTATTCGTGGGGCTCGCGCAACTGGTTGTCGTCATGACGGGCGGCATCGACCTCAGCGTCGGTGCCGTTGCCGCACTCTCCGGTGTGGTGATCTCGTACTTCGGCCAGGGCGGCCCCGCTGTCTTCCTCCTGGGTATTGTGCTCGCGATCCTCGTCGGAGCCGCGGCGGGCGCGGTAAACGGGCTCCTGGTCACCCGGCTCTCCTTGCCCCCAGTCATCGCGACACTCGTTGTTTCGATCGCGGTACTCGGAATTGCACAGGTGCTGCGTCCGAGCCCGGGCGGCTCGACAACTGCCGACATCATGACCGTATTGGGAACGACGATCGGCGGTGTGCCAATGCTGCTTGCGCTTGCGCTCGCCGTCGCCGTAGCGACCTGGTTCGTGCTGCAGCGCACGCATGTGGGGCGCAGCTTCCGGGCGGCAGGATCTGATGCGATCAAAGCGAATCGCATGGGTGTGGGCGTGCTGCAGATGCGCTTCTCGGCGCTCGTCGCGTCGGGAGCGCTTGCGTCGCTCGCAGGTGTCGTGCTCTACGCCAAGACGGGAATCGGTGATGCAAACACGGGGGACGCGCTGACGCTCATCTCGGTGACGGCGATCGTCATTGCCGGGGTCAGTATCTTCGGTGGGTCCGGTTCCGCTCTTGCTGTTGCTGCGGCAGGGATTCTGTTGCAGGTAATTACCAGTGCGCTCAGCTTCCTGTCGCTCAACCTCTCCTGGCAGTACTGGGTGCAGGGCGCATTCGTGCTCCTGGCTGCCGCCGTGCCGTTGATCGTCCACGCGGTGCGCAGTCGACGTGGGCGGGCAGCGGTGACGCAGCGCTGAGCTGTCACCGAACCGATCGGGGGCGTCGGGAGCGATTACGCTCCGGGCGCCCCCGCTTCGGTCCCGGTGACATTTGCCCGGTGAAAATTGAGATGCGAGCGAGAAGCAGTCGGCCCCCGCTGGCCGAGATAGCGTGAGAAGGTCGCTCCGGAGCCGTACGGCCGCTCGGCCGCTGAGGACAGCTGGAAGAAGCACAGCTGGCCGATCTTCATTCCGGGCCAGAGGCGAATCGGCAGCGTCGCAACGTTCGAGAGTTCGAGGGTGACGTGCCCCTCAAACCCGGGGTCGATGAACCCGGCGGTCGAGTGCGTCAGTAGGCCCAGACGCCCGAGTGAGCTTTTGCCCTCGAGACGCGCTGCGATGTTGTCGGGGAGCGAGACCTGCTCGAACGTCGAGCCGAGCACGAATTCACCGGGGTGCAAGATAAAGCCCTCGGTCGGGTCGACCTCGATGAGTCGTGTGAGCTCGGGCTGTTCTTCAGCGGGGTCGATCACCGCGTACTTGTGGTTGTCGAAGAGCCGGAAGTAACGGTCGAGGCGTACGTCGACGCTCGACGGCTGCACCATCGACGGCTCGCTCGGCGAGAGGCCGATGCGCCCCGATTCGAGTTCGGCTTTGATGTCGCGATCTGAGAGCAGCACGATCACAATTCTATGACAGCGGGGCGACTGCCGGACCGCCCGGCGCTGCGAAGATCTCGGGTGCTGGGCGCGCTGAACTTACTCGTGTTCTGCCTGCCCGCGCAGATGTTCGTTTGCGACGGGGTTGGGAAATGCGCCGCCAGGAGCCGCAGCCGAGACATCGTGCTGATCGAGGATGAACCAGATTGCTCGGACCTCCTGCGACGTGTTGTTCCAGAAGCGGTGGGGGATGCTTGAATCCAGGGCGATTGAATCGCCCGTGTGCAGCGTCGTCGCCTCGAAGCCAACGAGAACGTCCAAGCTGCCCTGCGTGATGATGCCGTACTCGCGCCCCGAGTGCCGCACGACATCTGTTGGCGGGCCGTTCGGGCCTGATGCCGGGGCGTAGATCACCTCTATGAACTCGGAGGATGCTTCGGCGCGAGGTGTGAGTCGTTCCCATCGGGGACCTGAATTCAGCGTGATCGACGGTCGACGGTCGGCGCGAAGAACGACACCGATTCGATCGAGTTCTGACGCATCGGCTGGAGTGCGCTGAGTGCTCTTGGCTCTCTGGGGGGCAGTCGAATCGTGTTCTGGTTCGAACAGGCTGTCCATCGAGACACCGAGTTCGCTGGCGACCGTGTAGAGCGCGCGAACACTGAACGATGCAAGCCCGCGCTCGACCTGGGAGACGTGGCTGGGTGAGACGTCGATGCGTCGAGCGAGCTCTCGCATACTGAGTCCGACTCGCTCGCGTGCCGCGCGTATGCGTTCGCCGACCACGGCCCATTCGTTGTGCTGAGTGTCGTCCATCGTGTCTCCCTCACAGCGGCTTCTTCGGCGGAGTCAGGGAGGTCTGGGCGCGAGGGGTGAGCCGCAATGCGTACTTTCGTTCTCTCAAACATAACGTAATTTCGATCTTGTTGCGATATGCGACCGAATATGTAAACTGTGGGAGAACACCACGCCAGCGAAGTCGCCGGTTTGTGGCGATCTGTATTTTCAGAGCAAACAATGTCAGCACTCAGAATGGACTGGGAACACATGGATACGACTCGACTTGCAGGCAAGCACGTTCTGATCACGGGAGCGGCTCAGGGCATGGGGGCCGCGATCGGCGCTCATTACGCAGCTCAGGGAGCGAGCGTTTGCTTGGCCGACGTAAACCTTGCGGGCGTCGAAGAGGTCGCCGCGCAGATTCGCGCTGATGGTGGCATTGCGACTGCCGTGCAGCTCGACGTCACTCAGCCCGAACAGGCCGCGGCCGCGGTCGCTCACACCGTCGCCGAGTTCGGCAGCATCAACGTTCTCGTCAACAACGCCGGCGTGAACAAGCCGATGTTCTTTTTGGACGTCACCGAGGAGAACTGGCGTCGTCTGAACGACATCAATACGTGGGGCACCTTCGTCTGCATGCAGGCGGCAGCGCGACAGATGCGCGAGCAGGGTCGCACTGACCAGCCGTACAAGATCATCAATGTTGGCTCGATCCTCTCTCGCGACGCATTCATCGATTCCCCGGTGTACACTGCGACGAAGCACGCGGTGCTCGGCCTCATCAAGGCGGGCGCGAAGTCGCTCGTCGAGTACGGCATCACAGTGAACGGGTACGCCCCGGGTGTGGTGCGCACCGAAATGTGGGAGCAGCTCGACAAGGAGCTGACCGAGATGGGCCTGTTCGAGAAGCCGGGCACCTCGATGGACACGATTGCGGCGACCGCGATTCCGCTGGGTCGCTACTCCTATCCCGCTGACATCGTGGGTGTGGCGTCGTTCCTGGCGAGCCCCGAGAGCGACTACATGACGGGACAGCTCATTCAGATCGACGGCGGCATGGTGATGATCTAGGCGGATCACCCGGCGCGCCCGCGCCCGCCGCTGGCGGGTGGGGTTCGTGTGGCATGCCATGACGCAGACGAAGAACGAAAGGAACGGAGGTGATGCTCGATGACTGACGCAGAGACGCGGGGTCAGCAGCCGCCCGTGATCGAGGCCATTGACGTGGTGAAGCGATTCGGTGGAGCGACCGCGGTCGACACCGTGTCGGCGGCCGTGCGACCGGGAGAAATTCACGCGGTCGTGGGTGAGAACGGTGCCGGGAAGTCGACGCTGATGCGCATGCTTGCCGGTGTGCTCACCCCCGACGCCGGCGAGATTCGCGTGGGCGGTGAGCGTCTCGCGAGCACTCCGCGCGCAGCGATCGACGCTGGCGTGGCGCTCGTGCACCAGGAGCTCAGCCTGGTTCCCGAGATGACGGTTGCCGAGAACATCGTGCTCGGGTCGACGCCCACGCGTGCGGGGTTCATCAGCCGCCGCAAGATGCACTCGCTGGCGAGCGCGGCGCTCGCCGAGATCGGTGTCGAGGTCGACCTCGATGAACGGATCGCGCGGCTTTCGATGTCGCTGCGCCAGTTCGTCGAGATCGCTCGCGCGGTGGCCCGCAAGCCTCGCGTGCTGATCTTGGACGAGCCGACCGCCACCCTGACTCCGGCAGAGACCGACTATCTGCTCGATATGCTGCAGCGCCTTGCGCACGGTGGCATGGCGATCATCTACATCTCGCACCGCATCCCCGAGGTGTTCCGCATTTGCGACGAGGTCACGATTCTGCGCGACGGTCGGTTCATCGACTGCGTCAGGATCTCGGAGACGTCGCCCGACGCCATCGTCGATGCGATGGTCGGCCGCGAGCTAGCGAAAGACATGGGCGTTCGTCGCGTCGCGAACCCCGGGGCGGTGGTACTCGAGGCCCGCGACATTCGAGCGAAGAAGGTGCACGGCATCGACATGCAAGTACGCGCCGGTGAAATCATCGGCTTGGGCGGACTCGTGGGCGCTGGCCGCACCGAGCTGGTGCGGGCCATCATCGGTGCGGACCCGCGCACTTCGGGCTCCGTCACGATGACGGTGAATGGGCGCACGCGCGCGATCGGCGGCTATCGCTCCGCTGTCCAAGCCGGAATCGGCTACGTCCCCGAGGAGCGTCGCACCGATGGCGCTGCGCTGACGATGACCGTGCAAGACAACATCGCACTGCCGCACCGCTGGGCGTTGGCTCCCGGTGGAGTGACCAGCGTGCGCAAGACCACAGAGTACGCCCGGCGGCTCGCATCAGAGGTCGGCCTGCGGCCGCCTCGCATTGACGCCGAGGTGGGCTCGTTCTCCGGGGGTAACCAGCAGAAGGTGGTGATCGCGAAGTGGTTGGGTCGGGAGCCCGACCTCATCATCCTTGATGAACCCACGCGCGGCGTCGACGTCGGCGCGAAGGCGGAGATCCACCGCCTGGTGCGCGCGCTCGCCGACCGCGGAGCGGCGGTGCTCATCGTAAGTTCCGATCTCCCCGAACTGCTGGAGCTCTCGGACCACATTCACGTCATTAGGGACGGCAAGATTGCCGGCTCGTTGACTCAGGACGAGGCGACCGAGCGGGCAGTGATGTCGTTGGCCTCAGGAGGACAGGCGGTGCAGGCATGACGCGGCAACCCACTCACACACAGCTCGTCTCCGTCGGCGATGAGCCCGTCGCTGCAGCAGCGGCCCCGCAGCGCGGTCGAGCCCTGCTGTGGGTTTCCGAGCGCGGCGTGGTCGTGGTGACGATCCTGCTGATCGTGTTCGCGCTGATCTTCGTAGATGGCTTCGCATCCACGGCGAACATCACCGACGTCTTCTATCGCGCTGCCCCCATCGGCATCGTCGCCCTCGGTATGACGTTTGTCGTGGTGAGCGGCAACTACCTCGACCTCTCGATCGTTGCGCAGATCGCGACCGCGGCCGTCATCCTTATCGGCGTGAGTAACCAGTACGGCATTCCGGTCGCGATTCTCGCCGCCTTGGCCGTCGCGCTGCTGTACGGCGTGGTCAACGGACTCGCCGTGGGCTTTTTCAAAGCCAATGCCGTCATCGTCACGCTGTCGACCACGTTCGTCGGGCTGGGCATCTTGCGCTGGCTCTCGGGCGGCAGCATCGTGTTCGGGCCCGAGGACGGCCCGATCCGGGCCTTCGGCCAGGCGAAGCTGGGGCCGATCCCGCTGTCGGCGCTCGCGTTGATCCTCATCGCGGTGCTGCTGTGGTTTGTCATGAGTCGCACCCCGTTCGGATTTTCGGTGCGTGCCTATGGATCGAACAAGGAGGCCACGCGTCTCGCAGGCGTGCGCACCGACGCGGTCGTGATCGGGGCGTTCCTCATCACGTCGATCGCCGCGATGCTGGCCGGGTTCACCCTGGCGGCGTTCTCGAATACCGCGGTCTCGTCGATGTCTGACGGCTACGACTTCCGGGCGCTGGCCGCCATCATCATCGGAGGCACGAGCGTCTTCGGCGGCAAGGGCAGCGTGCTGCGCACCCTCTTGGGTGTCGTGTTCGTGAGCGTCCTCACCAATGTCCTGGTGCTGTCGGGCATCGGGTTCGGATTCCAGCAGATGGCGATTGGCGCATTGATCGTCATCGCGGTCTCCATCGACGTACTCGCGCGAAGGGCGGCGAAGCGATGACTCAGACCATCAGACTCGATACGGCACCGGAGGGTGCATTCGGGAAGCTGCGCACGTTGATCGCGCGCCGCACCGAGGGGCGTGCCGTGGTGCTACTGATCGTGGTGGCCATCTTCGCCGCGACCACCGCTCCCGTCGTGTTCACGTCGTACCAGGTGACGCTGGGACGTGTGGCACTGATCGGCCTCGTCGCCCTGGGGCTCACGACCGTGATTCTGCTCGGCGAACTCGACCTGAGCGTCGCGAGCACCCTCGCGCTGTCGGGCGTCGTGATGGCTTCGGCACCGAACATCGGGTGGGGGATCGCGGCGGCGTTGGCGGTGGGGCTTCTGGTGGGCGCCATCAACGCGTTCTTCGTCATCGTCGTCGGCATCAACTCGTTTATTGCCACGCTGGGCATGCTGTTCGCGCTCCGCGGTCTCGCATTCGTGCTGTCGAACGAGGAGCCGATGCGCGTCGCAGACATCGACTTCGGGCTCGTCTTCGGGGCGCCGGTCATCGGGCCGCTGACGCCGCGCGTGCTGCTCTTCTTCCTCGCGTTCATTTTGCTACAGGTGTTCCTCACCCGCACCCGCGCCGGGCGTGAGTTCTACGCCGTGGGCGGCAACCGGCAGGCCGCGGTCGACGCGGGCATCCCGGTGCGTCGCCGACTCGTCACCGGGTTCATGATCTCCGGGTTCGTGGCGGCCCTCGCCGGCGTGATTAACACTCTGGAGCGCACCGCAGCAGACCCGACCGCGGGTTCGTCGGTGCTGCTCGCAAGTATCGCGGCGGCGATCATCGGCGGCGTGCTGCTGAACGGTGGTCGCGGTTCGGTGCTGGGGACGCTGATCGGGGCGTTCTCGCTCGGCATGCTGCAGGTCACGTTCACGCTGACCGGCGTGCAGGTCGACATTCAAGACATCTTCGT
Organism: Leucobacter sp. WKLB1; assembly: GCF_059696215.1. Classification (NCBI taxonomy): domain Bacteria; kingdom Bacillati; phylum Actinomycetota; class Actinomycetes; order Micrococcales; family Microbacteriaceae; genus Leucobacter; species Leucobacter sp. WKLB1. The sequence goes on along the minus strand of NZ_AP046115.1, from coordinate 3,403,780 downwards.
CGGCGCGATCCTGCTCATCGCCGTCATCACGGACCCCGCGAGCCTGCGTGCCGCGTTCAGCATGTTGCGCCAATCCCTCTTCGGCCGCCGTGCCGCGGTTCAGGCCGCGTCATCGAGCTCAGGCTGATCCTCAACGTGTCACTCCCAACCATCCACTCCGCATTACTACGAAAGAAGCACACTATGCGCGCACAACGAGCACTGGCGCTCACCGCAGCATCTGCTGCCGCACTCATCGCCCTCAGCGGCTGTTCCGCCACGAGCACCGGCGGTTCGGGGTCCGAGGGCGGTGACCAGACATACAACGTGTACGCCCTCCTGCCGCAGGGCACGGATCAGCCATACGGCACGACCTACCTGCCAGCGCTGCAGAGCAAGGCGGACGAACTGGGCCTGAAGCTCACCATTACGAACTCGAAGTACGACGCCGACCAGCAGGCCAGCGAGTGCGAGGTTGCAGTCGCCGCGCAGCCGAACGCCATCATTCTATGGCCCGCCGTCGGCGACACGGTGCGTCCGTGCCTCGCAGCCGCGCAGGCCGCCGGCATTCCCGTGACCATCACGAACTCGAACGTCAACAAGGAAGACCAGGCCTTCACCGCCGGTTTCTCGGGGCCCGACACGTACGGGCAGGGCGCTGCATCCGCTGAGATCATGTGCGACATTGTCGACGGCAAGGACGTCGGCATTCTCATGGTGAACGGGTTGACCGGAAACTCGACGGCGACCACGCGCCGCCAGGGCTTCGTGGACACCATTGAGAAGTCGTGCCCCAACGTCAAGGTGCTCGCTGAGCAGCCCGGCGATTGGAACAAGGACGACTCGCAGATCGCCGTCTCCGAGATGCTCACCTCCGTCGGTGCCGACAAGGTGCAGGGCATCTACGCGGCAGACGACACCATGGTCGCCGGTGCGATCGACGCGCTGAAGGCGCGCGGCATCGACCCCAAGCCGCTCTTCATCACGTCGATCGGCAACACCAAGCTCGGCAATCCGCTGGTGGTGTCGGGCGAGCTCGACGGCACGGTGTTCCAGTCGTCGTCCTGGGACGGATCGAACGCCGCAGTCTTGGCCGGCGAGGTGCTCAACGGGGGCAAGGCAGAAGATCTGTTCATGCCGTCCGTCAAGGTGACGCAGGAGAACGCGAGCGATCCGGACGTCGCGCCTGAGTGGTAAACCGCTCTGACTCGGGCCGGGCAGCGGAGGCAGCAGCCTCCCCTGCCCGGCATTGCACCCACCCCTGACAGGAGAAACAGATGTGCGCACCCAGCGCTTCCCTCGACCGTGCGTCAGCCGGCCCCTCCCCGGCGTATGACTGGTCGCGCCCCATCCCGGCGCCGGGTCACGCGGCAGTCGATTACGAAACCCGCGTCGACTTCGACCGGCTGCGACGCTACCGTCTCTCGCGCGCACAGGAAGCCCTGCACGCTTCGGGCTGCGGCGCGTTTCTGCTCTTCGACTTCTACAACATCCGCTACACCACGCAGACGTGGATCGGTGGTGCGCTGGGCGACAAGATGATTCGCTACGCGCTCCTCCTCCCCGGCAAAGACCCGATCCTGTGGGACTTCGGGTCGGCGGTGAAGCATCACCAGATGTACTCGCAGTGGACACCGGAAGATCACTACCGCGCGGGGTTCCTCGGGTTCCGAGGAGCCGTCGCGCCCCGCGCCGGACTGATGCGCACGGCCGTCGCCGAGATCAAGTCGATTCTGGCGGCGGAAGGCCTCGCTGACGCCCCCCTCGGCATCGACATCGTCGAACCGCCGTTCCTCTTCGAGCTCGAGCGCCAGGGTATTCGCATCGCCGACGCCCAGCAGCCGATGCTCGACGCGCGTGTCATCAAGTCGATCGACGAAATCTCGCTTCTCAACCAGGCGGCCGCAATGGTCGACGGGGTATACCAGAACATCGTCGACGTGTTGAAGCCTGGGGTCCGTGAGAACGAGATCGTCGCCCTCGCGAACGAGCGCCTCTACGCTATGGGCTCCGAGCAGGTCGAAGCGGTGAATGCGATTTCGGGCGAGCGTTGTAACCCGCACCCGCACAACTTCACCGATCGGGTAATCCGGCCAGGTGATCAAGCGTTCTTCGACATCATTCACTCGTTCAACGGTTACCGCACCTGCTACTACCGCACCTTCAGTGTTGGTTCGGCCACCCAGATTCAGCGCGACGCCTACAAGCAGGCCCGCGAATGGATGGACGCCGCGATTGATGCGATCCGCCCGGGAATCGGCAGCGATGACGTAGCGAAGGTATTGCCGAAGGCTGAAGAATTTGGCTTCGACAACGAGCTCGCCGCCTTCGGGCTGCAGTTCGCGCATGGGCTTGGGCTCGGCCTGCACGAACGACCGATCATCTCTCGACTGAACTCCTTCGAGGATCCGGTGGAGCTGCGTCCCGGCATGGTGTTCGCGATGGAGACCTACTTCCCCGCTTCCGATGGGATTTCAGCAGCCCGCATTGAAGAGGAATTGGTGGTGACGGATACCGGCACGGTGGTTCTGACGAAGTTCCCGGCCCAGGAACTCTTCGTGGCGAACGAGTACTGACGCACTGTCAACTGCCGCACATACTGCAGGCCCCGGTCCTCACCAAGAGGATCGGGGCCTGCAGTGTGTGCAAGGCCTGCGGCACGGCTCCGCGACTAGCTGTACTGACCTCGACCGTTGTTGACGCGATCGATCGGAGATTGGCCCCCGATACCGAGATGGGGCCTGTCCAGGTTGTAATAATCGAGCCAGGCAGTCAACCCTGCCCGGCGATCCTCGTTCGACGCCCACGGCCGCGCGTACGCCCACTCCGTCGCGAGTGTGCGATTCAAGCGTTCGACTTTCCCATTCGTCCACGGGCAATGCGGACGAATGAACCGTTGCGCGATGTTGTGAGCGTCAAGAACACCACGAAACACTGCGGAGTGCCGGTATGCGAAAGCGTTATCGCTGATGACACGCTCGACCCGCACCCCAAGCAACGCATAGAACGCGATCGCACGCTCCAAGACCCCAGCCGCGGTAACACCTTTCTCATCATCGTGGATCTCGGCGTACGCGACACGCGAATGATCATCGATCACGGTATGGACATAGTCGTACCCGTGTCCCCGTTTCCGGTTCGGTCGTTCGCGACGACCGTGTAGCCGCCAACCGCCACCGTCGGGGATGCGGCCGAGTTTCTTGACATCGATATGGATCAACGAGCCTGGATGATCGTGCTCGTATCGGTTCGCGGATCGTCGTTCTGCGCGGATCCGAGTTCCCGTGACGGGATCGATATCGCGCAGCAATGGTTCCCGGTGGCGGCGCAGCACCCGTCCGACCGTCGAGGCGTGCATGCCGAGCTTGCCCGCAATGAAGACCGGGCCGCGGCGGGTCAACTCACGCATGATCCGCACACGAGTCTCCGCGCACGCATTGGTGCGGTTGGGATGCGTGTGCGCGACGCTGGATCGATCTTTCAAGCCCACGATCCCCAACTCACGGAATCGGCGCCACCACCGCCACGCAGTCGTGCGAGAGACCCCCATCTCAGCGGCGACATGCGCGACCGCACGCCCGGACTGGATGCGCTGAATCATGATCAAACGGCCCGCGGGAGCCAGTCGGGCGTTAGCGTGGGACATGAGAAGCCTCCGTGGTTCGAGATGTAGAACTAGACAGCTCCAACTCGACACCGGGGGCTTCTCTTATGTCAACAACGATCCGGGTCAGTACAACTAGCCGCGCCAGACCGACTTCAGGTTGCAGAATTCGCGGATTCCTTCGGCCGAGAGCTCGCGGCCGATGCCTGAATCCTTGACCCCGCCGAATGGCAGTTCGGGGTATGAGATCGACATGCCGTTGACGAACACCGCGCCGGCATCGAGCCCGTTCACGAAGTACTCCTCTTCGTCGGCGTCGCGCGTCCACACCGCGGAGCTCAGTCCGAATGTGGTGTCGTTCGCGAGTTGCAGCGCTTCCTGACGATCGGCGACACGGAAGACGCTCGCCGCAGGCCCGAAGGCCTCTTCGGCGTAGAGGCGCATGTCTCGGGTGACGCCGGTGATCACGGTCGCGGGGTAGAACCAGCCCGGGCGATCGAGGCGCTCGCCACCCGTCGTGATGCGGGCGCCGTGCGCACGCGCGTCGACGACGAGTTCATCGAGGTCTTGCAGGCCGGCCTCGGTCGCGAGCGGCCCGAGTTCGGTCGCCTCGTCCATCGGGTCGCCGATGACGAGCGCGTCCATCGCCGCGGTGAATCGATCGAGGAAGGCTTCGTAGATGTCGGCGTGCACGATCACGCGCTTCGCGTTGATGCACGCCTGACCGTTGTTCGTCGTGCGTGAGGCTACGGCTGTCTGCACTGCGGCGTCGAGATCGGCAGAGGGCATCACGATGAATGGATCGGACCCGCCGAGTTCGAGCACCGCGTGCTTGACCTCGGAGCCGGCGATGCTCGCGACCGAGCGCCCCGCGGGTTCCGAACCGGTGAGCGTTGCGGCGACGACGCGTCGGTCGCGGAGCACCCCCTCGACGCGCGACGCCGGAATCAGCAGCGAACGGAAGCTGCCGCTCGGAAACCCGGCTCGATCGAACAGCGTGTCGAGGTAGATGGCGGCCTGCGGCACGTTCGAGGCGTGCTTGAGCACTCCGGCGTTGCCCGCCATCAGCGCGGGCGCGGCGAAGCGGATCACCTGCCACAGCGGGTAGTTCCAGGGCATCACGGCGAGCACGACGCCGAGCGGCTGGTACCGCGACTCGGCCGAGCTGGCGCCGATGGTCTCGGGGTCGTCGACGGTGCGCGGGCTGAGAAACTCCTCGGCCCGGTCGGCGTAGAAACGCATCCCCTTCGCGCACTTGAGTACCTCGCCGCGGGCCTGTGTGATGGTCTTGCCCATTTCGAGCACCAGCATTTTGGCGGCAGCGTCGAGGTCGGCCTCGAGCAGATCGGCGGCACGGTGCATCCATGCCGCTCGCGCGGCGAAGTCGGTGGTGCGCATCGCGAGATAGGCGGCGTGCGCTTCTGCGATGCGTGCATCGACTTCGGCGTCGGTGTGCGCGGTGAATTCGGCGACGAGTTCGCCGGTGGCGGGGTTGATGGTGGCGATGGCCATTGATGGTGCTCCTTTGCGTTCAGCGGGTCATGCGGAAGCTGCCGGATCGCCCGGAGCTGCGAAGATTTCGGGGTGCTGGGCGAGCTGTCGGCGCGTGCGCCGGATGTGCCCGGCGAGCACGCGCTCGGCCTCGTCGAGGTCGCCGTCGCGCAGCATCTCGATGAGCAGTCGGTGTTCGTCGTCCGCGAGCCGGCGCAGCCGCGGCGTCCACGTCGCCACGTATGCGCGTCGGTAGGGGGCGGTCGTGTTCCAGAGCTTGGTGATGAGTTCGCTGAGCTGCTGCGTATCGGCGTGCGCGTAGCTGGCGAGGTGGAACGCGCGGTCGGCGCGCAAAAAACCGTCGACGTCGCCGCTGGCCGACGCGTCGGCGACTTCGGCAGCCAGGCGTTCGAGCTCGGCGAGGTCGTCGGGAGTGAGATGGGGGGCACTGAAACGCAGCAGGAGCGGCTCGAGCCGTTCGCGCATGAGGTACACCTCTTCGCATTCGGCCGGGGTGAGCCGTGACACCCACGAGCCCGCATTGGGGCGCGTCGTCACCAGGCCCTCGTGCACGAGAATACGGATCGCCTCGCGCACCGGCACTCGGCTCGCGCCGAAACGCTCGGCGAGTTCCTCTTGGCGAATGCGGGCGCCTGGCTGCAGGTCGCCCCCGAGGATGTCGTCGCGAATGCGCCGGGCGATCCGCTCGCCTGCGTCGCCGCCGCGTGCCTGGCCCTGCTCGGCGGTCAGATGCTCGTGAGTGCTGCTCATTCGTTCACCGTAGTTCACGGTTCGGGCTTCCTGGGTCAGCGCTCGGGGTGCGCGGGATGCCAGAGCACGGTGTCGGCGTCACGCTCGTAGGCTTTGCCCCGCGGAAAGCTCACCAGTTCGAACTGCATGCCCCACGGTGAGCGGAAATAGATCCAGTGCTGCCCCTCGGCCGACTGCTTGCTCGCCGTCGGCGATCCCATTACCTCGACGCCCTCGGCTCGCAGATAGGCCACCGCCGCCTCCAGATCATCGACGTAGAACGCCAGGTGATGCCCCCCGATATCGCTGTTGCGCGGTTCGGGCAGCTGACCATCGGCGGATTCGTAGAGGAACACCTCGAAGTTCGTGCCGTGGCCGAGCCGGTAGAACCTGATCTCGGAAATCACGGTGCGCGGGTGCACGCCGATGTGCGAGTGCATCCAATCGTCATCGGCTCGTTTCGCGCCGAGCGTGTAGATCTGCTCGCAGCCGAGGATGTCGACCAGGAATCGGTGCGCCTCTGAGAGGTCGGGCACGGTGAAGCCGATGTGATCGGTGCCGCGCACGCCGGGAATCGGCATGAGTCCTCCTTGAATCGTTCGCTTAATTGTATCCAAATATGCGCCAAATGCGCCAGTATGTGCAAGAAATGCGCCGCAATGGATTGCATTTGTATCCAATCGGGCATATGTTCGTCACGACGATCGACGAACGAATCAACGGAGATGCACATGCCGCGACGCCGCCAACTCGAGACCGGGGTTCCCTGGGTCGAGCTTTCCACGACCGCTGCCGACTGGAAGCGGGCCGATCCCCAGCTGCTCGCCACGATGCTCGGCGAGATGCAGCTCATCCGCACGTTCGAGGAGACCGTGCTCGACTTGGCCGGCGCCGGGCTCGTGCACGGTCCGGCGCATTCGAGCATCGGGCAAGAGGGCGGTGCGGTCGGCTCGATCGTCACCCTGCGGTCAACAGACGGTGTCAACGGTTCGCACCGCGGGCATCATCAGTTCCTCGCGAAGGCCATCACCCATCTCTCGGGTGGTCGGCTCGATCTCGGTGCGCTCGTCGACGGCGACATGCAGGCGATGCTCCAACGAACTCTCGCCGAGATCCTCGGTCTCGCGCAGGGGTTCTCGGGGGGCCGTGGCGGCTCCATGCACCTGCAGTGGCTGGAGGCCGGGGCGCTCGGCACGAACGCGATCGTCGGCGGCGGGGCGCCGCTCGCCGCGGGCAACGCCTGGGCGCAGCACTTCGCCGGTACCGACGACGTCAGTATCAACTACTTCGGCGACGGGTCGAGCCAGATCGGCTCAGTGCTTGAATCGATGAACCTTGCCGCAACGTGGAATACGCCGGTGATGTTCTTCATCGAGAACAACCTCTACGCGGTGTCGACCCACGCCAGTGAAGCCACCGCCGACCCCCGGTTCTCGGTGCGCGGCCAGGGCTTCGCGGTGCCGTCGTGGCGCGTCGACGGCATGGATCCGCTCGCCGTGCACCTGGCCACGCAGGAGGCGCTCGAGCGCATGCGCGGCGGCGAAGGGCCCGCGATCATCGAAGCGGAGGTCTACCGCTTCTTCCACCAGAACGGCCCGTTCCCGGGCAGCGCATTCGGGTACCGCAGCAAGGACGAGGAGCGATCGTGGAAAGATCGTGACCCCATCGCGCTCGTCGCCGCCCAGCTGCAGGAGCTCGGGCACGCGAGTGAAGCCGAAGTCGGTGCGGTGCGCGAGCAGGCGAAGCAGGCGATGGCCGACATCGTGCGCGCCCTGATCGAAGACGACCCGGAGCGCGAGGGCAAGCGTCGCATCGTGCCCGCACTCTGGCCGGACCCGGCCGTCGTGGACACGGGGATCCGCAGCGATGCCGGCGAACTCGCCGAGCTCACCGCGAGCGAGCCGGCCGACATCGGTGGCGAATGGCGCGACGTGAAACTGGTCGATGCGATCGCGCAGACCATTGACCGACGCATGGAACTCGACGACCGCATCGTGGTGCTCGGTGAAGACGTGCACAAGCTCGGCGGGGGCACCAATGGGGCGACGAAGGGCCTGGCCCAGAAGTACGGGCCGCAGCGCGTCGTCGGCACCCCGATTAGCGAGAACGCGTTCTTCGGGTTCGCAACGGGCGCGGCGCTCGACGGGCGCATTCGGCCCATCGTCGAATTCATGTACCCCGACTTCATGTGGGTAGCTGCCGACCAGGTCTTCAATCAGGCGGGCAAGGCGCGTCACATGTTCGGCGACAACAACGACGTGCCGCTGGTGCTGCGCACAAAGGTGGCAATGGGGGTCGGCTACGGATCGCAGCACCTCATGGACCCCGCAGGCATCTTCGCAACGCAGGCCGGGTGGCGCATCGTCGCGGCCTCAAACGCCGCTGACTACGTCGGACTCATGAACGCGGCGCTCGCCCTTGAGGATCCGGTGCTCGTGATCGAGCATGTCGATCTCTATGGCAAGTCCGATCGGGTGCCCGCGGGCGACCTCGACTACGTCATTCCGCCGGGAAACGCGGCGGTGCGTCGCGCAGGATCGGACGTCACCGTGCTCACCTATCTGTCGATGGTCGATCACGCGCTCGAAGCCGTCGAGCAGACCGGCATCGACGCGGAAGTCGTCGATCTGCGCTGGCTCGATCGCGCGTCGATCGACTGGGAGACGATCGGGGAGAGCGTGCGCAAGACCAACGCCGTGTTGATCGTCGAGCAGGGGGCGCGCGGTTCGTCGTACGGCGCGTGGCTCGCCGACGAGATTCAGCGCCGATTCTTCGACTGGCTCGACCAGCCCATCGAGCGCGTCACCGGCGGTGAGGCCAGCCCGAGCATCTCGAAAGTGTTGGAGCGGGCGGCGATCGCCGGGACCGAGGAAGTGGTTGCGGGCCTGGAGCAGGTGCGCGCTGCCTGGGGAGGAAAGTAATGGCCATCATCGTGCGCATGCCCGAGATCGCGACCGGCTCGGCCGAGGCCGCGATCGCCGGGTGGCTCGTCGCCCCCGGCGATGAGATTCAGGCGGGTCAGGCGATCGTCGAGATCGAGACCGAGAAGGCGACGGTCGAGTACGAGGTCGAAGACGGCGGCGTCTTCGCCGGCACGCTTCTCGACGCCGGCGCCGCGGCGAACGTCGGCACGCCCATCGCCGTGCTTGCCACCGGGGGGCAGACAATCGAGAGTGCGCTTGCGGAGGCCGGCGGCCCGGCCTCGGCGAATGCGGGATCGGCGTCGGCTGATCCGGCACCCGAACCCACCACAGCGACCGAGTCTCGACCCGCCACGGCACCTGAACCCGCGGGCGGCGCGATCGACGTGATCGAAGCGGATGCAGCGCTCGGGGTGCAGGCGGGCGAGCGTCGGTTCGCGAGCCCGCTCGTGCGCAAGCTGGCGCGGGAGCGCGGCCTCGACCTGTCGAACGTGCGGGGCAGCGGGCCGCACGGCCGCATCGTGCGCCGCGACCTCGATGGGCTCGAGGCGGTGGCTCCCGTCGCGGCATCCAGCGAAGGCACGAACATGGCAGTGCCGACGACGGCACCGGCAGGCTCGTCCACGCCGCCCTCGGCGCCCGCCAAGTCCGCTCCGCCGGCTTCCGGTACCGGCAGCGCGTCTTACACCGACGAGCCGCACACCGGCATGCGCCGAGCGATCGCGCGGCGGCTCACCGAGAGCAAGAGCACGGTGCCGCACTTCTACCTCGTCGCCGATTGCCGGGTCGATGCGCTGCTCGCGCTGCGTGCCCAGATCAACGAGCTCGAGGGCACGAAGGTCTCGGTCAACGACTTCGTCGTGAAAGCGGTCGCGGGGGCCTTGCGTGATGTGCCGGGCGCAAATGCGATCTGGACCGACGACGCGACCCGCCGTTTCGACGGCGTCGACATCTCGGTTGCGGTCTCGGTGCCCGGAGGGCTGTTGACCCCGGTCGTGCGCGGCGTCGAGACGCTGTCGCTCGGCGCGCTCAGCGCTGCGATCAAGGATCTTGCGGGCCGCGCTCGTGATGGCAAACTGAAGCAGCACGAGCTTGAGGGCGGATCGTTCTCAGTGTCGAACCTGGGAATGTATGGCACGACGCAGTTCTCTGCGATTCTGAACCCGCCGCAGTCGGGCATTCTCGCGGTCGGAGCGGCCACGCGGCGGCCCGTGGTCGAGCCCGATGGGTCGCTCGGCGTCGCCACGGTGATGACGGTCACGCTCTCGGCGGATCACCGGGTGCTCGATGGGGCGCTCGCCGCAGAGTGGCTCGCCGCGTTCCAACGCCGCATCGAGCAGCCGATGAGTATTCTCGTCTCGTAACCCACGGAAGGGGCCGCAATGCCGACACTGCTGCAGCTCGACGGAGCTATCGCCGATGAAGCCTCGCGCACCCGCGCGCTGACTCGGGCCGTTGCCGATGCATGGACGGCGCGGGGTGACGAGTTCACGGTCGTGCATCGCGATCTCCACCTCGATCCGCCGCCGCACCTCGCCCAGCGCGCGCAGCACTGGCCCGAGTCGCTGAGGGGCGGTGCCGCGCTGGCGCCGCCGATGCAGTCGCTGCAGGATCACCTCATCTCCGAACTGCTCGCCGCCGATGCGGTGGTGATCGGTGCGCCGATGTACAACTACGCGATGCCGTCGACGCTGAAGGCGTGGATCGATCTGGTGCACGTGCCCGGCGTGACCTCATCGTGGGCAGACTCGGTGCTGCCGCTCGCCGGCCGTCCGGCGATCATCGCGACCGCGCAGGGCGGGCCGCTCGAGCCGGGGGTCGAGGACTTCGTGACGAAGCCGCTCGCCCACCTCTTCGGCGCGGCGTTCGGCATGGAAGTTCACGTCCTCGGCACGAGCCGCACGCTCGCGGAGATGATCCCCGAACTCGGCCCCGACTGGGCCGCCGCCGATTTCGCGCGCGCTCGCGGCGAAGCTTCGGCGCTGGGCGCGTCAGTCTGATTTCGCGGATCGGGGTAACTTTGCGCAGGTGTAGGCGTCCCATCCGGGCCCAACACTGGTCCGAAGTTACCCCGATCCGCAGAAGCGGGTGGGTTCAGCGGCACGGGCGGCACGAGCCGCGCTGAGCGGCGCGGCAACGGCGCCGCGGCTCAGCCGCGCAACAGTACTCAGCCGATCGGCTCCGTGACGGCGAAGAGCAGTTCGCCGATCTGGTGGGGCAGGGCCGCGATGCCGCGCGGGTGATCCTCGCCCTCGAGCACGGTGATGCGGATCGCCCGATCGCACATGCCGTCGATGATCTCGGTGGTGCGGTCGGCGGGAAAGATGAAGCGGCGACCCGCAGCGGCGATGGCGACCTCGACGAGCGCGGCGAAGCTCGCGGTGGCCCGGTCGAGCAGTGCGATGTAGCCGGGGGCGATCTCGGGATCGCGCATCGCGAGCAGTGCGAACTCGTTTTCGAGCACGAACCACTGCGGAGCGTGCTGTTCGGGGGCGATGAAGCGGGTGATGTATTCGGCGGCCTGCTCGGCGTCGATGTTGCCCTGCAACTGCTCGAGTGCCGGGGTGAGTTCGGCAATGGTGGCTTCGACCTCGACGACGCGACGGTCGAACTCGCGCTCGAGGAGAGCGAGGAAGAGCTGCTCTTTTGATGAGAAGTTCGAGTAGAAGGCGCCGCGCGAGAACCCGGCTCGGGCGCACACCTGCTCGACTGATGATGCCTGCACGCCGACTTCGGCGAAGACGTCGACGGCGGCGTCGAGCAAGCGCGTGCGCGTTTCGCGGCGGCGCGCGGTGGGTGCGTCGTGCGGGGCGGTGCTCATCGCGTCGCGCTCCTTCCGTCGGGTGGTCTCAGCATGCCGAGCATAGCCTGAGCGAATTCTGCATACATCAGTGTATCGAATCGGATACACTCGTGTATCGAACGCTCGATACACCCCTGTATCGGCACCGCGCGACGAAGCACGGCGGCTTCTCCGCGCAGCCGTCGTGCGTCTCGGGCGCCGCCGCGACGAAAGGCATCACCCGTATGTCCACACTGCTGCACGCGATCGGCCTGTGGGCCACTCGCGCCAAGTGGCTCGTGCTCGCGCTCTGGATCGCCGTGCTCGCCGTGCTCGGCGTCGGCGCGGGGCTGTTCTCGCAGGGCGCCAACGCCCCGATCACCATCCCCGGCACCGAGTCGCAGGAGGCGATCGACACGCTTTCGCGCACCTTTCCCGAGGTGAGCGGAACGAGCGCGACGATCATCGTGGTCGCGCCCGACGGCGACCGCGTCGACGCAGCGCCGTACGAGCAGGCGATCACGGATGCCGCCGATGAACTCGAGGGGCTGCCCGACGTCAACGCGGTGTCGTACCCGTTTGCCGAGCAGGCGGCCGCGGGCCTCAGCGACGACGGTCGAGCCGCGCTGCTCACTATTCAGATCGCCGATGCGCAGAGCGACGTGCCCGATGCCACGAAGGAGGGCATCCAGAGCGTCACCGGTGAGCTGCAGGATCACCTGCCCGCCGGCACCCAGGTCTCGTACGGTGGCGACGTCTTCTCCGTCTCGATTCCCGGCTTCACCGCCACCGAGGCGATCGGCGTCGTCGTCGCCTTCATCGTGCTGCTGTTCACGCTGGGTTCGCTTGTCGCAGCCGGCATGCCGCTGATCATCGCGATCCTGGGCGTCGGCGTCACCATCGCGGGCCTCTTCATCACGACGGCGTTCGCCGAGATGACCTCGACCACGCCGATGCTCGCCCTGATGCTCGGGCTCGCCGTCGGCATCGACTACACCCTCTTCATCGTGAGCCGGCATCAAGAGCAACTCCGCTCGGGCCTCGGCGTCACCGAATCGATCGCGCGCGCAACCGCGACCAGCGGCTCAGCCGTGGTGTTCGCCGGCCTGACCGTGATCATCGCCCTGCTCGGCCTCTCGGTCGCGGGCATCCCGTTCCTCACCGCGCTCGGCGTCGCCGCGGCTGCCGGTGTCGCCGTTGCGGTGCTCATCGGCGTTACGCTCACCCCGGCCATTCTCGCGATGGCGGGCATGCGCATTCTGCCGAAGAAGCAGCGCGCTGCGCTCGCGGCGGGCGAGACGATCGAGAAGCCGGTGCGCGCTGCTCACCGGCCGACCCGTGCAGACCGCTTCTTCAGCGGGTGGGTGCGCGGCGTCACGGCGAAGCCCGTCGCAACGATCCTGGCTGTGCTCGTCGTGCTGGGTGTCGCCGCGATTCCGATGACGCAGCTGCGCCTGGCGCTCCCCGGCGCCGAGACGCTCGAAGAGACCGACCCGGCGCGTATCACCTACGAACTCACCGGTGAGCACTTCGGGGAGGGGGCCAACGGTCCCCTGATCCTCACCGGATCGATCATCACGAGCGACGACCCGCTCGGGCTCATGGACGACCTCGCCGACGAGGTTCGCGCGATCCCGGGCGTCGCCGATGTGCCGCTCGCGACCCCGAACCAGAACGCCGATACCGGCATCATCCAGGTCACTCCCGAGGAGGGGCCGCAGGCCGAGAGCACATCGGCGCTCGTTGCCGAACTGCGCGCGCACCACGACGAGTGGCTCGAGAAGTACGGCGTCAGCCTCGCGGTGACCGGCTTCACGGCGGTCGGCATCGACGTGTCGAACCTGCTGGGCGAGGCACTGCTGCCCTTCGGCATCTTGGTGGTGGGGCTCTCGCTGATCCTGCTCGCCATGGTCTTCCGCTCCGTGTGGGTGCCGATCAAGGCGACCCTCGGGTACCTGCTCTCGGTGGGGGTCGCGTTCGGCGCGGTCGTCGCGGTGTTCCAGTGGGGCTGGCTCGGCGACGCGCTCAACGTGCACGCGACCGGCCCGGTGCTGAGCTTCATGCCGATCATTCTGATGGGCGTGCTGTTCGGGCTCGCGATGGACTACGAGGTGTTCCTGGTGTCGCGCATTCGTGAGGAATACGTGCACGGCGCCGACGCGCAGACTGCGATTCGCCGCGGGTTCGTGGGCAGCGCCAAGGTGGTGACCGCTGCGGCCCTCATCATGTTCGCCGTGTTCGCGGCCTTCGTTCCCGAGGGCGACCCGAGTATCAAGGTGATCGCGCTCGGACTCGCCGTCGGCGTCGCCGTCGACGCGTTCATCGTGCGCATGACGCTCGTGCCCGCCGTGCTCGCGCTGCTCGGCGATCGCGCGTGGCGCATGCCGCGCTGGCTCAGCCGCGTGCTGCCGTCGTTCGACGTCGAAGGCGAGGGGCTCGCGCGCGAGATCGCGCACGCCGAGTGGCCCGCCGACCAGCCGCAGGCGCGTGTCGCGGCAGACGGCCTGCTGCTGCCCGGCAGCATCGCCGTGCCCGATCTGCGCGTCGCCGGCGGTCAGGCGCTGCTGCTCGACCCGCGCGATGCGCGCACCCCGGGCATGGCGGCTCTCGCGCTGCCGCTCGCCGAAGCCCTCACCGGGCGCGGTGCGATCGTCACGGGCACCGTGAAGGTCGCCGGGCTGCTGCTGCCCGAGCGCGCCGCGTCGCTGCGGGCGCGATCGGCGTGGGCGACCCCCGCCACGCTGCGCTCTGCGCTGCAGGATCGCCCAGCCGTGCTCGTGCTCGACCTTCGAGAGGCGGGCGAAGCCGTCGTGCCGCTGCCGGTCGTCGACGGCATGCGATCAGCGCTCGCGGCGCAGTTCGCGTCGGCCGCTCGAGGCGTGGTGCCCGAGGTCACCGTGGTGGTGGTCGGCGAGGCCGCGTTGGCCGAGCGCGTGCTGCCCGCGGGGGTGGAACTGGTGCGACCGGGTGATCCCGCGCCGCCCGTGGGTGCTGCGCGAACCGCTGCGCAGACCGCCACCGCCGACCTGTCGAGTACCGCCTCGCTCAGCACTGCCACCGAAGGGACCGCACGATGACCGCCGCACTCACCCGGTTGAAGACCGACCGCCCGGTGCGCTGGACGACGCTGCTCGGCATTCTGCTCGTGCCGCTCACCGTCGCCGGCGTGCTGCTCTGGGGGCTGTGGAACCCGACCGATCGCCTCGAAAACGTCACCGCCGCGGTGGTGAACCTCGACGAGGCGGTCGAGCTCGACGGGCAGACCGTGCCGCTCGGGCGCGTGCTCGCCGGTGAGCTGATTGGCGAGGCGGGCTCTGGCGCTGCTGCTGCTGCTGCGGGCTCTGACTCCGATGCCACCAACTTCACGTGGGTGCTCACCGACGCCGATGACGCTGAGGCCGGGGTCGCCGACGGGCGGTACGCGACGGTCGTCACCATTCCGAAGAGCTTCTCGGCCGACGCCACCTCGCTCTCGGGCGACCCGACCGACGCGACGCAGGCGCGCATCGATGTGACCGAGAGTCACCGCGGCCGCCTCATCGACACGGCGCTCTCGAACATCGTGACCCAGACCGCGACGCGAGTGCTGAACGAGCAGCTCGGCGAGCAGTTCATCGACGGCGTGTACGTCGGCTTCAACACCCTCGGCGACGGGATTACCGATGCCGCAGACGGTGCCGCCCAGCTCGCCACCGGCACCACCTCGCTCACCGACGGAGCGAAGCAGCTCGACGACGGGGCCACGCAACTGGCCGACGGTACGCAGCAGCTCTCCGACGGTACGCAGCAGCTGGCCACCGGAGCGGGCACGCTGTCGTCGGGCGCCGGCGAGCTGTCGTCGGGCGTCGGGCAGTACGTCGCCGGGGCGCAGCAGCTGGCCGACGCGTACCCGCAGTTGCAGGCCGGGGCGACCGCCGTGGTGCAGCAGCTGCAGGGCGTCATCGCGGGCCTGGGCCAGATGCAGGCGGCGACCGAGGAGCCCACCGTGCAACTGCAGAACGGTCTCACGTCTGCGGGGGCCAGTGTGCAATCGTTGGTCGGCGATATCGAGCCCATCGTGACGCAGTGCATCACTGAAACCGGCAATCTCGTCTACTGTCAGGGGCTTGGTCAACAGTTGACGGGTCACGCCGAGGCCATTGGTGCGGGCGTGACGACGGCGGGGGACGGGGCCAAAGGCTTGTCGACGGTGCTGCAGGGTGCTTCCGACCAGATGGACGGGGCTTCCGCGGCAGACGCGAGCGCCCAGCTCGACCAGCTCACCGCCGGGCTTGACCAGTTCGGCACCGGCATCAGTCAGCTCGCCGCGCAGGGCGGCCAGCTCACTTCGGGCGCCGCCCAGCTCGCCGACGGTGCGTCTCAGCTGAGCGCGGGAACGTCCGAGCTCGCGGCCAACGCGCCGCAGCTCGCCGACGGTGCGACCCAGCTCGCCGAAGGCACCTCCGAGCTCGCCGATGGCAGCGCAAAACTCGCCGACGGTGCCGGCGACCTCGCGAGCGGACTCGACACGGCCGCCGACCAGGTGCCGACCACGACCGACGCCGAGCGCGAGCAGCTCGCGAAGACGGCGGCGACCCCGGTGACCGCCGAGGGCGGTAGTGACGAACTCTTCAACGCGTCAGGAGTGCCGCTGTTTGCCGGCATCGCGCTCTGGGCGGGGGCCCTCGCGGCCTTCTTGGTGCTCGCGCCGCTGTGGCGCCGCACCCGCGACGCCGCGCGCGGAGTCGGATACATCACGCTGCGCAGCGCACTGCCGGCGCTCGCGCTCGGCGCGGTGCAGGGCGCGCTCGCAGGCATCGTGCTGCCGATCGCGCTCGGCTACGACCTCGGTCAGGGTGCCCGGTTCTTCGGGTTCGCGCTGCTCGCCGGCATCGCGTTCGCCCTCATGGTGCAGGGACTCTCGGCGCTGCTCGGCGGGTTCGGGCGCTTCATCGCGTTCGCGCTGCTCGTCGTCGCCTTCGCCGTGGGCATTGTTTCGACCGTGCCGGGCGCGCTCGCCGCAGTCGGAGACTTCAGCCCGCTCGGATCGGCGCTCTCGGGATTCCAGTCGATCGCGACGGGCGGCGGCTCGGCAGGCGGGGCCGCGGTGATCCTGACCCTGTGGGGGGCGCTCGGCCTCGTGTTCACGGCGTTCGCCGTGATGCGGGCTCGTCGCGCCCGGTAGCGGGGCGGCGTCGTGCTCGCGCACTTGCGCACCGGGGTCGCTTTCGGAGGGTTGTGAGGTCATGACACCCTCCGAAAGCGACCCCGCTGCAGAGGCGGCGGGCGTGAACCCTTCGTGAACGCCGACCGCACTCTGCCGCACCCGGCCGACGATCGGCGTAGGGTGGAGAGCGATAGCGCCTAGGGTTCCGGGGCCGCGCGGAGGTGCGGCCCGACTGGTCCGAGCGGCGCCACGCTCGGTTCCACGACCGGGCGTCATCTGACAGGACAAAAGCCCGGAGGAACCGCGCTCGCCTGCCCAGAATCGGCGAGCAGAAGGTTCCGATGTCTGCCACCGCTTTCGCCCTCGTTCTCGCCGCGGCCTGCGCCCACGCCGCATGGAACATCATTGCCCACGGCGCCAGTCGCACCGGCGTTCCGTTCCTCTGGTGGGGCTCGGTGTTCGGCACGCTGCTGTGGGTCGGGGTCATTCCATTCACCGGGGGCATCGGGAGCGCGGCAGCACACGGTGCCGGATCACCCGGCGCTCTCGACCCCGCCCCCTGGGGCGGTTTTCTGCTCGGCGCCGCCGTCTCTGCCCTGCTGCACGTGGGCTACATGTTCGTGCTGCAGCGCGGCTATGCGGTCGGCGATCTCTCGACCGTCTACGCGACGGCCCGCGGCACCGGCCCGCTCATCACTGTGGTCGTCGCGGTTACGCTCCTCGGGGAGCGCCCGGCCCCCCTCGCGCTCGTCGGGGTGCTCGTCGTGGTGTGCGGCATCGTCGCGATCGGGGTGATCGGGCGGCCGGATCCCGCACCGCGCACCGCGCCGGGAACCGCGCCTCGCAGCGGAGCACCGCGTCGCCGATTCCGTCTCGACCCGGGCATCGCCGCGGGCCTCGCGACCGGGGTCGCGATCGCGGCCTACACGGTGTGGGACGCGCACGCGCTGCGTGAGTGGAACCTGTCGCCGGTGGCGTTCATGGTGGGGTGCACGGCGCTCGAGATTCCGCTGTTCACGCTCGCCGTGTGGCGGCGTCGGGCCGAGCTGCTGCCGACGCTGCGCGCGCAGTGGGGGCGGCTCGTCGCGTTCGGGGTGCTGTCGCCGCTGTCGTACATCTTGGTGCTCACGGCGATCACGATCGCCCCGGTCGCGCTCGTCGCCCCGGTGCGCGAGGTGAGCGTGGTGCTGGTGAGTCTGTTCGGGGCGCTTGTCTTCCGCGAGCGCCGACCCGTGGCGCGCGTTGCGGCCTCGGTGGTGGTGGTCGGCGGCATCATGCTGCTCGCGCTGCCGGGCTGAGGGGCGGCGCGGCCCGGCCCGCACCAACTCTTTGCGATCGGGGTAACTTCGGACCAGTGTTGCGGCGGTTGTGGGCTATCGCACCGGTCCGAAGTTACCCCGATTCGGCTGAGGGAAACTCCCCGACGACCCCGCGCACCGCGCGCTCGACGATCGCCCGCTCGGGTGGGGCGCCAACGAAGGCGCGGTGCAGGTTCCACCCCTCCATGAGGGCGTCGAGCGCTGCTGCGGTGTCGCGCGAGAAGTGGGGTGCGAGCGTGTCGGCGGTGACGCACAGCCAGTCGCGGCTGAGTGCCGCGACGCGCGCGTTGCGGTTCGCGAACGCGTACATCTCGGCGAGACCGCGCATCTGATCGGGGGTGGGGCCGCGGTCGCCCGAGATGAGTTCGACGATGGCGTCGACGGCGTCATCGCGGGATCGCGCGGCCCCCAGTACGTCCCGGTGCTCGTCGGCGATGCGGCGCTGCAGCAGCGAGAACGCCTCTTCGAGCAGTTCGGTGACGCCGTCGAAGTAGTAGGTCATGGAGCCGAGCGGCACGCCCGCGCGCTCGGCGACGGCGCGGTGGCTCGTGCCGTGCACGCCGCGCTCGACGATGGTGTCGAGCGCGGCCGCGATGATGCTCGATCGGCGGTCTTCGCCGCGGGCGGTGCGCGGTTGCGGCGCGGGATCAGTCATGTGTACGATCGTACATCTCACCACATGTGTACGAACGTACAAGTTTCACGGCGGGTGATCCCGCACCCACGTCACACCATGCATCACCGCAAGAACGGAGCACGCCAGTGCGCGCACGGCAGATCGCCCTCTCGATCATGTTTCTCATCCCTGGGTTGGGCATCGCCTCGTGGGTGACGCGCACGCCCGCGATTCGCGACGCGATCGGGGCGTCGACTGCCGAGATGGGCTTCGTGCTGTTCGGGCTGTCGACCGGATCGATGATCGGCATCCTTGCCGGCGGCCCGCTCGTGCTGCGGCTCGGCGCCCGCCCGCTGATCGCCGCGGGCATGGCCGGCATCGTGCTCTGCATGCCCGTGCTCGGCATCGGCACGGTGATCGGTTCGCCGATCGTCATCGCGCTCGGGCTCTTCCTGTTCGGCTTCGGCATGGGTGGCAGCGAGATCGCGATGAACGTCGAGGGCGCCGAGGTCGAGCGGGTGCTTGGCCGCACCTTCCTGCCGGCGATGCACGGGTTTTTCAGCCTCGGCACCGTGATCGGCGC
The DNA here is from genome assembly GCF_059696215.1 of Leucobacter sp. WKLB1. Classification (NCBI taxonomy): domain Bacteria; kingdom Bacillati; phylum Actinomycetota; class Actinomycetes; order Micrococcales; family Microbacteriaceae; genus Leucobacter; species Leucobacter sp. WKLB1. The sequence continues at coordinate 3,384,589 of NZ_AP046115.1, read as the reverse complement.
ATCCGCCGGCATCGTGGCCACCGCCGTGAGTTTCCCGGTGATCTGGCACCTGCTCATCGTCGGCGTCATCGCGCTCATCGGGTTCATCGGTGCGATTGGGCGCCTGCCGCGCGCGACCGGCAAGACCGAGCGCGCACGCGGTTCCGCGGTAGCCGAACCAGGCGCCGTTGCGCCGACTGCTGCGCCGGTCTGGAAAGACCGTCGCCTCCTGCTGATCGGCGCCATCGTGCTCGCCATGGCGCTGGCCGAGGGCACCGCGAACGACTGGCTGCCGCTCATCATGGTCGATGGCCACGGGCTCGATCCCGCGTGGGGCTCCGCGATGTTCGCGATCTTCGCCGCGGCGATGACGATCGGCCGCTTCTTCGGCGGCGCCTTCGTGACCCGCTTCGGGCGCGGCCCGGTGCTCGGAGCCAGTGCGCTCTTCGCGGCGATCGGGCTGCTCACGGTGTCGCTCGTCGACAACTGGGTCGTCGCGCTCATCGCCGTGATCTTCTGGGGCCTCGGAGCCTCGCTGGGCTTCCCCGTCGCACTGTCGGCAGCGGGCGACTCCGGCCCCGAATCGGCCAAGCGCGTTTCGATTGCAGCGACTGTCGGCTACATTGCCTTTCTCGTCGGGCCGCCCGCGCTCGGGCTGCTCGGTGAGGCCGTCTCGCTGCGCGGGGCGCTGCTCGCCCCGATGGTGCTGGTGCTGCTGGCGGTGCTTTGTGCCCCGGCAGCGGGCGGGCGAGCGACGCGGGCTGCGGTGGCGGATCGCGATCCGACGCCCGAGCCCGCGTCGACGGCCCGGTAGCGCCCGGCCGCGCCGCCCCTCTGCGGATCGGGGTAACTTCGGACCAGTGTGGGCGCTGGTTGTGGCCGAAACACCGGTCCGAAGTTACCCCGATCCGTGGTCGGCGCGGGCCGCTACGCCGCTACGCCGCTACGCCGCTACGCCGCGGCCGTCTCCGACGCAGCGGCCTCCGCCGGGTCTGCTGAGGTGCGGAAATGACCGATGAGGGCGAGCGCGAAGCCGCCGACGACCCAGCCACCGAGCACCAGCCACGGGAACGGCGTCACCGCGTCAGGGAAGTACGACAGTTCGCGCACCAGGGTGGCCGAGGCCCCAGGCGGGAACCACTGGCCCAGCGAGCCCCAGATGCCCGGGAGAAACTGCGCCGGGATCGTGCTGCCGGCAATGGGGTTGGCGAAGAGCATCATCACGACCGGCCCGACCGCGACGCCGGCCCGACCGATGAGCGCGACGAAGCCGATCATGGGTGCTGCGATCGACGCGATTGCAAGCGAGAACACCGCGACGTCGAGCCAGTAATCGCCGAGGATCGACCCGAACCAGTTGTGCAGCACGCTCGTGAGTACGATGCCGCCGATTGCGGCGTACGCCACGACGCCGAGAATGCGGCGCATCGAGCCCCGTACCACGATGCCGAAGACCACGCCACCGATGATTCCGCCGAGCAGCAGCGGGAAGAACGCCGAGTTGAGCAGTGCGCCATTCGGGTCGTCGTCAGAATAGGGCACGACGTCGGTGACGGTGAGTTGAGGTGCTGCGGCCGCCGCGGCGGCGGGCGGGGCGCCGGCAGCCTCGGCGGCCTGCTGGGCCTGGGCCGAGATCGCGGCCTGCAACGGAGTGGCGAGCTGCGCGACGGCCTGGTTGATGGTGCCATTGGCCGCGGCGGTGAGCAGCTCGGGATCGGCCCCGAGCACAATGGCTCCCAGGTACGTGCGGTTCTTGATGCCGGCTTCGGCTGCGCCGCGGTCACTCACCGCGGTGACGTCGAATACGTCGTCGCCGTGCGAGGCGAGTTGGGTCTCGAGTGCGGTCACGGCCTGCTCGGGCCCGACTGCGGCGATCGGAATGTGCTTCGGGCTCGCGGTCAGTGCGGGCCACGAGAATGCGAGCACCACGAGCGTGATGACGGCGCTCATGAGTACCGAGATCAGCAGTACGCGGGGGAGCGGTGTGTGGGGAGGCTCCGGGTGAGCGACCGCGGGCGTGGTTGCACCCGCGGCGACTGGATCGGCGGCGTGGTGCGGCGTGGGTGTGAGCGAATGCGTCACGATGGCTCCTTAAAACGAATGTTCGTTCTTTATAGTAAACTACGAATCATGCGGAAAGAACTCCAATGCCGAAAGTGACCGAAGCGCACCGAGCGGCTCGGCGCGAGGAGATCCTGAGTGCAGCAATGCGTGTATTCAAGCGCAAAGGCTTTCGTGGCGCGTCGATGGCCGATGTGATCGCGGAGGCCGGGCTGTCTGCCGGGGCGATCTACAGCTACTTCGACGGCAAGCAGTCGCTCTTCGCCGCGGTCGTGGAGCGGGTGCTGGCCGCGCGATCGGAGGAGTTCGCGGCGCAGCTCGCCGATGCACCGCGGTCGCCGGCCGCGCTCGTGCAGCACGCGCAGCGCACGATGATCGGCAAGCCCATCATGGCGATGGCGCCGCAGATCTGGGCCGAGGCCGCGGTCGAGGCGGAGACCCGCGAGGTGCTGCAGCGCGTTTTCGGGCACATGACCGGGCTCTTCCGCACCGAGCTGGAGGCGTGGGGGCGGGCCAACGCCGAGCGCATCCCGACCGCACCCGAGGCGTGGGCAGCTCGGGTGGCGCCGGCGCTGGTGTCGTTCATGCCCGGCTTCATTCTCCTGCGGCTGCTGATGCCCGACTTCGACGACGAAGCGCACTTCGCCGCCTTCGACGACCTCTTCATCGGCTGAGGGGAGTGGGCGCCGCTGCCCACTCCCCACTCCCCACCGTCCACCGTCCACTGCCCGTCGCCCCTCGCGCCTCGCTGCGATTGGGGTAACTATGGGTGGGTGCAGAGGCGCAGATTGCCGCTCACACCGGTCCGAAGTTACCCCGATGCGCAGAGGGGGCAGCGGGGGCAGAGGGGCAGAAGGCGCGGCGGGTCGCCACCGGCTCCGCGTCAGCTCTGCAGCGCGCGGAGGTACTGGCCGCCGTTCGTCGACCGGGCCGACGCGCCGACGGCGCCCGGGGCCGCGAACGTGAAGCGCACGATGTCGCTGCGGTAGAGATCGTCGGAGACTTCGGTGATGCGCCCCGTGGCGTCGCGCGACACGCGATGCAGGCGCAGGATCGGCGAGCCCTCGACGACCCCGAGCAGTTCGCTGTCGACCGCGTCGGCCGCGATCGCGTCGATCTCGTGCTCGACACCGCCCTGCAGAAAGCCATTGGCGGCGAGCAGCTCGGTGATTGAGACGCGGTCGAGGTCGTGCGCGAAGAGCATGGGCCCGATGTCGTCGATGTAGACCAGCCGCTCGAGCATGGTGGGCTTGCCGTCGAGCAGCCGCAGTCGCAGTACCTCGATGACGGGGTCGCCCTCGGCGATGTCGAATTGCGCGGCGGTGCGGGCGGTGGCGCGCTTGCGCGAGATCTCGTGCGTGATGGCTCCGGGCTGGGCGCCCGACTCCTCGGCCCACCGTGTGAACGGCACTTTCACATCGAGGGTTTGGGTGGAGGCGGCCACGGCGACGCGCGCCGGGCGGCCCCGCCCCGTGTCGATGAGGCCCTCGGCTTTGAGTGTGGCGAGCGCGTTGCGCACGGGGCCGCGCGACGTGCCCCAGATCTCGGCGAGCTCGGCCTCGGTCGGCACGTCGGCACCCGGGGCAAGCTGCCCCGAAGCGATGCGCTCGCGCAACGACTCGGCGATCCTTATGTAGACAACTTGACTCACATAGGCAGTCTACCTCGGCATCAACGCTGCGGATGCGGGTAAACAACCGGCCACCGGCTGTTCAATTGCGCCGGGTGAACGGTGAACAGGGGCTGAATCATCGCGAGATAGGTACATTTCCGGCGCGCATGGGTGCGATGGTAGTCGCGGCTCGTTCCCACCCCTGTGAAAGGCAATCATGAAGCTCCGTGCCCTCAAGTCGACCGCTGCGCTCGCGGCCGTCGCATTCCTCGGCCTCGGCCTCGTCTCCTGCGCCAGCTCGGCAGACGCCGCCGGCAGCGACGACAGCAGCGCGAGCGCGGAGGGCACCTTCGCGGTCGACTCCGACACGCTCGTCTTCGGCGTCGTGCCCGACTCGGTCGACACCGAGACCAACTACCAGCCGCTCATGGACTACATCGCGCAAGAGACCGGCAAGACGGTCGAGTACCACGAGTCGACCGACTACGCGGCGCTCATCGAGGGTGCGATCGCCGGCAAGATCGATGTCGCCTCGTTCTCGGGGTTCACCTACGTGACCGCGACCAACAACGGCGCGAAGCTCACCCCGATCTCGTCGATCGTCACCGAGGAGGGCCAGGAGCCCGGCTACTACTCGCAGACCATCGTTCCCGCGGGCAGCGACATCACCTCCATCGACGATTTCGCGGGCAAGAAGGTCTGCTTCGTCGACCCGTCGTCGACCTCGGGCTACCTCTTCCCGAGCTACAACCTGCTCAAGGCGGGCATCGACCCGAAGACCGACATCACCCCGGTCTTCGCGGGCAAGCACGACGTCAGCGTGCAGAAGGTCGGCGAGGGCGTCGAGTGCGAGGCGGGCTTCGCCGAAGACAGCGAGGTCGAGAAGTCGGACAAGGTGAAGGTCATCGGCGAGACGATGGTGCCGGGCGCCCCGATCGTCATGTCGAGCACCCTGCCGGCCGACCTGCAGACGCAGCTCACCGAGATCCTGGGCGAGGTCAGCATCGACCAGATCATCGAGTCGGGCATCACCAGCGCCGACAGCGACGCGTTCCGTGCGGCGTTCTTCTCGACCGAGCCGGTCGACGACGCGTACTACGACACGATCCGCGACATCTGCAAGGAGACCAACGCGGATCAGTGCCAGGCGTAATCGCGCCTGACCGCAGCGTCTGACCCCGTACCCGGATCCGAGAGGCCAGCAACATGACCGAGAACCCCACCGCACCCGTGCTCCGCTTGACCGGACTCACGAAGCGATATGACGAGACCACCGCGCTCGATGCGGTCGACCTGCGCGTCGATCGCGGGGAGATCGTCGTGCTGCTCGGCCTCTCGGGGTCGGGGAAGTCGACGCTGCTGCGACACATCAACGGGCTCGAGACGCCCACTGCCGGCACCGTCGAGGTGCTCGGCGAGCCGGTGCCGCAGTTGCGCGGCCGCCGCCTGCGCGAGTTGCGCAGCCGGGTCGGCTTCATCTTCCAGCAGTTCGAGCTGGTCGGCTCGCTCACGGTGCTCGAGAACGTGCTCAGCGGCGCGCTCGGCACCCTGCGCGGCCCGCGCCTCGGACTCTTCAGCTACCCGCGCGAGCTCAAGCACCGTGCTCTCGGCCACCTCGACCGAGTGGGCCTGCTCGACCGCGCGTATCAGCGTGCCGATACCCTGTCGGGCGGCCAGCAGCAGCGCGTGGCGATCGCCCGCGCGCTCATGCAGAATCCCGAGGTGTTGCTCGCCGACGAGCCGGTGGCCTCACTCGATCCCGAGTCGAGCGATCAGGTGATGGCGCTCATTCGCGAGATCGCGGCCGCCGACGGCCTCACCGTGGTGTGCAGCCTGCACCAGGTCGACCTCGCGATTTCGTGGGCGGATCGCATCGTCGGTCTGCGCCACGGCGCCCGAGTGCTCGACCTCCCCGCAGAGGGATTGACCCGCGCCGAGGTTATGGAGATCTACGGCCGCGTGGCAACGTCGACCGCCGAGCTCGAAGCCGTCTCCCGTGAACTGCGCGAAGCGGGTGCGGAAGTCGCTGCGGACGTCGCTCGCGCCGCCGCGAAGCGCACCGAGTCCGCCGGCGAGCCGGAGCTCGTGCGATGAGGCTCACGCTCTCGCCGAAGAGCGCCGACCTGCTGGGCCGGGCTCCCGAACGCAAGCGCGACCCCCAGCGCACGGCCGCGGGCATCGCCCTGGTGATCCTGCTCGTGCCCGCCATTTTCGCCCTGACGCGCGTCAACATCTCCATTCCGGGGATGCTTGAGAGCGCGTCGAACGCCGAGCGCTTCTTCGAGCGCGTCGGCGCCCTCAAATTCCCGGAACCGATAGAGCTGCTGCAGCTCACCGTGCTCACGGTCGGCCTCGTGCTCACCGGCACCGTGCTCGCCGCGGCGCTCTCGGTGCCGATCGCCTACCTGGCCGCCGAGAACACGACGCCCGGGCCCGGCTGGCGCGCGTTCGCCCGTTTCGTCGGCGTCTTCACCCGCGCGATGCCCGATGTGGTGCTCGCGATGGTGTTCGTGCTGCTGTTCTCGCTGGGCGCCCTGCCCGGCATCCTCGCGATCGGCATCCACTCGATCGGCATGATCTCGAAGATGTTCGCCGATGCGATCGAGCAGATCGACGAGGGCCCGCGCCGTGCCGTGCGCGCCGCCGGCGGGTCCAAGATGCAGGAGTTCACGGTCGGCATCCTGCCCCAGGTGATGCCCTCGTGGGTGGCGACCGTGCTGCACCGCAACGACATCAACCTGCGCGGCTCGGTGGTGCTCGGCTACGTCGGTGTCGCGGGCCTCGGCCTGCAGATGTCGTACGCGTTCAAATCGTTGAACTACGGCCTCGGCCTCGGCATCGCCCTCGTCATCTTCATTCTGTGCGTCGTCATGGAGATCATCTCGAGCGCGGTGCGCGTGAGCATGCTCGGTGAGCAGGCGGGTCGCGGCGTCTTCGTGAAGCTGCTGCGTCGTGCCGGTTCGGGGCCCGCGGGTGCAGGTGCTGCCGGATCGGGCCGTGCCCTCCGCATCTCGGCCCCGAGCCGCCGCTTCATCTCCGTCGACGCGGCGATGCGCCGCCCCTGGACGGGCACCCGCATTCGCAACACCGCCGCCGCGTGGATCGCGGTCGCGGTCGTCGTCGCCGGCGTGGTCGTCAGTAACATCAACTGGGGCGACTTCGTCACGTTCTGGGCCAAGGTGCCGCCGGTCGCGGCGTCGTTCTGGCCGCCGAACTTCGGCAACTACGGCTTCGCGACGATCTTCGGCGCCATGATCGAGACCGTCGAGATCGCGCTCGCCGCAACGCTGCTGACCTGCATCGCGTCGATCGTGATCGGTTCGCTCGCCGCCCGCAACGTCGCGCCGAATGCGGCAACGCGATCCGGATTCCGCTTCCTGCTCGTCGGAATCCGCGGCATCCCCGAGCTGATTCTCGCGATCGTGCTCATCGTCATCACCGGGCTCGGCGCGCAGGCGGGCACCATCGCCCTCGCGTTCGGCGGCATCGGGTTGCTCGGCAAGCTCATCGCCGACTCGCTTGAGGAGGTGCCGCGCGGGCCCGAGCGGGCGCTCATCGCGGGCGGTGCGACGCGCACGCAGATGTACTTCGGAGCGACCGTGCCGCAGGGTGCGCAGGCGCTGATCGGGCACACGTTCTACCTGCTCGATACCAACATTCGTGCCGCAACCCTGCTCGGCATCGTCGGCGGTGGCGGCGTCGGCTACTACCTGCTGAATGCGGGTCAGGGGTCGAACTACCAACTCGTCGGATCGATCGTGCTCATGATTCTCGTGGTCGTGCTCGTCGTCGAGGGCCTCGCGATGTGGATGCGGAAGGCGCTGCGGTGAGATCGGGCGCTGCCGGATCGGTGCCTCGCGGCGGCTTCGATGTCGCCGTGGTCGGTTCGGGGATCGTCGGGCTCGGCGCGGCCTATGCGGCTGTGCGCCGCGGACTGAGCGTGGTCGTGATCGACCGCGGCGCGCGCATCACCGGCGCATCGATTCGCAACTTCGGGCACCTCTGCATCGGGGCGCAGAAGGGGGAGGCGCGCGGGTACGCCGATGCGGCGCGCGAGCTCTGGCTGCGACTGTCGCGCGATGCCGACTTCTGGCTGCGCGAATCGGGCACGCTCATTGCGGCCCGACACGCCGACGAGCTCGCACTCATCGAGGCTGCGGCCGGTGCCGGCGGAGGGATCCGGCTGCTCGATGCCGCCGAGATCGCTGCGGCCGCGCCCATCGCTCCCGGCGTCGCCGTGGGCGGCGGTGTCATCGAGACCGACCTGCAGACGAACCCGCGCATCGCTGCCGACCGCATCGCCGCGCACCTCACGGGTCTCGGCGTCGAATTCCGCATGCGCACCGCCGTGACCGCGCTCGCGACCGGCCGCGTCGAGACCACTCGCGGGCCCGTTTCGGCGGGCACCGTCATCGTCGCCGTCGGCCATGACATCGACCAGTTGCTTCCCGAACTCGCCGAGTCGGCCGAGGTCGAGCGGTGCGCGCTCGACATGATGCGGGTGCAGGCCGAGCTTGCCTGGCCGCTCGACGCTCCACTGCTCACCGGCTGGTCGCTCGTGCGCTACGGCCGGTTCGCCGGGCTCGACGCCGCTGCGCCCGTGCGCGAGCGACTGCACCGTGAGCGCCCCGACCTCGCCGCCATCGATCTGAACCAGATGTACACGCAGCTGCCCGACGGCAGCCTGCTGCTCGGCGATACGCACGTGCGCGACACGGTGGCGTCGCCGTTCCAATCTGAAGACGCGCAGCAGGCGATCCTCGACGAGGCACAGTCGCTGTTCGGCGTGCCCGCTCCCCGCGTCATCGAACGCTGGCAGGGCGTCTACGCGAGTGCCCCGAACGACTTCTTGCGCCGCGAGGTCGAGCCCGGGGTGCATGTCATCGCCGTCACCACCGGCATCGGCATGACCTGCGGGCTCGGGTTCGCCGAGCACGCGGTCGCCGCCGCGACCGACCAGCCCTTCCCCGCGCTCGGCTCCCCAGAAGTCGGCGCCTTCACCCCTGGAGAACAGGAACATTCATGACCGCACTCGCCGCATTGCCCACCGATCTCGCCCCTGCACCGATCGAACTCGTCGTGCTCGACATGGCGGGCACGACGGTACGCGACGACGGCGTCGTCGAGCGCGCCTTCACCCGCGCGAACGAGCGCACCGGCGTCGCCTCGCGCATGCCGTGGGAGGAGGCGCTCGACTACGTGCGCCACACCATGGGCCAGTCGAAGATCGACGTCTTCACCTACCTCGCGGGCGGTGATGCCGAGCTCGCCGCCGAAGCGAACGCCGCCTTCGAAGCGGCCTACGGCGAACTGGTCGAGGCCGAGGGCGTCGAAGAGATTCCGGGCGCCGCCGACACCATCGCCGCCCTGCGCGACGCCGGGCTCAAAGTGGCGCTCACCACCGGGTTCGCCCCGCCGACCCGCGATGCGATTCTCGACGGGCTCGGATGGGACTACCTCGTCGATGTCGCCCTCTCGCCGATCGAGGTCGGCCGCGGCCGACCCGCGCCCGACCTCGTGCTCGCGGCCCTCATGCGCACCGACACCCACTCGGTCGATCGGGTCGCCGTGATCGGTGACACCGCGAGCGACATCGCTTCGGGCCGCCGCGCGGGGGCCGGGTTCGTCGCCGGCGTGCTCAGTGGAGCCCATGACCGCGCGACACTCGAGGCTGCTGGCCCCGACGCCGTGCTCGCCGACCTCACCCGACTGCGCGAGACGCGCGTGCTCGGTGACGCTGCGGCGGCCCTGGCGCGATGACCAGCATCGCGGCCGCGCGATCCGGCACCGGGAAGGCGCGCTCCGCGGGGCGTGCCGCCCGCATCGCCGGGTCTGCGGCCGCGGCATCGGCCGGTGCTGCTGCTCGGGCGGGCGCTGCCACTGAGGCGTCCGCAGATTCCGAGACTCCGGGCACCCCTGCCGCATCGGCCATGCTCTTCCACGCCCCGGGTCGCGCACATGAGCGCCGCGACGTCGCGCGGGTCTCGCTCGGTGCCGGTGACGTGCTCGTGCGCGTCGAACTCGCGACGGTCTGCGGGTCTGATGTGCACACCACCCACGGCCACCGCCAAGAACCCGTGCCCCTCGTGCTCGGCCACGAGGCCGTCGGTCGGGTGGAGCGGATCGGCGGAACGGTGCAGTACCTCGACGGTTCAGCGGTGTCGGTCGGTGACCGCATCGTCTGGGAGATCGCGGTGCACTGCGGCGAATGCGACCGCTGCCTGCGCGGGCTCACGCAGAAGTGCCGCACGCTGCGCAAGTACGGTCACGCGCGCTTCGGTGCGGCCGGGGCGCTCGGAACACGATGGGACTTGAGTGGCGGGTTCGCGACCCATGTGCACGTGCTCTCGGGCACCGGGCTGGTGCGGGTCGCCGACGAGGTGCCGGCCGAGGTGCTCGCTCCAGTGAGCTGCGGGATCGCCACCGCGTGGGCGGCACTCGCCGCTGCGGCGCGCACCGTGCCGATCGCCGGCGACATCGGTGTGCCGCCGGCGTCGGTGCTCGTGACGGGCGGTGGGCTGATCGGGCTCGCGCTCGCGGCGATGGCGACGGAGCGCGGCGCATCGGTAACCGTCTCGGACCCCGACCCCGGTCGACGCGCGTGGGCGCGACGCTTCGGAGCGGCCGAGGTCTGCGCACCCGCACGCGATGCGCTCGAGCCCGGATCGTTCGATGTCGTCATCGATGCGTCTGGGGCTCCGGCCGCAGTTGCCGCGGGGCTCGACGCGGTCGCCGTCGGAGGAGCGGCCGTGTGGGTGGGCAGCGTGTTTCCGACCGACCCGGTGCCGGTCGTTCCCGAGCGCGTCGTGCGCGGACTCGTCACGATCTCGGGCGTGCACAACTACGCGCCCGCCGACCTCGTCGGGGCGGTCGCGTTCGTGACGGAGCACTGGCGCGACTACCCGTTCGCCGACCTCGTCGGCGCGGAGTTCGCGCTGACCGACCTCGACGCAGCGGTCGCCCGTGCGGCGGAGCAGCGCGAGGTGCGCGTGGCGGTGCGCCCGTAGGCTGCTGCTGTCGTCGCTGTCGCTCCTCTGCTCCAGACGCAATGGCAGCGGGGTCACTTTTGGACAGTGCGGCTACGCCGACACACTCCAAAAACGACCCCGCTGCCACGAGGCGGCGCACCGCCGCCTCGCAGACGCGCCGTGGCGTCAGCGGCGGCGGTGTCAGGCCGCGGCGCCCGCCAGCTGCGGCACCGAGATCTGATCCATGTCGGCGAACGCCTGGTTCTCGCCCGCCATCACCCACAGGAACGAGTAGTTCGTCGTGCCCGCGCCGAAGTGCATCGACCAGGCCGGCGAGATGACGGCGTCGCCGTTGCGCAGCACGACGTGGCGAGTCTGCCCGGGCAGCCCCATGAAGTGGAACAGGCGCTCGCCCTCGTCGAGATCGAAGTAGACGTAGACCTCGGTGCGGCGGTCGTGCGTGTGCGGCGGCATGCTGTTCCAGACGTTGCCGGGTTCGGGCGCGGTGATGCCGAGCACGAGCTGGCTGCTGCGCACCCCGTCTTCGTGGATGTGCTTGCGCACGATGCGCCGGTTGGCGTGCTGCTGCTCGCCGGTCTCCGTGGTGAGGGCCTCGGCGGCGGGAATCAGCGTTGTCGGGTAGTCGCTGTGCGATACCGCTGATGAGAGGAAGAAGCGGGTGTCGACGACGTCGGCTTCGAACGAGATGTCGCGGGCGCCGCGCCCCACGTACAGCACGTCCATGCGCGCCAGCGGGTAGCGGGTGCCATCTACCACGGCGTGCCCCGATCCGCTCAGCGCTGTGATGGCGAGTTCGCGTCGCTGGCAGAAGTACTCCGCGCGCAGATCGGCGAAATTCTCAAGCGCGACGGTCGTACCCGGGATGGGGCTGACCCCGCCGAGCACCATCCGGTCCTCATGGCTGTAGACGGCTTTGAGTCGGCCGGGGATGAAGAGGTCGCTGATCACGAAACGGGCGCGAATCTGCTCGTCGCTCATGCCGCTGAGTTCGTCGGGATGGGTGGCGTGACGGATTTCCATGGGGGTGAACTTTCTCGTAGCGCTGGTGCGCGGAATGGGGTGAGGCTGAGGCGAAGCGGGTTAGACGTGTGCGCTCTGCACGACGTTGCGCGGAGCACCGTCGGCGAACGCGACGATGTTGCGCCCGGCGATGGCGAAGACGTCATCGGCCTCGTCGGTGTGGAAGCCGATGTGGGGCGTCAGCACGAGGTTCGGCAGGTCGACGGGCAGCGAGTCGAGCTGCGGCGGTTCCGATTCGAACACGTCGAGCCCGGCACCGAAGATGCGCCCCTCACGGAGCAGGGTGAAGAGCGCCTCGCGATCCAGCACCTCATCGCGAGCGGTGTTGATGACGATCGCGCGCTCGGGCAGCAGCCCCAGCAGCTCGGCCGAGATGATGCCCTCGGTCTCAGGTGTGTGCGTCAGGTGCAGCGAGACCGCGTCGCTGAGGCGGAAGAGCTCGTCGAGCGCGACGCGGCGGCCGGGCAGTTCGGCCTCGTCCTCGGGTCGCTCCGTGCGATTCCAGAACACGACATCCATGCCGAGCGCCGCGCCGATGCGGATGACCTCGCGGCCGATGGCTCCGGTGCCGACGACGCCGAGCGTGCGGCCGGCGAGCTTCAGCCCCTGGTGCTTCGCCCACTCGCCCGCGCGCACGATGCGGTCGCCCTCGGGCACGCGCCGAGCGACTGCGAAGAGCAGCGCGATGGCGTGCTCGGCGACGCTGCGGCTGGCGAAGTCGGGCACGTTGGTCACGGTGATGCCGAGGCGCTCGGCCTCGGCGACGTCGACGAAGCGGTGCGCACCGGTACCGACGAAGCTCACCAGTTGCAGCCCGGGTACCCCGGCGAGGAAGTCGGCGGGCAGTGGGCCCTGATCGCCGATGATGTACACGGCGTCGTAGCCCTGCGCGCGGGCGATCGTCGCCTCGGCGTCGGCGAACTGCTCTTCGAACCAGTCGAGCTGGTGGCCGGCTTCGGCGAGCGGGGCGATCACGTCGCGGCGCACGATGTCGGCGTACTGCGATTCTCCGTCGATGCAGACGATTCTCACGGGGGTTCCCTTTCGTTCGGGGTGGGGTTGGTGCGGGGTTCCGGATCGCTGGGCGGGTCGACCCGGAACCCCGCGGCTCATTACTGCGCGGCCGAGGTGCTGGCAGGCAGGGTCACTGCGCGACCCAGCGGTTGAACTGGTCGGTCAGCGCAGCGTTGTTCTCCTTGTAGTAGTCGGCATCGAGCGTGATCGCCGTCTGGGTGTTGTCGCCGACGGGCAGGAACGGCTGGATGTCTTCGGGGAAGTCGCTGACGGCGACGTCGGTGCTCGACGCGGGGATCGGCGTCGGCACCTTCGATGCGAAGGCGATCTGGCCCTCGGTGTTCTCGATGACGCTCTTCAGCAGGTGCTGCGCCGCCTCGGGGTTCGGGGCATCGGCAGGGATCGCCCAGACGCTGTTCGCGTAGCCGGCCTGATCCCAGCTCACCGAGATCGGGAAGCCGTTCTGGCTTGCCGTGAAGGCGCGGTTGGCCCACACGATACCGAGGTCGCACGACCCGTTCTCGAAGCTCTCGATCGACTGCGCACCGCTTGACCACCAGGTGACGTTGTCTTTAATCGTGCCGAGCTTGTCGAGCGCGCGCTCGGTGTCGAGCGGGTACAGGTCGTCGGCGGCCACGCCGTCGGCGAGCAGGGCCGACTCGAGGGTCCACCCGTACTGCGGGTTGTTGAAGAGGCAGCGCTGGCCGGGGAACTTGGCCGTGTCGTACAGGTCCTCCCAGTTCTCGGGGTGCTCGCCGTCGAGCGGCCACGTGTCGGTGTTCCAGGCGAGCACCATGCCGAAGGTGCCGACCTCGATGCCGGTCTTCGAGTAGGTGCCCTCGACCAGCTGATCGACGGGCACGATGCTCGTGTCGATGTCGGCGAGGTAGCCCTCGTCGGCGGCCTGCTGCGCGTCGCTCAGTGAGGGGAGGAAGACGAGGCTCCAGTCGACGGCGCCGTTCTGCGCACCGGCGAAGAACTTGGTCGACGCCTCGTTGTAGTCGTCGACGACCGCGACACCGGTCTGCTCGGTGAAATCGGCGAAGAGCGTGTCGTTGAGACCCTCCCAGACGTCGCCGCCGCTGGTGTCGTAGAACAGGATCTCGCCCGAGAGATCGGCGCCGTCGGCCGAGCCCGAGCCCGAATCCGAGCCGGAATCGGCGCCGGCGCAGCTCGTCAGCGCGAGTGCGCCGGCGAGGGTCAGAGCGCCGAGCGAAGCGGCGCGGGTGATGGTGGAACGCATATGCAGGTCCTTCCTTGGATGCATGTGTGGTGCGGTGGGGTGGGAACGGGGCGGCTAGGCCGCGGGCAGGAGCACGGCGCCGCCGGCGCGCACGCTCATGACAGTGGGGGTGCCGACCTCGGGGATCGCTTCCGCGGAGTCAAGGTCGACGAGGTAGGTGCCGCGGTCGTCGGCGAGACGCACGCGGATGGTCTGCCCGAAGAAGCGCGCGTCGGTGACGGTGACGCGGGCCACGGCTTCGTAGCCAGCGGGCACGTCGGCTTCACTGCTCAGGCGAATCTGCTCGGGCCGGGCACTGAGCGTGCACGCTGCGCCAGGCGCGAGCGCCGGGCTCTCGGTCGCCGACAGCACGAACTCGCCGCTGCGCACCGTGGTGACACCGGCGCGCTGCTCGAGTACCTCAGCTGCGAACGTGTTGGTCTCCCCGAGGAAGTTCGCGACGAAGTCGCTGTTGGGGGCGCTGTAGACCTCGCGCGGAGCGCCGACCTGCCGAATATGGCCTGCCTCCATGACACCCATGCGATCCGACAGAATGTACGCCTCCTCCTGATCGTGGGTGACGTAGATCGCCGTGGTCTCCGACTCCTGCTGAATGCGGCGGATCTCCGAGCCGAGATCTTGCCGCAGCCGTCGATCGAGGGCGCCGAGCGGCTCATCGAGCAGCAGTACTCGCGGGCGCTGGGCCAGCGCGCGGCCGAGGGCGACGCGCTGCTGCTGGCCGCCCGAGAGCTGCGACGGGTGGCGATCCCGCAGCGCACCCAACTCGGTGAGCTCGAGCATCTCATCGACGCGCTTGGCGAGCGCGGCCCCACGGATCTTGCGGATCTTCAGGCCGAACGCGATGTTCTGCGCGACCGTGAGGTGCGGAAAGAGCGCGTAGTTCTGGAAGACGAACCCGAGGTCGCGCTGCTGAGTCGGCAGCTGCGTGACGTCGCTCCCGTCGATCGCGATGCGGCCCGACGTGAAGTCGATGAGGCCGGCGATGATGCGCAGCAGTGTCGTCTTGCCCGAGCCCGACGGGCCCAGCAGGGTGAAGAACTCGCCGGCCTCGACCGTGAGGTCGGTCGCGTGGAGCACACGGGTGCCGCTGAAGTCGCAGGTGATCTGGTCGACGATGACCTCGCCGCGCTTGCCGCCGGGCTGCGCAGGTGCGTGGGTGGCAGACATGCCGGTCCTCATTTCTGGTCGGCCGCGACGGCGGCGCGTGCGGCCCGTCGAGACTGGATAATGCGCTGGGAGACGATGATGGCGACGACGAGCAGCGTCAGCAGTGCCGCGATCGCCGGGACAGTCGGCACGATGCCGCTCTCCAGGTACTGGTAGATGGTGACGGGCAGCGTCTTCACCGGGCCGGTCTGCAGGAACAGCGCGAGCACGACCTCGTCCCATGAGGTGACGAACGCGAGGCCGAAGGCCGAGAGCAGCACCGGGATCATGCCGCGCACCGTCACCGTCCAGAACGCCGAGATGCGCGACGCGCCCATCGTCCACGCGGCGGTCTCGAGATCGAGGCCGCGCGACGCGAGCGACGTGTTCAGGATCGCGAAGGCGAGCGGGAACGAGACGAGCGTGTGCGCGAGCACGAGTCCGGGAATCGTGCCCGCGAGATCGAGTCGCAGCTCGACCGCGTAGATGCCGATCGCGAGCAGGATCGCCGGCGTGATGATCGGAGCGAATGCGAGGCCCGAGACGAGCAGCTTCGTGCGCTCCGACTTCGCGGTCTGCACGACGCGCGCCAGGTAGAGCGCCAACGCCGTCGACGCGAGACCGGTGAGCGTTGCGACGAGCAGGCTGCGCACGATCGGGTTGATCCAGGTGCGCGTGGTGACCGCCTCGCCGTACCACTCGAGTGTGAAGCCGCGCGGCGGGAACACGACCGTCTGCGTCTCGCCCACCGAGAGCGGGAAGACGATGAGCACGGGCACCAGCAGCACGAGCAGCGACACCAGGGTGAGCACGCCGGTGACGATCGTTCCGCCCGACCAGCGGAAGCGCTGCTCCTGGCTCACGCCCTTTGCCTGGCCGCCGAGGCCGGGAGCCGTGAAACCCCCGCCGATCCGGATCACCGCGACGTACAAGATGAGCGTCGCCGCGAGCAGCACGACGCCGAGCGCCGAGGCCACACCCCACTGGAAGAGGTCGATCTGCTGCTGAATGTAGACGGCAACCGTCTGCTCCTGCGGCCCGCCGAGAATCGCGGGCACGATGAAGAAGCTGAGTGCGAGGATGAAGCAGAGCAGCGCACCGCTCAAAATCGACGTGCGCACGAGCGGCAGGAAGACCTTCACGAAGATCTGGAAGCCCGAAGCTCCCATCGTCTTCGCCGCGAGAATCACGTTGTGATCGATGCCCGTCATGCCCGAGTAGAGAATCAAAATCATGTAGGGGAGCAGGTACATCACGGTGCCGACGAGGGTGCCGCCCTGCGTGTACAGCAGCGAGAAGCGCTCGCCGCCGAGCGCCTGGCTCGCCTGGCTGAGCAGGCCATTCGGGCTGAGGATCGAGGTCACCGCGAACAGGCGCACGACGATCGAGACCTGGAACGGGATCAGGATGAGCAGCAGGACGACGCCCGCCGAGCGTGCGGGAAGCCGCGAGATGAAGTACGCCGTGGGGAAGCCGAGCAGCAGCGCGAGCAGCGTGGAGTTCACGGCCAGCTTGATGGTGCGCCACTCGACGAGGTGCAAGTAATCGTCTTGCAAGATCGTCAGGTAGTGCGCGAACGTGAAATCGGGCTCGCTCCAGCTCATGACCCCGTCGGCGCTGATGCTGCGCAGCACCACGTCGAGCAGCGGCCAGAAGAAGAAGATTACGAAGAATCCCGTCGCCGCGAGGGCGAGCGCGATCTTCGGGAGGCGGGCGGGATCGAAGAGCGAACGCCGCGGTGGGCGAACGGTCGGTATCCCGGTCGTGCTCAGGGTCATCGGTGATCCTTGGTCTGCGTGCGGGTTAGGCCGGCGTCTGCGTGATGAGGTAGATCTTGCGCGCGGTCTCGCGCACGTCCCAGATGACGTGCGAACCGTCGGGCAGCACGACATACGTGTCGGGGCCGAACTCGACGACCTCGCCCGACTCGCGCGTGATGGTGCCGGCACCGCTGAGGAAGTACATGACCTCGGAGACGCCGACCTTACTCGAGTGGAAACTGCCGGGCGTGATCTCCCAGACGCCGATCTCGATCGTGTCGTCTTCGTGGAGGATCTGCTCGGACGCCTGCGGCTCGCCGCTGATGACGCGGCTCGGATCAGCGCTTTCGCCGAGCACTGCCGTGGCGAGGCCCTGGTGGGTGACCGGATCGAAGAGGAAAGCGGTCATGAGGTATCAGCCCTTTCGTCGCCGGCGCTGCGATGCGCCGACTCGTGCTTTAAATTTGAAACACTGTCTCATAAGTGGTGAAATGATGTCAAGACGGAATGTGTCAGTTGATGCAAGTTCGTAAGATAAGCACCGCGGGTGCAGCGCGACGGCGCGCCGGCCCCGCCGAACGAGGATGGAGATCCAATGACTGAACGCGTGATTTCGACGGGCGGGCTGACCTCTTCCGAGCGCGTGACCGGAACGCAGAGTCTCGAGAAGGCCGTTGACATCCTCGAGTACATCGCGTCGGCGCCCCGGCCGGGCGTGACCCTCGCCGAGTGCACTGGCATTCTCGGCTACAGCAAGGCCACGACGCAGCGCATGCTGCTGACGCTCACCCGCCGCAACCTGCTGCACTTCGATGAAGAGCTCGGCGTCTACTCGCTTGGCATGCTCACAGCCAAGCTCGGATCGGAGTACCTCAGCCGGCTCGACACCCGCAAAGCCGCGCTGCCCGTGCTGCGCGACATCGTGACCGAGACGGGGGAGACCGCGCACCTCGGGGTGCTCTCGGGCAAGGATGTCGTCTATATCGAACTGGTCGACAGCCCGCAGCCGATTCGTATCTTCAGCAAGGTGGGGGACTCGGTGCCGGCGTATGCGACCGCTATCGGCAAATCGATTCTGGCGCAGCTGCCCGGCGATGTGCGCCAGCATCACCTGCCTGACACCCTGCTGGGGCGAACCGCCAACACGCTCACGACGTTCGAAGCGCTCTACCGCGATCTCGCGCACACGCGAGAGCGCGGCTACGCGATCGACAATGGCGAGAACCGCGAGGGAATTCGCGGGTTCGCGGCACCCATCTTCGACTTCTCGGGCAACGTTTGCGCGGGGCTGAGTCTCGCGGGCCCGACAGCGCGCGTCGTCGCCGAAGAAGACGAGCAGCGCTTCGGCGAGCTGGTGACCCGCGCGGCTCGGCGGGTATCCCAGGTGCTCGGCGCCCCTGAGGCCTGAGCGCTGACGTTTCGACACCCGACCAGCGTGCTCGGGGTGGGTTTCGCGACCATTTCTACACCGTGACGGCTTGGCGAAATTCTCGGTTTATGAAATGATGTTTCAAATTTCATTCACCGATGGAGGCTTCAGTGGAGCAGCAACGTCGTCAGCAGGATCACCAAGAGGGTCATCACCAGCATCGCCGCGTGGTGATCACCGACTGCGATCACGGCAGTGTCGCAATCGAGCGGGAGGTCGCGCAGCGGTACGGATACGAACTCGTGCTCGCCGCGTGCACCACGAGTGCCGATGTGATCGCGGCGTCGGCGGGAGCCGACGCGATCCTCACGCAGTACGCCCCGGTCACCGATGAGGTGCTGGCCGCGCTGCCCGACCTCGCGGCCGTCGGGCGCTACGGCGTGGGTGTCGACACCGTCGATCTCGACGCGGCGACGCGACGCGGTGTCGCCGTCTGCAACGTGCCCGACTACGGCACTGAAGACGTGAGTGATCACGCGATTGCGCACGCCCTTGCGGTGCTCCGCGGACTGCCGGCGCTGCACGCCGGGCTTGCCCGCGGCGAAGCCGACCTCGGCCCGGTGCGCCCGCTGCATCGCTTCGCGGCGACCACCTTCGGCGTCTACGGCCTCGGGCTCATCGGCGAGGCGACGGCGCGCAAAGCACGCGCGCTCGGCTTCCGCGCGCTCGGCACCGACCCGCGTTTCGCGCCTGGCTCGGTCAGCCCCTCGGGTACCGACGTCGTATCGCCGGCCGAACTGCTCGCGCAGGCCGACCTGCTGTCGTTGCACCTGCCGCTCATTCCGCAGACGCATCACCTCATCGATGACGCGGCCTTCGCGCAGATGCGCGACGGCGTCAAAATCGTGAACACCTGCCGCGGCGGGGTCATGGACACGGCGGCGCTCGTGCGCGCGCTCGACTCCGGGCGGGTCGCCGCTGCCGGTCTCGACGTGTTCGAACAGGAACCGCTGCCCGTCGAGCACCCACTGCACCGCTTCGACCAGGTGCTGCTCACCCCGCACGCCGCCTGGTACAGCGAGGAATCATTCGTCGAACTGAAGCGTCGAGCGATGGAGAACATTCTCGACGTCTGCACCGGAGCGGGCAGCACCAACACGGTCAACGCCGCCGGGCTGGCCGCCCGCGACGCAGCGGTCGCCGACGCCGGACAGGAGGGCTGAGATGTTCGACCAGATTCTGACCGGCCGCACGGCCGTCGTCACCGGAGCGTCGCGCGGCATCGGTGAGGCCGTCGCCGCCGGATTGCTGCGCAGCGGCGCCGACGTCATCACACTGCAGCGCAGCGTCCACTCCGATCGGCTCGCAGCCGTCGCGGCCGAGACCGGTCGCATGTTGTCGCATCGCACGGTCGACTTCGGCGATGCCGAGTCGATCGCCGAGACCATCGACACCGTGACCGCGGAGTTCGGGGCGGTCGACATCCTCGTGAACAACGCGGGCACGCAGATCCGCCACGATTCCGTCGACTTTCCGCTCGCCGATTTCGAGCGCGTGCTGGCGGTGAACCTCAACTCCGTGTTCCAACTGAGCCAGGGGTTCGGGGCCGGAATGGTCGAGCGCGGCAGCGGCTCGATCGTGACGCTCGCATCGCTGCTCTCGTTCCAGGGCGGGCTCCGGGTGCCGGCCTACGCCGCGTCGAAGGGTGCGGTCGCGCAGCTCGTCAAAGCGCTGAGCAATGAGTGGGCGGCGCACGGCGTCAACGTGAACGCCGTGGCTCCCGGCTACGTGCAGACCGACATGAACGAGGCGTTGCTCGCCGACCCCGAGCGCTTTCGGCAGCTCAGCGAACGCATTCCGGCGGGGCGCTGGGCGCAGCCCGAAGACATCGCGAACGCGGTCGTCTATCTGTGCACGCCCTACGCCGCGTACATTCACGGCACCGTGTTGCCGGTCGACGGCGGGTGGCTAGCGAGATGAGCGGGGAGAGCGAGATGAATGACGTGAACGGGATGACCGCGACGACTTCTGCGCGACTGCCCGTGCCCGACGAGCTGCGCGCGTCACCGGTGGTTGCCGTGCTGCGCGCACCGAGCCCCGGCGATTACGCGCCTGTCATCGATGCGCTGCTGCGCGGCGGTATCACGCACATCGAGATCACCCTGAGTACTCCGGGAACACTCGCCGAGCTGCCCGCGTTGCGCGAGCGCTTCGGTGATGACGCGCAGATCGGCGTCGGCACGGTCACCCGGGTCGATGAGGCGCTCGAGGCCATCGGGGCGGGCGCACGCTATCTGGTCACCCCGACGACGGTGCCCGCGGTGATTGATGCGGCGGTCGCGGCAGGCCTTCCCGTCTTCCCCGGCGGCTGCACGCCGACCGAGCTGCACGCGGGGTGGACCCGCGGTGCTACGGCCGTGAAGGTCTTCCCGGCGTCGCACTGGGGGCCGGGCTATCTCGGCGATTTGCGCGGCCCGTTCCCCGACATCGAGGCGATCCCTTCGGGCGGGGTCGACACCGAGAGCGCGTTGGCGTGGCTCGCGGCCGGAGCGTGCGCGGTGAGCGTGGGCGGCCCGCTGCTGCAGGACGCATTCAGGGGCGGAGACGTCGCGGCACTCACCCGGCGGGCCCAGGAGCTCGTCACTCGTGCCCGCGACGTGCGGAGCGGATCGTGACCGCCGCTGCGGCCGGGCAACCCTATGTGCTCACACTCGGCGAGTCGATGGGGCTCGTGCGGCAGGCCGGCATCGGGCGTCTCGCCACGCAGCGCGCGATCGAGCTGGGTTTCGGCGGCGCGGAATCGAACGTAGCGATCGGGGTGCAGCGCCTCGGCATCGATGCCGTGTGGTGCGGTCGCCTCGGTACCGACAGCCTCGGCGACCTCATCGAACGTGAGCTGCGTGCCGAGGGGGTGCGCGCCGAGGTTATTCGCGATCCCGAAGCACCCACTGGCCTGATGCTCAAAGAACACCCCGCCGCGGGCGCGACCCGCGTGACCTACTATCGGCGAGCGAGCGCGGGATCACGACTGGCGCCCGACGACCTGCCCGATGGGCTCGTCGAGCACGCCGCACTGCTGCACGTGACCGGCATCACGCCGGCGCTGTCGCCGTCTACTGACGCTGTCGTCGAGGCTTCGATGCGGCGGGCGCGTGCCGCTGGGGTGCCCGTGTCGATCGACCTCAACTATCGCTCCGCGCTGTGGTCGCCCGAGCGCGCGGGGGCGCGGCTGCGCGAACTCGTCGCCCTCGCCGACGTGGTGTTCGCCGGCGACGACGAGGCTGCTTTGGTCGTCGGTGCCGGGCCCGCCGCCGAGCTCGCTGCGCGATTGTCTGCGCTCGGCCCGACCGAGGCCGTGATCAAGCTGGGCGCCGACGGATGCATCGCGCTGATCGACGGCGAGCGGTTCGCGTTGTCGGCCGTGATGGTCGACGCCGTCGATACGGTCGGCGCCGGCGATGCGTTCGTCGCGGGGTACCTCGCGGAGCGGGTGCGCGGCCTCTCGCCCGAAGCGCGCCTGCGCACTGCGGTCGCCGCGGGTGCCTCCGCATGTCTCGCGCCGGGCGACTGGGAGGGCCTGCCGTCGCGCGACGACCTGCGGCGGCTCGGCGGCGATGGCGGCGGTGATCCGGTGCAGCGGTAGCGCTTCTGCTGCAACTGCTGCGCTCAGCGCCCGCACCCCCTCCGAATCGGTGTCAGTTTGTGCTGCCGGCGACGCCGATTCGGTCGTTTCGATCGCACAAAGTGACACCGATTCGGCTGGCTGGCTGGCTGGCTGGCAGTGCTGGCCCGCGTAACGGGTGGGCGGCACGGCGAGGCGGATCAGCCGCGGTATTTCGCGCGGAGCGAATTCGCCGCTGACTTTCATTGCAATCGCATGCAGCGCATGGGGTTCGGCGCGTAGGCTCAGCCGCATGACCACGATTCGCGCCATCACCGTTCCCCACGCCGGCGGCTCCGAGCTGCTCGAGTTCACCGAGGTCGAGAGCCCCGCTGCCGGGCCGGGCGAGCTGCTGGTGCAGACGCGCGCCGTGGGCGTGAACTTCATCGAGACGTATCAGCGGTCGGGGCTCTACTCGGTCGAGTATCCGTTCACGCCGGGCGGCGAGGGCGCGGGCGTCGTGCTCGAGATTGGCGATGGTGTCGAGGGGTATGCGGTCGGCGACCTCATCACGACCGCCGAGGCATCGCGCACCTACGCGGAGCGTTTCGTTGTCGCCGCCGAGAAAGCGGTGCACGTGCCCGAGGGGATCGCAGCCGATGTGGCCGCGGCGATTCCGCTCCAAGGGCTGACCGCCCACTATCTCGCGACCTCGGCAGCCCATCCCCAGGCCGGCGACACGGTTGTCGTGCACGCCGGGGCCGGTGGCGTCGGGCTGCTGCTCACGCAGTTGCTCGTCGCGCGCGGGGTGCGCGTGTTCACCACGGTGTCGACGCCCGAGAAGCGCGAGCTCAGCCTCGCGGCCGGCGCCGCCGAGGTCTTCGACTACGACGACTTCGCCGCCCGCGCGCGCGAACTGACCGACGGCGAGGGCGTCGCGGTCGTCTACGACGGCGTCGGCGCACGCACGTTCGACGACTCGCTCTCGGCGCTGCGCGTGCGCGGCACGCTCGTGCTCTTCGGCGCCGCGAGCGGCCCGGTGCCCCCGTTCGACCTGCAGCGGCTGAACGCCGGGGGATCCCTCACCGTGACGCGCCCGTCAATGGGCCACTTCTTGCTCACCCCCGAGGAGCGCGAATGGCGCTACCGCGAGCTGTTCGAAGCGATCGCCGCAGGTTCGCTCGACTTCCGCATCGGCGCGCGCTTTCCGCTGTCGGAAGCGGGCTACGCGCACGCGCAGCTCGAGTCGCGGGCGACGACGGGCAAGGTGATC
Source organism: Leucobacter sp. WKLB1 (assembly GCF_059696215.1). Taxonomy (NCBI): domain Bacteria; kingdom Bacillati; phylum Actinomycetota; class Actinomycetes; order Micrococcales; family Microbacteriaceae; genus Leucobacter; species Leucobacter sp. WKLB1. The sequence continues at coordinate 3,361,522 of NZ_AP046115.1, read as the reverse complement.
CTTGAGCCGTAACGTGCGCGACCAGTGAGGGCATCCACAATGACCAGTGACACTCCTGAACCAACGCAGGAGCGCAGCCGCCACACCACAGAAGCGCTGAAAGAGCGCATCTACGCGACGTTCACCGGTCTGGCGATCGTGCTGGTGCAACTGGGCAACGTTGAGCATCTGCACGCATCGAATGCGACCATCACGCTGCTCGTGGGCATTGCGGCGATTTCACTCGCAGGATTCGTTGCCGAGATCCTTGCCCATACCGTGACGCACGGCGCATTTCCGCCGCGCGGCGAACTGAAATCGATGGTGGGCATCGCGGCAACCGCGCTGCTGTCGGCCTCGGCGCCGCTGCTGTTGCTCGGGCTGGCGTGGATCGGCGTGCTGGGCCTTGACGTTGCATTGCGGGGCGGGGCGATCGTGTACATCGCAACACTCGGGCTCGTCGCCTGGCTCGCGATTCACCGAACGAAACTCTCGCGATGGAAGCAGGTGCTGGCTCTCGCGCTCATCGTTATGCTCGGCGTCTGCGTGCTCGCGCTGCAGCAGTTGGCGCACGGTCACTGAGCGACTGGGCCGCCGAAGCCTCCGCTCGCAGCCGTTCGCGCGAGTCAGGCGTCAGGATCAGAGTCCGTGGTGAGCTCGAGCGGCAGCAGGGTGGTCAGGGTGCGCACCACGGTTTCCGCGGGTGCCGGATCGGTATCGCCCAACCACTGCAGCAGGGCGTAAACGGTCCCGGCGCTGATGAACGAAGTCGTGAGTGAGACCGTCGAGTCGTCGGCGCCCTGCAGCTCGGCCTCGACGGTGCGACGGGTGAGCGTGGTGAACCGGGCGACGAGATGCTCGAAGACCTGCGCGCGAGACCCGACGGTGATGGCGTAGTCGAGCAGTGGGCGAGACCGTTCGAGCTCGGCGATGAGGCGTTGCAACCCGTCGCGGGTGATGAGGTCTCGTCGGGAGTGGGCCCCGGTTCGGCGAGCGACATCGGTCTCGGAGATTTCGGAGAGGGCATCGGTGATCGCTTCTGCGGCGAGTTCATCGACCGTCGCGAAATGCGTGTAATAGGTGCTCCGGCCGACCCCGGCGCGCTCGCACAGCCAGGTCGCACTGAGTCTGGGTGTGCGTTCTTCGGCTGCCGCGCGGAATGCGGCGATGAGGCGAGATCGGGTCTGAGTCGTCTGGTCGTCGTTCGCAGAGCGGAGCTCGGCACGGCGGTTCGCCTGAGGCGACGGTTCCCTGCCAGGAATCATGGCTTTCCCTTCCTGTAGACAGTGTCTATTTGGGCGTAACATGAGGCATGCGACCCGCACCTATTCTGTCGCCCGTTGCGTTGTGACGGGTCGCGTGCAGCGTGCGGGCATCCGAAACGAGGTACACACCGTGAAAGCTTGGTTCCTAGATGAGGTGCACGCACCGTTGCGTGAGGCAAATATCGATCGGCCGGTTCCCGGCCCCGGGCAGGTGCTCATGCAGGTGCGCGCTTCGGGTCTTTGCCACAGCGACGTGGGCTACAGCGAAGGCGTCATTCCGGTCGCCATCCCGTTTCCCGTGATTCTGGGCCACGAGGCCTCCGGCGTCATCGCAGAGCTCGGTGAGGGCGTGTCCGGGTGGGCGATCGGAGACGCCGTCGCAAGCGCGATTGCCCCTGACGATGCGCCTGGCGTGTCACGAGATGGCGCTTACGCGGAATACACGATCGTGAACGCGTCGAAGCTGGTGCGCCTGCCGGCAGGTATGGATTGGGCGCAGGCGGCCGCCGCGACCGACGCTGGATTGACGTCGTACACGGGTGTCGTGGTCTTCGGCGAAGTGCAGGCCGGGGATCGCGTCGGCATCGTGGGCCTCGGGGGTTTGGGCATGACCGGCGCTCAGATCGCCGTCGTGCAGGGCGCCACCGTGTACGGCGTCGAGCCCCGAGAAGCTCTGTGGGAGACTGCGCAGGGGCACGGGGTCGCCGAGGTGTTCGCCGACGTCTCAGCGCTAGAGGGCATGGATCTCGACGTGGTCATCGATTTTGCAGGCTTCGGAACGACGACCGCGGGGGCGATCCGCGCCGTGAAAACGCGTGGTCGCGTCGTGCTCGTCGGCCTGGGCCGCTCGGAATGGACCATCAACTCCATCGATCTCGTGTCGCGCGCCATCGAACTGCGTGGGGCGACAGTCGCTGGTGAGCCGGCGCATCTCCAGGCGGTCATCGATCTCATCGCCGCAGGCAAGCTCAGCGTGAAAGCCGAATCGATCACCTTCGACGAGATTCCCGATGGGCTCGGTCGACTGCAGCGCGGCGAAGTGAACGGGCGATTGGTCGCGATCCTGCCGGAGTAGGCGGTATTCGAAGTTCTCATGCACACACCATTTACCGAAGGAGCAACATCATGAAAGCAGCAGTCGTGCGACAGTTCGGCGGAGGGTTCCACACCGAAGAAGTCGCATTGGCCAGCCCAGAGGGCCGAGAAGTCCGCGTGCACGTCCGGGCGTCGGGTCTCTGCCACAGCGACGAACTCGCCGCGAGCACGAACCTGGGCTATGACGTGCCGGCCGTGCTCGGTCATGAGGTCGCGGGCGTGGTCGAGGCGATCGGCCCCGATGTGACCGAGTTCGCCGTGGGCGATCATGTCGTGGGGTGCCTCGTGCAGTTCTGCGGTGCGTGCGACCGGTGTCTCACCGGCCGCGTGCACCTGTGCCGGCGCCCCGAATCGACCGTTCGAGGCGAGCGCAGCGAAGCGCGGTTGACCGACGCCGAGGGTCAGGCACTGAGCCAGGGTATGGCGCTCGGCGGGTTCGCCGAGTTCGCATTGATCCATGAGAACCAGCTGGCGAAAGTGCCCGACGCCATCCCGTTCCCGCAAGCCGCGCTCCTGGGCTGCGGCGTGGCGACGGGCGCTGGAGCCGTCATGAACACTGCGAACGTGCAGGCCGGCGACACCGTCGCCATCGTGGGCGTCGGGGGAGTCGGCTTGAACGCGGTCAGCGGCGCGGTCGTTGCCGGGGCCTCCCGCATCATTGTGATCGACATCGCCGATGACAAGCTCGAAACTGCGAAGGGACTCGGCGCCACGGTCGGTATCAACTCACGCAACGTGGATCCCGTTGCCGCGGTGCTCGAGGCGACGGATGGCAACGGTGCCGATCACGTCTTCGACTTCGTCGGTGCCGGTGAGACGACCGCTCAGGCGCTGCAGATGGTGGGCAAAGGCGGCGGCCTGTATCTCATCGGGGTGCTCGATCCGACCATGTCGGTCACGGTCGCCAATATCGACATGCTGATGCGCCAGAGCCGCATTCAGGGGGTGTACATGGGGTCGACGAACCCCAAGCGCGACATTCCGATGATCGCGGAACTCTACCTGCAGGGGCGCTACGAGCTCGACGCTCTCGTCTCGAAAGAGATCTCGATCGATGAGATCAACGAGGGCTACGCAGCCCTGAAGGATCCGAAGATCAACCGTGTTGTGATCACGTCGTTCTGACGGCGGACTGAGAGCGGGACTCGCGGGTGCCTCCGACGAGACCCGCTCTACGGCACCCGCCGAATCCAGGCCTCGGTCGTGAACTTCTGCTCGACGAGACGCTCGGCGGCGTCCCATTCACCCTCGGTCACTTCGCCCTCGGTGCCGCCATGGCGGCGCTTGAACACCTCGATCATCTTCTCGATGATCTCCTCGCGCGCGAGGCCGGTCTGGCTGCGCAGAGGGTCGACACGCTTCTGCGCGCTGGCGGTGCCTTTATCCGAGAGCTTCTCGCGCCCGATGCGCAGCACCTGGGTCATAGCCTCGGGATCCATGTCGTAGGCCATCGTGACGTGGTGCAGCACGGCACCCGACCCGAGGCGCTTCTGTGCGGCTCCGCCGATCTTGCCGTGCGGGCTCGTGATGTCGTTGAGCGGCTTGTAGACAGCGTCGATGCCGAGCGACTTGAGCGCCTCGAGCACCCACTCGTCGAGGTAGGCGTAGGAGTCGGCGAAGCTCATGCCGCGGACGAGCTCGCCGGGCACGTAGAGCGCGTAGGTGATGCACGCCTCCGGCTCCATGTACATCGCCCCGCCGCCCGAGATGCGGCGCACGATGCGGGCGTGCCGCGCAGCGGCCTGCTCCTCATCGACCTCGTTCTTCACCGACTGGAAGCTGCCGATGAACACGGCGGGCTCGTTCCACTCCCAGATGCGCAGCGTCGGCCCGCGCAACCCTTCGCCGACGGCCGCGGTGAGCACCTCGTCGAGTGCGGCGTTGAGCACGGGAGTGATGGGCGGTTCGTGGATGATCTGCCAGTCGTAGTCGCGCCAGTGCGCGGCCCCGGTGACGGCGCGGCGGATCGCCACTCCGACCGAATCGGGGGTGAATCCGAGCAGGTGCACCTCGCTGGGCAGCTTCGCCGAGATCGCGGTCGAGAACTCCTCGATGGTGCCGTTCGGGTGCAGTCCCTCGATGGCCTCGTTGATGCAGCCGAGCGCGTCGTCGGGCTCCAAGAAGAAGTCGCCCGAGAGGCGGAAGTCGCGGATGCGGTCGTCGATGACGTCGAAGTCGACGACCACCAGCTTGCCGCCAGGGACCTTGTACTCGCCGTGCATGCTCATAGCTTTAGGGTACGCCTGCGGGGGCGCGTCCGCCTAGCTGCTCATCCCATCCCGGATCGGGGTAACTTCGGACCAGCGCAAACGGCGAACGCGCCCGCTTCACCCACCCAAAGTTACCCCGATCGCAAAGTGGTAGCGCCGACCCGCGACCGCAGCTCAATCGCTGGCGACGCGCTCCTGAATCCAGGTCGTGACATCGGCGAAGACCTCGTCGCGGTTGGTCTCGTTCAAGATCTCGTGCCGCGCTTCGGGGTAGAGCTTGACGGTGACGTCGCGCACCCCCTTCGCGCGATAGGCGTCGGCGAGCAGCCGGATGCCATCGCCGCGGCTCAGCGGGTCGTCGGCACCGGCGACGAGCAGCAACGGCACGTCGGGTGCGAGCCCCGAGCCGGGCTTGCCGAAGAGTCGCAGGCCGTCGGCCACGCCGAACAGCTTCAAGATGTCGGCGTCGAAGCACAGCGGGTCGTCGGCGAATGCCCGCCCGACACTCGCGTCGCGGCTCAACCACTCGAACCCGCTCTCGGCCTCGGCCGCCCACAGCGCGTTGAGGTTGCCGCTCTCCATGTGGCGGAAGGTGCGGAATGCCGTGCCCGACAGCACCACCGCATCCCAGGTGCGCGGGTGCTCGTTCAAGATGCGCTGCGCCATGAGCGAACCCCACGAGTGAGCGAACAGCACGAGGGGCAGATCTGGGTGGCGCTCGCGGGCGACTTCCGTGAATTGGCGCAGGGCGGCTTCGGTCGCGACGAGCCCGCCCGGCCCCAGTTTGCCGAGTCGTGAGACGTCGCCGTCGTGCTGGCGTCGCCCGGTCTCACCGTGCCCGCGGTGGTCGTCGGCGACGACGGTGAAGCCTGCGCCGACGAGGTGCCGCGCGAACGGTTCGTAGCGCAGCGCGTAATCGCCGATGCCGTGCGCGATCTGCACCACGCCGATCGGGTCTGCGGCGACCCACTCGTAGCAGTGAATCTCGACTCCGTGCGCGTCGACGTAGTCGAATTCGGTGCGCTCGCCCTCGGTGCTCATTGCCCCATTCTGTCGGCTCGGGGTCGAGTGCGCCAGGGAGGTCGCTGGGTGCGCTGAGATGTGCAAGGGCGCCGGATCACCCGGCGTCGCCGACACCCCAGCCGTAGGCGAGTTTGTGGGCCTTCAACACGAAGAACGACTCGGTGCGCACGACACCGGGAATGCGCTGCACGGTCTGGAACATGAGATCGGTGTAATGCTCGATGTCGCGGCACACCACCTCGACCATGACGTCGAAGCCGCCGCTCGTGAGTACGACGTAGCTCGTCTCGGTGAGTTCGGCGAGCGCTTCGCACACGTCGGGTGCCGTGCCCGGATCGCACGTAATGCCGACGAGTGCGAGCCGATCGAACCCGATGTTGAGGGGGTTTGCGATGCCGACGATCTGAAACATGCCGCTGTCTTGCAGCCGCTGCACGCGGTACCGCACCGACGATGCCGAGACCCCGAGCTGATCGGCGAGGGTGCTGAACGGTGCGCGGCCGTCGATCTGCAGCGCGGCGATGAGCTTGCGATCCAACTCGTCGAGATCGAGGTGCGCGGTTGCGGGCTCGTGTTCCGTCATGGACCCTCCTGGGGTTCGGGCGTCCCGACAATCCTATGACTCGATGGCTCCGGGGTGCCGAAGCGATGCCCCGAAGCCATCGACGGCATTACCCTTCTGCGACGGCCGCCTGCCCGTCGACCACGGTCAGCACTGCGGCCGCGCCGAGCAGCAGCTCGGGCGCTTCGACGAGCGGGTTCACGGCCCACACGACGAAGTTTGCGCGGTAGCCGGCGGCGATGCGGCCGAGCTCGTGGTCGCGGCCGGTCGCGTAGGCGGTGCCCACGGTGAAGGCTTCGAGGGCCTGCGGGGGCGTAAACACGCGCTCCGGCTGATAGGGCGCGCGCTCGCGTTCGAGCACCGATTTCGCGGTGAGCGCGATGAACAGGTTGTCGGCGGCCTCGTGCGGTGCGGTCGGGGCGTCGGTGCCGAGGGCGAGGTGCACGCCGGCCTCGCGGAACTTGTGCCAGGGGAACCCGGTGACGGCGCGCTCGTCGCCGAGCACGGCCTGCCAGTTGTCGAGCACCGCGGGGTCGCAGTGCACCGGCTGCATCGACGCGGTGACGCCGAGCTCGGCCATGCGCGCGATCGTGTCGTCGGCGACGTATTCGAGGTGTTCGACGCGAGGGCGGCGGTTCGGGTGCTCACCATTGACGCGCACAGTTTCCGCGATCATGTCGAGCGCGATGGTGCTCGCCTCGTCGCCGATGGCGTGCAGCGCGAACTGCAGCCCGGCGGCGTCGGCGGCCACGGCCACGGGCAGCGCGAACTCGCGCTCCCAGATCGGCCCGGGCAGCTCGCCGTTGGCGTAGGGGGCGCGCATGGCGGCGGTGCAGGCGTCGATGACGCCGTCGAGGATGAACTTGACGCCCGCGATGCGCAGCCAGGTGTCGCCGTAGGTGGCGGCGATCTCATCGCGAATGCGCGCGACCTCTGCGATCTCGGCGAGGTCGGTCTCGAGGTCGCCCGACGCGGTGAGCAGCCAGTGCGCGTTCACCGGGAAGGGGAGCCGCCCGTCGCGGTCGAGGATGCGGCGATAAGTGGCCAGGTCTGCGTGCCCGAACGACATCTCGGTCGCGCCGGTGACGCCGGTCTCGAGATACGCAGCAAACGCGTTCGCGAGGAAGCGGTCGCGGTCGACGTCGGTCGAGACCGACTCCAGGTACCCCCAGGCGTACTTGACGGCGGCGGTCTCGAGCAAGAATCCGGTGGCCTCGCCCGATGCGTCGCGCACGATCTCGCCGCCGATGGGGTCGGGAGTGTCGCGCGTGATGCCCATGGCGGCGAGAGCGGCCGTGTTGACCCAGACCGAGTGCAGGTCGTTCGCGTCGAGCACGACGGGCACGTCGGCGATCACCGCATCGAGGGCGGCCGCGGTGGGGCGCTCGCCGTCGGCGAAGATGTCGAAGAGCCAGCTGACGCCGGTGATGATCAAGGCGTCGGGCTGAGCGGCGCGTGCGGCGGCGAGGCGGCGCTGCACCTCGGCGACCGAGTCGGCATCGCGCAGCTGCACCTTGCCGAGCGCCTCGCCGAGCATGAGCATGTGGGCGTGCCCCTCGGTGATGCCCGGGGTGACGAAGGATCCGGCGAGGTCGATCTCAGCCGCACCTGCACCGGCGGCCTCGCGCACCTCGGCGAGGCTGCCGACCGCGAGCACCCGGTCGCCCTGTACGGCGAAGGCCTCCTCGGTGTCGGCGTCGGCGGGGCCGGTGAAGACGACGGCGTTGGCGTAAACGGTGGTGGGGGCCGACATGAGGCTCGCTTTCGATCGGGGTGCTGCGTGGTGATGCGGGGTGGTGCGGTGCTGCGCGCGGTTCAGACGTTCGCTGCCTCGCGGGCGGCGGATCGCGCCAGCGCTCGTTCGGCACCCGTCGAGACGCGCGCGACGAGCACAACGGGAACGATCACCGCGAAGCTGACGATACCGGTGATGAGCGTGAATCCGCCGATGCCGAACCAGGCGATGAACAGACCACCGATGAGCGGCGCGAAGCTGGAGCCGACGAGGTAGGCGCCGAGCAGCGGCCCCGACCACCGCCCGCGCGCGTCGAGGCCTGCCGCGGTGGCGATGAAGAGCGCGAACGCGAACGCGTAGATCGAGCTGACGGCGATGATGAGCACGGCGTAGATCGTGGGGTCGGGAGTGAGGCCGGTCCAGACCTTAAGGGCACCGCCGATCACGAGGGCGATCGCGAGCGGCCAGGCCCGGCCGAAGCGATCGCCGATGATCGCGGCGATGACCATGCCGACGATGCCGCCGCCGGCTGCGAGGCTGAGGGTGAAGCCGAGCGATTGCTCGCCGATGCCGAGGGCGTCGCCCATCACGGGTGCCATCGTCCAGATCGCGTCCTCGCTGGTGCCCCAGAGCGGGAAGAGGATGAGGATCGCGATGCCCGCGAGGGTGATGCGGCGCGGCTCGGCGATCTGCAGCGACGAGGTGACATCGACCGGTGCGGCGTGTTCGGGTGCGTTCGGTAGCCAGGAGGTCAGTGCGAGCCCGACGAGCGAGATACCCGCGAGGGTGCCGAACACGCTGCCCTGGGTGATCCCGATCAGCGGAATGATGGCGAGGATCACGGTGATGAGGGCGCGATTGACGAGCCCGCTCGTCGCTGAGACGCGGTTGGGGTTGCGGAGTGCCGCGATGGCGGCGCCCGACGTCGAAATCGCCGCCCCGACGCCCGCGCCGCCGACGATGAGACCGGCAATGGCGACGGCGGGCGTCGCGACGAATGTGGCGAGCCCGAACGCGAGCACGGCGACGATCAGCCCGCCCGCGGCGAGTGGGCGGCGCAGGCGCCCGGAGGCGATTCGCCCCGTACCGAGCCCGACGACCGCCGAGGCGAGCAGCGCCCAGGTGAGGATGTTGCCAGCGGCGACCGCGTCGAAGCCGAGCGTCATGAGTGCCGTGATGATGAACGGTGCGAGATTCGCCATCATCAGGCTCGCGAGTGCGATAAGGAAGGTGGCACTCCCGCCTCGCAGCGTCAGCGGGTGGCGCGGATCGGTGTCGGCCAGTCGGGGCGGCATCGTCGGTGATGACAAGGGAACTCGATTCTTCGGCTGCGTCGCCGAGCTCATTAACCGAATCAGTTTCGGTTATGCTGCGACCATGCTCCTCGCTGTGGGAGGATCTGTCAAGACGGCGGCGATCCTGCCCCCGAATCATCACCTGAAACACCCGAAACCCCCGAACCGCGAACTCAGGAGACACCCCGTGGCCCGACCGAAAACCGCGCGCCTCAGCCGCGAGATCATCGGTCGCGCCGCTATCGAGCTGGCGGAGTCGGGCAAAGAGCTGCAGGTCGTGCCGCTCGCGAAGAAGCTCGGCGTCAGCGTCTCGTCGCTCTACCACCACGTCAACGGGCGCGACGGAGTGATCCGCGCGATGCGCGAGGTGCTCGTGCCGCGGTACCTGCTCGAGGTGCCCGACGGGGCGACGTGGGAGCAGCGCATCCGCCTCGAGGTCGAACGCACCTGGCGCATGTACGCCGACCATCCCCGGGTGCTCCAGTACATGGTGACGTCGGTGATCGACGAGCCCGATGTGATGCGTTTCTACAACGCGCTTGCCGACGCCCTCACCGAGGCGGGTCTGCCGTCGGACGAAATTCTCTCTACGATCGAGGTCATCGACGCCTTCACCTTCGGTGCGGCCCTCGATACGCTCTCGCCCGACACGATTCTCGACCCGGCGAGCGCCGGCGACGTGCTGGGCGCATTGATGGTGGATCACCCCACCGGTGCCGCACGAAATCGCCGATTGTTCGACCTCGGTCTCGAATTGTTACTCTCAGGCATCACGGCGCGTGCCGCTTCCCAGGGGAGCTCGCTTACACTGTCCGAGTGACGCGCCCCTCCGGTCGCCGCTCCGCACCGCGCGGCCGGCTCGTGTCTCCGCTGCTGGCGGGGATGGCGTTGGTCGCGCTCGCCGCAGCGGTGCCCGTCACCGTGGTCGCGCCGGGGCCCGCCATTCGGGCGGAGGCCGGCACCCTCGACACCCCGGAGGCCCGCACCGTGCACGTGACCGACCTGAGTGTTCCCGGCCCCGCACTCGGCGTGATTCTCGAATCCCCGAACCGGTTGGGCTCGCCGCGCGTTCCTGTGCGCGCCTACGAACCCGAGGGTCGAGCCTGGGCCACTCTCGTCTGGGCGCACGGCGGCTCATTCGTGCACGGCACGCTCGACGGCCCCGAGTCCGATTGGGTGTCGCGCCGCTTCGCCGAAGCCGGGGTGCGCGTGTACGCCGTCGACTACGTGCTGGCCTCGCAGACGGTGAAGGCGCCCGCACCCGCGAACGATGTCGCGGCCGTGCTCGCGTGGGCGTCGGCGCAGCATGACGGCCCGCTCGCGATCGGCGGAGCGAGCGCCGGCGGTCAGCTCGCGGTGCAGACGGCGCTGCAGCAGGCGGATCGTGCGGCCGCCGACCCGCTCGGCGTGGTGCGCCGGGCCGACGCCGCGCTGCTCGAGTACCCGACGCTGCACCGGGTACAGCAGCCCGACGCCTCCATCGCCGCGTTGACCGCCGGCCTGGTCGAGCGACGCCAGTTCGGCCCCGAGCGCATCGCACAGATGTACGACTTCTACCTCGGCGGCGCAGCCGGGGAGCCGACAGACGGCTCTGCGAATGCGAACGTGGTGGGCGAGCTGCCTGCCCCGCGCCTCGCCGCGCTGCCCGCCACCGTCATCGTGAACGCCGACCTCGACGACCTGCGCGCATCGGCCGAGCAGTTCGCGGGGCAGTTGCGCGAGGCCGGGGTGCGCGTCGCCGAGTCGCTCCAGCCCGGCACCGATCACGGCTACCTCAGCCGACCCCAGGAGTCGCCCGAGGCTGACGCCGACGCACGCGAGACCATCGAACGCTTCGTCACGGGGTTGCGCGAGATCGTCGCCGCGCGCTGACGCTCGGCGATCCGGCTCGCGCACCGATTCGTCCTTGCACACCGATTCGTCCTCGCGCACCGATTCGACGAAACGCAGACAGTTTCTCGCCGCAACTGATATCAGTTCGTCGAATCGGTGCGCGAGGGCAAGCGGTGTGGCCCGCGCCCGAGCGATTCAGATCTGGTATTCGAGCTTGTGGTACTTGCCGCGGTAGAACAGCAGCGGTGCGCGCTCGGGGTCGGTCGAGATGCCCGAGACGGCGACCAAGAAGATGAGGTGGTCGCCCGCCTCGATCTCGCGCTCGATCTCGCCGGCGACCCAGCCGGTGCCGCCCGCGAGGGTGGGTGCACCGTTGCTCTCGGAGGGGTACCAGTCGACGCCGGCCCACTTGTCGGTGCCGGATCGGGCGAACTGCCCGCTGAGGTGCTGCTGCTCGGCGCTCAAGAAGTTGACGACGACCTGCCCGTGCTCGCGCACGGCGGCGAGGCTCTTCGACGTGCGGGCGACCGAGAACGAGATCAGCGGCGGGTCGATCGACACGCTGTAGAACGACTGGCACGTGAAGCCGACGGGGCCGTCGGGTCCGTGCGTGGTGATGATGGTGATGCCCGAGGCGAAGCCGCCCATGGCGTCGCGGTATTCGCGCTGGTCGAACGCGGCAACGGGGGCTGCGGCCTCGATGGCCGGCTCGACCGCGGTGGCGGTGTCGGGGAGCTCGATGGTGGTGGTGTCGGTGCTCAAGCGGAGACCTCCGTTCGGTCGAGTGCGGGCAGCAGCAGGCGCCCTTCGGATGCGATCCACTCGTCGAGAATCTCCTCGCGGCGGTCGAAGCGCGGGGTGGCGAAGGCGAGGCCTCGGGTGGGCACGCTCGCCCCGAGCTCGACGAGCAGGGGGCGCAGCGTGAATTCGACGGCGAGGGCGTGCTCGTCTGACGCGGTGGTGAAGACGGGAATCGCGGTGACGCCGTCGAGGCCGCGCGCCGGGTAGCGGTCAAGGAAGGCCTTCAGCAGGCCGGTATAGCTGGCCTTGTAGGTCGGGGTGGCGATGATCGCGTAGGTGGAGGATCGCAGTTGCTCGTTCAGCGAGTCGACCGAGGGCGCGGGCCAGGCGAAGAGCTCGGCGGCGTGGTCGATGAGGTCGACGGTCGGCAGTACCTCGGCGCCGGTGGTCGCAGCGACGCGCTGCGCGAGGTCTTCGGCGATCTGTCGCGTGCGCGATTGCGGCTTCGGGTTGCCGACGATGACGGAGATGGTGGACAAGACGCTCCCTTCGGGAAAGCAGCTGGGTGCGGCGCCGCGGTCGTGCTCATGAGCGCGCTCGGCGTCGCATGGCTCCATCGGCTGCATGCGGGCGGTTGGGTCATGATCCACGGTGTGATGTCGCGGAGTCGCCTCGGGATCTCATCCCGGGGAACTGTGCTCCAGTGTATGACTGCCATTCGCTGCGGTGAAGATTCGACTGCAATCGGGCGTAACGGTCATGGTTCGTCATCTTTCTTCCACGATTGTGATCGGTTCGCATAAGCTCCACGCATGTCTTCCATAACGATAACCGCAGCGGGTGCCGCCGTTCCGACGGTCGGCATCGCCCTCGATGGCGCCGGGTGGCACCCTGCGGCCTGGCGCGAGCCGAGTGCACGCCCCGGTGCGCTCTTCACCGCTGACTACTGGCAGCAGCTCGTCGAGACCGCCGAAGCCGCGGGTGCCGATTACGTCACGTTCGACGATGCGCTGCGTCTGCAGAGCGCTCCGGTGTTCGGCGGCGCGGCCGATGCAACGGATGAGGCGGGGGTTGACCCGACCATCGTCGAGGGGCGCCTGGACGCACTGCTCACCGCGAGCTGGATCGCGCCGCGTACGCGCAGTATCGGCCTGATCCCGACGGTCACGACCACGCACACTGAACCGTTCCACGTCGCGACCGCGCTGCAGACGCTCGATCACGTCTCCGCCGGCCGTGCGGGCTGGCAGCTCCGGTTCTCGGCCGAAGCAGCATCGGCCGACGCGTTCGGGCGCCGCGCCGCACCACAGATCGATGTCGAGCGCGTGCTCGCGGGCGAGGCCGACGCGGGCCTGACCGAGCTGCTCGACGACGCGCACGATGCGGCAGAGGTCGCACGCCGACTCTGGGACAGCTGGGAAGACGACGCGATCATTCGCGACCTCGAGACGGGTCGCTTCTTGGATCGCGATCGCGTGCACCACATCAACTTCGAGAGCGAGCGCTTCTCCGTCGTCGGGCCGTCGATCGTGCCCCGTTCGCCGCAGGGCCAGATCGTCGCGACGCTGCTCGCACACGCCGCACCGATCTACGATCTCGCCGCGCGCGTCGCCGACGTCGTCTTCATCACTCCCGAGAACGACGCCCCGAACGCCGGTGCGTCGCGCGGCAAGCGCACGGCCGAGATCGTCGCCGAGGTGCGCGCCGCCGAGGCCGAGGCAGACCGTGCTGCGGCAGGCCTCGCACCGCTGCGCATCATCGCCGATCTCGTGGTCGCGCTCGACGCGACCGAGGAGCTCGCCGTCGATCGCATCGCGCGAGTCGACGACGCGGCCGGTGCGGCTTTCGCGAGCGATGCGCGCATCGAAGCCGGCAGCGCCGCGCAGATCGCCGACCGCATCGCCGAGTGGCATGCGGCCGGCATCGACGGGGTGCGTCTGCGCCCGGCCGCCCTTCCGCTCGATCTCGACCTCATCGCCGCCGATCTGCTGCCGCTGCTGCGCGAGCGCGGTCTCGCGGGGGTCGCCGCAGCCGGTTCGCTGCGCGACCGCTTCGGCCTCGGCAGCGCCGTCAACCGTCATACCGCGGCCCGCACTGCGTCCGAGCACGCCGAGGAGGCCGCAGCATGAGCAAGCGTCAGGTGCGACTCGTCGCGCACTTTCCGGGCGTCAACAGCACGACGGTCTGGAGCGACCCCGAGTCGGGCAGCCAGATCGACTTCGCCTCGTTCGAGCACTTTGCCCGCACGGCCGAGCGAGGGTTCTTCGACTACGTCTTCTTCGCCGAGGGCCTGCGCCTGCGCGAGCACGGCGGGCAGATCCACGATCTCGACGTCGCGGGCCGCCCGGCCACGCTGGCGATCCTCGCCGCCATCGCTTCGGTGACCGAGCACATCGGGGTCGTCGGTACACTCTCGGCGACGTTCAACGAGCCCTACGAACTCGCGCGCCAGCTCGCGACCATCGACCATCTGTCGGGCGGTCGCGTGGGCTGGAACGTCGTGACGTCGCCCGACGCGTTCCATGGCGGCAACTTCCGACGCGGTGGATTCCTGCCCTACGACGAGCGCTACACCCGTGCGGAAGAGTTCGTCACGCTGGCGAAGCACCTGTGGGATTCGTGGCAGCCGGGCGCCGTGATCGCCGACCAGCAGCTGGGACGCTTCGTCGATCCGGCACTCGTGCAGCGCGTCACCCACACCGGCCCCCAGTTCGATGTCACCGCCACCAGCACCGTGCCGCGCAGCCCGCAGGGGTACCCGGTCATCGTGCAGGCGGGTGACTCGCCCGCCGGCCGCGACTTCGCTTCGGCGAACGCCGAGGTCATCTTCTCGCGGCACACGGGCTTCGCCGAGGGCCAAGCGTTCTACCGCGATGTGAAGGGACGCCTGCCCGCGGTGGGTCGCACGGAAGACTCGCTGCTGATCCTGCCCGCCGCCACGTTCGCGCTCGGCGACACCGACGCCGAAGCGCGCGAGGCATCGCGCGAGATCGGCTTCGCGCAGACCACCCCGCAGACCGCCGTCGCCTGGATCGAGGCGATCTGGGGGCAGGAACTGCCGGGCCTCGACCCCGACGGGTCGTTGCCGACCGTCGAACCGCAGGAGACCGAGCAGCGCCAAGGGCAGGCCGCGACAAAGATCGACCGGGCGGCCCGAGCGGCCGAGCTGCGGGATCGCGCCCAGCGCGACGGGCTCACCGTGCGCCAGCTGGTCGCCGCCGAGACGGCCTCGCACACGTTCGTCGGCTCGGCCGAGACCATCTCCGCCGAGATCGACCGCTACGTGCAGGGCCGGGCCTCTGACGGATTCGTGCTCGTGCCGCACTTGACCCCGGGCGGGCTCGACGGATTCGTCGACCAGGTGGTGCCGCTGCTGCAGGAGCGCGGCGTGTTCCGCGAGGAGTATGAGACCGATGCGCAGACCGGCGAGCCCGTGACACTGCGCCGCACGCTCGGTCTGCCGACCCCTCCCGGGCCCGCCGATGCGTCGACCGTACCGGGCTCCGTACTCGCCGCCGAGGCCGCCGCATGAGCGCGACCATCGCACTGCCCGAGACCGGCCCGGTCGCCGGGGCCTCCGAACTCACGGTGTCGGATCAGGATGCGTTCGAAATCCGCATCGTGCACCCGGACGACGCGCTCGCCCGGCCGCTGCTCGACGACCTCGAGCGCGAATACGACGCGCGCTACGGGGTCGAGGTCTTCGGCGAACCCGCTTCGGTCGAGATCAACCGCTACCCGGTCGCCGACTTCACAGCACCGAACGGCACCTTTCTGGTGCTGCTGCAGGGCGGTGCGCCCGTCTCGGGCGGCGCCTTCATGCGGTACGACGAGCGCACGGCCGAGTTCAAGCGCATCTGGACGCGTGCCGACCTGCGCGGTCGCGGGCTCGCGCGTCGAGTGCTCACCGCGCTCGAGCAACAGGCGGCTCGCCTCGGCTACGAGCGGGTGTACCTGACCACCGGGCCGCGTCAGCCGGAAGCCGTGACACTGTACCTCCGCACGGGCTACACCCCGCTCTTCGACCCGGCGCTCAGCGCCGAGGAGATCGGTGTGCACGCCTTCGAAAAAGCACTCCCGCCCATCGCCGCCCGCGAAGGTGCGGAATCCGCAACATCCCCCGCCCATACCGCGAAGGAGGCACGATCGTGACCGCAACACTCGACGCACCCCAGGCCGAGGTGGTGAACCGCACCGCGAAGCCGAAGCAGAAGCTCGACGTCGTGCCGCTGCGACACTGGTGGCGCTGGGCGTTCAGCGCCATCGGCATCTTCCTGCTCGCCCAACTCGTCTGGACGTTCTTCTCGAACCCGCAGTGGCGCTGGCACATCTTCGCCGAGTACTTCTTCAACGATGCGGTGCTGCGCGGCCTCTGGCTGACCCTCTGGCTCACCGCGGTTTCTGCGGTCATCGGGTTCATTCTCGGCGGACTGCTCGCCGTGGCGCGGCTGTCGGGCTCGGCGATCCTGAACTCATTCGCCTGGGGCTTCATCTGGTTCTTCCGCTCCGTGCCCCTCGTCGTGCAGCTGGTGATCTGGTACAACCTCGGGTACCTCTTCCCCACGCTCGGGATCGGCTGGCCGTTCACGTACGACTTCTTCGTGGTCGAGTTCGACACGGTGCGCCTGCTCTCGGGTTCCGTCGCCGCCATCCTCGGACTGTCGCTGCACCAGGCTGCCTACTCCGCCGAAATCATTCGCGGTGGGCTGCTCTCGGTCGACCAGGGTCAGCTCGAAGCCGCCCGCGCCCTCGGCATTCCTCGGGGTCGCCGCTTCTTCCGCATCGTGCTGCCGCAGGCGGCGCGAGCGATTCTGCCGAACGCCTTCAACGAGGTCATCGGTCTGCTGAAGGGCACCTCGGTCGTCTTCATTGTCGCGCTGCCCGAGCTCTTCTACACGGTGCAGGTGATCTACAACCGCAACCAGCAGGTCGTGCCCCTGCTGCTCGTCGCGGCCGTCTGGTACACGATCTTCACGACCGTGCTCAGCATCGCCCAGTTCTACATCGAGCGACGCTTCGCGCGCGGCACCGCCCGAGAGCTGCCCCCGACGCCGATTCAAAAACTGCGTCGCCGTATCTCGCAGTTCACCGGGCGCGGCACCGCCATCGCACCGTCGGCGCCCGTCGCCGCAGCCCCCGGTACCGCCCTGTCCAACCACTCCGGCGCGGCCACCTCCGCGAGCGCCCAGTAAGGAGGCCGTCATGACCATCACCACTGCATCAGCCACGGCGGCCGCCGAGGCTTCCGCCTCGGACGCCGCGGCACCTGCCGTCGAACCCGGCGGCGCCGCGAATCCAGAGGCGGCCGCGACCCCCGCCGTTCGGTCGGGCAAGGGGCTCGTCGAGATCACCGGCGTGCACAAGTCGTACGGCGCCCATGAGGTGCTCCACGACATCACCCTGCGCGTCGAGCCCGGCCAGGTCGTCTCGCTGCTCGGCCCGTCGGGTTCGGGCAAGTCGACCCTGCTGCGCGCGATCAACCACCTTGAGACCATCGATGCCGGGTCGATCACCATCGACGGCGAATACATCGGCTACGAGCAGCGCGGCGGCAAGCTGCACGAGCTGCACGAAAAGCAGGTGCTCGAGCGCCGCACCCGCGTCGGCATGGTGTTCCAGAACTTCAACCTGTTTCCGCACCTCACGGCGATCGAGAACATCATCGAGGCGCCGATCGGTCTGAAGCGCGCCAAGCGCGCCGAGGCCATCGCCCAGGCGAAGGTGCTGCTCGAGCGGGTCGGCCTCGCCGACCGGGCCGATCACTACCCCCGCCAGCTCTCGGGCGGCCAGCAGCAGCGCGTCGCGATCGCCCGCGCGCTCGCCCTGCAGCCCGACGTGCTGCTTTTCGACGAGCCGACGAGCGCGCTCGACCCCGAACTCGTGGGCGAGGTGCTGCGGGTGATCCGCGACCTCGCGCACGGCGGCACCACCCTGATCATCGTCACGCACGAAATCGGCTTCGCGTCAGAAGTGTCAGACCACGTCGTCTTTCTCGACGGCGGCCGCGTGATCGAAGAGGGCACTCCCGAGCAAGTACTGCGAGCCCCTGAACAGGCTCGCACCCAGGAGTTCCTCGACTGGGTCATCTGACCCTCCTGTACCACCCCGCAACACCCCATATTCCCTTTCATGACCAAAGGACATCACGCATGCCCACCATCACTCGCCGGCTCCGCACCGGCTCCGCGCTCATTGCGCTTTCCGCCCTCGCCCTCGCCGGACTCACCGCCTGCAGCGCCGTCGTCAGCGATGAAGACGCCGCGAAGGCCGATTCCGGCAGCGAGACCACGAAGGGCGGCGAGTCGCCGTTCGATCTCACGAGTGCGAACGCCGACGAGCGCCTGCACATCGACCCCGTGCCCGAGGCCGTGGAGGCACTGAAGAAGAGTGGCTTCACGCCCATTCAGGACGGCAAGTTCACCGTCGCCCACTCGGCGTACGAGGCGCCGCTGGGCTTCCTCGCCGAGGACGACAACACGACTCTGCTCGGCATCGAGCCCGATATTGCGAACCTCGTCGCCGACGGTCTCGGCCTCGAGTACGCCCCCGAGAACGTCGCCTGGGCCGACTGGCCCCTGGGTGTCGAGTCGGGCAAGTACGACGCCGTTGTCTCGAATGTGACCGTGACCGAAGAGCGCAAAGACATCTTCGACTTCGCCACGCACCGACAGGATGTGCTCGCGTTCGCCGTGAACGCAGACAGCGACATCGACTCGATCACCGAGGCGAAAGACGTCTCCGGCCTGAAGGTCGTCGTCGGCAGCGGCACGAACCAGGAGAAGATTCTGCTCGATTGGTTCGCCGAGAACGAGGCTGCCGGCCTCGAGCCCGGCGAGCCCGTCTACTACGACGACAACGCCGCAGCCCAGCTCGCGCTCGCGTCGGGTCGCGTCGACGCCATCTTCGGCCCGAACCCGACGGCCGCATTCGCCGCCGCGGTCAGTGGTGAGTCGAAGGTCGTCGGCACGCTCAACGGCGGGTTCCCCGAGAACGCCGAGATCGGCGTGACCACCGCCAAGGGCAACGGCCTCATCGAGCCCGTGCAGATCGTGCTCAACTCGATCATCGAAGACGGCACCTACGAGAAGGCGCTGGCGCGCTGGAACCTTGAGGACGAAGCCGTCGACGAGTCGCGCATCAACCCGCCGGGCCTGCCCCGCCCGTAGCGGTGTGGGGTCGGGGTGCGCCGAAAGGCGCACCCCGACCCCCGGCCCGTCGGCCTGTCGGCCCGCACGCGCCCCGCGCACTCACGCTGAAACACCCCGTCGCGATCCTGTATCGCGTCATCACCCACCTGGAGATCTCCGTGACCACCACACGCACCGCCCACATCATTCGCCGTGGAGCGACCCTCGTCGGCCTGCTTGCCGCCGCGACCCTCGCACTCACCGCCTGCTCGGCGGTGGTCACCAAAGACGAGGCCGCCGCGAAGCAGACCGGGGAGAGTGCGGCGCAGACGGAGGCGCCCTTCGACCTCACCACCGGCAACCTCGACACCCGCCCGCACATCGATGCGGTGCCCGAGGCCGTCGCCGCACTCAAGGCGAGCGGGTTCGAGCCCGTGCAGCCCGGCAAGCTCACCGTCGCGATCAACGGCGCGGGCACCCCGCCGACCACATTCTTCGCCGAAGACGACGCGCAGACCATTCTCGGCAGCGACGCCGACTTCGCCTCGCTCCTCGCCGAGGGGCTGGGGCTCGAATACACGCCCGAGAACGTCGCCTGGGCCGACTGGCCGCTGGGCGTCGAGTCGGGCAAGTACGACCTCGCCCTCACCAATATCGGCGTGACGGAAGAGCGCAAGGAGCTCTTCGACTTCGCCACCTACCGCGACGCCGTCATGGCGTTCACGGTCGCCGACGACTCCGACATCACGTCGATCGATGCGCCGGCCGACGTGTCGGGTCTCAAGGTGATCGTGGGCAGCGGCACGAACCAGGAGGCGTACCTGCTCGACTGGTTCGACCAGAACGAGCAGGCCGGCATCGATCCCGGCGAGCCCGTCTACTACGATGACGCCGCCGCCGCGACCCTCGCGCTTTCGTCGGGCCGAGCCGATGCGAACATCACTCCGTACGCACTCGCCGCCTTTCAGCAGGCCACACTCGGCGACACCCGCATCGTCGGCAAGTTCAACAGCGCCTACCCCGTCGACGGGCAGGTCGGAGCGGTCACCGCGAAGGGCAGCGGGCTCATCGAGCCGGTACAGCTCGTCTTCGCCTCACTGCTCGCCGACGGCACCTACGACGCCGTGCTCGAGCGCTGGGGCCAAGAAGAAGAGGCGGTCGCTGAATCGCTCATCAACCCGCCGGGGCTTCCGAAGCCGTGAGGCAGTTCTCTCACGCACCCGCGGCGCCGGTCACCATCGCATGGGTGGGGGCCGGCCCCGGAGCGATCATGCTGCTCGAACGCGTGATCGCGAACCACGCCCGTGACACCCCGGGCACTCCGGTGTCGGTGCACCTCATCGACCCGCACCGGCCCGGTGGCGGGCGCATCTGGCGCCGCGAGCAGTCGCCGCTGCTCAAGCTGAATTCGATGCTCGAAGACGTCGCGTTCTTCACCGACGCCTCATGCACCATCGACGGCCCCATCGCTCCGGGCCCATCGCTTGCCGAATGGGTGCGGGGGGTGCGCGCGGGCGAGATCGCTCGGCCCGCATGGATCGACGCGGCCCTCGAACGCGAGATCGCCGAGATCGGCGACCGCGATTTCCCGACGCGACGCCTCAACAACGCTTACCTGAGCTGGGCGTACGACGAGACCCTGAGACGAGCCGACCCCGCGTTCTCCGTGACCTGGCATCAGGACACGGCGGTATCGGTTGGCGCTGGTGCTGGTGCTGATGCCGGTGCTGGCGTTGATGCTGATGCTGGTGCTGCGCAGGATCGCCCTGCCGCGCTTGACTCCGCCAGGCATCGCCCTGCCGCGCACCGCCCTGCCGCGCACCGCGTGCAACTTGCCTCTGGGCAGACGATCGACGCCGACCTCGTCGTCTACACGCTCGGTCACAACGGCACCGACCCCTCGGCCGACGCGCTGCGTCTCGAAGCATTCGCCGCACGTCACGACCTCGATTACGTCGCGCCGGCGTTCACCGCTGAACTCGACCTGGACTTTATTGAGCCCGGCACTGAGGTGATCGTGCGTGGCCTCGGTCTCGCCGCCATTGACCTCGCCGTGATGCTCACGGGTGGGCGAGGCGGCGAATTCTCGACGCGAGCCGACGGCACACTCGCCTACACGCCCAGCGGGCGCGAACCCGTGCTGCACTTCGCCTCGCGACGCGGCGTGCCCTACCGCTCGAAGATCACGAGCCGCATGGTCGGCGATCCGGTTGCGCTCGAGTACCTCGGCGCAGAGTTCCATGCGCAGCTCGCCGAGCGCACCGAATCGCTCGACTTCGAGCGCGACGCCTGGCCCCTGATCGCCGCCGAACTCGTCACCGGCTACTACCGCGAACTCTTCACCGGGCACCCGGAGCTCGTCGTCGGGTCGTGGGATGCGTTCGGACCCGCGCTTCGAGCGGCGCTCGCGCAGGAGCGCGGGTGGGATTCGCCGCAGCTCACCGCCCTCATCGCCGAGCACGTGCCCGACGCAGACCACCGCTTCGATCTCGAGGCGTTCGACCGACCGCTCGCGTTCTCGCCTGAGGACGGGGGTGCCGCTGGTGCTGGTGCTGGTCTTTTGGCAGATGTCGATGCTGGCGCCGCAGCGGTGCAGCAGCGCGTGCTCGATCACATCGCCACCGATCTGCGGCACCGCACGAGCCAAGATCACAGCGCGACGCAGGCGCTCTTCATGACCTGTCTCTTCGCGTACATCTCGCTTGCCGAAGTCGCCCCCGAGCGCTGGAATGCGCGGAGCCGCACCAACCTGTTGCCGCGCCGCTGGCATACGTACTTCAGCTACCTCGCGAGCGGCCCGCCCGGGCACCGCCTTGAAGAACTCGTCGCGCTCGCCGAGGCGGGTGTGGTGCGCTTTCTCGGCGGTGACGTCGAGCTGGTCGCGGACGAGGAGCGCGGGGTCTTCACCGCGACCGGCACGGTCGTGCTGGGCGAGACAGCGGGCAGCGGTTCCGCTTCTGCTGCCGCCACCGCTTCTGCTTCCGCTTCTGCCTCGGTGACCTCGGGCACCTTGATCGATGCGTGGCTGCCCGAAGCGCGTGCATCGCTGAGCGACAATGCGCTGCTGCGGCAGCTCGTCACATCGGGTCGCGTCGCCGAGCTCTCGGTGACCGATGCCGAGGGCACCTCGTCGACGGGGCAGATCGGCGTCGACCCCGGCGGGCGCATTCCGGGCAGCACGACGGAGTTCGCGCTCGGGCCGTTCGTTGCCGGGCCCAGTGGGGGAGCCTTTACGCGACCGAACCTCAACTCGCTGCCGTTCCGCATCCATGATCGGGTGGCTCGGGCGATCGTCGATTCGGTGGAGTGGGCGGGCGGTGGTGATGCGAATACCGATGCGGGTGCTGCTGGTGCGGGTCCTGGTGTCGCTGGTGCTGCTGACGCGAGTGCGGAAACCGACGCCGAAGCCGAAGCGTTCGACGCGGCCGCGGTGTAACCCGGTCGGTGGCCTCGCGCCAACGAGTCTTCCGTCGGACCGGAGACATTCACTGGCGCAGGAGACACCTCGAAGGCTCGACCGCGCAATGCAATTTTTCCGGTCCGACGGAACACACGGCGCCGCGCACCCCACCTCAGTTCAGCGACACCCCTGGACGCAACTCCCCGGCTTCGATGCGCACGGGCAGGCGATTCTCGGCAGGAGGGAACGGGCAGGTCGCGGCATCCGAGTATGCGCACGGCGGATTGGTCGCCCGATTGAAGTCGATGCGTACTGTGTCGGCGTCGACGAGCTGCGCACCGACGAATCGCACGGCCGGGTAGGTGAGATCGTGCCCGGTTTCATCGGCGAAGAGCGCGCGCAAGTTGCCGGCCTCGGGCGAACCGAACAGGGTGAGCGCAACGGGTTTTCCGTTGACCTCGAATGCTGCGGATCCCGCTGATTCGTAGAGCTGTGTGCGCCCCTCGCCCGCAGCGCTATCGACTTCGACGATGCGCGGTTCGGCGGGCGCGAAGCGTGCGGTGACGGCCCAGCGCTCATCTACCGGAAACGTAGCGGTGCCGGCGTACTCGAGGCGATCCGGAGATGCCGGATCGCGCGGCCGCACCACGATCGCTCCGCTGCGAGCCGCGATCTCGATCTGCACCTCGCCCCATCCCAGCGTCGTCGATTCAATGCCGGTGAGCGGCCCGATCTTCGCGGTGCCGGTGAGCGCGGCACCGTCTCGGGTGACGCCATCGTCTTCGGAGAATTCGACCGTGGTGAGGCCATTGGCATCTGCGCTCCAGGCGCCGGGCAACCCGGGGAGCGCGGTTGGTGTCGCGGAGAGCCAGTGCAGCGCTGTGACGCTCAGCGGGCCGAACGGAGCGGTGCGCCCGGCCTCGACCTGCGCGTGCCACGCCGCGTGAGCGTCGCTGAAGGGGGTGGTGTCGGCGGTCATGCGGCTCCCTCGGGTCGGGGCGTGCGGTTGCGTCGGGTGGTGCATCCAGTGTCGAATCACCAGCCCACCACATGCCACCGACATTCGGTCGAGTGTGACTGCAGATTGCGGGGTGCTGGCGAGCGCCGCGAATTTGAGAGAGTGGCCTCAATAAGTTTTTCGGCAGTGTGTCACGTTTCTCGCGCCGATGAACAGGTAGAGGTGACGAACGAAGCGGGAGGACGCTATGCACATGACGGAAGCGGGGATCGACGCGCGGCTCTCTGCGCAAGCGCGCCCGACCCCAGAGATCGATCGGGGGCTTGTGCAAGCTCTCATGAACCGAGCTGCATCGCGCGCGCGTGGGCGGCGTCGCCGCTGGTTGGCTCTGGGAGCAGGGGTCGCACTTGCCGGCTGCGGTCTCGCGGTGCCGGCGACGGCGATTGCGACGCACCTGTTCCGCGCGCAGACCGGCGTGTTCAACGTGGAAGCGGACGGCTCAGCGCCCGTCGCGGCGCAGTCGAACGAGCATGCCGAAGTGTTTGACCCGGGAACGGAGGGCGCGCCTGGCGCCGAATGGGTCGATATGGCCTCGCCCGACCTCGAATCGTACATGCGGTCCGTAGCTCCCATCGATTTGCCGTTGCCGCCGAGCATGACCTGGGCCGAAGCAATGGATGACTTCTTGGCCGGTTTCTCGCAGAGCGAGTACCTCGCGTCAAATGACCTGGGTGGCGGAGGCGGCGTGCGTGCCGAGAGCGTGGTGATTGACACCATGCTGGAGAACCATGCCCGAAAGCTGTGGCTGACGGAGTGGTTCGACGCCTATGGCGCGCAAGACCGAGCGCGCATGCTGGGGGCGGGAGACGCGCTGACCGCGTCTGTGGATTGGCCTGCTGAGGTGGCGACCTCCGGCGGCGCGTATGCCGATCAGATGCGTGTATGGATGCGGGTGATCGGCGCCGGAGACTTCGATGCAGCGCAGGCCTACGCAGAGGCAATGGAGTGGTCGGAGCTTTGGGATGGCCGAGAGCGCGGAGACCTCATCGGTGACCTGTACGCAGGTACCGTTGTTGCGCCCAGCGAAGGCGGTACCGCATGACCCGCGCTTCCCGGGCGGCTGATTCCGCCGCACGCCTCGACGACGCCAAGCGCGCGCTCGCGGGAATGTTCCCCGAGCTCGTCGGGTACTTTTCGCGCCGGCTCGGCAACCTCGAGGATGCCGCAGACGCCGCGTCGATGACCGTCGTCGAACTGCTCGCCCGGCCTCGCCGATTGCCGCTGGAGCTCTCCGCGCTGCGTCAATACACCTATGGAACGGCCCGCCACGTGCTTGCCAGGGTGCGCAAGGGCCGCCTGCGCGATCTGCACCTCGCCGATCAGATCAAGGTCGAATTGCGCGTGCAGGATCAGTCGATCCACATCCCTGAAGATCGGGGGATCGCAGATGCGCTCGCTCGGTTGAGCGTCGCTGACCAGGAACTGCTGCTCATGGTGGCCTGGGAGGGGTTCGGGATCGCCGAGGCCGGTGCGATTCTCGGGCTTCGGCCAGAAGCTGCCCGCAAACGTTACTCGCGTATTCGACTGAGGCTGCGAAGCGAGCTCGCGGCCGCCGAAGGTGTTGATGAGGTCCGCTCTTCAGCGTGACCGAACCGCACACTTGCCCGCTACGCGGTTACTCGGCCGAGTGCACGGTCATGCGGTATCCATCGGGATCGACGAAGGTGAACTGCATCCTGAACTTGCCGTCGGTGGGGGCGTCGGCGATCTCGACGCCGGCGGCCGCCAGCCGATCGTGCAGGCCAATGGCGTCGTCGGCGTGGAACCACAGCGAGATGCCGAGCCCGGGTCGCCCGGTGTCGAGGTCGGTGCCGGGCAGGAGGTCGCGCACCGCGAAGGTGAGGCCGCCGGTCGTGAAGAGCGAGACAACGGGGTTCGGGGCAGGCAGCGGCGTGAGGCCGACGAGTCGTTCGTAGAAGTCGGCGGATGCAGCGCGGTCGCGCACCTGGAGTGAAATGAAGTCGAGCGCGGGTACCTGGGTCATGGGGTCTCCTTGGGAGTGAGGTCCGGTCTATGTCAATATCCTGACACTGGCTCGTGAGGTGTGTCAAACTATTGACATGGATGGAATGGCGCCCGCCGATCAGTTGGGCCTGCTGATGAAAGAGGCCCAGGCCGTGCTGCACCTCCGCATGACTGAGGCATTGCGACCCCTCGGGCTCAGCGTGCCGCAGTACGCCTGCCTGACTGCGCTGCACGAGCGGGCCGGGCTCACGAGTTCGGAGCTGGCGCGTCGGGCGTTCGTCTCGCGGCAGTCGATGAACGTGCTGCTCCAGGGGCTCGAGCAGCGCGGGCTGGTGCTGCGTTCCGCGGAATCCGGACCGCGGCGAGAACGCGCGGCAATGTCGACGGAAGCGGCGGGGCCACTGCTCCTCGACGCGCATCGGGCGGTCGGCGAGGTGACGCGAGTGATGACGAGTGGGCTCTCGGGCGGTGACGTCGAGCGGACCCTGGCGATCCTAAGTGCCTGCCGCGACGCGCTGCTCGACGCCGACTGATCGGCGCGCGTGCGGCCCAATGTCGGTGGCGCGGTGGAGAATACCGGCATGGCTCTCGATCACCCCGGCAGGCTGCGCGGCACCCTTGTCACTCTCGAACCGCTCGAACTCGGTCACCTGGAGGGGCTCGCAGCCGCCTCCGCTGATGGTGAGATGTGGAAGGTCTGGTACACATCGATCCCGGCGCCCGATGAGATGGAAACGGAGATCCGTCGTCGTCTCGCGCTGCAAGAGGCCGGGTCGATGCTGCCGTTCACCGCTCGACGCAATGACACGGGCGCGATTATCGGCATGACGACGTTCATGAACATCGACGCGGTCACCCCGCGCGTCGAGATCGGTTCCACGTGGAACGCCCTGAGCGCGCAGGCGACGGGAACGAACCCCGAGTCCAAGCTGATGCTGCTGCGGCACGCGTTCGAAGTCTGGGACTGCTCGGCGGTCGAGTTCCGCACCGACCACAACAACCATCAGTCGCGCGCCGCGATCGCGCGACTGGGTGCGAAACAAGACGGAATTCTGCGCGCGCACCTGCGACCGCCGGCGGGCTACGTGCGCGACACCGTCGTCTTCTCGATCACTCAGCCCGAGTGGGCAGGGGTGAAGCTCGGGCTCGAGTACCGCATCGCACGCCACCTCGCTCGCTGAGCGAGGTTCACTGGCCGTCTGCGGTTCCGGGTATATCGCTGTGGGAGCGGGGAATCGTGGTGCTGGCAGCGGACGGGCCCAGTGCGACCGTGATGAGGCCGTCGATCGAGGCGGCATCGAGCGGGGAGCGGCTCAGCGCACGCAGCACGAGTGCGCCGACGAGCGCCTCTGAGATCTCGTCGACTGGGGCGCCCGGAGCAAGCGCTGCCTCGGTGCCGGCTGCGGCGTGCAGGCGTGTCGAGAGCGCGCCCGACCCGGCGATCGCGTCGCGCAGTCGGCGGCCCACATCGGCGTTGTCGGTCGCCGCGGCAATCAGTGAGCGCGACAGAGCCTCGCCCTGCGAACTGAGCAGCAAATCGCCCACCGCTTCGAGCCACGTGCGCAGATCGGCGCGCACGTCGCCCGTGTCTGGCAGGTTCAGGCGGTCGCGCAAGATCATGCCTTCAAGTAGCGCCTCCGCAATGATGTCGCTCTTCGACTTCCACCACCGATAGATCGTCTGCTTGCCGACCCCGGCACGCGAGGCGATGGCCTCGATGGCGAGGTGATCGTAGCCGCGTTCCGCAAGCAACTCGACGGCGGCGGTCAGGATCGCCCGGCGTGCTGCTTCGCTGCGTACGGGGCCGGATCGGGTGGTGGACGTCACGGGTCTCCTTTCGCCCTGAATCGGTAGTCGCGCCGAAATGCTCGGTTCGTCAACAGTCTCGCAGCGTACCCAGTCAAGACGAGACGGTCCGTGTTATCTTACCCTTGCTGGTCGAAGACGATGGCGACCGGTCACTGCGGTCGCCCCGTGAACTGAGGAGATTGCATGGCCGAGTTGCTGCACCGCTTGGGTACGTTCGCCGCGCGGCGGGCCTGGACGGTGATCATTGCCTGGGCGGTGATCGTCGGCATCGCGGTCAGCGGCTTCCTCGTCGGGTTCAAGGGCCTCAGCTCAAGTTTCGACGTGCCCGGCACCGCCTCGGGCAAGGTACTCGAAGAGCTCGAAGACTCACTCCCCGACTTCAGTGGAGCGTCGGGAACGGTCGTCTTCCACTCCGAAGACGGCGAAGCGTTCACCGACGCCCAGCGGGCCGAGATCACGAAGCTCGCTGAGAGCGCGAAAGATCTGCCCGACGTCGCCGACGTCATCGACCCCTTCGAGGCGCAGCAGCAACTGGCAGATCAGCAGCAGCAGATCATCGATGGTCAGCAGCAACTCGACGACGGACGCGCGCAGGCCGAAGCCGGCCAGCAGCAGCTCGAAGCGGCGCGCCAGCAGATCGCAGACGGACAGGCCCAACTCGACGCCGCGAACGCTCAGCTCGCGGCCATTGAGATGCCCGATGAAGCGCGCGCTCCACAACTCGCCGCGCTCGAAGCGCAACAGCAGCAGCTCGATGCGGGCAACGCCGAGCTCGACGCGCAGCAGCAACAACTCGACGCAGGCATTGCGGAGCTCGATGCGAACCAGGTGAAACTCGACCAGGGCGCCGCACTCGCCTCGTTCGCCGAGGGCATCGGAGTGGTCTCCGACGACGACGCGACCGCGTTGGTCAATGTCTCGTTCACCGAGCCCCGACTCGACCTCTCGCAAGAGACCAAAGACGCGGTGATCGAGCACTTCGAGGGCACGAAGATCGACGGCGTCGAAGTCGCGCTCTCCACCGACATCTCGCAGGGTGTTCCCGAAATTCTCGGGGTCGGCGAGGCCGTCGGCGTGCTCATCGCCGCGATCGTGCTGATCGTGGTGCTCGGGTCGATCCTCGCCGCTGCATTCCCCATCGTGACGGCGCTCGTCGGTGTCGCCGTCGGTGCGATGGCCACCCTGTCGTTCGCCGGAGTCGTGCAAATGGCCTCGGTCACGCCGATCCTCGGCGTCATGCTCGGTCTCGCCGTCGGTATCGATTACTCCCTCTTCATCCTGTACCGCCACCGCCGCCAACTGCTGCAGGGTGCGGGCGTCGAAGAATCGATCGGTCTCGCGAACGGCACCGCCGGCAACGCCGTTGTCTTCGCCGGCACGACCGTCATCGTGGCCCTGCTCGCGCTGAACATCACGGGCATCCCGTTCCTCGGGCTCATGGGCACCGCGGGTGCTGTGAGCGTCGCGGTCGCCGTGCTCATCGCCATCTCGTTGACGCCAGCGCTGCTCGGTCTCGCGGGCACCCGGGTGCTCAGCCGCCGAGCACGCGCCCGTGCTGCGGAAGCGGCGGCGCACGAGCCGGGGACGGCGCCCGACCCCATGCGGTCGGTGAAGCCGATGAGCAATGTGCGGGCGATCCTGACCGCCGTCGTGTCCGTCGTCGTGCTGCTCGTCATCGCGATCCCATCGATGTCGATGCGTCTCGGACTGCCCGACGGAGGCTCTGAAGCCGCAGACTCCACCGCCTACCGTGCGTACACGCTGACGAACGACGCGTTCGGTGAGGGATCCAACGGGCCGCTGCTCGTCACCGCCGACCTGCCGGCCGGACTCGACGACGACGGGGTGCTCGACGCTCAGGTCGACGTCGCCACCGCACTGGCAGACCAGAGCGACGTGGTCGCCGTCGCGCCGGTGGCGGTCTCAGACGATCACCGTCTGGCCGCCTTCCAGGTCATTCCCGCGGAGGGGCCGAACAGCGAGTCGACCGAGGCTCTCGTGCGCGACCTCCGCGAATTGCCCGCCATCGACTCCTCCGAGGGCGACATCACTCTGGGCGTCGCGGGCCAAGCCGCAATCAACATCGACATCTCTGAGGGCCTGCAGAACGTGCTTCCGCTGTACCTCAGCGTCGTCGTCGGATTGTCGTTCCTCATCATGGTGATGGTGTTCCGCTCGCTGGTCGTGCCCCTGCTCGCCACCGGCGGGTTTGTGCTGTCGCTGTTCGCGACCTACGGTGCCGTGACCGCGGTGTTCCAGTGGGGATGGTTCGGCGAGCTGCTTGGGGTGCACAACCCCGGGCCGATCCTGAGCTTCCTCCCGGTGATCCTCGTCGGCATTCTCTTCGGGCTCGCGATGGATTACCAACTCTTCCTGGCCACCGGCATGCGCGAGGCGTATGCGCACGGCGCACCGGCACGCCTCGCCGTCGCGCAGGGGTTCCGTGCCGGACGCACCGTCGTGATTGCCGCAGCGATCATCATGGTGGCCGTGTTCGGCGGCTTCATCGCTTCGGAATCGGTGATGATCAAGTCGATGGGCCTCGGGCTCGCGCTCGGGGTGCTGTTCGACGCGTTCGTCGTGCGCATGCTGCTTGTTCCCGCACTCATGCACCTCGTCGGGCGCGGCGCCTGGTGGTTGCCGAAGTGGCTCGACCGCATCATTCCGAACGTCGACGTGGAGGGCTCGGCGCTGGAGCGCCGCCACCCCGTGCATCACGGATAGGACCGGGCCCGGGGCAGTGCGCGGCAGCGGCTCCGCCGCCGCTGCCGCCGCCAGGCTCTTCTTGGATCGGGGTAACTTCGGACCAGTGTTGACGCTCAAATGGCGCTCCACACCGGTCCGAAGTTACCCCGATCGGCGACTGAGCGCTGAGCTGCGGTCGCCACAGCAATCGCGCGAGCGAGCGCGGTGATGAAGTCCGTGGGATCCGCCAGATCTTCGTCGGTGGCCTGCAATACTGTCCAACCGGCATCGATCATCGCTCGCCGACGGCGCAGGTCGAACTTCACCTGCGTCGCATTGGCGAAATGGTATTTGCCTTCGTATTCGATTGCGATGCGAAGCTCGGGGTATCCGAGGTCGGCGAAGAGCACGCGGTCGCGCGTCGCTACGGGGCAGTTCACGATGGGCTCGGGGAGTGGCGCGCGGAGGATCGCCAAACGCAGATACGATTCAGGCGGTGAGTCAACGGGAGCCCGCAGCATCGCGACCGCGCGGCGTCTCAGAGGCGAGCCCGTGGTGCCTTGATGGCGTCGTCGAGCTCGCTCAATGTCGTCGAGTGTGCAGAGCGGCGGCGTGCGCCGTTGGGCAGCGTGCGGGCGTGCGGAGACGTCAACGATCGGTGTGCCAGAGATGAGGAAGTCGCCCGCGGCGACCAGTTGTTCGAACGTGACGACTGCAGCAAGTTGGCACCAGATGTCGGCTGGTGTCGGCGTGACGATTCCGTCGATTTTCGCCCATTCCACCGATCCGGTTCGGACTCGATGCCCCGAAACGATGCGGGTCTGTGGCGCCTTGAGCGGGCTGAATGAGGACACATCGACTCGTCCGCCAGGGGTTACTGGCGCGGGCACTCCCCACAGGGTGGCGGCAGATCGGTGCGAGATGAAGTGGCCGTTGCGCAGTGTTTCTGCCACTGCGATACAGCGCTGCCGATAATCGAACGGGTCGAATTGCAGTGCAGGATGAATGACATAGCCGCGCGCGATGCGGCGAATGTCGGTCGCACGCAGTCTCTGCGCCGAGACCCCGTGGTCGCGCAGCTCGGAGGTCCGGTACACGCGGGGGCTGAGGTGAAGCGGGCGGCGACGGGTCATACGATCAGCTTCGGGCCCGCGTGGTGCTGAAACCCGTCAAAAGGTGCAACCTGTGGAGAGTGGGCAGCAGCGGGTGCCTATCCGCACACTGTGAGCGCACCATCGATATCGGCGAATGGGCGAATGGGCGTATGGGCGCCGGGACGGGCGCCGACACACAGCACGATCGGGGTAACTTCGGACCGGTGCTGAGTCGTTTGAGAGCGTCGACACTGGTCCAAAGTTACCCCGATCGCATAAGGAAGCTGGGGCAGACCGCACTCCGCAGACAGCGCGAACGCGGTCGGCCTGCGGGCGTCGTGGGCGCGACATCCGCTGGCCGACCGCGTTCGCAGTCTGGGAGCGTGATCGATGGGCCGCGTGCGGACCCGCGACCTACAGGCCCGCGCGGGCGCGGGCGGCGAGGCCGGGTTCGACCGGCGCGAGGCGCTGCAGCTGGGTGACGTGCGCCGGCTCGAGCTCCTCGATCGACGAGACACCGAGCAGCTTCATCGTGCGCTCGATCTCGCTCTTGAGGATTGCGATGGTGCGGTCGACGCCAGCGCGACCGCCGGCCATGAGGCCGTAGAGGTAGGCGCGGCCGATGAGCGTGAACTTTGCACCCTGCGCGATCGACGCGACGATGTCGGCGCCGTTCATGATGCCGGTGTCGACCATGACGGTCGCGTCTTGGCCGACCTCGCGCACGACCTGCGGCAGCAGGTGGAAGGGGATCGGTGCGCGGTCGAGCTGGCGCCCGCCGTGGTTCGACAGGATGATGCCGTCGACGCCGTGATCGGTCAGCTTCGCCGCGTCTTCGACGGTCTGCACACCCTTGACGACAAGCTTGCCCGGCCACATCTCGCGGATCACGCGGAGGTCGTCGAAGCTGATCGTCGGATCCATCGCCGCGTCGAGCAGCTCGCCGACGGTGCCGCCGGTGGTCGACAGCGATGCGAATTCAAGCTTTGGCGTAGTGAGGAAGTCGACCCACCACCAGGGGCGGGGGATCGCGTTGACGATGGTGCTGAGCGTCAGCTGCGGCGGAATCGAGAAGCCGTTGCGCTTGTCGCGCAGGCGAGCGCCGGCAACGGGGGTGTCGACGGTGAACTGCAGGGTGTCGAACCCGGCCTCGGCGGCACGCTGCACGAGGCCGTAGGAGATTTCGCGGTCGCGCATGACGTACAGCTGGAACCAGTTGCGGCCGTGCGGGTTCGCGGCTTTCACGTTTTCGATCGACGTCGTGCCGAGCGTCGAGAGTGTGAACGGAATGCCTGCGGTACCTGCGGCGCCGGCGCCGGCGATCTCGCCCTCGGTCTGCATCAGGCGGGTGAACCCGGTTGGTGCGATGCCGAAGGGCAGTGCCGAGCGATCGCCGAGAATTTCGACTGACGTGTCGACGTTGGCGGCGGGTTTCAAGATGCCGGGGTGGAACTCCACGTCTTCGAACGCCTGACGCGCGCGCGCCAGCGACAGCTCGCCTTCGGCGGCACCGTCGGTGTAGTCGAATGCCGCCTTCGGGGTGCGGCGCTTCGCGATGGTGCGCAGATCGTTGATGGTGAGTGCCGAGTCGAGGCGGCGCTTCTTGCCGTCGAGTTCGGGGCGTTTGAACTGCATGAGTTCGAGCAGTTCTTTGGGGTTGGGAAGCTGTCGGGTGACCATGGTTGAGACCTTACGCAAAGCTCGGGAGGTAGCGGATGGGGGCGGTGGATCGAGCCACGACGGCGCGCAGCTCGGCGAGGCCGGGCTCGATGAGCCCGAGTGCCTGCGCCTGAATGAGCAGGTTGCCCATAGCGGTTGCTTCGACGGGGCCGGCGAGCACCTCGAGGCCTGAGCGATCGGCGAGACGCTGACAGAGCAGGGCGTTTTGGGAACCGCCGCCGACGACGTGAATCACCGACACCGGTCGATCGGCGAGGCGGCTGGCGGTCGACACCGCGTCCGCGAACGCCACCGCGAGACTCTCGGTGATGGATCGCAGGATCTCGGCTCGGCCCTCGGGAGCGCGCTCGCCGCGCTCCGTGAACCAGCCCACGATGCGCTCGGGGAGGTCGCCGGGCGGGAAGAACCGGGCATCGTTCGCGTCGAACACCGGTGCGGGCCCGGTGAGCGTTGCGGCCTCGGCGAGGAGCTCTCCCAGCAGACTCGAGCGCTGGGCGTCGGTCGCGCCGGGCTCCCAGGCGCGGAGCGACTCGGAGAAGAGCCAGGTGCCCATCACGTTGTGCAGGAATCGTGTGGTGCCTTCGATCCCGCCTTCGTTGGTGAAGTTGGCCTCGCGAGCTTCGTCGGTGAGCACCGGAGCATCGAGCTCCAAGCCCACGAGCCCCCAAGTGCCGCAGGAGATGTACGCGAAATCAGGGCGAGTAGCCGGCACCGCCGCAACGGCCGACGCGGTGTCGTGCGATGCGACCGACACGACGTCGAATGACCGGCCGATCACTCGGGCGGCTTCCTCCGAGGTCTGACCGAGTCGCTCACCTGCCTCGATCAGCGGGGGAAGGATGCGAGCGGGAATGCCCGCAGCCTCGGCCAGTTCGAGATCCCATTCTCGGGTGCGCGGATCGAGCAACCCAGTGGTTGAGGCGTTGCTCCGCTCGGCAGCTTCGACGCCGGTCAGCCAGTAGTTGAACAGGTCGGGCACGAGGAGTGCGCGTTCTGCGACCTCCAGGAGCCCGTCTTCTGCCGCCAGCTGGAAGATCGTGTTGAAGGTGAGGTGCTGCAGCCCGTTGCGCGCGTAGAGTTCGTCGGCAGGCACTCGGGAGTGCACCGCGGCGACGCCCAGGTCACAGCGCGCATCTCGG
Organism: Leucobacter sp. WKLB1; assembly: GCF_059696215.1. Taxonomy (NCBI): domain Bacteria; kingdom Bacillati; phylum Actinomycetota; class Actinomycetes; order Micrococcales; family Microbacteriaceae; genus Leucobacter; species Leucobacter sp. WKLB1. The sequence continues at coordinate 3,327,867 of NZ_AP046115.1, read as the reverse complement.
TAGTGGAATGGAATGCCGATCAGCCGGCCATGGCGCAGCAAGCCGTAGTCGACCGCCCAAGAATCCACGCCGACTGACGCGATCTCGCCGGGGGCGCTGCGCTCGGCGGCGGCCAGCCCGTGCAGCGCCTGCCGGTACAGCTCGAGGAAGTTCCAGTGCAGGCCATCTGGAGTGCGAACCGGGTCGTTCGCGAAACGTGCGATGTGTTGCGTGTGCAGTTCGGCGCCGTCGGCCCCCTGCGCGATCCGCCCGACGATGACGCGCCCACTGGTCGCCCCGAGATCGACGGCCGCGACGGCGGTGCCAGCGGTCGAACCGCTGGCACCGCCGACGGGGGCCGTCGAGTCTGAAGCCGAAACGCTCATCGCAGGAACGCCGCCGCGACGCCGGAGTCGACCGGGATGTGGAGGCCCGTGGTGCGCGTCAGCTCGGGCCCGGTGAGCACGTACACCGCGTCGGCCACGTTCTCAGGGACGACCTCGCGCTTGAGGATCGTGCGGTTCGCGTAGAACTGGCCGAGATCTTCTTCCTTCACACCGTAGGTCGCGGCGCGGTTGGCGCCCCAGCCCGCGGCGAAGATGCCCGAACCGCGCACCACGCCGTCGGGGTTGATGCCGTTGACGCGGATGCCGTGCTCGCCGAGCTCGACGGCCAGCAGGCGAACCTGGTGCGCCTGGTCGGCCTTCGTCGCCGAGTAGGCGACGTTGTTGGGGCCCGCGAAGACGCTGTTCTTCGACGAGATGTAGATGACATCGCCGCCGAGGCCCTGGGCGATCATGGCGCGTGCCGCGGCCTGCGAGACGAGGAAGGAACCCTTCGCCATGACGTCGTGCTGCAGGTTCCAGTCGGCCTCGGTGGTGTCGAGCAGCGACTTCGAGAGCGACAGGCCGGCATTGTTCACGATGAGGTCGATGCCGCCGAACGCGAGCACTGCGGCGTCGATGGCGCCCTGCACGGCCGCCGCGTCCGCGACATTCGCGGCGACGCCGATCGCAACGTCGGTGCTGCCGAGCTCTGCGGCTGCGGCCTGCGCCTTCTCGAGGTCGAGGTCGGCGACGACGACGCAGGCGCCCTCGGCTGCGAGGCGCGTTGCGATGGCCTTGCCGATGCCCGATGCCGCGCCCGTCACAAAGGCGATGCGACCCTGGTGCGACTTTGGCTTCGGCAGGCGCTGCAGCTTCGCCTCTTCGAGCGCCCAGTACTCGATGCGGAACTTCTCGGCATCGCTGATCGGGGCGTAGGTCGAGAGTGCCTCAGCGCCGCGCATCACGTTGATGGCGTTGATGTAGAACTCACCGGCGACGCGGGCCGTCTGCTTGTTCGCGCCATAGCTGAACATGCCGACTCCGGGAACCAGCACGATGAGCGGGTCTGCGCCGCGCATGGCCGGGCTCGCCTCGTCGGCGTGCGCCTCGTAGTACGCGCGGTAGTCGTCGCGGTACGCGGCGTGCAGCTCCTGGAGGCGAGCCACCTGCTCTTCGATCGTGGCCGACGTCGGCAGGTCGAGCACGAGTGGCTTCACCTTGGTGCGGAGAAAGTGGTCGGGGCAGCTGGTGCCGAGTGCGGCGAGCGGCGCGAGTTTCTCGCGCGACAGGAAGTCGAGTACCGCGTCGGCGTCGGTGAAGTGACCGACCATGGGCTTGTCGGTGCTTGCGATGCCGCGCACGACGGGGGCGAGTCGTGCAGCGCGTTCGCGACGTTCGGCTTCAGGAAGCGGCTCGAAGCCGGAGACGACGGGGCCGAAGGGCTCAGGAGCGCCATGCTCGGCGATGTAGGCCGCAGCGGTGTCGATGATCCAGAGCGAATTCTGCTCGGTTTCTTCGCTCGTGTCGCCCCACGCGGTGATGCCGTGGCCGCCGAGGATGCAGCCGATCGCCGCGGGGTTGTCGGCCTTGATGGCCGCGATGTCGAGACCGAGCTGGAAGCCGGGTCGGCGCCAGGGCACCCACACGACCTTGTCGCCGAAAATGGTGCTGGTGAGGGCTTCGCCGTCGGCGGCGGTCGCAATAGCGATGCCGGAGTCGGGGTGCAGATGATCGACGTGGGCGGCATCGACGAGGCCGTGCATGGCGGTGTCGATTGACGGCGCGGCACCGCCCTTGCCGTGCAGGCAGTAGTCGAGAGCGGCGACCATCTCGTCTTCGCGCTCAAGGCCCGGGTACACGCCGACGAGCGCGCGCAGGCGGTCGATACGCAGCGTCGACAGGCCGGCCTCGGTCAGCGTGCCCAGGTCTCCGCCTGATCCCTTGACCCACATGAGCTCGACGTCGTCGCCGGTCACGGGATCTTTCGTGAACCCCTTGGCCGACGTGTTGCCGCCGGCGAAGTTGGTGTTCTTCTTATCGGCGCCCAGTCGGTTCGAGCGAGCGATCAGTGCCTGGGCGGTGGGATCGGTGTGCGTCATTGGCGGCCTTTCGAGATCCGTTGGGTACGAGTCAACCATAGGCATTTGAGCTTTCAAAAACAAGCTCAATTGATTCCGTTCGAAAGTGAATATGTTTCGAAACTCGTACCGAGGTTGCGGGATCGCGGTATCATCGACAACTATGACCCCACCGGCAGATCAGCGCGACGAGCGCATCCTCGACCTTCTCGAGGGCCGCGAACGTGTGCCGGTCGTCGAGCTGGCCGAGCACGTGGGGGTTTCGGAAGTCACGATCCGAAAAGATCTTGAACGATTGGTGCGCAGCGCGCTGATCGAGCGCGTGCGCGGCGGTGCCCGACTGCGCACCGGTGAAGAGTGGCCTCTGGCCGAGCGCCTGGGGCAGCGCGTGACGGCCAAGCGCGCGGTGGCCCGGCGTGCGGCCGAGTTGGTCGAGCGCGAGGCAGTGATTGCCATCGACTCGTCGTCGACCGGCTACTACCTCGCACTCGAGCTCGCCGAGCGCACAGATGCGACGGTGGTGACCAATTCGCTGCGCGTGGCGAGTCAACTTGCTGAGCGATCCGGCCCGGCTGTCGTGATGCTCGGCGGCACCGTGCGACGCACCTCGTTCTCGACGGTGGGCTTTCCGCCCGAACTGCTCCGCGGGTACGGCACGATCGATATGGCATTTCTTGGAGTCTCGGCACTTTCGCCCGAGCAGGGGTTGCTCGAGCGATCGTTCTCTGAGGCGGAGACGAAGCGGGCGATCGCATTGGCGGCGAATCGAGTCGTCGGGCTCTTCGACTCTTCGAAGGCTTCGGGCTTCGGTCAGCACAGCGTGGTTCCCGCCGTGGCGGTTGATCGCCTGATCACTGATGATGGGTTCAGTGAGCTCGACGCCGCGCCCTGGCTCGCGCTCGGTATCGACGTCGATCGCGTCTGAATCGCACGGCACGCCGCTACGCTGGGGTCACTATGGTCTCTCTTGCCGCCGAAGAACGCCGCGCCTGGCTGCTGCAGCGCTTGCGCGAGATGCAGCGGGTCTCGCTCGCTGAGGCTGCGGTGGAGCTGGGAGTGAGCGAGATGACGGTGCGCCGTGATCTCGACGGACTCGAGATGGGCGGCGCGATCCGACGCGTGCGCGGTGGTGCGATGTTCACCGGCCCGGTCAGTTTTCATGGTCGAGAACGCGCGCACGCAGTGGAGAAGGCTGCGGTTGCCGAAAAGCTGCTGCCGCTCGTGCCGGATCGTGGCCTGATTGCGCTCGATTCGTCGACGACGATGCACCAGTTGGCGCAGAGGATCACGGGTGCGGGCGATTTGACGGTCGTCACGAACGGAATGCTGACCTTCCAGGCTCTGCAGGAGCGGCCCGGGTTGACCGCCGTGCTGACGGGTGGCGCGGCTGACCGTCGCAGTGATTCTCTCGTTGGCCCGGTCGCAACCGGATTCGTGTCGCGGGTGCATTTCGCGGCCTTCTTCGCCTCGGCGGCGTCGCTCGATCTTCGGGGTTGCCATGAGAGCACGCTCGAGGAGGCAGAGGTGAAGCGTTCGATCGCGGGTGCCTCAGAGCGGGTGTTTATTGGAGTGCACAGCGAGAAGCTGAACAACGTGTCGTTGGCGCATGCGGTCGATATGAGTGACATCGATGTGCTCGCGACCGAGCTGGCGCCGCAGTCGCGCGACCTCACGGAGTACCGAGGGCTCGTTACCGAGCTGCGCTGAGTCGGCGGCGCCCCCGCTGCATTGACTGTCGGCCCGCCGTCTAGCGACGCGCCGTTGTGTCATCGTTATCTAACAAAAATTGACAAAAGCTCACATTTTGTAACAAACTTCATTTCAGTCAAGTGACGGCACGATGAAGTGAGGTGAGTGCAGGATGTCTGCAGACATGAGGTCGGACGGTTCCGCACCGGCCGCGGGCTTGTCCCTGCGGGTAGACGATCTCGTCAAGGAGTACCCAGGCGTCCGTGCGCTCGACGGGGTCAGCCTGGACCTGCGCCCGGGCGAGGTGCACGCCATTATCGGCGAGAACGGCGCGGGCAAGTCCACGCTGATCAAAGCGCTCGCCGGAGCCATCGCCCCGACAGCGGGCACGATCACCGTCGGAGGCACCGCGTACGATCGGCTTACGCCGCAACTCGCGCGCGAGCTCGGCATCGCCGTGATCTATCAGGAGTTCACACTCTTCCCGAACCTGAGCGCGTCAGAAAACGTGTTCCTCGGCGAGTTTGTGCGCAAGGGCCCGGTGCTCGACCGCAAGACGATGGCCGCGCGCTCGCAGGCGCTATTCGCGCGTCTCGGCGTCAAGATCTCACCGAATGCGCTCGTCGAGACGCTGACGACGGGGTATCAGCAGATCGTGGAGATCGCCAAAGCGCTCGCCAAGGATGCCCGACTTCTCATCATGGACGAGCCCTCCGCACCGCTCACCGCCGCCGAGGTCGATGCGATGTTCGCGATTGTCGATGCGCTGAGGCGCGAGGGCATGACGATCGTCTACATTTCGCACCGCATGGAAGAGATCTTCCGGCTCTCCGATCGCGTTTCGGTATTGCGCGACGGCGCGTACGTGGCGACGCGCGACACCGCCGAGACCACGAAAGGGGAGCTGATCTCGCTCATGGTCGGGCGTGAGTTGAGCGAGGGATATCCGCAGCGCACGCACGCACTCGCCGAGCCGTCGCTCACCGTCACCGGGCTCACGGGCAACGGCGTGCACGACATCAGCTTCACTGCGCGCGCGGGCGAGATTCTGGGCTTCGCCGGTTTGATCGGAGCAGGTCGCACCGAATTGATGGAGCTGATCTTCGGTGCGAAGCGGCCCGAGGCCGGCACGGTCGAGCTGCACGGCAACTCGGTGCTCGCAATGAATCCCGTTCAGGCGATCCGCAACGGCATCGCTCTCGTTCCCGAAGACCGCAAGCGCCACGGCCTGATCCTCGATTTCTCGATCGAACGGAACATCTCGCTGCCGCGGCTCGGCGAACTCTCTCCAGGCGGTGTGATCTCGCGCTCGGCCGAGCGCGATCTCGCCGCGCAATACATGCGCGAGCTGCGCATCAAGGCGCCGAGCGCCGACGAGATCGTCGGCAACCTGAGCGGGGGCAATCAGCAGAAGGTCGTGCTGGCGAAGTGGCTCGCGACGAGCCCCGAGGTGCTCATCTTCGACGAGCCCACCCGCGGTATCGACATCGGCGCCCGTCACGAGATCTATCTGATCATGAATCGCCTGGCCGAAGAGGGCAAGACGATCCTCATGATCTCTTCCGACATGGAAGAACTCATCGGCATGTCCGACCGAATCGTGGTGCTCCAGGAGGGCCAGCAGCGCGGCCTGCTCGAGCGCGACGCCATTACGCAGGAAGCCATTCTCACCCTGGCCTCAGAAGGAGTCCCCGCATGAACTCGAAGATCCGCGCGCGGCTGCACGGACTGGGCATTGTGCTCGTCTTGGTGCTGCTGATCATCGGCTTCAGCGTGCTGTCGCCGAACTTTCTCGACACGAACAACCTCTTCAATATTTTGCGGCAGGTGACGACGCTCGGCATCGTCGCGGTCGGGTTCGCATTCGTGCTGCTGACGGGCGGTATCGATCTGTCGGTCGGCTATCAGATTTCGCTCTACGTGGTGGTCTGCGGCATCATGATGTCGCAGTTTGATGTGCCGTGGCCACTCGCGATCCTGCTGGTGCTCGTGCTCGGAGTGCTCATTGGCTTGCTGAACGGCCTCATCATCACGCTCACCGGTGTCGCACCGCTGATCGTGACGCTGTCGATGATGACGATTCTCAACGGCGTCAGTTACCTGCTGTCGAAGGGACTGCCGATCTCGGGGTTCCCAAGCGACTTCTCGGTGCTCGGCCAAGGGGCTGTGATCGGGATCCCCATTTCGGTCATCGTGCTCGCCATCGTGTGGGCGATCGGCTACTTCATCGCGAACCAGACTGCGCTCGGGCGCTACTTCTACGCGATCGGCAACAACGCCGAGGCCGCGCGCCTTTCGGGTGTGAACACTCGTCGCACGCTGCTGATCGTCTACGCCACCTGCGGGCTCTTCACCGCCGTCGGCGCGGTGCTGCTGCTGTCGCGGCTGAACTCGGCGCAGTCGGCGACGGGCGCCGGGTTCGAGTTCAGCGTGCTGACCGCCTGCGTGCTCGGCGGTGTCAGTGTCATGGGCGGACGCGGCAGCCTCTTCGGCGCGTTCATCGGTGTGCTGATCGTCGGGGTGCTCGACAACGGTCTCGTGCTGTTGAACGTCAGCGAGTACGTGCAGCTGGTGATCAAGGGCGTCATTCTGCTCGTGGCGGTCATCTACGACGCGATGTCGAAGCGGTCGTCAGGATCGCGTAAGCAGATCGGTGGCATCTCGATCGGCCGTGGGCCGGCCGCAGCGCCCGAGGCGAAGACCGCCACCGTTCCGCTCGGCTAAGGCGCACCGCGAAGCCGCCGGCACGCACCCCTCAACGTCGAAATCGACTCCCGCAGTACCCATGTGAAAGGAACACCTATGAAGAAGATCACCGCGATTGCGGCGGCCGGAGCACTGCTGCTCGGCCTCGCCTCGTGCAGCTCGGGCGGCAGTGCGGCCGCCCCCGACGCCGAATATACGGTCGGGGTCACGTTCTCCGACCTGTCGAACCCGGTGTGGGCCGAACTGGTGCAAGAGGCGAAGACCTACGGTGCCGACGAGGGCATTTCGGTCAACTACGTCGATGCGAAGAGTGACGCCGCCACCCAGGTGACGCAGATCGAGAACTTCATTCAGCAGGATGTCGACGCGATCATCATCTGCGCCGTCGATTCGAAGTCGCTCATCGCCGCCACACAGAAGGCGCAGGATGCCGGCATCAAGGTCGTCGGCTACACGCAGGTGCTCGACAACTACGACGCGCAGTACCTCGTCGACGCCTACGCGACAGGCTACGCCAATGGTGAGGCCGCAGCGGAGTGGATCAACGAGACCTACCCCGATGAGGACGTCGTCGAGTGGGGCCTGATGGATCTGCCCACCTTCCCCGAAATCATCGATCGTGCGAACGGCATCAAGGATGCCGTCGAAGAGCTCGCACCGAACGCGAAGCTCGTCGCGACGAACTCGGCGCTCACGGCGGAGGAAGGCGTGACGAACGCCGAGAACTTCCTCCAGGCGAACCCGAAGATGAAGATGATTGCCACGATCGGCGGCGGTGGTGCCCAGGGCGGCAACGAAGGCGTGAAGGCCAGCGGCATCACCGACTACGACCAGTTCGGTCTCTTCGGCATTGACGCGACGCAGATCGAGATCGAGAACATCATCAAGGGCGACCCCCAGAAGAGCTCGATCAGCCTCGGCGGCGGTAAGGCGCACGGCCGCACGCTCATCGATATCACTGCCGACCTGCTCGCGGGCGAGGACGTCGAAAAAGATCAGTACATGCCGGTGACCGTGATCAACGCCGACAACGCGCAGGACTACTTCGACGAGATGTTCGCCGGATAGTTCCGACGACGGTGGGGCCCTTCCGGCCCCACCGTCACAGGCCGCGGGCCCGCAGACCCGTCACTTTTCCTACTCGCCGCCCGAACCCGAGGACACAGACACATGACACGCATTCTTGCCGCCGGCGACCGCTTCATCCGGTCATCGCACCTGCGCACCGCGCTCGAGCGCGCGCTCGGAACCGCCGCTGACGTCGAGATCAGCGAGATCGAGTTCCCGTGGCCCGATGCTCCGTTCGGTCGGGTCGGAGAGGTCGATGAGGCTTCGGGTTCCGAAGACGAACTCATCGAAGCGCTTTCAGGTGTGACCGCGATCGCCACGCAGTTGGCCCCGCTCACCGAACGCGTGATCGCTGCATCGCCTGAACTGCGCCTCATCGCGGTGTCGCGCGGCGGCCCCACGAACATCAATCTGGAGGCCGCCGAAGCGCACGGCGTCGCCGTCGCGAACGTACCCGGACGCAACGGGATCGCCACTGCCGAGATGACCATCGGCCTCGCTCTGGCACTGCTGCGCCGCATTCCCCTCTCGCACAACACGCTGCTCGATCATGAGTGGCGAGGGGAGTTCTATCGCTTCGACGAGGTCGGTGGCGAGGTGCAGGGATCCACCATCGGTCTGCTCGGTGCCGGCGCCGTGGGCGGCCACGTGGCCGCGGTCTTCGCAGCCATGGGCGCCTCCGTGCTCGTCTACGATCCGTACCTGCGACCCGAGTCGCTCGGCGCCGGCGTACAACTCGCCGCGACCCCTGAAGAGCTCTTCGAGCGCTCCGATCTCGTCTCAGTGCACGCGCGTCTCACACCCGAGACCACGCACCTGGTGAACGCCGAGCGGCTCGCACTCATGCGCCCCGGCTCGCGTCTCGTCAACGCCGCACGCGGTGGGCTCGTCGATTACGATGCCGTCGCTGACGCGGTCGAAAGCGGTCAATTGGCCGGTGCCGCCTTCGACGTGTACCCCGAGGAGCCCGTCGATTTCGGTCACCGACTCTTCTCGTTGGCTGCTGCGGGTCACGACATCGTGTTGACTCCCCACATCGCCGGTGCCAGCCGGGAGACAGCCGACCGTGCCGCAGACGGGGTCGCTGAGGAGATTCGACGTCTGCTCGCGGGCGAGCCGCTGCTGCACCCGCTCGTCGCGGTGCCCGCGCCCGCGGCGCGATAGTCTGCAGGCCACGCCCTCTCTGAAGGACCCCAGAACATGAATGATGTGCTCCTCGGCATCGATGTCGGCACCAGCTCGGTGAAGGTGGTCGCCACCGATCGAGACGGGCGCCTCGTGGCAGATGCCTCGCAGCGCTATCCGACCGCGACCGACGGTGCCGCCGCCGAGCAGGATGCGATGGCCTGGTGGCGCGCAGTGTGCGACGTTACGTCGCGGGTGGTCGCCGGCAGGCGCGTCATCGCCGTCGCTGTGACCGCTCAAGCGCCCACGTTCGTGCCGGTCGATGCGCACGGGGCGCCCACGCATCCGGCACTGACGTGGCTCGATCGCCGCGCGGTCGAAGAATCGGCGCGCATCGCCGCACTCGTGCCGCAGTCGCGCAATGGGGCAGATCCGTTCTTCGGCACGGCGAAGCTGCTCTGGCTCGAGGTCCATCGCCCCGAGGTGCTCGCCGCTTCACGGCACGTACTGTCGGCCAACGGGTTCATTGTTGCGCAGCTGAGCGGCGAGTTCGCGCTCGATGACACGACTGCCGCGCTGATGCAGGGCTTCGATGATGACGCGAGCGCGTTCGACGCGGCGCTCGTCGCGGCCGAGCCGTCGCTCGCGCTGCTGCCCCCGGTCGTAGCCGCGAACGCGATTGTCGGCACGGTCACCGAGGCCGCATCTGCTGCGACCGGCATCACCGCCGGCGCGCAGGTGGTCGCCGGAGGCATCGATTCCATCGGTTCGGCGCTTGAGGCCGGCATTCTCGAGTTCGGGGATCCGCTCGTCGACATGACCGGCTTCTCAAGCGTGACGATTCTTCCGGTGCCGCGCGGCACGCGTGTGCCCGGGTTCATCCACACGCGCCACTGCGTGCCCGGGGTCGATCTGCTCATCACCGCACAGGTCACCGCCGGCGCCACGATCGACTGGGTCAACGGGCTCGACGCCGCCACCGACCTGCGCAGCGACGCAGCGCTGCTCGCGCTTGAGCGACCCGGTGCGCTCACGATGGTCACGAGCCTCGCCGGCGAGCGCACGCCGACCTGGAACCCGCACTCGCGCGGCATCATCGACGGCATCTCCCTGGCGACGACCGGTGAAGAACTGATGCTCGCGGCTATGGAGGGGAACGCCCTCGCGCTCGCCCGCGATGTCACCACGATTGTGGACGCGGGCTATCCCGTGCCGCGCGTGGTGTCGACGGGCGGCGGATCGGCGTCGCGCGCGTGGTCGCAGATCAAGGCCGACGTGCTCGGAGTGCCGGTGGATCGCCCGGCCAGCGGGCACGGTGCTGCTCAGGGGGCGGCGATGCTCGCGGGTCTGGCGACTGGAGTGATCGCGTCGCTCGATACGGTGCGCGCCCTCGCCAGCGAGGTGCAGGCGAGTTTTGCGCCGGATCCGCAGCGCACGGCTGCGTACGCCGAGCGGGCAGCTCACTTCGCGGAGCTGGCCGCGCTCAACGAGCGCCGTCGCTAAGCGCGGTGCCGCTGCAGTGGTACGAAAAAGCGGCGGGAGCGTTCAACGCTCCCGCCGCTTCGTCGTCGCTGAAGCCTACGCCCCCCAGCTCGCCTGAGCGCCGCCGACGCGGTCGGCGTTGATGCGCTGCTGGTAGCCCGACGCGGCGTATGCGGCCATCGGGTCGGCGGGCAGGCCGCGCGATTCGCGCCACTCGGCGAGCGCGGGGCGCACGTCGGTGTAGAACGCGTCCATGAACACGGCGTTGGCGCCGAGCACGTCGCCGGCGGCCTCAGCGGCGCCGAGGGCGTCGCGGTCGAGCAGCAGGGCGCGCGCCGTCATCTCTTGCACGTTGAGCACGGAGCGGATCTGGCCGGGGATCTTCTCTTCGACGTTGTGGCACTGGTCGAGCATGAAAGCGACATCGGGGTTGTTGAGCCCGCCGCCGCGCACCACCTCGACGAGAATGCGGAAGAGCTGGAACGGGTCGGCCGCGCCGACGATAAGGTCATCGTCGGCGTAGAAACGGCTGTTGAAGTCGAACGAACCCAGCTTGCCGAGGCGCAGCAGCTGCATCACGATGAACTCGATGTTGGTGCCGGGGGCGTGGTGGCCGGTGTCGAGGCAGACCATGGCCTTCTCGCCGAGCGACGACACCTGCGCGTACGAGGTGCCCCAGTCGGGAACATCGGTGTGGTAGAAAGCCGGCTCGAAGAACTTGTACTCGAGCACGAGCCGCTGGTCGGCCGAGAGACGTGCGTAGATCTCCTGGAGCGACTCCTGCAGGCGATCCTGACGGCCGCGCATGTCGGCCTGACCCGGGTAGTTCGAGCCCTCGGCGAGCCAGATCTTGAGGTCGCGCGATCCGGTCTCGTCCATGACGTCGATGCACTTCAGGTGGTGGTCGATGGCCTTGCGGCGCACGGCGGCGTCGACGTGGGTGAGGGCGCCGAACTTGTACTCGTCGTCTTGGAACGTGTTCGAGTTGATCGTGCCGAGTTCGACCCCGAGGTCTTCGGCATGCTTGCGCAGCACCCCGAAGTCGTCGACGAGATCCCACGGAATGTGCAGCGCGACGGCGGGCGCGAGGCCCGTGACGCGGTGCACCTCGGCGGCGTCGGCGATCTTCTCGAACGGGTCGCGCGGGGTGCCCGGCGTGCCGAACACCTTGAATCGCGTGCCCGAGTTGCCGTAGGCCCACGACGGCACCTCGATCGCCTGCTGGGCGAGGGTCTGCTGGATTTCTGGGGTGAACAAGGAGCTCATGATCTGCGCTTTCTTTCCGGTACTGCGCTATGCGCGATTCGTGCTCGCGTGGTGGCGGGCGAGTTGGTCCTCGAGGTTGAACACCTCGGGAAGTCGGGGGGCCTCCTGGTCGGGGCGGCCGGTTGATGCGACGAAGTAGTCAGCCATCTTCGCCTCCCACGCGGCGGTGCGGGGGGCGGCTTCGAGCGCTCGCTGCGCGGCTTCGTCGTCATCGGTCTCGTAGTAGCCGATGAGCAGCCCGTCGGGGCGCAGGAAGAGCGAGTAGTTGCGGCGGCCGGCGTCGGCGATGGCCTCGAGCATGTCGGGCCAGACGGCGGCGTGGTGCTCGGCGTACTCGGCCAGGCGGTCGGGCTTGACCTGCATTTGGAAGCACACGCGCATGGGAGTCTCCGAGTCTGGGTGGGGCGCGGCTGAGCCTGCGCGGGGTGGGGCGGTGGTGCGGTACAGCGGGTGTTCGGGGGTGGTGCGGGGGCGGGGTCGCAATCGGTCCGGCCCCCGCACCGTGGCGGCTTAGAAGTCGAAGTCGCCGATGTTGTCTGCGTTGAAGCGGAACGGATCGCCGAGCAGCACGACGCCGTCCTTGCCCACGGTGAAGTCGCCGAGGTCGCCGGCGGTGAAGGTGTCACCCTCCTTGCCCTCGATCTCGCCCGAGACGAGTGCGTTGGCGGCGTAGGCGGTCAGGTAGCCGAGGTCCTCGGGGTTCCACAGTGCGAACTCGGTGACGGTGCCGTCTTCGACGTACTCGCGCATCTGGTTCGGGGTGCCGAGGCCGGTCACTGCGACCTTGCCCTTCGCGTCCGAGGTCGAGACGTAGCGCGCGGCAGCGGCGATGCCGACGGTGGTCGGCGAGACGATGCCCTTGAGCTCCGGGTAGGTCTGCAGCAGCGCCGCGGTCTTGTCGAACGAGGTCTGATCGTCGTCGTCGCCGTAGACGGTCTCGACGAGCTCGACGTCGGGGTGGTTGGCCTTGAGCTCTTCCTTCATGAGGTCGATCCAGGCGTTCTGGTTGGTCGCGTTCGCCGCGGCCGAGAGAATTGCGATCTGACCCTTGTCACCGATCTGCTCGGTGATCATGTCGACCTGCACCTTTGCGATGCCCTCGGCATCGGCCTGGTTGATGAACAGGTCGCGGCAGTCGGCGCTGGTGTCGGAGTCGAACGTGACGACCTTGACGTCGTTATCGCGCGCCTCGTTGATCGCGTCGCAGATAGCCTTCGGGTCGTTCGCCGAGATGGCGAGCGCGTCGACGCCCTGCTGCGTCGCGGTGTTGATGAAGCTCACCTGCGCGTCGGGGGTCGCCTCGGTCGGGCCGACCTCGTTGAAGGTGCCGCCGAACGCTTCGACGGCCGCCTTGCCGCCCTTGCTCGACGTATCGAAGTACGGGTTGCCGAGGTTCTTGGGCAGGAAGGTGACGCTCGCGCCGGATCCGCCCGAGCCCGAGTCCGATCCGCCGTCGCCCGCGTCGCCGCCGCCGGTGGAGCAGCTCGAGAGCAGCAGCGCTGCGCTGGCTGCGAGCGCGAGAACCGCGCCCGCCTTCTTCTTATTCTTCGTGAACCACATCGCTCGGTGTTTCCTTTCCTGGCCCGCGATTGCGGGGGTGTGGGTGTGGTGGGTCGTGAAAGTGAGGGTCAGGCCGTGGTGGCGGCCCGTGCGCCCGCGATCTGCAGCTTTCTGCCGGTTTTGCGCCGGTTCTTGAATGCTGCAATAACGCTGGTCGAAATCACGGCGGCGATGAGCAGCACGCCGGTGATGATGTTGATGACGTCGGAGGTGACATTCGCGAGGCGCAGCGCGCTGCCGAGCACGCCGATCAGCAGCACGCCGGCGATGACGCCGTGCAGTGCGCCGCGGCCGCCGAAGATCGAGACGCCGCCGAGCAGCACCGCGGCGATGACCTGCATCTCCATGCCCGTCGCGTTGTCGCCGCGCGCGCTGCCGTACCGCAGTGTGTAGTAGATGCCGGCGAGTGCGGCAACGGCACCGCTGAGCACGAACAGCACCATCTTGGTGCGAGCGACGTCGACGCCCGAGAAGCGCGCAGCTTCGGGGGAGAGGCCGATCGAGAAGACCCCGCGACCGAACTTCGTGAAGTGCAACAGAATCGTGAAGACGGTGGCGAGCAGCACGAAGAGCACGATGACGACGGGAATGCCGGTCGAGCCGATCTTCTCCTTGGCCAGGTCGGTCCAGAACGACGGGAAGTCGGTAACTGCGGTGGTGCCGAGCAGGCCGACCGCGATGCCGCGGTAGAGCGCCAACGTGCCAATCGTCACTGCAAGCGAGGGGAGCCCGACCGCGGTGATGAGCCAGCCGTTGATGGCGCCGCCTACCGCACCGGCTGCGATGGCGAGCACGATGGTGATCCCGAACGGCACGCCCGCCTGGGTGAGCACACCGGTGAGCACACTCGAGAGTCCCACGACGCTGGCGACCGACAGGTCGATCTCGCCGGTGACGATGATCGCGGTCATCGGCAGGGCGATGATGAGAATCGGGAACATGTCGAGCAGCAGGTAGGTCATCGTGATCTTGCTGCCGAAGTTCGGCACCAGGATCGCGGCGACGAGCACGACCACGACGAAGAGGGCGATGATCGCGCTCTCGCGGGTCAGCAGCAGGCGCTGCCAGAGGGGGCGGTCGTAGTCAGCGATGTGGCGGATGCCGGTCGTCGCGGTGGCGGTGGTGGTCGCGGTCATCGCTGCGTCTCCCGTTCTTCGATGAGTTTGCGGTGCTGTCTCAGCGAGAGCACGCGGTCGAGCACGATGGCTCCGATGATGAGCACGCCGACGACGGCGCGTTGCCAGAAGTCGGGTACACCGAGCACGGGGAGCGCGCGGTTGATGGTCATGAGCAGGAAGGCGCCGATGGCTGCGCCCCACACCGAGCCGACGCCGCCGAAGATCGCGACGCCGCCGATGACCGCGGCACCAATCGCGTCGAGCTCCCAACCCGATCCGGCCTGCGAGTTGATTGTGCCGTAGCGGGCGGCATAGAGCACGCCGGCGAAACCGGAGAGCGCGCCCGACAGAACGAACGCCGAGAGGATGCGGCGGGTGACGGGCAGGCCGTAAAGGTGCGCGGCGTCGGGGTCGGAGCCGATCGCGTAGCTCTCGCGGCCGGCGCGCGTGTTCTTCATCCACCACGCGACGGCGATCAGCACGACGAGGGCGATGATGGTCAGCACCGGAATCGTGAAGACCTGTGCGGTGCCGAGTGCGAGGAAGCCCTTCGGCATGTCGGAGGCGTTGATGCGATCCGAGCCGGTCCAGAGCACGTTGATGCCGCGGAAGGCATACATGGTGCCGAGCGTGATGACGAGCGCGGGCACCTTCGCGAAGGCGACGAGTGCACCGTTGATCAAGCCCAGCAGGCCGCCGAAGACGATGGCGATCAGCACCACGACGATCGCCGGAAGGCCCGGCATGTCGATGAAGAGGCGGCCGGTGAGGTAGGCGCTCAGGCCCAGGATCGAGCCGACCGACAGGTCGACGTTGCGCGTGATGAGCACGACGGCCTGCCCGACCGCGACGAGCAGCAGCAGCGAGGGCGTGAGCCA
The DNA here is from genome assembly GCF_059696215.1 of Leucobacter sp. WKLB1. Lineage (NCBI taxonomy): Bacteria > Bacillati > Actinomycetota > Actinomycetes > Micrococcales > Microbacteriaceae > Leucobacter > Leucobacter sp. WKLB1. The sequence continues at coordinate 3,312,592 of NZ_AP046115.1, read as the reverse complement.
CAAGTCGCGATAGCCGTCGGTCGAGAACAGGAAGTTCGGGTTCTTGATCGTGGCGGCCGCGACGACGAGCAGCACGGCGAGCAGGATGCTGGCCTCGCGAGCTCGGGTCAGGCGCCCGACGATCGCGCCGAAACCGACGCTCGGGGCATTCAGGGTAGTGGCGCTCATGCGTGCTGCTCCGTATCTGCGTTCGCGCTGTGCGTGGCGGCACGCATCACGTTCTCTTGCGTTGCATCGTCGCGGTCGATGGTGGCGGTGATGCGACCCTCATGCATGACGACGACGCGGTCGGCCATGCCGAGCACCTCGGGCAGCTCACTCGAGATCATCAGCACGCCCATGCCTTGACTCGCGAGCGTCGAGAGGAGGCGGTGCACCTCTGACTTGGTGCCGACGTCGATGCCGCGGGTCGGTTCATCGATGATGAGCACGCGCGGGTCGGTGGCGAGCCACTTGCCGAGCACGACCTTCTGCTGGTTGCCGCCCGACAGGGTGCCGGCGATCGTGGTGAGCGCGTTGGTCTTCACTTCGAGCTTCTCGGACCAGGGGCGTGCGGCGCGGTTTTCCGCGCCGGTTGTGACGATGCCGAGCTTCGCCAGCGAATCGAGGATGACCGACGTCGTGTTGCGGCCGACGCTCGACTCGAGCACCAGGCCCTGCTTGCGACGATCTTCGGGAACCAGTGCCAGGCCGGCGCGCATGGCGGCGGTCGGCTTGCCCTTGGCGACGTTCTTGCCCGCGACCTGCACGCTGCCGCTGCGGTACCCGTCGACGCCGAAGACGGCGCGGGCGACCTCGCTGCGGCCGGCGCCGACGAGGCCCGCCAGGCCGACGATCTCACCGGCGTGCACGGTGAAGCTGATGTCGTTGAAGACGCCTGGGCTCGTGAGCCCGTCGACCACGAGCAGGGGCTCGCCGACCTCGGTCTCGAGCTTCGGGAAGAGCTCGGTGATCTCGCGGCCGACCATCTCGGCGACCACACTGTCGGGGTCGGTCTCGCTGATCGCGCGGGTCGAGACGTAGCTGCCATCGCGCATGACGGTGATGGTGTCGCAGAGAGCGAACACCTCGTCGAATCGGTGCGAGATGAAGACGAGGGCGCGGTTCTCATCGCGCAGTGCTCGTGCGACCTGGAACAGGCGATCGACCTCGACGCCCGAGAGGGCTGCGGTGGGCTCATCCATGATCAGCACGCGGGCGTCGAGCGAGATGGCCTTCGCGATCTCGATCATCTGCTGGTCCGCGATGGAGAGCCCGTCGGCCGTGCGATCCGGATCCATGGCGACGCCCAGTCGAGCGAACAGCGACTGCACCTCGGCGCGCATGGCGGCGCGATTGATGCGACCGAAGCGGCCGCGGGGCTGGCGGCCCATGAAGATGTTCTCGGTGACCGAGAGGTCGGGGAAGAGCGTGGGCTCCTGGTAGATCACCGCGATGCCTGCCGCCTTCGACTCGGCGGTCGACGCGAAGTCGACGGTCTCGCCGTCGAGGCGGAAGTCGCCCGAGTCGCGACGGTACAGGCCGGCGATGATCTTGACGAGCGTCGACTTGCCGGCGCCGTTCTCTCCCACGAGCGCGTGGATCGAGCCCGGGTGCAGAGCGAGTGTGCTGTCGCGCAGTGCGATGACCTGGCCGAAGGCCTTCGCAACGCCGCGCAGTTCGAGCAGCGGCTCGCCAGCGGGTGGTTTCTTCATTGAACTCACGACTTCCTGCCATTGGAAGGGCATCTCAGGGTGTTGCTGAAACGGATCGACAGCCGATTGAACAATCGATCAATGAATCGTTTCAATATCAGTGAGCCTGAGTTTACGCACGGCGATTGAAATGCGTCAAGTCGAAGTCATAACGGTTTCCAAGTCGTTATTGAAGCGTTTCAATATTGTGAGCGCATCGAATAGACTCTGGCGAATACAAGACACTGACGACCGGATAGGGGACAACGCTATGGCAGCGAGTATCCGAGACGTCGCGCGTGCCGCGGGGGTGTCGGTGGGCACGGTCTCGAACGTGCTGAACCGGCCAGAGATCGTGGCCGCAGCGACCGTGGAACGCGTGGCGCAGGCGATCGAAGAACTCGGCTTCGTGCGCAACGACGCCGCTCGGCAGCTGCGCGCCGGGCGCAGCACCAGCTTCGGGCTCGTCGTACTCGACACCCGCAACCCGTTCTTCATGGACCTCGCGCACGGTGCCCAGCGCCGCGCGATCGACGACGGCTACACCGTGCTGATGGGCGGCAGCGACGACTCGAGCACGCGCGAGCACAGCATCCTCGACATGTTCGAGGAGCATCGCGTCGCGGGGGTGCTCATCTCACCCGTCGACACCGACCTCACGCAGCTCTGGAAGCTGCGACAGGCCGGCACCCCGGTCGTGCTCGTCGACCGCGGCTCGAGCGACCGCTCATTCTCATCGGTCTCGGTCGACGACGTCGAGGGCGGGCGCATCGCTGCGCGCCACCTGCTCTCGCTCGGTCGGCGCCGTCTGGCGTTTATCGGCGGGCCGCTCGGCATCAAGCAGGTCTCCGATCGTCTCAACGGAGCGCGCTCCGTCGTCGCCGAAACACCTGACGCCACGCTTACCGTGCACGAGACGCCGGCGTTGAGTGTCATCGAGGGGCGCCGGATCGCGGAAGAGATCGTTGCGCTGCCCCCCGAGCGCAGGCCCGACGCCGTCTTCGCAGCCAACGACCTGCTCGCGATGGGGGTGCTGCAGGCGTTCGTGATGACCGGATCACTGCGCGTCCCCGAAGACATCGCGCTCGTCGGGTACGACGACATCGACTTCGCGAACGCCGCCGTGGTGCCCATCACCTCGGTGCGCCAGCCGGCGATCGAGATCGGTGCGACCGCGGTCGGTCTGCTCATCAAGGAGGCCCAGGCCGGGCCCGATGCTCCGCGCGAGCAGATCGAGTTCACGCCCGAGCTCGTCGTGCGCGCATCGACCGTCGGTGCCGCTGCCGAGAGCTGAGGCGCGGCTGTCTGCGGTACCGACGCGGAACTACGCCTGAGCGAGTACCGCGTCGCCGGGAGTGGCGTTCTTCGCGGCACCGTCGCGACGCGTGAGGCGACCGGTGCGGCGCAGCCAGATCTCCATCGGGATCGTCACGAGCGGCGGAACCGAGGCGGCGAGTGCGAGCAGCGCGACCCACCAGCCCCAGCGCAGCCGGATTGCGGCGACGATCGTGATGATGCCGTAAACGATGAACGCGCCCCCGTGCAGCGAGCCGAAGATGGTGACGCCCAACGCTGTCGTCTCGGTCACATACTTCAAGAACATGCCGACGAGCAGACCGGCCCAGGTGAAGGCCTCGACGAAAGCGATCCAAGCGTAGGCGCGGCCGATTCCTGTGGCTTTCGTCATGGTCGGCATCCTATCGATGCAGGATCAGCAGGTCCCGTGAAGCTGCAGTGTCGGCGGCTGTCGATAGCCTCGAATCATGCACCTTCTTCTCCTGTCGTTGCACACCGGCGCGCTGCCGCAGTTCATCGCAGACACCACTCCCGTCACTGATCGCCGACTCCGCATCGGATACGTCATCGACGCAGAGGTGCCCTACTCAGGTATGCCGTTTGTTGCGGCGGCGCGGCAGAGTATCGCGTCCCTCGGGCACGAGGTGGAGCTGCTGGAGCTGCGGCAGATGAGCCCCGACGATACGGATCGCGCGTTGCAGTCGCTCAATGTGCTGTACGTCGCGGGCGGCAGCACATTTGCGCTGCTCGAAGCGTTGAGAGTTAGCGGCAACGACGAGGTGGTGATTCGGCACGTGCGGGCGGGCTTGCCCTATATCGGCTGCAGTGCCGGTTCGGCCGTCACGGGGCCTGACATCGCCCCGCTGTCGCTGATGGACGACCCCGCTGACGGCCCGCATCTGCGGGGTACCGCTGGTCTCGCGCTGATCGACCGCACCGTCTTGCCGCACGCTGACGGGAGGTTGCCTCAATATCCCGTACAACTCATCGAGCGCACCCTGCAGACTTATGGCGACGAGCATCCCTTGGTGCTATTGTGTGACGACCAAGCGTTGCGCGTCGATGGCGCCGAGGAGCGAATCGTTCCGTCTGAGGAATGAAGCTCGCCCGTCGGTCAGCTGCGGGTGTGCGCCCAGACGACGGCCTGGATGCGGTCGCGCACCCCGAGCTTCTGCAGCAGGTTCGAGACGTGCGTCTTGATGGTGGCTTCGCCGAGGAAGAGCGCTTTGGCGATCTCAGCGTTCGAATGCCCCTCTGCGACGAGCGCGAGGACTTCGCGCTCGCGCTCCGTGAGCCCCGCAGCCTCCATCGCTGCGCTCGTGGCGTCGAGGTCGGAGACAGCGTCGGCCGCCGGGGCCGTCGCATCTGCGGGGGAAGCGGTGCCTGCCCCGGTGCTTCGTTCTGCCGCAACGCGCTCGATCACGGCACGCGTGACGTCAGGGCCGAGCAATGCGTTGCCGGCCGCGAGTGAGTGCACTGCGTCGATCAGTTGCTCGGCGCGAGACGTCTTGAGGAGAAAGCCGCTGACCCCCGCTGCGAGGGCGTCGAAGAGGTACTGCTCGTGACCGAATGTGGTGAGCACGAGCACCGAAGGTGCGGCATCAGTGGACGCTGCAGTGAGGATGCGGCGCGAGGCCTCGATGCCGTCGAGCACGGGCATCTCGACGTCCATGCAGATGACGTCGGGCGCGAGCTCGGCAGCGAGCTCCACGGCGATTGCGCCGTTCTCGGCTTCACCGACGACCTCGATGTCGGGCTCCGATTCAAGGATGATGCGGAAACCCGAGCGCACCAGCGCCTGGTCGTCGACGAGGAGCACGCGAGTCATGCGGGCCTTTCAATCAGGGCGGATGCTGAGGAGGAAACGGGCACGCTGGCCCGCACGATGAAACCGCCGCGCTCGCGGCGGTCGGCGGTCACGGTGCCGCCGACGGCGCCGATGCGTTCGCGCATGCCGCGCAGCCCGAGCCCGGAACCGGCAGCACGCTGCCCAAGCTCCTGACGCACGCCGTCGTCGGAAATCTCGACTTCGGTGGCGTCGGGAGTGAACCGGAGCCGCACCTCGGCGCGGGCGCCGCGACCGGCGTGCTTGCGCACGTTGGTCAGTGCCTCCTGCACCACGCGGTACAGGGCAACGTCAACGAGCATCGGTACCGGGCGCGGTTCTCCGGCGACGATGAGCGTTGCCGGGGTGCCTGAGCTCTGGGACTCGGAGACGAGCGTCGAGAGATGCGCGACACCGATGGTGGTCGGAGCCGAGGCGTCGCTGCCCGGGTCGCGCAGCGTGCCGAGCAGTGCGCGCAACTCGGCGACAGCGGTGCTGGCACTCTCTTCGACGACCTCGAGCGAGGCAACCGCGCGTTCGGGGTCGCGCGCGATGCTGCGTCTGGCCGCAGCGGCTTGAATGCCCATGACCGATACGTGGTGCGCAACGACGTCGTGCAGCTCGCGCGCGATGGCGATGCGATCGAGAGCGACCGCCTGCGCCGCGCTCGTCTGCCGCTCGAGTTCGAGCTCGCGCCCCTGCGCCTCAAGCAGCGCCTGCGCACGCGCCGCGTTCCAGGATCGCTCGCCGAAGAAATAAGCGCCGCCGAAATACAGGAGATTGGTGATGATCTGAATGACGGCGTAGGTTGCGTACGCAGAGAAGATGCCCGAGCGAGATATGCCCGGGAACGCATCCTCTTGCGATGACGCGATGATGAGCGTGATCACGAGCCACACGATCATGATGACCCCGATGCCGACGCGCGACCACACGGCGAGCGCGCGACGCCGCTCCCAGGCTCCCACCGTGTACATCGCGCAGAACAAGGTGATGTTGATGATGAGCACCTCAGGTACACCGAACTGACCACACACGAAGAAGCCGATGGCCACCACGATGGCGACGGGCACGGGGTACGTGCGGCGCACCGCGAGCGGCAGGGTCGAGAGCCCGAGGCCGATGACCCACACCCAACCGGGTGCCGGATTCTCGTACATGCCGGTGCGCGCATACAGGAGTGCGGTGGTGGCCGCCGCGAAGGCGAGAAGCACCGCGAGCCCGATATCGGCGCGCAGCGCGCGACGATCGGGCGCGGGGCGGCTCCAGGCGGCGTTCGGCTGCATGACTCCAGCGTAGGGGGAGCCGTCGACATCGGGCATCCGCCCCGAGGGGGAGCGCTGGCCGCGCCGGGCGATCCCGCAGTCATTCGCTCGGGGGAAGCGCAATGTCGACGGCACCCGCCAAGCTTGAACCAACGACAGAAGGGAACGAGATGATCGACATCGCAGGCGTCACCCGCAGCTTCGGCGACCGACGCGTGCTCGACGACGTGAGCTTCACAGTCGAGGGCGGTCGCATGACCGGCTTCGTCGGGGGCAACGGCGCGGGCAAGACCACCACCATGCGCATCATTCTCGGGGTGCTGTCGGCCGACGCCGGCACGGTGAGCCTCGACGGGTCACCGCTCACCCCCGCAGATCGGGCGCGCTTCGGCTACATGCCTGAAGAGCGCGGGCTCTACCCCAAGATGCAGGTGCTCGAGCAGCTGGTGTACCTCGGCAGACTGCACGGCTTCAGCGCGTCAGACGCGAAGGCCTCGGCGACCGAGCTCATCGAGCGGCTCGGCCTGGGCGAGCGCGCAACCGACACGCTCGAGAGCCTCTCGCTCGGCAACCAGCAGCGCGCGCAGATCGCGGCGGCCCTCGTGCACCGCCCGTCGGCGCTGGTGCTCGACGAGCCGTTCTCGGGGCTCGACCCGATGGCGGTCGAGGTGGTGCTCGGTGTGCTGCGCGACTATGCCGCGCAGGGCGTGCCCGTGCTCTTCTCCTCGCATCAGCTCGACATCGTCGAACGCCTCTGTGACGACGTGGTCGTGATCGGTGGGGGCAAGATCCTCGCCTCCGGCTCACGCGAAGGGTTGCGTGCGCAGCACTCCGGCAGCAGCTTCGAGCTCGAAGTCGTCGGCACCGGAGCCGACGCCGGGTGGGTGCGCGAGCAGACCGGCATCACGGTGACGCACCTCGACGGCGGGTTCGCCCGCTTCGACGCCGTCGACGAGCACGCCGCCCAGAGCGTGCTGACCGCCGCGGTGCAGCAGTCGCAGCCCGGCGTGACAGTGCGCCGATTCGCCCCGATCACCCCGTCTCTGGCCCAGATCTTCAAGGAGGTCGTGCGATGAACGCCCCCACACCCGCCGCGACGCAGTCGTCGCGATCCACGTCGCGCCCCGTGAGCGGCGCCCAGGGCGCCTGGCTCGTCGCCGAGCGCGAGATCACCACGAAACTGCGCAGCAAAGCCTTCCTCATCTCGACGGCGATTCTGCTGCTGCTCGTGCTCGGATCGGTGCTCTTCAGCGGCTTCATGGCGAAGAACGGCGGGTTCGCCAGCGATACCTCGGTAGCGGTGGTCGGAGAGGCCGCCGCGACGGTCGATCCGCTCGACGGCAATGGCTTCGAGGTGACCGAGGTGGCGGATCGCGCGGCCGCCGAACAGGCCGTGCGCGATGGCGAGGTCGACGCCGCGGTGGTGCCGGGCGGCGACACCCCGGTCGGCCTCACCATTCTCGCGAACGACAGCCCCCCGACCGGGCTGCTGCAGGCGCTCTCGGCGTCGCCGACGGTCGAGCTGCTTGAGCCGACGAGCAAGAATCCCTTCCTGGCGTACATCATTGCGATCGCCTTCGGCGTCGTCTTCATGATGAGTGCAATCACGTTCGGCACGACGATTGCGCAGAGCGTGGTCGAAGAGAAGCAGACGCGCATCGTCGAGATTCTGCTCGCCACCGTCTCGGCGCGCACCATGCTCGCGGGCAAGATCCTCGGCAACAGCATCCTTGCGCTCGCCCAGGTCGTCGCGATCGCGGCGCTGGCCTCCGTGGGCATGCTCGCGACCGGGCAAGACCTGCTGTTGGGTGAACTCGGCACGGCACTGATCTGGTTCGGCATCCTGTTCGCGTTCGGGTTCGTGCTGCTCGCCGCGATGTACGCCGCACTCGCCGCCTTGGTCTCGCGTCAGGAAGACATCGGCTCGGTGACCAGCCCCGTCATGATGCTGGTGATGCTTCCGTACATCGGAGTGATCGTGTTCTACGACAACCCGACCGTGCTCGCGATCATGAGCTACCTGCCTTTCTCGGCCCCGGTCGGCATGCCGATGCGCCTCTACCTCGGCACCGCCGAATGGTGGGAGCCGATCGCATCGCTCGGCATCCTCGCCGTGTCGATCGCGATCGTCATCTCGATCGGGTCGCGCATCTACAGCAACTCGATCCTGCGCACCGGCGCTCGGGTGAAGCTGGGCGACGCGCTCAAGGGATAGCGGTCGAACCTCCGCAACTGCGGGCCCGGGGCGCTGTCGCGCTCCGGGCCCGCAGTGCGAGGTGCGCCGATACGCTGGTCGCATGGCACCCGAGATCGACTGGACCGCGCTGCAGCAGGCGGCACTCGCCGCTGCGGAGCACGCGTATGCGCCCTACTCCGGCTACTCCGTCGGGTGCGCCGCACTGGTCGACGACGGCCGGGTGATCACCGGCTGCAACGTCGAGAATGCCAGCTACGGGGTGACGCTCTGCGCCGAGTGCGCGATGGTCGGCCAGCTGCACCTCGGTGGGGGCGGGCGCCTCGTCGCGTTCACCTGCGTCGGCAACGGTGAGGTCATCACTCCCTGCGGGCGCTGCCGCCAGGTGCTCTCGGAGGCCTCGGCCCCCGGCATGCTGCTGCAGACCACCGCGGGGCTCGCCACGATCGAGCAGATGCTGCCCGAGGGCTTCGGCCCGGCGGCACTCGCTACCCCCTAGCAATGTCCGTGGCCGGGAGTAGTCTGCTCGGGTGAGTACCGAACACCCCTCCGCCAGTCAGCCCACTCCCGGCGCCACCCCGGCCGCCAAACCCGACATTCGGCCCTGGCCGGCGCTGTGGTCACTGGTGCTGGGCTTCTTCATGATCCTCGTCGACACGACGATCGTGTCGGTGGCGAATCCGTCGATCATGGAGGGCCTCGAGACCACCATGGTCGCGACGCTGTGGGCGACCAGCGCCTACCTGCTGGCCTACGCCGTGCCATTGCTCATCACCGGGCGACTCGGTGACCGCTTCGGCCCGCGCCGCATCTACCTGTTCGGGCTCACGATTTTCACGCTGTCGTCGCTCGCGTGCGGGCTCTCGGGCACCATCGAGGCGCTCATCATCGCCCGCGTGTTCCAGGGCCTCGGAGCCGCTCTCATGACGCCGCAGACGATGGCCGTGATCACGCGCATCTTCGCGCCTCGCGAGCGCGGTTCGGCAATGGCCGTCTGGGGCATCACCGCCGGGGTGGCGACACTCGTCGGCCCGATCTTGGGCGGCGTGCTGCTCGACGGCTTCGGCTGGGAGTGGATCTTCTTCATCAACGTGCCGGTCGGCATCATCGGGTTCGTGCTCGCGATGCGCTACGTGCCGCAGCTCGAGACCCACGCGCACCGCTTCGACTGGGTCGGGGTGCTGCTGAGCGCCGCGGGCATGTTCATGTTGGTCTTCGGTATTCAAGAAGGCGAGAGCTACGACTGGGGGCAGATCTGGGGGCCGATCTCGGTGTGGAGCCTGATCGTGCTGGGCATCGTGGTGCTCGCGCTCTTCGTCATCTGGCAGCGGGTGCAGCGCGGCGAACCGCTGTTGCCGCTCGAAATCTTCCGAGACCGCAACTTCTCCGTCGGCTCCTCCGCCATCACGATGGTCGGTCTCGCGGTGACGAGTATGGGCCTGCCGCTCATGTTCTACTACCAGCTCGTGCGCGGCCTGACGCCGACGCAGTCGGCACTCATGCTCGTTCCGATGGCACTGCTCTCTGCTGGTCTCGCGCGGCCGATTGGTTTGCTCATCGACCGCACCGACCCCCGCCGCATTGCCACCCTCGGGCTCGTGCTCGTCGGCGCGGGCATGCTGCTTTACAGCTTCCTGCTGCAGCCCGACACCCCGCTCTGGCTCCTGCTCGTACCGAGCGCGATGCTCGGCATCGCGAACGCCTGCATGTGGGGGCCGCTCGCCTCGATCACCACCTTCAGCCTCGCACCCGAACTCGCCGGTGCCGGCTCGGGCGTCTACAACACTTCGCGCCAGGTCGGCGCGGTGCTCGGTTCGGCCGCGATCGCCGCGCTCATGCAGTCACGCATCTCCGCCGAACTCGGGGCAGGCGCGGCCGATGGCATGAGCGGCGGTGAGTCCGCAGGTGCCGCAGGCCAACTGCCTGAAGCGCTGCACGCGGGCTTCGCGGCAGCGATGGGGCAGTCGCTGTACCTGCCGATCGCCGCCATTCTGCTCGGCGCCATCATCTCGCTCTGGTTCGGTCGCCGCCCGCAGAAAGCGACCACCCGGCCGGTCGAGGTGCCCGCCGAGGCCTGAGCGCGCCGGGCGCTCTACCGTCATTCCATCACTCTTTTCACGAACGGACCTGACCATGATCCTCGCCTTCTCCGTCGCCCCGTCGGGCACCGGCAACGCCTCCGTCTCAGACGCCGTCGCCGAGGCGGTGAAGATCGTGCGCGCCTCGGGGCTGCCGCACCGCACGTCGTCGATGTTCACCGAAATCGAGGGCGAGTGGGACGAGGTCTTCGACGTCGTGAAGCGCGCGACTGAGGCCGTGCTGCCGTTTGGCTCACGCGTGTCGCTTGTGATGAAGGCCGACATTCGGCCCGGGTTCGAGGGCGAGCTCGACGGGAAGCTGGAGCGGTTGGAAGCGGCGATCGAGGGAGCTAAAGAGGCTCACTGACGGTGTGGGCACTCGCTTGACAGACCGTTCTGGCTTTGCACTCCACTCTATGGGTCAGCCCTGAAGTCGGACGGGGTAACAGTCCATACAGCTCATCCCAGCTGACGTACAAAGGTTGTCGTCGGCCTGCGGCGTGGTGAACTCTGAGGGTGACGGTGCCGTCAAGCGTTGCGCAGTATCGTGAGTCTCGCTCGGAAAGCTCGGAGCAACCGGAAGCGCGGCAATGCGTTGATTGCGGCATCGCAGAGGGCTCGTGGCTGCTCCAGCAAAACGTGGACAGTTTTGTCACACCCCTCTCACTTTTTTGTCATGTCGCATAAAGATTGGCTCTGACGGACACCAACGTGGGTGACTCGTCTGCACTGAAACGGTGAACCCGATGGGGTAACCCGGCACCAGCGCATACAACTTCGAACGCACAATGGAGTGAACAGATGAAGACTGTAAAGAAGTCTCGATGGGTGAGTACAGCTTTTGCGGGAGTCGCATTCACCGGCGCACTGCTGCTCTCGGCTTGCGGGAGCCCTGCGGGGGCGGGCGGCGGCGCTGACGCATCTGGCGGCACCGAATCGCCCGAGACCAAAGTGGCTCTCATCACTCACTCGACACCGGGGGACACGTTCTGGGATATTCTCCGCAAGGGTGCTGAGGCGGCCGCGGTGAAAGACAACGTCGAGTTGCTCTACAGCTCGGACCCAGACGGAGCGCGCCAGGCACAGCTGGTGGAACAGGCGGTCGATCAGGGGGTCGACGGCATTATCGTGACGCTGGCCAAGCCGGATGCGTTGGAAAGTGCGGTGCGCAAAGCGGTCGATGCCGGAATCCCGGTGTACAGCATCAACGCCGGTGAATCCGCGTACGCGGCGATGGGTGTGACGGCGCACTTTGGCCAAGACGAAAAAGTGGCCGGGCGGGCGGCAGGCGAGAAGCTGAATGAGCTCGGTGCGAAGCGCATTATCTGCGTGGTGCAGGAGCAGGGGCATGTCGGTCTCGAGAATCGGTGTGCTGGCGTGAAAGAGACGTTCTCGGGTCAGTCGGAGCCGCTCTACGTGCAGGCCGCTGATGCAACGAACGTCTCTTCCACGATCACATCGAAGCTGCAGACGAACGCCGATATCGATTACGTGCTGACCTTGGGAGCTCCACAGGCTCCCATCGCTCTCGAATCGATCAGTGATGCGGGCAGCAGCGCCAAGCTGGCGACCTTCGACATGAACCCTGAGGTGCTCGCAGGTCTGCAGAGCGGTGACATTCAGTTCGCTGTGGATCAGCAGCCGTATTTGCAGGGCTACTCCGCAGTCGACGGGGTCTGGCTCTACAACACCAACGCGAACGTGCTCGGGGGCGGACTCCCGGTGCTCACCGGGCCGCAGATCATCTCGCCTGCCGATGCCGAGGTGCTTGCGGAGTACGTGTCCCAGGGAACGCGGTAGCTCGAACCCCTCAAGAAGGTCGTATCCATGAGTACAGCAACAGCTCCTAAATTCGACGAGCGCGTCGCCTCGGGCAACCTGTTTACCAGGTTCTTCACCAAGCCCGAGGCGGGCGCCACCGCAGCCGCACTGGTCCTCGCGATCATGTTCGCCGTCGTCGCTCCGCAGTTCACCCAGCCCAGCTCGATCGCGACGATCCTCTACGGAGCGTCCACGGTCGGCATCATGGCGGTGGGCGTATCGCTCCTGATGATCGGCGGCGAGGTCGACCTGTCGGCAGGTGTCGGCGTCATCTCGGCAGCGCTCTCCTCGTCCCTGTTCATGTACTGGTTCGGGGGGAACGTCTGGGTCGGTGCGATTGTCGGCCTCGTGTTCTCGCTGCTGGTCGGTTTGCTGAACGGGTGGCTGTTGACGAAGACGAAGCTCTCGAGCTTCATCATCACTCTGGCGACCTTCTTCATGCTGACGGGGTTGAACCTCGGTGTCACTCGCGCGTTGACGGGCGGCGTCGCCGCTCCGTCGATCGCCGAGTGGCCCGGGTTCGCCTCGGCAGAGGCGGTCTTCGCTTCAGACATTCCGGTCTTCGGCGTCAACGTCAAGATCACGGTGTTCTACTGGATCATCCTCGTGCTCATGGCGACCTGGATTCTGCAGCGCACTCGCGTGGGTAACTGGATCTTCTCCTCGGGCGGCGCCCCGGATGCGGCACGCGCCGTGGGCGTGCCCGTCGTGAAGACGAAGATCGGCCTCTACATGGGCGTCAGCTTCTGCGCGTGGCTGCTGGGCATGCACCAGCTCTTCGCCTTCAAGACGGTGCAGTCGGGTGAGGGCATCGGCAACGAGTTCCTCTACATCATCGCGGCCGTCGTCGGCGGCTGCCTCATGACCGGCGGCTACGGTTCGGCGATCGGCGGCGCGATCGGCGCACTCATCTACGGCATGGCTCTCAAGGGTGTCGTGTACGCCGAGTGGAACCCGGACTGGCTGAAGTTCTTCCTCGGTGCAATGCTTCTGGGCGCGACCGTGCTGAACTTCACCCTGCAGCGTCGAGCCGCCCGAGGAGGGAAAAAGTGAACGCCACAGCAACCGAGACGGCAGTAGCGCCGTCGCAGGTCACGGGCCCGCTCGTCGAGCTCCGTGACGCCGAGAAGCGATACGGCAACATCATCGCCCTGCGCGATGTCAGCCTCAAGGTGGGCTCGGGCGAGGTGATGTGCGTGCTCGGCGACAACGGCGCCGGCAAGTCCACGCTCATCAAGATCATCGCCGGCCTGCATCAGCACACCGCCGGTGAGTACCTCGTCGAGGGCGACCCGGTGAAGTTCAACTCGCCGCGCGAGGCCCTGAACCGCGGCATCGCCACGGTGTACCAGGATCTCGCGGTCGCACCGCTCATGCCGGTGTGGCGCAACTTCTTCCTCGGCTCCGAGCAGACGAAGGGGTGGGGGCCGTTCAAGCGCCTCGACGTCGACTTCATGCGGAAGACGGCGAAGCAGGAGCTGCTCGACATGGGCATCGATCTGCGCGACGTCGACCAGCCGATCGGCACCCTCTCAGGTGGTGAGCGTCAGTGCGTCGCCATTGCTCGCGCGGTGTACTTCGGCGCGAAGGTGCTGATTCTCGATGAGCCGACCGCCGCCCTCGGCGTGAAGCAGTCGGGTGTCGTGCTCCGCTACATCATCCAGGCGCGCGACCGCGGTCTCGGCGTGATCTTCATCACGCACAACCCGCACCACGCGTACCCGGTCGGTGACCGATTCCTGCTGCTGAAGCGCGGCCAGAGCATCGGCTACCACGAGAAGTCAGACATCACGCTCGAAGAGCTGACCGGTCTGATGGCCGGTGGCGCCGAGCTCGAGCAGCTCGTGCACGAGCTGCGCAACGTCGGCACCTCGACCGATACCGTGCGCACCATCCGCGACGAGATCCAGGAAGACTCCGCAGCCGGAGTTGGCCGGGTGAGCGTTACGGAAGCCGTCAGCGTGATCCCCGGCGAGTACGAGGATGACGAAGACGACGAGGGTGATGGCGGCAAGCGCCGCTGAGCTGTACCGCGTAATACCGCTGGGCCGCACTTCTGAGTGACCGCGCTCATCACGAGTGACCGCCCCGAGACATTCTTGGGGCGGTCACTCAGTGTGAGGGGTCACTCTTGGCGAACGAGCTGCGCCGCAAACCGTGACCGACGCAGCCTGTTGAGTGCGGCCGCGACGCGACGCGACTGAGCTCCAACCAGCGCATTCGCGTGTCATTCGGGCCCGTCGCGTATCCCATAACGTGCCAGGGCACTCTCGTTAATGGACAGTTTTGTCCGTTTCTTGAACAAAATTGGCCATCTCGTTTGAATGAAGACAGACCAACTGACATCGAAGTCGATCGGAGAAACACATGGCGCAGGCGAACGCACCGCGGGGTATTCCCACTGCTCGAAGCGTGGACCACGTCGGGCTGACGGTACCGAACTTGGAGGAGGCCGTCGCTTTCTTCACTGAGTACTTGGGCTGTGATCTCATCTGGGAGTTCGGCCCCTACGGGAACGACGGAGACACGATGTTGCGCCAGCTCAATGTTGCGCCGGAGGCGACGGCACGTATCGCCTTCCTCCGCATGGGGCCGACCTGCAATCTGGAGCTGTTCGAATACGAAGCGCCGGAACAGGTGACTCGCACGCCGCGAAATAGCGATATCGGAGGCACGCATATCGGGATCTACGTCGATGACATCGAAACCGCCGTCGCGTACCTGCGAGAGATCCCAGGGGTGACGGTGCAAGACGGACCGAACCACAACACGGGAGACACGGACCCGTCGGGTTTGAGCTTCTGCTACTTCCAAACGCCGTGGGGGTACCAAATGGAACTCGTTTCTGCGCCCAATGGGATGGGGTACGAGCGCCGTACCGTGCAGCGCTCAGCTCCACCGGCCGAATATTGGCACACGGGCCCGGGTGGCCGCCGTGCCTCCGTGGGGCAGGAGGCATGAGCAGCATGGCAAACTTTGAACAGCAGGCGCAGGCACTGATCGCACGTCTGGGGCGACGCGTGCGTTTCGGCATTGTCGGTGGCGGGAGCGATTCGGTCATCGGAAGCATCCACCTCCTCGCTCATCGTGTCGACGGGTTGGGGGAACTCGTGGCCGGCGCGATGAGCATCGACCCCGCAGTCGCGGAGTCATCGGCAGCGGCTCAACTCATCGCGCCGGATCGCCGGTACACGGACTGGCGCACCATGCTCGAGACCGAACGGAACCGCGAAGACGGCATCGATGCGGTGGTGATCGCCACGCCCCCGCATGTGCACGCCGAACCGACCATCGCCTTTCTCGAAGCAGGCTTCAGCGTGTTCTCCGAGAAACCACTCGCGGCGAGTGTCGCAGAGGCACGAGACGTTGCCGCTGCCGTCGACCGAGCGAACGGGGTGTTCGCACTGAACCATTGCTACAGCGGTTACCCGATGGTGCGACATGCTCGTGCGCTCATTGCCGCTGGCGAGATCGGCGACGTGACGCTGGTCGAAGGAGAATACGGGGTCGGCGTCGGGGCGTTGCTCCATGAGCCCGATCCCGGAGAGAACCGACACTGGCACTTTCGTCCCGGGCCGATGGGAAAGGCCGTCGTGCTCGGCGAGATCGGTTCCCACTTGCATCACCTCAGTGAGTTCGTGCTGGGAGACACGGTCGAATCTGTATCCGCCGACCTCCAGATGATCGCCGCGCGCCGCGAAGTCTACGACAACGCCTATCTCAACGTGCGATTCCGCGGCGGTGCCGTGGGGCGACTCTGGTCGAGTTACGTCGCGGCAGGTCAGGAACACGGCCTGCAGATTCGCGTCTTCGGCACGACGGGCTCACTGCGCTGGTCGCAGGAATCGCCGGAGCACCTGTGGCTCTTGCGACCCGATACCGGAGCCACCCTGCTTTCGCGTGGATCTGCCGATCTGTCACTCCAAGCTGCGCACGCGACGCGAGTTCCTCCAGGCCACCCCGAAGGCTATGTGCTCGCGTTCGCGACGCTGTACCGCGAATTCTTCGCCGACGTTGCGCAACGCCTGCTCGGTGATGACGCCCGCGATCTGGGCTCGTTGCTCCCGAACGCAGCAGATGGCGTGCGCACGCTGCAACTGATCGAGGCGGCAGAAGCATCGCACGATGCCGGAACACGAGTCGAGCTCGACCGATGATCGCCGACACGCAGACCAGCGCAGATTCGGGGCATGTCGCTCGCACCATCGGCGCGCTCGAATTGCTGTCGAAAGAACCGCACACGGTGAACACCTTGGCCGAGGGGCTTGAGGTGCACCCGCGGACGGTCAAGCGGCTGCTCGGTGCGCTCGTTCAACTGCAGTACGTCGGGATCGTCGGCAAGCTCGGGCAGCAACCGCTGTATCGGGCGACACTGAAGCTTGCCGCGCTGTCGGAACGGCTTTTGCAGGATTCCGACCTGCTGAAGATTGCGGCTCCATTCGTCATCAAACTCCGCAACATTACGGGAGAGGCGTCGCATCTCAGCATTGGTAGTCGTGAAGGCGTGAGCCATGTGCTGCAGGAAGGCGGGCAGGGGATCGTGGTTGCGAAGCCCCGAACGGGAGAATTCGTGCCATATCACGCCACTGCGGTGGGCAAGGCGCTACTGGCATTCGACGAATCGTACTGGGAATATCTGCCGGAAAATCTCGTGCCATTCACGAAGCACACCGCGACGAATCGCATGCAATTGAGTGAACGTCTCGCCGAAACGCGGCGCACCGGTGTCAGCCATGATGCGTTGGAGAACAGCTTGGAATTGCGCTGCATGGCGGCACCCATCTGTGATGCGACTGGCGTGGTGGCGGCGCTGGGAGCGTCTGCGCCGTCATCGCGGTTCACGCTCGACCTCGTGCCGACGATGGCACGAACGGTGTTCGATGTCGCTGCCGAGCTGTCGATGCAACTCGGCGGTGATCTCCGAGCGCTGGTGCGTTCGGTGGCAGAGACGCCGAGCACCACTTCATCTTGATCGCGCGTCACCGCCGACGCTTATTCTGAGGAGACCACATGCACATCGGGCTCATTACGACTGCCCTGTTCGATCGCGATCTGGAGCGAACGCTCGATGCGGTTCGCGCGCTCGGCATCACTCACGTCGAAGTCGCCGCATACGGCGGGTTTTGGCCAGACCGCCATCTTGATCCGCTGCGTACACTCGCTGATCCATCCGAAATCAGACGCATCATTGACCTCTTCGGCGAGCGAGATCTGACCCTTTCAGCGATTTCGCTCCACGGCAATCCGCTCGATCCTGACCGTGAAGCCGCTGAGCGGTATCGGGCGCAGTACGACGCGACCTGCGAGCTCGCGCCGCTCCTTGGTACGCAAACCGTGTCTCTATTGGCTGGCCTGCCTGCTGCCGGCCCTGATGACGCCTATCCGAACTGGATCACGTTTCCGTTCCCGCAGAAGCTCGCCGATGCGCTCGCGTGGCAGTGGGAGGAGCGTGTGCTGCCGTACTGGCAAGATGCAGCCCCCCAAGCGACCGCCGCGGGGGTGCAGCTCGCATTTGAAATGGTGCCGAACGACACCGTGTACAACCCGGAGACGCTGTTGCGGTTACGCGCAGAGATCGGTGCGGTCGTTGGGGCGAACTTCGACCCGTCGCATTTCTTGTTCCAGCAGATTGATCCACTCGCGGCGGTACGAGCACTCGAGGGAGCGATCGTGAATGTGCATGCGAAAGATGTCGGCATGAACCCCCACCTATTGGCGACCCGCGGAGTGCTCGACACGACGTCCTTGGGTGCGACCGCTGAGCGCTCGTGGGCGTATCGAACGATGGGCTGGGGTCAGGGGCGCGAATTTTGGACCGCACTGCTCACCCAGCTGCGCATCAGCGGGTACGACGGTGTGCTCGCTATCGAGCACGAAGATTCGTTGTTATCGCCCGACGAAGGGCTCGCTCAGGCAGTCGCATTTCTCGCCCCCATCACCCCAAGCCAGCCGGCTCAGAGCGATTGGACAAGTGCACTGTGAGTTCCCCGAAACGAGTCGTCGTCACGAGTTTTGCGGCTACGGTCGACACCCAGTTCGTCGGCGTGCTGGAGACCGCCGGAGCTGAAGTGGTGATCTCCCCGGGCCTCGGCAAGAATTCGTCCGCTGACGAGATCGTCGCGACGGTGAGCGGGGCCCGAGCGATCATCGCCGGCACTGAACCGTATCCTCGAGAAACGCTCGAGCGTCTCCCCGAGTTGCGTGCGATCGTTCGAGCCGGCGCCGGAACCGACGGCATCGATGTGGAGGCAGCGGCGGAGCACGGGATACACGTGTCGAGCACCCCCGGGGCGAACGCACAATCGGTCGCCGACTACACGGTCGCGCTAATGCTCGCGGCGGGTCGTCTGCTTCATGCGAATGATCGCAGCGTGCGTCAGGGCAGCTGGCGTCAACCGGTGCAAGGCATTGACCTGTACGGGAAGACCGTGGGCATCGTGGGATACGGTGCGATCGGCAAGGCCGTCGCGCGTCGTCTCACCGGGTTCGACTGCGAAATTCTCGCATTCGACCCGATTTTGCCAGAAGGGGTCGCCGAGCACGGTGCTCACGTCGTGCCACTCGACGCCCTGCTGGAGCGTAGCCGCTTCCTCACGATCCACGTTCCGCTGCTTCCGCAGACCACGCATCTCATCGACGCGCGAGCGCTCGCCCGCATGCCGCGCGGCAGCGTGGTCATCAACGCGGCGCGCGGCGGCATCGTGGATGAGCAGGCGCTGCGCGATGCGATCGACTCGGGGCAGGTGCGGTCTGCTGCGGTAGACGTATTCACTGACGAACCAGTCGCCCCAGACAATCCCCTCTTGGGGCACGAACGAATCTTGACCACCGCACATGTCGCGGCGTTCAGCGCGGACGGCGCCGATGCGATGCTGCATCAGGCTGCGACCGAGCTGCTGCCCATTATTTGAACAGCGAGGAATACCACCATGAATGATCACGAGTCGACGGGTATCCGTCTGACGGTAGGCCAGGCCGTCGTGAAGTACCTGGCGGCGCAGCACACTGAGCGCGACGGTGTCACGCGCCGTGCGATCCCGGGAATTTTCGGAATCTTCGGGCATGGCAATGTCGCTGGGGTCGGCCAAGCCCTCGCCGAATTCCGTACCGAGATGACGTACCACCAGGTGCGCAATGAGCAGTCGATGGTGCACGCGGCATCGGCATACGCAAAAGAGAGCAAGGGGTTGTCCACGTACGCGTGCACGGCTTCGATCGGACCGGGATCGACCAACATGGCGACCGGTGCCGCCACGGCGACAATCAATCGGTTGCCAGTGCTGCTGCTACCCAGCGACATCTACGTCACCCGTCGACAAGGGCCCGTGCTGCAACAACTCGAGCACCCGCTTGCGGGCGACGTGAGCGTCAACGATATCTTCCGCCCGGTGAGCCGGTACTTCGACCGCATCTCACGTGCAGAGCAGCTGCTCACCGCTCTCCCGGAAGCGATGCGGGTGCTGACGACTCCTGGTGACACGGGAGCGGTTACGCTGTCATTGCCGCAGGATTTGCAGTCGTTCGCGCATGAATTCCCGGCGAACTTCTTCGCACCGCGTACGTGGCGCATCGACCGGACCCCGGCCGCCGACGAATCGATCGCAGACGCGCTGCGCTTATTGCGCGCGGCGCAACGTCCATTGATCGTCGCCGGTGGAGGGGTGCGCTATTCCCAAGCGGAGCAGGCGCTGCACGACTTCGCGCACCGGCACGGCATTCCGGTGGCGGAAACGTTCGCCGGACGGGGATCGAGTCTTGAGGAGGACGACCTGGCACTCGGCGGTCTCGGAGCGACCGGAAACATCGCTGCTGGGCGTATCGCCCGCGATGCCGACCTCGTCATCTGCATTGGTACCCGGCTCAATGACTTCATTACGGGGTCGCACAGCGTCTTCCGTCACCCGCTCGTTCGGTTCGTGAACATCAATGCGTCGCGCTACGACGCGTACAAGAATGGTGGTGTTCCCGTCATTGGGGACGCCCGCCGTGTACTCGAACAGATGATGGTCACATCCGACGCGGCCGCTACCTCAGGGGAGTATCGGCGCGAGGTCGCAGAAACCCGAGCATCGTGGCGCACGGAGCGTGACCGAGTCTTTGCCGCGACCGACCTTGAGGTGCCGCCGCAGGCGGAAGTCATCGGAGCCTTGCAGCGGCAAGCTCGCGCTGGTGACCTGGTGGTGGCCGCGGCCGGTTCGGCCCCCGGCGACCTGCAGCGCGGCTGGGAGGCGACGGAGGGTCGCGACTGCCATATCGAGTGGGGCACCTCGTGCATGGGGTATGAGATTCCCGCTGCGATCGGTGCACGATTCGCGCGACCCGAAGGCCGCATCACGGTCGCGATCGGTGACGGCACATTTCTGATGCTGCCGAGTGAAATCGTCACAGCGGTGCAGGAAGGCATCGACATGACCATCCTGCTCTCCGAGAACCATGGGTTCCAGTGCATTCGAGATCTGCAGCTCGCAACGACCGGCTTCGATTTCGGCAACGAGTTCCGCCATCGAGGATCACAATCCCTCTCGGAGGAGTACGTCGAGTTGGACCTGGGCAAAGTCGTCGAGGGACTGGGCGCACACCTCACCCGTGTGCGTGGCGCCGCCGCATTCGAGCAGGCACTCATCGACACGCGAGATGCGCGGGGAGTCACGGTGATCCTCATCGAGACCGACCGAGAGCGCACCCTGCCCGACTCGGATGTGTGGAATGAAGTGATTCCCCCGGAGGTCACACACTCGGGCACCGGGGCGGAACTCTTCCCGGCATACGAGCGCGTTCGCGATGAGCGCCAGCAGTACTACTACTGATCGAACACCCGCTACACCCCACACGCAACGCAGCTGAAGGAGTACCGAACCATGTCTCACACTCTGATCGTCGGCGGTGCCGGCGGCATCGGAAGCGCAACCGCTCGACGTCTGCTCGACGACGGGCACCGCGTCACCATCGTCGACGCGTTGCCGGCCGAATCGGCAGACGAGCGACTCGTCGATATTCGCCAGGCGTTCGGCGACGTTGCATACGTGCAGGCCGATATCACCTCGCGTGAATCGGTCGAGGTCGCCCTCCGCTCGATCACCGACTTCGACCGCGTCGTCGTCTCCGCCGCGGTCGTGCAGGAGCAGCCGTTTCTCGAGGTCGAGCACGACGTCTTCCAACTGCACCTCAACGTCAACGTATACGGGTCTTTCAACGTCGGCCAAACTGCGGCGCGCCTCTTCGCCGAACGCGGTGTCGAAGGTCGCATCGTCTTTTTCTCATCATGGGTGCAAGACTTCCCGTGGCCCGATATCACCGCATACAGCGTCAGCAAAGCGGCAGTCAAGCAGCTGACGAAACAGATGGCCCGGGAGCTCGCACCCCACCGAATTCGCGTCAACGCGAT
The DNA here is from genome assembly GCF_059696215.1 of Leucobacter sp. WKLB1. Lineage (NCBI taxonomy): Bacteria > Bacillati > Actinomycetota > Actinomycetes > Micrococcales > Microbacteriaceae > Leucobacter > Leucobacter sp. WKLB1. The sequence continues at coordinate 3,291,055 of NZ_AP046115.1, read as the reverse complement.
CGCGCCGGGCATCGTGGATTCGGGCATGGCGCGTCATTCACTCGATCATGACCCGAAGTACGCGGCTCGCGTCAACGGTCGTATTCCGCTCGGTGATCTGCAACAGCCGAGCGATATCGCAGCGGGAGTGTCGTATCTCCTTTCGGCCGACGCGCAGGCGGTCACCGGAACGGTGCTCGTCGTCGACGGCGGGCTCTCCCTCTTCAAGTTCGAAGAGCCGGGTGCCGAATGACCGCCGCAGATCCGTTCGCACGGGAGCGAAAGCAGCACCCGCACTTCGGAGTCTTCGTGAACACGGGGAGCGCGGTGAATGCCGAAGTATGTGTATTTGCCGGTGCCTCATGGGTGATGGTCGACCTCGAACACGGGGCAGGGTCGGAGGCGGCGTTGCTGCCGACGCTCTGGGCCGTGCGCGCCGCAGGCGGTCACGCGCTCGTCCGTGTCGAGTCGGGGGACGCGGCGCGCATCGGTCGCGCCCTCGACCTCGGAGCGGATGCCGTCATGATCCCTTCGGTGTCGTCTGCGGCCGAGGCCGAAGCGATCGTGCAGGCCGCGTTCTGGCCGCCGCTGGGCCGCAGAGGCGTCAGTTTGCAGAGCCGTGCCGGTGGCTACGGCAATGTGCAGCACAGCGAAGTCGCGGCTCGTGCTGATCGACCGTACATCGTCGTGCAGATCGAAACCCGTGAAGGTCTTGCACAGGTACGAGAGATTGCCGCAGTGCCGGGCATCAGCGCGCTGTTCCTCGGGCCGACCGATCTCACTCACGATCTGGGCATACCCGGGCAGCAGGATCATCCGCTCTTTCGGAACGCGGTAGCCGCAGTCGCAGAGGCCGCGGTAACGGCAGGTATCGACGCCGCGGTACTCGCTTCTGACCGCGCTGCAGCGGAGCGTTTTGTGGAGCAAGGGTACGCGCTCGTGGCGATCGGATCCGACGCTGGCCACCTTCGCGGTGCACTCACCGCATCAATTCCATCGAGCGACATTGTGTTCGCTCGTGCATCGATAGTGTCAGGAGCCATCTGATGGACATGTATATCGCAGGTGAATGGGTCGGGTCGGATCGCACGCGCAATGTGATCAATCCGTTCGACGGCAGCGTCGTCGATACCGTGCCGCTCGCCGACGAAACGGCAGTCGAACGCGCTCTCGCAGCGGCGGAGCGAGCCGCTTCTCGGCTGATGGAATCGACCGGCGCAGATCGCCAGCGCATCATGCAGCGCGCTGGCCAGATTGCCGACGAGCGCGTCGAAGAGCTCGCACGCACGATCAGCCTGGAACTGGGAAAACCCATCGGCGAAGCGCGCATTGAGGCTTCGCGCGCCGGTGATCTCATTCGTCTGGCCGGTTTCGAAGGGTCGCAGTTGTATGGTCAGGGACTCCCTCTCGACGCTCACCCCGGCGGCGGCAGGCAGCGTCTCGGGTTCACACTTCGAGAACCCTGCGGTGTCGTCGTGGCGATCACGCCATTTAACTTTCCGTTGCTCCTGGTGCTGCACAAGATCGCGCCGGCGCTCGCCGCGGGCAATTCCGTCATCCTGAAACCCGCGTCGCACACACCGCTGACCGCTCTCGCGCTCACTCGCATCTTCCTCGACGCGGGCATTGACCCTGAAGCGATCAGCTGCATTACAGGTTCAGGATCAACTGTGGGCGATCGGCTCTGCGTCGATGATCGCGTGCGTAAGATCACGTTCACCGGGAGCACAGCCGTCGGCAACCATATCTCTTCGGTCGCCGGGGCCAAGAAGTTGTCGCTCGAACTCGGCGCGAGCTGCCCGGCGGTCGTGCTCGACGATGCAGATATCGAACGCGCTGCCGCCGCGATTGCCTCCGGTGGATACGCGAACGCGGGTCAGGTCTGCATATCCGTGCAGCGCGTGATCGTGCACGAGCGGGTCTATGGCGATTTCCTCGATGCGCTCCGTCCGCGTGTCGAAGCACTGGTTCTGGGTGACCCGTTGGACGCATCAACGACCCTCGGGCCATTGGTGACAGAGCATGAAGCGGAACGTGTCGAGCGCAGTATTCGGGAGAGCGTGCAGCGGGGCGCGCAACTGGTGACGGGGGGCGAACGCTCGGGTGCGGCGGTCTCTCCGGCGATCGTTGCTGGCGTCGCCGTCGATGATGCGCTCAGCCAGGAGGAGCTCTTCGGGCCCGCAGTCGCGGTCTCCCGGGTCTCTTCGTTTGATGAGGCCATCCGCGCGGCCAATGCAACGCGTTATGGGCTCGGGGCGGGGGTCTTCACCGAAAACATCGGGAAAGGAATCTCCTTCCTGCGCAGAGTGAACGCCGGGGTACTGCATATGAATTGGACGCCGTTGTGGCGTGCCGACCTCATGCCCTACGGCGGCACGAAGGGCAGCGGAATCGGCAAAGAGGGGATCCGCTCCGCCGTTGCCGAAATGACTGAAGAAAAGACGATTGTGCTGCACGGCGACGTGTGAGTGCAGCCACCGAGTAAGTGAGGAGACCTGATGTCCGAAAAGAATATTCTGATCACCGGAGGATCTGGAGGGCTCGCAGTGCCGACTGCTGAGCTCCTGCTTCGCGACGGCGCCAACGTCACACTCTTTGCGCGCGATGAGCAGAAGTTGCAGCATGCCCAACAGTCGCTGGAGGCCCTCGGGACTTCGGGCGACGTGCGCATCTTCGCCGGCGATACGGTAGACGAGATCGATGTGCGACGAGCGGTGGAGGTCGCGACCGGGGGCTCCGGAACGCTTGACGGCCTCGTGGCATGCGCGGGGACCGGGCAGCAGGTTCCGATCGTCGACCTTGAGTTCGATGATTGGCGTCGAGTTATCGACGTGAATCTGCACGGGGTATTTCTGGCGATTCGGGAGGCCGCGCGAGTCATGACCCGCCAGCGATTTGGCAGCATCGTGGCGTTCTCCTCGATCGCGGCTGCGGTCACGCACCGATATGTATCGGCGTATTCGGTGAGCAAAGAAGCGGTCGACTCTCTGGTGAAGAACAGTGCCGATGAGCTCGGACCCTGGGGCATCAGAGTGAATGCGGTGCGCCCCGGAGTCATCCTTACGGAGATGTCGGCTGACCTGGTCGCTGACGAGCAACTCGCCGGCGACTATCTCGCGCAGACTCCGCTCGGACGCTTCGGCGAACCGCTCGAAGTCGCCCGAGTCGTACGGTTCCTGCTCGGGGAGGAGGCCTCGTGGGTCACCGGAGTGAGCGTCAGCGCTGATGGCGGTCAGCATCTGCGGCGCGGACCCGACTTGACGACGTACCTCGGTATCGAACTGCCCGAATAGTCGGGTGGATTCAGAACATTCGGCAAGGAGGACGCATGCACGCGTTGGTGTTTCACGGTGAGGGTTGCGCGTCGCTCCGCGATGTCCCAGAACCCGCGATTCAGAACTCGCACGAGGTGAAGCTCGCCCCGCTCGCGTGCGGTGTCTGCGGCACCGACCTGCACATTCTGGCGGTGCCCCAGTCGCACCCTGGCACGCCGGGGGTCGTGCTCGGACATGAGTTCGTGGCAGACGTCGTCGAAGTCGGCGCGGATGTCGTGACGGTTTCGCCCGGGGATCGGGTCGTGGTGCGTCCGATCATCACCTGCGGGGCCTGCGAGATGTGTCTGCTGGGGCGAGCCAATCTCTGCTCGAACCAACGAGCTATGGGGGTGACGGTCGACGGCGGGCTCGCCGAGTTCGTGATCGCATCCGATACGGCCTGCGTGCGAATCGACTCACGCGTTCCCTTACAAGTGGCCGCACTTGCCGAACCATTGGCCTGTGTGCTGAGCGGCGTGGCGAAAGCCGCACCGCGCACGGGCGAGAGCGCGGTCATCTTCGGTGCAGGCGCTGCGGGTCTCTTGTACCTCGCGGTGTTGCGCGCGTCGGGAATCGGCAGAGTAGTGGTCGTCGAACCCTCGACCGAACGCGCTGCAGTCGCCCGCACTATGGGGGCTGCTGAGGTGATCGACCCGATGCGTGCGGACGCCGTCGCCGAAGTGCGACGCGTGCTCGGCGACGGCGCCGATATTGTGGTCGACGCGGTCGGGTCGCAACTCGGCGTAGCGATGCAGGTCGCCGGGAGACGTGGGCGTATCGTGCTCTTCGGGATGAACACGCACGCTGAATCAACAGTCAAGCAACACCTGATTACGGAGCGGGAGCTCCAGTTGCTCGGCAGCTTCGTTGGTCAGTACGCGTTTCCCGAGGCGATTCGAACGATCGAGTCGGGTGTGATCGATTTTTCACCGATCGTTTCGCACGAGATTGCGCTCGACGATCTCGCTGCCAATCTGGCAGCGATCCGCGATGCCGCCGTGGTGAAAGCGATCATCATGATGCCGCGCGCATCGTGAGGCACCGCCCACTCAGCTCGCGGCCGTTCTGGGCGGAGCCCGTCTGGCTGATCTGATACTCAGACGGCCTCACCCGGCCTCGAAGTTCTCCAAGAATGCATTCAGCTCGAGCGCTAGGGCGTCGGGAGCATCTTGCATGACCTGATGCCCGACATCGGGAACGATCACGCGTGCGGCGGCGGGGTTCGCGGCGACGAGCCCGTCGTACACGGCATCCAAGGCTCGGGGCATATCTAACTCGCCGCGCACGAGCAGGGTTGGCAATCGCGACGGCGGGGGCGCGTGCACGCTCTCGAAACCGCTGAGGCCGAGCTGCAGATAGGTGGCGCGGCCCGTCGCGATGAGGCACTCCCGCACGTACGCGCGAGTCTCGGGGTTGTGACTCGACCACGAGCCCCCGAAACGCGCGAAGAGCCGCCACGGCACCACTCGATACACCTGCCCGGCGAACCGCATGGCCGAGAGCTCGCCGCGGCGCAGGGTGCGGTGCTGGCCGGGGCTGCCGATCGTCACCAGGGCACGCATGCGACCGGGGTGCAGGTGGGTGAACTCCTGCGCGACGTTGCCACCAAACGAATGGCCCAGCAGCAGCCAGGTGCCTCCGTCGGTCCGCAAACTCTGGTCCGCGTGCGTGAGGATCACCGCAAGATCATCAATCACGGTGTCGATAGTGGCGACTGCGCCGTCATGGAGCCGTGACTGGCCGTGACCTCGCATATCGAACACCACGATGTTCCACGCGGCGTCGATCAGATCGATGAGCGGCAGGAATTCGCGGTGGTCGACTCCCGCACCGTGCACCATCGCCATCCACAGCTCCGGGTCGCTGCCCTCGCGGTGCCAAACGGCGAGGTCGGCCCCCTCGGCGGCGATGCGGAGCGGAGAGAGACGGGGATGAGTCACGAGGCGCTCCCGCCGGCGAGCGCATCCAGTGCATCGAAGAGCCCGGTGCGCCACCACGCGTAGTCGTGGCCGCCCGAGTGCACCCGCCAGTCGATACTCGCCCCAGCCGCGCGAGCCGCCTCGCCAAAGCGTTCGGCAGAATCGGTCATGCCGGTCTCCTCGGTGCCCGACTGAATGACGAAGCGACGCCCGGCAAGCGCATCGCTGCCGGCCATCTCGCGAACGCGCTCGACCAGGTCGCCGGTGTCGCCCGCGGGCGGCCTCGGCTCTTCGCCTGCGCGAAAGTGGAACGACCCGGATTGCACGATCGCGGTGGTGACGAGGTCGGGCCGCAGCGCCACGAGCGCGGCGGCGGCGAGCCCGCCATAGCTCTGGCCTGCGACGATGGTGCGATCGGGGGTCGGCATTGCGGAGCCGCGCAGGGAAGAAGCGTGGGTGCGCAGTGCGGCCAGTACCGCTGAGAACAGGTCGGCGACGCGATCCGGATGCGGCAGCACCGCCGATCGTTGCTCAAGCGTGCCCGAGGGAACCAGCACGACGGTGTTCGGAGCGTTGCTCGCCGCAGGGTGCGCGAGCGCCTCACGGATGCCGACCCGTTGCCAGTTCTCGCCATCGAGCAGCACGAGCACCCGTGAATCGGTCTCACGCTGCGGCCCGGTGAGCGTGAACACGGTGGCGGTGCGGTCGGCGAAGTCACCACCGAGTGCGAGCGCGGTCTCGTCGATGCGCGCGGTCGGATCCGGCCCCGCGGCCCACGCCGGGTGCTCGACGGTGCCGGGGGCGACCAGCACCGATGACCAGCGGCCGAGCGGGTTGGGCAGCCGGCGCGGGTTGCGTGGGTCGGGAGCTCCCGCGTCGTGCACGCGCAGCCATCCCGCGCGCGTCGCGCCCACGTCGTCGGGCAGCTCAGCAGCGGGGAGCGAGACAAAGCGATAGCTCGCGATGAGATCTTCGGGGAGGAGGTAGTCGATCACCCGTACGGAGCTGCCGGGCACCGCATCGAGCACTGCCGGCCGAATGTCGGTGCGGTGGGCGTCGGTCGTGCCGTTCAGATGGATCATCACCCGGTCGTCGACCCGCTCGGCTTCGGCCACGAACGCGACTTCGCGGTGGGCCCTTCCGTTGAGCTCGACACGTTCGCCGAAGGCCGGCCACACCGGCGAGACGAGATCGGGGGATTCGCCGGCGAGCACCCGTCGCCAGATCGTCGATTCAGCGCGGATGGGTGCCTCGCCCTCCCTGCGCGCGCTCATGCGGCCAACGCCGCTCGGCCGGCGAGGGGCACCACCATCGGCGTACCGGTGATCGGATCGCTGACGACCGAGGCGCGCAGCCCGAACACGCGCTCGATGAGCTCCTCGGTCATGAGCTCGGCCGGCGGCCCCTCGGCGACGATCGCGCCATCGCGCATCGCCACGAGGTGCGTGGCGTACCGGCAGGCCTGATTGATGTCGTGCAGCACGGTGACCACGGTGCGGCCCGCGCGGTGCAGTTCGCTGACGAGTTCGAGCACCTCGATCTGATGGGCGAGGTCGAGAAACGTGGTGGGCTCGTCGAGCAGCAGCAGATCCGTCTCTTGGGCCAGCACCATGGCGAGCAGCACACGCTGTCGCTGGCCGCCCGAGAGCTCATCGAGGCTGCGGTCGGCGAGGTCGTCGACACCGGTGACCTCCAGGGCCCGGTCAACGGCACGCTCATCGTCGACCGACCATTGGCGCAGCAGCTTCTGATGCGGAAAGCGCCCGCGGGCGACGAGATCGGCCACGGCGATGCCATCCGGCGCAACGACCTGCTGGGGCAGCAGGGCGAGCAATCGCCCGGCTTCCTTGGCACGGTAATCCTCGATCGGGCGACCGTCTAGCCGCACTTCGCCGCGCTCCGGTTTCAGCAACCGCGCGAGTGCACGCAGCAGCGTGGATTTGCCGCAGGCGTTCGGCCCGACGATCACGGTGAAACCGCCATCGGGAATGCTCAGTTCGAGCTCGTCGACGACCGTTCGCCCCTCGTAGGCGAGCCGGAGAGAATCGGCGACGAGCCGGGAATCGGCGGGGGTGGGAGACACGAGACAGCCTTTCACGGGAAGGGAGAGAAGAGGGGAGGCGATCCGGATCGCCTAACGCCCTCGCGAGAGCATCCAGAGCAGGTACCCGCCGCCCAGCACGCCGGTGACGAGCCCGACCGGCGCCGAGAGCGAGAACGGCAGATACTGCGAGAAGAGATCGGCCGTGACCAGCAGCACGGCGCCCATCACCGCGGAGCCGAGCAGCGGTAGGGAGGGCGAGCGCGAGATGCGGGCGATGAGTTGCGGTGCGGCCAGCGCCACGAACGAGATCGGGCCGGCCGTGGCGGTGGCGAAGGCCGCCAATGCGACGGCGATTGCCACGGTCGTCAACCGAATGGCTCCCACCGCCGCGCCGGTTTGGCGGGCCATGTCGTCGCCGAGTTCGAGCGCCGCGAGCCCGTGTCGTGAGACGAGCAGGATCGGCACCAGCACGATGATCGCGATCACGGTGGGCAGTACCTCGTCCCACCCCCGCGCGTTGAGCGTGCCCACGAGCCAGATTTGCGCCGCGATGGCATCGTCGCGCTGGCTGCGGGTGAGGAGGAGGTCGTTGAGGGCGGCCAGCAATGCGCCGACGCCGATGCCGACGAGAATCAGGCGGTAGCCGCCAGCGGATGCCTGGCCGCGACGGCCGGCGGTCAGGAGCGCCACGATCACCGCGGTGAAGACACCGGAGACAACGGCGGCGGCCGAGACCATCAGTGCGGGGGCCTCGAAGACCAGGATGGCGACGATTGCACCGGTCGCCGCACCCGTGACGAAGCCGATGATGTCGGGAGAGCCGAGCGGATTGCGGGAGATCGTCTGGAAGACCGCGCCGCTCAGTCCGAGCGCGGCGCCCACGACGATGCCGCCGACGTACCTCGGCAGCCGAATCCCCTCGAGTACACGCAGCACCTTGGGGTCGCCGTCTCCGGAGACCGCAGCCCAGAAGGCGGCCCAGTCGACCGTGAAGCTGCCGGTCATCATCACGGCGACGCCCAGCGGCACCAGGCACAGGGCGAGCACGATGGTGACCCGCAGGGTGCGTCGATGCCAGCGCAGCGAAACGGAGTCGCCGCGGCTGCGCCAGCTGCTCATCGCAGGGGAGCGTCTCGCCCTACTCTTCGGCAATGCGGTGAGGGGCGCGTTCACAGGCGCATCAGCCGTCGGCGCCGGGCGAGCAGGATGAACACGGGTGCACCGATCAGTGCGGTCACGATCGAGGTCTCCAATTCGGTGGGTGGCAGCAGGATGCGGCCGATGATGTCGGCGCCGATCACGAGCACCGCAGCGTAGACGGCCGACAACGGGATGATCCAGCGGTAGTCGGGACCCACGAGCAAGCGCACGGCCAATGGTGCGGTGAGGCCGACGAAAGCGATCGGCCCCGCGACCGCGGTCGCGGTCCCCGCGAGCAGCACCAGCAGTACGGCTCCGGCCCACAGCGTGCGACGAGGATCGGCACCGAGTGTGCGACCGAGATCGCTGCCGAGCGCTGTCGCGTTGAACTGGCGACCGAGCAGTGCGGCGACGATGATCGCCGGCACGATCAGCAGGGTTGCCGGAAGCACGAGGGTGCCGTCGCGGCCCTGCACCGAGCCGACGGCCCAGTGCCGGAACGAGTCGAACACCTCGGGGAAGTTGATGAGCAGCGCTTGGGTGTACGCGCCGAGGGTCACGGCGAGTGCCGCGCCGGCGAGCACGAGCCGCACCGGGTCCGCTCCTCGCCGGAAGATGCCGCCGAGCCCCGCCACGGCGACGGAGGCGAGCGCCGCGCCGAGAAAGGAGAACCCGATCAGGCCGAACGTGCCGAGGGATCCGCCGAAGAGCCCGATGCCGGTGGCCGTCGCCGCTGCCGCGCCCGCGTTCACACCCAGAATGCCGGGCTCTGCGAGCGGGTTGCGGGTCAGCGCCTGCATGATCGTGCCGGCCACGCCCAGGGCGGCTCCCACGAGAATCGCCAGGGCTGTGCGCGGCAGACGCAACTCGGTGACGACCAGGTGCACCCCGTTCGTGGGATCGGGCGCGATGATCGCCTGCCAGACCTCGCTCGGGGCGAGGGGCCGGGTGCCGACGAACACGCTCAGTACCGCGAGTACCGCGAGCGCGCCGACGCCGAGGGCCAGCGCGAGCACCAACTTGCGGCGTCGTGATCGTCGCGTCGAGGCGGAGGCGGACGGGCCGCCTGCGCGACCGGGAGATGCCGTGACCGGCTCCCCGTGTACACCTGCCGATTCGCGCGGGGTGCCCCGCCGGCGCAGGGCCGACGGGGCGGTGGTGCTGCTGGTCACGCGAAGTCGGCGGCGACCAGGTCGACGATCTCGGACGCGCTGTAATAGTCGATGCGGAACGAATCCGGGCCGAGCGGGTAGACCTGCTTGGCGGCGATCGCTGGAGTGGTCGCGAGCACCGGCGTGCTCAGGAGGTCGGCCTCGCTCGAGTCGCCGCCCGAGATCAGGAACACGACCTCGCCGGTCAGCGCGCTCGTCACGTTCTCAACTGCCAGGAACGCGAAATCGTCGCGCGCCTGCTCGCTGGTGTCGAGGTCATCTGAGGCACCTTCGATCGAGAATCCGAGCGACTCGAGCAGGTCGGCGTGCGAGCTGCCGGGCTTGGCGAATGCCGTGGGGTTCTCGGTGCCGTTCCAGACGATCGCGTTCGCGGTGCCCTCGGGCACGGTGATTGCGTCGGCGACCTCGGCGACGTGGTCGTCGAAGCCCTGCACCACGGCAGTCGCATCGTCTTCGTGGCCGGTGGCCTCGCCGAGTTCGGCCGCCAGGTCTTGCCAGGTCTTGTCGCCGTAGTTCAGCACGATGGTCGGAGCGATCGCCGAGAGCGCGTCGTACTGATCGACGGTGGAGTCAGCGCCGCTCGCCGAGACGATGATCAGATCGGGATCGGCCGCCAAGACGGCCTCTTCATCGAACTCGAGGTTGGGGTAGAGCGATTCGACGCCGCGTTCAGACGCGACATCCGCCCACTGGCTGAAGAAGCCATCGGCGTCGGTGATCTCGCTGGGCGTCGTGGTGGCGGTCGCCGTGACCGGTGCATCGATGGCGAGCAGGCTGCCGGTGAGCGTGATCGACGTCGAGACGATGTTTTCGGGCATCGCGGGGATGACCGTCGTTCCCGCCTCGTGCTCGATGGTGCGCGGCCACTCGCCCGCGGAGGCGGATGCCGGTGCGTCGGCGTTGTCGCTCGCCGAGCCCGAAGTCGAGCAACCGGTCAGGGCGAGCGCCGTCGCGGCGAGCAGGGCGGCGATGGACAGGGGTGTTCGCTTCATTCGTCGACTTTCTCTGGGGTGTACTGCGGGTGGTGCTCAGTCGTCGTCGTCGACGATGTGGTGGTCGAGGTTCACGGTGCCCTGCCGCCAATACCCGTCGACCTCGTACTGGTCGCGGTGCAAGCCGCGCGCTTTGAGGGCGCGACGGAGGGGCTTCAAGCTGTCGGCCTCGCCGGCCGCCCAGACGAACGTGTCATCGGTGAGCTCAAGGTCGTGAGTGAGCTGTTCGAGCACGGTCGTGCGGGCGCGTCCCAGCGCATGCACGTGGTGCGTAACGGTGGTGTGGTCGCGCGGCGGCAGCGGGTATTCGTCGGCGCTCTGCACCAGGGCGTGCACCTCGACTCGCGCGGCCCAACCCGGCTCATCGAGCCAGCGGCCGACGGCGGGGAGCGCGGTTTCGTCGGCGATCAGCACGTAGTGCGCGTAGCCGTCGGGGTAGATGTGCGAGCCGCGCGGGCCGAGGACGCCGAGCGGCGATCCGACCGCCGCCTGTGCGGCCCAGCTGCCCGCGGGGCCATGCTCGTGCAGTACGAAATCGATGACGAGTCCGTCGGGGCTCACGGCGCGCACGGTGTAATCGCGCACGGGCGTCGGGATCTCCTGGAGTCGCACGAGCCGACCATCATCGGAGAGGCCGGGCACCGGCACCTCGCCGCTTTGCGGGTCGGGCAGCACGATCTTCACGTGATCGGCGGCGGCGAACGCGGGTGCCGGAAAACCGGGCTCGAGCTGCTCGCCGTTCAGCGTGATGCGCTGCATGCGCGGCCCGATGCGTTCGGTCTTCGTGACGAAGAGAGTGCGTACTCGGAGATCGTGCATCTCGACGCGAACGGCGCGGGGTGTGGCGGGCATGACAACTCCATCAGAACACTCGGAGCGTTCCTCCGATGAAGGTAAGCCTAGCCTGGCTTAGGTGGAGCGCGTCAAGTCGCCGATCAACTCGACGCATGTTATGCGCCGAGCGCCGAGCGCACCGGTTTCTCTCGAGTGCATGCCCAGAGTGCTGGTGCGCTCGAACAAAAGCGGTACGTTCGATGCGCTCGGCAGAGGGCGCTCCGCAGCTTACGCACGTGGTTGGCCGTGGTCTGCGCGCTCTTACCCGCCATCGGCGAAGAGCGCGACGAGCTCCAAGTGATCGAAGCACCCGACGCGTTGTTGGTCAGGCTTCAGCTGATCCAAGCCGCGCTCTCGCAGGTGACCGTGGTCAACCCGCGATCGATGTGATCGATGACGCCTGCGTCACTCCATTCCGTCGAGCAGGTCCGAAAGGGCGTTCGGCGTCGCCCCGGACGCTTCCGCGAGTTCACCGAAGCGGGCATCTACTGCGGCCTGCTCGGCGTCACCGCCGCCTTCGAAGAGCGAGAGGTACTCCGCATTGCCCCCGGTTTCCTCGACGGATTGCACGCGGATAAGCCAACAGGTCGCGTCAGGCGTGAAGCCCGCATGGACCTCCCACGCAAGTGCGAGCGCGCCGATGCACACGGTATTGGCATCGAGGAGGTCGTCGGCGGTTGCATCCTCTTGCACGATGGCCAACTCGAAGAGATCGGCCATCGTGTGCGTGGGCGAAATGCTCGCGTTGTTCGAGAGGAAGCTGTCGGCGGCATCGCGGTGCTCTTCGCAGAGGAACCGTGCGGCGAGCCACGTCATGGCCGGGTCCGAGAGCTCTGCTGCGTCAGTCGCGTTATCCGCCCGTTCGCAGGCATCGAGCCCCATGGTCACGATCGTGTCGCGAGCTGACGGATCGGCGTCGTCCCAAGCGGCCAACTCAAGCGACGCCCAGGTCGACGTGGGGTCGAAGCTCGTGACCATCGGGATCATGAGCACCGCGTTGTCAAAAAACCGTTGCTGCGCTGCTGGGTCTTGACGGTCTTCAGTGGCGGCGCGCGCATCGGAGCTGCCCGCGGAGTTTTCGTCTGAAAGAAAACTCGGCACGATTCCGCATCCGCTCAGCACGACGGACCCGGCAATCGCCGCGCTGGCCATGAGCGCCGACCACAGGCGCCCCGGTCGTGAAACTGACATCTTCGTTCTCCCCACTTTCGGCGATTGCCGCGTCAACGACGTCGAGCATCTTCGCGCTTTCCCCTGCACTCTATTGTGGCGCGACGACATGCGGTTTGGGGCGATGCGAAGGGGAGGGGGTCTTGCGGGAACGCGCCGGGGAGGATCGGCAATGCACGCCGACCCTCCCCAGCCCTGGGCGGGGCTCACCTCTGCGCCGCCGACCTCCTCAGTGAACGTGGAGCACGAGGCAATTCCGATCAGGCGCTGACGGCCCGCTGCTCGGTCGAGGCGCCGACCCGGATCTTCCGGGGCTTAGCACGTTCCGCCATCGGGACGATCACCGAGAGCACGCCGTGCTCGTAGTTCGCGGTGATCTTCTCCACATCGACTCCATCCCCGAGTGTGAATTGACGCACGTAGGTGCCGTGTGGTCGCTCGTGCGCCAGCCACTTCACGTTCTCGCTCGCCGGCGCAAGTCGCTCAGCTCGGATGGTGAGGAGCTGGCCGTCGACGTCGAGGTCGACTGAATCCGGATCGATGCCGGGAAGATCAGCGCTGAGCACGTATTGATCTCCCTCGCGGAAGAGGTCAACCGGCATGAGGCGGGGCGACCTGGCCGTGTCGAACACGCTCGAGGTGATGCGATCGAGCTGGCCCAAGATATCGAACGAATTTGTCATGATGATTCTCCTTTCGCGATGCGAGTGAGGGTCATGCGGGGTCGCTTGACCCGGTACTGATTTTAGCACTCTCGTACGGAGAGTGCCAGCGCTCGAGCAGCGCTCGGAGCTCGGCCGGATGGGTCAAGTTCGGGTAGTGGCCGGCCCCGGGGATTGAGGAGATGGACCGGGCATCGAGAGATGCGGTGAGGTCGGATGCCAGGGGATCCAGCTCTCCATAAATGATGTGGATCGGCCCGCCGTATGAGTTGAGCATCGCGCGGAGCTCGCGTCGCCAGGCCGATGATGACGCGGCGGCAAGATATTCGGAGGCAGATCGTGCGCCGTGTCGCCTGAGGTCCGAGGCAGACGACGCGAGTGGCTTGGAGAGGGCCTGATTGCCTGTGAGTGCGCGTGCGAGCCAGGTCGGTCGAGCGTGCCGAAGGAACGCGCGAATCAGCCGTCGACGCACGGGAGAGAGGCGACGAGAGTGCTGCAGAAAGAACGGCGCGACGAGCGTGAGCGACCGTACGCTTGCGAGGTGCCGGTGCGCGGCGATCACCGCGGCGGCGGCGCCCAGAGAGTGCCCGATCAGGTCGACCGGATGATCCTCGATCAGCCCAGACGTCCACGCGTCCCAATCGCGCACGGGGGCGCCGTTGCTGAGCCCCATCCCGGGCAGATCGACGACTCGAGCATCCAGTGACGCAGCGATCGGCTCCCACGTTTCCGCGTTGAGCGGGAGGCCTGGCAAAATCAAGCGCGAGGCATCAGGGGGACCAGCGGTGAAGGTGCGCGTCCCGCCGGGGGAGATGAACCGGCGTGCACTCCGGCCTGGTAAGTCGAAACGGTGGGCGACGAGGTAGTCGGCCCAGCGGCGCAATGATTCCGTAACATCGGGCTGTCGCAGCCCGTGACGTTGCGCCAACTCGTTCGCGGTGCGAGTGGGATACGTGTCAGACGAAAGGAAAGAGAGCGTCTCGGGGTCGGCGCCGGTGATCCACCTCGGGAGTCTGGTGATCACCCCCACCGGAATTCGGAGCCGCGGGGGAGTCACGCCCACGTGAATCGCGAGGTCTCGGAGCAGGGCGGACAGTGGCGGTGTGCGGTCATCGAGCACCCAGTACGACTCATTGGCGGCGAGCGGATCAACGGCCGCCGCGATCATGAACTCGGCGAGGTAGTCCACAGTCACCACGGGGAGGAAGGTCGAGGCGTTTCCGGGAAGTGCCGCTACTCTGCCATTCCAGATTTGCTGCAACGTGGTGGCGAGTCCGATCAACTGGTCGGTCTCACCCGTCACGCTGTCACCGATGACGCTGGACGGATTGACGACGGTGAACGGCACGTTGTGCTGGAGTGCGCGGGCTTGAAGCACCGCATCTGATTCCATTTTCGATGCTTCATACGCCCCGAGGCGCTGGTACAAATCCGCGCGGTAGTGCTCGGGCCAGGGAACCGACGCGGGGTCTTGGCCGCCGACGCGGTATCCAGACACGTGAACGAGGCGCGTGAGGGCGGGGAGCCCGGCGGCGAAATCGACGATTCGCTCCACGATTCCCACGTTGGCGTTTCTCGCTTCACTGGCTGTCATGCCGAAGCGATACACGCCCGCGCAGTTGTAGATCTCTGTGACGCGGGAGCGCGCTGCCGCTTCGTCGTGCACCACCGGAGTCGACGAGAAATCCACCAACACCGTGCCCACGTGCTCGCGCAGGCCATGGTCGGCGAGCCACTGCATCAGGCGATCCGCAGACGCGGCGCTGCGCACGGCAGCCGTCACGCGCACTCCTGCCGTGCTGAGTGCCAGAACCACATGTCTGCCGACAAGCCCTGATGCGCCGAAGACCAAGGCGTGTCGAGAATGAAGGGTGGTACTCATGCAGTGGCTCCCACGGCGGTGCCTGGCTCGACGAGGCGCGTCAGCACCGCTGCTGCGGCATCGAGCGGTTGCGTGCTGCGCGATGCGCGAGCCATGATCACCGCTCCTTCGATCGAGGCGATAATGACGGTCGCGAGGTTCGTGGCGTCGGCGCGCCTGAAGCCTTCGCGCGTCAGCATGTCGGAAATCGGATCGGTCCACGACGTAAACGCAGACGCGCATGCATCGCGCAGGCCCTCGCTCGCGCCACCCATCTCAAGAGTGACGACCGAAACTGGGCATCCCAGCTGGTAATCGCTGTCGGACACGAGACGACTGAGCGCCTCGATGGCGAACTGCAGTGCAGACGCGGGGCCATCGGACGACCCGAGGGCTTCGGCGATCAACTCGGTGAACTGCGTTGCCGCGAGGTGCACTGCCGCCAGCCCAATGCCTTCTTTGCCGTCGGGGAAGTGAAAGTACAGGGAACCTTTCGGGGCGTCGGCGTGCTCTGAAACCTCGGTGATTCCGGTGCCCGAGTATCCCTGCCGCTGGATCAGTTGCAACATCGACTCGGCCATGCGCGATTTCGTTTGGTCACCTTTTGCAGTCATGCATCAAAAATAGACCGGTCTACATATTTTATCAAAGCGGCCCGGTGCTGTGTCAGATCTGCGCCCCTCGCAGAGGCGCTCCCACGCGCCGCAAGAGTGCCAATCCCTTCGGGCCGGTGCTCTTTTCGGCTCGCTGAAGACACGGGTGCGGCGGGGCTCAAAAGGTGTGAAGTTCTCTGTGACATTTTTCGAACTTGCGGTCTCTTAGAGACAGAACTCACGATGAGCTCGACCCCGCACGATCCGGGGCACTCTGACAGAAAGAATGGAGCACCCCATGACCGAGAACCAGAAGCACACCGTTGATGCGACCCACGCAGACGTTGCAGAGGCCGTTGCTGCGCACCCCGGTGAGGCTGGTACGCGGGGAGCCACTCCGCGCCCGAGCGTCGACCGCTCGGCACCGAAGGTGTCGCACCCAGCGTACGTCGCTCAGTCGACGCGCCGGGTACCCGTGACGTGCCAGGTCGCATCACCGTTCTCGACGGCGTCCTGCAGAAAGTGGCGACTCACGTCGTCGCGCCCGCCGTGCACAGCGGGTCGCGTGACGTCCGCGTCAACGCCGTCGCTTCGGCCGACGGTGTCGTGATCAATGCCCGCATACCGTTGCCGGTGCCCGCGCTGAGCGATTCGGATGCCGTGATACGGAGCCCGTCAGTCATCGAGCTCGCGCAGGCGGTGCAGCAGCAGGTGGCTCGCACAGCCGAGGCGTCGCTGGGCCGTCCGGTGTCGCGCGTGAACCTCACCATTGATGGAGCCCGGATACCGAAACAGAGGAGGGTGCGATGAGTACCAGTGCATTGCGCCGCGTCGTTCGCCGCGAGACGCACTCACCGCGAACGGTTGCGATGATCATCTTGAGTCTCGCGGGGCAACCCGCCCTGCTGCTCTGCCCAGCAGCTGCGTTCGGGTGGGCGGTCGGCCTGCCGGCCGAGGTGCCAGCTGGCGTCACCATCGCGACCGGCGTGGTCATCGCGCTCTTCGGCAATGTCTGTCTGGTGCTGGCCGTGGCTCCGGGTCGCCTTGCCAAACACGAGCTGCAAGGAGGTGAGCGCCGTGCCGTGGTCGTCGACGACGGCGTCATTGCTGCGGCGATTGCGCAACGAGTCAGCGACGAGCTCTTCGTTGCCCGTGATCGTGTGCGCGTCGGCGTCGGGCATCGCCTGGTCGATGTGGCCGTGAGCCCCGAAGATGGCATCGAGATCGAGATCGAGATCGAGAACGAACGCGTGAGAGCCGTGATCGACGCAGAGCTCGAAAGCTACCGACTGCATCCGAAGCCTCGGGTCACGGTGCACGTCAAGCAGAGACACGGGGCCGCGTCATGAATCAGACGAATCGGGGTGTGAACCGCACCCTGCTCTTTGTGCTGGGAGCCATTCTCCTCGCGATCGGGGCTCTGCTCATCGCATCGGCCGCCGTGCCGCAAACGGCGGATGCGTGGAAGAGTCTCGGCACGGATGCGCAGGGGTGGATCGCCGAGACGTGGGATGCCACCGCGATCGCGGGCACGAACCTCGCGTGGGTCGCTCTGGCGCTCGTCGCGGCACTCACTGGTGCTCCTAGCCGTGCTGCTGGTGCTGCTCGTGGCGCGCACGATTCGCGGGCGGCGGCGCACGACCCTGCAGGCCGCGGCAGAGGAGCACGAGGGCGGCCGCATCATCGTGACCGAGGGCTTTGCAGCGTCGGCGGTGAAGCAAGCCATCGACGATCATGACGAGATGTTGTCGAGTCGTGTGACTGCCAGCGAGGTGCGCGGTCGCCCCGTTCTGCACGTTGCGATCACGCCTCGGCAGAACACGAGCCCGTGCCACATCGCTACTCTCGCCGACCGGCTCGTCGAGAATCTCGAGACGCTCACGGGCGAACAGCTCGACACCTTCATTTCGATACACACCGGATTGCGCGCTCGTCTCGCTCGAGACGAGCGGCGCGTGCACTAACTCCTCACTCAACTCCGCGAGTGAGTTCACCACAAGAAAGGAATCCTCTCATGGGACTCGACGACAAGATCAAGAACGCCGGGCAGGATCTCACCGGCATGGCGAAGGAAGCGATCGGCAACGCGACCGACAACGACAAGGTCGCCGCCGAGGGCAGGGTCGACCAGGCCAAAGCTCAGGTGAACAAGGCTGCGGAGGACGTCAAGGACACGTTCACGAAGTAGCGTCGCTGCAGGGAGCGCCCGGCGGCGGTCGTCGCACTGACGGCCGCGCTCCTGAGCGGGGAGTTCGCGACGGTGATGCGGACGGAGTCGTTCGTCGAAGCACCGTGGTGGATTCGTGCGTCGATAAGATGCACAGAGGAGCCAGCGAGGCTCGTGCACCGATGCGTCGGGAGACGAAATGCCCAGACCGAACGAGCGAGAACTCAGCGATGCGGCGCTGCTCGATTTCACAGCGGTTCACGTGCCCGGAGCTGAGCCGGTCATGGATGCGCTCGCCGTGATCGTCGAGCGTGCACGAAGTCGGGTCGTGCAATCGGACATTATGCGCGAGGTCGGTTTTGACGATTCGGATCACAGCGCCTTCGCAGTCTTCGACCACCTGGTGTATCACGGTGCTGCACCGCCGTCGCGGCTCGCGGCGGTGCTGGGATTTGCCCCATCAGGAATGACGAAAGTCGTGCGCAGGCTCCTCGATGTCGGGCTCGTGGCACAGGCAGCCGATCCGACCGATGGCCGCTCATCGGTCATCGCGCTGACCGATGAGGGCCGCACGTGCGGAGCGCGCGTCCTCGAGTACTCGCGAAAGCACATCGCTGCAGAGCTGAGCGGCTGGGATTCGCATGAGGCCGCTGAGTTTGCCCGAATGCTGACCGCGTTCGCAGCAGGAGCGCACAGCTTCGAGTCCACGATCCAGCCGAGGGCCGAGTCGGTCGTTTCTCCCTGAACGCAGCGTGCGGTCGGCGGGACGCACGGCGTTCGCGTGCAACAGTGTATTGCGCTGAGCGCAATAGTGACGCTATCCTCACTTCTGAATCGTTTCAAACGCGCACGATGATGCGTGCGCGGTCGCCGATGCGCGAGGGCGATTCGCGGCGGTTCGCCGACCTGTTCAACGATGAAGGGATTTGCAGTGACCGTTTTTCGACGCGCGACTCGGCTGGGGGCGACGGCAGTGCTCGCGGGCGTCATGGTCCTGCCGATGGTGGCGGTTATGGTTCCGGCGCACGCAGAGGAACCAGTGCCTGCACTGGCCGGGAGCTCTGTGTCGGCGGCGAGCTTCGCAGAGCCGCCCATGAATGTGCGACCGCTGTATCGGTGGTGGATGCCGTTGGCATACACCGAAGATGCGGTGCTCGAAGCTCAGCTCGAAGATATCGCGGCTTCGGGAGCCGGGGGCGTGGAAGTCGCACCGTTTGTCGTCGCCGGTGCTGAGCATCAGACCGATGCGTTTCTCGCCGAGTATGGATGGGGCACGCCCGCCTGGGCGCACAAGATGGAGGTCATCACTGCGAAAGCCGCGGATCTCGGATTGCAGGTGGACCAGAACCTCGGTCCGCACTACCCGGCGACTGTTCCAACATTGAGCAGTTTCAACCAGCCCGAGGCCGAACAGCAGCTGCTGTTCGGCTGGGAAACCGTGGGGGCAGGCGCAAGTCGAACGGGGGCGCTGCCGGCTCCCACTGTCGCGTCACCGCAGGTCAAGACGCAGCTGACTGCTGATGCTGCTGCGGGGCAGACCGAGCTGACCGTTGCCAGCCTCGGCGGGCTCGCGGCCGGGGATACCGTCACCGTCGGCACCGCCGAGCGGGCAGAGCGTGTCGAGATTTCGGCGGTCGGCGATCGGCTCGCATCTCCGCTCACCGTGACCGTTGCCCCGCTCACGCAGGCGCATACAGCCGGCGAAACGCTGACGAATAGCGCACGCACCACTCGGGTGCGTACGGTCGTCGCGCAGTGCTCGGCAAGCTGTACCGAATCGGGTGCCCCGATCGGGCTGGTGCCCGAATCGGTGCAAGATGTGACGGCGGCGGTGGTCGACGGAGCATTCGATTTCACCGCGCCGGCGGGGGATGCGCCCTGGGTCGTCATCGACTTTCAGCAAACGGCATCCGGTGTCGTCGCGCAGAGCAACGGGTACACGGCGACGCAGCCGAACTATGTGCCCGACCATCTGAGCGCCGCTGGCGCGCAGATTCAAGCCGACTTCTGGGACGCATCGGTGCTTACCGATGCCGTGCGTGCGAATCTCGCGAAGATCGGCGGGGGATCGATTTTCGAAGATTCGCTCGAACTGGGTGACAGCCAAAAATGGACCTGGGATCTGCCGCAGCGGTTCTCCGATGCGCGCGGTTACGACATCGCGCAGGTGTTGCCCGCACTCGCAGGAATCGGTGCGCAGGGCACACACGCGCCAGCGTTCGAGCTATCGGGAGTGGGCGTGCAGGCACGTGAGGACTACCGAAAAACGGTGAGCGACCTGTACATCGACGGGTACGTGCGGACATTGCAGGCCTGGGCCGATGGCCACGGTCTGAACTATCGCGCGCAGTCGTACGGATTACCGACCTCGACATCGCAGGCCTCTGCGGTCGCCGGCATTCCTGAAGGCGAATCGCTCAACTTCGGAAGCCCAAACTCCTCCGGTGCTGAGCAGGATTACCGCGTTGTCGCGAGCGGCGCCCACCTTACCGGGAAGAACCTGGTTTCAGTGGAATGCTGCGCCGTCTTCCTCGGCGGGTACCGTTCGAGCATGGCTGGCGCGAACATCGGCGGGCAGTTCAGCGACCCGAGCCCGGCAGACTCGCTCGGCGGGGCCCGATCGCAGGGGTTGCTCGACAGCGTGTACAAGAGCTACGCGGGAGGCGTCAACCAACTCGTCTGGCACGGATACGCCTACCCTGATGCGCCCACTGGCACGGGCATCGCTGGCCGTGATGGCGGTACCTGGCCCGGCTATCAGCCGTGGGATTTCTATGGGCAGCTCAACGTCAACGATGTCTTCGGACCGCGGCAGGCGAACTGGGAGGACAATGCGAAGGTGAACGAAGCGCTCGCGCGGACCCAGTTGGTGTTGCGACAGGGGCGTGCTCAGCTCGATCTCGGCGTCTACTACGAGGATCTGGGGCTGGCGGGTTCTTCAGTCAGCCCGCAGCAGCCCGATCAGCACTTCTTCGGCACTGACTCGGCGCTGTCGCAGGCTGGCTTCACCTACGAATACGTCGATCCGGAATTCTTATCCGATCCTGGTCTGGCTCCGAGTCAGAACGGAGGTTTGTTCGAAAACCAGTCGGCTTATAACGCGGTTGTGCTGAACAACCAGCGCACGATCTCTCTTGCCGGCGCCCAAGATCTTGCGCGCCTTGCGCAACAGGGACTTCGAGTCTTTGTCGTCGGAGATGCGCCATCGGCGTCGACCGGGTTGGGCGCAGACGCGTCGCTTCTCACTTCGGTCATCGATACGTTGATGACCCAACCGACGGTGGTGCATGTGGCTCAGGCTGACGCGCTTCCCGAAGCGCTCGCAGAGGCTGGCATCATCCCAGCGGTCGCACCCGCTGAACCGATGTCTGCGCTGGGGTTCGTCACCCGTGCCGCCGACAGCTCAACCTTCACCTACGTGTACAACCGGAGCGGCACTGCGGTCTCTCAAGATCTCACGATCAGCGGCAGTGGCACCCCGGTGCGCCTGGACCCGTGGACCGGTGAGATCGAGCCGATTGCGAGATTCACGGACAACGGTGGCTCGGTCACGCTTCCGGTCGAAGTCGGCGCGCACGATGCGGAGATCATCGCGCTCACCGCTGAACCGCTCGTGGCCGTGCCGCACACGCACGCGATCGCAAGCTCTGCGGAAGTACTCAGCGCCGGCAAGGGTCTTGAGGTCCGTGTGGAGCAGGACGGCACCTATGAAACGACGCTCGCCGATGGAACCGTCGTCGAGACCGAGGTATCCGGCGTTGTTCAGGCCCCCGCACTGACCTCCTGGTCGCTCGAAGCCGAGACCTGGGGGCCTGCTGACGACGCGATCGGCATGACCGCTTCGCACACCAAGAAAATAGACCAACCGGCAATCGAATTGAAGGTCGGTGAAAACGGCCGCTTGCCGTCTTGGCTCGACATCGCCGGTGATGTCGATCTCTCGCGTTCCTCCGGCCTCGGCACCTATCGCACGTCGTTTGCGCTGCCCGAGTCCTGGGCGGAGCGTGACGGGCTGACCTTGAGCCTGGGGGATGTGCTCGATACTGCTTCCGTGACGGTCAACGGAGCAGCAGTCGCCGTGGACCAGGCGGACCGCTCGTCCATCGATCTCGGTGAGTATCTTCGCGCCGGCGAGAACACGCTCGAGGTGCGCGTCGCGACGACGATGTTCAACGCCGTGCGGTCGACCGGAGACAGCAATTATCAAGGTCAGGCCTGGCAGCGCACTGGTTTGATGGGGCCGGTGTCGTTGACTGCTTACCGCGATGCGGTCGTCGAGATCGGAGATGATCCGGGTGATGCGACTGCTGATGCACAGGGTGCGTCGGAGGGCGAATCGGCAGCGGCGGCGAACACTGCGGCTGCCGCCAACACCGATGCATCGAGCGATGGTGCTGCGTCTGGTGCGGGGGCCGATGGAAGCGGTTCCGATGGTGAGCACCATGCGACGAACAGTGCCGCGAATGCTTCGGGGGGCGCTGGTGGGGCTGCCGGCGCGAACGAAGCCGGGGCTCCTGATCGGGGCGATCTTGCGAGCACCGGTGGCCAGTCGGGTTGGTGGCTCGGAGGTGTCGCGCTGCTACTGGTAGCTGCAGGCGGCGTACTGGTGATGGTGCGACGGAAGAAAACGGGAGCAGATCAGTAGCCGCCGTTCGATGATGAGTCGGGCCCGTTCCTCGTCAGGGACGGGCCCGTCTCGGCGTCCGACTTCCGGCCGCCACCGTGCCAGTGTTGCAGCGGGAGTCCCTGCGAGTGCCCGGGCGGTTGAAGGCCGTTGGGCGGTCGTGTCAGCATGAACTCCATGATCGAACTCCGCGATGCTCGAGATGCCGATGCCGGCCAGATGGCCGAGGTGCAGAACGCGATCTACCGCGCCGGCCTGCGTACCGCACCGGTGACCGAAGCGCTGATCTTCGAGCGCTACCTCGCGCCTGAGCACACGGTGGCGTGCACGGTAGTCGAGCAGCACGGCCGCGTCGTGGGGTTTCAATCGCTGAAGCGCGCGTGGCCGGGCAACCCCTACGAGGTGGCTGAGGGGTGGGGGATCATCGGCACCCACATCAGCCCAGACGCTGGGAGAAGCGGACTCGGGCGGCGCCTGTTCGCCGTGTCGCTGAGCGCCGCGCGAGAAGCCGGGCTCACTGCAATCGACGCCAGCATCGGCGCGAGCAACGCGGCCGGATTGGCGTACTACCGCGCTCTGGGTTTCGTGCCCTACCGCGAACGCGGCGACACCCTGCCGCATCGCTTCGACGTGTGATGCGGTGGCCAGGTCGGGATCACAGCTCCAAGGTCATGAACACGCTGTGGGGGTCGGGGCTGTACGACCCGAACGGCTCGCACCGTACGAACCCAGCGGACGCATAGAGCCTCCGGGCCGGCGCGAAGAACTCCATGCTGCCCGTTTCGAGCGACAGCTGTTCGACCCCGCGACTGCGAGCATCAGCGATCAGGTGCGCGAGCATCGCCGAGGCGATGCCTTCGCCGCGCACTGCGGGATCGGTGCGCATGCTCTTGAGCTCTTCGTGATCCGCTGAAATCGCACTGAGCGCTCCGGTTGCGACGAGTGCCCCGGCACGGTGGCCGACCCACAGCTGCACGCCCGGGGCGCCGAGAGCCGAGAGGTCGAGCGCATGCCGGCTCTCAGGCGGCGCCGTCGGCGCCAGGTCCGCGAGGTGCGCGTTCAGAAACGCGTGCAGCTGTGGGGCAGTCAAGTCCGCGCGGAAGATCTGGAGAGCCATCGGGCTATCTTCCCCGACGCGGATGTCGCGGGTGTAACGCGCCTGCCCGCGGAGTGCCGCCGCGCGCAGGCCGATCCGCCCCCCTTACTTCTTCTTCGGCGTGCGGTTCTCCGCGCTGACCATCCACGAGAGCTGCTCGAGGCGCTCGAGCACGGCGTGCAAGATGTCGGCGCTCGTCGGATCCTCCTCGTCGACCTCGTCGTGCACGTCGCGGCAGGTGCCGATTGTGGCCTCGAGTCGCTCTGTCATGAGATCGATGACCTCTTTCGTGGCGATCTCGCCCTGCGGAAACTCGGGGAGGCTCGTGGTCTCGGCGACGCTGTCGCTGCGGCCGTCGGGCAGGGCATGCAGGGCGCGCATGCGCTCGGCGACGGTGTCTGCGAACTCGCGCGCCGCATCGATGATCTCATCGAGCTGCAGGTGGGTGTCGCGGAAGTTCTGGCCGACAACGTTCCAGTGCGCCTGCTTGCCTTGCAGTGAGAGCTCGATCAGGTCGACGAGCACCTTCTGCAGATTGTCGCTGAGCTGCTGCGACGCCTGGAAACCGCTCTCGGCGTTCTGCTCGTCAGTCAGGCCGGCGCCGGAGCCTCCACGAGCTGCGCGGCGCTGATTACGGGGTGCGGTGCTGGTTGCCATAACAATGTCCTCTCATCGGTGAACACCTTCGACGCTACGGGTGCGCGGCCGGTTTGGCAGCGGGGTTGACACGGTTCGAGCGGCGCGGGAGAGTGCCGTGCCATGACGGTCGCTTGGACGCGGGTCTGCTCACGCAATCCCCTTGTCGGTGTTGCGTCTCGGCCTCAGGATAAGGAGTGTGGGGGCGCTGAGCTGCCCGCGCAATCAGAGAAGGGACTGGCATGGAGGATCGCCCACCGCAAAGCGTTGCCGAAGCACTTGAGCATGCGCAGCGCATCGCACCCGAGTTCCCGTCGCCGGGCCTGGGGTCGACGCGACGGCTGTGGGATCACCTCGCGGCGCTCGCCGCAGCCGACCTGGCGGTTGCGCGAGCGATCGAGCCGCACCTCGACGCGTGTGCGATCTTCGAACAGGCAAGCCTGCCGCGACCCGAGGGGGTGTGGGGCGTGTTTGCTTCTGAGGGCGGCGCGCACCCCGTTCGCGCAACACAGGCTGATGATAGATGGACGATCTCTGGCGAGAAACAATGGTGCTCGCTCGCGGCTGAGCTCGACGGTGCGCTGGTCACCGCCGCCACTGACGCGGGCCCGGGCCTTTTCGCGATCGACCTGCGCGGTTCGGGGGTGCATGTGCGTGAGGGCGCGTGGGCGGCGCGCGGGCTCGTCGAGATTCCCAGCGGGCCGGTCGCATTCGACAACGTGCGGGCGACGCCCGTGGGTGGGCCCAGCTGGTATCTCGAACGCGATGGGTTCTGGTGGGGCGGTATCGGCGTTGCGGCCTGCTGGTTCGGCGGAGCGATCGGCCTGATACGTGCGTTGCAGCGTGCCGCGGCCGCGAAGCCCGATCCGTATCGCACGGCGCATCTCGGTGCCCTCGACACTCTGCTGCATGCGTGCCGATTGGCGCTGCACGACGCTGCCGACGCGATCGACGATCGCCGTGAGGTGAACGGCCCGCTGCTGGCGCATCGTGTGCGCTCCCTCGTCGCTCGCACCTGCGAGGAAGCAATTTGGCGTGTCGGGCATGCACTCGGGCCGGCCCCGCTGGCGATGGATCGGGATCATGCCAAGCGCGTGAGCGACCTGCAGTTGTACATCCGTCAGCACCATGCCGAGCGTGATGACGCTGCGCAGGGCACGCTGCTGCTGCAATCGGAGACCCTGCAGTGGTGACCTTCGACGCGGCAGAACCGGGCACGTCGCGAGAAATCTGGGAGCAGGACGCGCGATTCGCCGCACTCCCGGAGTTCGACCCGACGCAGTACCCAGCGGTGCTCGTGTTCGCCGCGCACCCCGATGATGAGACGCTTGGAGCCGGTGGGCTGATTGCCCGGTGCGCCGACGCGGGGATTCCGGTGCACGTGATCTGCGTCACCGACGGCGCGGCCTCGCATGCAGACGTGCACGACCTCGCTGCGATTAGACAGCGGGAGCTGCAGGAGGCGCTGCGGATCCTGCACCCCGACATCGTGCTGAGCTGGCTCGCCTTCTCCGACGGTCGCGCTGAAGCGCAGGCTGCCGAGGTATCACTGGCGATCGCTGAAATCTTGGACGCGGCACCCTCCGGGGCGCTCCTGGTGGCACCCTGGCGTGGCGACGCGCACCCCGATCATCGGGTAACGGGACAGCTCGCCGTGCGGCACTCGGGTGGGCGCACCGTGCTCGAATACCCGATCTGGATGTGGCACTGGGCATCGCCCCATCACGATGCAACCCCCTGGCAAAACCTCGTCCAGGTTGAGATCGACGCCGGCATCAAACAGCGGGCAATCGAGGCCTTCGCCTCGCAGGTCCGCGTGCCGACAACCGCGCAGGGAGAGCCACTGCTGCGAGCCGACTTCCTCGAGCACTTCCGCCGGCCGGTCGAATCCTTCGTTGCATCGACCGAAGCGTTCGGTGTCGACTACTTCGAATCGTTGTACGCGAACTCCGCCGATCCGTGGAGTTTTCGCACCCGCTGGTACGAGTCGCGCAAGCGCGCCATCACCCTGGCGTCGCTGACTCGCGAGCGCTTCGCGAACGCGTTGGAGATCGGATGCTCGGTGGGGCACCTGACTGAGATGCTCGCCGAGCGCTGCGATGCCGTGCTCGCGGTTGATATCGCGAAACGCGCGATCGCCGAGGCGAGCACGTCTGCGCTAGCACACGTGCGCTTCGAGGTGCGTGATGCGCTCGCAGATTTTCCCGAGGGCCCATTCGACCTGATCGTGCTGTCAGAGGTCGGCTACTACTGGGGCGAGCCCGAGCTGCGTGAGATCCGCGCGCAAATTCGGGATCATCTCACCACCGACGGGCTCCTGGTCGCGTGTCACTGGCGGCACCCGGTGGCGGGTCATCGACTCAGCGGTGACCGTGTGAACGCGATCTTGCGCGAAGAGCGCTGGCACCGATTGGTCACGCACACCGAGGAAGACTTCGTGCTCGAGGTCTTCGGCTGCGACGACCGATCGGTCGCGGCGCGCGAGGGGCTGACATGATCACGCACATCGCTGTGGTGGTTCCGGCGAAGAACGAGGAGGACCGCATCGAGGCGTGCCTGTCAGCCGTGCGTGTTGCGGCATCGCGATGCCCGGTTTCCGTGTCGATCACGCTCGTTGCCGACACCTGCACAGACCGCACGGTCGAGCGAGCTCTGACGTTTCGCGGGGTGCGCGTCATCGAGGTCAGCGTCTCGAACGTGGGAATCGGCCGAGCCACCGGAGTGCGGAACGCGCTGGGGCGCTGTGGCACGGACGTTCGCGGGGTGTGGATCGCCAATACGGACGCCGACTCGGTCGTGCCGGCGGACTGGCTCGTGCAGCAGCTCTCGCTCGCCAACGCAGGGGCGGATCTGGTTCTGGGGGATGTGGTGCCGCACACCGATGAGTACCCGCGCACGCTGCAAGAGGAGTGGGCGTACGCGCACCCACCGGGACGCGTGCGCACCGAGATCTACGGCGCGAACCTCGGCCTGCGCGCCGCGGCCTATCTGCGCGTCGGAGGGTTCGCCCCGCTCTCCGAGCACGAGGACGTCGATCTGGTGCGGCGGCTCGAACACTCGCGCGGAGTGCGGGTGCGGTACTCCGAAGCGGCCCCGGTGCAGACGTCGGCACGACTCGAGGGGCGAACACAGGGCGGCTTCGCGGGGTACCTCCGCGCGGAGCGAGCGGCGATGTCGGTGGGGGCCGGGGCGGTTCTTACTTCGTGAGATCGAGGGCGTCGACGACCGTCGCCACCTGCGCAGCCGCGAAGTCGCCGTCGACGGCCGGTCGAGAGATGCTGAGTGCGGCCTCGGGCAGCGTGCCGCCGATCACTCAGTAGGAAGAGGTAGTTCTCGTGACCCACAACGACTAGTGAACTACCCAAGATTACACTTACGCTACGGCCCCTCAAAGTGCCCTCGCTCGCTTCTGACCGAAAATGAC
This sequence comes from Leucobacter sp. WKLB1, assembly GCF_059696215.1. Taxonomy (NCBI): domain Bacteria; kingdom Bacillati; phylum Actinomycetota; class Actinomycetes; order Micrococcales; family Microbacteriaceae; genus Leucobacter; species Leucobacter sp. WKLB1. The sequence goes on along the minus strand of NZ_AP046115.1, from coordinate 3,263,428 downwards.
GGTTTGGAGTCGTCTTTCACTTCTTACTGGACCTTCGGTCAGCGTCAGCGCGAGCACTGCGGCAAATGCGACCGGTACATGCGGAGAAAACTGCCAGCCGCTCATTGACCCTCGACACCCGGCGGGAATGTGACTGGAATCGGTCCAATTCATTCCGCAGGTGCGCTGGCGTTTGAGGTCCGAGTGCCCCCCCTTTGCGCAGCTGCCCCGCTCGTCACGACCAGGACGATGCCGATGAACTGCCACACTGAGGGCGTCTGGTGCAGCACCACTAAGCCGATGAGCACACCGAACGCGGGTTCGAGTGCGAGCAGGGTGCCGAAAGCCGTATGTGTCATTCGCTTCAGGGCGAGCATCTCAAGTCCGAACGGGATTACCGGAGCCAGAATTGCGAGCGCAAATGCGAGCGGCAGCGCCCACCAGTTGAAGCCCGAAATGACTCCCGGTGCGCCGAAGATCGCGGCGACGATGGCGGCAATGGGAATCGTGATTGACAATCCACTGAGCCCTGGAAATCTGTCACCGATCTGTTGCGTCAGAACGACATACGCACCCCATCCCACACCTGCGATCGCGGCGAAGGCTACCCCAGCGATGTCGATCGCACCATTCCACGGCTCGGTCAGCAGCACCACCCCAACAAGTGCGAGTACTGGCCAAACGAGGGTGCGTTTGTCAGCACTCCGCAGGGCGGCGACGCTAAGCGGGCCGAGAAATTCGATGGCGACCGCGGTGCCGAGAGGGATTCGTTCAATAGCCGAGAGGAAAGCCAGCATCATTGTCGCTGTTGCGACGCCTAGGCCCAGAAGAGGGAGCAAATCTGAACGACTGATCTGCGAGAGGCGCGGCCTCACCAGCACCCAAAACACAATTGCGCCCATGAGGAGGCGAAGCCACCCCGCGCCTGCGGCGCCGACAGCGTCAATGAGTCCGACGGAGAGTGCGTTGCAGAGCTGAATCATCATCATTGCGGTGACGGCGAGCACCCACGGCGGCACTGAAACTCTGCGTTGAGTGTTCATTGCTCGGCTTTATACGAGCGATTGGAACCGGTGCCCGGTTCGAAAACCGCTAGAGAGAACTGCGCCGGGGTTCCGCTGGTGTTCTCGTAAGAGTGCTCAACATCTCCGAAGAAGGCGAGCGAGTCCCCGCGCTCCAGGTAGTACTCATCACCACTGACTGTAACAAGCATCCGCCCTGCGAGAACCTGCAGAAGCTCACGCGTTGCAGGTGAGTGCGCCTCGCTCTTGTGGATCTCCGACGGGTAAAGCGTCCATTCCCAGAGTTCGAAGGCATCGGGAGAGGCGTTACCAGCGACGAGCACCCCGGTGCCACCATGGGCGCCCTCCCAAAGCACCGCGCCCTCGCCGTCACGGGTCACTTTGACGCCTGAGGGCGAGGGGGGCTCCACGAGTGCGGGAAGGCCAATACCTAGCGCTTCGCTCAGTCTTAATAGCGTGCCAATACTCGGGTTTACCGCACCCTGCTCGACATTGACGAGCATTCGTCTGCTGAGACCGGCTGCGGTGGCCAGGGTATCTAGAGTCCAGCCTCGGCCGGTCCGCTCGTTGCGGACTCGCGTGCCGATCAGCGAAGTGAGCGATTCCGTGTTGCTTGTCATGGGAGCATAATACTGCACTTGGGGGTCCGAAACTGGATGAGGTGAGGCGAATGAATCTAATGAACTCCTCTTGGCCGAGACTCACTGAGCTCGCAGGCCGGTGTGATCTTGTCTGGTGGGAAGTTATGCACTATCGTGCACATTTGTATCCCTCAGTCCCATAAGGGTGGAAGGCGGTCGCATGACCGGGGCAGGCACTCGCACCTCCGCTTCGCCGTTGCCAAGCGAGGTGCTGCACACCTTGCGTCTCATTGCACAAGAAGGTTCGTTCGAGCGGGCCGCTACAATGCTCGGGGTCACGCCATCTGCGGTGAGTCAAAGAATGAAGTCGCTGGAAGAACATTTAGGGCGCGCCGTCCTCCACCGCACCAGACCTGTCCGTGCGACTGCAGCGGGCCTGACGCTGCTGCGCTTCGTCGAGCAGTCGCAGAGCTTGGAGAACGACGCGCTTACCGAGCTAGGTATCGGTGCACGCTCGGGGCCGCATCCGACGCTCGGAATCGCACTCGAGTCCGATTTGCGCGTGAGCTGGCTTGCGGCGCTGCACCGAGCCGAACGGCCAACGGATATAGATCTGAGGATCCTCGACGGGGACCGAACTGACGATGTGCTGGTTGCGGACGCGCTGCTGTCTCGAGTGTCGCAGCCGCCATCCGGTTGGGTATCAGAAGCACTGGGGGCACTTCGTTATGGTGCGTTCTGCAAACCGGAGTTGGCGCGGCCCGATGGCATCAACCTCGATGCGGAGACTTCAGTGCGACTCGCGAATCGGGTTGCGGCGCACGCTCACTATGCAGAGCAGACCGGCATTGTTCTGGGGAGGGCCCCGCAGATTGTCGTCCAGAGCGCGGAGCTCCTCCTCGAAGCTTTGCTGCTCGGCATGGGGTGGGCGCTGGTGCCAGTCTCGGTGGCGCAGCCGCATGTGGAGCGTGGTGAGCTCGCGCTTGCCTCGCACATGGAGGGCCCTGCCGAGGTGATCCACTGGCAGCACCCGCGTGCGAATCACACCCGTATCGAGTGGGCAACCCGTGCGGTTCGAGCAGAGGCTCGGCGGCTACTTGAGCCAATTTTGGAATAGTAATGCGCTAAATCGTGCACTATGATGCATTACGTGGGTAGGAAATCAGGCGCGATAACAGAGATTATCGCCTTGCGCGTGCGTACCCGCCGCGTCGAGCTTGGTTTGACGCTTGAGCAACTCGCAGACCTCGCTGGAGTCTCCCGCCGCACGCTCATCAATATTGAACAGGGGACAACCAACTGCAGCGTTGTCGTCCTCTCGCGACTGGGGATGGCGCTCAACACTCCGATGAGCGAGCTATTCAGCGATTGGGGAGCCTCCTCGGCAGAGATCGTGAATCAGGGGGAAGCTGCGGTGCGCTGGACGGGCCCCAACGGCGGAATCTGTGAACGGCTCGCAAGCGTCGGGCGACATCCACACGTCGACCTCATGAGGTGGACACTCCAGCGCGACGAGGCGTGCCGGCTTCGCGATTTCTCGACCGACGCTTCCGGCTTGGTGCAATTACTGGAAGGAAGCATCGCACTCGAAGTGGGCGCGACCCGTTCGACTCTGCACGCCGGCGACAGTGCGAGCCTCCCCCTCATCTCAGAGTTGACGATTACGAATCTCGGAGATCAGACCGCGGTGCTCATGCTAGTGCTGAGCGGCCGTTCCAAGCAGATCTTCTCATTGATGGACGACAGAAAGGACTCGTGAACCACGATGGAATTGAACCAGTATCTGGACCGGGCTGCAGTCTCGGAGGAGGTGTTCGCGCTGCGCCCGGACTACCGGGTCGGGCTGCTCGCCGTTTCGGGCATTGAGCCCGGCGCGAGTGACGAACGCAGCGATGCGTTGCTCAAGGCGGCCGAGCAACAGGCGAGGCAACTGACTGCTGCCACTTCCGTGGAAGAGCTCGCTCACATTGCTTCGTGGCGGGAAGCATACCGATCGTTTGGTGCGAAGCCGCAACGTACGCGCAATAGCTTGGAAGCGCTGACTCGGCGTGCAGTCGACGGGCTGCCGCGGGTGAACCGACTGACGGATATCTACAACGCGATCTCGGTTGCTCATCAGATGCCGCTTGGGGGAGAGGATCTTGACCGTTACGACGGCGCCCCGAGACTCATCCGCGCGACTGGATCCGAAGCGTTCGACACTGCTGCGGGCGGCGAGGACGTGACTGAATTTCCTCCCGCCGGCGAGGTCGTGTGGTGTGACGCTAGCGGAGTGACCTGCCGGCGATGGAACTGGCGACAGGGGCGGCGAACTCAGCTCACCGACGGCACGACGTCTGCGCTCTTCATTCTCGACGCGCTGGACCCGGTGGATGTTGCCGGGCTGTCGAGCGTGATCGCCGCGCTGCAGGAAGAACTCTCGCGGTTGGGCACCGACGTTCACTTCGCGCATCGCATCATTACTCAAGACTCGATCTAGGGAGCACCCATGACCACGCAACCGAACAAGCACGATGCCACGACTGTCACCGACGCCACGTGGTCGGTGCACGGCGGGAATTCAATTGACGAGGGCAGCGGCGCAGTGCGCACGCCGCTCGTGATGGCGAACTCGTACCGTCTGCCTTACGATCCTGCCTCAATGGATTGGTCCGACGTCGAGGGCCTGACCTACACGCGAAATGGTGGCTTCAACGAGTTCGCACTCGAGCGCAAGCTTGCGGCGCTTGAGGGTGCACCGGCAGCGGCGGCCTTCGCCTCCGGTGTAGCTGCACTGCACGCCACCTTCTTCACGCTGCTGAAGTCGGGGGATCATGTCGTCGTGTCGAACGTAACGTACGAGGCGGTCTGGAAGCTCTTTTCCGAGCTGCTCCCTGAGCGCTACGGAATCGAGGCTACGTTTGTAAACGTAGGTGACCTGGACGCAATCCGTGCGGCAGTACGACCGAATACCAGGCTCATTCACGTCGAGACGATTGCGAATCCGACCACTCGAGTGGCCGACATCCGTGGCATTGCCGATATCGCGCACGAGACTGGCGCCCTCCTCACCGTGGATGCGACGTTCACCCCGCCGCCGTTCTACCGTGCGACGGCTGATGGTGCAGATTTGGTCATCCACTCACTCACCAAGTTCATCAACGGACACGGTGACGCGATGGGTGGCATCATCATCGGAAGCACCGAGAAGATTACGCAGATCAAGCATGCGGCCATGGTCGATGTTGGCGGCATCATTTCACCGTTCAATGCGTGGATGATCATGCGCGGTTCCGTGACGCTTCCGCTCCGCTTGAAGCAGCATTTGAGTTCCGCGCAAAAGGTCGCAGAGTTTCTCGCGAGCGATCCGCGGATCGCATATGTCGAGTTCCCGGGGCTCCCGTCCCATGATCAGCACGAGCTCGCGGTGCGGCAGTTCGGCGGTACCGGCTTCGGTGCCGTCATGGCGTTTGCAGTCGATGGCGACCCGGACACCCAGAATCGGTTTGTGAGCAATCTGGGCGTCATTACTTCTGCAGTTTCGCTCGGGCATGATGAATCACTCATTGTGCACGTCGGGCCTGAAGCTCGTGGAGGCAGCGAGTCCTACCCGGCGGGCTTCCTGAAATACGGCCACTTGCGTCTTTCCGTCGGCCTCGAAGACCCTGACGACCTCATCGCTGACATCAGGGGCGCGCTCGATCGCACGCAGATCACCCCGCTCGGCTAGTCGCACTGGTCTGCGGGTGCGCCTTTCGCCGGCACTCGGTGGCGGGCGCACCCGCGCTTCGTGAAAGGAATCCACTATGGCATGGGTGGTACTTATTGCTTCGGGCATGCTCGAAGCCGTTTGGGCAGGCGCACTCTCTGCGTCGAACGGTCTGAAGCGATGGCGACCCGCACTGCTGTTCGTAGCTTCGCTTGCGTTGAGTATGATCGGCCTGGCATGGGCAATGCGTACGCTGCCGGCAGGGACGTCTTACGCGGTGTGGGTGGGTATTGGTGCGACGCTCACACTCATCTGGGGATTCATCAAGAAAGAGGAGCCGTTCACCGTCGGCAGAGCGTTGCTGCTCGTGCTCCTGATCGGTTCTGTGATCGCTCTGAAAGCGGTGAGCTGATCATGGCGTGGGTGATCCTCCTGACCAGTGCGGTGTTCGAGGCTGTATGGGCGACGGCGCTGGGACTCTCTCACGGCCTTACCGAACCGATTCCGACAATTATCTTCGTGCTGGGCGCCATTGTGAGCATGAGTGGCCTCGGATGGGCGTTGAAATCGATTCCCATCGGCACGGCATACGCGGTATGGGTAGGAGTCGGGGCGGCGCTGACGGTTAACTACGCGATGCTCTCGGGCATGGAAGAATTCACACTTCCAAAGGTGATCTGCATCGCCGGAATCATCGCGGCCGTGATCGGTCTGAAGCTCCTCCCTGCGAAGTCCGCGAAGCCCGCGAAAGTGAGACCGGCCGGCTAGCCGGCGGGAACTCCAGAATTCATCGGCATGGATATCCAGTGGTTGCGCGTGCTCGTCAATCTCGACGAGCTGGGGACGCTGAGGGCTGTGGCTCAGGCGATGGGATACAGCACCTCCGCAGTCTCGCAGCATTTGGCGCGGCTGCAGATCGAATTGGGGCAAGAGCTCGTCGCGCCGGTCGGACGCAAACTCATACTGACGCCTGCGGGTCACGCTTTCCTCCCGCACGCCCGCGGTATCATCGGTGAACTCGAGGCGGGTCGCGGAAAGATCAGCGACTCGGGGCCGGTGGAGGGTTCTCTGCGCGTTGCCGGGTATGCGACGAGCATCGTGCGACATATCGCACCAGCTGTCGCCCGTCTGTACGTGCGTCACCCGCACTTGCGCGTGCAAATGACGGAGCTGGAGCCCAGCAGTATTCACGAGATGATCCGACAAGACGCAATCGACGTCGGCGTGATCTACACGCACAGTTTGATCTCTGCGAGAGCCGCAGAACGTCCATTTGCCACGTCCCCCTTGTTGCTCGCAGTCCCCGGAGATGATTCGAGAAGTGCCGCCGAGATCATTGCCGATTCGCGGACCTGCTGGATCGGGGATTCTCGAGCATCTGACGACGACGACATAATTCGGCACATTACGGCGGAATTCGGAGTGAGTCCCCTGATCCTGCATCACATCGATAGTCTCCCGCTGGTGGCCCAGTTGGTTGCGGACGGGCACGGAGTCGGCCTGACAGCCGCCGACGCGGAGCGGCATCCAGAGGTGCGATACATCGACCTTGACGGCCGCGCCGGGGTGCGCAACAGCTTCACCGTCACCCGACCGGGACGTGAGAAGTGGGGCGGCATCGCCGCGCTCATCGAAGAACTTGGGGTGAGTCGATGAACGCGGCGATGCCGCACCGGTGACCTGCGCACCGCGGAAGGCCTACAGCACCTTCGAGAGGAATGCTTTGGTGCGCTCCCGCTGCGGATTGGAGAGCACTTCGGCGGGGTCGCCTTCTTCGACGACGACGCCGCCGTCCATGAAGACAAGCTTGTCGGCGACTTCGCGTGCAAAGCCCATCTCGTGCGTCACGACGATCATCGTCATGCCGCTCTCGGCGAGCCCCTTCATGACATCGAGCACTTCACCGACGAGCTCGGGGTCGAGCGCCGAGGTGGGCTCGTCGAAGAGCATCAGCTTCGGCTCCATGGCGAGTGCCCGGGCGATGGCGACGCGCTGCTGCTGACCACCCGACAGGTGTGCCGGGTAGTAGTCGTGGCGCTCGGCGAGCCCGACGCGTGCGAGCAATTCCATCGCGCGCGACTTCAGCTTCGCCCGGTCGCCCTTCTTCAACAGGGTCGGCGCGATCATCACGTTCTCGAGCGCGGTCATGTGCGGAAACAGGTTGAAGCGTTGAAACACCATGCCGATGTCGCGTCGCTGTGCCGCAGCCTCGCGCGGATGCATCTCGTAGAGCTTGTCGCCCTTCTGCTTGTACCCGACGAGTTCGCCATCGACCGACAGGCGGCCCGAGTTGACGGTTTCGAGGTGGTTGATGCAGCGCAGGAACGTGGACTTGCCCGAGCCCGACGGCCCGACGAGGCAGAGCACTTCACCGCGCTGCACCTCGAGCGAGATCGACTTGAGCACGAGGTTCGAGCCGTAGGACTTGGACACGCCCTGGGCGAGCACCATGGGCGTTTCGGTCGCGTGGACGCTCATGCGCCTCCCCCTCCGGGTCGCTCGTGCGGGGGCACGATGTTCTCGCCGCCGCCCGCGCTGGGGTAGGTCGGGTGGGTGTCGTCCGTGAGGCCGATGACGCGCACCGACTGGGTTTCGACGGTCGGCTTCATCACGTCGGGGCGCTGCGAGACGCCCTTCGCGAACTTCTTCTCGAGGAAGTACTGCCCGACCATCAGGATCGACGTGACCGTCAGGTACCAGATCGACGCGCAGATCAGCATCGGCACAGGCTGGTAGGTGACCGCCGAGATATCGCGCGCACGACCGTACAGGTCGAGCGTGAACGGCACCGCGGTCACGAGCGAGGTCGTCTTGAGCATCGAGATGACCTCGTTGCCGGTCGGCGGGATGATGACGCGCATGGCCTGCGGCAGAATGACGCGGCTCATGGTGTGCCACCAGCCGAGGCCGAGCGCAGTCGCCGCCTCGTCTTGGCCCTTGTCGACCGAGAGCAGACCGGCGCGCACGATCTCGGCCATGTAGGCGGCTTCGTTCAGTGCCAGGCCGATCACGGCGAGCGTGAAGTAGCTCAGCAGGTCTTTGGTATTCAGCGTCGCAACGGCATCGGTGAACGGAATACCCAGGCTGATCGATTTGTAGATCGTGGGGATCAGGCCCCAGAAGACGAGCTGCACGTACACCGGGGTGCCGCGGAAGAGCCAGAGGTAGACCCAGGCGACGGCCTTGACAACCGGGTTCGGCGACTGCCGCATCACGGCGACGGTGACGCCGAGGGCCACCGCGATGATCATCGAGTAGACCGTCAGTTGCAGGGTGTACCAGGCACCCTCGACGATGCGCACATCGAAGAGGTATTTGCCGACTTCGCCCCAGTTGTAGACCGGGCGGTTGACGGCGGTGTCGTAGATGAAGAGCCCGGCGAGCACGATGATCACGACGGCGAAGACCGTGCGCCAGGGGTGCCGGAGTCGGATAGCCTCAATGGCCTCCGACTCGGGGTGCGGGGCGCTCGGTGGACGGGCGGTATGAGTGACGAGAGACATCATGCTGCCGGCGGGTTGATCACAGCTTCATCTACGGCGCCGACGCTGATGCCGGCGGAATCCAAGATCCTGCCGTACGTGCCGTCTGCAATGAGGGATTGAACCGCCGCCTGCACGGCCTCCGCCATGCCGCTATCCTTCCGCACGGGGAAACCATAGGGCGAAGTCGTCGCAACATCACCGACGAGATCAAGTTTGCCGTCGAGCTGTTTGACCGCGTCGCCGGTGACTGCGAGATCGGCCGTGAACGCATCAGCTCGACCGTCAATCACAGCATTCGTGGCCTCGGGCTGTCCGGGAAAGGCAAGAATCTCGATAGCGGGCTTGCCCGCATCCGTGCAGGCTTTGGACTTGGCGGGGAGCTCCTCGGTGTACTGGATCGTGCCTTGATTGACAGCGACGGTTAATCCGCACGCGTTCTCCGGGTCGACGTCCTCACCCGCGGCGGCGGCCCACTGGGTGCCGGCCTTCAGATAGGTGACGAAATCCACCGATTTCTGACGTTCCGGCGTGCTGGAGAACGAAGCGACTCCCACGTCGACCGTGCTTTCTTGGATGCGAGGCAGAATGCTGTCGAAGCCGAGAATCTCCCACTCAGGCGTTTTCCCGAGTTTCGCTGCGACGGCGTCGGCAAGGTCCACTTCCCACCCTGTGGGGTTGCCGTCGGAGTCCTTGTACGCATTGGGCGGGTAAGCCGCATCGGTGCCCAGGACGATGCTGTCGGCATCGCGCACTGCCTCGGGGAGCAAAGCAACTGCCTTCTGGTCAGGGCTGATGGAGGATGTGTCCGTGCTGTTCGATGCAGGCCCCTCGGTATTGGTGCAGCCGGTGAGGGCGAGGCCCAGCACCAGGAGGGGTAGGGGGGCGATGTACTTGATCCTCATTGATCACTCCAGAATGATGAAGCTGCCCCTTTCTCGGGGCAGCGAGTGTAGAGCACCGTCCCGAAATAGGAAACGCGGTGCACCATTATGATGAAGCGAGCATAAGAGATACGTCTATCGCAGAATCGTGCACTATCGGTCCGCGGATTCGGGATAGATTCGTTGCCACTAGCTAGGTGCGGGAGCGAGAACAGAGACGGTGCGAATCGCCATCATCTCCAACGTTGGTTCAACGGGAAAATCAATCACCTCGCGCACGGAGAGCTGCGTGGAAAGGAAAGACTTGATCTCAGCGATGCGATCTTCGTCTTCGACCAGGAGTCTAAGAAGAATGCTGTGGTCCGCCGCGAGAACGTCAAAATGGAGCAGTTCTGGGATAAAGCGTAGGCTCCGCACCACATCAGCACCGGAATGCCCCGCTTCCGTGTGCAGGCGGAGCAAATGAATGATCGGCCGGGAGCCTGGGTCAGGAAAACCGGGAATGAACGTGTATCCAAGCACATATCCATCCTGCTCCAGCCGATGTAGGCGTTCGTGGCACTCTTCGACCGACAGGTCCAGGGTGTGAGCAAAGGCTGAGACGTCTGGACGGGCGTTGGTGCTGAGTGCGTCGAGTATGCGGCGGTCTGCTTCATTGAGCGATCGTGGTTTTGCATTATTTTGCATTTTTTGCCTCCAGGCTAACCCTAAATTTGAACACGAATAAGATCAACTAAAAGTAATTTGACTCATGCTTTAGTCTGTGTGTATGGAATTGCATCACCTCCACGTATTGCGTGCGATCGCAGATTCAGGAAGCGTCTCTGGTGCTGCCCGGCTGATTCATGTGACTCCGTCTGCGGTTTCACAGGCGGTCAGTTCGCTGCAGAAGGAGTTCGCGGCGCAGCTCACGGTTAAGCGCGGACGAACTGTCGTGCTCTCTGAGGCAGGCACGCGGCTTGCATCGGCGGCAATAGAAGTTGAGATTGCCATGGAGCAGGCCAGAAACGCGGTCGATGACTACCTTGAGAGTCCTGCGGAGCCGGTATCGGTCTCAGCCTTTCACAGTGCAGCGGCAGTGTTTTTCCCGCCATTGGCTTCGATGTCCCTGGCCGACGGCGGGAGGGTGACCTGCCGCGACGAGGATGTTGATCAAGATTCCTTCCCCCTCCTTACGATGAGCAATGACATTGTCATTGCGCATCGCATGAGCAATTCAGCGCCCTGGCCCACCAGCCGGCTCCAGGTGGTGCCGCTGCTGCAAGAACCGCTCGACGTGGCAGTTCGCGCCTTCGACCCGCTGGCTCAGCAAATGGAAGTCGCGCCAACCGATGTGATTCATCGAGAGTGGATCTCTTCCAGGGAGGGGTTTCCGCCTGATGACATGCTCAAGGTGGTCGCGGCGATGGCGGGCCGGCCCCCGGTGATTCGCCACAGGGTCAACGATGTGGCGTCAGCTGCCGCGGTTGTCCGTGAGAGCCCGCTGCTTGCGCTGATGCCGAGGTTCATGTCCCAGCATTACGCCGGCACGGGAATCGTGCTCCGGCCGGTACAGGGTCTGCATGCTGTGCGGCATGTCGACGCCCTGATCCGACCCGAGCAGTTGGCGCGCAAGCGAGTGCGCGACACACTGGATGTTCTCACGACAGTTGCGAGTGAGTTCGGTGCCGCTCGTGGCGCTGAAGAAGGAGTGGGGGATGATGAAGTCGCTCGATGAAATTGACGTGAAGCTCATGCGGGAGCTTCGTGCAAATGCGCGGGTGCCGCTATCGGCGTTGAGCGGTCGCGTGCACTTATCGCGCAACGCGGTGAAACAACGCATCGAGCGGCTCGAACGAGACGGTCGTATCCTCGGTTACACCATCATCGAGGACACGACGCCGCCGAACTCCGCAGTGGTGGCGTACCTCCAGGTGCAGCGAGTGGATCGGCTGCGCGGAAGCGATGTGATCGATTTCTTAGAGCACATTCCAGAGATCATTCTGTGCGATGTGCTGACGGGCGAATTCGACATTCTCGTGCGCGTCGAAGCCGCACGTGCGGAGCGCGTGCAAGAGATCTGGCAGGAGATCGCACGCCACCCAGGAGTGAAAGACACAACGACCTCCATCGCGCTGGCTACGAAAATTCGACGTTTCCCCGAGTAGGCCGGGAGGGCGGGGCCAGCGCGAGCGCCGCCGACCCCGCAAACCTCACCGCGTGATGCAGATGACCTTCGGCTGCGTCATCTCTTCATATGCGAACTTCACGCCCTCGCGCCCCATGCTTCCGTATTTCGATCCGCCGAACGGCATCGCATCGAAACGGTAATCGGAAGAATCGTTAATCATGACGCCACCAGCGTCGATCGCTGCGGCCACTCGGAGCGCGCGGTCCAAATCACGCGTGAAGATGCCGGCGTGCAGCGAATACTCGACGGCATTCGCGCGCCGCACCACATCGTCTTCGTCAGAGAACCGCTCGAGCGTCACGATCGGCGCGAACACCTCTTCACCCCATACCTCGCACGTTTCGGGTACTTCGGCGAGCACCGTGGGTTCGAGCACATTTCCGTGCAGTTGCCCGCCGGCGAGCAGCGTACCGCCCTGCTCGATTGCTGCCGTCACTTTTCGCGCGGCTTCGGAAGCGGCTCGCGAGCTGATCATCGGACCGACATCGGTCGCATCGCTTGCAGGGTCACCGACGACAAGCTCCCTGGTTGAAGTGACGAACTGCTCCGTGAATGCTTCGTACAGGCTGTCGTGGATCATGATGCGCTGCGCGCCGATGCAATTCTGCCCCGCTGCCCAGAATGAGCCCGAGACGCATGCCTCGACGGCGATCTTCAAATCGGCGTCTTCGAACACGATGATCGGGGCATTGCCGCCCAGTTCCATTGATAGCCGTTTGAGCCCTGCATTCGCCGCGATAGCTTCACCGGTCACGAATCCTCCGGTGAACGACACCATGCGGATCCGTCGCACGCCGATGATGGCGCTTGCGAGGCGGCGGTCTCCGTGAACGACGGTCACGACGCCCTTAGGCAATCCAGCCTCGATGAGCAGCGCGACCAGCGCACGTGCGACGAACGGGGTGAGCTGCGACGGCTTGAGGATCACGGAGTTTCCACCCGCGATCGCCGGACCGATTTTATGCGCAACCAGGTTCAGTGCATCGTTGTACGGCGTAATGGCTGCGATGATTCCCAATGGTTCCCGTTCGTACCATCCCTGGCGGTTCTCAGAACCTGCGTAAGCGGCGAACGGAATCAGCTCGCCGGCATTCTGGGAAGCCTCGATAGCCGAGAGTCGAAGGGTATTGACGGCACGAGAAATCTCTTTCGCCGCCTGCTGTCGGGTCTTGCCGGCTTCACGAACGATCAGGTCGCGCATGTCTGCAGCGCGGTCCTCGAGCAAGGCGGCGGCGCGATTGAGAATTGCGGTCCGTTCGAAACGCGGTATCGCGGCGCTGACAACCGCGCCGTGGTCTGCGCGATTGAGTATGGCGTCGAGATCCGCAGCGGTGTTCTGATCGAGTGTGCCGACGATAGAGTCGTCGTACGGATTGGTGACGACCAGTGCATCGGCGCCGCTGGTGGGCAGCGTTTGCGTAAGACTCGTCCAGGTCACTTGGTGGCTCCTGCACCGTGGTGAATTGCGGTGATATCGGAGAGCAGTGCGTAGGCGGTCTCTGTGAGCCCAGCGCCGGGTCCGGATACCGTGACATCTCCGAGGAATTCAGTGTGGAACGACACGGCGTTCGTAGCTCCCGAGATGCCCGCGAGCGGATGTGCGGCGTCAAGATCCTCCGGTGCGACCGAAGCAGAGACTGAGCCGGCTGCATCGATCGAAGCGCGCCCTATGAGCTTCCAAACTTTGCCTGCTGCTGCAGCTGAGGTGACGTGGTCGCCAGTGATGACGTCAATACCGGTGGTCTCGACGTCTGCAACAGAGATGTTCGTGCCGAAGAGCTCGTTCGCGAGAATCGATACCTTCAGGCGCACATCTGAACCGCCGATGTCAGCAGTCGGATCGGCCTCCGCATATCCAAGACTTTGAGCTTCCGCAATCGCATCTTCGAGGGACAGACCCTGACCCATGCGACCGAGAACGTAATTGCTCGTACCATTGAGGATCCCGGCGAAGCCGTCAATCGTGTTCCCGGCGAGTTGTTCATGCGCGAATCGAACGACCGGGGTGCCACTCATGACGGTGCCCTCGTACTCGAAATGCGCGCCGTTGGCGCGGCCGAGTTCGAGCAACTCAGCACGGTGCAGAGCGATCGGGCCCTTATTCGTCGTCGTGACGTGTTTGCCTGCTTCGAGCGCCCACCGTACGTGAGTGGATGCGGGCTCTCCGTCAATCGGATTGGTGAAAGTGGCTTCGACAATGATGTCGGCACCGGCATCCTGGATCGCGGCGCGGTTGTCCATGTCAGCGCTTCCACCCATGAGCGTGCCGAAGTTTCCTCCGCGCGGAACGTCGAGGGCGGCGTCGATGTCAACGCCATCGGCGGCAATCACGCTGCCCAGTGCAAGGTCCGTGATGGCAACGATCTTCAGCGTATAGCCGAGCGTCGACGCGAAGTGATCATTGCGGTCTCGCACGAGTTTTGCGAGAGCGCGGTTCACGCCTCCGAAGCCGATGAGGGCGAGTGAGTACTGGGTCATTTCTCCTCCTAGAGAACTGCTGCCAAAAACGATGCCTTCAGTCTTGAGGAGAGTGGCGTCACTCAGTCCATGTCAAAGTGACGCGTCAACATGCCGAATGTGCGGAGTTCCGGAAAGGTCAGAGCCATTGTGGCGGTACGTTCGTACCGGCATTACGCGAAGGCCTCGTCGTGCCAGCGGGTTTTAGACGAACCGCTGCCCGCAAGTCGTTGTTGAGCGTGACGGGTATCTTGTCAGCATCAATGCGGGAGTCGCCCGAGAATTGAATGTGCAGCCGTCTTCTTGGCATGAACATGTTATTGATCGAACGGCGATCGTCAATCTCCTTCTCGCAGAAGTGCCGGCTGACGTTGCTGCCTTAGTCTCTGCGAAGGAGATTGGGAGACGACATATCGTACGTGGATGGTCTCGCAGCGACGCACGTTTCGCTCATCACCGCAGAGTCGCTCGGTGAGTATTTCACCGCACTCGATGGATATGGGTCGGTGGGGGAAAGACTTAGCCGCGACGGCTGGCCCCTGGCTGCACTCAGTGCCAGCGAGGCATGCCCGCGCGACGATGTACATTAACGTAAGCGATGATGCCTTTCGAGTGGGTCTTGATGCAACGATCAGTGTTTTTCGTTCGCAGCTTGCGGCATCTCAGCCACCGGATCGATGTAGGTGCGCGCTGCACGTGTGCCGAGGCGTGTGACGATTTCGTCACCGAAAGTGCCGCACGCCAGCCCCCACGCGTTTGCATCGAGCGAATCTCCATCGGGCGTCGACCCGATGAGTGTTGCGAGAGCACCGACTGGGAGTTGCACGTCGCCGAGATCAAGCACGAGTTGATCCATATTGACGGATCCTGCAATGGGAAAGTCCAGCCCGTTGACGCGAACGCTATGGCCGGCTGATTGCTTCGGGACTCCGTCGGTGAATCCTGCAGGGACAAGAGCGACAAAACTTGGTTTCGCCAGCACATACTTCGCCCCATACCCGATCGCGGATCCGGCGGGGAGCCGTTTCACCTGCACCACGGGTGCGCGAACCGTCATGACTGCCTGCAGGTTCCAGTCGTCCGCCGTGCGCCCTTCCTCGGGCGAAACTCCAAACAACGAGAGGCCCAGACGTACCAGATTCCCCGGCGCCGGCGGCAAGCTCGTGTCGAGTGCACGCGTGGAGCTCGCGGCATGAATGAACTGGGGGGTCAGCCCTGCGTGTCGAGCATGAGCGACAGCGGTGGCGAAGCTTGCCTCATGGAGACGCTGATACGCATGCGTCGGCGTATCGGCATAGCTAAAGTGGGTCCAGACCCCAACCACCTCTACCTGTCGGAGATCTGAAGCGACCGACGTGCGGCGGACAAGCGCATCCCACTCTGCTGCTGTAGCGCCGCCACGTCCAAGGCCACTATCAAACTCGAGGTGGATCCGAGCGGTGACGCCGAGACGCGTGCTCGTGGCTGCCACGGCGTCGAGGTGCGGCAAGGAGCCAACCGATAGATCGACGCGCTGCGAAATCGCTGAGGAGATGCTCTCAAAGTCAGCGGGTGAATACAACCAGGCCAGCACGCGCCCTTCGCGGCCCATGATGCGTCGCACCTCGCACGCCTCACCGATCTGCGCTGTGCCGAACCAGTGCGCCCCCGCGTCTCGGAGCGCTCGTACTGAAAGTTCAATTCCGTGGCCGTAGGCGTCACCCTTCACGACACTCATGATCTGATGCGTGGTGATCTGAGAGCTGAGCTCGCGAAAGTTGGCACGGAGTGCACTTAGATTCACTTCTGCTTCGATGTTGTGCATGCGGTCCTCTGGGTTCAGCGCAGCGCGATATTGACTAGATTCCGATCATATGTTCACAAGTAGGGCCAGAATTCCATGGCGTGCGCAGATGTCTGGATGAATGGTTTCGAAATTGCGGATTAAAACCGAGAAGTATCGTGCACTCTGGCTCGTATTGTAGACACCGGCGAGAGCAACCTGTCAACAGTGATGCGCGCGAAGAAGGAGTCGATGATGACGAAGAAGGAGTCGATGATGGCGAAGAATCAGTCGCTTCCGTTGTTCACTCAGCTGCGACGGAGAAAGCCACTGGAGCAAATGGTCTCTTCCAGTGAACTCTCGGGGCGGGAGGGAGGCCTGAAGCGAACGCTTGGCGTGTGGCAACTTACGGCGATCAGCATTGGTGCGACGGTGGGAACTGGGATCTTTGTGATTCTGGGTGCTGCGGTGCCGCTTGCTGGCCCGGCGACATTTATTGCCTTTCTCCTGGCCGGGCTTGCCGCGATTCTGTCTTCGCTCTCTTATGCAGAGATGGCTGGTGCCGTTCCGGTCTCGGGGTCGAGTTATTCCTATACGTATGCCACGGTGGGGGAAGGAATGGCCTGGTTCATCGGTTGGTGCCTGGTACTTGAGTACGCGGTATCGGTCGCGACCGTCGCAGTTGGCGCTGGACAGTACGTTAATGACAGCCTCAACTCGTTCGGGCTGGCGATTCCCGATGCGATCTCCCAACCCCCGGGCGGTGGCGGCGTGTTCAACTTGCCCGCTGTCGTGATCGTTGCGGTCGCCATGCTTCTGCTGGTGCGCGGTACCAAAGAGAGCGCGTGGGTAAATGGGGCGTTGGTTGCGGTGAAGATTATGATTCTGCTCGTTTTCGTAGTGATTGCCTTCACAGCGTTCAACGCCGGCAACTTTGCTCCTCTCGCCCCGATGGGGACAGCTGGTATCGCGGCGGCGGGCTCCCGCCTTTTCTTCTCCTACATTGGCTTTGATGCGGCCAGCACGGCGGGCGATGAGGCGAAGAACCCGAGGCGTGATCTACCGCGCGCGATCATCTATTCCATGGTGATCGTGACGGCGCTTTATGTGCTCGTTGCCATTGCTGCGATTGGGGCGCGCCCGTGGACTTGGTTCACCGACGACAAACCGGCTCTGGCACAGATTCTCCGTGAGATCACGGGCAACCCGTGGATGGCACTCATCTTCTCGATCGGGGCGGTGATCTCGATTTTGAGCATCACACTCGTGGTGCTGTACGGCCAAACACGCATTTTGTACCGAATGTCGCATGATGGTCTGGTCCCGCGGGTGTTCGGAAAGGTCTCGCGCCGCACGAGCACACCCGTCGCTGGCATTCTCATCGTGGGAACTGCTGTAGCCCTCACTGCCGCATTCATTCCGCTCGGTCAGCTTGCAGATGCTACAAGCATCGGTACGCTAGTCGCGTTTGCGCTGGTCAACGTCTCTGTGATCTGGCTGCGTCGCAATCGGCCAGAGTTGCCGCGGACATACATGGTGCCGTTCTTTCCCGTTGTCCCGGTGCTGGGCATTGTTGCGTGTATCGCGCTCGCAATTGGTTTGGGCGTCTTGACCTGGGTTGCATTCGGTATTTGGACGCTGGTCGGGTTGGTTTGTTACTTCGGTTACGGCCGCCGCAACTCGATAGTCGGTCGGATGACGCCGCAAGAGTACGATGTGGCTGCAACGGCTGCGACTCCGGTTGTCGGCGAACGCCCCGCGATGATGCACGAATGACAATGTGGCAAACGACTTCACGATGGGCGACCTCGCCCACAACCTGCTGTTGCTCTCGATGACGGCAACGTGAGCCGCGGTATATTAATTCCGCCACGGTTGACGTCGCGCTCATTCGCATCTCGAGAATCGGGCGCGACGTCGATGCCATGGTGGTCGAGCGGTGTCTCAGGCATTGGCTTCGCCTGAGCGCCCCCGCCCCACCCGATGCTCCACCACGCACCACACCCCGACGAGTGCCGTCAGCACCGCGAACGCGGCGACCGGTACGGACGCGCCGAACGTGATGAGCGCTCCCGCGGTCGCGGTGCCGGCTGATCCCGCAGCGATCTTCAGAGCACCGACCCAGATGAACACCTGACCGCGCGCCTCCGCGGGAGCGAACTCGCTGCGCGCCGCGAGCGTCGCCGCGAAGAACAGTGCGTTGCCGGCGCCGGCGACCGCGAACGCGATGGCGCTCAGCGCGGCCGACTGCGGGGCGAGCACGATGCCGAGCGTGCCGGCGACGACGAGCGCGAGCACTCCCGTGAGCACGTCGGCATTGCCGCGTAGGGGGCGGATCATCAGCACCCCCGAACCCACGAGGTTGCCGATGCCGTACCCGGCGACGAGCAGTCCCGCGAGCTCGGCGCCGCCGAATCGTGGAGCGACGGCGACCGCGTAGATCGGGAGCGCAGCGACCGAGAACGCCACGACGACGGTCAGTATCAGGGTGCGGCGGAGTGCGCCGGAACGGAGGATGATCCGGAGCGTGCGACCCGGCGATGGCACCTCGCCGGCGGCGATCGGTGGCGCCTGCCGGGGAAGCAGCAGCACCGCACCCGACCCGACGATCGCGGCGACCGCGAGCACCAGGGTGGCAGCGAGCGGCGACCACGAGGTGGCGATCCACGCGACGACCGCGGGGCCGAGGGTGCCGCTGAGGCCGTAGCTCGCGACGTCCCAGCTCTGCGCGCGACGCTGCGAGGTCTGTGACGGGCCGGCGATCGATGGGAGGCGGCTGCTGATGCCGCCCGTGAGCATCGGGCCGAACAGCCCCGACACGATGAGCAGTGCCGCCGGCACGATTGGCCAGGTCGCCCCGAGGAGCAGGCCCGCGGCGCCGAGCAGCAGCCCGTGCGCGGCGGCCGAAAACGCGATGACGCGGCGCCCGTCGGGTGAGGTGTCGAGGCGACGAGAGATGAACGGGCCGAGCAGGTGCGGTGCGGTGATCGATGCCCCCATGACGCCGGCGAGCAACGGGGAGAGCCCGCTCGCCTGCGCGAGCAGCACGACGGCGACGACCGCGCCACCGTCGGCGCTGCGCACCAGTGTGGCGGCGAAGACGTAGCGAACGAGCCCACCGGGCCCCGGGGTGCGCGTCACTGCGGCGATCCCTCCGTCACCTACTTCGTGAGGTCGAGGGTGTCGATGAGCGTCGCCACCTCCGCGCGCTGCGTGCGAGTGAGCCCCTGAATGGGCAGTGGCAGCGAGTTTTGCTGCGCGAGCCCCAAGTGTTCGGCGATTGCGGCGGTGACGCGGTAGCTGCCGCCGAACTCCGCGAACGCATTCCACAGCGGTTCGAGCGCGTCAGACGCGAGTTGCGCCGCCGCGAAGTCGCTGTCGGCGGCGGGTCGGGAGATGCTGAGGGCGGCCTCGGGCAGCGTGCCGCCGATCACCGAATACCAGGCGTCGCAGCCGGCCGCGAAGCCCTGCGCGGCGAAGCGGTCGCCCGAGACGCCGATGCTGATGTGCTCCGGAACCTCGGCGCGGATCTGCGCGATGAGCGCCCGCGCTTCTTCCGGATCGTTCGGAACGCCCGGAATCTTGATCGACGCGACCCCGGGCAGTTTCGCGAGGCGCGCGTACAGCTCGTGCGAGAACTGGAAGTGCGTGGTGCCCGGGTTGTCGTAGACGATGACGGGTAGATCGGTGTGCGTGCTCACGGTGCGGAAGAGCTCATACACGTCGTCTTCGGTGAGCGGCTGATACGACATCGGCGCGAGCAGCAGCCCGCTCGCGCCCGCCGCTTCTGCCCGCTCGATGTGGTCGAGCACGTGCGAGGTGCGCAGTGCGCCGACGCCCACGAACACCGGGATCGATCCCGCATTCTCGACCGCGATGCGCACTGCAATCGCGCGCTCTTCGGCGGTGAGATACGCGTACGATCCGGTCGAGCCGAGCACCGTGATCGAGTCGACGCGGGCAGCCACGAGCCGACGAATCAGGTTCGTGAACGCCGACTTGTCGATGCGGTCGTCGTGGAGCGGGGTCAGGGGGAAGGCGCTCAGTCCGGTGATCATGCGTCGCTGCTTTCGGTGTCGGTGCTGGTGTTGGTGCTGGTGCTGGTGGTCTCGTTTTCTGCGGGTGCGGGATCGCCGGCCGGCACGTGCTCGAGCCCGAGCGCGGGGTTGCCGTACACCGACTGCACCTCGGAGATCACCACGCGGTACTCGCCGAGCCACTCGCCGTAGCGGCTCTTCGCGAGGCGGTGAATGTCCATGGTCGCGAGTTCCTTGAGGGCTTCGCGGGTCGACCAGTAATAGACCTCGGCGTGCAGGCCGGTCTCCTCGTTGTGCCAGGCCTCTTCACCGAGAAAGCCCGGGATCACCCGAGCGCGCCGCGCGATTTCGCTGTCGATGCGGTGAAACTCGTCGGTGAGGGTGCCCACCTCGAAGATGAACGTGGAACTGTACTTCGGTCGCGTCATGCCAGTGCCTTTCGTGAGGGGGTCGGTTCGATCACGGTGAGGAGGAATCGCGTGGTGCGCTCGCCGCGGTTGCCGTAGGCGTGCGGAGCGTCGCCGTGGAACATGAGGGAGTCGCCCGCGTCGAGTCGATACTCGGTGCCGTCGTGCTCGAGCCAGAGCGTGCCCGCCTGCACCTGCAACAACTCGCGCGTGCCGCCGATGTGCGGGTCGCTCGCGTGGCGCTCGCCGGGTTCGAGGGTCCACTCCCACAGCACCATGACGTCGGGCGGATCGGCCCGCGCGACGATGGCGCCGCTGCCCCCGTGCGGGCCCTGCCACAGCACCGTGCCGTCGCCGGCGCGGGTCACCTCGGCGGTGATGCTCGCCGGCTCGGGCTCGAGCAGCTCGGGCAAGCCCGCGCCGAGCGCATTCGAGAGCTTGAGCAGCACGCCGATACTGGGGTTCGCGCCGCCCTGCTCGATCGCCTGCAGCATGGTGCGGCTGACGCCTGATTCGGCGGCGAGCCGGGTGAGCGGCCACCCGAGGCGCGCACGGAGCTGCCGCACGCGATCACCGATCTCGCGCGAGAGTGCTGCCGCATTGCGTTCCATGTGCTCAATATAGTGCACTCGGTGAACGATATAGGTGCACGATTGCCTGGTGCGGTGCAGAGGGGTGCTGGAGGACGGGGACTCGTCAACGACTTCAGCACTCGGACGCTGAACCGCATCGACTCCGAATTGGTGTCACTTTGTGCTGTGAACTCCCGGATTTGGGCGTTGAAAACCGCAAAAGGTGACACCGATTCACTGGAGGCGGGCGGAATGCGACGGCGACGTCTGCTCGACCCGCTGAGACCAGCGGCATTACGGCGTGTGTCCCTCCGCCGCCGCACCGTGCGGAGGATGAGTTAGCGTGGCGCTGTTCGTAGGAGGCACGCATGTCCATCGCATCCGAAGGCCAGCTCGGGGAAAGCGCGCGGGCGCTCGGCGCATTTCTGCGCGCCCATCGCGAGAAGATCACCCCCGAACGGGTGGGGCTCCCGGCGACCGCGCGACGGCGGACCCCGGGATTGCGACGCGAAGAAGTGGCCGCCCTCGCCGGTGTCGGCCTCGCCTGGTACACGTGGCTCGAACGCGGGCGCGTGACGGCGTCTCGGCAGGTGCTCGAAGCCGTCGGACGCGCACTGCGCCTGCACGATTCGGCTCACAGCTACATGCTGGCGCTCGGCGGCTACGCGACGCTGCCCGAAGCCCCTGCCCCGCAGTTCTCGAGCGCGCACACGTTCATCGTCGACGACTGGCGTCACGGCCCGGCCTTCCTGATCGATTCCTGGTTCACGCTCCGCGCGTGGAACGCTTCGTTCTCCGCGGTCTGGGGCGACCCAGAGGAGTGGGACGGGGCAGACCGGAACCTCATCGTGATGCTCGCCGACCCGAGTCGCGCGGACGCGGTGCTCGGCGCCGATCGGCACCAGATTCTGCGCCGACACCTCGGCATCTTCCGGAAGCAGACGGCGCTGCACGCCGCTGACCCGAGGTTGGCTCCCGTGTACGAGCGGCTCAACGAGCTGGCGCCGAGCCTCGCCGATTGGTGGACGTGCCAGGGCATGGATCCGCTGCAGGATCACGCGCAGGAGCTGCGCATCGGAGGGCACCGTGCGAGCGTGTGGCAGTCCGCGCTGCACATCGACGATGACGCACTGATCGTGCTGCAGCGCGGGCGCACGGCGGCGGATAGCGACGCCCTGTCTCCGGTGAGCGCGCGACTGCGCGCGGCAGCCGTGCCGATGCAGCGCGCGTTGGCAATCGCGTCCTGACCCGCACACGTGCGGTGCATCCGTGATTGGGTGATCCCGCAACCGGTGACCTCGGGTACCCCCATAACCCGACTCCTGGTTGACTCGGCGACTTCTCACGAAGCTGGGGTGATCCACATCCCGAGAGGTCACCATGCCCGTATTCACACGCACACCACGTTCCATCGCGACCGCGGGCCTCGGCCTCGCCCTGATCACACTGCTCGCCGGCTGCTCGACCGGGCCCACGAACGACGCGGGGAACTCGGGCACGCCTGAGGTCGACGGCACGCTGCGCGTCGGTCTCAGCACCGCCGTCGACTGCTTCGATCCGCAGATCAGCCCGTCGAGCATCACCAGCGGCGTGATGCGCGGAATCTACGACTCACTGGTCTCGGAGAACCCCGACGGCACCTTCTCGCCGTGGCTAGCATCGGCTTGGGAGATCTCCGAAGACGGTCTGAGCTACACGTTCACGCTCCGCGACGACGTCCAGTTCCATGACGGCACCGCGTTCGACGCCGCCGCGGTCAAGACGAACTTCGACCGCATCGTCGACCCCGCGACGGCATCGCAATATGCCGGGCAACTGATTGCTCCCTACCAGTCGACTGAGGTCGTCGACGAGCACACCGTCACGGTGCACCTCGACGCGCCCTACAGTCCATTCTTGCGGGCCGTGGCAAGCACCAACCTCGGGTTCCACTCACCGGATTCGATCGCGGAGTTCGGCGACGACCTCTGCCAGGGCGGCCCCGCGCAGGTGGGCACGGGACCCTTCGTCTTTACCTCGTCGACCGCCGGTCAGGGCTTCGAATTCGAGCGGAACGACGACTACGACTGGGCGCCCGAAACCGCGGGTCACTCCGGGCCGGCGTACCTGGCGTCGGTGGAGTACCGCCTCCTCCCCGAAACCGCCGTGCGGTTGGGTGCCCTGACGAGTGGAGAAGTCGATCTCATCGACCAGGTGGCCACCACCGATACCGCGTCGATCGAGTCAGCGACGGACCTCGCACTCAGTGCGCAGGATCCCACGGGCATCCCCTACACCTACTTCTTGAACACCTCGCACGCGCCCTTCGACGACGCCCGAGCCCGACGCGCGTTCCAGCAGGGCGTCGATTTCGCGACGCTCACCGAGTCCATCTTCGGAGGGGCGTACACGCCGACCTCGTCGCCGTTGAACCCCGCGGTCGCCGGATACACGGAGGTCACCGCACCGGAGTACGACCCCAGGGCCGCAGGGAAACTGCTCGATGAACTCGGGTACACGGACCGTGATGCCGCGGGCTACCGGGTGAAGAACGGTGAGCGGCTCAGACTCGAGCTCATCTACGACCCCACCTACCAGCGGCCCGAGCGAGTCACCTACGACACCGCGGTGCAGGCCGAACTCGAGAAGCTGGGCATCGAGCTCGTCATCACGCCGATCGGAGACGGCACCTACGTCGACGTGCGCAACACCGGTGCATACGATGTCGTCGCATTCGCGTGGTCGGGCACCGACCCCGATCTGCTGCGTACCATCTACGGGTCCGATCAGCAGCTCGCCGACGGGGGCGCGAACGGGTCGCACGCCCGCAACGAGGCACTCGACGCCCTGCTGCAGCAGGGCGTCACGGAGACCGACGCCGAAGCTCGGGCAGAGATCTACGCCGAAGCGCAGCAGCTTGTCGTCGATGAGGCATACGGCGTGCCCGCGTACGTCGCACCGGTGCTCACCGCGCACCGGACCACGGTGCAGGGCCTGACCTACGACGCCAACATTCTGCCCGGGCTCTTCGACGCGTGGACTCCCGCTCAGTAGTGACCTTCGGCCGGGCGCTGATCTGGCTCGGCCGAAGGATCGGCAGTATCGTTGCGGTGCTGTTCGCCGCAGCGACACTGTCGTTTCTCGCGCTCCAGCTGCTCCCCGGCGACCCGGTCGACGCACTCCTGGGCCCGAACGTCGGCGCCGGCCCCGAACTTCGCGCGACCATCCGAGCGGAACTCGGGCTCGACCAGCCGGTGCTCGCCCAGTACGGTGCGTTCTTGCTCAGACTGGCAAGCTTCGACCTCGGACGGTCGTACCGCCTCGGCCGCTCGGTGAGCGACCTGCTCGCCGAACAACTACCCTCGACGCTGGCGCTCGCCGCAGGAGCCGTGCTCGTCGCTGCGGTGCTCGCCATCGGACTGACGGTGGTCGCAGCGCTGCTGCGCCCGGCGCACCGATGGCCCATCACCGCGGCAGCCCTCGTCGGGAGCTCCGCCCCATCGTTCTGGATCGGGTTGGTACTCCTTTCCGTGTTCGCCTTTCAGCTGGGATGGCTGCCCGGAACCAGTAGCGGGAGCCTCGCGGGTCTGGTGCTGCCGAGCATCACACTGGGGGTGCCGCTCGGCTCCGTGCTCAGCCAAGTGATGATCCGCTCCCTGCAAGAGGCCGAAGAGCAACCGTTCTGGGTCTCGGCTCGGTCGCGGGGCGAATCGCGGGCTCGAGTGGTGTTCGTGCGCGGGCTGCGGCACGCCGCGATTCCCGCACTCACCCTCGGCGGGTGGGCTGCAGCGGGCCTGATCGGCGGTGCAGTGCTCATCGAGACGGTCTTCGCTCGGCCCGGAATCGGGCGCACGCTCGTGGACGCGATCACGACGCGTGACATCCCCGTGATCACGGGAGTCGTGCTGCTCTCCGCCCTCGCCTTCACGCTGATGACCACGGCGATCGATGTCGTTTCGCGACTGGTCGACCCCCGGTTGAGAGGTGCCGCGTGAGCGTGGACATCGTTGCAGAGACCGTCTCCTCAGTCACCCGCCGAGGCGGGGGAGGCCGCGCACGCCTCATCGCCCCGATCGCGGCGATCGCCGTTCTGGCGCTGCTCGCGGTCGCGGCAGTCGCGCCGCAGCTGCTCACCGGTGCCGATCCGGCCGCGACTGACTACGCAGCGATTCTGCGGGCGCCGAGTGCCGCGCACCCGCTCGGCACCGACCAGCTCGGGCGCGATCTCTACGCGCGACTCGTATTCGGTGCGCGTCCATCACTCGCGATCGGCGTGAGCGCGACGCTGATCGGAGTGGTGCTCGGCGGCGTGATCGCCCTCGCCGCGCTCCTCGGACCGCGCATCGTCGACGGTGCGCTGATGCGAGCGACCGACGTGGGACTCGCGTTCCCGGAGATCTTGCTCGCCCTCATCGTGATCGCGGTGCTCGGGCCCGGCCCGGCGAACGCGGCGATTGCGATCGGAGTGGGATCGGCGCCGGGATACGCGCGGCTGCTCCGCGCCCAGGCTCGGGTCGTGCAGACCGCCGTGTTCGTCGAAGCCGCACGCGGCCTCGGGGTGCGCCCCGTCACGAACGTGATGCGGCATGTGCTCCCCAACGCGCTCGGCCCGGTGGTGGTGCTCGCGACGATCAGCGCGGGAACCAACATCGTCCTCGCCGCGGGGCTCAGCTTCTTGGGCTTCGGAACCCCACCGCCCGGCGCGGAATGGGGCCTGATACTTGCCGAAGGACGCAACGTGATCGCGCAGGCCTGGTGGCTGACGCTCTTCCCCGGCGCGTTGATCACCGGAGTGGTGATCTCGGTGACGGTGGCGGGCCGCGCCCTGGAATCGCGAATCGGGCGTCGCGCATGAGCGCGCTCGAGATCACCGGGCTGCGGGTGCGTCATGCGAGATCGGCGTCAGACGTACTCCACGACGTCTCGCTGCACGTCGCTCGAGGCGAATGCGTCGCCGTCGTCGGGGCGTCCGGGTCGGGGAAATCGACACTGGCAAGGGCCGTACTGGGACTCGCCCCCGCGGGCGCGAGCGTCGAAGCCGTCACGCATCGCATCGACGGAGTCGACGCACGCGACGGATCCGAACGGGTCTGGAATCGCGTGCGTGGGCAGCGCGTGGGGTTCGTGCTGCAAGACGCATTGGTGTCCCTGGACCCGCTGCGCACGATCCGCGACGAGTTGCTGTCCGCGCTCGATGCGCAGCGCCGGGTGCCCCGAGTGGAGCGGGACCGCACCGCTGCCGCGATCCTGCGCCGCGTGCATGCCCCGGAACTCATCGACCGACTTGGATCCCGTGCCCACGAGCTCTCCGGAGGGCAGCGTCAACGCGTGCTCATCGGAGCCGCGATCGCGGCCGAACCCGCCGTGCTCGTCGCAGACGAGCCCACATCGTCACTGGACCGGGCGGCTCGCGACGGCGTGCTCGCCCTCCTAGCGGAATGGCGCGATGCCGGGGGCAGCGTGCTGCTCGTGACACACGACCTCGAAGCTGCACGCGACACGTCAGATCGGATCGTCGTGCTCGACGACGGGCGGATCGTCGAGCAGGGGACGCCGGAGCAGGTGTGGACGGCGCCGCGGTCATTGGCCGCGCGGATGCTCGTAGCGGCCACCAGCGCACCACCTCGGGTGACCGCCGCGCCGCGCTCTGACCTCGCACCGGCGGTGCTCGCGTTTGACCGCGTGGAGTTCGGGTACCGCAGTGGCGCGGAACTGCGCGACCTCACATTCGCGCTGCACCGCGGGGAAAGCCTCGGAATCATTGGCGCATCGGGTGCGGGCAAGAGCACGATCGCGCGTCTCGCCCTCGGATTCGCTGCGCCGCAGGCCGGCAGCATCTCCGTGACATCCCATGCCTGGTCGGCGCTGCGCGAACGGGAGCGGAGGCCGCTTCGCGGGGCGATCCAGCTCGTGCATCAAGACGGCTTCGGGGCGTTCGACCCTCGGTTCTCGGTCAGGCGCATCCTCGACGAAGCCTGGGACCTGCGGGGGCTGGCGCGCAGTGCACGTGACGCCCGCGCCCGCGCGCTCCTCGGCCAGGTCGCGCTCCCGGAGCATGTGCTCGACCGCCGCGCCTCACAGCTCTCAGGTGGGCAGCGCCAGCGGGTCGCGATTGCGCGCGCGCTGGCCGTGCAACCCGAGGTGCTCGTCTGCGATGAGTCGGTCTCGGCGCTCGACACCGTCACCCAGGCGGCAATTCTGCGACTGCTGCGCGAGGTGCAGGAGCGCACCGGCGTCGCCCTGCTCTTCATCTCGCACGACCACCGCGCGGTCGAGACCCTCTGCTCGCGCGTGCTCGAACTGCGCGACGGCACCTTGTATCCCACTCCCCACAGGAAAGGACACTCATGACTGTCGAAATCGTCGGCGGCGTGCTCTCGGCACCCGTACTCGGTGACACAGAGTTCGAACGGCGGGTGCGCAACTTCACCCCCGACCCCCGTGCACGCGAGGTGGATCCCGCGCACATCGCCACCCAGGCGCAGCAGGACGAAGCCGACGGATACGACCGAGCGCTCGTGCACATCTACAGCTCATGGGCCGACCCGTGGGTGGTCGCCACCTGGGCGGCCGCGGCCACCACGGAGATCGGGCTGACCGTCGCGCACCGGCCGGGCGTGACCGAACCCACGGTGTCGGCGCGCCAGTTCGCGACGCTCGATCGTGTGAGCGGAGGTCGCGCCGGCGTGCACGTGGTGATCGGTTCGTCCGATTCCGACGTGCGGCGCGACGGCGACTGGCTCGGGAAGGCGGCGCGCTATCGTCGCGCCGACGAGTACCTCTCGGTATTCAGGCGCGCCCTGCACGCTGCGGAACCGTTCGACCACGAGGGCGAGTTCTACCGCGTGGCCGACGCCTGGTCGGGGTTCAGGCCGATCGGGCCCGTTCCGATCTCGGTCGGCGGCGCGTCGCCCGAGGCGCAACAGCTCGCCGCTGCGCACGCCGACATCTACGCGGGGACCTACGGCACTCCCGAGCTCGCCGCCGAGGTGGTGCGAGACGTGCGCGGCCTCGCCGCAGGGCACGGGAGGGAAATCGGGTTCTGGAAGCAGGCATTCGTGATCTTGGGCGATACCGACGCCGACGCGCGCGAGACCGCACGAGCGCTCCGTGCCGGCGCACAGCGGCTCGTCTCAGAGGAGCCCGCGGCGGTTCTGGCCGCGTCCGCGCAATTCGCCCGCTCGCGCGAGCGGGAGCTCGAGAACATCGACGACCTGCGCGTGGCCGCTGCCTCGCACGTGAACCGCACCTTCGACGGCGTGCTGGTCGGATCCGTGGAGCGCATCGCGGAACAACTCGACGCGTTCAGGCGGGCCGGAGTGAACACCCTGCAGGTGGTCGCGCTGATCGAGACGGAAGCGGACCGGCGACTGCGGCGATCGCTCGTCTCGGAACTGCAGCGAGGCGCCCAGTGAGCGGGTCAGAGATCGAACGCCTGATCGACGACTCCCGAGGGTTGCCCCCGCGCACCCTGATCCGGGTGTTCACCGGACTCGACGCGTTCGCAGCACGAGTCGCGTTCTACGAGCACCTGCTCGGAGTCGAGGCCGATGGGCGCTTCCCGTTTCCCGCGGCCCGCCTGCAACTCGCCACGGTCGGGTCATTCCTCATCATCGGGGGCGACGACGAAGCGCTCGAACCGTTCCGAAGCACCACCGGAACCATCCTGGTCGACGACATCGACCCCTACTACGAGCGCGCAGTCGCGGCCGGGGCGCACATCGTGTTCCCGCTGCAGGACGTGCCGACGGGGCGCGCCTTCAACGCGGAGTTCCCCGACGGCACAGTGGTCGAATTCGTGCACCATCGGCCGAGATGACGGGGGCGGGGCCGGCGCCTGCCGGCTAGCTGCGCGCGCCGGCGCCCGCCCGCGCCGGCTCCTGCCGCAGCTCCGAATCGGTGTCACTTTTTGCTCTGAAATCGCGGATTTCGGCGGTCTCGACTGCACAAAGTGACACCGATTCGGGCGGAGTCCGTATTGCCTCGTGCGGTGCAGAGGGGTGCTGGAGGGCGGGGGTTTCGCCGGAGCTCGAAGTCGGCAACACTGGAAAGCATGACGGCATCGCGAAGACCAGTTCGCGTATCGAAGCGCACCTTTTTGATCGGCCTCAGCGTGCTGATCGCGATATCGCTCGCACTGGTTCCGCTCCGCATCACCGGGATCGCCCCGTCGGGCTTCGACTTCGTGATGCCGCTCCTGGTGCTGGGCTGGATCTTGCTCGACCCGCGCCCCGTGAGTCGTCACCGCCGGTCCAAGAGCCCGTAACCCTGCCCGCTGCCCGAATCGGTGTCACTTTGTGCTCTGAAATTGCGGGTTTCGGCGGTCTCGACTGCACAAAGTGACACCGATTCGCGGGCGCGGGAGCGAGAGCGGGCGTGGAGGCCGGGCGACGGCTCGGCGCGGCTCGCCGCGCCAGGGCCTCGCAGTCTCAGCAGCGGCGCGCGCCGCCGCCGATGCGATCCGGCGCCGACACGGCGAGCTGCCCCAGCGTCCACAGCCGGAAGCGGCGCGGGCCAGTTGTGGCAACCGCGGCGCGCGCGTCTTCGCCAAGCCTCAGCGTGCGCACGGAGACCGGGCGAGCGGCCGACGCTCGACTCTCCTCACCCAACCCGTGTGCGTGACGCCATGCGCCTACTCCCAGCGCGCGCGCAGCGGATGACGCACTCAAGGCGATCGACGCCGGCTCGACCCGCAGCCCGTCACCGGTCGCCTTCAGTACGGCCTCCTTCTGCGTCCACACACCGACACGCTCCGCGACGCCGGCCCGCGTGCCAGGCGCTGACAGGTTCGCTCGTTCACTCGGGTGCAGCGCATACTCGTCGAAGCCATCCCAGAGCCGGCTCGGGATCACCTCGACATCCACGCCGAGATCGACGGGATGGGATGAGGCGTCTGCTACCGCGACGAGCACGCGGTCGCCGCTCGTCGACGAACTCAGCGCCCACCCGTCCAGGGTTGGACGTCCATGGGGTTCGTCGCAGTCGAGACAGGTGCGATCGATGGGGATCTCTCTCGCCGCGTCGATCGCGACGCCGAGGCATCGTGCAGCGAGCAAGCGGAGTGCTGCCCGACCAGCGAGCGTGCGCCGCTGCAGCTCGGGAGTGCGGCGGCGTTCGGCGGCCCGGTGATCCTGCCCGCTCGCGCACGCCTGAGCGCCCGCGAGCACCTCAACGACTCGAGCGCTCAGCAGTTCGATCATCGGCGGCTGATGCGTCGGTACTGGCCGACGGCGATCGGCGCGAAGACCACGATGATCGCGATACTGCACAGGAACGCGTAGAGCACGGCGTGATCCGCGGGCCAGCCGCCCGCGACCGCGAAGCCCTCGGGGGCCCCGTTGCCGAAGAGTTCTCGAATGGCCGTGGCGACTGCGGTGACCGGATTCCACTCGGCAAACGCACGCAGCGGCCCCGGCAGCATGTCGGCCGAAACGAACGCTCCCGAGATAAAGCACACCGGGAACAGCCAGAGCAGTCCCAAGCTCTGCGCCACTTCCACGCTGCGCGCGGTGAGCGCGATCGTCGCACCGATCCACGAAGTCGCGAACGCGAACAGGATGAGGAGCAGCACGCCGGTGAGCACCTGCAGCGCACCGGTTTCCACCCGCCAGCCGATGGCCACTCCGCACACCAGAATCACCACGATCGAGATCACACTCGTCACGAGATCGGAGGTGGTGCGGCCGAGGATCACGCCGACCCGCGACATCGGCAACGTGCGGAGCCGGTCGATGAGCCCCGACTGCAGGTCTTTCGCAAGGTACACGGCGGTGAACGACGAATTGAACGTGAGCGTCTGCGCCAGAATGCCGCCGATGAGGAACTGCCGGTAATCAGCGCCTCCGAGGGCGCCGCCGAAGACGAAAGCGAGGATGAGGACGAAAATGATGGGCTGCGCGATGCCGGTGACGAGGGCGCCGGGGGTGCGCCGCACGTTGACGACATTGCGGCGCGCAACGATGCCACCGTCGCGGAATGCTGCGGTGATGGCGTTCATCGGCGAACCTCCTCGATCGGGCGGGCGGTGTCGGGCGCGAGCGGTTCTTGCGCGGGCGTCGCACCGGTGAGCTGGAGAAATACTTCGTCGAGCGTCGGCTGGCGCAGCGCGGCCTCGACGACGTCGATATCGGCATCTGCCAGGGCTGCGAGCACGGTGGTCAGATCCGCACTCCCTCGGGGGGCCGACGCGGTGATGCGGGTGCCGCGCTCGTCGAGACCGGCGCGCAGACCGGTGCGGCTCGTGAGCTCGGCCGCCCGTGCACCGTCAGCGGCCGAGGCGAGTACGAGATCGATGGCGGCGCCTCCCGCCCGGAGCTTCAGATCTCGGGCTGACCCCTCGGCGACGATTCGCCCGGAGTCGATTACCGAGATGCGATCGGCGAGCTGGTCTGCCTCCTCGAGGTACTGCGTGGTGAGCAGCACGGTGGTACCGGCCTGGGTGAGCGTCTGCACGGCGTCCCACGTGTCGCGTCGTCCACGCGGGTCGAGCCCGGTGGTGGGCTCGTCCAGGATGACGACGGGAGGCCGCGCCACGATGGCCCCCGCGAGGTCGAGCCGCCGGCGCATGCCGCCCGAGTACTCACCCGCTCGTTTCTGGCGCGGGAGGTCGTCGAGCCTGAAGTCACGCAGCAGCTCGGCGGCGCGGGCCTGCGCGTCTCGTCGGCGCATGCCGTAGAGCTCGCCGACGAGGGTGAGGTTCTCCGCACCGGTGAGCTTCTCGTCGACGGCGGCATACTGCCCCGAGACGCCGAGGCTCGCTCGCGCTCCATGCGCATCGTGCCGCACGGAGTGCCCGGCGACCTCGACCTCTCCGCCATCTGGCTCGAGCAGCGTGGTCAGCACGCGCACGGTGGTCGTCTTTCCGGCGCCGTTCGGGCCGAGCAGGGCGTGCACCGAACCTGCTGGAACCTCCAGGTCAACCTCGTCGAGCGCCGTGAACGACCCGAATCGCTTGCTCAGTCCGCGAACAGAGATCACGAGACCGCCAGGTCGCGAGTGCGAACCGGGGTGATGTCTTCCCAGTTCTCGGTCACGTAATCGAGGCAGGCGGGTTTCGAGGCGGGGCCGAAGACCGCCACCCATCCAGCGGGCACGTCTGCGAACTCGGGCCAGAGCGAGTGCTGTTGCAGCTCGTTCACGAGCACTCGGAAGTCTGCTGACGTGTCATCGAACGGGTTGGTCATGATGAACTCTTCTCTCTCCGTCGGGTGTGGTGCGACGCCGGTCGTGCCGACATCGAGCGTGAATCAGGGGCTCTCTGGTGCTTCGGAACCCTCCGCGGTTCGGTTTGCGCGACGCGCCTGAGCATCAGCGATGAGTCGTTCGAGCTCCGGAGCGAACTCGCGCACGGCGTCGTCTGACAGCAGGGCGGAGTGCCGTGCGGCCACCCCGCTCGTGGTCACGGAACCCCGGGTGTGCGGCTCCCAGGCTGCAGGTTCGGGCCGGTCGCCCGGCACGTCGACGGTGGCTTCGAACACGTGCAGATCACCGGTGAAGGTGGGTACTGCCGTTTCATCGAGCAGAGCGCCGAGGTGCAGGAACCCCTGCACCATGCGCTCGATCGATTCGTCGGGGATGTCTGCGGCCGGGTTGCCGGCGTCGGCGAGCACCCGTCGTGTCGACGCCGCGTCGAGCTCGAACTCGGGCGCGACCACGTCATTCGCGTCGAGGAACGCGCGCCACATGCGGTCGCCGCCGGCGACGCCCGCGATCGCGGAGTGCTCGGTCGGGTAGGCGTCGAGGATGGCAAGCAGTTCTACGACCTCTCCCTGCTGCTGCAGGTGCGCGGCGAGGTGCTGCGCGAGTCGCCCGCCGAACGACCAGCCGATGAGTCGGTACGGGCCATCGGGCTGCACGGACCGCATCGCGGCGACGTAGTGGTCGAGCAGTTCGGGCAGCGCGTCGGTGGCAACGGGCTCCGTGTCGGGTGCGATCCCAGGCAGCTGCAGCCCGTACAGCGGCTGCGACGTGTCGAGGTGCGCGAGGAGCGCGGCGAACTTCCACGAGACCCCAGATGCCGGGTGCACCGCGAACAGCGGTGTACGTGCCGCGCCGGGGTTGCTCGCGGGGCGCAGGGGCAGGATCGGCTGCAGGCTGGCAGCGATATCGCCCTCCCCACGCTCCGCCAGAGCGGCGAGGCCGGCCACGGTCGGCGCCTGGAACACGGCCTGCACCGGGAGCGTCGCCCCGATCGCCGCATTGATCGCACGGATGACGGGCTGCGCGATGAACGAGTGCCCGCCGAGCGCGAAGAACGAGTCGTCGGCACGGACGTCATCGATCGCGAGCGCCTCGGCGAACGCGGCGGCCACGGCGATCTCCGCGGGCGTTTCGGGTGCGCGCCCGGCCCCGCCAGAGGCGTGCAGTTCGGGCAGCGCGCCGCGATCCAGCTTGCCGTTCGGCGTCAGCGGGACGCGGTCGATGAACGCGATTGCCGAGGGCACCATGTATTCGGGAACGCGCCCCTGCGCGGCGTCGCGCAGCGCAGTCTCGAGCCCGGTCAGATCACTGATGTGAG
This sequence comes from Leucobacter sp. WKLB1, assembly GCF_059696215.1. Classification (NCBI taxonomy): domain Bacteria; kingdom Bacillati; phylum Actinomycetota; class Actinomycetes; order Micrococcales; family Microbacteriaceae; genus Leucobacter; species Leucobacter sp. WKLB1. Next base: position 3,229,891 of record NZ_AP046115.1, on the reverse strand, counting down.
CGGCCACGACCCACGCGCCGAGCACGGTCTGCTCGCCCTGAGTCACGGGCAGCACCACGGCGCGCTCGACTTCCGCCTGCGCCTCGAGCACGAGCCGCAGCTCGTCTGGCTCGACGCGATGACCGCGGATCTTCACCTGCGCGTCGCTGCGGCCGAGCGAGACGACCCGGCCCGCTTCGCCGCTGTGCGGATCGCGAACGGCGACGAGGTCGCTGGTGCGGTACATGCGCGAACCGTCGCGCGCGAAGGGGTCGGCGACGAACCGGTCGGCGGTTGCGGCCGAGCGACCGAGATACCCGTCGGCCAGCTGCGGGCCGGCGAGCCACAGTTCGCCGATGCTGCCCACCGGTACCGGACGCAGCTGCCGATCGAGTACGTAGCCGACCGTGTCGGTGGTCGTCGCTCCGAGCGTCGGACGCGATGACGCTGAGACATCGGCAATCATCGAGTCGACGCCCACCTCGGTGGGGCCGTACAGATTCCAGGCCCGCAGCGCGTGTCGTTCGCGCGACCACTGCCACAGCTCGTCGGTGACCGCCTCGCCGCCGAGCAGCAGCGCGAACGGCGCGTCGGTTTCGAACGCGTCGAGCCACTCCGCGAGCCCCGTCTGACGTGACACCGCCTCGACATAGCTGGGCGTCGTCTCCCACGCGGTGATGCGCTGTGCGGCGAAGTACTGCAGCAGAGCCTCGGGATCGCGGCGCGTCTCATCATCGACCAGGTGGATCTCGTGCCCCTGCGCCAGCCAGAGCACCGGATCCATCGCCGCGTCAAAGCCGACACCGGTGGTGTGCGCGAATCGCGCTCGCCGCAGCGCCGGCTCGGGCAGGAGGGTCGCCCGATGGCTGCGGAGCAGGCTCGCGAGTGCGCGGTGCGGCACCTGCACGCCCTTGGGCTCGCCGGTCGTACCCGAGGTGAAGATGAGGTATGCCGGATCGTCGAGGGACCCGACCCCAGCGTGCGCCGGCTCAGCGTGCGCGAGCTCGGTCCGATCCCACTCGGCAGTGCGCAGCGCTGTGTCGACGTCTCCATCGATCACGAGCGCCGGATCGGCTGCGGCGAGCATTGCAGCGACGCGCTCGTCCGGATACTCCGGATCGATCGGCATCGCGACGGCGCCCGCGCGCCAGATGCCGAGCAGCACGGCGACCGTGTCGAGCGAGCGGGGGAGGCGGGCGGCCACAACCGCACCCGTGCCGACCCCCGCCGCTCGCAGCCCCGCAGCGATTTCGGTGGAGCGGTGTGCGAGCTCCGCGAAGGTCGCGCTGCCGCTGTCGGTGACGAGCGCCGTGTCGGTCGCGGCGAGTGCGACCGTCGCATCGAACGCATCGAGCACGCTGACCGCAGCGGGGGTCGACTCGGCCGGCCACGCCGGAAGGCGCGGCGTCGTCCCCGCGATGTCGGTCGCCGTGATCGGAGCGTCCGGTGCTTCGAGAGCGCTCTCGAGGAAGTCGACAAAGCGCTGCACGAGCCCGTATGCCGCGGCCTCGCTGAAGAGTGCGGAGTTGAACTCGAGCGTGCCGCGCACCTCCTCACCGGGCGCGGTGGGGCGCAGCGTGAACGACAGGTCCGCTTTGGCGGCGCCCGTGCTCTCCGAGACCTCCGGGGTCACGGCGACTCCCGGCAGGTCGAGGCCGAGCTCGCGCGGCTGCTCCACCGTCAGCAGGGTCTGGAACAGCGGGTGCCTCCCGAGCACGCGCTCGGGCCCAGCCGCCTCGACGATGCGTTCGAACGGGACGTGCTCGTGTTCGATGCCGAACAGGGCAGCGGATCGCGCCGCAGCAACGGCGTCGGCGAGCGACGCCGCAGCGTCGAGCTCCAGACGCAGGGGCAGCGTGTTGACGAAGAATCCGATGAGCGGCGCAAGGTCGGGGTCTGACCGCCCGGCTGATGGCGTGCCGATCACGAGGTCCGACCCCGCGCCGGTGCGCATCAGGAATGCACCGAGCGCGCCCAGCCAGCCGTGGAAGTCGGTTGCGCGGATGCCCGCGGCGAACGAGGAGAGCGCGTTGGCCGTGCGCGCCGGTACCGTGAACGCGACCTGGGCCGCTGGCTGCGTGGCGCGGTGCTCGCGCGCGCCGTCGGCTGGCAGGCTCGCCTGGTCGGGTGCGCCGGCGAGGTGCTCGGTCCAGGCGTCCAGATCGGCGTCCTCTTGGGCCGCGTCGCGGGTCGCCGCGAGCTGACGAGCGTAGTCGCCGAACTGCCCCGGCAGCGGGTCGAGATCGGCCTGAGTCGCTCCGGTGCGCACGGCATAGGCTGCGGCCAGGTCGCGCATCATCGGCGCGAGCGAGGCGCCATCGGTTGCGATGTGGTGCACGACGAGCTGCAGGCGCCAGCGCTGCTCCCCGAGGGATTCGATGCCGGCGCGCACGGGAAGCTCGCGCGTCAGTTCGAACCCGGCCGCGGTGTCGATGCGGCCGTGCTGCAGGATTCCCGCAGTCGCCGCATGCACGCGCTGTACGGGCTCACCGCGAACTTCGGGGTAGGTGGTGCGCAGGATCTCGTGGCGTGCGACCAGGTCATCCAGAGCCGCGGAGAGCGCGTCGACATCGAGATCGCCCGACAGTTCGGCGCCCAGCACGACGTTGTAGTCGCCCGTGGTCGCATCGAGGCGATTCACGAACCAGAGTCGTGCCTGGCCGGGGGAGAGCGGGGCGTCGCTGTCGGGGTCACGGGGATGGGCAGCGGCCCAGACGGACAGCGGTTCGCGCTGCGCATCGGGAGCGCTCGACGCCGAAGGAACCGCGCGATCATCGGTCGACTGCAGGGTGTGGGCGAGCAGGCCCGCAGGGGTCGGCGCGTCGAACACGGCGCGCACTGCGGGAGCCGTGCCGAACTGTTCGCGGATCTCGCCGATCAGCGCGACGGCGAGCAGCGAGTGGCCGCCGAGGGCGAAGAAATCGTCGTCCATGCCCACGGATTCGGCGCCGGTGATCGACGCGAACGCCGCGCACATCCGAAGCTCTGCGTCGCTCTCGGCGGCGCGCGAGCGGGTGCGCGATTCGAGGGCGGGAAGCGCTGCGACGTCGACCTTGCCGTTCGGCGTCAGCGGGATGCGGTCGATCGTGCGAACGGCGGTCGGCACCATGTAGGCCGGCAGCTGCTCGCGCGCCGTCGCGAGGATGCGATCGCCCTGCGGGGCGTCATCGGAGGCGCCCGAAGTCGCCGCCCAGGCGACGATGCGTGCGCTGTCGGGGCCGGCGGGGGTATCGACGCGAGCCACGGCGCCCGTAACCCCCGGGGCGCGTTCGAGTGCGCGCTCGACATCTGCGAGCTCGATGCGGTACCCGCGCAGCTTCACCTGGTCATCGTCGCGACGCAGGTATTCGAGGGAGCCGTCGGAGTGGCGTCGCACGAGATCGCCGGTGCGATACATCCGCGAGCCGGTGGCGCTCGGATCGGCGATGAATGCGCTCGCCGTCTCTGCGGCGCGTCCGCGGTAGCCGTGGGCCTCGGATGCGCCGGAGAGGTACAACTCGCCGGTGACGCCGTCGGGCACCTCGCGCAGGTACTCGTCGAGCACCCGTGCGCGCACGTTGCTGATCGGGTGGCCGATGCGCACCCCCGAGTCGCCCTGCACGCGCGCAACGACGGAGTCGACGGTGAACTCGCTCGGTCCGTAGAGGTTCCACGCTTCGATCGAGTGCGCCGCGGCGAGCGAGTGCCACAGCTCCGGGGAGACCGCTTCGCCTCCGACCGCGACGAGCAGCGGAGCGGAACGCTCGTCTGCCCGGTCGAGCAGGCCGCTGGACACGAGCTGTCGCACGTACGACGGCGTCGTCTCGAGCACATCGATGGCGTGCGTGTCGAGCGCGTCGACGAGGGCCGCGGCGTCGCGTCGCGTCGCGTCGTTCGCCATGACGATGGTCGATCCGGCGGCCAGCCAGAGGATCGGATCCCACGCGGCATCGAACCCGAGACCGGCGACGTGCAGCACGCGCGGAGCGCGACCGTCGATCTGTGCGCGGAGCGGATCGATCATCGCGTCACGGTGCTGCGAGAACACGTTCATCAGTGCCGAGTGCGGCACCTGCACGCCCTTGGGGGCGCCGGTGGTGCCTGAGGTGAAGACGAGGTAGGCGGCGTCTTCGGCATGCAGCTGCGGAAGCCCGGGCCCGGGCTCAGCGCGACGGTCGCGCTCCACCAGCGTCACGGGGTCGATCACCGCGGTACCGGCGGCCTCGGCGAGGGGGCCGAGGCGGAGCGTGTCGGTGGCGATGAGCAGCTCGGGTGTCGCCGCCTCCAAGATTTGGGTGATGCGGGCATCCGGGTACTCGATATCGACCGGAACCGCGACCGCACCCGCGCGCTGTGCCGCGAGCACGGTGATGATCGCGTCGGCGGAGCGGGGCAGCGCGACAGCGACACGATCACCGCGCTGCACCCCGGACAGCCGCAGTGCTCGGGCGAGCGCGTCGATACGGGCGCCGACCTCCGAAAAGGTCAGCGATCCGGCATCGTCGCCGAGGGCGGTCTCGTCGGGGTGCGCGCCGACCTGGGCGTCGAGCGCGTCGAGCACGGTGCCCGAAACCTCACGCGTCGGGCCGTACGACTGACCGACGATGCGCTCGCGATCCGATTCCTCGATCGTGGCGATGTCGGAGAGCGGTCGATCGGAGTGCTCGACCAGTGCTGCGAGCAGGCGATCGACCGAGTCGCGCATGCCGGCGATGGTGGCCTCATCGAAGAGGGCGCGGTCGTACGCCAGTGCAGCGTGCAGTGCGCCAGCGTCGCCCGCGGGCGTTGCGAAGTCGAGCATCAGGTCCGTCTTCACGCCCGCGCTCGTGACCTGGCCGGGCACCGTGACCTCGACTCCGTCGAGATCGAGGTGTGCGGGCGCGGTGTTCTGCAGGGTGAGGAGTACCTGGAACACGGGGTGCCGATCCGCCACTCGCGACGGGCGCAGCGCGTCGACGATCGCATCGAACGGGACGTCCTGGTGCGCATACGCCTCGGTGTTGCTGGCGCGCACGCGCTCGATGAGTTCATCGAGCGTCGGATTGCCGCTCAGCGAGGTGCGCAGCGGCACCGTGTTCACGAAGAAGCCGATGAGGTCGTTCAGCTGCGGATCGCTGCGCCCGGCGACCGGCGTGCCGATCACGATGTCCGTACCGGCGCCGTGCTGGCCGAGCGCGGCCGCGACCGCCGCGTGCAACAGAATGAACAGGCTCGTGCGATGCTCCTGAGCCGCGGCGCGCAGCCGGGCGTGACGCTCGGCGTCGAGCTCGAAGGTGAGGTGCCCGATGTCGCTCGGCGCGTGACCGCGCGGGCGATCCCGCGGCAGCTCGATCTCCTCGGGAGCGTCGGCGAGGGTGCGGCGCCAGAAGTCGAGCTGCGCGCTGATCGCGCTTTCGGGGTCCTCGGGTGAGCCGAGCGACTCCCGCTGCCACAGTGTGTAATCGGCGTAGCTGACCTGGAGTTCGGTGAGCGGGTCACCGCCCGTTGCGTGCGCCCGGTAGGCCCGCGAGAGGTCGGCGGCAAACGGTGCGAGCGACCAGCCGTCGGCGGCGATGTGGTGCATGATGACCACGATCGTGCGGCGGGTCGGCGCGGTGCGCAGCAGCACGGCGCGCAACGGCACCTCGGCGGTCACGTCGAAGGGGCGCAGGGTTTCTTCGTGCAGGATCGCATCGAGTCGTGCAGCGGGAACGTCCACGGCAACGAGCGTCGGTGCGCCCGACTCCGCATCGAGGATGCGCTGCCGCGGTTCGCCGTCGATGTAGGGGAACACGGTGCGCAGCGGCTCGTGACGCGTGACCACGTCGCGGAGTGCTGCTCGGAGCGCACCCTCATCGAGGTCGCCCTCGAGGTGCAGCACGATCGGAATGTTGTAGGCGCTCGACGTCGGGTCGAGCGAGTTCAAGAACCACAGGCGTCGCTGCGTCGGAGACACCGGCACGAGCGCGTCGTGCGCCACGGGCCGCAACGGTACGGCGACCTGCGCCGAGTCGGAAGCCTCCGCGAGCCCGGCGAGTTCAGCGGGCGTGGGACGTTCGAAGACATCGCGCACGGTGACCTGGCGCTCCAGACGCTCGGTCAGCAGCGCGGCCAGACGCGTGGCGAGCAGCGAGTGGCCGCCGGCGGCGAAGAAGTCCTCATCCACGCCGATCGACGGCACCTCGAGCACCTCCACGAACGCCTCGACGACGATGCGCTCCTCGGGAGTGCGCGGCTGCTGCACGCGATCCTGAGAGACGGCGGTCGGTTCGGGCAACGCCCGGCGATCCAGCTTGCCGTTCGGAGTCATCGGCAGTTCCGCGAGAGCCAGCACGCTCCCCGGCACCATGTAGGCGGGGAGCTCGGCGGCGAGCGCTGCCTTCACACGGGCGCCCAGTCCGTTCAGTTCGGCATCGCCGGTGACGTAGCCGATGATTCGAGCGGATGCGCCGGAGCCCTGCACCACCGCGGCGGCGCCCGTCACGCCGTCGCATCGGCGCAGGGCCGACTCGACCTCCGAGAGTTCGACGCGGTACCCGCGGATCTTGACCTGCTCGTCGATGCGGCCGAGGAAGCGGAGTGAACCGTTGCGACGCCGGCGCACCACGTCGCCCGTGCGGTACATGCGGCTGCCGTCCGCGGTGAACGGGTCGGCGAGGAACCGCTCAGCGCTGAGTCCCGGCTGCCCGATGTACCCGGCGGCGACGTTCGCGCCCGCGAGGTACAGCTCGCCGATCGCACCGTCGGGTACGGGGGACAGTGCGGAGTCCAGCAGATAGTGGCGCGTGTTGCGCACCGACGTGCCGAGGTGCGGATCGCGGCCCTCCGTGATCGGAGCGATCAGGCTGTCGACCGTCGTCTCAGTCGGACCGTACAGATTGACGGCGTACACGTCGCCGCGCGCGGCGAGTGCGTTCCACAGTTCGGGCCCGACGGCCTCGCCGCCGAGTGCGATCTCGGTCGGGTATCGGCGTTGCGTGAAGAGGCCAGCCGCGATGAGCGCTTCCGCGAACGACGGGGTGGTCTCGATCGAGTCGATTTCGTGCTCAGCCAGGAAAGTCGCAAGGCGTTGCGGGTCGCGGCGCACGTCGTCGTCGACGAGGTGCAACTCGTGGCCGGCGAAGAGCCACAGCAGCGGATCCCAGGCCGCGTCGAACGACAGCCCGGCGGTGTGCGCGACGCGGGCGGGGCGTCCGAGCCGTGCCTGCGCAGGATCGAACATCTCCGCGCGGTGGTGCTCGAACAGGTTGCGCAGCGCGAGCCGTTCCACACCGACGCCCTTCGGGCGACCGGTGCTGCCCGAGGTGAACACCACGTAGGCGAGGTCTGTGGCGGGGGGAATGGGAAGCTGCGCACGATCCGCACCCACCAGCGGCCATTCAGCGGCGGCGGTCTCATTGATGATGAGTGTCGGCACAGTCCAGTGCGCGCCCGAGACCCGATCGCGCTCGTCCTGGCCGGGGCTGGTGAGCAGGAGGTCCGGTGACGCGTCTTCGATCATGTTGCTCACACGGTCAGTCGGGTATTCGGGATCGAGCGGCACGTATGCGCCTCCCGACTTGAGGGCGGCGAGCACCAGCACAGGGAGGTACTTGCTGCGCTCGATGCGCACGGCAACGGTGCTGCCCGCGCCGACACCTCGGTCGACGAGGACGTGCGCGAGACGCGAGGAGAGATCCTGCACCTCTGCGAATGACAGCGAGCCGTCGGCGGCGAACACTGCGGGAGCGGACCCGCGCACGTCGGCGATGTCGGCGAACGCGGTCAGCACGGACTCCTGGCCGATCGGGATCTCGGCGCCGGCTCCGCGCGCAAGCAGACGCGCTGCCTCTGCCTCGCCCACGACCGTCGCGTCGGTGACCGCCGTGGATGCGGGCTCATCGAGCACCTGGGTGAGCAGCTCGAGCAGGCGGGTGGCGTGCTCGGCGAGCGTGCGCGCGGAGTAGAGATCCGCGTCGCCCTCGAGTTGCAGTGTGGGTTCCGCAGCGTCGCTCGTCAGGCCCGAGATCACGACGGACAGATCACGCACCGGGCCGGTCGACAGGATCGTCACGGTGCCTCGGGCGCGGCCGAACGTGAGGTCGTCGATCACGGGGAGCAGGTTGACCGAGGGGCCGGTGGCGCCGTGCCCGGGCGCGAGCTCACCGATGGGGAACTGCTGGTGGGCGACCGCGCCGCGCACGGCGTCGCCGGCGCTCACGATGACCTCGGCAAGATTCTGGTTCGCCGAAACGTCGACGCGGAGCGGCAGAATGCTCGACAGCATCGACGGGGTCTGCTTCGCGATCGGTCCGCGACGCGCCGTCACCGGGAGTCCGAGCGACACCTCCGATTGCCCCGTCATCTTCGAGAGATAGAGCGCAACCAGCCCGACCGCGGTCTTCGGCATATCGCGTCCGAGTGCGCGCAGGCGCGCGGCGTCGGCGTCGGGAATGGGGGCCGAGGCTCGCTCGACGCGGCGGGCTACGCGGCTCGCGGTCCCCTCAAGGCCGGTCACTTCGAAGTCTGCAGCGAACTGGCCTCGCCAATACTCCGCATCGTTCGCGTACTGCTGGGACGAGCGGTACTCGTCGAGGTGCGCCTGCAATTCGGCGAGGCTCGGCAGGGGAGACGCTGCACGCGCGGCGAGGTACGAGATCGGAGCCGACAGCACCGCCCCGAGAATCCCGCTCGGCGCGCTCTTTACGAGTCGCGAGTACGCGCCCGCCAGGTAGCGCAGGCCAATGACCGCCGAATAGCCGTCCAAGAGCACATGATGCACGCGCTGGAAGAGGAGCCACCGCTCATCGGCGATCCGGAACAGGACCGTGGCGAAGAGGTCGCCCTCGACGATGTCGCGCGCCGTGGCGAGCTCGGAGTCCATGCGGTCGAGCGCCGCAGCCCGAGCATCGCCCTCGCCACGGTCACGCAGATCGACGACCTCAAGCAGATTCGTCGTCGGCGATGGCCGGTCGATGACGCCGAATGGGCCCGCCCCGTCGTCACGAATGCGGAGGCTCATCGCGTCGAGATCGGCGACGGTCTTCGTCAGTGCGATGCGCAGCAGCCGTTCGTCGAGCGGGCCGCGCAGGTCGAGGTACTGCCCGATCTGGTAGCTCGGGTTCTCGGGATCGAGCTGCTGGGCGTACCAGATGCCGCGCTGAGCAGCAGTGAGCTCGATACTCTGGGATCCCTGCGCGCGAGCGCGAGCATCCGGGGCGAAGGGCGGGCGGTTTTCGATCACTGGGCGCTCCTGTACTGGCGCCGAATTCGAGTTCGGCGCCTTGTCTGCATCTCGGCTTACGGCGTGACGCCGTTCGTCAGTGCAGCGTTACTGGAACTGCCCGATCTGCAGGAAATTGAGGATGCCGCCGATGTCGATGAGCGGGCCATCGATGAGGGGCCCGTCGATGAGCGCACCCTGGGCGCTCGCAGAGGTTGCGGGCGCAACCACGGGGGCCTGCACGGTCTGCGCTGGCTCAACCGCGCTCGCGGGAACGGCCGTGACGGCGAGTGCGCCGATCGAGATCGCCGCTGCGGTGGCGGCGCTGGCAAAGGTGCGGGTCGACTGCTTCATTGTGCTGCTCCTCGTTTCACGGTGATGTGCCGGGTTGGTCACATGCGGGGTTCGGAGCATTGCTGAGATCGGTTTGGAGACATTCCGAGGATTGCGGGAACGGTCAGGTTCGCTGAGGTTTGAGCGCGCCGACACTGAATTGAGCCTGATGGCTATTCAGTCTTGTGCGACGCATTCACTCGCATGGCGCGCGCCGAGCGCACCGGTTTCGCTCGAGTGCAGGCCTGAGGCGCTGGTGCGCTCGAAGAAGAAGGGTGCGTTCGATGCGCTGCGCGGAGTGCGAGGTGCCGGGTGCGCTGCGGGCTGCGCTCAGGCGGCGCCGCCCACCGCACTGCGGAGTGACGTTGCGATCGGTGTGAGGTCAAGCTTCTGCACACTTCGCGGCCGGTGAGCGTCTTCGAACCCCGTTGAGATCCAATCGACGAGCGCGGCCTCCTCGCCGCCGTCCGCGACGCGCTCGACGGTGGAACGCCCGATCACGATCTTCACCGTCAGGCGCGAGTCACGTGAGAAGTACTTCATCGATGAGTGTGTTGAGCTCGGTGAGGTGCCGGTCTCGGCAGCCCCCGACGCGTAGTCGGTCAGGCTTCCGCTGATCCACACCGCAATTTCGCAGGTCTCAACCCCCAGCACCTCGAGTGACGCGAGCGCCTCCTTGCCGCGTTGTCGCAACTGCACCAGCGACGCGTGGAACCGACCTGCTTCGGGGCCGCCCATTCGGCCACTGAGTGACATCTCCATGCAATTCAGGCTAGCGTCGCGGTGTCGTCACAGCGACGCCGAACGAACGCTCAGAGCGGCACGTTCAGATTGACCGCCCAGTCGCGGATCGCCTGTCGCTCGGCCGCGTCGCAGACGTATCCGTAACCGAGGCTCTCTGACCCGTTGCTCAACGACCACTGTTCGTAATAGGTGAGCGCGTAGCAGTCGGCCATGACTTCTTTGCTGCCTTGGAAGAGGCCCTGCGCGAGCAGATCGTTGTAGGCGCCCGAGTAGTCTTCGGCGCCCTGATCGTCAGCCCGTTGATACACGTGCGCGAGTTCGTGGGTGACGAGCATCAGGTTCATCCACTCGCTGCCGACCTCGGCCTCCGGCAGCAGATGCACCGTGAGCGGTTGGGCTGCGAGCACGCAGCCGATGTTCTCCGTGCCCGGCCTCGGTTCGGTTACGCAGGCCGTTGCGGCGTCGTACTGCACGTCGATGAAACCGTTGCCCGCCGCATCGACGACGCCCTCCGTCAGCGATCCCGATGCATTTGAGCGGCGCGCTTCGGCAGCTGACACGCTCTGTTCGAGTTCTGCGCGAAACGCAGCGGCCCGCTCTGCGATGGGCTTCGCCTCATAAATGCCGATCGTCGGGTCGGCGGCACGCTTCTCGTCGAGCCTGAACGTGCGCAGGTCGGCGACGAGCGGTGCGACGGGGTTGCCCTCCAGCTGGGCGGCGAGCTCGATGATTCGCGGCCGGTCTGCTTCGAATCGGGAGATCTGCGCGTCGACCTCCGGGTCCGAGGCCGGCGGCGCAGCTTGCGGGGTGTCGGGCGCAGCACTCTGAGACGGGAGGGGCTGCGAAACGTCGCGAGTATCGGGCGCCGACACCGTTGCTCCGAGGCCGAGCGCGGCAATAATCGCGATGATCGCGATTACGGCGACGACCAGGCACCCGCAGCCGGCGAACCACCATCCTGCGCCGCTGCGTCGTCGGGGCGCGGGAGGCGACTGCGGCCACGAGGGTGCGCGCACCGGGATTGCCGTGCCCGCCGTGCCTGCCGCCCTCACCGGCGATGCCGGCTGCGTCGGCACGTACGCGAATGCTGACGGATTCACGGCGCGCATCCACTGGATCAGTTCGGGGTACGCGTTGGAGTTCGCGGCGATCTCGGCGTGCAGATCCCACCGCCGCGCGGCGATGTCGGCCAGCACGCGCGGGGGTACGCCGCGCGCGTTCGCCGCGTACCGGTCAGCGTCTTGCGGCGTGTTCACGATTCGTCGCTCCGGTGTGTTGCATCCACCCCCTGAGCGTATTCGGTCGACCGCCCGGGTTCGGCACGACGATCCGAACCCACCGTATGTGTCTGCGCGCACACGCGGCCGCTACCCTGGCGTGAACCGTGAGGGAGGGGCACGATGCCGAATCGAACGACACGTCGGAGACGCGGCGGAGGTCTGAGGGTCGTGACCGGCGCCATGGTCGTCGGAGCGATGCTGCTGACCTCAGGGTGCACGGTCATTGCGGGGCAGCAGGCCCGAACTGTCGCGGAAGCGAAGCTCGCGCAGACCATCGCCAAGACGCAAGAGGCCGTGTGGGATCACCGAGACGCGCTCGCCGCAGACGTCGACGGTGCGGTCGACGCGATACTCGAGAACGACTTCATGCCGATCACCGACGCGCGACGTGCCGCCAACGGAGAGGTGATCGAGGTCAGCTCGGGACGGGCAGCACTGCTGAACGTCGAGGCATCGTCCCAGAGTTCGGTGCTCACATTCGCGGTCGTTGATTCCGCCACGGCCGGCGACTACCTGACGTCGACAACTCGCACCGAAGGCCTGTGCTTCGCGCTGCGCATTCCCGTCGATGAGGCGGTTCTCCTCACGGAAGACGCTGCCTGCCCGTCAGGCGGCGAGTTGCGCCTCTCCGGTGACGCAGGCGAAGGTCGACCGGCCGACCTCGTCGCGCTCGCTCGGCTGGATGTGCGCACGACCGTCTTTGCGTCCGATTTCCGGCCGCCGCCGTGCCAGTGTTCCAGCGGGAGTCCCTGCGAGTGCCCTGGCGGTTGAAGGTCGTTGGGCAGTCGTGTCAGCATGAACGCCATGACCGAACTCCGTGATGCCCGAGATGCTGATGCCGGACAGATGGCCGAGGTGCAGAACGCGATCTACCGCGCCGGCCTGCGTGCCGCACCGGTGACCGAAGCACTGATCTTCGAGCGCTACCTCGCGCCCGAGTACACGGTCGCGTGCACGGTGGCCGAGCAAGACGGCCGCGTCGTGGGGTTTCAATCGCTGAAGCGCGCGTGGCCGGGCAACCCCTACGACGTGGCCGAGGGGTGGGGGATCATCGGCACCCACATCAGCCCAGATGCCGGGCGAAGTGGACTCGGGCGGCGCCTGTTCGCCGTGTCGCTGAGCGCCGCGCGAGAAGCCGGGCTCACTGCAATCGACGCCAGCATCGGCGCGAGCAACGCGGCCGGGTTGGCGTACTACCGCGCTCTGGGTTTCGTGCCCTACCGCGAACGCGGCGGCACCTTGCCGCATCGCTTCGATGTGTAGGCGAGCGTCATACGCTGGCTATCCCGCAGTGTGCTCCTGCCCGGAACGCACAAGCGGTACCCGCATGATGAACGTCGTGCCCGTCCCCTCTCTCGACTCCGGGCCAGTGGTCACCTCCAGCGTGCCGTCGTGAGCGGCAACGATTGCAGCTGCGATCGACAGACCGAGCCCGGAACCGCCCGAGCTCCGATTCCGGGAGGCGTCGCCACGGGCGAACCGATCGAACAGTCGAGGGAGTAGCGCCGCGTCGATCCCCGGCCCGGTATCTGACACGGTGAGCACCGCGTCATCCGACGCTTCGGCGATGGAGACGGTGACACGGGTGCCCGGCGGCGTGTGCGCCGCGGCATTGCCGAGCAAGTTGATCACGACCTGACGAAGTCGATACGGGTCGCCCGACACCTCCACCGAGTCGTCGACGTCGATCACCCATTCGTGGTCGGGTGCGGTGACGTGCGCGTCGGTTACGGACTCGATGGCAATCAGAGCGAGGTCGACCGGTTCGAAGCGCAGCGGTTGGCCGGAGTCCAGGCGGGCGAGCAACAGCAGATCGTCGACCAGAGCACCCATGCGGTCGGCCTCTGACGCGATGCGCCCGAGCGACCGTTCCAGTACCTCCGACTGCGTCGCACCCTCATCCGATTGCGCGAGTTGGGCGTACCCCCGAATCGAGGCCAGCGGGGTGCGGAGCTCATGGCTGGCGTCCGCGACGAAAGCTCGGAGCCGATCCTCACTCTGCTGACGAGACGTGAGTGCGTTCTCGACGTGGTTCAACAGCGTATCGAGCGCGACGCCGACGCGGCCAACCTCGGTTCCAGGGTCCTCGGTGAGAGCGGCGCGCTCAGGGAGCGCCACCGCTCCGGCGGCGAGCGTCCGCTGCGAGACCCGCTCCGCGGTGTTGGCTACGCGCCGCAGGGGGCGCAGCGAGCGGGTCACGAGCCACCCGATGCCCGCGCCCGCGAGAGCCAGCGCGATTGCGGTGACCACGCCGAGAATCACCGTCAGCGACGACAGCGTGGCTCCGAGATCGTTGAGGGAGAGACCGGACACCGCGGTGCCGGAGGTCGTCGTCGCGGAGGCGATGCGGAAACTGCCGAGCGCGCCACCGAGGTCGACCGTCACCGGCGTCGCGGATGCACCGAGCACTGAGTGAATCACGTCGAGTTGTGTCTCGGTCAGCGTGACCGTGGTGCCGTCGGAGCGGACGTAGGCCGAGCGCGTGACAGCGCCCGCGCTGTCGAATTCGACCTCGAGCGTGTTGATGCGTTGCCGCGGACCCGCATCGCTCGGCGCGGTATCGGAGAGCTCTGGGGCGTCCGTCGGGCCCGCGTCGGTGGATCCGTCTGAGGCCACGCGATCCGGCCCCGCCACAATGCCCACCCCGACGAGCACCTCGGCGTCGAGTCGTTCCATCAGGGAGGTGCGCAGGGTGACGACGGTCGCGATACCCGAGCAGAGCATGGCGGCAAGTACGAGCAGGATGGTGCCGGTCACGAGTCGGCGGCGCAGCGTCCAACGCCGAGGCCCGGGCCCCGCGGTCATGCGACGACCGGTTTGATGGTGTACCCTACGCCCCGCACCGTATGGATGAGTGCCGGCCCGAGCGCGTCGATCTTCTTGCGCAAATACGAGATGTAGATCTCGACGACGCCCGACTTGCCACCGAAGTCGTAGCTCCACACGTGCTCGAGAATCTGCGCGCGCGTCAGCACCTGGCGGGGATGCTGCATCAGATAGCGCAGCAGTTCGAACTCTTTGGCGGTGAGCTTGATGGGGGTGCCGCCGCGGGCGACTTCGTAGCTGCGGTCGTCGAGAGTGAGGTCTCCGACGGTGAGCGCGGTCTCGCTCGCGCTGGAGCCGACATACCGGCGGGCCATCCCGCGGGCGCGGGCGACCACTTCCTGCAGATTGAACGGTTTCGTGACGTAGTCGTCGCCACCGGCAGTGATCGCCGCGATGCGGTCGTCGACCGCGTCCTTCGCCGTGAGAAACAGCACCGGGACGTCGTTGCCCGCGCCCCGGAGACGCTGCAGCACCTCGAGGCCGTCGAGGGCCGGCATCATGACGTCCAGCACCACGATGTCGGGCGCGTGCTCGCGGATGGCGTTGAGCGCTTCCTGTCCGTTCGAAGCGGTGACGACGGCCCAGCCCTCCGCGGAGAAGGCCATCGCGAGCAATTCAGTGAGGTTGGTCTCGTCATCCACGACTACGGCGCGCACGGGAGAACCGTCGGGTCGTGTCAGGCGCTGAGGAGGCTGCGAAGTCATGGCTCCAGTTTCGCCCACCGCCCGCCTGCGAGGAAACGCTTCGGACACATCCATATCAACCGCTTGTTCGCCTCTTATCAAGCGTGAATGTTTCTCGACTTTTCTGGAGAGCAGATCACCACACTGAAGGAGTCATCATGACGCACACCAAGATTCGCAAGCGCACCCTGGGGGCTGCCGGCCTGCTGCTCGTCTCGGGCCTGCTGCTCACCGGCTGCGCGGTCGGCGCAGAGAGCACCACGGGAACGAGCACGTCGAGTACGTCGAGCTCGTCGTCGAGTTCGAGTTCGACGGCGGTGGAGACTGCGGCGTCGACGAGCGGCACCGATGCGACCACGACGAGTGGCACGATCGCCGACACGACCGCAGCGGTCGAGGCATTCCTCGCGACCCTGTCGGATGAGCAGCGCGAGACCGTGCTCTACGATTTCGACGACGAGACGAAGACCACCTCGTGGTCGAACTTCCCGGTCACCTTCGTGCAGCGCGCCGGCCTGAACCTCAACGATCTCACTGAGGAGCAGCAGGCGGCCGCGCTGAACGTGCTGCAGGCGCTGCTCAGCGACGAGGCGTACGAGACCGTGTCGGGCATCATGGGCGGCGACGAATACCTGCTCGAGAACTCGAGCAGCACCGAAACCTCTCTCGGGCAGTACTACATCGCGCTCTTCGGCGACGCGTCGACCGATGACGCCTACGAAGTGCAGTTCGGTGGGCACCACCTCGGGATCAATGCGACGCTCGACACCGCCGCGAATGAGATCACCTTCGCGCCCACGCACCTCGGAGTGCAGCCGGCCGTCTACACCACCGAAGACGGCACAGAAGTGCAGCCCTTCGATGGGATCTACACCGATGCGTTCGCGTTCTTCGACAGCCTGACCGATGAGCAGCCGGCCACGCTGACCTCCGGTGACGTCACCATGTGCGCTCCGGGCGACACGTGCGATTTCACGACCGGGAGCGGGTTGACCGGGGCGGATCTCACCGACGAGCAGCGCGAGCTGCTGCTCGACCTCATCGCTAACTGGTCGGAGATGGCCGATGCGGAGAGCGCGGCCACGACGCGAGCCGAGATCGAAGCAACGCTTGACGACACGGTGATCGCCTGGTCAGGCGAAACGACCTACGACATGAGCATCGGCGACGGCATTTCGTTCTCGATCTCCGGCCCGAACGTGTACGTCGCCTTCCAAGCTCAGGGCGGGTCTGCGGGAGCCGATGTCGAGGGTGTCTCGACGTCGGGCTGGGGTCACGTCCACACGATCTACCGCGACCCGACGAACGACTATGAGAACAGCGTGACGCAGCAGGCCGCGACCGGGATGTCGGGTGGTGCCGGCGGCGGAATGCCCGGCGGTGACGGAGAGATGCCGTCCGGTACTCCGGGTGCCGCTCAGGAGGAATCGACTGCGGCTGCCGAGTAGGGGAGTGCGACCTGGGGATGGCGCAGGATGCGCCGTCCCCAGGTTGCTTCTGAGACGAATGTGGCCGACTTGCGCGGCCGCGAGTCGGCCCCGGATCACAGCTCCAGCGTCATGAACACACTGTGGGGGTCGGGGGCGTACGCGCCGAACGGCCCGCACGTCACGAAGCCCGCGGCCGCGTAGAGCCTCCGGGCCGGCGCGAAGAACTCCATGCTGCCCGTTTCGAGCGACAGCCGTTCGACCCCGCGCGCCTGAGCATCAGCGATCAGGTAGGCGAGCATCGCCGACGCAATGCCCTCGCCGCGCACTGCGGGATCGGTGCGCATGCTCTTGAGTTCTTCGTGATCAGTTGAAATCGCACTGAGTGCTCCGGTTGCGACGAGCACCCCGGCACGGTGGCCGACCCACAGCTGCACGCCCAGGGCGCCGAGCGACGAAAGGTCGAGCGCATGCCGGCTCTCCGGCGGTGCCGTCGGCGCCAGGTCCGCGAGGTGCGCGTTCAGAAACGCGTGCAGCTGCGGGTCGGTCAAGTCCGCGCGGGAGATCTGGAGAGCCATCGGGCTATCTTCCCCGACGCGGATGTCGCGGGTGTAACGCGCCTACCCGCGGGGTGTCGCCGCGGGTAGGCCGATCCGCCCCCTTACTTCTTTTTCGGCGTGCGGTTCTCTGCGCTGACCATCCACGAGAGCTGCTCAAGGCGCTCGAGTACGGCGTGCAAGATGTCGGCGCTCGTCGGATCCTCATCATCGACCTCGTCGTGCACGTCTCGGCACGTGCCGATCGTGGCCTCGAGCCGCTCCGTCATCAGGTCGATGACCTCCTTCGTGGCGATCTCGCCCTGCGGGAACTCGGGGAGGCTCGTGGTCTCGGCGACGCTGTCGCTGCGGCCATCGGGTAGAGCGTGCAGGGCGCGCATGCGCTCGGCGACGGTGTCCGAGAACTCGCGCGCCGCGTCGATGATCTCGTCGAGCTGCAGGTGAGTGTCGCGGAAGTTCTGGCCGACAACGTTCCAGTGCGCCTGCTTGCCCTGAAGCGACAGCTCGATCAGGTCGACGAGCACCTTCTGCAGGTTGTCGCTGAGCTGCTGCGACGCCTGGAACCCATTCTCGGCGTTTTGTTCGTCGGTCAGGCCGGCGCCTGATCCTCCCCGTGCTGCGCGGCGCTGATTGCGGGGTGCGGTGCTGGTTGCCATGACAGTGTCCTCTCGTCGGTGAACACCTTTGACGCTAGGCGCGTGCAGCGGAATCTGCAGTGGGGTTGATCAGGGGCGAGAGGGTTGGTACGGGCGCGAGTTCCGCGGCGCGGCGCTACCTACCTCGTGAGTCCGAGGGCGTCGATGAGTGTCGCCACCTGCGTGCGCTGCGTGCGGGTGAGCCCCTGAATGGGCAGCGGCAGCGAGCTCTGCTGCGCGAGCCCCAGGTGTTCGGCGATCGCGGCGGTGACGCGGTAGCTGCCGCCGAACTCCGCGAACGCACTCCACAGCGGTTCGAGCGCGTCGGACGCGCGCTGGGCCGCAGCGAAGTCGCCGTCGACGGCGGGTTGGGAGATGCTGAGTGCGGCTTCGGGCAGCGTGCCGCCGATCACCGAGTACCAGGCGTCGCAGCCGGCCGCGAAGCCCTGCGCGGCGAAGCGGTCGCCCGAGACGCCGATGCTGATGTGCTCCGGAACCTCGGCCCGGATTTGCGCGATCAGCGCGCGGGCATCGTCGGGGTCGGTCGGTACGCCCGGGATCTTGATCGACGCGACGCCGGGCAGCTTCGCGAGGCGCGCGTAGAGCTCGTGCGAGAACTGGAAGTGTGTGGTGCCCGGGTTGTCGTAAACGATGACGGGCAGCTCGGTGTGCGTGCTCACGGTGCGGAAGAGCTCGTACACGTCGTCTTCGGTGAGCGGCTGATACGACATCGGTGCGAGCAGCAGCCCGCTCGCGCCCGCCGCCTCGGCCCGCTCGATGTGGTCGAGCACGTGTGAGGTGCGCAGTGCGCCGACACCGACGAACACCGGGATCGATCCCGCATTCTCGACCGCGATGCGCACCGCGATCGCGCGCTTTTCGGGGGTGAGATACGCGTACGATCCGGTCGAGCCGAGCACGGTGATCGAGTCGACACGGGCCGCCACGAGTCGGCGAATCAAGTTCGTGAACGCCGACTCGTCGATGCGGTCGTCATGGAGCGGGGTCAGGGGGAAAGCGCTCAGTCCGGTGATCATGCGTCGCATATGGCCAACCTAATGCACTGCCTGGTCAGGAAGCAGGTTGTGCCGGCTCGCTGCGATGCAGCGCTCTGCACCGCACCGAGCGCACCGGTTTCTCTCGAATGCATGCCCACTACATGAGTGCGCTCGAGCGAAACCGGTGCGCTCGGCGCGCTCGCGCGAAAAGGGTGCGCTCGGTGCGGGCCTCGCCCGCTCGGAACCCCAGCCGATACCCTGGGCCCGTGGAATCCGAGCAGATGGAACACCTCAGCGCGACGCCTCAGGCCCTGCTTGTGCCGGTGCCCGCGGACGCACCGCATCACTTCTCAACAGCCACCGTCGTCATGGGTACTCGCCATCTCGTCACCTCGTGGGTCGAGGGGCGATCCGCGTATCGCATCGGCGTGCTCGACCTCAGCACGGGCGAGTGGCGTGTGGTGCGCGGGGTGCGCGGAACACTGCGCGACGCACTCGAGCTCGATCACGACCGAGCCCTGCTGCTCACCGAGTTTGCCATCGCCGAGATCGACCTGGAGGCCGCGGAGATTCGGCGCCAGCTCACCTCCGGGTTCGGCAAGCAACAGACCTATCTTGAGCGTGCAGCAGACGACGCGGTCGCGGTCGGCAGCACCAGCGCCACGATGGAGACCCTCGTGTCGCTCAGCTCCCTGTCGCCGCTGCGCCGTCGCCGCCGAGCGCGAACCTTGGTGCAGACGAGTGGTGCGTTGCGGGTGCTGACATCGGACGAGCACCGCGTCGTGGAGGCGACCGAGCGCCGAGCATCTGCCCCGCAGCACGTGCTGGTGCGGGCGGCAGGCGATGAGACGGAGATCGCACGCATCGACTCGCCGCTCGGCGTGCAGTCGGCCCACTTGGTCGGTGGCGGCGTGATCGCGGCCGCACCGGACCTGGGGCAGGCGCGCGCGCTCATCGCCCTCCCCGGTGTCGGTGATCGCGCGGCTGGTGATCCGGCACTGCCGCTCGATGAGTTGGTGGATCGCGCGAACGAGTCGACGCACCGCCTGCTGCAGGCTCGCGCCCGCACGTCACCGCCGCGCATCGTGCTTCGCGATTATCGACTGCGGCCCGGTGACACGCTCGTCGATATCACCACGCGGCGCATCACTTTGACCAACTGTGTCGCTGAGCTCGCCGAAACCGCGCACGAGCGCCCTCGGATCGCTCGGGTGCACGTCACGGACCTCGAACTGCAGTCGAGCTCCGTGAGCGGCGCCGTGCTCGAAGACGTCACGATCGACGGGCTGCGCAGCCCCGAGGGTTCGGGGTTTGTCTTCGGGTGCGAATTGCACCGCGTCACCCTGAAGGGCCGCATGCACGGGCTGATTCTGAACCCGACGCTCAGCCATCTCGACCCCGTGATCACCGAGCGATATGCGCAGTGGCAGCGAGATCGATTGCAGGACCCGGAGTGGATGCTCGACCTCACCGAAGCGACCGGCAACATCACGATTCGGGGATATCCGTCACGCTTCATTCGCCGCAATCCCGAGCGACAGGTGGTCGTGACCGCGGCAACGGCGCGCAGCGCCGACTGGCGCTCGATCGACACCGGGCGATCGTCGCTCCATGTCGAACTCGACCAACTCGAGCAGTCGGATTGGGAAGACGTCGTGCTCGTCGCCGACACGCACGGGGCGCACGCCGCTGACGACCGCCGTTATCTGCAACGGCTCCGCGATGCGGGTATTGCGGGGCGAGATTGAGGGCTGAGGATCGTCGGTAATCGTCGACCTACCGCAGAATCCCCTGCCGTCGTGCTGCCGAGACGGCCGCGGTGCGTGAGGTGACACCGAGCTTTGCGAAGATGTGCGACAGATGCGATTTCACCGTCGTCTCGCTGATGAACAGCCGGGCGGCGATCGCGGTGTTGGCGTGACCCGCTGCGACAAGCTCGAGCACCTCGATCTCCCGGCTGCTCAAACTGATCTGCGGTGCTCGCATGCGGTCGAGCAAACGTGAGGCGATGACCGGGGCGAGCGCGCTCTCTCCGGCTGCGGCCGCGCGAACTGCGGCAACGAGTTCGTGCGGTGGTGCGTCTTTCAGCAGGTAGCCGCTTGCGCCGGCCTCGACGGCGCCGAGAATGTCGGAGTCCGAGTCGTAGTTCGTGAGCACGAGCACGTAGGGTGGCGCCTCGAGCGCGCGGATGCGCCGTGTCGCGTCTGCACCCGTCGAGCGGA
Organism: Leucobacter sp. WKLB1; assembly: GCF_059696215.1. Taxonomy (NCBI): domain Bacteria; kingdom Bacillati; phylum Actinomycetota; class Actinomycetes; order Micrococcales; family Microbacteriaceae; genus Leucobacter; species Leucobacter sp. WKLB1. The sequence continues at coordinate 3,209,047 of NZ_AP046115.1, read as the reverse complement.
TCGCCGACCCGAACTGCAGATCCATGAGCACCACATCGGGGTTGGTGCGTGCAGCCAGGTCGACGGCGTCGTCAGGGGAAGCGGCTTCGCCGACGATCTCGAGATCGGTTTCGAGGCCGAACAGTGCAACCAGGCCGGCGCGCACGATCGGATGGTCGTCGGCGATGAGGAGTCGAATCATGCGGCGCTCGGAACATCGAGGTCGACGGTGAGCGTGGTGCCGCGACCGGGCGCAGCGTCGATCGTGAGCTCCCCGCCGAGTTGCTCGACCCGTTCTGCGGTGGCTCGCAGGCCGAACGAGTCGGATCTGCCGGATGCCTCGTCGTTCACCGCGGCCGGGTCGAACCCGATGCCGTCATCGGCAACGGTGCAGCGCAGATGATCACCCTCGAGAGTGATGGCGACGGTCGCCCGGGTCGCGCGTGCGTGCTGCAGCACATTCGCGATGGCTCCCTGAGCGATGCGCAGCAGCGCGGTTTGGAGGTGCATGGGAAGTGTCAGCGTGTCTGAGACGTGCACCCGAACTGCGAACCCTGGTGCGGACCATTGCGTCTGCGCGAGTCGGCGCAGGGCGGCGCCGAGGGTCTGATCTTCGAGTTGCGGCGGGGTCAGCTCCCGAACGAACCTGCGCGCTTCATCGAGGTTGGCCGCAGCGGACTCCCGAGCCAGCCGAATGTGCTCGATGCCGGGTCGATCTGCATCGGCGCGTTCAGCGGCGTGCAGCAGCATCTGGATGCTCGACAATCCCTGGGCGAGGGTGTCGTGGATCTCGCGGGCGAGACGCGCGCGTTCGGCGAGCACTCCCTGTTCGTGCTGGGTGACGGCGAGGAGACCCTGCGTGGCGATCAGTTGGCTGACCAGTGCCTCGCGTTGCGCGGCTTCTCGTGCGAGCGCTTGGTACCCGAGCCCGATGAGGAGCGCAACGCCAGCACCGACAAGCGGGCCGACAACCCCTCCGACGCTCCAACCGCTGTGCATGCCGAGTGCAACGATCGCGGTGATCGTCGAGACGAGGATCGCCGCAGCGCCTCGCCAGCGGCCGAGCATGTGGAGGTAGAGAAAGAAGAGTGGGAACACGAGATAGGCGGCATCGGGGGTGAGCCACAGGAGCACCGCCCACTCCGCACTCAGCGAAATCAACCAGACCAGCTGCAGCACGCGGTTCGACCGACCTCCGTGGGCCAAAGCCGCGCCGCACGCATAGGTCAGGCCGAGGAGCGCAGCGAGCGTGATCGCGATCGCACTCGTTGCACTCGGCGTGATTGCCAGACGAACGATGACCAGCAGGGTGAGCGCGGCGAACAGTGCGTGCAGGCCGGCGCGCAGACCCACGAACACCGGGGTCAACGCGGTACGGGTCATACCCTGCATGCTACGCGGCGGGGGGTTGGCGTGACATCGTTCGAAAGGATGATCAGCGGCTCCCCATTTTGGAGCGCGCAAACGGCCCGTGCAGCCGATGCCCGAAGCGTGTGGTAACGGGAGAGTGGAATGGTCGCCGCTTCCTGCGGCAGAGAAAGGACCATTCCATGTTCGTTGCACTGCGCGACCTGCGATTCGCGCGAGGGCGGTTCGTGCTCATCGGAGCCGTGGTCGCGCTCATCACCGTACTCGTCGGCTTCCTCAGCGGCCTCACGGGGGGATTGGCCACCCAGAACATCTCGGCGATCCTGTCGCTCCCCGCAGATCGCATCGTGTTTTCCGCACCTGCCGATGCATCGAGCGGCCCGAGCTTTTCCGACTCCGCGATCTCCGAAGAGCAGGCGTCGAGCTGGGCTGCCGAGCGCGGTGTGACCGAAGCCCGACCGATCGGCATCAGCCAGACCCGTGCGGAGGCCGGCGACGCTCGCACCGCGATTGCGCTCTTCGGCGTGGAGCCCGGTTTCGACCGCGCGGCTCCAGGGCAAGACGGCCGGGTGACGCTCTCAGCGCCTGCGGCGAAGGAGCTCGGTGCCGAGGTTGGCGACACGATCACCATCGCCGACACCGGCTTCACCGTTGACCAGATCACCGGCGACGACTGGTACAGCCACACCCCCGTCGTGCGGATGACGCTCAACGACTGGCGACACTATTCCGCAGCGACGGGTGCACCGAACGCGTACGCAACCGTGCTCGCCGTCTCGGGTGACCCCGATTGGGGGTCTGCGGACGCCGCGACCGAGACTGTCTCGGAGACGACGACCGGCTCGCTCATGGCCCTCAGCTCATTCCGTTCGGAGATCGGCTCGCTGCTGCTCATGGTCGTGATGCTCTTCGGTATTTCGGGGCTCGTCATCGGTGCATTCTTCACCGTCTGGACGATGCAACGGGCCGGTGACATCGCCGTGCTGAAAGCGCTTGGGGCGGCAACGTCGGCGCTGGTTCGCGACGCGCTCGGCCAGGCGCTGCTGGTGCTGCTGGTCGGTATCGGTGCCGGATCAGCCGTCGTACTTGCGCTCGGTGCCCTCGCTGGTTCGGCGCTGCCGTTCCTGATCAGCCCACTCACCACCGTGCTGCCGGGCGCGATCATGGTGATCCTGGGCCTCGCCGGTGCTGCATTCGCGCTCCGTTCCATTACGTCCGCTGATCCACTGACCGCACTCGGGAGCCACCGATGATTCGCCTCGACCACATCACCCTGACCTTCCCTGACGGCGATGCTCGCATCACTGCGGTCGACGATGTCTCACTCGTCGCCCAGCCGGGTACCGTCACCGGTATCACCGGCCCCAGTGGGTCGGGCAAATCGAGTCTGCTCGCCGTCGCGGCGGCATTGATACGACCCGACTCGGGGCAGGTCATCATCGGCGATCGTGAGGTCAGCGCACTGAGTGCCGCCGACGCGACCGCGGTGCGTCGCGAGCACCTCGGCATCGTGTTTCAGCAGTCCAACCTGATTCCGTCGCTCACCGCCCGCGAACAACTGACGGTGATGAACGAACTGGGCGAGCGGCATCATCGGCGCCACCGCGCGCGGGCCTCGGCTCGCGCCGACCTGCTGCTCGACGCGGTCGGCCTCGCCGATCACGGAGGGAAGCGGCCTCATCAGCTGTCAGGCGGACAGCGCCAACGCATCAACATCGCGCGCGCACTGATGAACGAGCCGTCGGCACTGCTCGTCGACGAACCCACGAGTGCGTTGGATCAGGAGCGCGGCGCCAGCATCATCGATCTCATTCTGCGGTTGACCGATGAGCTGAACACCGCGACGCTGCTCGTCACCCATGATGTGACGCACCTCCCGAGAATGCACGGTGCAGTGCGCATCGTGGACGGTCGCATTCGCGACGGGGCCGCACAAGCGCACTGATGCAATCGGACTGGATCAGTCGTGTATTCGCTCGCGCTGCATCTTGGGTGCGACGACGGGGTTGCGAAAGTCTCACACTATATAAATTGCTTCTGACCAGGCGTTTTCGTCGCGTGGCGATGGGTGGCCGGGTGGGGGCGCGAACTGCGGGAAATATTTATGAAGTTTTTTGTGACATTTTTCGAACTTGTGGTCTCTTATACATAGAACTCATTTCGAGCTCGGCCTCGCCAGAAGCGGGGCATACCCTCACACTGATCGGAGCACCTCATGACTGAGAGCCAGAAGCACACCGTCGATGCAACGCCCGCTGATGTTGCGGAGACCGTCGGAGCGCACCCCGGCGCAACGAACGCGCCCGGGGCCACGTCGCGTCAGCGCGTCGACCGTTCTACTCCGGCGTCACCCGCCGCAGCGCCGGGTGGCGCGGACGTCGACGGGAAGACGATCATCTCTGACGGTGTCATCGCGAAGGTTGCGGGTATTGCGGCACGCGAAGTGCCGGGAGTGCACGCCCTGGGCGGTGGAGGTGCCCGTGCGTTCGGCGCGATCCGCGACGCGGTCAACGCGACCGATCTCGGTCAGGGCGTGAAAGTCGAGGTTGGCGAGACGCAGGCCGCAGCCGACATTACGATCGTTGTCGCCTACCCGGCGCCGATCCATCAGGTCGCCGCGAACGTGCGCGCCGCGGTCGCCGGCGCCATCTCGCAGCTCGCCGGGCTCGAAGTGGTCGAGGTCAATGTCGAGGTGAACGATGTGCACGTGCCTGGCACTGACGACGAAGACGACGCCGAATCGCGGGTCGCGTAATGAGTGCCACTCTGACTGGCGCAGCCGTCGGTGCAGTGCTGGCCATCTCGGCACTCGTGTTCGGCTTCTGGGGCTTACTCCTCGTGGCACTGTTCATGGGGATCGGAGCCGTGGTCGGTCGCATCGTGACCGGCAAGCTCGACGTGCGCGACCTTGCCGGAGCGCTCTCGGGGCGGAAGACCTCGTAATGTCGGGCACTGACGGAGTCACGCGGGGTGAGGCGCGATCGGGCGTCACCCCGGAACAATCGGAGATCCCTGGTCGCATCACGGTTCGTGATGGCGTGTTGCAGAAACTTGCGACTCACGTGGTTGCGATCGCAGCGCACAGCAGTTCTCGAGATGTTCGTGTGAACGCCGTCGCATCCGTCGACGGCGTGGTCATCAACGCCCGCATCCCGCTGCCGGTTCCCTCGCTCGGTGATGCGGAGGCCATTCAGCGAAGTCCTACGGTCATGGAGCTCGCGCAGGCGGTGCAGCAGCAGGTCGTTACGACGGCAGAAGCATCATTCGGGCGCCCCGTGGCGCGGGTGAACCTCACAATCGATGGAGCTCGGGTTCCCCAGCAGAGGAGGGTGCGATGAAGTCCAACGCCTTGCGCCGCGTGGTGCGCCGGGAGACGCACTCACCGCGAACGGTCGCGATGGTGATCGCAGTGGTGATCCTGATTCTTGCGCTCGCGTATGCGGTACTCGAAACCGTACTGAGCCTTGCCGGCCAGCCGGCGCTGCTGCTCGGCCCGGCTGCCGCCTTCGGTTGGGTGGCCGGATTGCCCACCGAGCTCCCTGCGGGAGCGACGATTGCCGCCGGCATCTTCATCGCGCTGGTCGGACTCGTCTGCATCGTGCTGTCGGTTGCGCCGGGCCGCCTGTCGAAGCACGAACTGCAGTGGGGGGAGCGCCGGGCAGTCGTCGCCGACAACGGCGTGATCGCCGCGGCCGTTGCCCAACGGGTGAGCGACGAACTCTTCGTCGCTCGAGACCGCGTGCGTGTGGGGGTGGGCCACCGCCTCATCGACGTGACGGTCACGCCCGAGGCCGGGATCGAAATACCCAACGAGCGCGTGCGCGCAGTGATCGATACCGAACTCGAGGGCTACCGTTTGCATCCGACCCCGCGGGTGTCGGTGCACGTGTATCAGGGCCGGGAGGTTGCACCATGAATCAGACGAATCGATTCGTGAACCGCTTCGTGCTGTTCGTACTGGGAGCGGTGCTTCTTGCGATCGGCGCCCTGCTCATCTTCACCGCCAGCGCCCCTCCCGTCGCAGACGTGTGGTCGAGTATCGGCTCGGGGGCACAGGGATGGATCGCAGACACTTGGGATGCGACCGCGATTGCCGGCACCGGTCTCGCATGGATCGCTCTGGCGTTCGTCGTGGCGCTCGTGCTCGTGCTCGTGCTGCTCGTGATCCTCGTGACACGGACGATCCGAGGACGTCGACGTACGGCGCTCCAGGCCACGGCCGAGGAGAACACCGGGGGGCGCATCGTGATCACCGAGGGTTTCGCTGCTTCAGCGGTAAAACAGGCGGTGGATGCACACGATGAGGTGCTGTCGAGCCGGGTCACCGCCAGTGCGGTATCGGGTCGGCCCGTGCTCCATGTCGCCATTACACCGCGTCAGAACACGAGCCCGCGACAGGTTGCGCACATGGTCGACGAGCTCGTCGAAAACCTGGGCGCGCTGACCGGCGAACAGCTCGATGCATATGTATCCATTCATACCGGCCTGCGCGCGCGTCTCGCCCGAGACGAACGGCGCGTGCACTGACCCCTCACTCGTGCGCTTGCGAGTGAACATCCAGAAGAAAGGAAGTCCATCATGGGACTCGACGACAAGATCAAGAACGCTGCACAGGATCTCACCGGTAAGGCGAAAGAGGCGATCGGCAATGTGACCGATAACGACAAGCTCGCCGCCGAGGGGAAGGCCGACCAGGCGAAAGCTCAGGTGAAGCAGGCTGCGGAAGACGTCAAGGATAGCTTCACCAAGTAACCTCGCGCGACGGAGTGTCGAGTGCCCTGGCCGATCACGGCTCGGGCACTCGGTGTTTCACCGCCGAATTACTCGGGTGTCGTTACGCTGCGGCGTTGGCCGCACGGGCGGCGCGAACTCGGAACCAGAGGGCGAGTTCTTTCGCTGCACGACCCGTCGTGAACGCGTCTGGAGAGGCTTCGATGTCCGCGAACGAATCGCGGAACCCCTCGGGCAAAGGATCGGTGCTTTCAGCACTGACCTGGTAGCCCATGCTCCAATCGTCGAACTGCCGGTCGTTGACAAGCTCGTCGATGACCACGCGAACAGTCGTGTGCCGAGGGTCGCGCTCGATGCGCTCCATGAGCGCGTCGACCTCGGCCGGTGGCCCCTCAAGGAACTGAATAAACCGGTTGCTCTTGTAGAGCAGGATTCCCGTGATTCCGGCCGAATGGTTGTGTGCGCGGGCTGAAGTCAGCAGCGCTTCGAGGTCGTCGGGATAAAAACGCATCACGGCTTCGCTCGTGTAGACGAGGAACTTGAGCGTCTGCACTTCAGGTATGGCGGTGTTCACCCTCGGTTCGCCTCCTGGGCATCGTCGTGCTGGGGATCCTCGTCGACCGCGCGCAGGGCCGCGCTGAGCGTTTCGAACTCACCGATCACTTGCGAGAACATATCACTTGCGATGTACAGGCCGCTCGGCTCCTGGTCGACGTAGCCGAGAAACTCACCGTTTCGGCTTCCCACATAGAACCCGTCTTCGACCTTCGCCCACGTGGCAAAGGCCGTGGGTGGCAGGGCGATGCTCATCAGTAGAGCCCTTCTGCAGACCCGCGAGTGACATCACGCTGATGCCGAATGAACACACGGTGTTCAGGCCGCTCAGCAAGATTATCGGTGGAGAAATGCCCCCGCGAATGTACATTTCTTGTCACAAAATCGAATGCATACAGGAAGCGAAACGTTCAGGCCGTGCGCGCACATTTTCGCCTCGACACGCCTCACGCGGTGGCCGGCGACGTGGGCTTTCGCTCCAGAAGAAGTTCGTTCAGCTTGCCGTACTCCAGGCCTTCGGTGACAGATTCGTAGGTGCCCTGCAGCATCAGTTCACTCGCGGCGCGTTCTGCGACGGCGTAGACGGCTTGCGCGATGCCGGAACCAAGACTGATGCGCGCTACTCCGAGCCCCGCAAGCCTGGACACGGTGGGTGATCCGGCGCCCACCATCACGTTGACCGGCGCGTCGATGCCGTCGACGAGCTGGTGAATCACGCCAGGCTCTGTCACCCCGGGCACGAACACACCGTCGGCCCCGGCGTCGATGTATCGCGCGGCCCGCGACAGCGTTTCGGTGACGCGAGCTTTGGGTGAGACGAGGCCGGCGAGCACGACATCGATGCGCGCGTTGATAAAGAGCGGCACCTCTGCACGATCAGCTGCGTCTCTGGCGGCGCGCACGCGATCGGCGAAGGCGTTGGGCGAGAGCGTGCCGTCTTCGAGATTGATACCGACGGCTCCCGCCTCGAGCGCGGCTGCCACGGTCTCGCCGACCTCGGCAGCGGAGCCTCCGTACCCCAGCTCGAGGTCGGCGGTGACGGGAACGGACACCGCCGAGGTGATGCGACGGATTGCCGAGATGCTCTCGTCGCGCGTGAGCGCGTTGCCATCAGGTCGCCCGAGCGCCCACGCGATGCCGGCGCTCGTCGTCGCCACGGCCCGGGCCCCGGACGCCTCGACGATGCGTGCCGAGGCAGCATCCCAGGCGTTCGCGAGGAGCAAGGGAGCGTCAGGCGCGAAGTGGAGCGAGCGGAAGGTGTCGAATGCGGAAGTCGCTGAAGAGTGCATGCCATTCAGTCCACACCGATCGCGGTGCATACGCTGGCGGATTTCGGACGAGGCAGAGGCCGAACTTCAATTGAGTGCGCCGCGCATGCGTCGGAGCGCAACTCCTTGGCTCACGGCGAATGCGGCGACATCGATCGCGAGCACGATCGAGGCCAGGGCAAGTACCGTAGCGCCCGAGACCGCGCCCGTTGCCGCCAGTGCGAGACTTGCAGCGATATTCGCAATCAAGACGAACCGAGTGCTGGTGCGCATCGGCTGCTGCCGCGACGCCCAGCCCACGTAACCGCCCCACGCGAAGACGCCGACGCCGACAACCATGAGTACCGCGAGCGGCACCGCAACGCGGGTCACGGTGAGTGGTGCCGTGCCCGCGATGGCGATTCCGAGCACCATGCAGTAGATCGCGTCGATGCGTAGGCTGAGTCGGGCGGCATTGCGCGGCATTACGACGGCGCTCGCAGAAATCGACAAGGCGGGCGTACGGTGACCTCGTGCCTGAATCTGTGACCCTGCCGGCCCGCGCGCTCCCCGAAGAGTTCGCCCAGGTGCCGGCCCTCGACAACGCTGCTTGGTATGCACTGACCGGCCCGCACTCGTCGTTCGCCATCGGTGGCGACTTGGTGCGCCGGTACCCCGACGACGTCGCGCCATTCGTCGCGGTGCGCAGTTGGGATGACCCAGAGGTGTGGTCCGAGCTGCTGCGCGCCGTGGGGCCGGGGCAGGAGTTCGGTCTGAGCAATTTCGATCGGGATCTGCCGGACGGCTGGGATGCTCTGTTCCGGGGTGCGGGAGTGCAGCTGGTGCAGACCGACGCGTTGCAGGCCCGGCCCGATGCCGACGCGATCGAACTCGGTGCCGATGACGCGACCGACATGCTCGACATCGTCGCGCGCAACCAGCCCGGGCCCTTCCGGCCCCGCACCTACGAGCTCGGCCGCTACATCGGTATCCGTCGCGAGGGGCGACTCATCGCGATGGCGGGGGAGCGTCTGCACCCCGAAGGCTGGACGGAGATCAGCGCGGTCGCGGTCGACGCCGACCACCGCCGGCAGGGCCTTGCTTCTCGCCTCGTCTCAGACGTCGCCTTCCACATTCAGCAGCGCGGCGACCGAGCATTCATGCACGCCTCTGCCGAAAACACGGGAGCCATTGCCGCCTACATTCGGCTCGGGTTCGCGTTGCGTCGCGAGATCGGGTTCGCGTCGGTGCGCTCTCCGGGGTGAGCCGGGCCGCGCATCTCTGTCGCGAATGCGAGGCGACATCGTGAGTGTGAGCCGAAACGCCGAGTGTGAGGGTAAATAACCCTCACACTCGGCGTTTCGGCTCACACTCGGTGAGGCTTGGCGTGCTGCGCGTTAGACCTCGCTGCGGCGACGGCGCGCGGTTGCCACTGCAACCGCGCCCGCGAGCAGCAGGCTCGCTCCCGCCCACATTGCGAGGATCGGCGCCGACGCGCCGGTGGTCGCCAACTGCGCGGAGGTCGGCTGCGCGGTGGGAGACGCACCATTGGCGGCACCGCTGGCCGCTGCGGGTGATCCGGAGCCGCTTGCCGAGCCGCCGCCCGAGGTACTCGAACCATTGCCCTCCGCGCCGTCAGCGCCCGCGGATCCACCCGAGCCTGCCGTGCCTTCGGCGCTGGCGGTCGCTGTCGCCGTGACCGTGAACGCGGCGGTTGCGACGACTTCGCCGTTCACGCTGAACTCGACGGTGTGCTCGCCGGTTTCGAAGTTCGCAGGAACCGCCCACGAGAATGCCACGGCGCCGTCGGCGTCGGCAATCTCGGTGCCGATGGTGACGGGCTCCGAGTGCGCTACCGCGGTCACTCCGTCTCCGGGAGTGAACCCGGTGGCGGTGAACTCGAGTGTGCCGCCCTGCGCGACCGAGTTCGATGCGGGGAAGACAACCGACGGCTCGGTGGGCTCGGTCGGCACGCTCGGCTGCGCGACCGTGACCTCGGCGAACGCGTCGAGCGAGCGGTCGGTGATCGAGAGGGCGTGCGCGGCCGAGGTCGCGACGTGGTAGCGCTTACCGAGGTCGAGCGACCCCGCAGGCACCTGCAGCTCAGTCGTGAACGCGCCGTTGGTGATCGAGCGCGCCGGCACCCACGCCATCTGCACCCAGCCGTCAGCGGGCAGTGCGCCAGTGCCCGACCAGACGCTCTGCTCGCCGAAGAGCACGTAGGCACCGTTCACGGCGCTATCGCCGGTGTACCCGGTCGCCGAGACGGTGAGCGTGTGGTCGACGGCGGGGTCGAGGTCGGTGCTCGGGGTGACGGTGATCTTCGGATCCTTGACGGGCTCGGGCTGCGGCTCGGTCGCGACCTTCCAGGACACCGGCGTGAAGAGCTCGTTGTCGGGCTGCAGGCCCGTGGTCGCCTTGTTGCCGAACGTGAAGACGCCGAGCTGGTAATGCTCGCTGGGACGCTTGGCGTCTGCGGCCTGCTTGTTGACGTCGACGGTCCACGTGAAGTTGACGGTGCCGTCGGCATTTTCGACCCACTGCACATTCGCGTCGTTGTTCGGCTGGCTCGAGACGGTGGTGAACACAATCGACGGCCGCGCCGAGTTAGGGGCGCCGTCGGTGGGCTTCCAGGTCTCGGCGATCCATCCGAAGCGCAGTGCGAACCCGGCACCGGTCTCGATCGGGTGGTAGTTGCGCCCCTCGACCGTGAGCGTGGCGCCGGCGGGATCGACATCGGTGTTCGGGGTGACCGTCAATGTCGGTGACGGCAGCGGGGTCTCGCCGCCGTTCTCACCCGAGCCCGGGAAGAGCGCATCCCAGTCGATGATGACCGCGCTGCGCGCCATGACGTTGTCGACAGTGGGGAAGGAACGCGTCGGCCACGCGATGACCTCGTACGACTTCTCTCGGTCGAGCCCTGTTGCCGGGGCAGTGAGGCTGCCATTGATCTCGCCGGCCTCTGATACGACGAGCGACGCTGAGGGCGTCGATGACTGGTCAGCGTCGTAGCTGCCGGCCTCGACCAGCCCTACGTAGACGCTGCGCGCCGACTGCCCGGGGTAGATCGGTGCATCGGCGTATCCGGCGCCGGTGACGGAGATGGTCGCTGACGTGTCGGCGATCACCGAGGTCGACAGCTCAAGGGATGAGCCCGCGGCAGAGGCCGGGGCGGCGAGACCGATGATGGCGCCGGTTGCGACGAGCGCAGCGGCAATCGCACTCGCGAGCGACCGCGATGCGGTTCGCATCGTTCTGGACATGCAAAAACTCCTTCAGGGATCAGCGCGGAACGGCGTGCGCCCGATCACTCGTGTGTGGGCAACCTGAACAAGCTTAGCCTTGCCTAAGTATCATCTGAAATTTAGCACCATGTTCGGCTGGTGCTCCCGGTGCGGCATGCCTGATCGGAACACCATAGTGGGGCCTGATCCGAATGCTGGATCAGGCCCCACTGCAGAGCGTGGTGCTGCGTCAGACCTCGCTGCGCTTACGGCGCGCCAGCGCAGCGACCGCGATGCCGCCAGCGGCGAGCACCACCGCTCCGGCTCCGGCCAGGGCGAGCAGATTGCTGTCTGCTCCGGTGCGCGCGAGCCCGCTCGCTGTCACCGCTGGCCTGCCGGACGCAACCGCGGAGGTCGGGGCCGTGGTTCCGTGGGTGCCGTTCGTCGCTGCCGCGCCCGCGGTGCCCGACCCGGTTGCCGCCGTGCCGCTGCCCGTGCTCGTGCCAGTGCCCGACGACGAGCCCGCGCCCGCCGCGGCAGCTGTGCCGTTGCCGGAGGTGGCATTGGTTCCGGTTGCGGTGCCCGAGCCGGAAGCGCTACCGGTCGCCGCCGACGTGCCGGCACCCGTCGCGCCGTCGGTGCCGTTTGCGGTGCCCGCTCCGTTCGAGCTGGTGCTGCCCGCATCGGCCGAACCGTCGTCTGAGGTGCTGCCGGCGTCTGCGGAGCTGTTGCTCGCATCGGCGTCGATTGAGCCATCGGCATTGATGCTGCCGGCATCGGCAGCGCCCTCGGCTTCGGCCTCAGCTTCAGCCCCAGTGCCGTCAGCGTCGGCGTCCGCCGCGGTATCCGCGTCGGTTCCGGATTCGGCTTCGCCTGCTGCGTCGGCTTCGCCTGCTGCGTCGGCTTCGCCTACTGTGTCGGCATCCGCCGCGGCATCGTCGCCACCGTCGTCGATCGTCGCGAAGCAATTCGCAGGCAACGTGACGACGTCGCCATTGCTCGCCGTGATCGACGCCGCAGCTGCAAAGATCGACGCGGGCGCGAGTGCGACGGCTCCGGGAGGGCCCGCCGGGCCAGCAGGGCCCGTGTCGCCCTTATTCCCCCTGAGGTCCTGGAGCGCCGGGCAACCCGTCTTTCCCGGGAGCGCCGTCTTCGCCGGCCTGACCACGCACGCCCTGGGGGCCGATGACTTCGATGGTGCAGGTCTCTTCAAACCCTGCGCAGTCGCCGCCGTATTGCACAACGCTCCGCGCCACAGACGACGTGATGGCCGTGGTCAGTGCGGTCGCTGCAGCCGGAGCTCCAGACGGGCCCGCGGGCCCCATCGGACCGGGGTCGCCAGTCTCTCCCTTCGGCCCAGCTGGCCCCGGGAGTCCGTTCTTGCCGTTTTGGCCGTCATTTCCATCGGGACCCTTGAGACCGGGTTGACCGGGGGTCAGAATCACGCACACCTGTGCGAAGTCGCCGCAGTTCGGCAGTTCCTCATCGGCGGCACTCACCACTCCGCCAGAGAGCAGAGCACTCAATGCGGTGATGGCACCCGGAGCTCCTGGCGGACCTGCGGGGCCAGCTGGCCCGGTGTCCGCCGTCGGGCCTTGCGGTCCGACTGCACCATTGAGACCGTTGACGCCATCGGCGCCGGGCGCTCCGGTATCGCGTTTTTCTCCGCCCGGCGCATTCGGCACCACGCACGAGACGGGTTCACCTGCGGCGCTCGCTGCCGTGCTGGTGAACAGCACGAGTCCGACGCTGGACAGCAGCATGGTGGTCGCGGCCGCACCGGCCGCAAGTCGTTTCTTCCTGGATTGCATCACTGCCTCGTTTCGATTTCGAGAGAGTCCCCCAAGCACCCAAAATCTAAACGCCGTCCAGCGAGATGCGTAGCTCTTCGTTCACGATGACCCCCCTGCGGGGGACGTTCGTGTGATCAGTCAGATGAAAACGTCACCGAAGTGCGAGGAGTCGTATCGACGCGGAGGCTAAAGACGTCGGGGCGAGAATAGTGACCGGCCGCATCGAAATCGAGGTGCGCGCGTGTCTTATCGTTGAGATCTATGTCCGCATACAGCACTGCCTCGGTATCAAAGACGGGGCCTGCGAGCACCGTGCCGGCAGGGTCGATGATGACGCTGCCGCCTCGCATCAGCACATCACCATGCGGTGTCTCGAAATCGATCGGGTGATCCCCGGGCAAATCCGCGCGCGTTAGGTACTGGCATGCCGACAGCACGAATACCCGACCCTCAAGTGCGACGTGGGTCATTGTTGAGAGCCAAGTCGCCCGGTCGTCCGCGGTGGGGGCGCAGTAGATCTGCACCCCCTGGGCGTACATGGTTTGCCGCATGAGCGGCATGTAGTTCTCCCAGCAGATGACGGTTCCCACTCGGCCAAACGGCGTCGGCATCGTGTCGAGTGTCGAACCGTCGCCGAATCCCCATACCAAGCGCTCTGTGCCGGTGGGCATCAGCTTGCGATGCACGTTCACCAGGCCAGTACTCGGCGAGAGATGCAGTGCCGTGCAGTAGAGAGTGTCACCGAGTCTTTCGATGACGCCGATCACCACATACGCGCCGGCGTCGGCTGCGGCCTTGACAAGTCGAGCCACCTCGGAGCCTTCGAGGGTGATCGCCCCGTGGGCGTAGCGAGCAAATTCTTCCCGTCCACGCGTCGTGCGTAAACCGATTGCAGCGCCGAACGCCGTGCCCTTGGGGTATCCACCGATGAAGGCTTCCGGAAACACGATGAGTTGTCCCCCGGAAGCACCAATCTCGGCGATGAGGGACTCTGCTTTGGTGGTAGCGGCGTCGGCGTTGAACGGTATCGAGGCGCTTTGGACGACGGCGACAGTAGTCATTCGAATCCCTCTCCGAGAATGCGGTTCGGATCAGCCGTGGCTGATATCGACGTTCTTGGTCTCCTTGAGCATGGGCCAAATCACGGCGAGCGCAACGATGGCGACGGCGATGACATAGAAAGCCGGGGAATAGAGCAAGCCTGTGCCCGCGACGAGTGCAGCGGCGATGAGTGGGCCGGGGCCCGCGAGCAGCGCGTATGCGATGTTGTAACCGAGCGACGAGCCCGTCGAACGCACTGAGGCAGGGAAAACCTCGACCAGCAGCACATTGTTCATGACCGCGCAGCAGGCGACGAAGAACGAGAACACGATGAGTGCAAGGAATGCTAAGAAGGGCACGCCGGTGTTGAGAAGGAGGAATGCGGGGAGTGCCCAGACAATGAGGCCGATGATGCCCGTCAGCAGCACGGGTCGGCGGCCGACGCGATCTGACCAGATGCCGACAAGGGGATTGAAAGCGACGTACAACACCATGGCGGCACCGGTTGCGAGCAGCGCGTCAATACGCGGCATGCCCACCGGTCCGGTGAGGTGGTTATTCGAGTACGTGACAAAGTAATAGAGACCTACGCCGAAGATTCCCGAGAACGCGAGTGTCATCACGAATGCGCGGAACTTTACTGCGAACGAGGTGACCTCGACCGAGTTCGTGGCTCGCTTGCGCTCGAGCTCTTGATAGACCGGGGTGTCTTCGAGCTTGCGACGGATGTACACCGCGACGATCGCCATGATGATCGAAGCAATGAAGGGGACTCGCCAGCCCCAGGTCGACAGGGCTTCTTCGCTGAGTGCCGCCGTGAGCAGTGCCGCGACAACGGTGCCGACAAGGAATGCGAGTCCGGCTGTGGCTGTGATCAGGCTCGCGAAGAGGCCTCGCTTGGCTTTCGGCGCACTTTCGCCGATGTAGGCTGCGGCGCTCGTCCACTCTCCACCGACCATCATGCCCTGCAGCAGTCGCAGGATCACGATGATGACGGGAGCAGCGATACCGATCGTTGCATACGCCGGAGTCAGTCCGATGAGGGCGGTGATAATGCCCATGCTCAGCACCGTGATAATGAGCACCGTCTTGCGACCGAACTTGTCTCCGATCGGCCCCAGAAAGAGGGCGCCGACCGGACGCGAGATAAAGCCGACCGCGAAGACCGCAAGCGACGAGAGCATCTCGGCGGTGGGGTCGCCTGACGGGAAGAACTGAGCGCCGATGATCGCGGCGAAGTAGCCGTAGATTGCGAAGTCGAACCACTCCATGAAGTTGCCGATGCCGACGGCGAGGAGCCGCTTGCGCTGCTCCGCTCGGGGCAAATTCAATAATTCGGTCGTACTCTGCGGCGCCTCCCGTGGAGGCAACGCGGTTTCGGGGGTCTGCATGAGTGAGCTCCTTTGGTCGCTGTGCAGCAGGATGAAGAACGAAACAACTGTGTAACGGGCGAGAAACTTTGTCCAATTCATAATTATCATGAGCAATATGAATGTGGTCGATTTAAGACGAGTGGATCTCAATCTTCTCGTGGTGTTTCAAACGTTGATGCAGGAGGCCAGCGTCACGCGTGCGGCGGTCAAACTCAAGCTGAGCCAGAGCGCGGTGAGCGCAGCCCTGGCTCGACTCCGAGTGCTGTTCGACGATGCGCTATTCGAGCGCAGCCGAGCCGGCATGGTGCCAACTTCTCGCGCGCTCGCCATCTCGGCGCGAATCGGGCCGTCGCTTACTTCGATTGCCTGCGTCATCGCCGCCGAGCCCGAATTCGACCCGATGCGGAGCGACCGGATCATGCACATTGCGATGTCCGATGATCTGGAACTCGCGCTGGCCCCTCGACTCGCTCGACTCAAGCTTGCCAACGATTGGCGGGTGGAGTTCGCCCTGCACCAGACGAACAGCACGCTCTGGCAGCGGAGCGTCGACAATCCGCGCAACGATTTGACGGTGACGGTCACGCCGCGCAGTCAGGGTGCCGATGTGCTCTCGGAACCGTTGCTCTCCGGGGGATACCTGTGCGTGTACAACCCGAAGCTTCTGCGCCTCTCATCGCCAGTGACGTTCGAGGAGTACGCGTCGCTGCACCATGCCCGAGTCTCGTTCGATGTGCAGCGCGGGTGGGTGGATGATCTCCTGGCGGCACGTGGGTTTCAGCGCAGGATGCTCTGCGCGGTGAGTCACTTCTCGGGCCTGATTCCGATCCTCGCATCCACTCCGGTCATCGCGACGGTGCCCGAGCATGCCGCGCGTGAGCTGGCTGCACTCGGGGGTCTCGAGCTGAGCCCTGTGCCGCTCCATGCCCCGAAATTCACGCTGTCTACCCTGTGGAATGCGCGTGTTGACGGTAGCCCGCAAAACACTTGGCTCCGGGGGGTATTGCAGGACGTCGTGGCGGAGCTGTGACACGCTGACGGCTTGCGCACCACGGGATTACGGTATTACGGTAATTCCGATTGGAGGTGGCTGATGTTGGAACGTCAAGCAGCACCGCTGCGTGAACAAGCGGTGACGGAGTTGCGCCGTCGCATCGTGAGTGGTTCTTACGTTGCGGGCGAACGTCTCAAAGAGCGCGCGCTTGTCGAGGAACTGTCGGTGAGCCGCACCGTGGTGCGCGAAGCGCTGCGGCAACTCGAAACCGAGCGGCTAATCCGGCTGGAACCGCAGGTCGGACCCGTGGTGGCGGAGCTATCAGATGATCAGGCCCGGCAGCTCTACGAGGTGCG
Source organism: Leucobacter sp. WKLB1 (assembly GCF_059696215.1). NCBI lineage: Bacteria > Bacillati > Actinomycetota > Actinomycetes > Micrococcales > Microbacteriaceae > Leucobacter > Leucobacter sp. WKLB1. The sequence continues at coordinate 3,192,386 of NZ_AP046115.1, read as the reverse complement.
TGCCGCACTTGAGGCGACCGCCGCCCGCCTCGCGGCCATGCGGGCGTCGGATGACGAAATCTCAGAGCTCTACGTCGCGCTCGGCCGTGTCGCGGCCCACCTCGAACCAGTTGATTTGCTGCTTGACGCGAAGCAGCAGTTCTACGCGGCCCTCATCGCTGCCAGCCACAACGCCATCATCGGCGAGCAGCTCGACAACGTGCAATCGCGCATCAGTCAGCTTCGGCGACTAACGCTCTCAGCGCCGAACCGAGGGCCTCAGATGCTCGCTGAGCTGCGGACGGTGGTGCAGGCCATCGGCGACCGGGAACCGGTGCGAGCCTATGACGCAAGCCTCGCGCATGTGCGCGCGGCATCGCGAATTGCACTGGGGCACCTGACTCCCGAGGCTCTCGAAACCTTGAACCCTGCAGAGGAGACGCTGTGACCCGCACGCTATTCATTGGGCTCGGGCGTATGGGGCGCCCGATGTCCGCTCATATTGCACAACGATTTCGCACCAGCGTGCATGACGTATTCCGCGAGGCCGTTGACGCTGTGGCTGCGGAGACGGGTGCCGAGCCGCTCTATGATCTGGCAGACGTGACAGACATTGGAACTGTTCTGCTCATGCTTCCGACGAGCGCGCACGTCGAGGAGATTCTCCGAGGCGCAAAAGGCGACAACGGACTTTTTGCGCGTCTTGCTCCAGGCACGCTCATCATCGATATGGGTTCGAGCGAACCGGCGAGCACGCGCGCGCTTGCCGAAGCCGCTGATGCTCGCGGCTTCTCATATGTAGATGCGCCGGTTTCAGGAGGCATCTCGAAAGCAGGAACCGGAGAGCTGACGATGCTCGTCGGCGGCGACGAAGCTCAGATTGAGCGCGCCCGGCCTTATCTTGAGGCAGTGGGGTCAACCGTCGTCGTCGTGGGAGGCAGCGGGACGGGGCATGCGGCGAAGGCCATCAATAACCTCGTAAGCGCCTCCAACATTGCGATCGCAAGCGAGGCAGTTATTCGTGCGCAGGCCGCTGGTATCGCCCCTCACCGCATCATCGAGGTGCTCAACGCCTCAACCGGGATGAGTCAGGCGAGTCAGGTGAAGTTCGTCAATCACATTCTTCCCGCTACTTATGCATCGAACTTCACTTACGACCTCATGCTCAAAGACATGCGCATCGCTCTCAACATTGATGCCCCCGAGCAGGCGACTGAACTGGCGCGCACCGCGTATCGAATTCTCTCAGAGGGCCGAGAGCATCTCGGAGAGCACCCCGACCACACCGAAATCGCACGAGTCTACGAGCACCTCGCCGGGACTCCCATTGCACAGGAGGACGCATGACCGACAGCACCGTGACCGCTCAGGAGTACATCGACGACATGGCGCGCAAGCGCGGGTATGTGCTCGATTACCACAAGACGATGGCGAAGCAGGATTTTCCGGTACTACAGGCGGCGAATCATCTCGTCTCCGCTGCGTATCTCGATCAGCGCACACTCGATCGCAAAACGAAGGAACTGATCTTCATCGTTTCGCTGACGGTCATGCGCGCGTCGAAGGGGCACATCCAGTCTCACATTCGGGTCGCCCTCGACTTGGGGCTGACGCCGACCGAGATTCTCGAGGCGATTGAGATCGCGCTTCCTGAAGCCGGTGTGGTCGCATTCCAGACCGGGTTCGATGCCTGGAAGGAGGTCGTCGGCGCCGACGGCCTCGAACCCACGGTCGCTGCACACGACGGTGGATCCGGCGCGTAGCTCGTTTCCCCCGCGCCAAAAGTGCGGCTTCCGCGTGCGGGGTCGACCCATCGGCGGATCTCATCCGGCTCCGATGCGGTCGGCGCCGTCGTCTCTTGAAGAACGGATATCGAAGTGACGTCGAAGATGTGGGAAATCCTGGTGATCAAGCACGGTACGCGGCTGACACGTCGCAGTGACGTGTATATGAACTATGGCTTCTACGATGACCCTGATGATGAGTTTAGGCTCAACTACTATCTGTGGGTGTTGCGGAGCGGCGAAGAAGTGATTCTCGTTGATACCGGGTATTCGGCAGAGGGTGCTCGTAAACGGGGACGCGAGGTGCTCATCGATCCGATCGAGGCGCTCGGACGGATCGGGATCACCCCGAGCGACGGACATCCTGTTGTCGTCACGCACGCGCACTACGACCACATCGGCAATCTCGGCGCCTTCACGAAGTCACCGATCTACATCGCCCGTAGCGAGCTCGAATTCTGGACGAGTGAACTGGGTGCGAAACCGCTCTTCTCCCACTACGGCGACGCCGATGAGATCGCCGAACTTCGCCGCGCAGCGGCGCAGGGGCGCGTTCAAGCGTTCTCAGATCGGCACGATCTTGCTCCGGGCGTGGAGCTCATCGAGGTCGGCGGGCACACGCCGGGCCAGATCGTGGTCAAAGTGCAGACATCGATCGGCGAGGTGCTTCTCGCCGCAGATGCGGCGCATTTTCACGAGGAATTGGAACGAGACATGCTGTTCCAGTCAATGGCGGATTTACCGCAGTCCTATCGCACTCTCAAGTGGCTCCGCGATCTTCCCGTTGCGGCACTTGTGACGGGGCATGACGAGGGGGAACTCGACCGATTTCCAACGTATGGCGAGCCACTTGCGGGCCTGGCCTCGATCATCGGGAGGCACGATGCAGAATGACGCGATCGTTCGACAACTGCAGGTGGGAGGCGAATCAGACCAGGTTGCGGCTCTGATTCGAGGCACCGACGTGCAGTTCGTTCTCGCGGGCACCGACTGGGAGTTCAACGTTCGCGTCGATGATGGCTCCATCATTACGACGCTCGGGTCGCGTGCGGGTGCTTGTTACACGCTTTCAGCACCGGACTCGCTCTGGGAGGAACTCCTATCCGAGACCCCAATGCCCGGGTGCCACAGCCTCGTGACACTGGTGCGCTCAGGGGGCATCGCACTGACAGGATCAACGCTCGAATATGAGCGCACCGTGCATATCGCGCGGGCAATCGTCGATGGCGCCCGCCCGTCACGCCCGCAGCTTCCTCTGGGGAGGCCGCTCACCGCAGTTAGTGGTTATCACCGAGTGACGACGTCGCTCGGCACGAGCGACGTCTACGTCGAACGCGCCGGCACAGGCACGTCGATGCTCGCGTTCGCCACTGCGGGGACTGATATTTCGCAGTGGCACGGCATTCTGACGCACACCGACTTCACCGACCACTATGAGCTCATCACTGTGGATCTTCCCTGGCACGGAAAGTCCTCGCCGGCGTGGGGTGCGGATGTCGGCTCCTACAAGTTAACGCCCGAGACCTACACCGAGTTCATCGTGGCGTGCGCTGACATGCTGCAACTCGATCGCCCGGTGCTGGTGGGTGTTTCGATGGGTGGCGGTGCCGTGGTGCACGCGGTGGCAACCCACCCCGAGCGCTTCATCGGAGCAGTGTCGTGCCAAGCGGGACCGTCGGTCACCGCCCGTGCGAATGTGCACTTGCGAGGCACGCAGGTGAACCCAGCAACGTTTATTCCGGAGTGGACCTATGGGCTGATGAACCCAGCGTCGCCGCACGAGTTTAAACAGCGAGTATGGTGGGGATACTCGTCCGGTGGGTTCGGCCTCTACGCGGCTGACATCGAATCGTACTTGCAATGGGATGTGGCAACGATCGCCGATCGGTTTACGGAGCACACACCGCATATCGCAGTGCTGAGTGGGGCATTCGACACCAGTGTGCCAACGGCGCGATCACGTGAACTCGCGACGCTGATCCCGAACTCCTCGTTCGCTGAAATGCCTGATCTAGGGCACTTTCCGCATGCGGAGAACCCGGCGCGATTCGTGCAATATCTGCTTCCCGCGATCGATCGAGTTCTTACGGCGTGACGTTGGCGGCAGCGGCGCGACTGAGGCGCAGTTACCAAGGCAGAAGGAGAGGCCCTCGGGCTGGAAACTAGATCACGGGCCTTTCTCATTGGTGAGGGGCCGCGTCTGATTTCGATACATAGTGGACACAGAGGTGCCACGGGCGTTGATGTCTCGGGACATCATGGACCGTGCACCGCGGCCACCGCTTGACCCGTGCCCTCACGGGTCAGCATCCCTACTGTGGACGCCGCGACGCGGGCCCCGACCCTGACGTGCTCTTCGCCATTAGGGATTGGTGTCAAAAAAGGTCGTCATGCCCACGATTTCTCGCCGAAAACGTGCATAAAGTGACACCGATTCGGCGGCGTCGACCGCAGCGTTCGATTCGACCAATGGCACGCAGCAGAAACAGCGAAAGGCCCCCGACCTGGAAACCAGATCAGGGGCCTTTCTCATCGTTGCGGGGGCGGGATTTGAACCCACGACCTCCGGGTTATGAGCCCGGCGAGCTACCGAACTGCTCCACCCCGCGGCACTCCTCCAGGTTAGCGCGCAGCGCTGGGAAGATCGAATCGAGGCTCGCGCTTGGCGCGCCGTCGCTCGCTCACGATGAAGACGATGAGCAGAACGAGACCGGTGATGATGACCAGATAGGTGCCGACCGAGGGGAGCAATGCCAGGGGATTGCCGGTCGCCGGGTGCGCGCGGAAGAGGAACAGCGTGGGGTCGGTCGACGCGTGCAGCAGCATCGGCCAGATCAGCCGACCGGTGAGCCGCAGCGCCAGGTACATGATGATGCCGAAGCAGAATGTGTACACGACCTGCACCGCAGTCGTGACGAGGCCCTGATCGGTGGTGAAGAAGTTGCCCGCGTGCAGTGCACCGAAGACCGCGGCCGACACGAGGGCCACCGCAATCTCTCCGTGACCGGCCTTGCGCATGAGCATGACGACGAACCCGCGCGTCAGCAGCTCTTCGGCGAACCCGATGCAAAGACCGGTGAGCAGCCACGTCGCGATGAGCACTCCGCCGGCCGCAGCGTAGTCGAGTGCGCCCAGCGCGCTGATGTTGATGGCGAGTACGACGGCGATGCCGATCCAGATCCACCCCCGACCCCCGCGCAGCTGCGGCCCGAAGAGCTCGCGCAGCCATCCGAGCGATGCGGCGAAGGCCACGAGCACGATCGAGCCGAGCACGATCGGCAGTGCCGTATCGATCAGCACGTCGGCGGCGCTGCCGGCGGGCCCGCGCACGGCGCCGCCTGCCGGGAAGATCTGCACTACGGCCAGCGAGAGCAGCTCATAAACGGCGTAGTAGGCGGCGGCAAGGATGATCGCGCGCCACCAGTTGCCGCGTTCCCAGAAGCGGCGCCAGGGCGAGGCGGGTGCGGTGCGGGCATGCTCGGCATCGTGCATGCGGCGTCTCCGATGGGGTGAGATCAGCGGATGCCGCCACCCTACCGCGTTGAGCGCCGTCAGTGTCCCCTGAGCAGGGGACAATCGCGTGCGCGCACTTTCGCCCGTTGCGCGCCACAGATAGATTTTCGCTGTCGAGGTCGGCGCGCACCCCTCGTGCTACCCCCTGCGCGCCCCGCCGCCGGCTTCGATACGCGCCCCCATGGACCGCCCTCCACGGGGGCGCACTTGTGTGCCCCCGTGGAGCTTCCGCGCGGGATCACGTGGGGCCTACGCGAACGGGGGCGCGAACGAGTCGAAACCCATTCGCGCCCCCGTGAGAACCGCGTGACGTGCTATGTCGTGCGGCGCTTGCGCAGCAGGAGCACGCCCCCGGCCAGCAGCAGTGCCAGGGCGCCCGCGATCCAGCCGAACTGACCCGCGCCGCCTGTGCGGGCGAGGTCGTTCACTCCGGGGGTGCCGGGGTGTGCGGGATCACCGGCACCCGTTACCGAGTTCGCCGCAGCGGTCGCACCCGTGCTCGAGGCATCGGCGCTTGCGCCAGACGTGGCCGCAGCGCTGGCATTCGCAGACGTGTCTGCGCCGTTCGTGTCTGCCGAGGCATCGCTGTCGGTGCCTGCGCCAGTGGCGTCCGCATCCGCATCCGGCCCACGACCGGTCGAGTCGGAGTCCGAGTCGCCCTCGTTCGTGGTCGCGTTGACGACGACGCCGGCATCCCAGGTCGGGTCGATGCCCTCGGTGGCGCGCACATCAGCCCACTCGTACTCGTGCGTGAGGCGCGAGTTGTCGGGACCGAGCACGATGATGCCGGTGCGTCCGGTGAACCGATCGGCGTCCGAGTCGATCGCGTCGTCATCGCCGGCGTCCTGGCGGGTGAAGGAGTAGATCTTCGCCTGCTCGGGCGTGAGCGTGAACTGCACCTGGTACTCGCCGGCAGGCAGCTCGTCGAACAGGTAGCGGCCGCGATCATCGGTAGTGGTGGTCGCGATTACTTCGCCGTCGCGGATCAGCTCGACGGTCACGCCGGGAAGCACCTGCTCGTCGCTGTCCTGCTGGCCATTACGGTTGGCATCGATCCACACCACGTCGCCGACGGCGTAGGTGCGCTCGGGCTCTACGACGGGCTCGGGAGTGTTGGGCAGGGCGACCTGCTCGGACGAACCGTCTGCGCCCACGGTGATCCGGCGCAGCTCGTCGCTCAGCACGTAGCCGTCCGGCGCGACGTCCTCGCGCAACCAGTAGGTGCCCGGCTGCTTCACGAGCGGCGAGGTGCCATCCGCGGCCACGATGCGACCGTCCACGAGGCGCAGGTCGCTCAGCGCGACCGTCGTCTCGTCGTCGGCGAGCACCGAGAAGCGGGCGTCGTCGTCGGAGAGCACGGCTTCGGCATCCGTGCTGTCACGCTTGACGAGGTCGAGCGGGTAGCCGTCAGACGGAGTGATGGTGGCGCTGGTGGATCCGATGACGTTGGTGATCCCGACGTTCGCCGCGAAGTCCGTCACGCGCACCTTGAAGTACAGGCTCACGGTCTGGCCGCTGGTCAGCTTGCCCTTCTGCAGCGTGACCGAGTCGTTCTCGGCGTTGTACGTCGCGGTGATGTTTGAGCCGGGAATGCGGTACGTGTCGTTCGCCGCGACGGTGCCGTTCGCGACGTCGCCCGGAGCGACGAACCCGACGAACTCGACGCCCTCGGGCAGCACGTCGACGACGTCTTCGATCATCGTCGTGAAGCTGCCGTGCGGCATCAGCTCGACGCGGTAGACGAAGTCGCTCTGCACGAGGGCGCCCTCGGCATCGGTGTCGACGCGCAGGTTGGTCGTGTAGCTGTCGGTGGCAGCGTCGTAGACGCGCTTGCGCACCTCCATTTCGTTGCCGAAGCTCGTCGCCTCGGCCGAGGAGCTCGACGTGTACACGATCTCGGACGAGGCGCCCTCGTAGCGCGCATTATTCGTGATCTCGAGCGTCTGCTTGCCGTCGAGGGCGTGCGTCGGCAGCGTCACCTCGATGTTCCAGGCCTTCGTGAACGGGCCCTCGGCGCCGCCCCACGCCGCGTCCAGCGGGAATGCCTCGTTCGGCGTGATGATGAGGCTGCCGGCCTCGTCGATCGTCAGATCGTACGTGCTGCCGTCGAGGGGGTAGTTCGAGTCGTAGCGGCCCGTGATCGACGCGCGAATCTGATCGAGCGTCTCAGCCGTCACGTCGAACACGTCGTGATCGATCGCATCGATGATGCGCGAGTGCGCGGCATCGCCGACGTTATTGCCCACCGAGAATACGAAAGGAATCTGCGCGACGCCGCCCGGAGTGACCGAGGTGGTCGCGTTCTTCACCCGCTTACTGAACTTGCTCGAGTCATCGACGCCGCCGGTCGTGTCTTTCGGCACGGTGATGGTCGTCGTCGCATCCTTGCCCTCGTACTTCTTCCACGAGGAATCGGTGCCGAAGATGAAGTAGGCGTTGTTCTGCACCCGGTACTGCGATTCGTACTGATTCTGCGAGCTGCTTGAACCGGGCAGATCGGTGATGGTCGCGTGCGCGGTGACCGTGTACTTCTTCGACGTGTCTTTGCCGAGGTTGAGGTACAGGGTGTTGCCGTCGATGAAGTACTGATGCACGTACGCGTCAGCCGCCATCTCGACCTCGAGGTTGCCGGTGACGTCAGTCGCACGCGTGAATGCCACGGCGTCGCCATTCTGGTCGACGACGGTGATGAAGTTCGCGTCATCGACGTTCCATGCTGCCTGAGCGGGAAGCGGATCGCGCACCACGACGTTGCGGGAGAGCTCGAAGCTCGGGTCAGAGACATTGGCGAAGACGGTAAGGTCGGCGCCGATCGTGTAGGCCACGTCGATGCCGCCCGCAATTTCGGTGCCGGCCGCCTGCGTCGCGCCGAGTCGCTCGGCCGTCGTGTCGACGTTCTTTGAGAACGCGGTGCCGGTGCCCGGCTTGGTGAGGCCCGCGCGATTGCCCGAGAACGACGTGGTCGCGGAGTGCTGCTGGCCGTTCACATCGACCGTGTTCTTGAGCGAGACCGAGTAGCCGCCGCCGTTCACGGGGTTGATGGCGTCGTATTTCGCCTGCAGCTCTTCGCGAATCGCCTCGAGTGTGGCTGCGTCGGTGATGGTGGCGCGGTACTGGAAGGTGTACACCGAGTTCGCTTCGGCATCGAACGTCGTGGTGAACGAGGTGCCCGAGATCGCGGGAATCGAGGTCACGGGTGTGGTCTGCGGGTGCAGGCCATCGGTGTCACGCACGACCTTCGAACCGGTCAGCGAGTTCGCGACGTAGGTGAGCCCCGTACCCAGCGTGTCGGTGAGGGTGACGCTGCGCGCATTGGCGCTCGAGACGGTGACCGTGTAGGGAATCTCGGTGCCGATCACGCTCTCGTCGATGACGACGCGGCCGTCGACGATCGAGTGGGGCAGTGAACCGCGCGACGTCGACTTGCTCGACCCCGTGCCGGTCGCCTGCGGCTGCTCGCCGGGCTTCGTCACGATGACGCGCTGCGTGGTCGATTCGCCGCCCGCCGACCAGACGAGGTCGCGCGACCCGGTGGTCTCGACGTCGGTGAAGGTGAGCAGCAGATCGAGGTAGCCCTGGCTGACGTCGCCGGGGAACGGATCGGCGAACGTGATGACGAGCTCGCCCTGCTCATTCACGGCGAGCGACTGCACCGCCGTGTTGCCCGCGGGTACCGCGAGTGCGCCCTGCGGGATCGTCACGCCTTCCGGCAGCTGCACGGCGACCACGGCGCCGTCATCCATGCTGCCGTAGCCGATCTGGAACGGGTAGCTCTGTCCCTCGACCAGCACCGGCGTGCCGTTGTAGTTGCCGCCTCCGTCAACCGGAAGAATCGTCACCTTGCCGCCGGCAGCGAAGGCCGGGGCGCTCAATCCTCCAAGCGCCAGCAGTGCAACGAGCAGCCCCGTCATCACCTGCAGTAGTGTGCGTGCGCGACCCATTCTCGCGACTCTGTGTGTCATTCTCGCCCTCCCCAGGCATGAAAAAAGAGGGCACGCGAAAAGATCGCGCACCCCCCAGTGCCGACGCTGCTCATTCAGCGCCTCCGAACGTGGACTCAGTCCACGAAGCCGTCATCCAGCCTATCGAATAGATAGCTGCGCATGCACATCGACGGCCGCAGTGACCCCGTGACGGGGGTCACGGTTCTGGGGTTTCGCGCTCAGCGGAGGTGTGGCTCGCACCGGCGTGCCGCACAGGCTGCAGGCGTACGCTGCGCCGTGGGCGCGCACCGGGCGACGCCCGCGAAAGGGGATCCCATGAGTATCGTCTACACCGCAGAAGCCCTCGCCACCGGCGACGGACGCAACGGGCACGTCAAGACCGTCGACGGCTTCGTCGACACTGACGTACGCGTACCCGAATCGATGGGCGGCCCGGGAGGTGCCCCCAACCCTGAGGCGCTGTTCGCCGCCGGCTACGCGGCCTGCTTTCACGGCGCCCTGCAGGCGGTCGCGCGGGCGCAGAAGATCGACATCGCCGATTCGAGCGTCGGATCGCGCGTGCACCTCAGCGGCGGCGTCGACGGCGGATTCGAGTTGTCGGTCGAACTCGAGGTGATCCTGCCCACGCTCGATCACGACCAGGCCCAGCAGCTCGCCGATGCGGCCCATCAGGTGTGCCCGTACTCGAACGCGACCCGCGGCAACATCGACGTGAAGATCACCGCCTCCGACGACTGACCCCCGAAGACCGGTCGCGCTGCGCGCCGTCGACGCCCGCTATCGGGCGGTCTCGATGGCGCGCAGCGCTGCGGCCCCGGTCGCGAGTTCGTCGCGCGCCTCGGGGTGTGCGGCGTACCAGCGGATCGCTTCCGCCACGACCGCCGGGTCGCTGCCGATGTGGTGGGTGTCGATGATGATCGGGCCGACATCGCGGTTCACGATCGTGAGCTTCGCGCCGTGGGGGCCGAACGCGCCAGCGCTCTCGACCGCATCCCACGGGAGATCGAAGCGCCGCGCGCCGCGCACACCGCGAATGCCCTGCGTATCGAGCTGCAATCCGAGCGGCGTGCGCAGGCCCCAGAGCTGTCGCAGCAGTGAAACCGCTCCGAACACGATCAGCGCATACGGCAACAGCTGAGTCAGGCGGGTGCTGCCGATCTGGTTCGGGAGTCCGAGCGCCGTGACGAGCAGCAGGGTCGCCCCAGGGATCATAAACGCGATGGAGACCGCGGCGAATGCTCGCGGGACCGATCGCGGCGGCACGAAACGCAACGATCCGGTGTCGGCAACTCGCACGACACCCGTGGTGAGCGCGCGCGTCCAGATCAGCAGCGCCGTTACGAGCACCAGCGCGGCCAGCGCGAGCGACGCCATGAAGAGCCGGAAGCCCGAGCGGTCATCGGCGAGCGCGACGAGCGTCGGGATCGCGGGCAACAGATACAGTGCCCAGATGATCGGCGAGGGCTCTCGGCCGTTGGGCAGCACCGATCGGCGGTGCGTCGGCATCTGGGGCACGTAGAGTCGGGATCGGGTCACGCCTTACCTCGCCAGCTGCGGGCCCTGCCAGGCCGTCGTTCCGTCATAGAGCCATCCGTCGATGGACTCGCGCACATCGAGTGGTACCCAGGACTCCCATCCCCATTTCGCAGCGCTGCCGATGGCGATGCCGCCGACAACGACGCCGCCGATGACCCAGCCGACCGGGCCGCCGGCCGCGGCAATACCGGCGCCGACAGCGGCACCTCCGCCGATGCCGGCGCCTGCCTCCACGATGGCCGATGATCCGGATTCACCGCTCGCGATGTCGTTGGCCACCGAGATGATCTCGATGACATTGCCCGCGATAGGAATCAGCTTGCTGACGCGCGAGACGCCGTGGATATCGTCGAGGAGATCGGCGACGCCCTCCCTGATTGCGCGTGGGTTGGCAGCTTCGGCCGCGGCCTTCACTCCCGGGTGGCCCGATCGGAGGCCCCGAGTGAAATCGTCGGCATCCTGCTGCATCTGCTGTGCGACACCGCGGTAGTCGGCCAAGTCGCGACGCACGCGCTCATCGGCAGCGGTGAGCGCCGTCGAGACGATGTCAGAGTTGCCGAACTCGAGCTCGTCGAATGTCGCGCCGAGCGACGCGAACCCCTCGACTTCAGCGATGAGCGGAGCCATGTGCTCGGCGATCCACGCCTCCAGGTCGCCCCACCACGTGCCGACGCGTTCTGCGAGGTCGTTGTACGTGCGCACCCGAGACATATGCGCGTCCCACTCCGGATCTTCGCCGGGCATCGAACACACCTGAGCGGAGGTCGTCGGCTGCAGCACCTTCTTGCCGTAGACGACGAGATCGCGCTCGCGGCACTGCTCGAGATACCCATCGAAATCGCGCACACCGCGCTCGAGACGTGTCGCATAGGCGTGGAACACGTCGGCGGCATCGCCGAGATAGCTCGGCACGGAATTACTGTGGTTGCGCACCGCGGTCGTCGTGCGCTGGAACGCGTTGCCGGCCTGGCCGACCATGTACATCTGAGCGTCGCTCGCGATGTAGGCCAGCTCGAGGTCGACCTCGACGAGCCCGTCTTTCATCGCATCGAGTCGCTCCGCGAGTGTATGGATAGCCGCGGGGTCCCCGGGAATGGCGAGATCGATGCTCATCAGTCGGTGAGTTCCGCTTCGAGATCGCGCAGCTCGTCAGCGATCTCCACATCGGTATTGTCCATGTCGTCGATCACGTCGATGGCGATGACACTGAGCGCCCGCGCGGTGTCGGCGGTGAGGCCCGCGGCTTCGACGCCCGCCGAGGTGATGAACGCGATGAAGGTCGAGGCGATGCCGCCATCGGGCGCATCGGGCAAGCGGCCAATGGCAGCGTCCGCGGTATCGACACGGTCGATCACCTCGTTCAGGCGACGCTCCATATTGACGCGATCGATCGAGATCTCGGTCATGCGATGCGCTTTCCGCGACGCTGATCGGGTGGCACGACAAGGTCGAACGCGACCACGTCGAACGGCTGGGCCTGCTTGATGCGTTCGAGCTGTTCGATCGGCAGCAGCACCCACGGCTGGTCGTCGCCGCAGTTCGTGGCGAGCCGATCGAGTGCCGTGTACGCGAGCAGGCCGTCGCGCCCATCGGTGAGCCGTCGCACCACGAACTGCTGCTGTGCGGGGTCGGCGCCCGGCACGACCGGGAAGTAGAGAACGGGCGGCACGATCGTGCGGGGACTCAACGCGGTACTCCTCCGAGGGTTCGAGCAGGGGTATCGCCACTGTACTGCACGGAACTGAACCGTCCGCCGCACGCACGCCAGCGCCGTCCGTCTCGCCGAGACACCGCCGCGCCGCCGAGTGACCGCCCAGATACGTGATCTGAGCGGTCACTCGTGACGGCGGCGGTCACTCGGCGTCGCGGGTCGGGAACGGTGAGCGTTCGACCACCGGCCCGCGGCCTACCGGCGCTCGTAGCGGCGGGCGCCGCCCTGAATGCCGGCGAAGCGGAACGGCGCCTGGGTGACGCGCGGCGTCTCGACGTCGACGTTGCTCGGCAGCACGGTGGCGTGCAGCTCGCGGTACTCGGCGACGGTGAGCGGCACACGCGCGTCGAGCACCGAGGTGAAGTGGTCGGATCGCTTGGCGGCGCCCGCCTGCACGACGCCGGTCAAGAACTCGCTGACGCTGCCCGACCCGTAGCTGAACAGGCCGATCCGTTTGCCCGGCAGGCCCTGCTCGTGGTCAAGAATCGCGGCGAGGCCCGCGTAGACCGAGGCGGTGTAGGCGTTGCCGATCCGGCGATTGTAAATCGCGCCCTCGGCGAGACCCGAATCTCCCAGACCGCCCTCGCCCAGTTCGGCTGAGAGGTGGGTGCTGAGTCGCGCCTGCGCCTTGCGCGCCATCTTCGTATACGGCTGGTGGTAGACGAGGCGGTCGATCTCGGTGATCGCGGGGCCGCCGTGGGCAGCGAGGTCGTCCCACGCACCGGCCATCGCGTCGAGGTACGCCTTGATCGAGAGGGCGCCGTCGACGATCGCGGTCGACGAGTCGTTGGGGCGCCAGAAGTCGTCGACGTCGTCGGTGAAGAGGCCCGAGGCGGGCTCGATTTCGAGGAGCGCGGGGTCGGCGCCGATGATCATTGCGATCGCGCCGGCACCCTGCGTGGGCTCGCCGGGGGAGTCGAGTGCGTACCGTGCCACGTCGCTCGCGATGACGAGCACGCGCTCGCCGGGGTTGCGCAGCACGATGCCGACGGCGGCCTGGATCGCGGCGGTGCCGCCGTAGCAGGCCTGCTTGATCTCGGCGACGCGCACCTGCGGGGGCAACCCGAGCAGCTGGTGCACGTAGACGCCGGCTGCCTTCGAGTGGTCGATGCCCGACTCGGTCGCGAAGAGCAGCGTGCGCACGCCCTCGATGCCGGTGCGTTCGAGCACGGCCTGCGCGGCGGTCGCGCCCATGGTCACGATGTCTTCATCGGCTGCGGGCACGCTGAACTCGTCTTGCCCGAGCCCGATGCGATACTTCGCCGGGTCGACGCCGGCATATTCGGCGAGCACGCCGAGGTCGAGCACGTGGTGCGCGGTCGCCAGTTCGAGGTCGTGGATTCCGATGGAGGTCATGCGCTGGGCGTCCCCTTCCGCTCGATGCGCAGATGCGCGGCCATGAGTTCGCCCGGGTTGGTCTGCGCGGCGATGAGCGACAGCTCGCCGCAGAGCACGGTTGCCGCGATGAGTTCGGCGAGGCGACGCGCGTTCTCACCGGGCTCGCGCTCTTCGCGGCAGCCGATGCGCTCGAGCGCCTCTTCGATGTGGGGCAGGTGCTTGCCGTTGCCGACCGTGCCGACGATGAGATGCGGCACGGTGCATGAGAAGTACAGGCCCTCTTCGCGGTTCTCGGCGTAGGTGATGCCCTGCGAGCCCTCGACGATGTTCGCGGCATCTTGGCCCGTCGCCAGGTAGAAGCCGAGCAGCATGTTGGCGTAGTGCGCGTTCGCGGAACGGATCGCACCGGCGATCGTGCTGCCGACGAAGTTCTTGCGCACGACGAGGTCGGTGATGCGCTGGGCATCGCTGCGCAGCATCTTGCGCACGAGGTCGTGCGGGATCAGGATCTCCGCAACAACGCTGCGCCCGCGGCCGAGCACACCGTTGACCGCCGTGGCCTTCTTGTCGGAGCAGTAGTTGCCCGAGATCGACCCGTACTCGATGGGCAGCCCCCACGAGAGAATGCGCGCCATGAGCGCGTCGGCGGCGTTCGTCACCATGTTGTGCCCCGACGCGTCGCCGGTGGTGAACGCGAAGCGCACGAAGAGCAGGTTGCCCACGATCTCGGAGTGCGCCTCGAGCAGCTTGGCGTGGCGGCTGCCTGCAGAGACGACCTCGCGCAGTTCGTCGAGGCGATCCTCGATTGCCTGCGCCGCGATCTGCGCGTCGACCGCACCCGCCGCGGTGAACTGCACGGAACGGGTCATGCGCTCGCCGGTGACGATGGTGCGGATGCCGCCCTCGATCGCGCGCGAGACACGGGCCCCGCGACCGACCGAGGGCCACAGCGGGGTCTCGTAGGTCGCGAGGGGCACGGAGATTTCGCCGGAGACGGCGGAGCCGGTGATGCGGATCGGGCCCACCCAGCTGGTGGGGATCTCGGTGACGGTTTCCCGTGCGGACGATGCGGCGCTCATGGCTTCCTTCGTGAGAGTGGGGTGACGGTCGGTGCGGGGCCGAACCAGCGGGAACGTGTCATGCGCGGTGCGCCTCCGAGCGCTGCGCGAGCCCGCTCAGGTCAACGTCGCGGTCGGCGCAGAATTCCCGGAGGCGTCCGCGCAGAATGAGGTCGGTGTGCAGCAGTTCGTCGCGGGTAACGGCTCCGAGCAGCGCGTAGACGGCGCGGGTGCGCGCCTGCCAGTCGGTGATGAGGGCGATGAGGCGCTCGGCGCCGCCTGGGTCGCCATCGTGGCCGATCGCCGCGAGGAAGGTTCCGGCGACGCCGACCGCCTGGGCGCCGGCCGCGAGGGCCTTCACCACATCGAACGGCGAGCGCACGCCGCCCGACGCGAGCAGCGTGGGCGCAGGGTGCGGCGCGTCGAGCAGGCTTGCGAGCGCCGACTGCCCGAACCCGGTGAGCATTGCGTACTCTCCGGCCGAGCGGCGCGCGTTCTCGATCTTCAAGAAGTCGGTGCCGCCGCGGCCGCTGACGTCGGCGATCCCGACCCCGATCTCCGACAAGTGGCGCAGCGCCGAGCGGCTGAGACCGAACCCCACCTCTTTGACGATGACGGGCACCGGAGAGGCGGCGGCGAGCTGTTCGACCGAGGTGAGCCACGACGAGAAGTCGCGCGATCCCTCAGGCATCGCCGTCTCTTGCACCGCGTTGACGTGCACCTGCAGGGCGTTCGCGCCGAGCAGCTCGACGGCGCGTGGAGCATCTGAGGCGGGTCGACCGACGCCGACGTTCGCCATCACGAAGCCGTCGGGGTTCTCGTCACGAATCACCGCGAACCCGCGAGCGGCAGCCGGATCATCGAGCGCCACCGACACCGACCCGCAGGCCATGGGCAGCCCGGTTTCGCGCGCCGCGATGGCGAGCTCCCGGTTGATGCGGGTGGTGCGCTCGGTGCCGCCGGTCATGCCGTTGAGATAGAAAGGCGTCTCCCAGTGCCACTCCCCGGCGGCGTACTGCGCGCCCGCGGCGAAAGCGATGCTGACGCCGAGATCGACGCGATCGGCGTCGACGCCGTCGAGCGCCTGGTGCACGAAATCGAGGTCGTCGAACTCGTTGTTGCCCGAGGCGTTGCGGCGCTGGTCGAGCGCAAGGTCGACGTGCTCATCTTTGCGGGCTGCGCGGGCGCTGTCGCCGGCGAAGGCGGGTGTCGCGCCGGCCCCGGCTGGGGCAGTCGCGGCGGCGGAGGCGTCGTTAGAAGTCACTGACGCCTCCTGACGCGGGGTGCGGCGCGAGGCTCAGGCGACGAATGTCGTTCGCCTCCCACTCGCGCAAGATCGGGTCGGTTGCGAGATCCGCCCCTGCGAGCACGATACCGCAGTCGCCTCCGCCGGCACCCGACGGCTTGGCTGAGGCGCCGTAGCGCTCGGAGATGTCGCAGAGCGCCTGCAGCTGCGGGGTCTCGATCGTGATGCCCGACGAAGCGCTGAGGCGCTGCAGCACGCGGCGCGCGCGGCCGATGACCTCGGGGGCGCCGGTGCCCTGATGTTCAAAGGCGGTGACGAGCGCGTCGACACAGGCGCGGCTGTCGTCGATGAACGCGGGGTAGGGCTGCAACTTCTTGCGGGCGTCGGTGGTGCGCACCTGCTCGACGAGGCGCTCGGTCGACGCGGGCGACCCGGTCCAGCCGACGAGCAGTTGGAGCGCGTCGGGGTTGGGCAGTCGCTGCACGCCGCTGCCCGCCCACTCGCCGGTGGCCGCGAGCGTCGCGGCGACGCCGTGCACGGAGCGGTGCACGCGGAGGGCGCCGCGGTCGGGCGACGCGTAGCGGATCCACCCGCCGAACGTGCTCGCTGCCAGGTCGCCGCCCGAGGCGGTCGGAGCGACCTCGATCGTCGCGAGCAGCGCGAGCTTGAACCGCTCGGTGCGGGTGAGGTCGAGGCCGTAGAACTCGTCGAGCGCGGCGACGACGGCGACGGTGACTGCCGCCGACGAGCCGAGGCCGAACTTCCGGCCGCTGACGTCGTCGAGCTCGCTGCCAATGTCGAGGTCGTAATAGCGCGGCGCGAGCCCCAGCTCGGAGCGCAGCTGCTCGACGGCGGTGATCGCGGCGAAGACATAGTCGTAGGGCTGGTGCTCGAGCACGATGCGATCGCTCGCGTCATCGCGCACCCACACGAGCGGCGATCGGCCGTAGGCGCTGGATCGCACGCGGCCCACTTCGGAACCCTCGGTGAGCTGCACCGTGATGTAGCGGTCGACGGCGACGATCACGGCGGGCTGACCCGGGTCGACCACCGCGTATTCGCCCGCGATGTAGAGCTTGCCGGGCGCGCGCTGCACGATCACGCGTCGGCTCCCGCCACCGGCCCGTCAATGGGGGCATCGATGATCTCGGCGCCAGCGCCGGGGCCCACGAGACGCACGGAGCCGAAGCCCGCCAGCGCGTCGCGCAGCTGCTCAGCCTGTTCCGGGCGCACGATCACGGCGACGTTCGGGCCGGCGTCGGCGGTCGCGTATGCCTCAATACCCTGCTCGCGCAGTGCGGCCACGGCGTCGAAGATCGCGACGCTGGTCGGTACGAGGTAGCGGATGGGTGGGTCGCACGACTGGATCACGGCGTGCATGCGCAGCGCGTGCGACTCGGTGATGCGGCCGACCCGGGTGAAATCGTCGGCGGCGCAGGCCTCGAGCATCGCGGCGAGCGACTCTTCGGTGGACGAGATCCAGGCGGGGAAGAACGGCGAGGTGAGCGCGGTGCGACGCATGGCCGCGCGGCTCGAGACGGCCTTCTGCGCGGTGTCGACGGTGACGATCACCATGCGCATGTCGGGGCCGGTGACGGGCTCCGCGTACGAGTGCGCGTCGTCGCCCGCGTGCCAGACGGCGAGGCCCTCGACGAGGCTGCGCGACGCTGACCCCGATCCGCGGCGTGCCAGGCGGCTCAGGTCGCGGCGGTCGAGGTCGAGGCCGTAGGCGTGGGTGGCGGCGGTCGCGAGGGCGGCGAAGCCCGAGGCCGACGAGGCGAGCCCGGCGCCCGTGGGTGCCTCGTTCGTCGAGGTGACGACGGCGTACGTGTCGACCCCTGCGAGCTCGCGCACGCGGTCGAGGAAGCGGGTGACGCGATCGGCGGCGTTGCCGGTCTGCGCAGTGCCGTTCAGGGTGAACACGTCGGCGTCGAGCGCCTCGTCGAGCGCGACCGTCGTGGTCGTCGGGAACGCGTCGAGCGTGAGCGACAGGCTGCCCGCCACCGGCAGGATCAGCTCCTCGTCGTGCTTGCCCCAGTACTTCACCAGGGCGATATTCGGGAACGCGCGAGCGGTTGCGGTCGTCATGCGGCGGGAACCTCCACGGTCCAGGTGCGTTCGGCACCGGCAGCGCGCATCGCGTCGCCGATCTGTGCGGCGTGATCGAGGGAATCGGCGACAGCGATGACGCAGCCGCCGAGGCCGCCACCGGTGAGCTTTGCGCCGGCGGAGCCGACGGAGCGGGCCGCGGCGACGATGGCGTCGAGGCGCTCGGAACTCACACCGACCTCGTGCAGGATCGCGTGCGCCTCGCTCATCGCGGCCCCGATAGCGGTGTGATCGCCGGATGCAAGCGTGTCGATCGACTGCTCGGCGATCTCGGCGAGGCGCGAGAGCAGTGCATCGGTCGGCTCGGGCGCGCGTTCGCGCAACTCGCGGACGGACCCGACGGCCTTGGCGGTCGACCCCGGATGACCGGAATCGGCGAACGCGAGAATCAGTGGAGCGCCCACGCGAATCGGGGCGACCGCGCCGCGATTGAAGCGGATCGCGCCGGTGGCGGCGACCGTGCGGGCGTCGATGCCGCTCGGGGTGCCGTGTGCAACGCGCTCTGCGGTCTGGATGAGGTCGAACAGCGTTTCGCTGTCGAGCTCGGCGCCCGCGAGATCGAACGCCGCGCGGGCGATCGCCGCGGCGACGGCGGCGCTCGAGCCGACGCCGCGCTCGTGCGGGATCGTGCTGGTGATGGTGACCGTCACGCCGGTGGGCTCGTCGGGAGATCCCTCGGTGAGCCCCGCGAGACCGGCGCGCTCGAGCGAAGCGCGGATCGCGGTGACCACCGGAGCGAGACGCTCGGGTGCATCGTCGACGGTGCCGGTGTACAGCGAACTGATGATCCGGAGCCCCGGAGGGCCGGGCTCGATCACTGTCTCGGCGGTGAGACTGTCGACCGGGATCGCGATGGCCGGGGCGCCGTAGACGACGGCGTGCTCGCCGAACAGAATGGCTTTGGCGTGCGAGGCGCCGACCCCGCGGCGCGCTTCCTCCTGCGGAGTCGGGGTCGCCGCAGCGACGCGCGATTCCGCGTGTGGAGTTCGGGACATTCGGATCCGTTCGGTCGGCTCCCGAGGCGTGGACGGCCGCCGGGCACACGTGAAGAGGGCCGGACTTCTCCGTCCCTCATTACGTCAGATCTCTTAGGGTATGCCGATCCGCCTGAAGATGCGACCCGGGGCGGCGGCCCAAAATCTGCTCACCGCCCCGGAAACTCCCGATCGCTTCGAGAATTCGACCCGAAATCAGCTCTCGGCGGAAGGTGCGGGGTTGATCACGCGGCCCCACGTGCTCTTGTTGCCCCAGATGTTCTGACGCAGGCCCTCGAGCTGCAGCGCCTGGCTGTGGTCGACGAAGAGATTGACCTCGTTGCCGTAGTTCTTGATGTACCACTCGAAGACCGGGCCGTCTGCCGCCTCGAACATCACGTTCTCGAGCCCGAGGCCGTTGATGATCGACGCGGCCGCGCCCGTGTTCCACTCGCGCACGTTTTCGGTGATGCCCTCGGACTCGATCATGATGATCGATGCGCCCGCGTCGAGTGCGCGCTGCCCGCGGTCGATCAGGTCGCCGATGTCTTTCTTGCTCTCGCCCGCCAGCTCGGCCTCGCTCGAATCGCCGCCCGATCCGATCTGAATGCCGAGCTCCGGCTTCGCCTTCAGGCCGGCCTTCACGACCTTGTCGACGAGGCGCAGCAGGCCCGACGTATTCAGCATGATGAAGCCGGTCGAGATTTCGATGACGTCGAAGCCGACCTCCTTCGCCTCCTTGAGGTAGTGGTCGACCGCGTCGTCGCCGTAGCGCAGCACGGTCTCGATCCAGCCGCCCGACGACACGTACGAGCCGTGCTCGTGGGCGATGTCGCTGAACGTGCGCACCTGTTCC
This sequence comes from Leucobacter sp. WKLB1, assembly GCF_059696215.1. Classification (NCBI taxonomy): domain Bacteria; kingdom Bacillati; phylum Actinomycetota; class Actinomycetes; order Micrococcales; family Microbacteriaceae; genus Leucobacter; species Leucobacter sp. WKLB1. The sequence continues at coordinate 3,172,338 of NZ_AP046115.1, read as the reverse complement.
TGGGGCAGCAGCGCGAAGGATCCACCCGCCCACTTGATGCCGTCGACCCACTGACCGCCGACGTCGAACACATCCTGCAGGTGACGGGTGCCGAAGGTGTCGTAGTAGGGCGCGCGGATCTCGGTGATGCCGAACGTGCGCGGCTTGGCCGGGCGGTAGGCGCGGGGAACGAAGTTGAAGGAGACGTCGTGGGGAACTGCGGTGCTCATGGTGAGCTCCTTTCGTGCGGTGGTGCGGTTGATGCGGTGCGGTGTGCGCGGTGTGCGCAGGCTGCTCTGCGGTGTGGGATCAGGCGGCGTGCGCGGCAGACGCCGTGGTCGCCCCGTCTGCGTTCTGCGCGGCGCTGCGGGTGCGGGGTACGCGTGCGAGCGCTGCGGTCAACTCGCGCGTGCTGCGCGCGTCGAGATCGTGCACGATCTCCGCGATCTCGTCGCGGAGCGCCTGGTCGGCGAACGGCGACGTGAGGGCGTCGAACTTACGCCGGGCCGAGACCCAGTCGAGGGGGTTGTCGTGGAAGCCGTGGTGGCTGTCTTGCGACGAGCGGAAGACCGTGCCGTCGGCGAGCTCGACCTCGAGATCAGCTGGCATGTGCGCCGGGAATCGCGCCGAGAACTCATCGCTCGGAGTGATGGTGACGCGGGTCATGAGGCCCTGCACGTCGGCCGCGACGATGCGCTCGGGCTCGTACTGCTCCGGGTTGAGTGCGCCGTCGAGCAGCACGACCGCGACCATCCACGGCAGCGAGTGATCCGCCTCCTCCTTGTTGCGAACCAGGCGCTTGTCGCCCTCTTCTCCGCCGCCGATGATCGAGTAGGCGACGTCGAAGGTCGTGAGGCGCACGCGCTCGATCGCGCGCGGGTTGAAGCCGTCTTGCGCGCGAATGTCTTGCGCCGCATCGAGCGCCGACTGCGAGTGGATCTCGGCGTTGTGCTTCTTGATGATGGTCTGCCGCACGCGCTCAAGATCTTCGCGCGACCAGTCGAGATCGAACGGGCCCGAGACCGAGTCCTTGAAGCCCTTGTTGCCCTCGAAGACCGCCTCGGGGCCGGTGATGCCGCGGCTCGCGAGCAGGGCGGCGAAGGTGCCGTTCTGCGAGACGTGCGGGTAGGCGAGTCCCTTCCAGTGGCTGAGGTTGCCCGTACGGGTGACGCGGAGCGCCACATTTGCCGTGCCCGCGATGGCCACCGCGTTGGCGATCTGCTCGGGGGCGAGGCCGAGTGCTTTCGCGGCGCCGGCCGCGGCGGCGAACGCGCCCTGCGTCGTGTGATCGAAGCCCTTGGCGCGCACCGGCGCCTCGTCCGAGAGTCGGGCGTGCACCTGGTAGGCGACGCCGAGGGCGGTGAGGAACTCGGCGCCCGATGCGTCGGCCGACTCGGCGGCCGCGAGTACGGCGCCGAGGTTGTCGGAGGGGTGGTTCGTCTCGCCGGGCGCGAGGTAGGAATCCATGAAGTCGAGGTAGCGGCTGAGTGCGCTGTTGTAGAAGGCCGCGCGCTCGGGGCTCGTCGCGCCGCCGCCGATCATCGTCGCGGTGGGGGCGCCGCCCAGGTCTTCGAGGAGGCCGCGGATTGCCTCGGTGGGCTCAGCGTCGAGCGCGCCGATGGCCACGCCCAGGGTGTCGAGCACCCGGATCTTGAGTTGTTCGAGCGCCGCAGCGCTCAGGTCGTCGATCGCTGCCGCGTCGACGAATCGTGCCAGTTCCTGTACTTCGGTCATCGCCCATTCCAATCATCCGATGAATATAAGGGTCACCTTCATTAGACTCCTGAAGTATCTCGACGTCAAGATAGTTTCTCTGGGAATGCTCACGGTTTTCAGGCGTATCGTGCGCGTGCGGCGCGCGTTTCTTGCGGGTGTCCGATCAACGCGCCGCTGCGTGCCGCGCCGACTCGCGGCTCCCTGTCGTATCAACGTGCGACCGCCCGACGCGAACAAATCGACCGAGTGTCGGCGGCGCGCGATATTCTCCGAGGTATGAGCATGGGTGGCGGCCCGGGAGGCCGAGGGTCTCGCGTATCGGCGGGCGACGCAGAACTGCAGCGCAAGCTGAACCGCGCCGCCCCGAAAGTCGACGGGCTCGGGCACCGCATCGCCGAACTCTTCCGGCCTTACCGTGGGCAGCTCGTCATCATCGTGGCACTCGTGCTGGTGTCGGCGGCGCTCGCGATCCTGCCCCCGCTGTTGACGCAGCGCGTCTTCGATGACGGGCTCTTTCCGCTCGACGGCGGCGGGCCGCACCTCACGACCCTCGCCTGGCTCGTCGCCGCGATGATCGCCGTGTTCATCGTCTCCTCGGGCCTTGGCATCGTGCAAACCCTCTTCACCGCGCGCGTCGGCAATCGCGTAATGGGCGACCTGCGCGTCAAGCTGTTCTCGCACCTGCAATCCATGGAGTTGGGCTTCTTCACGCGCACGAAGACGGGCGTCATTCAGTCGCGACTCCAGAACGACGTCGGCGGCGTGGCCAACGTGCTGACGAATACGGTGTCGAACATCATCGGCAACACCGTCACCGTGGTGGCTGCCGCGGTCGCGATGATCTTGCTCAGCTGGCAGCTCACGCTCATCGCCGTGGTGATCATGCCCGTGCTCGTCATCGCCCAGCGGCGCGTCGGGCAGATCCGTGCGAAGATCGCCGGCCGCACGCAAGAATCGCTGTCCGAGATGTCGGCGATCACGCAAGAAGCGCTCTCGATCTCGGGCGTACTGCTGGCGAAGACCTACTCCCGGCAGAGTGCCGAGACCGAGCGCTATGCTGCCGAGAATCGCAACCAGATCGACCTGCAGGTACGGCAGACGATGAGCGGGCAGCTGTTCTTTGCGCTGGTGCAGGTCTTTCTGTCGGCGGTGCCGGCGATCGTCTACCTCATCTCGGGCTGGCTCATCGCGCGCGGGCAAGGCGAAGGGTTCGACCCCGGCATCACCGCCGGCACCATCGTCGCCTTCACAACGGTGCAGTCGCGGCTGCTCTTCCCGCTCGTCTCGCTCATGCGCATCGCGCTCGACCTGCAGACCTCGCAGGCGCTTTTCGCGCGCATCTTCGAGTATCTCGACCTGACGCCGGCCATCGTCGACGCACCCGATGCACAGCAGCCCTCCGATGCCCCAGGTCGCGCCGGCCGCATCACGTTTGAGGGGGTGACGTTCCGCTATCCCGACGCGGGCCCCGACGACCGGCCAACGCTCGACGCGGTGTCGTTCCACGTGGAGCCCGGCGAGTTCGTCGCGTTCGTCGGCGCCTCGGGTTCGGGCAAGACGACCATCGGGTCGCTGATTCCGCGCCTCTACGACGCCTCCGAAGGCACGGTGCGCTACGGCGACGACGACGTGCGCTCACTCAGCCAAGAGGCGCTGATGGACCGCATCGGCGTCGTCACGCAGGAGCCGTATCTCTTCCACGCCACCATTCAGGCGAACCTGCGCTATGCGAAGCCCGACGCCACCGACGCCGAGATCGAGGCAGCCGCGCGCCTCGCGAACATCCACGACACGATCGCGAGCTTCGCCGACGGGTACGACACCGTCGTCGGCGAGCGCGGCTACCGACTGTCGGGCGGTGAGAAGCAACGCATCGCGATCGCGCGCGTGCTGCTCAAGAACCCGCGCGTGCTCGTGCTCGACGAGGCGACGAGCGCGCTCGACACCGTGAACGAGCGCATCGTGCAGCACGCTCTCGAAGACGCGCGCAGCGGCCGCACCACGATCGCGATCGCGCACCGGCTCTCCACCATCGTCGACGCCGACCGCATCTACGTGGTCGGCGCGGGCCGCATCTTGGAGCACGGCACCCACCAGCAGCTGCTCGACCTCGGCGGCTCGTACGCCGAGCTCTACGCCCAGCAGCAGTAGGCGCGCTGTGGCGGCGCGTCGCTGCGCCCACTCCGCTGCGTCGCTGCGCCCACTCCGCTGCGTCGCTGCGCCCACTCCGCCGCGCCGCTGCGCCTATGCCGCCGCTGCGGCCGTGCCGCCGCGCCATCATTGCGATCGGGGTAACTTCGGACCGGTGTTGCGGCAGGAATGGGCGGCCACACCCACCGAAAGTTACCCCGATCGCACTGCGCGACTGCGGATCGGTCGCTGCGCCGCTGCGCTGCTGCGTCCGGTGGCAGCGGGGTCACTTTCGGAGTGTGTTGCGGTACTCGCACCCTCCCAAAGTGACCCCGATCGCACGGGAGCGGCAGCGCCGCAGAGTGGAGATGATCCACCATCGCCGCACCCGGCCCCCGCAGCGTCGTAGGATCGAACTCGTGCGGAACATCACCCAATCCCGGAAGCTCGCCGGGGTGCGCTATGACGTGCGCGGCCCGATCTTGCAGGAGGCCGAGCGCCTCGAGCGCGAGGGTCATCAGATCCTGAAGCTCAACATCGGCAACCCGGCGCCGTTCGGCTTCGAGGCGCCGCCCGAGATCGTCGACCGCCTGCAGCAGGTACTCACCGAGGCTCAGGGCTACAGCGATTCGCGCGGCATCCTGCCGGCGCGCGAGGCAGTCGCCCGCTACTACAGCGAAGAGGGCGTCGCGGGTGTGACCCCCGACGACATCTACATCGGCAACGGTGTGAGCGAGATGATCTCGCTCGTGCTGCAGGCGCTGGTCGATGACGGCGATGAGATCCTCGTGCCGTCGCCCGACTATCCACTCTGGACCGCGCAGGTCACTCTTTCGGGCGGCCAGGCCGTGCACTATCCGTGCGACGAGTCGAACGGGTGGATGCCCGACCTCGAAGCGATCGAGCGCCTGGTCACGCCGGCGACCAAGGGCATCGTGCTCATCAACCCCAATAACCCGACGGGTGCGGTTTACTCGGCCGAGCTGGTGCGCGGATTCGCGGCGTTGGCCGAGCGGCACGGCATCGTGCTGATGGCCGATGAGATCTACGAGCGCATCTTGTACGACGGTGCGATTCACGAGCACGCCGCGCTGCACACGCACGACACCCTGTGCCTGACATTCAGCGGCCTGTCGAAGGCGCAGCGCGTCGCCGGCTACCGTTCGGGGTGGCTCGCGATTTCGGGCGACCGCACCCGCTCGCGCGACTTCCTTGAGGGGTTGCAGCTGCTCGCGAATATGCGCATGTGCGCGAATGTGCCGGCGCAGCACGCGATCCCGGTTGCCCTCGACCCGGCGTCGAACTGGTCGGGTATCGCCGAATTGTGCGCCCCCGGCGGGCGGCTGCGTGAGCAGCGCGATACGGCGCACCGACTGCTCACCGAGATCCCGGGCGTGACCTGCGAGTTGCCGGGCGGGGCGATGTATCTCTTCCCGAAGCTCGACCCCGAGGCGTACCCGATCGCAGACGATCAGGCGTTCGTGATCGATGTGCTGCAGGCGACGCACGTGCTAGTGACGAACGGCCGCGGTTTCAATCTGCCGACGCCGGATCACCTGCGCTTCGTCACCCTCCCGTCCGTGCCGGTGCTCACCGAGGCGATCGGGCGCATCGGCGGGTATCTCGATACGGTTCGGGCCTAGCAGGTCGAGCGCGCGAGCCGGAACTCGAGGAGCAGCTCAGTCCAGGGGAGCGGGGTCGGCGCCGGCTTCGAAGACGAACCCGTTCCATCCGGTTGCGGCTGCGGTGATGCCCGCGAGCACTGCCGCGTCGGCATCGGCAGGCGTGGCGAAGAACGACGGCGCGCGATCGGCGAACACTGCACGCTCGTCGGCGCCGGGCCAGACCGCCGCGGTCACGTTGTCGGTGGGTTCGGCGAGCTGCGTGCCGAGCATGAGGAACTGCTGGTCGAGGTTTGCGGCGCTGAGTAGATCGAAGGCTCCCGCCGTGGCGGGTCCGATGCCGACGATGAGGTCGGGTCGGGCGGTCGTGGCCTGATCGCCGAGCAGGTGAGCCAGCGACTCGTCGGCGCGGTCGGTGGTACGCACATCGACGGACGCGAGATGCTCGGGGGCGAGGCGCAGCAGCGCGTCTGAGACGATCTGTGAATCGGTGTCGCCCGAACTGATCACCACGACGTGCCAATCCGCGGTCGCCTCCGGGATCTGCCCGAGCGACCGTGCGTCGAGTGTCGCGCCGGGCGCGAGCGCGGATTCCGTCGCGGTGCCTTGCGCCGATGTCTGCGCTGCGACGACCGTATCGGAGGTCTGAGGGCCCTGAGTGTCGGCCGCAGAGCTGCACCCGGTCACGGCGATGGCGAGCGCCGTTGCGAAGGCGAGCGCCACGCCGAGACCGGCGGTGCGCATGCTGTGCATAGCTCCTCGGGCGGACGATTCAGTGACGACCTTGGCCGAGACGATCGAACGGTGACGCGAGTGGCTCACGAGTAACTCCAGAAGATCAATAGGGATGCAGCGGTGCGGAGCAGCGGTGGCGGCCGAACCGGAAGACTCGGCCGCCACCGCTGGGTGTTACTCCCCGGCGCGCGCTCGGCGGCGCGCCAGCACGGTGCCCGCGACGACGATGCCACCGAGTGCCAGCAGTGCGCCGGCGATCACGAAGGTCAGGAGCTGACCGTCTGAGCCGGTGACGGCGAGACCACTGCCTGCAGTGGAGCCGGTGCCGGTGGCGACAGGGGATCCCGCACCGCCGTTCGCGGCCGCCTCGGCCGTGGTCGCAGAACCGGAAGAACCAGCAGAACCAGTTGAGCCCGCCGTGCCGTCGGCTGCGGAGGTGCCACCGGCGGAGGCAGCGGAGCCGTCAGCGGTGCCTCCGGCCGTCGCGCCAGCGTCGGCAGCGCCGCTCGCACCCGCTGCATCCGCGTCGGTGGCGGCCTCGGCCGCAGCGACCACGAAGGCGATCGTCACGGGGGTGCCGTCGGCGCGCGTGATCACGAGCTCGTGGTCGCCCGGCTCGAAATCAGCAGGGATCTGCCATTGCAGGTCGATCGCGCCCGCAGCATCTGCCGAGAACGGGTCGAGTGCAATCGGCTCGGAGTGCACCTCGGCGGTGAGCGCTTCGTTGGGCTCGAAGCCCGCGCCAGTCACCGAGAGCGTGCCGCCCTGCTGCACCGATGTGTTGCCGAGGGTGAGCTGCGGCGCGGGTGCGGCAGGGCGTCCCTCGTGGCGCAGCGTCACCGTGTCGACGACGCTGTTGACCGCGTCGGCACCGTGCTGCTCGCTGCGGAGCGTGGTGACGGTGATCTCGTCATCGGAGATGGAAACGTTCGAGTAGTTGCGCACCTGCTCCTGGTTGATGACCGATGCGTACCAGGCCTCGGGGTCCTTGACGTCGTAGTACTTCGAGCCGCTCGCGGAGTTGGCCGTGACGTAAAGCACGTCGCCGTCCTTCGCCGTCACGACCGACTGCCCGGGAACCTCTTCGGCGTTGGCAAGCGCGCCATCGTTGACGAGGTAGCTGCGGGTGTAGCTGTGGTCGTGGCCCTGGAGCACGAGGTCGAAGCCGAGGTCCGAGATGGTCTCGGGCAGTGCCGTGCGCAAGTTCTTGATCTGTGCGTCGAAGACGTGCGAAGCCACGGAGTAGATGGAGTGGTGGAATCCGAGCACCTTCCACTTCGCGTCGGCGCCGTGCTCGGCGACCACGCGATTCATGAACTCGATGTGGCTCGCGGTGTCGCTGCTGTTCGTGTTCAGAATGACGTACAGCACGTCCTTGTATTCGAACCAGTAGTCGCCGCCCGAGGAGTTTGCGTTCGATGCCGGGCCCGCGTTCGGGTCGAAGTTCGGCACGGTGAAGTGCTGCTCGTAGGCCTTAGAACCGACGTCGTGGTTGCCGTTGACGGGCACGAGGGGGTACTCGCGGAGCGCGTCAGGTGATAGGAACGTCGCGTACTGATCCTCGTTCGAAGCCGTGTTGACCTGGTCGCCCGCGGAGAACAGCAGTTCGGTCTCGGGGTAGGTGCTGAGGGCCACGTCGACGGTATCGTTCCAGCCGGCCTCATCGGAGGCGAGGTTGCCCGATGCGCCGACCTGGGGGTCGCCGAAGAAGAGGAAACTCGTGTCGCCCGAGAAGGCGGCCGTGGTGAGCGGGTAGGTCGCCGACCAGCCCGACTCCTCCGAGCCGACGCGGTAGACGTAGCCGCTGCGCTCGGTGAGGCCGGTGATCGTGGCGCGGTGGTTGACCTGGCCGCTGCTCGTCGTGCCGTCGCTGGTCGCGGCGATGGTCTGCGCGCCAGTGACGGGGAATGCGGCGCCGGATCGCGCGGCTTCGGTCGCCGCAGCCGCCGAGGGCATGGCAGCGATCTGCGCCGACTGAGCGGTGTCGCGGTCGGTGTACCAGGTGAGGTTGCGGCTCGTCGCGTCGCCGCCGACGGTCTGCACGATATCGCTCGGCAGGTTGGGCGCGGCCACGTCGACCGCGGTCAGCGACGCGAAATCGAAGTAGATGTCGGAGCTCGTGGCGCGGTCCTGATAGAGCGCGACGGCGACCGTGTTCGATCCGGCGTGCAGTGCTTCGGCCGGGATCGAGAACGTCGAGGTCGCCGGGTCGCCGCCCGAATCGCCGGCGTACATGAGGTTGCGCTCGGACTCGGGGGCGGCATTCACGCGATCGTCGACGAAGCCGGCGACCTTTTCGCCGTTCACGAAGACCTGGATCGCATCGTCGTAGGTGACCTTCGCCTGAAGCTCTGAGATCGCCGAGAGCTCGTCTTCGGTGAGGTCGACGCTCGTGCGGAAGTGGAAGGTGCGCACGTCGACCTTGGAGCTCCCGACGTACTGGTTCAGCAGTGTCGTGACGGGGAACGCAGAGCCCAGCCCGGTGGGGGCTCCATTCTTCGCGCCGAAGGGTGCGGTGCCCGTCTTGAACGCGGAGTCGTCGAAGTCGTCAGTGGTCCAGGCGAGACGATCGGGATTGCCGGCGGCGGGGTCGGTGTCGTTGTCCGAGTACGTCCACTCGGTCGACGCGGTGTCGATGAGCGGAACGTCGGGCACGGCCGCGCTGGCGAAGTCGGGGGCGATGAACGCGGGGGTGAGCCCGGCTACCGCTGCGACTACGGCGAGGCCGGTGACGAGCCGGCGGCGGAGGGGGAGTGGGGAGCGTTGTTGCATGATGAAGTGGTGCAATCCTTCGCGATGATGAGGGGCCCGGAACAGGGCCGTGTTCACGCTACGAGGGCAGATTGATCAGGGTGAGAACGGGGCATGACACTTCTCGAACGACGGGTGACCAAACCCGAACGGCGCGTGGCATCGTGATGAACGCGCGCGTCGGAGGTGTCGTGGCAGACTGGGGCGGGGCCGCCGGGGCCCGCCGGGGCCGTCTCGGCTGTCTCGGCCGCGGGATGAGAGGAGTGGGATGAGCATCCGCGTCCTCGCCGTCGGCAAGAAGCATGAAACCTGGGTCTCCGACGGCATCGACCGCTACGAGAAGCGCCTGCGCAAGCCGTTCGACACCGCTTGGCAGCTGCTGCCGCATTCGTCGCGCGAGGGCGATGCGGCGCGCACTGAGGAGTCTGACCGGCTGCTTGCGAAGCTCGACCGCGATGCCTTCGTCGTGCTGCTCGACGAGCGCGGCAAGAACGTCGACTCCCCGAAGCTCGCCGCCACCCTGCAGCGCGCGTTCGACGGTGGGCGGGCGGTGACCGTGATCATCGGCGGCGCATACGGCGTCGACGATCGCGTGCGTGCTCGCGCAGACTTCGTGTGGAGCCTGTCGCAGCTCGTCTTTCCCCACCAGCTCGTGCGTCTGATGCTCGTCGAGCAGTTGTATCGCTCGCAGGAGATCTCGGCGGGGCGTTCGTACCATCACGTGTAAGGCGATCAGGATCGCCGGAAGGAGCCGCAATGTCGCGTCGCCCGCAGCTTGCCGTGCTCGGCAGCATCAATATCGACCTCATCGCGCAGACGGAGTCGTTGCCCCGACCCGGTGAGACGATCGGTGGTGGCACGTTCAGTCGGCTGCCCGGGGGCAAGGGGGCCAACCAGGCAGTCGCGGCCTCGCATCTCGGTGCGCAGGTGCGCATGGTGGGCGTCGTCGGCGATGACGGTGAGGGTGCACTTGCGCGCGCGGCGCTCGAGGCTGCGGGCGTCTCGCTCGACGCGGTGCGCCGTGGTGCGCAACCGACGGGGGTGGCGCTGATCGGGGTTGATGCAGCCGGTGAGAATCAGATCAGTGTGTGCCCAGGGGCGAATGGCGAAGTCAGTGCGGTCGACGCGGTATTCGGCGACGGTGAGGCGGTGCTTGTGCAGCTCGAGGTGCCGATGGCTGCGGTGGTCGCCGCCGCGCGATCCTGCACCGGATTCTTCGCGGTGAATGCGGCGCCTGCCGCCGATCTGCCGAGCGAGGTCATCGAGCGGGCGGATCTCGTGATTGTGAATGAATCAGAGTTCGCAGCGATCCCCGCACTGCACACCGCTGATGCGCTCGTCGCGGTGAGTCTCGGCGCCGATGGCGCCAAGCTGCTGCGCGGCGGCGTCGAGATCGCTCGAGCGGCGTCGCACGCCGATGAGGTGCGCAGCACAGTGGGTGCGGGTGACGCTTTCTGTGCGGGGCTCGTGGTCGCGCTGGTGAGCGGTGAGGCGCCTGATGCGGCGCTGGCCGCTGCCTGTGCAGTGGGTGCAGCGGCCGTCGCCGACGTGCGCTCGCAGCCCGAGCTGGCGCCGCTGGATGTCTATTTGGGGTAATGCCACGCCCCACCCATCAATGTCGGTGGTCCCCCACACACTGGAACCATGAACCCGTTCCGCCTCTCGACCCGGTTGCAGCCCCCAGCGCGCACGCGCGCCCAGCCTGTCGTCGCCGAGGCCGTTTCGGCCGAGACGCACGCGGCAGCGGCACCGGGGCAGGCCGTTGTGGTGCCGTGGCGCATCTCGCAGCGCTCAGCCAGTGGCGTGATCGAGGTTGAGAACACGGGGGGTGGCCCGTTGCACTCGGTGCGCTTCACACTGGCGGGCGACGGCATGCTCGGGTTGTCGTTGCCGCGAACCATATTGCCCGGGGAGCGGTTGCGCGTCGTGCTGCGGGGAGTGCGCTCCGAGGCGGCTGTCGCGGCGCCCGATGCGATGCTCGTATTGCGCTGGTTTCAGCCCGATGGGAGTGAGCTGCTGTGGCCGATTGCGCTCATCTGAGCCCCCGCTTGCCGACACGCCGAGTCGGGTGTGGAGGGCAAAGTTTTTCGACCCGCGCGGGGTTGTGGATAACCTCCGTGCAAGGGCGGAACGGTGCCGAAAGTTCTCCCCAATTCGCCCCTTGCGCAGGTGGATATCAAGTGGAAAACTACATTGGTGTAACTACATCATGTTGTGGTCGGCCCCGGTGTGGTTCACTAGATGTAGTGCCTCGGTCGAGGCGAGCGAGTTTGTGAGAGAAGGGCGTGAAATGGCAGTCACCGTTTACACCAAGCCGTCGTGCGTGCAGTGCAACATGACCTACCGAGAGCTCGACAAGCAGGGCATCGAGTACAACGTGCTCGACGTCACTGCCGACGAGACGGCGCTCGAAGCGGTCAAGGGTCTGGGCTATCTGCAGGCACCCGTGGTGGTGGCTGATGACGAGCACTGGTCGGGCTTCCGCCCCGACAAGATCTCGGAACTCGCCGGCCGACTCGCGTAAGACGGATGCGTATGGGGCGGGAACACGAGCGGTTCTCGCCCCATGCTGTTTCCGGCAAGTCTGCGCCCATGGCGAACCTCGTCTACTTCTCCAGCGTTTCGGGCAACACGCACCGCTTCGTTGAGAAGCTCGGAACCCCCGCGGTTCGCATCCCGCTGCATGCGAAAGACGAACCGCTCATCGTGCACGAGCCCTACGTGCTCATCCTCCCCACCTACGGCGGAGGGCCTGACACGCGAGCCGTGCCCAAGCAGGTCATCAAGTTCCTCAACGTCGAGGAGAATCGATCGCATCTGCGCGGAGTGATCGCCGCGGGCAACACCAACTTCGGTGAGGCGTACGGGATCGCGGGCGACATCGTCGCCCGGAAGTGCCAAGTGCCCTTCCTCTACCGATTTGAACTCTTTGGAACCCCGGACGACGTGACCGCCGTCCACGATGGATTGGAACAGTTTTGGAAACAGCAGTGATGGAGCCGGGACTCGACTCGTCGAAGATCAGCGAGATGGATTATCACGCGCTGAACGCGATGCTCAATCTGTACGACGCCGACGGTAACATCCAGTTCGATCGCGACCGCGAGGCGGCGCGGCAGTACTTCCTGCAGCACGTCAACCAGAACATGGTGTTCTTCCACAACTACGAAGAGCGCATGCGCTACCTGATCGATAACGACTACTACGAGTCGGAGCTGGTCGAGCAGTACGGCGTTCCGTTCATCGAAGAGCTCACGAACGAAGCGTTCGCGATGAAGTTCCGCTTCCCGACCTTCCTCGGCGCTTTCAAGTTCTTCACCTCCTACGCGCTGAAGACGTTCGATGGTAAGCGCTACCTCGAGCGCTTCGAAGACCGTGTCGTCATGTCGGCACTCGGCCTCGCCGAGGGTGACCGAGAACTCGCACGCGGACTCGTGCGCGAAATCATCTCGGGCCGGTTCCAGCCTGCGACCCCGACGTTCCTGAACCTCGGCAAGGCGCAGCGCGGCGAGCTCGTCTCCTGCTTCCTGCTGCGCATCGAAGACAACATGGAGTCGATCTCGCGCGGCATCAACTCGTCGCTGCAGCTCTCGAAGCGCGGCGGCGGTGTCGCCCTGCTGCTCTCCAACATTCGCGAGACCGGTGCCCCGATCAAGAAGATCGAGAACCAGTCGTCGGGCATCATCCCCGTCATGAAGCTGCTCGAAGACAGCTTCAGCTACGCGAACCAGCTTGGCGCGCGCCAGGGTGCCGGTGCGGTGTACCTCTCGGCGCACCACCCTGACATCATGCGCTTCCTCGACACCAAGCGTGAGAACGCCGACGAGAAGATCCGCATCAAGACGCTCTCCCTCGGCGTCGTCATCCCCGACATCACGTTCGAACTCGCCAAGAAGGGCGAGGACATGTACCTGTTCTCGCCGTACGACGTCGAGCGCATCTACGGCGTTCCCTTCGGCGACATCTCGCTGAGCGAGAAGTACTACGAGATGGTCGATGACGCGCGCATCAAGAAGACGAAGATCAACGCGCGTCACTTCTTCCAGACGATCGCCGAGCTGCAGTTCGAGTCGGGCTACCCCTACATCGTGTTCGAAGACACGGTGAACCGGGCGAACCCGATCAAGGGCCGCATCAACATGTCGAACCTCTGCTCCGAGATCCTCCAGGTCAACACCCCGACCACGTACAACGAAGATCTGAGCTACGGCGCCATCGGCAAGGACATCTCCTGCAACCTGGGCTCGATGAACATCGCGGCAGCTATGGACGGCGGCAATCTCGCCGGCACTGTCGAGCTCGCCATCCGCGCGCTCACCTCGGTCAGTGACCAGAGCCACATCTCGTCCGTGCGCTCCATCGAAGACGGCAACGACCAGTCGCACGCCATCGGCCTCGGCCAGATGAACCTGCACGGCTACCTCGCTCGTGAGCACGTGCACTACGGCTCCGAAGAGGGCATCGATTTCACGAACATCTACTTCTACACGGTGCTCTTCCATGCGCTCCAGGCGTCGAACCGCATCGCGATCGAGCGCAAGCAGGTGTTCGGCGGTTTCGAGGACTCGCAGTACGCATCGGGCGTGTTCTTCGACAAGTACACCGACGAAGCCTGGGTGCCCGCTACCGAGCGGGTCGCCGAGCTCTTCGCGAAGGCCGGCATCGACATCCCGACGCAAGACGACTGGCGCGAACTGAAGTCCAGCGTCATGGAGCACGGCATCTACAACCAGAACCTCCAGGCGGTGCCGCCGACCGGCTCGATCTCGTACATCAACAACTCGACGAGCTCGATTCACCCGATCGCGTCGAAGATCGAGATCCGCAAGGAAGGCAAGCTCGGCCGCGTCTACTACCCGGCGCCGTTCATGTCGAACGAGAACCTCGAGTTCTACCAGGATGCCTACGAGATCGGCCCCGAGAAGATCATCGACACCTACGCTGCGGCGACGCAGCACGTCGATCAGGGTCTGTCGCTGACGCTGTTCTTCAAGGACACTGCCACGACTCGCGACATCAACAAGGCGCAGATCTACGCATGGCGCAAGGGCATCAAGACGATTTACTACATCCGTCTGCGCCAGCTCGCGCTCGAGGGTACGGACATGTCGGAGTGCGTCAGCTGCATGTTGTGATTGCCCTGATCAGAGCACTTTTTTAGAGAATCCACCGGAGTAGAGAGAACCCGATGAATTACAAGCTGGGACACGCGGTTCAGGCGATCAACTGGAACCGCATCCAGGACGATAAAGACCTTGAAGTCTGGAACCGTCTCGTCAACAACTTCTGGCTGCCCGAGAAGGTGCCGCTGTCGAACGACGTGCAGTCGTGGGCCACGCTGACGCCGCAGGAGCAGCTGCTCACCATGCGCGTGTTCACCGGCCTCACGCTGCTCGACACCATCCAGGGCACTGTCGGCGCCGTCTCGCTAATCCCCGATGCCATCACCCCGCATGAGGAGGCCGTCTACACGAACATCGCGTTCATGGAGTCGGTGCACGCCAAGAGCTACTCGTCGATCTTCTCGACGCTGTGCTCGACGCAGGAGATCGACGATGCCTTCCGCTGGTCGGTCGAGAACCCGAATCTGCAGAAGAAGGCGCAGATCATCACCGACTACTACGAGGGCGACGACCCGCTGAAGCGCAAGATCGCGTCGACGCTGCTCGAGTCGTTCCTGTTCTACTCGGGGTTCTACCTGCCCATGTACTGGTCTTCGCACGCGAAGCTCACAAACACGGCAGACCTGATTCGCCTCATCATTCGCGACGAGGCCGTGCACGGGTACTACATCGGCTACAAGTTCCAGAAGGGGCTCGAGAACGAGACCGAAGAGCGCCGCCAGGAGCTCAAGGATTACACGTTCACCCTGATGTACGAGCTCTACGAGAACGAGGTCAAGTACACCGCCGACCTCTACGACCCGGTGGGTCTGACCGAAGACGTCAAGAAGTTCCTCCACTACAACGCCAACAAGGCGCTGATGAACCTCGGCTACGAGCCGATGTTCCCCAAGGAGATGACCGACGTCAACCCGGCCATCCTGTCGTCGCTCTCGCCGAACGCCGACGAGAATCATGACTTCTTCTCGGGCTCGGGTTCGAGCTACGTCATCGGCAAGGCTGTTGCGACCGAAGATGAGGACTGGGACTTCTAACCCATACTGCGCACGGTGCATGAGCTGCACGAAGGCCCCGCGATCCACCACGGATCGCGGGGCCTTCTGCGAACCAGCCGAGCCGCACTACCGCCGGAACACCCGCGCAAGCAGCCGATCGATCGCGAAGTACACGTAGCCGAGTGCAATGAGCACCACCGACAGTGCAAGCACCCACAGCGCGACGCCGCCGACACCCTGCGTTGCGACATCGAGGAACGGGTACGGGTAGGTCTGGCCGGGAACGAACTCACCGCCGAATCCGCCGTAGATGAGCGCAAAGACGAGGTAGGCGTATGGGATCAGCGTCCACAGCAGCGGATCGAACGCGCGCAGGCGACCCTTCGGCACGAACAGCAGCCAATCGACGATCAGGAAGATCGGCGTGAAGACGTGGATCAGATTGTCGGTGAACGAGAACGGTTCGTAGTCACCGCCCTGCTTGAACGTCATCGGCACGAGCACGAACACATAGACGAACATCGTGACCGTGATCGCCATCATGACCGCTGCGCTCCAGCGTGGCGACGGCGTCGACGTGCCGCGAGCGCCGTGCGCACGCAGGTCGCGCACCGTGCGCACGATGAGGATCGCTACCCACACCAAGCACAGCAGGTTGCTGAGCACCGTGTAGAAGAGCAGGGCGTTCCACTCGGGTGACGGCGTCAGCAGGCCGGTGATGCGGATGATGCCGGTCGCGATCAGCGCGAACGCGGCGACCCGGTACACGAGGGCGACCGGGCGCCAGGGGAGCGCGGCTGAGTTCGTCGCCGGGGCAGCGGGTGCGGGGCTGCCCGCAGGCGCGATGGTCTGAGTTTCCATGGTGGGTCTATTCAACCTCACGGTGAGCGCGCAGTGCGAGTGTGCCGCGCGCGAAGTTCGCGCGGGTCTGTGGGTGGGGGCCCGTGCCTCGCTTGCTCGCTCTGCGCCCCTGCCCCCCCGCCATTCACTCCCCACTCCCTGTGACCCGCTCATCACCCCATGGCCCTGCCCTGCCCGCGAGCGCACCGGTTTGGTGCGAGTGCACCACTTTGACAATGGTGCACTCGCGTGAAAGTGGTGCGCTCGCGGCGGGGCGCGGCAGGGCAGGGCAGGGCAGGGCAGGGTAGGCCCGGGCGCGGATGGCGCGGGGGGCGGGGGGGGGGGGGGGGGGCGGATGGCGAGGCGCGGCGCAGCGCGGGCCGGCGCCGGATCACCCGCCCGCGCGCACCCTCACGCCGCCCGCAGCCAGAGGGGTTCGGGGCGCGACGCGATGAGGCGCTGCGTGTATTCCTCGGCGGGGGCCGCGAGAATCTGCGCGGTCGGCCCGGCCTCGACCACCTCGCCGCGCTGCATCACGAGTGTCGTCGTGCAGATGCGCGACACCACCGCGAGGTCGTGGGTCACGAACACGATGGTGAGGCCGAACTGGTCGCGCACTTCCTCGATGAGTTCGAGCACCTGCGCCTGAACAGACACATCGAGCGCGCTCGTCGCCTCGTCGAGCACGAGCACCTGCGGCCGCGCGGCGAGCGCCTTCGCGAGGGCGACGCGCTGCCGCTGCCCACCCGAGAGCGCCTTGGGCCGTGCGGCGAGCTGGTCGGGGCGCAGCCCGACCCGACCGAGCAGCGTTGCCGCCTCGGTCTCGGCGTCGCTTCGCGAACCGCCGCGGTGCAGTCGCACGACGTCGGCGACGGCGCGCCCGATCGGAATGCGCGGGTCGAGCGAGAGATACGGATCCTGGAACACCATCTGTGTGGTGCTCGCCAGCGTGCGTCGCTCGGCTGCGGTGAGCGCGCGATCGGGGCGCTCGACCCCGTCGAACGACAGCGAGCCGGAGCTCGCCTGCTCGAGACCGACGATGATGCGCGCGAGCGTTGATTTGCCCGAACCCGATTCGCCGACGATGCCGAGCGATCCGCCGCGCGCGAGATCGAAGTCGACGCCCGAGAGTGCCACGACGTCGTCGCGTCCGGTGACCCGGTAGCGCTTCGTGATACCGGTCGCGGCGATCAGCGGGGCAGCGGCACCCCCGGCAGGCTCGGGCGAATCCGCACCCGAACCCGCATCGGCATCAGCCCGAATCTCGATCCGCGGCGTCGCCGCGAGCAGGTCGCGTGTGTACGGCTGCTCGGGCGACTGGAAGACGGCTTCGGTTGCACCCTCCTCGATCACGCGTCCGCCGCGCAGCACGACGACGCGCTCGCAGAGCGATGCGGCGAGCCCGAGGTCGTGCGTGATGAACAGCATGCCCATGCCGCGCTCAGCCTGCTGCTCGCGCAGCAGCTCGACGATGCCCGCCTGCGTGGTGACGTCGAGCGCTGTCGTGGGCTCGTCGCAGAGCAGCAGTTCGGGGGAGTCGAGCAGTGCGGCGGCGATCATGACGCGCTGCAGCATGCCGCCCGAGAGCTGATGCGGATACTGCTCGAGCAGCGCGGAGGCGCGCGGCAGCCCGACCTGTTCGAGCTGCGCGACCGCCCGGGCAGCGGCGTCGGCTCGGTTGAGCCCGTGCCACCGCACCAGCGTCTCCGTGAGGAAGTCGCCGAGGGTGCGCACCGGGTTGATGCCGGCGCGCGGATCCTGGAAAATCATCGATGCGCGCGTGCGGCGAATGGTGCGCAGCTGGGCTTCGGTCGCGGTGACGGTGTCGAGGTTGCCGACGCGCACTGACCCGTCGAGTGACGCATGATCGGGAAACAGGCCGAGGGCGGCGCGGGTGGTGAGCGACTTGCCTGATCCCGACTCACCGACGAGTGCGACGGATTCGCCCGCCGCGACCGAGAGTGAGACCTCGTTGAGCAGGGCGCCGCGGCCGGGAACCCGCAGCGACAGCGCATCGACAGTGAGCAGAGCCGGCTGGGCAGAAGATCGAGCTGCAGTCCGTGCGGTCATGAGAAGTTGCCTCCGATGCGGTCCGAGAGTTCTTCGCCGATGATGTTGATGGCGACCACGACGAGCACGACCACGGCGGCCGGCACGAACGTGGGCAGCAGTGCCCCGCTCATGAGCGCCCCGCGGCTCTCGTTGATCATGGAGCCCCAGTCGGCGGTGGGCGCCTGTACGCCGAGGCCGATGAACGACAGCGCTGCGAGGTCGGCGAGCACGTAGCCGAAGTTCAGCGTCGACTGCGCCCCAACGGTCGGCACCACGTTGGGCAGCACGCGCCGCAGGGCGATCCACGACCCCGTGAATCCGAGTACGCGGTAGGCCTGCACGTAGGGGCGGGTGCGCTCTGCGACGATCAGCCCGCGCGTGAGTCGCGCGACGTATGGCACGTACGCGATCGTCATGGCGAGCACGGGGGCGAAGAGCCCCTTGCCGAAGAGCGCGACGGCGAGAATCGCGAGCAGCATGGCGGGGAACGAGAACAGGAAGTCGAACACGCGTGAGAGCACGGCGTCGATCCACCCGCCGCGCCAGGCCGCAACGAGGCCGAGCAGCAGGCCGAGCACCGTCGAGCCGACCACCACGATGAGTGGGCCGACGAGCGAGGTGCGCGCGCCGTACATGAGGCGCGTGAGCAGGTCGCGGCCGAGCGCGTCGGTGCCGAGCCAGTGCGCCCAGCTCGGCCCGGCGAGCACGTTCTGCAGGTCGACGTGGTCAGGGTCGTAGGGCGCGATCAGGGTGGCGAACGCGGCGGCCAGCACCACGATCGCGATGAACGCGAGCGACACCGTCGTCGTGATCGTGAAGCGGCGACGGGTGAGCGAGCGCGGCACGGCGAGGGCGCGCGTCGCCTCGGGCGGCAGCGCTGCCGACGGCTCGGGGGCGCCGGGCGCCGGGCGCGCGGCCTGGGATGCGGTGCTCATCGGGTCTCCGTTCCTGCGGCGATGCGCGGATCGATCAGCGGTTGGATGAGGTCGACGATGGTGTTGATGGTGACGAAGGCGATCACCACGACGAGCACAATCGCCTGCACGACCGGGAAGTCGAGGCGGTCGACCGATTGCACGAGCAGCGAGCCCATGCCGGCGAGGCCGAAGGTCTGCTCGACGATCGCGCTCGAGACGAGTAGGCCCGCAACGAGCACACCGCTCACGAGCAGGATCGGCCCGACCGCGTTGCGTAGCACGTGCCGCAGCACGACCGACGAGCGGGTGAGCCCGCGGCTGGTTGCGACTTCGACGTGCTCGCGCACGAACTGCTCGTTCATCGACGAGCGCGTGACGCGGGCGATCAGTGCGACGAAGGCGAGACCGAGCGCGAGGGCGGGCAGAATCAGGTGCACGAAGCGATCCCACCCCTCGTCTCCGCTGCCGAAGGAGGGGAACCAACCGAGCCGCACGGCGAAGATGGCGATGAGCAGGATCGCGATGACGAACGACGGCACCGCGCCGAGGGCGGTGGAGGTCATCAGGATCACGCGATCCGTCAGTCGCCCGCGCCGCAGGCTGGCGATGATACCGGCCGCGAGCCCGATGATCACGATGAACACGGCGGCGAGCGCGACGAGTTCGAGCGTGACGGGGAGACGCGCGAGCAGCACGTTCGAGACGTCGTCGCGGTACTGCAGCGAGCGGCCGAAGTCGCCGCGCAGCACGCCGCCGATCCATGAGAGGTACTGCTCGATCGGCGACTTGTCGAGGCCGTACTGCTTCGTGACCTCGGCGATCGCCTCGGGGCTCGGGCTGCGCCCGCGCAGCAGGAACCGTGCAGGGTCGCCGGGCACGACGAAGCGGGAAAAGAACACGACGAGCGACGCGGCGAAGAGCGTCGCGACGAGGCCGACGACGCGGCCCGCGATGAACTTCGCCATGCGGGCGCCGCGGCCGCTGCCGGTGCGGGGCGTCTCGGCCCCGTCTTCTCTCAGACGGACGGCGCGCGTCTCGCTGGCTGCTGCAGTGTCACCGGCCATCACTCGGCCCTCCCGATCGTCGCGGCCCAGGGGTAGTACATGTAGTAGATGGAGGGATCGACGCCGGTGATGCGGTCGCCGAGCCACAGGGTCGTCGGCACGTCGAACAGCGGAATCCAGGGCAGCTCCTCGCTGGTCAGACGCTGCGCCTCGGCGGCCAGGTGCGACCGCTCAAACGCGTCATCGGTCTGCAGAGCGCGGTTGACCACGTCGTCGAACTCGGGGTCAGACCACTGCCCGTAGTTCGAGAACTCTCCGGTGCGAATCACGGCGTACATTTCGAGCGGGTCGGTGCTCGACAGGTACCAGCGGGTCGTGAAGAGGTCGACGCCCTCAAGTGCCGATGGGTCGGAGAAGAGCAGGGTGTACGCGTTCGGCGTGCGCGTCTCGATCTCGATGTCGAGGCCGATCTCGGCGCCGGCCGACGCAACCGCCTGCGAGATCACGTCGAACGACGAGTCGATCGATGCCGTGACGTAGGTGATCTTCGCGCCCTCTGCGCCGGCCTCCTTGACTAGTGCGCGGGCGGCGTCGAGGTCATAATCGTGATTCGGCAAGTCGTCGAAGGCCTCTTTCGTGGCCTCCGGGTCGCCGTTCACCCACACCGACTCGGAGGTCAGCGCGTCGGTCGGCGTCGCGTAGCCCTGCACGGCCGCCTTCACGAGCGCTTGGCGATCCAGCGCCATCGTCAGCGCTTGCCGCACGCGCACATCGCCGAGCGGGCCCTCCATGTCAGACACCACGAGGCTCTGCACCGTCGCGTTCGTGCCGAAGTACACCTCGCCGGTGTCGCTCGCGCGCAGCACATCGATGGCATTGCTCGGGATCGTCCACGCGCCGTCGATCTCGCCCGTCTGCAGTGCGTTCACGCGCGCGTTCGCATCGTTCAAGATCACGAACGTCATCTGCTTCGCCTTCGCGCGCAGCTCAGGGTCCCAGTAGTCGTCGAAGCGGTCGAGCGTGATCGATTCGCCCGAGCGCCACTCGGTGAACTTGAACGGACCAGTGCAGTTCACGCCCGTCGATTGATTGCCGTAATCGGCGCCCGCCGCTTCCGTGCTCGCGGCCGACTGGATCACGCCAGGCGCCGCCGACATGAGCTGGTTGAACTGCGAGTCGGTGACCTTCGTGCGCACGGTGACCTCGTGATCGCCGGTCTGCTCGATCGTGTCGACGTTCTTGAACGTGTCGTACCAGAACGAGGCGACCTCGGGGTCGAGATGGCGCTGCAGCGAGACCACCACGTCGTTCGGCGTCATCGTCGTGCCGTCGTGGAACTTCACGCCCTCGCGAATCGTGTACACCCAGGTCAATGGGTCGGGGTGATCGAAGCCGGTTGCGAGCCCGGGGGAGACCGACAGGTCGGAGTTCCAGCGCAGCAGCGACTCGCACACGTTCGCGAGCACGGTGTTGTCGGCGTAGTCGAAGGCGTACGCCGGGTCGAGCGAGTATGGCTCGGTCATGAGCGCCCAGCTGAACGAATCGATGTCGCCCGCCGGTGCCGGCGTGTGTGCCACGAGCTCGAAGGTGCCCGCGTCGGCGCCGATCGCGCTCTGACCGCACCCGGCGAGACCCGCGGCGAGCAGGATCGCCGTGCCGGCAGTCGCCCAGCGCCGCACGCGGTGTCGAGCCGTGCGGGTCATGCTGCGCGCTCCTCAGTGCTGGTGGTGGTGCTGGCGCGGTCGGTGCGTGCGAACACGCGCTCGCCGCCGATCCACGTTTCGTCGACGCGGGCCGTGTGCAGATCCTCCGCTGCGAGCTCGAACAGATTGCGGTCGAGGATCGCGAGATCCGCGTAGTAGCCCGGCAGCAGGCGCCCGGTCGCGTGATCGAGGTGGTTGATGCGCGCCGTGCCCTGCGTGTAGGCGTCGAGGGCCTGCGCGAGGGTGAGGCGCTGCCCGGGCGGGCCGAGCGGTGGGCGCTCGCCGCCGGGGGAGACGCGGTTCACAGCGATGTGGATCGCCTGAATCGGGTCGGGGCTCGACACCGACCAGTCGCTGCCCGCCGCGAGCTCGGCCCCCGAATCGATCAGCTCCCCGAACGGGTAGTGGTGCGCTTCGGCGTCGTCGGCCAAGAACGGCAGCGTGAGCGTGTCGAGCTGCTCCTCGTGGCAGGCCCAGAGTGCCTGAATGTTCGCGGTCGCGCCGAGCGGGGCGAATCGGGCGACGTCTTCCGAACGCACCACCTGCAGGTGGGCGAGGTGGTGGCGGTTGTCGCTCGGCCCGTTCTCGGTGCGCGCGTGCTCGACGGCGTCGAGGGCGTCGGTGACGGCGCGGTCGCCGAGCGCGTGGAAGTGCACCTGCATGTCGGCGGCGTCGAGCGCGGCGACGAAGCGCGCCATATCGCGCGGGTCGAAGAACGAGATGCCGCGGTTCTCGGTCGCGTCGCCGTGGTGGTCGCGGTAGCACTGGTGCATCGCCGCGGTGAAGTTCTCGGCGACACCGTCGACCATCACCTTCACGGAGGCGAGCGAGAGCCGATCGGGGTCGCAGGCCGCCGCCACCTCGTCGCAACGGGCGAGGATCGGCTCCAGCTGGGAGTCGCCGTCTTCACGGTTCCACCACTGCGCGCCGCGCACCCGCACGCGCAGCGCGTCTTCACGCACTGCCCGCAGGTACACGGGCACGGTGTCGGGGCTGCCCATGAACTCGCCGACCGCTGCATCTTGCCACGCGGTGATGCCGAATCCGACGAGGTGCTGCTGCGCGGCGAGCAGCCCGTCGTAGGCCTGATCGAGGGTTGGGCGCGGGCGTACCGCGCCGAAGAGGCTCATTGCACCCTCGTGAGCGGTGCCCGCCGGGAAGCCGTCGGGCTCGCGTTCGAAGCGACCGTCGGCGGGGTCGGGGGTGTCGGCGTCGATGCCGGCGAGTTCGAGCGCGCGGGTGTTCACCCACGCGCCGTGATGGTCTCGGTTCTCGAGCAGCACGGGCCGGTCGGGCACGATCGCGTCGAGCATCTGCCGAGTCGGGGTGCCGCCCGGAAACGCGTCCATCGACCAGCCGGCGCCCAAGATCCACTCCAGCTCGGGGTGGGCCGCCGCGTAGTCGGCGATGGCGGCGAGCGTCTGCTCGGCGGTGTCCGTGCCCGAGAGGTCGCAGCTCAACAGCTCGACGCCGGCCATGATCGGGTGGATGTGGGCGTCTTGGAATCCGGGAATGAGCAATCGATCAGCGAGATCGACGCGCGTGTCGGCCGTTTCGGCGAGGCGAGCAACCTCGGCCGGATCCGTCGTGATGATGCGGCCGTTCGCGACGGCGACACCCCCGCGCACCGGAGCGGCGTCGGTGCCGGTGTAGATCCAGCCGTGTTCGAACACGACCTCCGCGCGTGCGGGGTCTGCGTGCGTCGGGTGATCCTGAGCCGTGCCATGTGCAGCTCGGTCAGGGGTCGGGGAATGGGTCACCGGTGGCCTCCTCGCGGCGTATCTTCATCGATGCGTGGAGCACACGCTATGCGAGTTGCGCGGTGAAGTCAACGTCGTTGACATTGATATTGACTCGTGGAGTCGCACCGTGATTGGATCGTTGCGCGGCCGATATCAGCCGGAAACTCGACGAGCGGAGGTGGCGCCGATGCCCGATGGGTCGAAACGCGTGCGTCTGGATCAGCGCACCATCGTCGACGGCGTACTCGACCTGGCGCGCACCGAACCGAGCTCCCGCGTCACATTCAAGCGGCTCGGCCAGCACCTCGGCGTCGACGCCTCGGCCATGTACCGGCACTTCCGCAACAAGGACGAGCTGGTGCGGGCCTCGCTCGACCGCCTGAGCGGGTGGGCGGCAGAGGCCGGGCGATCCGCCAACGGTACCTGGCGCGAGCGCCTCGAGATCGTCGTCTATCGCACGGCCGAGCTCAGCCTGGAGCACCCGGCAATCGGCATGGAGAGCGCTGTCACCGACCCGGCCGGGCCGGGCGACGCGAGCGCCGTCGAGTTCCTGCTCGAGATGCTCACCGAGGCCGGGCTCACGGGCGACGAGCTGATCCGGTACTACGCCGCGGTCTCGGGATTCATGCTCGCGCACTCCTCGGCGATGGCGCACGAGGCCTTCAACCGCCACCCCGACGCTCGCGATGGATCCATCCCCTGGATCAGCACGTTCGGCCCGGTCGTGCTGAGCGACTACCCGCTTGTGAACACGCACCGCGACGCGCTGCTCGCCGTCGATGGCATGGCCGTGTACCGTGCAGGGGTCTCGGCGATCCTCGACTCGATCGAGCGCGACGGCCCCGCGCGCTGAGGCCTGGCCTCTGCCGTGGCGCTGCGCCATCGCCGCACCCGTCTCTCTCCTCGAATGCACCCTTTTCTCTCGAGTGCACCCCTTTGAAAACAGTGCACTCGCAACACAGGGGTGCTTTCGGTGAGGGGCGGAGGCGGGGGAGGGGCGAGGGGCGCGGGGTGCCGGATCACCCGGCCAACTGCACTCCCGCCGCCGCCGAGTAGGCTGGAACTCTGAACGGGCAGGGCCCGAAGCGAGGAGGTGGCGGCCGGTGGCTGAGGTGTCGCAGCGCGAGGAGCGCACGATCAAGACCGCGAGCGATACCGCCGCCGATACCGCGATCGAGACAACGATCGCCCGCACCAGTGATGCGGCGGCCGACACCATCGCGCTGTTGCGCGCGCTCATTCGCGAGGCGTGCGTCAACGACGGCAGTGTCGAATCGGGCCAGGAGATCCGCAGCGTCCGCGTACTGCAGCGCTTCCTCGCCGAGGCGGTCGCGACCGGCCGCGTTGAGACGCAGGTGCTCGAGTCGGCGCCGGGGCGCGCATCGCTCGTGGCCCGCGTGCGCGGCACCGACCCCGATGCGCCGTCACTCGGCCTGCTCGGACACCTCGACGTCGTTCCGGTCGACGAAGCCGGCTGGACGCGCAATCCCTTCGGCGGCGACCTCGTCGACGGTGAGATCTGGGGTCGCGGAGCCGTCGACATGCTCTACCTCACTGCGGCGTTCGCGTGCGTGCTGCGCGATGTGGCGCTCGCGCCCCAACCGCCGCGCGGCGATCTCGTGCTGATCGCGGTCGCCGATGAAGAGGGCGGCGGCGAGTACGGCATCCACTGGCTCGTGCGGCAGCACCCTGAAGCGGTACGCGTCACCGAGGCGCTCTCGGAGTCGGGCGGCATGCGCATGGGGCGCCATGTCGCGATCGAGATCGCCGAAAAAGGGTCGGCGGGGCGCCGCCTGACCGTTCACGGCAAACCCGGCCACGCGTCGACGCCGTACGGGGCAAAAAGCGCGTCGTATCGCGTGGGCGAGGTGCTGCAGCGGCTCGGCGAAGTCATGCCCGCCGCGCAGCTCGGACCGCTGTGGGAAAAGTTCGTGGCGGCGCGCATCGATGACCCCGCGCTGGCCGAACGGCTGCGCGATCCGGTGCGACTCGATGCCGCTCTGCCGCATCTCGGCGGTATCGCGGGCTACGCGCACGCCGTCTCACGCATCACCATTTCGCCGACCGTGCTGCGAGCTGGTGCGACCCACAACGTGATCCCGGCGTCCGGCACGATCGATCTCGACATTCGCACGCTGCCCGGCACCACCGACGCCGAGGTCGACGAGCTGCTGCGCATGGTGCTCGGGCCGCACGCCGACGAGATCGAGATTCAGCACCTGCGCGGCTGGGCGGCGACGACATCGCCCGCCGATACGCCGTTATTCGCTGCGATCGAGCGCGCGGTAGCGGCGGTCGCCGACGCACCGACGGTGCCGATCATGGCGGCCGGCGGATCCGACGCTCGTGTGCTCCGCGAACTCGGAATCCCCGCCTACGGCTTCGGCCTGCTCGGCCCCGGGTGGACGTACGAGCGGTACCGCGAGGGCGTGCACGGTCACAACGAGCGCATCGACGTCGAGTCGGTCACGCTATCGCTCGAGGCGCTGCAGCGCATCGTGCAGGATCGCGTGGGCTGAGCCGACTCGGCGCTCAGGGCGTCTCGCCGCATCCGCAGCCCGACTCCGTAGATCGGTCAACCCCTGTATCTGCCGGCCCCAGTATCTGCCGGCCCCGTGGATCGGTGTCACTATCTGCGCGTTCTGCGCCGCCTTTCGAACAGAAACTGACACTGATTCGCCGGGGCGGGACTGGGGCGGGACCGGGGCGGGAGCACGGGCGGGAACGGGGCGGAAGAACGGGCGGGCGCAAGCGAGCAGGCCACCGTTACGCCCAGCCTACGACGAGCCGCGCCGCGTCCGCGGGCACGAGCGGGTCGACGCCGGTGAGGTCGGCGAAGCGGCGCAACCGATTCGTGAGCGTGTTGCGATGGCAGAACAGCGCGTCGGCGGACGCCCCGATGCTGCCGGTGCCGAGGTAACTGCGCGCCGCTTCCTCGAGCCGACTTCGCTCGGCGGGAGTGCACCCGGCGAGCGCGGCGTGCACGTCGGCGAGCACGGGCGTGCCCGATTCGAGCAGGCGATCGGCGGCGAGCCGCGCCCACCCGCGGTTCCAGGTCATGGCGCCGAACTCGCCGACGCGAATCAGGTGGGCGAGCGATCGTGCGGTCGTCGCGGCTCGTCGCAGGCCGAGCACCCCGGTCGGCGAATGCGCGATGCCGACGCGAAGTTCGTCGAGTTGGTCGGCGATCTCCGCGAGTCGTGAGCCGGGAAGATCGACGGTGCGCGCGAAGGCGATGAGGGTATCGCCGAAGTGGTGGGTGAATGTGCGCCCGCCGGATCGTTCGAACTCCGAGATGTGCACCCGGAGCGCGGTGATGTCGGTGCCGACTGCGGCGGCGACGCGCAGGTCGGCGTCGTTGCCGAGCCCGAGCTCTTCCGCGATGACGGCCAGACGCTCGGGGTCGGCGGGCGGTTCGTGGAAGATCGATGCGATCAGCCCCTGTCGCACGGAGGCCTGCTCCTCGTTCATGCGCTGCAGTTCGGCGATGTATGCGGCCTCGGTCTGGTGCACGTAATCGTCGACGGTGCGCAGCACGATGTTGGTGTGCCGCACGATGAGTTCGGCATCCTCCGCGGTTGCGGCCCGAGTGAGTGCCTCCCAGAGCACGGTGAAGTCGTGGCGAATCGCGGTCATGAGCGAGGTCAGCGGCAGGCCGGCTCGGGCCCGCGAAACGCCGACGTCGGTGGCGACGGCGACGGGTGCGGTGAAGCCTCCCGCGCGCAGGCCCTCGATGAGGGAGACGAACGAGAGTACGCCGGTGCGCCGCAGCTCCGAGACGGGAATGGGGGCGGGGTCGTAGCCGGGCACGCCGCCGACTCGCGTGAGAAAGCGATCGGTGAGCGCTTCGGGGTCGAGGGCTGACAGCAATTCGAGCCAGCGCGCGTGGTCGGCATCGGTGGGGGTGTCGCTGAGCGCACCCGCGGGGCGCGGGTCAGGGGCGGATCGCGGAGCCATTCCCTCAGAATATGTGCACATGCACTGAATCGCACGCAAAACCGGAGGCGATCCGGCACATCATGTGTGCGAACTCCCTGAGATGATCGTTATCCGACGCCCGCGCACTCCGCGCGGCGCACCGCACGGATCCCGCATCCTCGACGGAGAGAACGCATGAGCGAGACACCCCATACGGCGACCATCGAATACGGCGCCACGCAAGAACTGAGCGTGAAAGACGCGAACAAGGTCGCCCTCGGTGCCCTGATCGGTACTGCCCTCGAGTGGTACGACTTCTTCCTCTTCAGCGCCGCTGCAGCCCTGGTCTTCAACGTCCAGTACTTCACGAGCGAGAACGCGACCGCCGCGGCGCTCGCATCGTTCGCCACGTTCGGCGTCGGCCTCGCGGCCCGCCCGATCGGCGGCATCATCTTCGGTCGCATGGGCGACAGCATCGGCCGCCGCAAGGTGCTGATGATCACGATCGTCGGTATCGGCCTGGTCACGGGCCTGATCGGTCTGCTGCCCACCTACGCGGCGATCGGCATCGCCGCGCCGATCCTGCTCGTGCTGCTGCGCGTGCTGCAGGGTCTCTTCGTCGGCGGCGAGTGGTCGGGCGCGATGACGATCGTCGTCGAGAACGCGCCGCTGCACCTTCGTGCGCGCTACGCCGCGATTCCGCAGGTCGGCTCGCCGATCGGCACGATCCTGTCGTCGGGCGGGTTCTTCGTGATGACCCTTCTGTTCTCGCAGGAGAGCTTCAACTCGTGGGGCTGGCGCATTCCGTTCCTCATCGCGTTCCCGCTGCTGCTGATCGCGATCTACATCCGCTCGAAGCTTGAGGAGTCGCCGGTCTTCCGTCAGCTCGAAGAGTCGGGCGAGGTCGACAAGAGCCCGGTCGCGAGCACGTTCAAGCACAGCTGGAAGCAGGTCATCGTCGGCATGGCCGCCGCACTGCTCGGCGTCGGCGGCTTCTACCTGGTCACCGCGTTCTGCGTCTACTACGGCGTCAACGTGCTCGGCTACTCGTCGTCGCTCATGCTGCTCGGCAGCATGGTCGCCGCGTTCGTCGAGATCTTCGTACTGCTCTGGGGCGGCGCGCTCGGCGCGAAGTACGGCGCCAGCAAGGTGATTCTCTGGGGCGGTATCGCGTCGGCGATCGTCGCAGTGCCCGCCTTCCTGATGCTCTCGTCGGGCAACCCGGTGCTGGTCGTGCTCGCGATGACGCTCGCCGTCGCCGCGCTCTCCCTGCCGTACGCGGCTTCGGGCACCGTGCTCACAGGCCTGTTCCCCGCGAAGACGCGCTACACCGGAGTCGGCCTCGCCCAGAACACCGCGGGCATGCTCTCGGGCTTTATCCCGCTGCTGGCCACCGGCTTCGTCGCCGCGGCCGCCGATCACTGGTGGCCCGCCGCCGCGATGCTCATCTTCTTGAGCCTGTTCTCGGCGTTCGCCGGAGCCGTCGCACCGCGACTCAGCGTGAACCTGCCCGGTTTCAAGCACTAACCCGTGCGACCGGTGCGGATCACCCAGCGTCGGTGATCCGCACCGGTCTCATCGTTTCCCCCGTCACCCAGCTTCCTCGGAAGGACCCCCACATGTCGCAGTCGGCCGGCCACCTCATCGTCCGCACTCTCGAAGCTCACGGCGTGCCCCGCGTGTACGCCGTGCCTGGCGAGAGCTACCTCGATGTGCTCGATGGGCTGCATGATTCGTCGATCGAGACGGTCGTGTGTCGGCAGGAAGGCGGTGCCGGGTTCATGGCTCTCGCCGAGGGGCGGCTTACGGGGGTGCCCGGAATCGCGATGGTGACGCGCGGGCCGGGGGCGTCGAACGCGATGATCGCGATTCACACCGCGTGGCAGGATGCGACGCCGCTCGTGCTGTTCGTCGGCCTGATTCCGGTGGCCGATCGCGAGCGCGATTCGTTCCAGGAGTTCAGCCTGACGGGGTGGTTCGGGTCGACGGCGAAGAAGGTGCTCACCATTGACGATGCGGATCGTGCGGGAGAGCTGGTGGCTGAAGCGATGCGGATCGCGGCCGCCGGCCGCCCCGGCCCGGTCGTGATCGGGCTCCCCGAAGACGTGCTCGTGCATCTGACGGACGCGGCGCCGAGCACGCCGATCGCGGTGCCGAACCCGCAGCCCGCGGCGTCGGAGATCGCGGAGTTGACGGAGCGGCTCGCGCGGGCTGAGCGCCCGGCGTTCGTCGTCGGTGGCGACGGGTGGCAGTCGGGTGCGGGTCGCGAGGTGCTTGCGTTCGCCGAGGCTGCGGGCGTGCCCGTGTTTGCCGACTGGCGCGCGTATGACGCGGTGCTGCACGCGGGTGCGGCGTGGGCGGGCTGGCTGGGCTACGGCCGCGCCGACGCGGTCGCTGCGGGGTACGCGGCCGCAGATCTGCTGGTGCTCGTGGGTTGCGGCCGATCCGATGTGATGAGTGATGGGTACCGGCTTGGCTTTGACGCTGAGACCGTGCTGGTCACGGTCGACCCCGAGGCCACGATGCACGCAGGGCGGTTGGATCAGCATCTGCTCGCGACGCCGCAGGCGTTCGCGGCTGCGCTGGCCGGTGTGGAACCTGCAGCGGCGCGCGGCGCGCGCGACGACGCATGGATGACGGGTCGATCGGAGGCGCAGGCACGGTTCGCGGCGCACCGCCCGGACGCGTCAGTTCCGGGTGTGGCGGGTGCATCGGGGATCCCGGCAGGCACCGAGCATCCCGGCGTCGATCTCGGTATTGCGTTCGGTGAGCTCGACGAACGCCTCGCGGGTGAGGCCGTGCTGACGTTCGGTGCGGGGAACGCGACGATCTGGGCGCATCGCTTCGTGCGACACCTCACGCCGGCAAGCCTCGTGGGGGCGCGCAACGGGGCGATGGGGCTTGCGGTTCCGGCCGCGGTCGCGGCGTCGCTCGCGTTCCCTGATCGACGTGCGGTCGCGGTGTGCGGTGACGGCGATTTCATGATGAACGGGCAGGAGCTCGCGACCGCAGTCGCGCACGGCGGCAAGCCGCTCGTGATCGTGGTCGACAACGGCATCTACGGCACGATCGTGCAGCACCAGGAGAAGCACTACCCGGGGCGCCCGTCGGGCACGCGCATGGCGAACCCCGATTTCGCAGCGTGGATGCAGTCCTTCGGCGGCCACGGCGAGCGGGTCGAGGCGACCGACGACTTCTCGGCGGCGCTGGATCGGGCACTTGCGGCCGATGCGCCCGCACTCATCCACGTACTCATCGCCGACAGCGTGATGCCGCCCGCCGCCGACGAGATCGCAGCCTGAGAGGACCATCATGCAACTCGACCTGATCCTGACCGCGCGCGAAATACTCACCCTCGACCCCGCGCGACCGACCGCCACCGCGGTCGGCGTCATCAACGGCCGCATCGTCGGTTTCGATGACGAACTCACCGGCCTCGACGCTGTACAGCGCCTCGACTTTCCGGAGGCCTGCGTCACGCCCGGCCTCATCGACGCGCACTGCCACACCGCGTGGTGGGGTCTCGGGCTCGCTTCGGTCGACCTCAGCGTGGTGCGCGGGCTCGACGAGCTCTACGCGCAGATCGAGGCGGAGGTCGCCCGGCTCGATGCCGTCGGCGACCCCGATGCGTGGGTGCACGGCACGGGCTTCAACCAGGCCCACCACGGCGGAGCCTTCCCCGACATCGCACGGCTCGACGCCATCACCGGCGAGCGCCCGATGTACCTGCGTCACACCTCGGGGCACGCGTCGATCACAAACACGGCCACCCTGCGCCTCGTCGGTGCCCTCGAGCCCGGCTTCGAGAACCCGACGGGCGGTGTCGTGGTGCGCGATGGCTCCGGATCGCCCACCGGGCTCGTGGAGGAGGCCGCGCAGGGGCTCGTGCAGGCGCTGCTGCTGCCGTACTCGACCGAGCGCCTCGTCGAGGCACTCGAGGCCGCGACCGTGCGCTACGCCGCGCAGGGCATCACGAGCTTCACCGAAGCGGGCGTCGGCGGGGGGTGGATCGGCCACAGCCCCATCGAGGTCGCCGCATACCAGGCGGCCGCCGAGCGCGGCGCGTTGCACGCCCGCGCCCAGTTGATGCCCGCGATCGACGCGCTGCGCCCCCTCACCGGGCACGCCGCAGACTTCGCCCGCGAGGGTGCCGGTGCCGGGCTCGACCTCGGTATCCGCGCCGGTTTCGGCGACGATCTCGTGCGATTTGGGCACGTCAAGGTGTTTCTCGACGGCTCGCTGCTCGGCGCGACCGCGGCCGTCACCGAGGACTACTGCGGTCACGACCACAACACGGGCTATCTGCTCGACGACCCGGCCGTGTACCGCGAGCGTGCGCTCGGCGCGTACCGCGCCGGCTGGCCCCTCGCGCTGCACGCGATCGGCGACGCCGCGATCGACCTCGCACTCGACCTCATCGAGGAGGCGCAGGATCGCTACGGCCGCCGCGACGTGCCCTGCCGGGTGGAGCACTTCGGCATCGCGCGCCCCGACCAGGTGGAGCGCGCCGGTCGACTCGGGCTCGCGGTGACGCCGCAAGCCGGATTCATCGGTGCGTTCGGCGCGCAGATGGCGGAGCGCGTCGGGCCTGAGCGCGAATCATGGTTGTACCGCGGCCGCTCAGTGATCGACGCCGGCATCATTCTCGCCGGCTCCTCCGACCTCCCCGTCGCCGACAACAACCTGCGGCGTGGCATGCAGGCCGCCATCGATCGTCGCACCGAGGCGGGCACCCAGCTCGCCCCCGAAGAAGCGATCACGGCCGACGAGGCACTGCGCACGCACACCGAATGGGCGGCTCGGGCTACCGGCCAGATCGCCGACAAGGGCACGCTCGAACGCGGCAAACTCGCCGACTTCACCGTGTTCTCGGGCTCCCCGCTGACCGCGCCGCGCGTCGCCGACCTCGACATCGTCGCCACGGTACTCGGCGGCGATCTGAGCTACGACGCGCGATCCTGAGCCGAGCTGCGCTCGCCTGCCACCGCTCCAACCCCGCACCACACCCAGCCCGCGCCGAAAGGACCCCTCATGACGCAGCACCACGATGACGCCTTCCTCGCCGACTGGGCCGTGCACTCCCGCTTCGGCGCGGTGCCAAACACGAACGGCGTCGACCGGCAGGCTGCCAGCGCGGCAGACGGCGAGCAGCGCGCGTGGTTCGCCGAGCTGCTGACGGCGCACGGCTTCACGGTCGAACGCGATGCGATCGGCAACCAGTTCGGCCTGCTCGAGCTCGTGCCCGGCGCGCCCTACGTCGTGACCGGGTCGCACATGGACTCGCAGCCGACCGCGGGCCGCTTCGATGGGGCCTACGGGGTGATGGCTTCGGCGCACGCGTGCTTCCGGGTCGCCGACGAGCTGCGCGCCAACCCCTCAGCCGCGCGCGTGAACCTTGCGGTCGTCAACTGGTTCAACGAGGAGGGGTCGCGCTTCAAGCCCTCCATGATGGGCAGCTCGGTGTTCACGGGCAAGCTGCCGCTCGCAGACGCGCTCGCGACGACTGATCCGCACGGTGTGACCGTCGCCGATGCGCTCGGTGCACTCGGCGAGCTCGGAGACGGTGACGTCTTCGGCGGTGCGTCGGGTCGCGATGTCGCGTCGTACGCCGAGATTCACGTGCAGCAGGGGCGCAGCATGGAGGAAGACGGCGTGACCATCGGCCTCGTCGACGCGACGTGGGCGGCGCACAAGTTCGAGTTCCGTGTGACCGGCGCGCAGGCGCACAGCGGGTCGACGCTCATGGAAGACCGTCGCGACGCCCTGCTCGGCGCCGCCCGTCTCGTGGTCGCCGCCCGCGAGCTCGTCGACGAATTCGAGCCCGGCCAGCTCCACACCGCGTGCGGCGAGCTCAACGTCTACCCGAACTCGCCGGTGGTCGTCGCCAGCGAGGTCGAACTGCTCATCGACCTGCGATCGCCGAGCGCCGAGGTGATCCGCCAAGCGCACGCCTCGCTGCAGCGCACGATCGAGCGCGTGCAGCGCGAAGACCGCGTCGAGATCGCCGTCACCGCGGAGCACAGCTGGGATCGCAACCCGTACCCCGAGAACGGCGTCGAGCTGGCGCGCGGGGTGGCCGAAGAGCTCGGCCTCACGCACGACCGAGTCATGACCGTTGCCGGCCACGACTCGACCAACATGAAAGACACCGTGCCCACGGTCATGCTCTTCGTGCCGAGCGTCGCGGGGGTCTCGCACAATCTCGACGAGTTCACCGAAGAGGCCGACCTCATCGCCGGGGTGGATCACCTCACCGGCGTCGTGCGTCGCCTCGCGGGTGGGGCACTGCTCGACTGACCTGGGCCCGCGCCGCCTGCGTCGCCCGCGTCGCCCGCCCGCGTCGCCCGCGTCGCCCGCCCGCGTCGCCCGCGTCGCCCGCCCGCGTCGCCCGCCCGCGCCGCCTGCGCGAATTGGTGTCACTTTCTGCGCGTACCGAGACGTATTTCGCGCAGAAAGTGACACCGATTCAGAGAACGCCGCCGCCTTCTTCCTGGATCGCGTTGCCGCCGTCGACCACGATGAGCTGGCCTGTCACGTACGAGGCACCTGAAGAGCACAGGAACGCAACGACCGCAGCGACTTCGTCTGCGCTGCCCGACCGGCCGAGCGGTGTCGCGTCTCCCATGCGTACCTCGTGTTCGGTCGCAGAGCCGGTGGCGATCCACCCGGGAGCGACCGCATTCGATGTCGTGCCGTGCGGGGCCGCATCGATCGCCACGGATCGGGTGAGCCCCACGAGCCCGGCCTTCGCCGCGTGGTAGCCGACGTCACCGCCGTAGGCGAGTACCGGGCCCGAGACCGACGCGACATTGACGATACGGCCTTGCTCTGAAGCATTGACCAGCGGCAGTGCCGCCTGAGTCACGAGCATGGCAGTGGTGAGGTTGCGCGACAGCGAGAGATTCCACTGCTCGATCGCGATGTCGTCGATGCCGGCGGGCTGTTGGGGGTCGGAGACCGACGTCATGCCGGCGTTGTTCACGACCGCGTCGAGGCGACCGAACTCGGCACGTGCCGCGGCCATGAGCCTCTGCACGTCTGCGCTGATGGTCAGCTCAGCGACGAGCGCGAGTACGCGCGGAGCCGCTTCGGCGAGCGTTCCTGCGAGCAACTCGTCGCGGCGATCGTGGATGCGTTCGGTCGTCGCCGTGATGACGAGGTCGAATCCGGCGGCATGGAGCTGGCGCGCGATGGCGAAACCGATACCTGTGGCGGATCCGGCTCCCGTGATCAACGCGACCGGGTTCGGGCCGACGGGAGCGGATGCGGTCTCACGCGTTGAGGTCACACGCAGACTGTAATCGTTCGCGCTGCCCGGCTGCTCTCCGCCGCGGCCCCGCCCCGCCCCGCCCCGCCCCGCGAATCGGTGTCAATAAGTGCTGCGTTGCGGGTCGATTCGCGGTCCAGAACAGCACTTATTGACACCGATCCGCGATTGGAGTGGGCGCGGGCGCCTCAGCCGAGGCCGAAGAGCTGCCGAGGATGCGTGAGGCGCCAGAGATAGTCGGGGTCGGCGAGCGGTGCGGCCGTCGTGAGGTCGGTCTCGGCGCCGCCGTCGACGGGGGTCTCGACCGTGAGCGTGCCGACGCGCTGGCCGGCGGCGATCCTGGCATCAGCGGCATCAGCGGCATCAGCGGCATCAGCGGCGTCAGATGTTGCCGCGGCATCAGACGCGTCGTCGCCGTCGGCGCGAGCGGCCGCGGCAACGGCTGCCGGATCGCCCGCTGCTCGACGCGACCCCTCCTCGCCGGGCACGAGCACAGCGGTGACTCCGGCACCCGCGATCACCGGCACCGAGGCGCCGTCGACGCCCGTCAGTGTTCCGAACTCCTCGCCTGCGGCGACGAGCGTCACGGTGGAAGGGGCCGCATCGAGTGCCGAGAACATGCTGAGGCTCGACGTGAGGCGATCCTGCGCCGTTTCGCGCCCCAGCACCACCGAGATTTGGGTGACCTCGCGGCCTGCGGCATCGCTGGTGCGGGCGGCCGCGAGGTTGTACCCGGCGACGTCGGTGCGCCCGGTCTTCACGCCGACGACGCCGTCGAGCACGCCGAACAGTGGATTCGTGCTGGTGACTTCGCCGATTTCGGCCATGGGCGTCGCGTACGGCTGCGACATGATTGCAGCGATGGTCGGGTCGGCGAGTGCGAGGCGCGCAATACGCAGCACGTCGCCCGGCGAGGCCGCGTTGCGCTCATCCATGCCGGTCGGCTCGAACAGGCTGAGCGAGGTGATGCCCTGGCGATCTTGCCAGTCGCGCACGGCCGCGAGAAACGCGTCGTTGTCGCCGAACACCGAGTATGCGAAGGCGGCCGCATAGTCGTTGGCCGACGGGATGAGCGCGAGCTCGAGCATCTGCCGCGCGGTGATTTCGGTGCCGACCGCGATCGGGAAGGCGACTCCGTCGGCGTCGAGGTACTGCTGCTGGCGCGCGGCGTCGGCCGCCGACCAGACGTGCACCGCCCCGTCGCCGTCGAGCGGCGCACGCTCGAGCGTGACGAGCGCCGTGACCAGTTTTGAGATGCTCGCGATCGGGGCGGCCTCGATGGTGTTCTCCCAGACCGCGTCGTCGTCGAGCCAGCCGATGGCCGTGGGCGCTGATTCGCCGTCGACCGCTGCCCGCAGATCTGAGTCGTCGAGGCTGAACGTGGTCGAGACCTCGGCGCCCAGCGCGAGCGTCGGAGCGGGCACCGGGGAGATCGCGCACGCGATCGCATAGCCTCCGGCGAGCAGGATCACCAGGCCGCCGCCGACGAAACCGATCACGCGGCCCGTCCGCAGTCGCTGTGCCGGCTGAGCGTCGATTGTGGTCACCGCTCCAGATTAGTGGGCTGCTCGGCGTGGTACCCGGGAATCCGCCCGTGCACAGCCGGTGCGAGTGCGGCTGTGCGATCCCGCGCATGACCCGTGCGACCAATTGCGAGAAGATGGCATTCTTCGACATCGCACGTCAGAACCGCACTACTGAGGAGCTCGCTGATGGCCGCACTGATCGCGGGATACGCCCGCACCCCGTTCACCCGTTTCACCGGGCAGCTCGCGGCGCAACCCGCGACGGTGCTCGGAGCGCACGCGGTGCGCGCGGCACTGGGTCGCGCCGGGGTCGCGCCCGAGCAGGTCGACGCTGTCGTGGTCGGTCAGGTGCTGCAGGCCGGTGCGGGTCAGAACCCGGCACGACAGACCGCGGTTGGGGCCGGCGTCCCGCTGACGGTACCCGCGATCACCCTGAACGCCGTGTGCCTGTCGGGCACGGAGGCGGTGTCGCAGGCGGTGCGCCTGATCAATGCGGGCGAGGCCGAGATCGTGGTCGCCGCCGGCCAGGAGTCGATGTCGCTCGCGCCCCACGTGCTGCCGTTGCGCGCCGGCACCAAGTACGGCGACGCGACGTTCGTCGACACCGTCGATCGCGACGGGCTCTCGGACGCGTTCGACCAGGTCGCGATGGGGGCGCTCACCGAGACGGGCAACGCGCCCCTCGGCCTCACCCGTGAGGAGCAGGACGCGTTCGCCGCCGCCTCGCACCAGCGCGCCGCAGCCTCAGCGGAGTTCCTCGCCGACGAGATCGAGCCGTTCACGGTGACCTCGCGCCGCGGCGACACCGTCGTGTCGAGCGACGACGGCGTGCGTGCAGAGACGACGGTCGAGACCCTCGCCGGTCTGCGCCCGGCGTTCGCTGCAGACGGCACCATCACCGCCGGCAACGCCTCGCAGATCACGGACGGCGCTGCGGCGCTCGTCATCGTGAGCGAGGCCACCGTCGAGCGTCTGGGCCTGACCCCGATCGCCCGGGTCGAGGCGACCGCGTTCGTCGCAGGCCCCGACACCCACCTGCATTCTCAGCCGGCTCGCGCCATCGCTGCGGCTCTCGCAAAGACCGACGGCGCCGCCGCCTCAGACCTTGCAGCCGTCGAGATCAACGAGGCCTTCGCCGCGGTCGGCGTGCAGTCGAGCCGCGAACTCGGCCTCGACGCCGCGATCGTCAATGCGCACGGTGGCGCAATCGCACTCGGGCACCCGATCGGCGCTTCGGGCGCCCGCATCGTCGGCACGCTTGCGCGGCAGCTCGCCGAGCTCGGCTCCGGATCGCTCGGCGCCGTCGGCATCTGCGGTGGCGGCGGGCAGGGCAGCGCGGTGGTGCTCCGCGCGGTCTGACGCCGTCTGCATCGGTTCGAGAAGTGGCGGTTTCGGCGCGGTCGCGTACTGGCGACGCGCCCGCGCCCGCCAGTACACTCGCGGCTATGGGATTGCACCTCACGGCCATCGGCATCGACGTCGGTGGCACCGGCATCAAGGGCGGGGCGATCGAGCTCACGACGGGTGAGCGGATCACTTCGCGGCACAAGGTCTCGACCCCCGAGGGCGGCGCTCCCGCCGATATTGCGCGCGAGGTCGGGGCGATGGTCGCGGCGATTCGCGTCGAGCTCGTCGAGACGGGCACCGCGACTTCCGAGGCCGCCGCGGCGCTGCCGGTCGGCGTGACGCTGCCGGGCGTGGTGCGCGACGGCGTGATGCGCACGGCTGCGAACATCGACCTCAGCTGGATCGGCACCGACGCGCGCGAGCTGCTGAGCGCCGCGGTCGGCGCACCCTGCACGGTCGTCAACGACGCCGACGCGGCAGGTGTCGCGGAAGTTGCATTCGGTGAAGTGCGCGGGCTGCCGGGCGTCACGATGGTGCTGACCTTCGGCACCGGCATCGGATCAGCCCTGGTCGCCGACGGGGTGCTCGTGCCCAACTTCGAGCTCGGGCATCTCGAACTCGACGGCTTCACCTCGATCGAGAAGCACACGGCCGCGAAGGTCATCGAGCGCGAGGGCATCACGCTCGCCGAGTGGGGCGGCCGCGCCGCCCGCTACATCGGGTACCTCGAGCAGGTCATGAACCCGGACCGCTTCGTGATCGGCGGCAGCATCAGCAAGAACGCCGATCAGTATCTGCCGTTCGCGGGCGTGACGGTGCCCGTCGTGCCGGCAAAATTGCGCAACGATGCGGGCATCATCGGTGCCGCGTTCCTCGCCGCCCAGGGGTGAGGCTGAGCCTGTCGCACCTGACAGAGTCCCCGCGAGTATCATTCCACCCGCGCCCCGCCTGAAAGAATAGCGGGGTACAGGCGAGGGGAGTGGTGCATGGCCGAAGCGGTCGATGACGGCGGATCACCCCGCCCGCGTACTCCCGCACCCCCGACCGCGCTGATCAAGGCCGTGCGCAGCCTTTTCCAGATGCCCGCGGGCCCGGGCCCCCGGCTCTGGATCGCGATCCGCGCCGCACTGTCGATCGGCACGCCGTTCGCGGTGCTCACCCTGTTGGGGCACGAGGGGATCGGGCTGCAGACGGCCGCCGGCGCATTCGTCGCCCTCTACGCCGCCGGATTCGCCGCCGCGGAACGTGCGAAGGTGCTGCCGTTCGTCGGCGCCCTGCTGCTCGCCTGCTCGGCACTGGGCGCGGCGCTCGCGCCGTCACCCCTGTGGCTGTCGGTCGGGCTCGTCGTCGTCGCCGGGGTCACCGCAACGCTCGCGTTCGCGTTCCGCCTCGGGCCGCCCGGGCCGGTGTTCTTCGTGCTCAGTTACGGCCTCGCAGCGAACATCACCGGCGTCGTCGACGGGCAGCGGCTGAACTCCCCGCTCGTGCTGCTCGCCGCCCTCGCTGGTGGAGCGCTCTTCTCGTACCTGCTCGCCCTCGCGCCACTGCTGCGCGCCTCCGAACGCGCGAAACCGGTGCGGCCGCTGCGCGAACTGCTTCCAGGCCCGTGGCTCGGGGTGGGTGAGGGGCAGCTGATCCTGCGCATTCTCATCGTCGCCGTGATCGGTACGGTCGTCACCGTGCTCTGGATCGACCCCCATCGCGCGTACTGGACCGTCTCGACCGGCATCGCCGTGATCGGGTTGAGCGCCGTGCGCCGGCACTCGCTCGGACGCGGGCTGCACCGCACCGCCGGCACCCTCGTCGGCGCCGTGCTCTACCTCGCCCTCGCGGGCCTCGGCGCCTTTCCGCTGGTGCTCGCGCTGTTGCTCACGCTGCTGCAGTTCACCATCGAGCTTGTGGTCGTGCGCAACTACGCACTCGCGCTCGTGTTCATCACCCCGCTCGTGCTGCTCATCAGCGGGGCGGCGACCGGCGGCGCGAACCTCATGGGCACCGCAGGCGAGCGCGTGCTCGACACCGTCATCGGTTCGGCGATCGCCGTGGCGACGGCGCTCATTCATCGGAGTGCGAGCGAGCGCGGTGCGGGCGAACTGCGCTGAGCGGCACGCGCTGCGGCTGCGTTGCCCCCCGCCCCTAAGCTAATCGGTACGTCGCGTAGCGCACCGCGTTCGCCGTGCGTTCGGCGACCGCGAGGTACAACGAGCGCTCAAGGTGGGCGAGGCGCGGCGCCGAGGTCTCGACGGTCACGACCGTGCGGAAGTAGTACTCCGAGGGGTCGACGGGCTCTCCGCGCAGCAGCGCCTCGAGCACGGCGGGTTCGCCGCTGCGCACCCCGTTCGCCTGCAGGTAGAGCAACTCGCCCGCGTCTGTGCGCGCAGAGTAGCGACCGTCGATCTCGATCGATCCGTCGGCGCGCACTACCTGCCAGTCGGCACCACCGGGCAAGATGTCGGCGGTCATCGCTCCGGCGATCCGGCCACCGAGAATCGGAATCACGCGGCGGTGCCCTGCCCGGGTGTCGCCGTGGTCCTCGAGATCGCCGAGTTCGACCTCGACGTCGAAGACGTGCTCGAGGGAGGGTATGGGAAGCGTCATGAGTGTTCCGTTCAGGATCGTTGGGGTGCGTCGCCGGGCACGCTCACGGTGAGCAGCGCATCGAGCAGACGCTCGAGGGCGGGTTGGGCCGCGGCGATCACGTCGCGGTCGGTCGGGTCGAGCGTGTCGAGTGCTGCGCCCAGCAAGTTGGCGCTCGAACGGTCGAAGGCTGCGAACAGCTCGCGGGCGCGGGCTGAGGTGGTGACAAGCGATCGCCGACCGTCGTTCGGGTCGGGCGCGCGCTCCACGAGCTTCGCGCGCTGCATGGCCGCGAGCAGGTTGCTGATGGTGGAGCGGTCGAGATGCAACTCGTCGGCGAGCTCGCTTGGGGTGCGCGTCGTCCCGTC
The DNA here is from genome assembly GCF_059696215.1 of Leucobacter sp. WKLB1. Lineage (NCBI taxonomy): Bacteria > Bacillati > Actinomycetota > Actinomycetes > Micrococcales > Microbacteriaceae > Leucobacter > Leucobacter sp. WKLB1. The sequence goes on along the minus strand of NZ_AP046115.1, from coordinate 3,132,026 downwards.
GGGCAGGGCGCGGATTACTTGGATCTGCGCGTCCGGAATGTCGGGAAGACCGCCGGCCTCCCGGGTCACCGCGAGTAGCGCTCGCCGCAACGGTGAAATGACCGCGGCGAGGCGCGCGGCATCCACGGCCGTCATGCGGGGCGTCCTATGGACAACGATGCCCGATCGTTCAGCGACTGCGGATGGAACCCCGCCGCCTTCTTGTAGGCCGTCGCGACCTCCTCGAGCTCGGCGGCGCCGATGACGTCGTGAATGTGCGCGAAGCCCTCGGGAGCGCGTTCGGCCGCGAGCACCATGACGCGTTCGGGTCCAGCCTGCCGTGTCTGCTCCAGCAGCGCCGCAGTGGCGGGGCGGCGATCCGCCTCGTATAGCCGCAGCGCCTCCTCGACCGGGCGGTTCGTGCCGAGGTGGAACGCCAGGGTGCGGGCGTCGAGCGTGGCCTGCGACCCGCCATTCGAGCCATTGGGATACATTGCGTGGGCGGCGTCGCCAACCAGTGTGGTGCGCCCGAACGTCCACTGCGGCAGGGCGTCGCGATCCACCATCGGATACTCGAGGATCTCGTCGGCGCTCGAAATCAGCGCCGGAATGTCGAGCCAGTCATACGTCCACCCGTCGAAGAGGTCGACGATGGGCTGCGGGTCGATCGGGTGGTTCCAGTCGGCGTCGCTCGTGCCCTGGCGCCGCTGCTCGGCGATGAAATTGATGGGCATGCGACCGTCTTCGCCGACCGGGCCGAGCGGGTACGCGACGAACTTCTGCTCCCCATCGCCGACCATGACCATGGTGCTGCCGTCGAGAAACGGCTTCGCGTAGGCGACCCCGCGCCACAGGGTGAGCCCGCTCCACGGCGGTGCGCCTTCATCGCGGTAGCGCTCGGCGCGCACCGCCGAGTGGATGCCGTCAGCCGCGATCACGAGGTCGGCGTCGACGGAGACCGGCCCGTTCGCCGTGTCGAAGTGGGCGGTGCTGCCGGGTGTGCTCGTCTGCGCACCCGTGCGATTGTCGACCGAGGTGACGCGGTGGCCGGTGCGGATCACATCGCCGAGTCGCTGCTCGACGAGATCGCGGAGCTTCAGCTGCAGCTGCCCGCGGTGCACCGAGAGCTGGGGCCAGGCGTAGCCCGCGGCCGTGCCGCGCGGCTCCTCCCAGATGGCCTGACCGTGGCGGTTGAAGTACGCGAGCGTGGTGGGGGCGACGCCGAGCGCGGCGATATCGTCGACGATGCCGAGCTCGGTCAGCTCGCGCACCGCGTGCGGCAGCAGGTTGATGCCGACGCCGAGCCCGCGGATCTCGGCCGAGCGCTCGTACACCTCGACGTCGTCGAAGCCCGCGTCGTGCAGGCTCAGGGCGGTGAGGAGGCCGCCGATACCGGCGCCGATGATAACGATCTTCATTGATCACTCCCGTTGGGGGCGGTCGATGCTGACACGCCCAATTGGTTTTGTCGCAAAACTAACACGGGTGTGTCGAGAGCGCAACGGGTGGTTCGGTGGTTGCTCACCCCGGCATCCACCACAGCCTCCACCACAGCAGTCACCACAGCCTTCGCCGCAGCAGCCACCCACAGCCTTCACCGCAGCAGCCACCCACAGCCTTCACCCGCCAGCCTTCGCCGCAGCAGTCACCCGCAGCCTTCACCTGCCAGCGGAGATCCCCTGAATCGCGGACCGAACTCGCGATTTCGGTCCGCGATGTGCTGAATCTCCGCTGTTGGGTGCGAGTGCGAGTGCGGGTGCGAGTGCGAGTGCGGGTGTGAGTGCGAGTGCGGGTGTGAGCGCGAGTGCGAGTGGGAGTGTGGGTGTGAGTCGTGTAGGCGAACGCCGCGTAGGCGCCCCAAACGCACGAGTGGCCCGAACCGCAGTGCGGTTCGGGCCACTCGTGGCGCTGGGCGGATGCCCGGCGAGGCGTTGCGCCGGATCAGACCAGACGTGCCTTCGGGGAGACCCCGTAGGTGTCGTTGCCGTCGCGATTCGGGGTGTCGCCGAGGGCGACATCGATCGCGGCGAGCGTGTCGGCGTCGAGTACCACGCCCGAGGCCTTCACCGTGTCGGCGAGCTGCTCGGGGCGCGAGGCGCCGACGAGTGCTGCGGCAACGTTGGGGTTCTGCAGCACCCAGGCGATCGCGAGCTGCGGCATCGTCAGGCCCGCCTGCTCGGCGATCGGCTTCAGCCGCTGCACGGCCTCGAGGATGTCGTCGCGGAGGTACTTCTGAATGAACTCCGCACCGCTCTTGTCGTCGGTCGCGCGTGAGCCGGCGGGTACGGGCTGACCGGGAAGGTACTTGCCCGAGAGCACGCCCTGCGCCATCGGCGACCAGACGATCTGCGAGATGCCGAGCTCGTCGGAGGTCGGCACGACCTTCTCCTCGATGACGCGGTGCAGCATCGAGTACTGGGGCTGGTTCGAGATGAGCTGCACGTTCAGCTCACGGGCGAGCTGGTGGCCCTCGCGCAGCTGCTCGGCAGTCCACTCGGAGACGCCGATGTACAGCGCCTTGCCCTGGCGCACGATGTCGGCGAACGCCTGGAACGTCTCTTCGAGTGGGGTCTCGTAATCGAAGCGGTGCGCCTGGTACAGGTCGACGTAATCGGTGCCGAGTCGGCGCAGCGAACCGTTGATCGACTCCAGGATGTGCTTCCGGCTGAGCCCCGTGTCGTTCGGCCCCTTGGGGCCGGTCGGGAAGTACACTTTCGTGAAGATCTCGAGGCCCTCGCGGCGCTGGCCCTCGAGTGCGCGGCCGAGCACCGTCTCGGCCGCGGTGTTGGCGTACGTGTCGGCAGTGTCGAACGTCGTGATGCCGGCGTCGAGCGCCGCGTGGACCGTCTTGACCGCCGCGTCATCTTCGACCTGGGAGGCGTGCGTCACCCAGTTACCGAACGTGATTTCTGAGACCTTGAGGCCGCTGTTTCCGAGATAGCGATAGTTGACCATTGCCCCAGCCTATGCCCGTGGGCTCTGCGGGTGACGGTGAGTTTCATGAACTCCGGACGGAAGGTCGGGAGCCGAGAAATCGAAAGGTTGTGGACGCATGACGGGCGGCCAGAAACGGCCTCAGTCGTTCGTGGTCGACATGCGTTCGAGCACGCGGTCGGGCAGAATGCGCGTCAATGGTGCCAGGAGCCGGTAGCGCCAATCGGAGATGACGACGCTGCGGCCCTGCCGCACGCCGATGATGCCCTCGTGCGCGACGCGGCGCGTATTCGCCCAGGCGAGCTGCGGCAACTCGGGCAGGTGGTCTTCGCCCATGTGCGCGTGGAATTCGGTGTCGAGCAGACCAGGGCAAAGTGCGGTGATGTGCACCCCGCGACGACGGAACCGCGCGTTGAGCGCCCGCGACAGCGAGACGACTGCGGCCTTGGCTGCGCCGTACGTGCCGGTCGGGGTGAACGCGGCGACGCTCGCCACGTTGAGAATCCAGCCGTAGCCGCGATCCAGCATCCCGGGAATCGCCGCGTGCGAGAGCCGCAGCGGAACCCACGAGAGCAACTCGTGCAAGCGTCGCTCGTCGTCGAGGTCGCTCTCCTCGAACCCCGCGTATACCCCGAACCCGGCGTTGTTTACCAAGATGTCGATGGGCTGGCCGCTGTCGGCGATGCGCGCAGCGACCGCCTCGAGCTGTTCGGCGTCAGTGAGATCTGCGGGCAGTGCCTGAGCCTGGACGCCGTAGCGACGATGCATGTCAACGGCGAGCGCCTCCAAACGTTCGCCGTCGCGCGCCACGAGCACGAGATTGACGCCTTTCGCAGCGAGCTGCCGCGCGAACTCCGTGCCGAGACCGGCGGAAGCGCCGGTGATGAGTGCGGTGAGTGAGGGAGAAGCCATTGCCCGAGTCTTGCAGTCGGAACTGACCGCGAGGTCAGTATCGCCGCGTCACGGCTTCGAGATCGGGGCAGCGTACGTGCACCTCAGTGTCGCCCACCACGACGCAGGGCCTGCAGGGCGCCGCACGACCACAGCGCCCACAGCACGAGCAGTGGCTGGAAGACGAGTCGGATGCCACGCGCCGCGTCGCTCTCGAGCCCGAACGCGTCGGAGCGGGTGACGTACTGAGAGATGTTGCCGGGGAACACCGCGACGAAGAACGCCGCGATGATCCACCCGATCGGCACGCGCAGTTTGCCCAGCACGATCGCTGCGCCGCCCAGCGTGATCTCGACGATGCCCGAGGCGATCACCACGAAGTCTTTATCGGCGGGCACCCAATCGGGCACCTGCGACTGGAACTCGCGGCGCGCGAACGTGAGGTGCGCAATGCCGGCGAAGAGCAGCCCCGCCCCGAGCAGCACACGGGCAGTGTGCTGCAGCGCGGAAGATCGAGGCGGGTCGGTGGTGACGAGGGCGCTCATGCGGGCTCCGTTCGGTCTGCGGGGAGAATGCCGCCAGCGTACGCCGCACAGCCGACATTGGCGACGGGGTTGCCCACTGCCAGACTGGTGGGCATGCGCGTGGCGATCGAGTGGTGGGATCGGCACCAGGTCGCCTGCTACTTTGCGGCGCTCATTGTCGGCGCGGCGCTCGGCCTCGCACTCCCGATGATCGCGCAGCCGTCGGCGCTGCTGATCACCCCTGCGCTCGCCTTGCTGCTGTTCGCGACGTTCCTCGGAGTTCCGTTCGCGCGCATCGGCGCGGCGCTGAGAGACGCTCGCTTTCTCGCGACACTGCTGCTGCTGAACTTCGTCGTCGCCCCCGCAGTGGTGTTCGGACTCTCGCGATTCGTCGCGCACGATGCGGCGATTCTCATCGGCGTGCTGCTCGTGCTGCTCACGCCGTGCATCGACTACGTGATCGTGTTCGCAGGCATCGCCGGCGGGGCAGCCGATCGACTGCTCGCCGCATCACCGATCCTGATGATCGTGCAGATGGTCTTGCTGCCCGGCTACCTCTGGCTTTTCGGAGGCGGCGAGCTGTTGGCGGCGGTCGACCCCAAACCATTCGTCGAGGCGCTCGTGTGCCTCATCGTCGCGCCGCTCGCGCTGGCCGCAGGGGTGCAGTGGCTCGCGCGGCGACGCGGCCGTGTAGCGAGCTGGGGCGGTGCCGTGATGGCGGGAGCCGCAGCATCGATGGTGCCCCTTTTGGTGCTGGTGCTTGCGGCCGTCGTGGCGTCACAGATCTCTGCGATCGGCCATCGGGTCGGATCGCTGATCGCCGTCGTGCCGATCTATGGGGCGTTCGCCGTGATCGTGGCACTCGCCGGGTGGTGGCTTGCGCGAGGAGTCGGGCTCGATGCCGCCGGGGGCCGCGCCCTCGTATTCAGTGGCGTCACGCGCAACTCGCTCGTGGTGCTCCCACTCGCCCTGGCGCTCCCCGCCACGCTCGATCTGGCGCCGCTCGTTGTCGTGACGCAGACTTTGGTCGAGCTCGTCGTGATGGTCGTGGGGATACGGCTGATCCCGCGACTCGTGCGGTGAGCGAGTGACACGATGCGTCGTGTCACTCGCCCGGGGTGTGAGGCGCGGGATCAGGAGCGGGATGACGCCGGCTCAGTACGCGTCTCGCACGCGCACCGACAGGCAGGTGGGGCAGCCCTCGAGTTTCTCGTACTCGGCGAGGGGCACCTCGGTGACGGTGTAGCCGAGGTCGCGCAGCATCTCCGCGGTCTTCGGGGCGGAGGCCGAGATGATGAGTTCGGATTCGCTCAGGCAGACCACCGCGGTGCCGTGCGGCTCGGGCACTGGCAGGAAGCGGTCGAAGATGTCGGAGTTGTCGACGAACTCGGGGTACCCGATGACTGTGCCGTCGGGCAGCGCGGTGACCGCGGTCTTGAGATGCAGCACCTTGGTTACGGGGACGCCGACGACCTTCGCACCGAGCGGGCCGAGGATGCGTCGCAGCTGTGCAACGCCCTCGGCGTTGGTGCGGCCGCCGCGGCCGACGTAGACGGTGTCGCCGATCTTGAGTACGTCGCCGCCGTCAAGGGTTCCGGGTGCGCGGATCTCGGCGATCGGCAGGCCGAGCTCTTCGAGCGCCTTTCGCGTGCCGGAGGTCTCGGGCTTGCGGCTGTCGGCGCCGGGGCGCGAGATGACGGCGACGTTGCGGAACATCACGACCGTGTCCTCGATGAATACGGAGTCGGGGCAGTCGTCTGCCGGCTCCACCTCGATCGTCTCCCAGCCGTGCGACTGCAGCGCTGCGACGTACCCGCGCCACTCCTCGCGAGCGCGCTCGAGGTCGACGGTCACCTTCTCGATGTGGTCGACGATGCCGTCGTCGAGCAGGGGGCTGGGCTGGCGCACGAGTGCGATCTGAGACATGCGGGTGTTCCTCGATTTCTTGCGGAAACGCTGGGGTGTTCAGATTCCAGCGTATCGGCACTGGCGATCGGCGTCGCACTGAGCTAAACTTGAGTCAACACCACTCAAGTTTGCGGAAAGAGCCTGATCGCGCACGATCACCGAGGTACGAATCGGCGAACCGCACCCCATCCCCGCATCAGAAAGGACTCCCATGCAGGCCAATTGGACGCCCGCCCAGGGCGACGGCGATCAGCAATCGGCACTCGAGCAGTTCGGCGTGAACCTCACCGAGGTCGCGCGCTCGGGCAAACTCGATCCCGTCATCGGCCGCGACTCCGAGATTCGTCGCGTCAGCCAGGTGCTCACCCGTCGCACCAAGAACAACCCCGTACTCATCGGCGAACCCGGCGTTGGCAAGACCGCCGTCGTCGAGGGCCTCGCCCAGCGCATCGTCGCGGGCGACGTCGCTGAATCGCTTAAAGACAAAGAGCTCATCTCGCTCGACATCTCCGCACTCGTCGCGGGCGCGAAGTACCGTGGCGAGTTCGAGGAGCGCATGAAGGCGGTGCTGCAAGAGATCAAGGACTCCGACGGCAAGTTCATCACCTTCATCGACGAGTTGCACACACTCATGGGCGCCGGCGGCGGCGAGTCGTCGGTCGCGGCCTCCCAAATGCTGAAACCGATGCTGGCCCGCGGCGAGCTGCGGCTGATCGGCGCCACGACCCTCGACGAGTACCGCGAGTACATCGAGAAAGACGCAGCGCTCGAGCGCCGGTTCCAGCAGGTGTATGTGGGCGAGCCCTCGGTCACCGACACGGTGGCGATCCTGCGCGGACTGAAAGAGCGCTACGAGGCGCACCACAAGGTGACGATCGCTGATTCGGCGCTCATCGCCGCCGCGGCGCTGTCGGATCGCTACATCACCGCCCGCCAGCTCCCCGATAAGGCGATCGACCTGATCGACGAGGCCGCCAGCCGCCTGCGCATGGAAATCGACTCGGCGCCGGTCGAGATCGACGAGCTGCGCCGCGCGGTCGACCGACTGAAGCTCGAAGAGCTCGCGCTCAAGAAAGAGAAAGACGATGCCTCGAAGGATCGCCTGGCGAAGCTGCGCGAAGACCTCGCGGGCATGCAGGCGGAACTCGATGGGCTTGAAGCGCGCTGGGCGCGCGAGCGCGACTCGCTGAACCGCGTCGGCGCGCTGCGCGAGAAGCTCGACCAGCTGCGCATGGAAGCCGAGATGGCGCAGCGCGAGGGCAAGCTCGAGAAGGCGTCGAAGCTGCTGTACGGGGAGATCCCAGTGATTCAGAAGCAGCTCACGGAGGCGGAGGTCGCCGAGGCCGCGGGGGCTGTTGACGGTGAGGATCGCATGGTCAACGACCAGGTCACCGATGAAGACATTGCCGGCGTGGTGGCGGCCTGGACGGGCATTCCCGTCGGGCGCCTACTGCAGGGTGAGACCGAGAAGCTGCTCGCGCTCGAGCACGAGCTCGCGAAGCGACTCATCGGCCAGGGCGACGCGGTGCGCGCCGTCGCCGACGCGGTGCGCCGCACGCGGGCCGGCATCGCCGACCCCAACCGACCCACCGGTTCCTTCCTGTTCCTCGGGCCAACCGGCGTCGGTAAGACCGAGCTCGCCAAGGCGCTCGCCGAGTTCCTCTTCGATGACGAGCACGCCATGGTGCGCATCGACATGTCGGAGTACGGGGAGAAGCACTCCGTCTCCCGGCTCGTCGGCGCCCCTCCGGGGTATGTCGGCTACGAGCAGGGCGGCCAGCTCACCGAAACGGTGCGACGTCGGCCCTACTCGGTCGTGCTGCTCGATGAGGTCGAGAAAGCGCACCCCGAGGTGTTCGATGTGCTGCTGCAGGTGCTCGACGATGGGCGTCTGACCGACGGACAGGGCCGCACGGTCGACTTCCGCAACGTCATTCTGATCCTGACCTCGAACCTCGGCTCGCAGTATCTGATCGACCCCGATCTCGAATGGAGCGAGAAAGAGGGCGCGGTGCGCGAAACCGTGCGGCGCGCATTCAAGCCCGAGTTCATCAATCGGCTCGACGAGATGGTGATCTTCCATCCGCTGTCAGAGGCCGACCTTGCACAGATCGTCGAGCTCTCGATCGATCGCTTGCAATTGCGCCTGTCGCCGCGCCGGCTCACCCTGGCCGTCACCCCCGACGCGCGCAGCTGGCTTGCATCGCGCGGCTACGACCCGATCTACGGTGCGCGCCCGCTGCGCCGCCTCATGCAGAAGGAGATCGACGACCGGCTGGCTCGGGCGATCTTGTCGGGCGAAGTGCGCGACGGGTCGGCGGTGCGCGTCGACGTCGCCGGCGACGGTGATGGGCTCGCGCTGTCGGTGATGGCCGGGGCGTAGGCGGAGCCGGCAGGCTGCGTGTGCCGGGGTTACCTCGGCACACGCAGCTCAGCGAAGACCGGGAGGTGGTCTGACGCCCACCCGCCCCGCGCGGGTTCGCTGATGATGCTGATGCGATCCACCGCGATATCGGGTGTCGTGTAGATCCAGTCGATGCGGCGCCCGGGCGTCGGAGCCGCATACCCCGCAAACGTGCGGTACTCGGGCGTGAGCCGTGCGCTCGCCGCAGGCCACGCATCGCGCATCGCATCGTGCTGACTGAGAATGCGGGCGGGCTGCGACTTCGGCCCGGTGTTGAAATCGCCGGTGAGGATCGCCGAGCCCAGCGGGTTGTCAGCGGTCGCGAGCGCGCGCAGCTGCTCGGCAGAGTGCAGCCGGGCATGGCCGCTGAGCAGGTCGAGGTGCGTGTTGAGGTGTCGGAAGCGCGCGCCGGTGCAGCGATCCTCGAAGTTGGCGACGACCGCGATGCGCGGAATCACGTTGCCCCAACTGCGCGACCCCGGCACATCGGGCGTCGCCGAGAGCGCGATCTGGCGCCAGTCGGTCAGCTCGAGCCGGCGTGCGTCGTACAGGATCGGGCAGGCCTCGCCCGTGCCGCGCGCACTGCGGCCCGTGCCGATGCTGCGGAAGTCGGCGCCGAGCGAGTCGCGTACCCACCGGCCCTGACCCCCGAGCGCCTCTTGCGCGCCGAGCAGGTGGGGGCGATGCTGCTGCAGCAGCTCGCGCAGGCGGTGCTTGCGGAGCCACCAGCGGTCGGCCCGCGGCTGCAGCAGTGCGCTGAAACGGCGACGCACGTTGAACGTCATCACCCGCAGCGCATCGTCGGCTTCGAGCGTCATGCCCCCAGGGTAGTGGGGTGGTGCGCTTCCCGAGCAGCTTGCTTTTCCGTACCGCGCTCAGCGGGTGATCTGCACTCAGAGGATCGCCCCGCACCCAAACGGTTCCGCTGAGTGCAGATCTTTCTCTGAGCGGAAGCCGAAAGCGCTCGGCGGCGGGAGTGGAGCCTCCCGAGGATGAAAACGCGGGCGAAAACCTGGTCGATCGTGCAAAAGCGCACCGTGTACATGTCTACGCTGGGGTGTTCGCCAGAGTGACGACGCACAGACATAGAGGTAGTAAACGCAATGACGCATTGGATTCCCGGTTCCGGATCACCGCAGGCCGCCGTACCCGTACCCGTACCCGTACCCGCACGCGCGAAGCGCAGCAAATGGGTCTCGGTCGGCGTTCCGGTCATCAGCTCGCTGCTCGCGTTCGGGCTCGGAACCGGGGTGGGTGCGGGTGGATCCGACGCCCAGCACACGGAACTCGTGGCGACGGAGCAATCGCTCACTTCGGAGCTCGAGCAAGCCAATCAAGAAGTGCGTGCCGCAGACGATGCGCTCGAAGCCGCTGAAGAAGCCGCGTCGACCGCGGAGCAGGCGGCAGAGCAGGCGCGTACCGATTTGGAGACGCAGAAGCAGCAGGTGCTGTCGCTCCAGGCGCAGGTGGAGACGCACGCGACCGAGGTCGGGGATCTGAGCGCGTCGAATCAGGCGCTCGCCGCACAGGTCGCTGAACTCCAGAGCACCTCGGCACCGGCGCAGTTCGTCGACTCAGGAGCATCGATCGGCGTGCCACAGTCGACCTCGACCTACTATGCGAACTGTGACGCAGTGCGGGCGGCAGGCGCGGCGCCGCTGTACGTGGATTCGCCCGGCTATTCGCGCAAGCTCGACCGCGATGGCGACGGCGTTGCGTGCGAGTAGCGCGGTCTGTTCCGCACCGCGCTCAGCCGGTGATCTGCAGTCAGAGGATCGCCCGACGCCCAAACGGTTCCGCTGAGTGCAGATCTTCCTCTGAGCGCAACTCCGCGCCCTCATTGCTCCTGCGCGGCGGAAGGCGCAGAGCCCCGAACCGCCGCCGCGCGGCGTCACATCGGAATGCGGGCGCAGCCTCCGCTGTTAGCGTCGAGTGGACGCACCGCATGGTGACCCGACCCGCGAAGGAGACCTCATGACTCAGGCTGCACCGAACGCAACTGCTGCACGGACCCGCATCGGATCCTCCGACCTCGAGATCGCACCGTTGGCGCTCGGCGCCAACGTGTTCGGCTGGACGGCCGACCAGGCCACCTCGTTCGACGTGCTGGACGCGTTCGTCGCGGGCGGCGGCGACTTCGTCGATACGGCAGACGGATACTCGCACTGGGCGCCGGGCAACACGGGCGGCGAGTCGGAGACCATCATCGGTGAGTGGTTCGCGGGCCGCCGCAGCCGTGATTCGATCACCCTCGCCACGAAGGTGTCGACGCACCCGCAGTTCACGGGCCTCGCCGCGGCGAACGTGCGCGCGGCCGCCGACGCCTCGCTGCAGCGCCTGCAGACCGACCGCATCGACCTGTACTACGCGCACTTCGACGACGCCGAGACTCCGCTCGAAGAGACGGTTGCCGCGTTCTCGGAGCTCGTCGACGCCGGCAAGATTCGCGCCATCGGCGTCTCGAATTACACGGCTGAGCGCATCGCCGAGTGGTTCCGGATCGCACGAGCGGGCGGCTACCACCTGCCGGTGGCACTGCAGCCGCACTACAACCTGGTCGAGCGCGAGTTCGAGACGAACGGCCTCCGCGCCGTCGCCGACGACGAGCAGCTCTCGGTCTTCCCGTACTTCTCGCTCGCCAAGGGCTTCCTCGCGGGCAAGTACCGCGATGCCGCCGACGCGACCGCGGCCGGTGCGAGCCCGCGTGCGGGCGAGGCCGCCGGCTACCTCGACGATCGCGGTCGCGAGGTGCTCGCCGCACTCGACGCCGCCGCCGAAGCGCACGGCGTGCCGGTCGCTGCGGTGTCGCTCGCGTGGCTGCGCCAGCAGGCCACTGTTGCCGCCCCGATCGCGAGTGCACGCAACCTCGAGCAGCTGCCCGCACTGCTCGCGTCGCTCTCGCTCGAGCTGAACGTGGCAGAGTTGGCGGCCCTCACGGCGGCCTCCGCCTGATCGCGCAGGCCGAGAGCGGTGGAGCGGGCGCAGCCCGCTGATCCCGCAGGCTCTGACCCGAACGCCCCGACCCCGCGCACGCAACGGGTTTCGGGGCGTTCGTGCGTTCGGTAGGGTGAGCCGCATGCGGACTTTCACACTGCCGGGAACCGACCTGACCGTCTCTGATGTCGTGCTGGGGTTGATGCGCATCCAGGAGAAAACCGACGATGAGGTGCGCACGCTGGTGAGTGCGGCTCGTGATGCGGGCATCAACTTTCTGGATCACGCCGACATCTACGGTTCTTCGGTGCACGGGTGCGAGCGCCGATTCGCCGAGGCGCTGCGGCTCACACCCTCCGAGCGCGAGCAGTGGGTGATCCAGTCGAAGGCCGGTATCATCACCGACGGCCCGTACTTCGACTTCTCGTACGAGCACATCATCGAGACGGTGCACGGCTCGCTCGAGGCGCTCGGCACCGACTACCTCGACATTCTGCTGCTGCACCGCCCCGACGCGCTGGTCGAACCCGAAGAGGTCGCCCGCGCCTTCGACGAGCTCTCGGCCGCGGGCAAGGTGCGCGCCTTCGGCGTCTCGAACCACACTCCCCGCCAGATCGACCTGTTGCGCAAGTACGTGTCGCAGCCGCTCGTCGCGAACCAGCTGCAGCTCTCGATCACGCACTCGCCGATGATCGCGCAGGGTGTCGCCGCGAACATGCAGGGCCTGCCGCAGTCGGTCACCCGCGACGATGGCGTGCTCGACTACTGCCGCCTCAACGACATCACGGTGCAGGCCTGGTCGCCGTTCCAGGCGAACTTCTTCGACGGCCCGTTCCTGGGGTCGGATCGCTACCCCGAGCTCAACGCGGTCATCGACCGCCTCGCGGCGCAGTACGGGGTGCCGGTCGAGGCGATTGCGGTGGCGTGGATCACGCGTCACCCCGCGCGCATGCAGGTGGTGCTCGGCACGACCTCGCCCGACCGCGTGGCCGCCGCCGCGCAGGGTTCGGACATCACGCTGACCCGCGCGGAATGGTACGAACTCTTCCGCGCCGCCGGCTACACGGTGCCGTAAGGCGCTGCGGCTGCCGCGTCGCTCCAGAGGGCGATCGGGGTAACTTCGGACCAGTGTGGGCAGCCGAATCGCCCCCAACACTGGTCCGAAGTTACCCCAATCGCAGAATGGCTGTGGCAGCTGCGAAGGGGCGGCGAAACGAAGCGGCGGCGGAGTGCACCGCCGCCGACCCACTACCCGCCAAGGGCGGCCGTGATGCGTTCGGGGGCGAGCGCCGCGTCGATCGCGAGCTGCGCCGCGCCGTAGATCGCGGCGTTGCCCGCGGCGCGCGACGGTGCAATGGCGAGCTGCTCGGTCGAGAGCGGGATCGACCGCGCGTAGACGACTTCGCGCACGCCGGCGACGAGGTGCTCGGCGGCCTGCGCCATGGTGCCGCCGATGACGATCGCTGACGGGTTCATGATGCTGACGCACGCGGTGAGCACTTCGCCGACGTCGCGCCCGGCCTGGCGAATGCGCTGGATCGCGCCGACGTCGCCCGCCTTTGCGAGTGCGACGACCTCGCTCGGTCGGTGCAGCGGGGCCTCGGCGGTACTGAGCGCTGCCGCGAGCGCGCGCCCCGAAGCGACCGCCTCGAGGCAGCCGCGATTGCCGCAGGGGCAGGGCGTATCCGCGGCGCGGGCGAGGGCGATGTGCCCGATGTCGCCGGCGGCGCCGTTCGCTCCGCGGCGCAGCGATCCGCCGGAGATGATGCCGGCGCCGATGCCGCTCGCGACTTTCACGAAGATGAGATCGGTCACGCCGGGCCATGATGTGGCGAGCTCGCCGAGCGCCATGATGTTGACGTCGTTGTCGACAAGCACGGGGGCATCGATGCGGGTGCGGATGGCGGCGGGAATGTCGAAGCGATCCCACCCCGGCATGATGGGCGGGTTGATGGGGCGCCCGGTCGAGAATTCGACGGGGCCGGGCACGCCGATGCCGACGCCGGCGACGTGCGAGACGTCGTATCCGAGCCCGGGCAGCAGTTCGTCGGCGGCATCGAGGATCCAGGCGATCGCATCTTCGGGCCCTGACGCGATCTCGCGGGGCGCGGAGGCTTCGGCGAGCAGTTCGCCGTCGAGATCGGTGACGGCGACGCGCGCGTGCAGGGCGCCGAGATCGGCGGCGAGCACGACACGAGCGCGCGGGTTGAAGGCGATCTGCGCCGAGGGGCGTCCGCCGGTCGAGGCAGCATCGGCGACGGGGGCGATCAGCCCGAGGTCGATGAGCTGATCGATGCGCTGCGTCACCGTGGGGCGTGAGAGGCCAGTGATCTGCGCGAGCTTCGCCCGCGTGCGCGGCTTGCCATCGCGGAAGAGCTGCAGCAGCCCGCCGGCGGTGGAGATTCCGGGTCCGGATGAGGAAGATGGCACGATCACGCTTTCAGTAAAGCACAACACGAACTTGAGTAACGGTTTGGTTACTTATGAAGAATAGTTGACAAAAGTGGGGAATGTGGAAACACAATAGACACATGCCCCCGCAGACGAAGGAGTCTCGCTGGTCACCGAGCGTCGGAATGCTCGGCGCCGGTTTCATGGCTCGCACCCACACCACCGCAGCCCGCCTTGCCGGCGCACGCCTCGACGTGCTCGCCAGTTCGCGCCCCGAGCGGGCCGAGACCGCCGCCGCCGAACTCGGCTACTCACGGGCGACGACCCCCGAGCGCCTGCTCGCAGAAGCACTCGACGTCGTGCACGTGTGCACGCCGAACACGAGTCACACTGCGTATGCACGCGCGGCGCTGCTCGCCGGCTCTCACGTCGTCTGCGAGAAGCCGCTCGCCACCTCGGCTGACGAAGCCCGCGAGCTGGTCGCTCTCGCCGAGCAGCAGCAGCGCGTCGCCGCCGTGCCATTCGTCTACCGGTATCACCCGATGGTGCGCGAGGCGCGCGCCCGCATCGCCAGCGGTGAGGCCGGTGCCGTGCTCACGATTTCGGGGCGCTACCTGCAAGATTGGTTGCTGGGCGCGGGCGATGACAACTGGCGGGTCGCGGCTGATGCCGGCGGGCCGTCGCGGGCATTCGCAGATATCGGATCGCATCTCGTCGACCTCCTCGAGTTCGTGAGCGGTGACCGCATCACGCGTCTCGTTGCGACGACGCGCACGGTGCACGCGGAACGGGGCGGCCAGCCGGTCGACACCGAAGACGCGGTCGCTCTGACGATCGAGCTCGCCGGCGGCGGCATCGGGTCGCTGCTGATCTCGCAGGTCGCGCCCGGTCGGAAGAACGCGCTGGTGCTCGAGATCGCCGGCGCCGACGAGAGCGTGCGGTTCGCGCAGGAGGATCCCGAGACGCTCTGGGTCGGCCGCCGGGCCGGCTCCCTGCTGCTGCGGAGAGACCCTGAGACGCTTTCCGCCGATGCGGCTCGGCTGTCGAACGTTCCGGCAGGTCACGCCCAGGGGTACCAAGACGCCTTCAACGGATTCATCGCCGACGCCTACGCGGCGGTCGCGGGCGAGACCCCGGAAGGGCTGCCCACCTTCCGCGACGGCCTGCGGGCCGCCATCATCACGGATGCCGTGCTCGAGTCCGCGCGATCCGGAGCCTGGGTGGAGGTGAGTGCGGCATGAGCGAGACACCGACCGCGACAATGACCGCGACTGCCCCCGTGCTCTCCGTGCGCGACATCCGCAAGCAGTTCTTCGGCGTTGAGGTGCTGCACGGCATCTCGCTCGATCTCGTGCCGGGCACCGTGCACGGGCTCGTCGGCGAGAACGGCGCGGGCAAATCGACGCTGATGAAGATCGTCGCCGGGGTGTACCGCCGCGATGGCGGCGATGTGCAGCTCGACGGCGCGAGCGTCGACTTCGGGCACCCCGTCGAAGCGGCAGCGGCAGGCGTTGCGACGGTGTTTCAGGAGTTCAACCTGCTCTCCGATCGCACCGTCGCCCAGAACGTCTTCCTCGGCCGCGAGCCGCGCAGACGCGGCTTCATCGACACGCAGGCCATGCGCCGCGCGACGACCAGACTGCTCGAAGACCTCGGCATCTCGGGCATCGACCCCGATTCGCAGGTCGGCAGCCTGACCGTCGCCGAGCAGCAGATCGTCGAGATCGTGAAGGCGCTCTCGATCGACGCCCGGGTCATCTCCATGGACGAGCCCACGGCGGCGCTCGCCGATCACGAAGTGGCGATCCTGTACCGCGTCATTCGCCGTCTGCGCGATCGCGGCGTCGCGATTCTCTACGTCTCGCACCGGCTGAAAGAGATCTTCGATCTCTGCGACACCATCACGGTGATGAAAGACGGTTCGCTCGTCTCGAGCGACGCGGCGGCGGCGCTGGATCAGCCCACGCTCGTCAGGCGCATGGTCGGTCGGCCCATCAGCGCGTTCTTCCCCGACCCCGAGCCGGGCACCGTCGTCGGCGAGACGATCGTGCGCGTGCGCGGCGGCGGCAACACGCAGCTCGACGGCATCGATCTCGACCTGCACGCCGGCGAGGTCGTCGGGCTGTCGGGGCTGCAGGGCTCCGGGCGCACCGAGCTCGTCGAAGCGATCTTCGGCGCCGAGCCGTTCACCCGTGGCACCCTCCAGCTCGCCGGAGCGACGCGCACCATTCGCAGCCCGCGGCAGGCCGTGCGGCTCGGCGTCGCGCTGGTCACCGAAGACCGCAAGCGCACCGGCCTCGCACTGAACCAGTCGATTCTCGACAACGCCCTGCTCGCCATCCGCAGCGTCTTCCCCCGCCGCACGCGCGCCGAGCGGGCATCGATTCCCGGGGTGTTCGACGCGCTCGAACTCGTGAGCCGCGGCCCAAACCAAGAGGTGCAAGCGCTGTCGGGCGGCAACCAGCAGAAAGTGGTGCTCGCGAAGTGGCTCGCCACCGAGCCCCGAGTCGTGCTGCTCGACGAACCCACCCGCGGCATCGACGTCGGTGCGAAGGTCGCGGTTTACCAGCTCATTCGCGAGCTGGCGAAGCGCGGCGTGGCGATCCTGCTCGTCTCCAGTGAGCTGCCCGAGGTCATCGGCATGGCCGATCGCGTGCTCGTCATGCGCGACGGCCGCATCGCGGGCGAACTCCCCGCCGGGTCGACCGAAGAAACCGTCCTCGCGCTCGCGACGGGCGCCGCCGATGAACGGGGAGCCGCATGAGCCTCGCACTGCCCGCGCGCCTGAAGCGCCTCGACACCACCGCGATCGTGTTCATCGCGCTGATCGTGGTGCTCGCGCTGAGCGCGATCCTGGTCGCGACGGTCGGTCGCAACCTGTTCAGCGCCGGCAGCATCCGCGACATCCTCACCGGTATGAGCGTGCTCGGCTTCGTCGCGATCGGCCAAACCCTCGTGATTCTCGGCGGATCGCTCGACCTGTCCGTGCCCTACGTCGTGAGCCTGACCAGCCTCATCGCCGCGCAGACGATGAACGGTCAAGCCGGCATGGTGCTGCCGGGCGTGCTGCTCGCGCTCGCCGTCGCCGCCATCATCGGGCTCGCGAACGGGGTGATCGTCACCGTGCTGAAGGTGCACGGCTTCGTCACGACGCTCGGTGTCGGGCTCATGCTCAAGGGCTACCTCGACACGAACTACCAGGGCACGGCCGGTTCGACGCCGTGGGCATTCCAGCTCTTCGGGGCCACCGGCATCGGGCCAGTGCCTGTGTCGACCGTGGTCATGCTGCTGCTCGCGGGAGTCGTCGCCTTCTTGCTTGCCCGCACGGGCTTCGGGCATCATCTCTTCGCCGTCGGCGGCAACGCCGAGGTCGCGCGACTCTCGGGCGTGCGCACCCGCCGACCCCTCATCTGGGCGCACGTGCTCTGCTCGGTCTTCGCCGGCATCGCCGGCCTGCTGCTCGCCAGCCGCCTCGGCGTCGGCAGCCCGACCGTCGGCACGCAGGGCGGGTACGACCTGCTCTCGATCGCCGCGGTCGTGCTCGGCGGCACCCTGCTGGCCGGTGGCCGTGGATCGATCTGGGGCACCATCGGCGGCGTCGCGATCTTCGCGGTGCTCGACAACCTCATGAGTGTGCTGCAGGTGAACCCGTTCCTCAAAGACGTGGTGCGCGGGGCGGTCATCGTGATCGCCGTCGCCGTCTACTCCCGCAGGCGTCTCGTCGCCCGGCGCGAGCGCTTCACCCGATCGGGGGAGGCGGCCCCGCTGCCCGCCGACGTCACCAGCGAAGGAGGTGCGCGATGACCTCGAACCTCACGCGACCCGTCGAGACGCCCGCAGCGACGACCGCGACCGCATCGGCTTCGGGCCTCGCCCGATTCGTGCGCACGGCCATCAGCCCGCGCGGCGCGGTCTACCTGCTGCTCGTCGTGCTGCTGATCGCCGTGGCGATCCTGAACCCGTCGTTCGCAGAGCCCGGGCAGCTCGTGCGCTACATTCAGCGCGTCGCCCCCATCGCCATCGTCGCCATCGGCCAGTACTTCGTGATCGTGAGCGGCGAGTTCGACCTGTCGCAGGGCTCGCTCGTCACCACTCAGGTCGTGCTCGCGGGCACGCTCATCGGGCAAGACGACGCGAAGGCGCTGCCGGTGCTCGTGCTGCTGCTGGTGCTCGGCACCGTCGTCGGCATCGTCAACGGGCTCGTCACCACCTTCTTGAAGGTGCCGTCGTTCATCGTCACCCTCGGCATGATGCTCGTGCTCTACGGCGGCGTCATGTGGTGGACGGGCGGAGCCGCGACCGGCAACCCCGCCGACTCGTTCCGACAGATCGGACGCGGCGGCATCGAGGGGTTGCCGATCATCGGTCTGCTGCCGTGGGCCGTACTCGTGCTCGCCGGCGTGGTCGGGATCGCCGCATGGCTCTCGCGCCGCCCCTTCGGGCGCACACTCGTCGCCATCGGCGACAACCCCGCGGCCGGCGTTTTCGCCGGAGCCTCGGTGTGGCGCACCAAGACCGCCGCCTTTGTCATCTCTTCGCTTTCGGCCACGATCGCCGGCGTGCTGCTCGTCGGCTACGCCGGTGTGCACCCCTCCGTCGGCAAGGGATACGAGTTCATCGCCATCACCGCGGTCGTGCTCGGTGGCGTCGTGCTCGGTGGTGGCCGCGGCTCGGTCTGGGGCGCACTCGCCGGAGCCTTCGCGCTCGAGACGCTCTTCACCCTGCTCAACTTCACCTCGGTGCCCTCGACCCTGCGCGACGCCATCCAGGGCGCCATCATCATCGCGGCCGTCGCCTACTCGGGCGCCGCGTTCCGCGCACGCCGCAAGAAGCCGACCGGGGCGCTCGCCGCCGTCGGGGCTGCTGCCGCTGGGGCCGGTGCGGATCCCGCACCCCTCGGCGACCCCGCCGACGCCGCCCCGACCGGTGCGACACCCACAGACCCGGCGGGGAGCACCCCGTCACCCGATCCCACCGGCGACGCTGCCGCGCGGGGCGACCAAACAAAGGAGAACCGATCATGAAACGATCGCTGAGCATTACGGCGAGCCTCGTCGGCGCGGCATCGCTGATCCTGCTCGCGGGGTGCACCACCGACCCAACGGTGGAGAACCCGGCAGACGACGCCACCACCGAGACGAGCGAGTCGACCGACTCGGGCGACTCGGGCCAGTGGTTCGACCAGGCCCTCTTCGACAAGCAAGACGCAGAGCGCGGAGTCACCCCCGAAGGGCCGGAAGACCAGCCCTACCTCCAGATGATCAACGCCGAAATGCGCGACACCGCCGACTGGGCCTCCGACGGAGCCAAGAAGGTCTGCTTCGCCAACGCATCGATCTCGAACCCCTGGCGTCAGACCGGCTGGATCACGATGAACGAGCAGCTCAAAGTGCTCCAGGAATCGGGCGCCATCTCGTCGATGGAGACGCGCGACGCCAAAGACAGTGACGACACGCAGATCGCCGACATCGACTACTTCATCGCCGAAGGCAATTGCGACGGCTTCATCATCTCGCCCAACTCCACCGCGGCAATGACGCCCGCCGTCGAGCGCGCCTGCGAGACCGGCAAGCCCGTCGTCGTCTTCGACCGCGGCGTTGAGACCGACTGCGCCGTCACCTTCATTCACCCCATCGGCGGCTTCGCCTGGGGCATCGACACCGCCGAGTTCCTCATCGACAACCTCGACAAGGGCGATAAGGTCGTCGCCCTCCGCATCCTCCCCGGCGTCGACGTGCTCGAGCAGCGCTGGGCCGGCGCCGAGAAACTGTTCGACGAAGCCGGCATCGAAGCCGTCGACTACTTCACCGGAGCCGACCCCGCCGAAATCAAGAAAATCATCTCCGACGAACTCGCCAAGGGTGACGTGCAAGGCATCTGGATGGACGCCGGCGACGGCGCCGTCGCCGCCATCGAAGCCTTCGAAGACGCGGGCAAAGACTACCCGGTCATGACCGGCGAAGACGAGCTCAGCTTCCTGCGCAAGTGGAAGGACACCGGCCTCACCGGCCTCGCCCCCGTCTACTCCAACTTCCAGTGGCGCACGCCGCTGCTCGCCATGGAGCAGATCTTCGACGGCAAGGAAGTGCCCACCGAATGGGTGCTGCCGCAAAGCCCCATCACCGCCGACGAACTCGACGAATACCTCGACCGCAACGAAGGCATGCCCGACGGGCACTACGCCAAATTCGGTGGAGAGGATCTGCCGGGGTACCCGAAAGTTTGGCAGGAGCGGGTGATTCCGTAAAGCAGTAAGCGCCTGTTCGCGGGTGCGAATGCCCCACACAGACTTGAGCAAGGGAACCCGGCGCGTCTTCACCGCGCCAACCTTGATGCGTCTGTGCGGGGCATTCGCACCCGCGAACAGGCTCCGCTGTTACGGGTCAGCCCTGAGGGCGCTCGTGGGTCAGCGTGTTGGAAAGTTCAGCGTTACGAAGGGGTGAGCGTATGAGTGATGGTGAGAGTGTGGCGGGGGGGGGGCGTGGTTCGGGAGCTCGGGGTGAACACCTGGGTGTGGACGTCGCCGCTCAACGATGACTCGTTGCTCGCCATCGCCGAACGGGCTCAGGGGATCGGGTACACACTGCTCGAGCTGCCCGTCGAATCTCCCGGCGATTGGGATCCCGCGCTCGCCGCCGAACGGCTGGGCGGGCTCGGCATGGAGGCACGCGTCGTCGGGGCCATGGGGGAGGGTCGCGACCTGCTCGACGATCGCCTCCGCTCGGCCACGCAGGCGTACCTGAGCCACTGCGTCGACGTCGCGGTCGCGGTGGGGTCTCCGACCGTTGCCGGCCCATTCACCGCGCGCACCGGGCGGGTATGGCGCATGGACGCCGCGGAGCGTGCGACGGCGATTGCGTCGTTGCGCGAGGCGATCCTGCCTGTTGCCGCCTACGCCGCCGAGCGCGGAGTCACGCTCGCGATCGAGCCGCTCAATCGATACGAGACGAGCCTGATCAACACGGTGGAGCAGGCGCTCGACGCACTCGGGCCGCTGCTCGGTGCTGACTCGGGGGTGGGCCTCGCACTCGACGCGTACCACCTGAACATCGAGGAGCGGTCGCCGGCGGCGGCGATCCGGGCCGCGGGGGAGCACGTCGCCGTGGTGCAGGTCTGCGGTTCCGATCGTGGGCCCGCCGGCCCCGATCACACCGACTGGGATGGGTTCTTCGACGCGCTCGACGACATCGGCTACACCGGCCCGCTGACCCTTGAGAGTTTCACGGGAAACAACGACACCATCGCAACCGCGGCGTCGATCTGGCGCCCGCTTGCCGAATCGCAAGACGAACTCGCCCGCATCACCTACGATTTTCTCACCGACCACCAGCTGCGAAGGAGCGGCCGACCATGACGCACGAAGCATCGCACCCCGTCACCCTGTTCACCGGGCAGTGGGCCGACCTGCCCTTCGAAGAGGTCGCCCGCCTCGCCGCAGAGTGGGGCTACGACGGCCTCGAGATCGCGGCGTCGGGCGATCACCTCGATCTGCAGCGCGCCGACGAAGACGACGCGTATCTGCAGTCGCGACTCGACGTGCTCGACCGCTACGGACTCAAGGTCTGGGCGATCTCGAACCATCTCGCCGGCCAGGCGGTCTGCGACGACCCCATCGACTTTCGGCACCAGGCCATCGTGCGCCCCTACGTCTGGGGCGACGGAGACCCCGAGGGCGTGCGCCAGCGCGCCGCCGCAGACATGCAGCGCGCCGCACGCGTGGCCCGCAAGCTCGGCGCCGACGTGGTGACGGGCTTCACCGGGTCGAAGATCTGGCCATACGTTGCAATGTTTCCGCCCGTGCCGGCCTCGGTCATCGACGAGGGGTACGAAGATTTCGCTCGGCGCTGGACGCCCATTCTCGACGTCTTCGACGGCGAGGGGGTGCGGTACGCCCACGAAGTGCACCCGTCTGAGATTGCCTACGACTACTGGACGACGGTGCGCGCGCTCGAAGCGATCGACCACCACCCGGCATTCGGGTTGAACTGGGATCCGAGTCACCTCGTATGGCAGGGCATCGACCCGATCGGCTTCATCGTCGACTTCGCCGACCGCATCTGCCACGTCGACTGCAAAGACACGCGCCTGCGCCCGCCGACCGGGCGATCCGGCATTCTCGGATCGCACCTGCCGTGGGGCGACCCGCGCCGTGGCTGGGACTTCGTGTCGACCGGGCACGGCGACACCCACTGGGAGGACGCGTTCCGCGCGCTCGGCAGCATCGGCTACGACGGCCCCATCTCGATCGAGTGGGAAGACGCCGGCATGGACCGCCTGCACGGCGCCGCCGAGGCCGTGACCCGCATCCGCTCGCTGCTGTGGCAGCGCCCCACGGCGTCGTTCGACGCGGCGTTCTCGAATCAGTAGCACTGGTGCGCGGCCGCGCCGCTCCGCCGCCACAGCTCTGCCGCCGCACAGCTCTGCCGCCGCGCAGCGCCGCGATGCGATCGGGGTCACTTTGGGAGGGTGTTGTCGTCATCGCACCCTCCCAAAGTGACCCCTTTCCCGTTGACGGAGGGCCCCGACGAGGCTGCGCGCCGGATCACCCGCCGCCGCGTGGGAGAATCGTCGGGTGAGTGACGCAGCGCCCGAGACGACCCCGACCGCCGAGCGCTCGACCTCCGGGGTCGGGCCGTGGCCCGGGGGCCGCGACGCCTGGCCGACCGAGGAGTTCTACGACGCCGAGCTGCTCGAGCACGGCGATACCCGCAATGTCGTCGACCGCTACCGGTACTGGCGCATGGAAGCGATCGTCGCCGATCTCGATGAGCACCGCCACCCGTTCCACGTCGCGATCGAGAACTGGCAGCACGACATGAATATCGGATCGATCGTGCGCAGCGCGAACGCGTTCGCCGCCGACACCGTGCACATCGTCGGGCGTCGCCGCTGGAACAAGCGCGGGGCGATGGTGACGGATCGCTACCAGCACGTCGAGCACCGGGAAGACGTCTCGGCACTCGTCGAGTGGGCGCGAGCTGCAGGAGTGCCGATCATCGCGATCGACAACGTGCCCGGCTGCGTGCCGATGGAAACGTTCGACTGGCCCGAACGTTGCGTCATGCTGTTCGGGCAGGAGGGGCCGGGCCTCACCGCCGAGGCGATCGCCGCCTCCGAAGCCGTAGTTGAGATTTCGCAGTACGGGTCGACCCGCTCGATTAACGCGTCTGCCGCCGCCGCAGTGGCGATGTACAGCTGGGTGCAGCAGCACTCACCCCTGCGCCCTCGCTAGCGGAGCCCGACGCGCGCCGCCCCGCTCGCGAACGCACCACTTTTGCGCGAGAGTGCGCATCATTGACCGGTGCTCTCGCGCAAAAGTGGTGCGTTCGAGGGGAAGAAGCGGCGGGCGGCCCGCGGCGGCGGCGCGCCCAGCCCGTCGCCGCCCCCGACCCCTAGTTCCTGAAGATCTGCGAGATCTCGCCGAGGCTGCCCACGAGGTGCGACTCGAGCAGCGAACGCGCAGTAACGAGGTCGAACTCTTCGACGGCGTGCGCGATCTCGCGGTGTTGCTCGATCGCGGTGCAGCGGCGCGACGGCACGGCCGAGAACATGGCGATGCCGATGCGCACCTGGCGGTCGTGAATGGTGTTGTAGAGCTGGGCGAACTCGGTGTTGCCGGTGGCTTGCACCAGCGTCCAGTGGAACTCTTTGTCGGTGACGACCATGTCGACGACGCGCTCGGGGTCGTCGTCGTAGATTGCCTGCTGCTCGTCGATCAATCGGTTGAGGCGATCCACGATCGGCACTCGGTGCTCGCAGACCCACTGCACGCCGTACCCTTCGAGCACGACGCGGGTCTGGGCCTGCTCCTGGATCGCGCGCAGCGTGATCTCGGGAACGATCGCGCCGCGGTGGGGGATCAGGGTGAGGAGTTGCTCCGACTGGAGACGGGAGAACGCCTCCCGGACCGGAGTCCGGGAGACGCCCGTCGCCAGCGCGACCTCGTTCTCGGTGATGACCGATTGCGGGGCCAATACGAGGGTGATGATGAGGTTCTTCAGATACCCGTAGGCGTAGTCTGCGGCTTTCACCCCGTCCGGTCGCAGGCCCGGCGGCAGCGGCGTCTTCGCCGACCAGCCGCCGAACCGGGCCTGAGAAACATCCGGGATCTGCTGCATGGGTTGATCGTAGCTCAGGCCCGGGGGCTGACGTCGAAGCGTCGATTCTCCAAGCACGGATTGGTGGTGCGCACCTGCGCGATGCGCTCGGAGCTCACCACTGCGGTGGCAAATGCGTCGGCTTCTTCGCCCACGGAGGCGCGGGTGATGCCGAGCGGATCGATGACCTGGCTCTGCCCGGTGCAGTGCGGCCCGGTCTGCCCTGCCGCGGCGATGTATGTCGTGTTCTCGATCGCCCTCGCCCGCAGCAGGGACTCCCAGTGGAATTCTTTCAGCGGCCCCACGGCCCAGGCTGCCGGGTACACGATGACGTCGGCGCCGTGGTCGACGAGCCAGCGCGCGATCTCGGGGAACCGCAGGTCGTAGCAGGTGGCCGCGCCGACGGTGATGCCGTTGACCTCGAAGGTGAGCGGTTCGGCGGCTGCGGCCGCAGTCACCGAGTCCGATTCGCGGTAGCCGAATGCGTCGTACAGGTGGATCTTGCGGTAGTAGCCCGCGAGCGCGCCCGACGGGTCGATGTGCACGAGGGTGTTGTAGGGGTGCGCACCCTCGTTGGTTTCGGTGAATCCGGCGACGACATGGGTGCCGGATCTCTCGGCCGCTCCCTGCAACGCGGTCAGGAAGGGCCCATCGAGCGTTTCCGAGTGCGTCTGATCAGGAAACTCTTTGGCCGAATCCGAGTACATGGCGTTCTCGGGGATCACGACGAGGTCGGAAGTCGGTCCCGCCCGTTCGATGAGCGAGACGGCGAGCGCGCGGTTGCGCTCGATGTCGGGTGTCGCGGCGAACTGGGCAACGGTGAGGCGGAACTCGCTCATCAGGCGGCCCCGATCGTCTCGAAGTACTTCGCGGCGCCGCTCCACTCCGAGAGCTTCTTGCCGGCGACGATCTCATCCTTCTTGGCGGGCTCGGCGCCCTCCTTGCCGCGCAGATCGGCGACGATCTCGTCGATTTCGGCTTCGGTAAGCACGGCGATACCGTCGGAGTCGGCGAAGATCGCGTCGCCGGGGGTGATGACGACGCCGCCGACGGTGATTGGTACGTTGATCGCACCCTCGATGCCGAGGATGCGCGTGGTGCGCGCCGAGACGCCGCGCGAGTAGACGGGGAGCCCGAGCTCGAGCACCTCGTCGAAGTCGTTCATCGCCCCCGAGAGAATGACACCCTCGGCGCCGCGGGTCTTCGAGGTAAAGGCGACCATGCCGCCGAAGCTCGAGCGGTCGTCACCCGACTGTTCGACGACGAGCACGTCGCCGGGGCGCAGGTGATCGGCGGCGACGTGCAGCGCAGTGGAGTCCATGTGGGGGAGCCGCACGGTGACCGCGGTGCCGGCGAATTGGATCGGGCGGCGGTTCGGGGTGAGACCGCGCACGAACCCGAAGTCGCGCAGGTGACCGAGTGTTGATGTTTGCACGGTGAGAAGCGACTGGCGGCGCTCCTCGGAGATCTGGGTGGGCATGGGGAGGAATTCGAACACGGCGTCGTGCCTTTCCGGTGGCGGCTTCCGCGAGGAGTCGCACACCTCAATGTGTGGATCTTCGAGTGGATCGTGCAGGGCGGACCAGGCTCATCGCACAGATTGTGTACGTGTTGTATACACGTGCCATGCACCGTAGCAACGAAACTTCGGAAAAGGAACCCCGCATTCGATAACAATTGATAAAAGTGCAGATCAGAGGCGTGTAAATAGCATGCGTGGACGTGATTGGGCCGAAATAACATTTCTGAATTCGACCCTTGCGCGATCCCGAATCGCCCCGTATCGTCGCTCTCGACCAGGCTCGTTGACATGGGTGTGAGTGAACTTCAAAGGAGAAGCACCATGTCAGTGAAGACCAAGATCGGCGTGTCCGCCGTGATGATTTCCGCGCTCGCGCTCACCGCGTGCAGCGGCGCCTCCGGCGGCTCTGGCTCGTCGAACCCCGACGCCGTCGAGGTGAACGTGCTCGGTTACGCCGCGCTCTTCGACGACCAGTACACCGCCGCGGTCGTCGACAAGTTCAATGCGTCGCAGGACGACGTGGTCGTGAACTTCGTGCCCGCGCAGAACAGTGCGGAGATGCTCGGCAAGCTGCGCAGCGAAGCGTCGAGCCCCACGGTCGACCTCGCGATCATGGACGCTTCGGTCGCGCACACCGGCAACCAGGAGGGGTTGTTCGCGAAGGTGAGCGAGGCCGACGTGCCGAACCTGGCGAACGTCGTCGAGCTCGGGCAGAACGCCCACGGCTTCGGCCCCGCGGTCACGTTCGACAACCTCGTCGTGCTCTACAACACCGAGGCGGTGAAGACCCCGCCGAAGGGCATCGCCGACCTGTGGGATGCTCCCGAGAACTCGGTGTCGATCCCGGCTCCGCCGGACATCCAGGGCCACACACTCACCGCATTGACGGCGAACAATCTCGGCGTCGACTACAAAGACACGATCGAGCCCGCGATCGAGAAGCTCGCCGAGCTCGCGCCGCTCGTGAATACGTGGGAGCCCGTGCCCGACGTCTACCAGCCCGTGATCTCGGGCACCTCGCAGTACGGCGTCGGCTGGAACGCCCGCGCCCAGTACTTCGCCGACGACTCCGATGGGGCGATGGGCGTTGTGCAGCCCGATGACGGCATCGGCTTCCAAATCAACACCATCAACCTCGTCGAGGGCACCGAGAAGACCGAAGCCGCGCAGCAGTTCATGGACTACGCGCTCTCGAAGGAAGCTCAGGAGTCGTTCGCCGAAGCGCTGTTCTACGCGCCGGTGGTGTCTGACGCGGAGATCCCCGAAGCCGTGAAAGATCGTGTCGCCGATTCTGCCGACCCGAACATCGTCGACATCGATTGGATCTGGCTCGCCGACCAGCGCGATGCCTGGACCGAGCAGTGGCGACGCAGCGTGATCGGAGGCTGAGCATGACGGAGCAGCTCGACCCCGAGTACCTGTCGATCCGCAACCTGCAGAAGACCTACCCGAAGACGGCCGCACCCGCGGTCAATGATGTGAACCTCGATGTGCAGCAGGGCGATCTCGTCGCCCTGCTGGGCCCCTCGGGGTGCGGCAAGACGACGACGCTGCGCATGGTCGCCGGCCTGCTCGAACCCACGTCGGGGCAGATCTTTGTGAACGGCAAGGATGTCGTGTCGACCCCGGTGCACAAGCGCGGCATGGGCATGGTGTTCCAGTCGTACGCGCTCTTTCCGCACCTCACGGTCCAGGAGAACGTCGCGTTCGGCCTGCAGATGCACAAGGTGCCGCGTGCGCAGATCGGCCCGCGCACTGAGGAGGCGCTCGAAAAGGTGCAACTCGGGCACTTGAAAGCGCGCAAGCCGGCCGAGCTCTCGGGCGGCCAGCAGCAGCGCGTCGCACTCGCACGCGCCCTCGTGATCCACCCGCTGCTGCTGCTGCTCGATGAGCCGCTGTCGAACCTCGACGCCAAGCTGCGCGAGGCGATGCGGCGCGAGATTCGCGGCATCCAGCAGGAGTCGGGCACCACGACCCTGTTCGTCACGCACGATCAAGACGAGGCGCTCGACATGGCGGATCGCATCGCGATCCTCAACAACGGCGTCATCGAGCAGTACGACCGGCCGACAGCCATCTACGAGAGCCCCGCGACGAAGTTCGTGGCGAACTTCGTCGGCAAGGCGAACTTTCTCGAGGTGGGGTCGGTATCGGGCAGTTCGGGCGGCGCCTACCAGGTGCAGTCGGAGCTCTTCGGCAGCTTCGCGGTGGCCGGTGCGCCGGGCATCGACGGAGCGGCCTCGCTCGTGGTGCGGCCGCATCGAGTGTCGGTTGCAGCGAGCGATGCGCAGGCGGGATCACTGCCCACCGCGCGTGCCCGTGTCGTGGCGTCGAGCTACACCGGCAACGTGCGCAGCTACGACCTGCACCTCGACAGCGGCCAGGTCATGCGCGCCGACAAGCTGAGCACGGCCCATGACGAGCTGCGGATCGGCGACGAGGCGTACGTGTCGTTCGAACCGGGCGACGCGCACCTCGTGCCGGAAGGGTGAGGGGGACGCTATGACGGCCACGCACACCAACACGGAGTTCATCAGCATCGGCATGAAGTCGAACCGGGCGCGCAACCGCTCGCGGTGGTCGGCCTATGGACTGGTGATCCCGGGCATCATCGGCCTGTTCGTCAGCTTCCTGCTGCCGCTCTTCGTGATGATCCGCATGTCGCTGAACGAGAACGGTTCGGGTGGGCAGCTCATCGAGACGCTCACCGCCGCCTCGTACAGCGATGCGCTCTCTGACCCGTTCTACTGGAAGGTGATCGGCAACACGCTGCTGCTCGGGCTCGTCTGCGGGCTCGGCGCGGTGGTGCTGTCGTACCCGATCGCGCTCTTCCTGACGCGCACCACCTCGAAGTGGAAAGGGGTGCTGATGGCGCTCGCCATCGCGCCGCTGCTCACCTCGGCCGTGGCGCGCACGTTCGGGTGGATGGCGCTGCTCGGCGACCAGGGAGTGATCAACGCCGCGCTGCAGAATTTCGGGCTGATCAGCACCCCGCTGCGGTTGAGCAACAACTTTCTCGGAACGGCGATCGCGCTCGTCGAGATCCTGATGCCGTACGCGATCCTGGCAATGATCTCGGGCTTCGGGCGCATCAACGCCTCGCTCGAGGAGGCTGCGGGATCGCTCGGCGCTTCGAAAGCGAAGGTGTTTTTCCGGGTCACGCTGCCGCTCTCACTCCCCGGCGTCTTCACGGGGTTCCTGCTCGTGTTCGTGCTCGCGGTGAGCTCGTTCGTGACGCCGAAGCTGTTGGGCGGCGGCCGCGTGTTCATCCTCGCGACCGAGGTCTACAGTGAGGCGACGCAGACGCTCAATTGGCCACTCGCGTCAGCGCTGTCGGTCATTCTGCTCGCGGTATTCGGTGCGATCGTCGCCGTGTACCAGCGCCTGATCAAGCGATTCGAAGGGTGATGCGCCATGGCGAAAATTCTGAACCGGATCGTCGTGACGATCGTCTACCTCTTCCTGTTGGCCCCGATCATCGCCGTCGTGCTGATCTCGTTCAACGACTCCAAGAGTCTCGCGATCGAGATCGGGGCGCCGTCGTTCCAGTGGTACGAGAGCATCTTGCAGAACACCGACCTCATGGACGGTGCGCGGGTCAGCCTGGTCACCGCCGTGGTGACGGCGGTCGTCGTACTGGTGCTCGGGGTTCCGGTCGCGCTTGCGATCGCGCGCTACGAGTTTCCGGGCAAGGCCGCGGTGTCGGGGTTCTTCCTGTCGCCGCTGCTCGTGCCGGGTGTCGTGCTCGGCCTCGGCCTGCTGCTGGTGTTCCAACCGGTTGGGCTCGTCGGCACGTACCCCGGCATTGTGCTCGCGCACTTCGGGGTGACGGTGCCGTACGTGATTCGCACGACGCTTTCGAGTCTGGTGACGAGTGACATGCGCTGTGAGGAGGCGGCGCGCGTGCACGGGGCGAACTCATTCACCACGTTCCGTCGCGTGACGCTGCCGATCATCGCGCCGGGCATCCTCGCCGGCGGCGTGATGGCGTTCATCATCTCGTTCGATGAGGCCGTGATCTCGCTCTTCGTGGCCGGCTCCGGGCACACGACGCTGCCGGTGGAGATGTTCCGCTACCTGCAGTACCGCTCGGACCCGGGCCTCGCCGCGCTGTCGGTGATCCTCATCGCCCTGTCGGTCGTGATTGTGCTCGTGATCGAGCGCGCCGTCGGCCTGCGGAAGGTGGTCAACTCGTAGCGCCACCCCTGCCCCCGCCGCCTCCCCGAGCGCACCCCTTTTGCGCGAGCGCACACGTATTTCGAAGGTGCTCTCGCGCAAAAGGGGTGCGTTCGAGGGAGGGGTGGGCGCGGGGAGGTCGGGAGGAGAGGACGCGGGGGTGCGTGGCGGGGGCGCCGCGCACCCCCGCCACCCGCTCCCGCGTGATATTCGCCCGGCGTGCCATAAGCCTCGCGTCTCGAATATCACACCGCCTTATACTCCGTGCCCCGAACTGTGCGCAAAGTTATGGTGAGGAGCACGCACATCAACGGAGAGGCGAGCACATGGGGCACTTCAGAACACACCGACTCGGGGAACTCAGCTGGACGGAGGCGCGCGACGCTGCGGCCCAGAATCCGATCGTGCTGATTCCTTCCGGTGCCATCGAGCAGCACGGCGCGCACCTGCCGCTGAACGAAGACGCGATTACCGCCGAGTGGGTGTCCGAGTACATCGCGCAGCACATCGACACCCCCGTGCTCGTGGCGCCGACGCTGAGCTACGGCCACTCGCCGATCTTCGACGGGTTCGCGGGCACGCTGAACCTCTCGTTCGAGACGCTGCAGGCGGTGCTGTTCGAGGTGATGGACAGTCTCGTGAAACACGGCTTCCGCCGCATCGTCATCGTCAACAACAATGGCGGCAATCAGGCGTCGGCTGCGCACGCGGCGGATCGCCTCCGCAAGAAGTACGGCGTGCTCGTCGGCAGCGTCTACCCGTGGGGCATCGGCTACCGGGTGATGCGCGATCTCTACGAGGATCCGGCCACCGCGTACGGCCACGGCTCCGAGCCCGAGCACAGCGCGATGCTCGCGATGTTCCCCGAGCTCGTGCAGTCGCAGCTCATCGCCGACGGCGGCCTCGTGCCGTTCGAAGGATGGACCCCCACGAACTACTCGGAGGGCGCGATTCCCGGCACCGCCGAGTCGGGCACCCTGTACTGGGATTTCTCGGATGTCAGCCCCTCGGGTGTCACCGGCGACCCTCGCCTCGGCTCGGCCGAGATCGGCGCCGAGTGGATCAAACGGGTTGCGCACGACGTCTGCCTCGGCTTCGTGCAGGAGTTCGAGCGCAATACGGTGAACGCCGAATGGGCGCGCGCATGAGCGGCGCCGACTCCGAGCCGCAGGCCCACGACCGCGCGAACCTGCAGATCAGCGTCGGGCAGTTCCCCGCGATCGAAGACAAAGCGGCGAACCTCGCGGCCGTCCGCGAGCTCGCGGCGCGCGCCGCGGCGGCGGGGTCGCGCGTGCTGATTCTGCCCGAGATGGCAATGTACCACCGCGTCACGGCGTCGGTCGCCGAAGGCGTCGCGGCAGCCGAAGAACTTGACGGCCCGTTCGCGACCGAGGTGCTTCGCCTGTCTCGGGAGTACGGGCTCTTCATCGCGGCCGGCATGTCGAAACGGGTGCCGGGGGTGGTCGAAGCGGATCGCGCACTCAACATCCTCCTCCTCGCCGACCGCGGTGAGATCGTCGCCGAGTACGAGAAGATTCACCTCTACGACGCCTTCGCGGTCAAGGAGTCCGATTCGATCACCCCGGGCGATGCGCTGCCACCGGTGCTCGACATCGATGGCGTGCGGGTCGGGTTCGCGATCTGCTACGACCTACGATTCCCCGAACTCTTCCGCCTGCTCATCGACCAGGGAGCCGAGGTGCTGGCCATCAGCGCGGCCTGGGCGCGCGGGGTCGTCAAAGAGGATCACTGGCTTGCGCTGCTGCGAGCTCGAGCGATCGAGAACACTGCTTACGTCTTCGCGTCCGATGAGGTCAGTGTGAAGTCAGTGGGGCGCAGTGTCATCTTCGACCCGCTCGGTCTGCAACTCGGCGATGCGGGCGAGCAGGAGCTCGCGCTCATCACAGCGACCGTCGAGCCCGGGCGCATCGCCGCGGTGCGCAGCACGTTGCCGTCGCTGCGTAATCGCAGAGTCGCAGTCGAAGCCCGGGTGCACCCGCTCCCGCCCGCCGGCTGACTCACTGACCCGAAAACTCACTGCACGGGCGGGTGATCCGCCACCCATGACGCCTCCGATTCCGAGCAACACGCGCGGAATCGGAGGCGTTCTGCATTGCTGGCGCACTGAAATCGAAGCATTTCATGGCGCTGACCTGCATTTTTACACAGTATAAGTTGGGCGTTATTCTCGTTACCCAATTCTTACTTGCAGCCTATGTTGTCGGCTTCTAGATTGGGCGTTGAACAGTTCACCTGTTCACCCAGCACCCTCGACCGGCACGACGACCGAGCTCTCAGCGTTGAGACTCCTCGCCATGCAGAGACCATCAGTCGCGCCACGAGGTCGGTCACCCAACGAAGGGAATACCCGATGTCCTCCTCACGCCCGCAGCGCCTGAAGCCCTGGCTTTCGGTTCTCTCGCTCGGCGCCGTCGCGGCGCTCGCGCTCACCGCTTGCAGCGGCTCCTCTTCCGGCGACTCCAGCGGCGACGGCTCTGCCGAGCAGGTGCTGACGTTCGGACTCTCGGCCGATCCGGCGCAGCCCATCACCGGTGCCTCGCAGGGCACCGCGGTCAACCAGCTGCTCACGATGGTGCACCGCGGCCTTACGAGTTTCGACGCCGATGGCCAGGCGGCGCCGGCCCTCGCCGAGAAGATCGACACTCCCGATGACACGACCTACGTGTTCACGCTGCACCCCGATCTCACGTTCAGCGACGACAGCGCGCTCACCGCCGACAACGTCAAGAGCACCCTCGACTACTACCGCGACCCGGCGAACGGTTCTCAGCTCGCCGCGCTGCTTGCAGACATCGACAGCATCGACAGCGACGGCGCCTCCGAGGTCACCGTAAAGCTCTCGCAGCCGAACAACGCCTTCCTGCAGTATCTCGCGCTGCCGTTTGCGGGCATCGTGCCCGATGCGTCGCTCAACCCCGACACCGCCAACTGGGTGGGCGCCGGCCCCTGGGAGATGACGAACCTCGATCAGGGCATCGGCCTCACGATGGAGAAGAATGACGGCTATTACGATGCCGACAACATCGCGCTCGACGAGATCGACGTGAAGTTCTACGCCGACGGCGAGGCGCGCACGAACGCGCTGCTGTCGGGCGATGTCGACCTCATCGACTACGTGACATGGGAGAACTTCGACCGTGTCGCCGACGCAGGTTTCACCGTCGACCAGGTCAACGGACCGTTCCAATACGTGCAGTTCAACGTCGAAGACGGCCCGTTCGCCGACCCGAAGGTGCGCCAGGCCGTCGCGTACGCCCTGAATCGCGACAACTCGGTACTCGCCGCGTTCCAGAGCAATGGCACGGCGCTCAACGGTCTGTCGATCCCGGAGACCGACCCGGCATACGATGAGGATCTCGCGAACCTCTGGAGCTACGACCCCGAGAAGGCGAAGTCGCTGCTCGCGGAGGCCGGCTACCCCGACGGCTTCCCAGCGACGCTCCTGTCGACCTCGCAGTACACGTTCCTGCAAGACAATGCGCTCTCGGTGCAGGAGGATCTGAAGGCGATCGGCATCGACGTCACGCTCGACGCTCCCGACTGGTCGACTCGCGTGTCGCAAGGCAACGAGGGCAAATACGACATCGCCGTCTCCGGTGACAGCGGCGCTGTCGCCGATCCGTCGTACCTCATCAACTGGGTCACCGACGATCGCACCTACAACGTGAGCTGGGGCTACAAGAACGACGAGATCGCCGACCTCATCGGCCAGGGTCTGCAGGCGACCGACGACGCCGAGAAGCATGACATCTACCAGCAGATCGGCAAGATCTGGGCCGAAGACGTGCCGTTCGCGTCGCTGAACACCCGCGCCCAGGCCTATGGCTACAACGATCAGGTAGAGGGCTTCTCGAACTTGCCGGGCACCCTCACGTTCTACAGCGGCTACATGCTGGCGAACACCTCGATGAAGTAACCACCGACTCAGGAAGACATCACATCGTGCTTGCATTCATTGCGAAGCGCCTGGCGATGGGCGTGGGCCTCGTGCTCCTCGTACTCACGCTCATCTTCTCAGCGCTGCATTTCGTGCCGGGCGACCCGGCCGTGCTGCTCCTCAGCGTCGGCGATGGGGGCGCCCCCACGCCGGAAGCCGTCGACCGGGTCCGTGAACAGCTGGGTCTGAACCAGCCGTTGTTCGTGCAGTACCTGCACTTCCTCGGCGGCGTGTTCACCGGTGACCTCGGCAACTCGTTCAAGACGTCCCAGCCCGTGCTCGAGGCGATCGGGGCCCGACTGCCCCGCACCCTCCTGCTCGTCGGCTTCGCGACGCTCCTCTCGGTCGTGTTCGGCATCACCCTCGGCGCCCTGGCCGCCCGCAAGGGCGGCTGGGTCGACACCCTGGTTACCGCGCTCAGCTCGATCGGCGTCGCGCTTCCGGTGTTCGTGTTCGGCGCCGTACTGATTCTGCTGTTCTCGATCTCACTGAAGTGGTTCCCCGCGGGCGGCTACGTCGATTTCGCGAAGGATCCGCTGGGCGCCATCTGGTCCCTGATGCTGCCGGCGATATCGCTCGCCGTCGGCTTCTCCGCCCAGATCGCCCGCATGACACGGTCGGCGGTGCTCGAAGTGCAGGGGCAGGACTGGGTGCGCACCGCGAAGTCGATCGGCCTGGCCCCGTTCACGGTGTTCCGCAAGCACGTGCTGCGCAACTCCCTGACCCCGGTCGTCACGGTCATCGGCATCGGCTTCGGCACCCTGCTCGGCTCGACCGTGCTGGTCGAGCGGGTCTTCAACTACCCCGGAATGTCGAGCCTGCTGGTCGACGGCGTCACGAACCGTGACTACCCCGTGGTGCAGGGCATCGTCATCGTCATCGCGCTCATGTTCATTCTGATCAACATCGTCGTCGATGTGATCTACGGCATTCTCGATCCCCGAGTGAGGCGGTCATGAAAATCAGTCCCCGCCTGCGTCAGGCGATCACGCCCCTGCGCGTCATCATGGCCGTGTACATCGTCGTCATTCTCGTCGTGATGTTCCTCGCTCCGGTGCTCGCGCCCTACGATCCGATCGCGCAGAACGTCGCGCTGCGGCTGAAGCCCCCGTTCTCGGAGGGTCACCTGCTCGGAACCGATGAGCTCGGCCGCGACATCCTGTCGCGCGTCATGTACGGCGCCCAGATCGAGCTCTTCATCGCCCTCGGCGCAACGCTGCTCGCAACGGGCCTCGGCACGCTGCTCGGTCTGCTGGGCGCGTACTTCAACGGGCTCACCGAGTTCATCACCATGCGCCTCATCGTCGATGTGGTGCTCGCGTTCCCGCCGATCATTCTCGCGTTGCTCGCGGTCACCCTCTACGGGCCCGGAGCGGTGACACTGATCATCGCGATCGGCGTGCTCTTCGCCCCGATCTTCGCGAGAATCACCTACGGCCAGGTGCTGTCGGTGAAGCGCGAGGAATACGTGGACGCCGCGAAGACCTTCGGCGCACCGACCATCGTGGTCATGTTCCGCACGGTGCTGCCGAATGTCTCGGCGCCCATCATCGTGCAGTTCTCGCTCACGATGGCCGCGGCGATCCTGCTCGAATCGGGACTCAGCTACCTCGGACTCGGCGTCGTGCCGCCCACCCCCTCGTGGGGTTCGATGGTGGCCCAAGGGCAGCGATACCTGACGACCGACCCGCACGCATTGCTCGTGCCCGGCATCGTTGTCGTGCTCACCATTCTCGCGTTCGGCATCCTCGGTGACGCCCTCCGCGATCTCCTCGATCCGAAAGCAAAGAAGCGATCATGAGTACTCCACTCCTCAAGATTGACCGTCTCTCCGTCGAGTTCCAGACCCCCGACGGGTGGCGAGCGGTGACCCACGAAGTCTCGTTCGAACTCGAGAAGGGCAAGACCCTCGCACTCGTCGGTGAGTCGGGATCGGGCAAGTCGGTCACGTCCATGTCGATTCTCGACCTGCTCCCGCCGAACACGCGACGCACCGGAACCATCTGGTTCGACGGCGTCGACGTCACCGCGTTCTCGGACAAGGCGCTGCGCAAGCTGCGCGGATCGCGCATCGCGACGATCTTTCAGGAGCCGATGACGGCGATGAACCCGGTCTACACGGTGGGCGACCAGCTCATTGCGGCGCTGTCGAGCCATCGTGAGCTCACGAAGACCGAGGCGCGCGAGCGGGCCATTCAGCTGCTGCGCGACGTGCACATGCCGAATCCCGAGCAGAAGGTCGACGACTACCCGCACCAACTCTCGGGCGGTCAGCGGCAGCGCGCGATGATCGCGATGGCGATCTCGAGCGAGCCCGAGCTGCTGATCGCGGACGAGCCCACGACGGCGCTCGACGTCACCGTGCAGGCCGAGATTCTCGACCTCATCGCGGAGCTGCAGGAGCGGCTCGGCATGGGCGTGCTGATCATCACCCACGACATGGGGGTCGTCGCCGATGTCGCCGATGACGTGGTCGTGATGAAAGACGGCGAGGTCGTCGAGGCCGCACCGTCGCGCCAGCTCTTCGCGAACCCGCAGCAGCCCTACACGCAGCAGCTGCTTGCCGCGGTGCCGCACCTCGGCAAGGCGAAAGACTTCTTGGACTCGTCGGGCAACAAGCTGCGCATTGACGGCGTCACCGCGCTCAATGTGCTCCCGGAGGTCGTGCTCGAACTCGACCAGGCGGTCATCCGCTACCCGGGTCGCTGGCGCCGCCCCGGCTTCCAAGCGATCAACGGCATCGACCTGCAGGTCGCGAAGGGCGAGATCGTGGGTCTCGTCGGTGAGTCGGGATCGGGCAAGTCGACCATCGGTAAAGCCGCGATCGGCCTGCTCCCCGTGTCCGAGGGCACGCTCGAAGTCGAGGGCGAGCGCATCGCCGGCCGTGGCGGCGCCGCCATGAAGCAGCTGCGCAAGCACGTCACGATGGTGTTCCAGGATCCGGCCTCGTCGCTGAATCCGCGGCGCACCATCGGGCAGGCGATCAGCGACCCGCTGCTGTGGCAGGGCATCGTGCGCGACGGTCGCAAGCGCCGCACCCGCGCGAAAGAGCTGCTCGAGCAGGTGCAGCTCAACCCCGACTGGGTAGACCGGTATCCGCACGAACTCTCGGGTGGCCAGCGGCAGCGCATCGGCATCGCGCGAGCGATCGCGACGAACCCGGTGCTGATGATCGCCGACGAGCCCACGTCGGCGCTCGACGTGTCGGTGCAGGCGCAGGTGCTCGACCTCTTCCTCGGTCTGCAGCGCGAACTCGGGTTCTCGTGCCTGTTCATCAGCCACGACCTCTCGGTGGTCGAGACCCTGTCGAACCGCGTGGTCGTGCTGCGGCACGGCGACGTCGTCGAGCAGGGGCCGACCGAGCAGGTGCTGCACCACCCGCAAGACGAGTACACGCGACGGCTCATCGCGGCCGCTCCCGTGCCCGACCCCGAGGTGCAGCGCGAGCGTCGAGCGATCCGACTGGCAGCGAAGCAGGCCTGATCATGGAGACCCGACGCCTGGAAGCCTTCGTCGCACTGGTCGACGCCGGCGGCTTTCGCCAGGCTGCGGACGAGCTCTTCATCACGCAGCCCGCGCTGTCGCAGCAAATCGCGCGACTCGAGAAAGACGTCGGCGTGCAGCTGATCGACCGCACCACGCGGCCGATCACGACGACCGAGGCGGGGCGCGAGTTCTACTTCCGCTGCCGCAACGTGCTCGACTCGATGCGCGAGGTGTCTCAGCTGCTCTCGGATGCGCGCGATGCGCAGTTCGGGCGCGTGCGCATCGGCATCGTGCCGGCGATGCTTTTCGCCTCGCCGGCACGGGCCGTGCGCACCTTCCAGGAGCGATTCCCCGAGGCCGAGGTGAGCCTGCGCAGCATCGCGACGGGCACGCTCATCGAGGAGCTGGAGCAGGGCAGCGTCGACGTCGCAGTGCTGCTGACACGGCCAACCCTGAAAGACCTGTCGACGGTTGACCTCTTCAGCGACGACTACATGGTCTGCCTGCCCAGCGGTCACCGGCTTGGGGGGCAAGACGAGGTGAGCTTCGCCGAGCTGCGTGACGAGCGGTTCATCCAGGGCATTCGAGCGGCGAACCGGATGGGCTTCGACTCCGTCGTCTCGGCCTGCATGAGCGCGGGCTTCTCGCCGAACAGCGTCGAGGCCTTCGGCTCCTACCTCGATCACGCTGGGCTCGTCTCGGCCGGCATGGGCGTCTCGTTCGCGCCGCAGTCGTTCGCGCACCTGCGACCGAACGGGGTGAGCTATCACAAGCTCGTCAATCCGAGCGCGAGCATGACGGCGACGATCTCCTGGTACCCGAGGCGTCTCGACTCAGTGGGTCGGGCGTTCGTCGACCACTGCATCGCCGACTGCACGACGGGCGGGTGACGCGCACCCGGCCTCGCGATCCCGCACCCTCCACTCCACTGCGACCCGCACCCGGCACCGCGCCGACCGCCGTTCGCACGGAGCGCGGTCGAACACACCCAAAAACTTCCCAAGATCCCCGAAACCTCATCCCAGATTCACCCGGAAGGACCCCCCATGAAACTCTCCATCTGCCAGATCGTCTCGACTGAGGACGTCGCGGCGAACCTCGCCGAAATCGGCCGAGTCACCGAGATCGCCGCCGCCGAGGGCGCCGACCTCGCCGTGTTCCCCGAGTTCGCGATGATCGGCGTCACCGCGCTCACCCCCGAGGTGCTCGCGCAGGCGCAGCCCCTCGACGGGCCGTTCGTCACCGGCCTCGAGCAGATCGCCGAGCGCACCGGCGTCTCGATCGTCGCCGGCATTCTCGAGGAGATCCCGGGCGAGACTCGCGCCTACAACTCACTCGTCGTGCTGACCCCCGAAGACGGCCTCGTCGCGGTCTATCACAAGGCGCATCTGTACGACGCGTTCGGGTTCAAGGAGTCCGACAACATCTGCCCGGGCTCCCTCGACGGCGCCATCACGTTCGACATCGCCGGCGTGAAGGTCGGCATGCTGACCTGCTACGACCTGCGCTTCCCCGAGGCCGCGCGCCAGCACGCCGACGCCGGCGTCGACGTGCTCGTATACCCCGCCGCGTGGGTGCCCGGTCCGCGCAAGGAAGATCACTGGCAGACGCTCGCCCGCGCCCGCGCGATCGAGAACACGTTCTACGTCGCCGCGGTGTCGCAGGGCCCGTCGTTGGGTGTCGGCGGCAGCCTGATCATCGACCCCATGGGGCTCGTGCTCGGCGAACTGGGGGAGCGCAACGGTGTCGCAACGGCGGCCATCTTGCCCGACCGCATCTCCGAGGTGCGCCAGACCAACCCCTCGCTTGCGAACCGCCGGTTCACGATCGCCTCCTGACTCCTCCTCTTCTCCGCAACTCCTGAAAGGAACACCACTCATGTCACAGCAACTCAAGCAGGGCGCCTGGCTCTCAGACTCCAGCGTCGCCATTGCTGAAATCGTCGCGAATCTCGGGTACGACTTCGTGGTGCTCGATGTCGAGCACGGTGCATTCGACCTCTCCATCCTCGAACGCTTCATTCCGGTGCTGAAAGGTCTCGGCCTCGAAGTGCTCTCGAAGGTGCTCGTGCCTGAGCGCGGGGCGATCCAGCAGGCACTCGATTTCGGCTCTGACGGCGTCATCATTCCCCACATCGAAGGGCTCGAGCACGCGAAGAAGGTCACCGACTTCGCGAAGTTCCCGCCGCTCGGCACCCGCAGCCTCGCGGGCGGCCGCACCATGAACTACGCGGGCTACGACGACGAGTGGGTCGCCGCGCAGGATCGCGACATCAAGATCTTCCCGATGGTGGAGGATCCGGGTGCGCTGCGCGACATCGAGGCGATCGCGGCGCTGCCCACCGTCGACGGCATCTTCATCGGCCCCGGCGATCTGTCGCTGATGCGCGGGCGCGGCGTGTACCGCCAGACCGAGGCCGACTTCGACGACTTCCGCAAGGTTGTCGCCGCGGCGCGCGCGAACAACAAGCCGTGGGTGCTGCCCGCATGGACCACCGTCGAGAAGGAATTCGCCGCCGCAGAGGGCGCCGACTACGTGCTCCTCACCATGCAGCACAACGCCATCGCCGAGGGGTACGGCAGCGCCCGCACCCTCATGGACGGCATCGTCGCCGCTGCGAAGTAATTCGTGCACCGGGCCCGGCCGCCGCTGCATGCGGAGTCGGGCCCGGTGCGTTGTTGTCGTTGTTGTCGTTGTTGTCGTCTGGAGGATGCCACCGTGAATGATTCAGCTCAGCCCGGCCCGGTGATCCGGCGCTATTCGCCCGAGGGCATCGCGGCGCCCGTCGGAGCCTACTCGCACCTCGCCTCGGTTTCGGGGCCCGTGGAGTGGGTGTTCATCTCGGGGCAGGTGGGCGCCGATCGCGACGGCGCGGTGCCTGACGACATCGCCGCGCAGACCCGAAACACGCTGCGCAACATCGAAGCGCTCATTGCCGCGGCCGGTGGCACGCCGCAGTCGATCGTGCGGCTCATGTCGTTTGTCGTCGGCGCCGAGCACATGCCCGAGTACGCGGCGGCGCGCAACGCGATCTTCGCGGAGTGGTTTCCGTCGGGCGACCTGCCTGGCCACTCGCTCGCGATCGTCGCGGGGCTCGCGCAGCCCCACCTGCTCGTCGAGATCGAGGGGTGGATCGCGCTGCCCGCGCGGTGATGGCGGCGGCG
The DNA here is from genome assembly GCF_059696215.1 of Leucobacter sp. WKLB1. Classification (NCBI taxonomy): domain Bacteria; kingdom Bacillati; phylum Actinomycetota; class Actinomycetes; order Micrococcales; family Microbacteriaceae; genus Leucobacter; species Leucobacter sp. WKLB1. The sequence continues at coordinate 3,091,658 of NZ_AP046115.1, read as the reverse complement.
CGTCGTTCCGCCCCCACCCCGCGTCGTTCTGCCCCAACCCCGCGTCGTTCCTCGAGTGCACCCCTTTTGCGCGAGCGCACCCGTTTCGCGCCGGTGCACTCGCGCAAAAGGGGTGCGCTCGCGAGCAGGAGGGCGCGGCGGAACGTGGCGCAGGGCGCGCGCCCCCGCTGCGCCTAGTGCCCGCCCCCGGTGTAGGCGCCCGTCACGGCGAGGCGCTCGAGGTGGGCGGGGAGCGCGAAGCGCGGATCCCAGCCGGTGACCGCGTCGAGGTCGTCGCCGGCAGCTAGCTGTGCCGCCCACCCGCCGAGCTGCGGCGAGAACTTGAAACCGTGGCCCGAGAGCCCGGTCACGGTGACGACCCGCCCGCTGGCGCTACGATCGACGACGGGCAGGCGATCCGGTGTGTATGCGCAGTGGTGCACGCTCTGGCGCACGGGCTCCGGGTTGATCTCGGGGAACAGTTCGGCGGCGCGCTGGCCGATCTTGATGAGTTCGGCGCGCGTGTGCGACGCAGGCACCTCGTCGACGTCGCGGAACACCGGCCACTCCGGGTTCGTGCACGCCTTGAACGAGTACCCGTCGAAGCTGGGGGCGCCGAAGAAGTGGATCGGGCCGACATCGCGCAAGAACGCCGGGAAGCGCGACGGCACGAACTGCTCGGGGTGCTTCGGCATGAACCAGGTGAGGCCGAGCACCTGGAGGCGCAGCAGGTCGTTGAGCTCGGGGGAGAGCCGGGTCGACCACGATCCCGAGGCGACGACGACCGACCGGGCGAGCCACGCGCCCTGCGGGGTGCGCACCACAACGCCGTTGCCGCGCTCCTCGATCTCGAGCACCGGGGTGTTGAAGTGCAACTCGGCGCCGTTCGCTTCAGCGAGGTCGAGCGCGCTCATCACTGCGACCTCGGGGCGCAGGCCGCCGCCGTGCTCGTCGAGCAGGGCCACATCGCCGTCATTGATGCGGTGCTGGGGGTATTCCGCCCGCAACTCCTCGGTGCTGAGCAGACGGTGGGGAATTCCGAATTCGCGCACGGTGCCGATCGCGGTGTCGAGGTCGGCAAACCCCTCAGGGGCGATGCTGAGACAGCCGACCTCGGCGTAGATGTCGCGCCCCGATTCGCGCTCGAGTTCGCGCCAGAGATCGCGCGACCGCTGAATCATGCGCACGTACGTGCCGCCCTCGTGCACAGCGGTGCGGAAGACGCGCGACTCGCCGACGTACGAACCGTGCGGGTGCACGCGCCCGTACTGCTCGATGCCGACGACCTTCAGGCCCTCGCGCTTGCTCAGCTGCCACAGTGCCATCGAGCCCACGGTGCCGGCGCCGATGACGATCACGTCGGTGTGCTGCAGTTCCATCAGTCTTCTTTCTCGGGTGGTCGGGTCGGTGCGGGTGCGGGTGCGGTCGCGGGTGCGAGTGGGCTGCTGAGGTGCGGGATCGCGTCAGATTCCGAGGCGCTGCCTACGCGAGCGCGGGCGCGTCCCAGAGGTTCAGCTGCGTGCCGATGCCGTCGCGCACGGCATTGCGATACACCTGCGTCGCCCACGCCACATCTTCGACCGGCATGCCGCCGACCGAGTAGATGAAGATTTCGTCGTCTGACTGGCGGCTCGGCGTGATACCGCGAATGATCTCTCCCACGTCTTCGAACTGCTCCGGGGCCATACGGCCGTCGCGCACCCGGTCGACGAGGCTGATGCCCCAGATGCCGACGACCTCGTGCGCGGGTTCGGGCAGCTCTTCGGCCCACGCCTGGTAGATCTTGCGCGCGTCGACGACGTGGCGGGAGCGCTGCACGAGCGGTTCCTCGACGGCGAGGTGCGCGGAGCAGCAGATGAAGGCGCCGGGCTTCACCCACTCGTCTCGCACGAGCGGGTAGTGCTCCGAGCCCGACTGGCTGGGCACGGCGATGCTGACGATGTCGCAGTCGCGCACGGCGTCTTCGAAGCTGTCGACCTGCTCGAGGGTGAGCTGCGGAAACTTCTCGGACGCCCACGCGATGAAGGTGTCGACGCCGCCCTGGCTGCGGCCGAAGACGCGCACGGTGTCGATGCCGGGGCGCACCGCCACGAATGATTCGAGCGAGGTGCGATTCATGGGGCCGGGGCCGACAATGCCGACCACGCGCGCGTCTGCGAGGGCGAGCTCGCGGGCTCCGACACCGGGGATCGCGCCGGTACGGTACGCGCTGAGCAGGTTCGCCGACATGATCGCGAGCGGCGCGCCCGTGTCTTTGTCGCTGAGCGTGAACATCAGGATCGAGCGCGGCAGGCCGCGCTCCTTGTTCGCCACGTTGGACCCGTACCACTTGCACCCGGCCGCCTGGTAGTCGCCGCCGAGGTACGCGGGCATGGCCATGAACCGGCGATCCGGCCCATCGACGGGCATGCCCGGAAACGTCTCCGTTTCGGGGAAGAAGATCTGCGCACCGTGCGAATTGTTCTCGGTGCCGGCCATGCGGTAATCGCCCTCGGCGAACAGGCCGAGCATGTCTGACATCGTGTCGACGCACGCGGCCATGTCGGTCACTCCGGCGCGAATCATGTCTGCCTCGTTGAGGTACAGAAAGTCGATGCGCGTATCGGCTGCGGTGGGGGCAGGTTCTGGCACGGCGGTGTGTCCCTTCGAAAGCGGGCCCGGCGACGGTGCGGCGGGTAGCGTCAGCCTAGAACTATCCATTTGGATAGTCAAGTGCGCATTGCTTCCACGATGCACGCGGGGCAGGCGATGCCGTGTTGGGTAGGCAGTGGCGGTGCGGTGAGCCGAGGGGCGTGAGACGCGAGAGTCGCAGTTACCCCAGAGGCCGCGCGGCCGCCGCGACGAGCGTGCGGATGCGCGCGAGCGCGGGTTCGACGGTTTCAGGGAGCACAAGCTGCTTGAAGACGATGCCGTCGAGTGCGAACCAGATCAGCTCGGTCAGTTCGGCATCATCGACGCCGAGGCGGGCGAGCTGCTGTGCGATCGCCTCGCGGTACGCCCGGTAGTGGCGCTCGGCGAGGGGCCGCAGCTCGGGGCGCCGACGCGACTCGAGCAGCAGCTCGTACTGGAAGGCCTGCACGCCGCTCTCGCGGTCGGCCAGTGACTCGATGCCGGCGGCGAAGGTGTCGACGGTGAGCCCGGCGCCGACCATGTTCGAGCCTCGCAGGCTCTCATCGATCGCGAACTCCATGGCCTCGGCCACGAGTTGGTCGCGCGTGCCGAAGTGGTGCCGCACGAGCCCGTGCGAGACGCCCGCTTCGGCGGCGACGGCGCGATAGGTGAGTGCGCGCAGCCCGCCCGCGGCCACGACGACGACGGTGGCGCGCAGCAGCGCATCGCGGCCCGAGAGGTCAGTCATGGTGTCGAGGGTATCGGCTTCGCCCGAAGCGACCCGTGCGCGCGGCTTGCGGGTCGGCGTGCGCGCACCGCGATGTCCGATTTCCGCGTGCACGGGTGATCCGGCACCGCGAGAATGGGTCACGTGAACCCCGCACCCGCCGACCGCGACTCTCGCACTCTGCAGCTCGACTTCGATGCCTGCTATCGGGCAGCTTCGGGGCGAGACGCGCGATGGGACGGCCGGGTGTACCTCGGGGTCACGAGCACCGGCATCTACTGCCGCCCCTCGTGCCCCGCGCGCAAACCGCTGCCTGAGAACTGCCGGTTCTTTCCGAGCGCCGCGGCCTGCGTCGCCGCGGGATTCCGTGCGTGCAAGCGCTGTCGCCCCGACGCGGTACCGGGCACCCGCGACTGGGATTCGCGGGGAGATCTCGTCGCACGGGCGGTGCGCCGCATTCGTGAGGGTGCCATCGACACCGTCGGCGTCACCGGCCTGGCCCGCGAACTCGCGGTGAGCGAGCGCCACCTGCGACGCATGCTGGTCGATGAAATCGGCGCCGGCCCGTTGCAGCTCGCGCGCACCCGTCGAGCGCACGCCGCCCGTGCGCTCATCGATCAGACCGACCTGTCGCTCACCGACATCGCCTTCGCTGCGGGGTTCGGCAGTGTGCGTCAGTTCGGTGACGTGATGCGAGAAGAATTCGGGATCGCCCCATCGCAGTTGTCGCGCCGCGCCCTCCGCAGCTCGAGGTTGCTCTCTGCGGAGCCGACGTCTGACGAGCGCCCGACACTTGCACTGCAGCTGCGCACGCGCGCACCGTTCGAACCCGGTGCGCTGCGCGCTTCGCTGGTCGCCCATGCGATTCCCGGCCGCGACCGCATCGACCCTGACGGGTCTACGGAGCACGCACTCGACGTGCCCGGCGGCACCGCGGTCGTGCACGTGCACTGGCCCCTGGTTGCGACCGGTGTCGAGATGGTCGGCGCCGAACCCGGCCGAGCGGGCACCGTGGCGATTCCTGTCACGCTGACGCTGCCTCGACTCGCGGACGTGATGCCCGCGATCGCGATCGTGCGTTGCATGCTCGACCTCGACGCTGATCCCGGGCAGATCGCCGAGGCGTTCGCAGTTGATTCCCGCCTCGCCCCGCTGGTCGCCGCCCGGCCCGGGCTGAGGCTGCCGGCCGCGCGTGCTCCCCACGAGACCGCACTCGGCACGGTGCTCGGTCAGCAGATCTCGCTCGCCGCCGCCCGCACCGTGCAGGGCCGACTCGCCGCCCGCTTCGCGACGCCGCTCATGGGCACCGCCTCAGCCCCCGGATTCCACGGCGCGCTCGACATCGCCGCGATCGCTGCGGAATCAGCGGAGAGCCTGCGGTCGACGCTCGGCCTCACGAGCCGGCGCGCCGAGACACTGCGTGCGCTGGCTGCGTCGATCGCCGGAGGGCTCGAGCTCGGCGCCGGTGCTGACCGGGAGGCCGCTCGACGCGAGCTTGCGGCACTCCCCGGAATCGGGCCGTGGACGGTCGAGATCATCTCGATGCGTGCACTCGGCGACCCCGACGCCTATCCTGCGGGCGACCTCATTCTGCGACGGGCGCTCGGTGATCCGACACCCCGCGAGGCCGAGCGGATCGCCGAGCCCTGGCGGCCATATCGCGGGTATGCGACGCAGCACCTCTGGGCAGACTTCTTGGAATCGACCGCGCGAAAGGATCTCGCATGACCACCACACCCCTCCGCTGCACCGTCGTCGATGTGGTCGGTGCACCGTTCCACGCGATCTGGTCGCCCCTCGACGGCGCCGTCCTCGCGGCCGGATTCGCCACCGAGAGCGATCCCGAGGCGCACTCGCTTGCCGAACGGCTCGGGCACCTCGACCCTGATGCGGTGGCGGGCGGGATCGTCGAATCGCGCGATGACGAGCACCCGATCGCACGGGCCCTGTACGCCTATGCCTCGGGCGACCAGCGGGCGATCGATGCGATCGCGGTGCGTCAACCCGAAACCCCGTTTCGCGGAGAGGTCTGGCGGGCACTTCGCGGTGTCGGGCCCGGTCAAGCAGTGACGTACACGGAACTGGCAACGCTTGCTGGTCGTCCGTCGGCCGTGCGCGCCGCAGCTTCGGGTTGCGCCAATAACCTGGTGGCACTGATCGTGCCGTGTCACCGCATCATTCGGCGAGACGGTGGGCTCGGCGGGTATCTCTTCGGAACCGAGATCAAAGCGCGCCTGCTGCAGCACGAGGGTGCCTGGCAGCCTGATCTCATCGAGCTCGCGACGGGCGGTTCGCGCGCCTAGTTGTACTGACCCGGATCGTTGTTGACATAAGAGAAGCCCCCGGTGTCGAGTTGGAGCTGTCTAGTTCTACATCTCGAACCACGGAGGCTTCTCATGTCCCACGCTAACGCCCGACTGGCTCCCGCGGGCCGTTTGATCATGATTCAGCGCATCCAGTCCGGGCGTGCGGTCGCGCATGTCGCCGCTGAGATGGGGGTCTCTCGCACGACTGCGTGGCGGTGGTGGCGCCGATTCCGTGAGTTGGGGATCGTGGGCTTGAAAGATCGATCCAGCGTCGCGCACACGCATCCCAACCGCACCAATGCGTGCGCGGAGACTCGTGTGCGGATCATGCGTGAGTTGACCCGCCGCGGCCCGGTCTTCATTGCGGGCAAGCTCGGCATGCACGCCTCGACGGTCGGACGGGTGCTGCGCCGCCACCGGGAACCATTGCTGCGCGATATCGATCCCGTCACGGGAACTCGGATCCGCGCAGAACGACGATCCGCGAACCGATACGAGCACGATCATCCAGGCTCGTTGATCCATATCGATGTCAAGAAACTCGGCCGCATCCCCGACGGTGGCGGTTGGCGGCTACACGGTCGTCGCGAACGACCGAACCGGAAACGGGGACACGGGTACGACTATGTCCATACCGTGATCGATGATCATTCGCGTGTCGCGTACGCCGAGATCCACGATGATGAGAAAGGTGTTACCGCGGCTGGGGTCTTGGAGCGTGCGATCGCGTTCTATGCGTTGCTTGGGGTGCGGGTCGAGCGTGTCATCAGCGATAACGCTTTCGCATACCGGCACTCCGCAGTGTTTCGTGGTGTTCTTGACGCTCACAACATCGCGCAACGGTTCATTCGTCCGCATTGCCCGTGGACGAATGGGAAAGTCGAACGCTTGAATCGCACACTCGCGACGGAGTGGGCGTACGCGCGGCCGTGGGCGTCGAACGAGGATCGCCGGGCAGGGTTGACTGCCTGGCTCGATTATTACAACCTGGACAGGCCCCATCTCGGTATCGGGGGCCAATCTCCGATCGATCGCGTCAACAACGGTCGAGGTCAGTACACCTAGTGGCGGTGGCGCGTCGCAGCGTTGTCGGGAGCGATAATGCGGCACGACCCCCCGCGCTGTGGCTCAGGCCGGTGAGAAGCGGTTGCGCAGTTCAGCTGCGCGGCGAATGTCGCCCTCGAGCGCGGCGGTCTGCTCAGGAGCGAGCGTTCCATCCTTCTTCGCGTTGTCGAGTCGCTCGAGGCCGGCCTGCACCTCGGTGTCCAAACCATCGAGCACAATCTGCTGAATGCTCTGCGGCAGGCGCTGAAAGCTTGTCGTATCCATACCTTTCACGGTACAAGGTCAGACGTGTATCCGTCACATCCTGGCACGAACTGCGATGCGTGTTCTGCAAAAAGTCGGGGAATCTGCTGAATTCTTATGATTCGACTATGGGTGACTCATACGTCCGGATCGACTGTGACATCAATCACGGCCGTGCGCTGCTCCTGCGGATCCTCGGGTACGGCGCCTCGGAACTGGTACTCGAACTGCACGCGGGTGATACCCGCCCCGACCGCACTCAGCGAATACGTCAGGTGATCCGGCGCACCGACACTGCCGTTCTCGCCGAGATACTCGGTGTGCTGCTCAGGCACTGTCAGTACCGAGAGATCGGGATCGGCCGTCACAACCCAAGCTGACCCCACTGAGGCGTTCACCTCCCCGAAGTCGATGACGAGCTCGTCTCCGGGGGTGAGCTTCGCGGCGTGATCGGTGAAGTCGACCGTTACCGTTTTCGGTGCGGCCGCACACGAAATCAGTGAGAAGCAAAGGAGCGCGGTAGCGGCGGCTGCCAGGGTGCTCACTGTTCGGATCGTCATGTGCTCACGATAGCGGTGGTGCTGTTGCGGGTGCGGCACCGGTCGGGGCCGGAAAACAGAAGAACGGGCCTCATCGTGGAGGAAAAGGCCCGTTCGGAGGGGATGACGGGAATCGAACCCGCGCTATCAGCTTGGGAAGCTGAAGTTCTACCATTGAACTACATCCCCAGAGGAGCCTCTTGGCTCCAACGTTTCAACCCTAGCAGACCGGGTGCCCCGGTTCGCGCGGGTGAATCGCTACTGGCAGACCGCGGCTGCGGTGAGCTTTGCGGCCTGATCGTCGGCACTCCACCCGAGCTCGGGGGCGACACCCTGCGCCTGTGCGAGTGAGGCGAGTTGGAAGGCGAGCGCCTGCACGAAGGCGGCGCCGGCCGACGAGTTGTTCAGCGATACCACCACGGAGAAACCACTGTCGGGGTCGGTGTATGCGGCCGTCAGTGTTCCGGTGATCGCACCACTGCGGCCGTAGAGCGGGCCGATCTTCTCGACGCCGAAGCCGTAGAGGCGCCCCTCGGCCGCGACTTCTTCAGTCGGCTCGCCGTTCTTATCGCGGGCGGGGTTCGTGGTGGGCTGCACGTCAGTCACCACATTGCTCGCCTCACCGCCGAACTTGCCGCCGAGATAGTTGGTGTAGAAGTTCTTCAGATCCGACACTGTGCTCACCGTGGAGCCGGCGCCGGCCAGCATCGAGGGGGAGACCTCGGCGACCTCAACGGGGCCAGCGTCGCAGACCGCCTTACCGCCGCTCGAGGCGTATGTCAGACCTGACAGCGCGTCGCCCGAAACCGTGGTGGCGCTTTGGTTGGGGTAGTACGACGATCCCATGCCGGCCTTCGAGAAGACATGCTCGGCGAGGAGATCCGACAGTTCGATGCCGGTCTTCACGTGAATCGCGCGCGCGAGCAGCACGGCATTCGAGTCAGAATCGTGGAAATCACGGCCCGGCCACGATTCGGGCGAATGTGCGAGCCCCTGGGCCAGCAACTCCTGCTCGGCCCAAGGGCGAGACGGATTGTTGGCGAAGATGTCGGTGTATCCGGCCTTGAAGTCAGCGACCCCGGAGCGCATGTCGCAGAGCTGACGATACGTCACGCCCGAGATGCCCGACTGGCGGGTCAGATCTTCTGACACCTCGGTGTCGAGTTCCATCTTCCCCTGATCGACCAGATCGAGCAGGAGCGCGCACATCACGGGCTGGGACGCCTGTGCCGCGCGGATCCGAGTCGCACCGTCGATGCCGCTATCGCCGTATCCGCGCACGTAGGCGCCGTCATCAGTGCCCCACACGCCGACCACGGCCTCAGTCGAGCCGCTCAGCTGCATCGCATTCGCGACCGCGTCGTCGATGCTCGTCGCGAGACCTGCATCGATCGTGTTGACATCGCCGGACGCCGAGACGGTACCGCCTCCGGTGCACGCCGTGAGTCCGAGCGCGGCCACGACGAGGGCGCCGACGGCGAGCAGACGAGTGCGGTGTGCAAAGCGCGGGATCAAATTCGGCCGCCAATCTCGGGGTGAACAGGACACAGAACACCCGGGAGTCTACTGTGTGGATCTGGGAAGATCGCTGCCCGGTGGGCCGAGGTGAGGCTGTCCTTACTAGAATGATCGGGTGACCATTTTTGCGGATGACGTGATCGCCGGTGTGACCCGGCACATGAACGGTGACCACACCGATGACAATCTCCTGATCGCGAAAGCGTTTGGGTACCCCGATGCGCGCTCCAGCACGATGGTCGGCGTCACCGGTGCAGGCGGCCAATGGCGCGTCACCGACGCCACCGGTGAGCACGAGCTTTCGGTCGCGTGGCCGGGCGGCGAGATCTCCGAGCGGCCCGAGATCCGTCGCGAGGTCGTCGAGCTGTACAAGGCGGCGTGCGCGAAGCTCGGGGTTCCCGCTCGCGACGAGCATGCGGAACCTGCGGGTGAGCATTCGGGCAGTCACGCCCACGGAGCGCACGGGCATCACGGTGGAGCTTCTGAGGCTGCCGAGGTTCCTGCTGGTGAGCGGCCGTTCTCGGTCGTGATTCGCGAGAGCTCGTGGTCGGATCACTCCGATAGCGAAGGCGCCACCTTCATGGAAGACATCATGCGCGGCAAGGGTACGCTGCAGGATTACATCGACCTCGTCGCCCAGCACTACTTCATGTATGAAGCACTCGAGGCCGCCGCCGAGCAGGTCGCCGCCGACCCGCGCTTCGTCGGGTTCCACACTCCCGATCTCGTGCGCCTCCCCGCTCTTGAGGCCGACCTCGCGCACCTGATCGGCGCCGACTGGCGAGATCGCATCACGGCGGTTCCGTCGACCGTCGAGTATGCCGCGCGCATTCGGGAGGTCGCCGCTGACGGCTTCGTCGCCGGCGTCGTTGCCCACCATTACACGCGCTACCTCGGCGACCTTTCGGGCGGGCAGTACATCGCCAAGCGCGTCGCCAAGCAGCACGAGCTGCCGCGCGAGGGCATTGCGTTCTACGACTTCACTGCGCTCGGAGACCTCGGCGATTTCAAGAACGAGTATCGTGCCGCACTCGACGTGCTCGGCGAACAGCTTGACGACTCCGAGCGTGCGCGCATGCTCGACGAGGTGCGGCGTGCGTACGCGTTCAACACCGCGGTATTCCGCGACCTCGGTCACGCGAAGCTCGCTGCGGCTTAGCCGACGTCGCGAGGAAGAGGGGAACGAGCAGCGCTCGTTGCCCTCTTCCTCGCGCCCCGCGCTACGCTCCGTGGGCTGCCGCTGTGGCGGCACCGCGGGTGTGCGAAAACGCTATGCGTTTTCTTCGCGCCCGCCACCCCGCGCTACGCTCCGTGGGCCGCCGCTGTGGCGGCGCCAGGGGCGTGATGCGAAAGCTACGCTTTCTCCTCGCGCCCCTGCATAAAACGCACGACGTTGGGGTCGACGATCACGTCGCGCGGCTGCAGCGGACGCTGCAGGTACAGTCCGTCGAGTGAGCGCACGCGGCTGAGCGCAACATAAGTCTGCCCAGCACTGAATGCTCGAGGACCCAGGTCGACCACCGCAGCGTCATAGGTGTGACCCTGCGACTTGTGCACGGTGACCGCCCACGCGAGACGAAGCGGGAACTGCTCGAACTCGGCGACGACTTCCTTCTCAAGCTTTTTCGTCTCGGCATCGTAGCGATACCGGTAACGCTCCCACACCATGGGTTCGACCTCGAACTCCTCATCCCCGATCTCGACCCAGACGGTGCCATCGACGCGCGAAACCGTGCCGATGGTTCCGTTGACCCACCGGCCGTCAGAGTCGTTGCGCAGAAACATGACTTGTGCCCCGGCTTTCAACTCGAGCACTTCATCGGCCGGATACGTGTTCTCACGGAACTCGCCATTGACTTCGGCGACAGCGCGCAGTGCGGAGCCCTTGATCTCGGAGAGCCTCTGCGCATTGATGCGGTTGACCGTCGCATTCGTCGTAGCGAGCGTGATGACATCGCGGGGTGCGGGGCGAGCACCTGCGGCGTTCAGTTCGTTCGCCTGATCCTCTGCGACGACCCCGTGCCGCACCGCGCCGAGGATCTGCTTGAATCGGTCGTCGCGCTGGCGATGCACTTCGAGCAGTTCGATCGTCGAGAGCGACGTCGTGCTCCAGACGTTCGCGTCGAAGAACCAGAGTGACCGGTAGGTGTCGTCGAAGTAGGCGCGCTCGTGCGGGTCGCGCGGTGGCACGGGCGGCAACTGATACGGATCGCCGAACATGATGATCTGCGCGCCGCCGAAGGGGTCGTGCTTCTTTCCGCGAGCAAGGCGCAGCGAGCGGTCGATCGCGTCCATGAGATCGGCTGAGACCATCGAGATCTCGTCAATGACAAGCGTGTCGATCGCGGCGAGCATCTTCTTGAGCTCAGCAGGCTGGTCGAGATCGTGGTCGGCGATGATGCCCGTCGGCAGGCGGAGTAGCGAGTGGATGGTCTGGCCGCCGACATTGAGCGCGGCCACCCCGGTCGGAGCGCAGACCGCGATGATCTTGCTCGTGTTCCACGAAAGGTGATTCAGAATCGTGGACTTACCGGTGCCCGCGCGCCCGGTAATGAAGAGGTGCTCGCGCGTATGTTCGATGCGTTCGTACACGGAGAGCTGCTCGGCAGAAAGTTCAGGACGGGCCACCCGAACAGGCTACTGCCCCGGAGCGCACGTGGGGTGCGCGCTCCGGGGCAGTTGTGGATGACGCGGGATCAGCCTGCGCGACGCACCATCCTCACGACGAAGGCGGCGAGGCCTCCGAGCACGGCAAGTGCCCCGGCGATGCCTGCGACGAACGGAGCGTTCGAGCCGGTGACGGCCAGTGCGCTGGGTGCCTTGGCGCCTGCAGCCGCGGTGTCGCCTGCTCCCGGCTGATCGGTCGACGCAGGGTCGGTAGTGCCCGGGCTTGCGGTGCCGGGGTTTTGAGCACCCGGGTCAGTGGTTTCGGGGTTCTCAATACCTGGGTTTGCGGTGCCGGGATCCTCGGTGCCGGGATCCTCGGTACCGGGCGTCGGCTCGGGGTGGTTCGTCGGGGTGTGGACGATGTCGTAGTAGACGCCGGGGTTGGCTGCGTCGGGGATCACGCGGTAGGTGAACTCGGTGTCGGTGAGTTCGGTGATGGGGACGACGCGGGTGAAGAGGGGGTTGCCGTCGGCGTCGCGGGCGGTGATGGTGCGGGTGGAGCCGTCGGCTGCGACTTCCCAGTCGCCCTGCATTTTGGGGCTGTCGTCGAGGTTGTACATCGTGAAGGTGCCGTCGATGCTGTAGTAGGCCCAGCCGACGAAGTTGGAGACTGCGGCGTTGTCGAGTGCGACGGGGTTGCCGTTCTGGTCGACGGCGCTGGTGGTCTCCCACGCGGTCGAAGCGAGCGTTTCAGAGGGTGTCAGCGCGGCGGCTTCCGCAGCGGCACCGAACGCGCTTGTCGACGTTGCGGGGGCGGCCGGGCCGGAGGCGGCGAACGCAGCGCCTGCCGGAAGTACGCAGAGCGTCGCTGCGGCCACGGCGGTGGCAACCAGCAGCGGTCGACGAGTGCGCCGCGGTGTGGTGGCGGCTGCGGGGGTGGTGCGATCAGACATCGGGGTTCCTGTTCTTCGGCGATCGTGTGTTTCCACGCTACGAACGATGCAGAACAGTGGAATCAACCGATTGGTTGAACCTGCGATATATCGCGGAGTTGCGACTCAGATGCGAATTACTCCGCGCTTGACCGCCGCGGCGATCGCGGCCTGACGATTGTCTGCGCCGAGTTTGATGAAGGCGTGGTGCAGATGGGTTTTCACCGTTGCCTCGCTGACGACGAGCTGCCGCGCAAGATCTCGGTTCGACAGGCCCGTCGCCGCCAAGGTGAGCACTTCGAGTTCACGAGCCGTCAGCGCGTCGTCGGGGTGCTCGGATCGGCGACCCAAGCGCTCGGCGATATTGCCCGCGCGACCGCCTGAAGCGGCTGCTCTGATGGCGCGGAACACCTCGTCTGGCCGACTGTCTTTGACGAGGTACCCGGCGGCACCGGCATCAGCTGCTCGCACGACATCCGCATCCGAGTCGAACGCGGTGAAGACGATGACACGTGCGGCATCTGGGCTCGCTCGGATGGCCCGAGTGACGTCGAAGCCGTTGGGGAGCCCCTCACCGAGATCGAGGTCGACGAGCGCGACGTCGAACGAATGCGATTCCAGTCGCAAAATTGCCTCGTCAAGACTGCCCGCCTCGGCACTGACCTCAAGGTCGCTCTGCGTCTCGAGCAGTGCACGCATGCCGTGTCGCACGACCGGGTGGTCGTCGACCAGCAAGATTCGAATCATGGAGCGGTCGTCCTTTCGTTCGTGCAGTGCAGCGGCACGCTGGCAGCGATCACCGTACCTTGCCCGGGCTGAGATTCGATGGCGAGTTCGCCCCCGAGATCTCGGAGGCGCCACTGCATTGCTCGGAGCCCGTACCCGCCACCATCGGCGCGAGGCTCCACGAACGTTTCGGATGAGCTCTCGGCATCAAAGCCTCGTCCGTTGTCGACGATATCCACGCCGATAGAAGTTGAGAAAAATGTCACGGTGACCCGAACGGTGTCGGCCTGCGCATGCGTCGCCGCGTTGAGCAGTGCCTCCCGGGTGACTCGCTGCAAGGCATGCACCACGGGAGCGGGCACGTCGGGTTCGAAGCCGGAGATCACGAAATGCGCCCCGGCGGCTTCGGCCTCGGCGCGAAGCGCACTGGTGAGCGTCACTCCGATCGTGCGGGGATCGGCGAGACCGTGCACGAGTCGTCGAGTCTCGACGAGTGTTTCTCGGAGGGCCTCGCGAGCGTCCGCGACAGTATTGTCGGCCGAGGTTTGGTTGCCTCGCTGCTCCACTGATTCGAGGAGGAGGAGCGCGCTTGCCGTGCGTTGCACGACGGTGTCGTGCAACTCGCTGGCGAATCGATTGCGCTCGGCGAGGGCACCAGCCTCGCGTTCGAACCGAGCGAGTTGCGTCCGTGTATCGGTGAGCTCGGCGATGACGGCCCGTTTCGCCGTGATCGTCTGCGTCAGTGTGGCGTAGGCATACGACAGCACGAGGCCGCCGAAGAACGGGCCGAGCACGAGACCCAGATCTTGCCCTCGCGACATGATGAGCAGGCCAAGACTGACCGCGACCACGATGATCGTTGAGATGATCAGTGCCGTGCGCGTCGAGAGCACCCGGTGCACCGCAAAGACGAGCGCAAAAGCGCACCAACCGAATGATGGGGCGAGCACCGTGAGTGGGAGCCAGAGCGCCGTCGCGAGCAGAATGCCTAAGCGCTGCTGCGTGAGTGCCGTGTCTCGAATGAGCGGTCGCGCGACCTCGATGCCATAGGCGATTCCCGTGCCAATTGCGAGCATCAGAGCGAGTATTCCGGTGCCCTCGAGCGGGTGGTACACGAAATAGCGCCAGGTGCAGACAGCGAGCAGGATCGCAAAACCGGCGTCAACGGTCAGGTCGAGGGCCGGGCTGCGGTCGGCATCCGTGCGGGCGTCGGTCATGCCTCCGAGACTACGCGGAGCCGCCGACACTGCAGATGGGAACTAGGCGCGCGCTTTGACGGGCAGCAGGAGGAGCAGCCCGATGAGGAGTACGAGGCCGATGCCGATGATCCCGAAGATCGTCGAACCGCCAATGGCGATCGCCACGGTGAAACCGAGCGGGGCGAGGAACGACACGGCTCGGCCCGTGGTCGCATAGAGGCCGAAGATCTCGCCCTCCCGCCCGGCCGGAATGAGCCGTGCGAGGAACGATCGACTGGCCGACTGCACCGGGCCGACGAAGATGCACAGCAAGAGGCCGAAGACCCAGAACACCCAGGTGCCGAAGGAGTGCAGTGCGAAAACGAGCAACGCGCAGACCACCATGAGGAGAATCGACCAGATCATGACGCGCTTTGCGCCGAGTCGATCCTCGAAAATACCCACGCCGATCGTGGCGAGGCCGGCGACCACGTTCGCGGCTATGGCGAAGAGGATCACCGTCGTGTTGTCGAAGCCGAAGCTGCGGGCGGCGATCACACCGCCAAACGTGAAGACGCCGGCCAGCCCGTCGCGGAACACGGCGCTTGCGAAGAGGAAATAGAGCGTCTGACGGGCATTGCGCCACAGATCAGCAATGCTCCGGAACACATCTGCGTAGGCACTGAAGAACCAGCGCCCTCCGTTCTTGGGGTGGGGTGCGGCTTCGATCTCGGGGACGGCAAAAAAGACTGGGATCGCGAACACCGCGAACCAAGCGGCCGACAGAAGCATCGCGATGCGTACGTTCCAGGAGCCTTCGGCCGTGACCCCGAACCACCCGACATCAGGGAAGATGAAGCCGACCAGGATGATCGCGAGCAGCACGATGCCGCCGAGGTACCCCATGCCCCAGCCGATGCCCGAGATCTTGCCGACATTGCGATTGTTCGCGATCTGGCCGAGCATCGCGTTGTAGCTCACGCTCGCGAATTCGAATGCGACGTTGCCCACGGCGAGTAGGAAGAGGCCGAATATGAGGAACTGCTGGTTCGGGGCGACGAACACCATGAGCACGGTACTCGCGACCACGATCGCGGTGTTGACGCCGAGCCAGAATTTGCGGCGCCCGGCTTGGTCAGTGAGCCGACCGATGACCGGTGCGAAGAGTGCGACGACCACGCCGGCGATGAGGAGCGCGACGCCGAGCTGCGCGGAGACCTGCTCCTCCGGGCCGAACGGAGCGCTCGTGATGTAGACGCTGAATACGAATGTCGTGACAACGGCATTGAACGACGCCGAGCCCCAATCCCACAGTGACCAGGCAAACACGGTGCGCTTCTTCACGGATTCGATGTCTGCGGGGCCCGACGAGGAGGGGGCCGGCAGGACGTGCTCGGTCATAGGGACAGCGTAGCTGCGTGCAGGCACCGGAGCGCGGGCGATTTGCGCGGAGTTCAGTATCGAGACACCACCCGTTCTCTGGGACGGTGCGTTCGACCTCGTCGATGTCAGAGGTGCTGCGTATGCTCGAAATCCACGTTCGATTACCGCCAGGAGATCCCATGTCGCTGCAACACACCGTCGTTTTTCGTCTCGTGCATCCTGCCGGGTCGACGCAGGAGCAGGAGTTTCTGGAAACCGCTCATCGCTTGCTGCCGAGCATTCCCGGGGTGACCGAGTTCGCGGTGAATCGGCAGGTCAGTTCGAAGAGCGACCTTGCGTGGCAATTCAGCATGGTGTTCGTCGATCAGGCAGCGTACGAGGCGTACAACGATCACCCCGTGCACCAGGAGTTCGTCGCAAACCGGTGGGCCACTGAGGTTGAGTTGCATCAGGAGTACGACTTCGAAGCGCATGCCTTCGCGAGCGATTCTGAGAGTTGAGTGAGATCGACTCAAGTTTGAGCCCGCGAACTTGACCTTTAGGCGGGTCCGAGTAAACTTGAGTCCATCAGGCTCAACCTCGAACTCGTAGTTTCGCGGGTCCGCGGGCGAGTGCAGACTCCGGGTGGCGATCAGCCTCCCGAATTCAACGAACGAAGGAGAACACATGTCACGTGCAGTCGGCATCGACCTCGGCACCACCAACTCGGTGGTTTCAGTCCTCGAGGGTGGCGAGCCCACGGTCATTGCGAACGCAGAGGGCCTGCGCACCACCCCCTCGATCGTCGCTTTCACGAAAGACGGCGAGGTGCTCGTCGGTGAGACCGCAAAGCGCCAGGCGGTCACCAACGTTGACCGCACCCTTGCTTCGGTCAAGCGCCACATGGGTACTGACTGGAAGACCGATGAGATCGACGGCAAGCGCTACACCCCTCAGGAGATCTCCGCTCGCACGCTCCAGAAGCTGAAGCGCGATGCGGAGACCTACTTGGGCGATAAGGTCACCGACGCCGTCATCACGGTTCCGGCGTACTTCAACGATGCCGAGCGTCAGGCGACGAAGGAGGCCGGTGAGATCGCGGGCCTCAACGTGCTGCGCATCATCAACGAGCCGACGGCTGCTGCCCTGGCATATGGCCTCGACAAGGGCAAGGAAGACGAGCTCATCCTGGTCTTCGACCTCGGCGGCGGCACTTTCGACGTCTCGCTGCTCGAGGTGGGCAAGGATGACGACTTCTCGACTATCCAGGTGCGGTCGACCGCGGGCGACAACCGCCTCGGTGGCGATGACTGGGACCAGCGCATCGTGCAGTGGCTCATCGAGCAGTTCAAGACCTCGACCGGAGTCGACGTCGCGAATGACAAGATCGCGCTGCAGCGTCTGAAGGAAGCGGCTGAGCAGGCGAAGAAGGAGCTCTCGAACTCGATGAGCACCCAGATTCAGCTGCCGTACCTGTCGCTCACGGAGAACGGCCCGGCGAACCTTGACGCGACGCTGACCCGCGCGAAGTTCGAGGAGCTCACCAAGGATCTGCTTGAGCGCACGCGCAAGCCGTTCCAGGACGTCATCGCAGAGGCCGGCGTCAAGGTTGGCGACATCGCTCACGTCGTGCTCGTCGGCGGATCGACCCGCATGCCCGCCGTCACTGAACTCGTGAAGTCGCTCACCGGCGGACGCGAGCCCAACAAGGGCGTCAACCCCGATGAGGTCGTCGCCGTGGGCGCTGCCCTGCAGGCCGGCGTGCTGAAGGGTGAGCGCAAGGACGTGCTGCTCATCGATGTGACTCCGCTCTCCCTGGGTATCGAGACCAAGGGCGGCATCATGACGAAGCTCATCGAGCGCAACACGGCGATTCCGACGAAGCGCAGCGAGACCTTCACAACCGCGGAAGACAACCAGCCTTCGGTTGCCATCCAGGTGTTCCAGGGCGAGCGCGAGTTCACCCGCGACAACAAGAACCTCGGCACCTTCGAACTGACCGGTATCGCGCCGGCTCCGCGTGGGATTCCGCAGATCGAGGTCACCTTCGACATCGATGCCAACGGCATCGTGCAGGTGTCGGCGAAAGACAAGGGCACCGGTAAGGAGCAGACCATCACCATCTCGGGTGGGTCGACACTCTCGAAGGAAGACATCGAGCGCATGGTGCGCGAGGCGGAAGAACACGCTGCGGAAGACAAGCAGCGCCGCGAAGCCGCTGAGGTGCGTAACAACGCTGAGCAGCTCGCGTACTCGGTTGAGAAGCTCATCACCGAGAACGAAGACAAGCTGCCCGAGGACGTCAAGACCGAGGTGCAGGGCGATCTCGACGCGCTGAAGCAGGCACTGGCCGGCGAAGATGAGGAAGCGGTCAAGAACGCCTCCGAGAAGCTGGGCCAGAGCCAGACCAAGCTCGGCGAGGCCATCTACGCCGCTGCTCAGGCCGAGGCACCCGCCGAGGGGGCTGCTCAAGGCGAGTCGAACGATGACGACGTGGTTGACGCCGAGGTCGTTGAAGACGACGAGGAGAAGAAGTAACCATGGCGAACGAGGAACAGCGCACGCCCGGGCAAGACCCGAACGCTGACGAGGTTCCCGCTCAGGAGCCGGAGTCGCAGGACTCCGGCTCCGCCGGCCAGGCTTCCGAAGAAGACGCGCAGGCCGATCTCACGGTCGACGATATTCTCGGTGCCGAGCAGAGCGAGGACGCGGCGGCGGCGGATGATGCCAACAACCCGTATCTCGACGATCTGCGTCGCCTGACCGCCGAGTACGCGAATTATCGCAAGCGCACCGAGGCGAACGCGCTGCTCGAAAAGCAGCGCGCGATCGCCGCGGCCGTGACTCCGATGCTCACCGTGCTCGACGACCTTGACCGAGCCGAGAAGCACGGCGACCTCACTGAGGGCACCGCGTTTGCGACGATCGCTCAGAAGATTCGCGGCACGTTCGAGCGGCTCGGCGTACAGAGTTTCGGTGAAGCGGGCGAAGTGTTCGACCCGCAGCTTCACGAAGCGATCGCTCAGGTGCCGGTGCCCGGCACCGAGCAGCAGACCGTGCTTGACGTGGTCGAACGGGGCTATCGCATCGGCGATGTCGAGCTGCGCCCCGCCAAGGTAGCGGTGGCGGTGGGAGCGGATGGCTAGTCAGGATTGGCTCGACAAAGACTTCTACCAGCTGCTCGGTGTCTCGAAGAACGTCAGCGACGCTGACCTGAAGAAGTCGTACCGCAAGCTCGCTCGCAAGTATCACCCGGATTCGAACCCGGGCGATGCCGCAGCCGAAGCGAAGTTCAAGGAGATCAGCGAGGCGTACTCGGTGCTCTCGGACTCCGAGCAACGGGCCGAGTACGATCAGATCCGCGCAATGGGCGCCGGCGGCGCCCGTTTCACCTCGGGCGGCGGCGCGCAGGGCTTTGAAGACATGTTCGGCGGTCGTTTCGGCGGCGCGGGTGGGCGTAATACCCACTTCCAGTCGGGCGGTCCGCAGGGCTTTGAGGACCTCTTTGGCGGTATGTTCGGCGGCGGGGCCCCTCGGGGCCCGCAGCCCGGACGCGACATCCAGGCCACGACGACGCTCGATTTCGAAACTGCGGTGCAGGGCAAGACCGTGACGCTGCAGGCGTCCACCGGCTCCGTCAAGGTCAAGATTCCCGCGGGCGTGGCCGACGGTCAGAAGATTAAGGTGCGCGGCAAGGGCGAGCCCAGCCCCACCGGTGGGCCGGCGGGCGACATCATCTTGACGGTGAGCGTGCGCAAGCACCCCGTGTTTGAGCGCGACGGCCAAAACCTGCGCCTCAAGCTGCCAGTGACGTTCTCGGAGGCCGCGCTCGGCGCGACCGTCGAGGTGCCGACGCTCGGCGGAGCCCCGGTGAAGCTCAAGGTGCAGCCCGGAACCCCGAGCGGTCGGGTGCTGCGCGTCAAGGGTCGCGGAGTTTCGAGTTCCAAGGGAACCGGCGACCTTCTTGCCGAAGTGCAGATCGTCGTGCCGTCGCACCTGTCAGCCGAAGCCACCGAGGCGCTCGAAGCGTTTCGTGCCGTCGAACCGCAGGAGAACCCTCGCGAAGATTTGCTCGCGAGGGCGAAGGGGTAACCCGAACATGCAATGGGGCGAGGCGCGGTATCGAGACATGCACTCGTACCGCGCCTCGCGCCTTGCGCCACATCGACGTACAGAAAGCAGGTGAGCATCATGGCGCTTCCGCAGATGGACCGCTTCACACCGGTCTTCGCGATCGCCGCAGCCGCAGAGCTCGCGGAGATGCACCCGCAGACCCTGCGGCAGTACGACCGCATCGGCCTGGTGTCCCCGCAGCGCACCCGTGGCAATACGCGTCGCTATTCCCTGCACGATGTCGCCCGATTGCGCGAAGTAGCTCGACTCTCAGCGGAGGGCCTGAGCCTCGAAGGCATCCGTCGCGTGCTGCAGTTGGAAGACCGCGTACGCGAACTCGAAGGGCGCGTGCGCGACCTCGAACGGGCGGTCACGGAAGAGCGTCTGCAGCGCCCCGACCGACGCGTCTTCGCGGCCGGCTCGGCCGGCGGCGAAGTGGTAACGCTGAAGCGCGGTACGCGCGTGCGTCGCAACGCTGAAGTCGTCGTGTGGCACCCGTGAGCAGTGCCGATTCGCAGCCCGATCCGGTGACCGGAATACACGCTGCGGCACCGGGCGAGAACCAGCCACTCATCGATGAGACGCTGACCGCGCTGTTCACGCAGCTCACGCGCGAGCCCGACTTCGACGCCGAAGAGCTGCAGGCATACGATGCCGCAGACCACCTCATCGTGCGCACCGCCGCGACCGCAGCACCCGAACGTTTCGCAGTACCCGGCACGATCGTCGTCATCGGTGATCGACACGGCGCGCTCACCCTGGGGCTCGCGGCGCTCGGAGCGACGGCGATCCGTACCCACCAAGACCCGTTGCTCGGTGAGCGCGCGCTCGCGCAGAACGCCGAGCGACTCGGGTTCTCCGACACCTATAGTGCTCACGAACTCGGCCCCGAGCTGCTCTCCGGGGCGCGACTCGTGCTGCTGCAGCTGCCCCGAGGGCTCGACGCGCTCGATGAGATCGCGACCGCGATCGCCCGCTGGGCTGCTCCTGACGTGCGCGTCTTCGCCGGGGGCCGGGTGAAACACATGACGCGCACCATGAACGACGTGCTGGCCCGCTCGTTCGCTGACGTGTCCGCCGGGCTCGGCTGGCGCAAATCGCGGGTGCTCACCGCGAGTTCACCGCGACCGATCGCGGCTGACAACTCGCTTGCGCTCCTGCCGCGCTGGGGTGATGATGCGGCGCTCGACTTCCGGATCGCTGCCTTCGGGTCGACCTTCGGCGGGCCGGTGCTTGACCACGGCAGCCGCCTGCTGCTCGACACGCTCGTGGCCACGCCACCCGTGGCGGCGCAGATCGTCGACCTCGGGTGCGGCAACGGGGTGCTCGCGGTCGCGGCCGCGCGCGCCTTTCCGACGGCTCGGCTGATCGCGACTGATCAATCCAAGGCTGCGGTCGCGGCCACTCGTGCAACCGCTGACGCGGCAGGGGTGGCTGATCGCATCGTCGTTCGGCGGGCCGACGCGCTTGAAGCTGTGCCTGACGGGTGGGCGGACCTGATCATGCTGAACCCCCCGTTTCACACGGGCGCCACGGTGCACTCCGGTGTCGGTCAGCGACTCATCAGAACATGCCGTCGTGCATTGGCGCCGGGCGGCGAACTGCGGCTCGTCTTCAATTCTCACCTGAACTACCGGCCGCTCGTCGAGCGTGAGATCGGGTCTGCGCAGCAGCTCGCGCGCACAGCAACCTTCACAGTGCTGGCGGCACGTCGTCGGTGACCGTGCGTCTCAGGCTCCGCGGCGACGATCGTCGCCCGCCCGCGCCCGAATCAAATCGCGCACCGTGACCTGGTGGGCTCGGGTGCCGTAGTCGTCGGCGGTGATGCCGGTGAGAAATGCGCCGGGATCGACCTCGAGCGCGGTAGCGATACGCACCAGGGACTCCGCGGTCGGGCTCGACACGCCCCGCTCGATCTTGCCGATACTGGTCCAGCTGATCTGTGCCAGCTCGCCGAGATCTTCGAGCGAAATACCCAGCCGATGGCGCACCTCGCGCACGCGCCGGCCGATCTTCACGGCAGCATCTGAGTGGGTCTGGGGCACCGCACCATCGTCCAAGACCCAGGCGATCAGCACCAGAAATCAAACGCCCTGTGCGTAAACGCATCAAAGGGCGGGCCACAGTGCGTACTGCGACCACCGTCGGCGTTACCCTGGAACTCACATGACGAACTCAGCACCGGCATTTCTTCGGAAATTGGCCCCGAGCATCTACGGGCCCTCGGTGCTGTTCTCGCTCGGTGAGTACGCGATCCTGCCCCTCGTGCCCGTCATCGCCGTGCAGATGGGGGCCGGCATCGGGCTCGCGGGTGTGATCGCGTCGGCTGCCGTCGTCGGGCAGGTGCTCGGCAACCTGCCTGCGAGCTGGGTGGTCGCGCGAGCGGGGGAGCGCACCGCGATGCTGATCGCGGCGGGCGTCGCGCTGCTCGGGGCGTTCGGAATCGCCTTCGCTCCGAACCCCGCGCTACTCGGGCTCGCGGTGTTCGTGATCGGTTTCGCCGGTGCGGCTTTCGGGCTCGCCCGCCACTCGTTTATGACGAGCCGGGTACCGATCGCTTATCGGGCTCGCGCGCTGTCGCTGCTCGGAGGCACGAACCGTCTCGGTCGCTTCGCCGGGCCGTTCGCCGCGGCGGGGCTGATCGCGCTCACCGCCGACCATGAATCGCCGGTATGGGCGTTCGTCGTCTGCCTGATCCTCGCTGCCGCGCTCGTCGCATTCGCGCCCGACCCCGAACGCATCGTCGTCTCGACGCCACCCACGCTCACGGATACGGGATCTCTCCCGGCGCCTCCCCGCGATGGGGTCTGGGGAGCGATGCGCGACGGTGGGGCGGCGCTGCTGCGTGTGGGAGGCGCCTCGGCGATTCTTGCGGGTATGCGCTCGATCCGCGATGTGCTGCTGCCCCTTTGGGGAGTCTCGATCGGGCTCGACGCCACGCAGGTGGCGCTCGTCGTGGGTATCTCAGGAACGGTCGACTTCGCACTGTTCTACACGAGCGGTCAGGTTATGGACCGCTACGGGCGCCTGTGGGCGAGCTTGCCCGCCACGATCGTGATGGCCGTCGGGTTCGGGGTGCTGTCGATCAGCCACGATCTGCCGGGTGCCGGATACTGGCTGCTCGCGGTCGCCGTCGTCGTTGGGCTGGGCAACGGGCTCTCCAGCGGTATCAACATGACGCTCGGCGCCGATCTCGCTCCGCAAGGAAATCCGGCCCCGTTCCTCGCGGCATGGCGCACGCTGACCGATTTCGGTGGAGCCGTTGCTCCACTCGCGATCTCGGGTATCGCGGTTGCGTCGCTGCCGCTCGCGAGCGGCGCCGCCGGAGCGCTTGCGGTACTCGGAGCGGTGGGGTTCGCCCGGTGGATCCCGCGCTACATTCCGCACGCGCGCGGTGGGCGCGGTGCGGGCGGGCGCACTGGCGAGTGAAGCTCAGGCGCGGCGGGGCTCGATGACGCCGCCGAGCCTCAAGCCCGTTCGGATGCACGCTTTGTAGACTGGGCGCAGCTCGTCGCGCATTATCGCGCGGCTCCCGCGCGGCGTGCCGTGCGGGCTCGTACCAGCATCGACCGAAGGAACCCCGCGCACCGTGAGCACCCCAGAAGGCCCGGCACCGCTTCGCATCCTCATCGGCTGCGACACCTTTCTGCCCGATGTGAACGGTGCGGCCCGCTTTGCCGAACGCCTCGCCGCCGGTCTCGTGCAACGGGGGCACGATGTGCACGTCGTCGCGCCTTCGAAGCGCCACAATCGCACGGGGTCATTTGCCGAAACCATCGAGGGCGAGCAGATGACGGTGCACCGCTGGGCGAGCTGGCGTTGGTATCCGCATGACTGGCTGCGATTCGTGCTGCCGTGGCGCGCACGCGGGTACGCCCGCAAGCTGCTCGATCGCGTGCGGCCCGATGTGATCCACATCCAGTCGCACATCGTCATCGGCCGCGCGCTCGCCATCGAGGGATCGAAGCGCGGCATCCGCATCGTCGCGACGAACCACGTCATGCCCGAGAATGTGCTCGACTTCACCCTGCTGCCCGAGAAGGCGAAGCGCCTGTTCGTGCGGTGGGGCTGGAACGCCGCCGATCGCGTGTTGCGCCTCGCTTCCGCGGTGACCACGCCGACCCGCCGCGCCGCAGATTTTCTCGAGCGCAGCACGCATCGTCGCGGCGTGCTGCCGGTGAGTTGTGGGCTCCGTGCCTCGAACTACACGGCCGACCTCACCCCGCGCACGGCCAACCGACTCGTGTTCGTCGGTCGCGTCACGCTCGAAAAGGAGATCGATGTGATTCTCCGGGCGATCCCGCGCCTCGATGCCGAGCTCGACGTGCACTTCACCGTCGTCGGCGACGGTGACCAGCGCAAGAACCTCGAAAAGCTTGCGGCCGACCTCGGCATCGCGGATCGCGTCGAGTTCACCGGTCGTGTCACCGATGAGCAACTGCGGGCGCATCTGACGCACGCGAGTATCTTCACCATCGCATCGATCGCCGAGTTGCAGTCGATTGCGACGATGGAGGCGATGGCATCGGGGCTGCCGATCATCGCTGCCAACGCGATGGCGCTGCCCCACCTCGTGCACGATGGGGAGAACGGCTACCTCTTCCAGCCGGGTAACGACCGTGAGCTCGCGAGCCGCATCCGCCGCATTCTGTCGCTCTCGGCCGACGACTACCGCACGATGCAGCAGGCCTCGCTCGACGCCGTGCAGGTGCATGACATCGATCGCACCCTCGACACGTTCGAGGGCCTCTACCGCGGCGACGCTCGGGCCTGACCGTGCACGTGCTCATCGTCACCGACCAGCACGCCGAGTCGCTCGGCGGGGTTCAAGTGGCGATTCGGTTGCAGCGGCACGCGCTCGAGCAGCAGGGGCACCGGGTCACGATCGCGGCCCCGGCGCTGCAACGGCCGGGCTATACGACGGCAGGGCAGGATCGCCGGGCGTACATCGACTTGCCGTCGCGGGCGATCACCGCAGATCGCGAGTACGGCATCTCGTGGCCGGGGCGTCGCACGGATCGGTTTCTGGCGAGTGCACTCGCGGCGTTCCCTCCGGTCGATCTCGTGCACATTCAGGGTGACTTCTGGGGTGCTCTCATCGGCATTCGTGCGGCGCGCGGGCTCGGGGTGCCGATCGTGCATACGATGCACAATCACGTTGACGCAGGCACGCGTGCAGTGACCCCGCTCGCGCCCGTCGCGTTCGCCGGCCTGCGCGGATGGCGCGCCCTGGCGCTGAGGCGCCCCCGTGGTGCCGTTTCGCCTGCGGCGCGCGGCGCCTGGCGCTACCTCGCCGAGATCGCTGCCGAGGCCGCGATCGTTACGGCGCCGTCACAGCATTTCGCCGATGAGCTCGTCGCGCGCGGAGTGGCGGAGTCGGTGCGGGTCACTGCAGGCGGTGTCGATGATGATGCGATCACCGAGATCCGTGAACAGCCCCGCTCACCGCGCACGAGGCCGAAGCTCGTGTGGCTCGGGCGCATGAGTCACGAGAAGCGGGTACTCGAGTTCATCGATGCGATTGCGGCATCGGGCATCGATGCCGATGTCGCCTTGCACGGCGCCGGTCTGCTGCTGCCCCGCGTGCAGCAGCGCATCGCCGACCTGGGCCTCGCCGATCGCGTCACGATTCCTGGGCCCGTTCCGTACTCCCAGGCACTCGCAGCGATCCGTGACGCGGATGCGCTCGTGCAGACCTCCGTCGGCTTCGAAACCCAGGGGCTTACCCCCTTCGAAGCCGCGGCGCTCGGCACACCCACGATCTTTTGCGACCCAAACATCGCGCAGGACGTCGCGGTGACTCCGCAGTGGCTGGTTGCCGACCGCAGCGTGAACGCGCTGGCAGAGACGCTGCGCGAGGCCGTCACGGTTCTCGCCGACGCGAGCGCCGGCGAGACGCTTCGTGTCTCGGTCGAAACGTCGGCGCGTTTTTTGCAGTCGGCACGCAGCGCGGAGATGCTCGCGGTCTATGCGAACGCGCTCGACCGGCAGCGGTGAGCTGCGGGCGCAACATCCTTCGTTGCTCACCGAAGTCGCGTGGAGACGCGAGAGGCCCGCACCCCAGTGGGCGCGGACCTCTCGCGAAATCGTCGGTGGTCCGCCGACTTAGAAGCGCCACACGGCGGCGGTGAAGCCTGCCGGGGGAGCCGGGGTCCAGTTGGTCTCTTCGGTTACGAGACCGGAGCCGCCGGGGCTATTCGACTGCACGATATCGAACGTGCCGTCATCGTTCACTGCGGTGATCAGCACGGTGTGCACGCCGGTGACCCAAGAAGTGGGGGACGAGGTGTACTCGTACTGGATGATGTCGCCCGCGTCAGCGTCGGCGAGCGTCATACGAGTGGCGCCCTTGTAGTTGTTGACGGGGTCGCCGCTGCCGGTCCAAGCGGCGCCGCCGGCGAGCAGCCAACGCTGTGCCGACATGATGCACTCACCCGGGGCGCTCCAGCCCGTGGGGCGGCTCGTGCCGACCTCGCTCTTCGCGAGCGCGATGGCGGCCTTGACGTCGTAGTTGTGGGGAACCTTCGAGACCTCTTCGATCTCGAGGACCGAATCGATCGAGGTGCCGGCCAGTGCCTCGGCGGTCGTGTCGAGTTGCTGCGACACCGCGGTGGCGGGCTGAACGGAAGCGGCGGGGGAGGAGAAGTCCTCAAGAGGCGCGTCGGCTACCGCGGGTGCTGCGCCGAGGGCGAAGGTAACCGTGGATACCAGGCCGACAACGAACGCCTTGGCAGATAAATTCACTCGTAAAACTCCGGACTTTCCAACAAAAAGCGCCGGGCGGTGGCCCGTGCGCCTCAACCAGTATGCGTTACCTTTCTGTTACTTTCAAGTTCGGCCACGTTTTCTCAGATCTGCTCAGGGTTCTCACGGGATCACATCCGCCCTGAATGAGGTGCCCCTCTGTGGTGCAGTCAGGTCGATCGAGACGGAGTGATGACCTCGGTTCTGACCAGTGGTGAGAACACGCTAGACTGGATCGCGCTGGCTTCGGCCAGTGAGGAGGATTCGCCTAGCGGCCTATGGCGCACGCCTGGAACGCGTGTTGGGTTCACGCCCTCAGGGGTTCAAATCCCCTATCCTCCGCCAAGACAGAAGGTCCCGTCGCACTGCGACGGGACCTTCTGCGTTGCTGGGTATCCCCTGCGGGAGCTGCGTGAATCAGTGTCAAAAAGTGTCGCCTCAGAGCTTCAGTTGGCCGTCTCGAGAGCACAAACTGACACGGATTCGCAGGGGCGGCCCGTATCGAACGCCGTCAGTCGCTCGCCGGCACCGCGGATATCGATGGAAAGACCCAACTCCCGTCGAGAATCTCGGTGCGAGGACGATACAGGCGAACCAGGTAGTTCCACTTCTCAGGAGTGTGGATGACGTTGGGCGTCCCCGCGGGGAAGTCCCCGAAGCGGACGGTGATTGATCCGTCGGAGTTCTTGTCCGCGGTGATGTTGTTCACGGTGTAGGTGTCAGACGGGTTCGGTTCGAAGTAACCGAGCTCGTTGTAGACGGAGATCGACCAGAATCCGTCGACGGGCACGTCGCGCACGGTGAGCTCGTACCTGCCACGGGGAACACGCGGGTTCGCCCCGAAGTATGTGGCCTCGCGGGTGGGCAGCCCGCCCCAGCCGGCGGCGGTGCCGATCAAGTGGTGCACGGGTTCCGTTTCTGCGAGGGTGCCGAACATGCGGTCGAACCCGGTGAGGCGGCTCGCGAGTGCGAGGAGCGCCGACCGCGTCTCGTCGAAGGACGTCGAGTCGTACTCTTCGAGCGTGAACGGATGCGCCGAGGCGGCGTGAACATTGAGACCGTCTTGAATCTGCGCGACGGCCGCGATGTCTGCGGGGTCGTTCGGATCGACGAGTGTGCGTACGCCGATGGTGACGTGCGATGAGCCGTAGCGATCTGCGTGCAGCGGGTACTCGCCGGGGTCGTGGAAGGTATCGAGAATGTGGTGCGACGCGTTGACGATCATCGCGGAGAGGTATCGATCGCCGTGCTCGGGAATCGAGAGTGTGGCACCCTGTGTGACATCAACGACGGCGAAGCTGTACAGCGTGTCGCGATTGAGGCGGATCACGGTCTGCTTGTCGATCGCGGCCGGAGCCCGGTTGTGCGAGAAACGATTGACGCCGCCGGCGTCTCGTTGCAGATCATGAAACATGCGAGCAGTCTCTGCGGTCACGAAGTTATCGGCGTTCACGATGGTGCTCATGGTTCATTGTGAATGGATATGCATCAGCTGTGCAACCAGAACAATCAGGGAAGCGGACACCTGCGCCCGGGACAAACACGAATCGGTGTCACTTTCTGTTCGGAATCGGCAGGAATTGCCGCAGAAAGTGACACCGATCCATGCGGGGTACGCGCGGTGTAGGCGCGGGGTACGCGCGGTGCGGGTCGCCCGAGCGCCCCAGCCGGCAGCGATCAGCTGAACTGGTTCATCGTGTTCTCGGCGCCGCCGGCCTTCAGCGCCGCGTCGCCGGCGAAGTACTCCTTGTGGTTGTCTCCGATGTCGCTGCCCGCCATGTTCTGGTGCTTGACGGTGGCGATCCCCTGACGAATTTCTTCGCGCTGCACGTCGCGCACGTAGGTGAGCATGCCTTCGTCGCCGAAGTAGCCCTTCGCGAGATTATCGGTCGACAGTGCCGCGGTGTGGTAGGTCGGCAGCGTGATGAGGTGGTGGAAGATGCCGGCCCGCTGCGAGCCGTCGCGCTGGAACGTGCGAATCTTCTCGTCGGCGAGGCGACCGAGTTCGGTGCCGTCGTACTCGGCGCTCATCAGGTTGTCGAAGCTGTACGCCGAGACGTCTTCGCCCGCCGCGACGAGTGCCTCGTAGGCCTGCTTGCGGAAGCTGAGCGTCCAGTTGAACGACGGGCTGTTGTTGTACACGAGCTTCGCGTTCGGCACGACCTCGCGAATGCGATCGACCATGCCGGCGATTTGTTCGACGTGCGGCTTCTCGGTCTCGATCCACAGCAGGTCGGCGCCGTGCTGCAGTGAGGTGATGCAGTCGAGCACCACGCGATCCTCGCCGGTGCCGGCACGGAACTGGTAGAGGTTGCTTGCCAGGCGCTTCGGGCGCACCAGCTTGCCGTCGCGTTCGATGACCACGTCGCCGGTGCCGAGCTGAATGTCGGCGACGTCTTCGGTGTCGAGGAAAGAGTTGTACTGGTCGCCGAGGTCGCCGGGCGCGTGCGAGACGGCGAGCTTTTGGGTGAGCCCCGCACCGAGCGAGTCGGTGCGGGCGACGATGATGCCGTTGTCGATGCCGAGCTCGAGGAACGCGTAGCGCACGGCGTTGATCTTCGCGATGAAGTCCTCGTGCGGCACGGTGACCTTGCCGTCTTGATGGCCGCACTGCTTCTCGTCAGAGACCTGATTTTCGATTTGGATCGCGCAGGCGCCTGCCTCGATCATCTTCTTCGCGAGCAGGTAGGTCGCTTCGGGGTTGCCGAACCCGGCGTCGATGTCGGCGATGATCGGCACGACGTGGGTTTCGAAGTTGTCGATCTGCGACTGGATGAAGTCGGTGGCGGTGTCATCGCCGGCCCGGCGAGCGTCATCGAGCTGGGTGAAGAGCAGGTCGAGCTCGCGGGCATCAGCCTGGCGCAAGAAGGTATAGAGCTCTTCGATGAGTGCCGGCACGGCCGTCTTCTCGTGCATCGACTGGTCGGGCAGGGGGCCGAACTCGGAGCGCAGCGCGGCGACCATCCACCCCGACAGGTAGAGGTAGCGTTTGTTGGTGCTCTGCAGGTGCTTCTTGATCGAGATCAGCTTCTGCTGGCCGATGAAACCGTGCCACACGCCGAGCGACTGGGTGTAGACGTTCGCATCGGCGTCGTACTCGGCCATGTCGCGACGCATGATGTCGGCCGTGTACTGCGCGATCTGCAGCCCGGTGGTGAGGATGTTCTGCGCGCGCATGCGGGCGACGTGCTCGGGATTGATGGCGTCCCAGGTGCCGCCGGTCTGGCCCTTGAGCGCTTCGATCGCAGCGACGGTGTCTTGGAAATGAGTCACGGTACAACCTTCTTTGCCTGTGAAATGCGTGATGTAGTTCCACCATCCATGCCGAGGAAGCGCCGGTCACCGGGAATCCTGCTGAAAATCACGCACTATTTCTGCGATTCAGAAGGATCGTGCACTCCAGGGGCTCGACTGTGGCGAAATCCGTAAAAGCACCCGACAGGGTGAGATAAATCCCGGCTCTTCTCTTCGCGAGAAGTACACGGCAACTTCCGGGGGGCTTTCTCGGCGCGCTGGTTCGAGCGAGGCGCACGATGAGTGATGTAGCCACACATTCGCCGGTGGATCCCCACCGCACCGAAGCAGGAGATGAAGCATCGTGAGCCAAACCGCACTCGCCATTGACGCCCGCATCGAGGTGCTGGGCCGCCCCTTCGCCCGCAGCGAAGAGATCCTCACCCCCGAAGCGCTGGAGTTCGTCACGCAGCTCCACGCTCGCTTCGCGAGCATCCGCCACGAGCGTCTCGCAGATCGGCAGCGCCGCCGGTACGAGATCGGCAACGGCCGCGACCCGAAGTTCCGCGCCGACACCCGCTCGATTCGTGAAGACGCATCGTGGCGTGTGGCCGGGGCCGGCCCGGGCCTTGAAGACCGCCGGGTCGAGATCACGGGCCCGACCGACCCGAAGATGACCATCAACGCCATGAATTCGGGCGCACGCGTCTGGCTCGCCGATCAGGAGGACGCGACGAGCCCGACCTGGCACAACGTCATCGGGGGCCAGCTTTCGCTCTTCGACGCGATTCGCGAACAGCTCGCGTACACGAGCCCCGAGGGCAAGGAGTACCGGGTCACCGCGGAGCGCACGCCGACCATCGTGATGCGCCCGCGCGGCTGGCACCTGGTCGAGAAGCACCTGCGCTTCACCGACGCGTACGGTCGCGCCGGCGCGGCTTCCGGCAGCCTGGTCGACTTCGGCCTGTACGCGTTCCACAACGCGCAGGAGCTCGTCGCGCGTGGCCGCGGCCCCTACTTCTATATCGCCAAGCTCGAGTCGAGCGAGGAGGCGAAGCTCTGGGACGACGTGTTCACCTACACGGAGGAGGCCCTCGGCCTGCCCCACGGCACGATCCGCGCGACAGTGCTGATCGAGACGCTCCCTGCGGCGTTCGAGATGGACGAGATTCTCTACGTGATGCGGGATCACATCGCCGGCCTGAACGCGGGCCGCTGGGATTACATCTTCTCGATCATCAAGAACTACCGCGGCCGCGGCGCTCGCTTCGTGCTTCCGGATCGCAGCGAGGTCACCATGACGGTGCCGTTCATGCGGGCGTACACCGAGCTGCTGGTGCAGACCTGTCACAAGCGCGGCGCGCACGCGATCGGCGGCATGAGTGCGTTCATTCCGAACCGTCGCGACCCTGAGGTCACCGCGC
The DNA here is from genome assembly GCF_059696215.1 of Leucobacter sp. WKLB1. Lineage (NCBI taxonomy): Bacteria > Bacillati > Actinomycetota > Actinomycetes > Micrococcales > Microbacteriaceae > Leucobacter > Leucobacter sp. WKLB1. The sequence continues at coordinate 3,060,351 of NZ_AP046115.1, read as the reverse complement.
GCGCCGAAGAGAAGGTGCAGGCCGACAAGCGACGCGAGGCGGGTGACGGCTTCGACGGCACCTGGGTCGCGCACCCTGATCTCATCCCGGTGGCCCGGGCGGAGTTCGACGCGGTGCTCGGTGATCGCCCCAACCAGGTGGATCGCCAGCGCGATGATGTCTCCGTGACTGCGGCGCAGCTGCTCGACGTGCACATCGGCCGCGAGATCACCGACGCCGGCGTGCGTGAGAACGTGTCGATCGGTCTGCGCTACATCGAGGCCTGGTTGCGCGGCCACGGCGCCGTCGCGATCGACAATCTGATGGAAGACGCGGCGACGGCCGAGATCAGTCGGTCGCAGATCTGGCAGTGGATTCACCAGGATCAGCAGACCGCCGAGGGCACCCGCATCACGCGGGAGTGGGTCGCCGAACTCGTGGACGAAGCGGTTGCGGGGTTCGCGCGCACCGATGGCGATCGGTTCGCCGATGCGGCGACGCTGTTCGCCGATGTCGCACTCGGCGAGGACTTCCCGACCTTCCTCACCGTTCCGGCATACAGCCGCTACCTCGTCGACGCGTAAGCCGTGAGCGCGCGCTCGCCCTCAGGCGAAGCGCGCGCTCACGGCCTCGCCGTGGGCCGGGAGCCCCTCTGCTTCCGCGAAGTGCACGGCGCGCGCCGATACCTCGGCCAGGGCATCGCGCGAGTACTCGATGAACTGCACCGGGCGCAGGAAGGTCAGGGCGCTGAGCCCCGAGGTGAAGCGCGAGGTGCCCGAGGTCGGCAGCACATGGTTCGACCCGGCGCAGTAGTCGCCGAGCGAGACGGGTGACCATTCGCCGACGAAGACCGCGCCGGCATTCGTCACCGTGGCGGCCACGTCGGCGGCGCGTTCGGTGTGGATCTCGAGGTGTTCGGCGCCGTAGCGATTTGCGATGACGACCGCGTCGTCGATGGTGTCGACCAGTACGATGCCCGACTGCGGGGCTTCCAGCGCGATCCCGGCGCGCTCGGCGTGCGCGGTGCGAGGGAGCAGCTGGGCGAGCTCGGTGTGCACGGCAACCGCGAGCTCCTCCGAGTCGGTGACGAGCACGCTGGCCGCGTTGGGGTCGTGCTCGGCCTGGCTCAGCAGGTCTGCGGCGACGAATCGCGGGTTGGCGTGCGCATCGGCGACGATCATGATCTCGGTCGGCCCCGCGACGGCGTCGATGCCCACGTCGGCGCGCACGAGGTTTTTCGCCGCGGCGACGAAGACGTTGCCCGGCCCGGTGATCACGTCGACGGCCTCGAGTGGGGTGCCGTCGCCGGCATCGGGGAGGCCGTAGGCGAGCGCGGCGATCGCCTGGGCCCCGCCCATGCCGTAGACCTCGGTGACGCCCAAGGCCGCGCAGGCCGCGAGCACGGCGTCGGCGGGCACACCGGTGTCGGCGTTCGGTGGCGAGACGACGGCGATCGACGTGACTCCTGCGACCTGTGCGGGGATCACGTTCATGATGACGCTTGAGGCGTAGGCGGCGAGCCCCCCGGGGGCGTAGAGGCCGACGCGGCGCACGGGCAGGTAGCGCTGGTGCACCAGGGCGCCCGTCGCGAGTTCGGTCGTGACCGATGTGGGCAGCTGGGCGCGATGCCCGGCGGTGACGCGCTCGATCGCCAGCGAGATCGCGCCGCGCACGTCGTCGGAGGCCTCGGCCCACGCGCGATCGATCGCTGCTTGGGGCACGCGGAAGCGATCAATCTCGACGCGATCGAAGCGCGCGGTGACCTCGCGCACGGCGTCGATGCCGCGGGCGCGCACATCGGCGATGATCTGGGCCGCGGCATCGGTGGCGCTCGCAAAGCTCGTCGCGGCGCGAGGAATGGCGTAGCGGTGCGCGGTGTCGGTGCCGCGCAGATCGGTGATGCGGAGGTGTGCCATCAGGAGTCCTTTCATCGGGGGGGGGGGGCGTCGCCGCGAAGCGCGCGACGCGAGTCATGCCGAACGCGCGGTGCGGCGGTGTGATTGAGTAGGTGCGAATGGTGCGAAAAGGAGTGCGCGTGGCGACACCCGAAGGAGGGCCCGGACGCCCGGGTCTGGGCAAGGCGAAGCTGTTGGCTGCGGCCAGGCTCGTCATCGCCGAGCACGGCGTGGAGGGCATTCGGGTGCGCCGTCTGGCGGCGACTGCGGGCGTCTCGGCTCCGTTGGTCTCGTATCACTACCCCGATCAGGCGGATCTGGTGCTCCACGTGCATCGCGATCTGGTCGACGACTATTTCGGGCATCGCGCTGCCCTCGTGCGCGAAGCGGATGACGCGATCGGGCAGCTCCGTGCCTGCGCGCGAGCGGGCCTGCCGCCCGGGGTCGATCCCGAACTGATCGCTCCCCTCTTCGAACTCCACGGCCTGGCCCGACGCGATGCGGCGCACGCGGAGATCATGAGCAACCTGTGGGTCTCGGAGCACGCGCTATACGCGCGCATCATCTCGGCGGGCCAGCGCACGGGGGTCTTCGCGGCCGATGCCGACGCCGAGCGGGTGGCGGCATCGCTGCTCGCGCTCGAAGACGGTCTCGCGCTGCACATCATCGGCCGCAACTCGGCGATCGAAGAGTCGTGGCCGCTCCGCAACCTGCTGCGCGTCGCGGCCCTCGAACTCGACTGCGCGCAGCTCGAGCTCGCCGACTGAGCCCGGCTCGAAGGCATCGCTGAGACCTACACCGAGGTGTTGCGGGTGTCGTCGCGCGCCCCGTCGCGAAGCACCTCGACGGGGGTCGTGAGGGTGCCAGCGCGGTGCGGCAGGAAGAGCCCGATAACGAAGGCCACCAGTAGGATCGCACCCCAGACGAATGCCGAGACGTTGCTGCCGACGAGCACGGGAAAGTTGCTGATCGAGATCGCCAGCACCCCGACGAGCCCGAGGCCGCCGAGCGCGGACGCGATGGCGACCCAGGGCGACGCCGGTGCTCGCCCGCGTTCGCGCCGCAGGAAGGCGAGTACCGCGACACTCGTCAGTGTCATCATCCAGATGACGCCGAGCGCACCGGCACCCGAGTACCAGGTGTAGATTTCGAGCACCGGATCGAGCTGCGCGAGTGCCGACACCAGCACGACGACCGAGGTCACGATGCTCACCCAGAGCGACGCGGCCGACGGGGCGCGGTGCCGCGTGTGCACGACTGCGAGCGATGCAGGGAGCACGCCGCGCTGGCCCAGAGTGAACAGGTAGCGGGTCACGATGTTGTGGAACGACAGCATGCAGGCGAACATGCTGGTCACGACGAGCACCTGCACGATGTCGCCGACGATCGGCGCGATGACGTTCGCCGCGAGGCCGATGACGACGCGGTCTGGCGCGTCGGTCGCGGCGGCTACGGCGTCATCGGGTCCGATGCCGACGATGACGAGCCATGACGAGATGAAATAGAGGGCACCGATCGAGATCACCGCGACGTAGGTGGCTCGGGGCACGGTTCGATCCGGATCCTTCGCCTCGTTGCGGAATACGGCCGTGGCCTCGAACCCGAAGAACCCGAGGAACGCGAACAGCAGGCCGAGACCCGGGGCGCCCTGCAACGCTTCCACGGGGTTCAACGGAGACGTCGAGAGCTCGGCCCCCGAGAACAGCACGCCGAGGTCGATCGCGAGCACGGCGATGACCTCGAGCACGAGCACGACGCCGAGCACCTTCGCCGACAGCTCGATGTCGCGGTAGCCGAGCAGCCCGACGATGAGCAGCATCACGGCCGAGGTCGCCCACCAGGGGGGAGCGACGCCGAGCCAGAGCTCGATCAGGTTGCCGGCCTGCACGCCGAGGTAGCAGGTCATCGAGACGGTGAGCAGTACGTACGACAGCACGGCGATCGCTGCGGTGCCGAGGCCCGCGCGGCGCCCGAGGCCACGGTGCACATACGAGTAGAACGCGCCGGCGTCGGGCACGCGCGGCGTCATCCAGGCGTACCCCACGGAGAAGAGCAGCAGAATTGCGGTCGCCGCGAGAATCATCGTCGGTGCACCGATCGACCCCGAGATCGAGATGATGATCGGGAAATTCGCGGCGACGACGGTAATCGGCGCCGCGGCGGCGATCACCATAAAGACGATTCCGGTCACTCCGAGTCGTCGTTCGAGCGTGGTGTGCACAGCTCCTCCTTCATTGGCGGGTGTTCTGTGCGGTGCGCATCACGACGCGGGCCGTCAGCGATGCCGGTTTCGTCGTGCGACACAGCAGAGAATTTCTGTTCCGTCTCAATGTACGATTCACCGCGCCACGAATTCCTGAACATCCGTTAAATGGTTTCCGGTATCCCAGACCATAGCACGACACGGGTCAGCGCCTCGGCCGACCGCCAAGAGCGGGTCTTGTTCGGTCCCTGATGAAACCGGCGATCAGGCTCGTTGCGCGCGCGAGGCCTCCGCGATGCGCTTGCCGGTCAGCCCGGCGAGACGCGACACCGCCGTCTGCAGCGTCTCCGCATCTTTCACGAACGTGAAGCGCACCCACGGCGCCAGCTCGCGCGCGGTGGAGGAGCCGTCGCGGCAGAATGCGGCGATCGGCACGCACGCCACCCCGGCCGCGTGCGGAAGGGCGCGGGCGAAGGCGGCACCATCGGGCACCTCATCGCTGAGAAACGGCGTCGCATCGGCGCAGACGAAGTAGGTGCCGCCGGGCACCACGACGTCGAACCCCGCCTCGCGCAGGCCGGCGACCAAGAAGTCCTTGCGATCCGCCAGCGCACCGCGCAATGCGGCGATGTCTGCATCGCCTTCGGCCAGCGCCCGCGCGATCGCGGGCTGAAACGGTGCGCCTCCGGTATATGTGAGAAATTGCTTCACCGCGGTGATCGCCTCGATCAGCGCCGCGGGCCCCACGGCCCACCCGATCTTCCACCCGGTCAGCGAAAACGTCTTGCCCGACGACGAGATGGTGACGGTGCGCTCGGCCATGCCGGGCAGCGCGGCGAGCGAGCGGTGCTGCTGCCCGTCGAACGTGAGGTGCTCGTAGACCTCGTCGGTGAGCACGACCGCATCGGTGCGCTGCGCGGCGGCGGCGATGCGGGCGAGCTCGTCGGCGGCGAGCACGGTGCCGGTCGGGTTGTGCGGGGTGTTGATCAGGATCACGCGTGTGCGCGCACCGACCGCCGCTTCGAAGGCGTCGAGATCGACGCGGAACCCGCCGTCGACCGGAAGCAGCGGCACGGTCACGTGCGTCGCGCCGGCGAGCGCGACGGCAGCAGCGTAGGCGTCGTAGTAGGGCTCGAGCGTGACGACCTCGTCACCCGGGCCGGCGAACGCGAGCAGCGCTGCGGCGAGCGCCTCGGTCGCCCCCGCCGTCACGAGCACCTCGGTGGCGGGGTCGACCATGACCCCGTAGTGCCCCTCCTGATGCGCGGCGATGGCTTCGCGCAGCGCGGGAATGCCGCGGCCGGGCGGGTACTGGTTCGCACCGTTCAGGATCGCCTCCGCCGCCACTCGGCGAATCCATTCGGGGCCGTCGGCGTCGGGAAACCCCTGGCCGAGGTTCGCCGAACCGGTCGCCGTGGCGAGCGCGGTCATCTCGGCGAAGATCGTCGGGCGGGTGGACCCGTCGGCGGCGGCCAGGCCTGCTGCGGTCGCCACGGATCGCCATCGCTCAGTCATGCGGCCAGTCTAGGCGGGCGCACACCGACCTCGCGGCGGGCTGCCAGCGAAGCGACATACACTCGCCGCATGTCTGCACCGACCACTCCTCGCCGCGAGCTCGGCGGGCGTCGCCGGCGACGGCTTGCGGCAGGAGCTGCGCGGCTGCGCGCCGCAATCCGCACTCGTCCCTGGCTCGATGCCGCATACCGCGTCACCGTGACCGTCGTTGGTGCGCTGGTGGTGCTCATCGGGCTGATTCTGGTGCCGCTGCCGGGCCCAGGTTGGCTGATCGTCTTCTTCGGCCTCGCCATCCTCGGCAGCGAATTCCATTGGGCGCGCCGCCTGCTCGGGTGGGCCCGGGCGACGGTCGCGCGAGGCGCCGAACGCTGGCGGGCTTGGCGAGCCGCTCGACGGGCGTACGGCACCTGAGCGGCAATGTCCGCGTGTGCAGTGACGCGGGGCGTCGCACGGCACGGAGATGTCACTGGTGCGCGATAGGATCAGGCGAATTGTTCCCGCACTCGGAGGCCGCATGACGACGCCGTTCACTCTGACCGCCGATGTGGTGGTGGTCGACCTCGAAGGCACCACGAGTGCCGCAGGCTTCATTCTCGGCGACCTCTACGACTACGCGCGCCCGCGTCTCGAAGAGGTGCTCGGGCGCGATGACGCGACCGTGCGCGAGGCTCGGGCGCAGGCGATCGCCGAGATCGGCCTTGAAACGGATGCCGATGATGCGACCGTCGCCGAGGCGCTGCGCGGCCTCATGGCCTCGGACGTGAAGTCGACGCCGCTCAAGACTCTCCAGGGCATCATCTGGGCCGAGGGCTTCGCCGCCGGTGAGATCACGTCGCATTTCTTCGACGACGTGCCGCCGCAGTTGCGCGCGTGGGTCGACAGTGGAGTACGTCTGGCCGTCTACTCGTCGGGGTCGGTCGCCTCGCAGCAGCCCTGGTTCCGTCACGCGCCGGGCGGCGACCTCTCGGGCCTGGTCTCCGGGTGGTTCGACACCGTGAATGCGGGCCCGAAGAAAGACGTCGCGTCGTATCACCGCATCGCCGAAGCGCTCGACGTTGCTCCCGAGCGCGCACTGTTCCTCACCGATCACCCCGACGAGGTGAGCGCGGCGCTCGCCGCCGGGTGGCAGGTCGTCGCGCTCGACCGGGCGGGCGAGCCCTGGGCCGGCAGCGATTTCGCTGCTCCATCCGTCGCCGCTTTCACCGAGATCGAGGTCACCCGATGAGCACCGTCACTGCACCCGCCACCGTCACCGCCGTGCAGCTGCGCGAAGCCGGCGCGACCCTGGCGCACGAAGCCGCGAGGTTCGCCGACCTTGGCTGGATGCGGGGAACCGCGGGCAACCTCTCGCTCGTGCTCGCCCGTGAACCGCTGCGTCTCGCAGTGACGGCATCCGGCCTCGACAAATCGGAGCTCACCGACGCCGACGTCGTGCTCGTCGACGCAGACGGTCGGTCTGCCGACGTCGATGACCCCAGGCGCCCGTCGGCTGAATCCGGCCTGCACGCCCACATCGCCGCCCGCACCGGGGCGAACGCGATCTTCCACGTGCACGCCCTCGACGCCGTGCTCGCGGGCGAGTACTGGCCCGACGGCATCGAGATTCGCGATCTTGAAATGCTGAAAGGGATCGGCCACCCCGCCCACGACGTGACCGTCACCATCCCGGTGATCCAGAACCACCAAGACATGGCGGTCGAATCCGAGCGCTTCGACGCGGTGTACGCGGGTGCCGCCGACGGCGCGCCCGAGGTGCCGGTGCTCGTCGTCGCCGGGCACGGCATGTACGCCTGGGGTGCGACCGCGCAGCAGGCGCGACACCACCTCGAGATCGCCGAATGGCTGCTTCGTTACCGCGTCGCGGTGCGCTGAGGCGGCCGCACTCCCCAGACCCCAGAATCACCCCGTTTGCGTACTGAACCCGAGAGTAGGACCTGATGACACTCCTCACCGTCTGGAATGAGACCGACCCGACGACTCCCATCATCGAGACCATCGACGATGTCGAAATCGGCGCCGTGCTGACCGGCCTTGGCGCCCGCTTCTCGCACTGGGAGGTGAAAGACTTCGCCGACGACGCCACGCTCGAAGAGATCCTCGCGCTCTACACCGATGAAGTCGAAGCCGTGAAGCAGAGCGAAGGCTACACGCTCGTCGACATCGTCGGCTTGAGCCCGGCGCAGGCCAACTACGACGAGGTCAAGGGCCCGTCGCGCGAGAAGTTCCTCTCAGAGCACCGTCACGACGACGATGAAGACCGCTTCTTCGCCAAGGGTGCCGGGGTCTTCTATCTGCACGTCGACGGCAAGGTGCACGCGCTCTACTGCGAGCCCGGTGACCTCGTGTCGGTGCCGGCGAACACCACGCACTGGTTCGACATGGGCACCGCGCCCGAGTTCACCTCGATCCGCTTCTTCCACGACGATGACGGCTGGGTCGGCCACTTCACCGGCAGCCCCATCGCGAGCACATTCGCGACCTTCGACCAGCTGCACGCGCGTCGCGCCGAACTCGCGGCATAGGGTATCGCCTACGCCGCTCCCCGGAAACGAGCAACGCCCCCGATCCGCGTCAGCGGGCCGGGGGCGTTGCTCGTGCCGGTCGAACTTACTTGACCAGCGGCACGTTGAAGATGAAGCCGGGCTGCTCGCCGCGGCGGAACCCGTCGCTCGCCTTGACTGCGGCGATGATGTGGAACACGAACAGCACGATCGAGCCGAGCCACAGCACGACGGCCAGGAGCCATCCGATGTAGGGGATCAGGCCTAGAATCCACGTCGCGATGCCGACGCCCACGCGCAGCAGCGAGAAATTGAGGTTCTCGCGCTGGTAGAGGTACAGGCGCTGATCGCCCTTGTCCTTATCGATGAAGAAGAAGATGAGCGCCGGAATCCAACTGAAGAACACCGACAGCCAGTAGTTCAACGTGACGTTGCTGGTCGGGTCGGCGACCGGCTGGGCGTAGCCGGGCTGCGCGTAGCCGCCGGGCGGCGGCGTCTGACCGGCCTGAGGGGCGCCGTACTGGGGCGCCGCGTATTGGGGCTGACCCGGCTGCTGGGGCTGCTGCGGCGGAACGGGCGGGGCCTGCGGGGCCTGCGGGGCCTGGAACTGCGGCTGCGCGGGCTGCTGCGGCGGCACGGGGGGTGCTGCGGGCGCCTGGTGCTGCTGCACCGGGGGAGCCTGCGGTGGCTGGGGTGCAGCGGGCGGCGCCGTCGGTGCGGCGGGCGCCACGGTTGAGGGATCGCTCGTCGGCTCGCCGCCAGTCCCCTGTCCGTGCTGACCTTCTGGTGGCAACGTCGTCATGGTGTTTCTCCTTCGACCGGTCATTTTCGCTTCTGAGGCTACTGCAGCTCGCGGGCGAGCGGTAGATGCTTGCGCGCGCGTGACGGGAAATGAAGCGGCCCGCCTCCCGGAGAGGGCGGGCCGCTTCACGAAATGTCGGGCGGCTCGGAGCGCGGAGCGCGACCGAGCGGAAGGCTCAGAACGCGTCGGGGCTCGGGGCCGAGGTGTGCAAGATCGACACGTCGGCGTGGCGGTCGAAGCGATACCCGGTGCCGCGCACCGTGCGCACGATGTCCTGGTACTGCGCGAGCTTCACGCGCAGGCGGCGGATGTGCACGTCGATGGTGCGCTCGCTGGGCGCCTCTTCGTCGCTGCCCTCGCTCCAGAGCGCGGTGATCAGCTCTTCGCGACTGATGGTGCGGCCTTCGCGCAGCACGAGGTACTGCAGCAGTTCGAACTCGCGGAAGGTGAGCGCGGCGGTCACATTGTCGAGCAGCACCCGCTTGCGCGAGAGGTCGAGGATCACGCCGCTCGCCGCGCGATCCTGCTCATCGGCTTCGTGCTGCTTCTGACGGGCGTGCGCTGCGGGATCGCCGAGCGCGAGACGCACGACATCGACGTCGCGACCACCGGTGTGCTCGGGGGCGAGCGCCACGGCGGCGTAGGTCTCGGCGGCCGGGGCCAACTCTGCGACGAGCTGCTTGATGCGGGTCACGATGGCGCCGAGCTTCGGGTCGCCGTCGGCGATCTTGTCATCGGCGAGGCCGACGTAGAGCGCGAAGCCGCGCACCTCGGTGCCGTCGGGCACGCGGCGCTCGGCGGTCGGAGTCGGCGCGAGATCTGCTGCGAGATCGGGGCGGGCGGCGCGAAGAGTCTGGGTGGTGGCGTTCATGATGATGTTCCTTACGAGGCTGTCGTTCGGGTGCGGCGCAGCGGTGCGCGGACCCGGATAGGCCGGTGTCGGCCGGGAGTGCGAGGGGAGCGGAACCGGTCTCGATCAGATACGAAAAGCCGGATGAACCGCGGTTCGGCGTTCGAGTTCAGAACACCGACGTGGACGCAGAATCAGATTCGGGAAACGTTCACATGCACATTCGACAGCGCATGACACCCTGACCGGCCATCATCATGCCGGTCTGCCCAATGTTCACCTCGAAGGCGGACTGGGGACGAGTGGTCTCATGCATAACGATAAGTTAAGCAAAGTATTGCTTCGCGTGTCAAGCGGAGCGAGCAGAAAATTGGTGGGGGTGCGGCTCGCCGTTGCGCGGCACCCCTGCACCGGTGGATCGCCCCCTCATGAGGGCGCCCCAGTAGGGCTCGTTACCGACGGTCAGTGGCCGACGGTGCCGTAGAGACGGTCGCCGGCGTCACCGAGCCCCGGCACGATGTAGGCGTTCTCGTCGAGCCCCTGATCGAGTGCCCCGAGCACCAGGGTGACCTGGCGGTCGCCGGCGGCCTCGCGAATCGCTTCGACGCCCTCGGGAGTGCCGAGCACGCAGATCGCGGTCACGTCGTCGGCGCCGCGGTCGAAGAGGAACTTGATCGCCGCCGCGAGCGAGCCGCCCGTGGCGAGCATCGGATCGAGCACGAAGCACTGGCGGCCTGCGAGCGAGTCGGGCAGACGCTCGGCATACGTCGTCGGCTGCAGCGTCTCTTCGTCGCGTGCCATGCCGAGGAAGCCGACCTCGGCGGTGGGCACGAGCTTCACCATTCCCTCGAGCATGCCGAGACCGGCGCGCAGGATCGGCACGATCAACGGCAGCGGTTCGCTCAGGCGCACGCCCGTGGTCGGGGCGACCGGGGTCTCAATTTCGTGCGGCTCGACGCGCACCTCTCGCGTGGCCTCGTAGGCGAGCAGCGTCATCAGCTCTTCGATCAGCAGACGGAACGTCGGCTGCGGGGTTTTCGCGTCGCGGAGCACCGTGAGCTTGTGGGTGATGAGGGGATGATCCGCAACGAAGACTCGCATGGTCCTATTCTATTGGCGTGACGCTGATCCCTCCATCGCAGGCCGAGCACGCCGCCATGGGCGTCGCGCTCGAGGCCGCCGTCGACGCGGCGCGAGCCGGTGAGATCCCGGTCGGGGCCGTCGTGCTGAACGCCGAGGGCGAGGTGGTGGGTGTCGGTCGCAACACGCGGGTGCACGTGCCTGATCCGACGGGGCACGCCGAAGTGCTGGCGATCCGGCAGGCCGCCGAAGCGCTCGATGATCGCGTGCTCGCCGACTGCACGCTGGTCGTCACGCTCGAGCCGTGTGTGATGTGCGCGGGCGCGATTCTCGCCGCCCGACTGGCGCGCGTGATCTTCGGAGCCTGGGATGAGAAAGCGGGCGCCGTCGGCAGCGTCTACGATCTGCTGCGCGACGGGCGCCTGCCGCACGCGGTGCCCGAGGTCGTCGCCGGGGTGCGCGCGGACGAAGCGACGGCCTTGCTGCGCGCGTTCTTCGCGCAGCGCCGGTAGCCGCTCCGCTGCTACGGGCGGGGCGCGACCGTAACCGGCTCCGGGGCGAACGCCACCTCGACGCGGTCGCCGGCGCGGAACTGCGCGTCGGCGGGGTGCTGCGAGGCGAGTTCCGTGCCATCCGCGAACTGCACGACGGTGCGGCGGATCGGCCCGAGGAACCCGCTCGAGACCACGGTGGCCGTGAGCTCGCCGGCTGATCCCGAACCCGTATCGGCACCCGCAAGACGCACGTGCTCGGGGCGCACGTACGCCGTGACCCTGGCGCCGGTGACGCCGGTCGTGCCGTGATCGGCAGAGCTGATCACCGGCAGCCACGCGCCGCGCAGGTTCACGCGATCGCCCTCGAGCACAGCCTCGAGCTGGTTCGACAGCCCGACGAAGTCGGCGACGAACGGCGATGCGGGCCGCTGGTACAGGTCTTCGGGGGTGCCGAGCTGGGCGATGCGGCCGCCCTCCATGACCGCGACCCGGTCGGAGATCGCGAGCGCCTCCTCCTGGTCGTGCGTCACGAAGACCGTCGTGATGCCGAGTTCCGTCTGAATCGCGCGGATCTGCTCGCGCAGGCGCACGCGCACCTTCGCGTCGAGGGCCGAGAGCGGTTCATCGAGGAGCAGCGCCCGCGGGCGGGTGACGAGCGCGCGCGCCAGGGCGACGCGCTGCTGCTGCCCACCCGAGAGCTCGTGCGGAAAGCGCTCGGCGAGGTGCGCGAGGCCCACGATTTCGAGCATCTCACCGATGCGAGCGATGCGCTCGGCCTTCGGCACCTTGCGCATGCCCAGCCCGAACTCCACGTTGCGGGCGACGGTGAGATGGGGAAAGAGCGAGTACTGCTGGAACACCATGCCGATGTCGCGGCGGTTCACCGGCACGTGCGTCACATCGTCGTCGCCGATGCGCACGTGCCCTGAAGTGACCTCCTCGAGGCCGGCGATGCAGCGCAGCGCTGTGGTCTTGCCGCAGCCCGACGGGCCGAGCAGGCAGATGAGTTCGCCGGGCTCGAGCGCCAGATCGATGCCGTGCAGCACGGTGGTCGAGCCGTAGGCCTTGGTGACCTGCTCGAGGCGCACCGCGGCGCCCGCACGGGTCTGGGTCAGCGTTTCGGTCATGTTCAAGACTCCTGGGAGGGGTTCGAGCGGGAGCTGCGTCGCAGGCGCCGGCGACGCGGGGCGCCACCGGTGCTGCTCACAAGCAGAAGTACGAGGAATGCGCCGACCAGTGAGAGCAACGATACCGCCACCGCGACGAACGGGTCGGACTTCGAGATCTGCAGCAGCGCGGTCTGGAGCGTCACGCGGTTGAGCAGCGACGACACGGTGAACTCGCCGAGCACGATCGCGATCGTCAACAGTGAGGCGGCGAGCAGGCCGCGACGCACCCCGGGGGTGATGATGCGCACCAGCACGGTGATCCACCCCGCACCGAGCGAACGTGCGGCCTCGGTGCGCGTGCGCGCATCCATTCCCTGCAGATCGGAGTTGATCGACCGGTACGCGAACGGCAGCACCAGCACGCCGTAGGCGAGGCAGAGCGACCACACGCCCGAACCGAACACGGTGCCGATGCCGCGGTAGATCGGTGCGAAGCCCACCACGAGCACGATCGCGGGGATCGCGATCGGCAGCACGGTCAGCAGGTCGAGGGCGCGCTCGAGCTTCGGGAATCGCAGGTGCACGAGCACGATCGTCGGGAAGAACACGACGAGCACGATCGCGAGCGTCAGGGCGGCCAGCACGAACGAATTGCCGAGGCCCTGGAACAGCGGGCGGTAGGCGCGCGCGTTCTCGGGATCGAACAGCGCGAGCCAGTGCTCGGCACCGTAGCCGCCCGCGGTCTGGCGCAGCGTGAACTCGAGCATCGCGACGAGCGGGATCATGAAGATGAGCCCGATCACCGTGATCACGGTGTAGGCGACGGGGCGCGACGGGCGCCCGGGCACGCGCGCGCTCATCGCTGCCACCGCCCCGCACGCGCCATGAGCCGGCCGTAGGCCAGCATCACGACGGTCATGACGATGATCATGCCGAGTGCGAGCACGCCGGCCGAAGCGGAGTTGGACCCACCGGTCTCACCGATCAGTGCGGCGCGAATCTGCAGCGGCACGATCTGCGACCCCTGACTGATGAGCGCTGCCGCGGTCGCGTACGACGAGAACGCGTTTGCGAAGAGCAACAGCAGCGAGCCGAGAAACGCGGGGGCGAGCACCGGTAGGCCGACGCGCGTCCAGTAGCTGAAGCTCGTGCCGCCGAGCGTCGCGACCGCCTCGGCCCAGCCGGGCTTCAGTGCGATGACCGCGGGGAGGAAGGTGATGACCATGAGGGGAACCTGGAAGTAGACGTAGGGCAGGATCAGGCCCGGCAGTTCGTAGAGCCACACGCCGTCGGCATACATGTCGACGCCGAGCCGCTCGCGCAGCATCACCGTGATGAGGCCCTGGATGCCGATGGTCGCGACAAACGCGAACGCGAGCATGACGCCTCCGAACTGGGCGAGCACCGAGCTTGCGGCGTCGAAGACGCGGCGCAGAGGGCCGCTTTCGGGGAGTGCCGCGAGCGCCCAGCAGAGGATCGCGCCGATCACGGCGCCGACGAGCGCGGTCACGACGCTCACCCAAATGCTCGCGCCGAATGCGCCGAGCGTCGCAGGGGTCGTCAGCACACCGAGGTTCGCGAGGGTGAAACCGTTCTCGTTCGAGAACCCGCTGCCGATGGCGAGCACGGTCGGAACGGCGAGAAAGAAGAAGATGTAGACGGTGAACGGGGCGAGCCCGAGGGTGGAGAGGAAGCGTTTCACTGAAGCTCCGAGCAGGGGAGAGTGGCGTGGCGTGCGTGGCGCTGAACGGTGCGGTGGACACACCTGTGCGGTGAGGGCTGACTGCGCCCCCACCGCACGAGTGGACTTACTTGATCGCTGCAGCCCAGCGCTCGGAGAGGAGCGTGTTCGCGGCGTCGGTCTGATCCATGTCGGGCGTGATCCAGTCGTCGCTCAAGGTGCCGAAGGTGGCGGCCTCGATGAGCTTCTCATCGGCCGCACCGGCCTCCTTCAGCGCGTCGACGCGCACGGGCACGGCGTTCGCCTCGAGGAAGAGCGACTGCACCTCGTCCGAGAAGATCCACTCCTGCCACAGGCGAGCGGCGGCCGGGTTCGGCGCGTCGGCGTTGATCGCCTCGTTGTAGAAGGAGACGTAGGCCGGTCCGTCGAGCACGGTGGTCTTCCAGCTCGGCTTGTCGGCCGCAGCCGCGATGTTGTTGAACGACCAGTCGAAGACCAGCGGGGTCTCGCCCGAGGCGATGGTCGCGGGGGTCGGGTCGACGGTCAGCAGGTTGCCGGCCTGGCGCAGCTCGGTGATGAAGTCGACACCGGGGCCGAAGTCGTCGACCCCGCCGCCGTTGAGTGCGGAGATCGAGCCGACTGCGGCAAAGGCCGCGCCCGCCTGCGTCGGGTCGCCGTTGAGCACGACCGCGCCCTTGTAGTCGGCGCCGAGCAGATCCTTCAGCTCCTGGGGCTCCGGCAGCTTGTCGGAGTCGTAGCCGACCGACATGACGCCCGAGTAGTTGTTCACCCAGAGGCCGGTGGCCTCCTTGTTGCCCTCGGGGATGTCATCCCAGTTCTCGACCTGGTACGGCGCGAACTTGTCGGTGTTGGTGAGGGCGACGGCCGCACCGAGGTCGAAGACATCGGGAGCGGTGTCCTGGCCCTTGAGGTTGTCAGCGGCCTGGATCTCCTCGGCGCTCGACGCGTCGGGCGAAGCCGAGTTGACAGTGATGCCGTACTTGTCTTCGAAGCCGCTGATGATCTTGCCGTAGTTCGCCCAGGTCTCGGGGAGTGCGACGACGTTGAGCTCGCCCTCTTCCTGAGCTGCGGCGATGAGTGCATCGAGGCCGCCGAAGTCTGCGGCGCTGGTCGCGGTGGCGGCGTCGGTCGACGAGCCTGCGTCGCCTTCAGCGTTGCTCGCGGTCGAGCATGCGGCGAGCGAGCCGGCCATGAGCAGCGCGGTGATCACGGCGGCGGAGCGCACGAAAGCGCGTGAGGTCACGGGAGTTCCTTCCGATACAGGGAGACGGATCGCCCAGAGGGGCGCATGCGGCATGCCTGCAGCGGCAGCCGATCCGTGACCCAACGCTAGGAGGGCGCGGTGTCGGGGAAGGAACTGATCGATAGCCTCGGAGTGAACGGTGTGTGGCGCGCGGACGGTGAGTCGTTCACCGTGCAGTGCGGCGCCGGGCCATCGGGCCTCAGTCGCTCGAGAGCATCACGATGGAGCTCGTCGACGGCGTATCCGCGTTCGGGTCGAGGTACACGTCGGGTTCGATGTAGATGACGCGCGCCGCCGGCACGGCCTCGCGTATGCGGCGCTCGGCGAGGTTGATGATCACCGAGACCTCATTCATGGTCTTCGTGGGGGCGATATCGACCTTCGCGCCGATCATGAACTCATCGGGGCCGAGGTACAGCGTCTTCATGTGGATGATGCGGCCGATGTCTTGCGACTTCAGCAGTGCGGCCTCGATCTTCTCGACGTCTTCATCAGAGGCGCCCTCGCCGACGAGCAGGCTCTTCACCTCGATACCCAGGATGATCGCCACGGCGACCAGCAGCACGCCGATCGCGATGGTCGCGATACCGTCGAAGAGACCGTTGCCGGTGAGCACGGTGAGCCCGACGCCGATGAACGCGATCACGAGGCCCGTGATCGCCGCGAAGTCTTCAAGCAGCACGACGGGCAACTCGGGAGCCTTGGAGCGGCGAATGAACTGCAGCCAGCTCGACTTGCCCTTGTGCGGGCGGCTCTCTCGGATTGCGGTGCGCAGCGAGAACCCTTCGAGCACGATCGCGACGGCGAGCACGAGCAGCGGCAGCCACCACACCTCGAGGGCGTGCGGGTGCTGCACCTTCGAAACGCCTTCGTAGACCGAGAAGACGCCACCGATGGAGAAGAGCACGATCGCGACAACGAACGCGTAGACGTAGCGCACGCGACCGTACCCGAACGGGTGCTCTTTGTCTGCGCGCTGCTGCGCGCGCTTGCCGCCGACGAGCAGCAGCACCTGATTGCCCGAGTCGGCGAGCGAGTGCACGCCCTCCGCCAGCATCGACGACGAACCGGAGAACGCCCAAGCAATGAACTTCGTCACGGCGATGCCGAGATTCGCGAGTAGTGCCGCGATGATCGCCTTACTGCCGCCTGACGCGCTCATTCCAGATGCCTCCCCATCGCGAACGTCGAGTGTCCGCGCGATGCGCCAAGTCTATGACCCCACCCGAAATCTCAGCGGTATGAAAACGGACAAGACCGCGCCCCCGATTCTGTCGGCGGTGCTCCATACACTGGGATCATGAGCGAATCGACGAATCCCCGCACCGACGCCCGTTTGCCGCGCACCGCCATGATCGGCGTCGGTTCGATGGGTGGTGCGATCCTTGCCGGGCTGCGCGCGCCCGAGGTCGATATTGAGCGGCCGATTGTCGTGACGACGCACTCGCAGGCGAGCGCGGACGTCTACGCGGGGGCGGTCGACGTCACCGCGGTGGCCTCGGAGACCGACGCCGAGGCGAATCGTGCCGCGGTGCGCGGAGCGCAGATCGTGGTGCTGGGAGTGAAGCCCTGGGCGCTCGTCGACGTTGCACGCGAGATCGCCGCAGACCTCGAACCCGGCGCGATCGTCGTGAGCGTGGCAGCTGGTGTGCCGTGCGCCGCGATCGAAGCCGTGCTGCCTGCAGGCACCGCGGTGGTGCGAGCTATGCCCAACACGCCATCGACCATCGGCCTCGGTGCGACCGGCATCGCCGGCGGCGCGGCGGCGACCGACGCACAGACTGCGCTCGTGCAGCGGTTGTTCGCCACGGTGGGCGAAGCGCTCATTGTGCGCGAAGACCAGATCAATGTTGTCGCCGCGGTTTCGGGGTCAGGGCCGGCCTACCTCTACCTCTACGCCGAAGAGATGACGGCGGCAGCTCAGCGCGCGGGCTTCGATGAGGCCCAAGCGCGCCTGCTTGTGCAGCAGACCATCGTCGGCTCCGCGCAGCTCTGGGCGACCAGTGGTGAGCTGCCCGAAACGCTGCGACGCAACGTGACGAGCCCGAAAGGCACGACCGAGCAGGCAATCCTGGTGCTGCAGCAGGGCGGCCTCGCCGACCTCTTCGATCGCGCGCTCGCCGCGAACGTGCGTCGTTCGGAAGAGCTCGAACGCGGGGAGTAGCGCGGGGTTTCGCCCGACGCGAACGTCGGCCGAAACGTGCCCGCAGGGCCTACCCGATCGCGGCGAAGCGCTCCACGTCGGCGGCGGTGCCGCTCACGATGATGAGGTCGTGCGTCGACACGACGGTGTCTTGCGTCGCGTGCGTGAACGGCTGACCCGGAGTTTTCACCCCGACCACCGTCACGCGGTAGCGCGTGCGCACCCCACTCTCGGTGAGCGTGCGATTGCGGATCGATCGCGGCGGGTACATCTTCGCGATGACGTAGTTGTCGTCGAACTGAATGAAGTCGAGCATGCTGCCGCTCAGCAGGTGGGCGACGCGCTCGCCAGCCTCGCGCTCGGGGTAGATCACGTGGTGCACGCCGATGCGCTCCAAGATCTTGCCGTGCGACAGCGAGATGGCCTTCGCCCAGATCTGAGGCACCCCGAGATCCACGAGGTTCGCGGCGATGAGCACGCTCGACTCGATCGAGGCGCCCGTCGCGACGACCGCGATCTGAAACTCGTCGGCACCGATCTGCTTCAACGCCTCCATCGAGCGGGCGTCGGCCTGCACCGCGTGCGTCACGCGATCCGCCCACTTCTGCACGAGCCCCGGATCGGTATCGACCACGAGCACTTCGCGATCCTGACGATCGAGCTGGCCCGCCGTCGCGGCGCCGAACCGACCGAGACCGATCACGATCACCGGTGCGTCACTGCGAATATCAACCAACGATCGGCCTTTCTTCGGGGAGGCGGAACATGCGGGAGCGACTGGTCGCGGCCACCGCTGCGGCTAGCGTAACCGTGCCGACGCGGCCCGCCCACATTGTGGCGGCGAGGATGTACTTGCCGGGGTCGTCGATCGACGCCGACAGACCGGTCGTTAGACCGCACGTGCCAAACGCCGAGATCACCTCGAACAGCACGATGTCGAGGGGTTCGCCGGTCATCTGCATGATGGCGACGGAGGCGGCGAGCACGATCGTCGCGCCCCAGATCAGAATTGAAATCGCGACGCGCAGCACCTCGTTCGGAATGCGACGGCCGAACGCCTGCATGTCGTGGTAGCCGCGCGCCTCGGCGTACGCGGCGAGGAACAGCACGGCGATCGTCGTCACCTTGATGCCGCCCGCGGTCGAGGCGGAGCCGCCGCCGACGAACATCAGCATGTCCATGACGAGGAGCGTCGAGCCGTGCATCTCGGTCGGGTCCATGATGCCGAGACCACCCGAACGGGTCATCACCGACATGTACGCCGAGCTGAAGAGAGTGTCGCCGAGCCCCTGCGACCCGAGCGTGCGGGTGTTGTTGAATTCGAGCCCGGCGATGGCGATCCACCCGAAGATCACGAAAAGGAGTGTGGTGGTGAGCGTGAGCTTCGCGTGGAGCCCGAGCCGCTTGTGGGCGCGCCACCCGCCGCCGATCACGTAGCGGTAAAGCGCGAAGATCACCGGGAACCCGATGCTGCCGAGGAAGACGCCGACGGCGAGCACGGAGAGCAGGTAGGTGTCGGTCTCGAAGGGGGCCAGACCGCCCGGCAGCGGCACGAAGCCGGTGTTCGTGAAGGCGGAGGCCGCCAGGTAGAAGCCGTTCCAGAGGGCATGCCAGAAGCTGTAGCCCTCCATCATGAGGCGCGGCGTGATGAACGCCGTCAGCGCGACCTCGATGACGACGAGGCTCGTTGCCACGGCTCCGAGCAGACCACCGATTTCACCGAGACCGACCGCCTGGCTTTCGGATGCGCCTTTCGCCATGCGCATCGGATTGGTGTCGCCGGCCGCGAGCAGGCGGGTACGGAGGCCGAGTCGTCGCGTCACTGTCAGACCGAGGATGCTGGCGAGCGTGAGCACGCCGATGCCGCCGATCTGCAGGCCGCCGAGAATGAGCAGATCACCGAAAAGCGACCAGTGCGTCGCCATATCGACGGTCGAGAGCCCGGTGACGCAGATGGCCGACACCGCGGTAAACAGGGCGTCGGCGAGCGGGGTGACCTCGTGCGAGCGGCTCGCGATCGGGAGCGAGAGCAAGGCAGTCCAGAGCAGGATCAGGCCGGTGAACACCAGCAGCGCGAAGCGTGCGGGTGACGAGTGAATCATGCCGCCGATCCACGACTTCGGCGAGAGCAGATCGGCGAACCGACCGCTCACAGCGCGTGTCCTCACGACTCCTGCTTTCTGGCGTTGATGGGGCGTCGAGGCCTGCCAGGGTCGCGACTCACTGCGCCCATGCTACACACGCGGGCGGGGCTTCGCGCGCACCGTGCGAGGCGAGACGACGCGTGATACCGGGACAGAGCCGCCCGCTCCGGCTACTCTGGTGCCTATGCCAGATATTTTCGGAGTCATCGCCGATGCGACCCGGCGCGACATTCTGCAGGCACTGCTCGAGAAGCACACGCAGAACGCCGAGATGAGCGTGTCCGAGATCGTCGGGCAATTGGAGATCAGTCAGCCGACCGTGTCGAAGCATCTCAAGGTGCTGCGCGAGGCCGAATTGGTCACGGTGCGCGAAGAAGGCCAGCATCGCTTCTACTCGCTGGATCCCGAGCCGCTCGAGATGGTCGAGGACTTCGTGATCCCGTTTCTCTCGGCCGGATTCGAGACCGAGGTCACGGTCGAGTACCTCTCCGAAGACGGCGAGCGCGTGGCCGGGCCCGATGAGGCGGATGAATTCGGCGAGGTGCTCCCCGAAGAGGCGACGGCCGCGGCCGAGCGCATCGGTCGTGCTGCGGCTCGTGCCGAGCACCGGGTGAAAGAGCTCGTCGCGCGCTTCAAATTGCGCGGCTGAAACGTCGTTTGACCGCTCGGTTCGCATCGAACGGCATGAGCGGCTAAGATCTATGTTTTATGGGCCCCGACTCCCAGCGGCCCGAGAGACGTTGTGAGGTTAATCGTGGGTTCAGTTATCAAGAAGCGTCGCAAGCGCATGTCGAAGAAGAAGCACCGTAAATTGCTTCGGAAGACGCGTCACCAGCGCCGCAACAAGAAGTAAGCGACGCCGCCGTGAGGCGGTGATTGCTGACACACGCCGGGCCCGATGGGCTCGGCGTTTGTCGTATGCGCGGGGCCTGGCCTGCCGCAGACCGGCTGTGCGGCTGCAGCGCGCGGATGGCGTCTGGCGCCGCGGATTGGTGTCAATATCTGCGCGAACAGCACCGGCTTTCGCGCAGATTGTGACACCGATCCGGCGCGGGTGGCCAGCGCGGTCGTAGACTGAACGCACTATGTCTGCAGTGCGCCTCACCCTCATCGGCAAGCCCGGCTGCCACCTCTGCGACGACGCGCGCCAGGTGATCGATGACGTGCGCGGGCAGCTGACGGCTCAGGGGATCGAGACCCAACTCGAAGAGCTCGACATCTTGCAAGACTCCGCGCTCGCGCGCAAGCACTCCGAGCACATCCCGGTCGTGCAGATCGAGGGGCGTCGGCATGCGACATTGCGGGTTGATTCGAGTCGCCTCACCGCGGCCATTGAGAAATCCGCGCGCAACCCGCTGCGCGCCCTGCGCCGTTCGTAACCCGGCTTCGCACCCGACTTCGCACCCGGGCTTCACACCCCAGATTCGCCCCGCCCACCACACTCACAAGGAGTACTCATGACCCTGCGCCACATCGTCAGCTGGAAGTTGTCGGGCGAGACCCGCGAAGAACGCGATGCTCAGGCCGCTCAGGCGATCCCCGCGATCGAGGCGCTCCGTGATGCTATTCCGACCGTGCGGTCGCTCACGGTGCATCGCAATGAGCTGCACGACGGTACGAACTTCGACGTGACGCTCGTTTCCGAGTTCGACGATGCCGAGGGGCTTGCGGTGTATGCGACGCACCCGGAGCACCTGCCCGTGATCGACCTGGTGAAGAGCATGACGGTCGCCCGCGCGGCGACCGACTTCACGGTGTAGGCGCGGGGCCGCCGGCCACGAGCGGGTCGGCGGCCCATCACCTCAGCAGTGGGCGCTCAGCCGGAAGAACTCCGGAGGCGCCTGCCGGCCCGACGCCGCATCGGCGAGCACCCGGCCGATCGCGGGCACGAACTTGAATCCGTGCCCCGAGAAGCCGGCACCGATCGTGATCGGTCCGACGGTGTCGAGAATGAAGCGGCTCGACTCGGTCGAGGTGTAGGTGCAGCTGATCTCGGCGGGAGTCTCAGGGTCGAGCCCTGGGAACCAATCGGCCACGTATCGACGGAGTGACGCGCGTTGCACCTCACTCGCGCGGAAGAGGCGTGAGTCGGGATCCACGACCGCCCCCACGGCGTGGAAGCCGACTTTCACGCCCTCGCCCGGACTCGGCATTCCGTACACGGGTCCCTCGTATGCGGCGAGCTGTTCGGGCGGCAGCATGTGGTTGAACGACGGCCACACCAGTGCTGCCGAACGGGCGGTGAAGTGTGCCGGGTGCTCCTCGGTGACGGTGAGCTGCGGCAGTTCGATAACACCGTCGAGCAGTGCATGCGCCCAGGCGCCGACGGTCACGGTGACCCGGTCGGCGGTGAGCTCGCGCACACCGTCGGGCCCCTCGGCGCGCACGCGCGCACCCGAGCCGTCGGCGAATGGTTCGATGTCGAGCACGCGTTGGCCGCGTTCGACGATCGCACCGTGCCGGATCGCCCCGGCTTCGAGCGCTGTGAGTGCGCGGGCAGCGTGCACGATGCCCGCTTCGCGACTGTGCAGCACGTCGCCGGCGAAGCGCATGCCCGACCAACGGTCGGATGCGTCGTCCGCGCTCAGCAGCGACACCGCTGCACCCCGGGTGATCAGCGCGTCATGTGCGGACGCCACGATCGCCGCGTCGCCGTGGGTGACGAGCCCGTGCAAGCCCAGCAGCTGCTGCCCCGACTCGGCCTCGAGTGCGCGCCACAACGTGACGGCTTCGTCGAAGAGGTCGAGGTATGCGTCTTCGGCGTAGGCGTTGTTCAGGTTGCGGGTCGAACCGTGCGATGCGCCGCGGGTGTGATGCGGTTCGAAGCGCTCGAGCAGGCGAACCTGGTGCCCGCGAGCGGCGAGATGCCAGGTCGTGGCGAGACCCATGGCGCCACCGCCGATGACGAGGTGCTCGGTGTGCAGCGTCGCACTCACAGGCGCGCGATCTCTTGGCGCGGGCGCACGGCGATATCGGTCAACTGCACGTCGGCGGGGGCATCGACGACGAAGCGCACGGTCTGGGCGACCGATTCGGGGCGAATGTAGCGCTCGGGAGTGTACTTCTCGGCAGGCACCTGCCCGCGCAGCATCTCGGTGTCGGTCTGGCCGGGAGCGACGGTGACGACGCGCACGCGGTGCGGCTCTTCGTCGATGCGCAGCACGTCGGCAACGCCGCGCAGCGCGTGCTTCGTCGCGGTGTACACCGCGCTGCCGGGCACCGCGCGGGTGCTTGCGCCCGAACCGATGAAGACGACGGTGCCGGCTGCCGCGCGCAGCAGCGGGAGCGCGGCGCGCGTGATCACGGCGGGCCCGGTCACGTTGATGTCGAAGTGCCGCTCCCAGGCGTCGGCGTCGGCGTCGGCGACGGCGAGGTGCTCGCCGATGGCTGCGGCGTGCACCAGCACGTCAAGGCGATCGAGTTCGGCGATGCGCGCGGCGAAAGCGTCGCCGTCGGTGACGTCGAGCTGCCACGCGGTCGCTCCGGTCTCGGCCGCAACGGCGTCGAGCCGGTCGGCATTGCGGCCCACCGCAATGACGGTGTGCGTGCGGGCGAGATCACGAGTGATTTCGCGGCCCATGCCGCTCGATGCGCCGGTGACGATGGCGATGGGCAGCGATTCAGTCATGGTGGGCTCCTTCGAGAGGGCGGTCGGAGATGTCGGAGACGTGGTGCTTCGAGCGTACCGATGCGACGACATCGAGCAGACTCGCAGCGACACGATCCGTCTCGCGCAGCATCTGCGGGTCGGTGCCTGGCATCGGGCTGATGATGGTGTCGTGCAGCGCCTCGTCGACCGGGATCCCGGTCACGTGCACGCGCGGATCGAGCGCGCCGTCGGAGCCACGCAACCGTCCTGTGGTCGGATCGAGGTCGAAGGCTCCGGTGCGTCGGGAGCTGCCGTCGCGAGCCGCGATCAGGAACGGACGTGCGCGACCGGTGTCGAGCAGGCTGCGCGCGAGCGGGTCGGCGGTCGCCGACACATCGTGAAAGTGCATCCAGGCGTCGATGAGGTTCGGTGCAGTGACGCGCGACGACGTCACCATCGGCGACTCCGACGCGAACCCTGCGTCGGTGACCGAGATGGGCGCACGGGGCCCGATCAGCTGCACGACTCCGACGCGCATGAGCGCCAGCAGCTGCCGATTGCGGAACGCGGGCGGGCCCGACCCCGCCATACCGCCGACCGCCTGCAGCATGGCGAACCCCGACGCCCGCGATTCAGCGTCGAAGCCGCCGAGGGCCCCGACACGATTCGCGATTCCGCGGGCCGAGCTCACCGACCACAGCCCAGCCTTGATCGCGCTGTCGTGCCCGAGTTCGGCTTCGGCGAGATCTCTCGCGACGCGCTCGGCGATCCAGTCGTTGTACGACTCGCGATCAGCGAAGGGACGGCGTACCGGATGCATTTCGCCCGCGAGATCGAAGCGGTCGCTCGGGTCGGGGATGACGCGCGCCATCGCCTCGGCGACGCTCGCCTCCACGGTATCGAGCGGGTGCGGGTCGTCAGCCTTGCCGAGGTGCGGGTCGATGGCGTGCGCGATGAGCGTTTCCAGGTCGCGCTCATCGACGGCGACAGCCGAGGGGCGCACGCGACGCAGTGTGCGGGCGTGGTCGAAGTACGCGTCGGCGACGATGCGCGGCCAGAGCTGCCGGTCGAAATCGATCGGCCGGGGCTGTGCCGACCAGTCGACGCCGGTGAGAAAGCGCTGCTCGGCGCGCGGCGGAAGCGACCCGTACAGCGTCTTCGCGCGGAACGGCACGCCGCGGCCCGAGGTGACGTGCATCACCGGCTCTCGCCCTGAGGCGCGGTAGCGCAGACCGCCGGGCTGATCCGGCGCCGCTTCGAATCTGCCGCCGCGACCGATCGTCAGGAGCGCCATGGTGTCGAAGAACCCCATGCCGAGCCCGCGCACGAGCACGTGCTCGCCGATGCCGATGCCGTCGAGGTCTTGCTCGACGGGGCTGCCCGGGCGCACCCAGGTGAGCTCGGGGCGGTGGGCGAGTGCAGCGGTGAGTTCGCGTTCGCCCGAGGTCTCCGTGCGCGGCATCCAGCCGGTGGCGAGCACGATGGCGTCCGCGCGGAGATGCTCGCCGGTGTCGAGCCGCACCAGGTCGCCGGAGTCCGGGCTCGAGCCGGGCCCGTTTTCGGCACTCGCGATGCCGATCGCGCGGGCGCAGTGCTGCACGACTGTGACGCCACCGGGCAGCTCGGCAACGGCGCGGTCGAAGCACCAGGTCAGGTACTCGCCGTAGAGCGCGCGGCTCGGATGCGACTCGGGGCGCATGGCGAGCAGCTCGTCGCGGTACTCCTCGGCGAGACCCGGGCGGTGCGGGTGCGCGTGCACGACGGTGCGGTGATCACTCGGCACGGTGGCAATGCGGGGGTCGGGATCGCCGGGCGCCTCGACGTCGTCGAAGTTCTCGAGCGCGAGCACGCACCATTCGTAGAGCGTCGGCCCGGGGCGCACCGCGCCGCGCACCGTGCTGCCGGGTTCGGTGAACAGCGTGACGGCATCGGCGAGGGTGTTCATGCAGAGCTCGCGGGTCTGATCGGTGCGCCAGATGCGCCCGGCGCCGCGCGGAGCGTCGTCGACGACGTGGATTTCGAGGCGGCGTCCGTGCAGGGGCGACTGCGGGTCGCTCAGGTGCGCGCCGAGGCGTTCGACAAGTGAGGCGCCGCGCGGACCGGCGCCGATGATGACAATGGATCCCGGTGCGGGGGCTCGCGACGCGGGTTGGGACAGCTGGGAAAAGCTATTCATGAAGTTCTGTGACACTCTGCTTCGTCTCTGGGTTATAAGAATCATAAGATAAGTGGCATTGTCATTCGTGATGGCTGCCGAGTTGCGGTGGGCCAGAAACTTTGAAGGAGCCCCATGAAGAAGCGTCGGATCGCCTGGATCGCCGGCCTCGCCGTTGCAGCCATCGCACTGACCGGTTGCTCGACGAGCGGGGGCTCGGGGAGCGGGTCGGGCGAGGCGCAGGAGGGCGGCACGCTCAGTTACCTTGAGCCGCAAACCTGGAACACGCTCTACCCGCCGGCCGCGGGCTTCTATCCCAATGGTGGCATCGTGAATCAGGTGACGGATCGCCTGCTGTGGCAGAACCCCGAGACCCTTGAGCTCGAGCCGTGGATCGCGACCGCCCTGCCCGAGGTCAACGCCGACGCGACGGAATACACCTTCACGCTCCGCGACGACGTGACGTACTCGGACGGCACCCCGCTCGACGCGGAGAATGTCGTCAAGAACTTCGATCTGTACGGCAAGGGCGACACCGACCGCGCTTTGTCGATCTCGGAAGCGATCAATAATTATGATCACGGCGAGGTCATCGACGATCACACCGTGAAGTTCGTCTTCTCGGCTCCGTCGCCCGGTTTTGCGCAGGCGACCTCGACGATCAACTCGGGTCTACTGGCCAACGCCACGCTCGATCGCACCAACGAGGAGTTCGGCCCCGGCAACGCGACGGACATCATCGGCAGCGGCCCGTTCGTCATCGCCGATGAGCAGATCGGCAAGGAGACCGACCTCACGGTGCGCGAGGACTACGACTGGGCACCGGAGTCGCGCGAGCACCAGGGCCGCGCGCACCTCGACGGCGTGAACTTCATCGTCGCTGCAGAGTCGAGCGTGCGCGTCGGCACGGTGACGTCGGGCCAGGCCCAGGTCGCACGTCAGATTCCCGCACCCGACGAGGCGCAGTTCACCGGTGACAACCTGCAGCTGGTGCACGCCGCGACGAACGGCGTGAACAACAGCCTGAGCTTCCGCTTCTCGCATGCGCCGCTCAACGACATCAAGGTGCGCCAGGCGATCATCGCGGGCATCGACCGCCAGGCGATCGTCGACACCCTCTTCACCGAGAACTACCCGCTCGCGACCGGCATCCTCGCGAAGTCGGCACTCGGGTACACCGATACCTCGAAGTTCTACGAGTACGACCCCGAACAGGCCGAGAAGCTGCTCGACGAGGCCGGTTGGAAGCCGGGCGCCGATGGCATCCGTGAGAAAGACGGCGAACGTCTCTCGATCACCTTCAATGAAGCGCTGCCGCAGCCGCGCTCGAAGGACGTAGTCACGCTGATCCAGGAGCAGCTCGCGAAGCTCGGCGTCGAGGTCAAGCTCTTCCCGGGCGATCAGGCCGCGCAGGATGAGGCCCGCCTCAGCGCCGACGAGATCCAGGTGTACCACTCCATGGTCGGCCGCGCCGACTACGACGTGCTGAAGTCGCAGCTGTTCTCGACGAACCGTAACGCGCTGCTGAACCTCGACACCGCGACCGGCACCATCGCCGACCCCGAGCTCGACGCCGACCTTGCCGAGATCGCCTCGGTGCCGACCTCCGATGAGCGCGCCGCCGCCTCCGCGAAGGCCCAGCAGCGCCTGGCCGAGCAGGCCTATGTGCTGCCGCTCTTCGAGGAGCCGCAGGTCTTCGGTCTGCTCTCGTCCGTGCAGGGTTTCAGCACCGAGTCCATCGGCCGGCCCTCGTTCTACGACGTGCAGCTCACGAAGTGACGGGAGTGGCGCTGCTGCGGCGCGTGGGCCAGGCGATCCTGGTCCTCGCGCTCGCGTACACCGCCGCGTACATTCTGCTCGCGGCGCTTCCGGGCGACGCGGTCATGGCGCGGTTCGGCAACCCTGACCTGGGGCTCTCACCCGAGCAGCTCGCCGAGATCCGCGCCAGCTACGGAGTCGATCGACCGTTCTTCGTGCGGTTCTTCGACTCCGTCGGCGCGTTCCTGCGCGGCGATCTCGGGTACTCGGTGCAGAGCGGCGCGGCCGTGTCGACCCTGCTCGCCGAGGCGCTGCCCTCGACGCTGACCCTCGCGATCGTCGCGCTGGTGCTCGCCGTCTTCCTGGCCGTGGTCATCGCGTTCACCGCGAGCTACGGCGCAGGCACGTGGCTGCGCCGTATCTTCCGCAACTTGCCGCCACTCTTCGTCTCACTGCCGGTGTTCTGGATCGGCATCGTACTCATCCAGATCTTCTCGTTTCAGCTTGGCCTCGTGCCCACGATCGGTGCGACCGAACTGCAGTCGCTGATCCTGCCCGCCATCACCCTCGCGTTCCCCATCGCGGCGCCACTCGCCCAGGTGCTGCTGCGCAGCATCGACGAGGTGAGCGAGCAGCCGTTCGTCGCGGTGGTGCGCGCACGCGGTGCGAGCACGTCGTGGCTGCTGTGGCGCAACGTCGCCCCGAACGCGCTCTTGCCCGCACTGACGATGGCGGGTCTGCTCTTCGGCGAACTCGTCGGCGGCGCCATCGTGACCGAGGCGGTGTTCGGCCGCGTCGGCATCGGCGCGCTCACGGCGCAGGCCGTCGCGAATCGCGATACCCCGGTGCTGCTCGCCGTCGTGGTGATCGCGACCGTCGTCTACGTCACCATCAATCTCGTGGTCGATTTGCTGTACCCCGTGCTCGATGCGCGGTTGCGGCAGCGCGCGGCCCGCAAGTCGGCAGGAGTGACGGCATGACCGCCATCGACGTCTCGGCCGCTCGCGCGGTGCCCGGCGGCAAGCGCCCGTTCGCCTGGAAATCGCTGCTGCGCCCCGGCGTGCTTGTGCCGGCGATCGTGCTGCTCATCGCGCTCGCCTGGGCGGTCGCGCCCGGCCTGTTCACGTCGGTGAGCCCGAACGAGAGCGTCGGTCTGTCGTTGCAGGCGCCGAGCGCCGAGCACTGGTTCGGCACCGACGCGACGGGCCGCGACCTCTACGCGCGCGTCGTGTACGGTGCCTCCCAGTCGATCACGGCGGCGCTCATCGCGGTGCTCGTCGGCCTCGTCTTCGGGTCGCTGATCGGTGTCTCGGCCGGCGCAGTGGGCGGCTGGGTCGATGAGGCCCTGATGCGATTCGTCGATGTGCTGCTCGCGATCCCGACCCTGCTGCTGTCGCTCAGTGTCGTGATCTTGCTCGGATTCGGCACGGCGAACGCGGCGATCGCCGTCGGCGTCACCTCAGTCGCGGTGTTCGCCCGGCTCTCGCGCTCGCAGGTCGTCAGCGTGCGCGCGAGCGAGTTCGTCGAGGCTGCGTATGGTTCGGGCGGCACGTTCTTCGGGGTGCTCTGGCGCCATATTCTGCCCAACTCGGTCACGGCCGTCATCGCACTCGCCGCACTGCAGCTCGGCTCCGCGATTCTGCAGATTTCGACCCTCGGCTTCCTCGGCTACGGTGCCCCGCCGCCCACCCCTGAGTGGGGCCTGCTCATCTCCGAGGGGCGCAACTACATCGCCACCTCGTGGTGGCTCACGACCCTGCCCGGCCTCGTCGTCGTGCTCGTGGTCATCGCGAGCAACCGACTCAGCCGCGCCATCAGCGAGGGAGGCAACGCATGAGCGCCGAAACTGCGCCGCTCCTGAGTATCCGCGATCTCGCGGTGCAGTACCGCACGAAGCAGGGCGCGGTCGACGCCGTGCGCGGCGTCAGCTTCGACGTGCGCGCGGGCGAGGTCACGGCCGTCGTGGGCGAGTCAGGATCGGGCAAGACCACCGTCGCCCAGTCGGTCATCGGCCTGCTCGCGTCGAACGGCAGCATCACGGCTGGAAGCGTCACGCTCAACGAGCGCCGCCTCGGCACGACCGAGCTGGTCGGTCTGCCCGAACGCCGGTGGCGCGACCTGCGCGGGCGGTGCATCGGGCTGATTCCGCAAGACCCCGGCAATTCGTTGAACCCCGTGCAGCCCATCGGCAAGAGCATCAGCGAGTCGCTGCGCATTCACGGCCGACCGAGCCGGGCCGAGGTGCAGGATCGCGTGCACGCCCTGCTCGAGCAGGTCGGCATCGACGACCCCATTCGCCGCGCGAAGCAGTACCCGCACGAGTTCTCTGGCGGCATGCGCCAGCGCGTACTCATCGCCGCGGCTCTCGCGAACGACCCCGAGTTGATCATCGCCGACGAGCCGACCTCTGCGCTCGACGTCACCGTGCAGCGCACCGTGCTCGACCTCATCGATCGGTTGCGCGAGGAGACCGGCACGGGCGTGCTGTTCATCACGCACGACTTGGCGGTGGCGGCGGATCGCGCCGACAGCGTCGTGGTGATGCGCGGCGGCGAGGTGCAGGAGTCGGGTCCCGCCGCTCAGGTGCTCGCCCAGCCGTCGTCGGAGTACACGAAACAGCTCATGGCCGATGCGCCCTCGTTCGGCACGCTCGTCGAGCGCGAGCGGGTGGTGGTCGCTGAGCGCACGGGTGGCGCTGCGGATGCCGGGTCGACCGGCGCCCTCGCACCGCTCGTTGCGGTCACCGCACTGCGCCAGGAGTTCGGTCGCGGCGACGACGCCTTCATCGCCGTCGACGACCTCTCGTTTACGGTGGCGCGCGGCACCACGCACGCGCTCGTGGGTGAGTCGGGGTCGGGCAAGACGACGACCGGCCGCGCGATCGCCGGCTTCTCGGTGCCCACCTCGGGCAGTGTGCGCGTCGGCGAATCCGAAGTGACGCAGCTGCGCGGGTCGGCGCTGCGCGAGTTTCGGCGCACGACGCAGATGGTCTACCAGAACCCGTACGGCTCCCTCGACCCTCGACTGAGTATCGGCCAGACCCTGGCCGAGCCACTGAAGAACTTCCGCATCGGCACCCGAGCCGACCGCGCCGATCGGGTTGCGAACGCGCTCGAGATCGTGTCGCTTCCCACCGAGTTCGCGGCTCGTCGACCCCGTGAACTCTCGGGTGGCCAGCGGCAGCGCGTCGCCATCGCACGCGCATTGATCGTCGAGCCCGAGCTCGTCGTGCTCGACGAGGCGGTCTCGGCGCTCGACGTCACGGTGCAGGCCCAGATTCTGCGCCTGCTCGCGCGCCTGCAGCACGATCTCGGGCTCACCTACGTCTTCATCTCGCACGACCTTGCTGTGGTGCGCCAAATCTCGGACACGGTGACCGTGCTGCAGCGCGGCCAGCAGGTCGAGCACGGCCGCACCGAAGACGTCTTCACGAACGCCCAGCACCCCTACACCCAGCGCCTGCTCGAGGCGATTCCCGGCGCATCGCTGTCGTCCGGGCACTGGGAGATCTGACCGAAGGAGCACCACCCATGACCCGCCACGCGACCGGAACCTCCGACCTCATCGCGGCCCTCACCGGCATCGCCCCCGGCGATCTGCTCGATCAGGCGCGCAATCGTCGCCCCGAATCGCGGGATCACGCCCAGGGCAGTTTCGAGGCGATCTTCGTGCCGACCGACGCATCGCAGGTGTCGCTGCCCGAGCGCGCCGCGGTGGCGCTCTTCGTCGCACGCCTGCACGAAGAGGCCGAGGCGGTCGAGTTCTACGGTGCGCTGCTGCGCGAGACGGGTGGCGGTGCGGGCCTCGAACCGTTGATCGTCGCCGAGGCCGAGCGGGCCGTCGGCCAGGGTCCGTACGGCGCCTTCCGTGCCGAGAACGCACCCGAGAGTGTTGCCGGGCCCGAGTACACGGTCGCGTCAGTGGAAGCCGCCTACGCACTCGGCGACCGCCTGTCGGCCGCGCTCGAGCACGCGCACATGCTCGTGCTGCACCCGCGCGACGCCGATCGCGGGCGCCTGGGCCGTCTGCTCGATGCCGGGTGGAGCTCCACCGGCATCGTGACGCTGTCGCAGCTCGTCTCGTTCCTCGCGTTCCAGCTGCGCGTCGCGCACGGCCTGCGCGAACTGCGCGAGAGCCTCGGGGGTGCGGCGGCGGCCGGTGCGTCGCTCGCCGAGCTCGCCGCCGACGTCGCGGCCGCCGCACGAGCACGCGCGGGCGCATCGGCTTCCGCCGCTCCGGTACCCGCGTCGGAGACGCTCCCCGCCGCACCGAAGGTCGACGAGCCGCCGCGCTTCACCCAGGATTCGCTTGGCTGGAAGCCCTGGATCGAGCCCCTGCCCGTCGCCGAATTCACCGAGCACCACTATGAGGCGCTCGTGCAGCGCGACCGCGTGCACATGCCGTACTTCCGCCTGCTGGCGCGCGACCCCGACGCGCTGCGCGAACGCACGCTCACCGACCTCGACATCTTTTACAACACTGACGCTGGTCTGCCGCGCGCGGAGCGCGAGCTCGCCGCCGCGGCCGCGTCGCGGTACAACGGCTGCGTGTTCTGCGCGTCGGTGCACTCGCGCTTCGCGACTGAGCAGGGGGCGGATCGCGCCGAGGTGCAGCGCCTGCTCGACGAGGGCGTGAGCGCGCGCGTCAACCCGCGCATCGACGCGATCGTGGACGCGACGGTGGCGCTCACGGCGACTCCGCCGCGCTTCGGTGCGGCCGAGCTCGCCGCGCTGCGCACCGCGGGACTCGACGAGCTCGAACTGCTCGACGCGATTCAGGCCGGCGCGTTCTTCAACTGGGCGAACCGCCTCATGCTGTCGATCGGCGAGCCCACGGTCTAGGTCGCGGCGCCACCCACCCGCCAACCCCCTACTCCGGATCGGGGTGACTTTCGGCCAGTGCGCGCCGCGAAAACCGCCCCCGCACCGGCCCGAAGTTACCCCGATCCGGGAGGGTGGGGTCGGTGAGATGGGCAGGGGCGGCTAGACCGGCGGGACAGATGCCGCCGACGCGCGGAACGCTGTCGGGGTGACCCCCAGTATCGACTTGAAGTCGGTCGAGAAGTGGGCCTGGTCGGTATAGCCGAGTTGCGCTGAGAGCGCGGCGATGCTGAGGTCGGGGCGATCCCGCAGCATCGCCGCCGCCTCTTGCAGCCGCCGACGTCGAATCATTGCGTGGAGTGAGATGCCGAAAGCGCGGTCGGCAAGACGCTGCAGCGTGCGCGTCGACGCGTGCAGCCGCTCCGAGAGCTGATCGACACGGGTGATCTCGGGAAGTTCGAGCAGAGCGCCGAGCGCGTTCGCGAGCGCCGCATCGCTGTCGGGGCGAGGTGTCGGCACGCGCTCTGCGATCCACCCCGACAGCAGCCGAGCCGCGAGCCCGCGCCGCTCATCGCTGGGTGCGAGCGTATCGGTCATCGCCGCATCGATCGCGCGGTGCAACGCGACGTCGGCGAGCGGTCGCGCCGCATCGCGGAGTTCGGCGGGCGCGCCCGCGGTCAACGCGAGTGCCGCCGCGGGAAGCAGTAGCGCCCCGACGGCCCAGCCACTGCCGGTGAGCACACGCTCCGACCGTCGTGTCGACGGCCCGACGAGCTCGATGCCGTCGCCCTCGACCACGAGATTGCAGGCCGGAAACGGCAGCACCGCCTGGCGCGACTCCGTACCTTCCGGAAGCTGCCACTCGGGAATCCAGATCCACCGTACGGCGTGCGCGACCTCTGGTTCGGCGGCCAACCGATGAAACTCGGGCAGACGCGCGGGGAACAGTACGCCGCGTCGATCCTGATCCATGCACTCCCCGCTCGCCGAACGTGGCGCAAATCTGCAAGACGGCGCCGCGGGTTCGATCTTACGATGAAGCCATGAATGCTGAACCTTCCTCGAACCAAGGCCCCTCGCGCGCGGCAACCGGCGCCCACACCACGAATGGTCGCCCGCACGGCTCGACCAGTCTGACGCCGTTCCTGGCCATTCCGAACGCCGCCGGCGCCATCGAGTTCTACCGTGAGATCTTCGGCGCGCGCGTGGTCGATGTCACGGAGTTCGGCGGTGTCGTCGCGCACGCCGAACTCGACTTCGGCAGCGGGCACCTGCAGCTCGGCGAGCCGATGCCCGACTACCACCTGGTCGCCGGCCCCGAGGGCGAAGACGATTGCTACTCGATGGGCATCTACGTGCCCGACGTCGACGACACGGTCGCGCGGGCCGTCGCGGCGGGAGCGACCGTGCGCGAGCCCGCGACCGACTTCGTGTCGGGAGACCGCTTCGCGAGCATCCGCGACCCGTTCGGCGTGCGCTGGTCGGTGCTCACCCGCATCGAAGACCTCTCTGAGGAGGAGAGCGCCGCCCGCGTGCGCAAGTGGGCTGAATCCTTCGCGGGCTGAGGGTGCGCGCTCGGGCCCGTGCCCGCGCGCGGAGCCGCCCCGCCCGTTTCTCTGAATCGGTGTCAGAAAGTGCGGTCACAACGCCCGAAAGCGCTCACGAGACTGCACTTTTCGACACCGATTCGCCGCTCACGCGGCTGCTCAGGCGGCCGGGCGAAACGTTGATCGATACGCGCCGGGGGTAACGCCGACCGTGCGGGCGAACTGAACGCGGAAGCTGCTGGGCGACGGAAAACCCACTTGGGCACTAATGCCGTCGACCGTGCGGTCCGTGGTTTCGAGCAGTTCTTGCGCCTGCCTGACTCGCGCCCCGCCCACCCACTGCATCGGGCTCTGACCCGTCTCAGCGTGGAAGCGGCGCGTCAGGGTGCGCGGGCTCAAACCCGCGAACTCGGCAATCGCTTCGAGCGTCAGGGCCTGGTGGGTGTGTGCATCGATCCACTCGAGCACGCGCTCGAGGGTTGCGGTGCGGTCGGTCGGGCGATTGCGCAGCATGAACTGCGCCTGACCCCCGGATCGCTGCAGCGGTGCGACCGCTAGGCGAGCGGCATCGGCGGCGACGGCCACGCCGTAGTCGCGCTGCACGAGATGCAGGCACAGGTCGAGCCCGGCCGATGCCCCGGCAGAGGTGAGGATCGGCCCCTCGCCGATGTAGAGCGCGTCGGGGTCGACCACGACTGAGGGGTATCGTCGCGCGAGCTCGTCGGCCGCCAACCAGTGCGTTGTGGCGCGTCGTCCGTCGAGCAGACCGGCATCCGCGAGCGAGAATGCGCCCACGCAGATGGAGGCCACGGTGGCACCGCGATCCGCCGCTGCTTGGAGCGCCCGTTGCTGGGACTCGGGCAACGGAGTTGAGAAGTCATTGCGGCCGGGCACGATGACGATGTCGGCGCGTTCGAGGGCCTCCAAGCCCGCGCCGGGAGCGATGCGCATGGGGCCCGCCTCGACCCAGGGGTCGTCTCCGGCGACGATGACGCGATAGCCGGGCCGACCATCGGGCAGGCGCACGAAACGAAACGTCTCGACCGGGGTGGCGAGATCGAAGCCAATCACATCGGGTACGGCGAGGACAGCGACGGTGTGCATGCGCCTACGGTACTCGCAGCGGCGGTGGTTCAGGGCCGAAGTGCGCGAATTTTGTCGTGTGGCGAGAATTCGGAGAACTGTGTCTTGAAAGCCACTCCCGCACTCGCGCACGAACCGCGACGATGGACACATCATGACTGCGTTTCTGCTCTCCGTCCATGTGCTCGCCGCAATTCTCGCCATCGGCCCGGTCGCAATTGCGGCCAGCATGTTTCCCGCCGCAGTGCGAGCAGGGGGAGCGCCGCCAGGGTCGACCGCCGTGCTGGGCGTCCTGCACCGGATCTCGCGGGTGTACGCCGTGATCGGCGTCATCGTTCCGGTGTTCGGGATCGCCACCGCCGTGAGCCTCGGCGTACTGGGTAATGCGTGGATGATCATCTCGATGGTGTTGACGGCGGCCGCCGCGGCAGTGCTGATCTGCCTCGTGCTGCCCGGCCAGCGCCGGGCGCTCGCGGCACGAGCGACGCCTGACGGGCAGGCGCTGCAGGCACCTGCTCCGGCGGCCTCACGGTTGGCGATGCACGCGGGCATCTTCAACCTGCTCTGGGCCATCGTTGTCGTACTGATGATCGTGCGGCCCGGCTCGACGACGGGCGCGGGCCTGTGAACGCGCGATCGGCCGAGCGGCTGCTCGGCATCGTCGGATGCATCGAGTTCGCGACCCTGGTGCTCATGCTCATCAACCTGGTGACGGTGCATCACCCGGTAGTGACCAGCACGCTCGGGCCGGTGCACGGATTGGCCTACACGGCGACCGTGGTCTGCGCCGTGCTCGCAATGCGGGGGCGCCACCGCGTGTGGGTGCTCGCGCTGATTCCGGGGATCGGGGGACTGCTGGCGGCTCGGGCGGCTCGATCCTCGGTGGCAGGGGAACTGGAGCACGCGGAGCACGCGGAGCACGCGGAGCACTCTGAGCACTCTGAGCATTCGGAGGCCCGCGCGTGAGTCTCGCGCGGTACGTGCGGCGGCCAGACGCGGTGTCGGTCGGCGAGGCTCGCGCGCTCATCGAGGCCGGCGCGCTGGTCGTCGATGTGCGGGGCGACCCGGAGTGGCGGCGCGCGCACGTTCCCGGGGCGGTGCACCTGCCTCTCGCGCAGATCGAAGCGCGCTGGGAGGAGCTGCCTGAGCACCGCACCCTCATCACCTTCTGCACCGGTGGATTCGTATCTGCCTGGGCGGCGAACCTGCTGGTCGAACTCGGGTTCCCAGCGGTGAACCTTTCACGCGGACTCGTCGGCTGGCGCGCGGCGGGCGGCCCTCTCGAATCGGATCCCGCAGCCTGACGCTCACTGCGCTCTCCCTGCTCACCGAATCGGGGTCAAAAAGTGCTGTCAAAGCGCTGGTTGCGCGCCTGGAGACAACAATTTCTGACCCCGATTCGCAGAATGGGCTGCGGGCTGCGGGCTGCGGGCTGCGGCTGCGGGCCGTTGGCGGCGAGGCTACGCCGCCAGTACGCTGAGGCTCCAGGTGACGCCGAATCGATCCGTGAGCATGCCGAAGCCGGCACTCCACGCCGACGCCGCGAGCGGCTCGACGATCTGCGCGCCCACGGTCAGGCCGTCCCAGTAGCCCTGTAGTTCGTCGAGCGATGCTGCGGTGAGGGAGACAAAGACCGCCTGATCGGTCCACGTGGTGCCGGATTCGCGGCGGGTCGAGCCGCCGCCCGCGATCGCACCTGTGCCAGCTCCGGAACCCGGCACGTCGTACCCCATGATGCGGAATCCGTCGGCGCTTGCCACGAGCCCGAACACCACGCGGTCGGAGCCGGGTGCCTCCGCGGGCATGCCGAAATCAGTGTAGGTGCGAATCTCGAGGTGCCCACCGAACACGCTCTGATAGTGCTCGAGCGCCGCGCGTGCATCGCCGGTGAAGTTCAGGTGGGTGGTGGTCTGAATGGTCATGTCTGCTCCTCTGATTCGTCGGGCGATTTGCCGCGAGAGATCCAGGATCGCAACCCACTAGGTCAGTTTCTGTCCGCAAAAGAATCTATTCTGGATCGCATGACGTCGACCACCCGACTCCTCGAGCTGCTCTCGCTGTTGCAGGCCCGCCGCGACTGGCCGGGGCCGGCGCTGGCGGCGCGGCTTGAGGTCGACCCGCGCACGATCCGGCGCGATATCGATCGCTTGCGCGAGATGGGGTATCGCATCCAAGCGACCGCGGGCCGCGACGGCGGCTATCGTCTGGACGCGGGAAGCGAGCTGCCGCCCCTGCTCTTCGATGAGGACCAAACCGTCGCGGTCGCGGTCGCTCTGCAGTCGAGCCCGGCGCTCGGCACGGGGCTCGAGGAGGCGGCGTTGCGTGCGTTCGGCACAATTCGACAGGTGATGCCGTCGAAGCTCAGGCATCGCCTGGATGCCTTCGACGTGACCGCGATCGTGCGAACCGGGGCGGCGCCCGCGGGCGATGTCTCAGCTGACGCGCTCACGGCGATCGCGCGCGCGATCCACGATCGGGTCGTGTTGCGCTTCGCCTACGCCGAGCGCCGTGCGGGCGGCGAGTCCGGGGAACGAGCAGCGGCCGATCCCGAACCTCGCCGGGTCGAACCCCACCACCTCGCAACCTCAGACGGCCGCTGGTACCTCGTCGCCTGGGACCTCGCGCGCGATGACTGGCGTATCTTCCGCGTCGACCGCGTCTCGCCGACCGCGCACACGGGCCCCGAGTTTCACCCGCGTCAGCTTCCGGCAGCCAGCGTCGCAGAGTTTCTCGCCGCGCGATTCCACGGTTCGGCCTCGGGGACCTGGCCATGCCGCGGCGCTGTGGTGCTCGAACGAGCGGCGCGCGACGTGCTGCCGTTCGTCGGCGACGGGGTGGTCACGGAAATTGACGCGGGATCATGCCGGCTCGAACTCGGCTCGTGGTCGTGGGGCTCGCTGGCCGCCGCATTCGGTCGGTTCGACGCGCCCATGCGTGTGGTCGGCCCACCGCAGCTCGCCGAGGCTTGCGCGGAGCTCGCTGAGCGCTTCGCGGCGGCGGCTGCGCCAGAGCGGTAGCCGCCCCTACGCGCCGTGCAGGTGCAGGCGCTCGCCCGCCGCATTGAAGATGCTGATGACTTCGCAGGGCTTGCCGCCCTCGGCGCGCAGGCGATGCGGCACCGACGTATCGAATTCGGCGGCCTCGCCCCGGCCGAGCACGTGTTCGCGGTCGTCGAGGGTGAGACGCAGTTTGCCCGAGAGCACGAAAAGCCAATCGTGCCCCTCGTGCACCTGCAGGTCTCGCTCGGGAGCATCGGGGTGGTACGTGATCTTGAAGGCCCTCACGTCAGAGGCTTCTCGGGTCAAGGGGGCGATCGTGAGGCCTTCGCGGCGCAGTGCGGTTCGGTGCACGCGCGGATCGCTGGTGGGAGCATCGAGCAGGTCGTCGACGCGGATGCCGAGTTGTCGGGTCAGTGGCAGCAGAAGCTCCAGGCTCGCCTGCCGCTTGCCCGATTCGAGGCGCGACAGGGTGCTCGCAGACATGCCCGCGCGATCGGCGAGCTCGTCGAGCGTCCAGCCGCGATCCTGCCGCGCAGAGCGCAGTCGCGGACCGAGTCGTTCCAGTTCATCCATTCGAGTCACCTTGCCATTTTCGCAAACGAGATTGCAAGTATCGCACATTGCCCCGCACACTGTCAGCATGACCCACGAACTCTACGACGCCATCGTCATCGGCGGCAGCGCCGCCGGCCTCAGCTCGGCCCAGGCCCTCGGCCGCTCCCTGCGGCGCACCCTGGTGATCGACGCCGCCCAACCCCGCAACCGCTTCGCCCACCAGATGCACAACGTGCTCGGGCTCGACGGCACGACCCCGCGTGAGCTCGTCGCCCGCGGCCGTGCCGAGGCCGAGGCCTACGGTGTGGAGTTCCGCGAGGCGACGGTACGTGTGGTGCGCAACATCGACGCCCCGGGAGCCGAAGCCGCCGCAGCAGCGGCCGCAGACCCCGCCACCCCCGGCGCCCTGCTCGAACTCGAGCTCGACGGTGGCGAGACCGTTCGCGCCCGCGGCATCGTGCTCGCGACCGGCGTCACCGACGAGCTGCCCGCGATCCCGGGCCTCGCCGAGCGCTGGGGCACGTCGGTGCTCCACTGCCCGTATTGCCACGGCTGGGAGGTGCGTGGGCAGCGCCTGGCGGTCATCACGACCTCGCCGACGGGCCTGCACCAGGCGAAGCTGATCCGCCAGTGGAGTGACGACGTCACCGTCTTCACGGCCGGGCTCGTCGACGAGACGGGCGCGAGTGTGCTCGACGCCGACACCGAACGACTCCTGCGCAGCCGAGGCGTGCAGCTCGTCGCCGAGCCGGTCGTCGAAGCGATCGGCGACGGCGCGCAGCTCACCGCCGTGCGCACCGCCGACGGGCGCGAGTACCCGCTCGATGCCGCCTTCACCGCCGGCACCCTGCGCCCCCACGACGGCTTCGTCGCGCACCTGGACCTCGCTCGCACCGACACGATCGTCGGGTCCTTCTTGGAGGTCGACATAATGCAGCGCACGAGTCATCCGCGCATCTGGGCGGCCGGAAACGTGACGAATCCGATGGCGACTGTGCCGGCGTCGATGGCAACCGGCATGATGGCGGGCGCCGCGGTCAACGCGATCCTCGTTGATGAAGACTACGCGCTCGCCGCAGCGGAGATCGCGCAGTGACGCAGCAGCAGTCGGCGCCGGATCACAAGCATGGCCATCGGCACCACGCGCAGGGTGCGGGGGCGCACGGGGTACCTGGCTCCGATACCGACGCCCCGACCGATCCCGTCGAGTTCTGGCAGCAGCGCTACGGCGGCGGCGACCGCGTCTGGTCGGGGCACGTGAACCACGCGCTGGGTGAGCTGGCCGCCGACTGGAGCCCGGGTCGCTCGCTCGATCTCGGCTGCGGCGAGGGCGGCGATGTACTGTGGCTCGCGGAGCACGGGTGGAACGCGACCGGCATCGACCTCTTGGAGCACGCGGTGGCTCGAGCGCAGGCCGCTGCGCGCGAGCGTGGCCTCGATGCTGCGCGATTCATCGCCGCGGACCTCGGTGAGTGGGCTGATGATCCCGCACGCATCGATGGTCTCGATGACACGCCCGATCGCGAGGGGTTCGATCTGGTCACCGCGAGCTTCTTCCAATCGCCGGTAGAGCTGCCGCGCGAGCGCATCTTGCGGGCGGCAGCGCGCAGCGTGGCCCCCGGTGGTCGCGTCGTCGTCATCGCGCACGCCGCGGCTCCCGACTGGGCGCCCGGGCACGGCGGCGACTTCCCGACCCCCGAACAGGATCTCGCGGCGCTGTCGCTCGATCCGAACGATTGGGACGTCGAGGTTGCCGAAGTGCGCGAGCGCGAGGGTCGCGCGCCCGATGGCACTTCTGCAAAGTTGCTGGATTCGGTCGTTTCGGTACGCCGTCGGTGAACCCGTCCGCGGCCCCGTTGCCTCGCGGCCGGGTCTGCGCGATTGTGGAGGCATGATCTCTGAATCGACGCAGTCCCAGCACGCAACCTCAGCTGAGCACCCCACCATGATCGCGATCACGCAGACGGCGCTCGGTGATCCCGACGTGCTCACCGCGGAGCGGGTCGCGGTGCCGGTGGCCCGACCGAACGAGGTGCTGGTGCGCGTGCACGCGGCTGGCGTGAACCCGACCGACTGGAAGCATCGCCGCACCGGCGGCTTTCTCGGCGACCCGCCGTTCGTGCTCGGGTGGGACGTATCGGGCGTGGTGATCGCGACGGGGATCGGCGTCGCGCGCTTCGCCGTCGGCGATGAAGTGTTCGGCATGGTCTCGTACCCGTTCGGGCACGGCACGCACGCGGAGGTGATCGCGGTACCCGCACGGGTGCTCGCGCACAAACCTCTCGAGATCGACCACGTGCAGGCGGGTGCGCTGCCGCTCGTCTCACTGACCGCGTGGCAGGCGCTGCACGACTACGCGCACCTCGAAGCGGGGCAGCGGGTGCTCGTGCACGCTGCCGCAGGTGGGGTCGGTCACGTCGCGGTGCAGATCGCGAAGGCTGCAGGCGCGCACGTGATCGGCACAGCGAGTGCGGCCAAGCACGAGTTCCTGCGGAGTCTCGGCGCGGATGAGGTGATCGACTACCGCTCCCAGGAGTTCGATGAGGTGGCCTCAGACGTCGATGTGGTGCTCGACACCATTGGTGGTGACACCTCGCTGCGCTCGCTGCGGGTGCTGCGCCCCGGGGGTATCGTCGTGTCGACGCTGCCGGCCGGCTCAGAGGCATTCTTTACCGAGGCTGACAGGCTCGGCGTGCGTGCGACGCGCATGCTCGTGGATTCATCGCACCACGATCTTGAATGCATCGCGGAGCTCGTGCGGTCGGGTGGTCTGCGCGCGTCGATCGCACAGACCTACCCGCTCGTGGAAGCGGCGAGGGCGCACGCGGCCGGTGAAACCGACCGCACCACCGGCAAACTCGTGCTCGTCACCGATGCGCTGACGGAGTAGCCAGACGGCGCATCTTGCGCGTGTTCGCCGAGGGCCTTGCCGAAGTTTGGAGCGTCATTTCAGACGATTGTCCGAATTTTGGCAAGGCCTTTTTTATTTCATGCCTTCGCAGTACGCTCTGAACATAGTGCCGACATAGGAAGGATGTTGGTGCGCGTACAAAGGGGTAATGCAGATGTCTGTTGAACACGTGGAAGCGACAACGAAGCCGCGCAGGGGCTGGACGAAGGTTCGAGCCATTCTCGCGGGCGGTCTGGTGCTCGGAGTCGGGGCGGCGATCACGCTCGCGGCCTGGACCGACAACGAGTGGGCGCGCGGCATCTTCGCCAGCGGTCAGTTCGGGATCGAGGGATCGACGAACGGTACGACGTGGGCGGATCACCCGACGTCGGGCACCCCGGCGACGCTGAGTTTTCAGGTCGGCGCTGACAAGCTGGCTCCGGGCAGCGTCGTTTACGCTCCGTTCGCGGTGCAGCTGAAGACCGGTTCGACGAACGCGGCGACGGTTGCGGTGGTGCAAGACAACTCGAGCGCGATCGTGGGCACCACGGCCTCGTACGTCTACACGACGAGCGCGACGTGCAACGCGACGACGTATGCCGCGGGCACCAACACGAACGGCACGTCGTTCTTGCTCGCGACGGTCACGACGCCGACGTACCTGTGCTTCCAGGTCACCGCGGGCCCGACGCTCGCACCGGCGTCGACCGGATCGTTCACCTGGACGTTCAACGCCACCTCCGGCGCCACGTTGTAGGCCATCGTGTTCCGCCGAAGCCAGCGAACGCGAGTTCGGGGTCGGCGGAGGGCATCCGCGAACTGGTTCACCCGAGTGCGGGCGCTCCTAGCCGGAGCGCTCGTGCTCGGGGTGGGCAGCACGCT
This sequence comes from Leucobacter sp. WKLB1, assembly GCF_059696215.1. Lineage (NCBI taxonomy): Bacteria > Bacillati > Actinomycetota > Actinomycetes > Micrococcales > Microbacteriaceae > Leucobacter > Leucobacter sp. WKLB1. The sequence continues at coordinate 3,018,413 of NZ_AP046115.1, read as the reverse complement.
GACCCTCGCCGCCTGGACAGACAGCGAGTACGCGCAGGCCACGTTCACCGCGAGCACGTTCGGCATCATCGGATCCACTGATGGCACGAATTTCTCCGAGCATGCAACGGGAGCGACAGCAGCCGCGCTGACGTTCGTGGCAACGCCCACCGGCATGTCGCCGGGGGTGACCACGTACGCGAAGTACACGGTGAAGACGACGCCCGGCACCAATGTCGGCGGCACCGCACTCATGGCCGCACCGGTCGTGACGGGCTCAGGTCTCGGCACGTACCTGCGCTACGGGGTGAGCACGATCGATCCGGCGGCGGGCACCGCCTGCAACGCGACGACATTCGGCACGGGGAACATCGTCGCGGCGAACAGCGCATTGACAGTGGCCCCGACGGCCACGCAGGCGCTCTCCGCGGCAGGTGCGAATGCGGCGGCCTATTGCATCGCGGTCACGCTGCCCGCGGGCACCGCGAACGCGGCGCAGGGGCTCAACGCAACGCTCGCGTGGACCATCACCGGGACGTCGACTTCGTAGCCGGCGCGCAGCGCCCAGGGGCGGCAATGGAGATCAGCAGGTGAAGGAGGGAGAGATGACCGACACGAAGCGCACTGCAGGGGGAGTGATCGGCGGCCTGCTGCTTAATGTGGCCGCGTTCGCCGGTCTGGTCTGCATCGTGCTCGTGCTCCTCGCGGCCTTCTTCCAGGTCACGCTCATCATGTTCAAGACCGGGTCGATGTCGCCGACGATTCCGGCTGGTTCGCTCGCGGTCGTGCACAAGATCCCCGCGAGCGACATCGCCGTCGGCGACGTGCTTACCGTGGATCGCCCCGGAATGCTGCCGGTGACGCACCGCGTGACCTCGGTTGAGGGTGCCGGCGACGGGCGCACGATCACGATGAAGGGCGACGCGAACGATGCGGAGGATCCGTCACCGTACACCGTGACCGAAGCGCGACGCGTGATCGTCTCGGTGCCGTATCTGGCGCACGTCGTGGTCTGGTTCGCGAACCCGTGGGTGCTCGGCGGGCTGACGGTCGGCGCATCAGTGCTGGTGACCTGGGCATTCTGGCCCCGCGAGTCGAAGCGTGCGAACCGCAGTCGCGGTGATGGTGGCGGAGCGCCGCGTCACGGCGAGCCCGAGCAGACCATCGCCGATACCGATCAATCCCGGTCGCGGGTGCCGGATCGCGTGAGCGCAGCAGCGGCCCCCGTTATCGGTGCGGTGCTGGTCGTTGGCGCCCTCGCATTCGCGCCGACGGTGCCGGCGCATGCCGAGGCGACCGCCGATTCCGCACCCGCGCCAGTCGTGACGCGCGGCGCACACATCACCCTGACCTCCATCGGTGATGCCGATGAAATGGCCTCGATGCGACCCGGAGTTCCGGTGCTCTGGCAGATCGGTGTGCGAGTGGACTCGCTCGACCCCGGTGCGGTGCAGGTGTCGCTCGAATCTGCGGGGTCTCAGGAGCTCGGGCTGGAGCTGAACGTGCGCAGCTGCAGCGTGCGATGGAGCGGGGAGGCCTGCTCAGGGGTCGAAACGCCGGTCGGTGGCGATGGCCGGGTCGAGATCGCGTCGCCTGCGGTGCCCGTCGCCGAACTCGAGAGCGCCGAAGAACAGTGGTATCTGGTGACGGCGTCGATTCCGACGGCCGCTCGCGGTGCCGTCGCGCTGACGATGCGGGCGTCCGGGGGAAGTGACGTCGTCTCCACGTCGCCCGGCCCGATCGGCACCATTCCGGTCACCGGTGCTGATGCGTCGCCGATGTGGTTGCTCGGAGTCGGTGGGGTTGCCGCCGGGCTCGGGGTGGCTGGAGTAGCGGCGTTCCTGCGCCGACGCCGATCGGCGGGTGGCTCGTGAGCGGCGCAGGGATCCGGCACCGGTCGATGCGCACCCGCATCGCTGCGGGGATGGTCGCGCTCGCCCTCGGGGTGCTCGTGCTCGCCCCGAAGCCGCAAGAGACCGAGGCGACTTGGAGCGACCCCGAGGTCGCCGCGGGCACGTTCACTGCGCTGACCGTGCCGTCGTCACCTTATGGCGGAGAGTGTGCTGTCACGGGATCTCTGCTCAACCTCGGTGCGTCTACGCTCACGATTCGTTGGCGATTGCCCTCGGGGTACGCCCTGACCGAGGTCTTCATTAATTACACCGGCGCGGTGAACCCGGTCGCGGCATCGGCTACATTCACGCCAGCGGGAAGTGAATTACGCACGGTCGCCGCGGCGGGAGGAGTGTATGAGACCACGATCTCGGGGGGACTGTTGAGTGTGACGCTCGGGGCGAGTCGAACGATACAGGTGCAGACGCGTCATTCCAGCGGGTGGACATCAGAAACCCGTTCGGTCACGGGCCAATGGGTCATACTCGGCTTGTTCCAGGCAACCTGCGCAATGACCCCCGCGACGTAACCCGCGTACACGCGAACGGCGCCCGCCCGCCGAAGCGGAGGGGCGCCGTGCACCGGTGCTGCGCGATTACGGCAGCAGGCGGTTCGGGCCGCGGAACAGGTAGGTGACCTCGCGGATCGACTGCTGCTTGAGCAGCAGCATCAGCACGCGGTTGAGACCCATGCCGAAGCCGCCGTGGGGCGGCACGCCGTAGCGGAAGAAGTCGAGGTAGAAGCCGAGCTCTGCCGGGTCCATGCCCTTTTCGACGGCCTGCGCCTCGAGCACCTCGATGCGGTGCTCGCGCTGGGCACCCGTAGAGATCTCGGTGCCGCGGTAGATGAGGTCGTAGCTCTGCGTGAGCTGCGGGTTCTCGGCGTTGCGCATGTGGTAGAACGGGCGGATCGACGCGTCGTAGTCGGTGAGGAAGACGAAGTCGTGGCCGTACTTCTTCTGCACGTGCGCTGCGATCCGACGCTCGCCCTCCGGGTCCATGTCGGCGTCGGCACGCGGCACCTCATAGCCCTCGGCCTTGACGATCTCTTTGGCCTCGGCCAGCGGGATGCGCGGGAACGGGCGCGACGGCACCTCGACCTCGATGCCGAAGAGCTTCTGAATCTCTTCGCCGTGCTTCTCCTTGACCGCGGTGAGGCCGGCGACGATGAGCTCCTCGTGGAGTTCCATGACGTCTTCGTGCGAATCGATCCAGCTCAGCTCGGTGTCGACCGAGGTGAACTCGGTGGCGTGACGCGACGTGAACGACGGGTCGGCGCGGAACGCCGGGCCGACCTCGAAGATGCCGCCGAACCCGGCGGCCTGAGCCATTTGCTTGAAGAACTGCGGGCTCTGCGCGAGGAAGGCCTTGCCCTCGAAGTACTCGACCTCGAAGAGCTCGGCGCGCGACTCGGAGGCGCTGGCCATGAGCTTCGGGGTCTGGATTTCGATGAAGCCGCGGTCGACCCAGACCTGGCGCAGCGCGTGCAAGAATGCGGTCTGCACGCGGAACACGAGGTTCTGCTCGGGGCGGCGCAGGTCGAGGAAGCGCCAGTCGAGGCGAACGTCGATGCCCGAATCGCCGGCGACGGGGTTGTCGGGGAGCGACGCGGCGACGACCTCGATCTCATCGATCTGGATCTCGACGCCGCCGAGCTTCACGCGCTCGTTGTGCTCGAGCTGACCCACGACCGTGACGAAGGTGCCCTGCGTCAGCTCAGAGATGGTGGTGGTGCGCGGCACGAGAATGTCGGAGCGGGGATTCTCGGGGTCGGGCTCGCGCAGCACGCCGCCGTTCACCAGCTGCACGGCGCCGGTCTCGTCGCGGAGCACGACGAACTGCACGTACCGCTGGTCGCGCACCTTCTCGACCCACCCCGAAACGCGGACGGTGCCGTCTTCGCGGGCGGCCAGATCCTTGATCAATACACGCTCAGTCACCCCGACAGTCTAGCCGTCGCGTCCTCGCCCACCCGCACCCCCGGTTTCGGGCTCGCGCGAAGGCGCTCGGTGATCCTCGCTCGCGTCAAGGTGCGCAACATTCGTGAATGCCACCCATAAAGATCAGTAATGTGATGGGACATGCGACGCGCATCCGCGCGGAGTAAGTATCGAGCGCAGGAGGACCGCAGTGGGGCAACCGTTCATCGTCGGCATCCATATTGACGGCCGGGGGTCACACCCCGCGGCCGCAGACCCGAGTATCGCGGTCGCAGCGCACGACGATGCCGCACGAGTGCCCGACGCGATCGGCCGGGCCGAAACGGCTGGGCTCGCCTTCGTCACGCTCGCGGGCGCGCACCTGCCGCCGACCGGAGCCGGTGCCCGACTCGACCCCGTGCAGCTCGCCGCCTTCGCCGGGCCGCGCACGTCGCGGATCGCGCTGATCCCGGAAATCCCGGTCACCTTCGTCGAGCCGTTTCACACGGCAACCCAGCTCGCGAGCTTGGACTACGCGGCGGGCGGCCGCGGCGGCTGGCTGGTGTCGGGCGAGAACTCACAGCTCGCTGCGCGGCAATTCGGGCGCGACGCTCTCACCGAAGATGAGCTTGCGGACGAACTCGTCGATGTCATCGCCGCCGTGCGCGTCATCTGGGATACCTGGGAATCCGACGCGGTGATCAAGGATTTTCCGACCGGGCGCTACATCGACCGCGACAAGCTGCACTACGCCGACTTCACCGGCCGCTCGTTCTCGGTGAAGGGCCCCGCGATCACGCCACGACCACCGCAGGGGCAGCTCCCGGTACTCGCGCCGCTCGCATTCTCCATCGGGGTCGATGCTGACGCGATCCTCATTCCCGGCGGCGCCACGTTAGCCGCCGACGCCGCGACGGCCCGGGCCGACGGCGCCGCACGGGTGATCGTCGACCTCGAAATCGTGCTCGACTCCCGCGGTGAGGCGGCGCAGGATCGCCTGGCCCGGCTCGACGCCGCGCGTCCGTGGGCAGCGAGTTCGGCCGAGCGCTTCGTCGGGTCGACCGATGTACTCGTACAGCGTCTCATCGCGCTCGCCCCGCACGTCGACGGGGTGCGGCTCATTCCGGCGGTCACCGACGACGAGCTCGACGAGGTGCAGCACCGCGTCGTGCCGGCGCTGCTCGCGTCCGGCCTTGCCGTGCCGCAGCCCGCGGTCCACACCACCGCCCGCGAGGTCTTCGGCCTCCCCGCGGCGCAGAACGCCTTCGCGAACGAGGGGAACCACTGAGCATGACCACCACACCCGAGACCATCGCCGCACCGCACCAGGCCGCGCAGCCCGGGCAGATCCAATTCGGCGTCTTCTTTCAGGGCGTGAACTTCTCGACGATCTGGCACTGGCCCGAATCAGGGGATCACGTCGCGTTCGAGTCGTTCCGCCGCGTCGTGCAGACCGCCGAGCGCGGGGTGTTCGCCGCGTTCTTCTTGGGTGAGGGGCTGCGCCTGCGCGAGCACCTCGGTCACCTGCACGATCTCGACGTCGTCGGCCGCCCCGACGCGCAAACGCAGCTCGCCGCGCTCGCCGCAGTAACCTCGCGCATCGGCCTCGCGGCCACGCAGAGCACCACCTTCAATGACCCTGCCGACCTCGCCTACCGCCTCGCGAGCCTGAGCCACCTCAGCGGGGGTCGCGCCGCGTGGAACATCGTGACGACCCACAACGCCTGGACGGGCGAGAACTTCAGGCGCGGCGGGTTCGTCGCCGATGCCGATCGCTATCGCAACGCCGACGCGTTCGTGACGGCGGTGAAAGCGATCTGGCGCGCTGCAGAGACCGAGGGTGGCCTGCCGCTCGAGGTGCGCAACGAGTTCTTCGACCTCGACGTGGAACGCGCCCTGCCGCTCGTGCCCGGCGGGCGACCGGTGCTCATTCAAGCGGGCGACTCCTCGGAGGGCCGTGATTTTGCCGCGAAGCACGCCGACCTCGTCTTCACCGGCGCGACGCAGTACGAGCGAGCCGTCGAGTTCGGCGCAGACATCGATCGTCGCGCCGTCGCGCGCGGGCGCCGATCGGGCTCGGTGCTGCCCTTCCCCGGCGTCACGATCGTGATCGGCGACAGTGACGCGGAGGCGCACGAAAAGCTGCACGAGATCCGGCGAGCCCAGGTCACCGAACAGACGGCGCTCGCGTACCTCGAACAGTTCTGGGGTACCGACCTCAGCGCGTACGACCCCGACGGGCCGTTGCCCGACATCGATCCCGTGCAGCAGACCTCCAGCGTGACCCGCGGCAGCGCCTTCCAGAACGCGAAGGCCAAGCAGTTGGCCGACGAGTGGCGCGCCGAGTCTGCCGACCGGGGCCTCAGCATTCGCGACTTCGTGATCGAGCACGCCACGCGCGGCAACGACCTCACCGGCTTCGTCGGCAGCGCGCAGACCGTCGCCGACCACCTGCAGCGCTACGCCGAGCGACGTGTCGTGGCGGGCTTCAACATCACGCCCTACCTCAGCCCGACCGGTCTCGACGACATCGTGAACCGGCTCGTGCCCGAACTGCAGAGCCGCGGCGTCTACCCGAGCGAATACGCTGGTGCCTCGTTGCGCGAGCACCTCGGGCTCGATCCCGAACTGCCCTGACCTGTCGGAGTTCGGGGCGCCCCGGCGTCCGGTGATCCGACGCCCCGAACTCCCAGATACGGCGAACGTAGAATGGACCCGTGAGCGACAAACTGCTGCATTTGGTGCGCCATGGCGAGGTCCACAACCCCGACCGGGTGCTCTACGGACGCATTCCGGGCTTCCGCCTGTCTGAACGCGGGCACCAGATGGCCGAAGCGGCCGCGCTCGAACTCGCCGGCAGCGACCGCGCGGTCGCGAAACTCTACGCGTCACCGCTCGAGCGCGCCCAGCAGTCGGCGCGACCGATCGCGAGTGCGCTCAGCCTCGAGATCGCGACCGAAGAGCGCATCATCGAGCCGACCAACGCGTTCGAGGGCCTCGTCAACTCTGGCCCCGACGCGGCATTCAAGCAGCCGCGCTACTGGCATCGGTTCTGGAACCCGTTCCGCCCGAGCTGGGGCGAGCCGTACCGCCAGGTCGCCGCGCGCGTGCGCGAAGCGATGGATGCGGCATGGGATTCGACCCGCGAAGGCGACATCGTGATGGTGTCGCACCAGTCGCCGATCTGGATGGCCCACCTCGATATCGCCGGCAAGCCCCTCTTCCATAACCCTGCGTCGCGACGGTGCGACCTGTCGAGCATCACCACGTTCGAACGGCGCGGCGAGCGCTGGTTCGAGGTGGAGTACCGCACCCCCGCCGCCGGCCTGCTCGACGACGCCGTAGATGTAGGAGCCGTATGAGCCTGCGACGCACCGCAACCGCACTCGCACTGACCGCCGCCGTCGCGTTCACCCTCGTCGGGTGCAGCACCGAAGGCAGCGACCTCGCTTCCCAGTACCGCGAGGGCAGCGGCAAAGGCTACATCGAGGGCGACGGCTCGACGCTCAGCATTCCCGTGTCCAAGCGTGCTGAAGCCGTGGAGTACTCGGGAGTCGACGAGAGCGGTGCCACCTACGGCTCCGCTGACACGCTCGGCGAGGTCACCGTCGTGAACTTCTGGTACGCCGGGTGCGCGCCCTGCCGCGTCGAGGCTCCCGATCTCGTCACCAACTACGACGAGTTCTCGTCGCAGGGCGTGAAATTCGTCGGAGTGAACACGCGCGATCAGGTGGCCCAGGCTCAGCAGTTCTCGCTCGAATTCGGTATCGAGTACCCCTCGATCATGGACAATGCGGGCGGTCGTTCCGTGCAGCGCGCCTTCGCGGGCCAGGTACCGCTGAACGCCGTGCCGACCACGCTGGTGCTGGATCGCGAGGGGCGTGTCGCGCACCGCGTGCTCGGGCAGATCGCGGGCGAGTCCCAGCTGCGCACCCTGATCGACGAGACACTCGCCGAATCGGGCGACGACGCGTCTGCCGCCGATTCCGGTAGTACCGAGCAGTAGCCGGTGGATCTGCAGGGAATCGTCGCCGACGGGCAGCTGCTCGTCGCCTCGCTCATCGCGGTCGCGGCCGGGCTGCTCTCGTTCCTGTCGCCGTGCGTACTGCCATTGGTGCCCGGGTACCTCGCGTATGTCGGTTCGACGGCCGGCTCGGCACCGGGCGAGAAGTCACCGCGCGGTCGCGTGCTGCTCGGCTCCGTGCTGTTCGTGCTCGGCTTCACGGCGGTCTTCGTCGCGATCCTGGCGGCTGCAGGCACCGTCGGAGTGTTCATCACTCAGTGGGAACCGGTCATCACGCGCGTGATGGGTGCGGTCATCATCATCATGGGGCTCGTGTTCATCGGCCTGTTCACGAAGATGCAGACCACGCGAAAGATGCGCGTGAAGCCGAAGTTCGGTCTCGCCGGAGCACCCTTGCTCGGCGCAGTCTTCGCGATCGGCTGGACGCCCTGCATGGGGCCCACGCTCGCGGTGATCATGGGCCTGAGCCTGCAGCAGGCGTCGGTGAGTCGATCCGTCGTGCTCGCGATCGCGTACTGCATCGGCCTGGGCCTGCCCTTCATCCTTGCGGCATTCGGCTTCACCTGGTTGACGCAGACGATGACATTCTTCAAACGGCATATCCGTGCCGTGAACCTGATCGGCGGCGGGCTGCTGATCCTCATCGGTCTCCTCATGGTGACCGGCATCTGGAGCCAAATGATGTACGCACTGCAGGCGGTGATTGGCGGCTATGTCACGCCCATCTGATTACGACGACGGCACCGGAGCCGGCGGGACCGGTCGCATCGAGTCGCCCGAATTGGGCGTGAAGGGCTGGGCGCGCTGGTTCTGGCGGCAGCTCACGAGCATGCGCGTGGCACTCGTGCTCCTGCTCATGCTGGCCGTCGCCGCCATTCCGGGTTCGCTGCTGCCTCAGCGCAGCGCCGACCCCAACGGAGTGATCCAGTATCAGTCCGATCACCCGAAGCTCTTCCCTGTGCTCGATGCCTTCCCGATCCAGGCGTTCGACGTTTACGGGTCGGTCTGGTTCTCGGCCATCTATCTGCTGCTCTTCATCTCGCTTATCGGCTGCGTGCTGCCGCGCATCTTCCATCACTGGAAGGCGTGGCGGGGCACCCCGCCCAAGACGCCGGCCCGGTTGCAGCGCATGGCCGGGTTCTCCGAAGTGCGGGTCTCGAACCCCGAAGCGAGCGCCGAAGATCGCGTCGCCTTCGCCGAGCGCGCGATCGAGGAGGCCTCGCGCGTACTGCGGAAGGCACGGTATCGCACCGAGATTCAGCGCACTTCGCGACGCGGTGTCGAGACCGTCTCGGTGTCGGCCGAGCGCGGCTACCTGCGCGAGACGGGCAACCTGATCTTCCACATCTCGCTGCTCGGCGTGCTCATCGCCGTGGGCGTCGGTGGGGTGTTCACCTTCAACGGGCAGAAAGTGCTCGTCGAGGGCGAGACGATGGTGAACCAGCTCATCGACTACGACACCGTGAACACCGGTCGCGGGTTCGATTCCTCGAGTCTCGATCCATTCGGCCTGACATTGGACTCGCTCGACGTGACCTACGTCACTCCCGACGACGGCAACACGCACGCGATCGGGCAGGTGCGCGATTACACCGCGAACCTGCAGCTCATCGATCCCGAGACCGGCGAGGAGTCGCCCGAGACGATCCGCGTGAACCACCCGCTGCGCGTGCACGGATCGCCGATCTACCTCATCGCCAACGGGTACGCTCCGCGCATCACGATCAAGAACGCCGAGGGCACGGTCGTCTACAGCGAGGCGATGCCGTTCATTCCTCAAAACAACATGACGATGCTCTCGCTCGGCGTCGTGAAAGTGCCGTACGGGCTGCAAGACGACGGCAAGAATGTGCAGATCGGTCTGCGCGGGTTCTTCTACCCGACGAAGGCCGACCTCGACACGGGTGCGTACACGTCGAACTATCCCGATCTCGAGAACCCCGTGCTCACACTCGACGTCTTCGAGGGAGACCTGGGCATCGATGGCGGTATTCCGCGATCGGTATATTCGCTCGACACGACCGACATGCAGCAGCTGACCGGACGTGCAGTCGACAAGGATTCGATCGAGCTCACTCCGGGCGAGACGACGAATCTGCCCAACGGTATGGGCACGATCACGCTCGATGATGTGCCGCGCTACGCGTCGTTCGACGTCATGCGCAACCCGGCTCAAACGTACGTGCTCATCTTCGCGCTCCTCGCCCTCGGCGGTCTCGTGTGGTCGCTCTTCGTGCCGCGCCGTCGCATGTGGGTGAAGGCCGTGCAGAGCGATGACGGCGTGGTGCTCCAGTACGCTGCGCTCGCCCGCGGCGACGACCCGGCACTCGAGCGCGCGGTCGAAGACCTGCGCGACCGGCACCGCGACCGCTTGTAGCGGGCCGGGTGATCCGGCACCGGTTACGCGAGCGGCTGCTCTGCCCCTCGGGCCCGCTCGGCCGTGCTGCTCAAACGCGCGCGACCGCGCGGCTGCTCCGTCGCGCCGCTGCTCGGCCGTTCCGCCTCTCCGCCGTTCGCGCTCACCCCAATCAGCGGAGATTCACCAGATCGCTGACCGATTCGGCCACATCGCTCAGCGATTCCCGGAATCTCCGCTATCTGGGACGGTAGGGCGGCAGTGCGTCAGGGCGGCAGAGCGTCAGGGTGTCAGAACGGCGGTGCGGTGTTGCATCAGTGCGGCGGGCCGGGTGATCCGGCACCGGTTACTCCGCGGCAGGATCACCCGCTCCAAGCGCGCGCGACAGCTCTGCGGCGACGTGAGCCGCGTAGGCGCCGGCCCGTTGCAGGTTGGTGCCGAGGCGGCTCTTCGGCGCGCTGATGTTGATCGCGGCCACCACTTTGCCGCGAAAGTCGGTCACCGGGGCTGACACGCCCACCACGCCGGATTCGAACTCTTCGTCGACGGTGGCGAAGCCCTGCTGCTGCACCAGATGAATCTCTGTCAGAAAGCTGCGGAGGTCGGTCACCCGCAGTTTCTCGGGTGGCGGCGGGGGTGCCTGCATGAGCGGCACGCTCGTCGCCTGGTCGACCGGCTCGGCTGAGAAGTCGGCGGCACTCGCGAGGCTTCCGGCGCGCGCGACCTCGTCGGCGATGTGTGCGTGGTACCAACGTCCCAGCTCCTCGTCGCTCCAATCGCTCATGAGGGCGCGCCCCGAGGAGGTGCGCCAGGCCGACGTGCGCACTCCCTCCCAACCGAGACCTCGGAAGGCGTGCTCGCTGATCTCGCTGGCAAGCGTCAGCACGCTGCCCCCGCGCAGGGCGCAGAGGTGGGTGGTTTCGTGGGTGGCTGCGACGACCCGGCGCAGAAATGGGGCGCTCGTCTTGACGAGTCGAGCCTCAGCCGTCTGCGCGGCGAGAGAGAAGATGCGGGATCCCAGGGTGTAGACGAGAGTCTCGGTATCGCGGTCGACGAACCCGGCCTCGTCGAGGGTCGCGAGGGTGCGCGAGACCTGGCCCTTGTCTCGGCCGGTGAGCTCGGCAAGGCGAGTGACCCCGAGGCCGTTGCGGGCCTCGCTGCTCGTGAGCGCTTCCAGGAGGTCGAGATCGCGGCGGAGGCCGGAGGCGTTACGGCGCGGTATGGATGACTCGGTCATGGCGACAGACTAGAACGATTTCACGCAAGTTGTCATATGCACAACCCAACTTGTCGAAACGACATCAACACGATTACAGTCCAGCTACCGCCGTAACGTGCTCGAAACCAACTCAACGATGAGAGAGAGGAGTGGCGTACGTGGACGCATTCACTTTCGACGGGCTGCTCACATTCTGGAGTCGCCGGTGGGACGACGTGCTCGAACTCGTGGGAGAGCATCTCGCCGTGGTCGGGATGTCCCTGCTGATCGCCACCGTGCTCGGGGTGCTCCTCGGCGTCGCCGTGTGGAACCGCCCGATGCCGCGTGCGCTGGTCATCGCGGCTGCGGGTGTCGCGATCACGATCCCGTCCCTCGCGCTCCTCGCACTGCTCACCCCGGTCTTCGGGCTCGGGTGGACGCCGACCGTGTTCTCACTGGTCTTTTACTCGCTCCTGCCGATCGTGCGCAATACGGCGGTCGGGCTGCGAGAGGTGCCCCCGGCGATCATGGAGTCGGCAAAGGGCATGGGCATGTCGCCCATGAAGATTCTGATCAGTGTGCAGCTGCCCCTCGCCTGGCCCATCATCTTGACCGGGGTGCGGGTCGCCGCCCAACTCACCATCGGCATCGCCGCGATCGCCGCTTACGTGGCCGGGCCCGGCCTCGGTCAGCTCATCTTCCAGGGGCTCTCGAGCCTCGGTTCGAAGAATGCGCTCAACTTCGCGCTCACCGGCACCGTCGGTGTCGCTGCGCTCGCACTCATCGTCGACGGCATCTTCGTCATCGTCACCAAGTACACGACTTCAAGGGGGCTCCGTGCCTGAATCGACCGCCACCGGCATCACGCAGATCGCCTCGAACGCCTCGGGCGTCGAGATCGTACTCGACAACGTCGTCAAGAAGTACCCGGGCCAGGAGGTCGCGGCCGTCGACCAGTTCTCGATGCGCATCGACCCGGGCGAGCTCATCGTCTTCGTCGGCCCGTCGGGCTGCGGCAAGACCACCACGATGAAGATGATCAACCGCATCATCGAGCCCACATCGGGGTCGATCAGCATCGACGGGCGCGACGTGCTGTCGCTCGACCCGAATGAGCTGCGGCGTCACATCGGATACGTCATTCAGCAGATCGGTCTGTTTCCGCACATGACGATCGCCGAGAATATCGCGGTGGTGCCGAAGCTGCTGGGCTGGGACAAGAAGCGCATCGCGAATCGGGTCGACGAGTTGCTCGACACCGTGCAGCTCGACCCGTCGATCTTCGCGGGCCGCTACCCGAAGCAGCTCTCGGGCGGGCAGCAGCAGCGCGTGGGCGTCGCACGCGCTCTGGCCGCAGATCCGCCGGTGATGCTCATGGACGAGCCGTTCGGCGCTACCGACCCGATTACCCGCGAGCGCTTGCAGGCCGAGTTCCTGCGCCTGCAGGAGTCGATCGGCAAGACGATCATCTTCGTCACGCACGACTTCGACGAGGCGATCAAGCTGGGCGACCGCATCGCGGTGCTCTCCGAACGATCCCAGATTCAGCAGTTCGACACCCCGGCCCGCATCCTCGCGCAGCCCGCGAACGAATACGTCGGTTCGTTCATCGGCCAGGGGGCGGCGCTCAAGCGTCTCGCCCTGATTCCGATTCACGAGACCGGGTTCGCCCCCGCGGTGGCGGGAGCGCTGGAGGTGCCGATCGCTGGCAACCTGCGCGACGCGATCGATGCACTGGTGCTCTCGGGTCGCGACGCGGTCAACGTGGTCGACGAGCGCGGTGGCATCGCGGGGTCGTTGACCGTCGAGCGCATCTCGCTCGCGCTCGGCGGCGAGCTGCCCGGCGGTGTCGGGCGCGCTGCGGGAGCGTCGTCATGAGCGTGGCATCCGCGACGCAGGTGATCGGCATCGCACCCAAGCCGGTGCGCCGCCGAATCTCGCTGCGACGGTTCACGACGCCGCTCGTCGTCGTCGTGATCCTCGGTCTCCTGCTGCTCTGGGTGTCATCGCTCGACCTCGACTCGATCGAGCAGCGCACGCTCAACTGGAACTACATCATGCTGCGGGTCGGCGAGCACCTCAGCCTGACGGTGGTCGCCTCGGCACTCGTCGCGCTCCTCGCGATTCCGCTCGGCGTGCTGCTCGCGAAGTCGCCGTCGAAGGTGTTCCGGTCGGTCGTACTCGGCCTCGCGAACATCGGGCAGGCCGTGCCCGCGGTCGGCGTGGTGATCCTGCTCGCCATCGTCTGGCAGACCGGCTACACCACGGCGCTCGTCGCGCTCGTGATCTATGCCTTCTTGCCGGCGCTGCGCAATACGATGATCGGCATTCAGCAGGTCGACGCCAGCGTGCGAGAGTCGGCACGCGGTATGGGCATGACCAGCTTCCAGGTGCTCTGGCGCGTCGAACTGCCGCTCGCGGTTCCCGTGATTCTCTCGGGTCTGCGCACCGCGCTCGTCTTCTGCGTCGGCGTCGCGACAATCGCGACGTTCATCAACGCGGGTGGGCTCGGTGACATGGTCGTCAACGGCCTGAAGCTGCAGCGCTACCCCGTGCTCGCCGTGGGCGCGGTGCTCGTCGCCTGCATCGCGTTGCTCATCGACTGGGTCGCCGGTATCGCCGAAGACCTCTTCACTCCCAAGGGCGTGTGATTCCGCCCGGGATCGCCCCCACTCGCTTCCACTCACCAGCGACGGCACCCACCGTCGCACCCCGCACGCATTCGCTTTCGAAGGAGAAAACAGATGAAGACCTCACGCGCACTGCTCTCAGCACTCGCCCTCACCGCGGCCGGGGCGCTCGCGCTCACCGGCTGCTCGAGCGGGGGAGGCGGCGGTGCCGGCTCCCAGGGCACCGAATTGGAGGGCCTGACCGGGGAGATCGGCGCGAAAGACTTCGCGGAGCAGTTCATTCTCGCCCACCTCACCACCGAGTTGCTCAACGCGCACGGCGCCGACGTCGAGGCCAACACGAAACTCGTCGGGTCGGCCAACGTGCGCCAGGCGCTCGAGAACGACGAGTTTCTCGGGTACTGGGAGTACTCGGGCACGTCGTGGATCACCTACAACGGCAACACCGAGCCGGTGAAGGGTGCCGAGGCGCAGTTCGAGGCTACAAAGAAGGCCGACGCGGCGAAGGGCATCGCGTGGCTCGACCCCGCAGCGCTCAACAACACCTACGCCTTCGCGATTCGCGCGGACAAGGCGAAGGAGCTCGGTGTCAAGACGCTGAGCGACGTCGCCAAGCTGCCCGTCTCCGAGCAGACGTTCTGCGTGGAGAGCGAGTTCTCGACGCGTGACGACGGCTGGCCGGGGCTCAAGGCCGCGTACGGCTTCGACGTGCCCGATGCGAACGTCGCTTTGCTCGACACCGGCGTGATCTACTCGGCCACGGCGAAGGGCGACGACTGCAACTTCGGCGAGGTGTTCCAGACCGATGGGCGCATTCCGGGGCTCGACCTCGTGGTGATGGAAGACGATCTGCAGTTCTTCCCCGCCTACCAGGGCGCCTTCACGCTGAAGCAGACAACACTCGACGAGTACCCCGAGATCGCCGACATCGTGGGCGAGCTGACGCCGCTGCTCACCACTGAGGAGATGCAGAAGCTCAACGCGCAGGTCGATGTCGACGGCGAAGATCCGCAGGATGTCGCGATCGACTTCCTCACCGACCAGGGACTCATCTAAGGCGCATCAATGAAAATCACTTCCATCACCCTCACCCGGATGGTCCAGCCGCTGGACCCGCCCTTCAATGCAGCGTGGGATCCGGATCCCCGCACCGAGTTCACCGCCACGCTCGTGACCGTGCGCACCGATGACGGACTCGTCGGGTACGGGTCGGGCGACACCATGGACGGCTTCGAAGCGTTCGAGCACCTGTTCCTCGGCACCGATCCGCTGCAGATCCTCAACCAGGTGCGCCGCATCGAGACGATCAACTTCCACGGCGGGCGGTACTGGCCGCTGGAGGCGGCGCTCTGGGACATCATCGGCCAGGTCGCCGGGCTCCCCGTCAGCGTGCTGTTCGGCGGTGCGCGGGATCGCCTCCCCGCGTACGCTTCGAGCGGTGAGCTGAAAGCCCCCGAGGCGCGTGCCGAATCGGCGCTCGCTGCGCGCGAGTTGGGCTTTCGTGCGATGAAGATTCGCATTGCGCGGGATCGCCTCGCCGAGGGCGTCGCCTCGGTGCGGGCGGCCCGCGAGGCCGTCGGCGACGACTTCGACCTCATGGTCGACCTCAACCAGATGTGGCGCATGTCGGGCGACATCGACGCGGCGCTGCCGCTCGCGAAGGTGCAGCGTCTCGCCGCAGAACTGCACGAGCTCGGGGTGCTGTGGCTCGAAGAGCCGTTGCCGCAGGTCGATGTGACCGGGGCGCGCCGCGTGCGCGCCGAAACCGGCATTCAGGTCAGCGGTGGCGAGATGGTGCGCAGCATGCCCGAGATGGTCGCGCTGATCGAGGCCGATGCGTACGACATCTATCAGCCCGATGTCGCGCTCGCCGTGGGCATGTACCGGGCGCGCCAGGTCGCCGAATCGGCGAACCTGCGGCACCGGTTCTTCACCCCGCACACCTGGTCGAACGGGCTCGGTCTGCTCGCGAACCTGCACGTCGCCGCCGGCGTCGACGCCGGCCCGTATCTCGAGTTCCCGTTCGATCCGCCCGGGTGGACCCCCGAACGGAGAGACTTCTTCATGGAACCGCTCATGATCGACCGTACGGGTGACCTGCTCGTGCCGCAGACCCCGGGGCTCGGCGCGAAGATCGACCACGACGCCGTCGCCCGCTTCACCATCGCCTGACGAAGAAGGAGCCCACTGCAATGACCGATTGGATCGCTGCCGCCGCGGTCGTGCGACCCGAGACTCGACTGTTCATCAACGGTGAGTTCCGCGCCGCCGAGGGTGACGCCGTCTTCGCCACCGTCGCCCCGCGCGACGGATCGACGATCGCCGAAGTGAGCAGCGCGAGTGCGGGCGATGTCGACGACGCCGTGCGAGCGGCCGCGCGCGCGTTCGCTTCCGGGGTGTGGTCGCGAGCCGATCGTCGGGAGCGTCAGCGCGTGCTCGTCAGGCTCTCCGACCTGATGCTCGAGCACCTGGACGAGCTCGCGCTGCTCGAATCGCTCGACTCTGGGCACCCGATCGGTGACTCGCTGCGGGTCGACGTGCCCAACGCCGCGCGAGTGTTCCGCTGGTACGCCGAGGCGCTCGATAAAGTTTCGGATGAGATCGCTCCGGCCCCCGAGCAGGCGCTCGCGCTCGTCACCCGGGAGGCGCTCGGCGTGGTCGCCGCCGTCGTGCCGTGGAACTACCCGCTCATCATCTCGTCGTGGAAGCTCGCGCCAGCGCTCGCCGCAGGCAACTCGGTCGTACTGAAACCGGCGGAGCTCACCAGCCTTTCGGCGCTGAAGCTTGCGGAGCTGGCGCACGAGGCGGGCGTGCCGGCCGGCGTGCTGAATGTCGTCCCCGGCCTTGGCGCCGTGGCGGGCCAAGCACTCGGCCGCCACCCTGGCGTCGACAAGATCGCGTTCACGGGATCACCCCGGGTGGGCCTGGAATTCATGCGCTACTCGGGGGAGTCGAACGGCAAGCAGGTGTCGCTCGAGCTCGGGGGCAAGTCGCCCCAGATCGTGCTCGACGACGTGGCCGACCTCGAGGCCTGCGCGAGTGCGGTGGCCTGGGGCATCTTCTACAACGCCGGGCAGACCTGTCACGGCGGCAGCCGCCTCATCGTGCAAGAAGGGGTGGCCGACGCGCTCGTCGCTGCGGTGCAGCGCATCGGGTCCGAGCTGGTGCAGGGAGACCCGCTGCTCGAATCGACGCAGATCGGCACGATCGCGAGCGAGACGCAGTTGCAGCGCGTGCTCGAATACGTCGATGTGGCTCGCGGCGAGGGAGCCGAGGTTTGGGGCGGTGATCGCGTGCGACTCGATGGGCTCGACGGCGGCTACTACGTCAGCCCTACCGTGTTTACCGGCGTCGACAATGCCAGTCGCGTCGCCCGCGAAGAGATTTTCGGGCCGGCACTCACCGTCATCCGCGTCTCCGACGCCGCCGAAGCACTGCGGGTCGCCAACGACTCGGAGTACGGGCTCGCCGCCAGCGTCTGGACCCGCGATCTCACCACGGCGCATCGCATCGCGCGCGGCTTGCGCGCCGGCACCGTCTGGGTCAATACCTTCGACGTCGCCGACGTGATCACGCCGTTCGGGGGCTTCGGCGGTTCGGGATCGGGCCGCGACCGCTCCCTCCACGCGCTCGACAGCTACACCGCCCTCAAGACCACCTGGATCGACCTCGGAGGAGACCTGTGAACACCTCGAATTCGGCGCCCGCTGCACCCGTGATCGCCGATGCCAGCCGGTTGGCGCTATTGCCTCGGCCCCTTGCCGAGACCGAACTCACCCTCGACTCGAAGCCCATCGCCTATTTCGGGCGCGGGCGAGTCGTCGAGATCGGCGCGATCGTCGCCGGGCTCGGTGCCCGGTCGGCACTGATCGTGACCGATCCATTTCTCGCCGCGTCCGACATCGTCGCGCGGGTGCGGGCGTCGATCGACGCCGCGGGCGTCGCCGTGGAGATCTACGGTGAAGTCACGCCCAATCCGACAACGCTCAATCTCGACGCGGGCAGCGATCTCGCCACCGCAATCGGGGCGCAGGCGATCGTGTCAGTGGGTGGGGGCTCTTCACTCGACGCGGCGAAGGGCATCGCGCTCGGCGCGGTGAACCCGGAGCGCGGCATCGCACTCGACTACGCGACGCCATTCGCGGCATCCGCCCTGCCGATCGTCGCAGTGCCGACCACCGCCGGCACAGGTGCCGAGGTGAACGCGTTCGGCGTGATTACCGATGTCGACGCTCACCGCAAGTTCTACGTCGGGCACGAGAGCGCGCTGGCCCGGGCCGCCGTGCTCGACCCTGAACTCACGATCGGGCTCCCCGCGGGCGCGACGGCAGCGACCGGGTTCGATGCCTTGACGCACGCGCTCGAGTCGTATCTCTCGGTGCGCGCGAACCCCTACTCCGACGGCATCGCGCTGCAGGTCATCGCGACAGTGTCGACGTACCTGCCCCGCGCTGTGCGCGACGGCTCCGACCTCGAAGCGCGCTCCGAGCTGCTGCTCGCGAGTCACGTCGCCGGCGTCGGGTTCTCGCACACCGGCCTCGGCCTGGTGCACGGCATCGCGCACCCCCTGGGCGGGCGCTTCAACATTCCGCACGGTCTCGCACTCGCGCTCGTGGTCGAGGGCGTGCTCGCCTTCACGCTGCCCGCACGCACCGAGCGGCTCGCCCGTGTCGCATTCGCGCTCGGCGTCGGGCGCACCGATGTCGACACCGCGGCGAACGCTGCCGCCGCCGTTGATCGCGTTGTCGGCTTTGCCCGCGAGGTCGGGCTGCAGGCCCCGCTCGCGCAGTTCGGCGTGACCGAGGCCGACTTGCCCTCGCTCGCGGCCGACACGCTCGCGGACGCGGTCACCGTGAATGCGCCCGTGCAGCCGACCGCGGATGACGTGGTGGCGATCCTGCGCGCCGCATTGCACGGCTGAGTGGTTCGGCCCGGGCCCGAGTCGTCACCGCAGCCGGGCCCGGGTTCGCCCCTACTTCGCGTTGCCGACTGCCGACATCTTCTGCGAGAAGTAGACGGGAATGAGCGACAGCAGAATCATCACCGTTGCGACCACGTTCACCTGGTTGACCTCGTTGGGGCGAGCCATCTGGTTCATGATCCAGAGCGGCAGCGTCTCTACGCCGGGCGGTGCCGTGAAGATGGTGACGACGATCTCGTCGAACGAGAGGGCGAAGGCGAGCAGACCGCCGGCGATGAACGCGCTGCGGAACTGCGGAAACGTGACGAGCCGGAAGGTCTGGCCGATGCCGGCCCCGAGATCCATCGACGCCTCCTCGAGGTTCGGGTGCATGCGACGCAGACGCGCGATCACGTTGTTGAACACCATGACCACGCAGAACGTGGCGTGCGCGATGATCATGCCCCAGTAGCCGACATTGATGCCCATCGGTTTGAGCACCTGGAAGTAGGTGTTCGAGAGGGCGACACCGGTGACGATGCCGGGGAGCGTGATCGGCAGCACGATGAGCAGGTTCACCGTCTGCTGCCCGAAGAAGCGGAACCGCTGCAGTGCAAAGGCGGCGAGGGTGCCGAGCAGGAGGGCGAACGCGGTGGCGACCGCGGCGACGACCACCGAGTTGAGCAGGGCGGCATGCACCGCCGGGTTGGTGAGCGCCTTGCCCCACCACTCGAGCGAGAACCCGGGAATGGGCCAGCCAGAGACGCGGCCGGAGTTGAACGAGTTCATGACGATCACGAACAGCGGGATGTACATGAACCCCAGCGCGATGACCGTGATGACGGCGAGCGCGACGCGGGTCGAACGATTGAGTCGAAGCATGGCGGGGCTCCCTGGTCAGAGATTGTTGATCGCGCCGGTGCGGCGCACGAGGCCGAGGTAGATCACGACGAGCACGATCGGCACGAACGAGAACGCGGCGGCGAGTGGCGGGTTCAGGTTGATGTTCTGCGCGATGATGCTGCCGATCATCTGTGTCGAACCGCCGACGTACATGGCGGCGATGTAGTCGCCGAGGCTCAAAGAGAACGTGAAGATGGAGCCGGCGACGAGCGCAGGGAGCAGCAACGGGGCGACGACCGTGCGAATCGTGCGGGCACCACTCGCGCCGAGGTCGGACGAGGCGTCGAACAGGTTCGCGGGAATCTGCGACACCGCTGCGTACACCGGAATCGCCATGTACGGGAACCAGAGGTACACCAGGGTGAGAACGACCGTGAGTACCCCGAATCCCGGCCCCTCGATGCCGAACGGCGACAGTGCCCAGTTGAAGAAGCCCTCCTCGGTCCAGACGAGTCGCATCGCGATGATCTTGACGAGGTATCCGGCCCACAGCGGCAGCGTCACGAGGACCGCCAGCACGGCGCGAAGGCGGGGGCCGGCGACCTTCGCCATGAAGACGGCGAGTGGGATCGCCACCGCCGCGCAGATCACCGTGACCGCGAGGGCGATGCCGAGGGTGCGAAGCGCCGTCGCGAGATACGCCGGCACGGTGATCAGCTGTTGAAAGTTGTCGAGGGTGAACCCCGGCTTCACGCGCGAGGTGAAGGGATCGGTGGTCCAGAACGCGGTGAGCAGCAGCAGAGCCAGCGACAGGATGTAGACGCCGACGAGCCAGGCCATCGGCAGCGTGAGCAGTGCGGCGAGTCGGCCGCGCGGGTGGCGGTGGAGAACGGTGGAGACGGGCTTGGAGCGGCGCTCAAGAGTGGGCGTGTGCGACACGATGGGTCCTCGCTGACGGTCGTGGATCGGGAAGAGCGGGTGGTCGGGCCGGCGTGCGCCCCGACCACCCGCGGGCGGGCGGGTTAGCCCTTCACCGTGGCCCAGGCGTTGGTCCAGTCCTGGTAATTCGTGCACTGCACGTCGGTGCGGCCGTCGAGGCACTGATCGATGGGAGTGGTCCAGAACCACACCTGCTTGAAGTACTCCTCATCGGTTGCGTTGTAGTACTCGCAGTGCTCGCGAGCCTCATCGCTGGTCTCGCAGAATGCGGCGTTGGCCGGAGCCATGCCGAAGTTCATCGCGATCTGTCCGTTGACTTCGGGGCTGCTCGTGTAGTCCATCCACGCGTAGGCGCAGTTCGGGCTCTCGGAATCGGTCGCGAGCATCCAAGCATCCGACCACCCGGTCGAGCCCTCCTCGGGCAGCACGCTCTTGAACTTGTCCTCCTGCGTCGCCTTGCGCAGCACCTCCCACGAGGTGCCGACCACCGAATTGCCGCCGGTGAACGAGGTCACGTTGGTCGCGGGCGACCAGTACTCGGACACCATGCCGTTCTGCTGCTTGAGGAGATCAGTCGCGGCGGCCAGCTGCTCGTCGTCGAGCGCGTAGGGGTTTTCGATGCCGAGGTCGGGCTGGGTCGCCATGAGGTAGATCGCGGCGTCGGCGATGTAAATCGGGCTGTCGTAGGCGGCGATCTTGCCGGCGTAGGGGCTGTCGGCCTCCCACACCACGTCCCAACTCGTCGGCTCTTCGGTGACGACGTCGGAGTTGTACTCCAGAATGTTGGCGCCTCTGCCGATCGGAATGCCGTAGATGTTGCCGTTCAGTGTGTCGTACAGCTGCCCCTTCATACCCTCGACGATGTCTTCGCCGAAGTTCGGGATCAGCTCGGTGTTGAGCGGCTGCACGTTGCCGTCGACGATGAGTCGCAGGCTCGCGTCGCCCGATGCCGAGACGAGGTCGTATTCGCCGGTGCGCATCAGCTGCACCATTTCATCGCTGGTCGCGGCGACCTTGCGGTTGACCGTGCAGCCGGTGTCGGCGGTGAACTGGTCGGTCCATGCGGGCTCGACGAACCCCGACCAGGCGACAATGTTGAGCTCGGATTCGGTGTCGCCAAGGGTGTCGATCATCGGCACCTCGGGAACATCGATCGAGAGCCCTCCGGCTTCGGCGTCTCCGCCTCCGGTGCTGGCGCAGCCCGACAGGGCAAGGCCGACCGCGGCGATGAGGGCCGCGGGGGCGAGCAGTTTGGTGTGCATCGTTACTCCTTCGTAGACGGTGGATCGGGTGATTTCAGGCTGGAATGGGTTCGGCGACCGGGGTCGGGGCCGCGGTGCCGGGCACTTCGACCGCGTGGTCGCGGGCGAAGCGCACGCTCACCGCATCGCCTCGTCGCACGCTGGGGTCGGTGCGCGGCGTGTGCGTGTTCTGCTGCTCCGAGATGAAACGCGTACCGCTCTCGGTTTCGATGAGGTATCGCGTGTGCGCGCCCGCGTAGACGGTTTCGAGCACCACGCCTGCGATCGCGATCTGACCGGGTTCGAGCGGGGTGGTCGGGTCGACGAGACGCACCCGCTCGGGGCGCACACTGTGCGGTGTGCTGACGCCGAGAATGCGCTCGGCGGTTGATCCCGTGAGCAGATTCGTGATGCCGAGAAACGTCGCCACGAACTCCGTTTGCGGAAACTCGTAGACCTCGCGGGGGCTGCCGACCTGCTCGATCTTGCCGTTGTTGAAGACGGCCACGCGATCCGACAGCGTCAGCGCCTCCTCTTGATCGTGAGTCACGAAGACGAAGGTGATGCCGGCGTCGCGCTGAATCTGCTTGAGCTCGAACTGCATCTGCTCGCGCAGTTGCTTGTCGAGCGCGCCGAGCGGCTCGTCGAGCAGCAGCACCTGGGGGCGCAGAATGAGTGCCCGAGCCAGCGCGATGCGCTGCCGCTGACCGCCCGAGAGCTGAGCCGGCGAGCGGTCGGCCACGTGCGCGAGTCGCACCTGTTCGAGTGCTTCGCCGACCAGGTGCCGGCGTTCTTGGCCCGAAACTCCCCGCACCCGGAGCCCGTACGCGACATTTTCGGCGATCGTGAGGTGTGGGAAGAGCGCGTAATCCTGGAAGACCGTGTTCACCTCGCGGTCGAACGGTGCGGCATCGGTCACATCGGTGCCGCCCAGCAGAATGCGCCCGGCGGTCGGGGCTTCGAAGCCCGCGATCATGCGCAGCACCGTCGTCTTGCCCGAACCCGACGGGCCGAGCATGGAGAAGAACTCGCCGGCGCGGATCTCGATGTCGAGGTCGTTCACGGCGACGAGATCGCCGAACTGCTTGCGCACGCCGCGCACGGACACCGCGGTGTCGCTCGCTGCGGTGCCGGGGGTCGTGCCGGGGGCAGTGCCCGGGGTGTCTCGGGTCATGCGAGTGCTCCTCAACGTCGTTGTCGAACCGATGCCAGAAAGCATAACATATGTTTTTATAGGATTTGTTTCGGGGTCGAATCGGCACGATCACGGTTCGGTCACGGCGCGGTAGTGGCGTGCACGTTCTCTGGGCGAGCGTGGGGTCGGAGCGGGCTGGCGCCCGCCCGCTCCTGTTCACCCCGCCCCCTGCCGCGGAGATTCACGGAATCGCGGACCGATTTGGCCGAAACGGTCGGCGATCCGGTGAATCTCCGCCGAATGGGGTGCCCGCATCGAGTGGGGTGCCCGTATCGAGTGGGGTGCCGGCGCTTGCGGGGTGCAGGTATCGAGTGGGGTGCAGGGGCGGGCGGGGCGACAGAGGCGTGCGACCGGGCGAGGCGAGCGGGCCGGCACGGAGTGGCGCAGGGAAAACTCACTGCGGGGCGTGGGAAACTCGATGAGCCCGCGAGAATCGGAGGAGATACGGTGGTCAGTCTGATTCCGTCCGCGCCTCCGAGCCGATTGCGCACCGCGGCGCTCGCCCCCATCGGAGACGAAGGGCGCATCGAGCTCGTCGAGTCGCGCATCGTGCAAGCCATCTCGGTCGGGGCATTCACCGAGGGAGAGCGCCTGCCGAGCGAGACCGAGCTTTCGGCACTGCTCGGCGTGGCCGTCGTCACCGTGCGCGAGGCGCTGAGCGGCCTGCGTCACCGCGAACTCATCGAGACCCGACGCGGCCGCAACGGAGGGAGCTTCGTGCGTCCCAGCCACGGCGCCGTCGAAGAAGTGAATGCGCGATCGCTCATGGCAATGCCCCGTGTCGCGCTCGCCGACCTTGCCGTGCTCTACGAGGCGATCGCGTGCGCGTGCGCCGAATACGCCTGCCAGCGCGCGACACCCGACGAACTCGACATCGTCGCGCTTGTGCTCGAACGCTCAAGAGGCCTCGACGCGGTGACCTGGCGCCGGCGCGTCACCGAGGTGCAGCTCGAACTCGCAGCGCTCAGCCAGTCCGTCCGCCTGACGAACGAGCACGTGCGCGTGCAGACGGAATTCACCCCGCTGCTCGCCCTGCAAGACATCGATACTGCGGCGCGACTGCAGACGCACGAAGCGTTGGCCGCGCAGATCCGCTCGACACGGCTGGGTGATGCCGACGCCGCGCGATCCGCCGTGCGCGAGACCGTGCGCGCCTCGGCGCGGTGGCTGGTCCAGTTCCGCAACGAACTCATCGCCGCTCCACAAGATGGTGGGGTTCGTGGCACACTGGAATCGCGTCGTGGGGGCGTTTGACAATCTCGCGACCTCGAAGAAGAGGAAGAGAGAGCCGTGACTGCCGCGCCTGACACTGCCGAAGCGCCACTCCAATCTGCGCTGCAGTGCGTCGACGACTTCTTCGATGGCGTGTTCGCACCTCTCGATACCTGGCTGCCTCGACTCGTCTCGGTGCTCCGGCGTCGACGCGAAGATGACGCGCATCTGACGGGAGCGCAGCTCGCGGCGCTCGTCGAGAACGGCGCGCACGAGGTGCTGGATACGGTGGATCGGCCGCTGTACGGCGCAGGATTCTGTGCCAGCGGCGATCTGGTCACCGAGGGGAATCCACTCGCCTGGTGGCAGGGTCGTGATCGCAATCTGCTCGCCTCATCGACGTTCGGCCCTGGGCAGGCCGCGATCGATCTGATGCGTCTCGAGTGGTACAGGGTCCCGGAAGCCACGGGCGACCGACACGTCGCCGGCCCCTTCGTCGACTACCTCTGCTCGAACGAGATCACCATCACCTCAGCCGTGCCGGTGCTCGTCGACGGTGACTTCTGGGGCGTCGTGTGCGCCGACGTGCTCGTCTCCTCGCTCGAAGACGCGCTGATGCCCGTGCTCGCGGGCCGATCGGGAACCACCCTGGTCAACGCGAACGGCCGCGTCGTGCTTTCGAACAACCCCGACTTCGAAACGGGCGATCGCTATGCGGGCGCCGACCCCGAAAGCGGCCTCGCCGGCCTAGTGCACACGGGTGTGGGGCCGCAGATCGTCTCGTCGCGGCGGTACCCGTTCTCGCTCGTCGCCGCGTAGCGGCGCCCATGGCGGATCGCACTGCGAAGCCCCGACTGGAGCGCTCGACATGGCGCTGTAGCAAGAGCTGAGGCAACCCCGTTACAGCAGGTGCCCGCCTCCGGTCACCTTCATGCGGCTGACGAGGTTTTTCACGTCTTGCGCGCGGTTCTTCGTGGTGACGAGCAGCACATCTGCGGTGTCGACGACGACGATGTCTTCAACGCCGACCAGCGCGACGAGGCGGTCGCTTTCGGAGACGACGATGCCGCTTGACGCGTCGGAGAGCACCTGAGCTCCGTCACCGAGCACGGCGAGGTCGCTGCCGCGCCCGCGGGTGAGCAGGTTGGCGACCGAGGCGAAATCGCCCACATCGTCCCAGTCGAAGTGGGCGGCGACACAGACCATCTTGCCGGCCGCGGCGGCGGGCTCGGCGACGGTGTAGTCGACCGCGATCTTCGGAAGCGTCGGCCAGAGCCGCTCGCGCACCTCGGCGCCGCGCTCCGTGTCCCAGGCCGCGGCGATCTCGCGGAGCGCCTCGACGAGTGCGGGCTGGTGCAGTGCCATCTGTTCGAGCAGCACGGTGGCGCGCGCGATGAACATGCCCGCGTTCCAGAGGTACCCGCCGTCGGCGATGTATGCTTCGGCCTGCTCGGCGTCGGGCTTCTCGACGAACGAGGTCACGTCGTAGACATCGAAGGGCGCAATATCGCGCCGCGCTGCGCCCGCGGCGATGTAGCCGAAGCCTGTCGCGGGGTGCGATGGGTGAATGCCGATGGTGGCGATGTACCCGAGGTCGGCGGCCTGCACCGCCGTCGTGACGGCGCGCTGGAAGAGCACATCGCCGCGGATCACGTGATCGGCAGCGAACGAGCCGAGAATCGCATCCGGGTCGCGCAGCTCAAGAATGGCGGCGGCGAGCCCGATGGCCGCCGACGAATCCTTGGGCTCGCTCTCGGTGACGAGATTCTCGGGGAGCAGTTCGGGGAGTTGCTCGGCGACCGAATTGCGGTGCGAAATGCCGGTCACGACCATGGTGCGTTCGGCCGGAACGAGGGGAGCGAGACGATCCCAGGTCGCGCGCAGCAATGAGTCTCCCGACCCCGTGAGATCGAGGAGGAACTTCGGGGCATTCGCGCGCGACAGCGGCCACAAGCGCGACCCGACCCCGCCCGCCGGAATGACGCAGGTGAACCGCTCGATGGCGGGCGTGGTCGAGGTCTGCTCGGTCATGGGAATCAGCCTACTGCGCGCCCCCAGGAAAGGGACTGACCGGCGGCGCTCCTTGACTGCGGCACGCCCAGAGGGTTCGCATCGCGCAGCGCCTCCGGAAGGAAGGCTGCAGGGGCGTTCTGGTACGCGACCGGGCGCAGAAAACGCCCGAGCGCCGCGGTGCCCACCGAGGTGCTGGCGTCGTTCGTGGTCGCGGGCCACGGGCCTCCGTGCTGCTGTGCGGGCGTGACGGCGACGCCGGTCGGCCAGCCGTTGAAGAGCACGCGACCGGAGTGCTCGGCCAGTTCGGCGACGAGCTGCTGCAGGGCGGCCGGGGGAGCGGCGGCGGATCCCTCGGCCTCGCCGAGGTGCACGGTGCCGGTGAGGCTGCCCTCGACGAACTCGCTGACGAGCGGCGCGAGTGCTGCGCCGGCCGGTACTTCGATCACCACTGAGAACGGACCGAACAGCTCTTCAGCAAGCATCTCGCGGTGTGCGCGGAGCGTGTCGAGGGAGACGCGCACGATGGTCGGGGTGACCCATCCCTGGCCGTCGGTGTCGATCCGGATCGCGCCCGCCGTGAGCTCTTCCACATCTGCGAGGGCGCGCACCGCGTCGAGCCCGGTCGCGTATGCCGCGGCGATGCGGGGCCCGAGCAGTCGGTGCTCGGAAACCGACGCCGTGCCGGCCGCGACGCGGACCGCCTCGGCGAAGCCGGACCTTTCGGTCACGAACACCAGCCCGGGCTTCGTGCACAGCTGGCCGGCTGATCCGCCGACGCTTGCGAGATAATCGCCCGCGAGCGCACTGCCGCGCTCCATGATCGCCGCATCGGTGATGAACACCGGGTTGATGCTGCCGAGTTCGCCGTAAAACGGGATTGGTGCCGGGCGTGCGGCCGCGATGTCGGCCAGGATGCGCCCGCCGTGCGTGGAGCCGGTGAACGATGCTGCGCGCACCCGTGAATCGCGCAGCGCCGCCACACCTGTCTCCTGACCGTGGATCACCTGGAGGGTGCCACCGGGGAGATCGGCAGCGGCGATGACGCGCTGGGCGAGCGCTGCGGTCGCGTCGGAGAGCTCGGGGTGGCCGGAGTGGGCCTTGACGATCAGGGGGCAGCCCGCTGCGAGGATCGAGGCGGAGTCGCCGCCGAGCACCGAGAACGCGAAGGGGAAGTTCGACGCCGAGAAGTTCAGCACCGGGCCGACCGGAATGTGCGTGCGGCGCAGGTCGGGTCGCGCGCCGAGGGCGAAGTTGGTGTCCGCTTCATCGATGCGGGCGTCGAAGTGCGCACCAGACACCACGGCTTCGGCGAAGAGGCGCAACTGCACGGCGGTGCGTGTCACCTCGCCGGTGAGCCGCGCGCTCGTGAGGCCGGTCTCGCGCTCGGCGATCGCGACGAGTGATTCGCGCTCCGATTCGAGCGCGTCGGCGAGGTCGACCAGCAGTGCGGCGCGACGGCGAGGGGGCAGTGCGGCGAGCTCGGGGGCGGCCGCATCGGCCGCGGCCAGCACCGAGTCGAGATCCGCGTCGAGCGAGCCTGGCCCGCCGTGAGACGTCGCCCCGGGGTCGACGGCGGGCGTGTGAGACGCTCCCGTCTCATCATGGAGCCCAACGACCAGATCGAGTTCGACGGTGGCGTTCTTCGGGAGGCGGGGGACGCCGAATGCGGTGCGCGCATGCGCGCCCGCTTCGCCGAGAACGTCGCGCAGCAATCGGGAGGCGCCCTCGGCGACGGCAGGCTGATCGTCGAAGTCGGGCCCGCTCGCGACGTACACGGTGAGCTTGAGTACCTGTGCGACGCGGTCGAGGCCGATGGAGTGCTCGATCTGCGCGAGCGCTCCCAGCGCTGCCAGCTGCGCCGCGTCCTGGGCGCGCGCCACAGCGTCGTTATTGTGCACGGCACCGGTGTACGCGACGGCGCCGTCGCGCTTCGGAATCTGTCCGGAGACGTGTCCGACGCCGTTCGCGGCGACGAACGGCGTGTACGAGTACTGGCCCGGCGTGGGGGCGGGCAGCTCGAGGCCGAGTGCGGCGAGTCGGTCGAGTGCGGAGGATGCTGCCATCGTGGGAGTCCTTTCTTCGGGGAAGCACGGGCGCCCGCGCGAGATGCCCGATGCAGCCAGTGAAGCGAGTCGTTCCTCCTACGTCCAGTATTGATTCGGTCTCGAATAATGCCCTCTGGGTATTGCAAGCGGGATGACGCAGCGAGCGACAGGGTCATACCGTGAAGGACTCAATGAATGCCGAAAGGGTGTTAGACAGGTATCTTCACCGGCTTCAATACTGAGGACCATGCTTCGTCCGCCTCATCGTCGAGGACTCGTCGAGAGTGGATGCGCGACCCATCAGACCTGCACACCTGCACGTCTCCACGCTTCGAACTTGGGAAGGTCATGAACATCGATACCTCGCACCCCACCGCGGTCAGGGGACCTCAGAGCATCGCCGCTCCGACGAGCCTCACCGAGTCCATCGCCATCGCACCGGCCCGCAAGCGCAGGGTTCTGCCGAGCGGCGTCGACAAGGCCATCAAGGCCGTCGTCGGCATGCTCGGCATCCTGGCGATCTGGGAACTCATCGTCCGCGTCTTCCAGATCCCGACGTACCTGCTGGTCGGCCCGATCGCGGCCTTCGAAAAGCTCTTTACCCAGCCCGACTACTTCGCGCACCATGCCTGGGTCACGATTACGGAGGCGCTGGCCGGCTTCGGGCTCGGAACGGGGCTGGGGGTGCTCTGCGGCGCGACTCTCTTCTATATCCCTGCGGTGCGGCACTTCCTCTACCCCGCGCTCATCGCGGTCGACACGATTCCGAAGGTCGCGCTCGCTCCGCTCTTCATCGTGTGGTTCGGGTTCGGCTTCGAATCGAAGGCCTTTGTCGCCATGGCGATCGCGTTCTTCCCGCTGGTCATCAACACGTTTGACGGGCTTTCGGCCGTGCCGAACGAGCTCAAGGAACTGGCGCGCATCAACAACGCGAGCACCTGGATGCGGATGCGCAAGATCGAATTCTGGTACGCGCTGCCCTCGATCTTCTCGGGCGCGAAGATCTCGATCTCGCTCGCCGTCGGCGGCGCGGTCGTCGGCGAGTTCATCGCGGGCACCGACGGCCTCGGCCAGGTGATCCTGCGCGCGAACGCCCAGAGCGACCTCGCCACCATGTTCGCGGCGTTCATGGTGCTCGCGGCGATCTCGCTCCTGCTCTTCTACCTCATCACGGTGATCGCGCAGCGACTGCTGCCCTGGCGCAACCACGTCAAGTAGTCCACGCGATCCTCCACGAACTGCAGTACCTCTCTGTCAGAAAGGAAGCACGCACATGCGCGCACAGAAAACAGTGGTTGCGGCAATGATCGCCGCGACCGCGCTCCTCGCCACCGGTTGCTCGGGATCAGGGTCGGGGGCCTCCGCCGACGGCGGCACCGACCAGGTCAACTTCATGCTCGACGTCGCGGTGCTCCCGAAGCACGCCCCCTTCTACGCCGCGGTCGAAGCCGGGTTCTTCAAGGATCAGGGCATCGACGTCGAGATCATGCCGGGCTCAGGATCGGCCAACACCGTGGCATCGGTCGATACGGGCCGCGTCGACTTCGGGTGGGCCGACTACAACGTGTCGATTCTGAACCGCGCCCAGGGCGCCTCGATTCGCCAGATCAACCTGGTGCAGGGCAAGTCGGCGTACGCCGCTCTCGCGCTGCCCGACTCGGGTATCAAGGATTGGGATGACCTCAAGGGCAAAACCGTCGCAACCGAGGGCAACGGTGCCATGGTCGCGATGTGGCCCGCGGTGCTCGACAAGCTCGGGTGGCAGGAGGGCGACGTGAGCATCGTCTCGGCCGCCGGCGAAGCGAAGATCCCCGGGCTCATCGCCAAGCAGTGGGACGCGAACCTGGCGCTCTCGGTTTCGGACGGCCCGACGCTCATCGCGGAGGGGTACGACCCCGTCATTCTGAACTGGGCCGACCTCGGATTGCTCTACTACGGCAATGGCGTCATCACTTCCGACAAGACCATCGAGCAGAACCCCGACCTCGTGAAGCGCTTCAGCACTGCCATGCAGCGCGGCTTCGCATGGGCGTGCCAGAACCAAGACGAGACGGCGAAGATCTTCGACGAGCAGGTGCCGGGCTTCGACGCCGATGCGGTCGACGATGCCGTGCAGGGCCAGTGCGATCTGATGTGGGACGACGAGAACACCGAGGCCGGCTTCGGCACCATGAGCGACGCCGGCGTGCAGAAGCAGATCGACCTCGCCGCCGAGTACCTCGGTCTTGAGCACCCCGACGAAATCTCGCCCGCAGACATCTACACGAACGAGTTCCTCGAGCCCCTCGGACCCGACGACACGATCGAGCAGCCGTCCGCGTAAGCGGCGCGGCAGAAAGGACCGTCAACATGACGATCACCGAACCGGTCATCAGCGTCCGCGACGTCGGCATGACCTACACCGCCCGCGACGGCGCGACGAACACGGTGCTGCGCGGCTGCGAGTTCGACATCGCCCCCGGCGAGTTCGTCTCCATCGTGGGGCAGTCGGGCGGCGGCAAGACTACGCTGCTGAAGATCATCTCGGGCCTGCTCGAGAACACGGAGGGCGAAGTGCTCGTGCGCGGTCGCGGGGTGAAGGAAGCGCTGCGCGACATCGCGATGGTGTTCCAGAGCCCCACCCTGCTGCCCTGGCGCAACAACCTCGCCAACGTGCTGCTCCCCATGGAGTTCCGCAAGCGTTCGACGAAAGAGGCGAAGGCCCACGCGCAGGAGCTGCTCGAGATGGTGGGCCTCGGCGACAAGGCGAAGAACTACTCGTACGAATTGAGCGGTGGCATGCAGCAGCGCGTCTCCATCTGCCGCGCCCTAGTCTCGCACCCCGAGATTCTGCTCATGGA
Source organism: Leucobacter sp. WKLB1 (assembly GCF_059696215.1). Lineage (NCBI taxonomy): Bacteria > Bacillati > Actinomycetota > Actinomycetes > Micrococcales > Microbacteriaceae > Leucobacter > Leucobacter sp. WKLB1. The sequence goes on along the minus strand of NZ_AP046115.1, from coordinate 2,987,187 downwards.
CGAGCCGTTCGGAGCGCTCGACGCGATGACTCGCGACTCGATGAACTTCGAACTGCAGCGCATCTGGCAGGAAACAAAGCGCAGTGTGCTGTTCGTGACGCACAGCATCCCGGAGGCCGTGTGGTTGGCGGATCGCGTGCTCGTCGTCGGCGACCGCCCCGGGCGCATCATCGCGGACATCAACGTCAACCTGGCCCGACCTCGGTCGAAGGACACCCGGTACGCCGACGAGTTCGCCGAGCTCGTTTCGCAGGTCGAGGGGCTGCTCGGCGTCGAGGCCGGCATCAGTTGAGCACCGCACCGGCAACCGCACCCGTATCCGCACCGGCACCGCGCACCGAAGAGAAGAGGAAGAAGACCATCACCATGGCGAAGATTATCTGCGACCCCCAGGCCGTCACCGAGCGCTACGGCTTCGTGCCCAACGAACGACTGCTGTTCTCGGCGATCCGCCTCGATTCGTTCCCGTTCGTCACCCCGCTCATCTTCGAGGACGGCGGCACTGAAGTGATGTTGGCCCGCCAGCAGGAGCAGGGCAACATCGTGACGGGCGGCGGCGTAAACCCGGCGAAGATCCGCTTCTACGAGCCGTGGGTCACGATCGATCCGCGCCCCGTCGCCGACTACCCGGCAGCCGCGAATCTGCCGGCGCTCGTGAAAGAGCTCGTGGGCGACCGCCCGGTCGACCTCGACCCCCGGGCGCCCTACACGCACTACCTCAAGCTCACGGGCGAGGTCGACGTGCGCGTCGAGCTGCCCGAGCAGCGCCCGGTCGTCGTCGTCGAGGTCGACCAGGCCGCCGTGCTCCAGCAGTTCGCCGGTTGGCGCGCCGCGGGCGTGCCCGTCGCCCAGCGACTGATCGGGGAGGTCGATCACCTCGCCGGCCTCGAGCGCGAGCTCCGCGCCGATGTCGACACCCGGTTCTCGGCGCTGCCCGAGGTCGCCGAGGCGCTCGGGGTCGATGCGATTCTGCTCTCATCGGCACCGAACTTCAGCGAGGTCACGGGCACCGTCTGGCAGCCGGCCGCCGCCGCCCTCTGGGCGGGCGGGTCGCTGTACGTCGTCTCCGAGCACGCTGTACCCGGAATCGTCGGCACCGAGACCGGCCAGTACGGATCGACGGCCGAAGCGATCACGGCGCTCGCCGCCGGCCCGCGCATTGCCTTCGAGGAGCAGTGGGAGCAGAGTCAGCTCGGTCTCCGCCTCACCGACGCGGGTGCGGTGCTCGTATCGGCATCGCGGGCGCTCGGCTCGTGGCGCGACGAGCGCGACCACGAGGATCTGCCGTTCCAGCTCATCGCGGCGCGCGCCTCGACCACCGCGATCGAACAGACGGTCGACTGGGCGCACGCGCAGCTCGACGCAGGGGAGGCGTTCACCGAGAACATCATGTACGCGCGATACCTCGAGTTCCTGGAGCGGTTCGTCACCGAATCGGGGATCCCGTTCACAGTGGAGCCCTACTTCACGAACCTGCACTCATCGCAGCGCATGCTCTTCCCGGGCCCGCCGACCGACTTCCCGCTCGACGCCAGTACCACCTGCATCCAACTCGATGCCGGCGTGCGCGTGGTCATCGACGGCGTGGTCGTCGCGACCTCCGACATGGCGCGATCCGTGCTGCGCACCCCCGAGGGGCGCGAGGCCTACGGCATCCTCACGACCGCGGTGCGAGAGGCGATCATTCCGCAGCTGCGCCCGGGTGTCGTCTGCGAAGACGTGCACGCGAAGACCCTCGAATATCTCGCGACCGTGCGGCCGCGAATGCAGGAGATCGGGCTACTCGGCGACGAGGTCGACTTCGACGCCGAGTACAGCAAGCGCAACGTCGGGCACCTCATGGGCAAGCAGGAGTCGTTCGCGAACGAGCTGCGCCCCGGCTACCGCTTCGTGCTCCGCGAGGGCTCCTACGGTGCCGCGGAGATCCCGTGGCGCTACGACCGGCACGCGATCGGCACCGAGGACCTCTGGTACATCGGCGCAGAACGCACGTACAACCTCACGCTCCGGGAGCACTGAGCTCCCGTTTCCCCGCGCGGCGATCGTCGACCTTTTATGCGTCGGCGGCCGCCGCGCGCAGTTCGTGCACGATGCGGCGCGTCAGCGGTCGCGTATCGTCTTCGCGCCAGACGGCGTGGAGCTCGACCGGACGCGGCTCGAGTGTGACGAGCGGCGCGTAGGTGACCCCACGAATGCCGAGCGTCTCGGCCGACTCGGGCACGAGTGCGACACCCGTGCCCGCCGAGACCAGCGCGACCATCGTCGACACCTGGCTCACGGTGAAGCGGTGCTTCCACCGCGAGATCGGCATCATGCGCGTCGCGATGTCGTAGAAGTATCTGGCCTCGATCGGCGAGTGCATGATGATGTCTTCGTTGACGAGATCTTCGACCCCGATCGGGCTGGTGCGGCGCGCGAGCAGGTGCCCCTCGGGCAGTGCCACCAATAGGCGTTCGCGGTGGATGCGCTTCGAATCGAATCGGGCCGGGTCGAACGGGGGGCGACCGATGGCGACGTCGATCTCGCTCTTCGTCAGCGCCTCGAGCTGGTGCTTCGTCACCATCTCCTGCAGCTCGATCGTCACGTCGGGCAGCACCTGCGAGATGCGGGCGAGCATCGGGCCGAGCAGGGTGAAGGCACTCGAAGCGGTGAAGCCGATGCGCACGATGCCCGAGAGCCCGGCAGCGACGGTGCGTGCGATTTGCGGGGCGCCGTCGGCGATCGCGAGGATGCGCCGGGCCTCGTCGAGAAACGCGCGCCCGGCGTCGGTGAGCTCCACGCGGCGGTTGCTGCGGCGCAGCAGTTGCACGCCGACCGTCGCCTCGAGTCGCTGGATCTGCCGGCTGAGTGGTGGCTGCGTCATCTGCAACCGTTCGGCGGCGCGACCGAAGTGCAACTCCTCCGCCACAGCGACGAGTGCTCGAACCTGATCCAGGGTGTACGACATGCGGCCCTCCGTTGCGCTGCGGCCGGGTGATCCGGCACTCGAATAACGATACCTTCTGTGCATGAAATGATCTAGAAGGGATGTTGGACAGGTATGCATCAGGGAACTTAGCGTGAAGTCATCGGATACCTGAAGCCCGATCGCCACCGCTCGCGGTGCGTGACCCACACCCACAGGAGGTTGAACGCCGTGCCCCACTTGGAACCCGTCGAACTCGCGAGCCAGATCGGCTCCGGGCTGCTCTCATTCCCCGTCACCCACTTCGATGCGCAATTGCGCTTCGACGAGTCGCAATACCGCGAGCACGTCGAATGGCTGAGTGCCTACCCCGTCGCGGGCCTGTTCGCCGCCGGGGGCACGGGTGAGTTCTTCTCACTCACCGTCGATGAGGTCGCACAGGTCGTGGCCGCCGCCGTGCACCAGGTGGGCGGACGCACGGCCGTGCTGGGGCCCGCAGGCGGGTCGCTCGCCACGGCCATCGCGCACGCTCAGGCCGTGGAGGCGGCCGGTGGAGACGGCATTCTGCTCTTCCCCCCATACCTCACCGAAGCGGGTCAAGACGGGCTGGCCGCCTACGTCGAGGGCGTCTGCCGCGCCACGAAGCTCGGCGTCATCGTCTACCACCGCGCGAACGCCCAGTACTCGGCCGAGACGCTCGTGCGCCTCGCCGACCGACTGCCCAACTTCATCGGGTTCAAAGACGGCGTCGGTTCGATCGAGCAGATGACGCAGATCTATTCAACGCTGGGGGATCGCCTCACGTACGTCGGCGGCTTGCCGACCGCAGAGACCTTTGCCCTGCCGTATCTCGAGCTCGGCGTGACCACGTACTCATCGGCGATGTTCAACTTCGTGCCGGAGTTCGCGATCGACTTCTACAACGCCGTGCGCCGCCGCGATCACGCGACAGTCTTCACCGCCTTGCGCGAGTTCGTGCAGCCGTACCTCGACGTGCGCAACCGCATGCCCGGGTACGCGGTCTCGATCGTGAAGGCCGGCCTCGACGCCGTCGGCCGCACCGGCGGGCCCGTGCGCCCGCCGCTGCAGGAGCTTACGACGCAGGATCGAGCCGACCTCGTGCGGGTCGTCGAACGGGCGGTCGTGCCCGCGCTGGTCTAGGCGCAGGGAACGATTCGGGGTTGAACACCGAGAGGTGTTCAACCCCGATCTGTTTCCGCCTCGCCCGCGTGGGCGTCACGCGGGTCGAATCATCAGATGAAAGTAAGGCCACGTAAGGCATCCGGAGGGTGCCGGAGGCGCTCCCGAATGGTGACATAATGGGTGCGCAGTGGATTCTCAGCCATGCTCTATGACGGGGAAACCCATGCGTGGCGAGATGGCGATGTCAGCCGCCGGGATGCCTCTCGGCGAAGCCGGACGAAGGAGGAAGCCCGTGTCAGCCCAAACGGCAGCAGCCGCACCCGCGGTGAAAAAGAAGGTCCGCCCCGGCGGTACCCTCTATCGCGGGAACGAAGGAATGTGGTCCTGGGTGCTGCACCGCATCACGGGTGTCTCCATCTTCTTCTTCCTGCTCGTGCACGTGCTCGACACCGCACTCGTGCGGGTCAGCCCCGAGGCGTACAACGCCGTCATGAGCACCTATAAGACGCCGGTGATGGGTCTGGGAGAAGCGGTGCTCGTCGCCGCCATCGTGTTCCACGCGTTCAACGGCATCCGCATCATTCTGGTCGACTACTGGAGCAAGGGCGCCAAGTACCAGCGCACCATGTTCTGGGTCGTCATGGCGCTCTGGGCGGTTACGATGGCCGGCTTCCTGCCGCGCCACCTGATGAACGTATTCGGGCACTGAGGGCGAGGAGAAACGCTATGTCATTGACGATTGACGCTCCGCGCTCACAGGCGCCGGCCAAGAAGCGCACGAACTGGGAGAAGTGGGGCTGGATCTACATGCGCGTCTCCGGCGTGCTGCTGGTCGTCCTGGTCTTCGGCCACCTCTTCTCGAACCTCATGATCGGCGACGGCGTGCACGCCATCGACTTCGGCTTCGTGGGCGGCAAGCTCTCGCAGCCGTTCTGGAAGGTCTGGGACACGCTGCTGCTCTGGCTCGCGCTGATCCACGGCGCCAACGGCATGCGCACCATCGTGAACGACTACGTCGTTCGCCCCGGTCTCGCCAAGGCCTTCAAGGTCTCGCTCTTCCTCTCCGCAGCGCTGCTGATCCTGCTCGGCACCATCGTGATCTACACGCTCGATCCGTGCCCCGCGGGCGCCGACCCGGCACTCGTCGCATCGTTCTGCCCGGTGCCGTAGGCCCCGCGCAGCACCGGATTTCGCATCGAAGAATAGGACACACGTGACCACCAACACCCACCAGGGCGAGGACATCACCGTCAAGGACGGCGTCACCTATCATCAGTTCGACGTCGTCATCGTCGGCGCCGGTGGCGCAGGCATGCGCGCCGCGATCGAGGCGGGCCCCAAGGCCAAGACCGCGGTCATCACGAAGCTCTACCCCACGCGCTCTCACACGGGTGCGGCGCAGGGCGGCATGGCCGCGGCGCTCGCGAACGTCGAGGAAGACAACTGGGAGTGGCACACCTTCGACACCGTCAAGGGCGGCGACTACCTCGTCGACCAGGACGCGGCCGAGATTCTCGCGAAGGAAGCCATCGACGCGGTCATCGACCTCGAGAACATGGGCCTGCCGTTCAACCGCACGCCCGAGGGCAAGATCGACCAGCGCCGCTTCGGCGGGCACACCCGCGATCACGGCAAGGCGGCCGTGCGCCGCGCCTGCTACGCGGCTGACCGCACCGGTCACATGATTCTGCAAACGCTGTTCCAGAACTGCGTGAAGCTCGGCGTCAACTTCTTCAACGAGTACTACGTGCTCGATCTCGTCATGACCGAGGTCGACGGGGTGCGCAAGCCCTCCGGCGTCGTCGCCTACGAGCTCTCGACTGGCGACCTGCACGTCTTCCAGGCGAAGTCGATCGTCTTCGCGACCGGCGGCTTCGGCAAGATCTTCAAGACGACTTCGAACGCGCACACCCTCACCGGTGACGGCGTCGGCATCGTGTGGCGTCAGGGCCTGCCCCTCGAAGACATGGAGTTCTACCAGTTCCACCCGACGGGCCTCGCAGGCCTGGGCATTCTGCTGACCGAGGGTGCGCGAGGCGAAGGCGCGATCCTGCGAAACGCCTCGGGCGAGCGCTTCATGGAGCGCTACGCCCCGACCATCAAGGACCTCGCACCCCGCGACATCGTCGCGCGCTCCATGGTGCAGGAGGTGCTCGACGGCCGCGGCGCCGGCCCGCACAAGGACTACGTCTACCTCGACTGCACCCACCTGGGTGCCGAGGTGCTCGAGACCAAGCTCCCCGACATCACCGAGTTCGCGCGCACGTACTTGGGCGTCGACCCGGTGACCGAGCCCGTACCGGTGTTCCCCACGGCGCACTACGCCATGGGCGGCATCCCGACGAACAACGACGCCGAGGTGCTCTCTGACAACACCACCGTGGTGCCCGGCCTCTACGCAGCCGGCGAGTGCGCCTGCGTCTCCGTGCACGGCTCGAACCGTCTCGGCACGAACTCGCTGCTCGACATCAACGTGTTCGGCAAGCGCTCGGGCAACAACGCGGCCGATTACGCCAATCGGGCCGAGTTCGTTCCGCTGCCCGAAGACCCCGCCAAGATGGTGCGCGACATGGTCGAGGGCTTCCGCAACGGCACCGGCACGGAGCGCGTCGCAGACCTCCGCCGCGAGCTGCAGGAGGCCATGGACCGCGGCGCTCAGGTGTTCCGCACTGAGGAGTCGCTCACCGAGGTGCTCGGCGTGATTCACAATCTGCGCGTGCGCTACCTCAACGTCGGGGTGCAGGATCGCGGCAAGCGCTACAACACGGATCTGCTCGAGGCCATCGAACTCGGCTTCCTGCTCGACCTCGCGGAGGTGCTCACCTACACGGCGCGCAACCGCAAGGAGAGCCGCGGCGGCCACATGCGCGATGATTACCCCAAGCGCGACGACGAGAACTACATGCAGCACACGATGGCGTACCTGTCGGGTGATCCTCACTCGGCCGATGCGGAAGATCACATCCGTCTGGATTGGAAGCCCGTCGTGGTGACGAAGAATGAGCAGGGCGAGTTGAGGTACCCGCCGCTGGAGAGGAAGTACTAGGTCATGAGCACTGCTACTGCACCCGCCGAGGCCGCGACGACCGACGCTCCTGAAGCGCCGAAGCCGTTCACCGTCACCCTGCTGGTACGCCGCTACAACCCCGAATCGGGTCGTGAGGCGTACTGGGAGGACTTCGACGTCGAGATGTACCCGACCGACCGAATTCTTGACGCGCTGCACCGCATCAAGTGGGACCAAGACGGCTCGCTCGCGTTCCGCCGCTCCTGCGCGCACGGCATCTGCGGCTCGGATGCGATGCGCATCAACGGCCGCAACCGCCTGGCCTGCAAGACGCTGATCAAGGATCTCGACATCTCGAAGCCGATCTACGTCGAGGCGATCAAGGGCCTGCCCCTCGAGAAGGACCTCATCGTCGACATGGAGCCCTTCTTCGCGGCCTACCGTGAAGTGCAGCCCTTCCTCGTCTCGGGCACAGCACCCGAGGGCGGCAAGGAGCGCATCCAGACGATCGAAGATCGCGAGCGATTCGACGACACCACGAAGTGCATCCTGTGCGCCGCGTGCACGACGAGCTGCCCCGTGTTCTGGACCGATGGCCAGTACTTCGGCCCGGCCGCCATCGTCAACGCGCACCGCTTCATCTTCGATTCGCGCGACGAGAACGCCGAGGTGCGTCTCGATATTCTCAACGACACCGAGGGCGTGTGGCGCTGCCGCACCACCTTCAACTGCACCGACGCGTGCCCCCGCGGCATCCAGGTCACCAAGGCGATTGCCGAGGTCAAGGCCGCGATCCGCACCGGCAAGGTCGCGTAATCCGCGCCGAGGCCTGCGCCTCGGATACAGTGGCTGCATGACGACGCCCCGCACCTCCTCCGATATCACGGAGGGGAGCGGGGCGTCTCGCTTTTCGGGGGCAGCCGAGCGCGGGCGTCGCCGATGGAGCGCGCGCTGGGTGTGGGTGCAGCGCCTGCGGCCGGTGCGCACCTATCTGCACTTCTCCGATGTCGGCGGCGTCGTGCTCTCGGGCGGCATGAGCTATCAAGCGTTGTTCGCGGTGTTCGCCGCGCTGTGGCTCGGCTTCGGCGTCTTCGGCATCACGCTGCGCAGTCGGCCAGAGCTGCTCGACTCGGTCATCGAGCAGATCAACCTGTTCATTCCCGGCCTCGTCGGTGAAGACGGTGTCGGTGTGGTGCCGATCACCGAACTCATGAGCGCGCGCACACTCGATTGGGCCAGTGCGATCGCGGGGGCGGTGCTGCTCTGGGTGGCGCTCAACTGGTTTACCGGAACGCGCCGCTCCATCCGCATCATCTTCGGGCTCGAGGTGCGGCAGTACCGCAACCCCGTGCTGCTCAAGCTGCGTGACTTCGTGCTCGCCATCATCTTTTTCCTGGCGATCCTCGTGTCTGCGGCGCTCGCCGTGCTGAGTTCGAACCTCGCGGACCAGTTCTTCACGTGGATCGGCGCAGGATCCGACTCGTGGCTGCTCGGCACCCTGGGTACGTTCGCACGATTCGGTGCCGTCTACGTGTTCGACGTCATCCTGCTGATTGCAATGCACCGCTACTTGGCGGAGGTACGGGTACCGCGGTGGCGCCTCGTCGTCGGCTGCGGGCTCGGCGCGCTCGTGCTGCTCGGGCTGAAGATTCTGGGCGGGGTGCTGATCGGTGGCACGACGAGCAATCCGCTGCTCGCCACGTTCGCTGTATTCGTCGGCCTGCTGATCTGGTTCAACCTGATCTGCCGCACCCTGCTGCTCACGTCCTCATGGATCGCCACGGGTCTCGACCACGAACTCGGGCTGCCGCCGGAAGGGTTGCCGGCGCACTCGGCCGACGTGTGACGTCGCGTTGCGAGCGCGACGAGGAGTGAAGGCGCTTCCGCCTACGCTGGGCTCCACGGGATCGTGAGGAGCGAGTGTGACCCTGTCAGCAGTGCAGCCTGGTAACGCGGAGTTCGGTGAGCCGCGCATCGAACTCATCGATGTCGAATGGGCGGACCCCCGAGTCGTGGCGCTGCACGAGGCCATGAGCGCCGAGGTCGGCCCTCGTTACGCGGAGTTCATCGGGCAGCGCGCACCCGTGCTGGTCGATGCCGCCGATATCATCGCTACGGTACTCGCCCTGCGCGATGGCGAGCCGGTGGGTACGGCGGCGCTGAAGCGCACGGGGGCGGTCGCCGAAGTGAAGCGGGTGTTCGTGCACGCGCACGGACGACGGCTCGGGCTCGCGAGTCGCCTGTTGCGTGCGGTGGAGGATCACGCCGCCGCCTGGGGCTACCGAGTTGTGCATCTGCAAACCGGGTTTCGGCAGCCCGACGCGATTGCGCTCTATGAGCGCGAAGGATGGCGCGCCGTAGAACGGTTCGGCCCGTACATCGATGACGCCGTGGTGAGTCGCTGCTACGCGAAAGACCTCGGTTCGGCCTGACTGCGCAGATGCCGCGCGTTAGGGCACGGGGCAGCCGGGAACGAACTCGGCTTCGTTCTGCGTGAGGTCGATCGGTATGCGTGCTGACCAGGTGCCGTCTTCGTGCAGCAGTTGCACGAAGAGCATCAGCGAGGATCGATCTGAGGGAATGTACCCGGTGTACACCGGCGCGGGCGATGACCACCCTGTGTCGCCCAGCACCACGAACGGATTCCAGAATGTGACGAATATCCCGGGAAAGATCTCCTGCAGTGTGTACATCGTCCCTGATTGCGCTGAGAAACCCGATATCCAGATCTGATCGGGAGTGCCGCACAGCGACCAGCTCTGCACCACTGGAGGTATGACTTCTTCGACTGGATCCGCTCCGCCTGATGCATCCGAGGTGCCTTGCGCGTCGACGGAGGATTCCGCTGAGACCCCGGCGTCGGGGCCAGAGTCGATGCCGGCATCAGCGTCGACGCCACTGCCAGAATCGGCATCGGCGTCAACGGCGGCACCGTCGCTTCCGGCGTCGCCTGAACTGTCCGCAGCAGTGCCGCCGCTTGCGTTGTCGTTCCCGGAGGCGCCCCTGCTATTCGCGTCTGCGCTGGCGGCAGCCGTAGCTGCCGTGTTCGCCGCCGCGGTCGAGCTCGCGTCGGATGCGGCGTTCGCACGAGCATGTGCAGCGGCCGCAGCTGCCGCTTCGGCGCGGGTGTCAGCGTTCGCCCGCGTGTCTGCAGTCGAGCGAGACGATGCGGAGGAGTTCGCCGCGGAACTCGCGGATGCGCCGCTGCCGTGTGCGTTTCCGGTACTGTGCGCGTCACTCCCGGTGCCGCTTTCCGCACCCGCCCCCGAACCCGAGCCGGCACCAGCGCCGGATCCGTCAGCGCTGCCGTGAGCCGCGACCGATGCCGATGCCGCGGCTGAGGCGTTCGCTGCGGCCGATGCATCGTTGCCACTCGCGCTCGCACTTCCGGAGCCGGCCGCACTCGCGGAACCGTCCGCGGTTCGTGTTGGCGATGACTGCTGCTGGTCTGCTGCCGGCTCGGGCGTCGTGCGTTGATCCTGCGCGGCCTTTGCCGGAGTCGACGCGACGGAATCGCGCGTCGACTTCGTCGACTCGCCGCTGCTCGGAGCCGCATCCGAGGGTGCTGCGGGTTCCGCTGCAGCGGCGACCTCGGTCGACACCGATCCACTCTGCACGGCATTCGTGATCCAGATCGCCCCGCCACCGATCACGAGCGCACCCGCGACGGCTGCGGCGAGCACCATCCCCGACACCCCGCCGAGCACCCCGCCTGCGGCTCCGGCAGCCGCTGCTCCGGCACTGCTCCCGGCGGCCGCCGAACCTGATCCCGCCGCCCCACTCGATCCCGAGCCCGCGGCACTGCCCGAACCCGGATCGATCGGAGTCACTCCGCTGGCACCATCGACCAGCGTGACGGCGCTCGCGGGGGCGGTTGATCCGACACCGCCCAAGAACGTGACGACGGAACCGCCGCCCAGTACCGCCCCGGCCAAGACGAGCGCAAGCTGGCGATTGAGTCCGCTGAGTTCCGCTGCTGCCCCTGCGCAGGCATCACAGGTCTCGAGGTGCGCTTCGACCTCGCGGCTCAGGGCGGCAGTGAGCTTGCCGCGCTGGTAGCGCTGGAGATGCGCGAGCGTTGATTGGCAGGCCGCCTCAGCGAGCTCGCGGTTGATGTGCTCGTCGACCCAAGCTGACTGGAGCGCCTCGCGAGCCCGCTTGGCGAGCGCGGAGACGCCGTTGGGTGAGATGCCGATCAGTTTTGCCGCTTCGCGAGGCGGCAACCCTTCCACCTCGGTGTACCAGAGTACCGATTGCCAGCGCTCCGAGAGTGACGCGAACGCGCGTGCAGCGGCATTGCGATCGAATGCCCCGTCTTCCCACGGGCCGGCTTCCGTGAGATCGGGAATGACGTCGAGGTTTTCGGCGGCGTCTTCGGGGCGCCGCCAGTGGTCGACGGCGATCGACTGGATGGTGCGATACAGGTAGGGGCGGAAGGAACCGCGAGGGCCGCGCCCGTCGAGCGTGAGCTCCATGATGCGGAGGTACGCTTCCGAAACGACGTCGTCGGCATTCGTGGGGTTGCCCAGGTGACGGGCGGCAACGAGCCCGGCGCGGCTGTGCCGTTCCCAGAGCACAGAGAATGCCGAGGTATCGCCGGAGCGTGTCGCGTCGAGCAGCTCCGCATCGGAGCGACCAGTGTGCGCTGATCGGGGCATCGGGGTCCTTCGCTGTTCATCCCCTGTCGAAGCGCGCGTGTGACGCGCTGCTCCATATCGCCGCGCCCCATGCGCGACGAACCCCCGCTCTCTAGTATGCGCTCTTTCTGTGTGTTCCACATGGCGCTGCAGAATCCTCCAAAAAAGTTTCGTATGCGTGCGTCACGTTTCGTGCCGTTCGACGTGTTACTTGCGAGCTCGGTTCCTGCCTGTCCCCCCCATACCCCAGTGCGGGAACCGGGCTCGATTACTCGGGGGAGTGGTGGGTCGTTGCGGGGCATCGCGTCGCAACGACCTCGGGCGCGTCGTCGGGCCTCGCGATTACGCTGGAAACATGACTGAACTCGTCTCTGCTCAGCGTGCGGTGGAGCCGCACGACGTTGTCGACCTGATCACCGCGAAGCGCTTCGGTCGAGCCCTCGCGACCGACGAGATCGACTGGCTGGTCGATGCGTTCACGCGCGGAGTTGTCGCGCCAGAGCAGATGAGCGCGCTGCTGATGGCCATCATGATTCAGGGCATGGAGCGCGATGAGATTCGTTCGCTGACGGCCGCCATGATCGCGAGCGGTGAGCGCATGGACTTCACGGGTCTCGACCGACCCGCGATCGACAAGCATTCGACGGGCGGTGTCGGCGACAAGATCACGCTGCCGCTGGTGCCGCTGCTCGCGTCGCTCGGGGTGGCCGTGCCGCAGCTCTCGGGCCGCGGGCTGGGGCATACGGGCGGTACCCTCGACAAGCTCGAATCGATTGCCGGCTGGCAGGCAGCGCTCTCGAACGAAGAGATGCTTCGGATGCTGACGGAGGTCGGAGGCGTGATCTGTGCTGCGGGCTCGGGGCTGGCGCCGGCGGATCGCAAGATGTACGCCCTGCGTGACGTCACTGGCACCGTCGCGGCGGTGCCGCTGATCGCATCTTCGATCATGAGCAAGAAGATCGCTGAGGGGGCCGGCGGGCTGGTGCTCGACGTGAAGTTCGGTTCGGGTGCGTTTCTTCCGGACGTGGCTGACGCACGCGAATTAGCAACGACCATGGTGCGGCTCGGTGAAGACTCCGGGTTGCGTACCGTGGCGCTACTCACCGACATGGATACCCCGCTCGGCCGGGCCGTCGGCAATGCGAACGAGGTGCGCGAGTCGGTCGAGGTGCTCGCGGGCGGTGGGCCGGCTGATGTGGTCGAACTCACGCTGGCGCTGGCGCGCGAAATGCTCGACCTCGCGGGGATGCCCGATGTCGACCCGGCGCCGGCCCTTGCCGACGGCCGAGCGATGGATGCGTGGCGCGCACTCATTGCCGGCCAAGGCGGCGACCCCGATGCGGCGTTGCCCGCAGCGCACGAGCAGCACATCGTTCGCGCGGAGGCAGACGGGGTGGTGCAGCGCGTTGACGCGCGTGCGGTCGGGGTCGGTGCGTGGCGCCTCGGTGCCGGGCGCGCTCGTCCTGGCGATCCGGTCGACCACGCGGCCGGCGTCGAAGTGCTCGTGCGCCCCGGCGACCGAGTGAGCGCCGGCGACCCGCTGTTCATCGCCGCCTGCGACAATGCGGCGCGCCTGGCGCGCGGGCTCGAATCGCTCGGTGCCGCGGTCGAACTCGGTGCTTCGGCGCCACCGGTGCGCCCGCTCATCGCCGGCCGCATCGCCATCGACGACTGACGCGCTCCTCCGGATGGCGCGCGGCGCGGGTCGTCAGCGGCTTTGCGCGTGCGCGAGTTCTGCCCACGCAGTCGGGAGTGCCGCCGCGACATCTGAGGCGGTGACGGGCCGCCCCGCACCGGCCCCCGGTTCGCCTCGATCAGACGCGGCGATACGCGCAGCGCGATCGTGGAGCAGTGCGGCGGTGGCGCCGACCGGCCCCAACAACTCGGGGTTCGCACGCACGGCTGATGCGTGACCCGCGACCAGGGCTCCGAGCGCGCCCGCGAGCACATCTCCGGTACCCGCCGCGGCGAGCCATGGGGTGGCGGGGCCGGCGCGACGCACCCAGCCGCCCGGGGTCGCGCAGATCGTCACCGACCCTTTGAGCAGCACGGTCGCCCGGAGTGCGGAGGCGAGCTGCGCGGCAAGTGTGCCGCGCAGCTCGGGGTCGAGCCCGCGCGCGTCCCACGCATCGGGCAGTGCTCCCAGGTCGCTCGCGCGCCAGAGACGCTCGAATTCGCCCCCGTGCGGGGTCAGGATCGCCGCAGCGTGAGCACCCCGCGCGTCGGGCATGAGACCGGGCACGAGGTCGAGCGCGCCGGCGTCGACGACGAGCGGCGCATCCCCACCGAGCAGGGAACGCAAGTCGTCGTCTTCCGTGGCCGACCGAGTGTGCGCATCGGTGCCCGACCCGATCACCCACGCGTCGCACGATCGGCCGGTCGGCGCACCGAACACGGTTTCGGGGTGTGCAGTGAGCACGGCGGCCATAGGCGACGGCAGACCCCAGGGAGCGGGTTGTTCATCGACGGGTGGCACGTAGCGCACCATGCCCGCCCCGGCTCGCCAGGCGGCAGAAACTCCGAGCACCGCTGCACCCGGATACTGCGCGCCACCCGTGCGCATCCCCAGCACGCCGCGGCGGTATTTGTCGTCACTCGGGCCGGGCGAACGCAGCAGTGCCGCTGCGTCGGCGTCGGCCCAGCGGTCGATCATGACCCGGCCGGCTCCGACTGCAACTGCTCAAGCAGTTCGCGCACCGCGACCTCGAGCGATGCGAGCGATCGTTCGGCGGCGTCGCGGCGTTCGCGTGCGGTACCGGTCTCGTTGAACGTGTCGAGATACACCTTGAGCTTCGGCTCCGTGCCGCTCGGCCTGATCATGACGCGCGAGCCGTCGGCGAGGTCGTAGCGGAGCACGTCGGCGGGAATCTCAGCCGCGCCCGGGGTGAGGAGGTCGTGCGCCGCAGTGACGGCGACGCCGCCAAAGTCCGTCGGCGGGTGCTGCCGGATGCGCGCGGTGAGCGAGGAAGCCGCAGGCATCGACGGCAGCCGGAGGGTGACCTGCCCGCTGGCGAAGTGCCCGAAGCGCTCGCTGGCATCGTCGAGCAAGTCCCAGATCGTGCGACCCGCGGCGGCGAGCTCGCGCGCCATCGCGATCGCGTCGGCACTCGCCGAGATCCCGTCTTTGTCGCGCACCGTGCGCGGGTGGGTGAGATAGCCGAGCGCCTCTTCGAATCCGAAGATCAGCCCCGGTACGCGGGAGACCCATTTGAACCCGGACAGCGTCTCGGCGTAGGTGAGCCCGTACGCCTGGGCGACCGCGCGCAGTGCGGGCGACGACACGATCGTGCACGCGAGCGCGCCCTGCGCCGTCGTTCCCAGCTGCGCGGCCGAGGTGGTGGCACGCTCGGCCGCCCGCCACCCGAGCAGCAGCCCGAGCTCATTGCCTGTCAGCATGCGGTAGCCAGAAGGATCGTCCGAATGCGGTGCGGCGATCGCCAGGCGGTCGGCGTCGGGGTCGTGCGCGACGATGAGATCGGCTCGAGCTGCACGTGCCGTGCGCGTCGCCAAATCGAGCGCGCCCGGCTCTTCGGGGTTCGGGAAGTCGACGGTCGGAAATGCGCCGTCGGGGTGCAATTGCTCGATCACCGGGATGACGCGGGGGAGACCGGTCGCGTTGAAGACCCGCTGGGCGACGGCGGCGCCGACGCCGTGCATCGCCGTGTAGACGATGCGCAGATCAGTGTCAGAGCCCAGGGCGATACCCGGAGCGTCCGGGCGCTGAGGCAGCCCGGCGAGCACCGCGGCGGCGATCTCCGAGACGTAGGCGTCGGCGACGCCCGACCCCAGCGTCGAGAATCCGAGTGATCGCGGCAGCTCACCGACGGGTGTCTGCGCGATGCGATCGATATGCGCAGCGATCGCGGCGTCGGTTGGAGGCACGATCTGCGATCCGGCGTCGTCATCACCGAGATACACCTTGTAGCCGTTGTCGCGCGGCGGGTTGTGGCTCGCGGTGATCATGATGCCCGCCGAGACATCGAGGTGCCGCACCGCGAACGCGGTGAGCGGCGTTGGACCGGCCTCGGGCAGCAGATACACCTGCAGGCCCGCGCCGCTCATGATCTCTGCGGCATCGCGCGCGAAGATCGCGGAGCCCACGCGGCCGTCGTACCCGATCACTACGGAGGGCGCGTCGGTCGAGCCGCGTCGAGCCGCCGCATCGCGAAGATACGCGGCAAACCCCGCGCTCGTCTGCGAGACGACGACACGGTTCATGCGCTTGGGGCCGGCGCCGAGACGACCGCGGAGCCCGGCGGTGCCGAACGCGAGCCGACCGCCGAACGCCGCTTCGAGCTCGGCGGCGGCCTCGGCCGACCCGGCGGAGGCGCGCTCCACGAGGCCGCGCGCCTCGGCTCGCGTGCCCGCATCGATGTCGTGCTGCGCCCAGGTCGTCGCCTCGGCGATCAGCGCCTCGAGTGCGGCGTTCGTCTCGCTCGACGAGCGCGTCGCGCCCTCGGCCTCACGCGCCTCGCGGCGCCGCGATCCTGCCCCCGACTGCCTCATGCGGAGTCTCCCTTCACCCGGTGCATACCGAGTTCAAGCTACCACTCTGCTCCGCGTGCGAAAATGGAAGCACGGCGCCGCGAAGCGCAGTGCCCGACGAAAGGAATCGCCCATGTGCTCACCGATCCGTTGCTCGACGTGCAGCAAGGTGACGTGGCAGGGCTGCGGCTTGCACATCGAAGAGGCGCTCGCCGGGTTCTCCGCAGAGCAGCGCTGCACCTGCGAGCGCTAGCTCCTCACCGCGTCAGAGCGTTCCGGCGGTTCCGCCGCTCGGCAGCGCCGTCATGCGCGTGACGACGACGGGGCGCGCGAGCAGCCCGTCGATATCGGCATTGAGCACGCCGATCGCCGTTCCGATGGCGTGCGCATCGAGTTCTGCGGCGCTGCTCCATTTCTCGAGCATTGTCACGGTGCCGTCTTCGGCGTCGTGGATCGCGTAGAGTTCGCATCCCGATTCCTCGTGCACCGCTGCGATGCCGCGCTGCATGGCGGCGACGAGATCCGACTTGCGGCCCGGGGTGGGGTGGAAGACTGCGGTGACGATGACGGTCATTTCAGTGGTCTCCTGATGGGGTGATGGGACGGGATGTGCGCAACGCGGCAAGTGAATCAGCGACGAATGCGGAGACGGCTTCGGCTGCGGCTGCGGTGAGGCTGGCGACGTCGTCACCAGCGAGGCGCGCGGGGACGAGACCGGCAGACACGGCGTCGAGCAGGCGGCCGCGCAGTTCAGTGTTGACATTGACCTTTCCGACGCCTCTGGCCGCCGCGGCGCGCAGGTCGGCCGTCGAGATGCCGGATGCGCCGTGCAGCACCAGTGGCACCTCCGTGGCCTGCCGAATGCGTGCAAGACGGTCGTGGTCGATGCGCGGTGCTCCACGATAGGCGCCGTGCACGTTTCCGATCGACACCGCGAGCAACTGGGCTCCCGACTGCGCCACGAATCGACCGGCCTCGGCAGGGTCGGTGAACTCCGATGCATCGGCTTCCAGCTCGATCGACCGATCTTCATCGCCGGCGAGCGCGCCGAGTTCGGCCTCGATCACGGTCTGCTGCGGCAGCCGTGACCGCATCCCAGTGACGAAGGCGGCATTTTCGGCGGTACTCAGGGCGGACCCGTCGACGAGCACCGCGTCGGCTCCCGCCGCGACGGACCGCGCGATCAGATCGCCGTCGGTCGCGTGATCCAACTGCACGCAGACCGCGACCGACGCGGCATCCGCCATGCCGCGCAGCGCGGAGATCAGCGCGGCGCCCCGCTCTCGCCCCGCGGCGACGGGAGGCACGAGCAGCACGACGGGGGTGCCCGCGCGCTCGGCGCCGCCGATGATCGCATCTGCGGTGGCGAGGTCGTAGCAGGTGTAGGCGCCGAGCGCTCCGTGATCAGCAATCGCCGCACGCGCGAGGGCGTCGAGGCGAGCCCTCACGCGTGCAGGCCGACCGCGTCGAGCACGTCGAGCAGTGCGTCGGGGCCGCCGACATTGCCCGGCACGACCACATACCGCAGGCTGCGCCCATCGCGGCCGATCATCTGCCACACGGAGATTCCGGGGAGCACCTGGCCGAGCACGCGTGCGCGCCGGGCCCCCAGCCCGCTCGTCGCCACCTCAGCCGAGGTGATGCCGCCCTTCGAGATCACGGTCGTGACATGCGGCTGCAGGTCGCTGACGGCGGTCGTCAGCGCCGTCATGACGCGCTCGCCGTGATCGAGCGTGCCGTGCGCCGCGGAGCGCTTGCGCTCGGTCATGACGAACGCGAGCGGGCGCGAGGCGAGCGCCGACTCGGCCGCGGCCGCGGCTGCGTGCCCGGCGGTGGCGGCGTCGTCGAGCGCCAGTTCGGTCGATACGATTGCGGGATCGCCGAAGCGGTCGATCACGCCGGCGATCTGCGCACTCGCACCATCGGTGTGCGATCCGCAGACGAGCAGCACGTTGCCCGGTTCGCGCTCGATCGGCGTTGGGAGCAGCCCGGCACTCACTACGCCGGCCAACTCGGCGGCGAGTGGAGACGCCGAGCGCACCACGATGCGGGCTCCCGCGTGGGCGGCGGCGTCGGTGGCCAGTGCGATGAGGTGGATGTCGCCATTGGTGACGGCATCGGGAATGACGACCGAGCCGGGGGCGGCCGACGTGAGGATGTCGGCGAAGCGCCCCTCACGGACGTCGGCCAGTGTGGCGGCCACTGCTGGGCGTGACGACTTTTCGGTGACGTAGTCGGCGAGCACGCCGGTCGAGAACGGGAACACGGGATCTGCCGCGTATTCGCTCTCGTGAGCGGGGACATCGACGCCGTCGATGCGCACGTAGTGCACGCCGTCGCGCGTCGTGCGCCCTCCATCGGGGAACGACGGGACGAAGAGCATCACCGAGCGATCGTCGAGCAGCACCTCGGTCTCTGCGAACACGTGACCGCGCAGCGTCGAGTCGCCGCGCAGCACGAAGCGCACCTCGGCGCCGAGCCGCTCAGCCGCAGCGAGTCCGTCTGCGCGCACGCGCTCGACGAACGCGACCGCCTCGTGCTCAGGAAGCGCGCGACTGTTGGTCTGCACGTACACCGCGTCTTCGCTCGACAGCACGTCGAAGATGGCGTCGGCGTCGCTCTGCAGCAGAACGGTCGCGTCGGTCACCGACTGCGTGCCGGTCGGGTCGTCGTCGAGCACGATGGTCTTCATGGGGTCCTTCTTCGCTGCTGGGGTGCGGAACACCGCCTCGGGGATGCCCGAGGCGGAAGCGGCCGGGTGCATTCCCGTGCCTGAGGGCCCTGGTGCGGAGCCTGCCCGCTCCGCACCAGGGGGATCGGGCTACTTGCCCGCGATGATGGCGTCGACTTCAGCGCGTTCGCGCTTGCCCCAGGTCTCCTTGGTGACGAGGGCGCCGATGAGGCCGAGCACGCCGCAACCGGCGTAGACGAGGGCGACGCCGCCCCACCCGAGGGGAATGGCGATGGCCGCGGCGATCATCGGGATGAAGCCCGAGATGGCTGCCGAGAACTGGTAGCCGATCGATGCGCCGGAGGTGCGGGTGTTCGCGTTGAAGAGCTCCGAGAACCAGGCGCCCTGGGTGCCGGCGAGCGAATCGTGCACGATCGCCATACCGAAGATGTAGACGAAGACGATCAGGTAGGGAATGCCGGTGTTGACCAGGAGGAACATCGGGAACGCGAACGCGATCAGCGCGAGCGTGCCGAAGATGTAGACCGGACGGCGACCGATGCGATCGGAGAGCGCACCGAAGAGAATCGTCGTGCCGAGGCCGAGCGCGGCGGCGATGATGAGGCCGGTGAGCGCGATCGCGCGCTCGGTAATGGGCTGATCGCCGCTCGTCAGGTACGACAGCATGTAGGTCACGATGACGTAGAAGCCGCCCGACTCGGCGAGGCGCAGCGCGATGACGCGCAGCACGGTGCGCCAGTCCTTGCGGAAGACCTCGATGATGGGGTTCTTCACCGTCTCACCGGCGGCCTTGACCTCTTCGAACTCGGGGGATTCGGAGACCTTGGCGCGGATGATGAGGCCGGCGATGATGAGCACGGCCGAGAGCAGGAAGGGCAGACGCCAGGCGAGCTCGCTGTCGAGCGTCGACGACCACAGGAAGACGAGGTTCGCGAGCAGCAGACCGAGTGGCACACCGGCCTGGGGAATGGCGGTGTACTTGCCGCGCTTCTTCCACGGCGCGTGCTCGAAGGTCATCAGGATCGCGCCGCCCCATTCGGCACCGAATGCGATGCCCTGGATGACGCGGATGAGGGTGAGGAGGATCGGCGCAAGGAGGCCCACCTGCGCGTAGGTCGGCAGCACGCCGATGAGCACCGTCGAGATGCCCATGAGCAGGAGTGCGCCGACGAGCACCGGTTTGCGGCCGATGCGGTCGCCGAGGTAGCCGCCGATGAGGCCGCCGAGGGGGCGCATGGCGAAGCCGATCCCGAACGTACCGAAGGCCAGCAGCACACCCATGACCGGATCTTCTGCGTGGAAGAAGGCGTCGTTGAAGTAGAGCGCGGCTGCGGTGCCGTAGGCCAGGAAGTCGTAGTTCTCGATCGTCGTGCCGACGGCACTGCCGATCGCGGTGCGCATCTTGTCGGGCGAACCGTCGCGTGCGCGATCGCGCGCTGGCGCGGTGGTCGTGGTGGCGGTCATTCGGTATCTCCTTTGATAGTGAGCCGGTCGGCTCCTGTGCAGTACAGGTGCCGACCGCTTGACTCACGTCAGGGAGGCACCCTCGTCACGAAGGTTGAAGTTGTAGAAATCTGCGATGTGGCGGCGAACGAGCTGTTTCGCCCCGTTCGCGTCACGATCGGTGATGGCCTGGAGGATGGCCCGGTGCTCCGACCGGACCGTCTTGGCGGTGTGCCGCCAATCTTCGAGTTGCGCGTAGACCTCGACCATCTGGAGGTGGATGGCCGATCTCAGCGAGCCCATGAAGTGAGCGGTGAGGCGGTTGCCCGCGGACTGGGCGATTCTCAGATGGAATAGGGCATCGAGCCGGTTGAATTCAGCCGAATCGATGTCGCTGCTGTCCATCTGGTCGAGGATCGCGGCGAGCTCGTTGAGGTCAGCGTCTTCGGCGCGATAGGCGGCTTCCTCCACGCTCCATGACTCGAGAGTCATGCGGGTCTCGAGAATCTCTTGCCAGCTGAAATGCGCGAGCGCGATCTCCAGCTTGAGGAGGTTCACCAGGCCACCGCCCGGCGAGCCCTCGAGCACCGCACCCCCGTCGGCTCCACCGCGGCGGATGTCGACGACCCCGAGCGCTTCGAGCACTCGGAGCGACTCCCGCAGCGACGGCCGAGAGACCCCCAGGGAGGAGGCCAGCTCCCGCTCGCTGGGGAGCCGGTCTCCTGCCTTCAGTCTCCCGTCGAGGATTCGCTCCTCGATCTGGCCCATGACCTGTTCGTAGGTGCGGATGCGCTGAACTGGTTCCCATCCATCGTTCGCGTCGGCCACGCAGGGACTCCTTCGATTCCTGGTTGCCGAAAGTGGCAACCGTTCGCGAACCCATCGTAGTCAACGCTCGGATCGCGACTAGTTCGCAGCGGTGTTCAGTGCGGCGTGCTCGGCGCGGAACTCGGTTTCGAGCTGGCGACGGATCTGCACTGCGAACTGAGACTCGTCGAGCTCGACGTCGTTCCACGACACGATCGCGTCCTTGGGGACATCGCGGATGAGCTTCGCGCCGTGCGCGAGGCCGAGGGGCAGCGCGTGGTGCTCCAGCGACTTCGATGCGGGAGCGAGCTTGCCGAAGACGGTGTAGCCGCCCTCGCCGTCGAGCGTCTCGCCAGCGCGCAGATCCTTCTTCGCAGTCGTGACCACGTCGCCGCGGAAGCCCGTCGGTGCGCCGGTGGCCTCGCCGCGAGTCACCGCAGCGGCGATCGAGACGCCGAGCTCCAGTCCGATCATGTGGTACGGGCGGTAGAGCGAGCCGTAGCGACCGGTGGCATCGGTGTGCACGCCGTACTCGGCGAAGCACTGCACGGCGTAGTCGGTGACCGCCTCGAAGGTGACGTAGACGCCCCAACGCAGGTTGTCGGGGACCTCGGTGCCGTCGCGGTACATGCTCGATGCGATTTCAACCGTGCCGCGGCGGCTCAGCGAGCCTCCGAGCGCCTGCTCGCGGAAGACCGTGGGCAGATCATCCTTGCTGGCGGCGGGGAAGAGCAGGCCCTCTTCCTGCGGCAGCAGACCGGTACCGTTGGCGACGGCGGCCATTTCAATCGCCGACTTCGTGCCGTCGAGGAACGAGTTGAACATCTTCGGGTTGTAGTCGCCCGACGCGAGCTGCTCGTCGGTGAAGCCGTAGTAGTCCCACACGGTGTCGGGGGTGGAGTAGTTGTACTCGGGGAGGTACTTGGTGCCCTTGCCGGCAGCAACGACGTCGAAGCCCACCATGCGGCACCAGTCGACGAGCTCGCAGATCAGCGCGGGCTGGTCGCCGTACGCCATCGAGTAGATGACGCCCTTCTCCTGCGCGCGGCGCTGCAGGATCGGCCCCACCATGCAGTCGGCCTCCACGTTGACCATGACGACGTGCTTGCCGTGGTCGATCGCGGTGACGGCGTGGTAGGTGCCGACGAGCGGGTTGCCGGTGATCTCGAGGATGACCTCGACGGCTGGGTGGGTAATGAGCGCCGTCGAATCATCGATGACGGCGGTGCCGCCAGTGCGCACGGCCTCGTCGAGCGACGCTGCGGCGTAGCGCTCAGCGGGCCAGCCGGTGCGATCGAGCGCTGCCTTCGCCTTGGGGACGTTGATGTCGGCGACGCCGACCACGTGGATTGTGGGGGAGCCCACGGCCTGCGTGAGGAACATGGATGCGAACTTGCCGGCGCCGATGACGCCGACCCGAACGGGTCCGGATGCAGCGGTGCGCTGCTGCATGAGGCTGAAGAGATTCATCGTTGGACTCCTTACCGTCGCCGAAGCGAAATGCTGTTCGATGAGGCGGAAAAGTCGTCTCGATCGCTCGTTGGTCAATGGTCAAACCATCGATCACTGATGTTAGGTGATGGTCTGACCATCAGCAAGATGTCGAAAGTGTTGCGAATGCGTTTCCGGCAGAAAGACGCGGATCTCTCGCAAAAGTTGTCCGGGGGTGTGCGAAGCGAACGGATCTTGCCAATGTCCGAACATATGTGGTCGCGGGGAGGTGATGAAGCCCCCGGTGTTGTGCGGAGTGGAGGTCTGCGCAGACACGAAAACGGGCCCGGTGCACCTGATGCGGTGCTCCGGGCCCGGAGTGTCTCGGCCGAACTATTCGGCGAGCACGACGCTCAATGCGGTTGCCGCGCGATACCCCGACGCGACCGCGCCCGAGAGCGATTGCGCGAGGCCGGTGTGCTCGCCGGCGATGGCGACGCGGCCGGCGGCTTGTTCGAAGACGCGCGCGTCGTCTTCGCTCCAGTCCAGGCCGGGCGCGGTGTATGAGCCCTGCGTCCACGGGTCGTCGGCCAAGGTGGTCAAGAGCACATCTCCGTCGATCTCGAGCTCGGGGCGCATGCTGCGGAGCGCCGCGGTCCATCCCTGCGGCCCGTGCTCGACATCGAGCGCATCGAGCGCGAACGGGCCGCCCGCGAACGACGAGAGCGCGTTGATGCGGTGCTCTCCGTCTTGCGAGAGGGATCGCCAGGACCACCAGGTGTGGTCGGGGTTTTGAAGCGCGATGTCGTCATCGACGCGCGACAACGGCACGCCGAGTTTCGCGGCCACGCCCATGAATCGATGGTCGAGCGCTGTCTGCTGGTCTGCGGGGAGCGCGAAGCCGAGATCGAGCGTGCGAAGTATGGGGAGCGGAACGGCGATGACCGCTGCGTCGCCGTCGAGGCGGGACCCGTCGGCGAGGTGCACCTGCACGCCCGAAGCCGACTGTTCCACGCCCGTGATGGGGTGCTCGCGGCGCACGCGATCTCCGAGTCGACGCGCCAGCTCGATCGCCAGCGATTGGTTGCCGCCGAACAAGCGGCCCCCGTCTTCGATGTAGCCGTCGACCGTCGATGACTCGTGCAGCAGCACGGCTTCGGCGCTCACGCGCGAGGGGTCGGCGGCGGCGGAGGTCGTTGTTCGGCGGTAGACCGGGTCGAGTCGATACTCGTTCCCGAGCGCCTCCGCGAATGCGCGCTCCAGTGATACCCGCTCTTCTCCATCGGCGAGCATGCGCTGCAGGGTGGCGGTAATGCGCGCGGTGGTGCTGCCGAGCTCGGCGAAGTCGATGATGAGGCCGTTGACGGTGCGCCGACCGTAGCGCACGTTGTGGGAGAGGATCGGAACCCCGACTTCTGCGGCCAGTCGCCTGATGGGAAATTCGGTCGGAAAGATGTACTCGCCGCCGCGTTCGGTGATCTCGCCGTTGCCGAGCCGCTCGGACCAGGTACGGCCCCCGACCCGGTCGCGTGCCTCGAGCACTGTGCACCGGTGCCCCGACTTCTCGAGTTCCCAGGCAGCGGTGAGGCCTGCCAGGCCGGCTCCGATGACGACGACGTGCATGTCGATTCCTCCTTGAATCGTGACGCGTTTCGCTGAACGTTCTGTTCAGTGGTATGCGGCTCACTGTACAGTCGGCGTTCTGCATCCGCAATGACGAACGCCCGCGGGGCCACCGGTTCGGCGGCTCCGCGGGCGTTCTCGCTCGTGCGGGGCGGTGAGATCAGGCCTCGATGTCGACGCCCTTGGTCTCGCGGGTGAGGAGCAGTGACACGAACGTCACCAGCGCTGCCGCTGAGAGGTAGATGCCGACGAGCAGCGGGCTGCCGTCTGCGAGCCCCCACAGCCACACGGCGACGATGGGTGCGAGGGCGGCGCCGAGAATCGACGACACGTTGTAGGCGACGGCCGAACCGGTGTAGCGCACGTTGGTCGGGAACATCTCGGGCAGGAACGCGCCCATCGGCCCGAAGGTGAGCCCCATGAGGGTGAAGCCGAGTGCCAGGAAGAACATGACGAGCGGGGTGCTGCCGCCACCGAGCAGTGGCACGAACGTGAACCCGAACACCACGATTGCGGCGGTGACCACGAGCAGCGTCTTGCGTCGGCCGAAGCGATCGGCGAAGGGCCCGGAGACGAGCGTGAAGATGCCGAAGAAGATCACGCCGAAGACGAGCATCAGGATGAACTCGTTGTAGGTGTAGCCGAGGCCCGGCACGTAGCTCGCAGCGTCGAAGGGCGTACCGGCTGCCTCGGCTGCCTTCTGGGCGGCTTCGGCGCCTGGGCGGGTGCCGTAGGTCAGCGTGAACGAGGTCATGAGGTAGAAGAGCACGTAGGTCGCGAGCATCGCAAAGGTGCCGAGGATCAGGCCCTTCCAGTGGAAGCGGAACGCGGTGGCGATCGGCATGCGCTTGACCTCGCCCGTCTGCTTCGCCTGCTCGAATGCCTTCGATTCGACGAGCTTCAGGCGCACCCAGAGGCCCACGATCACCATGACGGCGGAGAACAGGAACGGGATTCGCCAGCCCCACTCAAGGAATGCGGTCGAGGGCTGGCCGGGGTTTGCCGGGTCGGCGAGCAGGTGATTGATCACGAAGAACAGCATGTTCGCGATGATGAAGCCGATGGGGGCACCGAGCTGCGGGAAGGTGCCGTACCAGGCACGCTTGCCCTCAGGGGCGTTCTCGGTCGCCACGAGGGCGGCGCCCGACCACTCGCCGCCCAGGGCGAACCCCTGTGCGAGACGCATGATCAGCAGCAGGGCTGCGGCCCAGGCCCCGACCTGCGCGTGGGTGGGGAGAATGCCGATGGCGAAGGTCGCAATGCCCATGGTGATGAGCGAGGCGACCAAGGTTGTCTTGCGGCCGAGCCGGTCGCCGAGGTGCCCGAAGAAGATGGCGCCGACGGGGCGCGCGAGCATGGCGGCGCCGAAGGTCGCGAACGAGGCGAGCAGTGCCGTCGTCTCGTTGCCGGTCGGGAAGAAGAGGTGCGGGAACACGAGTACGGCGGCGGTCGCGTAGACGTAGAAGTCGTAGAACTCGATCGTCGTGCCGACGAGGCTCGCGAGAATGA
The DNA here is from genome assembly GCF_059696215.1 of Leucobacter sp. WKLB1. NCBI lineage: Bacteria > Bacillati > Actinomycetota > Actinomycetes > Micrococcales > Microbacteriaceae > Leucobacter > Leucobacter sp. WKLB1. The sequence continues at coordinate 2,961,505 of NZ_AP046115.1, read as the reverse complement.
CGCGCGCCGGCGTATTGCGCGGCTGGGTCGGGGCAGAAGAAGTGGTGGCTGACACGGTATGGCTTTCAGAGCGATTGCGTAAGTGCGTGCAGCTCAGTCCCGGATCAGGCTCAGTGCGCGACGTCGGGCGTGTGTGCTTGTGGCAGACCACGCCATGATACGCGCGATTCACGTCGAATTCACATCTGGGGGTCCCGCCGCATCACGTTTGCATCACGTGCTTGCAGGAGTGGAGTCGCGACTGTACAGTGATGCGAAAGTCACTGAACATGATGTTCAGTATCCGCGACGATGCGGTGCAGCGGTTCGAGGAGGAACCCATGACGTCAGATCACGCGCTCGAACTCGGCAAGCGTGTCGCAGCGCTCCGCGAGGTTCGGGGAATGAGTCTCCGCTCGCTCGCCGCCGCCGCCGGAGTCAGCTCCAGCTTCCTCAGTCAACTCGAGAATGCGCGCACCAATGCCAGCGTCGCGTCGCTGCGCAAGATCGCGGTGGCACTCGGCGTCTCGCCGGCGCAGCTGCTCGACGACAAGCTCGTGCACACACGTGGCGTGCTGCGCGCGGCGGACCGCCCGACCTATCCACTGGAAGGCGCTGACAAGTACGTGATCTCGCTCCCGCCGCTGCGCAATCTCGAGATTTACGCGGGTCACTTCGAACCCGGGAGCTCGACGGGAGCCGACCCCTACACCCACGGTCAGTCCCAGGAATTCCTCCTCGTGACCGCGGGCGAAGTGGAGCTCGAACTCGGAGACGAGCGGTACACCCTGCGCGAGGACGACTCGATCGAGTTCTTGAGCTCCGTGCCGCACCGCGTCGCCAATGTTTCGGACGCCTCCGCGAAGGTGATCTGGATCAACAGTCCGCCGACACCCGTGGAGGACGCGCACGGCGACTGACGCACGACCGCACCACCCCTGCTGCACCGACATGACCATCAATGGAGAGGCCACATCATGAAGACAGGAATCATTCGGAAGTTTACGACCGGCGTCGCGATGCTCGGAGCCGGAGCGCTGCTCGTCGGCTGTTCGGCCGGCGGCCCGGCCGCCGATATCGATCTCGGCGATGGCCCGGCTGAGGCCGGCGTCGTCAAGGAAGGCGCTCTCGACGGCCCAACCTCACGTTCGTGTCGTGGGGTGGAGTGTTCCAGGAAGGCCAGATGGAGGCTGCGGGCACGCCGTTCGCGCAGGCATCGGGAGCAAACGTGCTGGAGGACGGCCCGACGGAGTACGCGAAGGTCAAAGCGCAGGTCGACAACAACGCCGTGACCTGGGACGTCGTCGACACCGACATCATTTGGGCGCAGAAGCAGTGCGGCGAAGACGGCCTGCTGCAAGACATCGACACGAGCATCGTCGACGTGTCGAAGGTGCCGGAAGGTCTGGTGGGCGACTGCTACGTGCCGGCGATGCAGTACGGCTACGTCATCTTGTACAACGCAGACAAGTACCCGACGGCTCCGACCGGCTGGGCCGACTTCTACGACACCGAGAAGTTCCCGGGCAAGCGGGCGATCGCGGGGTTCGAAGACATCGGGCCGGGCGTGTACGAGGGCGCGTTGCTGGCCGACGGAGTCGCTCCCGACGACCTGTACCCGCTCGACATGGATCGCGCCTACCAGGGGCTCGATAAAATCCGCGACAGCCTGATCTACTGGAAGACGGGTGCCGAGTCGCAGCAGATGATCGAGTCGGGGGAGGCCGATATGGCGCTCGTCTGGTCGGGTCGCGGCTACGCCGCTGTGGCGAACGGCGCGAACTACAAGCCGATCTGGAACCAGGCACTGCAGATCACCGAGGCGCTGGGTGTGCCGAAGGGTGCCGCGAACCCGCAGGCGTCGATGGCGTTCCTGAACTACTACCTCGGCAAGGAGCAGCAGGAGAAGCTCACCGAGCTCACCTCGTACTCGCCCGTCAACACCGATGCGCAGCCGAACCTCGACGCGCTCGGCAAGGAGTTCCTGACGACCGAGCCCGCGATCGCCGAGCAGATGGTCGCAACCGACGCGAAGTGGTGGGCCGAGAACTACGACTCCGAGCTCGAGCGCTGGATGACCTGGCTGCAGGGATGAGCTGGTAACCCGTGACCACCACGAACCTTCCCGTGGTGCGCGCCGCGAACACCTCGCGGCGCGCACCCTACCGGGCGCTGCTCCTGCTGCTGCCCGCCTACGCGCTCCTCGTCGGGGTGTTCGCGTACCCCGTGTTCGAGAGTATGTGGCGCAGCGTGAGCGAACCCGAGCTCGGTTTCGGCAACTACTCCTGGGCGCTGCAGAACCCGCAGAACCTCGAAATATTGGGTCGTACCTTCGGCAACGCGTTTCTCGCGACCGTGATCTGCCTGGTGCTCGCCTACCCCTACGCCTTCCTCATGACGGTCGTCGGCCCGAAGGCGCGCATGGTGCTGGTGGTCATCTCTCTGATCCCGTTCTGGACGTCGCTGATGATTCGCACGTTCGCCTGGATCGTGCTGCTGCAGGATTCGGGCGTCGTGAACTCGTTTTTCGAGATGCTCGGCCTCGGGCCCTTCCAATTGATCCGCAGCAACACCGGCGTGCTCATCGGGCTCAGCCAGGTGCTCATGCCGTTCATGGTGCTGCCGCTCTACGCGGTGATGAACGGCATCGACGGGCGCCTCGTCACCGCGGCTCGCTCGCTCGGTGCGAAGCCGTCGGTCGCCTTCTTCCGCATCTTCGTGCCGCTGTCGATCCCCGGGATCGCCGCGGGCTCGCTCATGGTCTTCATCCAGTCGCTCGGGTTCTACGTGACGCCCGCGCTGCTCGGCTCGCCGTCTGACAGCATGCTCGCACAGGCGATCTACGCGCAGGTCAGCAGTCTGCTGCAGTGGGGTCGAGGCGGGGCGCTCGGCGTGATCCTGCTCGTGGCGACGTTCCTGCTGCTCGGGCTCGTGGGTTTGATATTGAGATCGGCGCGGCGCCGCGGTCTCGCGGTGGAGGCGTTCTGATGATCAAACTGCACCCCGCGACGCGGGTCATCTTGTGGATCTTCAGCGCGCTCATCGCGCTCTGGCTCATCGCCCCGACGCTCGTCGTGATCCCGCTGAGCTTCACCGGTAAGGCGTCGTTCGTCTTTCCGCCCGACTCGTGGTCGCTGCAGTGGTACGAGTCGTTCTTCTCGAATCGGGCCTGGACCTCCGCGCTGTCGAACTCGCTGCTCGTCGGCTTGCTCGTCGCACTCCTCGCGACGGTGCTCGGTCTGCTCGCGGCGCTCGGCCTGCGGGCGCTCGTGAACAAGCGCCTGTCGACGACGCTGCGCGTCGGGCTCCTCGCCCCGATGGTGGTGCCGGGCATCGTGGTGGCGATCGGCATCTACGCGGTTTTCCTGAAGCTCGGGCTCGTCGGCACGGTCGTCGGGTTCGTGCTGGCGCACACCGTGCTCGCACTCCCGTTCACCGTGATCGCGATCACGGCCGGGTTTGCCGGGTTCGACGACCGCCTCGAACTGGCATCGCTCAGCCTGGGCGCCGGGCAGCTCAAGACGTTCCTCACTGTTACGCTGCCCAACATCGTGCCCGGCATCGTCTCGGGAGCACTGTTCGCCTTCGTGACGTCGTTCGACGAGGTCGTGCTCTCCCTCTTCATCAAGAGCCCGTACCTCAATACCCTCCCTGTACTCATGTACGCGAGTGTCACTCGCGATACCGACCCGACGCTCGCGGCAGCAGCGACCGTCATTCTCGTGTTCACCACCGTGCTCGTCATCGGCGCGCTGGTGCTGACCGGAAGGAAATCCCGTGGCCGTCGAGCATAACCAGCGCGGTGCCGAGATCTCGCTCATGGGCGTCTCGAAGCACTACCCGAAGTCCATCGCCCTCGACGACGTGTCGCTCGAGGTGAAAGCGGGCGAATTCATGACCTTCCTCGGCCCGTCGGGGTCGGGCAAGACGACGACGCTGAACCTCATCGCGGGGTTCACCGACCTCACCAGCGGCTACGTCGAGATCGATGGCGCACGGATGGATGACGTGCCCGTGCACAAGCGCGGCCTCGGCATCGTCTTCCAGCACTACGCCCTCTTTCCGCACCTCTCGGTGCTCGATAACGTGCTGTTCCCGCTGAAGCAGCGCAAGGTGCCGAAGGCGGAGGCCGTGAAGCGGGCTCGCGAGTCGCTCGCGACCGCCGGGCTCGAGGGGTACGAGGATCGCAGCCCGAAGGAACTCTCAGGCGGGCAGCAGCAGCGCGTTGCGCTGGCCCGTGCGCTCGTCTTCGAACCGAAGGTGCTGCTGCTCGACGAACCGCTCGGCGCGCTCGATAAACAGCTGCGCGAGCGCCTGCAGCTCGAGTTGCGACGCGTGCATCGCGAGGTGGGCCGCACGTTCATCTTCGTGACGCACGATCAAGAGGAGGCGTTGACGCTGTCGGATCGCATCGCCGTGTTCAACGAGGGCCGCATCGAGCAGGTCGGCACGTCGAAAGACCTCTACGAGCGGCCCGCGTCACTGTTCGTCGCCGGGTTCATCGGTGAGTCGACGAAGATCACGAGCGACGACGGGCAGACGATCACGGTCGTGCGCCCCGAGCACGGCGAGCTCCACGCTTCGGCGGAGGCCATCGGTGCCGGGCGGCCCGCGGTGCGGGTGACGGTGCGGCAGGCCATCTATCTCGGGTCGGGGTGGAAGTACGAGATCGTGCTGCCTGATGAGTCGACCGGTGTCGTGCGCGGTGCGCGCGGTCTCGATTGGTTGCACGGTGAGAACGAGACGGCCTGGCTGAGCTGGGATCCCGCAGCCGCCTCGGTCTTCCCCGCAGCGCGGTAGCGCGCCCCCTATCACTCCGCGCGGTGCTCGAACGGGCCCCGCGATTTCGCAGCACTGATGCAGAAGGACCGAATACCCATGATCAACGGCAATGTTTCGCACTGGTGGCAGCAGATCGGTCAGCCGACGCCCCGCCCGGAGCTCCCGGGAGATCTCACGGCCGACGTCGCGATCGTCGGCGCTGGCTACACCGGCCTGTGGACGGCTTACTACCTGAAGCAGGCCCGCCCCGACCTGCGGGTCGTCGTGGTCGAGCAGCGGCACGCCGGCTATGGCGCCTCGGGGCGCAACGGTGGGTGGCTCACGAACGCGATTACGGGTGGGCGCGGACAGTACGAGAAGTCCCACGGGCGCGATGCTGCCGAGCGCTTCCAGCGCGCCATGAACGAGACCGTCGACGAAGTGATTCGTGTGACGGAGGCGGAGGGGATCGACGCCGACATCAAGCGCGGCGGCGAGTTCAACGTGGCGTACACGCCGGCCCAGGAGGCGCGCATCCGCGCGTTCGCCGCGTCGGAGCAGTCGTGGAAGTACACCGATCTCGAGTTGCTGGAAGCGACCGAGGCTCAGGCGAAGATCAATGTCGCGGATACGCGTGCGGCCGTGTGGCACCCGCACTGCGCGCGCATTCAGCCGGCCAAACTGGCGTCGGGTCTGGCCGCTGCGGCGGAGCGACTCGGGGTCGAGATCTACGAGCGCACGCGCGTTGTCGAGATCGAGCCGCACCGCCTGCGCACGACCCACGGCACGGTATCGGCGGAGTACATCGTGCGCGCAACGGAGGGCTTCACCGCCAACCTGAAAGGCCTGCACCGGCTCTGGCTGCCGATGAACTCCTCACTGATCGCGACCGAGCCGCTGTCGCGTGAGGTGTGGGATGAGCTGCACTGGAGCGAGGGCGAGGTGCTGGGTGATTTCGCGCACGTCTACATGTACGCGCAGCGCACGGCCGACGACCGCATCGCGATCGGTGGGCGCGGGGTGCCGTACCAGTTCGGGTCGAAGACGGACACGGACGGGCAGACGCCGGCGGTCACCGTCGAGACGTTGAGCGAGATCCTGCACCGCTTCTTCCCGGCTACTCGGGGTGCGGCGATCGACCACGTGTGGTCGGGCGTACTCGGGGTGCCGCGCGACTGGGCGGCGACCGTCGGTCTCGACCGCGAGACCGGGATCGCGTGGGGCGGCGGCTACGTCGGCACCGGGGTCACGTCGACGAACCTTGCCGGCCGCACGATCACCGACCTCATTCTCGGCAACGATTCCGAGATCGCGGGCCTGCCCTGGGTGAATCACCGCGTCCGCAAGTGGGAGCCGGAGCCGCTGCGCTGGTTGGCGACGAAGGGGCTGTACGCGGCGTACGGCATGGCGGATCGTGCCGAGCTCGGTGGTCGCCAGCAGACCTCGCCGATCGCCCACATCGCTGACGTCGTCACCGGCCGGCACTGATCCCGCCCCGCGCCCCCTCTCGAACCACAGGAGATCCCCACATGAGCACCGCCAGCACCATTCGTACTCTCGCCGCCCACGACACCGGCGCCATCGCCCTCGGTGAGCACGCACCGAAACCCACCGCGATCACTCCGGGCCAGACCGAGGCGTTTCTCGACGTCTGGACCGAGGGCCGCATCAGCACCGGGCTCTGGGAGTGCACGCCCGGTGATTTCACCGCAGAGCGTCTCGGCTACTCCGAGGTGTGCACGATCCTCTCGGGGCGCGTGACCGTCGAGGTTGCCGGGTCCGAGCCCGAGGAGTTCGGCCCCGGCGACGTCATGGTCATGCCCTCCGGCTGGGCTGGAGTCTGGCGCGTCCATGAGCCGCTGCGCAAGCACTTCACGACGATTGACGACTGACATCGTGGCTGCAGTCGATTCGGGATCGGCGATCGTCGTCGGCGGGGGCGCCTGGGGCCTCCCCGCCGCGCTTCGGCTGCAGGATTGCGGCTGGCGCGTCACGCTCGTCGACCGCTTCGCGCCGGGTAACCCGTCGGCCTCCACCGGCGGCAGCACTCGTTTGTGGCGGCTCGCAGACACGCAGCCGTGGCGCGCCCGGTCGCTGGTCGCGGCGCGCGACGCGATGGAACGGCTCGGCGAACGGCTGGGGGCACCGGTGTTCCGCCGCACCGGGGTACTGTGGCGCGATGACGCCTCCCTCGCGGATGTGGGGGCGTCGCTCGCAGCGATCGGGCAGCCGGTCGAGCGCATCGCGGCCGATCGCGTTTCGGAGGCATTCCCCGGGCTGCGGCCCGACGGTCGCGACGCACTCTGGATCGGCGAAGCCGGAGTCGTGCACCTCGACCGTCTGCTCTCGGGCGCGCTCGGCTCCTTCATCACCGCGGGCGGCGAATACCTGCCCGATACCCGCGTGATCGGAATCGCGCCGGGGGCGACGTCGGCGCGCGTGCGCTTTGCCGACGGTACCGAGCGCGCAGCCGACCAGGTGCTGATCGCTGCGGGGCCGGGCACCGCCGAACTGCTGCCCGGGCTCGATCTCACGCTGCCCCTCACGCCCTACATCGAGCAGGTGGCGTACGTCGGCGATCCCGAACTCGCGACAAGAACAGCCGGGGCGTCGCACCCGGCCCCCGACCTGCCGAGCCTCGTCGATTGCATGCCCGCGGCGCCCGACGCAACAGGTGCGTATTCTGCCGGCGTCTACGCAATGCCGAATGGTGCCCGCGGCTATAAGATCGGGCTCGACCGCCCACTCCGGGCGCTGCGTGGCGGGTCGCTCGGCGATGATCTCGATCGCACCGCCGACCCCGAGCGTACCGAAGCGATCCGCGCACGGGTCGCACGAGACCTCACCGCCATCGTGCCGCGCGTGCTTGGCACGCAGGTGTGCACCTGGACCGACTCGGGCGACGGCGATTTCATCGTCGGTCGCACGCACCCGAGTGTCGTGCTCGCGTGCGGCGACTCGGGAGAGGGCGCGAAGTACGCCGCGTTCATGGGTGAGCATCTCGCCGCGCTCGTCAACGGAGCCGACACCGACGCCGAGCTCGATCGGCACTGGCATCCACGGCGCTTCGACGGGGCATCCCCAGCGCGTTCCGGATACAGTGCGATCGGGCGGCACTGACGCACACCCCCGACCATCGATTTCCGACCCCGCACATGGCCCGACGCCGGGCCGGGCGGCGCACCTCCCCGCAGAAACGGAGCACCATGGACCACCACGGAGGCGATCTCGCCCTCATCGGCGCACACCTGCGCACCCAGACCGCAGTCGACGGCCCTGCCACCGCCCTGCTGATCCGCGCCGGGCGCATCGAAGCGCTCGGCACTGACGCTGAGATCACCGAGATTGCCGAGTCGCTGGGCGTCGAGGTGCGCGACGTCGCCGGAGCGACCGTCACCCCCGGCCTCTTCGACTCCCACACCCATCCGCACTGGGCCGCCTCGGTCACGGCCGGCATCGACCTCGGCGGGCTCGAGACCGTCGACGCGCTGCGCGCCGCCATCGCCGCCGAGCACGCGCGCCTGCCCGAGGGCGCCTGGCTGCGCGGCTGGAACCTCGAGTACGAGGCGTTCGAGCACACCGGACTGCGCGGCGATCTCCTCGCCGACGCCGCCCCGGGCCGACCCGTCGTGCTCATCTGCTACGACCTGCACACCGCGCTCGCGACGGCTCCCGCGCTCGCCGCAGCCGGGGTGACGGGTGCCCGCGCGTTCGACGACGCGAGCGAGGTCGTGGTCGATTCCGACGGTACCCCCACCGGCGAACTGCGCGAACCCACCGCCTACAACCTGGTGTTCGACGCCGTGCCGCAGCCCGACCACGACGATGAGCGCGATGCCCTGCGCGACATGTTCCGGCGGCTCACCGCAGTCGGGCTCACCGGCGGCGCGATTATGGATGGCAAGGATCGCACGGTCGAGATGCTCGCCGAGCTTGAAGATCGGGGCGAGCTCGATCACCGCCTCACCGTGCATCACTGGCACGCGGTGGGCGACACCGACGCCGACGTGCAGCGCGTGATCGGGGCGAAGGATCGAGCCGGCCGCCTGTGGGCGACCGGCGCCATCAAGCTCTTCAGCGACGGCGTGATCGACACGGGTACCGCCTGGCTGCACGCGCCCGACGCGTGCGGTGACGGCAGGGTGCCGTTCTGGCCGTCGTGGGAGCGCTACGGCGAGGTGGTGCGGGCGTATCACGACGCGGGCATGCTTATCGCGACGCACGCCGTCGGCGACTACGCGGTGAGCCGCGTGCTCGACGTGTACGCGACGCTGCCCGAGCGGCCGGGGCTGCCGTTCCACACGATCGAGCACCTCGAGGTGCTCTCGGACGCCGATGTGCAGCAGCTGCGGGGGAGTGGCGTGACCGCCTCGATGCAGCCGCTCCACATGCAGTGGCGCGCGCCCGACAACAGCGATGGCTGGGCCACGCGTCTCGGCACGGACCGCCACGACACCGGGTATCGTGTGCGCGACGTGCTCGACGCCGGCGTCACACTCGCGCTCGGATCTGACTGGCCGGTGGCGCAGTACGACCCGCGACTCGGCATGGCGTGGGCGCGCGGGCGGCATACGCCGGGCGATCCGTCGGCGAACGTCTTCGAGCCGTCGCAGCGGCTGACTGGCGAGGAAGCGCTGCTCGCCTACACGCTGTGGCCGGCGCAGGCCCGCGGACATGTTGATCGCGGCACGCTCGAGCCGGGCGCCGTGGGAGACCTCACGGTGTGGGCCGCCGACCCGGTCGAGGCTGATGTCGACGCGCTTCCCGAGCTGCCGATCGTGCTGACCGTCGTCGACGGCCGCGTGGTGCACGCGGCCGGGTAGCACGGGAGCGAAGACCGGCGGGTGCCGGGGCTCCCGCCGGTCAGCCGCCGGCGAGTTCCCGCCGCACCCGCCGTGCCTCGCGCAGCCCGCTCTCGATCGCACCATCGATGAACCCGCCCCAGAGGTTCGCGTTGTCGGTGGTCGCGAAGTGGAGCGCCCCCTGCGGCTCCTGCAGCTCGAGCAGGTCGCGGGTGAGCTGCGCCGGGCGATGCGTCATCCAGGTGTTCTGCGAGAGCGGGTCGGTCATCCAGTCGTGGGCCGTGGCGCCGGTGACGGTGATGCCGGGGCGGAACACGTCGACCGCGGCCTGCACCGCCTCGAGATCTTCGAGGTTGATGCGCTCGTGGTCGGGGCCGAACGCGACGAGCAGGGTGAAATCGCCATCCGCGTCGCTTCCGTAATACTCAGCCTTGAGCACCGAGAGCGGATCGTGCTGGCTGGCGTAGGCGAAGAAGCGCGGCACATGTCCCCGCGCACGAATCCAGGCCTTCGTACCGCGTGACGCGACTCGCTCATCGCCGAGGCGCCGCCAGACGTCGGGCAGCGGGGGCGTGAATGCGATGGTCGAGATGGCGTTTGCGGGGAGCGTGCTGATAACGCGACGGCTGCGGATCAGCGAGCCGTCGGCGAGTTCCACCGTCGCGGCTCCGTCGGCCTGAGTCACCGCGGCGACGGTCGCGCCGAGTCGGATATCGCCGGGGACGTCTCGCGCGATCTCCGCCGTGAACACGCTCATGCCGCCGACGACCCGATAGGTGGCCGAGGCCTCGTGCATGAGCTGCCAGTGGCCTCCGGTCGCCGCGACCCAGCGCAGCGCGCTGGCGAGGCCGACCGTGTCGAGCGGCGCATTGACGTGCCCGACCCAGACCGACTCGTTGGCCGCCCGCGCCTCGGGATCGAGCCCGAGTGCGTCGATGCGATCCTGCACACTCAACCCGTCGAGGTCGCCGATCGAGCCGACCGTAGGCGCGACCCCTCGGGGGATCGCGTCGCGCACATCGTCGATGATGCGCTGCTGGCCGTCGTCGATGAGCGTCATGAACTCCTCGAGCGTGCCCTGACGCGGCGTACCATCGGCGCCCTGCCAGTAGGCCTCGTCGGCCCGTGGGCTGCGCTCGATGTCGCGGTCGTACCGCGTGAGCTCGGCCCAGGTGTGCGGCTGCACCCAGTGCACCCACGTGCCGCCGAGTTCGAGGTCGTGCCCGAAGCGGTGGTCGGTCCAAGTGCGCCCGCCGACACGGTCGCGTGCCTCGAGCACGATCACCGAGTGCCCGGCCCGCCCGAGCTCGCGAGCAGCCACGAGACCGGCGAAGCCCGCTCCGATGATGACGACGTCGACCGATTCCATGCGCTCCTCCTCGAGTGCCGCGCGAGACGCGCTGCCCCGAGCCTAGCCGCGCGGCCTACAGCTGCGCGACGACGCGCGAGAGCAGTTCGGCGAGGCGCGGCTCGGCGGCCTTCCCCTCGGCGAGCACCTCGGCGTGGCTCAGGGGATCCCCCATGCCCGCGGCCGGGTTCGTGATGAGCGACAGGCCCAGCACCTCCATGCCCGCCTCGCGCGCGGCGATCGCCTCGAGCGCGGTCGACATGCCCACGATCTGGCCGCCGATGGTGCGCAGGTAGTGAATCTCGGCGGGGGTCTCGTAGTGCGGCCCGGGCAGTTGCACGTAGACGCCCTGTTGCAGCGACCGCTCGACCGAGCGCGCGATGTCGCGCAGCCGCGAGGCGTACAGGTCGGTGAGATCGATGAAGTTGGCGCCCTCGATGGGTGACACGGCGGTGAGGTTCAGGTGATCGCTGATGAGCACGGGTTCACCGGCCTTGAACGCCGGGTCGACGCCGCCGGCACCGTTCGTGAGGATCATGATCTGCGCTCCGGCAGCCGCCGCAGTGCGCACGCCGTGCACGACTGAGCGCACGCCGCGACCTTCGTAGTAGTGGGTGCGCGCCCCGATGACGAGGGCGTGCTTGCCGCTGGCCAGGCGAATGGAGCGCAGCGTGCCCGAGTGGCCGGGCACCCCCGAGACATGGAACCCGGGCACCTCGGTCGCGGGCACCACCGCGACCGTCTCGCCGATGACGTCGGCGGCCTTGCCCCAGCCGCTGCCGAGCGTCAGCGCGATGTCGTGGCGCTCGACGCCGGTGAGGCGAGCGATGGCGTCGGCGGCCTCGGTGGCGAGGGCGACGGGTTCGGAGGCTGCGGCGGTCTCAGCTGGTGCGTTGCTCATGCGCACCAGCTTAGGCGGCTTGAGGCGCCTGTCACGCCTCCGGGCGGAGGATGCGGTAGCCGCGGCGCGCGTCGTATCCGTGGATCTCGCGCGTATCGAGCACCGCCATGAAGTCGAGCACCTCGCCGGTGATGACCTGCCCCGGCACGAGCACCGGGAACCCGGGCGGGTAGGGCGTCACGAACCCGGCCGAGACCGGCGCATCACCACCGTCGGCCGCAGCACGCTCGACTCGGGCACGCAACTCGGCGGGCAACACGTGCTCGACCGCGCCGCGCTTCTGCCCGAGGAAGAACGCGGTGCGCACATCACCGTCGGGCAGCGCATCCGCATTCGTGTATTCGGCCGCGAACTCGCTGAAATCGGGCAGGGGCGGCATCGGGGTCTCGACGACCGGGCGGTCTTCGGGATCGTGCTGGGCCTGATCCTCTTCGAACCGCTCCGCGAGCTTCACGAGCACCTCGATGAGGTACGCGATCGCGCTGCGCGAGGTGCCGATGTTCGTCATGAAGAGCACCGTGTTGCGACTGGTCTTGTTGACCTGGATGCCGTATCGATCCATCAAGTACTCGTGCTTGAACGTATCGCCGTCGACACCCGTGCGACTGATCTCGATCGTGATGCGCGACGGGTCGACCACGAACTCGTCGGTCGCCCACGCCTGCCACATCGACGCGAGCCCGTCGCGCAGCGGCATCGGCCTGCCCGACTCGCGATTCGCTGCGGGCACGAGGTCGTGCGCGGTCAGCACGCGGAACGTGCGGCGCAACAGCGGATGGCGAGCGATCGCCTGCGACAGGCTGGTCGCGAGATCGAGCTGACGCTGCACGAGCTCGAAGCCCTCGAGTTCGACCTGACGGCGGCCGATATCGAGCGACGATAGAATCTGGTAGTTCGGCGACGTCGACGTGTGCGTCATGTACGCCTCGTGGAACGGCTCCTCCGCGTCGCGCACCCAATCCTGGTCGTACACGTGAATCATGGAGCCCTGGCGCAGCGCCGTCAGCGTCTTGTGTGTGGACTGGGTCGCGTACACGCGAATGCGCGACGTCGGGGCCGGGATCAGCCGCTCCTGAAGCCACACCGCGTCGGGCGCCGGCGTGCCGTCGATCTGGAACAGGCGCTCCTGCTGCGCACGGTACGCGGCGGCGTGCGCAGTCGTCTGCAGCTGCTGCTCCAGGCGCTTCGCCGCGGCCATCGCCGTGCGGCGGCGGGTGACGGGGTGGAACGCGCCGAATGCGAACCAGGCCTCGTCCCAGAGGAACACGAGGTCGGGTTTGATCGCGAGGCACTCGGCCATCACGCGCTCCGGGTCGTACACGATGCCGTCGAAGGTGCAGTTGGTGAGGGTGATCATGCGGACCTCGTCGAGGCGACCCGCCGCACGGTAATCGAGCAGGAGCTGCTTGATGCGGTCAATTGGCACGGCCCCGTAGAACGCGAAATCGTTCAGCGGGTACGCCTCAAGGTATGCCGGTCGGGCACCCGTGAGCATCACCGCGTGGTGATGCGACTTGTGGCAGTTGCGATCGACGAGCACGACGTCGTCGGGGGCTGTGAGTGCCTGGTGCACGATCTTGTTCGCGGTCGACGTGCCGTTCGTGACGAAGAACGTATGCTTCGCGCCGTATGCGCGAGCGGCGAGCTCCTGTGCCTTCTTGAGCGTGCGCACCGGCGCGAGCAGTGAGTCGAGGCCGCCCGAGGTTGCGCTCGTCTCGGCGAGCAGCAGGTTCAGGCCGTAGAAGTCGGCGAGGTCGCGAATCCACTTCGACGACACCACCGAGCCGCCGCGAGCGACGGGGAGCGCGTGGAACACCCCGACCGGGCGGCGGGCGTGATCCTGAATCGCGGAGAAGAAGGGGGTGTCGTAGAGGTGCGAGATGCGGCGCAGCAGCGTGAGATGCAGTTCGAGCTGATCCTCGCGACGGAACACGCGGCGGAACCGGCGGGTGAGCGCGCCCGCGAGATCCTCGATGTGCGCGCCCGCGACGAGATAGAGGTCGAGTTCGGGGCGGATCGCCGCAAGCGTGTCAGCGATGCCGAGCACGCGCTGCACCGACGCGAGCGAGCTGCGCGCGGGCGCCGAGCCCGGCACGACCTCGGCACGCGCGAGCCGAATCGAATCGTGCAAGTCGCGGCTGAGCTTCTGCCGGGTGCGCTCGCTGAAACCGGGGCGCACGACCACCGCGAGGATGTTCGGGTTGGTGAGTACCGCGGCGACCGCGTCATCGGCAGAGGGCACCACGACGTAGTCGTAGATGAAGTCATCGGCGGGCCCGCGCAACTTGAGGCCTTCGGCTCGAAGCGCGTCGCGATCCTGCGTCGTGGTCTCATCGATCACGAGCACCTCGAAGCGCGGTCGGGGGTCGGCGTCGATCGAAAGCTCTTGCCGCTCTTGCTCGTCCAAGAACTCGTCGCGGCCCTCGTCGGGCACGGTGTCGTGGCGCAGACGGTTCACGACGCGGCCGATGCGGTCGAGCGCGGTGCGGTAGTCGCCGGCTTCGAGCAGCTCGCCGATCGCCTGCACGTAGCGCTGCCCGAACCCGGCCCAGTAGAGCTCGATCGTTTCGAGGGCGCGGAGATTGCGCTGCACTTCGCCGTCGGCCGCGAGGGTCTCGGCGGTATCGGAGTCGGTCGCGAGCCGCTTCACCGCGAACTTCAAGTACTCCCAGGCGTCGCTGCGCATGCGCCACGACGACGCGGGCATCCCCGGGTCGCGCTCAAGTTTGCCCTGCGCGTGCGGCACGTGCATCTGTGTGCTCGTGCTGCTGCGCATTCCGATCGATGCCATGGTCGCCCCTCCGTCGAACGTCGGCGTGGCGGTGGAGTCGATCCTCGTCATGTGCAGCAGCCCTTCCCACTTCATCGTTCGGTCGCCCGGGCGCAGCGCTGCTGTCAGCGTCTGGACCCCATTGAGACAAAATCTTATGCGACGAGTGATGCGTGACACGGCACATGACGGTGTGCGCGGTTCGGTATGCGAGACGTGCCACGCGTCGTTCGAGCTTCGGCGACGAATTTGCTGTGAGATCTTCCGACCAAAGTTAGGTTGCCCTAAGATGAACACGTGAACTTCTCCGAACCATCCGATTTCTCCGAGTCCGTCTCGGTCATCGATCCCGACGGGATCGACTGCGTGCTCGCCGCCGGCGACGCCTCTGACCTGACGCAACTCGGCGAATGGCTGCGCGAGCTGCCCGACACCGCCTACGGGCGCGTGTTCATCGAGGTGTTCTCGGAGATTCAGATCGAGACGCTGCCGACCCCGCCGCACGTGGGCGTGACGTGGTTGTGCCGCGAGCAGCGCGAGCAGAGCCCGAGGCCCGGTCTCGGCCGCCGACGCGGCGAAGCGCTCGCAGGAGCGGTTGACGCCTGGTTCGACGAGTGGCTGTGGGCCGACGGCGAAGCCGTGCGCAACATTCAGCTCTGGATGGGTGCCCGTACGAGTTCGGTGATGCAGACCTACTGGATGAGCCTCGACCGCCGCCTGGAAAAGCGCTGGCCCGGGTACTGCGATCGCGAGTGCGGCCGCCGCTGCGAGCGCGGCGAGTAGCTGCGCCCGGCACCGCCCGGCCCCGTAGACTTGACGCATGGCGAAAGCGAGTGAACGCAAGCATCGGATCGCGGTAGTCGGCGGCGGACCCGGGGGGTATGAGGCGGCTCTCGCCGGTGCTCAGCTCGGCGCTGAAGTCACGCTCATTGAGCGGGCGGGAGTCGGTGGTGCCGCGGTGCTGACCGATGTCGTGCCGTCGAAGAGTCTCATCGCCACAGCGAGTGCGGCGCAGAGCGTGCGCGACTCCGGCAAGCTCGGCGTGCAAGCGTTCGTGCCCGGCGGCGACGGCAAGCCCGTGCGCCCCGAGATCGCCGTGAACCTGGCCGCGGTCAACAAGCGCCTCATCGCCATGGCGGGCGCACAATCGGTCGATATGCTGCGTTCACTCGAAGACGCCGGCGTGCGCGTCGTGCAGGGCGAGGGGCGGCTCGACGGGCACAACGCCGTGCTGATCTCGACCGCCGCGGGCGGCACCGACTTCGACCGTATCGAGGCCGACACTATCGTCGTCTCGGTGGGGTCGAGCCCGCGCGAACTCGATTCCGCGAAGCCCGACGGCGAGCGCATTCTCACGTGGAAGCAGCTCTACGATCTGCCGTCCGTTCCCGAGCACCTCGTCGTCGTCGGCTCGGGGGTGACCGGTGCCGAGTTTGCAAACGCGTACCGCACGCTGGGCTCCGAGGTCACCCTGGTCTCAAGCCGCGAACAGGTGCTGCCGGGTGAGGATCGCGACGCGGCGGGCGTCATTGAGCGCGAGTTCACCCGTCTCGGCATGCACGTCATGTCGAAGTCGCGCGCCACGTCGGTGACCCGCACCGAGCACGGCGTGATCGTGGAGCTCGAAGACGGCCGCACCATCGAAGCCACGCACTGCCTCATGGCGGTCGGGTCGATCCCGAATACCGCGGGCTTGGGGCTCGAGAAAGCCGGCGTGGCCCTGACCGAAAGTGGGCACATCCGTGTGAACAAGGTCGCGCGCACCAACGTGCCGTCGATCTACGCGGCGGGCGACTGCACCGACTTCTTCCCGCTCGCCTCGGTCGCCTCGATGCAGGGGCGCACGGCGATCATGCACGCCCTCGGCGACTTCGTGCGACCGATCGACCTGCGCAATGTCGCCGCGAACGTGTTCACGTACCCCGAGATCGCAACTGTGGGGTGGAATGAGCAGACGCTTGCCGAGAACGAGGGCGTCGCAAAGGCGATCTCGCACACGATCCCGTTGAGCGTGAACCCGCGCGCCAAGATGATCGGCTTCACCGACGGTTTCGTGAAGCTCTTCGCCTGGAAAGCGTCGGGCACCGTGGTCGGCGGCGTCATCGTGGCGCATCGGGCCAGCGAGCTGATCTTCCCGCTCGCGCTCGCGGTCGAGCATCGCCTCACCGTCGACCAGGTCGCCTCGGCATTCGCTGTCTACCCATCGATGACCGGTGCGATCACCGATGCGGCGCGCGCGCTGCACACGCACTGATCGGCAGCTGCGCATGATGCAGAAATACTCGCGTCGCCGTGTGCTGCGGGCCGCCGCGGGGGTATTCGGGATCGCCGCCGTCGCTGTGCTCAGCGCATGCGCCCCGAGCAAGCCCGCACCCGTACCCTCGGACGAGAACGTCAAGGCCGTCGTGACCGTCACCGTGAGCGACAATCGCTACGAACCGGCCGAGGTCGAGATCGCGCCTGGTCAGGCCGTGCGCTGGCAATTCGTCGGGCCGGGGGAGCACGACGTGGTCGCCGACGACCGCAGCTTCGTCACCGAGCTGCAGCAGGAGGGCACGTACACGCACGTCTTCGACGACGCGGGGGAGTTCGCGTACCTCTGCTCGATTCACCCCGAGATGCGCGGCGTCGTGCGCGTGGTGGCTCCGTAGGGAAACTCGAGCGCCGGCAGCAACTCCTCAATCGCGGAGCCCACGGTGAAGACGGGCGCCTCTGCGAACGGGTGGCCGACGATCTGCACGCCGGTGGGCACGCCGCTCGGCGAGAGGCCGCTCGGCACCGCGAGTACCGGTACCCGGTTCGCGATGTTGAACGGGCTGGTGAGGTGGGCCTCCCAGTAGTGCTCGAGGTGCCGCGCTGGGCCGGTGTCCTCGACGACATCGATACCGTCGAGATAGTCGCCATCCGCATCGAGCATCTCGACCGCCTGGGTCGGCGTCACGAGCACGTCCACGCGAGACATCGCTTCCGCGAGCTCGGTCTGCACCTCGGCATCGAGCGCGAGCGACTCAGGGAGCGAGACACCGCGGGCGGCTCGCTCCGCGTCCGCGATGAACTGGCGCGTGTAGGCGGCGAGCTCCGATTCCGTGCCACGGGTGATTGCCGACATGGCCGGCCCGAGAATATGCCCGAAGTGCGCGAACGCGACGCGACGCAGGCGTTCCGTGTTCCACGGAAGGCGCACCTCGACGATTTCGGCTCCGGCTGAGGCGAGTGCCTCGGCCACGCGCACGGTGCGGTCGCGGATGGACACCGCGACCGGATAGTCGCCGAGCGTGAGCGACAGCCCGATCCGCATGCCGCGCACACCATCGGCGCCGCGGAGCGCTGCGATGAGATCGTCCCCGCCCTGCGGTCCCCATGACGCATGATCGATCGGGTGCCGTCCGCTCATCACCTGGCTGAGCAGAGCGGTATCGGCGACGGTGCGGCCCATGGGGCCATCGCCGCGATAGGTGTCGGCGGCGAGCGGAGGCAGACCGGGAATCCGTCCGTACGGTGCTTTGTACCCCACCGTGCCGGTGAACCCGGCCGGAATGCGCGTGCTTCCCGCGATATCCGAAGCCGTCGCGAGCGTCGTCATTCCCGCCGCCAGTGCAGCTCCTGCACCGCCCGACGATCCGCCGGGTGTCGCGGCGAGGTTCCATGGATTGCGGGTGACCCCCCACATGGGCGAGTGTGTGGTCGTCGCGCACGAGAACTCCGGCGAGGTCGTTCTCCCGTGAATCACCCCACCGGCCGCGAAGATGCGGGCGACTACCGGGTGATGCGCACTTGCGCGCTGCCCGCGGCAGGCGACGAGACCCTGTTCGAGCGAGCGTCCCGCGATGCCGTGCTTCTCTTTCGTCGCGACGGGGATGCCGAGCAGCGGCGGCAACGGTGCGTCACCCGGACGCCAGCGCGCGTAGGCCTCGTCGGCTGCGTGCGCCTGTGCTCGGGCTTCGGGCTCCAGGAGCTCGGTGAACGCGTTCACCTCGGGGTTGCGTGCCGCGATCTGGTCGAGCGTCGCCTGCAGCAACTCGCTCGGCGCGAGATCGCCGCGCACAAAGCGGGCACGCGCGGTGTGCGCGTCAAGGTGCGCGAGCGCAACGGACGCGTCGTCGCGGGAGTCCGCAGTGCTCAGCGACGCTGCGAGTATCGAGGCGGAGCTCGTGGCAGTCATGGTGCTCCCTTCAGACTCGGGTCGACGAGGTGGCCACGGCGAGCGATGACGCATCGTGCGGCGCGTCGTTCAGGGCGCCGTGCACGAGGCGTCGCGCGACCTCGCTGAGCATGCGCACACCCGCGACCATGTCGGCATCGGTGGTGAACTCTCGCTCGCAATGGCTGACGCCGTCGACAGAGGGGATGAAGAGCATCACCGTGGGCACGATGCGGTTCATCGCCACGGAATCGTGCCCGGCCATCGTGCGGATGCGACGGGCGCCGAGACCGAGCTCGGCCGCGCACTCCTCGGCGAGTGCGATGCCCGCCTCGGGATAGTGCTGATTGTCGCGGACATCGAAGTCGCGTGCGTGCACGGTCAGGCCGAACGCGGATTCGACGGCGGCGATGTCGCGGAGCAGCTGATCGCGGGCGGCGAGGACGACGTCGCGGTCGTCCGCACGCAGGTCGGCGACGAGTCGTACGCGTCGTGCGACCACGATCGGCGAGTTCGGTTCGAGCGTCAGCTGACCGACCGACGACACGAGTGTTTCGGGAGCGAACAGGCCAGTGACCTCGTGCACCTTCGTGATGATCTGCGCGGCACCGAGCAGGGCGTCGTGCCGATCCGCCATCGCCGTGGCGCCGGTGTGCGACTGCTCTCCGATCACCTCGATATCGAGCTTTTGGGTGTACCAGCTGCGATCCACCGCACCGATGGTCAGCGCGTCGCGCTCGAGCAGCCGGCCCTGCTCGATGTGGATCTCCGCGTACGACGCGATCTCTGGGCGTTCGTCATCGCCGAGATAGCCGATACCCGAGAGCGCCTCGCGCACACTGATGCCCGCCAGGTCGCGCACCTCCAGCATTTCCGCCTCGTCCTTGATGCCGGCGAAGACCGAACTCCCCATGATGGAGGGGGCGAACCGGCCGCCTTCCTCGTTGAACCAGTTGACGACGGCGAGATTGAAGCGCGGAGTCACCCCCTCCGATGCGGCCTGTTCGGCAACGCGTGCCGCGGCGTGCAAGCCGGCGATCACCCCATAGGCGCCGTCGAACCGGCCGCCGAGCGGCTGGGAGTCGAGGTGCGAGCCGAGCAGCACGAAGGGAGCGCCCGGCGTGAACTCGATCAGTGCGAACTGGTTGCCGATGCCGTCGACGCGCACCTCCCACCCGCGCGCCACGGCGAAGGCGTGGAACCACTCGCGAGTCTCGCGATCCTCAGCTGTCGCGGCCTGTCGATCGACACCGCCGGCTTCGGTCGCGCCGATCGCGGCGACGGAGTGGAAATCTGAGAGAAATGCGTGATCGGTCATCGGGTGACTCCCATCGTGGTCGTTCGCTTGAGCGGGTGCGTTTCGGGGATGCGTGTGCAGACGAGCACGAGGAACACCGCCGCCGCGGCGACGGCCATGTAGACGCCCGGGCTGGCGGAAAACCCGGTGGACTGGACGAGCCAGGTGCCGATGAACGGTGCGGTGCCGCCGAAGATCGCATAGCCGACGTTGTAGCTGACGGCCGCCGAGGTGAAGCGGGTGCGCGTCGTGAAGATCTCGACGAAGAAGGTGTAGCAACCGCCGCCGTAGATGCAGACCGCGCCGACGAAGATGAACTGCCCCAGGATGGCGAGTGGAAGTGACCCCGACGTGACGAGCATGAATGCCGGAACCGCGATGATCGCGATGGCAGCCGCGCCTGCGATGAGCATCGGCTTGCGCCCGACCCGATCGCCGATCATGCCGCCGACGGGCAGCAGGAGCGCGTACAGCAGCATCGCTGCGCCATTGGCGAGCAGCGAACTCTCGCGCGACAGGTCGCCGGCGGTCTGCACGTAGGCCACGAAGTACCCCGACAGGAAGTAGAAGCCCATGGCCGTGAGACCCATGACCATGATCACCTGCAGCATTTTCAGCCAGTTCTCGCGGAATGCGTCGCGAATCGGTGTCGGCTTTGCAGCGGTCTCTTCCTGTTCGGCCTGCACTTCTTTGAAGGCCTCCGACTCTTCCGTGTGCGAGCGGATCCAGAGCCCGAAGACCGCGAGCGGCAGGGCGAGCAAGAAGGGCACGCGCCAGCCCCATCCCTCGAACGCATCCGCGGGCATGCTCTGCGACAGCGTGAGGATGAGCGCGCCGCCCACGACGGAGGGCAGTGCCGTGGCGGCGAGGGTGATGTTCAACCAGAGTCCGCGGCGATGCTTCGGGGCGTGCTCGAACACGAAGGCCGGGGCGCCGACCGACTCGCCACCGGCTGAGAACCCTTGCAGCAGACGGCAGATCACGAGCAGGATTGGCGCGGCGATGCCGATCTGGGCGTAGGTGGGCAGCAGGCCGATGCCCGCGGTCGCGACGCCGATTGTCAGCAGCGTGACGTACAGCACCGGTCGCCGGCCGTAGCGATCGCCCAGCGCGCCGAAGAAGAGCCCGCCGAGCGGACGGATGAAGAACGCGACGCCGAACGCGGCGAACGTCGACAGGAGGCCGATCGCGGGGTTATCGGAGGGGAAGAAGAGTGTGGCGAGTGTGAGCGCGGAAAGACCGTACAGGCTGAAATCGTAGAACTCGATGAACTGCCCGACGCCTCCGGCGAGCAGCACTTTCAGTCGTTTGCGGTCGAGGTGTTTGCGCTCGGCGATGGTGAGCGGTCCCGTCGGCAGATTGACGGGATCGATGCCGGGTCGAGCGTCGTGGGGATAGGCCGGAGCATCGGGTGCGTGCTCGGTGGTCAGCGTTGGGCGGTCTTCGGAATTCGGCGTCATTGCGTCCTCCAGGATGGTCCCGGCCGGGTCGGATCGAATCGCTGCAGCGGCGGTGGCCGGGTCTCCCCATCCTCCGAGTGACTGGGGTGCGGCGTCTAATGAGAATGTTCGTTGCGGGTGATCGAGTCACTCGATGACCCTGCGGCATTTGCGTAGATCTCGCGGCAGGTCTCGATGAATGCCCGAGCTTTGCGCGTCGGCGAGATATCGCGCCGCTGCACCAGCGAGACCTCGGTCGGCGGAAACTCATCGGAAAGGCGTAGCGGCACGACCCGCTTGCCCGAGTAGGTCAGACTCTGGTCGAGCCACTGGTTGAGAATGGAATAGCCGTGACCGCGCGCCACGTACGATCGCACGGTCTCGTACCCGAGCGACACGTGACGAATGCGGGGTTCGATGCCCAACTGTTGGAAGAGGCGTAAGTAGTAGTCGCCGGTGTGCGGCAGATTCAGCAGAATCAGCGGCTCGTCGGCGAACTCGCGCAGACTGACCACGCTGCGCCCGGCGAGCGACTGCGCGCGAGCCTCGGGCACGATGATATGGGGCGGCACCCGATCGATGACGGTGCGCGCGAAGCGGTGGTCGACGCCGAGGTCGTACATCAGCGCGACTTCGCAGCGACCGTCGTGGAGGGCGTCTTGCAGGCTGCCCTGATCGCCCTCGAAGAAGGTGAGATTCACGTCGGGGTAAGCGAGTTCGAAGCGGTCGAGAATCTCAGGGGCTCGGAACGGGGCGAGCGGCGCGTAGATTCCGACAGTCAGGTCGCCGGAAAGCGCTGCGTTGGCGGATCGCACGGACGCGGTGAGCAGCTCGGCCTCCTCAAGCAGTGCCGGCCCGCGCGCGAGCAACGCGCGACCCGCCGATGTCAGCTGCAGTCCCTTCCCGCGGTCGCGCGTGAACAGCTCGACGGCGAGTTCCCGTTCGAGCTGCGCGATGGCGCTCGAGAGGGTCGACTGGGTCACATTCAGCTCGGCCGCTGCCGCGGTCATGTTCTCCAGGCGTGCGACCGCGTTGAAGTAGGTGAGTTGGACCAGAGTGAACGCCGTCGTCATGCGTCCATGATCGCAGCACGATGTTTCGGCGCGATGCCGGGCGGCGCGCACGCGAACCTGCGAGTGCGCGCCGCCCGGGGTTATGACGTCACGCGCGCTGGAACACCGCGAGCGACTCGAAGTGGTGGGTGTGCGGGAAGATGTCGAACGCGCGCAGCCCGGTGAGCTCGTAACCGGCGTCGCGCAGCGACTTCGTGTCGCGGGCGAGGGCGACGGGATCGCAGGCGACATAGACCACGTTCGCGGGCGCGAGTTCGACGAGCTGCGCGGTGACCCCGTTGCCGGCGCCCGAGCGGGGCGGGTCGAGCACGACGGTGCCGCGGCGCAGACGGTCGCGCACCGGCGCCGATGCCTTCAGGAGCTCGGCAAGGTGTCGATCGACGCGGGCCGTGTGGGCCAGCGCGCCGACGAGTTCCGCGAGGTTCTCCGCAGCGTCCTCGGTCGCGGCGGCCTCGGCTTCGACGGTCGCGATCTTCACGCCCGGGCCGGCGGCCTCGGCGACCGCGGCCGCGAGCAGGCCTGCACCGCCGTACAGGTCGAGGTTGCCGGCGGCGGGGTCGAAGCGGCCCTCGTCGATCAGGTCTGCCACGGCGTCGCGCACGGCGGTGAACAGCACGGCGGGAGCCGCACGGTGCACCTGCCAGAAGCCGCCGGCCCGCACCTGGAACTCGCGATCCTCCACGAACTCGCGAATCGTATCGCCCGCGCCGGCGCGCTGCTTTTCGCCCGCGAGCGTCAGCAGCATGCGCGGTTCGGCGCCCGACGGTGCGATGAGATCGATCGTCTCGACGCCCTGCATGAGGTCGGTGAGCGGCGCGATCTGATTCACCTCGTGCGTCGCGAGCGGCAGCGATTCGACGGGAATGACGCGGCGGCTGCGGGCGGCATACGGCCCGACCGCGCCGGTCTCGGGGTCGACGTGCAGGCGCACGCGCGTGCGGTAGCCCAGACCGGTGTCTGCACCGTCGGCGTCGTCGGCGTCGTCGGTGATGAACTCGGGGGCCGGCTCGACGATTTCGGCCAGGGCGCTCGCGAGATCTTCGCCGTCTTCGGTGGCGAACTCGACGCCGCCGAAGCGGCGCATCGCGTCGGTGAGCACCTCGGCCTTGAGTGCGCGCTGGCGATCGAGGGAGATGTGCCCGAATTCGGCCCCGCCCGCCCGCTCCTCGGGGGCACGAGAGATGCCGGCTTCAGCCCAGATGTGGGTCTGGCGATCGGGCGACGCCTCGAGCACCTCGACGGCGGTCGCCCGGGCGAACGACTTCTTGCGGGCATCGGTGACGAGGGCGCGCACGCGCTCGCCCGGGATCGCGTCGGCGACGAACACCACGCGCCCCTCGTGCCGCGCGACGCCGACACCGCCGTGGGCGATGCCGGAGACGACGAGGTCGACCTCGGCGCCGGGAGTGAGCGGGGCAGAGCTGGTGGATTCAGTCATGCCCTTATTCTCCCATTGCCCGAGGTCGACCTCGTGCGAATGCGAAGCGTAGCTACGCGTTCGCGCTCTTGTTGCGCCCGGTGATGAAGCCCCAGATCAACAGCACGACGACCGATCCGCCGATGGCCAGCAGCCACGTCTGAATCGAGAAGAATGCGCCGAGGTCAGCGTTGAAGATGAGCCCGCCCAACCAGCCGCCCACGAGTGCGCCAATCACACCCAGAATGAGGGTGGCGATCCATCCGCCGCCCTGGCGTCCCGGCAGGATGGCCTTCGCAATTGCACCGGCGATCAGGCCCAGCAGCAAAAATCCGAGGAAACCCATGAGAGAACTCCTTCCGTTCACGGGGCAGCACGTTGCAGCCCCATGTCACGACGGTATTCCCTTTCGTTCCACGTGGAACAGGGGGTTGTCGTGCGTGATCTGCAGGGTGTACCGCGCGGCTGCGCCCCTCATGCACGCCCTAGACTCGCAGGCATGCGCCTCGCCCTCGCTTCGACGTCTCCAGCCCGCCTTTCCGTACTGAGGGGCGCGGGTATCGAGCCGGTGTGCTTCTCGCCGGAGGTCGATGAAGAAGCAGAAGTCGTCGCGCGCGAGGCCGAACTCGGTCGCGAGCTGGCTGCACCGGAACTCACGGAGTACCTGGGGCGGTTGAAAGCGGAGGACGTCGTGCGGCGATTCGGGCCGCAGGGCACCGGCGAGATCGACGGGCTCGTGCTCGGCGGCGATTCGATGTTCTTGCTCGATGACGAGATTCTCGGCAAGCCGCACCTGCCCGAGGTCGCGCTCAAACGTTCACAGCAGCACCGCGGGCGCACCGGCGTGCTGCACTCGGGCCACTGGCTGATCGACTGCACCGGCGGTGCGGTGCGCGGCGCCGCAGGTTCGGTCGACACGGCGAAGGTGACGCTCTCCGCCGATCTCACCGACGCCGAACTCGCGGCCTATGTCGCGACGGGGGAGCCGCTCGAGCTCGCCGGCGGATTCGCCATCGATGGCCTCGCCGGGGCGTTTATCGAACGCATCGAGGGATCGCCCAGCTGTGTCATCGGCCTGTCGCTTCCGGCGCTGCGCCGACTCGTCATCGAGCTCGGCCACGACTACCCGAGCCTCTGGAACCGGTGACTCTTCGCTTCGAAGCTGCGCGCCACACGCCGCACTTCTACTCGGAGCGGGCGAGCAGCGCGACGGTGAGAGTCGCGATCGTGGTGCCGTTGGCAAGGTCGACGCCGAGCAACTCTTCGATGAGCGCCAGGCGCTGGTAGAACACTGAGCGTGAGAGGCGCGCGCGCTGCGCGGCGAGCGAGCGGTTGGTCGGGTGCTCCAGGTACGCGCGCAGCACCTGGAGCAGATCGCCGCTGTGCCCGGGGCCGGTAGCCGCGTCGTGGGTGATGAGCGGGCCGAGCGCGTCGCTCACGAACTCTTGCACCTCCGGGCTGGCTGAGAGCCCGCGCACGAGATAGGCCAGTGCCTGCCGCTCGGCCTGCTGCACGGTGACCCGTCCGACTGCGGCGGTGGGGGCCAGACGGCCCGAAGCGCGCACGCGCTCAAGCGACGTGATGAGCGATCGCAGTCCCCGGCCCGGTGCTCCGAGCCCGAGGTGCGCGCGCCAGGTATCCGGAGTCGGTGTGGGCACGAGCATTTCGAGTTCGCGCGCGAGTCGGGCGGCGAGCGGTGGGGCCGCGGCGCCCTCGACCGATTCGGCGACGCGTTCGTCGCCGAGGGGGAACGAGAGGAGCGCGAGCAGCGGTGTGCGACCCGGTTCGGGTTCGACGCCGAGTTGCCCGGCCGGGTCGGGGACGAGGATCACCCGGCCCTCGGGGGCGACCGCGCGACGGAGCGCGGTCTCGAGTAGGGCGCGCTCGAGCGTGCTGTGACCCCCGAAATCGCCGGTGCCGCGCACCGTGGCTCCGAGCGTGATCCGCTCGCGAATCGGCAACCCGGCGGCCGCCAGCTGCGCCCCGAGCTCGACCTCACTGCGGTATCGCCCCGTCAGCAGGGCGTCGAACAGACGCTTCGAGCTCAGCTGCAACCACTGCTCGCCGTCGGGGTCCGCGAGCTTGCCGAGCGCCAGCGCGAATGCGCCGAGTTCGAGCACCGTGCGCCGGCCCGCGGGGTGCGCGGGGCCAGCGAGCGCCGACAGTCGCCCCCACCGTTTCCCCTGCGCTTCGACCCACACCGATTCGGTGTCGGGGGGCAGTTGCGCGGGCGCGCTCGCCGCAGCCCAGGGTGCGAGCGCCACCTGTGGTGCGAGATCGCCGCCGGCCCACGCCACCACGCGACCGGCGGAGTCCTCGAGCACGACGGGGGCGTCGAGGCTTTCGGCAAGGCGCTCCACCACATAGTCGACGGGGCTGCGATTGAGGCCGAGCTCGGTCAACATGCTGTGGACCTCGGCGCGGGCGGCGAGCGCCTCCGTCTGCGCGGCGAGCACGCGCTGGTGCACGCGCTGCGTGATCTGCACGAATCGCACCTCGCGGTGCAGCACGATGAGCGGGATCGCGTGCGCCTCGCAGACCGCGACCAGTTCGGTGGGAGCCGCGTGGATATGCGCCCCGAACTCGAGCACGATGGCAGCGGGGTCTGCGGCGACGACCTCTGCGGCGAGGGCCGTGAGCGCCGGGTGATCCGCCGGCCAACCGGCTCCGGTCGACAGCAGCAGCTCGTCGCCTTCGAGCAGTGCGAAGGCCCCGGCGCCCGCGACGACGTGGGCCCAGCGAATCGGTCGCTCGAGTCCGGCGGCGCCCGCAACGAGCTCGGGGGCGCCCGCCTGCACTTCGACGAGTGCGAGGGCTTCGGCGACGGTGACCGCCGGTGCGTCGGCCGGCTGCGAATCGGGTGTCTCACGCATATCGAACACAGTGTATGGCAGTCGAGTGAATCGTGGATGGTTTGGGGGTCGCCTGGTCGAGCCTGCCCTGCAACACTGGGACGCAGCGGGATCTGCCGATCCCGAACATATTGCCCGAATCGCCGGGTGATATGCCGAATCACAGGAAAGAGGACGACGGATGGCACGCATTCCCCACGTCATCGGTGGCGAGAAGATCGACGCCGCAGAGCGCACGCAGCCGGTGTACAACCCGGCGACCGGCGAGGCCCAGCACGAGCTGAGCATCGCGTCGGTCGAGACCGTCGAGCAGGCGATCGCCGCGGCGAAGGCGGCGCTGCCGAAGTGGCGGAAGACGAGCCTGACGAAGCGTGCCGACGTGTTCTTCAACCTGCGCCAGCTGCTGAAGCAGCGCACCCCCGAGCTCGCCGCCATCGTCACGAGCGAGCACGGCAAGGTGCTCTCCGACGCCGCCGGCGAGATCGCGCGCGGTCTCGAGAACGTCGAGTTCGCGTCGGGTCTGCTGCACCTGCTGAAGGGTGAGCGCGACGAGCAGGTCTCCACCGGCGTCGACGTGCACTCGATCAAGCAGCCGGTCGGCGTCGTCGCCGCCATCACGCCGTTCAACTTCCCGGTCATGGTGCCGCTGTGGATGATCGCGAGCGCAATCGCCTGCGGCAACACCGTCGTGCTGAAGCCCTCCGAGCGCGACCCCTCCGCATCGGTATTCATCGCCGACCTCTTCCGCGAGGCCGGTCTGCCCGACGGCGTGCTCAACGTCGTGCACGGTGACAAGGTCGCCGTCGACACGCTGCTCGACAGCCCCGACGTCAAGGCCGTCTCGTTCGTCGGCTCGACCCCGATCGCTCGTTCGATCTACCAGCGCGCAGCCGCCAACGGCAAGCGCGTGCAGGCACTCGGCGGAGCGAAGAACCACATGCTGGTGCTGCCCGACGCCGACATCAACGTCACCGCTGACGCCGCCATCTCGGCCGCGTATGGCTCCGCAGGCGAGCGCTGCATGGCCGTCTCGGTCGTCGTCGCCGTGGGCGATGTCGCGGATCGCCTGATCCCCGAGCTCACGAGCCGCATCGCGGGCCTCAAGATCGGTGACGGCACCGATCCGGCCTCCGAGATGGGCCCGCTCATCACCCGCGAGGCCAAGGAGCGCGTCGAGGGTTACGTCGCCGGTGCCGAGGCCGAGGGCGCGACGGTCGTCGTCGACGGCCGCGAGGCGAAGTTCGAGGGCAACGGCTTCTTCACGGGCGTTTCACTGATCGACCACGTCAAGACCGACAGCAAGGTGTACCTCGAGGAGATCTTCGGGCCGGTGCTCGCGATCGTGCGCGTCAACACCTACGAAGAGGGCGTCGAGCTCATCAACTCGCACCAGTTCGGCAACGGCACCGCGATCTTCACCCGCGACGGCGGCGCAGCTCGCCAGTTCGAGTTCGAGGTCGAGGCCGGCATGGTCGGCATCAACGTGCCGATCCCCGTGCCGGTGGGCGCATTCTCGTTCGGTGGCTGGAAGGATTCGCTCTTCGGCGACTCGCACATCTACGGCCCCGAATCGATCAACTTCTACACCCGCTCGAAGGTCGTCACCACGCGCTGGCCGAATGCGGACCAGTCGAAGATCGACCTCGGCTTCCCGAGCAACCACTAAGGAGCGACGCACATGTCAGACTTCATCGATCTGCACGGCGCCGAGCAGAGCTTCGGCGACACCGACGCGCAGCGCGAGGTGCGCGCCAACGACCGCCAGTACGTCTTCCACTCGTGGTCGGCGCAGGGGGCCATCAACCCGCTGCCCATCGCCAAGGGTGAGGGCGTGCGCTTCTGGGATTACGACGGCACCGAGTACCTCGACTTCTCGGCGCAACTCGTCAACCTGAACCTGGGTCACCAGCACCCGGGTCTCGTCAAGGCGATTCAGGATCAGGCCGGGCGTCTCGCCACGATTCAGCCGGCGATGGCGAACGACGTGCGCGGCGAGCTCGCGAAGCGCATCGTCGAGCACTCCTTCGAGGGCGCGCGCTCGGTGTTCTTCACCAACGGCGGCGCCGACGCAGTCGAGTACGCGGTGCGCATGGCGCGCCACCGCACCGGCCGTCAGAAGGTGCTCGCCCGGTACCGCTCGTACCACGGCTCCACCTCGACGGCGATCACCCTGACCGGCGAACCCCGTCGCTGGGCGAACGGCACGCTCGATGCCGGCGTCGTGCACTTCCACGGCCCCTACCCCTACCGCTCGGTCTTCTACTCGGAGACCCCCGAGCAAGAGACCGAGCGCGCGCTCGCGCATCTGCGTTCGACCATCGAGCTCGAGGGGCCGAACACCATTGCCGCGATCATTCTCGAGAGCGTCACCGGCACCAACGGCATCCTGATCCCGACGCCCGGCTACCTCGCCGGCGTGCGCGCGCTGTGCGACGAGTTCGGCATCCTGATGATTGCGGACGAGGTCATGGCCGGCTTCGGTCGCACCGGGCACTGGTTCGCGTTCCAGGCGTTCGATGTCGCGCCCGACCTCGTGACCTTCGCGAAGGGCGTCAACTCGGGGTACGTGCCTCTCGGTGGCGTCGTGATCTCCGAGGCCGTGCACCAGACCTTCGATCAGAAGCCGTTCCCCGGCGGGCTCACCTACAGCGGGCACCCCCTCGGCGCCGCCGCCGGCGTTGCCACCTTCGACATCTTCGAAGAAGAAGGCATCCTCGAGCGCGTGCGCGATCTGGGCGAGCGGGTCGTCGGCCCGCGTCTGCGCGAGATCGCCGAGAAGCACCCGTCGGTCGGCGAGGTGCGCGGCACGGGTCTCTTCTGGGCGATCGAGCTGGTGAAGGATCGCGACACCCGCGAACCTCTCATCCCGTTCAACGCTGCCGGCGAGGCGGCTGCGCCGTTCAACGCTGTGGTCGCCGCGTGCAAGCAGGCCGGCCTGTGGCCGTTCGCCGCCGGCAACCGCCTGCAGGTCGCTCCGCCGCTGATCATCTCGGAAGAGGATCTGGTGAAGGGTCTCGACATCATCGACGAGGCGCTCAATGTCGCCGACGGGTACGTCGGCAAGTAACCACGCGGTGCACGCTCAGCGCCCGTCGGCCCTTGGTCGGCGGGCGCTGTCGTGTATTGGGCGGGGTACGAAGAGTATGCTCGTGCTGTTCGCGCTGGAGGGACAGCGCGGTGCAATCGATTCGGGGGAGACATGAATCAGAAGCGACGCTGGCCGGCGATCGCGGTGCTGCTGATCGGCATCGTAGGGATCGGCCTGCTGTACCTGGTGCCGGGGACGGCCGACTTCGGAAAAGACGATTCCGGGCAGCGGATCACCGCGACCTGTCGGGCGTTGGGCCCAGGCGTGGGAAGCGGGCCCAGCTCCGTGTTCACCGAGGACACCGTCTCGACGAGCGAGGCGTTCAAGCGCTACAAAGACGAGAATCAGGGGACGTCGGGGCAGAGCGGCTACGAGTACTTCCTGAACGTGCAGATCGGAGTGAATCACGCCTGCGATCAGGTGCGCGGCAACCAGCAGGCGGCGCTGACACTGGCCATCGGTGCGCTCGTCGTCTTCGTCGTGCTTGCTCGGCGACGCATCTGTGGTGATCGGTCTGCAGCAGGTCGCATGCCCGTTGGCATTGACTCGGAAGCGCAGAAGGGCGGCGAGAATGAGTAGCCTGGACACTCTCGTCAACGAGCTCAAAGACGCTGCCTGCGACGCATGGATGCGCACTCAGAGCGGCAAGTTCACGTTCTTCGGGCTCGGCAACTGGGTCATCATGGACGGGTATTACGAGTGCGCGACCGAGACGAACACCGAAACGGTGGTGCGACCGAGCGGCGGAGCCGGCGGTGGGTACTACACCAACACCGCAGCGGGAACCGGCATGGCGGGTCACTCTGATACTGCGCACTACACCAGTACGTTCAACCGGATCCGGGCAGACATCGATGCTGTGATCGATCCGTGGCGCACGCTTCCTGATGCGGGTGGTATCGGGGATCTGCTGCAATCGTGCAATACGGCGTGCTCTCACTTGAGTGTTGATGAGCGGTACCAGTCGCCTGCCGGAGGAACGTATTCGAGTGGGGGTGAACTCTCGAGCGCCTTCGGCACGATGGAGCGCAACCTGGATGGTCTGACTGGCGCGACTGGTCAAAAATTCGCCATGAGGTACCTCGACCGTCTGCCAACCATCGTGACGAATGCCGCCGGTCTCGCTGAAACGCTGTCCGGCGTGATGTATGGGCAGCACGAGATTTGGTCGGCCGTTCCCACTGATGTGCGTTCCATCGTCATGATGGGACGGGATCAGATGCGGCACGCGAGCGACGGTGCCGACCAGCCGAAGCCTTACGAGCTCGCCGTCGTCGGGTTCGCCGCAGAAGTGGTCAAACTGTTCGTGCCCGGAGCGATCGCTCGGGCTGCGAGTCTCGGCACCGCCGCCATCGGCGCAGCGGAGAAGGGTGATGTGCTCGTCGAGACCGACGGCGGCAATTACGACGACGCCTTCTCAAGTTTCAGTCGCGCGATGAGCTCGCTGAACTCACGAATTCGCGACGAGGAGCAGGCGCTGCGCACCATCCTGTATGCAGTGATCGACCACGCGATGAGTCAGGAGAATCGCGACGATTACGATCTTCCTGATGGAGCCAACGACCTGCCGCAGCAAGCCGGCACGAGTCAGGGGTGGGATCAGCAGAAGATCGAGGCGATGGCAGGATTGGCGCTTCCGGCTCTTGCGGCAGAACTCGATGCGGTAGCTGACAACGTGCAACAGGTCGTGAGTGTTTCTCACGTGGACAGGGACGCGTCGATCGGGCTCGGCGCCTCCGGGCCGCATTCGACGGTGCAGCGTTTCGGGAAACTGGTGCACGATGTTCTCGAGGAGGCGGCTGCCGACGCGCTCGATGGATCCGTGCAGTTGTACCGAGCGCTGAGCGATTTCCAACAGACGGAATCGGACATCGTCGCGCTGCTCAACCAGCTCAATGGCGACCTGCTCGGAGCCCGTGACTACGGAGAAGATCTCGGGGGCGACATTGCGAATGTGCGCGACGATGAGCCCGAAGATTCGCCGGTTGACACCGATGCTGCCGCAGCTGAAACCCTGCAACGGATCCGCGAGATCATGGGGGGATGACCGTTTCGCATCGCGCGTGCCGCTCGTCTACGCCGGGTCGGCAGGATCCTCCATCACCCCGGCCTTCGGCGACCCCGGCGCGAGTGCGTACCGCAGTTGCACCGCGCCGGCGCTGCCGCTCTTCGGGGGCTCGATGAGTCGCAGGTTGGTGGGCACCGAGCCCCGCGGAAACACCGTTCGGCCCTCGCCGAGCACGATCGGGTAGACCCACAGGCACAGCTCGTCGAAGAGGTGCTCGGCGATGAGCGTCTGCACGAAGTCGATGCTGCCGACGACGTGGATCTCGCGGTGTCGCGCGCGCAGGTCGCTGAGCTCGGCGGCGAGGTCGTCGCCCACCCGGGTGGTCTCGTGCCAGGGCGCCGACACCTCGGGATTGCGCGAGGCCAGGTACTTCGGCACCGCATTGAACGTGCGCCCGACAGGGTTGTCGGCGTGCACCGGCCAGTATGACGCGAAGATGTCGTAGGTGCGTCGGCCGAGCAGCAGCGCGTCCATGCGATCGACGTAGCCGAGCACCTCGGTGCCGACCATGTCGTCTTCGATGGGTGCTTGCCAGCCGCCGAAGCGGAACCCGCCGCTCGGGTCTTCGTCGGGGCCGCCCGGCGCCTGCGCAACACCGTCGAGGGTGGTGAACAGGTCGATCACAATGCGCCCGGCGGGCGCCGCGTCGGGTGATGCGGGATCGTTCGCGTGCATACTGGCTCCTTCGCCGTGCGCGGTGCCGCCGCGCGTTCCCCGCAGGCGGTCGCCCGCTGCGCAGCATCCTCCTCGTCGCAGCGGGCGGTGTCAATCGGACGTTGAGTTCGCATACGGATATGCTTCGTAGTGCGATGTAATCAGTGCTAGGGTGATCCACTGTGAGTCACGAACGGAACGCAAATCGATCGGATGCCGATGTGCTGGCGCTCGATCTCACACGCATCACCGGCCGATTCGCGCGCATCGCCGGTCGCGTGGCGGGCGGTGGGTACTCGCTCGTCGCGTGGCGCGTGCTCAGCGAACTCGAATCGTCGAGCGGTTTGCGCATCAGCGCGCTCGCCCATCAGCAGCGGGTGGGTCAGCCTGCGATGACGGGCCTCGTGCAGCGGCTCGAGGGAGAGGGGTGGATCGACCGCGCGCCCGATCCGGCAGACGGCCGAGCGACGCTCGTGTCGATCACCCCAGCCGGACGCGTCGCGCTCGACGCCTATCGCGCTGCAGCCGCCGACCGCGTGCGCCCGCACCTCGACGCGCTCTCCGACTTCGACCGCGCCACACTCGCTCGCGCTGCGGAGCTGATGGATCAGCTCGGAGATCGCATCGACGATCCTTCCGGGTGACGCCGCCGCGATCCCGCACCGCACCGCACACCATAGATTTGCGCCGCACGCGCACCACACCTCAGGAGCCTCTCACGTCCACCACCACTCGCCCCCGCACCGAACCCGCACAGGCCAAGCCTTCGATTCTGCGCCAACCGACCGCTGTTTGGGCCATCGCGTTCGCGTGCGCGGTCTCGTTCATGGGCATCGGCCTCGTCGACCCGATCCTGCCCGCCATCAGTCATGAGCTCGGCGCGAGCCCCAGCCAGACCATGCTGCTCTTCACCAGCTACCTCTTCATCACCGGCGCCGCGATGTTCTTCACGAGTTGGGTGTCGAGTCGCATCGGCGTGAAGCGCACGTTGCTCGCCGGCCTGGTGCTCGTCGTGGTCTTCGCCGCGCTTGCCGGAGCGTCGGGCACCGTCGACGCGATCATCGGGTTCCGCGCCGGGTGGGGGCTCGGCAACGCGCTCTTCATCTCAACCGCACTCGCCGCAATCGTCGGTGCCGCATCGGGCGGCGCGCGGCAGGCGATCGTGCTCTACGAAGCCGCGCTCGGCATCGGGCTCGCGGTCGGGCCGCTGGTCGGCGGCGTGCTCGGCACGCTGTCGTGGCGCGGGCCGTTCTTCGGTACGGCGGCGCTGATGGCGATCGCCCTCATCGCGATCGTGGTGCTGTTGCGGCAGTCGAAGCGCACGGACGCCGGTGCTGCCAGCGCTGCGCCGGCGGTCGAAAAGGTGTCGATCCTCGCCGGATTCCGCGCCCTGCGCAATCCGGCCCTGCGCTCCCTCTCGATCGTGGCACTCTTCTACAACTTCGGCTTCTTCGTGCTGCTCGCGTACAGTCCGTACCCGATGGAGGCCGCGGCGAAGGCCGTCGGCCTCGAATTCGGTGCGCACGAACTCGGCCTCGTGTTCTTCGGCTGGGGGCTCGCGCTCGCCATCACCTCGGTGCTCGTCGCCCCGGTGCTGACCCGTCGGCTCGGCCTGCGCCCCGTGCTCTTCGCGATGCTGACCGCGCTCACGATCTGCCTGGCGCTGCTCGGCGTCTTCGTCGACTCGCTCACCGGGCTCGTCACCGTCGTGATCATCAGCGGACTGCTGCTCGGCGTCATGAACACCGCGCTGACCGAGGCGGTCATGGAGGCGACGGATCTGCCGCGCAACGTCGCCTCGTCGACGTATTCGGGCGTGCGCTTCATGGGTGGCGCGATCGCTCCTGCGGTTGCGGGGCCGATCTCGGAGGCGCTCGGTTCGGGGATGCCGTACTGGGTCGGTGCCGCGTCGATCATCGTCTCCATGGTGGTGCTGGCGGTCGCCGGGCGTCACCTGGCCCACATCGGTCACCCGCACGAGAGCGCCGTCGAGGAGGCGGGCGACATCTCGGTCGGCGACGCGTAGGCGGCGTCCGTGCTCAGCACCCAATCTGCAGTCAGCGGACTCTGTTCACGGGTTTTCGATCCTCTGAGTGCAGATCGGGTGCTGAGCGCCGGGTGCTGAGCGTCGGGCAGCGCCACTGTCGGCGGCGTCCGTCACAATAGAGGGATGGCCGAGAACCCCATCCCGCTCTTCCTCGACTGCGACCCCGGCATCGACGATGCGATCGCGATTGCGTACCTGCTCTGCCAGCCCGACGTCGAGCTGGTCGGGCTCGCGGCGAGCGGTGGCAACGTGTCCACCGCGCAGGTCGTCGAGAACACCCTCGGCTGGCTCGAACTCGCGGGCCGCAGCGATCTGCCGGTGCACCGCGGCGTCGAGCTGCCGCTTGGTGGGGTGCACGTGCTCGATGCCCTCGCGGCCGAAGCCGGCGAGGGCGGGGGAGCTCCGGGAGATAGCGCTACCGGTGAGGCATCGTCGGGGGACCCCGAGTACGCGGAGGTCACCCACGGCGATACGGGTGCCGGGTATGCGGTGCTGCCCGAGCCCCGCGCGGGCGTGAGCGAATCGTCCGCGGCCGAGGCCTGGGTCGCCGCCGCGCGTGCGCACCCGGGTGAGCTCATCGGTGTGGTGATCGGCCCCGGCACCAACCTGGCGCTGGCGCTCGAGATCGAGCCTGATCTGCCCCGCCTGCTCAAACGGCTCTTCGTGATGGGCGGCGCCTTCAACTACCGGGGCAACACTAGGCCCACCACCGAGTGGAACGTGACGTTCGATCCCGAGGCCGCCGCGCGTGTGTTCCGAGCGTTCGGCGACGCGCACGTCGCCGGCGATGCCCCGTTCGCACCGGTGATCGGGCCGATCGAGGCGACCGAGATGGTCGAGATGACCCCCGACCGCCTGCAGCGAATCTTGGAGGGCGCAGACGCCGGGGCCGGCCCCGAATGGCACGCGACTCTGCACCAGCTCGGCGACGCGCTGCGCTTCTACTTCGAGTTCCACGAAGCCGACGGGCACGGCTACCTCGCGCACATCCACGATCCGTTCGTCGTCGCCGTTGCCGTCACCTGGGCGCGCGAGCAGCGCGCCGCGCCGCCCGAGTCGCGCGAAACGGCCGAGCCTGGCAGACTGCCCTGGGCCGAGAGCGCGTTCGCGCCCGTCGACGTCGAACTCACGGGCACACTCACGCGCGGCGAAACCGTCGCCGATTGGCTGGGCCGATGGAACCGACCGGCGAACGCCGAGATCATCCGTCGCGTCGATGCCGCACGCTTTCTCGACCACCTCACGGAAACCCTGATGAAAGGACCACATCATGAACGCACGCGATAGCGTGTCTGGGCAGGGGCTCGTCAGCACGACGAGTCCCGGAGAAGCTCGCCACCACGCCCCCAAGTGGGCATACCTGCTCACCGCAGCGGGGTCGCTCGTCATCATCGCGACCTACCTCACGGTGCTCTTCACCCAACCGCCCACACTCGGGCAAGATCTGGGCAACACCACCCTCTGGGTGATGCTCGGTTACCTCGCCGGCGCCGTACTCATTGCCGCCGGTACGCTGCCGCTCATTCCGCGCAGCATCTTCGCGCTCATGCCGATCGCCATCGCCCTGAACATCACGATCGGGCAGATCGTCGGCACGCTGACGCCCATCCCGCTCTACCTCGACTCCTTCGGCTCCGTGCTGGTCGGCGTGCTCGCCGGCCCCGCAGCCGGTGCACTCACCGGGGTGCTCAGCAACGTGATTTGGGGCGTCGCCATCAACCCCACCGTCATCGCCTTCACCGCGGGTGCCGCCTTTGTCGGAGCTGCCGCCGGCTGGGCCGCACGCCTCGGCGCGTTCCGGGCGATCTGGTCGGCTGTCATCGCAGGCGCGATCGTCGGTGTTCCCAGCGGTGCACTCGGTGCTCCGGTCGCCGCGTTCCTCTTCGGAGGCGGGCTCGGTGTCGGCACCGGCAGCATCGTTGCGACGCTTCAGGCCGCGGGTCTCGAGATGCTCAACGCCACCACCGTGCAGAGCCTCACATCCGACACCGTCGACAAAGCGATCATCTTCCTGCTCGCCTTCCTGGTGCTGCGCACGCTGCCGAAGCGCATCGTGCGTCGATACCCGCTGGCGATGCGCTCGCTCGCGCCGCGTCGTACTGCGGCGCCGCCCGCGCCGGTCGCCGCAGAGTCGCCCGCAGCAGTCTGACGCCCCGCGTGCACGGTCGCTCGGAATCGCGCCCCGCACCGGCACCCGCATTTGCTTCGGCGGACTCGGGTGCCGGTGCGGGGCATCGGGCGACCCCGCACCCGGGTGCGGGAGCAGCGGCACGGCGGGTGATCCCGCACACCGCCGATTCGCGCCGGGCGGCCCTGCTGCACCCTGCTACCGAACTCGTGCTGCTCGTTTGCGCACTTCTCGTGATTACGGGCATCCCGTCTCCGATCGTGCCGGCTGCGATCCTGTGCATCGCAGCCGGTGTCGCCGTCGCATCGCCGCGCATGCGTTTTGCGCGCTGGCTCACGACGCTCGCCGTGCTCGCCGTACCCATGCTCGTCATGGTCGGTGTGATTCAGGGGCTTTTCTACCCCGGTGACGACCTCGAGGTGCTGTGGCGGTGGGGTGCGGCGTCGCTCACCGTCGAGGGGCTCGCGGTCGCACTGCAGCTGTGGCTGCGCGTCGCCGCGATGATCGCCGTGTGCGCGCTCTTCGCATTCGGTTCTGACTCCGCGCGCACCTTCGACGGCATGATCGCACTCCGCGCGCCGCTCGGCATCGCCTACGTGTGCGCCACGGCACTCAGTCTCGTCCCCCTGCTGCGCGCGCAGGTGTCGCACGCGCTCGAAGCTCGCGCCGCGCGCGGGTGGGACACGACGCGACTGCGCACCCGCCTGCGCCTGCTCCCCGGCATCCTCGCCGGCCTGGTGACCGCGGCGCTCGTGCAGCTCGACCAGCGCCACGACACGCTGGAGCAACGCGGATTCGGCCGTGTGAAGCGGCCCGCCGCGCTGCAAGATCACTCGGACGGGCAGACGCAGCGCGCGATTCGGTGGATCGCGCCCGCGATGAGCGTCGTGCTCGTCGTGCTCTCGGTGGCCGGCGTCGTGCACCTGCCGACCGCCTCCGAACTGCTGGGGGTGCTCCGTGGGTGACTCGACTGCGCCCCGCGTTCCAGCGCGTGCGAGTGAGCTCGCGCTCGTGCTCGATCACGCAGGCTTCCACTACTCCGACGAGCCCGCACCCGCTCTCAACGGCATCGACCTCGTGCTGCGGCCCGGCGAGATGCTCGCCGTGCTCGGCCCGCAGGGCGCCGGCACGTCGACGCTCTGCCGTCTGGCCGCAGGGCTGCTGGCCGACCGCGGCGCGGCGAGCGGCACGGTGGCGCTGAGCGGATCCGCTGCCATGCTCGGCGATGACCCCGAGGCCCAGCTCACCGGCATGACCAGCTTCGTCGACGACGAGGTGCGCCTTCCCGTGCGATTGTCGGGCAGCACGCGCCCGGTTGACGTCGGCGCCGCGCTCGAGGCCTTCGGCATGGCGCGGCTGTCCGGTCGCCGCCTCGATGCGCTGTCGGGTGGCGAGCGCCAGCTGGTCGCGCTCGCGAGTCTCATGACACTCGACCCCGCGGTGCTCGTACTCGACCAGCCCGCACTGTCGCTCGACCCGAGCGCGCGGCTGCTGTTGCGGCAGGCGCTCGCGCGATACTGCGCGCGCGGCGGCGCGGTGCTGCTCGCGGGGCACCAGTACGACGAGCTCGCGGCGGCGGCGGATCGTGTCGACTTTCTGCGCGCGGGGAGTCTCGCGAGCGGTGCCGCGCCCGTTGCAGTCGACGACGCGATGTTGAGTTCGCACGGGGTGTGGAACGCGCTGGGGGCGGATGAGCCTGCACCGGCGCGCATGTCGAAACCTGCCCCGGTAACGGTCTCCGAACCGGTCTCGGTGCGCACCGCGCTGCGGGTGCGCGATCTGAGGGTCGAGCGGGGCGGGGCCCCGGTGCTCGTCGGGGTCGACCTCGATGTCGCAGCCGGGGAAGTTCTCGCGGTCGTGGGCGCGAACGGCGCGGGCAAGTCGACGCTGCTACGTGCGGTTGCCGGGCTGCTGGAGCGATCCGCGCGAGTGACCGGGCGGGTGAGTGTGGGAAGTGTCGGCGCCGGCGGCACCGGCGCTTCGGCCGCCGGCGCCTCGGTCGCCGGCACCGTGCACGAACTCGGGGATGCGCACGCATCACAGCGCGCCGGATTCGTGGGCTGGGTGGGGCAGGATCCGGGGGCGCAGCTCTCGGCGGCGACGGTGAGTGCGGAACTCGAGCGCGCGGCACCGTTGCCCCGACACCGCCGACGCGATCGCGCCCGGCTGCGGGCTGAGCGTGCCGAGCGATCCGCCACGCTGCTCGAACGTGTCGGTCTTGCATCACAGGCGGCAGAACACCCGTACGATCTCACGCCCGATCAGCGTAAAGACCTCGTCATCGCCTCCGCGCTCCTGCTCGAACCTGGCGTGCTGCTGCTCGATGAGCCGACGCTCGGGCGCGATCTTGCAGGGATGCGCCGACTCGAACGCATCATCACCGACTTCACCGCAGCCGGCGGTGCGGTTGTGCTGACGACGCACGACCTTCGCTGGGCAACGGAGGCGGCGACCGAGGTTCAGCGCCTGGCGCCCCGCTGATACGATGGCCCTCCCGAAAGGCGGGATCATGCACTTCACTGCCACGCACACCATCGACGCGAGCGTTAGCGAGCGCGCCTTCACGCTCGGCGAGTTCTCGGGGCTGCTCTGGACGCCGACGGCTGCGACGCCCGAGGCCCCATCGCCGCTCATCCTTATGGGGCAGCCGGGCGGACTCGGCATTCGCCGCATGTACCCGCGCCTCGCGGCTCGTGCGCGAGCTGCCGCCGAACACGGCTTCGCGTCGGCGGCGATCGAACTGCCCGGTGCCGGAGAACGTGCGGCACTCCCCGATGCTGACCAGGCGCGCAACGACCTGCGCGCAGCGCTCGCTGCGGGGAATGCGCCGAGCGCCGACGTGATC
Source organism: Leucobacter sp. WKLB1 (assembly GCF_059696215.1). Classification (NCBI taxonomy): domain Bacteria; kingdom Bacillati; phylum Actinomycetota; class Actinomycetes; order Micrococcales; family Microbacteriaceae; genus Leucobacter; species Leucobacter sp. WKLB1. Next base: position 2,921,895 of record NZ_AP046115.1, on the reverse strand, counting down.
GACCGGCTGATACTTCCGCTCGTCGATCGGGCCGTTCCCGAGTGGCAGCGCACGCTTGACGCGGTGCTTGAGCTGCCGGAGATCGGCGATCGCGTGGGCTTTTCGGGTGGCGTCATCGCGGTCGGGGTGCGACTCGCTGCAATCGACCCACGCATCACCGCTGCGGGCCTGTTTGCCGGCAGCTACGTGCCCCGGCGCACGATGGAAGAGGCACGCGGAGTGACGATCCCGCTCCACGTGCTGCTGCAGTGGGACGATGCGGGCAACGATCGCGGCATGGCACTCGAGCTCTTCGACGCGTTCGGATCTACAGAGAAAACGCTCGCTGCCAACATGGGCGGGCACACGGGAGTGCCGGCGCATGCGGGCGACGATGCGATGCGATTCTTCGTGCGGCATTTGAGCGCTGAGTCGCACGGGTGACGGGCGCGCGAGCGAGTGCGACGCACCGGATGCTGGCGACCTGCAGCTAGGGTGGTGCGGTGCGCACGTGCGTGCGCGATCGGAGGTCGCTCATGTCGATGCAGGAGCGCGGAGCGTCACGTCTCGCGAGGGGCGCGCACGCCGCGACGCGGGCACGCACCGCATCGGGTCGACGCTCCGAACCAGAGGCCGGCGCGCCCCAGATTCTCGTGCACTCGGTCGCTGACGGAGACGTCGGGCCGGTCACGGTCAGCCAGACGTTCGCGCACGCGCTGCAGCAGGCACCCGGCGGGTCGATCGCCCGAGCGATCCTCACTCACCCCGACGCCGATGCGATCGCCGAGATCGCGTCGCTCTGGCAGCTGCACCCCGTGCTCGTCGAAGATCTGCTGCACGCCGGCCAGCGCCCCAAGGTCGAGCGCTACGGCGACGTGCTCTTCATCGTGCTGAAGGCCGCACACTACATCGATGAGCGGGAGGACGTCGAGTTCTCAGAATTCCACCTGCTGGTGCGCCACGATGCCCTCGTGATCATCTGCCAAGACGGGCGATCGATTGACGGATCGCCGATCCCGAATCCCCTCGACATCTCCGCAGGATCTCCCCTCATCAGCCGCGAGTATCTCGATGCGGATCGCCAATTGCTGCGACTCGGAGCCGAAGCGATGGCCTACCGGCTGCTCGACGAGGTCGTCGACCAATACTTCCCGGTGCTCGACGGTTTGCAGATCGACCAGGAGCAGATCGAGCGCCAGGTATTCAGCGGGGACGCCGCCGCGGCCGAGCGCATCTACCACCTGAGCCAAGAAGTGATCGATGTGCTGCACGCCTCCGCTGCGCTCACACGCCTCACCCAGCGCCTGCGTCGCGGCGCCGACCAATACGCGATTCCTGAAGAGCTCCAGTCGTATCTGCAAGACGTGTCGGATCACCTCACGCGCGTCAGCTCCGAGGCCACTGAGCTGCGAGACGCACTCTCACAAATCCTCACCGTCAACTCGACCCTGGTCGCCCAACGGCAGAACGACGACATGAAAAAGATCTCGGGGTGGGCGGCGATCTTGTTCGCCCCGACCCTCATCGCCGCGGTCTACGGCATGAACTTCGATCAGATGCCCGAACTGCACTGGGCCTTCGGCTACCCGCTCGCCGTCGGCGGCATGGTGGGGTTCGCGGCCCTGCTCTACGGGGTATTCCGCTGGAAGAAGTGGATGTAGGGCTGCGCTGCGCTCCGTGGGCTGCCGCTGTGGCGGCAGCGAGCGCGGAGCCCGAACGCGTTGCGTTCGAACTCAGCGCCCGCCAGTCGCGAGGCGCATGAGGTCGCTGTCGAGGTCGATGCCGAGCTCCGTGCCGCCCGCGCTGCCGTAGGAGTGCTGGTAGGCGCCCCACGACTCACCGCGCACCGACTCGCGGAACCCGCCGGCGAGCAGCGCCACGAGCTCAGCGGCGGCGCGCTCGATGCGCGAGCCGAACTCGCGACTGTTCCAGTCGTCGGGTGCCGCGAAGAGGCCGGTCGGCACCGTGATGGTGCGCAGATACGAGAACAGGCCGCGCAGCTGGTCATCGACGACGAGTGCGTGGCGCGCACTCCCGGCGGTCGCCCCGAGCACCACGGGCGTGCCGATGAGCAGATCGTTGTCGAGCACCTGGAAGAAGGCGGTGAACAGTCCGCTCGCCCCTGCCTTGTAGACCGGTGTGGAGGCGACGATCGCGTCGGCGTCGCGCATGATGTCGCTCGCCGCCTGCAGTGCGGGGGAGACGTGCTGCGTCACGAGTGCGGTCGTCACGTCTTCGGCCAGCGCGCGCAGGTCGACGAAGCGGATGCGCAGCTCGATGCCGCGCTGGGCCGCGATCTCGGCGGCCTTGTCGGCGACGCGGTTGGCGAGCATCGTCGTGGTCGACGGGTCGCTGGTGCCGGCGCTCACGACGGCGAGGGTGCGGGGCTGAGCGGCGACCGGCTCGGTGACGGTGCCGTCGAAGGGGGTGGTCATGGGGTGCTCCTCGAGCGTGTTGCGGTGAAGATTGCGGGGGAGGTCGGATCAGGCCGCGTCACCGCCACCGGCGAGTTTGCCGGCGAGGCGACGCAGATCCTGCATCTCATCCGGAGTGAGTGCGGCGCCGAGCTGGCGGGCGACGCTTTTCGCGTGGGCCCGACCGACCTGCTGCTGCAGCGTCGCCCCTGCCTCGGTGAGGCTGAGCAGCACGGCGCGGCCGTCTTGCGGATCGGGCTCGCGGGCGATGTAGCCCCGGGTCGCGAGCCGATCCACCATGCGCGACAGGGCGGGCTGGCTGAGCAGCACCCCGCTCTGCACGTCGCACATGCGCATCGGCTCGCGCCGCTTGGCCAGCGTGTACAGCACGTCGTACTCGCGCATGCTGACCTCCGACCACATCTGTTCGGCGGCGAAGACCTGCATGAGTGCCGAGTGTGCAGACATCACGGATTCCCACGCCTCATTGGCGAGGCGTACGTCGATGCGAGCTGGCTGTTCCATCTCGGGTGCTCCTTCGTGCGTGGTCATGCGGGTCGCCCAGTCGGTACGGCGGGGTGCCGCGGGCGGCGGATCAGCTGATGCCGAATGCCGCGCCCTGCTTGGCCGGGGAATCCTGGTAGGGCGATCCTCCGGTTACATTGTCACCCCGATTGGCGTTCGGTCGCGGCTGACGCGGCGCCTCATCGCCGTACTTGGCGGTGACGAGGCTTGCGTGCGACGGTGATTCGGGCACCTCGGGATCGCGATCCTTCGCCATCTCGGCGCGCAGCACGGGCAGCACCTCTGACCCGAAGAGATCGAGCTGCTCGAGCACGGTCTTCGTCGGCAGGCCGGCGTGGTCGATGAGGAACATCTGCCGCTGGTAGTCGCCGAACACCTCGCGGAAGCCGAGGGTCTTGTCGATGACCTCCTGCGGGCTGCCGACGGTCAGCGGGGTCTGGCTCGTGAAATCTTCCATGCGCGGACCGTGACCGTATACCGGAGCCTCGTTGAAGTAGGGGCGGAATTGCGCCACTGCATCCTGCGAGTTCTTCGCCATGAATGCCTGGCCGCCGAGGCCGACGATCGCCTGCTTCTGCGTGCCGTGGCCGTAGTGCTCGAAGCGCTCGCGGTAGAAGCGCACGAGGCGCAGGAAGTGCTCGGAGGGTGCGAAGAGGTGATTGGCGAAGAAGCCGTCGCCGTAGAAAGCGGCCTGCTCGGCGATTTCGGGAGTGCGGATCGAGCCGTGCCACACGAACGGCGGCACATCGTCGAGGGGGCGCGGCGTGCTCGTGAAGCCCTGCAGCGGAGTGCGGAAGTTGCCGTCGTAGTCGACGACGTCTTCGCGCCACAGGCGATGCAGCAGGTTGTAGTTGTCGAGTGCGAGCGGCAGAGCCGAGCGAATGTCTTTGCCGAACCAGGGGTATACGGGTGCCGTGTTGCCGCGACCGAGCATGAGGTCCATGCGCCCGCCGGCGAGGTGCTGCAGCATCGCGTACTCCTCGGCGATGCGCACCGGGTCGTTCGTGGTGATGAGCGTGGTGCTCGTCGACAGCTTCAAGGTCTTCGTCATCGCCGCGATGTAGGCGAGGAACGTGGTGGGGCTCGAGGAGAAGAAGGGGGCGTTATGGTGCTCGCCGACGGCGAAGACGTCGAAGCCGACCTCTTCGGCATGCACGGCGATCTGCGCGAGACCCTGAATGCGCTCGGCCTCGCTCGGCGTCTCGCCGGATACCGGGTCGCGGGTGACGTCGCTGACCGAGAAGATCCCGAATTCCATGATGTGACTCCTGTGTATCGTCGGGTGCCGTGCGGGGGACGGAACCTCGTGTGCGTCATTTGTATGCGCTTGCATGTAAATGTAACACGGGTCACGCGGTTTCATTCCCGATACCCTGAAATCAATGTCTGAACTCCCTCGAAACGCGCGCGATCGCGCCGGATCGCCCGGCCGCCGCACCCTCTGGTACGCCGTGGGCGGTGCCTCGCTCGCCGGGGCGCTTGCCGTCGGGGCTGCGGCGATCCTGTTCGCAACGGGGGCGTTCGCCGGCGCCGATATGCCTGCGGCCGCGCCCGATGCCGGTGGAAACGGCGACGCGTCGCAGTCCGTGGAGTCTTCCGGTACGGGAGATTCCACCGCACCGTCAGCACCGTCGACCGGACTCCCGGTCGCCGACTCCGCCTGGGTGACCCGCATGTCCGCCGCGAGTGGGGTACCCGAACGCGCCCTCAGTGCATACGCGATGGCCGAACTGACGCTCGCGCAGGAACAGCCCGGGTGCCGTCTCGGCTGGAACATGCTCGCCGGCATCGGCAAGGTCGAGTCAGACCACGGCCGCATCAACGGCTCGCGCATGCTCGCCGACGGCACCACCACGCCGCGCATCATCGGGGTGCCCCTCGACGGCACCAAATTCTTGGCGACCCCCGACACTGACGGAGGTGCGATCGATGGCGACCCCAAGTGGGATCGTGCGGTCGGGCCCATGCAGTTCATTCCGAGCACCTGGGCGATGTTCGGTCGCGACGGCAACGGTGACGGCCGCATCGACATCGATCAGATCGACGACGCGGCGCTGTCGGCCGCAACGCTGCTGTGCGACCCCGGTCTCGACCTCACGGTCGGTGAGAACTGGATCGCCGCTCTTGACGGCTACAACCCGAGCGCCTCGTACAACAACGATGTGGCGGACGCTGCGGAGTTCTACGCACAGCTCGGGTCGGGCTGAGGGAGCGCGGCCTGGGTCTGACCGGTGTGAAACCGGTATCGACCCTGACGCTTGAGGGCGGTGCCAGATCGGGTGATCCGGCACCGCCCTCAGGCTTTGGTGCAGCGAGTGCTCGTGCTTACGCCTCGCTCAGCAGCGACTGGATGCGGCGCACGCCCTCGAGGATCGCGTCGTCGCCGAGCGCGTAGCTGAAGCGCAGGTAGCCGCTGGGGCCGAAGGCCTCGCCGGGTACCGCTGCGACCTCGACCTCAGACAGGATGAGGTCTGCGAGCTCGAGCGACGTCGTCGGGGTGACCCCGCGGTAAGTCTTGCCGAGCGCGGCGGTGACGTCGACGTAGGCGTAGAAGGCACCCTCGGGCGTCGGGCAGTTGAAGCCGGGCACCGCGTTGAGCTCGGCGACGATCAGCTTGCGGCGGCGATCGAAGGCGAGGCGCATGTCTTCGATGGGCTGCTGCGGGCCGGTGAGCGCCGCGATGGCCGCGCGCTGCGCGATGTTGTTGACGTTCGAGGTCAGGTGCGACTGCAGGTTCGAGGCGCCCTTGACGATGTCGGCGGGAGCGATGAGCCAGCCCAGACGCCACCCCGTCATGGCGTAGGTCTTCGCCACGCCGTTGACCAGGATCGTGCGGTCTTGCAGCGCCGGCACGGCCTCGACGATCGAGACCGCGCGCACGCCGTCGTAGGTGAGGTTCTGGTAGATCTCATCCGCGATGATCCACAGGCCGTTCGCGTCGGCCCATTCGCCGATCGCCCGGGTCTCTTCGGGGGAGTAGACCGCGCCGGTCGGGTTCGACGGCGACACGAAGAGCAGCACTTTCGTGCGCTCGGTGCGTGCGGCCTCGAGCTGCTCGACGGTGACCTTGTAGTGCTGATCGGCGCCCGCGAACACCTCGACGGGCACGCCGTCGGCGAGCTGGATCGCCTCGGGGTACGTGGTCCAGTACGGCGCCGGCAGCAGTACCTCGTCGCCCGGATCGAGCAGTGCTTGGAAAGCCTGGTATACCGCCTGCTTGCCGCCGTTGGTGACGACCACCTGCGACGGCTCGATGGCCCAGCCCGAGTCGCGCGCGGTCTTCTCGGCGATCGCCTGCTTCAGCTCGGGCAGACCGGCGGCCGCGGTGTAGCGGAAGTTCTTCGGGTCATCGAGTGCTGCACGGGCGGCATCCACGATGTGGTCGGGTGTCGCGAAATCAGGCTCGCCGGCGGCGTAGCTGATTACAGGGCGACCCTCGGACTGGAGGGCCTTCGCCTTGGCGTCGACCTTGAGCGTCGCGGACTCGGCGATGGCGGAAATCTTCTTCGACAAACGGGAGATGTGGCTCACGGTTCGATCCTACTCGGGGGTGCCGACATTGGGGGCATGCCTGGCGGGGTGATCGGAGGAGGGTCCAGAGGGATCAGTAGTACTCGCCGTGGCGGTAGTCCCAGCTGGGAAAGACGTCGGAGAGATTCATCATGATGCGGTCGATGTCGAGCCCCTTCCGAATCATGACGGGCGCCGGCGCCACCGACCGCTCGCCGTGCTGCTCAGGAATGAGCGCACCCCCGGCGTCGACGAACGAGACCATGACGCCCTGCTCATAGCGCGTTTCGAGCGTGGCATCAGGCTGGATCGAGCGTACGTAGTCGTCGGCCTCGATGATGAGATCGGCCTCGGTGGCAATGGCGTCGCCGATCCCGGCAACCACCCCGCGGTTGCCCTTGCCTGACGGGTTGGCCGAGCTCGCGAACGTGAGTCCGTTGCCGTCGGCCCACCGAGCCGCGACGATCCGCTCGCCGGGAATCCCGAAGCGAATCACGAAGCAGCTCGTCCGTCGGCCGTCCATCACGCGGTCTGCGGTGCCGTCATCCGGAAGGCTCGCGAGGCCGTCCTCGCGCCAGGGCAGAATGCAGCCCATCAAGATGTCCTGGTCCCAATGCCGCTGATAGAACTCCTCGATCTCGGGGGTCATCTCGGCGAGTGCGCGCAGCTGATCCATCGAGCCGCACAGCACGACGCCGGGCTTGTTCAGTGCGCGCTGCTTGACGGCGAACTTGCGATCGAGGCTCGCTCGATCTGAGGTGAGGATGATGTAGCCGACCTTGGTCGGGCAGACGACGATGTTGCCCCCCGCGCCCAGCAGGTCGATGGCCTCGGGCTGCACATCACCATTCCATTGCACTCGCGTCACTGCTGCGTTCTCCTTCTGCTGGGGCGTTGTTGCGCCGGCATTCAATTCAATGTTGGATCACCTTATCTTCATCCGATGATACGCGCAGTGGTGCGCGACGCGCCCGGGGAGGGGGTGCCCGGTTCGACACCGGAGGGGGGATCGCGTAGAGTAATCCGTGGTAGTTGACTTCTGCCAAAATTTCCTGTGCCTGCGAGGTGCGGGTGAGGTCGGAAGTTTCTCCCATAGGGCAGTGGCGCAATTGGTAGCGCAGCGGTCTCCAAAACCGCAGGTTGCAGGTTCGAGTCCTGTCTGCCCTGCCACATCCGTCCGGCGCGAGAGCGCCGGACGGTGGCAATGGAAAGGACGAATGCGATGAGCAGCACAGGAGTCGAGGAGAGCGGCGGCCTCGTCGAGCGCGCCAAGGCTGATCGCGCCGCGAAGCGCAATTGGTTCAGCCGAATCGCTCTCTTCATCCAGCAGGTCATCGCCGAGCTGAAGAAGGTCGTCACCCCGACCCGCAAGGAGCTCGTCAACTTCACCATCGTCGTGATCGTCTTCGTGATCGTGATGATGGCGCTGGTGTGGGCGCTCGACCAGGTCTTCGGGTTCGTCACGGTCTTCATATTCGGAACGACGCTCGGCTGATCAGCCGTACGCCGAACCGTCCGTAGAACAAGGAAAGCAGCATGACGAGCGAGAACAACAACCCCGAGGCAGACCTCGACGCGGCACTCGACGCACTGGTGCAGTCGACCGACCCCGTCGCCGACGCCGCGGTTGAGGATGCGCTCGATATCGACAACGCCGAAGAGGCTGAAGCCGCTGCATCGGCGATCGTCGATGAGGAGTCGGAAGACGGCGCCGACGGCGAATCCTCCGAAGATCCCTACAAGGCCTTCAAGAAAGACCTGCGCCGCCGTCCCGGTAAGTGGTTCGTCATCCACACCTACGCCGGCTACGAGCGCAAGGTGAAGTCGAACCTCTGGAACCGTCGCGAGACGATGGGTGCGGTCGACGACATCTTCGAGATCCAGGTCCCCATGGAAGAGGTCATGGAGGTCAAGAACGGCCAGCGCAAGATGGTGACGCGCGTGCGCATCCCCGGGTACGTGCTCGTTCGTATGCACCTCAATGAGACCACCTGGTCTGTCGTGCGTCACACGCCCGGCGTGACCGGCTTCGTGGGCAACGCGCACAACCCGGTTCCGCTGCGCATCAACGAGGCGTTCGAGATGCTGAAGAGCACGGTCGAGCTCGAGCCTGCGGAAACCGCCAAGGGCAAGGCCGCTGCGAATGCCGCGGCTCAGGGCAACGTCGAGATCGACTTCGAGGTCGGCGAGACGATCACGATCAAGTCGGGCTCGTTCGAGGGCCTGCCGGGCACGATCAGCGAGATCAACCCCGCAGCCGGCAAGCTCACGGTGCTCGTGTCGCTCTTCGAGCGCGAGACCCCGGTCGAGCTCAGCTTCGACCAGGTCACCAAGATGGTCTGAGTTTTTCTTTCGCGCGAACGCCCTGCTCTTCGGAGCGGGGCGTTCGTCGTTTCGGTGGTGCGTTGCTGAGGAGGTGCGTTGCGGAGGTGCGGCGGCGGTGGTGCCGAGTCGCGTCCGTGAGGCGGCAGATGCGCGGCCTCCCGCACCGATTCAACGAAACGCATACAGCAGAGACGGCGAAATGTATGTGTTTCGTTGAATCGGTGTCTGAAGAAAAGAACGGCGCACTGTTGGTTCGCCAAAGCCACTGCTCTCGCTGCGGAACGAGATGTCGCGCTCACCTCAGCCGGACCTCAGGTGCAGTCCACGTGCGATGGCGTCGAGGATCACCGTTTGCGTCTCCGGCCAGTGGTAAACGATTTCCGCGTAGGTGAACCGGAGCACGGAGAAGCCGCGGTGCCTGAGTGCCGCGTCGTGCTGCGTATCAGCCGATCGTTGCGTGCCAACGTGATGCCGACCGTCGATCTGCACGACCAACCGATCGCCGATCAGGAAGTCGACACGATGCCCGAATAGCCATACCTGCGGGCGAACGGGAATATGAAGCCACGAGAGACGGGCTCTGAGGAAGGACTCGAGACCGGAATCTGAGAAAGGGGTCGCGGCTTCCAGCAGGTTTCTCGCGCGGGCAGTCCATGGAAGCGCAGACAACTTTTGCAGGTCAGTATGTCCCAGCTGCAAGGCCGAATCCCAGACGGCAAGTGCCTCATCGCGCGGCAGGCAGTGTGCAACGCAGTCGAGTGTGTTGTCGAGACTGTCTTCGAGGAGACCCGGAGCGCGCGGGGTGAGAGGGCGTCTGCGGTGAATGGTGGCGCGAGGCAGGTTTACCCGCCGTCCGCGTGGAGCGGCGACATGCGGCTGGTCCGCCTGCAAAACCCAGAGCCCGATGCGTTGCGCTCGAGTCACGCAGGTGAGTACGACACCGTGCTGCGCCGCGAAGATGAGCGCCGGGTCGGCATCCTGCAATGCGATCCATCCTCGCCGCGGCCGGCGAAGTGTCAACCTGCGTGCCGCGCGGTTGAGGTCGTACTGGGAGTATCCGAGTTCGATGAGGCGAGACGTGCGGCATACGCCGCCGGTTTCACGGATTACACGTTCGATCGCCATGAATCCACCCTCAAGGTTGCAGGCCGGAGGTGAATCGTGGATTCGCTGATCTATGGATGCGGTGGCTCGACGCGGGTCGATCCCGCATTGTGAGCGCACCTCGAGGCACAGTGTGCGTGTGCTCCCGGCACCGATTCGACGAAACGCATACAGCGGGCGCCGTAAAGTGTATGTGTTTCGTTGAATCGGTGCCTGGGGGCGACATGGCCGGCGTGGCGATGGAGGGACCACAGGACACGACACGTGGTCGCGCAGCGCGCGAATCCGGGGTAGACTTACATGGTTTGCGTCCGCGAACGCCTCTGGCGTGTGCGGGGGCAAACGAGTACCGCATCCGGATCGGCCGGAATCGCGGGAGAGCACGCGCATCAGCGCGAGTTCGACGGAAAGGAAACAATCATGGCAAAGGCCAAGAAGGTTACCGGTCTGATCAAGCTTCAGATCGCAGCCGGCGCCGCCAACCCCGCACCCCCCGTGGGTCCTGCGCTGGGTCAGCACGGCGTCAACATCATGGAATTCTGCAAGGCGTACAACGCTGCGACGGAATCCCAGCGCGGCAACATCATTCCGGTCGAGATCACGGTGTACGAGGATCGCTCCTTCACGTTCGTGCTCAAGACCCCGCCGGCAGCTGAGCTGCTGAAGAAGGCGGCTGGCGTGCAGAAGGGCTCCGGCACTCCGCACACCGTCAAGGTCGCCAAGGTCACCGCTGAGCAGGTTCGCCAGATCGCCGAGCAGAAGCAGGCTGATCTCAACGCGAACGACATCGACGCTGCAGCGAAGATCATCGCGGGCACCGCTCGCTCCATGGGCATCACGGTCGAGTAAGGGCAACGGATATGGCACAGAAGTCGAAGGCGTACCGCGCCGCTGCCGAGAAGATTCAGGCAGACAAGTTCTACACTCCCGCTGAGGCAGTCGCCCTGGCGAAGGAGACCGGTTCCACCAAGACCGACGCAACCGTTGAGGTCGCTGTCAAGCTCGGTGTGGATCCCCGCAAGGCTGACCAGATGGTCCGCGGCACCGTGAGCCTGCCTCACGGCACCGGTAAGACCGCTCGCGTCATCGTGTTCGCGACGGGTGCTGCCGCTGAGGCCGCCATCGCAGCCGGTGCCGACGAGGTCGGTGGCGACGAGCTGATCGAAAAGGTGGCCGCTGGCTACACCGATTTCGATTCGGCTGTTTCGACCCCCGAGCTCATGGGCAAGGTCGGTCGTCTGGGTAAGGTGCTCGGCCCCCGTGGTCTGATGCCGAACCCCAAGACCGGCACCGTGACCCCGGATGCAGCCAAGGCTGTTTCCGAGATCAAGGGCGGCAAGATCGAGTTCCGCGTCGACAAGCACGCCAACGTGCACTTCATTGTTGGCAAGGCCTCGTTCTCGGCTGACCAGCTCACCGACAACATCAACTCGGTGCTTGACGAGATCTCGCGTCTGAAGCCCTCGTCGGCAAAGGGCAAGTACGTGCAGAAGGGCGCCGTTTCGACGACCTTCGGCCCGGGCATCCCGCTCGACGTCTCGGGTCTGTAAACAGCTCGAATATCAACAAGCCCCGATCGCACCTGCGGTCGGGGCTTGTTGCGTATATGGGTGCCGGATCATCGAGCCTGCACCACTCGGCGTGCGTCGATGCCGCAACTTGCGCACCGATCGTTGCACTTCGCGCAAGGCCCTGTGGATAACGTCCGTCCCGCTGCCACGCCTCGATTAGGATGATCACGTGACACACCCTTCTCGATTCGCAACCTTCGGCGTGCCCGTGCGCTGCAGGGCGTCGAGTGAAACGGTGATGCGAGCGATGCCGAAGTCTGCGAGGGGGAACGATGCCTAACCGTGCTCCCGTCGGTGCGCCGGCGATCCCGGGCTTCAGTTATGTGCGGCCGCTCGGTTCGGGTGGCTTCGCTCAAGTGTTTCTGTACGAACAAGATATGCCGCGGCGTCTCGTCGCGGTCAAGGTGCTCAACGGTGCGGCGAAGGGGCCGGCAGCGGTTGAGGAGCTGCGCGAGGTCTTCGAGAGCGAGGCCGATGTGATGGCTCGCCTCAGCAGTCACCCTTCGGTCGTCTCGATTTACCAGGCGAGTATCTCGCTTGAGGGGCATCCGTATCTGGCGATGGAATTCTGCCCGGCATCAATGGGCGCACTGACGAAGGGGCAGCCTGCCCGGCTGCAAGATGTGCTTGACGCCGGTGTGCGTATTGCTGGGGCGCTCGAGACGGCGCACCGCGCAGGGGTGCTGCATCGCGATATCAAGCCGTCGAACGTGCTGCTTACGACATTGGGCAAGCCGGCGCTCTCTGATTTCGGTATCGCTCAGGTGCTCGGGCGACGCGAGCTCGACGGCGAGATGGCGATGTCGATTCCGTGGTCGGCTCCCGAGGTGGTCGGGCTGCAGAGCACGGGAAGCGTCGCGACCGAAGTCTGGTCGCTGGGGGCGACGCTGTACTCGTTCGCGGCAGGCCGGTCACCCTTTGAGCTCGCCGATCGCGCGCAGAACTCGCGCGCGAAGCTGACGGAGCGAATCTCGAAGGCGATCTATCAGGCGATCCCGGGTGCGCAGGGGTACGAGCACTTTGACGAGGTCGTCTCGACGGCCCTGCGGAAGCAGCCCCATGAGCGCTACCAGTCGATGGCGCAGTTCGGTGAGGCACTGCAAGGGTTGCAGCGCGCGTACGGGTTCGACGTCACTCCGCTTGAGATCGTCGCCGAGGCATGGCTGCCGCGTGCCGAGTCGGTTCCCGCGGGCACTCGAGGTCCGGTGGTCAGCACCGTGGGGCGCGTGACCCGGGCCGAAGCCCGCGCTGAGATGCTGGCGCAACGCCGGGGCACCGACACCGACGGGCTCATCCTTGATCGCCCGGCGTCGCCGTGGCGCGCCGGGCTCATCGGCGCAGCGATCACGCTCGCGGTGATTGCCGGTGCGGCGAGCCTCATCTGGGCCTTCAGCGGGGCAGGCGGGTGAGCGCGAACACCGGGTCGGAGCGCATCGGCATTCGACGGCTGCAGTGGTGGATCGCCGGTGCAGTGTCGTGCGCGTTGATCGCCACGGTCGCAGTGATTGCGAACGGATACGACGCACGCGAGACTCCGCGGCAAGAACCCGGGGTCTGGGTCGCCCGCGAGGCCGGGCAATACGCGCGAGTCAATACCGACACCGGTGAGCTCGACCTGGTGCGCAAGGTCTCCGACCCGAGTGGCGTGCTGCAGGCGGGTGATCGCGCGGCGGTGCTGTCGAATGGCAACGGTCGGGCGTGGCCGCTCGATGCAGCTGATCCGATCGATCTCGGCGACCGATCTGAGGCCGCAGCCAGCGACGGCGAGGCCACTGACACCGCCGCCGCTGAAGCGGTGGCGCAGACCGACAGTGCTGACGCGCAGAGTGACGACGTGGCGGCGACCGATGACGATGCCGCAGCAGCGGTGCGCCTGCCCGATGGCACCCGCGACGTCGTGAGCGCCGGGCGATTCGTTGCCGTGCGCACCGAATCGGGCGCGGTGTATGTCGGTGAACTCGCCGCCGATGCTGCGGCGACGCAGTTGACCGCCGCCGGGGCCGACGATGCGGCGATTGCCGATCTCGAATCGCGCCTGGGGTCGCTGCAACGCGTCGACCCGCTTGCAGGTGAAGAGGCCGACGCGGAAGGCGCTGAGAACGGAGCGACGGACGGCACCGCAGCGGGCGGCGGATCCGGCGCGAGCGATGGCGGATCGGGCTATCGTGCGACAGCGATCGCGCTGACCGCCGCCGGTCGCCTGGCGATCTTCTCGAGCTCGGAAGACGCCGTTCGCGAGTACGACGCGGCGCGACACGAGTTCGTGGGTGGAGCAGCTGAGACGCCGGCTGCGGCAGGCGAAGCCGCGACCCCGCAGCTCGCACTCGTCGCAGGCGACTGGGTGCTGCTCGACGCCGAGAACGGTGATCTGTGGCGTGAGGACGGCACGACGGCATCGCTCGAACTCGACGGCTCGGCCACACTTCAGGCGAGCGGTGGGGACGGAACGCGCGACGGGCGTCGGTTGCTCATCGCCGACACCAGCGGTCTGCTCACCGTCGATGCCGATGGCACTGTGCAGCGCGAGGTCGAAACGACGGGAACACCCGCGCAGCCCGCATTTATCGGCAATGTTGCGTATGCGGCATGGCTGGGCCAGAACTCCGGCGCTATGTGGACGTCGGCCGAGGGGGAGAAGCCGCTCGCGATCGATGACGCGGCGCGCGAATCGGGCGATCTCCTGCCGGTGATCCGTTCGAATGGCACTCGAGGCGTGCTCAATGAGATGCGCACGGGCATGCTGTGGACGCTGCCGAGCGGCGACTTGATTCCGCTGTCGCAGTGGACGATCTCGGACCCGCCGAAAGAAGATCGTGGCACCGTCGTCGTCGAAGACGTGACTGAGCAGGTCGCGCCGACGGCGGTCGACGACGCGTTTGGCGTGCGGGCGGGCGAAGCCGCTCCGCTGCCCGTGATGCTCAACGACTACGACGCGAATAAACGTGACGTGTTGACGATCGTGCCGGAGTCGCTGAGCGACAGAGGCATCCCCGAATCATTCGGCACGCTGCAGCTCATGCCTGACGGGCAGTCGCTGACGGTGCAGCCGGCGTTTGGCGCGACCGGATCGGCGACCTTTACTTATCGCATCACCGACGGTGCGCTCGTCTCTGAGCCGGCTACTGTGACGCTGACCGTCGTCGGCGATGCGACCAACACGGCGCCGGCGTGGTGCCCGGTCGAGGGTTGCCAGCGCGAGTGGCGAGTGCCGTCGATCGCCCCCGGCGGCACGCTCGTGTACCCAATTCTTGAGGGCTGGGTCGACCCTGAGGGCGATGTCATGACACTTGCAGGTGTCGGGCCGGCACGCTCAGAAGACCCGGTGCGCGCCATCGTCACTGCCGACGGGCGCCTCGCGGTGCGCCACACGGACCCGAATGCCGGGACATCAGACATTGCGCTGCGTGTTTCGGTACGCGACGGCCGTGGCGAAACGGCCGAGCGCGAACTGACGCTCGCTGTCGACCCTGGCGCAACGCCTGAATTCAACGCGACCGCGACGACGGTGCAAGCCGGACGCACCGCGACCGTGTACCCGCTTGAGCGGGTTGCCGGGGGCTCCGGATCATATGCGCTACTCGATGCCACCGAACCCAGCGGCACCGTGCGCGTGACGCCGAAAACGGCGAGCGGGGCGGTGGAGATCGAGGCCGACCAGCCGGGCACTGCGACGGCGACGGTCACCGTGCGCGATACGGTCACCGGAGGAGAGATCACGGGCCAGTTGCGCGTGACCGCGACTCCCGCGGGCCCGCCGCTCGCGCTGCCTGCACTGCGCGCGTTCGTGCGGCCGTTGACTGACACGACGGTGGAGATTCTTGACGCGATTCCCGGAGCAGCCTCGCGCTCGCTGTCGGTCGCTGACGCTCAGGTCGTCGACGGGGAGCTGCAGGCGGACGTCATCGACCATGCTCAGGTGCGGGTCGCGGGCAGCACCGCCGACGGCGCCGCCGGGCGTATCGGGTCTGCCGATGTCACTGTTGCGGAAGGCGATGCGCGCGCGACCGGCAAGCTCACTGTCTTCCAGGTGCCCGAGACCGGGTCGACCGGGGCAATCGCCGTCGCCGATACCGCCACGGTGCGGGCCGGGTCGGTCGTCGATATCCGTGTACTCGACAACGACGTCGCGGCACCCGGCGAACGTCTCGTGCTCGACCCCGACATCGTGGGTTCGGGGACGAGGGGCGAGCTCGCTTTCGCCTCGGGCAATGTCTTGCGCTACCTGGCACCGCAGCAAGCGGGCACGTACCGCTTGAGCTACACCGCGTTTGGTGCCAGTGACCCCGCCGCCGGCGACGTGGGTTCGGTCATCGTCACCGTACTGCCCGAGGGGGCCAACCGCGATCCCCAGCCGACCGCAGTGACCGCCCGTGTCAGCCCCGGTGTCTCGGCGCAGGTGCGCGTGCCGCTCTCCGGAGTCGACCCCGATGGCGACCGAGTTCGGCTCGTCAGCGTGGAGGGCAACCCCGACGCCGGTATCTCGGCGACGATCAATGCCGCGGGCAATGGCTTCCAGGTGGCGGCGACGGCCGCTGCCGCTGCCGGTACGGTGCAGCTCGAATACACGGTTCGCGATCCCGCAGGCGGCACCGGCACGGGAACGCTGAACGTCATCGTGGTGCCGGCATCCGAATCCAGTGCGATCATCGCCTCGACCGATTACGTGCGGCTCACCCCGAAGAGCGAACCCGCCACGGTGCAGCCGCTCGACAACGACATCGACCCGGCCGGCGGGGCGCTCTCGATCGAATCGATCGTGCCGAACGTCGTCGGGGGAGCGAACAGCAGCGAAGCCAAGAAGCTCGCGGCCAGACTCGATGTGTCGAAGTTGAAGCAGGGGCGCATCACGGTGAAACCGGGTGAGGATCTCGGCACCGTGTCATACCGGTACACCATTCGTTCGGCGGCGACGAAGAGCACGGCCGACGGGCTCATCGTTGTGCAGACGTCGGAGCGTGTCGGCGCCCAGGCGCCGACCGTGACCGACACGGTGCTGAACGTGCGCGATCGCGCCGAACTCGCTGGTGATGGTGTCGATGTCGTCACAGACAAAGTGCGTTGGACGACCGGTGATGTCTCGTCGCTCAAGCTCTCGTTGTGGTCGGGATCGGGTGATGACTACCGGGTGTCTGGCTCCAAGATCACGGGCGCCTACCAGGCGGACGGCGACACGGTGGTGTTCAAACTCACGGGCACTGACATCTCGGGTGAACAGGTTACGTCGTACGGGCTGCTCATCGTGCCGCCTCTCGACGAGCTGCGCCTGACGCTCAAGCCCAATGCGCCGCCCATCACGGTGGATGAAGATGCGCAGGAGGAGATCGCCGTCACCGATCTCGTCGATGTGGGTTCCGGGGACAGCGTCGAGCTGCGCCGCGGATCGTTCACCACGGGCCGCGCGCAGGCTGTCTGCGAAGCTGTTTCCGGCGAGACGCTGCGCTACACTGCGGGCAAGGAAGCCCCGTGGAACGATACGTGCCTGATGCAGGCGCGGCTGGTCGGGCAGAAGGCGTGGACCACGCTGGCCGTAAACGTCGTCATCGTTCCCAAGCAGCCGTCTGCGCAGGCCGCTGCGCTGACGCGTACGATCGACCCGGGCACGACATCCGAGATTGAGCTCGCCGATATGGTGACGTGGCAGGGCGGTCGTGAAGGCGACCTGTCGAAGCTCTCATTCGACGTGTCGGGTGCGACGTCGCTCTTCGAAGTCACGAAAGACGGCGCTGCGCTGAGCGTCGCAGCGCGTGCTGACGCGGTGCCCGGTAGCCAGGAGTCGGTGTCTGTCTCAATCGCGGGTGCCGGCGATTCACGTGCGCCGCTGACGCTGCGA
The DNA here is from genome assembly GCF_059696215.1 of Leucobacter sp. WKLB1. Classification (NCBI taxonomy): domain Bacteria; kingdom Bacillati; phylum Actinomycetota; class Actinomycetes; order Micrococcales; family Microbacteriaceae; genus Leucobacter; species Leucobacter sp. WKLB1. Next base: position 2,904,637 of record NZ_AP046115.1, on the reverse strand, counting down.
GTCGGGCAAGCGCCACGCGACTTGCCGCAGGGAGCGACGGTCGCTCTGCAGTGCACGGTCGGAAGTCAGTGCCAGACGCAGCTCGTCGGCGTCGCGGGGGAGCACGACCCGTTCGCCGGCAAGAGTGGCGGCGGTCTGAAGCTTCTCGACGTCAGTGGCGCCGGTTGCTCGTACGGATCGTTCACGCGGGTCGGTGACAGCGGAGTGTCCGTGAGCTGGCCAGGCGGACCCGAGGTCGGCGGCACCTGCCGGGTCGGTTTCACCGTGATCGATGCTCAGGGGCGCACGGGAGCCGGAACGATCGAGTTCGACGCGCAAGGCATTCCGAGTACGCCGAACATTCAGCAGACCGGGTACACCGCCGACAGTGCGAGCTTCACGGTGACGCTCGGCGGTCGCGCCGCGCACCCCGACGTGTCGGGCGTGACGCTGTCGGGCGGGGGCTCATCGAGCTGTGCCGCCGTCGGTACCTCGACTTTCCAGTGCGTTGCCAGCGGCCTGGCCAACGGAGAGAAGCACCAGTTCACCGCGCAGGCCGTCAACGCCGTGGGTACTTCGGCATCGTCGACTGCAGTGACCGCCTGGGCGTATGCCGCCCCGACGGCGCCGACCGTGACGGTGGAGTCGATCAAGAACCCGCAGAATCAAGATCAGGGAACGGGCGGCGTTCGCCTCTCGGTATCAGGCTCTGGCGACACCAAGCAATTCACTGTGGCGTATCGCGATCAGCAGGATTCGATCGACGGCTCCAGCGGCTCACGCGAATATCCCGGTCTTGCTGTTGGCGCCATCTCGTTCACCGTGACTCCGATCACCAAATTTGACGTTCCCGAAATCGGTGGTGGCAGCAACACCGGCGCCGCCGGTCAGGGTGATGGGTTTGTGATCGGCGCGCCGAGGCTCGATAGTGCTTCGCTGACGAGCACCGGTGACACGACGGCAACGGTCGGTCTTGACGCTGCTGGTGCGCACAGCGGGGAATCAGTGAGCACACGCTTCCAAATTGCTCGAATTCTCGAAGGGTTTGGGGGATGCTCGAATGGGCAAGAATCCCAGAACTTCACGAACCTGAAGAAGTACCGCACGTATCACGCGTTTGTCTGTATGCAGAGCGAGTACGGAGTCAGCTCGGTCGAGACGAACGCGGCGATTATTGGTGGCAGTGTGCCTGAGCCTGGCGGGCAATGGCGTTACCGGGTGGTGTCAACACCTGAGCCCGTGGGTCCGACGAGTGCGACCTACTCGAAAGTCGAACATGGGCAAACCGCGGAGAGTGGTGCAACGCTTCAATTCAGGGTCAATGGTGTGGTAACCAACTCGGAGTTGTTGCTGGATTCGGCCGTCGCCCCAAGTGATGTCGCGGTGCGGCAATGCTTGGATGTGTCTGAAGAAGAAACCTGCTCGAAGTGGAAAAACTTGCCTGCAGACGGTGCTCCAACGACGGCAGCGGTTTCGCTCAACCCGGACCAGTGCTTCTCCACGACGCAATCCAACGATTGGTTGCAGATTTTCTCTATTACCGCTGCAGCGCAGAGTTCCGCGAAGTTTGATGCCATGCCTCCGGCGGCGGGTGCAACGGCGACAACGGTGACCTTGAGCTGGAAGCAGCCATTCGCTTCGCTTGAGGCCGTATCTCTTACTGTCCCGGTTTGCGCGACTCCGCCCGACCCCGGCGATGGCGGCGCAGACCCCGGAACGGGCGGCACAGATCCGGGTACCGGAACCCCGTAGCCCGCACGCAGCACACCGACGATGACCACCACCGCACAAGGAGCCGCATGACCTCCCAGCCGCAGACCGCACCGCACGCCATCAGCCCCGAGCAGGCGCAGTGGGTGGCTCAGCTGTTCTCCACAACGGCAGACGCCGTGGAACAGGCGATCCACGGCAAGCGCCGCGTCGTCGAACTGGTGATCGCGTGCGCCCTCGCCGGCGGTCACGTGCTGCTCGAAGACGTGCCCGGCACCGGCAAGACGGCACTCGCCCGCGCGCTCGGCCAGGTCATTCAGGGTTCGTCGTCGCGCGTGCAGTTCACCCCCGACCTGCTCCCGGGCGACATCACCGGCATCACCGTGTTCGATCAGCGCGTCGGCGCGTTCGAATTCCATCCGGGCCCGATCTTCGCGAACGTCGTGCTCGCCGACGAGATCAACCGCGCCAGCCCGAAGACCCAGTCGGCGCTCCTCGAAGTCATGGAAGAGGGGCGCGTGACGGTCGACGGCACCTCGCACGAGGTCGGCAGCCCGTTCATGGTCATCGCGACGCAGAACCCCGTCGAACAGGCCGGCACCTACCGCCTCCCCGAAGCCCAGCTCGACCGATTCATGGTGAAGACCTCCATCGGCTACCCCGACCAGGCCGCGATGACACGCATCCTGCAGGGCGACCGCTCGGCGCACGCGCCGCTGTCACCCGTCGTCAGCACCGGCATGGTGACCCAGGCGCAAGAGCTGATCAGCCGCGTGCACGTCAGCCCATTGGTTGCCGACTACGCAGTACGCCTTGTCGAAGCCACTCGTCGCGCGAGCGAAGTGCGGCTCGGTGCCAGCGTTCGCGGAGCCCTCGCGCTCGTGCGCCTCGCATCGGCATGGGCCGCCGCGAGCGGCCGACACTACGTGACTCCTGACGATATTCGCGACCTCGCGATGCCCGTGCTCACTCACCGCCTCGTGCTCGAGCCCGAGGCCGAGTTCGATGGAGTGACGGCGGCCCAGATCCTCGGCCAGATCCTGCTCGACATCTCGGCACCGCAGGAGAACGGCACCGCGTGAGTCTCGATACCTCGCGCGCCCCGGTATCGAATACCGGGACGGGAACGCGTGGCAGCACCACCACGCGGTTCGGCGAAACCGTACAGGGCACGGGGCGCGTCAGCACGCGCCGCCGTCGTGCTGCGCGACGCTGGTGGCGCCGCAACCGGCGTCGCCTGCGTCGCCAATGGCGCCGCGTTCGCGAAACCATCACGCCGACCGGCTACTTCGTCATCGCCGTCGCCGTCGTATCGGCGATCCTCGGCGCCACGCTCGGTTGGGTCGAAGCCTGGTTCGTCGCCATCGGATTCGCGGTGCTGTTGCTCATCGGCCTACCGTTCCTCATCGGATCACGCACCTACCTCATTCGCATCGCCGTCGACCGGCTCCGAGTGATGGCGGGCGGCGAAGTCGCTCTGCACGTCGAGGTCGAGAACTCGAGTGCGCGTCCTGCACTCCCGGCGACCGCCGAACTTCCGGTGGGCGAGGCACTCCGCGAGATCCCGATCCCGTTCATCGGCCCTCGCGGCACCGCGGTCGTGCCGGTCGGCATTCCAGCCGTCTCCCGCGGAGTCATCGAAGTCGGCCCGCTCACGCTCGCGCGCCGCGACCCACTCGGTCTGGTGCGCCGCGAAGTCACCTGGCGCGACCGGCACCTGGTACACGTGCACCCGGTGACGGCGATGCTGCCTCCCGGATCCGCGGGCCTGGTGCGCGATCTCGAAGGCGCTGCGAGTCGACGCCTCACCGACTCCGATCTGTCGTTCCACGCGGTGCGCGAATACGTGCGCGGCGATGCGATGCGTCACGTCCATTGGAAATCGACGGCGAAGACCGGCACGCTCATGGTGCGTCAGTACGAGGAATCGCAGACGGCGCGCGCCGCGATCCTCTTCGACGCCGTGCGCTCGGAGTACGCGAGCGATGACGAGTTCGAACTCGGCGTGAGCATTGCGGCCTCGCTCGGGCTGCAAGCGGTGCGTGAAGGCCGTGAACGATTCATCGCTTCGCAGTGGGCTCCGGGTCGCGTGCGGCCGAGCATCGATGGTCTCGAAGAGCTGCCAGCAGAGACTCCCGCGCAGTTGCTCGACGCCTGGGCAGAACTCGAAGCCGCTGAAGACGCGCTGCCGATCGAGCGCCTCACCCGCAACCTCGCCGAGTCGCGGCGCCCGCTGTCCATCGTGGCCGTGGTCACCGGTTCGGTGCCGGATCCGGCCCGGCTGCGCCGTGCCGCCGCCGCGTTCACCGAAGACGTACGGGTCATCGTGGTGCGCGCCGAGCTGCTCGCCGACCCGGCCGCCCGCCTCGTCGATTCGTGCACGATGTTCACCGTCGGTGCGATCGGCGACCTGCCGCAGCTGATGGTGCGCGGGGGGCTCGTATGAGCGGCCCGCTGTCGGAAGCCGAACGCTCCGCAGCTCGTCGCCGAGCGCGACGGCAGCGCAACCGAGTCAACCCGTCCCTGCTCGTCGGGGCCGCATTGCTCAGCGCGATCGCGGTCGCCGCGGGCGCATTCTCGGCGATGCCGATCTATCGCACGCCCTGGGTGTGGCTGGTCGCCGGTGTCGCTTGGGCGCTCGCGCTCGGCATCGTGTGGCTCGGTCAACGCATGCGATGGGGCGTCGCAACCGTCGCACTGCTCGTGATCGCCTTCATCATCGCGGTCGTGCCGCTCGGCGTGCCGAGCGCGCTCGGAAACGGCCCGGTGGGTCTCGTCGACGGACTCATCGATGGTCTCGCGACCGTGTCGCTCGGGTGGAAACAGCTGCTCACGCTCACGCTGCCGGTCGGCACCTATCAGGCCATCATGGTGCCCTGGCTGCTGGTCGCCATGCTCGCCACGACGCTCATCGCCGCACTCGCGCTTCGCGGAGGCCGACTCGCCCCCTGGGCGGCGGTGCCGGCGCTGCTCCCCGTTGCCTTCGGCGTGATCTTCGGAGCATCCGCGGTCAGCGCCCCGATCGCCATCGGTCCGCTGAGCATCGCCGCGCCTCGTGAACTCGCGCTCTGGGGAATCGTCTGCGTCGCGGGCGCATCGTGGGTGGCCTGGTCGTCAGGCATCGGCCGCCGAGCCGCGCTGCGTCTCGGCCGTCGGGCTCAGGCCGACGAGGGTGCCGCGGGCGTGCGCCGCAACGCCGCAGTGCGCGGTCTGACCGCGGTGCTCACCGCGGTGGTCGCTCTCGGAATCGGCGCTGCCGCGGCACCGCTCGTCTCAAGCGATCGGCAAGTGCCCCGTGATCGTGTCGACCCGCAGCTCGTCGTGCGCGAGCAGACGAGCCCCCTCGCCGGTTATCGGGCGGCGAAGCGCGACGATGCCTTCGACCAAGCGATGTTCACCGTGCAATCCGACGGTGAGGCCCCGCACCGTCTCCGCATGGCCGTGCTCGACGGCTATGACGGTGTCGACTTCTTCGTCGCAGACGGTGCCGACGGGCGTTTCACGCGCTTTCCGAGCGGTGAAGCGGTGCAGGATCCCGTCGACGTCACCATCGAGATCGCCGATGGGTACACCGGCATCTGGCTGCCGATCGCTCCGCCGCTCGCGGCACCGCCGACGTTCGACGGCTCACGGGCCGCAGCCCTCGGGGACGCCTTCTATGTGAACCGCTCGAGCTGGGCGGCGATCGCGGTGCCCAGCGGCCGAGGTGTGCGTTCGGGCGATGCGTATTCCGCACCCATGAGTCGTGTCTCGGACGCGGAGCTCAACGCCGACCCCGCGCAGGATTCGCCGCTCGTCGACCTCGACTCGATGCCGCAGCTGGCGCTCTGGCTGAACACGCAGGACCTGCCATCGACGAGTGCGGGGCTGCTTGAAGCGATCCAGCGCCTGCGTGATCGGGGATACCTGAGCCACTCGCTCACCGACGGTGAGGGCGAACGCGCCTGGCTCGAGCGCGCTTCAGATGAGTACGGCACGAAGTTCATCGCCAGCGCCGGCGGTCACTCCGTCGCGCGCATCGAGGCGCTCTTCACCCAGCTCAACGAGCAGGAGCGCGCGGCGGGCAGCGGGGCAGATGACCGAGCACTCGTATCGGGCATCGGCGACGACGAGCAGTTCGCGGCCGCGGCCGCGCTCATCGCCCGCGCGATGGGATTCGACTCGCGCGTGGTGCTCGGGGTGCGACTCGGCGACGAGCAGGCGGGCGTTCCCGGCGTTCAGGCCTGCAGCGAGACCTGTACCGGCGAAAACCTCGCCGCCTGGGTCGAGGTGCGCGGCGACACCGGCGATTGGGCGACCATCGACGCGAGCCCGCAGCTGCAGGTGCCGCCGAGCACGCTCGAACGCGGTGAACAGCTGCCCGAATTCCCGACGGTGCCCGAGGAGCGAGACGCCAGCCAGGCCGACCCGCCGACGGGCACGAGCGGAGACTCGGGCGATCCCTCCGAGACGCCCGAGCGCGATTCGTTCGCAGCGCTGTGGCCGATTCTGAAAGCGATCGGCCTATCGATTCTCGCACTCGTGCTGCTCGCCCTGCCGGTGCTGTTCCTGCCGGTTGCGAAGCGCATCCGCGCGCAGCGACGCCGGCGCGCGGGCACGGCCGAAGAGCGGGCGCTCGGCGCCTGGGACGAACTGATCGACGGGTACGCCGATACCGGGCGCACGGCCCCCGCCAACCTGGGGCGCCGCGACACCCTCGAAGCGCTGCAGGTGCCATCGGCCCAATGGATCTCGTGGACAGTCGATCGTGCGGTGTACGCCCGCGAAGGCATCAACGACCTCGACGCCGATCAGCTCTGGGCGCTCGTCGACGACGAACTGGCCGCGCGCCGCGCGAGCCTCGGATTCTGGCGCAGACTCAGCGCGCGCTATTCGCTGCGCTCGCTACTGCCCAAGACACGCATACGACAGCGACTGCGTCTTCCTCGACGCTTCGCCGCAGGAGGACGATGATGCACACCGACACCCGACCCGAAGTCTCAGCGGCGGTGCGCACCGACGTCGGCATGCTGCGATCGATCAACGAAGACGCGGCGCTCGCCGAGTTTCCGAGCTTCATCGTTGCCGACGGCATGGGCGGCCACGAAGCCGGAGACGAGGCCAGCCGGTCTGCGATCGAAGCCTTCGCCGAACACATCCACCCCGGCGACCCGTCCACGGTGCGCGAGGTCGGAGCGGCGCTTGAAGCCGCACGCGAAGCCGTAGCCCGGGTGGCGGCGGATCGCGCGCGCGGGGCGGGCTGCACCTTCACGGGCGCCGTGATCGTCGAGCACGAGGGCCGTATCTGCTGGCTGGTGCTCAACATCGGTGACTCCCGCGTCTACCTGCACCGTGGAGCCGAGCTGCATCAGGTGACCATCGATCACTCGCTGCGCGACGAGATGATCGCGGGCGGCGCAAACGATCCGGCAACGCTTCCCGGCCGCAACGTCATCACGCGCGCGCTCGGCTCGGCCGACACAACTGCCGACAGCTGGCTGCTTCCGGTCGAAGACGGCGCACGCCTGCTCATCTGTTCCGACGGCCTCACCACGGAGGTCGACGACCAGCAATTGCGTGCCGCGCTCACCATGGGCGGGCCAGCTGAGACGGTCGCCGAAGAGCTCGTGCGCCGCGCCAACTCTGCGGGCGGGCGCGACAACATCACCGTGATCGTCGTCGATGTGGTCGCGGGCGGATCGGCCTGGCACGTCGGCTCGACGGGCACCGAGAGCGCCACCGCCGACGATGACCTCACGCTCACCGCGACCGTGCCGAGGCGAGCTCGATGACGGGGGAGCGCGACGCGTCTGCGCCCGACTCCGAGCCCACGCAGTCACCCGAAGAACCAGACCGCACCGTGATCGTGCCGAGCGCGGGTGATGCCGATGACACGGAGGCCACGGTGGTGACGCCCCGGCGGCCAGCCGGCCCGCGCCGCCCAGCTGCGCCGCTCGATCAGACGGTGGTGACCCCGAAGTCGAGTGAGGCCTCCACCCCGCTCGACCGCACCGTGGTGACGCCTCGCCCCGACACCCCAGAGCCACCGGCGCCGATCGACGAGACGATCGTGACTCCGCGCCGCGCTGCGCAACGCGATCAGCAGACCTCCACGGCTGCGCCGCCGCTCGAGCCCACTGCCGCGGCACTCCCTGAACGGCCGCGCGGCGCATCGTTCAACCCGGCACCGCCGGTCGCCGATCCGGCGCCGGGCGAATTGCCGCCCGAAATTGCCGCGCGCATGTTCAAGTCTCCGCTCGACGCGAAGTACCGCATCCCCGATGCCCCGACCGAAGCGCCGTCGCATGCGTTGCCCCGCCGTGGTGTGTCGCCGGCGCTCCCCGTCATCACCTCGAGCCGGGCCGGCAGGCGCAACGTCGCGACGTCCGCGACTGACGCGCGCATCGGTGCGCCGCCGGAGTCGCGCGCCGCACCTCCCGAAGCCGAACGCCAGGGCCTGCGATCCACCGAACGGGCGAACCGCCGCTTCGGTACGGGCACCGTGATCGGCTTCGGCGCGAGCCTCGTCGTCGCGGTCGGTGGCTTGTGGATCGTCGCGATGCTCGCGTTCGGCTGAGTCGGGGGCCTGTGGAGCCAGCGGCCTGCTGAGTCGGGGGCCCGCTGACTCGGGGCCGGCTGAATCCGCGGCCGATGAAGCGATGAGCCGGCTGAACCGCAGAGAGTCGGTCGCAGCGTCAGTCGCCTGCAGACTCCGATTGCCGGCGTCGTCGCAGCAGCGCACCGAGCCCGAACAGCGCGACGAGGCCGGCGGCGACCACGGCGATCGCTGTGACGAACGCCTCGTTGCCCGCTTTCGCCGGATGCGTGGTAACGCGCGTGGGCGATGACGAGAAGGCGGCATCGCTCGTGTCGGCAAATGGGCTCACCGGTCCGCGCGTGGTCGCGCTGGGACGCAGGTCGAGCGCGGCAGCAGGGCGAATCACGCCCCACCCGACCTGGTCATCTCGCGCATCGGGGTTCGACCGGGCCGCGGTCGCTTCGAGCCGGTACTTCCACCCCGCGGGCCCCTCATCGGGGTATCGCTCGGCGAGCAGTGCGGCGGCACCCGCGACGTAGGCGGTCGAATAGCTCGACTGTGGTGCCTCGCCGTAGATGCAATCGCCGCCTCCGGTTGCGAGCGTGAGCACATTCTGACCGGGCGCCGCGACGTCGACGTGATCGCCGTGAATGGAGTCGCTCGTCGGCAAGCCGGCCGCGTTCACCGCGGTTACCGCGATCGCTTCCGGGTACGCCCCCGGGTAGCGCGGTGAATCTTCGGTGTTCTGCGTGGTGCCTCGGTTTCCGGCGCTGCCGACGACGAGCGACCCGCGATCCGACGCATATGTCGTCGCTTCGCGCACCGCGGATTCGTCGACATCGTCGCTGAGCGACACCGAGATGATTTGGGCACCGAGGTCGGTGGCGGTGCGGATGGCCTGGGCGACGCGCTCAGGAGTGGCGTCGAACCCCTGATCTTGACTGGCCTGATCGTCATCGCGGAACACGCGCAGCGAGATCAGTTTCGCCTCGGGCGCGATGCCGACGACCCCGGAGGCGTCGGACGGGCGGGCGGCGATGATGCCGGCGAGTGCGGTGCCGTGGCCCTGCGGATCACCGAGCCCATCAGAGCGCTCGCCATCAGCGATGAGCGAAGCGCTGCCGGGGGCGAACGCATCGGCGAGCTGGGGTCTGGTCACGTCGATGCCCGAATCGATGACCGCGACGGTGACACCGGCACCCGTTGGCGCGTCGATGAGCGTGCTCGGAGACCACCCGATCTCGGTGAACGCCGGGGGAGGGCCGGCGATCCGATTCAGCACCCCGACGGGGCACCCATCGCCCTCGGCGGCCTGCGAGGTCTCCGCGAACGCCGCGGGTGCCGCAACAGACATCGGCAGCGCCGACAAGGCACCAGCTGCGCAGGTCGCCGCGAGCAGCAGTGATGCCGTGCGACCGAACCGCCGCGTCATGAGGCCTCGGGGCTCGCAGATGCCGCTTCCGCGGTGAGCGCGGGGCCGGCAGTGAGCAGCTGGATCCACGTGGCCGGTACGACGGCGACATCGCTGTCGGCGTAGCCGAGTCGGGTGACGCCCGTCGCCACGTCGCCGGGCACGGCGTAGGCGGTGCCGCTCGCATCGATGAGGGTGAGGGGGCCGGATGATCCTCCACGCACCAATGCCCCGCCGTCGGCGGCGACACTCACGCGCACGGTGCCGCTGCCGGCTGCGTCGGATTCTGTCGTCTCGTCGGTTGCCGACGTCACCGCACTCCCCGGAGCCGCAAGCACCGTCTGCTGGTCGCTCGAAGCACCCGTGAGCGTTGCGCACGGCCCAGCCGCCGATGCAGCGGATGTGAGTGGACGCTGCGGCCAATCAGCGGGGCCCGCCGGGTCTGCGGTCGCGAGTGCGGCGATCTGCGCGGGGCTGACTTCGACCTCGTCGCCGAGGGAGCCAGACCCGCCGCCGAGCAGATAGAGGCGATATGCCAGGTCGCTGAGTCGCGCGAGGGATCCGTCGTCCGTAAGCAGGTATCGCTCGTCGTCTCCGCCGCCGGTCGGTCGAATGACGGACCCGGCAGGCAGATCGACCCCGCGAACGGTGCCGCCATCAACCGCGTCGATCGGTCGCAGATCAGCGCCCTGAGTGAACAGCGCGAGCCACTCGCTCCCAACCTCTGCGGGCGCAGCACCATCGAGGCCGATGGCGCGGAGCACAGCCGTGCGATCGCTCTCGGCGACGGCGTAGCTCGTGCCGCCCGTGATGACGTAGGTGCCGCCCTCGCTCGTAACGACGACGCCCGAATCGGTGGGGGCGGCATCGGGCCGATCCCCACCGAGCTGCATTCGAGTCGCATCCGGGGTCGCGCAGGCGGCCCAGCCGCTGCCGTCGAGGTGCTCCGCCTCGGGCAGCGTGTCCGGTGCGCCGAGGATGCCGAGGGTTCCGCCGATCGGAATCCCTTCGAGTGCGCCCTGCTTGACCGTCACGACCTTGAACTCTCCGGCAGGGATGGCCATGCGTGCGCTCACCGTGTTGATCACCGGGTGCAGCGTGCCGTCGACGCTGATGTAGCGCGCGCCGGTATCGCTCGCGACGATGAGGCGGTTGTTCTCCCAACCGCCCGGCAGCTTGGGTTGGATCAGCCCGATGAACACTCCGGCGAGCACCACCATTGCGGTGAGGGCGATGCCCGCGAACACCGCGCGCAACGGCTTCGCGGGTTCGAGCTCTTTGCCTCCGGGTGCGCCGCCGACGAACGCGGAGAGCAATCGCGCCTTGCTGAAATTCTGCGCCTCGAGCAGATCCTTCTTGCTCGCCACGGCCTACGCGAGCCCCGCGGTGATTGCGCCGAGCGGCAGCAGCAGCGCCAGCAGAATGACCTCGATCGTGTCTCCGAGCGTCGCTACACGCATGCGCGCGCGGGCGCTGAGCAGCGTCAGGCCCGACACCAGGCCGGTGGCGATGAGCAGGGCGGCGAGCAGCAACGGTGCGTGGTCGCGATGCGTGAGGATCGCCACGAGCCCGGCGACCGCGAGAATAGCGGTGCCGCCCGCGAGCAGAACGATCACCGAGGCGCGTCGGGCGGATTGCCGCGACTGGAACATGAGCACGGCGCCGCAGATCAGCGCGAGCGCCGTGCCGATCCAGCTCGTGGCGGCGACCACGGGCGTCGCCACGAGCACGGCGAGAGCGAAGGCGATGCGCAGGGCGACCAGCAGCCGGTGGCCGGAATCAATGCGTGCGGCGACGCGCTCGGGGTCGACGGGCGGGGTCGGATCGAACATCTCGGCCTCGGTCATCGGCGAGATGACCCGGATGCGAGTGCTGCTGAGCGTGAGCCAGGGTAGCGCGCCGGCGAGCAGGCCCGCACACGCGATCATGACCGCGTAGGGCCCTGCGGGGTCGACTCCGGTGATGCCGACCACTGCGGCCGGCAGCGCGATCGCCGTGCCGAGCGCTACCGGGAGCAGCAGGAGCTCAGCCGGTCGGGTGGCGACGAGCAGGGCCGCGCCGCCGGCGACGATCAACCCGAGCCCCGCGGCCGCGAGGGCGAAGCCCCAGAGCGGTTGCTGATGCGCGATGAGGTAGCCGGTGAGACCGCCGAACACTGCGGCTGCGAGTCCGAACCCGAGACCGGCCTCGTGCTGGGCGATGCGGCAGAGCGTCGCCGTCAGGGCGAGCAGCACCAGTGTGCCGACGCCGGCGATGACGGCGGGAAGGTACGACGACGCCGGCTGCAGCGCGAGCAGGATCGCGCTCAGTGCGACGAGCGTGAGGCTCACGGCGGTGGCGGTGCGCGCAGCATCTTCCGGGCGCCACGCGGTGTGGTGCGCCGCCGTCGCATCGATGACGGCCTCGACCACATCGTCGTAGCGGCGGGGAACAGCGATGAGCTGGCCGCGCGACAGCGTCAGAATCTCACCCTGGTCGATGCCCTGGGCCACGGCCCCGCGCGTCGGGTCGAGCTCGGCGCCATCGGCGCGCGTCAACCGGTAGCCGCCGTGCAGCAGCGTGGCATCGAGCACACCGAGCCCGCGCGCGATGCCCGGAAGCACTTCGAGCAGCGGCAGGCGCCCCGGAATGACGAGATCGACACGGCGCTCGCCGTGCACCACCGACACGCGTACGACGACGCTCGCGTCGGTCGTTTCTGCACTCACGCACTGCCTCCCCGTGCGATCAATGGATGTTCCCCAGGTACCAGCAGCATCCTAGTGCGGATCGCGCCGCCGCGTCCGCCCCCGCCTTGGGTGCGAGTGCGACGCTACACTGTGTGGCGTGAGTCAGCCTGCGCCGCGCCTGCGCCGGATCGCGCTCGAAGCGGCGGGGAACCGGCACGACCTTGTCGTGCCTCAGAACGAGGCACTCGCCGGTGCGCTCGCCGCAGTGGGAGTTCATCTCTCTGCGACAGACCGCGTGCTCGGACCCGACGGCGCAGCCGTCGATGCGGCGACGTCTGCTGCCGAGCTGCGCGAGGGCGGGCTGTACGCCGTGGCGGGTCCGTTGCACGTGTCGACGTCTGATCGTGCCGAGGCGGATGCGCTCCGACGCGCGAGCGCTGCGCCCTGGGCGCTCCTCGGATTCGGCGCGGCGGCCGCCGTACTCGCCGCAGTTGTGCCCGAGTGGCGCTGGGTGACCGTCGCAGTGCTCGCGCTCGCCGCGGTGGTGACCGCTGTCGCTGCGGGAAGCCGGCGCCGCGCACGGGGAAGCCTCGTCGCTGCGGCCGTCGGGCTCGGCGGTGCCGCCGCCGCATCGGCCGTGCTGCCGGCGGTCGGGGCGTCACCGGGCCTGGCGCTCGCCGTGGCCGCGGCGGCGATTTCGGTGCTGGCGGCGCTGTTGGGCTTCATGGCGGTGTCGCCTCGCTTGCAGGCTGCTGCGACACCGCTGGTCGTGATCAGTGCGACGGTCGCGGTGCTCGCGCTCGTCAGCCCGGCGCTGGGCTGGTCGCCGGCGCAACTGCTGATCATGTGCGCCGCACTGGCAACGGTCGGCGTGCGCGCCGCGCCGAGTCTGCTCGTCGGCGTCGACCCCGGCCACCACATCGACTACGGCCGATTCATGTCGCTGCGGTGGACGGTGCGAGGGCGCGTTCCCGAGTTCATCGAGAGTGTCGATCGGGATCGCGTCACCGGAGTCTTGGCGCTCGCCGAGGCGCGGCTCGACGCCACGGTGCTCATGCTCTCGGTGGTCGCCGCCCTCGGAATTCCTGCCGCCATCGTGCCACTGACGAGCGGTGATCTCGTGCAGATTATCGCCGGCTCGGCCTTTGTTGCCTGGACGGTGCTGGGGCTGCTGCTCACCTCACGACGCACGGCGGCGCGAAGCCTGCGCACGCCTCCTCGGGTCGCGGTGATCGCCGGGCTCGTCATGCTCGTAGTGCTCAGTGCACCGCACCTCACGCTCTCGGTCAGTCTGCTGGTCGCCGGCGGCGCACTGCTGGCGGGGTTGGTCGCGGCCGCCGCGATCCTGCCCCTGGCCCGCGGGGACCGGTCTCTCGGATGGTCGCGCACGGGCGATATCGTGGACAGCATCGCCGTCGCCCTCGTGCTGCCCGCAGGAGTGCTCGCGGCCGGAACGCTGAATCTACTGCAGGGGGTGCTTGCCGCATGAGCGAAGACGCACGCGGGCGTGCGCGCCGAGCGCGCGGTGCCGGATCGCCACCCACTCCAGTCGCACCGCAGTACGCACGAGGCGTGCCACAGTCGCCGCACCAGGCGCAAGCGGCTCCCCAATCGACGCAGCCGCCGCTCGGCAGTGCTCCGGCGGTGCGCATGCGACCGGGCACCCCGGTACCCCAAGCAGCTGCCGCTCCGGTCGGTCAGCGTGCGCGGCAGCGACCGCAGCCCTCGGGTCGACCGGTGAGGACACCGAAGCCGACGCGCCCACCGGCTCGCACCGCCGCCGATGCTCGCCTCGCCGGTGCCCTCGCGCGCTCGCGCGCCTGGGCGCGACCCTCTGGCGTGGGAGCGCGTCTTGCGGCCTACTCGATCGATGCCTTCGTCTGCCTCGCGATCGCGGCCGGCGTCTGGATCGCTACGCGCAGCGTGCTCATCGGGGTCATCGTCGTCATCGAACTCGCAGTGATTCTGCTCGTCATCGAAGCGCGCACCGGTGCGACCATCGGCAACCTGCTCCTGCGTCAGCGCACCGCGCGTGACGATGCGCCATTCTCCCCAGGCGTTGGTCGCGGCTTCGTTCGCGGACTCGTGCAGGGTGCGGGAAGTCTGATCGCGCTCATCGGGGGATGGGGTGTGGTCGCCACCAGTGCTGCTGATCCAGCGCGCATGGGGCGCAGCTGGGCAGATCGCGCCGGTCGCACGCTCGTCGTGAAGGTGCCCACGCCCGCCGAGCGCCAGGCCTGGTCGAACAGTGCGGCCGCGTGGGCGCAGCAGGCGCCGGTCGAAGCGGTGCCCACGAACACAGGTGCGGCTGCGCCGGTGCCGGGTGCGCTGTCGACCACGCCCGCGCCGCCACTCGCCGCGATTGCATCGGTCGCGCCTGCAGGAGCTGTTTGGGGAGTTGGCGGAGCGCCGCAGGTCGTGCACCAGCCCACCACGGCGCCGCGCGTGGCCGCAGCGCCAGTCGCCGCCTCGGCAGCGCAGGCTCCGGCACCCGCGCTGCCTCCGGGCGTCGTCACGGTCGATGCTCCGATCGCCGCCGCACCTCCGCCACGCGAGATCGGAGCGATGCTGTTGCTCACGTTCGACACCGGGCAGCGTGCCCAGCTGCGCATCCCCGCCGAGGCGAACCTGGGGCGTCGACCCGACGCGGCGTCGGCGGAAGATCAGCTCGTGGCCGTCGAGGACCCTGCCGGTTCCGTCTCGAAGACCCATCTGCGACTCGAATATCGCGGCGACAGCGTGTGGGTCACCGATCTCGGTTCGACGAACGGATCACAGATGATCGACGACACCGGGGCATCAAGCCCGCTGGCCCCTGGTGCGCGCACGCGACTCGACGACGGTGCGAGCGTGCGCATCGGGGAGCGAAGCTTTACCGTGGCGACGATCACGGGGGAGTTGTAATGCGGCAGTGGCGGGCGGGGGGTCTCACGGTGCTCGCTGCAGCATGCGCGCTCGGTTTGGCGGCATGCTCGGCTCCGCCAGTCACCGTTGATCTTCCTGAGTCGTCGGCGGAGGAAGCCCAAGCCGAGGCGACAGTGCGGCAGTTCTTCGAATATTTGCAGACTGGCGAGAGCGAAGCCGCATCTGCGATGACCGACCTCAATGTTGATCCCGGCTCTGTCGAGGGAGCTCTGCTCACTGATGAGGTGTACGGGGAAGTTACGCAGCGGCCACAGCTGGCGAGCGTTACGGCGCGGGAGTCTGGGGTCACAGGCATGTCCGCCAAGGTGACCTATTCTCTGGGCGATAGACAGGTCTCTACAGAGCTTCAGATGGAACGGGTCGACCCGGCGGGTGCTCAGGAGCCCTTCTACGTGATGAAGCTCGATCGGGAAGATGCTGGGATCTCGTTCGCAGGAGTGCCGGATAATGCAGTGGTACGTATCGCCGGTATTGATGTGTCCGCCGCTGTGAACGAGGCGGGCGATCCCGGCGAAGGAGCACTTCCTCAGGGCACTTTCGCGGCATTCGGAGGAAAATACGCATTCGAAGTGACGCTGGAGGGGTCCACAAACCCGGTCGCAGTGCAGGTGCAGACCTCAAGTTTCGCCGGTGGAAGCGAGACACGAGATCCGTTTGCCGCTGCGTTACGGTGACAAGTGGGCGGGTGCTGCGCTGCCAGCCGTGTGACAAAATTCGTAGGCGAATTCATTTGCCACGATCGGGTGGCTTCGCGTAGCGTCGTGTGTGGTGGCTTCGCCTGTTGGCGTGACGCTTAGGGAAACGTGTGCATCGTTGCGGTGCGCGCAACATTGAACTCAAGGGGAACAATATGGTTCAGACCATTGCAGCTGAAGAGGGAGCACTTCGCCGGGGCCAGCAGGCTGTTGCTGAGGCGAAGGCCGGTATTGACCAGCAGACGAAGAAGGTGCGCGGCGATATCGAGCAGCTTCGCGGGTACTGGCAGGGTTCCGCGGCGGGTGCGTTCACGCAGCTGATGCAGCGTTGGGATGCTGAGACGGTGAAGCTCAATAACGTGCTCGTCGATCTTGAGAACTCTCTGCGTGGCACGGAGCAGGATCAGGCTGCGACGGAGCAGGAGCACCAGCAGGCGATCTCGGGCCTCGGCGCGATGATGTCCGGTAACTGAGTACAGACGCGACTTCTAGGGGAATAGAGAAATCATGAGCATGCAGTCGATGTCGGTGCAGACCGCACAGGTCAGTGCACTTTCGGGTCAGATTCGTAATGGTGCGCAGGGGATTCGTTCGGAGATCGAGCGTTTGGAGTCTGAGGTTGCCAAGCTGCGCGGAGCGTGGAGTGGCGAGGCGCAGAACTCGTATGACGTGGCGCAGCGTCAGTGGACGCAGTCGTTGAACGAGCTGCAGTCGTTGCTGGAGCGTATCTCGAGCAACACGGAGCAGATCGCTCAGGCGTATAACGCGAGCGATGCTCGCAACGCTGGCCGCTTCGCCGGCTAGTCCATGTATCGGCACGGCGTGCCGCAAGCCTGAACGTAGGCAGGCTCGCCTTGCCCCGCATGTTGCAAGGTCTTGTGGGGGAAGTCACGCGTAGACCGTTCTGCAAGCGAGTGTCGGAGGGAACACAATTACATGTCCGGAAATTCATCCATCGGTGCGACCGGTGATGCAGGACAAACGGTGCGTGCCGCTGGGTCATTCGATCCGGGTGCGCCGTCAGCTTCTGAGATGCGCGCAGTTACGGGACCGTCCGGATTTGATCAAGACCCCTATCGGCTCGCGATGAACATTCTTGGCTCGACGGTGAGCCGAGCGTTCGTCGACTATTTGCAGATTATCCATCAGGATCTAGCGGATGCCGAGAGTTCGATCAGCGCCCTGCATGATCTCGATACAGAGATTGCAGCGACCTTGCAGCAAGTCGATGTACCTCGAAGCATTGGCAAAGCCGCAGGAAAGCAGCCGTGAAGCGAAGCGGGCAGTTCGCCGCCACCCTCATCGTCGCCGCACTATCAGTGATGGTCGCAGCGCCAGCTCAAGCCATCATCGACTCTGCCGGGCGTCAGGAAGGCCTGTGGTATGCCGCCAACTTGCGCTTTGATGAGATCGCAGCGCAAGGACTCTCTGGGGCAGGAGTAACGATCGCAGTCATCGACGATGCGATTAATCCTGATGTCGCAGAACTGCGGGGCGCTGATATTGAAGTCCGCGGGCAATTCTGCCGTGAGGCCGCTACGGGAGCGGAACTCCCCGCAGTGACCGATGACCCCGCTACCTCGCACGGTACCGATGTGGTCTCAATGCTTGTGGGCAACGGCGTAGCAGCCGACGGGGGCGCTGGCACGCGAGGTATTGTTCCCGGTGCGAAAGTGCTGTTCTACGCTGCGGACGGCGTGCCTGGAGCCGACGGCACCTGGGGGTGCGAAGCCTACAATCCGGTTACCGGCGAGTTCGAGAGCGATGTAGAGATTGCCGGGGATGATCCCAGCGTCGATATGAACCTGACCGTTCCGGAGGCGCTCGCCGCGAGGCAAGCCATCGCCGACGGGGCTGACATCATCAGCATTTCTTCTGTGTCTTCTGCATGGAACTCCATCTCCTGGTCGCCAGTAGCGACGCGTGCGCTGCGAGAAGGAATTCCAATTGTTGCGGGAACGCGTAACCCGGACTCTACGATCGAGCAGTCGTTCGAAGTAGTTCCAGCCGCGCTCAACGGGACCGTTGCGGTCGGTGGTGTGAAGCCCGACGGGAATTTGATTACCTGGTATGACGAAGAACGGCAACAGGATGTGACTCCGCCGGGTTCAGATAACCGAGGTTTCGTGGCGCCGGGATATCAGGTTCTTGTCCCTGCCGACCAAGGCAGCTGGGGCGCAGGGCTTTCATCTGGTATTTCGCTGGCCACCCCTTTGGTAGCTGGGTCAATTGCACTCGGTCTTGAAAAGTTCCCTTCCGCAACAGCGAATCAGATTCTGCAGGCACTCGTGCGAACGACCGGCGAAGGTTCCGTGCATGATGCTGTTTGGATCGATGATGATTACGGGTACGGGATTGTGAGTCCTCTGGGCATGCTCGGCACAGATCCCACAGAGTACCCCGACGAGAATCCGCTCTTCGTGAAGAGTAGCGATGACCCTCGATGTGGGGCTGGCGCGACTGCGACACCCACGGACACACTGGAGGCCTGCGCATGGGCTGGGGCTCCGACCATCGCTGATGTACGCGGGGACTTCGCCCAAGGTGATGTGAAGCCGCCTGTCACGCTCGCTTCACTTGTTGAGCAGTGGGCCATACCGATCTTGTGGGGTGGCCTCGGGTTTCTTGTTGTCGTTGCGACAGTGATCGTCATGATCATCGCAGCGGCTCGACGCCGGGCGAAGAAGCTTCAAGCACCGATTGATGGGGAAATGTGGGGAAATCGCTCATGAGTGCACTGTCATTCGAGCGCCAGCTCGAGAATCTGGCATACGGGGAAAACTGGCAGATCGATAATCTCGGTCGTCTTATCAGCGCAGTGGACGGACTTCAGAGAAGGATTGACACTCTGGCAACGACACTGCCTGGACAGTGGACCGGTGAAGCTGCTGACCTGGCGGTGCAGCGTTTGCGGGTGCATCACACCAACCTGGGGCGCTTGAGAACCATGTTGAATGATGCTCAGTCGATGATCACTGGGATGAGTGAAACTTCATGTGCAGCATCTTGTGCGAACACGGTACGCAAGAGCGAGGCCGAGCGTCTGTTGCAGAACCTCCCGTCAGGGGTCGTTCCCGGATGGGTTCACGATGCGCTCAACCAGGGCAAGACTGTTGAAGTTCCAGTTTTTGGCACAATCGACCTCAATGCTGGCGCCGAAGACTTCGCGAATTTTCTCGGCGCAGGTCGGGAAGAAGCCGCAGCAAAGGCAATACAGCAGTTGCGTCAGCTCGCTGGTTCCGAGGCGGAGAAGCTGACCGCACTCCGCGTTGACTACGAGCCCCTTCCCTCCCGTGACGGGGGGACGACGCCGCCGCCAGTCGAAATGCCGCAGTGGGGGATCCCTTCGGGGTCGAGTGGGCCAGGCGGAGATGCACCCGGATTCCCGGGCGGTGTATTCCCCGGAGGGCCCAATTTTCCGGGAGGGCCAGGCGGTCCGGGTGACAACGGCAATGGAAGCGGAGGCAATGACGGGGGAGGGACTGGGACGGACCCGAATCTTCCTGAATTCCATTGGGATCCGCCTGTCGTGGATCCTCCGTATGATCCGAACAACCCGGGCAGCGGGGGTGGCGGCGGGAACGAAGGCGCAGGCGGTGGTTCGGGGAGCCGTCCCAGCGTTGATAGCAGTCTCGATGGGTCCGCGGTGCGCAGTGGTCTGGGTGCGGCGGGCTTGGGTGCGGCGGGCCTTGCGGCCGGTGCCCGGCTCGCGGCTGGCGCCGGTGGATCGGGCGCGGGCGGTGGCTTGGGGCAGGGCCTTGCGGGCTTGACCGGCGGTCTGCGCGGAGCTGCAGCTGCCGCAGGTACGGGCGGCGGCGGCGGCGCTGGTGCGGCAGGCGCGGCAAGTGCCGCTCGTGGCGCTCGCCCGGGCGGCATGATGATGGGTGGCGGCGCCGGAGGCTCTGAAAAGAAGCAGACAAAGAAATCTGGCTTGGGCGGATACATTGCGCCTCATCTGGATGATGAGGGTGATGGTGGTCCCGCGGCCGACGCTTCCCGCGCGGGCAGGCGGGGCGATTCGCCCGAAGGCTGACATCTCGGGGATTATCCGTTTTTGGCCCGAGAAGGTACTGATCAGCGGAACGTGCATATGTGTGAGGAGCAAGAGTTTTGGCGGAATACGGCACGATCACACAGACCATCAATGAGATGCGTCGTGCTGCAATAGATGCGCATATGGCTGGCCAAGGCTGGTTCACCGACTACGAGTATGCCGATCGATACGCGCTCTGGGGCTTCGTTCCCAGCTGGTATCGAGCCCCCGACGAAGATGGGTGGGGAGGGGGAGAGCGAATCGGCGTAGGTTTCGACTCGCTGGAAAGCAGCTTCGACCAGATCAGATCACGCATCGAAGCAGCGACGAGCAAATGGTTGGGGTTACCCGCAGAAGACGCTGCTGCAGATCCTCGAGGATCTGCAGAACGAGCAAGTGCGGCTTTTGGAATCGCAGTTCCTGGTTCCGGTGCAATCGTAGACGGGGAAATGGCGAACGCGACCCACACGGTCAACGAAATACTGGCAGGGTCACAAACGCGTGGCTCCTTTCGGGCGCCATTTCATGATAAATATGACGCGCAATTCTCGAAGGTCGTCGGCGGGCTCGGATCGGCGACAGCCGTGTTGCAAATCGCTTATGCAGCCGAGAACCGCATCTGGCCGAGTGCTCGGACTGATGCCGCAGGAATTTGTGAAAGCGCTCGCAATGCATTTCTGGAAAGTGCTCGGAAGAGTGGCGAGCATGCTTTTGAAGTCGTGCTCGCCGTCGTCTCGGCAGTTGCCGGCGTCGTCGCGGCCGTCCCAACTGGAGGTGGCTCCCTGGTAGTTGCATTCGCCGGTATCGTGAGCAAAGCGGCGGATGCCGTAACTGGGTTGGAAGAAGCTCTGGGTGCCCCATCTAATGGGTACGATTCGGTCATGTCGTGGCTTGAGACTGCTTCTGGAGAGTTAAATAGCGCGATCTATGAACAAGAGAGCGCCATTCGAAATATGATGAGTGCCGCGCTTCAGGAGGTCCAATCCACGAAGCAGGACTTTGATCTCGATGCATACCAGCTCGCCGATTTTCCTCGAGATGACATGATCTCGATGGACTCGAGCGACGCTGAAATGGTGCTTTTGAACATGGACCGAGTGCGGGCGAAACTCGAAACCGCTTCCCAGGAGCTCGGTGTGCTTCCTGGTGACAGCTATCTGAATCGAGATGGCTCCGTCGGGCTGGGTGCAAACGGCCCAAGTGCTTCGATCAGCGGCCTGCACGAGGTCCTCGCTCAGTGCGTCAGGTCGACGCGTGATGAGTACACAAACGGGCGGGAGCTCTTCAGTGCGATCGTTGACGATTACTTTCAAACTGAAGCGGAAGCCGACGCCGTCGTCAGAGCCCTCATGCGTGAGCTCGAAACCCGGGAGCCCTAACCGATGAACGCCTCGAGTCGCTACTTTGATACGTTGCGCCCCACACCGCAAGGTGGAGCGGTCTCTTCCGCTATGGTCATGAGCACCGTGAACGGAGCCATCGCCGTCGATCTCGTTATTGGCTCGATGCACGGACTGCGCCAAGAGCATCTTGACAATGCAGACTCGGCGCTTGACGTTTTTGACCAACTCGATGCGCGCGTCCGAAATGTGATCGGACAAACTCTCGATGATGAGCGTTCGGTTCCGGCACAGGTTTACCGAGCGAGCGCGCCTGTGCACACACCCGAAGGGTTGACGCCCGAGAGATTCGTGCACCTACTCAAGGTTGAATCGGTCACGATCGCTCCAGACGGCGGTGAGTCGCAGCCTGACCGTGTCACGGTGCGTTACGTCGCCTCTCACGACTTTGTCGAGCAACGTTTCGCTGCGATCGTTCGTGAGGGGCAAGGGTTAATCTTTGAGCTTCCACGGGTATAGGTCTGAAATGGGTGATCTGATGCAGCACCGAACAGCGAGCGCGGACAATTCACCGAAAGGTAAGGGCGCAGCGGGCATCTCAACAACGGCATGGTGCTTGGTGGGGGCCAGTCTGATTGCGAACCTGGTAGGCATCTTCTGGATGCGGCTCTGGCTTGTTGGTCTCCCGATTGGTATCGCGGCGTTCATCGTCTGCCTCGTGGCAGCGCATCGCGAAAGGAAAATGAGCTTAGCGAATGCGAAGCTCATTGCCGGGGGATGCTCCCTCCTACTCGGGGTGCTGATCGCAGTGTCCTGGGTGGTGACATTCATGATCATGCCTGCGGCGGCCTTGGGAGGGAATCAGACACAACTGCAAGTTGAACTCAGCGTTCGCGCGGATGGAGATTTCAGAGTGGTACATACTCAAGAGCCTCGCCCTGGAGAGAGCACGGTGGGTGTGGCCGAGGTCAGGGCCACAGATCACTTCCACACGATGATTCGCACCGATCAAAGCACGCTGCAATTCTTTGCAAACATTGAAGCGAATGATTCCGACGCAACGAGAATGACGTGCTCCGTCAAGATCAATGACAAGTTGGTGCTCGAGCGAACTGGCGAGAGCCGCTTCGTCGATTGTTCGGCGGATCTGCGAGAACTGTATGGCGACCTTGCACAGCCTGGTGGCAGCGCTTGAATGACGAGAAATACGGCCAATGGCATTCCCGAATCGATAGTTCACCCAAGGCGACGTTTCGACAGCAAAGTCTTGCACCGTGGTGGTGGATTTGGGGAGGACTCAACGGTCTCTTCGTTCTTTTGCTGGGGGTTCGCGCACTAACCGCACTGTGGTTTCAGCACACGGTGGCTGGAGTGGTCTGGCTGATAGTGATCCTGCTGGTTGTCAACGCAGTGACCATTCCGATCATCATCACTCAAGCTCGAAAGCGCGTGGTGATTGACTACGCGCAAGGATTGATTGCCACTGAACGAAGCGGACCCCATGCGGCTTCCGAGTTCGTCATGATCGTCGATCACGCCCGCACCTTTCCTCAACCCGCTCACCTGCTTGAACTTCGGTTTCAGAGAGGAAGTGTGAACGTCGAGGCGGGGGCGTTCCGAGCCACTCCGGAACATCAGCGACGCAATGAAGCTTTGATCGCATTCATCGACACCTGGACTGCCGCCCCCGAGCGGCATCGATCGCTGCTGGGACCCGGCGCGGCGTCAGGCATTACTGCGTATGCGATCGGTAAACACGAAGCGGGGGAAATTCTGCGTCTTTCCTGATCAGAACGCACACCTCAATTAGTTGCTGCAATAATTTGGGTTTGGGTGGTGGCTTCGCGTAGCGTCGTGTGTGGTGGCTTCGCCTGTTGGCGTGACGCTTAGGGAAACGTGTGCATCGTTGCGGTGCGCGCAACATTGAACTCAAGGGGAACAATATGGTTCAGACCATTGCAGCTGAAGAGGGAGCACTTCGCCGGGGCCAGCAGGCTGTTGCTGAGGCGAAGGCCGGTATTGACCAGCAGACGAAGAAGGTGCGCGGCGATATCGAGCAGCTTCGCGGGTACTGGCAGGGTTCCGCGGCGGGTGCGTTCACGCAGCTGATGCAGCGTTGGGATGCTGAGACGGTGAAGCTCAATAACGTGCTCGTCGATCTTGAGAACTCTCTGCGTGGCACGGAGCAGGATCAGGCTGCGACGGAGCAGGAGCACCAGCAGGCGATCTCGGGCCTCGGCGCGATGATGTCCGGTAACTGAGTACAGACGCGACTTCTAGGGGAATAGAGAAATCATGAGCATGCAGTCGATGTCGGTGCAGACCGCACAGGTCAGTGCACTTTCGGGTCAGATTCGTAATGGTGCGCAGGGGATTCGTTCGGAGATCGAGCGTTTGGAGTCTGAGGTTGCCAAGCTGCGCGGAGCGTGGAGTGGCGAGGCGCAGAACTCGTATGACGTGGCGCAGCGTCAGTGGACGCAGTCGTTGAACGAGCTGCAGTCGTTGCTGGAGCGTATCTCGAGCAACACGGAGCAGATCGCTCAGGCGTATAACGCGAGCGATGCTCGCAACGCTGGCCGCTTCGCCGGCTAGTCGCGGAGTGCGGCCCAGGTCAACGCGATACGTCGCGACTCGGGCCGCACTGTGTTTGGTTCTCGTGTTCGGAGAATCCAAACGTTCGGGTATGGCGCTGGAGGGAAGCACAAGTGTCCGAAAGTAAACGTTTGGCCGTCAGCAGTGACTCCGCCGAGATCATGAAAGCGCTGCAGAATTACGATTCGAACGCGCCGTCGAGCGGTGAACTGCAAGACGTCAGCGGTACGCGCGCCGCATGTGGGCAAACCTACGTAACTGCACTCCAATACATCGGGGCGAACTACTCTGCGCAGTTCGCGGCGCGACTCGCGAAGATTCGCCAGGATTGTGTCATTGCCGGCCAGATCCTTGAAGAACTGCAGGAGCTCGATGCTGACATCGCTTCGGAAATGCAGAAGTTCAGTAACCCGGGGCGCGAGCCGGCTACACCCCAGCCACGCACGAACGACGACAACGTTAGGACGAATTGGTGACGCGACGTCATCCGACCATTGCGTGCGCAGTGGCGCTGCTCGTCGCATTCGGAGTCGGCGCACTGGCTGCACCGGCATTTGCCGACGTGGACGCGAGCACGCGAGCATCAGGCCTGTGGTATGCCGATCGAATGAAGCTGGCCGACGTGCGCGACCTTGGCTTGACTGGAAAAGGGATCACCATTGCGGTAATCGACGACGCTATCAATCCTGAGGTCGCCGAGTTGCAAGGCGCCGACGTCGAGGTGGTAGGTCAGTTCTGTCGCGATCGGGCATCAGGGTCGGAGCTGCCTGCGGCCACTGATGACGTGGAGCGCGCGCACGGGACGGATGTGACCGCGATGCTCGTCGGAAATGGTGTCGCCGCAGATGGCGGCCAAGGTACGCAGGGAATCGTGCCCGACGCGACGGTGCGCTTCTACGCCTCGGACGGCGTCGCTGGCACTGACGGCGACTGGACCTGTGATGCCTACAATCCGGTGACTGGGGAATTCGCATCGGACAGCGACGTGCGGCTCTCTGAATTCGGAGGGCTCCCGACCGCGCCGAGCGCGCTCGCGGCATATCAAGCGATTCAAGACGGCGTGGATATCATCAGCATTTCCTCTGTCGCTTCAGCGTGGAACTCGATCGATTGGACGCCGGTCGCGATCTATGCGCTCCAACAGGGCATCCCGATCGTTGCCGGGACGAATAACCCGGGAGTGACCCTGGACGAAGCTCTGAACACCATCCCAGCTGGTCTGAACGGATCGGTTGCAGTGGGGGGCGTCGATGTCGATGGCAATCCGATTCTCGGCGTCGATCAAGAACTCGGCGATGTCACTGAGGCGGATGGCCTCCAGAACATGGGGTTCGCGGGTCCCGGGTATCAAATACTCGTCCCCTCATCATCGGGCGGTTGGTCGCCTGGACTGGCGTCTGGAACTTCGCTCGCGACACCTCTCGTTGCAGGAACCATTGCACTCGGGCTCGAACACACTCCCGATGCGACGGCGAATCAGGTGATTCGCGCGATGATGAGCAGTACCGGAAAAGGAACGGTGCGAGAACCCGAGTGGATCGACCCGCAGTACGGATATGGCATCGTCAATCCGGTAGCGATGCTCGGTGTCGACCCGATGCAGTTCCCCGACGAAAATCCACTCTTTGTCACGTCGCCTGATGACCCGCGCTGTGGCGCAGGTGCATCAGTCTCGGGCAACGGAGAATTGGTGCAGTGCCGATGGACGGTCGGCCCAACGATTGATGCCGTCAAAGCGCAACTTCCGCCGGGCGTGAGAAACGACAACGTCACCGAGTCATCCCCAGCGGCCCAACTCATGCAGTCAGTGGGTGGCATCATTATGTTCACTCTTGGCGCCTTGATTCTGATCATCGGGATTGTCATTGTCATAGTCGTTGTGGCGCGCCAGCGATCTCGACGGTCGGGATCAACCGGCCAACGCGCGGAGGAAATACGATGAGTCAGCAGTCGTACGAGCGCCAGCTCGAGGAACTCGCGTTCGGCGAGGACTGGAAACTCAATAGCGTGGAGCGCTTGATCGCTTCCGTTGACAGTGTGCAAAGCAGGATTGCTGAGACGGTCTCAGCGCTGCGAGACAAGTGGCAGCGCGAAGCAGCAGAACTGGCGCTTGCTCGCCTAGAAACGCATGCGCGCAACCTCGGTGTGTTCCGGGGAGCGTTGAATCAAGTTCAAGCGCTCGTCACCGGAGTGAACGAGAACGCGTGCTTTGCTGCATCTGCGAATCAGGGCAAGACGGTGGAGGTGCCATTCTTTGAGACGGTTGACTTGAACGGCGGCACGGAGGCGGTCGCGAATTTCTTCGGCGCGAATCGTGAACAAGCCGCTCAAGCCGCACTCGACGACATGTCGGAATTCGTTCAGGGCGAGATTGTGAAGTTCAACATTGAGGTGGAGTACGAAGCGCCCCCCGTGTCTACGGGAAGCCCTGGTGGGCCAGAGAAATGGAATGTGACGCCGGACGCAGGGGCGCCGAGCGACCGGGGTGGTCCTGGTGGCCATCTCGGCGGCGGTGCGGGATTCCCGGGCGGCCCGGAGTGGCCATACGGCCCCGGAGATAACGGCGGCGATGGCAATGGCAATGACGGGGGAAGAACTGGAACTGACCCGAGCCTTCCTGAATTCCATTGGGATCCACCTGTCGTGGATCCTCCGTATGATCCGAACAACCCGGGCAACGGGGGTGGCGGCGGAAACGAAGGCGCAGGCGGCAGTTTAGGGAGCCGTCCCAGCGTTGATACTAGTCTCGACGGCTCCGCGGAGCGCATTGGTCTGGGTGTGGCCGTCCTTGCGGCCGGTGCCCGACTCGCGGCTGGTGCTGGTGGTTCGGACGTTGGCGATTCGCGAGACCTTGGCTGGCCGATTGTGAACTGCAGTTCGAATGCCTCCTGCTTGCCGGGACAGGTTCAGCAAGATTGCGTGCAAGCATCTGAGGAGGACTCCTGATGATTCGGGCCATAGTTGCTGGTGTCATCGTTGCATTCTTCGGCCTGGGGACAGTGTTTATCGGCAGCAGCACTGCGAACGCCGCGATGAGTGATGATGAGCGGGCGAGCGCACTGTGGTACACGCAGCGGCTCAAATTTGATCAGATTCGCGAGCAGGGGTTGACCGGGAAAGGCATCACCATTGCGGTGATCGATGACGCAATCAACCTTGAAGCGGCAGAACTGCAGGGCGCGGACATCGAAGTTCGTGGTCAGTTTTGCCGCGATCGTGCCACCGGCGAAGAGTTTTTAACTACCACCGACGATCCCGCGCGAGCACACGGAACATCGGTGGTGTCGATGCTCGTAGGCAATGGTGTCGCTGCTGATGGCGGAGCAGGTACTCAGGGAATCGTTCCTGACGCTCGGGTGCTGTTTTACGCGGCAGACGGGCCCACCGACGAGAGCGGTGCCGCGACATGTGACGGATACAATCCCATCACTCAAGAGTTCGGCGCCGATGAAAAGTTCGATCTCGACGCTGAAGACTACGAAAGCGAAACTGACGTTTCGATCGACTATTCGATAGCGGTCGCAGCAAAGCAGGCCATTGCCGACGGAGCCGACATCATCAGCGTGTCTTCGGTGTCATCGGTCTGGTCGATGTTGAGTTGGTCTCCAGTTGCAACCCTCGCGCTTCGGGCGGGCATCCCCATTGTTGCGGGTACGCTCAACCCCGATGGTACGACGGCGGATATTTTGCAACTCCTGCCAGCACGGTTGAACGGCACTGTCGCGGTCGGCGGGGTTGACTATCAAGGTGAGCCAATCATCGGTATTGATCCGACAACGGGTGACCTGCAGACGCAGCGTGGCCTAGATAATATGGGTTTCTCGGGTCCCGCCTATCAGCTCTTGGGTCCTTCTGATGGGACTACATGGGCTTCCGGGACAGTGTCGGGGAGTTCCGTCGCTACTCCTCTCGTTGCCGGAACTATCGCTCTGGGGCTCGAAAAGTACCCTGACGCCACCGCAAACCAAGTCTTGCAGGCAATGGTTCGGACGACCGGAAAGGGTATTTTGCAGGATCCGGGGTGGCTGGATCGACTGTACGGATACGGCATTGTTAATCCAGTTGCGATGTTGCAACAGGATCCCACTCAGTACCCTGACGAGAACCCACTATTTGTGAAAAGTAGTGATGATCCGAGGTGTGGGTCGGGCACGACATCGCAGCCGACACCTGATCTCTCCAACTGCACGTGGGCAACCGTACCCATGGCAGATCGTGTATGGCCAGAAGGCTCCGACGATGAGCCCTGGAGCTTCGACGGAACCACAATGTTTATGGTTGCGGTAGTTGGACTTCCAATTCTTGGAGTGGCCGCCACGGCAATCATCGCTCCTATCGCTGTCGCCCGATCACGACGACGCAACGCACAGCTTTCCTTGCCTTCAGCGAACGCATCGGAGTATGGGAAATGAGTGAAATATCCTCCGAGCGCCAGTTGGAAGAACTTGCGTTCGCTAAAAGGTTGGAACCTCGATCACCTCGGTGAGTTGATCTCGTCAATTGCACGTGTGCAAGAACGAATTTCTGAAAGCGTAACTCAGCTCTCCGAGAGGTGGACTCGGGCCGCGGCCACGTCAATCGCCGTTCGAACAGGTAGTCGAGAAGACTGAATGGATGAGAGCGCGACGCCGCCCTGATTTCAACGGAATGCGCCCGCGCGATGTAGTTGCAATCACTATTGATACGCTGAACCGATGGCTGCGGAGCGGGAACCGCGGCCGCACTGAAGCTGGGGGAGCACGTAGATGAGTAGCCGTCTCGCGCCACCGCGCGTGCCATCGGGCAGCGTCACACTGCAGGCGCCGCCCGAGATCGAGCCTGCCGAGGGCGGCAGCAATCTGCTCACCTCTGCACTCCCCATGCTCGGCAGCGTCGGCGCGATCATCATGGTGTCGGTGAGCAATGCGGGCCCCACGGGTTGGATCACCGGTGGCATGTTCCTCATCAGCGCCCTGGGGTTCGTGTTCGTGAACGGCTGGCGCCAGCGTGCGACGCGTCAGGCATCGATCCTGAGCTCGCGCAGGGAGTACCTCGCCTACCTCCGCGAGCTCCGCGACACCGTGCGCACCGCGGCGAAAGCGCAGCGACGCGAACGCAATTGGCGGTACCCCGCTCCCGAAGCGTTGACGTACCTCGTCGAAGATGGCGCGCGCGTGTGGGAGCGCGACGCTCAGACCGATGACCACCTCGCCGTGCGCATCGGCACCAGCGAGCAGCCGTTGTGCCTGTCGTTGGTCGCCCCAGAGCTCCCTCCGATCGCCGATCTCGATCCGGTCGCCACGACCGCCGCGCACCGCTTCCTGGTCACCCATGAGACGCAACCCGACCTGCCCACGTATCTGCGACTGTCTCATTACCGCAGCGTGCAAGTCGTCGGTGACGACCTCGAGCGCATCCGCGGTCTGGCGCGTGGCATCATCGCTCATGCCGCCGCGCTGCAGAGCCCTGACGACTTGCAGATCGTGATCGCGGCGAGCCCGCAAGCGCTGCCGCACTGGGAGTGGGCGAAGTGGTTGCCGCACGCGCAATCGTCGCGCCTGCGCGACTCCCTCGGGCCGGCGCGCATGATCGGCTCCGATCTCGACACCCTGCTGCGCATGTTGCCGGCCGACCTGCGTGAGCGGCCACGGTTCAGCCTCGACGGCCCGGCAACCACCGGCCCGCATCTGCTCGTGGTCGTCGACGGGGCGTCGGTGCCGCCGAGCGACTCAGTCTTCGCGGGCGGGCTGCAGGGCGTGACCGTACTCGACCTCCCCAACACCTGGGACGACAACGACGACCCCAACACGGCGCGCATTCGCGTGAGCTCCGGCTCCGCGGAAGTCGCCGAGGGGCGCACCGGCTCGCAGCAGATCACCCCCGACGACATGAGCGTGGTCGAGGCTGAAGCAGTGGCTCGGCGGCTCGCTCCGCTGCACCGCGAGGGTGGGGGTGGCGGATCAGCAACCCGAGCCAGCAAGCGCCAGCAGGAGCTGCTTGAACTGCTCGACCTGCCCGACGTGCGCGACCTCGACCTCGAGCAGCAGTGGCGGTACCTGCCGGAGCGCGACCGGCTGCGCGTGCCCATCGGCCAGGATACGAACGGCGCCCCGCTGATCCTCGACCTCAAAGAATCGGCCTCGCAGGGCATGGGCCCGCACGGCCTCATCATCGGTGCGACGGGCTCCGGCAAGTCTGAGGTACTGCGCACGCTCGTGCTGTCGCTCGCGCTGACCCATTCGCCCGAGCAGCTGAACTTCGTGCTCGTCGACTTCAAGGGCGGCGCGACGTTCGCGGGCATGGCCGATATGCCGCACGTCTCCGCGATCATCACCAACCTCGGCGAGGAGATCAGCCTCGTCGACCGCATGCAGGACGCGTTGCAGGGCGAGATGACGCGGCGCCAGGAGCTGCTGCGCTCCGCGGGCAACTTCGTGAACGTCGGCGAATACGAGAAAGCGCGCAAGAACGGCCGCTCCGATCTGCCGCCGCTGCCCGCGCTGCTCATCGTCGCCGATGAGTTCTCGGAGCTGCTGAGCGCCAAGCCCGAATTCATCGAGTCGTTCGTCGCGATCGGCAGGCTTGGCCGTTCGCTGCACGTGCACCTGTTGCTCGCCTCGCAGCGCCTCGAAGAGTCGCGCCTCAAGGGCCTCGACACCCACCTCTCGTACCGCATCGGTCTGCGCACGTTCTCGGCGGCCGAGTCGCGCACCGTCATCGGCGTGCCAGACGCGTACCACCTGCCGCAAGAGCCGGGCGGTGGTCTGCTCAAGGTCGGCAGCGACGACAACCTGACCCAGTTCCGCGCCGCCTACGTTTCGGGGCCGCCGCCCGCCAGACGTGCCATCACCTCAGGCGACTCTGGCGCCACCGCGGGTGGCACCGTGCGCATCACCCCGTTCACCGCGGCGGCGCAGCAGCTCACCGACCCCGCAGTCGAGGCCGCACGTGCGAACGCCGAGGCCGAGCGCCGCGCCGAAGAGCTCGCCGCGAGCGAGCCCGAAGAGACCCGCAGCACCTTCGAACTCGCCGTCTCACGGATGTCGGGCCTCGGCCCGGCCGCCCACCAGGTCTGGCTGCCGCCGCTCGAAGAGCCGGCCACCCTCGACCAGCTGCTCGGCAAGCTCGCCGTCAGCTACGAGCTCGGGTTGCTCGCGCCGCGGTGGCGCGAGCACCGCCGCCTCACGGTGCCGGTCGGCATCGTCGACGTGCCGCTCTACCAGCGCCGTGACGTGCTCACCCTCGACCTTTCGGGAGCCGCGGGCAACGTCGCCATCGTCGGCGCGCCGCTCTCGGGCAAGAGCACCGCAGCACGCACGCTCGTCTCGGCGCTCGCGCTGACCCACACACCGCACGAGGTGCAGGTGTTCGTCATCGACTTCGGTGGCAGCTTCGCGGGTCTGCGCGACCTGCCCCACCTCTCGGGACTCGCGACCCGTGGTGAACCCGAAGTGATTCGCCGCACGGTCGCCGAGGTGACCTCGCTGCTCAACGCCCGCGAGGCCTACTTCCGCGCGCAGGGCATCGACTCGATCGACACCTATCGCACCCGACGTGCGCAGGGGCTCGTCGACGACGGGTACGGCGACATCTTCCTCGTCATCGACGGCTGGGCCACGCTGCGCAGCGACTACGAGTCGCTCGAGGTGCCCGTGCAGCAGCTCGCGGCGCGCGGTCTGAGCTTCGGCGTGCACCTCGTGCTCACCGCGAGCCGCTGGCTCGACATTCGCCCGAACGTGAAAGACCTGCTCGGCGGGCGCATCGAGCTGCGGCTCGGTGATGCCTCCGACTCCGAGGTCAACCGCCGCGCGGCGGCCAACGTCTCGGCGCTGCCCGGGCGAGGCCTCGACCCCGCCGGCCTGCAGATGCTCACGGCACTGCCGCGCATCGACGGGGAGCCCGGCGCCGAGACCCTCGTTGACGGTGTCGACGACCTCGTCGCCAAGATCAGCAGCGCCTGGCAGCGCGAGCACGGCCCCAAACTGCGTCTGCTACCCGAGCGCCTGCCGCTCGCCGAGCTGCGCGAGCACCCGTCCGCCAATGCGAAGCAGCTGCTGCTCGGCCTCGACGAGGCCGAGCTCGCCCCGGTCGGCATCGACCCCGATCGCGAGCAGCACCTGTACCTCTACGGCGACTCGGGATCGGGCAAGTCGTCGATGCTCCGCGGCATCATGCACGAGATCACGCGCCGCTACGAACCGGGCCAGGCACGCATCTTCATGATCGACTACCGTCGTGCGCACCTCGGCGAAATTCCCGAGGAATACCTCGGCGCCTACCTCACGACGGCCGACCAGACCGCCGGCGCCGTCGCGCAGCTCGTCGAGTTCTTCCGCGACCGCTTGCCCGGCCCCGACGTCACCGCCGACCAGCTGCGCGCGCGCAACTGGTGGACGGGCGCGGAGGGCTTCGTGCTCATCGATGACTACGACCTCGTCGCCACGCAGCAGGGCAACCCGGCGGCGCCGCTCGCGCAGCTGCTCGCGCAGGCCGGCGACCTCGGGCTGCACGTCATCGTGACGCGACGTCTGGGTGGCGCCTCGCGCGCGGCCTACGATCCGATTCTGCAGGGCATGACTGATCTCGGAGTCACCGGGGTACTGCTGAGCGGCAGTCCCGAAGAGGGGCAACTGATCGGCAAGGTCAAGGCGATCCCGAGCGCACCGGGCCGTGCCCAGGTCGTGTCGCGTGCCCGCGGGCACCAGATCGTGCAGCTCGCGTATGCTCCGACGACGCAGGAAACGGAACACACCGGTCAGCAATAGCCCGCACTCGGGATTCTCGAATGCGGCGCTGACCGATACGCTGTCAGGGATGCAGCTGCGGCACATCTTCGGCCGGCCCGGGCCAACATCGCGCAGCGGGAAAGAGTGAGTGATGGATTACGAGACTTCGACGCAGCTCGGCGCGGGTTTCTTCCTGGTCTTCGGCATCTGGTCGCTCGTCGGCCTCGCGTTCTACGTGTGGTACCTGTGGGCGCTGTCGCGACTCTTCCCGTACCTCGGTCTGCCGTCGGGCTGGGGCTGGATTCCCGTGTGGAACCAGTGGCAGCTCGTGCAGCGCGGGGGCCTGCCCGGCTGGCTCGTGCTGCTGGGCTTCATCCCGGGTCTGAGCATCGTCGTGCTCGTCGTCTCGATCATCGCCATCCACCGCATCAACAGTGAATTCGGCAAGGGCGCCGGCTTCACCGTGCTCGGTGCGTTCATACCGCCGCTGTGGGCCACACTTTTCGGGTCGCAGTTGCGGGATCGCGAGTACGGCGACCAGGGCTACCCCGTGGGCGGACACGACTCGGCCTACCCCGGCGCCGCCGCGTCCGGCGCCGCCGCGTCCGGCGCGACGGGCTACGGCGCCGAGGCGCCCCCGGGCTACGGTGGATTCGCGCCGCAGGGTGCGGCAGATCCTGCAGCATTCGGTGCGCAGCAGCCCGACCCCGCCTGGCAGGGCCTGCCGCCGGTGGCTCAGCCTCAGGCTCAGGCAGCGGCCGACCCGTGGGCGGCCCCGCAGGTGCCGGCGGCTCCGCAACAGCCGGCCGCCGGCTACCCGGCGGCCGCTGCCGACCCCTGGGCGCAGCCGGCGCAGGCAGCCCAGCCGGCGGTGCCGCCGGCTCCCGGTGCCCCTGCGTCTGGCGGGCTCTTCGGGGCTCCGGCCGAGCCTGCGCCTGCGCAGCCGCAGGCGCCCTTGCCCAACAACTGGGGCTTCAGCAACACGACCGAGGGCGACTACGCGCGTCTCGCCGCTGAGGGGCACACCCCCGCAGCGCCCGCGCCCCTCGGTGGTGTCGCGGCACCCCAGCCGTTCTCCTGGCCCGCCGTGCAGGAGTCGAATGTCGAAGGCGAATCGGGCCCGCTGATTCTGCCCGAGCCGCCCGCCTCGGCGGTGCCGGTGGCGCCGGTGACTCCGGCCGTCGAACCGCCCGCACCGAGCTACCCGACGCTCGCCTCTGCGAACCCCGCGCCCGAATCGCAGACCCCGCTGGCCCCCGAGGTACAGACGCCCCAGGCGCCTGAGCCGTCGATCTTCGACCGCGAGACTCCGGCGGCGCCCGCGATCGGTCTGGCACCCGCGGCACCAGTCGTTCCTGCGGCGCCCGTGGCTCCCACGGTTCCTCCGGTACTGGAGCCGGCTGCGGCTCCCGCATCGTTCGAACCCGCGACGGCAGGGGTGCCCGCTCCCGTCGCGCCGGCTCCGATGCCCGACGCGGGGGGTCTCGACGAAGACCACACCGTCGTCGTCTCCCGCCGTGCGCGCTGGGGCATCGAACTCCCTGACGGTGAAACGCTCGAACTGGTCGGCGACGACGTGATCGTGGGGCGCAAGCCGGAGCCCCGTGACGGTGCGACGGTGCTGCAGATCACCGACCCGACCCGCACCATGTCGAAGTCGCACGCGCGCCTGCGCCGCGACGGCGAGGAATGGACGATCGAAGACCTGCAGTCGACCAACGGCGTCGCTCTCGTCGACGCCGGGGGCGCGACCACGTCGCTCGAGCCCGGCCGCATCGCCCCGGCGACCGAGCAGTTGGTCATCGGCACCCTGCAGGTGCGTCTGCACCAGCTCGGCTGAGCGGGAGGGTTCGGTGACGCGGCACCCCGAACGTTCACGCACCTGAACGAGTTGTCAGCCAGAACTCGCTGATTCCACAGGTCGACGGGCGTAGTGTGGCATCTGTCGGGCTGCCGAACGGCCCGCGCCAACCCAGTGGAGGCCCGAGTATGAAGGTCATCAGCTACAACCTGCGCAAGAACCGTGCCGTCTGCGAGCTCGATGCGCTCGCAGAAGATCACGGCGTCGACGTGCTGTGCCTGCAAGAGGCCGAAGCGGTCGCGCTGCCGGCGCGCCTCGGGCACCTCTCGCTTGTGCACGCCACCGAGCGCAACCGGCTGGGCCTTGCCATGTACGTGCGCGACGAGCGCTTTCACACGCGATCAGCGCACACGTTCCAGCTCAAGAAGTCGCTGCACGACCGTTTGCTCGCGCCCGCTCACGAGCGTCTGCTCGGCGTGCGCCTGCACGACTCCGAGATGCAGCGCGACCTCGTCGTCGCCTCGTTCCACGCCGCACCGCTCACCGCGCTGAACTCGTTGCGACGACACCAGATCCACGCCGCGCTCGCCGAGCTGCGCCAGCTCGGGCCGGGCCTGCCCGCGCTGATGGTCGGCGATTACAACTACCCGGTCTTCAAAGGGCGCCTCGATACCGAGATGCGCGACACCGGCTACGAGCTCAGCCTCAGCGATAAGCGCACGTACACGCGCTACAAGATGTTCCGCGGTCACTTCGACTTCGCGACCTCATCGGGTCTCGACATCGCGAGCGTGCGCACGCTCGACCGCGGCACGTCGGATCACCTGCCCATCATGGTCACCGCCGCGATGAGCGATCTCGCGCTGCCGGTGCTCGCTGCGGCCTAGGGCTGCGGGCGCTGCGGCGCAGCACCCGAGTGCGGCGAACTACCCCAGACCGGGATCGTAGGTGGCGAGGAGGCCGGTTGCCGGGCTTGCCGCCTGACGCGAGAGCGGGTTGCGGTGCTTCGCGCTGTTCTCGATCACGAACGTCGCCATGGTCGGCAAGTAGCGATCGTCGGCGCTCTCGATGACGATGCCGAACTCGTTGTAGGCCAGGCGGCGCACGCGCAGCAGCGGGCTGCCCGGGGCGATGTGCAACTGCTCGACCTCGAGCGGGTGCGCGGCGATCGCGTCGATGGTGTGGCGCGCCCGTGTCGGCAGAATGCCGACGTGCGCGAGAGCCTGGTACACGCTGCCGTGGTGGAAGTCGGTGCCGAGCAGGTGCTTGCCGATCTCGTACGGGAAGAGGGAGCGCTCGAGCATAGCCGGCTTCTCGTCGAGGTAGCGCACGCGAATGATCTCGACCACGGGCGAGTCGGGGGCGATCTGCAGTTCACGAGCGCACTCCTCAGTGGCAGTGCGCCGGCTCGCCTCAATGACGCGCTGGCCGGGCGTGAGCCCGAGTTCTCGCGCCCACTCGCTGAATGAAATGAAGGTATCGAACGACTGCGCCGGCGCGGTGTGCTGCACGCGCGGCGGGGTACCGCGACCTCCCACGATCATGCCGTCGGCGCGCAGTGCGGCGAGGGCCTGGCGCACCGGTCCGCGAGAGGTGCCGAACTCGGCGACGAGCGATTTCTCGCTCGGTACTTTGTCGCCGGGCTGCCACGCGCCCGTTCGGATGCGGTGGATCATCTCCTCGTACAGCTGCACGTGAAGCGGCGCCTGGGTGGTCATGTGGCCAACCCTATAAGTCACAACTTGGTTACGGTGGCCCGGGCGGTAACGGGCGCGTGAACGATCGGCGAACGGCGAGTGTGTTCGCTGTGATCGGGTTACTCAGCTTGTGCTGCGGAGGCCGTGGCGGGGTCTGGTGATCCGCCATCGCCAGACTGCGCTTGCGAATCGCGTGCGCACCGAGCGGCGGGGGTGTCCGTTCGCAGGCTGTCGGCCGAGGCCGCGTTGAAGCGGTGGAGTGCGGCGCGCAGGTGCTCGAGCTCGTCGGGGCTCCAGCCGACGAACCGCTCGTGGTACGCGTGCGCCCACTGCGCCCGAACCGCCCCGAGCAAGTCTTCCGCTTTCGGGCTCGGAGTGAGCAGCACGACTCGGCGATCTTCGGGAGACGGCTCGGTATCGACGAGGCCGAGATCGCGCAGCTTGGTGATCTGCCGGCTGACCATCGCCTTGTCCATGTCGAGCAACTGACTGATGCCAGTCGCCGTGATCGGTCCCTTGCGCAGGATCAGCTGCAGCACCATGATGCCGACACCCTTCAGCTCGGGGTCGACCTCTTCCGCATATCGCGCCCAGCGGGTGCGTGCGAACGCGAACACCTCGGAGAACTCCGCGATGATGTCGGAGATCTGATCGGTGTGCGCTGCGGCGTCGGGGTGCGCGGCGGAGGCGCTGGCGTCGTGCATAGCTTCTAGTGTGCCGCGCCGAGCTCGGCTTCGCGCTGGGCGCGCTGCAGATCGGCGCGCTGCTGCGCCGCGCTCTTCGTGTTCAGGGGCAGGTTCGGCAGGAATGCGATCGCGATGATCGCGACGATACCGACCGGGGCCGCGGCGAGGAAGACGTCGCCGATGCCGTGACCGTAGGCGTTCTCGACGACCTCGCGAATCGGGGCCGTGAGCTCGGCGAGCTTCGGAATCGCCCCGCCTTCGAGCGCCTTCGCGCCGGCCATTGCCTCGGGGTTCGACTTCGCGAGGGCACCGAGACCGTCGGTGATGAACGTGACGATCTGGTGCGAGAGCATGGCGCCCATCGCCGACATGCCGGCGGTGCCGCCGATGGTGCGGAAGAAGGTGACCGCCGAGCTCGAGACGCCGAGTTCGTTCGGCGACACCGTGTTCTGCACCACGAGCACCAGGTTCTGCATGCACATGCCGACGCCCGCGCCGAGCACGAACATCGAGATGCCGACGTACCAGAACGAGGTATCGGCGCGCAGCTGCCCCATCATCAGGAGGCCGCCGAGCATGATGACGGAGCCCGACACCATGTAGCGCTTCCACTTGCCGGTGCGGGTGATGAGCTGCCCGACCAGCGTCGACGCGAGCAGCACGCCCGCCATCATGGGAATGGTGAGCAGACCAGACTCGGTCGGCGTCTTGCCGCGGGCGAGCTGCATGTACTGCCCGAGGAACACCGAGGTGCCGAACATGGCGAGACCGACCGCCATCGACGCGATCACCGACATGGTGAAGGTGCGGTTGGCGAACAGGTGCATCGGGATCAGCGGCTCGGGGGAGCGCAACTCGACGAAGACGGCCGCGCCCAGTAGCGCGAGGCCACCGCCGACCATTGCGACGGTCTGCCACGACCACCAGTCGAACTGCGTGCCGCCGAGGGTGACCCAGATGAGCAGGCTCGCGAAGCCGATCGAGATGAGTGCGGCACCGAGGTAGTCGATGCTCACCTTCCGCTTGATCGTCTGCAGGTGCAGCGTGCGCTGCAGCACGATGATCGCGATGATGGCGATCGGGGCGGCGACGTAGAAGTTCCAGCGCCAGCCGATCGCGTCGGTGATGGCACCGCCGAGCAGCGGGCCGCCGACCGTCGAGACCGCCATGATCGCGCCCATGATGCCCATGTACTTGCCGCGTTCGCGCGGGCTGATGATCTCGGCGAGCACGATCTGGCCGAGTGCGCCCAAGCCGCCCGCGCCGAGCCCCTGCAGCACGCGGAAGCCGATGAGCCACGCCGAGTCGGTCGCGGTGCCGGCGAGCGCCGACCCCACCACGAAGATGACCAGCGATGCCTGCAGCAGCACCTTCTTGCTCGTCAGGTCGGCGAGCTTGCCCCAGATCGGCGTCGAGATCGCCGACGCGAGCATCGTCGCGGTGACCACCCAGGTATAGGCGGCCTGGCTACCGCCGAGGTCGGCGATGATGATCGGCATCGAGGTGCCGACCACGGTCATCGACAGCATCGAGACGGCCATGCTGAGGAACAGGCCCGTCAGGGCGAGGTTCTTCGCGCGGCCCGTGAGCAGGCCGTCGCCGGGAGTGCTCGGGGTGGTGGGTGCGGGGGTGTGCGGCGCGGGCGCGGTGCTGGTGGTCATTCGGAGGGCGGGATCCTTCGCGAGGTCGTCGGATTTTCGTTGATGAAGGTCAACTATACGACATTGGTTGATGAGAGTCAACTATTGCGGAAGGGACATTGATTGGGTATAAATGAATATATTGAATTAAGTTAAAACGGGCGAGATCGCCGAACCGCAACGGAGTACCAGATGCAGCTCAATCAACAGCACCCGAGTGGGTTTCTTCCGAATTCGAATCTCTACCACCCGACGCAGCACCACTTCCGTGGCAGCCTCGGCCGGTTCGCGACGGGTGTCGCCGTCGTGACCTTCATCGGCCCCGAGGGCGAGCGTCGGGGGATCACCATCAACTCGTTCACCTCGATCTCGATGGATCCGCCGATCGTGCTCGCCTCGATCGGTCGCACGGCACGGTCGCACGATGCCCTCGCGGGCACCAACTTTACGATCAACATCCTCGGTGCCGAGCAGCAGCGGCTCGCGAGCGAATTCGCCGGCAAGCCCGGGTCCGCGGCCCCCGTGTGGATCGACGGCGAGTACGCGCCGCGCCTCGGCGGCACCATCAGCTGGTTCGAGTGCACGCCCTGGGCGGCGTATGACGGCGGCGACCACACCATCTTCCTCGGCGAGGTGCGCAACTTCGACTACTCGCGCGGAGACGCGCTCGGGTTCGTCGGCGGGCAATTCACCGTGATCCCCGAAGCCGGCGGCGGCTCGGAAGAACTGTTCTAGGTCGCCACGGCGACGACATCCCCGAAACAGGAGCGCACTCGACATGGGAATCAGCACCGGCACGCAGTACCTCGAACGTCTCAACGCGCGTCGCATGTACGTGGTCGTCGATGGAGAACGCCTCACGACCGGAGTCGGCGACCACCCGCATTTTCGCGGAGTGGCCCGCACCGTTGCTCGGCTGTTCGATCTGCAGCACGACGCCGAGTTCGTCGAGCGACTCACCGTCGCATCCCCCGGTGCCGACGGGCGCTTCGCGACGGCGCTGCAGGTTCCCAAGTCAGCAGCCGATCTCGAGCGGCGACGCATCGCCTTCGATGCCTGGACCGAGGAGACGAACGGTTTCATCGGTCGTACGAGCGACTACCTCAACAGTGCGCTCGCCGCGCTCGGGGCCGCGACGTCGTTCTTCGCGCAGGCCGACCCCGTATTCGGAGAGCGGATGGCTGCGTACGTCGATTTCGTGCGTGAACACGATCTGTTCGCGGCGCACACGCTGCTCCCACCGCAAACGAATCGTGCGGAGCCCAACGCGGACGCCGGCGACGGTCGGATCGCGGCGCGCATCGTCGAGGAGCGCGCCGACGGCATCGTCGTGCGCGGAGCGCGCATGCTCGCGACGAACGGGCCGATCGCCGATGAGCTGCTCGTGTTCCCATCGACCGCGCTGCGCGGTGCCCCGCAAGATGCGCCGTACGCCTATGCGTTCGCGATTCCCACCGACACTCCCGGTCTGAAGTTCTACGCACGAGCACCGCTGGCGCGTGGGGTGCGATCCGCGGATGAACCGCTTGCCTCTCGTTTCGAAGAGCCCGATGCGCTTGTCGTGTTCGATGACGTCTTCGTGCCGAATGAGCGCATCTTCATGCTCGGCCACGCACGGCTGCGCAACGAATGGTACTCGGCGACCGGTGCGGCGGCGCTGATGACCCACCAGGCGATCTGCCGGGCTGTCGCGAAGACGGAATTCTTCCTCGGCCTGGCAAGTGAGATCGCCGAGGCAATCGCGATCGACGGGTTTCCTCATATTCAGGAGGACCTGGGGGAGCTCATCACCCACGTCGAGATCGGTCGCGCGATGATTCGGGCAGCGGAGGCGGACGGTGCCTTGACGGCCGACGGGGTGTTCGTGCCGCGCTGGCAAACACTCAATGCGGCACGCAACTGGTTTCCGCAGCAGGTGGCTCCGCGATTCGCGGCGATCATTCGCAAGTTCTCGGCATCGGGGCTGATGGCGCTGCCGAGCCCGGATGACTTCGTCGATGACGACGCGCGGTCGGACCTGGAGCGCTATCTGCAGGGTGCGCGGGTCGATGCGGAGCGTCGGGTCGCGCTCTTCAGGCTCGCACTCGATGCGTCGGTCACCGGGTTCGCAGGCCGGGATGCG
Source organism: Leucobacter sp. WKLB1 (assembly GCF_059696215.1). NCBI lineage: Bacteria > Bacillati > Actinomycetota > Actinomycetes > Micrococcales > Microbacteriaceae > Leucobacter > Leucobacter sp. WKLB1. The sequence continues at coordinate 2,864,115 of NZ_AP046115.1, read as the reverse complement.
CTCTCCGAGCTCTTCTTCTTCGGCGATCCGGTGCGCATGAAGGCCGCGCTGGTGAGCGGATACGATCGCGCCCCCGCGCGTCGGCGCGTGCAGCAGTTGCTCGCGCGCGCCGACGCCTAGAGGAGCTGTAGTTCACAGGTGACGGAGGCGCTGGCCGGCGACGCGGCTCGCCGGCGCCTCGATGATGTCGGCCACCAGGCATGCGAATCCGGCCTCTCTGCCGGCGAGCCCGTCGGTGACGACCACCGCAGCCGCCCCTTCGTGAGTGCCCGCACGGAGCTCGGCATCGAGCGCCAGTGTCCACGCCTCCGTCGCGGCTTTCACCGCTGAATAGTTCGCGCTGTTCGCAGTGGGCGTCGCGGCGAGCGGAGAACTGACGCTCACGATCCATGAGGCGTCTCCGAGGAGCAGGTGTGGCATGCAGGCGCGCGAGATATGCCGGAGCGCGATGAACGATTCAGCCAACGCCGTAAAGCGCTCCTCGGTCTGCGCGACGACGCCTCGGCCGCCCGACCAGCCGCCGATGAGGTGCACGAGGTGGCCGATCCGGATGCCGGCATCTGCGAGTCGCTGCGGCAGTGCAGCCGCCTCCTGGGGCACCGTCAGATCCGCACGGCACCGCACGGCGGGTGCGACTTCGCGTGCATCGGTCGTCGTGAGTGCCGGCACCATCCGTTCGCGAATCGAACGACCGGTGATGACGACGGGAAAGCCCCGGCGGAGGAGTTCCTCCGCCAGGGCTGTTCCGGCTGCACTCGTTCCGCCGGCGAGCAGCACCGCTCCGGTCATGCGTTCCACCGTTCGCGGTTCTGCGGGTGCGGCGTGCGCACGTAGCCGAATTCGACGTCGAGCTGCGGGCCGTCCTCCAGATCTTTCGAGAGCCAGTACTGGCCGGCGCGGTCGTACGAAGATTCGATGACGATCGCGTGCTGCGACGCGGTCATCATGTCGCGGAAGATGCGCTCCATGCGCAAGCCCTTCACGGTTCCCACGGCCCCGATCTCTTTGAAGACCAGTTCGACGACCGCCCGTGCCTCGGCGACGACGTGCACATTGACCTCGTGCATCATCACGCGGAGTTCGTAGTCGATGTGCGTCTGCGTCTGCGCCGCGGTGTACGCGCGTGAGATCACGTCGTTCATGAACAATCGGGCCGCACGGATCTTCGCATCGGCCTTGCCGACCGCGATCGCGTTGCTCTGCTCCTTGCCGAGCCGGGCCTGTCGGAACGAGCCGCGACGAGCGCGCAGCGTCGTCGTCTTCTTGAACTCCTCGAGTGCGCCGACCGCGAGTCCGAGCGCGTGGGCTGCGTGCGCGGCGAGATTGAAGTTCGCGCGCATCAGTGGCGACGCGTAGTGGTGCGACCAGATGCCCGTCTCGTTGACCATCGCCGTCGGCACGAACACCTCCTCAATGGTGATGTCACCACTCCCGGTGCCTCGCAGCCCGAGCCCGTTCCAATTGTCGTGCACCTGAACGTCGGCGGCCGGCACGTACCCCGAGATGTAATAGGGAAGGCCGTCGCGGGGGCTGGTCATCGGTTCGCCGTCTTCGCCGTGCAGCACCGATCGTCCGTACAGGTAGGTCGCCTCGGGGGACCCAGAGCAGAACGGCCACTTGCCAGAGATGAGGTAGCCGCCCTCGACCTTGCGGGCGATGCCGCTCGCGCGGCCGACGTTGCCGGCGGTGATCCAGCGCTCGCCACGACCCAGAATTTCGCGCATCGCTGCGGGCTCCGCCCAGGTCGAGCCGGTGTGGAGCATGCAGAGCCACCCCGCGGATCCGTTGATGCGCGAGACCTCTTCGACGGCTTCGAGCCACTCGACAGGGTGCACGTCGAGGCCGCTGAGCTCGGCAGGGAGGAAGGCTCGATACATGCCGCAGTCGTACAGGGCATCGGTGACCTCGGCGGGCATGCGCCGCTCATCTTCGATCGAGGCTTCCGCCTCGAGCAAGAGCGGCTCGAGATCGCGAACGGCGTCGACGAGTCGCGGTCGATCGGTGAGGGACATGAAAACTCCTTGCGTACAATAATGAGTCGAATTTGAATTGATGTGAATCAATATAGGTCAAGACTAGGGCGCGAGCATCGGTTTGGCTACGGAGTTCGAGAAAAATGTGACAAATGAATATAGTTAATTGTCCGCACTGTTGCGATGAACGGAGAGCACCCCCAATGGAACGAGTCGACGACGCCGCGCACGACCCCTTCGAGCTGCCGGGAGATCTCAGCGAGGCAGCGGTCACGTCCGAGCTCACCTGGGCGGTCGACGGCGACGAATTGCGGTATGCCGCGACGGCGGGCACCCTGGTCGTTCGTGACACCGACGGCAGCCCGATCGCCGGCATGTTTCACACCGCGTACGAGCTGCTGCCGCGCGATCCGTCACGTCCCGTCACGTTCTTCTTCAACGGCGGCCCCGGATCGGCGAGTCTCTGGCTGAACATCGGCGGCTTCGGCCCGCGCCGCGCATCGACGCGCACGCCGCTCGCGACGCCGCCGGCCCCCTACGCCTGGGGTGACAACCCGCATTCCCTGCTGCCGCACTCCGACCTGGTGTTCATCGATGCCGTCGGCACTGGCTATTCGCGCATCGCCCCCGGGGTGTCGACGAATCGGGCCTGGGGTGTCGACCAAGACGTGGACCTCTTCGCCCGCGCGGTCACCCGATATCTCGCGAAGACCGGGGCCTGGAACCGGCCCCGCTACCTCTTCGGCGAATCGTATGGCACGACACGCGCCGCGAGCCTGGTGCATCGGCTCCAGAACCAGGGCGTCGACTTCAACGGCGTCATCCTGCTCTCGACGCTGCTCAACCGCAGCACGTCGTTTGCCGCGGGCGACCACTTCTACATCAATCTGCTGCCGAGCTATGCCGCGACCGCGCGCTTTCACGGGGTCGCCGGGCATCTCGAACTCGACGACGCGGCATTTCTCGATGCCGCGCGCGCATTCGCCCTGGGGGAGTACGGCAGCGCCCTGCTGGCCGGTGACCGCATCTCGCGCGACCAGCAGGAGGAGATCGCGCAGCAGCTGTCCGCGTTCATCGGGATCCCTGCAGACGAGCTGCAGCGCCAGCGACTGCGGCCCGAGATGGAGTGGTTCCGCACCGCACTGCTCGGCCGCAGCGAGCGGAAGATCGGGCGCTTCGACGCGCGGTTCACGGCTGATGACGGCTACGTGATCGGCACGGGATCGCATGATCCCGCGACCGATGACGCGGCGACGGCGGCGGTCAACAGTGCGCACCTGGCGGCCTACCGTGAGCACCTCCACTCCGATATCGGCTTCCGCACGGAACTGCCCTACCTGCCGCTCAACAACATGGAGATCGCCGCCGCCTGGGAATGGCGGCACCGTGCGCCGGGACTCGACGCGCCCCTCGAGGTCGCCGACGTCGGCTACGATCTCGCGGCGGCGATGCGCCGGAACGCGGCGCTTCGAGTGCTCGTTATGGGAGGCGTCTACGACCTCGCGACCCCCTTCTTCCACGCCGAGAACGATGTCGCCCGCATGTTCCTCGCACCGGAAGTGCGCGAGAACCTCGCCTTCAAGTGGTACGAATCCGGTCACATGACCTTCGTCGACGAACTCGTCATCACCGACATGGCGCAGGACCTCGCCGACTTCTATGGCGGTAAGATGCCGCATACGCCCGCGCCTGGTGAATCCGCCCGGCGATCCTGATGCCCTCCGGCCCCGAAAGAACGGCACCCCACCAGTGACCACGCACGTTTCGAAAACCGAGGTTCCCGCGACCCGGGCGATCGCCGACACGCTCGTGGATCTCATCGAGCGCGAAGCGGTCGAGGGCGACTACGCCCCCGGGCACTTCATCGGAACCAAGAAAGAGCTGCTCGAGCGCTTCGGTGTGGCGCCGGCGACGCTCGGAGAGGCCATCCGAGTGCTCCGCAACCGTGGTGTGATCTCGGTCAAGCCGGGCCCCGGCGGCGGCATCTTCCTCGCCGCGCAATCGCCCATCACTCGGCTCGGGCACAGCCTGATCCAGCTCGATGCGGCGGATGCGACGGTCGAAGACTGCCTCGGCATCACCGACTCGCTGGACCAGGAGATCGTTCGTGATGCGGTGCTTCACCGCACGGCAGCCGACGCGCGTGACCTCGAGGCGCTGCTCGCGAAACTCGAAAACGTGTGGGGAGACCGTGAGCAGGCTCAGCCCCTCAACTGGCGACTGCACCAGCGCATCGCCGAGATCACGCCGAACCGCATCCTGCGCATCGTCTACACGAACGTCGTCGACTACATCCTGACGAACCTCGACGGTGTGCCTGCGGCACCCGGTTTCTCCTCGACTTCGGAGGATCGCCTCGACGTGCATCGCCGGCTCATCGAGGCCATCGTGCAACAGGATCTCGACGCGGCACTGGTCGCGGTGCGCGACCACCGCACAGTGCTCTCGCGCAAGTGACGGAGCGCGGATCGCGCTCGTCGACGGTGTCGCGCGGGCTGTCGGTGCTGTGGCTCCTATCGGAGCGACCGGAGGGGTTAACCATCACGGAACTCTCTCGCGCGCTCGAGACTCCGCGCCCGCCCCTCACCCGTGTCGTGAACAGCCTGGTCGATCATCGCACCGTGCATCGTCGCGCGAATGGTCGGTACGTGCTCGGCGCCGGGCTGCTCGAACTCGCCAGACCGCTGCAGCGATCGTTGGACGCGACGGTACGCATTCCTCTGCAGCGCGCTGCCGATGCCGCGGGTGCCGGGGCGGTGCTCGTCGTAGACGGCGGCGAGGGGCCGATCGCTGCGGCGTCGGCCTCCCCGCAGACGTCTGAACTGCATCTCGTCACACCGGTGGGCCATCGGTTCACTGCCGGGCCGATCGCGCCGCGCGTGGCCATCGACATGCAGCGCGACGCGGTCGGGGGCACCGACGCCGATCGCGCGGCGGTCGATCGAGCGCGCGACGCGGGATACGCGATGAGTCGGGGCCTGGCTCTGGCGGGGACGACGGCGGTTGCGTACCCGGTGCTCGTGCCTGAGGAGTACGGTCTGGGCTGCGTGATGCTCGTGACGACCCGGCTCGATGCCGATGCCGAGCTGGTGCGCGTCGGAGCCGAGCTCGCCGCAGAACTGGGCGAGCGCTTCGCGCATCCGCTCTGAGGATTCCCACCACGAAGCGGAGGGCGCCGGAGTGGCCCCCGGCGCCCGAGCCGCTCTATGAAGCGATCGCGGGAGCCGCGACCCGCCCGCCGGTCAGCCCGGCTTCGACGAGTGCCGTGGCGCACGCGATGAGCAGATCGTTGGCCTCGCGCTCCGCGATCGTTGCGCGGAAGCCTTCGCCCGGAAACGCCCGTACGAGCAGCCCGCGTGCTTCCCAGCACTCTGCGGCCTCTGCGGTGTCATCGCCGAGCGGGAACCAGAGGAAGTTCGCCTGCGACACCGGAAGATCCCATCCGGCGGCTGCGAGCGCGGCGGCGACTCGATCTCGTTCGCTTACCAGGGCATCCACCCGCGCCTGCAGCTCGGTTTCGGCCGCGAGCGAGGCGACGGCGGCCCGCTGCGCGAGGCCCGTCACCGCGAACGGCAGTGATACTTTGCGCATGGCCTGGGCCAGCGGTTCGGGGGCGATGGCGTAGCCGACGCGGATGCCGGCGAGACCGTACGCTTTCGAGAAGGTGTGTGCCACTGCGACGTTCGGGTAGCGGCGAAAGAGCTCGACGCCATCTGGCGCGTCATCTTGCGTGTTGAAGTGCTGGTACGCCTCGTCCATCACGACGGCGATGCTGCTCGGTACGCGGTCGAGAAAACGCTCGACTTCCGCGTTCGGAACGGTAGTGCCGGTCGGGTTGTTCGGGTTGCAGATGATGATGAGTCGCGTGCGATCGGTGATCGCGGCGAGGATCGCTTCGAGGTCGTGCCCCGACTCGGCAGTGAGGGGGACCATCACGGGCGTCGCCCCAGCCGCGCGCACCAGCATGGGGTAGGCCTCGAATGAGCGCCAAGCGAACAGCACCTCGTCTCCGGGCCCTGCGGTCGCGCGCATGAGCTGCGCCACGACCTCGATCGAGCCGCAGCCGAGCACGATGTGATCCGGTGCGACGCCGTAGCGCGTTGCGAGGGTGCGCGTGAGATCCGCTCCGGAAGAGTCGGGGTAGCGGTTGATGCCGCCCAGCAGGCCGGCGATCGCGTCGGTGACCGAGGGGAGCGGATCGTACGGGTTCTCGTTCGAAGAAATCTTGTAGACCGGGTGCTGCGGTGCGTCCTCCGGAGCCGCTTTGCCCTGCCGATAGTTCGGGATCGCCGCGAGATCCGGGCGAATGCGCAATTCGGTCATGTGGGCTCCAATCGGGTTCGTGCCGCGTGTGCCACTCGTTGACGGCGGCGCGCGGGCTTCATACAATCAAATTGATTATAACCAATAAAGTGAATTGTGGAGGTGTGTGTGCTGGCGGCGAGCGAGTGGAACCCCGGGGCCCGGGAGTTCGTTTCCGAGGTTGAGGCGAACGGTGGCGTGGGGCGGCGCTTTACCGGAGAGGTCGAACGTCACGAAGTGCGAGGCGCCGATGAGCGGCTGATCGGCACGGCTCACACGGTGAGTTACGTCATTGCGACGGAGCCCGGAGAGTGTCGACCGGTCACGTTCATCTTCAATGGCGGACCTGGCGTGTCATCGGTCTGGCTGCATCTCGGAGGGGTCGGCCCGTTCCGTGTCGCCGTGCCCACCGATCTCGAGAGCGGTACCCTGCCGCCGTACCGGCTCGAGCAGAGTGCTGGGAGTCTGCTCGCCGAGTCCGACCTGGTCTTCGTCGACCCGATTCGCACCGGTTATGGGCGTCTGGCCGTCGGGGCCGACCCAGCCCCGGTGACGGGGACGGAGGGCGATGCGGAGCACGCTGCGGACGTCGTGAGCGCGTGGCTCGAGCGGCGAGGGCGATTCGGTGATCGCGTGTTCCTGCTCGGAGAGAGCTACGGCACGATTCGCGTCTCGCTCGTGGCGACGCGCCTGCTCCACCGCGATGTGAGCGTCGCCGTGGAGGGTGTCGCACTGCTCGGCCAGGTGCTCAATGCGCAGGAGACGACGCAGCGCCCCACCAACGTGGTCGGGTTCGTCGCCGCGATGCCCTTCCTCGCGGTGACCGCGGCGTATCACGGCAAGGGGGCGCACGTGGGGGCGCCGGTCGATGAATTGGCGTCGCGCGCGCATCGCTGGTCGATCGAAAAGTATGGACCGGCACTGCTGCTGGGCAACGCGCTCTCAGAGGAGCGCGCCGCCGAGATCGCGGAATCGCTCGCGGGGTTCACGGGAATTCCGGAGGCGCGCTTGCGTGCATTGCGACTGCGGATCGACAAGCAGGATTTCCGTGCGACGCTCTTGGCTGAGGAGGGGCGCGTGCTGGGTCTGACCGATGCGCGCTACACCCTCGTGGCCGGGCCGAGCAGTATGCCCGAGGCTGACGTCGAGCCGGCGGGCGTGCGGCTCGATCCGGCATTCACCGCGCTGATCCAGGAGGTACTCGTGCGTCGATTGGGCGCCCCGGTCGGCGAGCACTACCGACTCGCCGACCCTTCGACGCATGCGGGATGGGACTATCAGGAGGCGTCTGCGGTCGGGGCATTCGGAGGCAGCCCGCTGCCGTCTCCGTTCGCGATCTTCGAGTATGGCGCCCATCTGCGCTCCTGGATGCGGGTGAACCCGGGCGCGCGGCTCTTTGTCGGGACGGGGCACTACGACGCGCTCACCACGGTCGGTTCGGCCTGGAATTTGATCGCCCAGCACGGGCTCCCGGAAGCCCGGGTGACGACCCGGGAATACCCCGCGGGGCACATGATGTACACCGATCCCGGCTCGGCGGTGCGATTGGGCGACGACCTGCGCGCCTTCGTTCGCGGGGTATGAGTCGAGCGTTTCTCGGCAATCGGCGTCGAACAGTTGCATCAATTGAATATAACGAATATATTGAATGCACTATCCCATTCCGAGAGGACGTTTCATGCCGCAGCACACCGGAGGAGACCTCCTCGCCGAATCCCTCATCGCGCAAGGGGTCGACCGGATCTTCGGAATTCCCGGGGTGCAGCTGGACGCGGCCGCTGACGCGCTCTACTCGCGGGCCGATTGCATCGATTTCATCTGCGCGCGCAACGAACAGGCCACCACCTACATGGCCGACGGGTACGCGCGCAGCTCAGGCAAGGTGGGTGTCGCGATGGTCGTACCCGGTCCCGGGGTGCTGAACGCGCTTGCCGGGATCGCCACAGCGTATTCGGCGAATTCCCCGGTGCTGCTCATCGCCGGTCAGATTGACTCGCAGGCCATCGGAAAGGGGCTGGGCGCCCTGCACGAGATTCCCGATCAGACCGGTGTGCTCGAACGGCTGACGAAGTGGACCGGCATCGCGCGCAGCGCCGATGAGATTCCAGGGCTCGTCGCGGAGGCCTTCCGTCAATTGCGTTCCGGTCGCCCGCGGCCGGTCGCGCTCGAGGTGCCGCCGGACGTGCTCGCCGCGTTTACCTCGGCGGAGGTCGCGCCGTACGTCGAGCCAGAGCCGCTCGCACCTGCGACGGCGGACATCGCGGCGGCCGCAGAGTTGCTCGCCTCCGCTGAACGCCCGATGATCGTTGTCGGCGGAGGGGCAATCGCGGCAAATGCCACTGCCGCACTGGTCGCCCTCGCCGAGCGACTCGAGGCTCCGGTGCTCATGACCGAAAACGGGCGCGGCGCGATCGATGCGCGTCACCGACTGGCATTTGACGCCCTTGCGCTTCGCGAACTGCGCCAGCGCGCCGACCTCGTGCTCGCGGTGGGCACTCGATACGTCTCGACCTTCGGCACGCAGGTCGACGCGGGCGATGCCCGCGTGATCCTGCTCAATGCGGAAGCCGACGACCTCGGCGGTCCGCGCGATGCCGCGGTGCGCATCCACGGCGATGCTCGACTGGGGCTCGAAGCTCTGCACGCTGCACTTCCGGCGGCGACGCGAGCCGATCGCAGTGCGGAGCTCGCCGGAACCCGAGCGTGGGTGGAGGAGCGCTTCGCGGAACTGGCGCCGCAGCGTTCGTTCCTCGAGGTGATTCGGCGGGCGCTTCCCGACGACGGGGTGTTCGTCAGCGAGTTCACGCAGATCGGGTACGCCGCGAGCGCCTGCTATCCGGCGCATGCCCCGCGCACCTATATCGGCCCGGGCTACCAGGGCACTTTGGGCTTCGGGTTCGCGACCGCACTGGGGGTCCAGGCTGCGGACCCAGACCGTGCCGTGGTCTCAGTGAACGGCGACGGCGGGTTTTCGTGGACGCTGCAGGAGCTCTCTACCGCGAAGCGGTACGGGCTCCCACTCGTGGCCATCGTGTTCCATGACGGTTTCTACGGCAATGTGCGTCGCATCCAGAAGAATCGCTACGGCGCCCGGTACTTTGCGAGCGATCTGACCAACCCCGATTACGCCACGCTTGCGCAGGCGTTCGGAGTGCGGTCTGCCCGCGCCTACACCCCTGAGGAGCTCGCGCCGGTGCTGGCTGACGCGCTCGCCGCACGCGAACCCGTATTGATCGAAGTTCCCGTCGGCGAATTCCCCTCGCCCTGGCATTTGATCCACGAGGGCATCCCCACCCCGGCACCGCTCGCGACCGATGCGCACGTGGTCCCGGTAGCGGAGCGCCGATGAACGGCCGGCACTACATCGACGGCGCCTGGGTCGAGGCGACCGCCGCGCAGCGCATTCGTGTGCTCGACCCGGTCGATGGCAGCACCGCAGGGTCGGTGCCGAGGGGCACGGCGGCCGATGTCGATCGCGCGGTCGCTGCAGCTCGGCGGGCGTTCGTCACCTGGTCGATCACCTCGATGGAGGAGCGCATCGCCCTGATCGACGCACTGTGTGCCGGCATCGAAGCCCGGCGAGACGATCTCGCCGAAGTGCTGACCCAAGAGATGGGGGCTCCTCTTGCGTTCGCTCGCGCCGCGCAGGTCGGGGTGGCGTTGGCCGACCTGGCCGCGCTTCGCGCGGCAGCCGGGGCGCACGTCTTCGAGACCGAGGTGTCGAACTCGTTGGTCGTGCAGGAGCCCGTCGGTGTCGTCGCGGCGATTACCCCCTGGAACTTTCCACTGCATCAGATCGTGCTGAAAGTCGGTGCGGCGCTGCTCGCCGGATGCACCGTGGTGCTGAAGCCGAGTGAAGTGGCTCCGCTCAATGCGGTGGTGCTCACCGAGATCTCCCATGAGATCGGTGTGCCGCCCGGGGTGGTCAATGTCGTGCATGGCGATGGGGCCGGCGTAGGTTCGCCCCTCGTTGCGCATCCCGGTGTCGATCTGGTGACGTTCACCGGTTCGCGGGCGGTGGGTGAATCGATCGCCCGTGCAGCCGCGGTCAATATCACGCGCGTCGCGCTCGAGCTCGGCGGCAAATCCGCTGCGATCGTGCTCGACGACGCCCCGATGCGCGAGACCGCCGAACAGGTCGTGCGATCCTGCTTCGCGAATGCCGGGCAGACCTGCGCAGCGCTGTCGCGCGTGCTCGTGCCCGAGCATCAGTTGGCGGCGTGGGAGGACGCGTTGCGTGCTGCGGCTCAGGCCTGGGGAGTCGGGGATCCGCGCGACCCGGCCACCGATGTGGGCCCGCTGGCCTCGATCGTGCAGCGCGATCGCGTCCGCGCGCATATCGATGAGGCGCATGCCGATGGGGCGACGCTGCTCTTTGCGCCCCAGGAGCTCACCGGGTTGCCCGAAGGGGGCGCCTGGCTGGCGCCCGTCGTGTTCACGGGAGTCACGCCCGAGATGCGGATCTTCCGCGAGGAAGTGTTCGGTCCGGTACTCGCCGTGACCAGCTACCGCGAGGTTGACGAAGCCGTCGACCTCGCGAACGACAGTGTGTACGGGCTCTCCGGGGGCGTGTGGTCGCAGAACCGCGGCCGCGCGCTCGACGTGGCCCGTCGCGTGCGCACTGGCACGATAGGCATCAACGGGGCGGGGCTCGATGTCGGGGCGCCCTTCGGCGGTGTGAAGCAGTCGGGCATCGGTCGCGAGTGCGGCGTTCAGGGGTTCGAAGAATTCTTGGAGACGAAGTCCGTCATGGGTGGCCTGGGACTCATCTGAGTCTCCCAGTATCCCGAAACGAAGTTGTTACCCGATATCCATTCCCATATAAAGAATATTCATAATAATGAATTAGTGACATCGTGCATTGACGCGCGATGCCTGAAGAGAGGAACACTCCCATGAGACGAACAGCCGCCGCAGTTGCCGGCATCGTCGGCGCCGCGCTGATCCTGACCGGGTGCAGCGGGGCAGGCGCGTCTGGCGGGTCATCCGAGACGCTGAACTTCGCACTGTCGAAGGATCCCGGCACGATCGACCCGGTGCTCAACGCGACGCACGCCGGCGAAGAGATCACCGCATTCGGCTACGAGTCGCTGCTCACGTTCCCGACCGGCAAAGAAGCGGTCGGCGTGCTCGCGGAAAGCTGGACGGAATCGACCACCGAGGCCGTCTTCACACTCAAGGAGGGCATCACCTGCTCCGATGGCTCAGCGTTCACCGCGAGCGATGTCAAAGCGACGTTCGACTACGCGAACGAGGTCGGCTCGCCCTACATCGGCGTCTACTTCAACCCCGACGTCGAGATCGTTGCGGATGACGCTGCACGCACGGTCGCATTCACGAACCCGCAGCCCGATGCGTTTCTTGCGCAGAGCGTGGGAGCGCTGCCGCTGATCTGCGCCTCGGGGCTCACCGACCCGGCGCAGCTCGAAACCGGTCAATTCGGCACCGGCCCCTACGCACTCGGTGACGTATCGCCCGGCCAGTCGTACACCTTCACCCTGCGCGACGATTACACGTGGGGTCCCGAAGGCGTCGCCGCAGACCCCGCCGAGATGCCGAAGACTGTGGTCGCGTCGGTCGTCGAGAGCGATGCGACGCGCGCCAACATGCTGCAGGCCGGCGAGCTCGGTCTCGCCACGGTCACCGGCACGGAGCGTGACCGACTCGATGACGCAGACTTCGCGAGCACGCTCGAGGTGCCGAGTCGCCCGGGCCTGCTCTTCTTCAATCAGGCAGAGGGGCGCGTCGGTAACGACCTCGTCGTGCGCCAGGCGATTGCCCAGGGGCTCGACCGCGACGAGATCGGCGCCGTGACGTCCTCCGGCCGCGGCGAACCACTGGTCACGCTCGTCTCGAACTTCGGTGCCGCCTGCACGACGATGGATAGCAGCGCAGCGATTCCGGGTTTCGACACCGCTGCGGCCGAGCGCGCACTCGATGGCGCCGGGTGGGTCGCCGGGGCCGACGGAATTCGCGCGAAAGACGGCAAGAAGCTCTCCGTGATCCTGCTCTACCCCGTGAACGAGAGCGCGGCAGTCACCGCCGGCATCGAGCTCATGCAGTCGGCGCTGCAGCAGATCGGCGTCGAGGGCATTCCGACCCCGTCGCCGTCGTACACCGATGTTATCTTCTCGGGCGGCGATTGGGACATGGTGTGGGCGCCGATCGACACCAGCCTGCCGAGCAACTGGGCGGGTATCCTCGGGGGTGAGTTCCCGCCGGACGGGGGGAACTGGACCTACAACACCAACCAGGAGTACTTCGACCTCGCCGCAGCGGCGAACGAGCAGGCGGGCGAAGCCGGCTGCGACGCCTGGCAGACTGCGCAGGACTCGCTCTTCCGTCACCTCGAGGTGCTGCCGGTCTACTCCTCAACCGAAACCATTTACGGGTCGAACGTCGAGTTCGGCCTCTCGAAGGCCGTGCTCAACCCCACGACCTTCCGTATCGCGGAGTAATCCTTCTCAATGACGACACAGCAGCTCTCCGTGCAACCGGATGGCACCGTCGCGGCCTCGGGTCCCTCCCGAGGCCGCACGGGCAACCGGTGGCTCTCGTTCTTCATCCGACGCGTCGTCCGCATGGTCGTATCGCTGTTCGTGATCGTCACCGCGGCATTTCTCGTGCTCCGCATGGCGGGCGGTGACCCTGTCCGCGCGGCGCTCGGGCCCACCGCGGCCGAATCGGTGGTGCAGGCGCGCCGAGACCAGCTCGGTCTCAACGACCCGATCCTGCTCCAGTTCGTCAATTACGTGGCCGGGATCTTCCGCGGCGACCTCGGGGTCTCGCTGATCACCGGACGCTCCGTCACTGAGCTCGTGGAGTTCCGTCTCCCCGCGACGCTGCAGTTGGCGGGTATCGCGTTCGCGGTGGTGCTGCTGATCGCGGTGCCGCTTGGGCTCGGCATCGCGCTGCTCACTCAGGGCGGGCGCAAGCGCGGCACGGAGCTCTCGTTCACGGCCGTCACGAGCGTCTTCGCAGCGATCCCCGAATACCTGCTCGCCGTGTTCCTGATCCTGGTGTTCTCGGTGAGCCTCCGCATGCTGCCGGTCGCCGGAATGGGGGGACCGGAGACGTACCTGCTGCCGGTGCTCGCGCTCTCGATCGGCTCGGCCGCATCGCTCTCCCGGATCGCGCGCGTCGAAGCGCTCAACGTGCTCTCCGAGGATTACATGCGCACCGCGCGGTCGAAGCGCTTGCCGCGCTGGATGATCAACTTCCGCCACGCGCTGCCCAACATGCTGACCGCCACGCTGACGCTCGGCGGCTCGCTGCTCGCCACGATGATCGTCGGCAGCGTGCTGGTCGAGCAGGTCTTCAACTGGCCCGGTCTCGGCACCGCATTCGTGCAGGCCATCGTCACGAAGGACTACGGGATCGTGCAGGGCCTCGCGATCGTGTACGCCGGGGTGATCCTCATCGTCAATCTCATCGTCGATATCGTGCTCTCGCTCATCGACCGCCGCACGACCCTTCTGGAGACCGCATGACCGCCCGTCGCTCCTCCCTGCTGCAGTCGCCCATGGCGCTCGTCTCCGGCGCCATCGTCGTGCTGTACGCGCTGCTCGCCGTGCTCGCTCCCATGCTCTGGGGGGCGGCCGCTGACGAGCCCGACCCGTCGTCCCTGCTGCAGCCACCGAGCGCCGCGCACCTGCTCGGCACCGACAGCCTGGGCCGTGACCTGCTGCTGCGCACGCTCGTTGCGACTCGCACGTCGCTCGGCATGGCGATCCTCGCGACCGCCATCGGCGCCACGGCGGGTCTGCTGCTCGGTGCGCTGCCGGCCGTGCTCGGCCACCGTGCGCAACGCGCCTTCAGCGCGGTCATTAACACCTGGCTGGCGTTCCCGGTGCTGCTCGTCGCGATGCTCACCGTGATCCTGCTCGGTGCCGGGCCTTCGACCTCGATCATCGCGCTCGCGCTCACTATGACACCGTCGTTCGCCCGGCTCGCGCAGACGCTCTCTTCGCGCGTCGGCGGGTCGGAGTACCTCGCCGCGGCGCGCATGCTGGGTGTCTCGAAGCGGCGCCAGTATCTGAAGTACGTGCTGCCGAACATCGCTGAACCCATCATCGTCAACGTCACGATCTCGATCGGTGGCGGCCTGCTCGCCCTGTCGAGCCTCAGCTTCCTCGGAGTCGGCATCCAGCCGCCCGAGTACGACTGGGGGCGCATGCTGAGCGAGGGGTTCGAGCAGGTGTATAGCCAGCCGAGCGCAGTGCTCGGGCCGGGCATCATGGTCGTGCTTGCCGGCCTCGCCTTCGGCATGCTCGGCGAGGCGATCGCCGCTCACATGCGGCAGCAGGGGCGTGGCCGCCTGCTCTCGGCCCGCAAGCTCGGCGCGGCTCCGCGCGTGGTGCCCGCCGCCGAACGCGGGCAGGCAACGCCTGGAATCGGGGCATCGGTGGAGGGGGCGAGCGCGGCATCGCGCACGGCACCCGACGCTGCGCCTCGCACCGAACCCTTGCTCGAGGTCGAAGGGCTCTCGGTCTCATTCCCGGGCACCGACGGCTGGAACCGCGTGGTCCGCGATGTCTCGTTCAGCATCGCTCCGGGCGAGATCGTCGGCGTCGTCGGTGAGTCGGGCAGCGGCAAGAGTGTGACCATGATGTCGGTCGCGCAACTCGCCCCGGCGAATGCCGCAGTCACCGCGACGAAGCTGACCTTTGCGGGTCACGACCTCTCCGAACTGTCGCCGGAGGCCGCCGGGCGCGTGCTCGGCACGCAGATCGGTGTCGTCTTCCAGGATTCGCTCACCGCATTGAACCCGGCGCTCCGTGTGGGCACCCAGGTTGGCGAGGTTCCCCGTGTGCACGAGGGCGTCAGCCGCGTCGAGGCGCAGCGCCGAGCCATCGATGCGCTCGACGAAGTGCAGATCCCCGACCCCGAGCGTCGCGCCCACCAGTTTCCGCACGAGTTCTCGGGCGGTATGCGCCAGCGCTCGCTCATCGCCATGGCGCAGATCGGCTCCCCGTCGCTCATCATCGCGGACGAGCCGACGACGGCGCTCGACGTCACGGTGCAGCAGCGCGTCCTCGCGCTCCTGCGGCGCAAGTGCGAGGAGACCGGTGCGGCGGCGATCGTCGTCTCGCACGATATCGCGGTGCTCGCGGAACTCTGCCAGCGCGTGCTCGTCATGTACGACGGCGAGATCGTGGAGAACGTCGACGTGCGCGACCTGCCCCATCCCGAGCGCTTGCAGCACCCCTACTCCCGTGCCCTGGTGGCGTGCATGCCCGATCTGACCACCGATCGGAGCTTGCCGCTCGCGACCATTCCCGAGAATGCCGCGGTGCTCGATGATGCCGCGGAGCACCCGCGCTGGGAGCGCAAACCGACGCAGCTGCTCACCGTCGTCGAGTCCGACCAGCAGCGCGGCAGCGCGGGGCCGGCCGACCTGGTCGTCGACGATCTTGTCGTCACGTTCGGTCATGGCGACCGTGCGTTCAATGCGGTCGACGGCGTCTCGTTCACGGTCGCCGCGGGCTCGGTGCTCGGTCTCGTCGGTGAATCGGGTTCGGGCAAGTCGACCGTCGCTCGCACGATCGCCGGGCTGCAGACCGCGAGTTCGGGGCGCGTCTCGCTGGGCGGCGACGACCTGCTGCGCACGTCGGGCGTGGATCGGCTCGCGCGGGCGCGCGACGTGCAGATGATCTTCCAGGATCCCTACTCGTCGCTGAACCCGCGTATGAGCGTCCGCGAGGTGCTCGACGAGGTGCTCATCACGCATGGAATGACGAACTCGCGCGAGCGCAAGGCCCAGGCCGCCGAGCTGCTCGATCTGGTGCGACTGCGCGCGAATACGGCCGAGCTCTACCCCGGGCAGATGTCGGGCGGCATGCGGCAGCGAGTCGCGATCGCCCGCTGCCTGGCGGCGCGGCCGAAGCTCATCGTCGCCGACGAGATCACCTCGGCGCTCGACGCATCCGTGCAGGGAGCGGTGCTCAATCTGATCCGCGAGTTGCAGCGCGAGCTCGACCTGTCGATGATGTTCATCACCCACAACCTTGCGGCCGTGCGCTACATCGCCGATCGCACCGCGGTGATGCAGCGCGGGCGCATCGTCGAGATCGCCGACCCGGATCGCCTCGTCACCGACCCGCAGCACCCGTACACGCGGACCCTTGTCGATGCGATTCCCCGCATCGAGAACGCCGGCAGCGATGCCCTGCTGCGGAGTCTGGGCGCATGAGCGCGGGCTTCGATCGCGACGCGCTGCTCGCCGAATCGCAGCGGATCCTGCCCGATCTGATCGAGTTGCGCCGTGCGATCCACCGCGATCCCGAATTGGGGATGCACCTGCCGAGAACGCAGCAGCGCATCGTCGATGCGCTGGATGGACACGGCATCGAGGTGTACCGGGGAGCGGGCCTGAGCTCGGTCATCGGGGTGATTCGCGGTGAGCTGCCCGGCCCCACGGTGCTGCTCCGTGGCGATATGGACGCGTTGCCGATGACGGAGCGAACCGGGCTCGACTACGCGGCGTCGGGGTCGGCCATGCACGCCTGCGGTCACGATCTCCACGTCGCCGGGCTCGTCGGCGCCGGCCGACTCATCGCCGCGTCGCGTCACCGACTCCGCGGGGATGTCGTGCTCATGTTCCAACCCGGCGAGGAGGTCGGCGATGGCGCGCAGGCGATGATCGACGAGGGGCTGCTCGAGATCACCGGGATTCGCCCCGATGCCGCGTATGCGATCCACGTCGTACCGGGGGAGTACGGCAACTTCTCGACGCGACCAGGAACGATCATGGCCGGGTCCCTCGAATTCTCCGTGCGCATCACGGGCCGCGGCGGGCACGCTTCCGCACCGCATCTCACCGTGGACCCGGTACCGGTCGCCGCGCAGTTGGTCACTGCGCTGCAGACCTTCGTGACGCGCAGGTTCAGCGTCTTCGACCCGGTGGTGCTGTCGGTCACGATGCTGCGCGCGGGTGCCGGAGCACGCAATGTCGTGCCCGATGACGCCGAGGTCGCCGGGTCGATTCGGGTGCTCTCCGCCGCTGCTCAGGCGCAGGTGGAGGCCGAGCTTCCCGCGCTGGTGCAGCAGCTTTGCGCTGCGGCCGGCTGCACGGCCGACGTCTCGCTCGAACTGCTTTGCCCCGCGACGGTGAACGATGACGCGCGCACGGAGCACGCCCGCGCAGCGATCGGCGCCCTCGTCGGTAACGACCGAGTTTGGGAGTCACCCGCTCCGGTCATGGGTTCGGAAGATTTCGCTTACGTGCTCCGCGAGGTGCCGGGCACGCTACTCTTCTTGCGGGCCACGCCCCCGGAAGTCGATCTCGACTCGGCCGCACCGAATCACTCACCCGATGTCGTCTTCGATGATGCCGTGCTCGCCGACCAGGCAGCGGCGCTCGCCGCAGTGGCGCTGTACGTCTCAGAATGAGGCGCGGGATCACCCCTCCGTCGATGCGGCAGAATAGAGGGGTGGTACGCGCGTTGCGCTCGTACCGAACTGCAGGGCGACTGAACTCGGGAGCGACGTGACGCAAAACGGCAGCATCAAGATCGGCGTGATCGGTGGCGGGCAGCTCGCCCGCATGATGGTGCCACCCGCGATCCACCTGGGTCTGCGCATCAGCGTGCTCGCCGAGAACGAGGGCTCGAGCGCGGAGCGTGCTGCCGACGCGGTCGGCGACTATCGAGACCCCGAAACGGTCTACGCGTTCGCCGAGACGGTCGACGTGATCACCTTCGATCACGAACATGTGCCGCAGGCGATTCTGCGTGAACTCGAGGCCCGCGGTGTCGCCGTGCACCCGCGCCCCGACGCGCTGCAGTACGCCCAAGACAAGATCGTGATGCGCGAGAAACTGACCGAACTCGGCGTGCCCATCCCGGATTGGGGCGCCGTCGCCGACGAGGCCGCACTCCAGGCCTTCCTCGATGCCCACGGCGGACGCGCCGTCGTGAAGACCGCCCGTGGCGGGTACGACGGCAAGGGCGTCCGGGTCATCTCCGACGCCGCCGAGGTGCGCGACTGGTTCACCGCGCTCGCCGAAGACGCGAACGGCGGCTTCCTGCTCGTCGAAGAGCTCGTCGACTTCGTGCGTGAGCTCTCGCAGCTCGTCGCGCGTCGGCCGAGCGGCGAGACCCGCACCTGGCCCGTCGTCGAAACCATCCAGCGCGACGGGGTCTGTGCCGAAGTGCTCGCCCCCGCACCGACCGACCGGCCCGAGGTGCTGGCCGAGGCCGCGCGCATCGGGTCCGTCGTCGCCGAGGGCGTTGCCGTGACCGGGGTGCTCGCCGTCGAGATGTTCGAGACCCGCGACGGGCGCGTGCTCGTGAACGAGCTCGCCATGCGCCCCCACAACTCTGGTCACTTCTCGATCGAGGGATCCGTCACGAGCCAGTTCGAGCAGCACCTGCGCGCCGTCGCCGATTTGCCGTTGGGCGACACCTCGATGACCGCGCCCGCCGCCGTGATGGTGAATGTGCTCGGCGGCCCTGCCGAGGGGCCCATGCCGGTGCGCTACGCCGAGGCGCTCGCCGCGCATCCGACCGCCAAGATCCACAGCTACGACAAGCAGCCCCGGCCGGGCCGCAAGGTCGGGCACGTCACGGTCACCGGTGACGACCTCGCCGCGGTGCGGGCGGAGGCCGTGGCCGCTGCGGCGGCGTTTGCGTGATTCCGCGCCCCGATACGATGGAGGGCATGGCTGAAACCACCGCGCCCCTCGTCGGCGTCATCATGGGCTCTGATTCCGACTACTCGGTCATGGCCGATGCGGTGCAGGCGCTCCGCGAATTCGGCATCGCCCACGAGGTCGAGGTCGTCAGCGCCCACCGCACGCCCGACAAGATGGTCGACTACGCGCGCGGGGCG
This sequence comes from Leucobacter sp. WKLB1, assembly GCF_059696215.1. Taxonomy (NCBI): domain Bacteria; kingdom Bacillati; phylum Actinomycetota; class Actinomycetes; order Micrococcales; family Microbacteriaceae; genus Leucobacter; species Leucobacter sp. WKLB1. Next base: position 2,845,009 of record NZ_AP046115.1, on the reverse strand, counting down.
GCGGCCCGCGGCATCCGCGTCATCATCGCGGGGGCGGGTGGCGCCGCGCACCTCCCCGGCATGGTCGCCTCAATGACGACGCTGCCGGTCATCGGCGTGCCCGTACCGCTCGCGAAGCTCGACGGTCTCGACTCGCTGCTCTCGATCGTGCAGATGCCGGGCGGTATTCCGGTCGCCACGGTCTCGATCGGGGGCGCGAAGAACGCGGGCATTCTGGCCGCGCGCATCCTCGGCTCAGCCGATCCCGACGTCTCGCAGCGTCTCGCCGATTACGCCGACGGGCTCACCGCCGCGGTGGGCGAGAAGAACGACGCCCTCAAAGCGCGCATCGCGGCCGAGTAGCGCGCGCCGAGCACACCACCGGTGAACCACGGGGCGCTCGGAATCGCGGGAGGCGGGGACGACCCCCGCGCCGACCGCGGCTCACCCGCGTACCGGCGTGCGCTCGTCGCACTCTTTTGCGCGGGTCTGGCGACCTTCGCGCAGATGTACTCTCCGCAGGGGCTGCTCCCCGAGATCGCCCGTGCGTTCGGCGTCGACGCCGGCGTTTCGTCATGGGCGGTCGGTGCGACGACGATCGGCGTGGCCTTCGGCGTCCTCCCCTGGGCCAAGTTGTCGGATCACTGGGGCCGCGTCCGCACCATGCGCTGGGCTACGGGCGCCGCGATGGCGCTCGGCCTCGCCGTGCCCTTCGCGCCCGGCTTCGAGAACATGCTCGTGCTGCGCGGCATCGAGGGATTCGCGCTCGCGGGCATCCCCGCGCTCGCCGTGACGGCACTTGCAGAAACCGTGCGGCCGCGGGCGTTGGGCGGCGCCGTCGGCATCTACGTCGCCGGCACGACGCTGGGCGGACTCGTGGGGCGATTGCTCGCCGGTGCGGTCGAAGCGGAATTCGGCTGGCGCGCCGGCATGGTGTCGGTCGCGGTGCTCGCGACGGCGGCGACGGTCGCGTTCGCGCTGCTCGTACCGCCGACCGCGCCCGTGCGCTCGGCGTCGAGCGGTGTGGTGGCGGCGATCCGGAGCACGCTCACGCAGCCGGGAGTCGTCGTGCTCATCGCGCACGCGTTTCTCACGATGGGTGGATTCGTCGCGGCCTACAACGCGCTCGCGTTTCGACTCGAGCTCGCGCCCTACTCGCTCACGCTGGTGCAGGTGTCGTGGCTGTTTCTCGCGTATCTCGCGGGGACGGTCGCGTCGTCGAGCGTGTGGCGTTTTACGGTGCACGCATCGCCGACCGCCGTGCTGCTCGCGAGTCTTGCGGTGATGGGCATCGGATTGCTGCTGACGCTCGCGGCGCCGCTGCCGGTCATCGTCGTCGGGCTCGTGCTCTTCACCGGTGGGTTCTTTGGGGCCCACACGATCGCGAGTGGATTGATTGGCCGCCGAGCTGCCGGGACGGTGGGGGCCAGCCAGGCGCCCCCGATGTACAACCTCGGATACTACGCCGGGTCGAGCCTGCTCGGGTGGGCCGGTACCTCGGCGTTCACCGCTGCCGGCTGGCACGGAACGGCAGCGATGATCGGCGCCGTCATTCTGCTCGCCGCCGCTCTAGCGTGGGCCTATGCGCGTCGGCACGGAGGCATCGCTCGCGCCGACGCGCTCGCCTGATCACAGATTGGCGTGCGTCTCCCAGAGCTGCCATGCCGACGATCGCCAGCTGTAGCCTCGGCTGCGATCGCAGGCGAGCACCGTCAGCGTGGGCAGTGCGCCCGACTGGCTGATCAGCCGGCTGTATTCGGCGGCGAAGCCATCAGCAGTGTCGGCGGACACGCCGGCATCGAGCACGAGCTCCGCGGTGGCGGGGTGCCCCGCGTGCACGACGGGGACCGCGGCGCCGAGCGACGCGAGTACGACATACCCGGTGCCGGCGAACGCCTGCGGCTGCAGCAGCACCGAAGCGCCCCCGAGCGCGGCGCCGATGTCGGAGAGCTGAGTGACCACGATGACCCGAACGCGACTCTGCAGCTCTGCGGGGACGTCGATCGTCGGGGCCGAGGCGTCGCGGTCCTTGTCTTTGTCGCGCGGCTGCGGTCCCTGCGGGTCAACGCCGTCGAGCACGACAAGCGGGGGCAGAGTCGCGTCGCGACGCATGGCATCGAAGATCCACTCCAGACGGCCGTGCTCGCCTGCGCGTGCCGTGGTGACGGCGTAGCGATCCGGAAGCCCCCAGCCGGCACGACGCTCTGCCGCATCCGCGGGCGCTGAGAGCTCGCTGGGCGGAGCGAGCGGGAAGACCTGCACCGGCAGGTCGCTGCCGTATTGCTGCTGCAGCACGCGCGCGGTGGCGTGCGTCGGCGTCAGAATGACGTCGGCCAGCTTGACAGCGCGCCGGGTGAACGCACGGAAGAGTCGGGCCTGCGAGTTGCCGATCAGCGCCGGCGCGTCCCACGCAATGCTGTGGGGAATCGTGACCGAGGTCTGCGACCCATCGTCTTCTCCGCGCGAGCGCAGCGGCATCATCGGGGTCAGCGCGTGCACGAACTCGCCGTCGAGAGGGCGGGCCGTCGTGCCGTTCTGCCACACGAGCGGCAGCATGCTCGCCCGCAACGGGAGAAGCTCGGAAGTGAGTCGCGCCGAGGCGAACTCGGGCACCTCAGAGCCGCGAGACAGCAGGAACCGTGCGCTGCAGCTGCGGGGAGCCGTCTCGGCGACTGCCTGCACGAGATCGCGGGCAGCGGCCGCGTGCACCTCTGATTCGAAATCTGGGAACGGGTCTGCGATGAGGGTGAGCGTCGCCAATACGTTCTCCCCTCGAATCGCGAAACACCGGTGCAGCACTGGGCTGTTCTCCATATTGTATGGAGTCCAAGAGCAAGATCCGCTGTGCGCCGCAGTGCGAACGCGCGGTTGAGACGCAATTGAAATAATTTTCGGGGCTTGCTCCGAGTTCATCGCCTCGCGGTGCGGCTGCCGGGAACCTCTCCGAATGGCCAAGTACCCTGTCTCCATGCGTGTTTTGTTGACTGGCGGCGCCGGGTACATCGGCTCCCACACGGCACTGGTGCTGCTCGAGCACGGCCACGAGGTGATCGTGCTCGATGACTTCTCGAATAGCAGTCGTGAGGCGGTTCGGCGTGTCGAGCAGCTGAGCGGCAAGACGATCCCTGTGGTCGAGGTCGACCTGGCCGAGCGCGCTGAGGCCGAGCGGGCGCTCGCCGAGATCGAGTTCGACGCGGTGATCCACCTTGCCGGTCTGAAAGCGGTGGGGGAGTCGGTGGCGCAGCCCACGCGTTACTACCGCGTCAACCTCGACTCCACGCTGGTGCTGCTCGACGTGCTCCGCGAGCGGGGCATCACCAACTTTGTCTTCAGCTCGTCGGCCACGGTCTACGGCGACCCGCAGCACGTGCCGATCGATGAGGATCACCAGACCGGCGTGGGGGTCACGAACCCCTACGGGTGGTCGAAAGCGATGAACGAGCAGATCGTGCGCGACGCGCAGGTCGCCTGGCCCGAACTCGGTGCCGTGCTGCTTCGGTACTTCAACCCCGTTGGTGCGCATCCCTCGGGTCTGATCGGCGAAGATCCGAGCGGGATCCCGAACAATCTGATGCCATTCATCACCCAAGTGGCTGTCGGCAAGCGCGAGCGCCTCAGCGTGTTCGGCAACAGCTATGCCACGCCCGACGGCACCGGTGTGCGCGACTACATCCACGTCATGGATCTGGCGGAGGGTCACGTTGCGGCGCTCGAGCACAACGCTCCCGGCGTCTCCGCCTACAACCTCGGTTCGGGCACCGGCTCCAGCGTGCTCGAGGTCGTGCGCGCCTTTGAGTCCGCATCCGGACGCGAGATTCCCTTCACCATCGAACCCGCGCGCGCGGGTGACGTCGCGGAGATGTCGGCCGATCCGACTCGCGCGAACGTCGAGCTCGACTGGCGCACCACTCGCAGTCTCGCCGAGGCCTGCCGTGACTCCTGGGCCTGGCAGTCCGCGAACCCCGACGGGTACGGCGCATGACGCTCGACCTCGAGCGGCCGCTGCGCCACCCCGATCTGCAGTCGGAACCGCTGATGAGCAAGCGTGCGCGCTGGCTGGTGATCCTCGGGTTCGTATTGCCGGGGACCGCCCAACTCGTTGCGGGCAACCGCAAACTGGGGCGATTCGGCCTGATCGCCACGATCGTGCTGGTCGTCGGGGCGCTGGCCGCAGGGCTCGGGTTCCTCTTCGCTCGCGTCGCCACGCTCACAATTTTTACGAACAGTGCCGTGCTGCTGCTGGTGCAGTGGGCGCTCTTCATCTACGCCGTGATCTGGGTCGCGCTCGGCATCGATACTCTGCGCCTCACGAAGCTCGTGCGAGTGCAGCGCAACTGGCGGGTGCCGGTCGCGATGCTCTCGGTGCTGCTCACCGTGGTGCCGGCCGCCGGTGCCGCCTGGGCGGGCACGGCTGTCGGAGCCGGACGTAACCTGCTGAGTGACCTCTTCCCGAGTGCTCCAGCCGTCGAACCGGTCGACGGCCGTTACAACATCTTGCTGCTCGGCACCGATGCCGGTGCCGACCGTGAAGGTCTGCGACCCGACAGCATCTCACTCGTCAGCGTGGACGCGAAGACGGGTCAGTCGGTCATCGTCGGTCTGCCGCGCGATATGAAGGGTGCGCCGTTCCCCGATGATTCGCCGATGCAGCCGGTCTACCCTGAGGGCTACTGCGACGAGATCAATAACTACGAAGTCGTCGATGGCGGCGGGTACTACTGCTTCACAACGGGCGCGCTGAACTCGCTCGTCACCGAGGTCGAAGATTCGGGTTCGCCATCGTACGACGGCATTTACGCTGATGCGGTATCGAAGGGGTCGACCCCCGGCATCGAGGCCACGAAAGACGCGGTCTCGGGTGTCACCGGTCTCGACGTGCAGTTCTACGTGCTCGTCAACATGGACGCGTTCGAGAGTCTGATCAATGCGCTCGGCGGTATCACGATCGATGTGCAGGAGCGCCTGCCCATCGGCGGTCACATCAACGAGGTCACCGGCGAACTCGAGGGCGTCGAGGGGTGGATCGAGCCCGGCACCCAGGGCATGGACGGGTACACGGCTCAGTGGTACGCGCGCTCCCGCTACGGGTCTGCCGACGGCGATTACTCGCGCATGCAGCGTCAGCGCGACCTGCAGGCCGCCATCCTCGCCCAGATGAATCCGCAGAACGTGCTGCTGCGGTTCCAGGATGTTGCCGCAGCGGGTACCGAACTCGTCGAAACCGATATCCCGGAGTCGATGCTGGGGCGCTTCGTCGACCTTGCAGCGAAGGCACGCGGGCACGACATCGTGAACGTCGAACTCGTGCCGCCGGCCATCGACCCCGAGGCGCCCGATTTCGATGCGACGCGTCAGCTCGTCTCCGATGGCGTCGCCGCCGCCTCGCCCGTCGAGACGGAAGCGGGCTAGCCGAATCGTGAGCGCAGTCGACACGGACGATCTGGTGATCGCGCCGAACTCCGGCGCGCCCAGTGAGCCGCCCGCGGGGTCGCCGTCTCGGACGTCCCACCGGCGACTCTGGTGGGGCGCGGCGATCGTGGCCTTCTGGCTGGTCGCCGCGGTGTCGGCGGCTTTCGTGGGTATCGGATTCTGGGTGCGGCGCACCTTTGGTGCGATCTCGATCGACCAGTTGTTCTCGAACCTGAACGGCGGCGGCGAGGGCGCAGGCGGTGCCGGACTCGTCATCGGCGGGGTGATGACCGGCATCGTGATCCCGCTCGGCATCGTGCTGCTCGTCGCGATCTTCGTCGAGCGTCGGCGCCGTCGGTGGAACCGTGCCGCGGCGCTCGGAGAGCGACCGAAGCTGCAGCGACCCGTGCGCTGGATCGCTGCACTGCTGGCGCTCGTGCTCCCGGTCTCAGGAGGGGCGTACCTCGGCGCCGCGATCGGCGCCGGCGACTATGCGCAGGCGCTCTACCGCGACCTCACGACCGACTTCGGGTTCGACCGGTACTACGTGACTCCCCAGGTGTCGGCAGCGCCCGACGCCGGGGGTGCGCAGCCGCGCAACCTCGTCGTCATCTATCTCGAGTCGATGGAGAACACGTTCTCAGACGACGACCTCTTTGAAAAAGACATGCTCGCCCCTGTCGAAGACGTCACCCGCGGGTGGCAGACGATCGATGACTACCGGCAATACGACGGTGGCGGCTGGACGATGTCGGGCATTCTGAGCACGCAGTGCGGAGTGCCGCTGCGCAGCGCCTCGTCGACCGCCGACATCTCGGAGCTCAACGAGATGGACTCGGCCGACGGCGATGCTGCGCCGTACCTCGCCGGTGCGACCTGCCTCGGCGATGTGCTCGCCGATCAGGGATACCGCAACGTGTACCTCGGTGGAGCCGACGCGAGCTTCGCCGGCAAGGGAGCTTTTCTCTCGACCCACGGGTACGACGAGATCGATGATCTGAACGTGTGGAAAGCCGAGGGCGAGACCGAGGTGCGCGGCGATTGGGGCCTCTCCGATCGCCGGCTCTTTGCGCAGGCAAAGGACAAGGTGGACGAACTGCACGCGGGCGACCAGCCTTTCAACCTCACGATGCTGTCCCTGGATACGCACGAGGGCCCGCGGCTCTACGACTACTGCACGCGCGACACCGATGCGGTGATGACGTCGATCACGTACTGCTCGATGCAACAGGTCGCCGGGTTCGTCGAATACCTCGACGAACAGGGGTACCTCGACGACACCGCGGTGGTGCTCATGGGTGATCACCAAAAGATGATCGCGGAGGGCGGCAGCTTCTGGGACGAGCTCAAAGACCTCGATCACCGCACGATCTTCAATCGCATCTGGAGCCCCGACGGGTTGCGCGTGGCGCGCGAAGACCTCGATCAGATGAGCATGTATCCCACACTGCTCGAGCTCACGGGTCTTGAGCTGCAGGATCATCGAGCCGGCATCGGCGTCTCGGCCCTCACCGATGGTTCCGACGTGCCCCACGGATCGATACTCGACCTTTCTGCCGAGGAGTACCGCGATCTCGTCACCTCCCGATCCAGCGAGTTCTACCAGAGGCTGTGGCGCACCTCCGGGCTAGACTAGGCGGGTTCACGATCATGAAGGAGTCGGATCGCATGCGTGTGACCGCCGTGCTGGTGGCCTACAACCGACGGGAACTGCTGCAGCAATCGCTCGCGGCTCTCGCCGCGCAGAGCCGACCCGTCGATCGCCTCGTCGTCGTCGATAACGCCTCCGATGACGGCTCGGTCGAGGCCGCCGCTGAGATGCTCGAAGCGTGGGGCGAACGCGCCCGACACATTCAATTGACCGAGAATACGGGCGGTGCCGGCGGGTTCGCGACGGGCATCGCGGCCGCGGTCGTGGAAGACGACACTGACTGGGTATGGGTCATGGACGATGACACGGTGCCCGGGCCCGACGCGCTTGCGGGGGCACTCGAGACCCATGAGCGCTACCGGGCTCAGGGGCCCGACGACCTCGCCGTCATGGGGTCGCGTGTGATCTGGACTGATGGGGCGGATCACCCGATGAATACGCCCAAGGCCAAGATTCGCGCATCACCGGCAGAGCGCGATCGTGCCGCATCAGTCGGCGCGATGGAGATTCGGTCGATCTCATTCGTTTCGGCCTTCCTCCGAGCATCGCGGGTACGCGAGCTCGGCCTGCCCATCGCCGATTACTTTCTGTGGAACGACGATTTCGAGTACTCCGCCCGACTGCTGCGCGGAGCCCGAGGCCTGTATGTGCCTGCATCTGTGGTGACGCACCGCACGGTCAAGCGCGGGTCCAGTGATCAGGATCCCGGCCCCCGGTTCTATTTCGAAGTGCGCAACAAGCTCTGGGTGTTTCGCCGCAGTGCGGCGCTGCTGCCCTGGGAAAAGCTGCTCTACTCGGCGGCGACCGCGCGGCGCTGGTTCCGCACGTTCCGTGCGTCGACGGACCGTGCTCAACTGCGCGATTGCTTGCGTCGGGGCTGGAACGACGGGTGGCGACGAACGCCGCGGTCGAGCCGCGACGTGCTGCGCGGTGCCGGGGTTCCGGTCGATGTGATGGTTGTGGTCGAACAGCTGACGCGCACGGACGAACGCTCGTAGGTCGGGTGTCACAGCACGGTGATATCGGTCGCGCGCCAGCGCTCTTCACGATGCTCGAATCGCAGCGCCACCACGGTCGAGCGGGAATCGAGATGCAGCACGACTGACGCTTCGATCACGTGGGGCACCGGCCGGCACAGGTGCGCGGGGCCAGGTACCGCGACGCGACGCCGCCGATCTCGGGTGACGCACTCCCGCTCGGCTCGCAGCGCACGCCGCGACTGCAGTGCTGCGACCACGCCCGGTGTGATCCACATAGCCATCTGACTGGCCGATCGCATTCCTTCCAGGACTTCGAACGCGAACAGTGCGAGTTTTTGCACGATCGCCGCGGGCGGGGTTTCGGGAGCCTGAGCTTGCTGCGGCGGGACGTGTGCGGCCAGTGGTGTTACCGGTTGCGTGGCTTGCCGCGGGCAGGGCGCGCTCTTCGCTGATGCGGGTGCGGGCGCGGGTACGGCGTGCAGATGGCGGGGTGCCACGGGCCGGGGCGATGGTGCTAGTACCGCCTCAAGTGGGTCGTCGAATGCGCGCGAGCGTGCAGTGGCCGGCATGGGGGCTCCTTCTCTCGGTGCTCAGACTTCGCTGCTGTAGCGCCCCCATGCAGCTCTGCAATGTCTGAATTTCTAATGTGCGCTCCAGATTAGAGAATAAACACTCACGTGCGTCAAGCGCCAAAAAAGACCAGGGCCTGCAGGCTTGGTATGTGTGTGCATCGTCGTGAGGTTTGCCCGGGCGCCGAGCAACTGTGCTCTAGGCTTGACGCGTGGCTACACTGCGTAATCTCGCGACGAAGTATTCATCCCTCGACGAAGAGGAGATCGAATGGCTTGAGCGTCTGACTCTGGACCTGCAACTCCTTGCCGACCTGGCACTGAGCGACGTCGTGCTCTGGGTGCCCACGAGCGACGAGAACTATCTCGCCATCGCTCACAGCCGCCCGGCCGGCTCGGTGACGCTGTTCTACCGAGACGTCATCGGCGACCTGCTGCGAGCCGACTGGCGCGAACTCGTCGATGAAGCGATGTCGAGCAATGCTCCAGTGATCTCGACGTCGCCCGCGTGGTACGAAGAGAGCCCGATGCGGCTCGCAGCCTATACGGTGAGTCGTCGTAACGGCGATGGTACCGAGTACGGCCCGTTCGCCGTGATCACGGTGCACACCAGCGTCGCTGACACGCAGACGGCATCGCGTATCGGCGCGGCCTTCCGCGAAGTCGCAGCAGATCTGCTCGGCATGATCCAGCAGGGGCTCTTTCCGGTGCCGGGCAGTTCGCGCGGCGGTGAGCAGGGCGCTCCTCGTGCCTCTGACGGGCTCGTGCGCGTCGATCTCGACGGAATGGCCACGTTCGCGAGCCCGAACACCCAGACCACGTTCTCGTCGCTCGGGTATCGCGATGAGATCGAAGGGGAGAACTTCAGTGAAGTGCTCGCCGATGTGGTGAAGGGGCAGTTCGACACGAACGAGTCATTGCCGCTGATCGCACAAGGCAAGATCGCGAAGCGCGTCGAAGTCGATGCTCGCGGTCACACCATTACGCTGCGCTCGATTCCGGTCTTCCGTGATGGCGCGCGTGTGGGGGGCATTGTGCTCACCCGCGATGTCACGAAGCTGCGGCAGCAGGCGCAGGAGCTGATCACCAAGGACGCGACAATCCGTGAGATTCATCATCGGGTGAAGAACAACCTGCAGACGGTCGCCTCCCTGCTCCGCGTGCAGGCGCGTCGCGCTCGCAGCGAGGAGGCCAAGCAGGTGCTCGGCCAGGCGATGCGCCGCGTCGCCGCGATCGCGGTGGTGCACGATACGCTGTCGTCGGGACTTGACCAGATCGTCGACTTCGACAAAGTCTTCGACCGGGTGCTCGGTCTTGCGGCCGAGGTCGCGAGCCTGCACAACACCACCGTGCATCCGCACCGGGAGGGTCAGTTCGGTGAGCTGCCCTCGGAGTACGCGACGCCGCTCGCGCTCGCGCTCACGGAGATCGTGACGAACGCCGTCGAACACGGCCTTGCCGGGCGGGAAGGCGAGGTTTATATCCATGCCGACCGCACCGACGAGCGCTTGAGCGTCGAGGTCATCGATACCGGCACCGGTCTGCCCGGTGGCACCGTCGGCGATGGGCTCGGAACGCAGATCGTGCGCACGCTCGTCGAAGGCGAACTCGGAGGCAGCATCACCTGGGGCCCTGACGCCGGAGGCGGCACCCGAGTGGCGATTCAGGTGCCGCTGCATTGGATCTCAACGCAAACGCGTGAGATCCCGCGCGTTCAGGCATAGCGTCTGCGGGCGGTGCCGCAGACGCCGCCCGCTAACGGGAAGGCCGGCGGCGATCCAACTGGCGATTGCGCACGAGCACGGCAATGCCGACCCCGAGCAGCAGCACGCCGAGCCCGATGATGGTGGCGGTGATCCAGACAGTGGGATCTATGCCCCCGAGTCCGAAGACCTGCTGCGCGATGTATCCGCAGAAGACGAGGATCAGCGCACCCCACACGATGGGACCGGTGCGCGGGCCCGGAGACTGCAGTGACCGACTGCGGTCGCCGTGATGACGACTCGGTGACGGGGCGGCCGACTCGGCGGTGGCGTATGCCGGGGCTGGCGCCGGTGCCGGTGCTGGTGTCGCTGCTGCGGGACCAGCTGTCGACTCTGGCGTCGGCGCAGACGACGGCATCGGTTGGGGCGTCGGGGGAGTGAGCGGCACAGTCGGCTCGGCATCGCCCGAGGCCGGGGTGTTCTCATTCATCGGTTCATCTCCATCTCGAGGGCGTTGATCTGCTCGTCAAGGTCATCGCGCTGCGCGATGAGGTCGCGGCGGTCGTCGCGGTCGATGTTCGGCTCGTCGAGTCGCCACTTCACCTCGTCGAGTTCCTGTTGCAGCGCATCAGCCTGATCGGAGAGCGCGTTACGATCGCTCTGGTCTTCGGCCGTTTGACGCTCGGTGTCGGCGCGGCTGTTGCCGTCACCGTCGCCACCTCCAGTGAATTCGACGCTCCCGGCGAGCAGCGTCACGGTGACGACGTGTGCCGATGCGGCTTCACCGGAACCGACATGCGAGCGGATCTCCCGCCAGATGAAGGGTCCCGCTGTCATGCGCTGGCCGGAGCCGTCGAGGTCGGTGCGGTCGGTCTCGTCGACTCGCCCCGCGAGCATGCGCACGTGCACGATAGTGGGCTCGGAGTCGGGGAGCGCGATGGTCGTTCGGCCGGCCACCATCCAGACTTCGAGATCGTCGTCGCGGCCGTCGTCGTGTCCGAGATCTGTGAGATCGACCGTGACGTTCCCGGCGAGCACAGCCGCGCCCGGCGCGCTTCCGGCGTCGACGTGCATATTGCCGAAGGGCTGGAATCGCGTGCCCCAGGGCAGCACGACTGTAATGAGGAGCGCCACGACGCCGCAGGCCGAGAGGAAACCGACCCACCCCGTGTGACGTCCTCGCACACCGGCGACGATGAGCGAGCAGGCCAGCACGGCAAGCGCGGCGATGATCGCGGTGACGAATGCTGCGGGTGCGACCCCCGTGAAGGGAATGCTCGACGCGGGGATGCCCGAGACCCAGAGCGCCGTGAGTCCACCGGCGAGGAGCGCGAGCGCGAACGTGATGACGGCATGCGCGGCCCCGAGACGATGCGCGTCATGGTGGTCGGCGTACCGCGCACTCCATTCATCCGCCTGCTTGCCGACGTCGCGGCTCCATTGAGTGGCGGCATCACCGGCGCGACGCCCCCATTCGGCAGCCTCGCGGCCGGCGCGCTCCGCAGAATCGGCGGTGCGGTTCGCGAAGGCTTCGGCGCGATCCGAGAAACTCTGGGCGCTCGCCGCCGTGGCATCAGAGGTGCCAGGTACGTTCGAACTCCCGCTCGCGTCGCCGAAGCTCTGGTCGCCGAAGGTTGCGGGGCGATCAGGTGCGGCGTCCGAGGAGCCTGCCGCCGCCGCTCGCTCGCTCTCAGCACGGCCGCGCTGCAACAGCACGCGGCGCAACCAGATGAAGCCGAGTACGAATATGGCGATCCAGCACAACCAAGCGAAGGTGGCAGTCAGCCATCCGGGAATGCCGAGCACCCCCCACACGTCCCAGTTCCACACGCTGAAGCCGGGGAACGACGCCCCGGGAATGAAGAGTCCGAAGAATGCCGGAATGATGACGAGCGCCGTGAGAATCACGGCGGCGGTGATCATCCCGGCCGATGCTCGCCCCCGGATGATCTGCTCCACGTGGATGCGACCGTCGGTATCCGGCAGGAGCAGCCAGCCAACGAGGTAGATCAAGATGCCGGGTCCGCCGAGCAAAGCGAGTACGACGAACACGCCGCGCACGATGATCGGGTCGAGCTTGAGACGCTCGGCGACGCCGCCGGCGACGCCCGCCAGCCAACGATCGGAACCGCGAGTGATATCGAGGTCTCGCAGCCAGTCGAAGAAGCCTTGCCCGGGGGGCGGCCCCTCGGGGCGTTCTGCATTCGGTTCAGGAGTCATATTTCGAGTGTGACCGAGTCGCGGGCGCTCAGCTATCGGGGTTCACCCTGACCCGACCCTGATCATGCCCCGCCTGCTCCCCGAGTGCGCCCCTGACCTGATTGGATGGAGACATGGCCGCAGCCCCGCTCACTCGCTCCGCAGACGACCGCGTACTCGCGGGTGTCTGCGGGGGGCTCGGCGCGCACCTCGGGTTGCCATCGCAGACCGTGCGAATCGGCCTGCTCGCGCTCACCCTGCTCGGTGGAGCCGGGGCGCTCTTCTACCTCTGGCTCTGGTTGACCGTGCCGCGCTCGGGCGAGACCGAGGGCATCGTGCCACTCAAACGGGCGCTCACGCGGCCTGCGGCGTCGATGCCTGCGGCACCGAACGTGCCGGATTCAGTGGCAGTTGTCGCGCCTTCTCTGCCGGGAGCACCGACTGCGCCTACAGTTTCCAGGCTCGTCGACGCTCCGGAGTACACCGCAGCGGGCGCGACGGGCGGATCAGCGCGCCCCGAACGCTCCGACTCGACTGACGAGTCCGCCGCACGCCGGGGCCGTTGGCCCATCGCTGAACTGCTGCTCGGCGCTTGCTTGCTCGTTGCCGGCACTGGTCTGGTGCTCGACCGGGCCGGCGTGCATCTGCGGCTCGATGTGTTGCTGCCAGCGCTCGCCGTACTCGTCGGTGTCGGGCTCACCTGGTGGCAGATCGCGGATCGCGACCGCCCCGATCGCAATCCTGTTCCACGGGCACTCGGCGCTCTGGCCCTCGTGGCCGTCGGGGTACTCATGTTCTTCGTGACCGCCCGTGAACCCAATGCCTGGACCGTGATCGGTGCGGCGTTCGCGGTGCTGGCCGGTGTCGCGCTCGCCGCAGCGCCCTGGCTGCTGCGACTCAACCGTGAGCTCATCGCCGAGCGAGCGGCGCGTGCACGAGAAGCCGAGCGGTCGGATATCGCGGCTCACTTGCACGACTCCGTGCTGCAGACTCTCGCGCTCATTCAACAGCGGTCGGAGCCGGGGAGCGAAATCGCACGTATCGCCCGTGGTCAGGAACGCGAACTGCGCGAATGGCTGTTCCGAGGAGCGGACGGCGGAGCCGAACCGCAGCTTGCCGCGGTCGACACCGAACTGCGCGCACACGCGGCTGCACTCGAGGCCGAGCATGCGGTGCGCTTCGACGTCGTGGCCGTCGGCACCGGGCAAGGGTTCATCGCTCCCGGGCCCATCGTGGCCGCGGCCCGAGAGGCAATGCTCAACGCCGCGCGACATGCCGGCGGCGAGGTGACGGTCTACATCGAAGTGACTCAGGATCGCGTGGCCATCGATGTGACCGACCGCGGCCCCGGTCTCGACCTCGAAGCGCTGCCCGAAGGCCGTATGGGCGTGCGTGAATCGATTGTCGGCCGCATGATGCGTGCCGACGGACAGGCGCGCATCGTTCCGGGCCCCGGTGGGGGCACGTCGGTACGCCTGGAGATGCCGAAGACGAGCGCGGCGAACGAACACGCATCCGTCGAAACGCCGGGCGATCCGGCACCTGCAGAGGAGCCCCGATGACCCACGAACCCATCCGCGTTGTCATCGTCGACGACCATCAGATCTTTCGCACGGGGCTCCGAGCCGAGCTCGGCCCCGAGCTCGAAGTGGTTGCCGAGGCGGCCACTGTCGATGCGGCCATCGAGGCCATCATGGGTTCAACGCCCGACGTGGTGCTGCTCGACGTGCACTTGCCGGGCGGTGCTGGCGGGGGCGGCGCCGAAGTGCTGCAGCAGCTCGCCGCACGGATGTCGGACGCCGCACCTCGCGTGCTCGCGCTCAGCGTGTCTGATGCCGCCGATGACGTCGTCAGCGTCATCCGTGCTGGAGCACGCGGCTACTTGACGAAGACCGCCTCGGGCGCCGAGGTGACGGCGGCGGTCGTGCGGGTGCATGGCGGCGACGCCGTATTCTCGCCCCGCCTCGCGGGCTTCGTGCTCGACGCATTCGGTGCGGGCGGCGGGGAGACCGCGGCCCAAGACGACGAGCTCGACCGGCTTTCCGCACGCGAGCAGGAGGTCATGCGCATGATCGCTCGGGGCTACGCGTACAAGGAGGTCGCCGCCGAGCTGTTTCTTTCGGTGAAAACGGTCGAGACCCACGTGTCGAAGGTGTTGCGCAAGCTGCAGCTGTCGAACCGTCACGAACTCACTGCCTGGGCGCTGCAGCGGCGTCTGCTCTGACGGCAGCGCGTCGGCGCGAAGTGCAGTTCAGTCCCAGCCTGGGAGCCAGAGATGTGCCCGCCAGAACCACTCGGCAATCGGGGCTCCTGACCAGAGCGGGAAGTAGAGCAGCGACACCGCGACGGCGACGACGAGGAAAAGCCCCGTGGCGATTCTGATGCCGAGCACGGTCTCGGGTGCAGTGAGGGTGCGCGGCGCATCGGATGCGGTGACCGGATGCGGCTCCATGTCGATCGGCCCGGTCGGCGCCTGACTCTCGAGCGACCGTGGCTCGGCGTGCGTTGCAGCTACGGCGTCAGGAAGTGCGGGTCGTATGGCGATTCGGCAGAGAAGTGCGAGCGCGAGCGCGAGCGCCAAAGCCGAAAATGGCGTCAGTACGACGGCGTAGAACTGGAACACCGCCGAGCGCGACACGGTGAGCACCCAGGGCAGCCACCCCGAGAGGTATCCGACAATGACGAATGCGGAGGCGGTGGTCAACGGGTCTGGCCCGCGCCGCAGGCGGTGCACGATGACGCCCACGAGCGCAATCAGCGCGACCACCCCTCCCCACGTGACGATGGCGTTGGGAATCGGCGTGACTGCAGCCACGCACCCTGACCAGGGACAGCCTTCGGAGCGGCCCCAGTGCGATTCATACATGCCTGTCGGTCGCAGTGCGAGCGGCCAGGTCAGGGGACTCGCGGCGTACGGGTGCTCGGCGCTCAGGGTGCTGTGCCAGGCCAGCATGTCGGCATGGTACTTCAGCAGCGCTTCGGGCCAAGACGCTCCGAAGCCGCGCCCCCATCCGCCCGGAGTGACGATCCAGCCGGTCCAACTGGTCAGGTAGACGAGCACCGCCATCGGGAGCGCAAGCACCGCAGCGACGCCGGCTTGCAGCGCGGCACCCGCGAGCGCCCGCATGGTCGAGCGGCTCCCCGCTCCGCGTTCGAGGCGCACGGCACGCAACCGCACGACGAGGTCGCGCACGGTGATGAAGACCAGGAACGCCGCGAGTGGATAGAGACCTGACCACTTGATGGCCGCTGCAGCGCCGAACGCTGCAGCGGCCGCGAGGAGCCAGGGTCGACGCCACATGATCGGCAGCACGAACCGCGCCGTGCGGTCGCCCGGCCGCGCGCGCAAAACGGTCGCCCCTCGCGCGGCGGTCTGCTCGATGTCGCGCCAGGTGCAGAGCGCGCCGACGGCGATCGCCAATGCCAGGAACCCGTCGAGCAGGCCGACCCGCGTCAGCACCACGTGTACGCCGTCGATCGCGAGGAGCAAACCCGCGGTGCAGGCGATCGAGAGACGCCGGGTGATCCGCCACCCCAAGCGCATCGTCACCGCCACCGTGAGCACCCCGGCGAGCGCGACCGCGCTGCGCCAGCCCCACCCGTTGCCCGGGCCGAACGCGAGAATACCGAGCCCGATCAGCCATTTGCCGAGCGGCGGGTGCACCGCATTCGACGGATCTGCGAGAAACGCGGTCGCTCGCGCACCGCTCATATCGGGCTCGTCATCGGGCCACACCGTCGGGTACCCGTGCGCCAGCTGACTGATCGCATCGCGCACGTAATACAGCTCGTCGAAGACGAGCGTGCCCGGTCGCCCGAGTGCCCAGAACCTGAGGGCGGCCGCGACCGCGAGCACCAGGAGCGGTGCGAGCCATCGGAACCAGCGGGATCGCGTCACGGCACCAGACTACGGCGCACCACCGACAGGGGATGTGCGGGATACGATGGTGAGGTGATTACGCGGCTCAGCTCCTACTTCCTGAAGACCCTCCGTGAAGATCCCGCCGACGCCGAGGTGGCCAGCCACAAGCTGCTCGTGCGCGCGGGCTACATTCGCCGACAGGCACCGGGTGTCTTCGCCTGGCTGCCTCTGGGCCTGCGGGTCAAGGGCAAGCTCGAGCAGATCGTCCGCGAAGAAATGGCGGCCGCGGGCGCGCACGAGGTGCACTTCCCGGCGCTCCTGCCGCGCGAACCCTACGAGGCCAGCGGTCGCTGGGACGAGTACGGCGACGCGCTCTTCCGGCTGCAGGATCGCCACGGCGCCGACTACTTGCTCGCACCGACGCACGAAGAAGTCTTCACGAACCTCGTGAAAGACATCGTGTCGTCGTACAAGGACCTGCCGCTGACGATCTTCCAGATCCAAGACAAGTACCGCGACGAAGCGCGGCCCCGCGCGGGCCTGCTGCGCGGCCGCGAGTTCACGATGAAAGATGCGTACTCCTTCGACGTGACCGATGCCGGTCTCGACGCCAGCTACGAAGCCCAGCGCAATGCGTACGAGCGCATCTTCTCGCGGCTCGGTCTCGAGTACGCCATCGTCTCGGCCGACGCCGGCGCGATGGGCGGATCGCGCAGCGAGGAGTTCCTGCTGCCGACTCCGATCGGTGAAGACACCTTCGTGCGTTCGGCCGGAGGGTATGCGGCGAACGTCGAGGCCTACCGCACGCCTGCCCCCGAGGCGCTGCCGATCGAGGGGCAGCCGGCCGCGCTGGTCTTTGATTCACCGAACACCCCGACGATCGAAACGCTCGTCGCGCACACCAACGAGGCGCTGCCCCGCGAAGACGGTCGCGCCTGGACCGCGGCTGACACCCTGAAGTGCCTGGTGCTGGCGGTCACGCCGGTGGGCGGCGAACGCGAGATCGTCGTCGTCGGCATCCCCGGCGACCGCGACGCCGACATGAAGCGTGCCGAGGTCGCCTTCGCCGGTGCCGACGTCGAGCCCGCAACGGCTGCGGATCTCGCGAAGCTCCCCGCGCTGGTCAAGGGGTACATCGGGCCCGCGCTGGTCAGCGACTCAGGCGATGTCACCGCTGTGCTGGGCTCCGAAAGCTCGACGGGTCTGCGGTTCTTGGTCGATCCCCGGTTGGTGGCAGGCACCGCGTGGGTGACCGGTGCGAATGTTGACCAGAAGCACACGGCGCACCTCGTGTTCGGCCGAGATTTTCACGCCGACGGTGTCGTCGAGATCGCCAATGTGCGCGACGGTGACCCGGCTCCCGATGGCTCTGGCCCGATTGAGACCGCTCGCGGCATGGAGATCGGCCATATCTTCCAGCTGGGGCGCAAATACGCGGAGGCGCTCGGGCTCAAGGTTCTCGATGAGAACGGCAAGCTCGTCACGGTGACCATGGGGTCATACGGCATCGGCGTCACCCGCATCATGGCGATTCTCGCGGAGTTGCACCACGATGACCGCGGATTGATCTGGCCGGCTGCGGTGGCGCCGTTCGATGTGCACGTGGTCGCGACGGGCAAAGACCCAGCGGTGTACGAGATCGCTGAGTCGCTCACAGCGACACTCGACAGCGCCGGCGTCGAGGTCATCTTCGATGACCGCCCCAAGGTGTCACCGGGTGTGAAGTTCGGCGACGCCGAGCTGCTGGGCGTTCCGCGCGTCGTGGTGGTCGGGCGCGATGCGGCTGAAGGGTTCGCCGAGGTGTGGGATCGTGCCGCGGGCACGAAAGAGAAAGTCTCGCTCGCCGACGTGCCGGCGTTGTTCGGGCTGTAGTCCCTGCGGGGAAATGGGGGTGTCGCCGCCGGCGATGCCCCCATTTTGCGTGTGTATCCGATATTCACGTCGGCGAGTTATCCACAATGCTCGGGAATCGGCTTTCTCGGCTGAGCTCGACGCGTAGCGTGAACTTCCACGCCCCATCTGTGAGGGCGTGACGCACAGATCAGCATGCGAGCCGGGGGGATCGCCCGACGAAGGGAACCCCATATGGCCAACATCACCGTCTCCTACGCCGAGATCGAGCAGGCGGCTTCGCAGCTCGGGGCCGGGCGCGACGACATCACCGAGAAGCTGCGTGCAATGCAGTCGCAGATCAACACGCTCGTATCGTCAGGCTTCGTCACGGACCAGGCATCGGGCAAATTCAACGGCGCGTACACGGAGTACACGGCGAGCGCGAACACCGTCGTGCAGAAGCTCACCGAGATTCAATCGTTTCTGACGCAGACCGCAAGCGCGATGCGCGACCTCGATTCGCAGATCGCCGCGAAGATCAACTAGCCAGTCAACTTCGGGGTGACGGGTGCGTGCACCCGTCACCCCCTCTGCCTCTGAAAGGAGGGGGTCGGCTTGGCTGACCGATTTACCATCTCTGACGACCAATTGAGTTCGGCCGGCATATTCCTGATCGCAGCAGCGCACGTTGCGCGGGAGCAGAGCGCCAATTTCCCAGATTTCGAGTTCGCGAGCCTCTCAGGAATCGGCGAAGATGTCCGAGCGTTTGCGCACGGGATGCGAACCGGAATGCTGGCGCTCGCCGATGCCGGTCGCACCGCGACGGATCAGGTATCGCGACTCATGCGCGATGCGGCGGCGCTCGATGCTCAGGTAGCTGCACGGCTCGGTACTGGGTTCGCCCTGAGTGGGGGCGCACGGTGACCATCTTCGTTCCCGCCGGCCCCGACGCCGTACTCGTCGGTTCTCCCATTGTCGGCGAGCCCGAGGAAGCGGCTGCGCTGGGCAAGTACGCCTCGACGATCGCCGACAGTGCGAACCGTTATGAACTCAGTGTTCGGCAAGCGCGCGTCGCACTGTCGACCGCGCAGAGCAAGTCGCTCGACCAGTTGAGTGCGAAGCTCGGGGGCCGACTGATCCCCGGTTCGAACGCAATGCGCGAGAGCGCGGAACAGGGTCGACGGGCGTGTTCGACATATGCGGCCGAGGTCGATCGGATTCATGCGGCGGCCCGTGG
Source organism: Leucobacter sp. WKLB1 (assembly GCF_059696215.1). Lineage (NCBI taxonomy): Bacteria > Bacillati > Actinomycetota > Actinomycetes > Micrococcales > Microbacteriaceae > Leucobacter > Leucobacter sp. WKLB1. The sequence continues at coordinate 2,825,587 of NZ_AP046115.1, read as the reverse complement.
TCTTCGATCGGCCATGGCCGAAAGCCTGGATACTATTCGACGCTGCGCTCACGACATCGACGACATCGCGTCGGCGATTCGCATCTCGGCACGGTATGCGTGGGATGAAGGGGCGCCCGGTTTGATGCCAACGCCGGTTCTCGGCCCGAACGCTGACGGGCTGAATACCGGTCAACGGGAGGCCGCGGTGCAGAGCCTGTCGAGCATGTACGCCCAGCAGTGGTTGCGGGCGGCGGCGGAATGGCGATCAGCGATCGAGAACATCCGAGACGCTGCGCGCCGCTGGCGCGATCTCATCGAAGAACGATCGGCAGTCGAAAAGTCGTTCGCCGGCGCGCTGGGAGCCACGACCCTCGGCCAGCTCATCAGTGTCGGCGGCTCGGGCGGTAGCGCACAGATCGACGCCATCTCTGCGGCGGTAGCCGGTGAGTATCGCGGTGTCGCCGCGCAGGATGTCGCCGTTCGTGTCTCACACCCGCTGTTGCGGCAACTGCTCGGAACCGAATCTGGCGCAGCGATCTGGGACGCACCTCCCGATTCAGCCGAAGTGGCGCAGCGCTGGGCGGCGATGAGTGAAGCCGACAAGAATCGGTTGATCGCCGAGGTGCCGTGGGTGATCGGGAATCTCCCGGGGCTTCCCTATGGCGTTCGCGATGCGGCAAACCGGAAACTCGTCGAGTTCTATCGCGAGCATTCATCAATGCTCTCGCCCGACCAGCTTCGGCTCGTGGCTGATGTTAGCCGCATCCTCGATGACGAAGCGGAGCAGATCAAGGATCGTGGGTCTGCCCGCCCTCCCATTCAGATGGTGGCGTTTGACATGTCGACGTCGGTGCCGCGGGCAGCCGTCGGATACGGCGATCTCGATACCGCCGACGTCGCCACGTGGGAGGTGCCCGGCATGAACAGCGACGCGTCGATGGCCCTGGAGAGTTGGGACCGGTCGAGTCGAAACTTGTATGGCAAGCAGGGAGAGGAATTGGAGGGAGACGCTGCACAGGCCGTCGTTGCGTGGCTCGGATACGACACGCCAGATGGCGCGGACACGATTCAGGTGCTACTCCCCGAGGTTGCGCGACAGGGGGCAGCGCGCTTCGCGCTGGAACTCGATGGCATGCATGACGCCCGCGTCACCCAGGGGAGCAGCATGCCCGTGATCTCTGTGGTCGCTCACTCGTACGGCACCACCGTGAGCTCGATCGCGCTCACACTGGTGAAGTATCCGGTCGATTCGTTCATCATGCTCGGTTCGGCAGGCCTCGACACCGCAATCGTGCGCACGCTGGACGACCTCAAAGTTCAAGCGATCAGTGCGGGTCAGCGCGCAATCTATACGACGCACGCTTCCCAAGACGAGCTCGCGCCGGCGGGGGCAGGCCTCGCTGGTCGCGGTCAACCGAACCCTGACGCCCGGGCACCGTGGCTGCTCCCGGTGCACACGGCGAGTCCGGTGTATGCAGGGGCGCTTTCCTTTTCTTCTGAAGGTGATGAGAAGCGGAACCTGCTGCCAACCGATGGTCACTCGACGATTGGTAGCGGAGACCGTCGTGGAATTTTCGGAATCTCGGCTTCGCAAGGTCACGGGTATATGGATCCGCAAACAGAGTCGCTCGCAAACGTCGCAGAGATCAGTACGGGGCGCGTCAGCGACCGGCTCATGCATTCATTGACCCGAAGCGAATCGGCCTGTGTCGAAGTGCCCATGTTTCGTGGAGAGGTCGGACTTCCACGACGAGTGGAGTGCGAGGTCGCGCAATGAAGGCTCGGCATCTGGCAACTCGAGTCGCACTCCTCACGGCCGTCGGAATGATCGGAATCGGCACGATCGGCTGCGTGTCCGAACGACCAATCGTCAGTAATGAAGGGCCAATTTCACTTATGACACTCGAAGAATCGCAGCTCTGGGTCGCAGATCAATTCGACGACGTGGTGCGTGCAAGCGGCGTGGAACGCGGGTGGAAGGACATTTACGAACCCGACTTCGAATGGCGCTTCGAACGCGACGCCGATATGCAGAGCATGATCGGCGTATGGACGCCACAGTACTGCGGTGATTCATCGAGGCAATTGGATGAGCGGCTGCAGAACAGCACGGCTCCAGACCCGGTTCTGGCTGCAGCCAAGGTGCGCGCGCACTGGGAAGCGACTGGGTGGACGGTAAGCGATGTTCGCTCGACGCCGTCGGAAGATGAGCCGCAGTTTCGGGCTGACCGCGACGACGGCGCGTTGCTCGGGTTCTCGGTCAACGAGAACCGAATTTCCATTGAGGTGATCTCCCCGTGTTCCGTGCATCGGTCGCTCGTACATCGCAAGCAAACAGACGAGAGCGCGGGTGACGATGAGGCTTCGGTCGAGGAGGAAACCGCCACGACAGAGTGAGTGGACCTCTCCGCGAAATGGGCGCGAATGCGAGAGAGATTCACGAAGCCGCATGCGGGTTCTTCTACGCTGCCCCGTACGACACAAGAAAGGCACACCATGACTGACGCACAGCGAACCAACAAACCGACCCCCGCCTTCATCGGAGCTTCGTGGGTAGCGCTCCTGCTGGGCATGGGCACCTACCTGATCGGGCTCTTCAACTCGCACATGGAGCTCAATGAGAAGGGCTACTACTTCGCCCTCCTCATGTTCGGGCTGTTCGCGGCGGTATCCCTCCAGAAAACCGTTCGCGATCGCACCGACGGCATTCCCGTGACCAACCTCTACTACGGCATCGCCTGGTTTGCGATGGTGATCTCGCTCTCGCTGCTCGCCATCGGGCTGTGGAATGCGCAGAGTCTCATCCTGAGTGAGAAAGGGTTCTACGGAATCGGATTCGCCATGAGTCTGTTCGCCTCCGTCGCCGTGCAGAAGAACGTGCGCGACCTCGCGCAGTTCAAAGCCGACCACCCCGAAGACGAGGCTTCGGCAGAACGCGGCGATGAAGGCCCGCTGCGCGCATACCTCAACAGCTGACGCGGCTCACTCCGGAGTGCGTTACCCTAGTGATTCGCCCGCCAACGCGGGCCATATCTGAATAGACATCTCAATACACAGGAGGCCCCGTGAAGATCGAACTCGTCACGCTGCGACAGATCGAACGTGAAAAAGAGATCCCCTTCGACGAACTGATTCAGATCATCGAACAAGCGATCCAGTCGGCCTACTTGCGTCACGCCGAGAACCAGAAGCTCCCCGTGCCCCGTGAAAGCGACGTGAGGGTCACCCTCGATCGCAAGACGGGCGAGATCTCCGTGCTCATCCCGGAGCTTGACGCCGACGGAGTCGTCATCGGCGAAGCCTACGTGACGACCGACGAATTCGGTCGCGTCGCATCGAGCGCAGCGAAGCAGGTCATCAACCAGCGGCTCCGCGACCTCACCGACGACGCCGTGCTCGGCACCTTCAAAGACAAAGAAGGGCAAATCGTCTCAGGCGTCGTGCAGCAGGGGCCGAACCCGCGCATGGTGCACATCGACCTCGGTGAGCTCGAAGCGATTCTTCCACCTGAGGAGCAGGTGCCGGGCGAGAACTATGCGCACGGCACTCGACTGCGCGTCTACGTGACGAGCGTCTCCAAAGGCACCAAGGGGCCGCAGGTCATCGTGTCGCGCACGCACCCCGGCCTGGTGCGCAAGCTCTTCGAACGGGAAGTGCCCGAGCTTGCCGAAGGCCTCGTCGAAATCGTCTCGCTCGCTCGCGAAGCCGGCCACCGCACCAAGGTCGCAGTTCGCGCAAAGCAGGCGGGCATCAATGCCAAGGGCACCTGCATCGGAGAACTCGGCAGCCGAGTCCGTGCCGTGATGGGCGAACTCGGTGAAGAGAAGATCGACATCGTCGACTACGCGCCAGAGCTGCCCGCCTTCGTCGCCAACGCACTGTCGCCGGCCAAGGTCACCGACGTCTTCATGCTGAACGAATCGCTCAAGCAGGTGCGCGCGCTGGTTCCCGATTTCCAGCTGTCGCTCGCCATCGGCAAGGAAGGCCAGAACGCTCGACTCGCCGCCAAGCTCACGGGTGCGAAGATCGACATCCAGCCGGATTCGATCATGAACGACTAACCACGGTGCTTACGCACTCCCGGTGAAGCGCAGTGCTGAGCGCGGAGTGCGTCATGACGCCGCGATACCTTCGCGGCACATTACTCATCCCGGCGGTGCCCCACCTGGGAGGTGGGGCACCGCCGGGCGTGCTGAAATGCGGAAGCTGGTAAGATGGATGCGGTTCGGACCTGTGTCGCGTGTCGTCAACGCGCCTCGCGCACAGAATTGCTCAGGGTGGTCGCACACGAGAATCGACTCGACGTCGATGATCGTGCGGTGCTTCCCGGGCGAGGAGCGTGGGTGCATCCCACACTCGAATGTGTGAACCGCGCAGTGACCCGAGGGGTGTTCCCTCGAGCGCTGCGAGCATCGGGGAAGCTCGATGCAAGCCCTTTAGAGAACAGGCTGAAAACACTCATGGACAACTAATGAGCGGCTCACGATGAAGCCCGTCCGCTAATCAATGGTTCTCGCCTGTCTGGCGTGAACCCAGACAGGAGAAAAGTGGCAAACCCACGCGTACACGAGATCGCTGCGGAGATCGGTGTCGATAGCAAGGTCGTTCTGGCCAAGCTCAAAGATATGGGCGAGTTCGTCAAGGCGTCCTCGTCAAGCATCGCGCCCCCCGTGGCGCGCAAAGTCAAGGCAGCACTCGCTGCCGACGGCGTGACGCAGTCGCAGAACGACAGCGCCGCCGCCCCCAAGCCTGCGCCGAAGAAGCCCGGCGCCGCACCCAAGCCCGGCCCCAAGCCGGCACCCCAGGCAGAGCCTGCCGCGCCCGCTGCTGAGGCACCCGCCGCAGCTCCGGCCGCTGACAAGAAGCCCAGCGCCTCCAAGCCCGGCGCACCGAAGCCCGCTGCAGCGAAGCCCGGCGGCAACGCCGGTGCCTCCGCTGAGGGCAACTCGGGTTCGAAGCCCGGCGCTCCGAAGCCCGCCGGCCCGCGTCCGGGCAACAACCCGTTCGCCTCGAGCCAGGGCATGGGCATTCCCCGCCCGCCGCGTCCGGGCAACAACCCGTTCGCTCCCAGTCAGGGCATGGGTCGTCCCGGTGGCGGCGCAGGCCGCCCCAACCCGGGCAACATTCCTCGCCCCGCGGCCCGCCCCCAGGGCGGCGCAGCCGGTGGCGGTCGTCCCGGTGGCGGTCGTCCCGGTGGTGCCGGCGGCAACCGCCCCGGTGGCGGTGGCGGCGGCTTCAACCGTCCCGGTGGCGGCGGTGGCGCACCCGGTGGAGGTGGCTTCGGCGCACCTCGCCCGGCAGGCGGATTCGCCGGCCGTGGCCGTGGAGGCCGCGGTGCCGGCACGGCGGGCGCGTTCGGTCGTGGCGGCTCCAAGAGCAAGGCACGCAAGTCGAAGCGGGCGAAGCGGCAAGAGTTCGAAATGCGGGAGGCGCCGTCGCTGGGCGGCGTGAGCGTACCTCGCGGCAACGGATCGACCCCGATCCGTCTGCGTCGCGGTGCGTCCCTCTCGGATTTCGCTGACAAGATCGACACCAGCGCATCGAACCTCATCACCATCCTCTTCCACCTGGGTGAGATGGCGACGGCGACCGAGTCGCTCGATGAGGCCACGTTCGAGATTCTCGGCGACGAGCTCGGCTACAAGATCCAGGTTGTCTCACCCGAAGACGAGGATCGCGAGCTGCTCGAAGGCTTCGACATCGATATCGAAGCCGAGCTCGAGGAAGAGGGCGACGACGTTCTGCTGCCCCGTCCTCCGGTCGTCACGGTCATGGGCCACGTCGATCACGGTAAGACCCGACTGCTCGACGCGATCCGCAAGGCGGACGTGGGCGGCGGCGAGGCCGGCGGCATCACGCAGCACATCGGTGCGTACCAGGTGCACACCCAGCACGACGGCCGCGAGCGCGCCCTGACCTTCATCGATACTCCGGGTCACGAGGCGTTCACCGCCATGCGTGCTCGTGGTGCGCAGGTCACGGACATCGCGATCCTCGTGGTCGCGGCAGATGACGGCATCATGCCCCAGACGATCGAGGCGTTGAACCACGCGCAGTCGGCGAACGTGCCGATCGTTGTCGCGGTCAACAAGATCGATAAGGAAGGCGCGAACCCGGAGAAGGTGCGTCAGCAGCTCACCGAGTTCGGTCTCGTCTCCGAAGAGTGGGGCGGAGACGTGATGTTCGTCGATGTCTCGGCGAAGAACAACGTCGGCATCAACGACCTGCTCGACGCGGTGCTGCTGACCGCTGACGCCGGTCTCGACCTCCGCGCGAATCCTGACAAGGACGCCCGCGGTGTCGCCATCGAAGCAAAGCTCGACAAGGGTCGTGGCTCGGTCGCAACCGTGCTCATCCAGTCGGGTACGCTGCGCGTCGGTGACGCGATCGTCGCCGGCACCGCGTACGGCCGTGTCCGTGCGATGACCGACGAGAACGGTGACGCGGTCGCCGAGGCACTGCCCTCGCGCCCGGTGCAGGTGCAGGGTCTCTCAAGCGTTCCGCGCGCGGGTGACAACTTCATCGTCACCTCCGAGGACCGCACGGCGCGCCAGATCGCTGAGAAGCGTGAAGCCGCCGAGCGCAACGCCATGCTGGCGAAGGCCCGCAAGCGCATCAGCCTCGAAGAGTTCACGAAGGCGCTTGAAGACGGCAAGGTTGAGTCGCTCAACCTCATCATCAAGGGCGACGTGTCGGGTGCTGTTGAGGCACTCGAGGAATCGCTCATGAAGATCGAGGTCGACGACTCGGTGCAGCTGCGCATTCTGCACCGCGGCGTCGGCGCGATCACCGAGTCGGACGTGGATCTCGCCACGATCGACAACGCGATCGTCATCGGCTTCAATGTGCGCCCCGACGTCAAGGCCCGCGAGCGCGCCGCTCGCGAAGGCATCGACATCCGGTTCTACAACGTCATCTACAACGCGCTGGATGACATCGAGAACTCGCTCAAGGGCATGCTCAAGCCGGAGTACGAAGAGGTCCAGTCGGGCGTCGCCGAGATCCGCGAGGTGTTCCGCTCCTCGAAGTTCGGCAACATCGCTGGTGTCATCGTGCGCAGCGGTACGATCACGCGCAACGCCAAGGCCCGCGTCATCCGCGAGGGTGTCGTCATCGCCGATGGCCTCGCCATCGAATCGCTGCGTCGCTTCAAGGACGACGTCACCGAGGTGAAGACGGACTTCGAGGCCGGTATCGGTCTCGGCAAGTTCAACGACATCCAGATCGGCGATGAGATCGAGACCACCGAAATGGTCGAGAAGCCGCGCGACTAGTCGCCGGCCACTCCACGCCAGAGGGCGGGCAGGATCACGGAATGGTGATCCTGCCCGCCCTCTGGCGTACCACGGCGTACGGTGCGGCCTGAGCCGCACCGCCGCATCAGCCGAGCTGCTGCACGCGCACCGTGTTGCCGGCCGGGTCACGGAACGCGAAATCGCGCGTGCCCCAATCCTGATCCATCGGCTCCTGCAGCACCTCGACCGTTGACGCTTCGACACGCTCAAACAGCCCGTCGAGATCGTCGGTCGCGAACACGACCGAGGCGTACGAGCCCTTTGCGATGAGCTCGTTGATCGTCTGTCGCTCGGCGTCGGTGAGCCCCGGATCGACCGCGGGTGGGGTCAGCACGATCGACGTGTCGGGCTGATCTGGGTGCCCAACGGTGATCCAACGCATCTGTTCGTAGCCGACGTCATTGCGAATCTCGAACCCCAGCACATCGCGGTAGAACGCGGCTGAGGCATCAGGGTCGAGGTGGGGGAGGAACGTAACGTGAATGTTGATCTTCATAGACATCACGCTAGTCAGGCGAGCTTGGGGGAACTTCTCGATTCCTGACCGGTTTGGTGACCCGCAGGGTGACGATCCCCGGAAGACCGATCAGGGGAGCGGTGCCCTCGCGCCGATATCGGCCGGGTGATACCCCGACAAGTTCGGTGAAGCGGGTCGTGAACGTGCCGAGCGAACCGTAGCCGACGGCGAAGCAGACCTCCGTGACGCTGAGATCACCCCGCCGAAGCAGTGTCATCGCCCGGTCGATGCGCCGCGTCATCAGATAGCTGTAGGGTGACTCGCCATACGCAGCGCGAAACTCGCGACTCAGGTGACCCGCCGAGTATCCGATGTCAGCGGCCAGTGAGCCGACATCGAGCGGCGCTGCGTAATCGCGGTCGATGCGATCGCGCACTCGGCGCATGCGTTCCAGATCGCGGAGGCGCTGCTCGGCGCGATCGGCATCCATGTCCTCACTGTATCGACCTGGCACCTCTGAGCGCGCGTGCAACCTGCGGGGCACCGCAACCCGGAAACCACTGGGGCCCACACTTCCTCGAAGAAGAAGTGCGGGCCCCAGTGGGTGCTGCCGTGCTTAGACGCGGTCGAAGCGTCGCCCCAGAGGGCTGGGGGGCAGGCACATGAATACGAGAACGACCAGGCCGCCCAGGTACGGAATGAACGACAGGAAGTAGAACGGCCCGGCGAAGTTGGCGTCGTGGAACCGGCGCCACGAGATAGCGAGACCCGGCACGAGTGTTGCGAGGCCGATGACGAGCAACAGGATCGCGCCGATGATGACCAGACCGATGCCGACACCCGCGGCAGGTGCGGCCGTCGCCGATCCGTACCCGCTGCCGAAGTCGTCGTCGTAGTACGACGAAGTTGCACTCGCGCTCGCCAGCATGACAATACCGATGATGTAGAGCACCAGCGGAATGAGGGTCACCAGGAACGAGAACAGCGCGATCCACCAGTACTCGCTGCGAGAGGCGCGGCCCGAGAAGTTGGCGTAGTTCTTGAAGAAGCGACGCACCGACTGACCGAACGTCGCGCCGTAGAGCGGGCGAAGGAGATCTTCGGGATCGATCGCACCGTTGAACGGCTCGCCGGGCCCGGGCACGCCCGTGACACCCGCGGCGTAGGCCGGGGCCGACGCGTACTGGGGCTGCGGCTGGTTCGGGTACAGTGAGGCTGCCGGGGGTGCGTATGGGGGCGGCGGCTGCTGCGGGGCGTCGTACTGAGGTGCACCGTACTGCGGCGCCTCGTACTGGGGAGCCCCAGACTGCGGCGGCTCGAAGGTCGGCGGCGTCTGTTGTGCGGGCGACTCCCACTGCGGAGCGGCCGGCGACTGGGGCGCCGCGGGGTCCTGCGCGGACTCCGAGCCCGGTTCCGGCTGCTCCTCGGGAGCTCCGGGGTTCTCAGGGTTGGGCGGATAAGTCATGAAAGCGCCTCCTCAAGCGACGGTCGCGTATGTTCCGACTGCTCTCTATCGTAGAGGGAAGTGTCGGGACGATCTCGGAAAGTGTCAGCGGTAGGCTGGGCGCATGAGTAATCCACGGGCGGGTAAAGTCGCCGAGCGCATCCAGCAGATCATCGCGCGGCGCCTCGAGAAGGGGCTGCGCGATCCGCGCCTCGGCTTTGTCACGATCACCGACGTTCGCGTGACGGGCGATTTGCAGCACGCGAGCATTTTCTACACCGTGTACGGCGATGAGCAGGAGCAGACGGATACTGCCGCTGCGCTGAAAGCGGCGACCGGCATGCTGCGCACGGAAGTGGGCAAGCAGCTGGGCACGCGATTGACTCCGACGCTCGAGTTCATCCACGACGAGCTTCCCGAGAGTGCACAGCACCTCAACGATCTGCTGGCCGAGGCCAAGCGTCGCGACGAGGAGTCGGCGGCACTCGCATCGGGTGCGCAGTATGCGGGCGAGGCCGATCCGTACGTGAAGCCGCGCGAAGACGACGAGCGCGAGTAGTCGCTACGGCAGCCGCGCGCGACCCTCGAATTCGACCATCAAGCCATCGGCGATGAGCGAGTCGTAGGCGCGAAGCGGCTGCTCCGGATCGCGGACGCCGCCGTCGGCGGCAGCTGCGAGCGCATGCTCACGCGTGACTGCCTCGGAAGACCGTCGCAGCAGAGCCATGATGCGGCCGCGCACCTGGCGGTCGCTTCCGGCGAAGGCCGCCTGCTTGGGGCGCTTCTGCGGCGCATTGTCGGGGTAGCCGGCACCGCGCCATTCGCACCAGTCGGCGATCGGGCAGGTGTCGCACTTCGGTGCGCGAGCCGTGCACACGACGGCGCCGAGTTCCATCGCGGCAGCGTTGAAGATTGCCGCTGACAGGCGCTCTTCGGGGAGCAGCGCGTCCATATCGGCGAGATCGGCGGGCGCCGGCATTCCCGCGGCGGCGCGACCGTGGACGGCGCGTGCGATGACCCGCCGGGTATTCGTGTCGACGACGGGGTGACGCTCGCCGTAGGCGAATGCGGCGACGGCCCGCGCTGTATAGGGGCCAACGCCGGTGAGCGCGAGCAACGCATCGACATCGCTGGGCACGACATCGCCGTGCTGCTCCGCGATTTCGACGGCGGCACGGTGCAGCCAGAGGGCGCGGCGCGGGTAGCCGAGGCGATCCCACGCCCGCACCGCTTCGCCGGGTTCTTCCGCGGCGAGCGCCGACGGCGTCGGCCAGCGCTCCAACCAATTCACCCAGCGGGGGAGCACGCGGTCGACCTGCGTCTGCTGCAGCATGAATTCAGAGACGAGGATCGCCCAGGCCGAGAGATCGGGCGCCCGCCAGGGCAGGTCGCGAGCCGAACGCAGGTACCAGGCGTTCAACGCTTCGGCGAGGGCCGATGCCGCCGGGCCACCGGTCCCTTCTGCTGCGCTCATCGGCTCCAGTGTAGGCGCGCAGGCCGACTGCGAGGTATGACCGCGTAGGCTGTCAGGGTGACGAACGACCCCGCTCCGCTGCCCGCCCAGGGTGCCATTCTGCTCATCGACAAGGCGGAGGGGTGGACGAGTCACGACGTGGTTGCGAAGTCGCGCCGCGCGTTGGGCACACGCAAGGTCGGGCATGCCGGCACCCTCGATCCGATGGCGACCGGGCTGCTCGTGCTGGGCGCCGGGCCGTCGACGCGACTGCTCACGCACCTGGTGGGCCTCGAGAAGACGTACGTCACGACGATTCGCCTCGGGTCGGCAACCGTGACCGATGATCGCGAGGGCGAGCGCATCAGCGCGGCGACTCCCGAACAGATCGCAGCGGTCACGCGCGAGCGCATTATTGCCGCAGCGGCCACGTTGACGGGCGATATTGAGCAGGCGCCGAGCGTGGTGAGCGCCATCAAGGTCGACGGCCGTCGCGCGTACGACCGTGTGCGCTCGGGTGAGACGGTCGAGTTGAAGAAGCGGCCCGTGACCGTGTACGCCTTCGAGCTCGGCGATCCGGTGCGCAGGACCGATGAGTCAGGTGCGGAGGTCATCGACATCGACGCGACTGTGCGCTGCTCGTCGGGAACCTACATTCGGGCGCTCGCACGTGACCTGGGGGCACTGCTCGACGTCGGCGGTCACCTCACTGCGCTGCGCCGCACGCACGTCGGACCGTTCGACGTGAGCGGCGCCGCAGCTACGGCGGAGCTCGCAGATGGTGGGCCGCTCCCGTTGCTGCACCCCACGTCGGTCGCGACGGCGCTCTTTCCCCGCGTCGACCTCACCGAGTCGCAGTCCGTTGATCTCGGCAATGGCAAGAAAGTGGTGATCGATGCGGAGGGGGGCACTGACCACGATGCCCCGCTGGTCGCGGCCGTCGGCCCCGGAGAGCGTCTTGTCGGGCTTGTCGAAGTGAAGCGGGGGCGCTTGCGGGCGGTCACGAACTTTCCGGTCGTGCAGGAGGCCTCGCAGTGATCCTGTGGTTCGCCGTTGCGATCATTGCAATCGCGCTGCTGGCAGCCGGTCTGTGCTCCGTGGAGGCGCTCCGCAAGCGCGCACCGAACGATTACACCATGGGCGCGACGCTGCTCGTCGCGCTGCTGCTGGTGGCGCAGGTCGTGGTCTCGATCGCCGCTCCGGCGTCGGGCAACTCGTCGGTGGGCGACCCGCTCGAGTTCTGGATGTACTTGATCGTGGCGCTGCTGCTGCCGCTCTGTGCGGGGTTCTGGGCGCTCGTGGACCGCACGCGATGGGCCAACCTCGTGCTCGCGGTAGTGCATCTCTCCGTCGCGGTGATGACCTACCGCATGCTCGTGATCTGGGGATGACGCATCCGACAGATCGGAGCACAGTTGCGACACGCCAGCGTGTCCACCACCCTCAATGCATTGTCGAGGGTTTAAAATCCTCAGCTTGACTTGAACGAATCACAACGGTGTAATTATGGGAGTGCGATCGCGAATCCGCATCGCTGACGTCGAGGAAGGGACGGTCTGTTGAGCGACACATCGCACACGCCGGTACCCGGCAACTGGTTCGTCGATCCGGTTTTCCTCGGCACCCCGGGCATCCGTCGCGAGGGCGACGACGAAGCGCTCGCGTGGCAGACGGATGCGCTGTGCGCGCAGACGGACCCCGAAGCGTTCTTCCCCGAGAAGGGCGGCTCGACGCGAGAAGCCAAGCGCATCTGCGAGGGCTGCGAAGTACGTTCGGATTGCCTGGAGTACGCGCTCGAGAACGATGAGCGCTTCGGCATCTGGGGCGGCCTCTCCGAGCGAGAGCGCCGCAAGCTGCGCCGCGACGCGATCTGACCCGCACGGCATGGCTCCACGGTGCGCACAATTTCCGCACCTAAACTGACCGAGTGATGCGCACGCGAGTAACCGCCATCCTGGTCGCCCATCGGGGCGGCGAATGGCTCGACCAGACCATCGCCGGCATTACCGGCCAGACGCTGGCGCCCGCGAACATCATCGCGGTCAACAACGGCGGCGCCGATTCGGTGCGCGAGCAATTGCTCGCGAGCGGCGCCGAGAGAGTGGTCGGCATTCCGACTCGCGTCTCATTCGGCCAAGCGGTTGCGCGCGGGGTCGAGGCCTTGGCGCCGGCCGCACCGAATGACGCGGCGGCTGAGGCAGAGTGGATCTGGCTGCTCAGCGAAGACTCATGCCCCGAACCCGAGGCACTCGAACACATCCTCAGCAGCGTGCAGCGTGCCCCCTCAGTGGTGGTCGCCGGCCCGAAGATCGTCGACTGGGATCACCCCGAGCGCATCATCGAGCTGGGACAGAGCCTGACACGCTACGGCGCTCGATGGACGCTGCGCCGCCAGGAGCTCGATCAACAGCAGTACGACCACATGCAAGACGTGCTGGGCGTCGGCCCGGTCGGCATGCTCGTGCGCCGCGACGTCTGGGAGCAGCTCGGCGGGTTCGATCCCGCACTGCCCGTCTACGATGACGGCCTCGATTTCAGCGTGCGCGCGCGGCTCGCCGGTCATCGCGTCGAGGTCGCTCCGGCCTCGCGTGTGCGTTTTGCGCAAAGCGGTATCGCCGGCCCGCGCATTGACCGGCGCCGCTCGGTGATGCGGCAGGCCCATCGTCAGGCCCGGGCGTCGCACCTGCATCGTCGGATCTCCTACGCTCCGGCATTCTTCGCGTTCTTCGAGTGGTTGGGTCTGCCGATCTACGCCCTTCTGCGCGTGCTCTGGGCGCTGATCCGCGAACAGCCCGGCAACATGCTCGGCGAGCTGATCGCGACCTTCTCCGTATTCTTCACCCCGCATGCGATTCTCGCGTCACGCCGACGCATTCGATCTCACTCAACCGCCGGGTGGGCCGCCGTGCGGCAGTTGCGCATCGATCCGAAGACCGTGCGCACGGCGAGGATGATCGATCGCGAGGCGATTCTCGCCTCGACCGGGCAGCAGCGTCGCGAGATGCACTTCATCTCGTCGGGCGGCCTCGCCGTGCTCGCCGGATCCGCGGTCGCTGCCGTTGTACTGCTGTGGTGGGCACTGCCGCAAACCAGCCTCTTCGGGGGAGGTTTGGCACCGCTGAGCTCGATCGATCAGCTGTGGTCGAACACCCGGCCCATTGACGGGAACCCCGCCGATCCGTTCACCTGGGTCCTCGCACTGCTCGGGTCGCTGACGTTCTGGAACCCCTCGCACATCATCGTGCTGCTCATGGTGGTATCGATTCCGTTGACAGCGCTCGGCGCCTGGATCTGGGGAGCACAGCTCACCGAGTCGAAGGCCGGGCGCGCACTGCTCGCGCTCGGGTTCAGTCTGAGCCCGGTGCTGCTCGGGTCGCTGGCCGGGGGCCGCTTGCAGACGCTCGTACTCGCCGTGGTACTGCCGTGGCTGCTGCTCGCTGCCGCACGCTGCCGAGAATCGTGGAGTTGGGCGGGCACGGCGTCGCTGCTTGCAGCGGCGGCGCTCGCCTCCGCGCCGATCCTGATTCCTGCAGCTCTGGTCATGCTGGTCATCGGACTCTGCACGACCCTGCGAGGCGCCGCTCGGGTACTGACGACCGCACTGGTGCCAGCGATGCTCTTCGCGCCGAAGATCGTGACGAGCCTGATCGCGGGGCGTCCACTCGACATCCTCGTCGACCCGGGCATCGTTTCACCGTTCCAGCCGGGGAACACCTGGCACCTGATGCTCGGATTCCCGGAGTTCGGTCTGGAGGGATGGGCGGGAATCCTCGACGGCATCGGACTCGGCGGGCCTCCGGCGACCCTGCTCGTCGGCGTGCTCATGCTGCCGCTCGCCCTGCTCGCGCTCCTGGGGCTCTTCACCGGTCGAGTTGCCGTCACGCTGCTCCATGCCGCTCTCGGGGGTCTGGGCCTCGCCACCGCGGTTGCCGCGGCGCAGCTGCAACTGACGGTCGCCGGCGACACGGTGATTTCGGTCTGGACGGGCTCAGGCCTGGCGCTCTACTGGATCGCGCTGGTCGGTCTCGCCGCCGTGGGCGCCCACGCCCTGCGGCGCGGTGCCGCACCGGTGGTGTCGGTCGCGCTCATCGCCGCGATCGTGGCGGTCGGCCCGGTCGCCACGCAGCTCGTGCTCGATCGAGTCGGCTTCGCGCCCGCGAGCGACCAGATGCCGGCGCTCGTGCAGGCGGCGGGCGAGACCGACCCCGGCGTGCGTACCCTGGTGATCTCTGCGGAGAGCGCGCATTCGGTGCGCGCCGAGCTCGTGACCGGCAGCGGCCTGCGACTCGACGAGATCCGGACCTCGGTCACCACGCCAGAAGCGAGCGCTGAGGATCAGCAGCTCGCCGATCTCGTCGGCGGTCTGGCCAGTGTGGGCGGCGCCGATGTGACCGATGCTCTGCACGAAGCCGGTGTCGGGTTCGTGCTGCTGCCCGCAGGCGGAGACGATCTCGAGCGCTCGGAGTTGCAGCGCGTCTTCGATCAGCATCAGGCGCTGTCAAGCGCCGGGCTCACCGAACAGGGATTACTCTGGAGAGTGCAGCAGCCTGAAGCCGCCGCTACCGACCCCGGTGATGCGGGCACCCGGCTGGGAGGCACCTCGCTCAGCGGATCGACGATCTGGGCAATTCAGATCGTCGTGCTGCTCGGGGTTCTGCTGCTCGCGCTGCCGACGGCCGAAGTGACCTACCGACCGGAGCGTCGAAAGAAGCCGTCGCGACGCAAGTCGCGCGCCGGACGCGAACGCGCCGCCGCGGCGGTGGCCGCAGAATCGGCGTCGGCCGCCGTGCACACCGACCCGACTATCGACAGGGTCGATGCGGGGGCACCCGATGCGGAGCTCGAGTCCAAGCGTGAGCCCGTTACCGCCCCCGAAGCCGCAGACAGCGAAGCTTCGGGCGATCCGGCGCCTGCATCACCGACGACCGATGCACCCGCGGGCGACGACACTGAGTCAACCGAGGGGACGCGCTGATGGCCGATCGATCACGACTGCTGCGCGGCGGCGCCCGCGCCGTTACCGGCCTACTCGTCGTCGTAGCAGCGGGTGCGACTGCGGTGCTCGCCGGCACCATCGAGCTCCCCTCGGTCACCGTGGAGCCCCTTGCGATCACCGTCGACACCACGCAGAACACCACGCGCACGCTCGTGTGTGCCGGCGCATTCGCCGAACTCGGGGCCGACACCTCGCAGCCCGGAGTGGCGATTCCCGCGGGGGAGCCCACGCTGGCGCTCTCGGGCTCAGCCTCGGGCAACTCGGTGCTCGCTCGGTCCTCGGGAGACAGCGGACTGCCCGGGGTCATCACCGCCTCGGCATCTGACCCGCTGGCGACGGTGCAGACCCAAACGGTGAACTCCGACAGCCTGCGCGGCACCGTCGCGAGCAGTTGCACAGAACCCGTCAATGAGCAATGGCTCATCGGAGGAGCGACGTCGCTCGGTATCTCGACGACCCTGAGCCTGGGCAACCCCGGCTCGGTGCCGGCGACGGTGACGATCAGTGTGTACGACGAGAACGGTGCGGTCGACGCAGTGCAGACAGCGGGCGTACTCGTTGCGCCCGGAACGCAGCAGATCGTGTCGGTGAACGGGTACGCCCCTGATCGCGAACGACTCGCGGTGCGCGTCGAGAGCACCGGAGCGCCGGTCACTGCTCACCTCGGCGTGGCGCAGAGCTCGGGGATCACGCCGTTCGGCGCGTCTGCGGTCACCTCGCAGGTCGAGCCTCAGACCTCGCTCGTCATTCCGGCGTTCGAGAACGCGGACGGCGACGACCGCGGGCCGAACGACTCGGGTGAGGGCGACGCGTACCCGGTCGTTGTGCGGGCGCTCGCTCCCGGTGACTCCGGCGGCACCGCGACGGTGCGTGCGGTCGATCGTGCTGGCAAAGCGACCGACTTGGGAACCATCGACCTCCTGCCCAACACCGTGGGCGAACTCAGTGTCGCCGCGCTGCCGGCCGGGGCGAACGCGATCGAGATCGACGCTGATGCTCCGATCGTCGCGAGCGCCATGGGCGCGGCCGGTACCGACGAAGCGCACGATTTCGAGTGGTTCACTCCCGCGTCCGTGATCGCCGCAGACACCGAGGTCGCCGTGCCGGTCGCGAAGGGCGGCAGACTCGTCGTCGTGAATCCCGGCACCGATGAGGCGAAGATTGAAATCACGCGCTCGAACGGATCGGGCAAGCCGACAACGGCCACCGTCGAACCGGGTGCGGCTCTCGCCGTCGACGCCCCCGCCGACGCCGTGCTGACGAGCTCGGCCCCCGTTTACGCCGGCGTGCGCATCATGTCGGGATCGTCGATCGCGGGGTACCCGATCATCGCTCCCGACCCCCGCGACGGTACGCTCACGGTCTACCCGCGCTAGCGCGTAGACTCAAGGCATGTTCGGTCGTCGCAGGGAGCCGCAAGCCCCGCAGGTGCCGTCTCGTGGTCGTGGCTCACGGCATGGGCGGCGGCCGATCCGCTCGTCGCTCTCAGGGCCGACGTTGCCCGACCCCGAGAGTCGATTCCGTCGATTCGAAGTTGACGCTCGCGCCGCCGTAGAGGTCGTGCAGGGGTATCTGCCCGATGAATTGCGCGGAGTGCGGTTCGGGTTTCAGACGGCTCCATCGCAGGCCCCGGGCGAGAGCCAACTGCCCCTGCTCTACACGATCGATCGCGCGTCGCGCAGCATCGTGCTCTACCGCATGCCGATCCAGCGGGCGAAGGGGCTGCACGTCGACGATGCCGAGCACCGGCGGTCGTTCCTGGAGTACTGCGTGTACCGGGCGGTCTGCGAGTATCTCGGCGCCGACCCATGGGATCTGATTCCGGGTCGGTTCGACCACTACTGAGGGCTGCTCGCCCCGCTTCAGCGCTGTTCTCGACCGAGTGCGGTCGCCGCGTTCGACTGACGAGTGCCATGCATTCCGCAGTTCTTGATGCTTTGCAGACATAATGGGAACCATGAGCGCGCGCATCTTGGTGGTAGACGACGACAGGGCTCTGGCGGAGATGCTGGGGATGGTGCTGCAGGGCGAAGGATTCGTCACCGAGCACTCCGTCGATGGCGCGGAAGCGGTCGAGAAGTTTCGCGAGATGCGGCCTGACCTGGTGCTGCTCGACGTCATGCTGCCTGGGCTCGACGGCATCGAGGTCGCCGAGAAGATCCGCGCCGAGTCGGGCACGCCGATCATCATGCTCACTGCTCGCACCGACACCCGCGATGTTGTGCGCGGGCTCGAAGCCGGCGCCGACGACTACGTCGTGAAGCCGTTCAACCCCGCCGAGCTCATCGCGCGCATCCGGGCTCGGCTGCGCGAACCGCAGCCAGACTCAGTCGAGACGCTGCGCATCGGCGACCTCACGATCGATGTGTCCGCGCATGAGGTGCGACGCGGCTCGCTGCCGATTCCGCTGACTCCTTTGGAATTCGACCTGCTCGCGATCCTTGCCCGCAAGCCGCAGCAGGTGTTCACGCGCGAGGTGCTGCTCGAGAAGGTGTGGGGCTACCAGTACAAGGCCGACACACGCCTGGTGAATGTGCACGTGCAGCGTCTGCGCGCGAAGATCGAGCAAGATCCGGATCACCCGACCATCGTCACGACGGTGCGCGGGGTCGGGTACCGTGCCGGTACCCCCGTCGACTAGGCGGGCGTGATGTCGTCGCGCGCGCGCCGATCAGCGATCATCACCGCGGTGCGGCGCGCTCGTTTGAAGTGGCTCCGCTTCTCGGAACCGGTACTGGGTCGTTTCCGTGCGCGTTGGCGGCGTTCGCTGATGCTGCGGACCATGACTATCACCGGCATGGTCACGGGGTTCATCGTGCTGGTGGCGGGCATCTTCATCTTGACGAGCGTCGCCGACGACCTGTACTCGTCGCGCATGGAGCAGGCGCTGCAAGACTCCGCGCGAGCGACGGTAGCAGCCCAGAGGCAAATCGATGCTTCGGACGCAACGGATCGTGGGGGTCTGTCGACGCTCGCCGCCTCCGTAAGGCGCACCGTGCAAGACACCTCGTCGAGCCAAATGGTCTATCTGCGCAGACAAGCGGGTCAAGAAAGCTTCGCCGATGCGCCGCCGCCCTCGTTCACGAGCACCATGCTGCCCGACGCGGTGAGCCCGGAACTCTCGCGAGCCGTGCAGTCGACAACCGAGGCCCAGCACTGGCAGGCGGTTACGTTCACTGCCGAGAACGGGGCGATCTCTTCAGGAATTGTCGTTGCATCGAGCCTGACGTTCCCCTCGGGTGCAGGCACCTACGACCTCTTCATCGGCTACAACCTCGCCGATACCCAAGACACGCTGGCGTTCGTGCAGCGCACCCTCTTGATCACCGCGGCGGCGATGATGGCGTTCATCGGCATTCTGGTGTGGATCATGTCGCGCATCGTCTTCCGACCGATCCGCTCAGCGGCTGCGGCGAGCCGCAGGCTGGCAGCCGGCGAGAGCGAAGCGCGCATGCCATTGCAGAACGACGAGCACTTCGACGTGCTCTCGGAGGGCTTCAACGACATGGCCGAGACCCTGCAAATGCGCATTCAGGAGCTCGATCAACTCTCCGAGATGCAGCAGCGGTTCGTTTCCGACGTGTCGCACGAGTTGCGCACACCGCTGACCACCGTGCGCCTCGCGAGTCAGGTGCTGCAGAGCAGCGCGCAGGGGCTTGAAGCCGGCCAGCAGCGCGCTGTCGAAGTGCTCGGCGACCAGATCGATCGCTTCGAATCGCTGCTCGAAGACTTGCTCGAGATTTCGCGGTATGACGCCGGTCGAGTGACCTTGGAGACCGAGCCGACCAATCTCGTGACCCTCGCGACCGAGGTGGTCGCTGGGCTGCAACCGCTCTCGAAGGGCATCATCGAAGTACGCCCGCTCGGGGGCTACGCGCCCATCGACGTCGACGCCCGTCGCATCCGTCGCATCGTGTCGAATCTTGTCGGCAATGCGATCGAGCACGGTGAAGGGCGTCAGATCGTCGTGTCCATCGACTCCAACGCCGCGGCGATCGCGTTGTCGGTGCGCGACTGGGGCATCGGCATGCGATCGGAAGATCTGGAGCACGTGTTCGACCGATTCTGGCGCGCGGACCCGTCACGAAAGCGGACGTTGGGCGGTACCGGATTGGGGCTGGCCATCGCGCAGGAGGACGCGGCCGTGCACGGCGGCATCATCGAGGCATGGTCGCGTCTGAGCGAGGGCACGAACTTCAGATTGACGCTGCCGAGAGGTGAGGCCGTCAGCTTCATGTCGCCCCTGCCCCTCGTACCGGAAGACGTCGCAGCGGCGGGGGATCCGACCGCGACCGGTGGCTGGTTGCGACGCCCGGGGCGCAGAATTCGGAAGGAGAAGCGGTGAAGCGAACACGATGCGGTGCGATCGCCGTGATCATCGGGGCGGCGCTCGCGCTGACCGGGTGCAATGCGATTCCCGGTTCTGGCCCGGTGCAGGTCGGTCTCGACAATCTGCAGCAGGCGGAGCAGCAGGTGCAGTACAACCCGGACGGACCCGCTGTCGGGGCGTCGCAGGAAGATATCGTCCGCGGCTTCGTACAGGCGGCGACCTCCAGTGAAGACAACTACGCCGTGGCCCGCGAGTTCCTCGCGCCGAACTACGCCTCGCAGTGGAACCCGGACTCCGATGTACTGATCGACGACGGGAGTCGCCCCTTCACCGCGAATGAGGACGGCTCGGGAACGCTCGCGGTTGCCGCAACCGCGAAGCTCGATGTCGACGGCTTCATGCTCCCGATCGAGCCGGGGGAGAGCACGAATCTGCGTTTCGAGCTCGAACGAGTCGATGACGAATGGCGCATCTCGTCGGCGCCGAACGGCATCATTCTCGACACCACGATGTTCACCACTATCTGGTCGCAGCACCAGCTCTACTTCGTCGGCCCGGGTGAGACGCTCGTGCCAGAGACCCGCTGGTTCATGACTCGGGCCGCGCTCCCGACCGAGATCGTGGGAGCGCTGCTCGCGGGGCCGGGCGAGCGGCTTTCCGAAGTCGTGCACAGCGGTTTTCCAACGGGCACCGCGCTAGTGATGAATTCAGTGCCGGTGACTGACGGCCGCGCTCGCATCGACCTGACGGGCAACGTGCTCGAGGCGAGCCCGACCGCGATGGGCGAAATTCGGCAGCAACTGCGTCTCAGCCTCCAGACCGTGCAAAACGTGAGCGGCTTCGACCTGACCGCCGAGGGCACGGCGGTGCGGTTCGACAGCGCCGAAGGCACCTCAGAGCCGCAACTCGTGAACGACGTCACCGATGCGGCGGTGTTGAGCGGCGACCAGTTCGGCACGATTGTGTCGGGAGAATTCATCGCGGCTGAGGGGTTCGAGAACACACTCGGTGACTACGATCCGAGCGCGATCACGCTGAATCCGGCCGGAGACGCGGCCGCGCTGCTCAGCGGCGGCGGCGTGACCCGCGTTGACGCGCTTGGAGTGGTGTCGATCGATGAGCGCACCGGGCTGCTCCCGCCCATGTTCGATCGCTTCGGGTACATCTGGACGCTGCAGCCGGGCTCGGCGCAGACACTGCAGGCGACAACCCGAGACGGCACTTCCGTGCAGATCTCGGCTCCCTGGCTCGCGGGTCGGTCGCCCGTTGCGGTGCGTCTCTCTCCCGATGGCAGCCGCATCGCAGCACTCCTCTCGGACGAGCACGGCTCTCAAGTGCTCGTAGCCGGAGTGGTGCGCGACGAGAACGGAGCGCCGTTGCGCACCACCGATGAGGCCGACGTGCAACTCTGGGCATCGGGAACACCCGTCGATCTCGATTGGGTCGGCCAGACGCGATTCGCCGTGCTCACCAAGGGCGACTCGACGAGTCGCGTGACCCTCGGGGGAGTCGGGCTACTGCCCATCGATCAGGGGTCCGTGCAGAGCGGCGTGCACCTCATGGGCGGCTCGGCGCGCACCCAACTCCGCGTACTCGGGCAGCGGGGCGACCTGTATGCGTCGCAGGCGAGCGGGTGGCAGCGCACGGCAACGGATATCGCGGTACTCGCGAAACGCGGGTAGCGGGTGCGGTGCTGTGCGGTGCGGCGATTGTCGCGTGCCGTTGGCCGAAATGACGCGTGCACAGCGCACCGATCGCTCTGCAACGAACGAGTTGTCTGGGATCGGGATCGCCCGACGGTGATCGCGCACCACCCAGGGGGCACGATCGACTCATGACTCCCACTTCGTTCCGCTCCGCACTCCGTGAACTGAGCCTGGACCTTGCCGCGCTCGTCTGGCCGACCGCCTGCATCGCGTGCGGTGCCCCCGACCGCGATTGCTGCGACGCCTGCGATCGTGAGGTGCGAGGGTGGCGCTCGCCGCAGGAATTCGACATCGCCGGGGTGCCCGGCATCGCCTGCGACCCGTACGACGGAGCACTGCGTGCCGCGCTCGTCGCGTTCAAGCATGACGGCAGGTACGGCTGCCGTCGGCGAATCGCCGAGCGGTTCGCGCCTGCGCTCCGGGCCGCGATGCTGCGGTCGCCCGAGGCGCCGCTCATCGTTCCGATGCCGTCGCGTCCGCGCAGTGTGCGCCGTCGCGGGTACCACCATCTCGAAGTACTGATCGATGCCGCCCTTCGGCGGTCACCGGTGCGCGCACCGCGCCTGCGTGCGCTGCGCACGACGCGGGGACGCAGCGGTCAAGTGGGCCTCAGCTCTGCCGATCGCGAGCGCAACGCGCGTCGCATCAGCGTGCGCCGGTCGATGGCGAATCGAGTGCGTGGTCGTTCGATCGTGCTCGTGGACGACATTGTGACGACGGGCGCCAGCGTGCGTGCGGCGCGAGACGTGCTCGAGGCCGCGGGCGCGCGAGTGGTCGGTGTCGCTGTCGTCTGCGTCGCCGTGCGTCGGGATTCCCTTGGAGATTCCGCAAAGATGTCATCGAATCTCTGACGAGGTGGAAACGCCGTCGATGGGTGGAGTAGAGTTCGAGAAAGGCGTAACGGTGCGCCAAATGGCACACCCGCCCGAGGCTCCAGGGAGGTCACCATGGACGTGAACATCCGCGGCAAGAACGTCGGGATCACCGATCGGTTCGAGAACTATGTCGGGTCGAAAACCGACAAAGTCGAGGGGCTGCTGCCCCGGGCCCAGGCGTTCGAAGTGAGAGTCTCCAGGCAGAGCGACCGGAGCCCTCAGAACGGCGACCACGTCGAGATCACGTTGATCGGGCCAGGCCCGGTGATCCGAGCGGAATCCGCGGGTGGAGACAAGTACTCCGCGTTCGATATCGCCTACGGGCGCGTGCTCGAGCGCATTCGCCGCATGAAAGACAAGCGGCAAGATCGTCGTGGTCGCGGACGCACCTCGCTCGCCGATGCCGCAGCGAACGACTTCGAAACGGTCGATGTGACCCCTGCGCCGCTTGAGGTGCTGGAATCAGTTGCCACCGGCAGCGTGCCCGTTGTCGAGGCGGAAGAGCCCGACTACACGCCCGTGGTCATTCGCACCAAGGAGTTCCCTGCCGAGCGCATGTGCGTGGAAGATGCCGTCGACCGCATGGAGCTCGTCGGCCACGACTTCTTCCTGTTCATCGCCGAAGAAACCGGGCATCCGAGCGTCGTCTACCGGCGCAAGGGCTGGAACTACGGTGTGATTTCGCTCAGCGAGGAGTAACTCGCTCGCTCACATGACCCTCCGCCGGCTGTTCGCGCGTCTTCGCGTCGATCAGCCGGCGGATCTGCGTGAGCGGCGCGCCTGCGCTCCCCAGCGCACGACATTGACGAATGCCTCGATCACGATACCCAGCGACATTTTCGAATGACCATCGGCACGCTCGACGAACGTGATCGGAACCTCGGTGATCGGGCAGCCCAGGCGTTCGAGCCGCCAGGCTGTCTCGATTTGGAAGCCGTACCCCTCGGAGTCGATACCAGCAAGGTCAAGCCGCGCGAGCCACTGCGCGTCGATCGCGCGGAAGCCGCTCGTCAGATCGTGCAGCTGGGAGCGCAGCAGCTTTCGTGCGAAGGCCGTGCCCGTGCGCGAGATCCAGCGCCGGTAGGCGGGCCAGTTCACGATGCGCCCCCCCACGATCCAGCGCGTGCCGATCGCCAACCCTGCTCCCTCGTGCACCGCCGCGACCAACGCCGGCAGGTCCGAGGCGAGATGGGATCCATCCGAATCCATCGCCACGACGGTGCGGTAGCCCTCCGCGAGTGCAGTTGAGAAGCCCAGCACGTATGCCGTGCCGAGCCCCAATTTGCCCGAGCGGTGCTGCACGCGCACTCGCGGGTCAGCGGATGCGAGGCGATCCGCCAGCGCACCAGTACCATCGGGGCTCGCATCATCGATGATGACGATGTCGGCCTGCGGGAGATGCCGGTGCACACTCGACACTGCGGCTTCGAGAGTCGCGATTTCGTTATAGGTCGGCAGGATGGCGAGGAGCTCGTGCGCTCGATGCGGCATGTCATCCTTCCTGCGAAGCGTGCGCCTAGACGTGCTCGGAACGGGTGCGGCACGAAAAACTCCGTTGCCCCATCTTGGCATCTCCCCAGCCGCGACGCGGCAAGCCATTGCTAAGCTGAGGAGTTGTCACAATTTGGCAACGGCGGTGCACCCCATCCGAGGTGACTTCCACCGTGCAGAACGTACAGGAGAGACAACGTGGCGACAGTTCTCGAAAAGCTTCTTCGCGTCGGCGAAGGGCGCATCCTGAAGAAGCTCGAGCGGCAGGCAAAGCTCGTAGCGAATCTGGAGAGCACCTTTGCGGACCTCAGCGATGAGGAGCTGCGCGAGGAGACCACAGAGTTCCGCGAGCGCCTGGAAAAGGGCGAGACGCTCGACGATCTGCTCCCCGAGGCGTTTGCCGCGGTGCGCGAGGCTGCGAAGCGCACGATCGGCCTCAACCCGTTCCCCGTGCAGATTATGGGCGGCGCGAACTTGCACCTCGGCAATATCTCCGAGATGAAGACAGGTGAGGGCAAGACGCTCGTCGCGACCATGCCGTCGTACTTGAACGCGCTCGCAGGCAAGGGCGTGCACGTCGTCACTGTGAACGACTATCTCGCCAGCTACCAGAGCGATTTGATGGGCCGCGTGTTCCGCGCACTGGGCATGACCACTGGCTGCATCGTCTCGGGCCAAGACCCCGCGACGCGTCGTGAGCAGTACAACGCCGACATCACCTACGGCACGAACAACGAGTTCGGCTTCGACTACCTCCGCGACAACATGGCGTCGAGTGCTGAAGAGCGCGTGCAGCGTGGTCACTTCTTCGCCGTCATCGATGAGGTCGACTCGATCCTCATCGACGAGGCGCGTACCCCGCTCATCATCTCGGGCCCGGCATCGGGTGAGGCGAACCGCTGGTTCGGCGAGTTCGCGCGCATCGCCCGCAAGCTCGAGGCCGGCGTCGACTTCGAGGTCGATGAGAAGAAGCGTACGGTCGGCGTGCTCGAGCCCGGTATCGAGAAAGTCGAGGATCACCTCGGCATCACGAACCTGTACGAGTCGGTGAACACCCCGCTGATCTCGTTCTTGAACAACTCGATCAAGGCGAATGCGTTGTTCACGCGCGACAAGGATTATGTCGTGCTCAACGGCGAGGTGCTGATCGTAGACGAGCACACCGGTCGCATTCTCGCCGGGCGTCGCTACAACGAGGGCATGCACCAGGCCATCGAGGCCAAAGAAGGCGTGCAGGTCAAGGCCGAGAACCAGATGCTCGCGACGGTCACGCTGCAGAACTACTTCCGTCTCTACGAGAAGCTCTCGGGCATGACCGGCACGGCCGAAACCGAGGCCAGCGAGTTCATGTCGACGTACAAGCTGGGCGTCGTGCCGATCCCGACGAACCGCGGCATGCAGCGCAAGGATCAGCCCGATCTCGTCTACAAGAACGAGGAAGCGAAGTTCGCGCAGGTCGTCGTCGACATCGCCGAGCGCTACGAGAAGGGTCAGCCCGTACTCGTCGGCACGACGAGTGTCGAGAAGAGCGAGTACCTGTCGCGTCTGCTCGCCAAGGCCGGTGTGCGTCACGAGGTGCTCAACGCCAAGAACCATGCACGCGAAGCGGCGATCATTGCCCAGGCTGGCCGACTCGGCTCGGTCACCGTTGCTACGAATATGGCCGGTCGCGGTACTGACATCATGCTCGGCGGCAACGCTGAATTCCTCGCGGTGCAGGAGATGGCCGCACGCGGCCTGTCGACCGACGAAGATCCGGAGGCCTACGAGGCTGCGTGGGACGACGTGTTCGCCGCGGTCAAGGAGACCGTTTCGGGCGAGGCCGCGAAGGTCATCGATGTGGGCGGGCTCTACGTGCTCGGCACCGAGCGTCACGAATCGCGCCGCATCGATAACCAGCTCCGCGGCCGTTCGGGCCGTCAAGGCGACCCGGGTGAGAGCCGTTTCTACCTCTCGCTCGGCGACGATCTCATGCGCCTCTTCAACTCGGGTGCTGCTGCGGCGCTCATGAACCGCGGCAGCTTCCCCGACGATCTCGCGATTGAGTCGAAGGTCGTCACGCGCGCGATTCAGAGCGCGCAGAGCCAAGTCGAGCAGCGCAACGCCGAGATTCGCAAGAACGTGCTGAAGTACGACGATGTGCTGGATCGCCAGCGCAAGGCCATCTACAGCGATCGCCAGCAGATTCTTGACGGCGAAGAGATCGAACCGCGCATCGACGCGTTCCGCGAGCAGACGATCGACGCAATCCTCGATTCGCACGGGCGTGATGATGACTGGGACTTCGACGCGCTCTTCAGCGATTTGCGCCAGGTCTACCCGGTCGGGCTCACCGTCGACGAGCTGCTTGCCGAGGCCGGCGGTTCGCGTCGCGTCGATCGGGCGTTCCTCCGTCGCGAGATTCTCTCGGACGCTGAGGTCGCCTACGAGGCGCGCGAACAGGCGCTCGGAGGCGAGGCGATGCGCGAGCTCGAGCGTCGTGTCGTCCTCGCGACGATCGATCGCCGCTGGCGCGACCACCTCTACGAGATGGAATACCTCAAGGAGGGCATCGGGCTCCGCGCGATGGCGCAGCGCGATCCGCTGGTCGAGTACCAGCGCGAAGGCTACAACATGTTCGAGGGCATGATGGGCCAGATCAAGGAGGAGTCCATGGGGCTGCTCTACAACCTGGAGGTCAAGGTGCGCCCCGCCGAGGGCCCGCAGGATCACGTGCACTTGGAGGGTGGCGGGCTCGAAGCCGAGCAGACCACTGACCAGTCGAAGCTCAGCTACAGCGCTCCCGACGAAGACGGCGCGCCCGCGGTCAGCGGTGCTGAGGCAAAGAACTCCGCGTCGGGGAAGCCCGCTCAGCAGGCTCGCGGAGCATTCGGTCAGCAGACCGGAAACGGTACATCGAATCGCGCGGAGCGCCGCTCCGGCAAGAAGAAGTAAGGCGCTCGCGCCCTCCACACTGATCCGTGATCCGCTGCGGCGGACCAACTGAGAGATATTCATGGCAAACGAGACGAATCCCCGTCCCACGAAGAATGAGCGTCGCGCTCAGGCGCGCGAGCAGGCAGCCGCTGCGCGTGTGCAGGAGAAGAAGCGGGAGAAGCGCAACCGCATCTTCCTGCAGGGTGGCATTGCCGTCGGTGTGCTCGCCGTGCTCGCGATCGTGGCGCTCGTGCTCACCCAGTCGATCAAGCCGGCAGGCCCCGGGCCAGAGAACATGGCATCGGGCGGCGTGGTGATCTCCAAGGACCTCAAAGTCGTTTCGGGCCCGGCGCTCGAGGCCGGTGGGGATCGCGTGGCTCCCGAGACCAACACCGATGAACTGCCGGTCAATGTGACGCTCTACGCCGATTACATGTGCCCCTACTGCGGCCAGTTCGAGCAGCAGTACGGCACCATGTTCGAGAACTACGTCGGCTCAGGTGACGTGAACCTCGAGATCTACCCGCTCAACTTCCTCGACAACGCGTCGCTCGGAACAAAGTACTCGACGCGCGCGGCGAACCTCTTCGCCTGCGTGGTCGATCAGCAGCCCGACTACGCGTTCAAGCTGCACAACACGCTGCTCAGCGCCGACGTGCAGCCGGCTGAGAGCACCACGGGCCTGACCGACGATCAGCTCGTCGAGCAGGCTGTGGCCGCGGGTGCTGAAGACACCACCGAGCTGCGCCAGTGCGTCAAGGACCGCCAGTTCGGCAGCTTCATTTCTGCGAACTACAAGCAGGTTAGCGAAGTGGGCATCCTCGGCCTCGCCAAGGGAGCCCAGCTGCTCAGTGCAGACGGCGTAACGCCGCAGGATGCCGACCAGCCGCAGCGACTCGTCAGCACCCCCACCGTGATCGTGAACGGTCAGCAGTGGAGCCAGAGCCGCGACGGCGACCTCGAGTCGTACCTGTTGAAGGTGAAGGGCGAACTGGAGCAGAACCAGAAGAACGCGTCATCCGACGAGGACGACGCCAAGTAAGCTAGACCGGGGCGGTCGTTCGCCGACCGCCCCCATTGCCGCCTTAGCTCATCTGGTAGAGCAGCGCCCTTGTAAAGCGCAGGTGGTCGGTTCGAGTCCGACAGGCGGCTCAAGGCACCACGCATCGCGTGGTGACGCAGAGTCGGCGGCGCACACGGCGACGCAACTGGGAAAAGGCCCCGCAATGCGGGGCCTTTCGCGTCGGCGCCTGTCGGTGTCCGCAGCCGAGACGGCTGCGGCGCGCTTACCTGTGCTGAGCGGGCACAGGTAAGCGGGAGAGCGGCGCTGCGCATCGGAGTACTGTTGGGGGAGTGTCGCAATCGAAACTGCCCGTGTGGGCTGCTCTGGTCGGGTCGGGCCTTGCGGGCGTGCTCGTCGCCCTGCAGTCCCGCATCAACGGCGGCCTGAGTCAGGAGCTTGGCAACGGGTATGTGACCGCTGCGGCGTCCTTCGGGTCGGGGCTCGTCGTGATGTGCCTCACGATGCTTGTTTCGCGCCGCGGCCGTGCAGGCCTGAGTCAGATACGCACCGAGGTGCGTTCCGGATCACTGCCGCTCTGGACGCTCTTCGGTGGCGCGGGCGGCGCGTTGTTCGTGCTCGCCCAGGGGCTGGTCGCACCGATCACGGGGCTGGCGCTGTTCACCGTCGGCATCGTTGCCGGCCAGGTGCTCGGAGGGCTGGTGCTCGATCGTGTGGGTTTGGGACCGGGGGGTCGAATTGACCCCACCCCGATGCGTATCGCGGGCACCGCACTCGCGATTGTCGCAGTCGCCCTGTCGGTCGGTCTGAGCGGCGTGCACGGTGTCTGGCTGATGGTCTTCCCGGTGGTCATCGGCGCGCTCGTCTCTGCCCAGTCGATGGTGAACGGGTTGGTGCGCGCTGCGGCTCAGAGCGCGATCACGTCGACGTTCGTGAATTTCGTCGTGGGCACGACGATCCTCGTCGTCATGGCAGCGGTATCGGTGGGAGCTACCGGCTGGCCGACGGAGTGGCCCACGGCGCCATACTTCTACATCGGCGGCATTATCGGCACGCTCTTCATCGCCATTGCGGCGATGCTGGTGCGCACCGCGGGTGTGCTGCTGCTCAGCATGTCGAATGTCGCGGGCCAGCTCCTCGCTTCGGTCGCGTTTGAAGCCGGGGCTCCGCTCGCGGGTGGCCTGACGCAGGGCATGATTGCCGGATCAGCGGTGGCGATGCTCGCGGTCGTCGTTGCCGCGCTTCCCGGCCGGCGAAGCTCCGCGGCCTGAGAGTCGGCCCGCTCGGGCCGCGCAGCCGAGTGGCGTGGAAGCCCGGCGCCGCTACTTCGGAGCGCTCAGGTGCTTCGAGACATCGAGCGGCTTACGCGGCTTCTCGGTGCGATCACGCTCCGGGATACCGCCGACGTGCATCCAGCCGAGCAGGTACTCGGGCTTCTTGACCCCGAGCGCCTTGCGTACGGCCTTGCTGCGCGTGTGCGTGCCGCTCTTCCAGATCGACCCCCAACCCGACTCGTGCAGCAGGAGCCCGAGGAAGTGAGCGACGCCGTTCGCGACAGACTCCTGCTCCCACAGGGGCACCTTGCGGCTCTCGCGCGGGCTGACGACGAAGACGAGAATGAGTGGCGCCCGAGTCATCTTGGCGATCTGCTTGCCGCGATCCTCACCCGATGCCTTGGCGAGCCCCTTCGCGAGCTTCTTCCTCGCCTTGCCGCGCAATTCGATCACCCGCCACGGGCGCAGCCGCGAGTGGTCGGCGACGCTGGTCATCGCGCCGATGTACTCCGCGAGTTCTTCGTGGCTCGGCGCCTCATCGGTGACTCGGGAGTGCGAGCGGCGTCGCCTGAGGGCGCGGTAGGCCGGGCCGCCGAACTCGCTCATGCGGGGTCGGCGGAGGCGCCGGGGTCGAAGCTGAGCGAGAGCGAATTCATGCAGTAGCGGTCACCCGTCGGGGTGCCGAAGCCGTCGGGGAAGACGTGGCCCAGATGCGAACCGCATTCGGCGCAGCGCACTTCGGTGCGCACCATGCCAAGGCTGCGATCTTCGAGCAGCTCGACGGCGCCGGGGCGCACGCTCTCGTAGAAGCTCGGCCAGCCGCATCCGGAGTCGAACTTGGTGCCGGCGACGAAGAGCTCGTTGCCGCAGGCGCGGCAGCGGTAGAGGCCGTCGCGCTCCTCATCGAGCAGCTCGCCCGTGCCGGCGCGTTCGGTGCCCTGGTTGCGGAGTACCGCGTACTCCTCTGCGGAAAGCCGTTCGCGCCACTCGCTTTCGCTGAGCTGGAACGGGTAATCGGCCGAGTCGATCGGCTTGCTCATGGCGACCTCCGAAGGGTTGATTGCGCCCGCCCAGTGTACGCCGATGGGGTTCCCGAATGCTGGTGGCTGAACTCATGGGCGAGCGTCACGAGAGAAACCTGAGAAATTGCTTGACGCGTGCCGATCGTTCTGTTTAGTCTGATCTTGGTAAGGCTAACCTAAGTTAGGGAACTTTGATCTCGGTGCGCATGGTCTCGCCTCCGAAGAGAGCATGCGATCACCGTCGATCTTGAGGCTGCCGGTGTCGGGTGGAGCGAGTGCTCTCCGGTGATGTGTTGAACACTCGCCCCACCGGCCGAGCACCTCAAGCGCGGTGCCCGCAATCGGGTACCGGTGATGCGCGGATGGCCACTCGGCTACTCCGCACTGTAACTGCGAAGTGAAGTGAGGACAAGAATATGACGTTCAAGACTCGAGCCACCAAAGTCGCACTGGGAACAGTCGCCGTTGCCGGATTGCTGCTTGCGGGTTCTGCGGGAGCAAATGCACTGAGCTACAGCCCGGGGCCGGCCGTCAGCGGCTCCCCGCTCTCAGTCACCTCGACGAGCACCAGCATCCCCGCCGGAACGTACCGCGTCGGCATTTGCACGAAGGCGAATGTCGGCATCCCTGCTATCGCCCCGGCGTGCGGCGCATTCTCCGCTGACGTCGTGCTCTCGTCAGCCGGGCAGATCGTGAATGCGGCTACCGATGTCGTCAAGCAGACCGGCAACGTGAACGCGCACGCGAGCATTCCGGGTCAGCCTGCGACCTTCAACTGCGCGTCGAACAATTGCGAAGTCGTGATCGTGAATCATGCCACCCGCGCGTTTATCGAGCGTCAGGATCTCGCCTTCTAGCCGAGCCCCGCGGGCCGTCGCACGATGCGTGCGGCGGCCCGCTCCCCTGTCACCCCCCTCGAATTCCGCTGTCACCAGAACCGTCCGAGAAATGGAACCTCAATGAGTCATCCGCACCCGCTTCGACTGGCGGCATCGTCGCCCTCCGCGCTCCCGGTCGCGCGCCGCGCCCCTCGCAGGCATCTCGCTCGACGCCTGATGGCCGGTGCACTTGCCGCGGGAATCGCGCTCGTCGGGATCGGTCTCGACCTCGGTGCGAATGTGCAACCTGCTCGCGCAGCCGATGACGCGGTGTCGATCTCGGAAGGGGCCGTGACGTGGGGGATCAAGGAATCGTGGCGCAACTACATGGGTGGCGGTGAACTCTCTGGCGGGGTCACTGCCTTACCGAGTGGCGAGTACCAGTGGCCGATCGAATCCGGTGCGTTCGACGAGTCAACGCAGACCCTCACGCTCGAACTCGGAGGGTCGGCGCACTACCGCGGGTACTGCGCTGACTCCGGGTTCTGCCAACTCGATTCAACCTTTGAAGATCTCGCACTCGAGATCAGCGCTGATCACCAGGTGATTCGCGGCACCTACATCGGCCGCCCGCAGGGCGATCCCGGCGGCCCGCTCCAGCGATCCGAGAACGGGGTCATCGCCGAACTCGACATCTACGATGCGCAGCCCACGGTTGCCGATGGTATGACAACGTGGTCCGAGATCCCGGCAACAGCCGGAGACGGCATGATCCTGTATTCAGGTGGTATTCCTATCGATCCCGTGTCGATCTCGTATTCGGGACCGGGAGGCAAACCCGATCTTGCCGAGCGATGGGACACCCCGGGGGCGCCGCGCTACACCGCCGGTGCTGAATGGGTGCCGGCGCCGTACCGATTCGGGGAACAACCCGCCGTGTACGCGTCTGCATCGAGCGACGCACTCGTCGCCACCGAGTTCCTCGGGGTATCGAATGGCGCGGCCCGCCTGCGCTTCTCCGCGCTCGATGCGACGACGCTCGAGCCGATCGGGCAAACGGAGATCGCAGCCGGCACTTCCGCCGAAACACAGACCGCCTTCGACCCGAAGACGAACACGGTGTTTTTCATGCAGCGATCAGTGACCACTGATCAGGCACGCATCTCGCTGCACGCAGCCCAGTGGAACTCCGAGACCTCTGCGTTCGACATCAGTGAGCTCTCATCGTTCTCGACGCCGAGAGGGGCAGGCATCGGCATTCCGAATGCTGGCGGTGTGCTGGCGTGGAATGACGTTTCTGAACAGGTGCTCTGGACGACATTTACGAACCAGGCAGGCGAAAACGACTCTCGAACGGACATCGTGCTGCACACGCTGAGCCGTTCCGACGGCGCGTGGGCGCACGAGGAGGCCGGACTCGACCTGCCTGCGGAGGTGCTCGCGGACCCGACTGAACGCAGTGCCGCGACGTTCCTGGTGCAATCGCTGCGATCTGAGCGGAGTTCCGTCAGCCTGTCCGATGGCAGCATGCTCTTTGCATTCGGCAGCACCTATTTCGACGCCGATTGGAACGAGATCAAGCGTCCGATCACCCGGCTCGCTCCGCTGGAAAATGGGCGCTGGAGCGTTGCCTACCTCAAAGATACGGTTGCCCCGGACACGACCGGATACGACGTGGGTCCGAGCGCCTATTCGGCGATCTCACGATCAGCCGACGGCAACATCATGGCGTTCGGCAGCGACTGGTCGGGCACCCTCGGGTACTTGCCGGCAGATGACTACACGGCTGCGATGGAGCACGTCGACCCCTACCCCGACGCGTTCACGTACTCTTCGATGAACGCCGCAGCCGACCCCGTGCACGGGTACGACCTCTCGCTC
Source organism: Leucobacter sp. WKLB1 (assembly GCF_059696215.1). NCBI lineage: Bacteria > Bacillati > Actinomycetota > Actinomycetes > Micrococcales > Microbacteriaceae > Leucobacter > Leucobacter sp. WKLB1. The sequence goes on along the minus strand of NZ_AP046115.1, from coordinate 2,792,626 downwards.
GACCCGTTCCAAAAGAGCGTCGCTGTGATGAGGGATCACCAGCTCCTGACGGAGTTCTCGATCCCGGTGAATCAGCGCTCGAGCACGTTCCTCGTGACGGGTGATGGCGCCTTGATCACCGCCGTCGAATCCGCAGATGGTGGGCCGCAGCCGCTGCGTCATTACGAGGTCATCGCGACGGCGCCGCAGATCACGCAGCAGCCGGGATCCGCCACCCTCGCACTCACCCAAGGTGCACTCTCATCGTCGACATCGCTCGCGCTCACGATCGACGATGCCGAGGCGGAGGTGCAGTGGCAGCGCAAGTTCCCGGGGCAGCAGCGCTTTGCGAACATCGGAGGCGCCACCGAGGCCACCTACGCGCCGGAACTGACGCTCGAACAGAGCGGTGCTGAGTTCCGAGCTGTGGTGGCGAACGACGCTGGCAGCGTGGTCTCGGAGACGGCGGCCATCACGGTCGTCTCGGCTCCACGTTTCGCTCAGCAGCCGGTCTCGTTGTCGGTGTACGACGGGGACACCGCCGTGTTCACCGCCCCGATCGCAGCCGGCATCGCGGGCGAGCAGCGCTGGGAGCAACGCGTCGATGACACCTGGGTTACTGTCGAGAACGATGACGCACACACTGCTGATGGAGCCACCCTCTCGGTCATCGCATCCGAGGTGGTTGACGGCCAGCAGTTCCGCTCCGTACTGACGAACGAGGTCGGCGAGAACATCTCGGACGCCGTGACCCTCACGGTCGTGCCGAAGGGGACGATTCCCGAGGGCGGATTGACGTACACCGGGGTCGGGTTCGAGTGGGACGGCAATGCCGAGTTGCAGCACCTCGCTCCGACGCGCGTGGCGAACCACTTCAGTGCGGGTGTCTCCGACGGCACCGCCGCGTCGTATCGCAGTTCCGAGGGAAACGTGCGCATTGTGCATGAAACTGCGGGTCAGCGATTCGAAGCGCAGTACGACAATCGCGAGTCTTTCATCGCAGCGGGTGGTCGGCAGCTCGTGGAACTGTCAAACGGTATCGCACAGGTGCAGGCGGATGGTTCTGCCGTCGTGCGTTGGGAAGGCTCCTGGTCGGTCAATATGTACGGCGGACTCGTGCCGTTCACAGTGTCCAACCCGGTGCTCGAGGTAGCGGCCGACGGTACCGGCACGCTCACCGGTGATCTGGCGGGGTACGCCGGCGACATGGCGAACCCCGACCAGAAGACGCCGCTCGAGCCGGTTGCCGGCGCAACCATCGCAACGTTCACCGGGGTGGCGCTCGACACCCTGAACGCCGATACGGTGACGCCCGACTATCGCGGCGTCTCAGTTGATATTCCTTCCGGTGTCGCCGCGGCGCAGTCGCGCATCGGGGCCGATTGGGGGGCCTGGCCGCAGTCATTCGTGAACTTCCAACTCGCGACCGGCCTTTCGTCGTACTGGTACTCCTCGGGAGGCGCCGCCGATGCCAACAAGGTGGCGAATCCCTTCATTATCGACTTCTCATCAGCGAAAGCAGAACAGCCGGTCACCACCGTGTCGGCGCCCCGGATCACCCAGCAGCCGCAGTCCACGACCGCGCAGGTGGGGGGTCGCGCTGAGTTCACCGCGTCGGCTTCGGGGGAGCCGAGCCCGACGGTGCAGTGGCAGAAGCGAGCCGCAATTGCCGTGTCAGAGGCTTCTCGCGCGACTGCGCTCGCCGCAGCCGATGAGGGCTGGACGGACATCACCGGTGCGACCGGTGCGGAATACACGACGCCGTTCCTCGTCCCCGAAGACGTGGGTGCGTGGGAGTTCCGCGCGGTATTCACCAATAGCGAGGGCAGCACCGCGACTGACGCTGCGTCGTTGTCCGTCGCAGCTATCGATGCGGAGAGCGACGCCGAAGCAGATTCCGGGGCAGCTGGGTCGGCGGATGCCGGTGCCGGCACCGCAGGCGGAAGCGAAGGTGGCGCCACGGCAGGCGCGAGTGCGAACGGCGTCGGCAACGCGAGCGGAACTGCCGCTGAAGCTTCGGGCACGAGCGGGGGTTCGCCGCAACCGAGTTCGGCGGAGAGCACTGGTACACGGAGCACTCAGGCTGACTCTCAGGGCGGTTCGGGCGACCTCGCGCGAACGGGCGGAGCCGAACTGGGCACGTTGACCACCGCTGCGGTGCTCGCATTGCTGCTCGGGAGTGGGGTCGTGGTGCTGGCTCGTCGACGTTCGGTTGCGGAACGAGACGCGATCCGGCACCGGCAGCGCTGATCGTCACCGGCCGTGGCCGATGCGGGAGTCGAATGCACTCCGCATCGGCCACGGCTGTTTCGTTGACTGTGCGATTGCTTCACGGACGCCGAATGCCGCGTGCAAGTTGCAACATCCGATGAAAATCGTCAGACTAGAGCCGGTGCTGTGGGTTAGGTGAGCCTCAGCTCAGTCCGATGAGTGTGTTGCTGCATGCGCGGTGGCCGATTCTTGATCAGAAAAGGAGTGCTTTCTTCATGACTGCACAGAAGAGTTGGCGCCGCCTGCTCGCGACTGCGACGGCGGGTCTGCTCGTCGCCGGTGGCGCAGTGATGGTGCCCGCAGTAGCGAACGCCGCACCGGGTGAGGGCGTCGTTGCAGACGCGACCCTGAACTGGGGTGTCAAGACGTCATTCCGCAACTACATCTCAAGCCCCATCGCGAAGGGCACGGCCACGCTGCTCGGGGCAACGACCGGTGCCGGGCCCTACTCTTGGACCGGCGGAACGGGATCCGCGAACCTCGACGGTTCCGACCTCGATGTCGCGTTCGGAGAGAACGACGGCGTGCACTTCCAGGGTCATGCAAGCGGTGACGACTACATTCTCGACCTCGCCTTCACGCAACCGCAGATCAAGGTCACTTCGGCGACGACTGCCGAGCTCTACCTCGATGTCGATGGTCGTGAATATGTGAATACGACGACCGTTGGCGACCGTTACTCGCTTGATGATGTGCACTTCGCCGACTTGGTGCTTCCGGCTCCCACGGTGAGCGGCTCGTCGTACACCTGGACCAATGCTGCCGCAAAGATGACAACCGAAGGCCTCGCAGCATTCGGTGGTTTCTACAACGCATCGACCGCGGATCTCGACCCGCTGACCTTCACCGCCCCGATCGCAGCTGTCCCAGCGACGGAGACCACTACCACGCTTGCTTCGAGCGCGGCATCCGCGACCGCCGGTGACACCGTCGAGCTGACAGCAACCGTGGCCCCCGCGGAAGCGGCGGGCGCTGTGACCTTCAGCAATGGCTCGACCGCTATCGGATCGGCTGTTCCCGTAGCGAACGGCGTCGCGAAGCTCTCCACGACCGAACTGACGGTCGGTGACAATGTCATTACTGCAAAGTTCACCCCGACGGACAGCGCAGCTTTCGCCGCGTCGACCTCCGCCAGCACGACGGTCACCATCACCGAAAAGAAGGTCTGGGCGCCCAAGATCGAGGTCTTCCAGGCTGATGGCGTGACGCCGGTCGGCGACACGCGCGTGTCTGCCGGAGACAAGCTGGTCGTTAAGGGGTCGGGCTTCGATCCTGAGGCCAACGTTGGCGGCCGCGGTGTGCCGATTCCCAACACCCTGCCTCAGGGCACCTATGTGGTGTTCGGTGAATTCGGCGAGAACTGGCAGCCCTCGAAGAGCGCAGCATCTACCGAGCGTCTCGTCGCAACACAGGGATGGGTGCTGACGGAGGGCACTGTTAATCAGATTCCGACCGCCTACCAGGCGACTGTGCGAGCACAGTGGGTGTCGTTGAACGCAGACGGGTCGTTCGAGTGGACGACCACGCTCAAGGATCGCGACACGACCAAGCCTGCTCCGGTCAACGGTAGCTACGGTGTCTTCACCTACGGTGCCGGTGGCGTGAATAACGCTGCTCAGGAACAGGCCGTTCGCGTGAACTACGGTGCTCCGCTCGTCACGACGACGACCACGTTGACCTCGAGCGCAGCCAGCGTGCTGCAGGGTGAGGAAGTCGAGTTGCAAGCCGAGGTCTCGCCTGCTGATCAGGCCGGTACCGTGCAGTTCTCGAACGGTTCGACCGCTCTGGGCGAGCCCGTCGAGGTCAAGGACGGCGTCGCAAAGCTCGTGACCTCGGAACTCCCCGTCGGCGCGAACCAGATCACTGCCGTGTTCACGCCCGCGGATGCTGCGAACGTCGTCAACTCGACGTCCAACACCGTTGATGTTTCGGTCGCTCTGAAACCTGCGATCACCATCGGTGGGCAGGAGCCCAGCGCGGCCAAGGTTCGACAGGGCGAGGCAATTGAGTTCGAGGTCGGGCCCTACGCAGAGGGCAGCGAGTTCGAGGTGTGGATCGATCCGACCGCGCCGGTTGCACGCACTGCCGCTGCGGACGCTGAGCCCGCTGCAAACGAGCCTCTGCAGCTCGACAACGTCGTTGTTGACGCTTCGGGTGTCGCCACGGTGAAGTGGGATGTTCCCGCGGACTTCGCCGCCGGTGACCACGTCATCGAGGTCCGGGGTCAGAATGTGCCCGCAACCTTGCGTGCGAACTTCACGGTCTCCCAGTTCACTCAGTCGACCACCACGCTCACCACGTCCGCCAGCGTCGGCGGCAGCCCGAAGGGTGTGGAATTCGTTGCGACCATCGCTCCGGAGACCGCGACCGGCACGGTGACGTTCACCAACAACGGCGCGACCATCGCGTCGGTTCCCGTTGCAGCCGGCGTGGCTCGGACTACGACTGATCTCGCCAACGGTTCGAACGAGATCGTCGCATCCTTCGCTTCGAGCGATGACACAGTCTCCGACTCCGTGTCCGATGCGCTGGTACTGACGGTCACCGGTGGAACTGACGGCACCGCGGGTTCCGGCTCGAACGGCGCGGCTGATGGAGGCGCGAACGGTGCTGGCACCGGCGCGAATGGCTCGGGCTCCGGCAACACCGGCGGCACGGTCGACTCAGTGGTCACCAAGCCAGCCGTTGCCGGCGCCAAGGGTCTCGCGACCACTGGTGGCGGTGACTTCACCGGCCTGCTCGTCGGCGGCGCATTCGTGCTGCTGCTCGGTGCCGGTCTGATGATCGGACGCCGACGCGCAACTGCGTAACGCGAACGCCACGCAGTTGCGGCCCTGCCATGCTCCTCGGAGTGCGGCAGGGCCGCAACTGTTTCGCTGCATCTACAATCGATGAGGACGAACCCGCTTGGGTGATCCCTCGAACTCACCAGGAGCCCGCTCATGTCTCTGCGATCCCGTCTCCGTGTCGCACTCGCGATGATTGCCACCGGCACGATCGGGTTGACTGGTGTCAGCGCCGTATCATCCGTCGCCTCGGCCGATGACTCGACCGTGGCTCCGCTCGCCTCTGGCGTTGTGATCTCCGACGGCGGCCTGAACTGGGGTGTGAAAGAGTCATTCCGGAGCTACCTCACCGGCCCGATCGCGCACGGTTCGATCAGTGCGTCAGGCGGGGCGACATTCGACGGCTCGAGCTTTCATTGGAACGCCGGTTCGGGCGTGATCTCGGACGCTCTGGACACTGCGCAGATTCAGTTCCCCGCTGATGCGTCGATCCACTTCCTCGGTCATGGGGGAGCACTCGACGTGACGCTTTCACGCCTGGCAATCCAGATCGAATCTCCGACGAAGGCAGTCTTGGTGGCAGATGCGGCGGGTGTCGCGCTCAGCGGCGAGGCCTATGATCTGCACGCGATGCGGGTTGCCACGATGACGTTGAACCAGCCCGTCATCGCTTCGGGCACTGCAACCTGGTCGGCGGCGCCGACGGTTCTGGCGCCCGAGGGTGTTCCGGTCTTCGCGAACTTCTACACGGCGGGAACCGCAATGGATCCCGTGACCTTCTCGGTGCAGGTGCCAGTCGCATCCACGAGCACCCGACTCAGCGCTTCGCCGGTGACGTCAACGGTTGGAACTGCGGTGACGGCGCGTGCCACCGTGCTGCCCGCGGGGGCCTCGGGAACGGTGCAATTCACTGAGCAGGGCAAGCCCGTCGGAACGCCGGTCGTCGTGACGAACGGTATCGCTACGAAGTCATTTTCGTTCAGCACCGCGGGCGCACGCACGCTCGGTGCAGTGTTTGTACCAAGCAACTCGCTGAGTGTCGCAGGCTCATCGGCGCAGGCGTCGGCTTCAGCCAATGCGAAGACGACAACGACCATCAAACTGAGCCCGAGCACGGTTGCATACAACGGGGCTGAGACCATCACCGTGGGCGTGAAACCGTCGGCGAGTGGGGCGGTCGCTGCCGGCATCGCGACCGTTACGGTCGCAGGGAAACGCTACTCCGCTTCGGTGCAAAATGGCGCGGCCGTGATCAAAGTGAATGCGCCGATTTCGGTGGGCACCCAGGCAGTGACTGCATCGTTCGCGCCCGCGAAGGGCAGCTATGCTCTCGCGTCGACCACGACGGCGAATCTCAAGGTGGCGAAAGCTACGCCGTCAGTGAGCGCGAAGCTCGCGAAGTCAACAGTGACGACGAAGCAGGCTGCAAAGATCTCGGTCGGGGTAAAAGTTCCAGGAACGCTCAAAGCGCAAGTCTCGAAGCTGCGCATCGAGGTCTACGACGGGTCGAAGAAAATCTCGACGTCGACGCTGAGCACGACCGGAGCCGCTCAGGTAAGCCTTCCGAAGTTGAAGGCCGGGGTGCACAAACTCAAAGTGAAGTTTGTCGGCAACGCGAATCTCAACGCGAAATATAGCGCGGTTGCGACGTTGACCGTCAAAAAGTAGACGACTGCACTTGGGTGGTCTTCGGCTCGGGTGCAATTTCGATGCCCTGGACGGCCCGAAAACTTGCATCATCTGATGAGGCGGACCAGACTAGAAGTTGGATTACTTAGGTGAACCTCACCTTGGGCAGACATTGCGCCGAGTGAGTGAGGAGCGAAGGATCCGGTCGACGTCGTCTCACAAAGGATTATTCGTGTCTGCTCGCACGCGCTTCATCAGAACCAGCTCCCTCGGGATCATTGGACTGCTCGTAGCTGGTGCGGTGTACAGCGGTGGATCGGCAGCGTACGCCGTCGGTGGATCAGTCGGAGGCTCGATCGGTGCAATCGAGTCGGTCGACGAGGCATCGTCGGCCAGTGAGGCGACGAACGACCCCGCGGCCGATGCATCGGACCCGGTGTCGGAGGCCGAAGGCACAACTGAGATTGAGGCGCCCGCAGCCCCCGCGCCGGTCGCGGATGCGGCCCCGGTCGAGGTGGCACCGGCGCCCGAGGCGACCGTGCTCCCTGAATCAACCGATGTGACCGAGCCCGTCGATGCCGCGGCGGGACTGGACGTACCTGCTCCGAACGCGGCTGACACGGCGACGTTGCAGTGGGGCGTGAAAACGTCGTTCCGAAACTACATCACGAGCCCGATTGCCAAGGGAACGATCACCCCACTCGGCGCCACGACGGGGACTGACACCTTCTCGTGGACCAGCGGATCGGTTGTGGAACCACAGGGCAATGATGCCACCGGACTTGAAATCGAATTCGGTGCTGTCGACGGCGTGCATTTCCAGGGCCATGCCAGCGGCAGCGACTTCATTCTTGATCTCGCCTTCACCCACCCGAAGATCAAGGTGACCTCATCGACAACGGCCGAGTTGTATCTGGACGTGGATGGTCGCGAATTCGTCGACACGACGACGGTGGGCGACTATTACTCGCTCGACGACGTGCACTTCGCCGATGTCACTCTGCCGGCTTACACACAGAGCGGCTCGACGTACACGTGGGCCAACGCCGACGCAACGATGACCGCAGACGGGCTTGAAGCGTTCGGCGGTTTCTACAACGCGACCACCGCGGGCCTGGACCCGATCACGTTCAGCGCCGACATTGAAACCCCTGTCGAAGGGCCGAAGGGGGAGAATACGACTGTCGCACTCTCAGCCACTCCGTCCTCGAAGTTTGTCGGTGCTGAGGTCGCGCTCGAAGCGAAGGTGGCGCCGGCCGAAGCGCTGGGTACGGTGCAGTTCTCCGAGAACGGCATCGCGATCGGAGCGCCGGTGGCCGTGCAACGCGGAAGCGCGAAGTACACGGCGAAGCCGACGAAGGCGGGCAACTTCGAATACCGCGCGTCGTTCACACCGACCGATACGAATCAATTCTTGGCATCGAAGTCAGTCGATCCCGTCACGGTGAGTCTCACCGAAGAGGTCACCGGCGCGAAGGGCACCCTGCAGTGGGGCGTCAAAGAGTCATTCCGGACCTACATCACCGGCAATATCGCGCATGGTGAGATCCGGGCGAGCGGAGGCGCGAAGCAGGCGAACGGCAACGGCGTCTTCACCTTCCCGCAGGCGTCCACTGAGAAGTGGAACGGGAAGACTGGTTCGGTGAAGTACGCCGGAACGGTGAATTTTACGGGCCACGGTGGCATCCTCAACGTCGACGTTCGCAACCCGGAGATCGTCGTCAAGAACGAGAAGTCCGCTGAATTGCGCATTCCATTCGGCACGAATCAGACCTTGACGGTGGCGACGATCGACCTGAGTAAGGCAACGCGCAGCACGCTCGCGGGCGGTGCGGTCAAGTTCGAGAACGCGAAGGCGACGCTGACCAACGACGGTTCGAGCAAGTTCTTCAGCTACGAGTTCAAACCGGGTGAACTGACCGAGTTCTACAAGCCCGGTCAGCAACTGGACGATATTACGTTCATCATCGGGGCCGACAGCGGGGCGAAGCCGTCGGAGCCCACGACGAATCCGTCGAAGCCGACGACCCCGTCGAAGAACGATCCCGCGACGCCCACCGCACCCGTCGCGACCGATGGTGCGGCTGCCGGGTCGATGAATTGGGGAGTTTCCTCGTACTTCGTCGGCTACACCACGCAGAAGTCGGGCCCGTCGTGCCCGACCGCGGGCAAACACTGCGCCGGTGGCTCCATTGATCAGTCCGGTGTGGGTGGCGACGCCGGGTCGGGCTGGTCGTTCCCGCAGGCCGTGAGTTCCAGTTGGAACACGGCTGCGCAGACGGGCACCGTGCAGTACTCGGGTTCGGTGCTGTTCAAGGGCTACGGGCAGACCATGTTCCAGGTCGTGAACCCCTCGATCACGGTGAACAGCGCAAGTTCGGCGACGCTCTCGACCGGTAACAGTACCCGCTACGGCCCCCAGTCGGTGCAGCTGAATCTTGCGAGCGCTGCGAAGTCGGTCGGCGCCAGCGGTGAGGTGACCTGGAGCGGAGTCACTGTCGAGGGCTCGATGATGGGCATCTCCGACAGTCAGGTGATCGGCTTCGACAACCTGAGCTTCACTGTCGGTTCGGCCGCGCAGGTCAGCTACGGGTCCGCCTCGGCGGGCGAAGGCGCGAAAGACAAGAAGACCTATACCCCAGCGGCCACGGCTCCGGCGACGACCGGGGTCACGGTGATCACCGACCCCGACAAGATCAAGCCGGGCGGTCGCATCGAGATCGAGGCCTCAGGCTTCGATGCCGAGGATGAGGGCGTGCTCGTCGTGCTCTATTCCGACCCGATCGTGCTCGATGACGCGGCGAAAGCTGACAAAAACGGTGTCGTGCGCTGGTCGGGAACGCTGCCGAAAGACGTGACCGGCACGCATACGATCACCATCCAAGGCAGTTCGAATGCGGGTGCCGTGATCGATATCGTCGACGAAAAGACCAAGAAGAAGGCCTCGCAGTCGAAGGCCGAGCAGGATGAGCAGCAGCTCACCGCGCAAGCAGTGCAGGATCGCGCTGCCGCCGCAGGGTTCCTCCCCACCGCGGGCGGCATGGCACTCTGGGAGTGGTGGGCCAGCGCGGGCGGCCTCGTCGCGATCGCCGCGTGCATGACACTGCTCGCGATCCGACAGCGTCGCCACTCCGCGTAGCCGCGCACCATCCGTGCTGACTTTCACCCGCAACTGAGACACAGGAGAACTATCCGTGAACGCCCGAATCCGCCGCTCCGGCGCACTCCTCGCCGGAGCCGCAATGATCGGCGGGCTGCTGCTCGCCCCGACCGCAGCGCAGGCCCAGCCGGTACGTGCCGAGAGCGCGACTGCGGGCACCTGCGAGGTCAGCGGTGGATCGTTCACCTGGGGTGTGAAAGAGAGCTTCCGCGCGTACATCAGTGGCAGCATCGCGAACGGATCGTGGGAGGAGAGCGACGGCGCCACCTACGAGACGCCGAACTTCTCGTGGGGCGGCGCGACCGGAAGCATCGACCCTGAGACGGGCGAGGGTTCGGTATCGTTCACCGGTACGGTGCACTTCACCGGCCACGACGGCGTGCTCGATCTCACGCTCGCGAACCCGACGATCGAGTTCGAGGGTGACGGCTCGGCGGCGTTGCTGCTCGATGCGCGCAGCAACGACATGGAGGGCGAGGTCGCGATCGACGCGACGCAGGAGTGGGTCGGTGACGTGACGGTGCCGGATCAGCTCGGCGTGAGCGACAACGCGCTGCAGCTGCAAGACCTGCCCACGAAGCTCACGAACTCCGGGGCGAAGGCGTTCGCCGGATTCTACGAGGCCGACATCGATCTCGACCCGATCGCGGTCGACCTGCAGTTCGCGAGCTGCGCGGATTCCGCGGGCGGCTCGGCGAGTGCGGCCGGTGACGGCTCAGCAGCGAACTCGGACGATACTGCGCTCGAGGCCCCCGTGGCGACGCAGACCCCCAACCCGGTGGAGGCGTCGAACGACATTCCATGGCTCCCGATCATCATCGGCGGCATCGCCATTCTGGTCATCGGGATCACCGGCGGCATTCTGCTGGGCGGGCGCAAGCCCAAGTCTGCGGCGCCCTCAGTCGCCCCGCATACCGATGCCGCGCAGCAGCCGCAGAACCCGCAAGCCACCGAGAAGCTGTTCGGAGACGAGCAGTGACGCGCGGTCGGCGTATCCCGGCAACCGCGGCGGCGATCCTGACCGCCGCGCTGCTGCTCGCTGGCTGCTCGACTGCCGCGAACGGTGGGGGAGATACGGCGTCCGGTGGGTCTGCGCAGCCGACGGTACCGCTCGCCGAACTGCAGACGCTCGACGACCCGAAAGCGTTTGAGGGGCCCTCGACGGCGGTGCTGCAGCACTCCGAGATCGAGCCGATCGCCGACAACCCGGCGCAGTCGCTGCCGGCGACCGTGCCGTCATACGCGACTGACGGGTCGAGCAGCGACGTCGTCATCGAGTCGACCGACAAGGTGGTTGCCGCAGATCTTGGCGGCAACATCTCCGTGACGATCGCCGGCCTCGGCTTCGCCGACAGCCTCGTCGGCGTCGATCAGTCGACCACCCTCGAGAGTCTGAGCGCCCTGCCGCGGGTCACGAGCGGAGGCCACACGGTGAACGCCGAGGCCATCATCGACCTCCACCCCGACCTCGTCATCACCGACGGCACGGTCGGCCCGCGCGACGTGATTGAACAGCTCCAAGACGTGGGCATCCAGGTCGTCTTCGTGCAGAACGAAGCGTCGTTCGCGGGCGCCGAGGATCTCACGCGGCAGGTCGCTGCGATTTACGGCAGCCCCGAGACCGGGGAGCAGCTCGCCCAGCGCATCGCGAGCGAGGTCGACGCGAAGAAGGCCGAGATCGCGAAGATCGCTCCCGAGAACGCCGACGGCAAACTGCGCATCGCGTTCGTCTACCTGCGCGGCACCGCGGGCGTTTACTACCTCTTCGGCAAGGAGTCGGGCGCAGATCAGCTCATCGAGGCGCTCGGCGGCGTCGACGTCGCGACCGACATGGGCTGGGACGGCATGAAACCGATGACCGACGAGGCGCTCGTCAAGGCGAACCCCGATCTCATCCTTGTAATGACGAAGGGCATCGAGTCGGTCGGCGGCGTCGATGGGCTGCTCGAGGAGAAGCCGGCCATCGCCGTGACGACCGCGGGCGAGCACCGGCGGTTCGTCGATATGGAAGACGGCACGATCCTCTCATTCGGCCCGCGCTCGGCAGACATTCTCGACGCTCTTGCCCGGGCGATCTACGCGCCCGTGGCCGAATAACTCGGCACCCGACTGCGCGCCGCGGCGTCGATACAATAGAACACTGTGTCGGCGCCCTCGCGGCCGCAGCGGCACCCACCGCACAGAAAGCAGCACGTGACGAACGCCACCCAACGGATTCTCGGCCGCCGCAGCGCGGGCCGCGGAGCCATCGTCATCATCGCGGCGGCGATCTTGCTCGCGATCGGCATCGTGCTCTCTGCCGGCATGGGGCAGCTCTCGATCGGGCCCGCTGAGGTCATCGGCTCCATCCTGCAGAAGCTCGGGATCACCAACAGCTGGGCGCCCACCGACGACCTGATGGATCGCACACTGTGGCAGATCCGCTTCCCGCGCGTCGTCATGTCTCTGCTCGTCGGTGCCGCACTCGCGGTCGCCGGCGCCGTGATGCAGGCGATCTTCGGCAACCCGCTCGCGGAGCCCGGTGTCGTCGGCGTGTCATCGGGTGCAGCGCTGGGCGCCTCGGCGTCGATCACCCTTGGCGTCACCGCCTTCGGAAACTGGACTGTCGCGGTCTTCGCGTTCGCCGGAGGGCTCGCGGCCACCCTCATCGTGTACCTCACGGCTCGGGCTCAGGGGCGCACCGAGATCGTCACGCTGCTGCTGACCGGCGTCGCGATCAACGCCTTCGCCGGGGCCGGTATGGCGCTCTTCACATTCATCGGCGACACGGCCAGCCGCGAGCAGATCGTGTTCTGGCAGCTCGGGTCGCTCAACGGGTCGCGCTGGAACGAAGTCGTCATCGTTGCACTCGTCGCCGCGATCGCCGCATTCGTGGCGATCCTGCTCGCCGACCAGTACGACCTGCTCTCGCTCGGCGATCGCACCGCGGCCCATCTCGGTGTTCGCGTGGAACGCCTGCGCATCGTCTCGATCGTGCTGGTGTCGCTGCTGACGGGCGTCGGCGTCGCGTTCGTCGGCGTCATCTCGTTCGTGGGCCTCGTCGTACCGCACCTGATGCGGATGATTCTGGGGCCATCGCATCGTATGCTCCTGCTCGCCTCCCTCCTGGGCGGCGGCGTGCTGCTGATCTACGCCGACCTGCTGGCGCGCACCCTCGTCGACGGTGCGGACCTGCCGATCGGCATGCTCACGTCGCTGGTCGGTGGGCCATTCTTCTTCTGGCTGATCCGCCGCAACCGCAAACGCGCAGGAGGATGGGCATGAGTGTCTCGACGACTCCGGAGCCCCGCCCCGGCCAGGTTGCGCAGCAGGTCACCGGTGTGAGCTATCACGTCGGCGAGTTGGCAATCCTCTCCGATGTGACGCTCGACGTGCGCTACGGCGAGGTGCTCGCGCTCGTCGGCCCGAACGGTGCGGGCAAATCGACGCTGCTCAGCGTGCTGTGCGGCGATGTGACTCCGAGTGCCGGATCCGTGACGTTTGACGACCGGGAGATGCACGCGTGGCCCGCCCGCGAATTGGCCCGCGCCCGCGCGGTGCTGCTGCAAGCGAATCAGGTGGCGTTCTCGTTCACCGCGCAGCAGGTCATCGACATGGGGCGGGCGCCGTGGATCGGTACTCTGCAGTCCGATGACGACGAGCGAGCGATCCACGATGCAACTGTCGCCGCCGATGTCGCCCACCTCACCGGACGCGGGTTTCCGCATCTCTCCGGTGGTGAGAAAGCGCGAGTGTCGCTCGCTCGCGTACTCGCCCAAGAGACGCGCGTCGTGCTGCTCGACGAACCCACGGCAGCGCTCGACCTCAAGCACCAGGAAGCCGTGCTGCAGATCGCGCGCCAGCTCGCCGCCGCCGGTCGCGCCGTCATCGTCGTGCTCCACGACCTGTCGCTCGCCGGCGCCTACGCCGACGAGGTGGCGATCCTCGCGGGCGGTGCGCTCGTTGCACGCGGCGCGCCCGGTGCGGTGCTCACGGAGCAGCGCATTGCCGACGTCTACGGCGCGCCCGTGCGAGTGATCCCGGACCCCGACACGGGGCGACCGATTGTGATACCGCGCCGCAATCACTGACGCTGTCATCGAACTGGCAGGTCGCGGCAGGTAGTGTGGGGGCATCTCGCCCCGCGAGTGGCGTGCATGGGGCACGGCAGGAATCAGCGAAGACGAAGGAAACCCGAGTGGCGCAACGGACCGATGTGGAGGTATCACGTCCCAGTGCCCGTCAGGCCTACCCGGAAGACCGCTTCGATCGGCTGAAGCGCTCAGGCCGAGTGGGAGCGCATCGCGTCACTGCTCGCCCTCGCTATATCTGGCAGTACCTCATCGCCGGGCTCCTCGGGTTCGCCGTGCTCACAACGCTCGGCATCCTCGCCGTGCAGGGCATCGGCGGTACCGGCAAGCTCTCCCTGGCGCCATCCGGCGGATCATCGGGATCCGCCAATACACAGGTCACCGCAGAGCTCGACCCGACGGCGACGGTAGCGATCCTCAACGGCACGTCCACCCAGTATCTGGCGGCCGCGCTCGACACGATCGTGACGGAGCAGCAGTGGGGATCGATCGAATTCTCGGGGAGCGCCGCCACCGCAGACGTCGCAATCTCCGCAGTGTTCTACTCGGACCCGGCAGATGCCGCCGCAGCCGCGGGGCTGGCAGAGAAGCTCGGGGGAGTCTCCACGTACACCTCGACCGATTACGAGAAGTACGGCGTGCGGCTCGTGGTGTTGCTCGGTGCCGACTACAAGGGACCGGGCATCGATGAGGCCGCGCAGCTCGCTGCGAATGGTGGTGACGCGACCGCCGACACCACTGCCGAAGCCGAGGGCGATGCGACGGGTGCGGCACAGCGAGAAGTGAACCCCGCGACGGGCAACGAGATCAACCCGGATACGGGGCTCGATATCGACCCGACGACCGGGTGGGATATCGATGTCGCCACGGGATGGCCGATCGACCCGGCGACGGGTCTGGCGACGGATCCGTCGACGATCGCCGCCGCGAGCGATGCCACGGCGAACGCGATGGCCGACGCCGCAGCTGCGCAGTAAGCGGGCACGGGCGCGTCCGCGATCTGTTCTCGGAGTGTTCGCTCAGCGCGAGCGCGAGCGCTTGCACTCCCTGGGTGAGAGTGCCAAGATTGGTGTTAGCAGTCAATCTGGCTGAGTGCTAAACATCTGTGCGCAGGCGCATTGCGTGGGCACGGTGATGACCACATCTCGAACGTCCGGGAGGGGCGAAATACATGGCAAAGATCATTGCGTTTGATGAGGAAGCGCGTCGTGGACTCGAGCGGGGCCTGAACATCCTCGCCGACGCCGTGAAGGTGACGCTCGGCCCGCGCGGTCGCAACGTCGTACTGGAGAAGAAGTGGGGCGCACCCACGATCACCAACGACGGCGTCTCCATCGCCAAGGAGATCGAGCTCGACGATCCCTACGAAAAGATCGGTGCCGAGCTCGTCAAGGAGGTCGCGAAGAAGACCGATGACGTCGCAGGCGACGGCACCACCACCGCGACCGTGCTCGCTCAGGCGCTCGTGCGCGAGGGCCTCCGCAACGTCTCGGCCGGTAGCGACCCCATCGCGATCAAGAAGGGCATCGAGAAAGCTGTTGCAGCTGTCTCGGCGAAGCTCCTCGAGAACGCTCAGGAGATCGAGACCACCGACCAGATCGCGGCAACCGCATCGATTTCGGCCGCTGACGAGCAGATCGGCAAGCTGATCGCCGAGGCGATCGACAAGGTCGGTAAGGAAGGCGTCGTCACCGTCGAGGAGTCGAACACCTTCGGCACCGAGCTCGAGCTGACCGAGGGCATGCGCTTCGACAAGGGCTACCTGTCGGCGTACTTCGTCACGGACACCGATCGCCAGGAAGCGGTGTTCGAGGATCCCTACATCCTCATCGTCAACAGCAAGGTCTCGAACATCAAGGACCTGCTCCCCGTCGTCGATCCCGTGATCCAGTCGGGCAAGCAGCTCCTCATCCTCGCTGAGGACGTCGAGGGCGAAGCGCTCGCGACGCTGGTGCTCAACAAGATCCGCGGCATCTTCAAGTCGGCGGCAGTCAAGGCTCCCGGCTTCGGCGACCGTCGCAAGGCAATGCTGCAGGACATCGCGATCCTCACCGGCGGCCAGGTCATCTCGGAAGAGGTCGGCCTCAAGCTCGAGAACGCGACGCTCGACATGCTCGGCACCGCACGCAAGGTCATCATCACCAAGGATGAGACCACCATCGTCCAGGGTGGCGGCGACGAAGAGGCGATCCAGGGCCGCGTGACCCAGATCCGCCGCGAGATCGACAACACCGACAGCGACTACGATCGCGAGAAGCTCCAGGAGCGCCTCGCGAAGCTCGCCGGTGGCGTCGCCGTCATCAAGGCTGGCGCTGCAACCGAGGTCGAGCTCAAGGAGCGTAAGCACCGTATCGAAGACGCCGTTCGCAACGCGAAGGCAGCTGTCGAAGAGGGCGTGCTCGCCGGTGGCGGCGTCGCGCTGATCCAGGCCGGCAAGGACGTCTTCAGCGCACTCGAGCTCTCGGGCGACGAGGCAGTGGGCGCGAAGATCGTGCAGACCGCCATCGAGGCTCCGCTGCGCCAGATCGCGCTCAACGCAGGCCTTGAGCCGGGTGTGGTCGCCGATCGCGTCGCGAACCTGCCCGTGGGTCACGGCCTGAACGCTGCGACCGGCGAGTACGGCGACCTCGTCGCCCAGGGCATCCTGGACCCGGCCAAGGTCACCCGCTCGGCGCTGCAGAACGCCGCATCGATCGCCGGCCTGTTCCTCACCACCGAGGCCGTCGTCGCCGACAAGCCGGAGCCCGCCTCGGCTGCTCCCGCCGGTGACCCGACCGGTGGCATGGACTTCTAAGTCCAATCCTCCTCACTGAGGGGTCGCGCCTGCGGGCGCGGCCCCTCAATGCGTTTGGGGGGAGTAATGAGCCGGGCTGCTGCTCCGCGCCGGGCTAGCTTTAGCCCCTTGCTCTTCAACCCTCAGAGGGTTATCTGCAGTCATCACACTCCTCGGCTACTGATACTTCCTCTGAATGCAGATCTTCCGCTGGCTGCGACGCTCGCGCCATGCGTCCACAATCCGCGAAATGAATGGAGTCTCTAGACCGTTCACATATCGGCGAAACGTCGCCGATCGAGGCGCACGCCGTCGGCATACTCGGAACCATGAACCTCACAGCGCACCTGGCGCGTACCCGTGGCATCGCTCGGTCACGAGACCTCACGCTGGCTGGCGTATCTCGCCACCGGATTGCGCGTGCGCTTGCAGCGGGGACAGTCGTACGCCCGGTGCGCGGTTGGGTGGCACTGCCCGACGCGGATCCTCAGCTGATCTCCGCTGCGAGAACCGGCACGGTGCTCACCTGCGTTACCCAGGCAAGCAGGTTGGGTCTTTGGGTGCTCGACGCGTCCGAAACCCATGTCGCTGCAACGTACCGAGGAAATCGCTATCGGCCGAGCATCGGGCGAGTGCACTGGGCGGCGCCTATGATGGCAAGGCAGCCGGGCACGCTCGAAGATCCCTTGGTGAATGTCTTGCAGCTGGTTTCTCAGTGCCAACTCCACGAGATTGCGGTCAGCATCTGGGATTCCGCACTGAATGCGCGCCTCATCGATCAGCCGAGCCTGCGGGCACTGCCGCTCTCCAAGCGTCAGCGCGACATTCTTGAGGCCTGCTCGCCATACGCAGACTCTGGCCTGGAATCGTTCGTTCGGACACGGACCTCGTGGATGCAGTGCAGCATTGTGACGCAGGCGTGGGTGGAGGGACACCGAGTCGATTTTTTCTTCGACGGGTGGCTCGTTCTGCAGATTGACGGAGGCCACCACGTCGGCCCCCAACGCGATCGCGACAATGCGCACGATGCGGCACTCCGTGCACGTGGATACGATGTGATTCGCGTGGGGTATGACGAGGTGATCAATCACTGGCCTGACGTGCAGCACCGCATTATGCTTGCGCTGGCACTGGGGCGACCGCGGGTGCGTCGTTGAACGCAAGATCTGCAATCATCACCTCTGATTGGTGGCCATTCGTTCCTCTGGCTGCAGATTTTCCTCTGAGCAAGCGCCGAGCCCCGCATCGCCCCTACTCGAGGCGAGGCACCGGCACCGTGTCGTCGGAGGCCGGGGCGCCCGGCAAGTCGACGCGGAAGGTCGCTCCACCACCAGGGGTCTCATGCACGCTGACGGTGCCGCCATGAGCGTCGACGATCGACCGCACGATGGCCAGGCCGAGGCCCGAGCCGCCGGTTTCGCGGTTACGTGAAGTATCGGCGCGCCAGAAGCGACCGAAGATCTTGTCTCTGATCTGCTCGGGTACGCCCTCACCGTGGTCCACGATCTCGAAGCGGGCGACGGGCTTGCCGTCGGGCTCAGGCGCGGGCGTCGACACGACGAGCTCGATGGGGCCGCCGTCTGGGGTGTGCCGCATCGCGTTGCCGAGCAGGTTCGTCATCAGCTGCCGCACCTTGTGCTCGTCGCCGATCACGGACGGCTCGGCGGGGTCTGCGACGACCGTCACCTCGCGGTCGGGTGCCTGCGCGCGTGCGTCGAGCGCGGCATCCGTTGCCAGCTGGTTCAGTGGCAGGTGCGCGAGCTCGAGCGGGCGACGCTCGTCGAGGCGAGCGAGTGCGAGCAGGTCCTCGACGAGCGAGGTCATGCGGATCGCCTCTTTCTCGATGCGCTCCATCGCCTGCGAGATATTTTCGTCTTCTTGCAGCGCGCCCATGCGATACAGCTCGGCGTACCCGCGCACCGAGACCAGCGGCGTGCGCAGCTCGTGGCTGGCGTCTCCGATGAAGCGACGCATGCGTTCGATGGTGCGCGCGCGGTCTTCGAGCGAGCCGTCGAGCCGGTCGAGCATGATGTTCAGCGACTGGCCGAGATGGCCGACCTCGGTGTGCGGGCTCGAGATCATGATGCGCTTCGAGTAGTCGCCGCGAGCGATTTCGAGCGCGGTGCGTTCGACCTCGGCGAGCGGCAGGAATGTGGCGGTGACGAGCAGGCGCGTGAGCGCGGCTCCGAGCAGGATCACTGCGATGCCGAACCCGGTGAAGATGATGATGTACTGCGCGACAGTCTGCGTGACGGGGGCGGTCGAAATGGCGACCAGGAGCGCGCCACCCACCTGGCCTTTCTCGGTGATCGGTTTCACGACACCGTTCCATTTGGTGCCATCAGCGGCGTAGAGCGGCACGATGCCGTTCGCCCACTCGTGCAGCACTGCGTCGGTCGAGAGCACACCCTCGGGCACCACCGGCACGCTCTTGTCGTCGGCGCTCAGCGTGTTGTCACGAACGATGTTGCCGTACGAATCGAGCTGGGCGACGTAGTAGCCCTGCGGTGCCTGCGTGATGTCTTGCGCGCGCAAACCGTTGACATTTGCAAGCGGGCCGAGCGCATTGGTCGGGTCAGCGCGCAGACGCTCAAGCGCTTGCGTCTGATTCGAGCTCAGCATGGGCTGCAGCACGGCGAGCGTACCGACCCCCGCGACGATCAACCCGAGAAAGAGGATGAAGACCGTAACGCCGGTGATCTTCGCGCGGAGCGAGATGTCGGCCCAACGCTCGGTCCAGTTGGGCCGAGCCACGCTACTTCGCTTCGGTCTTCAGCATGTACCCGAAGCCGCGTTTGGTCTGGATCAGCGAGTCTTCGGTGAGCGGATCGAGCTTGCGGCGCAGGTACGAGATGTACGACTCCACGATCCCAGCGTCGCCGTTGAAGTCGTACTCCCACACGTGATCGAGAATCTGCGCCTTCGAGAGCACGCGGTTCGCGTTCTGCATCAGGTAGCGCAGCAGCTTGAACTCGGTGGGGGAGAGTTCTACGGAGGCGCCCTGCACGGTGACCTCGTGCGTATCCTGATCCATCGTGATGGGCCCGACGCTGAGCACCGAATCCTCATCCTCCTGGATCGTGCGACGCAGTACGGCCTTGATGCGGGCGATAATCTCGTCCAGGCTGAACGGCTTTGTGACATAGTCGTCGCCACCGACAGTGAGCCCCTCGACCTTGTCTTCCGTGTCGTCTTTTGCCGTCAAGAAGATGATGGGGGCGGTGTAGCCGGCGGATCGCAGTCGCTTTGTGACGCTGAACCCGTTCATATCGGGCAGCATGACATCGAGCACGATGAGGTCGGGTTCCTCTTCGAGTACTGCCGAGATGGTCTGCGCGCCGTTGCCGACCGCGCGCACTCCGAACCCGGCGAAGCGCAAGCTCGTGCTGAGCAGCTCGCGGATGCTGGGTTCGTCGTCGACGATGAGAATCCGGGGTCCCTTTGGCTGAGTGTTCATGCGTCTCAGTCTCTGATTGTTTGCTATGAAGTGGCTGGAAATGATTGCGGATCGGAGCCCGAGCGTGTTCACGCTCAGCGCACGCTTCGACCTCCCGTTATCCGTCGACCTCTCGCTCCGTGACGACTTCGTGCGCCCGAGGCGGGTTCGCCCCGACGCGCGATGAGGTGATGCCGGCGGCGCGGACCGCGAATTCGAGTGCGTTGGTGACGCCGAAGCGATCCGGCACCGCCGTCGAGCGCAAGGATGCCGCAAGCGGGCCGTCGAGCACCGCGGTGAGGAGGGCCGCCATGAACGAGTCACCCGCGCCCACGGTGTCTGCGACGACAATGCGCGGCGCGGGCACGGAGTAAGCGTCGGCGGAGGTGCGCGCGAGACACCCCGCTGCGCCGCGCGTCAGCACCGCAAGCTGAGCTCCGAGCGACAAGAAATGCTCGAGCACGCCGTCTGCTGACCGCCCGGGGTACAGCCACTCGGCGTCTTCATCGCTCAGCTTGACGATGTGACTCATTGCGACCAGCGATTCGACCTGTCGGAGCGTATCAGCGTGGTCGACCATGAGCGCGGGGCGGATGTTCGGATCGTAGCTGCCCAGGGCGTGTTCCGCGGACGCAAAGGCGCGCGCGACTGTGTGCGACCCCGGTGCGAGGACGGCGCCCAGCGACCCGGTGTGCACCAGTTCGACACCGTCAAGCGAGGTCTCGGGGAGGGTCGAGTCGAGTGTGAACTCGTACTGCGCCTGACCGGCGTCATTCAGTACGACCTCGGCCCGCGACGTGGTCGCGCCGACAATCGGATCGGGGAAGGCGACGTCAGAAGCGCGCAGGTGCTCCGCGATCAGAGCTCCGTGCGCATCGTCGCCGAAGCGACCTGCCAGTCGCGTGGTGACCCCGAGACGACTCAGCCCGACGGCGACATTGAGTGGTGATCCGCCGGGAAAAGCGGTGCCGTCGATCACGTCGACGAGGGCTTCGCCGAACACGACGGCGCGGGGGCTGTGGGGAGGTCGGGGGGTGCCCGAAGCTGCGTTGCTCATCAGAGCGCAGTGTACCCGCCATCGATGACGATGGACTGCGCAGTCAGGTACGAGGACGCATCCGAAGCGAGGAATCCGACGAGCCCATGCAGATCGCTCGGGTCACCCATGCGCCCGAGCGGGATTCGCGAGGTCCAATCGGCGGCGAGCACGGGGTTGCTTTCAGTGAACTGCTTCGTCATATCCGAGAGAAAATACCCGGGAGCAATCGCATTGACGCGGATGCGGTGACCGGCCCACTCGACGGCGAGCGAGCGTGTGAGGTGATCTACTGCGGCTTTCGAGGCGTTGTAGGCGGTCTGCTGCTGGGGCACATTGACGATCTTGGCCGACATTGACGAGACGAGGATCGCCGAGCCCGCCAGTTCTGCAGCGATCAGGCGACGAGCGAACACCTGCGCAACGAAGAACGTGCCGTCGACGTTGATGGACTGCAGGCGACGCCACTGGGCCGGGTCGATGTCGACTGCTGCTTCGAGCAGGGTGATTCCCGCAGCGGTGAGCAGGATCTGCGGTGTCGCGATCTCCGCGGTGATGCGATCGAATGCGGCGTTGATCTGTTCGGGATCGGTGACGTCGGTGCGGATGCCGATGGCCTGCACCCCGTACTCGGCAGCGAGCGACGTGGCGGCCTCGCCGACCTCTGGGAGGACGTCGAGCAACGCGACGTTGACACCCTGACCGGCGAGTGCCTCGGCGAGGGAGAAGCCGAGGCCGCGCCCTCCGCCGGTGATGACGGCGGTGCGCCCGTGCAGATCTTCGAACTTCATGAATCGCTCCTGTGTGCTGAATCGGCGAGTGTGGCGTCGGCGAGGAGTGCCTGGGCCGTGATGGCGTCGCAAGC
This sequence comes from Leucobacter sp. WKLB1, assembly GCF_059696215.1. Lineage (NCBI taxonomy): Bacteria > Bacillati > Actinomycetota > Actinomycetes > Micrococcales > Microbacteriaceae > Leucobacter > Leucobacter sp. WKLB1. The sequence goes on along the minus strand of NZ_AP046115.1, from coordinate 2,770,621 downwards.
GAGAGAATGGATGAGGCCGCTCCGCAATGCTGCCCGTATCGCAACAAATTTGAGCGGACCGCCGGCTACGGCGAGAACGTGGGGCACATGTCGGAGCCCCTCAGCATCGATGCCGATGCTCTGCGCGGTGGCTTGCTCGATGACCTGGCCATCGGTATCGAGGAGCACTGCGCCGAGATCTGCGCGAACGCCGCTCTCCAGCAGTGAGTCCCTGATGCCGAGCTGGCCGGCGAGCATCGATACTTGCGAATCCTCGGGATTCCAACTGCCGATGCCCACAACGGCGGTGGTGACGTCTGCGAAGCGCGAGAACGTGTCGCGTGCCGCTGGCTCATCGCGCAGCAGCGCCGCCGACTCTGCGGTACGGGTGAGCAGCGGCGCGAGGAGCGCGTGGGGCGTGCCGCCGGAGACGCGTGCGGCGCGACGCACGAGTTCGACGCCGCTTTCGTGCAACCCCGCAGCGACGCCCTCGAGCTGCACGACGTCGACGGGTGGAAGCTGCTCGCAGGCCAGCACCATCTGACGAAGGGTGCGGCCGGCGGCGAGGCCCAATACCTCGCCAGGGAGGAGCACTTCTTCGAGCAGTCGCGCAGCGGCAGCGCCCAACCGCTCCTTCATCGTGATGTCGGCGCCGCTCGGCGCGTGTACAACAATTGCGTGACGAAGTGAGAACGCGGTGCGCAACTGAGCGGACAAGTTGAGATCGAGATCCTCGGGCGACGCGATCTCGAATCGGACCACTCCGCGCTCGCGCGCCTGCTCGAGGAGGCGCGCGACGACGAACCTGGAAATACCCATCTCATCTGCGATTTCAATGCGCGAGAGCCCGTCGATGTAGTGGCGGGTTGCCACGAGCGCCATTCGGCGTTCCGATTCGCTCATGCGGCTCCTTCGTCGGGCGTATTCGGCGGGTCAGGATGACTGTAGCACCGCTCAAATGTGCGCAAGTGTTTCTCAGATGTTACAACTCATGATAGAAACCTATACGGGCCGCGAACGCTGCGACCCAGAGCCGGAACGACGAGAAACCTCCGCTCGCCGTGGAGAGAGGTGCATGCATCATGAGTGACTTGCAAGCCAACGAGCCTGCGACCGCACCAGCGGGCGCGCTGCTCGAGTGCGCGGGCATCATCAAGGGCTTCGGCGGAGTTCCGGTGCTCCGCGGGATCTCCTTGACGCTAGAGGCGGGCACGATCACCGCGCTCGCGGGCGAGAACGGCGCCGGCAAATCCACGCTGATGAAGATCGCTTCGGGCCAGTACCGCCCAGATGCCGGCACCGTGCATGTGCAGGGCACGCCGCTCCCCGCGGGCAACGCGCAGGCCGCGCACCGACTGGGCGTCGCCATCGTGCCGCAGGAGCTTGCCTCGATTCTCGAGCTCTCCGTTTACGAAAATCTGTTCATCGGGCGTGAACTGCGCGGCCCGCTCGGGCTCCGTCGCGGCGCCATGATCGATGCGGCGCGGGATCAGCTGGCCGTCTTCGGCCTCACCATCGACCCGCGCAAGCGCATGGGCGATCTGCCCGTCGGCATCCGTCAGATCATCGAGATCGTCAAGGCGACGAACACGGGGGCCAGCGTGATCCTGCTCGACGAGCCGTCGAGCGCGATCTCCGAGCGCGAGGTCGGCCGACTGCTCGAGGTCATGGACATGCTGCGCCGACGCGGGGTCGCACTGCTCTTCACGACGCACAAGATGGAGGAGATCCGCGCGATCGCCGACCGAGTGATCGTGCTGCGCGACGGCGAGCTGGTCGAGGATCAGCCGCTCGGGAACCTCACCGACGACGACATCGTCACCGCGATGATCGGCCGAGAGCTCGAAGACCTCTTCCCGGATCGCGGCACGCACACCGACGAGGTGCTGCTCGAGCTCGACGCCGTGCAGGTCGCGGGCGCCGCAGAGCCCATCACGCTGAACGTGCGCCGCGGCGAGATCGTCGGGCTCGCAGGCCTCGTCGGCGCCGGTCGCACCGAGTTGATGGAAACCGTGTTCGGCGTGCGCCGCTCGGAGGGCGGCGAGGTGCGCGTGCGCGGCAAGCGCGTGAAGGCGGGCGAGCCCGCTGCTGCGATCACAGCCAAGATGGCCCTCGTGCCCGAGGATCGCAAGGGGGCCGGCGCAGTGCTGCCGATGTCGGTACTCGACAACGGCACGCTGCCGGGCCTCGGCCAGTTCTCGATCGCCGGCTTCCTGCGCCAGCGCGCCCGACGCGCGAAGATCTCGGAGGTCATGGACTCGGTGCGCCTGCGCAGCCGCGGTCTCGACCAGTCGCTCGAGACACTCTCGGGCGGCAACCAGCAGAAGGTGGTGCTCGCGCGGTGGCTGACCGACGACGTCGACGTGCTGCTGCTCGACGAGCCGACACGCGGCGTCGACGTGGGGGCTCGCAGCGAGATCTACCGCATCATCGTCGACCTGGCGGCCAGCGGTATGGCCGTGCTGATGGCATCGAGCGATATGCCCGAGATCCTCAGCCTCTCGCACCGCGCGCTCGTGCTGCGCGACGGCGCCGTCGCCGGGGAGCTCTCCGCCGATGACCTCTCCCGCGCCGAGGTGCAGGACCGAATCTTCCGCCTCGCCAGCGGACTCGAAGCCACGGATGCGAGCTCGGCTGCTGCCGACACGGCGGCCGCTCCGCGAAAGGACGCATGATCATGTCGAACCCGACGAAGACCGAAGTGATGCGGACGGTGTCCGAGAGCGGCGACCTCCGCCGATTCTCTGGCCCCTGGTTCCGAGAACTCGCCATCCGCTACGCGATGGTGATCGTGATGCTCCTGATCATCGCGTTCTTCCTGTACCGCAGCGCGCGCTTCGGCACCGTGGACAACGTGACCACGATTCTCATCGCGGCTGCACCGTTCGCGCTGATCGCTCTCGGGCAAACACTGGTGATCCTCACCGGCGGCATCGATCTGTCGGTGGGCAGTGTGATCGCGCTCAGTGCCATGGCCGCCGCAGTCACGGCGAAGTCCGCGCCCGACCAGCTCTGGCTCGCGCCGGTGGTCGCGGTGGCGGTCGGCTTCGCCGCGGGCTCGGTGAACGGCTTCGTGGTCTCGGTCATGAAGGTGCCGCCGTTCATCGCGACTCTCGGCATGCTCACCCTTGCCAGCGGCCTCGCATTCGTGCTCGGCGACGGCGCGCCGATCAACGGCCTGCCCACGGACTACGGCCAGTTCGCCAACACGCGCGTCTTCGGACTCACGATCCCGGTCATCCTGATGATCATCGCGATCGTCTGCCTCGGCCTCATCATGCGCCGCACCAGCTACGGCCTGCGCGTCTACGCCGTCGGCGGCAACCCCCTCGCTGCGCAGATCGCCGGTGTCAAGACCGGGCGCGTGCTCTTCAGCGTCTACGCGATCAGCGGTGCACTCGCCGGGCTCTCGGGCATCATGCTCTCTTCGCGCGTCATCAGCGGATCGCCGAACCTCGGACAGGGCTACGAACTCGATGCCATCGCGGCCGTTGTGATCGGCGGCGCCAGCCTCATGGGTGGTCGTGGCACCGTCTGGGGCACCGCCCTCGGTCTCCTCCTCATCCAGACCCTGAACAACGGTCTCGACATCCTGACCGTCCCGGCCTACTGGCAGGACGTGATCAAGGGCGTGCTGATCGTCGCCGCGGTCGCCGTCGACGTCTGGGCCAGCAAACGACGACGATCTTGAACGTCGCCGCGTCTCGCAGTTGAGACGCGGCGCTCCCTCTCACCGCACCACCCACACCGAAATGGAGTACCCCATGAAGTTCACCTCTCGAATGACCCGCAGCTTCGCGGTCGTCGTGGCGGGCGCCGCAGCGCTCTCGCTCGCGGCCTGCGGTGCCGGCGATCCTGCAGCGCAGCAGGGCTCGGACGACAGCGGCAAGGAACGCGTCACCATCGGTGTCAGCGTCTACGACATGTCTTCCTTCATCACTGAGGGCAAGGAAGGCATCGACCGCTACGCCGAAGACAACAACATCGAGATCCTGTGGAATGTCGCGAAGATGGACGTGTCCACGCAGGCGACCCAGGTCGACCAGTTCATCCAGGCCGGCGTCGACGCCATCATGGTCGTCCCGGTGCAGGCCGACACGCTGCAGCCCCAGGTGGCTGCGGCCAAGGAAGCCGGCATCCCCTTCCTCGACGTCAACGCGACCCTCAACAACGAGGACGTTGCCGGCAGCGTGCAGCCCGACGACGTGGCTGCGGGCGCTCAGGAAGCCGAGATGATGATGGACGAGCTCGGCGGCAAGGGCAACGTCGTCATTCTGCAGGGCCCCCTCGGCGGCTCGGGCGAGATCAACCGTGGCGCGGGCATCGACCAGGTGCTCGAGGAGAATCCCGACGTCAAGGTGCTCGCGAAGGACACCGCGAACTGGAGCCGCGACGAAGCGGTCAACAAGGTCAAGAACTGGATCTCGGCCTTCGGTGACGACATCGACGGAGTCATCTCGCAGAACGATGACATGGGCCTCGGCGCGAAGCAGGCGCTGCGCGAAGCCGGCATGGACGATGTTCCCGTCGTCGGCATCGACGGCATCGAGGACGGCCTGAACGCCGTCAAGAGCGGTGACTTCATCGGAACCTCGCTGCAGAACGGCACCGTGCAGCTCGCAACCGGTGTGGCGGTAGCCGCGGCGATCGCCCGCGACGAAGCCGTCGACAACAACCTCATCTACACGATGCCCCCCATCACGAAGGACAACGTCGAGGACGCTCTCGATCACGTCGTGAATGATCGCCCGGCCTTCCTCGACGGCCTGAGCGACCTGATCGCCGAAAACCTCAAGACCGGCGACATCGCCTACGAGGGTCTTCCCGGCCAGGAGAAGTGATTCGATGCACAGCGGCGGTCCGCTCCCGGGCAGGGGAGTGGGCCGCCGCTGTCGTTCTCAGTGGGAACTGGAGAGCAGTGCGAGTGCGGAGGCACGGTCGGTGATCAGCGTCGTCACGAACCCCGCCCGCAGGACCGCGCGCAGCGCTGCGTGCTTCTCGGCTCCGCCGGCGACGACCACGATCTCCGGGATGCGCTGCAGCTGATCGAAGGGAATCGCGATGGTGCGATCGTCGAGTGCCGAGACGCGCTCACCATGCTCATCGAAGAGCGATGCGCCGACGTCGGCGCGAACGCCGCGCGCGATGAGTGCGTCGGCCTCTGTCGCGGTGATCGAGTCGGCGAGTTGCGACACGACCGGCACCCAGCTGCCGAGCGCCAGCATCGCCCGGGTCACCTCTGGCATGCGCGCGAGAGTCTCGGCGACGCCTGGCTGGCGTTCGAAGACTGCCGCCGCCTCGGTGTCAGAAGCGACGAGCGGGATGTACATCGACGCAGGCGCGCCGGTTGAGATCGCGCTGACGGCGCGGACGAGGTCGCCGGCGGTTTCACCGGGCGGGCCGGAGAGACCGGTGAGTTGCACGACGTCGCAGACGGGCAACGAGCGCAGGTGCTGCGGGATCGCCCCGAGTGTGCGTCCACTGGCGAATCCGAGCACTTCGCCGGAGCGCACCGACGTCTCAAGGTACTCGGCTGCTGAACGTCCGAGAGCATCGCGAAGCGCTTCGGGGGAGGCTTCGCCGTCAGGGAGCGTGACGCAACGGATCTCTCGGAGCCCGTATCGACGCCGCAACTCTGCGGCCTCGTCGCGTGCGAGGGCCTGCGGATCGCCGATGGTGATGCGCAGTACACCGAGTTCCCGGGCCTCAGAGATGAGGCGGGCTACGCGGAACCGAGACATGCCGGTGCGAGCGGCGAGCTCCACCATCGGCACATCATTGATGAAGTGTTCGCGGGCGACGTGGGCCATTTCGACGAGTCGGTTGGGGCCGGGTTCCATGGGCGTCTCCTCTCGAGGGGTCATCCTCCCACACCGTTCGGCTCAATCGGTGCGGATTGCACCGATCGAAGTCGCGTCCTCTCGCACGAGGCGATAGAATCAATGCAACAAATGAGAGATCAGGTCAATCATATGAGCGCAACCGCCGCAGACCTTGTGCAGCACGCCCGAGAGTCGATCCTTCGCGAGTCGCAGGCACTCGCGAACCTCGCCGAGCAGATCGACGTCGACTTCGCCGAGGTCGTCGACGCCGTGCAGCGCTGCGCAGGCAAGATCGTCACCACGGGTGCGGGCACCTCCGGCATCATGGCCGAGCGCCTGGCGCACCTGCTGTCGGTCTCGGGCACACCCTCCTTTTATCTTCCGTCGCAGGATGCGCTGCACGGCGGAATGGGTGCCGTCACGCCTGACGACCTGGTCATCGCCTTCTCGAAGGGCGGCCAGTCGGCCGAACTCACGCAGCTCGCCGAGCGGCTGGCGGAGCGCGGCACCCATGTCATCGCGGTGACCGAGCGGCCCGACTCACCCTTTGCGGCTGCCTCCTCCCGGGTCGTGCACATCACCACCGACCCCGTCGAGGCGGATGCGGGCGGCCTCATCGCGCTCGGGAGCACGCTCGTCGCCGGCGCCTGGGGCGACGCACTCACCGTGACGCTGATGGGCTTGCGCGGCTTCAGCTGGGAAGAGGTCGTGCAGATTCATCCCGCGGGGATCGTGGGCCAACAGGAGGACCTGCCCGACGCGGTCTCGGTGCCGACGCAGGGGAAGAACGCATGATCTCGGTGGTCTGCGGCGTCGACACGTCGACGCAGTCGTGCAAAGTCGAGTTCTTCGCCATTGATGATGGGCGTCGCATCGCCGGGGCATCCGCCGCCCACCCGCCGGTTGCGCCGCCGCGCAGCGAGCAAGATCCGCGGGCCTGGTGGTCCGCCTTCGTGAGCGCGTTCCGGGCTGCGCTGGCCGATGCGGGCGCCGTGCGGGTGCAGGCGATTTCGGTCGCGGGCCAGTGCCACGGCATGGTGCCGCTCGACGCGCGCGGCGAGGTCATTCGCGACGCGAAACTGTGGAACGACACGACGACTGACGCCGAGCTGCGCAGCCTGACTGCGCGCATCGGCGCGGAAGAGCTCATCACCTCGACGGGGTCGCTGCCCACGGCGGCCTTCACGCTGAGCAAGGTTGCGTGGTTCGCCGACCACGAACCCGACAACTTCGCGCGCCTCGCGACCATCCTGCTGCCGCATGACTACCTCACCTACCGTCTCACCGGTGCGTTCGCGACCGATCGCTCGGAGGCGTCGGGCACGGGCTACTTCGACCCGGCCGCGAACGCCTACCTCTTCGACCACCTCAATCTGATTGACGACCGCCGCGACTGGGCGAGTATGTTGCCGGAGGTGCTCGCACCCGAGGGCGTGGCCGGTTCGACCACGGCTGAGGCGATGGCCGAGCTCGGGATCACCGAGCCCGCGCTCGTCTCAGCGGGCGGCGGTGACCAGCATGCCTCGGCGCTCGGCCTCGGCATCGCGCAGGGCGACGCGGTCTTCGCATTCGGCACATCGGGCGTGGTGTTCTCGACGACGCCCGATCCGGTGCGCGATCCGAGCGGCCTGGTCAACGGCGTGGCCAACCTCACCGGCGGGTTCTTGCCGCTCGTCTGCACACTGAACGGCGCCAAGGTCGTCGATACCTTCGCCCGACTCATGGGCGCGAACCACGACGAGCTCTCGGAGCTGGCGCTCGCAGCGGGCAGCGAGGGGCCGGTGCTGGCCGCGTTCCTCGACGGGGAGCGCACCCCCAACCGTCCGCTCGCCACGGGGCTGCTGGCCGACCTCACGACCGAGACCAGTCGTGAAGAGCTCGCGCGCGCCGCCTACGAGGGCGTCGTGTTCGGCCTCGTGACGGGGCTGTCACACTTCGAGCGCTGCGGCGTGCGCACTGACGGAGAGGTGATCGCCATCGGCGGCGCCGCCCGCTCCGCGGCGACCCGCCAGATTCTCGCCGATGCGCTCGGCAAGCCGGTGCACCTCGTCGATGCCCCCGAAGCGGTCGCGCGCGGTGCCGCGGTGCAGGCCGCTGCTGTCGCTACTGGCGCCCCGATCGCCGAACTCGCGGAGAGCTGGAAGCCGGAACGTCGCGTATCTGCGGTGCCGCGCCACGACTCGGCCGACCGCTTCGCGCGCTACACCGAGCTTGCTGCGATCGACACGCTCGACCGGAGCCGCGCATGACGCGCCTCCGAGAGCGCAGCGACGCCGTCGAGGCGCTCCTGCCGCATGCGGGATGGGTGGCCGAGCTTGCCGACGGCGCCGTGTACGCGAGCCTCTACTCGGCGCCGGAGGCGACGCGCGACGGCGTCGCGACGCGCTTCGTGAACGCGGGCCTGCCGATTCATCTCGACGTCATCATCTCTCGAAACGAGCGCGGCGCGCTCGTGCACCTCGGCATCGCACCCGAAGCGATCGAATCACTGGGTCGGCAGCACCCCGATGCGCTGCTCGAAGTGCACGTCATCGTGCTTGCCGACTCCGTGAAGCAGCCTGACGTACGCGCGGAGATTGCTCGGGTCATCGCGAGCGCGGCGCGCGTCGGCGCTCAACGCGTCGCGCTGCCGACCCCGTTCGCATCGGACCGCTCATTGAGTGACGCCTTCCGCGCTGCCGGCGGCGAGATCTGGTCCGTCGTGAATCCTGAAGACGAGCCCGCGGCGCACCGTCACCTCGACGGTGAGGAGGCCGCGAGCGGCACCCTCGTGATGCTCATTGAGCCCGGCACTCGGCAAGCGGCACGCCCCGAACTGCTCGAACGGGTCGCCGAGCTCGCGCCGTCCACGCGCGTGAGCGTCGACGGCGGCGTCGACGCCGCCCTCGCGGCACGCGCCCTCGGTCTGGGCGCGCACCACGTGGTCGTCGGCCGTGCGCTGCTCGGCCCGACTCCTCAGTCAGAACTTCCCGCATCCGCACCCCAAGGAGAACCGTCATGACCACCCCCGAGATTCCGCAGCAGATGCGCGCGAGCGTGCTGCTCGGCACGCGCGAGCTCACCATCGAGGAGCGCCCTGTCCCCACGCCCGCGGCCGATGAGGTGCTGGTGCGCGTGGGTGCTGTGGGCGTGTGCGGCTCTGACGTGCACTACTTCCGCGAGGGACGCATCGGCGACTTCGTCGTCGATGGCCCGCTGGTGCTCGGCCACGAGGTCGGCGGCGTGATCGTCGCCGTGGGCTCGGGCGTCGACGCATCGCGCGTGGGCCAACGCGTCGCCATCGAGCCGCAGCGCCCCTGCGGCCACTGCCGCGAATGCCGCATTGGCAAGTACAACCTGTGCCCGGACATGGAGTTCTACGCGACCCCGCCGATCGACGGTGCCTTCACCGAGTACGTGACCATCCAATCGATGTTCGCGCATGACGTGCCCGACACCGTGACCGATGAGGCCGCAGCGCTGCTCGAGCCGCTCTCGGTCGCGATCACGTCGGTTCGCAAGGCCGGCATCGTTCCCGGCTCGACGGTGCTGATCGCCGGTGCCGGCCCGATCGGCATCATCACGGCCCAGACCGCGCGCGCGTTCGGCGCCGGAGAAGTCATTGTCTCCGATCTCGTCGAGGAGCGCCGCGAACGGGCCCTGAAGTACGGTGCGACGCGCACCATCGACCCGCGCACCCAGAGCCCCGCCGACTTCGGCCTGCCGATCGACGCCTTCATCGACGCGAGCGGCGCCGCCCCCGCGGTGCAGTCGGGTATTCGCGCGGTGCGCCCGGCGGGTACCGCGGTGCTTGTCGGGCTCGGCAACCCGGAGATGACGCTGCCCGTCGAAGACATCCAGAACCGCGAGATCACCGTGACCGGCATCTTCCGCTACACCGAAACCTGGCCGGTGGCGATCCAGTTCGTCGCGAACGGACAGGTCGACCTCGATTCGCTCGTCACCGGACGCTTCGGCCTCGACGAGGTCGAGCAGGCGCTCGAGAGCGACACGAACCCCGACAGCCTGAAGTCGGTCGTATACCCCGGTCGCTGAGCCGCCGACGCCTCCATCCAACTTTCAGAACCCCGCACCACACGAAAAGGACATGCACATGACTACGTTCAGCCTCGAGGGCAAGACCGCTCTCGTCACCGGTGGCAACCAGGGCCTCGGCAAGGCGTTCGCCTACGGGCTCGCCGAAGCCGGCGCGCGCGTCGCGATTGCAGGCCGCAGCGCCGAGCGCAACGCACAGGTCGTCGCCGAGGCCGCGGCTGCCGGCCACGACTTCGTCGCGATCACCGCCGACATCACCGACGATGCGCAGATCACCCGCATGGTTGAGGAGGCCAAGGCCGGTCTCGGGCAGATCGACATCCTCGTCAACAACGCTGGCACCTGCTTCCACGGCGAGTCGTGGGGCGTGACCGATGAGCAGTGGGATGCCGTCTGGGACCTCAACGTGCGCGCGCTCTGGAAGGCGAGCATCGCGGTCGGCGAGCACATGCGCGAGATCGGCGGCGGTTCGCAGGTGAACATCGGTTCGATGTCGGGCCTCATCGTCAACCGCCCGCAGATGCAGCCCGCCTACAACGCTTCGAAGGCCGCGGTGCACCACCTCACCAAGTCGCTCGCGGTCGAGTGGGCGCCCCTGGGCATTCGTGTCAACGCGGTCGCGCCGGGCTACGTCAAGACCGAGATGGCCCCGGTCGACAACCCGGAGTTCCAGCGCTACTGGATCGAAGACGCGCCGCAGCAGCGCTTCGCTCTGCCCGAGGAGATCGCCCCGAGCGTCGTCTTCCTCGCGAGCGACGCCGCCTCGTTCATCACCGGGTCGGTGCTCGTCGCCGACGGCGGCTATACGGCCGTCTGATGGGCGACGTGTTGAACGCCGTGCGACGCATCGTCGTCAATGCGGCCGATGACATCCGGGTCGAAGAGGTCGCGGCTCCCGTCGCCGGTGCGGGCGACGTGCTCGTGCGCTCGACGATCGTGGGTATCTGCGGCTCCGACGTGCACGCCGCGCACGGTCGCCACCCGTTCATGTCACTGCCGTTCTGGCCGGGCCATGAGGTCATCGGCGTCGTTGAAGCCGCTGGGGCCGACGCGCCGGCCGAACTCGTCGGCAAGCGCGTGGTCGTCGAGCCGAATCTCGCCTGCGGCGAGTGCACGCCCTGCCAGCGCGGTCGCTACAACATCTGCGCGACGCTCGATGTGTTCGGCTGCCAGACCCCGGGCGGCATGACGGATCGCTTCACGATCGCTGCCGACCGCGTGATCGAGCTGCCCGACGATCTGAGCGACCGCGAGGCCGCTCTGATCGAGCCTTTCGCGACGCCCGTGCACGCGGTGCGCCGCGCGGGGGACCTCGCGGGAGCGCGCGTCGTCGTGCTCGGTGCGGGCCCCATCGGGCTGTTCGTCTCGATCGCCGCGCTTCACGCCGGCGCGTCGCAGGTGGTCGTCGCCGATCTGCTCGAATCGAAGCGCGCCCGCGCGGAGCGCCTCGGCGCCACCGGCAGCTTCGACTCCAGCGCGCCCGATGCGGTGGAGGCCGCCTTGCGCGAGCTCGGCGGCAAGGCCGATGTGGTCTTCGACTGCGTCTCGCGCGAGTCCACGGTGCGCCTCGCGATCGATCTGCTCGAGAAGGGCGGCACGGTCATGACCGTGGGCGTGCCCGCGGGCCCGACGACGATCGATCTGGAGCTGATCCAAGATCGCGAGATCGCGCTGCTCGGCAACCTGATGTACGTGCGCGAGGATGTCGAGGCGGCGATCGAGCTGCTGCGTGAGCGGCGCTTGCCGCTCGACGAGCTCGTGACCGCCGTGTTCCCGCTCGAGCAGGCGCAGCAGGCGTTCGACGCGTCGAACGATCTCGAGCAGGTCAAGGTGCTCGTAGAGGTCGGCGCGTAGTCGCGCTCCGCTGCACACGACAGGGCCGGTGCCCGAGGAATTCCTCGGACACCGGCCCTGTGCGTTGCGTGGTCGGGTTGCGCCCTCGCGCCGTCCGGTCGCGCCCCCGGTCGGAGCAGCGCATTCAGCCCCGGTCGCGCGCGCCAGTCTGCAGCCCGTGCGTGAGTGTGTGCATCGCGGGGAGCTGCGCGAACAGCGTTGCCTGCAACGCGTGATACAGATCGGGCTTTCCGCTCCAGGTGCCGCTCGCCGGCGCCCCATCTGCGTCGAGCTCGTGGATCCAGCTCCCATCGGTTTGGATGTGGTGCTCGGCGGCGTACGCCCAGAAGCGCGCGTACCAGTCGGCGTACTCCGAGTTGCCGGTCACCCGGTAGAGCACCGCCGAGGTGCCGACGGCCTCGGCGATCACCCAGTGGAAGCGGTGGTCATTGAGAATGCGCCCGCTCCAGTCGGTGCTGAAGGCGAAGCCGCCGCGATCCTCGTCCCAGGCATCGGCGACCGCACGGCGGAATAGATTCTGCGCGGCGTCGATCAACCACGAATCCGACTCGCCGAGTGCTGCGCGCTGCGCGGTCTCGAGCGCCACGATGAGTCGTGCCCACTCGAGCCAGTGGCCCACCGTCGCACCGTAGGGGCGGAAGTGGCTGTCGGGGGAATCGGCGCCGTATTCAGGATCAGGCGTCCAGTCCTCGAGATAGTGCTCGGGTAGTCGCCACTCGTTCTGCGCCGTGACCTCGCCGATCAGCCGGCGCACGATTGCGGTCGATCGCTCGATGTGTCGGGGGTCGCCGTCGGCCTCATACGCGAGTAGGCCCGCCTCCACGAGGTGCATATTGGGATTCGCGCCGCGATACGGGTCGAGAGCGGTGAACTCACGGTCCCACGTGTCGGCGTACATCTGCGGTCCGGGCTCCCACCAACGCTCCAGCTCGGTGAGCACGTCGGCATAGAGATCGTCAGCGTCGAAGCCGGCGAGCTTCGCCGAGGCAGCAGCGAGCAGCACGAACGCGTGCCCGTAACTCTCTTTCACCGTCGAATTCGCTGCAGGATCAGCCGCGCCGACCGTGACGAACCATCCGCCATGGGCCGTGTCGCGCAGCGCTCCGGATCGCAGGAATGCGAGACCGTGCTCGACGCGTTCAGCCTGGCCCGGGAATCCGAGCAGGTGCCCGAGCACGGCGCAGTAGGTGTACCGGCCCGCGAGCCAGAGCTGCGAACCCTCAGCAGGCACGGGGCGGCCCGCATCGTCGAGCCAGGCGAACCCTGCATCGGGGTCGAGTGCTGGCTCGGAGAAGGCGAGCAGCAAGCGCGTCTGCTCGTCGAGCCAGGCTCGGTGCTCGGCGGTGTCGATGGAGAAGTGCGGGTCGGTCATGCGCTGCCTTTCGAAACGGCGCTGCGCCGGGGAGCGGTGGAGTGATCCTGCCGTGCCCCGGCGCAGCTCAGTGCGTGAGCTTCTCGAGAAGCGACGCGGTGGTTACTCGTATTCCTTCACGATGTCGAGCAGGCTCGGCACGTTCTTGTATGCCTCAGCGGCATTCTCCTTCGTGACGATCACCGGATCGAGGAGGTACGAGGGGACGATCTTCGAGCCGTTGTCGTACTGCTCGGTGTCGTTGACATCGACCTCTTCGCCCTTCTGGAGCTGGCCGACCATCTTGACGGCCTGCTCGACGAGTAGCGTGGTGTCCTTGTTGATCGTCGAGTACTGCTTGCCCTCCATGATCGAGCGCACGGATTCGACCTCGGAATCCTGGCCGGTGACGACGGGCAGCGGCTTGCCGGCCTGCTCGACAGAGGTGAGGATGGCGCGAGCGAGGGTGTCGTTCGGCGAGAGCACGCCGTCGAGTGTCTTGTCGCTGTACGTCGCGGTCAGCAGCGTATCGGTGCGGCTCTGCGCGTTCTCGGCCTTCCAGCCAGCGGTCGCGGTCTGCTGGATGTCGGTCTGGCCCGAGCCGACCACGAGGGTGCCGTCGTCGATCTTCGGCTGCAGCACGTCCATCGCGCCATTGAAGAAGACTGCCGAGTTCGCGTCGTCGGTCGAACCCGAGAACAGCTCAATGTTGTAGGGTGCGTCGTGATCCGAGCGCTCCTTGAGCCCGTCGAGCAGCGCCTGGCCCTGCAGCTGGCCCACCTTGAAGTTGTCGAACGCGACGTAGTAGTCGAGCGCATCGGTGTTCTCGATCAGGCGGTCGTACGCGATCACGGTTGCGCCCGCGTCTTTCGCGGCCTGCACCTGCGTGCCGAGCTGCTTGCCGTCTTTCGCGCCGATGATGATGACCTTGGCGCCGCCGGTCACCATCGCCTGGATCTGGTTCTGCTGCTCGGCGACCGTGTTCGAAGCCGGGGCGTACTGCACGTCGGCCTTGAAGCCGGCCTTCTCGAGGTCATCGGTGAAGAGCTTGCCGGCGAGCACCCAGTTCTCACTGGTCTTGTCGGGCAGCGCGACGCCGATGGTCGAGCCGGCCTCGAAGCCGGTCGCGGTCTCGGAGGAATCGGACGAGCCGCCGGCATCGCTGCCACCGCGCTCAGAAGAGCAGCCGGTGAGCGCCAGTGCCGCCGCGGCGAGCAGCGCGCCCGTCGAGAGGAGGATTCTCTTATTCATGGATTCGATTCGCTTTCTGTAATCGTTGGTGGCACTCGTCATCGAGAGCCGGGTTCCCTCGTCGCGCTGTCGTCGGCGGGAGAAGTTTGGGGAGACGCGTCGCTGGGAGCTGGGGCCGCGGGCGGCGCCGGCTCCATGGCGCGGGCGCCGATAGGGGTGGTTTCGACGGAGCCGAATTCGCCTGCGGGAGTGCGCTTCTTCGTGAGGAAGCCGATCACCGAGGGGCGGCCCTGCTGCTTGTTGTACGCATCGATGCCCACGGCCACGAGCAGCACCGCGCCCTTGACCATCTGCACGGTGTCGGCGCCGAAGCTGAGCAACTGCATGCCGTTGTTCAGGAAAGCCATCACGAGACCACCGATGATCGAGCCGATCACGGTACCGATGCCGCCCGAGACCGCGGCACCGCCGATGAACACGGCTGCGATGGCGTCGAGCTCCCAGCCGTTTCCATCCTGCGGGCCGGATGCCTGTGAGCGGGCGACGAAGATCATGCCGGCCACGGCGGCGAGCACCGACATGTTCATCATCACGAAGAAGTCGACGCGACGATCCTTGACGCCCGAGAGCTTCGCCGCCTGGCGGTTGCCACCGACCGCATAAATGTGGCGGCCGAACACCGTGTGGTTCGTGACGAAGGAGTAGAGGATCACGAGCGCCAGCAGAATGAGACCCGAGACCGGGAAGCTCGTGCCGGGGCGACCGCTGCCGAAGAGCAGTGCGGCGCCGATGATGACGGCGCAGAGCAGCACCACCTTGGTGACGCTCACCCAGAGGGGTGCGCGATCCGACCCCATCTTCTTCTGCTGACGACGGATGCGCCATTCGAAGAAGACCAGCCAGGCCGCGGCGAGCACGCCGAGAATCAGCGTGGGCACGTTGTACGGGATCGGGATGCCGCCGATCTCAGGGAGGTAGCCGGCACCGATCACCACGAACTCCTTCGGCACCGGAACCGAGATCGAGTCACCGATCCACTGGTTCGCGCCGCGGAAGAACAGCATGCCCGCGAGCGTGACGATGAACGCCGGGACGCCGACATAGGCCACCCAGAGCCCCTGCCACGCGCCGACGAGGGCGCCGAGCACGAGGCCGAGAATGATCGCGGCCCACCACGGGAAGTTCCACTCCGCCATCGACTTCGCGACCACGATGCCGACGAACGCCGCGACCGAGCCGACCGACAGATCGATGTGGCCCATGATGATGACCATCACCATGCCGATCGCGAGAATCAGGATGTAGGAGTACTGCTGCATCACGTTGATGACGTTGCCCGGTGAGAGGGTGAGCCCGTGCGAAGCGATCTGGAAGATCAGGATGATCGCGATGAGGCTGCCCAGGATGCCGAACTGCCTCAGGGTGGAGGTGCCCCCGCCGAACATCTTGCGGATGTCGGTGAAACGGAAGCCGCGCTGCTCCGTGGTGTCGGTGGTGGTCATGCGTGTGCCTTTACATTCAGCGACGTCATGCTGCGCATGAGCGTCTCGGGAGTGGCCTGATCGGCGGGGATGCAATCGGTGATGCGCCCCTCGAACACCGTGTAGATGCGGTCGCAGATGCCGAGCAGCTCGGGGAGCTCGCTCGAGATCACGACGACGCCCTTGCCGGCGTTCGCGAGCTCGTTGATGATCGAGTAGATCTCGTATTTCGCTCCGACGTCGATGCCGCGGGTGGGCTCGTCAAGGATGAGCAGGTCCGGGTCCGTGAACATCCACTTCGCGAGCACAACCTTCTGCTGGTTGCCGCCCGAGAGGCTCGCGACCCCGTTGTTGACGTCGGGAGTCTTGATGCGCAGCGACTTGCGGTAGCGCTCGGCGACGATGCGCTCCTCCTGCGCATCGACCATGCCGCGATGGGTGATCTTCGAAAGCTTGGCGGCGACCACGGAGCGTTTGATCGAGTCGAGCAGGTTGAGGCCGAGCGACTTGCGGTCCTCGCTCACGTAGGCGATGCCGTGTTTGATCGCTGCCGGCACGTCGGGCACGTGGATCTCGACGCCGTCTTTCACGATTGTGCCCGAGATGAATCGGCCGTAGGAGCGGCCGAACACGCTCATCGCGAGCTCCGTGCGCCCGGCGCCCATGAGGCCGGCGATCCCGACGACTTCGCCTCGGCGCACATCGAAGCTCGACCCCTTCGAGACGAACCGCTCGGGCACCGTGGGATGCTGCACCACCCAGTCGCGCACCTTGAAGAACACGTCGCCCGGGTTCGGGGTGCGGTCGGGGTAGCGGTGCTCGAGCGACCGACCGACCATGCCGTGGATGATGCGATCCTCGTTGATGCCGCCGTGCTGCACGTCGAGGGTCTCGACCACGCGGCCGTCGCGGATGATCGTGATGTCGTCGGCGATCTGCTCGATCTCGTTGAGCTTGTGGCTGATGATGATCGAGGCGATGCCTCGCTCACGCAGATCGCGGATCAGGCCGAGCAGATGCGCGGAGTCGCTGTCGTTGAGGGCCGCGGTCGGTTCGTCGAGGATCAGGAGCCGCACGTTCTTGTTGAGTGCTTTCGCGATCTCGATGAGCTGCTGCTTGCCGACGCCGAGCGTCTTGATCGGGGTGTCGGGATCTTCGCGGAGCCCGACGCGTTGCAGCAACTCGGCGGTGCGCGTGCGCGCCTCCTGCCAGTCGATGCCGAGACCGCGGCGCAGTTCGTTGCCGAGGAAGATGTTCTCCGTGATTGAAAGCTCAGGGATCAGTGCGAGCTCCTGATGGATGATGACGATCCCCGCTTCTTCGCTGGCGCGAATGTCGCGGAATCGCATCTCTCGGCCTTCCACGATGATGTCGCCCTCGTATGTGCCGAACGGGTAGACGCCCGAGAGCACCTTCATGAGTGTGGACTTGCCGGCTCCGTTCTCGCCGCAGATGGCGTGAATGGTCGCCGGTCGCACGGTGAGAGAGACATTCGAGAGCGCTTTGACACCCGGGAAGATTTTCGTGATGTCGCGCATCTGCAGCACCGGCGCCTCGCCTGGCGTGCTCGTCTGGGGTTCCACTCGATCGACCTCACTGTCATCGTTTGCTGCCACTCATGTGACCGTTCACATCGTGGATGATGTTACGCCGAGTGTCAAGACGTTGTGGGGTGATTACAGAATCGTTACCGACGTGTTGCCGAGCCTGTTGTGGACTCCCGCACGATGAGCTCCGGGCTGAGCACCGCGAAGGTCGGCGGCTCCTGCCGGTCGATGGAGGCCAGCAAGTGCGTCACCGCACGCCGACCGAGCTCCGCGAAGTCCACGCGCACCGTCGAGAGGGTCGGCCAGACGTGCGCCGCAACGGGGATGTCGTCGAACCCCACCACGCAGATGTCGTCGGGCACGCGCACACCCGCAACGCGGAATCCGTGCATGAGGCCGACCGCCATCAGATCGTTCGCGGCGAACACTGCCGTGACGTCGCGTCGCCCCGCGAGCTCGCGGCCCGCGAAGTGCCCGAAATCGGCGGTCCAATCCCCGCGGATCGGGGGCAGTGCCGAGAGGTCGGCCTCGAACATCGCGTCGAGGTAGCCGCGCATGCGCGACTCCGCTTCAATCCAATCCTGTGGCCCGGCGATGTGCAGAATCTCTTCATGACCGAGTGAGACCAAGTGTTCAACCGCGACCCGTGCGCCAATGCGCTGGTCGGACGCGATGCTCTCTGCTGAGCCGTCGGCGTCGCTGTGGAGGCTCACCACCGGGACCGTGAGGCCGAACCCGCCGATGACGTTGAAGACGCGCACCTGCGGTGCGAGCACGATCAGGCCGGCCACTTGCTCGTGCTCGAGCTGTCGCACCGCAATCCCGATCGCTTCAGAGGAAGCGTCCGGGAGGTTCACGGTGCTGATCGAATACCCGCGATCGCGCGCGAATTGTTCGATTGCCACAATCGCAGATGTGGTTCCGTATTCGCCCACCGTCGCCGACAAAATCCCAATGACCTGGGTGCGCGATGATGCCAGCGCGCGCGCCGCCTGGTTCGGGCGGTAGTCGAGGCTGCGGATCGCGTCGAGCACCCGCTGTCGCGTTTCGGTGCGGATGCTCGGATGATCGTTGAGTACCCGGGAGACGGTCTGGTGCGAAACGGAGGCGAGGCGCGCGACATCACGGATGCTGGCCGGCTTGGCCCGCGTTTCTCCGTTTCCGGACATCAGGGCCTCCGCGCTGAAACTCGAATGTGCACGTTCACATTACTCGACCCAGCCGAGTTTCGAAATGGTTGCGTGAGTGAGCCGTACGGGTGAACCGCGCGCCGCGGTCGGTCTTACAGGTCGTCGGCGTCGAGGATCGTGTACGAGTACCCCTGCTCGGCGAGGAAGCGCTGGCGGTTCTGCGCGAAGTCTTGATCGACGGTGTCG
Organism: Leucobacter sp. WKLB1; assembly: GCF_059696215.1. NCBI lineage: Bacteria > Bacillati > Actinomycetota > Actinomycetes > Micrococcales > Microbacteriaceae > Leucobacter > Leucobacter sp. WKLB1. The sequence goes on along the minus strand of NZ_AP046115.1, from coordinate 2,751,985 downwards.
CGCGTGATCAGCGTGTAGAACGACGCCGTCGCGCCGTTCGCCTTGGGCCGGAGTAGGCGGCCGAGGCGCTGTGCCTCCTCTTGCCGCGAACCGAACGAGCCGGAGATCTGAATGGCGACCGAGGCGTCGGGCAGATCGACGGAGAAGTTCGCGACCTTCGAGACGACGAGAATCTTCTCGTCGCCCGAGCGGAAGGCCTGGAACAGTCGCTCGCGCTCGTCGACGGGGGTCTGACCCGTGATCAGGGGCGACCCCAGAGCCTCAGCCATGGACTCCAACTGATCGATGTACTGGCCGATGACCAGGGTGCTTTCGCCAGGATGGCGATCGATGATGCGCTGAGCGATCGGTTGCTTGATCAGTGCGCTCGACGCGATGCGGTAACGATCTTGATCTTCGGCGACGGCGTAGTCGAGACGCTCGGCCTCACCGAAGTCGACGCGCACCTCAAAGCAGGCGGCGGGCGCGATGAACCCCTGCGCTTCGATGTCTTTCCATGCGGCGTCGTAGCGCTTGGGGCCGATGAGGCTGAAGACGTCGCCCTCGCGTCCATCTTCGCGAACCAACGTCGCGGTCAGGCCGAGACGGCGACGCGCCTGCAACTCGGCCGTGAGTTTGAAGACAGGAGCCGGCAGCAGGTGGACCTCGTCGTAGACGATGACCCCCCAGTCTTCGGCATCGAGCAGCGACAGGTGCGCGTACTCGCCCCTTCGGCGACTGGTGAGAATCTGATAGGTCGCGATGGTGACGGGCTTGACCTCTTTGACCTGCCCCGAGTACTCGCCGATCTCGTCTTCGGTGAGATTGGTGCGGCGCAGCAGTTCATCGCGCCACTGGCGAGCGGAGACGGCGTTCGTCACCAGGATCAGGGTCTTCGCGCCGACCGCGGCCATCGAGGCGGCACCGACGATCGTCTTGCCGGCACCACAGGGCAGTACGACGACGCCCGAACCGCCCCGTTGGAACGCCTCCACCGCTTTCGCCTGGTAGTCGCGCAGTTCCCAGCCGTCTTCGGCCAGAGCGATGTCGTAGGGCTCGCCGGGACGATAGCCCGCGAGGTCTTCGGCGGGCCAGCCGCGTGCGACGAGCTGTTGCTTGAGCTCGCCGCGCGCCCACGCTTCGACGGGGAAGGTGTGCTCATCGATGCGGTTGCCGAGCAGCGGCGCGATCTTCTTCGCGCTCGCGACCTCGCGCAGCACCATCGGATCCTCGGAGCGCAGCACGAGCTGAGTGGCGGGCTCGTCGGGCGCGCCCTCGGCGGCCGCCTCGGAAGAATCGCCGGGCAGTGGTGCGCGCTCGATCGTCAGGCGACCATAGCGGCGCATCGTGTCTTCGATTTCGGAGGCGACCCCGCTCGGCACCGGAAACTTCGCATACCGATTGAGCGTGTCGAGAATTTCGTCGGCCGTGTGACCGGCGGCGCGCGCATTCCACAGCCCGAGCCGCGTGACGCGATAGGTGTGGATGTGCTCGGGCGCGCGCTCGAGTTCGGCGAAGACGGCAAGCGCGTGACGGGCGTCTTCGGCGTCGGGATGGGCGACTTCGAGCAGCACGGTGTGGTCGCTCTGCACGATGAGGGGACCGAGAGTCATAACGAGCGATTCTACCGGGGAACGCTGAACCGGGGGTGGCCGCGCCACTCCAATCGGCGCGCTTCGCGGCCGGCTCGGAGCGCCACGAGGTTAGACGGGTTCGACCGAGGTGATCATGCTCACCGGGAAGGTGCGCTCCACGCCGGCGGCCTGATCGGCTGCGCGCAGTCGCCCGGCGTTCACGGAGACGGGGAGCAGCGTGAATGTGCGCACCTGCCCGCGCGCCTCGGCCGTGACGAGTACAGTGCTGCGATCGCGGATCGCGAGTTCGAGTCGTCGGGTGAAGTCGCCCGTTCCGGGCTCGGAGCGCGCGGCGGCGTAGACGCGATCGACCAGGTCCATGAGCGGGGCGGCGAGCGGGGTGTCGGCATCGGCAGGGGGCGGCGATGCGGCGCGTTGCGGATCGCCGACGCGTGCCAACGTCGGAGCACCCGTGCGCAGCGCGGCGTCGTGCGACGTGGCATGGTAGCGGGCGTCGGCGAGGGCTGCCAACACATGATCGGCGCTGAGTCGAGAGAACAGTTCGGTGTCGGATCCCGTGGAGCGGTGCAGCTGCAAGTGCTGCAGGGAGCGATCGACGAGCAACGTGCTCGCGACATCGGCCCGTGCCAGTGAGATGCGGGTGCGCCCCTCGTCGCCGACGTACTCGCCGACGACGATGCCGCCGACACGAGCCCCCAGCGATTCGATGAGGTACTCGAGGGGCTGGGGGATGCCCGTGAGCGAGATGCGAGAGAACGCCTCGCGTGCGGCCTCCGGAGTGAGCCCGCGCTCATACGCCTCGGCAATGGACGTTTCGGAGATGCGGCGAGTGGAAGCGACACCGATGTGCTCGGGGCGCGCGAGCGCGGCCAACACGGCTTCATCGGCTGGGTCGAGCGGGCCGGGAACCACGACGCTGAGGTCGGGCTGCACATAGACCCCGGCTGCGGGATCAGGCATCGCGTGTTGCACCTCAGGAGTGACGTCGGCCCCTCCCAGCAGTCCGTCGGCGACCGGGGTCAGCGCTCCTCCGAAAGTGAGGCCGAGGTGCTCGGCGCTCCGAACATACTCCGATACCGCCTCCAGATCGGCACTGGGCAACAGCGGATAACGGTGCGGGATCGACGCCGCGAGGAGCCCGAGGTGCTGGTCGGGTGTGCCGACTCGCTCCCATTGGACCCGCAACGGGTGAGGCATCGCGGCAGCTGCGGCAGTTGCCAGGCGCAGCCATCGCTGCACGTGATCGAGCGCCAGCCATTCACTTGAGTGGGCCGCCGTGATGAGAAGCTGATCGTCGGTGAGCGACGCGATGAGTTCAGTGCGCAGCAGTGCGCTCAGAGTGAGGGAGACGTCGTTGGCGTCGACACCGGTGGAATCGGCGATCTGCTTCACCGTGGCCACCGCGATGCTGCCAGTGCGGTTGAGTCGGCCGGGCCGATCGCGCAGTGTCCGCAGCGCTTCCGCGGATTGGCCGACCGCGGTCAGCGCTGATGTGAACCACGCACTGGTGTCGTGCGCCTGTTCGGGAGGACTCGCCGTCGTCGGTTCTGAGAGTCGCTCAGGTGCGACGCCATGGGCAGCCAAAGCTTCGTCGAGGACAGCATCGACTTCGGGGAGCCGCACGACTGCTCCCGCTTCAGTTCCGAGGAGGCCGAGACTGATCAACCGCGGCAGGTGCGTCGGGTCAGACCCCAATCGCAGCGCGGAAAGGAGTCCGCGATCGAGGGGGGCGATCGCCCGGGCGATGGAGTCAGGTTTCAAGAGATCTGCCGCGAAGCCGATCGGATCGGACACGCTCGATGGGGACATCGGGCGGCGCGCTCGGGCGAGAGCCGTGAGCGCGCCGCGATCCATCTCCGCAATAGCGGAAGCGAGCGCGAGTGTGCCGCTCATGGCAACGAACCCGGTCTAGCGACCGGTGAGCTTCCGGGCTTCGTGACGTCGTCGCCGCTGCGTGAGGATCAGCAGAATGATGAGCAGCGCGAAGCCGATGGGCAGACCGATCATCGAGATGCCGTACACCACCGGCCAAAACCCCTCGGCGAGTGCGCGTCGATCGTTCAGGCCGACGATCAGCGTTCCGAAGAATGAGAGCAGCGCGATCGCGATGATCGAGAGCGAGGCATACGCCAGAATGCGCTCGATGAGCGTCGGCGTGCTGGGTTCAGTGGACATCCGCTCCATTTTATCGGGTTTCAGGCTCCGCGTGGGGGCAGCATGCCCCGCTAGAATTGGCTGGATGTGTGGGCACCCGCGCTTGCCGACCGGCGTGAGCGAAACGCGGGGAACGCCCATCGAGACGGAGAGGGACGAGGCATGCCGAACGGCAAGGTCAGGTTCTATGACGAAGACAAGGGCTTCGGGTTCATCCAGGGCGATGACGGATCGCAGGTGTACTTGCACGCCTCGGTGCTGCCCGCAGATGCCGAGGTGCAGGCCGGAACGCGTCTCGAGTACAGCGTTGCCGATGGCCGCCGTGGACCGCAGGCGCTCTCGGTGCGCGTCATCGATACGCCGCGCATTGCGAAGCGCAGTCGCAAGTCTGCCGATGAGATGTCAGTGATCATCGAGGACTTGGTCAAGCTGCTGGACGGCCTCGGGGGGCGCCTCAAGAACGGGCAATACCCGGAGCGCTCGCAGTCGCGTAAGGTTGCGACCATGCTGCGCCGAGTGGCGGACGATTTCGATGTCTGAGGCTGTGACCCCGGACTCGGTGCTGCTCGCGGCGACGGAGCAGGCACGCTCGGCGCTGCTCGAGATCACTCCGGCCGAATCGATCGGCAGCCACGACGGGTATGCCGTCGAAGGCGAACACGTACTCACCCAGTTCTTCGTGTGCCGTCTGCCCGGGTACCCGGGCTGGCGGTGGGCCGCCACATTGACGCGAACCAGCGAAGAGGCCCCGATCACCGTGCTCGAAGTCGAGCTGCTTCCGGGTGAGGGCGCGGTGATTGCGCCCGAGTGGGTGCCGTGGTCGGAACGGCTCGCGCAGTATCGAGATGCCCAGTCGCGACAATCGGGCGGCGCCGAAGGTGATGAGGGCGATCACGACGACCTGGACGACGAGTTCGATGCCGAAGACGACGACCTCGACGATGACCTGGATGACGCGCTCGAGCTCGATGACGACGCAGTGGGTGACGCCGACCTCGATGACGATGAGGACGACGATGAAGGGCTCGCCGACGACGCTGACGATACCGAGCTCTTCGCCGGCGACACCGACGACGTCGATGATGAAGACGATGACACCGACGGCGATGATGACGTTGCGGGCGATGGAGCTGAAGATGGAGACATCCACCACCGCTGACGCTGGCTGAACACGCCCCAGGGCGCCTCGATTACACCCGAAAACCCCCTGTACCGCTCCGGCGGCGCAGGGGGTTTTCATGTTTGATCAGGCATTTGTACCCCCTCTGAAAAGTTGCGTAATTCTTACGGATCCCCTGGAAAGACGAAAAATCTACCGTTATCGCGAGGGGTAGCCAGCGTTGCGGGTAAAGCGTGATGCGTCCCTGTGAAGCAATCGAAACGGGGTCATCATGCAGCAGCTCAACCGCCCGAAGCGGGGACGGCACGGCCAGGCATCCCGGCACGCCTATGTTCGGTGGGAGCGCCGGGCAGTCACGGGTGTCGCCACGCTGGCAGCGTGCGCAATCGCACTGGTCGGCGCTTCACCCGCCCTCGCCGAATCCACGGCCAACGACGGTCAGCAGGTCACGCAGTCTCAGGTGCCGACGACGACGTCGACTCCGGACACCGCTACGGAACCCAGCGCCGCAGCACCGAACGAAGCAGCAGCTGACGCTGCAGCACCCGAGTCCACCGAGGCGGCCGATACAGCGGTCGATCCGGCCCCGGTCACCGAGACTCCCGTCACCGAAGCGCCCGCGCCTGAGGCCCCCGTGGTCGAGACGCCAGCGGACGATCCACTCGCGGCACCGTTCCTTCGCTGGACGGCCGTCGATGCAACAGGAGCGGCTGTCTCCTCGACCGCCTTTACGGTGGTCGGCGCACGCGACTCCCAGGTGGTTGCCGACGGCACGGCGGAGTGGGCGGCTGCGGTTCAGGGCACCGTGGCCGACAATACCGGTCAGAGCGATTACGTCGGAGCCGATCTCGATCCGACGCCTGGTGCGTTCCTGGTGAAGCAGCTCGCTTCCGACGCCGACGCCAGTGTGGTCGTCGACATCGCCGCTGAACAGACGTTCCGCGTGCGTCCGAGTCAGGTCGCCGCCGGTTTCCAGAGCGGTGATGCTGCGTCGTGGACGGAGATCGTCACCGAGGCGAATGCCGACACCGACGCGACGCAGGTCGCCATCGTCGCGACGCCGAAAGTCGTCACGCCGACGCCGACGCCACGCACCAAGGCGCGCGCGGCCGCGCAGCCGCTCGTCACCGCAGCTGCGGCGGCGACTCAGCCGGTCTGCACAGCGGGGTACGTATATGCCGTCTCGGCAAGCGGTCAGATGCAGCAGATCGCGCCGAACGGAACGGTGACCTCATTCGGTTCGCCGGCGGCAAACGTCTCCAACTTCAACGGACTCGGCATCGGGCTCGGCGGAGCTTCCGCGTATGCGATTATGCGCAGCACTGACATGGGTACCCAGCAGAACGGCACCGTCTACGTGTTTAACACGGCGACAGGCACGTGGAGCTCGACTGGGGCGAACTCCGGAAACACCCAGACAAACCTCGTGGCGGGGGCGGTCAGTCTCGGCAATGGGCGATACTACTTCGGCGGCTTTACGGACAACGGCAATTTCCGGCTCTACGAATACAACGCTGCCGCATCGAACCCGATTTCGTTCAAGGGTACGATCGCGATCAACTCGGGCTCATCGGCGAACGGCGATATGGCGTTCGACGCCGTCGGCAACCTCTTCGTCGTGCGAGGTGAAGGGGCCTCGACATCGATCTACAGCGTCACGGCGGCGAACCTCGCCGCCGCAAACGGAGGCACGATTCCGGCATCCGTTTCGGCGAGCCGCACCACCATGGACAACGTCAACGGCGTCGCCTTTGACGCCTCTGGCAAAGGGTATCTCGGCTCCGCGGGCCAGATTCGCTCCTATGACATGCCGGGGTGGTCGAATCCGACCGTCGTGACCACGACGGGGCTCAGCAGCACCGACCTCGCAAGCTGCTCTTCGCCTCCGACGATCACGCTTGAAAAGTTCATCGATGGTCAGCGCGTGAAGTCGACCGACCAGTTCGCACTCACCCTCACGCAGGGATCGCAGACCATCGGCACGACCACGACGACCGGTACCGCTTCGGGCCTGCAGGGCCAGCGCGTGGGGCCGATCCCGACCGTGCGGGGCGTCGAGCTCACGTTCACCGAGACCGCCTCGGGCGGCACTGATCTGTCGCAGTACGCCTCGAGCTACCGCTGCCTCGTCGACGGCGTGCAAACGACTCAGGGCACCACGACGACGGGCAAGATCACGATTCCTGCAGGCGGGCAAGCCGTGGAGTGCCGATTCTTCAATGCGCCGCTTGTCGCGCAGGTCACGATCCACAAGGACGTTACCGACGTGAACGGGCAGAACCCGACACCGCGTCAGGGGTGGACGGTGGGTGCCACGGCGACCCCAGCCAGCGGTTCGACACTGGTTGCGAGCACGAACGCGGTCACGCAGACCACCAGCACTGCTGGCGACGCCTCCTGGTCGTACACCTTCGGTGCCAAGGCGCAGTCGGCCACCATCACGGTGAACGAGCAGAACGGCACCGACTACGAGTTCCAACGCGGCAGCTGCCTCGTGACGCACCTCGATGGCACCACGGCCACGACCGCGTTGACCGGCCCCAACGCCACGCAGATCGCGGGCGTCATTCCCGGCGACCGCGTCGACTGCACCTATGTGAATCGGCTTAAAGCGCCAAAGCTCACCCTCGTCAAGAAGATGAACAATACGTCGGGCGGTACCAGTGTGGTCTCGGATTGGACGCTCACGGCGACCGGCCCCACCACAATCTCGGGCAAGACCACACAGGCGGCGGTCACCGCGGCCACGGTGACGGCGGGCAACTACACGCTCACCGAAGCCGGCCCCGGCGGGTACACCGCCAGCGCGTGGAGCTGCACGAACGGGCAGACGGCGCTCACGGTTTCTGCCGCAGGCGTCGTGCAGATCGCGAACGCGGCAGACGTCACCTGCACGATCACCAACAGTGACCGACCGGGCGCAGTGAAGTGGTCGAAGACCGCACAGGCAGGCGGTGCCCTGCTGAACGGATCCGAGTGGAAGATCACCGGCCCCGGCATGGGCGCTTCGGGCACCGCGATCACCGACTGCACCGCCACGCCCTGCACCGAACCCGACACCGATGCTGCCGCCGGCCGCTTCGCGCTCGGCAACCTCAACTGGGGAACGTACACGGCGACCGAGACGAAAGCACCTCCGGGATACGTCATCGGGGCGCAGTTCACCTTCACGGTCGATGCGAGCAACGCCGGCACCGTGATCGACAAGGGAGCGCAGACGAACAAGCAGCAGTCCGCGGTCGTCGTTCCCCTCACCGGTGGCCTCGGAGCCGATGCCTTCACCCTCGGCGGGCTCGGCGTCGCAGCGCTCGCCCTGATTACCGGCCTGGTCGCGCGAGGCATCCGCCGCGCACGAACTCACTGACCTATCCACGCTTTATAGAACACCGATACCCCGGTCCGTGTGCGCACGGCCCATAGAGAGGAAACCATCATGACTCGCAAGAATCGCGAAGGGATCGCCCGCCGGGCGATCGCCATCGCCGGCGCTGCCGCTCTGGCGCTGCTCGCAACCGTGGGTGTCGGGTCTGCGGCCCAGGCCGCAGACCCGAGCACGTCGAACATCACCGGCACTGTAGGATCGCTCACGATCCACAAGCACGCCGGCGACCCGGGCGTCGCCGGTGACGGCAAGGTCATCAACTCCCCGTCAGCGGTCTCGGCACTCGGCGCCGGGCTCGACGGCGTGACGTTCAAGATCGACCGTGTGGCCTACAACGGCACCCCGATCGACCTCACCACCTCGACCGGCTGGGATCAGACCAAGGTCGGCGGCAACTCGCTCACCCCGGCCGACGTGACCGGCAGCGCGGCGAAGGCCGGCTACAGCGTTGTGGCCGCCAGCACCCCGACGGTGACGACCGCAGGCGGCGGGCTCGCCACGGCGAGCAACCTGCCCTACGGCCTCTACCTCGTCACCGAGACCAGCCCGGGCTCGAACCCGGTCGTCTCGCCGGCGCAGCCGTTCCTCGTCTCGGTGCCGTTCCCGAGCTCGACCGACAGCACGTGGATCTACGACGTGCAGGTCTACCCGAAGAACAAACTGAACACGACGGTGCCGACCAAGTCGGTTTCGGCTCCTGACGACGTGAAGCTCGGTTCCACGGTCAAGTGGACGGTCTCGACCGCCGTGCCCGCACTCGGCGCGGGAGACACCTACCGCAAGTTCGTCATCACCGATCAGCTCGATTCGCGCCTCGGCCTCACCGCCGTCGACGTGAAGCTGAACGGCACGGCGCTCGTGCGCGACACCGATTACACATTGACCCCCGCCACGCTGCCCGCAGCGAACGGCGCGAACGTCATCGTGACCTTCACCGGCACCGGCCTCGGCAAGCTCGACAGCTCCAAGACGGTCACGGTCGATTACTCCACCAAGGTCAACTCGCTCGGCGACGGCAAGATCCTGAACCAGGCGTTCGTCAACACCAACGACTCGGTTCGCGAGACCAACAAGCCGCAGACCAACTGGGGCGGGCTCAAGATCGTGAAGACCTCGGCGAAGACCCCCGCGCAGACGCTGAAGGGCGCAGAGTTCACGCTGCACACCTCGAACACCGACGCTTCTCGCGTCGCCTCGGTCGGCACCCTCACGACGAACGACGCCGGTGAGATCACCATCGATGGCCTCTGGGTCGGCAACGACGCGACGGTATCGAAGGACTACTGGGTCAAGGAGACCAAGGCTCCCGCGGGCTACGTGCTTCCTACGGACAGCACGGTCTGGACCAAGATCACCGTGACCGCTGGTGCGATCACCTCCGTCACGCCCGTCACCATCAAGAACACGCAGCAATCGGTGCCGAACCTGCCGCTCACCGGTTCGACCGGAACCATGATCTTCATGGCCGGAGGCATCGCACTCGTGGCGATGGCCGGTGGTGCAGCGCTCGCCGCATCGCGTCGTAAGCAGCGGGCCGCGAACTAGCCGCGATCCGGCCGCGGATCGGGGGCGGCGCGCCAGCCGCCCCCGATCCTGGCCATCACTCCCGAAGCACACACCGCACCGCATCGAATCTCGAGAGGAGGGGATCCCATGAGCATCACGACCGCACCGCGTCCGAGCGCACCGCGCCACGCACAAGCATCGGTTCGACGCACCTGGCGGTTCCCTCGCCTCGCGACGGTGATCTCGGTGCTGGCACTCATCGGCGTACTGATCTTCATGTACCCGAGTGTGGCCAACTGGTTGTCTCAGCTGGAGCAGGCTCGCGTCATCGCCTCGGTCGGCGGTGCAGAGCAGCAGGAGACCCCGACGCAGCTCTCCGACGAGCTTGCGCGAGCGCAGGCGTACAACGACGACCTCGTCGGTGGGGCCCTGCTCGCGGAGAACGCGCGGGTGCCGCAGGGCACCGGCGTCGCGAGCGGCAACGGCGATTACGCCGACCTGCTGCGCGCCGACGCCGACGGAGCAATGGGGCGCCTGCGCATTCCGAAGATCGATGTCGACCTGCCGATCTACCACGGCACCGACGACGCGACGCTCGCGAAGGGCGTGGGACATCTGGAGGGCACGTCGCTCCCGATCGGTGGCGAATCGCAGCACTCCGTGCTGACCGCGCACCGCGGGCTGGCGTCGTCCGAGCTGTTCACGCACCTCGATCGTCTCGCGGTCGGCGACACCTTCACGATCGAGGTCTTCGGGCAAGTGCTCACCTACCGGGTGACGACCACCGAGGTCGTCGAACCCGAGGACACGGCATCACTCTTTCCTGAATACGGCAAGGATCTCGTCACCCTCGTGACCTGCACCCCGCTGGGGATCAACACTCATCGCATCCTCGTGACCGCAGAGCGCGTGACGCCGACTCCGCAGGCCGATCTCGATCGTGCCGGATCAGCATCCGATCAGCCGGGGTTCCCGTGGTGGGCTGTCGGACTCGCGGCGACGCTCCTGCTGCTCGGCTCCTACGTATACCGTTCGGGCATTCACACTTCGGAGGTCCAGTCGGACCCCCGATCCCAGACCGGAGCGGCTGATGGCCTTCCTCTGTCGGCTGCTCCGCCCCCAGCGGGTGCTCCATCGTCTGCATACCCCTTACCCCGCAGCGATGGACACCCGCGCCCCGCCGAGCCTGGAGCACCCCCCTTGTAAGCCGGGTTCGGCGGCTCAACGACGACGGGCCGGGTGAACGGTGGTTCTCAGAACCCTGTTCACCCGGCTTGTCGTCGCTTGGGTGGGTCGGTGCAGCGCGGCCGGTTACCCCAGGCGCTCGAGCACGTAATCGATCGAAGCGGTCAGCGCCCGCACGTCATCGGGGTCGATGGCGGTGAACGTCGCGACGCGCAGCTGATTGCGACCCAGCTTGCGGTACGGCTCGGTGTCGACGATGCCGTTGGCGCGCAGCGCCGAAGAAATCGCTGCCGCATCGACCGAGTCGTCGAAGTCGATCGTGACGACGACCTGCGAACGATGATCGGGGTTCGTCACGAACGGAGTGGCGACCGCCTTACGCTCGGCCCAGTCGTAGAGCACGGCGGAGGACTCGGCGGTGCGGGCCGCAGCCCACGACAGGCCGCCCTGCGCGTTCATCCAGCGCACCTGCTCGTCCATGAGCCCGAGGGTCGCGAGAGCAGGAGTGTTCAGCGTCTGGTCTTTCCGGGAGTTCTCGATGGCGCCGGCGAGGTTCAGCGTCTCGGGGATGTAGCGACCGGAAGCGGTGACGCGCTCGATGCGCTCGATGGCGGCGGGGGAGACCAGAGCGAACCACAGTCCGCCGTCGGAGGCAAAATTCTTCTGCGGAGAGAAGTAGTAGACGTCGACCTCGGATGCATCGAAGTCGATACCGCCCGCACCACTGGTCGCGTCGACGACGGTGAGCGATCCGGCGTCACCGGCCACACGGCGAACGGGGGCCATCACGCCCGTTGACGTCTCGTTGTGGGGATAGGCGTACACGTCGACGCCCGCGATCACGGACGATTCCGACCGCGAGCCCGCATCTGCGGAGCGCACGTCGGGCTGCTCCAGGAACGGCGCCGCGCCGGCCGCTTTTGCGAACTTCGCACCGAACTCGCCGAACGTGAGGTGCTGACTGCGGCGCTCGATGAGCGAGTGCACGGCCGAGTCCCAGAACGTCGTCGCCCCGCCGTTGGCGAGCAGGATCTCGTAGCCCTCGGGTGCGCGGAAGAGCTCGGCGAGGCCCGAGCGCACGCTGCCGACCAGGTTCTTGACCGGCGCCTGGCGATGCGACGTGCCGAGCACCCCCGGCTGCAGCGAACCGAGGAAGGAGATCTGCTCGTCACGCACCTTCGACGGGCCGCAGCCGAACCGTCCGTCGGCGGGCAGCAATTCAGCAGGGATCGTAATGTCAGCCATACGCGTAATTCTAGCGACGGCGCAGGGCCAGGCATGCGCCGCCAGGTCAGGATGCCCTAAGCTGGACGCCGGACCCGAAAGGACGGCGATGACGGACCTGATCGACACCACCGAGATGTACCTCCGCACCATTCTGGAGCTCGAGGAAGAAGGCATCGTTCCGCTGCGCGCGCGCATTTCGGAGCGCCTCGGCCACTCGGGTCCGACCGTGTCGCAGACCGTCGGTCGTATGGAACGCGACGGGCTCGTCGTTGTGACCGATGACCGCCGACTCGAGCTCACCGTTGCGGGCCGCAGCAAGGCGACGCACGTGATGCGCAAGCACCGGCTCGCAGAGCGTCTGCTCGCCGATGTCATCGGACTCGAGTGGGCGTATGTCCACGAAGAGGCGTGCCGCTGGGAACACGTGATGAGTGAGCAGGTCGAGCGCAAGCTGCTCGGCATCCTCGGCAACCCCACGGAGTCGCCGTACGGCAATCCCATTCCCGGTCTCGAAGAGCTCGGTGCGGTGCGCGCCGGTTCGTTCCAGACCGGGGTGACCGGACTCAGCGATGTGCTCATCGACCCCGACCAGCCGATCACCGCGCGCATCAAACGGCTCGCCGAACCGCTGCAGACCGACCCCGAGCTGTTAGAGCAGCTTGCGGGCGCGGGAGTGCTGCCCGGCAACAAGGCTTCCTTCACCCGGACTGCGGACATCGTCCACATCGAGGTTGAGGGTTCGAGTGAGGCGATCGATCTGCCAACCGAGGTCGCCGCCCACATTTTCGTCTCGCTGTAGAGACCCCGTAGTTCCCCCGCCGTCACGAAACGGCTCGTTTGGAGTGCGGTACCCATTCGGTGCGGCCTATGAGGTCTGCCCACAACGGAGTTGATACACCAAGGAGTAATTCGTGACCGTACCCACCCCAGAAGCGCATCTGCAGGCTGTTGCCGAGATCGTCGAATCACGCAGTGCCGCGGAGCCGGAGTTTCTGCAAGCGGTGCACGAGGTGCTCGAAACCTTGAGCCCGGTGCTCGCCGAGCACCCCGAGTTCATCGAAGCCGGTGTACTCGACCGGCTCGTGGAGCCGGAGCGGCAGCTGATCTTCCGCGTGCCGTGGACCGACGATGCCGGTCGCGTGCGCGTGAACCGCGGGTACCGCGTGCAATTCAACTCGGCACTGGGCCCCTATAAAGGGGGTCTGCGCTTCCACCCGACGGTCAACTTGTCGGTGGTCAAATTCCTGGGCTTCGAGCAGATCTTCAAGAACGCGCTCACCTCGCAGCGAATTGGCGGAGGCAAGGGCGGTTCCGACTTCGACCCGAGCGGCAAGAGTGACGCCGAGGTGATGCGTTTCTGTCAGAGCTTCATGACCGAGCTGGTGCACCACATCGGCGAGCACACCGATATTCCTGCAGGCGACATCGGGGTCGGGGGGCGCGAAATCGGGTATCTCTTCGGACAGTATCGCCGAATCACTCAGCGCTATGAAGCCGGTGTGCTCACGGGCAAGGGGCTCGGTTGGGGCGGTGCGGAAGTGCGCACGGAGGCAACCGGATACGGAGCCGTGTTCTTCGCCGAAGAGATGCTGCTGCGCGCGGGCGAAGGCATTGAAGGTCGTCGCGCCGTCGTGTCGGGCTCGGGAAACGTTGCGACGTACGCCATCGAGAAGGTGCAGCAGCTCGGCGGCATCGCCATCACGGCATCGGATTCGAGCGGGTACATCGTCGACGAGGCCGGTATCGACGTTGACCTCCTCAAGCAGGTCAAAGAGGTCGAGCGCGCGCGCATCTCGGAGTACGCAGAGCGCCGCTCGAGCGCGCGCTTCGTTTCGGGCGGATCAGTATGGGACGTCACCGGTGAGCTCGCTTTCCCCTGCGCCACGCAGAATGAACTGGACGCCGATCATGCCCGCTCGCTCATCGCCGGTGGCCTGCGCGCGGTTGCTGAGGGCGCCAATATGCCCGCGACGCCCGAAGCCGTAGAGCTCTTCCAGCAGGCCGGAGTACTGTTCGCGCCGGGCAAGGCGGCGAATGCCGGCGGTGTCGCGACGTCTGCGCTCGAAATGAGCCAGAATGCGGCTCGGTCGCGCTGGGACCGCGACACCAGCGAGTCTCGTCTTCACGACATCATGCGCGACGTGCACGATTCGGCGTATGAGGCTTCTGAACGGTACGGGCGACCCGGTGACTACGTGCTCGGCGCGAACTCGGCGGCGTTCGTCAAGGTCGCTCAGGCCATGCTGGCTCAGGGCGTGATCTGATCCCGTGAAATCGCTCGGCGTCGAAACAACGGCGCCGAGCTCTGGGCCCGAATTACCGCACGTTTCAGCGGAGGTTGAGGGTTTCGTGACCCGAGCGTGACATATTCGTGATGTTCGGTTACCCTTGAACAGTCGTGGCCCCAGGGCCCACACCTGACGCAGACACCCGTAGGCAACAGTAAGGCAGATACCCACGTGACTCAGCACTCCAGCGCGGACGTCGTGCTCCCGAGCGAACTCGGTCAGCGCACCCCGTCGCGAGCGAAGCGGATCGCCCAGATGGCCGGCGCAGCAGCGCTCAGCCTCGGCATGGTCGGCACGTTCTCGATTCCTGCATACGCAGCTACCCCGACCGTCGAAGGCGCACCTGATGCAGATGTTTCGCTGCAGCAGTCGCTGACCGCCGCAGACGTCGATATCACGCTCGTCGACTCCACCGTGGGTTCGGTCGAGGGCGCTGAGTTCATCGCCGCCGACAAGGCCGCGGAAGAGCAGAAGAAGCAGGAAGCCGCTGCGAAGAAGGCTGCTGAAGCTCAGGCAGCTTCCGCTGCCAGCGGTGGTACCGGAGCTGCGACTCCGGTGAACAATGGTTCGACCGGCACTGACGTTCCCGCCGGCGAAGGCGCCACCGGGCTGGTCGCTGCAGCGCTCGCACAGGTCGGCGTGAACCAGGACTGCACCGATCTCGTGCAGAACTCTCTCGCAGCCATCGGCCTCACGACGCGTCGTGATCAGGGCGGCTACGACCACGGTGTGAGCGACTTCACCCGCTACGGCACCCAGGTCACCGATGGCAACTACGCACCCGGCGACATCCTGATCTGGCCGGGCGCCCCGCACACCGCGATTTACATTGGCAATGGCCAGGCCGTGCACGGCGGCTGGGGCGGCAACCAGACCGTCGTCAACACGTACGCGTCACCGAGCGCGACTCCGATCGTCATCCGACTCGGCTAAGGCGTTCGATACAGCTCAGCGGGCGGGGTTTCGACTCCGCCCGCTGAGCTGTATCCGCGTCGCGTGCCTGGACAGAAGCGCGGGTCGCCGTTGCGTTAGACTCGCAGAGGCCGTTTCGCGGCTCGCACTGCGCCCCGGTAGCTCAGTGGATAGAGCACTTCTCTCCTAAAGAAGGTGTCGTAGGTTCGATTCCTATCCGGGGCACTTCAAGAATTTCGACTGAAATCGTTGCTATGAATGGCCTGTAGACGCAACTCTGAGGCCGCGGTCTCGCGCTTTGCCCACAATTTGCCCACAGTTGCAGCGCTCTTGGCTTGAGCGCAGCCGGTTATCCACAGATTCGGCGTCCGCTCGCTCGCTCGATTGAGTGATGCGAGACGCTGGATTCGTGGAACACATCATCTGTGACGAGAGCTGCGATCCCCTGGTGCCTTCGTGCCCGGCCTGCGACCTGCACCCGATGCGCGCGATGGGCCTCTGGTGGGCGTGCGGGTGCGGGGTAGTGCTCGTGCCTCGAGTGTCCGATCCGGTGCATCCTGCCGAGATTGTCGGGGGAGCGGCGTACGGTGCTGCGCATGACGAAACCTGCACCAATCCGTCTCGATGCTGACACGTGGGTGATCATGCGGAGTGAGAAGGATCGGCCCGCTGCGATCGTGAACCGTGTGACCGATACGCACGAGACGGCGAAGTTTCTCGTGATGGTGTGGAACATTGACCCGGCGAAGCGGCGAATGCACGGTATCTTCCCGACCCTGCAGGCTGCGGATGATTCGGTGCCGTTCGATAATGACGCAGAGATTGCGCGAGCGAGTAGGCGAACGTCGGGCCCGCCGAACGGTGGCGGGCCGCTGCACCGGTAGAGTGAACACTCCGCCAGCAGATGGAGGAGGAATCTTGCGATGAGCGGTGCGTTTACCCTCGGTGCTGCCCTCGTGCCGATTCTGGGGTCGATCTGGGTGTCGATATCCGCTCTTCTTCGGCACCACTCACGCGTTATGGAAGAGGCCTATCGCCAGGAGCACCAACTGCTGACGCTGAAATGGATGGAATCTGAGGGAGAGCTTGAAAAGCGCGTTAGAGCCATAACTGGCGATTGGAGAGCGGCCAGTGAAGCGAAGCTCGCTCTCGCAGACCTGCACCACATTCAAGCTCAACGCCTCCTCGAGTACCGCGGGTACGCACCTGACCCCAGCTACCGGCAAGTCGGAATCGATGTCGCTATGTCAGGCAGACCTCTGAACGTAGATGAGCGACGCGATCAGTGGGTGCTCATATGGTGCGCGATTCTTGGCGTGTTTCTTCTCGCGCTTTCGGGATTGTAGAGAACGCAGAAAACGCCCCCTCTCCCGGGCCGTGAGGCTCGGGAAAGGGGGCGTAAGTCAGGACTTTCCTGCTGAGGTGCCAAATTCATTGTCTAAAGCTTCATTGGACCTGGTGACTTTCGCGTCTACTGACGCGATCGCTTCAGAGTCGTCGTCGATGTAAGCGTCAGTCCATTCAACGAGTTGGCCGACTAAGAGGGCATAATTCTCAGCCATGGCCGTCGAGAAACTTCCTTTGTTTAGAAGGTCGCGTGTGAGTACTGCGTACCGGTCCTGCAGATCTGCGAGTGCTAGGTAGGACTCGCGAACGGGTTTTGCCAGATGCGAGCGAACCTCCCTATGGAGAGCGATCACCTCGTAACGCTGAGCTTCAAACTTTTCAAGCTCTTTACCTGTACTCGCAATCCGCTCGATCGTGAGAATCGCCACCATGAGTGAAGTGCGCAGACGCAGTATCTCTCGGTGTGCAGATGCTACCCGCTCAAGCTTCAATTGCTCATACAGCAGCGCCTTGTTCTCCTCGAGCTGGAATCGAAGAAGTTCAACATTCTTATCTTGCTGCTCTTTGAACTGAACTCTTTGGTCAGCGATTTGATCTTTATGCTGCCCCCATTGGACCCAAAGGGTGAGGATCAGAACAACAAGCATAATTGCGCCAGAGAGTAAAGCGCCGAAGAACCCGCTTGTAAGTTGCAGGCTATCGATGCTGGGCGGCTCACTCAGTTCCATCACGCTATGAGATTATCCGAATGGCCAAGTCCTGCTCATTTCACGATTGAGCCGAGAAATGGAACGCTCATTTTGCCGCGTAACGGGGTTCGTAATGTGGGCGGGCTGCGTTACCGAGCATCCACTTTTCGATGTTCGGCCAGCGGTCGCCGAGCCACTGCGCGATCTTCTGATAGGCCAGGATCGCGGCGGCAGTGATTGCGGCTTGGACGAGCGCGAGCGTGCTCAGCCCGCCGTACCCGGCTTCGGTGAAGATGCCGTCGACCCATGTGAGCAGGTCCGCGATCTGTGGAACGAGTGCGACGAGGCGCACGACGAGCACGCCGACGAGCGCCGCTACGAATGTGCGGGTGGACTGGATGGTCATGGTGTTTCTCCTGGGGTTGTAGGTGTGATGGGGTCGATGCGGCATGTGCCGGCGGAGACGGTGATTCCATCGGTGTAGGTGACTTGCCATTCGCCGGTGTCGTCGCAGGTGAGCGTCTCAATTCCTCGGCCTGTCGTACCTTGCATGCCTGGTGCACCGTCGCGTCCCGGGGGGCCGGTGGCTCCTTGAGGGCCGGGCACCGTTGAGTCGGCGCCGGGTGCCCCGTCCCGGCCAGTTGGCCCGATCGGTCCGCGCTCTCCGTCTTCGCCTGCCTTGCCCACGCAGATAATTGGCAGGCAGAATGCGGAGACCGCCGAAGCGATCTGTCCGTCGGTGGCGTTTCGGCCATTTGCGCCGGCCGGGCCCGCGGGGCCGACCGGGCCAGGTGGGCCTTGCACACCAGCAGTTCCTTCGACGATGTCGGAGGTGTCCTTCGCGACGTCGTCGGGTGCGGGTGCTGCTGGTTCCTGCCCAGTGCTCTGGGTGTACTCCTCATACAGCTCGACGTAGCGGTCTTGCCACGAGATGGACTGCTCGTGCCACGCCTGCCGCCCGTTCCAAGCTGTGGCCCACCCTGTTCCGAGTACGCCGATGGCGGCCAGGAGCACGAGCGTGAATGCCAGCACGATGCGGCGGCGTTCTTTCTGCGCTGCCTTCAGCAGTCGGTCGTTCGTCATGTGGTTCCCTTCAGCTCGTCGGGTAGATCCGGCCATGGCGGGATTGTGCCGTTCTCGACGCCGCGTTGGATCAGGGCGTAGTGCTGAGACCACGCGTTGTCTCGGCTGCGGTACTGCGTCATCTCGCTCCGCATGCCTCGGATTTCTTCGCCGAGTGCTTTGCGTTCGAGACGTTCCGCTTCGAGGTCTTCTTGGAGTTGGTCGATTCGAGTGTTTTCGATCGTGCCTTTGCGGGGGAGGAGTGCGATCAGTGCGAGCACGATCGCAGCTCCCCACCCCCCGATGGTGCCGACGACTTCCACAGGCGTCCCCTCACTGGGCGCGAACACCCGACTACCTGTCGCTGCATCTTCCGCGACAGCGTGCTTACTTGGCCGCGGCTCCTGCAACGGCTGCCTGAACGCCGGCGTTGACCATTGCCTGCAACCGCTTGTGTGTGGCGTCGTCGAGCGCGACGACCTCGACCTTGGGTGCGAGGATGCCGAGGAGGGCGAGCTTGTTCTTGTACTTGTCACTGCCGAGCTTGTCGCCCGCCCAGTTCGTCTTGATCGACCCCATGTACCCGGCGATCCAGTCGGCTTCTTTCTGGGTGTGTACCGCGAACACGCGCCCGGTCGCCCAGTTGATCCAGCACCACGACGGCACCTTGTCCACGACAGCGAACATCGAATCGATCATGTCCTCGTCCTCCTTGCTTGGGGCGGTGAGTCCGCCGTTGACGCGCGCCACTTCGGCGCGCGCGATGATCCGGTCCAGGTGTTGCACGATGTAGGGGCCGGGGCAGCTCGTCGGCACCCAGTCCTGATGGATGCCGACACCCTGCCCAGCACCGCGGCGCACGGGGCCGAGCCCGTGGCGGCGGTACACGTCCCCGATGAGTGCGGAGAGCGCGAGCTCTGCCGCTTCCGAGATCGCCCAGGTCTTGGCGCGAACGCCCTCGGGAGAGTTCGACACCTCGACGGTGATGTTGCGGTGGTCGGCCGCGGTGCCGGCGGGGTAGCCGGCCATCCCGGAGGTGAACGCGCGCAGGCTTTCATCGACGTTCGGGATGATGATCCCGGCGTTGGTGATCCAGTAGTTCGCGCTCACCTCCCGGTTCGGGTTCGACGCTTCCCCGTAGGCGTCTACGCCGGCGTTGTGATGGATGCCGAACCCCGTGACCCGGGATTGGCGCTCGTTGAAGCGTCCGCCGTCGGGGATGCGGCGGCTCATATTGGCCAGTGGTGAGAACCCCATGGGGTGCCTCCTATTCGGGGTCGGAGTGAGCATTGCGATGAATGCAAAGTGGTTTTGCATAGGGAACACTCATTTTGGATAGGCTCCTGGAATGAGTAACTTCTGGCGAACGCGTATTGATTCATTGAAGGCGGAGCATCCCGGTCGCATCGCAGTGGCGGCGATCGCCATCGTTATGGCCGCGGCTACAGCCGCCATCATGGCGCTCAATTGGGGTTCGATACCGGTGCTGATCGTGGTGGTGGCTGCCCTGGCGCTGATCGGAGCTGTAGCTCGAGTGGTTGCACACGACAAGAAAGATGAGCCGTACCCCACGATCGACTACTTCGGGAAACTACTCGCTGCTGTAGCCGCTCTCAGTGCGTTTACCGGCGCCCTGCTCACCGTCTTGCTCTGACAAAGAACAAACCGTGACGCATCGATCTATCCGATGTCACCAAGGTAGTCACGCATCGGCCACTGCATGACGCCGGTAACGAGGTTGATGTCTGTGGTCGAGTTGTTGCGCACGTAGATCTTGTAGTCCGTCGTGAGCGACGCGGTGACCTGCAGCCCGTTGCCTCCCGCGACGGTGCCGCGGGATTCCTGGAACGAGCGCGGGCAGAACTGCTCCGGCACGGCGTCGTTCGAGGCGAGCACCCAGGCGTTCTTCGCGAACGCAGTCGCCCCGGAGCTCAGGTTGAACTCGCACTGCACCATCCCGTCACGAGCCCGGAGCGAGAGCGCGGGAATGCCGGCGGCGGACTGCACGAACGGGGAGGCCGGCGTGAGCTTCACGCTGCCCGTATCGAACCGGTTCATCGTCGGCGCGGTGATCGCGACCGCCGACATGATGCCGCGTTCGAAACCGGCGTCGGTCGAAGGGTGGAACGTGACCCCGTCCCACACGCCCTGAGTGGATCCGCCACCGTCGAGGTTCACCGCGATGATGCAGCCCTCGGCGATCGCGAGGGCGGAGATCGCCGCGCCCGCGACACCGTAGCTGCCGGTCTTGCCGTGCACGAGGATGATAATGAAATCACCGTTCGCGGCCTGCCCGAGGATCGTGCGCGCTGACGTGCTCGTGACGAACGCCTGGTAGCCGGACTTCTGATGCCAGAGCGTGTCCTGCCCGTTGCGCACCAAGACGGGCCCGTGCGCGAACGTGTCGGTGACACCAGCTGCGACGTACTGTGCGGCGGTCTTGTTGTCCGCCCGCGAGATGTATCGCAGCACGCCGTCCTGGTAGAGCGCAGCAGCTTCCGTGTCGAAAGCATCCGTGCCAGGTGTCCCGAGCGGCGGCGAGTCACCGAATGACGCGTACGGGACGCCGCCGGTGATGTTGATGCCGTGCATGCGTGCGTGGGTCGCATCGACGGTCATCGAGGCGTCCGCGTTCACGATCGCGCCGTACCCGTTCTCGACAGACAGTTGCTTCAGCAGCCTCCGGTTCGCGCGCGGCACCCGCCCGTCGGGGAGGAAGCCGGGAGCCTGCACCTTCTTGATGCCGTCGCGGCCGGTGACTCGGATCACCTCGTAATCGAATCCGGTACCTCGCACGTACCGGACAGTCGCTCGGCCGCGCTGCTGCGCGTCCACCCGTGTCAGCTGCGTGCGCGTGGCCAGGGTGAGCGCGTCAACGAGCGTCGCCGCTGCTTCGCCGAGTTCGCTGTTCTGCTCCGCGAGGAGCGCGGCAGAGACTCGGTCGAGTGCTGCCTGCGTGGCGGAAGCGCTGCTGTCGATCAGACCAGCAGAGAGCGCGTCCATGCCGGAGCGTGTCTGACTGCCCGTTTTCGCGAGGAGCGCAGCGGTGGCGACATCGAGGCCTTGGTTCGAAGCCGACGTCGGTTCCTGCAGGTACGTGCCGATCGCCTGATCCGTCGGAACCGCGTTGGTGCCCGGCATGCCCTTCGGAATATCGAAGGCGACGTGCACGCTGTCACCGTGCTGCTCGATCACTGCGCGCGCGGGCTCGGTCGGTTCGACGGTCCGAGCAGAAGCGGACGACGCAACCCCGGGAGGACCCTGCGGGCCGCGCTCGCCCCGCGGGAGTCCGAGAACGAGGTGCACGTCGGACGTGCCCTCGAGCTTGGCCGTCGCGGGCTCACCGGGCGGGAGAGTAGCCGCGGATACCGAGGACACCGTTCCCGCGTCACCCTTCGGTCCTTGCGGGCCGCGAATGTTGTCGACGAGTTCCCATGCCATTTAGAACCACTCCTTCACGTCACCCGTTTCCGGGTTGATCCAATAGATGCCGGTGCGCTGTGCTGGCGGACGCGTGGTGCCAAGCCAGATGCGCGAGATGATTGCGTCGGTCATGTCGGCGATGGGGCCGCCGCCGAGTGCCGCGGTGAAGTCCCACTGCGCGTACCCGCGGATCACGCCGTCGGCGTCGAGCCATTCGCAGCGCAGCGAGTACTTCGTCGGTGGGGTGAGGTCGACGGTCGCGACCAGGTCGACCTGGAATCGGCCGGAGGATTGCACCGTGACCGGGATCCGGCGACTCGCGTGCACCGCGCCGTCGCGCCCGAAGGCATCCTGGAACGCTGAGACCCAGAGCCTCGGGATCGCTCCCGGGAAAGGTTTCTCGCCGAAGTCGGCGAGTGTTCCGGTGTAGGTATAGGCCGTCACAATGCCTCCTGTCTGAGCGGTCCGATGATCTGCTCCTCGACGTCGAAGTGGCCGCCGT
The DNA here is from genome assembly GCF_059696215.1 of Leucobacter sp. WKLB1. Classification (NCBI taxonomy): domain Bacteria; kingdom Bacillati; phylum Actinomycetota; class Actinomycetes; order Micrococcales; family Microbacteriaceae; genus Leucobacter; species Leucobacter sp. WKLB1. Next base: position 2,729,614 of record NZ_AP046115.1, on the reverse strand, counting down.
GCTCTGCCTTCCGGGCCGCTTTCACGAGCCACGACACTTCACGTCCGGGGTCGCCGTACACGGTCATACGGCCGTCACGGATGGGCTCATAACCGACCGGGAACGGTCTTCCGACCGCGGTGATGTGCGCGGTGCGACCATCTGGCGAGGTGAGCGCTTCGAAGTACCCGGGGAGCTCGACGATGGCGACGCCCGCATCGTCGAGCTGTGCGGTGCCGGCGTATTCGACGCCAGACACGGGGGACTCAGTCGCCGCGTGCCTGAGCACGTGGTCCGGCTTCGTGGGGTGATCGATGACGAACTGCTTGGACCCCGTCACCTCGAGAGGGCCATTCACGCGGACGCGGTCGAAGTAGCCGTTCTGTGCGATAAAACCGGGCGCCAGTGAGACGACCGCGGTGACCGCGTCGAGGTTGAGGTAGGAGACCGTCGACACGATGCGCCCGCCACTCGCGTGCGCACGATCGAGCCGGATCGGTCCGACGTCGATGTAGCCGGACGCGCCGACCGTGAGTCGGTTCTTCACATCGAGGGCGCCGGTGATGTCGACGTTTCCCTGGATCTTCCCGTTGCCGGTGAAGTCCCACGCGCCGGCGAAGGTCGACCGGCCGTTCACGGTGATGTTGCCGTCGATGGCGACGGGCCCGGTGATGTCGCCGGCGCCTGCCAGCTCCCATGGTCCCGACCACACGAACTCGCCGGAGCCGAGCAGGCGACCGGTGACGCTGAGCAGTCCACTGACAGACTCGGTGCCGGTAACGAAGAGGCCGCCACCTTGGATCGTGATCGACCCGCCGTCGTAAACACGGAGCCCGGCGCGGCCGATGGAAGCGTTCTGGATCGTCGCGACCGCTTCACGGCGCACGATCCTGATCAGCTCGTCGATGCTGAGCTGCAGTCCGGGATGGTTCACCCCCATCAGGCACCTCCTACCGGCTGCACACCGATCGTGACGAAGGGGCCGGTATTCCCGGTCACCTTCACGACGCGGCGCTCGTGCCGTCCGTCTTCGATCCAGGCGTCGCCGTAGATCGGCAGATAGATCGTGTCGCCCACGTCGACGCCCTCGGATGCGAGTACCTCAAAGTCCCACTGCACCGTCGGCGACCCGTACATCGCAAGATCGGACAGCGCCATTTGCTCGAGCTGCAACGGGTCCGAGATCGTCTTCGCCGGGGTGATGCGGTCGAGCACGGGGAACGGTGAGGAGAAGTCCTGCCGGGATCGGGTGAGCATGTCGACCTCGCTGCCTTCACCGAGGCGCGCAGCGTTGTTGGTCATGCGGATCCCGTCATCGCTTTCGCGCAGGTTCGTGATCTTCGGCTGATCAGCGAGCGGCGCGAACTCGTGCACGTTGCCGGACTGCCACGTCATGCCCGCACGGAAGCCCCAGTCGAAGCGGTCGTTCACCCATCGCGGCTGCATGTAGATGTCGAGGCCCTCTTCGAGCAGCCCTGAGAGCACGTCGGCGATGTACTCGAAGTTGTAACCGAAGTACTTCCGCGACACCGACCCGCCGCCACCGGTGCTCACGAGTGATACCGGCATCTGGGTCTTGTTCAAGACGCCGCCGGTGATCGTTCCGCGCTCGATCGCGCGCCATGCTTGCAGGCCTCGCGTGCCGGCGACGGTCGCAGCCCATTGCGCGGTGATCGGAATCGATCGGTCCCATGCGCCGCGGCGTTGAAACATCGTCCACGCGTCTTGCAGGTTGGCCTGGAAAGTGCCAGCACCCAGGGGGCGGCCGCCGCCGGTCGCGTACCCGCCGTATTTGACTTCGCCGTCCTCCTCGAGAATGATGATGCGCTCCCAGCGAGCGAACGCTGCCCGACGTGCGGCGCGCGTGTGTTCGGGCTTCACGGGGATCGTGACCGATCCCTCGCCGCCCGCAGACAGCAGACGGTTGTAGCTGGCATCGGTGACCGGGAAGACATCGATCTTCTCGCCCGTGATCGCGTCGCACGACCAGGCGAGCATTCTCGACATCTGCACGGTTGCCCCCTAGTTAGATCCAGGTGTCGGTCGTGTCGACACTGAGTTCGATCCCGGACGATGCCGTGTGCACAACGGCAGCACCTGGCGGGATCGTCCACGGCTGAAACCGGGCGAGCGCACCAGTGAGGCGCGTGCTGCCTGAGTAGACACTTCCCGTGCTCACATCGATGCGATGCGTCGCACCGACGGCAAGCGCCGCCGATACGGTGATCTCGCCCGCGGGGGTGGTGATGGAGTATCCGCCGGTGCCGCTCAGGCGGCGTGCGTACAGGACAGGTGTGGCGGGGAAGTTGCCGTAGTTCACGGCGGGCTCCCGACCTACCGTGCGCCGCAGGGCGCCGAACTTTCGCGGGTCCGGGCAGATGATCTGCATGTCGAAGTCCGCGAGGAACGGTTTCGACGCGCTCCCACGATCACGGAACGAGGGGGATGCGGCCAGGCGGCCCATCATCGACACGGACTCGGCGAGGTGATCGACCTCGATCCGAAACAGTGACCCGTCACCGCCGACACCCAGGAGCCGCGATCGCAGCTGACCGAGATCGAACACCGACCGTTCGGCTGCGATCCCGGTGAGCGTGATCGCTCGAGAGCCACGCAGCACCGGGAAGTCGAACTCGCCGTGTCCGCCGGGAATCTCGATCGATTCCCGACGAACACCGGCACCGTCGTCGATTCCTTGCAGGCCGTCTTTCTTGATGAAGAGGCCGCGGATCTCGCGGTCTGGCGGGGTGGCGCCGAACATTTCGACGCCACCCACAGACACTCTCAATCGGTTCACAGTGACGACCTCACAATCTGATCGAGCTGCTGTTTCGCGAGCTCGGCCGCGACCTGTGGATCCTCGTTCGCGAAATGGTTCTCCTGATGGATATTCGTTTCGCGTGCCTGCGAACCTGCACCGCCGTCAGCCTGAGCGGCTGCGGCGCGCACGCGGGCGGTTGCCGAGATCTCGGTCGAGACGTTCGACATCGCTGCCTGAGCGCGCTGCGACGCGGACTGAGCCATATCGACAAGCGAGTCCCCGAACTCCGGGGCCTGCCTGTCGACACCGACCACCGCACCGCGCACGACGTCGCGGCCGGGCTGGATCATCTTCCGCGCCGGCGAGTGGATTCCGAAGAAGTCCTTGAACCCGTCGAACGCGCTCGATGCCAGATCCACGATCGCGTCGAGCAGCGCGCCACCCATGGAGGCGAGACCGTTGATGATCCCCATCACGATCTGCACGCCGAGGTCGAGCCAATCGACCCCCATGAGGCCGTCCCAGATCGCGGAAATGATCTGAGGCAGCATCTCGATGATCTGCGGGATCGCGTTCACCAGTCCCTCGATGAGAGCGACGATGAGCTGGATACCCGCCTCGATGAGCTGCGGCAGCATCGAGATCAGCCCGGTGACGAGCTGAATGATGAGATCGATCGCGGACGTAATCAGCGTCGGCAGCATACTCACGATCCCCTCAATGAGAGAGGTCAGGAGTTGGATGCCGGCTTCGATGATCATCGGCAGGTTGTCGACGATCGCCGTGATGAGTCCGAGCACGAGATCGAGCGCCGCCTGGATAAGCAGGGGGAGCGCATCGATCAATCCCGTAATGAGGGACTGCAGCATCTGGATACCGGACTCGATGATCAGTGGCAGGTTGCTGATGATCGCCGTGAGCAGCCCAGTTACGAGCTGCAGTGCGGCATCGATGAGCATCGGCAACGCGTTGATCAGGCCCGTCACGAGCGACGTGAGTAGCTGGATGCCACCCTCTATCAACATCTCGTGATACGCGACCAAGCTGTCGAGGAGGCTCGTGACAAGCCCAAGGACCGCTTCAATCAGCATGGGGAGCGCAGTTACGAGCCCCTGTACCAACCCCATCAGGAGCTGAATACCGCCCTGAATGATCAGGGGCAGCGCGCCGATGATCGCGGCCAGGAGGCCCGAGACGAGCTGGAATGCGCCCTCGATCACAATCGGCAGCGCAGCGATGATGCCCTGCAGTAAACCGTTCACGAGTTGGATCGCGCCGTCGATGATCATGGGGAGGTTCCCGACGATCGCGGCGATCAGGCCGCCGACGAGCGCGACGGCACCCTCAACGAGTACCGGCAGTGCGGTGATCAGTCCCTGCACGAGCGCGGTCACGATACTCGTCGCCGCGGTCAGTAGCAGCGGCAGTTGCGACAGGATCGAACCGACGAGGTTCGGGATCATCGTCGAGACGGTCGACACGAGCGCGGGAAGCGCGCTGACGACCTGCGTGATGATGCCCGTGATGCTCGACACCAGACCGGAGAAGTCGCCACCGGAGATCGCGAACCCAGCGAATGCCGCCGCAACGATCCCCAGCGGGGAAGCGAGTGCGGCCAGCGCCCCACCGAGACCCGGAAGCAGCGCACCGAGCGGCCCGAGACGGGCGAGCACGGATGCCAGGCCGCCAGCGCCGAGCGCCGCCATGATGCCCGCAAGTGGACCCGCGATGCCCGAGAGGTTCTCGAACATCGTGCCGGCGAGCCCGCCACCCTCAGCGAGCTTGTTCAGGAAGTCGGTGACCCGCTGAATACCGGGGCCGAGGATCGAGTCGAGCTTCGTACCGAACGCCGCAGCCCGCTCCTCGAGGGGAGCCATTGCGGCAGTGACAGCCTGCAAGAGTGGTGCGATGCGAGCGAATAGCCCGTACATCTCGCCGGTCTCTTTGTTGATGCCGCCGAAGATGCCGGCACCGGAACGCCCGAGCGAGGCGAGCATGTTCTTCCACGCGCCAGGTACGGTCTTGCCGATCTGGTCCGCGACGGTGCCAGCGGCTGCGGTTGCCGCGGCCGAGAACGTCTCGAAGTCGACCTTGCCCTCAGAAGCCATCTTGAAGACTTCGCCGGCGGTGACGCCCATCTGATCGGCGAGCGCCTGGTAGATCGGGATGCCCTTGTCAGCGAGCTGACTGATGACGTCGTTCTGCACGCCGTTGGCCTGTGTCGCGGCCTTATTGAAGATCGAACCCATGTCCTGCATGGACAGGCCCGCCGCCGACGCGTTGTTCGCGATCGACTTCAGGTGACCCTGCAGTGCCTCACCTGGCTTGATGCCGGCGGCGACCGCGGAAGCGGCAACCGTGGCGGCTTCGCCGAGCCCGAACGACGTACCCCGCACTGATGCGGTGGCGTCGCCCATGATCTGCGCGACGGTGGTTCCGTCATTGCCGAGGCCGACGAGCTTCGCCCGCGCGGTGTCAATCGACGAGAGCCGGGAAAGACCGGAGCCGAGCGCGACTCCGATCGCGGCGCCCGCAGCGGCGACACCAGCGGTAGCAGTGTTGGTGAGTGCGCTGCCGAGTGCTTGCCCCGCAGCGGAGCCCGCACGGGACGCGGCGGATACGACCGAGCTGAACGCGCTCGACGCCGCGCTCCCGATGCGGGAGACACCGGAGGCGAAGCTCGCGGCGAGGCGGCTCGCGCCGGTGGCGCCTGCGGTCCCGAGGCTCGCGAACAGGCCGCGCACCTGCGTGGTGACGGGGGAGAGGTAGGAGGCGACGCGGCGGCCGAGCTGCAGGAACGGTGACGCGATGAGCGTGCCCGCTGCTGCCACGTACTGCCCCATCGGTGCGAACGCGCTGCGAACGTAGGAGCCGACCGCGCCGAGGCGCGAGCGCGTCGCGGTCAGCGCATTCGCGATCCCGCCGCCGACCATGGTTGCGAGCGAGGTGAACTGCTTCGAGACCTGCTGTGCCTGCAGTGACGCCCAGGTGCCGAGCTTCGTGTTCCGGGCGAGGATCACGGTCTCTTTCGCGATGCCACCGATCGACCCGGCGACACCCGTGAACGCGGATGCGCCGACCCGCGCATCGGAGTAACCAGCGCGGAGGTCCGAAACGAACTGTGACACGCTTCCCGCACTGCGCGCCGTGGCGACGTTCACGGTCGCTGTGGCGGCGGCGAGTGCGGACTGTGCGGTCTTGAGCCGGGTGGCGGCTGCTGCCGCTGCATCGCTGCTGACCTGCTGGGTGCGGCGTGCGGATGCGAGCCGCTCGGATGCGGCGATCGCGACGGAGGACTCTGCACCGGACTTCGCGACGGCTTCCTGCAGGCGCGCCTCGGCGACGCGCACGCGGCCGGCGTCATCTTGCTGCTTCAGGCGTGCCTTCGAGAGCGCTGCGGATGCGGTGGCGATGTTCCGGTTGAGGGTCTTCATCGCGGTCGCGCCGAGGTCGCCGGCCTGCGCGTTGAGTGCCGACTTCATGTCGCGGCCGAGACCGCGACCCGTGCGCGCACCGGCCCCCTTGAAGCTGCCCTCGAAGGTCTTTGCGCCGGCGTCTCCGGCCGCCTTCACGTTCTTCGTCACATACCCCTTGAATCCGGGCATGGTGGGGAAGATCGCGATGTGACCGGAGCCGACCTGTGACGACATGGCACCCCCTCTGATTAGGACGAGAACACGATGCCCTCTTCGAGTGCCGCCTCAGCCTCGGCGACTTCCTCGGCTGAGAACTCCGGCTTCTTGCGGTTCGGATTGTCGAGTGCCCACGGCATCAGCTTCTTGGATGCCTTCTTGTCGCCGATCTGCGCGATGAGACCAATCAGTTGCGGGGTGCTCGCGGGGTACGCCCAACCGGCGAGTTCAGCACCGATAGACGTTGCGGGGTCGCTGGCTGCCGCCTCGAGCAGCAGCTTCGCCTCAGCCCAGGAGACGGCGCCGCCCAGATCCGAGAGCCCCACCCCGAACGTCTCACGCAGTGAGCGCGCGATCGCGGCGGGGTGCTCTCGGATGAACCGGACGACGCTCAGGATTCCGGGAGGGTGGCGCCCGCGATGCGAGCGAACGCGGTGAAGAACTTGTTCGCCATCGCGATCGTCTCCGTCATGTTCTGACGAGTGAACTCGGCGACGGCATCCTTGCCGCCGAGCTGCTCGAGGAGCACCTTCACTTGGTCGACCGGGTTCTCGGTTTTCTCGGTGAGAGCGTCGATCTCGTCGACCGACAGCGAGAGGGGGAGCTTCACGATCGTGCCGTCTTCGAAACGACCGATGAAGTTCTTCTCGGCGATGATGTACTTGATGTCGGGGGCGAGGGCTGCGAGAGCTTTCGTCTCGTCAGCCTCGGTCCAGCTGTCGAAGTCATACTCGACGACGTCGGTGGTCTTCGGGGTCTTGGTTGCGGTTGCCATGCTGGCGCTCCTTCGGGTTATCGGGTTATCCGGCGCAGGGTGCGCCGGATTCGTGCTGTGCGTCGCGCGTGGGCTACGACGCTGCGGTCGCATGCCCAGTCCGGTGCGGTGCGGAGCTCGCATTCGCCGCCGAGACCGAGGTAGTAACCCCGGCTCAATGCGTCGTGCTCCTGGCCCCTCATCACTGCGCGGGTGAACTTTTCGTAGTCGCTCGCTGCGAAGACGATTTCGAAGCGGTCTTCTCTGCCGGGCATAGCTCGGATCATGAATCTGCGAGCAATGTCCTTGATCAGGCGGTCGCGACGGAGGGCGGAAATGTTGTCCATGAGGACTCCATTCGGGTTACGGGTTCGGGTGTGAAGCTGGCCGGGACGACCCGATAACGCCCCGGCCAGCAGTCATGGTTAGGACGCGACGCCGGTCGCCCAGTCGCTGCCGTCCCAGTGCGCCTTCAGCGCGTTGCCGTACTCGATGTACTGGCCTGCCGACCATGCGGTCGTCTGCCCCAGATCGCCGAGGTCGCGCAGCGCGGCGATCGTGGCCGGCACCTGCGCACCCGAGGGGGTGAACGTGCCGGGGGTGCCCGCGGTCGCACCGGTGGGCTGCGGTGCAGCGCCGGGGATCGCGGGACCGAACTGCCAGAACGGCGACCCCTCGAACAGGTCGTGCTCGAGCCAGGTGAACGTCACCGAGGCGCCCTCGACCGATCCGCGCTCGGCCTGGTCGGACTCGACCGCCGAGATGTATGCGACGCCGAGCTGGCGCTTCTCCTTGCCGCCGCGGTAGCGCAGCGACGAGAAGAACAGGAATCGGTTCGATGGGAGCGCGGACGACACCTTGTAGATGCCGTGCTCGTCAGGCTCGACGCCTTCGATCAGGCTGAGCACGATGGGGTTGTTCTCGGCGAGACCGATGGTCAGCGAACGTGCGCCCTCACCAGCGAGCTTGTAGCCCTGCTGGAAGAGCTCGATCGCGTCGCCATCCTCGCGCCCCGGGGTTGGTCCGCCGTCTTGCTTGTACAAGCCGAGGCGCTTGTACGCCGGAGGCAGCACGATCGGACGTGCCGCGAGCTGCGGCTCGGTGAGCATGTTTGCTTCGAGCAACTGCGCAAACGCAGCCATGCCGGTAATTGGGACGCCGACGGCGTCGAGGTCGAATCCCTGCTCATCAGCAGACATGGGGTACTCCTTCGGAAATGCGGAAGCCCCGCGATCTGCGGGGCTTCGGATGGGTTGGTGGGTGGCTCACCAGGAGCCGGCCACGACGTACTGCGCCGTCAGGTAACGTCGCGCCACATCGAGGGTTTCGGTCACGGGGTACGGGCCGTTGCAGCCGTCCCACTCCACGGACACGATCGGCGTGCCATCGACGAGTGGGAGATCGGAGTCGTGGAGCAGCGCGGCGAGCCACCGCGCGAGCGTGTTCGCGGGTGCGTCGTTCTGCTTCGTCCAACCGAGCACGGATGCCCCGATGGAGCGGTCGAAGGTTGTGTGGTCGAGTCGCGTGCCGGAGTCGTCTCGGATGACGATCAGCGGACGAGCGAGCGGGAGCTTGAGTGTCGCCGGTTCCTTATTCGAGACATCGACGAGGTGTCCGGCGGCGAGTGCCTGCTCCCGCACGTACCGGGTGAGCCATTGCTCGAGGTCCGGCGGTGTCACTCTCACTGCTTCGCCGCTTTCAGGCTGCGCGCGAGGTTGCCGGTGCGGGCCTCGATGATGAGCGTCTTCGGATCGCTGCCGACGACGAGTGTGACGCGGCGGTAGCGCGACTCACGGTGCTCGATGTGCAGGCCGTCGCGATACTCGCCCGAGTCGACAGTTGCGTTTGATTTCGCGGTGGCCAGTGAGCGCCCGGCTGCCTCGTCGGTGAGGCGTTCGACTCCGGGCTGCCGGAGCACGGTCTCGAAGAACTTCGGGTTCGGGATGAACTCGGTATCGCCGCTGCGTGCCATAGTCGGTCCTCTCGGTCAGCCGACCGCGCGGGTCAGCGGGATTTCGCGCGGAGGCGTCCACCCCGTGAAGGGGTTCGTGTCCGCAGCGGGCGGGATGCCGTCGATCGTGTAGATCTCGCCGAGCATCCGCGTCCCTTCCGGGATCGTCTCGGCATCGTCTGGGAGCTCAGGGTCGAATGATCCGGTGAAGATCCGGTCGCCCTTCTGCACGTCGGCGCTGCCTTCGCAGAAGAGAGACTTCGATTCGAGAGCCTGCTCGCGCGTCGCATCCGTGAGCATCGACGTTGAAGTCTGCGCGACGAACGCCGCCTCGATCGCGAGCACCCTTGGCGACTCCCAGTCGCCGGGGACTTGGCCGCCGCTGTATGCGTCATCGACGAGGCCGGCGCGGAGCCGGTACACGGTGCGCCCATGTGTGAACACCATCGGCGCACCACCGTCGGCTATCTCATCGAGCCAGCCCATTACGGACCCCAGACGAGTCGGTACGGCGCGAGCAGGTCGCGCTCTGATTCGAGGAGCGGTACTCCCAAAGCTGATCCGTCTTTGCTCGTCGCGAGACGCTGAGATGCACCTCCGATGGATTGCTGCACGACTATCCCACTTGCTGCACTGCGCTTGGTCAGTGTCACGATGAGGGCGGCGACCTCCGGGACTTCCTCTATCGGGTAACCGTGGGTAAGCCGTATTGTGATGCCTCCGACGTCATGGCTCCAACCAGAAGCGAGGGTGATCACGCCGGCACTGCGAGAGAACTTCACCTCGTCTGTGACGGATATTCCGTCGTTGACGACTTCGATGATCGAAACAATGCGCTGCGATGGGAGGAGCAGCACTGTGCCACCCCTCCCATCGAGCACAATCGTTTCTTCGGCGACGGGCGCGACGTGCCATCCGCATTCGCGACGCACAGCACCTTGGGCAGCCTTCATCCAGAAAGCCGGATCAACCTGCGAGCTAGCGCTGATGATGTCAGGAATCGTCACGCCCGTCACCTCCTTCTACTTCGCCGCCCTGGCGGCCTCGGTCTTCGCGGCGCGAGCTCGCGGCGCCTTGTCGGTGTTCGCGCCGGCGGCGAGCGCCTCCTCGACCGCCGTCGCCACTCGGGTCTCGAATTCTGCTTCGAGTTCCGCTTTTCGGTCAGCGTGCTCCCGGTCGAGCTCGGCGACGCGTTCAGCGTGCGTGGCTTCGAAGGCCAGGCGGATCTTCTCGGCCTCGGCGTCAACGAGAGCGGCGATCTCTACGTCCGTTTCTGCTTCGATGAGGCCACGCTTTGCGGCATCTTCGTTGCTGAGCAGCATCGTGTGATCGACGCCGTCGATAGTGACGGTGTACTCCTTGAGGTCGGCCACGATCAGCCCTCCGTTCCGATGGTGACTTTCACGAAGGCCGAGGGGCGGCGTACCGCGAGCGCCAGGCGCTCCTCGCCGAGGATCGTGATCTTGTTGTTCACGAAGTCGTCCTCGTTGGTGTTGGTTGCCTGGAGGGTGAGGCCTCCCTTGCGGTAGACCGTGGCGCCGAGCTGGCCGGCACCGACGAGGATGGTGCCCTGTGCGATCGCGGGGGTCACGATGGTGCGCTTGCCCCAGATCGGAGGGTTCTGGAGCATGTCGCCGTTGCCGTACTGGCCCTGGAATGGGCCGCCGGCGATGTACTGATCGTTGCCGTCCTTTGCCAGGCGCAGCTTCTGGTAGTCCATCGGGTTGATCGCGACGCCGTCGGCGACGAGATCGGTGGCGGTTTCGACCTTCGTCATCGCGCGGAAGATCGCGTCGAAGACGTCCTTTTCGCCGGCGGCTGTCTCGGTTTGAATGCCGGAGCGATTCAGGAGCCCGCGAACGTTGGTGCCGGTCCCGTTGCCGTTGAGGAGCTGGTCTTCCTCGGCGAGTTGCAACTGGTAGAGCAGACGTCCCTCGATCTCAGACACCAGGAACGCGGCGTCCTCGGTCATCTCGTCAGAGATCTTGATGTAGCCGGCGACCTTCTTCAGAGTCTCCGTCACCGGGTCGTGGTCGGGGAAATGCAGCTGCGGCTTCTTCGCGCCCTCCGCCACGGTGGTGACGGCGCCTTCGATGGTGGGCGATTCGGTGAAGTAGACCAGCGTGTTGCCGGCAAGCGTGCCCGCGCCGAGCCACTCCGCAAGGAAGGGACGCTGGCGCTTGCCCTTGACGATGCTGAAGTCGTACTCCGGGAGGATGAGACCTTGCCCGGTGGTGGTGGTGAGGTGCGTGTCAGTGGCTGCCTTGTACTCCGGGAGCACAAGATTCATACCCCGTGTCCCCTTGACACGGTTTAGCTCGCCGAATGCGCTCTTGACGAAGTACCGCCCGAGCGAGATGTCGCTGCCGTCGGTTTCCTTCTTCTCGACCGCGGGCATCGACTCGATCGAGTCGAGCAGGGACTGTGCATCCATGCTCGATTTGATCTGCTCGTCGAACGCCTTGATCTCGGCGGTGAAGCCCTTCAGCTCCTCGATCTGCTCAGGCGTAAAGCCCTCGCCGTTGCTCTCTGCGGTGGTGAGGATGCCGCGCGCCTTTTCAGCGACGGACTTGCGCTCCTGCACCAGCTTTTCGATCGCGCTCATGCGTGATCTCCCTTCAGGGTTGTGATGTCGACCCCGACCATTCGGGCGAGGTCTTGGAGTGCGGATTCGTGCTCTGTCGTCTGCGACTTGACCTCTGCCGGCTCCTGATCCTTGACCCTTTCGGGCTCCTCAGACTTGGCCTGCTCGGGTTCCTGACCGCTGTCAGATTCCGACTCTGCAGCTCCCGCCGAGACGGCGGGAAGTTCAATGCCGGCGGCCTTGGCCGCCGTGGTGGCGCTCAGTAGTGCACCCTTTGCGAGACTGAGATGCTCAATCGCGACCCCAAAGAGAGTGGCGATCTCTTCGGGGGTCGGCTCTCGGCCGGCTGCCTTCGCTGCGAGGATCTCGGTTTCCTGATTTGCGCCGATCGGCACGACCGACACCTCGTGCAGCTTCAGCTTCCGCAACTCGTAATAGAAGCCGTGCTCTTCGGAATCAACGAACGCGCCCTCGACGACGGTGTACCCAAAGCTCATCTGGTTGACACGGCCCTCTTTCAAGAGCTTCAGCGTCTGTTTCGCGTTCTGGGTATCGAGATCGAGCTGCACCCGAACCCGGAGCCCGTGTGAGTCTTCCTTCGCCCAGATCGTCGACCCGATGTTCTTGAACGGGTCGGTGAAGTCGTGGCACCAGTACGTCGGGACACCCTGCCCCTCAGCCCCGAAGTCGGCGGCGAGCGTGTCGGCGAAGGCTCCGGGCACGATGACGTCACCGTAGGAGTCCTTGTTGCCGAAAACTGCTGCGTAGCCTTCGAACTGGCCGGCCTCGAGGTCGATCGCTTTCACATCGACACGAATGGTTTTGGTCTTCACGACCCCACCTCCAACATGGATTGATTCGCTGGTTCGCCCGACGAATAGTGATCGAAGAGCAGTGAGTTGATGCCGAATGCCGCCTGTGGCGCGTAGCGCTCCGGCACGCCGGCCTTCAACAGATCCGACGCGAGTTCACGGTTCCAACGCTGCGCATCCCACCAGCGCTCCGCGCCACCGTTCCTCTTGGCTTGCACGACCTCGAACTGTCGGACGAGGTAGTGCTCGGTTGCTGACTTCACCGCGTCGTCGCGCACGGTGACGGGAAGGAGCCCGGTGTGCTCGATTGGGTCGAGGCCGACCGCCGAGAGAGATGCTTGCGGCTCGAACCCGGCGCGGATTAACGAACCCGCTGCGGTGACCAACTTCGCGATTTCCTCGGCGGTCGGTCCGGCTTTCACGGGGACCGCTTCGATCTCCTCCGGGACACCACCGCCCCCCGAGGTCTCGCCATCCTGCGGAGATGCCTGGCCACCGAAGAGCACATTCAGCGGACGCACCATGTCGTCGCCGCCTTCAACCGGCGAGAGGTTGAAGAGTTTCCGCGACTCGTTGACGGTCTGCCAGGGCGCTCCGGTGGCGGTAGAGACTACAGCGGCTTGCTCCTCGAACGATCCGCGCAGCTTCGCTTCGACGTTGAACTCGACGTACTGGTTCTCGCTAGCACCAAGTGCGGGCAGGATGAAGCTATTGAATCGGTCCTCGATCTTCTTCACGATCGGCCCGAGAGAATCGCCGTAAAGCGACCGCCGAAATTCACGCACGTTCGAGAAGTTCGCGTTGTCGAGGAGCCCGACCATCGTCGGATTTACGTAGTAGACCTGTGCGCACATCTCGAGCGATGCGCGAACAGATTCGAGCCACTGATCTTCTTTCGACGCGATGCGCGTGGTCTCGTACTCCATGCCGTCTTCGAGGAGCGGGGCATCGCCGGCACGGGAACCTGAATTGCTTGTGAATGCCTGCCACATGCGATCGAACCGGCCGCGCGCTGCGTCGTCCCACTTCGGTGCTGCGGCGGGACGTTTCAAGTAGCCACCGAAGCGGCCGCCGCGCTTCCAGACCTGCTTGCGGAATGTGCGTGCCGAGTGCTGCTCTTCGAGCATTAGCTTCAGCGTTTCCACAGGTGATGTCGCCTTCAGCGGCTGCGATGGTGTCCACCCCTTGAAACGGAACACCTGATCCATCGACAGGTCGACGCGCTCGCCGTCCTTTGTGATGAGCTTGTACCCGTCGACCTGGAATGCGTTTCGTTTCTTCGGTGTCAACCACTTCGCGGGAAACACCCGAAGCTCTCCGCCCAGAAGAACGAGGTAGGAGTCATCCCAGAGCGCCCACTCACCGACCAGCGTGTAGAGCAACTCTGAGAATGTCTCTTCGCTGTTCGGGGTTTCAAGGAGCCGTGCGATCTTGCCGGTGCGTACCCGCTTGATGTCTTCACCGTCCCGCTCATAGAGCTTGAGACTGAGCTGCGACATCTGCCGGGCGATGAACCCGACGACGGTGCGCAGGTGAGGCTGGGACTTCCAGAGCGACTCGATCGTGTGCCCCTCGAGGCCTTCCCCTTCGGTCATGAAGGCGAATGCTGTGACAGCTTGGCCATTGAACTCGCCGGCGACTTGGCCCTGCTGTTTCCCAGAGATCATGCTCGTGAAGACGTCGAGAAATCCCATGCGTTCACCACCAGTCCTTTGCTTGCTCGCCCTCGGCGAGGGCGTACGCCGATTGCGCCTCTTCGGGCGGATCGGTCGTCAATAGGGCGTAGAGCGCGACGGTGATCGCGATGATGGGAGCGACGTCGACTTCGCCGGTGCGATCCCAGATCGGCATGCCGTTGAGGTTCCGAGTCGTGCCGTATTCGACTGCCGTGTTGAGTACCGGCTGTGAGCGTTGGCGAACGACACCATCGCGGACGGCATCGTTGAGGCGTCCGGCAGAGTTCAGCATCGGGGTGCCAGAGATCTCGTGCACCACGAAATCGGCCTGTTGGAGCGGCTTCACTAGGTCGGCTGCGGGGCAGCCTTTCGACTGCAGCGCCACCTCGTTGATGCCAGTCTTCTCGCGCACCTGCTTGAGGTAATCGACGACCCAGAGGATCCCGGCTCGCTGAGCGATCACTTCGACGTGCGCGAGCTCATCAGCACGGAGTCCAGCCACGCCGACGTAGGACATCTTTCGGTCGCCGGAAACATCGACGCCGAGTACCCGCCGAGATGCTTCTGGAATCTGTGACCCGAGGTACACGAGTTCGCCCCGTTCGTTGACCTGCGGGGCGTCCGCGCACGCTTCCCACTCTCCGAGGTTCAGATACGGCGTGACCTCAGCGGACACCCACTGTCCGAGCACCTCGATCTTCTCGACCGTGAGTGCTCCGGGCTTGTCGCGGGCGTTGGCCGCGGTGCGCATCAACTTCTCGATCGTCATACCGGGTAGGTAGCCGGCAGATGGATTCGCCTGCTCGAACGCGGTTGGATCGTCGATCGTCTGGTCGGGGTGCGCAGACCATTCCGCGACGAACCATTCAGCGTCCGGATCATCGACCTCGGCGTGCGCGATGTCGCGGGTGTCTTTGAGTACTTCGGATCTTGCCGTGCCGGCGTTTGAGAGCGCGAGCAGGAACGAGTCGTACACCGCGGTGTCGGCCTTTACGATCGCCGACCATCCCTCGTAGTCGTACTGCTTGCGGAGCTCATCGAGGATCATCCGCGCAGCGGTCAGCCCTCGGACGGCCTCGAAGGTACGCGGCTTGTACGCGGCTCCCTCATGGGTCTTCAGTTCGACTTCACCGTTCACCATGCGCGGCGAATAGGTGTGTTCTTGCAACAGCGGAACTCGGTCTGGGGCGATGCCGATCTTTGGGTTATCCGGGCCCGCCCACGCTCGTACCTGCCGCCACGGCTTCATCGCGACATCGAGTTTCTGTGCGGCCCCGTAAATTTCGAACTTGTGCGCGGGTGAGAGATCGCCCCATCGAGTCGCGTCGACGAACATCCAATAGGCCGAAAGCACTGACGCGAGCAGGGTCTTGCCGTTCTGCCGGCCGACGATGACGAGCGCCTTTCCGAACCGGAGCGTGCCATCTTCGTTCAGCTCGAACATGTGGATGAGGAGCCACTCTTGCCACGGGAACAGCGGGACGTGCAGAACCTTCGCTGCGAACGCGATGATCTCGAAACCGCGCGAAGTTTCCGGTGTCAACTCGGTGCGCGGCTTCGTGAACACGCGCGGCTCTGTGCGGCCGAAACGCTTCTTCGTCACGGCACCCCCCGGTTACACGGCCCGCAACCCTTCCCGCATTGCACCGAGGCCTACTGGCTTGGGTGCCGCACCGGGCCGTGCTCCACTCTGAGCCGCCTCACCCTCGGGCGGGAGGAGACGGAGCTTCTCGAGGTACTTCAGGAAACTCGCGATCGAGACGTTGTCGTTCGCGGGAACCGCTGGACGGGAGCCACGCTCGGAGGCATCCTCGATCGCCCAATCCACGATGACGTCCCACGCATCGATCTTGCGGGCGAGTGCTCGAGCTGCAGCCACGGCTGGTGCGTCACGAACGCGAAGGTGCTTTGCGTTCTTCACTGCCCGCTCGAATGCATCGCAGAGCGACTCGTCAGTGAAATTTGCCACCCGTATACCTCCTACTCGCGCGCACGCGCACGACCCCCTATCGGAGCCGGCGGGGAGAGAGGAACACTGCGCGCGGGAGGTGTTCCGTCGATCGCCCTTGCAGCGATCTGACCGCCCCTCCCCATAGGGGTAGCTCACCGTCGGGCATGATGGTCAGGTGGCGATCAAAGACTCACTTGAACGGACCGCGGCGCTGCGTTCATTGCGCGCTCAGATCTCAGAGCAAGCGGTGCTCGTCCAAGGTGCTTTGGGAGACCTCATGCGAGTAGGTGGCAGCCTCCCCAACGCCGCGCAGTCTCTCGGCCAACGCAACGGCAGCTTCAGGACGACCGATCTGCGACGATGGTTCACAGAAGCCGAGCAAGAGGAGCTGTGGAACATTGTCCGCGGTTTGCTCACCTATCGGAATCGTCTTGAACACGACATGTGGTTGTCCTTCTACACCAACGACATCGCGCCGGAGGGCGTTATGGGTCTCGGTGAAAAGCACATGACGAACACGAACTCGGCCTCTATCGAGCTGATACTCAAGGCATTCACGGTAGTCGCCGATCAGGCGCTCGCGCTCGCATCAGTCCTGCTCCGAGATCGCGACCAAGACATCGATATCGAGAAGTACCTCGACCCCATTCGCGAGGCTGCGGCCGCTCTGAGCAGGGATGTGAGCCCGTGGTGGAGATGGGATAGCTCCGAAGGAATGCCGGGAGCGGTCACGTCCAAGCCTGACTCAGAATCCCGAGGCTAGGACGCGGTGCACCGTTGCTTCGCTCGTTATTGCATAGATGAGCACTCGGTTTGAAATTCGCCGGGTCTTCCTGCAAATGCGGGTGAGTTGATACCGGATAGAAGTGGTCGAGCTCGAATCGGTCGTCGTTTTCCCAATCATCGAACGGAGCTTCGTAGTCGATGTGGGCTTGACCGCAGAGCCAGCACGCGCGGTTCTCCTCGGCGCATTTAGCTCGGAAGCGAGCACGCAGCTCGATGAAGCGGCGGGTGATTTTCCGCTTCCCGGCCACGACACCTCCATAAATGCCGAAGCCCCGGCGCCATGCGGACTCCGGGGCTTCGGAATAGTTCGCTCAGTCGTCAGCGTGCGAGCTAGAAGATGCTCGGTGCGATCTGATGAAACGATCGCCGGGAAACAAGAAACCGGCCCCATCAGGACGATGAGACCGGTTCTGCGGCACACTTATGCCGAGCACCCACAGGTTAACACACGAGCGCCGACATTACGCGCTCACGACTCACTGGGAGGATCGGTGAGGTGAGGGCGCGCTGTGCTCTCGCCGAGACTCGCTGCGATGAACTGGAACAGGCCCGGCCCCCATGACGCTCCGCATGCGAGGCACCGGATCTCGCGCGAGCACCCGTCTGAGTCGTGCACGAACACGAACACCCGGTACGGCACATGCTCACCACCCGATGTGCGGGCCGCCCACTCGACACCGCATTGAATGCATGGCGCCGCGATCTCGCGCGTGCGCGGCGGGTTGAAGAACTCCATTACCTGACGCACCCACCGGCGCATCAGCGCGACCCACGTGAAATCGACGGGCTGGCGTTCCACCCACCAATGCTCATCGCGCTCGCCTCGGTGCTCGACGCGCTGCTCTGCGACGAGCACGGTGATCGTCTCATCTTGCTTCGCAACGGCGACGACCTGGGACAGCAGCCGCTCCGGTGCATCGACGGTTGGCACCTGGCCAGGGAACGCCGAGACCCACGCCTCGGCGATCTGCTGGTCGATCGTTTCGTACAGGTCGAGCGCACCGTCGCTGATCGGGAGGCGTGCGCCGAAGCTCGCCGATCCGCCGGTGCTCTCCATCCCGCCGAACACGGCGCTGCGCAGCTCGGGGAGCAGGGCGGGCATGACGCGAGCGACGATGTGCCCGGTCTCGCTGTCTGGCTCATGCAGCGTCCACGGCTTCGTGAGTCGTTCGAAGCAGTCGTGCACGTCGAGCGTCGCGAGCTCGTCTGCGGCAGCCTCTGGGGTTCTGGTCTCAGTCACGTGATCCTCCGGTGTCAGGGTGAGCGAGCTTGGCGAGCGCGCGGGCGGTTTCGTCTTGAATGTGGGTGGTGATGCTGGCGCCGCGCACGAGCCGGCGGCGCTTTCGCACGGTGCTCACCCGTTCGCGTTCGGCGGCGGCCTGGCGCTTCTGGGCGAGCTGTGCAGGGTTCGGGATCTCTGCCATCAGTTCGTTCCTTCCTCGGCGGCGAGCGCGGCGGGTATCGGCAGAGTGGTGCCGGAGTAGGTGGTGACGATTGGGTCGGGGTCTGAGGTGTAGATGAACCCATAGTCGACGTAGTGCTGCAGCTCCTCGATCGATTCGCGAATGTCATCGAGTGCACGGTGCGCGAGCTTCTTCACCGGTGCGACACCGAACGTGTTCGGATCGAACCGGCGTGCGAGCTCCTTCACCGTTGACACGTCGATACTCCGGTAGTGCAGGTGCTCCCGGTTCAGCGTCGGCATCCACACGTCCAGGAACCCGCGATCGAACGACACGTTGCTGCCCGCCACCACCGCACCCGTCGCACCATGCGCCTCAAGGAACGCGATCACTCGGCGCTCCACCTCACCCACCGCCAACGACGCAGGCGCGGCGGCGAGCGCAGCGAACAGACCCGAATCGGTGTGCATCCGGTACACGACCTCCTCCATCTGAACCAACCCGCCGTCGTCCTGGCGGATCACCGACGAGAAGTGCGCGACCTCCCGCAGGCCGTTGTCAGTTACGACCACCGCAATCTCAAGCAACCGATCCGACGCAGCATCCAGACCCGTCGTCTCCGCATCAATCCACACAATGCAACCCGGATTCAGCACCGCAGGCACAGCAGCGCGCTCGCCGCCGGTGGGGGTCGGATGTGATGAAAGAGTGGTGCTCATTGTTTGCCTCCGGCTAGAGTTCGATCATGTCTGAGGAAGAATTTCCCAAGCTTGAGTCCTATTCGCAGCTCCCCCTGATTGGTGACGCAGTCTTCGAGATCGGAGATGCTCTGGTGCGATTCACTGCACGCGAGCAGAACGGCACACTGCTTGGTTGGACCGTGAACACGGGAGACCCCGGGTACGAGGGCACTCTGATTGCGTCGAACACAACCCAGTGGGTCGGGGACGGCCCCGAGCCCGTTCACGTTTACTCGCACGAAGAGCGCGGGACTCAGCCGGGTCAGCCCGCCTTCCGAAACTCGAATCCCACCGACGTCACGGTTGCTGAACTTAAGTCGCTGTACTTCGGCGTCCACGAGTAAGCGGCGTCGGCATCTGTTCGGCCTCATCGCTGCTCACCTCGCAGCACGGGCTTCACAGAGTGCTCGACCAGTCTGCGCGCAGTAGCGGCAAGCTTCCCCGCTGACCATTGCTCGGCGATACAAGAATCGGTTTCGAGTTCGTCAGCGATCGCCTCGGCGAGCTTCGCTTCGTCTACCTCGACCGGGGCGGCGAGAGCAGCAGCTAGATGCTCCTTCGCCTCTCGGAGGAGCGAGCCCCACGCCGTACCCTCGCGAGTAAACGGGCTGTTCAGGTCCAGCGCTGAGAGATTGTCCAGAGCGCGCTGGACAGGCTCCCTCCCTAGTGCGCCTGTTACCGTTGCCGCATGATCCTCGGACTCGGCCTGACGCTCCTCGGCATCGTGGTGCTCGTCCGCTTGATCAGCGGACGCAGACACTGACACAACGACGCATCCGGCACGCGTAGCGACCGCTGTAATCTTCTCGAGCAACGCAGCGATCGCTAGACCTCGGTGATCGTCGAGATGCTCGTAGGCGCCCAACGCAGTGACGGCTACATTGAGCAGCTCGGCGCGAACGTCGTCCAACGACTTACACACGCCCTTGCGCGGGTTCTGGCCTGTCGCCCCGATGAAGGCCTCGATCACCTCGCCCGCTTCTTCGGTGATTTTCGCGAGTCTGCCCGAGGTGACGGCCTCCGGGTCGCGGTGCGCATTGCCGGCATCGATCCATCGGCTTAGCGCCACGAGCGCCGGTGCAGCCGCATGTTCCTCGGTCGCGCCACCCTGCACGGCTGTCTTCTCGGTCATGCCTCGCCCTCCTCGTTCTTCGTCCACCAGCGCAGCCGGTACTTGATGTGATGCACACACTCGGGTCCGTGCGTGGGCCGTTTCGGATCCCCGATGAGGCGTGCCGCACCGATCGGGTCATGACTGCGGTCACACACGCACCCCTCAGCCGGCTTGAGCCAGTAGTCCACCGCCGCGAGAACCTCTTCGACGTTGAACCCGTAGAGGTCATTACCGGGTGTGGTGAACGGCAGATAATCGCGGTCAAGCTCGACATACCACCCACCGGCCAAACCGCCCATCTCGCCTGAGTCATAGGGGGCTTCATATTCGAGTTCGGTGATCTTGTAACCCCGAGACTCGACAGCCAGTCGGATCCGCCGACGTGTGCGTGTCTCCGCCTGCACGGGTGTCTTCTTGTTCGTCATGGCGTTGCCTTTCACTTCACATTGGCGTTGGGTTGCATCAGGTAGCGGTAGCCGTCGCCGGCGGTGAACATCACCGGGCCCGGCTTCGCCGCATCGGGATCGTGTGTGAACCACATCTCCACGACCGCCGCGCGGCACGAGTTCAGGGCATCGAGCACGAGCTGCGGCTTCAGTGCCACGGTGAGGCCCGCCGCGTCGGTCTCGACGTCGAACTCCTCGGACACGTCCTTGCCGTCAGCGGCCGACTTGCCCGCGACGCTGCACTCGCCCTCATCGAACGAGTACCGGACCGCACCATTAGGTTCGATCGCGAGCGCTGCGCGACCCGTCGCGTCCGCCGCGACATCACGATCGATGACGGCGCGAGCCCTTGGCTCACTCGGGAACAGACGGGCGAGGGGCGGGAAGTTGCCCTCGATGGTGCGAGCGAGCATCGTGCCGCGCTCACCACGGATCGAGATCGTGCCCGACTCGCCGACGATGATCTCGACCACCTCGGACGGTCCGAACGCCTTCGCAGCCTCCCGCATCACCACGGCCGACGCGATGAACTGCAGACTCTGCGTCGTCTCGCACGCGATCGGGAAGATCGCGACCCGGTGACGATCCGTCGCCTCGAACACGACCTCACCCTCGCCGACCATGACGTGCACGCCCATGAAGTGCGCCGGCTCCGGACTCGTTGAAGCTGCAACCGCGACGCGCGACACCGCGTCCTCGAACACCGCCCCCGAGAGCGTCGCGACCGTCGCGCCGTCGAGCGGCGGTGCCGGATACGTCTCGGCCTGCATCAGCGGGAGCGACGCGCGGACACTGCCGCACGTGATCTTCAGGACAGTGTCGGCAGTCTCGAGCGACACCGGAAGCTGCGGCAGTTTCGCGACGACCTGCGCCAGCGTGGCGGCGTGCACGAGCGCGACACCGGGATCCACGACGCTCGCGACGATCGACGTATCGGCGGCGGTCTCGTAGTCGTAGACAGTGAGCTTCAGCGCATCTGCTTCAGCTGTGAGCAGCACGCCCGCAAGCACGGGCTGCAGCGGGCGGCGCGGCGACATGCGCACGACGAACGCCACAGCATCAGCGAAGTCGCTGCGATCGATCGAGATCTTCATGCCTGCACCTCCTCGAGATCGAAGAGGGCCGGGCCGGTGCGCTCGCGGTCGCGGGCGAGCTCGGCGCGCTGCTCTTCCGTCAGCGGTGGCTGGCTGCTCACGTGGTCGGCGAACGCTTGGGCGAGCGGGCGCACGAGGTGCACGACGTCGTCGCCTTTCGCTGCGGCCTCCTGCATGGTCTGTTCGATGAGAGCGAGCGCTGCGTCAGTGGTCATCATGGTTTTCTCCTTCGTGGGGGTGAAATCTCGTGGGGTTACTCCGAAGCGCGCGAGCGCGACGACATCGGCGCCGGTAAGCCGGGTCATGCTGCGACCTCGTGCACGGCGGTAATGGCAGCGAGTGAGCGGTACGCGGCCAGCGCCTGCGGCGGCACCACGCCATTGCCGAGCATCTTCAGCTGCACCTCGCGCGCTTTGCGTGGCGAGATGTGGGCCCAGAGGTCGAGGTCTGTGACTCGCCCCGGCTCAAGGCACATCATCCACTCAACGAATGCCGGCGCGAGTTCCGGATTGTCCTTCGAATTACGCTGCGTCGGGGCAGGTGCAGTCCGCCCCAACATGGCTTCGTGACGCTCGACCGCGACGCCGTATTTGCCCCAGCCAGACCCTGTGTTCTCGTGCGCCCAACGGCCGCCTACCTGCCGCTCGAGTGTCTGCACACCGCCCGCCAATGCGGCGGTGGGGGTTTGAAGTAACGCCATCTGCGTGGCGAGCTTCGTCGACTTCTCGACTGGCCGCCCGCCGGTGCGTGCCGTCGCTGAGAAGACCGCGTCAGAGGCCTGGGGGGTGGGTAGGAGTCGAGGGTTTGGGATCGTCCCCATTTCGGTGCGCACGATGGCGTCCGTGAGCGTGACATTTGAAGGGGTGCTGCCGCCAGACGAATGCGGTTCCATCGTCGTCGGCGTGGGCAGCATCACCATTCCCTTCTCAACGACATCAGCCAGAGACACCGTGTGCCCACCTGCCTTCCGCTTCTCGGGATCCTGCGAGCCACCACGGCTGCCCTGATAGGCGTCGGGCGTGGGTAGAAGTGTCAGGTTGAGCGGCGGCTGATGCAATGTGACCGCGCGGAGCTCTCCGGCGCGCATCACTCCCGACACCGGCAGCTGCTCTGTCCACATCATCCGCTCGCCGAAGAGGTCCGCCTCGGCTTCGAGCCACCCGTCAGCGCCGGCAATGGCGAGCACGGGCCCACGCTGCGCGGCGACGAACTCGACCGGCTGGGCGTAGATGAACAGGCGCTCGCGACGGTGGCAAGCGCCGACCGCTGCAGCAGACAGGATGCGCCACACGACGGCGTAGCCGAGTGCGTTGAGGTCGTGCAGCACCTGGTCGAAGCCGAGCGAGAGGTGCCCGCGCACGTTCTCGAGGAGCACGTGCCGGGGACGCATGATGCGGATGCCCTCAGCAATCGACGGCCACAGGTGGCGGGGATCCTCCTCGCCCTTGCGCGCGCCGGCGAGGCTGAATGGCTGGCACGGGTAGCCGGCGGTGAGCGCGTCGATCGGCGCCATGATGTGCCACGGGATCCGCTTCACGTCGTGCATGTTCGGTACACCGGGGAAGCGTGCCTCGATGACGCGCGACGGGGCTTCCTCGAACTCAGCGCACCAGATCGTGCGCGCGCCGAGGAACTCCTCAGCGGCGAGGTCGAGGCCACCGTACCCGGTGCACAGCGAGCCGAGCCGGATGCTCTTGGTAGTGGTGCTCATGTGTCGGTGCTCCATCCCCGGCGGCGAGCGCGCGGGTTTTTGGTGGTGGGGGTGTTGGGCCAGGTGAGGCCGCAGCCGCATTTGTGGCGGGCTTCGTGGTTGGTGAAGTGGGTGCAGGTGTGGACCATGGCGCGGTTGCCTTGGGCGGTGCAGCGTCCGGCTTTGACGCTGGGGCAGTTGCGGGAGCGGTGGGCCATGGTCAGGAGCCTTTGCCGCAGGGGCAGGTGTGGTTGCAGTCGGGGCCGTGGTCGTGTTCGTGTTTGAATCCGCAGAGTGATTCGGTGCATTGTTCGGGGAGGTCTGCGGCGCGGGCGATGCGGCGGAGTGTTGCGGTGTTGATGAGTTGCTCGGTGATGAGGCCTTCGGCGATCGCGATCGCTGCGTTGCTGTCGACGGTGCCGTGGTGTTCGATGCGGGCGGCGAGGGTGTCGCGCATTTGCAGGGCGTGGTCGAGGGTGAACGTCTCCTGGACGGGCACGGCGGCGAGCGCGGCCTGTGTGGTGGCGATCTGCTGCTGGAATGTGGTGGGTCCGGGTTTCGGGGTGGTCATCGGGTGCTCCTAGAGGGTGTGGAAGTCGGCGGTGCGGCGGGAGTTGAGCTGCACCATGGCGAATGCGGCGAGCGCGTCCGCGATCTGTTTGGGGCTGAAGTAGGCAGGTGGCTGGCAGGGTTCGAGCTGTTCGTCTTCGGTCTGCAGGTGCCAGTCGTAGGCGGTGCCGTAATGGTTGATGCGGTAGATCGGGACGGTCGCTGGGTCCACCCATGAGGGGACGATGTAGCCGAGGGTGGTCGCGAGGTCGGGGTGTGCGTGTACCCAGCCGTGCTCGCCGGTGGTGCCGGAGCCGGTGAGGGTGACGAGGTTCGCGGGTGAGTGCGTGCCGCCCCTCGAGCGCAGCTGTCGGTGGTGGGTGGAGTAATGGCCGTTCGGGCCTGACGTCTTCGGGACGTCCGACCATGCCGAGCGGTCACGGTCCCGGCCGGCAGCGGCGGCGAAGCCGGATTCGCGGGTCCAGGTCAGTCCCTCAGTCGACATGCGCGCTCCCATCCGTTCGCCGCAACGAGGAGATCGCGCAGCGGGACGAGGACCGTGTTCGCGATCTTCGTGCCGAGCTCCTCGATGCGCACCGCTGCGGGCTGCACGTCGACCACAGACCAGCGGGAGCCGTCGAGCATCGTGAACGTGTCGCCGTGCGCCGGGTCGAGCGGGGTCGACCGTCCCAGGCGGCTCATGCTGCGGCCCGTTCATCCGAGACTCGACCGAAGCGGGCGGCGAGATCCTTTAACCCGTGCTCGGCGAGACGCTTCTGCACCGACGACGGCCGCATCTTCAGCTGACGAGCCACCACGTGCGGGTGAGTTCCGAACGACAGCAGCCAGTTCAGCTCGTCCACGAACTCATCGATCGGCAGCGCACCATGGCCCACACGCCTCGACTTCGCCGCGGTCACAGGTTCACCCCGAGATCTCGCAGCGTCCGCCGCGCGCGCTCGTTCGCGACAATGTCCGTGCGCTCGACGGCGTTCTCGATCTCTGCTGCCATGACGATGACGACATTCGCGTTGAGGGTGGCGCTGGCGATCGCGTGCTCCCGTTCGGCTTCGAGCAGCGTGATCCTCGCTTGCGCGGCGCCGAGCTCTTTCGCGATGACGTTCGCCTCGGCGAGATCCGGCCAATCCGGGTGCGCGTAGCGGTCGGTCATGATCTGGTTCGCGAGTGCCTGCTCGCTGGTGTGGTCTTCGGCTTCGGCTTTGAACGCGGCGATGGTGTCGGTGTCGAGCGAGAGGGTGAGGTTCAGGGTGTTCTTCGGCATGGTGTCCTCGTTGGGGTCAGGTGTGGTCGATGAGGCCGTCGGGAGTGATGTACTCCTCCGGGTCGTCAGTGTCAGCGGGCGGGAGAAGAGCTTGGGCGGCTGCGGCCTCGAGGTCCGCAAGCTTCCGCTCGAGCGGTGGGAGAACGGCGGCGCGGAGGATCGGTGAGAGCTTCCGTGCCTCGATGAGGGCGACGCGGGTTTCCTTGTGCTCTTCCTGTCGGAGCCTCGCGGTGCCACAGTTGCGACAGTCTTCGTCCTCTGGGGGACCGCCGGGGTGCTCGCTGCAGAACCGGGAAGGAGTGACTCGAAGCTTCGCCTGTGAGGTGGTTCCGGAGGAACCCGCCCGCTCGCCCGCTCCCGCGCTCGCGCTCTCGCCCGCGCACGCCCGCTCGCGCTCTCCCCCTACTACTGGTTTCCGGAGTGGCTCCACCATTGGGATCGCGGGGAGCGGTTGACGCTCGGTGTTCGGGGGCGGATCCCACTTCGGGAAGCCCTGCTTCTGTGGCTTCGGCCACGGGGCGAGCACCTGAAAGAGTTCCGTTCCCGTCCCCTTCGGATCCGGGTACAGCAGTAACCATCCGGCGTCCGCGAGTTCGAGCATCATCGTCTCGACCTCGTCGATCGATGGCCAGTGCGCGCCCTCCTCGCCGGCCTGCCACGTCTCCCGCCGAATGCGGTGCGGGTCGACCTCGCCCGCGCCGCCGACGTCCGCGAGCATCCTGAGCGCCTGCATCAGCACGCGGTGCGCGTCGGGGAGCCTGGCCCACGCGATGTTCGTGAAGTCGTCGCCAGGCACCTGCCTCGGCTGTCTGATGTACATACGGTGTGATTCCCTCAATGAAGATGTCGGTCGCGTCTCCTACCTGTGCAGGCGTGACGATGAAGCACTCGGTGAAGCCGCCACCCAGCGACCACAGGCCGTGCTCCTTCTGCTCGGCGTCGGTGCGGTACGCGCGTGGGAAGCGGCGCCGGGTCAGTTCGAGCACTTCCTGCTCGCACTCGCGCAGCACGCCCTCCTGCACGTAGAGCACGATCGCTCCGGTCGCGAGGTACTGGCGGACCCGGTCGAAGCGGTGCGCGCGACCGACCTTCAGCACCGAGTGCTCGGGCCACCAGACGAGGTAGACCATCGCGTACGGGTTCACCCGCGTGCACTCGGCGGCGCCGTCGCACGGGCAGTCCCACGCTTCACGCCGGGTCATCGGAGTGCCCGGTCGAGGTAGCGGGCGACGTCGCCGAACGCGTGCGCGACGCGAACCAGTCGATTGCGGTGATCGCCGTGACGAGCAGCCCGGGCGCGACCAACAGGATCAGAAAAACGGGGGCGATCGTGAATAGGCCGAACAGCGCCATGAGCCCCGCGAGCCCGGCCCACGCCTGCAGGCCTCGCCAGATGTAGTCCGTCCAATGCATGCGCGGTCACTTCTCCACTCCGGCGGCGAGCGCGATGGTGAGTACCGGGTCGACGCAGTCGCGGTTTGAGCGGTGGGGTTCGAAGCGGATGCGGAGTCCGGGGTGCGCGTCGCAGACCACTCGGCCGGCGTCGCGGGGGTGCTCGCACTCGGCCGAGATGCGGTGTGCACGAGGCATGATGCCGCGCGGGGTGTGGGCATCGGACTCGCAGGTGACGAGCAGCGAAGCATTCTCCGGGCGGATCGCGATGGGGGAGTTGAACAGGCGAGCGGCGGCGAGCGCGCGGCTTGTGGTGTGGGCGGTGGGGGTGGGCATGGTTTTCTCCTGGTTTTGGGTATGCGGTGGCCAGGCCGGGCAGCGGGTGCGCGGCGGGAGTGTGCGGCCGAATGGTTTAGGGGGTGAGCTGTGGTAGGGGTTCGGCGGCTCGGATCAGGTCGCGAAGCTTGCGCACGCCGTTGGGTGTGATCCGGATCTGTGGGGCGTCGACGATGACTTCGTCGGTGCCGGGGTGGCGGTGTGACTGTGCCTTGTACGCGAGGAGGCCGGCGTCGACCTTGTCTTGGTAGGCATGGGGGCGGCCGCCGCGGCGGAAGATCCAGCCGAGGGCGGTGAGAGTGGCGAAGAGTCGCTGCTGACCGGTGTCGATGCCGGCGTTGACGAGCATCTTCGCTGCGTCTGCGACCGAGTAGTCGCCGGTGCCGGATGCGAGCTCGTCCCAGGCATCGGCTTTCGGCTTGGCGACCTCGAGCGCAGCGAGTGCGGCGGATGCGGCTTCGAGGACGAGCTTCATGCCTGCGGGTGAGGTCGGGTCTACCTGCTGCGATCGGTAGGCGCCGGTACGGCGGATCTCGGGGAGGACCGTGCTCGTCACCCAGCGGCGGAACGTGACTGCCTCCGCCTTATCAGAACGGATCACGACCTCGTACATGCCAGCCTCAGACACCGTCGTTGCGCGCTGAGGGCGGCCCATCGTGTCGGTGACCTCAGCCAGACTGAGGGCATCCTCGCCGAGTGCCTCACGCACACGGCGCGACACCTCCGATGGGTTACTCAGATCCAACGCTCGGCACAGGTCCGCGAGAACAAACCATGGTTCTCCATTGACGTCGAGCACGCGGAGCTCCTGCGCGGCAGTGAAGCGGAAAATCTCGATCGGGTTCATCGTTGCGCCTTTCAGGGTCTTGCTGCTCGAGGAGATGATGCTGATGCCCGCACCCATCGATCGATTTCAGCGAGCTCGTAGATCACGGTCTTTGCAGAAGGTTTAAAGAACTGGGGTTCGAGGTTCTTCTTTCGCCGATCGGAAAGGATCTCGACTGTCATTCCTGGAACGCGTTCACACACCTGCGTCGGAGAGAGCCACACCGGCTCCGGGTGAAAATTCGCCTTCCGAATGGGCGTCACTGCCGCGGTCATGCCGAACCCAGACTCAAAAGGTCATCGAGACTGCAGAGCGGAAACGCGACTTTCAACCCCGCGATGAACTCGTTCGAAGGCACCGACTTGCCCGTCGAGACACGGTAAAGGGTTGATGCGTCGACTCGCAGGAGGCGGGCTAACTCAGCCTCAGATCGAATGCCGTTGGCGCGGCGGAGCTCATCGAGCTTCTGGCGATTGAGCGCCAGAACGGGGCGAATTGCGGGGGCGCTTGTGGGTTGCATGGCAGCAACACTAGCCATGCGATTGCGTCCTCGCAATTGCATTGCACGAATGAAATTGCAGCAATGGCGGAATCTTGCGGAGCGGCAACGGAAATCAATTGCACGCGTGCATGATTTCGAGTAGCCTCAATTCCTGTGGAAAACAAAGCATGGACGCGATACATGGCCGCAGCTACGCATCCCGACAACGACAAGACGATCGCCGAAAAGATCGGCGTCAGTCCCTCGACGATTGGTCGGTGGCGAAGTGGTGACGTGGACCCGAAGCCGCGACAGGTGGTGGGCCTCGCTCGCGCCTATGGAAAGGCACCGCTTTCTGCACTGATCGCCGCCGGCTATCTCGCGCCGGAGGACCTCGAAGGCGACATGGTCGTTTCACTCGCCTCCGACCTCGACGAAGTCTCCACCTCTCAACTTCTCGAGGAACTCTCTGACCGAATGGAGACCATGAGCGCCTTCATGAGTATTCTGCGTTCGGCTGGCGATGGCACCTCGTCCTCGGCGAACCTCTCCACTTCTGTGCTCCGCTATCTCGACCCGGACCGGGCGCCCGCGATCGTTGAGGGCACTGACTACGTTGCCCCGTTCGCAGACAAGATCTCCGTCCGTGAGATCGGTGGCACGACGTACGTTGGCTCCTTGCGCCACGGAGACGAGGTGAGGAATAGGTTCGACGGGGCTGCTGGCGATCTCCTAGGTGACGCCAATGTCGGTGGCCAGAGCGAGGATGACATCCCCCACCTCGGGCACGTCGCACTGGATGGACTGGCGCTTGCTGCGCACGACGAAGACGGGGCCGAAGACGAACAGGAACGAACCCAGGAAACCCCGTAAGGAGACCCCATGCAGGACTTGCTCGACGAAGCCGATCGTCTGGGAGTGCGTGTGAGCTTCGCTAAGCTCGCGCCGCCGCGCCGCGCTGTCTATCTCGATGACCAAAAGCTGATCCTTCTCAGCGACCGGCTCGACACGATTCAGACCAGAGAGTCCTGCGCCCACGAACTCGGGCATTGCAAATACGGTGACCGCTGCAGCAATCCAGATGCGGAAGAACGTGCGTGGATCTATGCGGCGAAGCTACTTGTTCAACTAGAGCCATACCGCCTCGCTGAGATTGAAGATCCGCACCCACTCGCGATCGCCCACAAATTGAATACGACACGAAGAATTGTCGAGCTCTACAAGGAACACCACCTTCAGCGTCAGGCGCTCGCCGCTCCCCGCAACATCTTTGGTGAGCTCGATGACGAAGACTACTTCGAAGATTCCATGCGTCACAGTTTGAAGACTGAGCGAGCATGGCGATGCGGCCTTGCCGCGATTTGAAACCCCGAAACATACCCATGGCTGCAAAGCAGCTTGAACGATATGAGCTGCGGCACTGTGCGCTGGCTCGAAAGGAAATCCAGCATGACCTACACCCAGCCTGCGCCGGCGCCAAAGAAGAAGAGCATCTGGAAGAACAAGTGGACGTGGATCGTTATCGCGGGTCTTCTCGTCGTGGGCGGCATTGGCAACGCGATCACCGGCGGCGAGCGCGAGTCACCGGCGGCGAGCGCACCCGATGAAGTTCCTGTAGCGGACGTCGTGAAAGCGGCCGTGCCTGATGTGACGGGCCTGTCTGGCAAGGATGCAGAGCAGGCTCTGCGTGACGCTGGGTTTACGATCGAGCGCGATGGAGGAGCCGAGTCGGTGGTGGCTCTCTCGAACTGGGATGCTACTGGAACCACTCCGGCCGCGGGCAGCGAGGCGGAGGCTGGCGCTTCAGTCCAGTTGCACCTTGTGCGGGCGACCGAGCGCCTCGCGGCTGAGCAGGCTGAACGAGATGCCGCTGCTCTGGCTCGGGCAAATGCCCCCATCGAGGAGATCGAAGCTCAGACCTTCTGTGACGCGTATGCTCAAACACAGTTCCCTTTCGGTGTGAAGCTGCATACCGTTGTGGGTGTCCTTGCTGAAGAGCAGACCGAGACCGGCTGGTATCTCAAGTACGAAGCGACCATCACGAATGCCTACAAGGCGAAGCAAGCAGCAAATGTTGAGTGTCACATCTCGGGTACCAATGGCACCCCGGTGATGGATAGCTTCTTGGCTTACTGATGGCCACGATCACGCCATATGAGACTGCGGCTGGGAAACGGTACCGCGTCCGGTACCGGAAACCCGACGGTTCACAGACCGATAAGCGCGGTTTCAGGACGAAACGCGAGGCCGACTATTTCGCGGCCACCGTCACCGTCTCGAAGGCGACCGGCGAGTACATCGACCCTGCACTCGGCAGGACAACTGTCGCAGCGATCGGGGAAGTTTGGATCGCTGGGCAGACCCACCTCAAGCCGGCATCATTCGTCGCATTCGATGCGTCCTGGCGCACGCACGTTCGTCCCCGATGGGGCGATCGCCAGATCTCTTCGATCGTCCACTCCGACGTGCAGACCTGGGTTGCCGAACTGACGAACGGTATCCCCGGCGCGGAAGAAGGGGAGTGGGTGCGGAAGCCGAAGTCGGCGGCGACGGTAGGCCGAGCGCATGGCGTGCTCTCGTCGATCCTCGACGTCGCCGCTCGTGACCGACTCATTGCGTCAAACCCGGCTCGCGGAGTGAAGCTGCCTCGC
This sequence comes from Leucobacter sp. WKLB1, assembly GCF_059696215.1. NCBI lineage: Bacteria > Bacillati > Actinomycetota > Actinomycetes > Micrococcales > Microbacteriaceae > Leucobacter > Leucobacter sp. WKLB1. The sequence goes on along the minus strand of NZ_AP046115.1, from coordinate 2,698,724 downwards.
AAGGTACGGCGGGGGCATGCGTACCTCAGCCACTCACAGGTGGCGCATCTTGCACGTGAGTCCGGTGTTCACGCGACGCTCGTGAACACGCTCGCCTACACGGGCCTGCGATGGGGCGAAGTGACAGGGCTCCGGGTTATGGACTGCGACTTCGGCCGCTCTCGCGTGCGCATTGTGCAGAACGCTGTCACGGTCGGTGGGCAAGTGATTGTCGGCACTCCGAAGACGCACCGTGCGCGTTCGGTTCCGATCCCGGCGTTCGTGCGCGCGGACCTTGCAGAAGTCGTGGCGGGCCGATCGCCAGAGTCTCCGGTGTTCGGCGACGGCATGGCCACCATGAACGTGCCGGCTTCGAAGCGGGGCTGGTTCGCTCAGGCCGTGAAGCGCTGCCAGGGTGCCGACCCAACCTTCCCGCGGATCACGCCTCATGATCTGCGGCACACCGCTGCGTCGCTCGCGATTGCCAGCGGCGCGAATGTGAAGGCGGTGCAGCGCATGCTCGGTCACGCCTCGGCGGCGATGACGCTCGACGTCTATGCGGACCTCTTTGATGACGATCTTGATCTCGTCGCGAGTGCCATGGATCAGGCCCGGCGTGCCCACATTTTGCCCACACTCGATGACCCTCGACGCCCCCTGACACCCCTCGACGCCCCTCCATTGTCGGCATGATCATGCGGATGTTATGGTGGTTCCTCGGAGAAATGCGAATCGATTCCTATCCGGGGCACGCTCATTTCTCGCGTGTTGGGGCTCGCCAGCGCTGAGCGCGCATCCGCGCGTCACGATTCCGGCTTCGTGGCGTGTTACTGATACGCGGAACTCTCCGCAGACTGCGCCGACTGGCGCAATGAAATGTGATGGGACGTGCATGGCCGACGACAATCGAGCAGGTTCAGGCGACCTGCAACCGCTCGGCATCACGCACGCTTCCGATTACGGTACGCGTACCGTCTATGAGCTGAGCGGACAAGAGGGTCTGGACCTCTTCGCGGTCGTTGCGAACGGGCGCGCGCTCGATCCGGCGCGGTTCGTCGGCCGTCTCGTGTCGGTTCCTCTTGAAGAGGTCGGGTTCGAAGAGCTCACCCTGTCACCATGTGTCATCGAGCGAACGCCCGATCGCATCGCGACGCAGCCGAGCGAAGTCGTGCGGTTGAACTATGTGCTTGAGGGATATCTCGATCTCGAGACGCGAGATGGATCGTTTCGGGCTCAGGCCGGCGAGCTGGTGGTGCTCCCCATGACTGAGCCGTTCCGCTTGACGCTGAGCGAACCGGCGAAGTTCTCCGTCGTCATCGTGCCCGTACCGCTGCTCAAGATGTCGCCGAGTGTTGTCGATGTGACGAGGGCGCGTGTGCTCCCGTCGTCACCGTTGAGCGAATCGTTTATCGGTATTCTCCGCGGTCTTTCTCAAGAGGCTCCCGATGATCACACGGTCGACGCCGAGCTGCTGTCGCATGCCCTGATCGATATCGCAATCGGCCTGGTGCTCACTCGTGGTCGCGGGGCGGAAGTGGACTCCGAGGACACGCTGATGCGACGACGGGTGTACACGATGATCGAGCGCGAGTACGCGTCAGCTGATCTGCGCGTCGAGCAGATCGCCCAACGGCTTCGTGTGAGCGTACGGTACCTGCATCGCCTGTTTAGCTCGGAGAACCGCACGATCACGCAGGCGATCCGGGCGCGTCGCCTCGAAGCCCTGCGCGCGGAGTTGCTGCGTTCGGAGGAGACGTTCGAAGCGATCGCGAAGCAGGTCGGCTTCGGATCGACCGACGCCGCCTACCGCGGCTTCCGAGAAACGACGGCTCTCACCCCGTCTGAGTATCGCCGGAACGGTCGTTCGCACCACTGCGAGTAAGTCAGAACGCGTCAATCGGCGCCGAGAGTATGCGCGATGAGTACCTCGGCCGCGGCGCGCGCCTGCTGTGCGGCTGCCGGGTTGCCGCTGATCGCCGCGGTGCTCTGAGCGCCCTCGGCGAGAATCGAGAGCTGAGCCGCAAGCATCGGGGTGCCGCCGGCTTCGCCGACGAGTGCAGCGATATAGATCTGGAACGAAGCCTTGTGGTCGTGCACGATCTGCGCGACCGAGGCGTCGGTGCCGCTCAACTCACCGAATGCGTTGATGAATGCGCAGCCGTGGAAGCTCGGGTCGCGGAACCAGCCGTCGAGGTAGTCGAATACGGCGAGCAGGCGAGACCGTGCGTCAGGTGCGGCTCGCGAGACCTGATTCCCGAGGCCGCGCTCCCATTCAGCGTGCTTCCGGTCGAGCACCTCAGTGACCACAGCGCTCTTTGATGGAAACAGGGTGTAGAGCTTACGCAGAGATACCCCGGCGGCACTGCGTAGTTCGTCCATGCCCACTGCCGCGTAGCCCTTCGCGTAGTACAACTCTTCCGCTGCGCGCGCTACGCGCTCCCGGGCGTCGGTGTCTGCCATGGAGTCAGTCTACTTGACATGAGAACGAACGTTCTCGTACAGTGAGACCCGAGGCGAGAACGATCGTTCTCGCTCGATATCTGGCACGCGAGGAGCACACCATGGGCACTATCACCGTCGGCACCGAGAACTCCACTCCGATTGAGCTCTCCTACGAAGACCAGGGTTCGGGTCAGCCCGTCGTACTGATTCACGGCTATCCCTTGAACGGCCACAGTTGGGAACGCCAGACCCGCGAGCTACTGGCCGCCGGGTACCGAGTCATCACCTACGACCGGCGCGGGTTCGGTGGATCGTCCAAGGTGCACGCCGGCTACGACTACGACACGTTCGCCGCCGATCTCAACACGGTGCTTGAGACACTGGACCTCACTGATGTCGTGCTTGTCGGCTTCTCCATGGGAACGGGCGAGCTCGCGCGGTATGTCGGCACGTACGGCCACAAGCGCATCGCCAAGCTCGCATTCCTCGCTTCGCTCGAGCCATTCCTCGTGCAGCGCGATGACAACCCCGAAGGCGTACCGCAGGAGGTCTTCGATGGTATTTCGGAGGCGGCGCGCGGTGATCGCTACGCCTGGTACACGCAGTTCTTCTCGGACTTCTACAACCTCGACGAGAACCTGGGTACCCGCATCAGTCGGGAAGTCGTGACCGGCAGTTGGAACGTCGCGACTGCGAGCGCTCCGGTTGCCGCCTACGCGGTCGTGCCGACCTGGATCGAGGACTTCCGCTCTGACGTCGACGCGGTGCGCGAGAGCGGCAAGCCGACTCTGATTCTGCACGGTACCGCCGACAACATCCTGCCGATCGATGCCACCGCGCGCCGCTTCTCGAAGTTGGTGCCCGAAGCGCAGTACGTCGAGATCGAGGGCGCCCCCCACGGACTGCTCTGGACGCACGCAGACGAGGTCAACGAGGCACTCGCGGCGTTCCTGGCTCGGTAGGCCGGGTCAGCGCGGAGCGAAGGGCGGGTCGATCAGCAGGTCGGCCCGCTCGGTAAGAAAAGCGTCGAGGGTCGGCGCCCCGGAGAGTGGGGCGCCGGCCCTCCACCGCACGCGCACCTCGCCGGCGTCGAACCCGACGGGCAACTCGGAGGCGAGGGTGAGAATCGACTCGGGCGATGCCGGTTCGAGCGCGATCGGCACGGCGTCGTAGTTCACTTCGGTGCCCGCCGCGTAGCCGCCGCGCAGCGCTGCCGCGGCGATCTCTCGCCGCTCCTCGCGTGAGATCGACTGGTAGCCAGGCCTGCCGCGTTCCGCGGCGCGGGTGGCATGACCGAGCGCGAAGAGGGCGCCATCCGGGTCGAGCAGCAGTGAGCCGAGTCGCCAGACCGAGCCGAGAGGGCGCATGGTTGGTGGCTTCATCCGCAGAAAGCCGCGACGCGACGGCACGTACTGCGCCAGTTCTTCCGGCGCGACCGAGGAGTCGCGCAGCCGCGCAGCAGTGCCGCGAGCTGCCGCACCGGCGCGCTCGACGGCGGCACGCACCTCCGTCACTTCGACCACCGGGCCAGTGTAGCCCGGCCCACCCACTAAGCTCGGCCTGATGAGCAGTTCTTCGACGGCGCAGCGTTTCACGCTGAGCGCCATCATCCGTGCGATGCTCCTCGTGCTGATCGGCGCGACGGGTGTGCAGCTCTCCGCCGTGTTCGCGGTGGGTCTCTTCGAGCCGCTCGGAGTGCTCGGCACGAGTTCGATGCGCCTCGCCATCGCTGCGGTCTTCCTGTTGATCATCTTCCGCCCGAAACTGCGCGGCCGCACGCGTGCCGAATGGCTGGGCATCGTGTTGTACGGCATCGCGATGGCGTCGATGAACGCACTGCTCTACCTCGCCGTCGACCGGCTGCCGCTCGGCATTGCGACGACGCTCGACTTCTTGGGGCCGTGCGCGGTCGCGCTGCTCGCGTCTCGTCGATTGCGCGAGGGCCTGCTAGCGGTCGTGGCGCTGCTCGGCGTCGCGCTGATCGCGGGGTTCGGTGGGCCGCTCGATCCGCTCGGCATCGTGTTCGGACTGCTCGCGGGCACCGCCTTCGGGTTGTACACCCTGCTCGCCGCCCACGTCGGGCAATCGGGTGGCGGGCTGCCGGGAGTCTCCTTGTCGGTCGCGGTCGCGGCGATCCTGACCCTGCCGTTCACCATCCCTGCGATCCCGCTCATCCAAGCTCCGCACCTGCTGCCCCTCATCGCGTCGGCGCTGCTCGGCACGGCGTTGGCCTTTACCGTCGATACGCTCGCCGGCAAGCTCACCTCCGCGCGGGTGCTCGGCGTATTCTTCGCGTTCGACCCCGTCGTCGGCACGATCGTCGGTGCGATCTTCTTGCATCAGCTGCTCACGCCGATCGCGGTCGGCGGCATCGTGCTGGTCGTCGCGGCGGGTGCCGGAATTGTTTGGCTGGCGGGCGCGGATGCCGAACGCCGTCGCCTGGAACACAAGGGTTCTGAGCCGCCGACGGGGGAGTCGTCGCCCAGCGTCGGGTCATAGACTGGCAGCGTGAGTCACGAAGCCGGTCAGGAGTCGCTCGAGGTCGAGCGCAAGTACGAGGTTGCCGCCGATCTGCCGCTGCCCACAGCGGAGGCCTTTGCCGCAGTCGGACTGACGGCTTCCGCACCCGTGACCTACGAGCTCGCGGCGATCTACTTCGACACTCCGGAGCGCGACCTCGCACGCGGGGGCATGGCGATGCGTGTGCGGCACGGCGGCAAAGATGCCGGCTGGCACATCAAGCAGCGCGGCGCAGAAGGCGTGCGCGAGCTCTTCTGGCCGCCGCGCGACGAGATGCCTGCTGGGGTGCGCGAGGAACTCGCGGCGCGCATCGGTGAGGAGGCGAGTTCGGTGGCCCCTGTCGCCGAGCTCGACACGGAGCGCACGGTTGTGGTGCTCTCCGACGAGTCGGGGGCCGAAATCGTCGAATTGGCCGACGATCGCGTCGAGGCTTTCGATCGAGTCGCCGGTGTGGCACGGGTATGGCGCGAGTGGGAGGCAGAGGTGCTTCCGGGCGCCGACACGGCTGTGCTCGACAGAGTGGAGCCGGTGCTGCTCGCCGCGGGGGCGCGGGTCTCGCTCAGTCTCGCAAAAATCGCGCGTGCGACGGGGGCACTGATCCCGATGGCTCGCGCGCAAGGTGCCGAAGCGTCGCAGATCGCCGCGCTCGAAGCCCTCGATAGTGCCGACCGTGCCGCGGCGCGTGCGGCGGGTCTTGTCACGTCATCCTTAGACCTCGAAGAAGGAGCATCCCTGTGAGCCCGACCCCTCCGCCCCGCACACCCCGAGGCTCGGGCAAGCGCTCGCCGGGCGACTCCGAACCGCCGTCACCGCGGGCGCGACGCAAGCAGATCATCGTCGGCCTCGTCATGGGGGCCGTCATGGGGGTCGTGCTGGGCGCGCTTACCCAGTTCTGGCTGTGGCTCCCCGCCGGCCTGGCCATGGGGCTCGCTACCGGCGCGATCATGAAGCCGCCGGCCGACGAGAAGTAGTTCGCGCTTGTATTGCTGATTCCGCAGCAAAAGACACATGTATGTGTTGAAATCCGTGCATGGTGCCTGAAATGTGCGTGATTTCGAGGCAATTCGTCGAGATTTCGCATGTACAGAATCTGTTCGATGTGCAAGGATCGAATCGGACATCGACGACGAGGACGACATGCACCCCACTATTTTCGAAACCCATCGACCCGACGAGCACGTGATTGATGCGTCGCTCGCCGACACCCGTTTCTCCTGCTTCTGGACCGACGATGTCGAGCACCAAGCACCGCATCACCCCGAGCTCAGCGGGGAGCAGCGCGTCGACGACGCGGTCGTCGGTGGAGGGTTCGCCGGGTTGTGGACGGCGATCAAGCTGAAGACCGAGCACCCGGAGCGCCGTGTGGTGCTCATCGAGGCCGTGCGCGTGGGCTGGGCGGCCTCGGGCCGCAACGGCGGATTCTGCGAGGCGAGCATTACGCACGGCGAGCCGAATGCCGAGTCGCGCTGGCCCGAAGAGACCGGCACGCTGCGTCGTCTCGGGTACGAGAACCTCGACGCGATCGAAGCGTTCATCAGCGAGCACGGGCTCGACGTCGATTTCGAGCGCAACGGGGCTCTCTCCGTGGCGAACGAGGCCTATCAGGTCGACTGGCTGGGCGAGAGCGAAGACGAGCACGTCGTCACGCTGGATCGTGATGCCGTGCAGGCGCGCATTGCCTCCCCGACCTTCCTCGGCGGCGAGTTCTCGCCGTCGGAGAACGCGAATGTGCACCCGGCGAAGCTCGCACTCGAGCTCGCCCGGCACGCCGCGGAGATCGGCATCGAGATCTATGAGGGCTCACCGGTGAAGAATCTCGAGGGATCGGCCGAGTCTCCGATTCGCCTCACCGTCGCGAACGGCAGCACGGTGACCGCTGAGCGCGTGGCGCTCTGTACCAACGTGTTCCCCTCACTGCTGAAGCGATACCGGTTCCACACCATCCCGGTGTACGACTACGTGCTGATGACCGAGCCGCTGACGGACGAGCAGCTGGCGTCGATCGGGTGGGAGGGGCGCGAGGGGCTGTCTGATCTCGCGAATCAGTTCCACTATTCGCGCCTCACCAAAGACAACCGCATTCTTTGGGGCGGCTACGACGCGGTGTACCACGCTGGTGGGCGCATCAAGCGTGAGTATGAAGATCGCATGGAGAGCCACCGCAAGCTGGCGAGCCACTTCTTCACGACGTTCCCGCAGCTCGAGGGCGTGAAGTTCTCGCACCGTTGGGCGGGAGTCATCGACTCGAGCACCCGGTTCTGCGCGTTCTTCGGGCAGGCCCACGGTGGCCGGGTGCAGTACGTGTCGGGGTTCACCGGCCTCGGGGTCGGGGCGACGCATTTCGCGGCCGATGTGATGGTGGACCGGTTCGAGGGGCGCACGACGGAGCGCACGCAGCTGCAGATGGTGCAGCAGATGCCGCTGCCGTTCCCGCCCGAGCCGGCCGCGTCGATCGGCGTGAAAATGTTCCGCTGGTCGTTCGATCGTGCGGATCACAACGGCGGCAAGCGCAACTTCTTTTTGAAAGCGATGGATGCCGTGGGATTCGGGTTCGACTCGTGAGCGCGCTGGTGCCCGACGGTCGCAACGCCGCGGTGCCGGCGACGCAGATCGCGGTCGAACTCGAGGCGGTCGACCCGACGGACGTGGTGTCGGGTGCTCCGGTGCAGGGCATTTCGGAGCTCGGCACCGTCGGCGGTGCAGAAGTGGGTATCTGGGAACTGCGCGACGGCACCGTCACCGACACTGAAGTCGACGAGATCTTCATCGTGCTGAGCGGGGGTGCGCACATCGAGTTGCTCGAGGTGCCGGGTGCGCCCGAGGACATCGGAAGCGTCGTCGAGGTCGCCACCGGTGACGTGATGCGATTGGTCGCGGGTACCCGCACACGGTGGACGGTGCCGGATCACATTCGCAAGGTGTACGTCGCGGGGGAGTGATTCCTGAACGTCAGCTGAGCGCTAAGATGTGAGATTGGCTGTGCGCTCGAAGGGGTGGCCGTACGGCTCCTTGCGATCCGGCACCCCGAAGGAGCCCGCGATGGCATTGACCTGGAAGCAGCATGGAGACGGGACGCACGTTGCGCCCGACGCGATCGTGCTCCCCGAGGAGCGGCTCAGCTGGCTCCGCACGATCGGCTTCGGCGCCCAGCACGTGGTGGCGATGTTCGGTGCGACGTTCCTCGTGCCGCTGCTCACCGGCTTCAGCCCGACGGCGACGCTGTTCTTCTCGGGTCTCGGCACGCTGCTCTTCCTGCTGATCACGGGCAACCGCCTGCCCAGCTATCTCGGCTCCTCATTCGCTTTCATTGCTCCGATCATGGCGGCGACGGCGGGTGGCGACCCCGAGAACCCCGATCTCGGCCGCGCCTCGTTTGGCATCTTGGCCATCGGCGTGCTCATGGCGATCGTCGGCATCATCGTCAATCGCTTCGGCACCGGGTGGATCAATGCCCTCATGCCGCCGGTCGTGATGGGCGCCATCGTCGCGCTGATCGGCTTCAACCTCGCGCCCGCGGTCAAGAACAACTGGAATGCGACTGAGCTCTCGGGCTGGGTCGCGCTCATCACCATTACCGCGGTGCTCCTCATCACGGTGTTGTTCCGCGGGTTGGTCGGTCGCCTGTCGATCGTGCTCGGCGTGGTCGTTGGCTATATCGCCGCGGCACTCATGGGCGAGGTCGATTTCTCGAAGGTGGGCGACGCTGCCTGGATCGGTTTGCCGTCGTTCCACGCCGTCGGCAACCCGTTCGCGGACCCGACGCTCTGGGGGCTGCTGCCGGCGTTCCTGCCAGTCGTGCTCGTGCTCATCGCCGAGAACGTCGGCCACGTGAAGAGCGTCGGCCTCATGGTCAACCGTGATCTCGATCCCGTGACGGGTCGCGCGCTGCTCGCAGACGGCGTATCGACGATGCTGGCCGGCTTCGGCGGCGGATCGGGCACCACCACGTACGGCGAGAACATCGGCGTCATGGCGGCGACGCGCGTCTACTCGACAGCGGCGTACTGGGTGGCCGGCATCTTCGCCGTGCTGCTCAGCTTCTCCCCGAAGGTCGGCGAGATCATCTTCTCGGTGCCGGCGGGCGTGCTCGCGGGCGTCACGGTCGCTCTCTACGGACTCATCGGCCTCATCGGCGTGAAGATCTGGATCGATAACAAGGTCGACTTCTCCAAGCCGATCAACCAGTTCTCTGCGGCGGTGCCGCTGATCGTGGGCATCGCGGACTTCGGTCTGCAGATCGGGTCGGTCGTCTTCAACGGCATCGCGCTCGGCACGATCGCCGCAGTGCTCGTGTACCACGTGATGCGCGGGCTCGCGAAGCTGCGCGGCGGCGAGGTGCAGGTCGTCGATCCGGTGGTGACCGGCAGCACTCGCGACTGACCGTCGCAGCCTCGGTTGTTGCGGGGCTGAGCATTCGCACCGAAGGCACGCGGCGCGCCGCGAAACTCCGGGGAATCAGCGCCGATTCCCCGGAGTTCAGCCTAGGGTGGCGGTGTGTGGAGTGTAGATCGGCTACGGCGACCTGAAAAGGGACGCGGCGCGGGAAGCGCCGAGTCCACGGCAGCGCGCGTGAACGGCGCCGATGACGCGTCGGCCGACGCATCACGCACGAGTACGTCTCCCGACGCCGGCACTGCCGCGATGCAGCCGCGCAGCGAAGGTGCGCTGGCTACGGCCCCGCAGTCACAGCCCCAGCCCTCAGACGCTCTCGCATCGCAGCCCGTCGGACCCGTGTCGCTCGTCGATTCGTATGCCGACGAGCACGCCGAATGGCGACGCGAACTCGCGGGCATCGGTGGGCGCAACCCGCTGCTGCACTTCGAGGACGAGACGGCAAACCGTATCGAACTGTCGACGACGCACCCCGGTGGGTTGCCGCAGTTCATCACGGGCAACAAGATCCTGCTCTCCGCGTTGATCCGCGACGACCTGGCGCTGCGTCACGCCCGCGCTGCCGCTGGGCGTGTGACCGACAAGGCGATCGAGATGCGTACCGTGCGCGGTCTCGAGACCACGAACCTCGGCGTCGGCATTGCGAAGTGGAGCTTCGAGGGCGAGGACTTCTGCGCCCCGATTCTGCTGCGTCCCCTCGCCATTCGTCGATACGGTCGTGACTTCGAACTCAAGCTCAAGCAGTTCCCCGTTGTGAACTCCGAGCTGATCCGCGTCATGCGCGAGCAGTTCGGCATCAATGTCGACGCCCGCGCCCTGATCGAGCTGTCGCAGTCGGAAGGCGTCTTTAAGCCGCAGCCCGTCATCGATCGGCTGCGTCAGATGGCATCGGGTGTGCCGGGGTTCGTCGTGCAACCGCGACTCGTCGTCTCGTCGTTCCATAACGTCGGTCAGTCGATGGCGGCCGACGCCAAAGACCTCACCTCGCCCGTGCTCGCTGCCGTCTGCGGCAATGAGCCGGCGAAGCGTCAGATCGAAGCGGCGTATCGACCCGTGTCGGCGACGCCGCCAGACGATCGCTCACCTGACACCGACCGTGCGCTCTACGACGCAGACGCTGAGCAAGACGATGTGCTTGCGCAGATCGACGCCGGGCACTCCCTCGTCGTGCACACGCTCCCCGGTACCGGCGGCACCCAGACCGTCGTGAACGCGCTCGGCAACCTGGTGCGTGCCGGCAAGCGCGTGCTGGTCGTCTCGCCGCGCCGCGCCACGCTCGACGGCATCACCCATCGGCTTGCCCGTGTCGGTCTCGCCGGCCTCTCGGTGAGCCCGCGGCGCCTGCGTCGCAACCTCGTTGAATCGATCAGCCGCAACGAGAACGCGCGCGGTGAACAGTTGCGCGATGTCGATGAAGCGCTGATACGTCTGCGCGGCGTACTCCTCGACTATCAGAGCGCGCTCGCCGAACCCGACCAGCGTTTCGGCGTCTCGCCGCTCGAAGCGCTTCGCACGCTCACCGCGCTCTCGCTTGCCGAGCACCCGCCGACCACGACGGTCCGCCTCGACGACCAGGCACTCGGCCAGTTGACGCTCGATCGCTCGTCCGTGGCCGAATCGCTGACCGAGGTCGCGCGCCTCGGGCAGTTCCAGTACGGTCCCGAAGATTCACCGTGGTACGGCGTCAGTTTTGCGACGACCGAGGAAGCGCGCACCGCGTACGGCACCGCGGTCGACCTCGCCGAGTCGCAGTTGCCCCGCCTGATCTCGATGTCGAACGAGCTTGTGGGTCAGACGTCGATGCGCCCCTACGAGACGATCGCCGAGCTCGGCATCTACCTGCGGCTGCTCATGGGCATCCAGGAGACGCTCGACCGGTTCACCCCCGCCGTGTACGACCGTTCGCTGACCGAGGTCATCGCCGCGCACGCCCCCCGGGGCGACGAGATGTCGACGGCGAACAAGCGACGCCTGCGCAAGCTCGCTCGCGAGTACGTGCGCCCGGGTGTGCACATCTCAGACATGTACTCGCGGCTGGTGCAGATTCAGCAGCAGCGTGTGCTGTGGCAGCGGTACACCACGGTGGTCGGCGCACGCCCCGAGGTGCCGCTCGGCATCGCCGATGTCGTCGTGGCATACCAGTCGGCCTACCAAGATCTTGACGGGCTCGACCGAGTGCTCGGTACGACGACAGACGCGAGTCGCCTCAAGAACCAGTCGCTTGCGCAGCTCGCAAGCCGTGTTTCGGATCTCGCCCGCGAATCCGAGGTGCTGCAGAACATCCAAGAGCGTACGACGATCGTCGAGCAGATGCGCGCCGCGCACCTCGAACCACTGCTCGATGATTTGTCTGCCCGTCACGTGCCGGCAGAGGACGTCGCCGCTGAGCTCGAGCTCGCGTGGTGGCAGTCGGTGCTCGAGCGCATGCTGCAGTCGAACCAGGCGCTGCTGAGCGCCAATACGAGCGTGATCGATCGACTCGAAGCCGACTTCCGGCTCGTCGACGACGCGCATTCGGGTGCGAACGGCACCCTGCTGGCCGCTTCGCTCGCCGATGCCTGGCGCGTCGCGGTGCTCGACCATAAGCAAGAGGCGCTCGCGATGCGTGAGGCATTGCGCAGCGGCTACGTGTCGCCGATCTCGCTCGCGCAGCGTGCACCGCATCTGCTCGGCGTGCTTGCGCCGGTGTGGACGATGTCGCCGTACGAGGTCGCGATGCTGCCCGATTCGATGCGCTTCGATGTCGCCCTGGTGGTCGACGCGGGGGCGACGACGCTTGCCGAGAACCTCGGGGCGATTCGTCGCGCCGACCAGGTGGTCGCGTTCGGCGATACGATGACGCAGACGCCGTCGCACTTCGAGATCTCGGTCGGTGCCGATGCCGGGGCGGATCGCGGGGTCGACGATGCCGATGCACTGCATCAGCGGTCGGCCTTCGCCCAGCTGGGTGCGGTGCTGCCGACGCTGACGCTGACCCGCAGCTACCGCGCCGGCGGTGAAGACCTGACGAATCTCGTCAACACCCGCTTCTACGATGGTGCAATTCACTCGCTGCCGTGGGCCGGGAGCTTCTTGGGGCACTCGAGCCTGACGTACGAGTTCGTGCGCGGCGGCCAGGGGCTGCCGGATCAGCAGACCGGTGCGGTCGAAAGCACCGATGCTGAGGTCGAGCGCGTCGTACAGCTCGTGCTCGAGCACGCGAGCGATCGGTCTTCGGAGTCGTTGATGGTGATCACCGCGAGCGAGCGCCATGCGGTTCGGGTGTATCAATCCGTGCTGCAGGCCTTCTCGAAGTTCCCGCAGTACCGCGACTTCCTGCTGGGTGAACGGGCGGAGCCTTTCGCGGTGCTCACGCTCGAACAGGCGACGGCGCAGAGCCGCGATCGCGTGATCTTCTCGATCGGGTTCGGGCGTACACCGCACGGGCGCGTGCTATCGAACTTCGGGGGGCTCGGGCGACCGGGCGGCGAACGACTGCTCGCCGTCGCGATGACGCGTGCACGCCGTGCCATGACGATCGTCAGCTGCTTCAAGCCTGAAGACCTCGATCGCAACCGACTGAAGCACGGGGTCGTCGAACTCGCAGAGCTGCTCGCGTTCGAACACCCCGAGCCCGAGGCGCCGGCGCTCCCCGCAGAGCGCGATCCGATGCTCGGTGAACTCGCGGATCGCCTGACGGCGCTCGGCTTGACCGTCGCCATGGATTACCGCGGGGCGATCCCGCTCGTCGCCTCACTCGGTGAACGCGCGATCGCGATCGACCTCGACCTCGGCGCTGCGGGTGAGTATCGGGGCGACAGCCTGCGCGACACCCTGCGCTTGCGGCCCGCGGTGCTGCGACGTCTCGGCTGGCACTACCATCGCGTGCAAAGCTTCGATCTGTTCGCCGACCCCGACGAAGTCGCGCTGCGTATCGCGCGCATCGTGGGTTACGACGCGGGGGAGAGCGCGACCGCGTCGGAGCTCGGGTGATCCCGGAACCCGACGCCACACCGCGCCGTGTGTCGCGGCGCGCTTCCCGCCCGGCGCCCGACGGCGTCGACCCCCGCCCGTCAGAGCATCCCCTCGACGCACGTGCCTCGGAGGACCGCCCCGAAGGCTGGGGCGAAGATGGCACGCAGAAGCCGGGTGCGCCGAGTTCGCGTGATGCGGCATTAGCTCGGGATCGCCCGCCGCACTGGGGGTGACGCGCGTCGGCGGCCGCCGACGGTCGGGGCTACGAGCCTGAGCCGGAGGACGTCGAGGTGCTGGAAGACGAAGAGCCCGACGAACCCGAGGCTGATCCGGAACCAGAACCGGAGCCCTGCGAACCAGCTCGCGAATCGGTGCGGTAGAACCCCGACCCGTTGAACGTCACGCCGAGCGATCCGAAGACCTTGCGCAGCGTGCCACCGCACTCCGGGCAGACGGTCAGCGCATCATCGGAGAACGACTGGTAGATGTCGAAGGCGTGGCCGCACTCGGAGCAGCGGTAAGCGTACGTAGGCACAAGTAGATACTCTACTCGCCCTCACTCCGCAGTGAAGCGTCGCAGTGACGTCGCCGTCACCACCCCGTCGACGGGAATGTCGTGGGTTTCGCGGGGAAGCCAGGGATACAGGTCGTCGTCATCGACGATCGCGAAGAGCGGCGGTCGCGGCGCGATCGCCTCGAGCGCGCGGTCGTAGTAGCCCAGCCCCCATCCGAGTCGCGTGCCCCGATCATCGATCGCGCACGCCGGAATGAGCATGAGATCGACGTCGGCGGCCGCGGACGCTTCGAGGCGGGGGCCGTCGGGCTCAGCGATCCCGTGCAACCCGGTCACGCGATCGCCGGTATCGACCGCCCACGCGAGACGATGGCCGGGGAGTGAGACCGGCAGCAGAACGCGGACCTCGGCGGCTCGAGCCCACGCGAGGAAGCCCTCGGTATCGGGCTCGCTGCCCAGCGGCACGTATGCGGTCACCGAGCGCGCGCCCGTCTCCGCGATCAGCGTGGTGAGCTGCCGGGTGAGGCCGTCGCGGCGGCGGCGGCGCTCGAGCGGAGTGAGCGCATTACGCCGCGCACGCACCTCCGATCGGACCTCGATCTTGGCTACACGGGTGTCGCTCGACATAGCACTCAGCATAGGCGTCGGGCGACCGGTGATATCCGCGGCTTTGAGTGCGCAGGAGGTACGGATAGGCTGGCGGTCATGACTGATACGCGCGCGACGCAGCAGAGCACGGTGAAGAAAGCCGTCGTTCCGGCCGCCGGCCTCGGCACCCGCTTCCTTCCGGCGACGAAGGCGATGCCGAAAGAGATGCTCCCCATCGTCGACAAGCCGGCGATCCAGTACGTGGTCGAAGAAGCCGCCGCCGCGGGCCTCGGCGATGTGCTCGTCATCACGGGGCGCAACAAAGACAACCTGCTGAACCACTTCGACAGTGTTCCTGAACTCGAGTACACGCTCGAGCGCAAGGGCGACGAGGGCAAGCTCGGCAAGGTGCACGAGTCGAGCGAGGTCGCCGAGGTGCACTTCCTGCGCCAGGGGCAGCCGCTCGGGCTCGGTCACGCGGTCGGCCGTGCCCGTAGCCACGTCGGCAACGAATCGTTCGCCGTGCTGCTCGGCGACGACCTCATCGACCCCCGCGATCCGCTGCTCGATCGCATGATTGCTGAGCACGATGCGCGCGGTGCGACGGTCATCGCGCTCATGGAGGTGCCGCCGGAGTCGGTGCACCTGTATGGCTGCGCAGCAGTCGAGCCCACCGATGACCCCGACGTGGTGCGCATCACCGGCCTCATCGAGAAGCCTGCGCCCGAAGAGGCGCCCTCGAACCTCGCCGTGATCGGGCGCTATGTGCTGCGACCCGAAATCTTCGACATCATCGACGAGCTGCCGCCGGGGCGCGGTGGCGAGATTCAGCTCACTGACGGGCTCAATTATCTGGCCGAGGGCAAGGGTGACGGCCCCGTCTACGGCGTGGTCTTCCGCGGACGGCGCTACGACACCGGCGATCGCGCCGATTGGATCAAGGCAAACGTGCTGCTCGGGGTCGACCATGCGGAGCTCGGTCCGGAGATCACCGACTGGGTGATCGAGTTCGCGGATCGCCTCCGCGGGCGGCGCTCGGAGGGCTGACCGCACGTGCCGCTCGGGCGGGTGATCGAAGATCCGGGCTTCCTGTTCGCAGGGAAAGTCGGCGTACGCATCATCCGGTGGGGTGACGCGGAACCGCTGCGTCGCCTGCTCACGGAGAATCGCGAGTGGCTGCAGCGGTGGGAAGCCACGCACCCGTCGGGCCGCAGCGTGGTTCCGGGGTCAGTGTCGATGCGCCCGACCGTGCGCGTGTTGCGCAAGCAGTTGCGCAGCGGTAGCGGCATGCCCTTCGTCGTCACCTATGACGGCAAGGTCGTGGGGCAGCTGAGCGTCTCGGAGATCAGCGGTGGCGCGTTGCAGTCGTCGCAGATCGGGTACTGGGTGTCGCAGCACGTCGCCGGTCGCGGTATCGCGACAACCGCGGTCGCGCTCGTCATCGATCACCTCTTCGCCGAGCTGCAGCTGCATCGCGTCGAGATTTGCATTCGGCCGGAGAACGGGCCATCGCTGCGGGTGGTTGAGAAGCTCGGCCTGCGGCACGAGGGCCGTCGCCCCGCGTACATTCACATCGACGGCGCATGGCGCGATCATGAGAGTTTTATCGCGCTGCGCGAGGAGGCGGGAACGGGCTACGTGGCACGGCTGGGCACGGTCTAGCACGAGCGGGGAATGCGCAGGATCGTTGCGCCGCTACTCCCTGATCGGAACCCGATTTCGCCCGCAAGTGCGGCGCGGCGAGCAGATCGCCTGTGGCGAACACCGTACAGTGAACCCCATGACTGGCGGAGTACTCGGTGGGGGCGTGATCTTCGTGGTCGCGGCGCTTCTCTGGGGAGCCGTGCTCGTTCCGTCGTGGATGCGTCGACGCGAGTTCCGGGCCGCCGAGAAGAACGCACTGCGGTTGCAGCGCACGCTGCGCGTGCTGGCTGAGGCGAACGAAGTGCCCCAGGAAGTGCGGCTCGAGGCGACAGCCCGCGAGGCGCTTGCGCACGAGAAGATGCTGCGCAGTGCGCAGCGACGGCAAGACGCGGAGCGTGACGCGGCGCTCGCGGAAGCGGAGGCGGAACAGGTGCGAGCCGAGATCAGGGCGCAGCAGATGCGTCGCAAACAGGCCGCTGCGCAGCGCTCGGCGCAAGTTCGCCGGCCGATTGCGCGTCGAGTACGCGCGACCGCCGCGCTCGGCGCAGTGCTGGGAGTCGTCGGGGTGCTCGTCGGCACCGGCTTCGCGGTTGCCGGGAGCGGTGCCGGAATGCTGGTCGGTGCGCTCGCGCTCTTCGCCGCATCGAGCGGTGCGCTTGTGCTGCTCGCACCGGGTCGCAGTCGCGTGCACACGATTCCTGCTGAGCAAATGACCACGGCGATCGCGACCGCGGTTGTCGAGTCGGCTCCGCAGCCTGAACCCGAGGTCGATCCGACCGTCGCCGCGGCAGCGCACGCCGAAGCGCAGCGCGCCGCTGCCGAGCGCATCGAGCGTGCGCGCGCACTGGCTCGCGCTCGCGCCGAGCGCCCGGCTCAGAAGGTGAACCAGACGGACTCGATGCTGCTGCGCGAGGTGCGCCAGCAGCTGGCGCAGTCGGCTGCGGAGGCGTCGCCGGCACGCGCTGCGGCGTCGGCCGCCGCTGAAGAGCACCAACGTCAGCAGGAGCGCGCCCGTGACGAAGAGCGCCAGCGTGCCGCGGTTCGGGCTCGTGAAGTGCAGGCGCAGCGCGACGCGGCGAGTGACCGCCTGCGCCGCATGGGCGTGGTCGGCGATACCGCCGATGGTCTCCCCGACCTCGACGCCGCACTGCGTCGCCGTCGCAACGCGAGCTGAGGCACCCGAGGTCCTCATCACACGTATGTTAGGTTGAACTTACCTGCACACGTGCTTCTTGAGGTCTCCATGATTCTGCTCTCCGCCCCGTATGCGCCCTCCGCGCCGACTGCTCCGGCGACGGCTCCGGGGCAGGCACTGGCGCCGTCAGCAACTCCGACTCGCGCACATCGCGCGGCAACCCGAGACGCGGCACGTGAAGTCCCGAGGCACTTTCTTCTCGCGACGACCGTGTTGCAGCCCGACCACGGCCTCGCCTGGCCGCCGCACCGCCACGTCGAGCACGAGCTCCTCTGGACCGACAGCGGCGTCGCGCACATGGTGGTCGACGGGCGGCAGTGGACGGTCACGCCCGGTGTCGGCGTCTGGATTCCGGCGGGAGTGGAGCACGAGGGTTCAACTAGTGACCGCACGGCGGTGCGCGCTACCTACTTCGCACTCGACAGCTGGACGAAGACGTGGCCCGCGACGACGGCGGTGCGCATTCATCCGGCCGTGCGGCAGCTGCTGATGCATCTGAAGCACGCGGCCATGAGCGACGTGCAGCGGCTGCGCGCCCAGCAGGTCTGCATGGACATGCTCGAGGCGACGGAGTCGGTGCAGCTCGACGTACCGTTGCCGCCAGACGCGCGGCTCGCCCCGCTGGTTGCGCGCGTCATCGCTGACCCGGCCGACGATCGCTCGCTCGAACAGTGGGCGAGCGACATCAATGTGACAGCGCGCACGGTGAGTCGAATCTTCGCTGCCGAGGTGGCGATGAGTTTCGCAGCCTGGCGCAGGCTCGTGCGCATGCAGGCGGCACTCGGTGCTCTGGCAGGCGGCGTGCCGGTGAAGACGGTTGCCGGGCAGGTCGGCTATCGTACGACGAGCGCGTTCGTCGCGGCCTTCCGCAAAGTCGTGGGGTCGACCCCGGGTGATATCGCGGGCCGGTTGTGAGTCGCCCGACGGGTGTCCGGATCGCGACACCGACTGTCTTCCCGCACCGCCCAGAGCCGCGTAGCGTCGAATTCGTGCGCTGAAGCGCGCCCGGAGTCGTCACGACACCCGGCGCCGACCCCCGCAGCCCCTCACCCATCCCTTCGATCCTTACGGAGCCCGATTCACGTTGAGTGACACTCTCACCCGCCCGAGAGCGACGTCCGTCGGCCTCGCGTCGGGCAACGCGTCGCGGGCGCTCGTGCTCTGCGTGGCATCGGCAGTGCTCGGCGCGGTGGCGATCCTGAGCATCATGGTCGGGTCGCGCGACCTGGGGTTCGACGTGGTGCGCGATGCCGTCTTCGCGCCGAGCGGCGATGAGGCGCAGTTCGTCATTCTTGACCTGCGCATTCCGCGCACGGTCGTCGCGATCGTGGTCGGGGCGGCGCTTGGGGTGTCGGGCGGGCTGATTCAGGCGCTCACCCGTAACCCGCTCGCCGATCCCGGCATTCTCGGGGTGAACTCGGGCGCCGCGTTCGCTGTGGCGGTCGGCATCGGCGGCTTCGGGGTGGCATCGATATCGGGCTACCTGTGGTTCGCGTTCGCCGGGGCGCTTACGGTGTCGATCGCGGTGTACGCCATCGGTGCGGCCGGCCGCGGGGGAGCGGACCCGCTGCGGCTCGTGCTCGCGGGTGTCGCGCTGGGTGCGGTGCTCGGCGGTCTGACCAGCGGCTTGACGCTGCTCGACCCGAAGGCGTTCGACGCGATGCGCAACTGGGGCGCCGGCACCGTGGTGGGGCGCAGCCTCGAGGTGGTGCTCCCGGTGCTGCCATTTCTCGCCGTCGGGCTCGTGCTCGCCGCGGTCGTGGCGCGCTCGCTGAACGCGATCGCCCTCGGTGAGGATCTGGCGGCCGCGCTCGGGGCGAACGTGCTGCGCACGCGTATCATCAGCATCATCGCGATCACGCTGCTCGCCGGCGGTGCCACCGCGATCGCCGGCCCGATCGGGTTCGTCGGGCTCATGGTGCCGCACGTGGCGCGCTGGTTCGTGGGCCCCGATCAGCGATGGATTCTCGCGTACACCGTGGTGCTCGCGCCGATCCTGTTGCTCGTCTCCGACATCTTCGGGCGCCTCGTCATGCGCCCGGCCGAGATTCCGGTCGGCATCGTCACGGCGTTCGTCGGCGCTCCGTTCTTGATTGTGCTGATTCGACGCCGAAAGGCGAGTGGGCTGTGAGCGACGTTCAGGATCGCGTGGACTTCGGGCGCACCGTACACCGGTGGCATGCCCGCGGCGTCTGGCTGCGTGTCGACGTGCGCTCGGTGATCATCGGCGTCATGCTGCTCGTGGCCTGCCTGGTGCTCGGCGTGCTGGGATTGGTGTTTGGCGAGTACTCCCTCAGCTTGAGTCAGGTCGGCCACGCGCTGTTCTCGGGCGTCGACGACTTCACGCGCACCGTGGTGGTGGAGTGGCGCATGCCGCGTGTGCTCGCCTCGATCGTATCCGGAGCGGCGCTCGGCGCGAGCGGTGCGATCTTCCAGTCGCTGACGCGCAACCCGCTGGCGAGCCCCGACATCGTCGGCTTCTCGGCGGGAGCGTACACGGGCGCGCTCATCGTCATCATCGTGCTCGGCGGCACCTACCTCGAGGTCGCGGCCGGAGCTTTCACCGGTGGGCTCGCGACGGCGCTGCTCGTGTACGTGCTCGCGTTCAGCCGCGGCGTGCAGGGCTTCCGGCTCATCATCGTGGGCATCGCGGTGTCGGCGATGCTCGGGTCGGTGAACACGTGGCTGATGCTCACCGCAGACCTCGACCAGGCGCTCATCGCGGCCGTGTGGGGTGCCGGGTCGCTCAACGGCATCACGTGGGCGCAGGCCGGCGTCGGCAGTGCGCTGGTGATCGTACTGCTCGCTCTGGCGCTCGTGCTCTCTCGCCCGCTGCGGCAGCTCGAACTCGGCGACGACGCCGCCCAGGCTCTGGGGGTGCACGTCGAGGCGGCGCGCCTCGCGCTGATGCTCGTGTCAGTGGCGCTCATCGCCGTGGTCACCGCGGCGGCCGGGCCCATCGCGTTCGTGGCGCTCGCCGCCCCGCAGATCGCGCGTCGGGTGACCCGCGTCGCCGGCGTCTCGATCGGGGCGTCCGCGCTCATGGGTGCCGCGTTGCTTGCCGCCTCCGACTTTGTCGCGCTCCACGCGCTCCCCGCCATGCTGCCGGTCGGCATCGTCACGGTCGTGATCGGCGGCGCCTATCTCATCTGGCTCCTCATCCACGAAGCACGGAGGCGACTGTGACGTCCACAGACTCTGCACCTGCCCGCCTGCGCGTCGAGTCGGCGCGCATCGGCTACGACCGGCGGGTCATCTCAGATGACCTGACGGTCGCGATCCCGAACCACTCGTTCACGGTGATCGTCGGGCCGAACGCCTGCGGCAAGTCGACGCTGCTGCGCGCGCTCTCGCGGCTGCTGAAGCCGCAGCAGGGCGAGGTGCTGCTCGACGGCAAAGCGATCTCGACCTACAAGGCGAAGGAGGTTGCGAAGCGCCTCGGGCTGCTGCCGCAGACCTCGCTCGCGCCCGACGGCATCACGGTCGCCGACCTCGTCGCGCGCGGGCGCTACCCGCACCAGGGGCTCATTCGTCAGTGGACCGACGACGATGAGCGCGCCGTGGTCGAAGCGATGGCTGCGACCGGGGTCACCGAGCTCTCGCCCCGGTTGGTCGACGAGTTGTCGGGCGGGCAGCGTCAGCGCGTCTGGGTCTCCATGGTGCTGGCGCAGCAGACCCCGCTCCTGCTGCTCGACGAACCGACCACCTTTCTCGATATCTCGCACCAGATCGAGCTGCTCGAGCTCTTCACCGACCTGCACCTCGCGGGCAACACGCTCGTCGCGGTGCTGCACGACCTCAACCACGCCGCCCGCTACGCGACGCACCTCATCGCGATGAAAGACGGCGCGATCGTGGCCGAGGGCGCCCCCGCCGAGATCGTGAATGCGGATCTTGTGCACGAGGTGTTCGGGCTCGAGTGCCGCGTCGTGCCCGACCCGGTGACGGGCACTCCGATGGTCGTGCCGCTCGGCCGCGATCGCAGCGGCACCCCGCCCGTGCGTCCGGAACGCGACGCGACTCGTCCGCCCAGCGTCGCCGCGGCTCCCTAGCGTGGATCGTGGCGCTCCGCGCCGGTACCCCGTCTCCGAACGACCAAGGACTGACATGACTCTCGCTTCACCCTCCGCGACCCGTACCACCGCGCGCCCTGCCGTGCGCCGTGCGATCACCGCCTCGCTCGCCGGATTGCTCTCGGTCGGGCTGCTCGCAGGCTGTTCCGCGGAACCGTCTGCGGAAGCCGTGGGGTCGGGCGGATCCGCCGAGACCATCGATTTCTCATACGAGGGCTACGAGGCCACGATTCCCGTAGAGCCCGAGCGTGTGGTCGTGCTCGACAGCCGCAGCGGGCTCGAGATGTCGCTGCTCGCCGACTACCCGATCGTGGCGACCGCATTCGACGACGACAGCCCGCTGTCGCCGCTCGTCAGCGACGATGCCGCGCACCTCAAGAACACGGCGTTCGACCTGAACCGCGAAGAGATCGCATCATACGACCCCGACCTCATCGTGGTGGGCTCGGGCTGGGCGAACTATTACGAGGGCGAAGACTTCAAGCTCGACGAGATCGCCCCCGTGCTCGCGGTGAACGATGGCCTCGATGTCGCGGGCGCGTCGGCCGATGACCCGTTCGTGTCGATGACGGATCAGCTCACCTTGCTCGGCCGCACCGACGAGGCTGACGAGGCGATCGAGGGCTACGAAGATGCGGTGGCGGATGCGAAACAGCGGATCGGCGATCGCGTCGCGGGCAAGAGCGCCACGGTCATCCATACGCCGACCGACAACTTCACCGTGATCTCAGACGAGTCGGTCTATCAGGTCGTGCTGCCGGCACTGGGCTTCACGATTCTCGACAATGAGCAGATCAGCTCGGCACCGCCGAACCAGAACGGCATCGGCCACATGCTGAGCTTCGAGAATGCGGTGAGCGCACTCGGCGACGCTGACGTGGTATTCGTGTACAAGGCTGAGGAAGACATGGAACTCGATCCGCTGCTCGCCCGCGTGCCCGCCGTCGAAGCCGGCCACTGGATCGACGGAAACCTCGCGCAGCGCTTCGGCTTCGCGCTCACCTACACGAGCTTCGTGAACGATATCGCCGATCACGTCGAGGCATTCGACAACTTCTGATCCGTTTCGTGCGGATGCTCCTGAGGCCGCACACCGACCGGCCCGCCCCGAGAGGACCCCATGACCGACACCGCATCACCATTCCCCGCATCGTACGTGCCCCGCATTCACCGCGCCGAGGTGGTCGATGTGCGACGTCTCGGGCCGGGAATGGTGCGCGTGGTGTTCGGCGGCGACGATTTGGTCGACTACCCGACCACGGGCATCGGTGACGAGTACGTGCGCATGTTCTTCCCTGACACCCCCGACGACGAGGTGCGGCTGCCGTTCATCACGTCGCTGCGCGGCTGGGAGTACACCGAAGGCGTCGAGCCGTCGGAGATGCGCGTCTACACGATCCGGGCGCATCGCGCGGGGCAGGTCGACGTCGACTTCGTGGTGCACGAGGGCGGGATCGCCGCGGCGTGGGCGCTCCAGGCCCGGCCTGGGCAAGCGGTCGGTATCAACCCGCCGTGCGGGCTGTATGAGCGACCGGACCTGCTCAAGCGACAGATTCTCGTCGCCGACGAACCGGGACTGCCAGCGGCGCTGCGCATCGCTGAGGAGACTCCTGACGACGTCGAGACCGTGCTGCTGCTCGAGGTGGGAGATGCCGAGCGTCGGCTCCTTGCGGATGCCCCGGGCGTCGAATACCGCTGGCTCGACGGCTCGGGCAACGGGCATGCCGACAGTCGCGTGCTCGATGCGCTGCGCGAGCTCAACCCTGATGCGTCGACGTACGTCTGGGTGTCGACCGAGGGGCGGCTCAACCGTGCGGTGCGCAAGTATCTGCGCCACGAGCAGCAACTCCCCGCTGCGAACTACAAGTGCGTGGCCTACTGGCAGGAGCGCGCCGAGGCATGGCGTGCACGTCTCGACGCGCTCGGGCCAGCATTCACCGAGCGAGTACAGGCCCTGCGATCCGACGCAGACCGCGACTCGGAAGAGGTCGTCGACGCGGTCGAGGCGCTCTACGAGTCAGCGGGGCTGTAGGCGCGGTGCTGTTCAGAATGCGATGGTGCGGTACTCGCCCATGGCGTACGAGCTGACATCGACCGATTTCGAGCCCTCAGCAGCGCCGGCCCAGTCATCGTTCCAGCTCGTTGCGGAGATCGTGGCCGACCATGCACCGGCGATGTCGGCGGTGGCCGTGAAGCTCTTCAGGTCGTAGGTGATGCTGACCTGAGTGCCCGGTGTCGCGGTCCCCGAGACGACGGCGCGCTTTGCGGCGCGATCCACCGATGTAACCTGAGCGGCGAACTGCACCGTGCTCTGCGCACGGTCGATCGTGACGCCCGTGTATGAGCGCCCATCGTTCGTCGGAGCGCCGACGGTGCGGGCGCGGAACGTGTTATCGCCGTAGGTGCCCGTCACCTTCGCGCTCCACGCGCCCTGCGTGTTCGACTGTACCGTTGCGACGCGCACATAACGGCCCGCAGCAGCTCGCTCGATGTACACGGTCGTGCGCGCTGCCGCGGTGCCCGAGAGCTGCACCTGCTGGGTATCGGGCTGTACGGCGTCGACCTGGATGGTCGGGGCGCCAGTGGTCGAAGCGACCGTCGAGATACCGGCGGTCGTGTTGCTCGGCGCGGGTGCGACGGCATTCGCGGGGAGAGCGATGCCGCCGGCGAGGGCGGCTGCGAGGACGCCGGTGGCGCCGATACGGGTGATCTTGTTCGCGTGAGATCCTTCGGTCGTGCCGCATGTGGTGCGGCGATGGTGACGTGAGGAGGAAGCGGGCGGGGTGCCGCATCCTCACTCTCAAAGGTATGTTTCAGTGGCGGAGTGGCGGAGTGGCGGAGTGGCGGATCGACCGATCGGTTGATGTTCTGAAATTTTAGATGCGATTGTCGGGCGTGATTGTCGAAGCGTCAGCGATTGCGTTGCGAACTCATTTGCGAACTCACTCCACTTTGAATCTAAAACTTAAACCTTAATAAAACGCATAGGTTCAACTATGCTCAAAGCACTCTCTGATGGTGCGGGCACAGCCGCAGTGTTTCAACTGCCGGAGGTGCGCCCTGGTCCCACCACGTGCGGCGAGCCACCCGAGCACTTCTGGGTGGCTCGTTTCGTGTGATCCGACACCTGCGTTGCGAGTGGAAGCATTGTCGCTTGCGCCCCACTCATCACCGCGTACCCAGAGTGGGGGTCAGACCTGCGACGCCTGTTGCTCCTGGTGCCAGGTGGGCGGTGCCCAATCGTTGCCCGCGCGAGGCAGCAGGTGCATCTCTTCGCACGCGAGTTCCGCGGCGACCGCATCTCCGGCGATGATGGCATCGTGCATGCGAAGCCAGCCAGAGGCCAGCATGTCCCAGTTGGGTGTGCGCTGATCGACGGTAATGCTGTAATGAAAACTCAGTGACGTGACGGCCCAGTCGGCGATGCGCTGCATTGTCGGGTTCGGGCAGTGGGTGATGAGCAATCGATAATACTCGAGCGTAACTTCCATATGGGTGCGCGCTTCGGCGTTCGCGATCGCCCGGTTAGCCCGTTCGACCAGATCGAAAATCTGCGAACGGAGGCGATCGGAGAGACGAGGCACGACGGTGCGGAGTACGCCGCCGAAAATGACGCCCACGGTCTGAATAGAGTGCATGACCTGCTCGGGGCCCGGGTTCACCACCCGAGTATGCGTCTGCGCGGCGATTTCCACGAAGCCCTCGACCTGCAGGGCGATGATGGCCTCGCGGATCGGTGTGCGAGAGATGCCGAGCCACTCCTGCAAACTGGCGTCGTCGAGTTGTTCACCGGGGGCGAGCGTGCCGTCGAGAATGGCGTCGCGGATGAGGTCGTGCGCCTCATCGCGGAGCAGACGTCGAGCGATCTTGGGCTGGGCGGTATTGGGAACTGGCACGGTACTCACTCTAAGGGCGTCGGCGCTGGGATGCCTTGAACGCCTGTCTGCGCCTATTGCAATGGTCGTGATCCAGGGACTGGCTTCGACGCGATGCGATCACGATTCGAGAAGTCTGTAGCGGAAGAGACGATTACTCTGGCACCACGAGTGCACAACCGAAGGGACTTCGATGCCGAACGATACTGAAACGCTCTCTGCCGAAGAGCGAAAAGCGCTCAAGACGCGTGCTGCCGAACTGAAAAAGCGGGAGAACGGCGACGCCGAGGTGCGCAAGATCATCGCGGCGATGACGCCTGATGAGCAGGTGATCGCGCTTCGACTTCACGAGGTGATTCTCGAACAGGTGCCGCACCTGCTGCCCAAACTGCGTTACGGCCAGCCGGCCTACTATCTGAACGGCAAAGTGCTGTGCTTCTTCATGGCAGCCTCGAAGTATCAGACGAGCACGTCGACATTCGGATTCGAAGATGCGACATTGATTCGCGAGGGCGGCATGTGGCCGAGTGCATACGGCATTCTGGAGCTTTCAGACGCGGACGAGACGCTGCTGCTCAGCCTCGTGAAGCGTGCGGCGGGGTAACTGGGGAACCAACAAGCATTCAGGCGCTTTGTTGCTTGCTGCCTGAACGCAGTGGTGAACGTCTTTCCGTGTGTCAGCGCCTGGCCGGCTA
Organism: Leucobacter sp. WKLB1; assembly: GCF_059696215.1. Lineage (NCBI taxonomy): Bacteria > Bacillati > Actinomycetota > Actinomycetes > Micrococcales > Microbacteriaceae > Leucobacter > Leucobacter sp. WKLB1. The sequence continues at coordinate 2,672,853 of NZ_AP046115.1, read as the reverse complement.
CCGGGGTTCGCTGAGAATGTCGCGTTCTTCGGCGGCGCTCAACCCCGCACGGCGGGGCCGATCGCGACCCCGCGCCAGTTCGTCAGTGAGTACGCGGATCAACGTGTCCTGGAGCGATCGCAGTCGACCTCCGGTAGACATGAAGGCCGCTCCGTCGCGCTGTGCGAACCCGGCAGCTTGTGTTGGGAGCCACAGCGGAAGCGACCGGGGGCCGGCCCAATGCTGCACGCCGCCGCTGAGAAGCGCATCGTCGTCGACGGTGATCAGACTGCCGTCGAACTCAGCAACCTGACGTGCCGCGCGAAAGAAGTCTTCCATCGTGTGTGCCGGGCCGACGGCATTGACAGTTTCGGTGATCTGGTCGGCGCCGGCCGTTACGATCCATGCTGCGAGATCGGAAACATCGATGAACTGCACAAATCGCCGATTCATTGTCGGAACGAGTACCCGTCCGCCTCGGTGCAATCGGGCGGGCCAATAGCCGAGCCGGTCACTCGGATCGCCGGGTCCGACAATCAGGCCAGGACGGGCGATGAGTAGGCGGTCTTGGAGGCATGCGCGTGAGACGCGTTCAGCGCTGACTTTGGCGTCCGCGTAGCGTGTAAGATCCCGTGGCTCAACCACCTCGGCTGACTCGTCGGCTCCGGGTGTGCTGTTGTTGGCATATACGGACACGGTTGAGACGAGCGTCCAGTGAGACGCGCGGGGCGCCAGCGCGTCGAGTGCGGATTGTACGAGCTGTGGTTCTGAAGAGAGCTCGATCACGTCATCCCATTCGTTCATGACCCGGTCATAGGCGCCTGGAAGACTGCGGTCGGCGCGCACGAGTTGCGTGCCGACAGGAACGTCGCCCGAATCGCCGCGCGCGAGACACGTCACTTTGGCTCCGCCGTCGCGCGCCGCCCGCGCAATCTCGTGCCCCAACCAGCCGGTTCCACCCAGCACCAATACTCGTCTCATGCGTACGAGTTCACGGGGTTCGGCTGCCTGGCGCAACGGACTTCGCTCTCGGCGCAGTGCAAAAGGTGCGTAAAGATCAAAAAAGAGCCCCGCTTCGAGAAGAAACCGAGGCCCTAACTGGTGGATCTGAGGGGAATCGAACCCCTGACCTTCTCATTGCGAACGAGACGCGCTACCAACTGCGCCACAGACCCTAACAGCGGTTTACTCTATCAGTCGTGCTGAGGCGATGTGAAATCGCGGTGTTGCGCTCGGCCATACACTGTCTGGGTGGCTCCTGCGATCTGGTTCTCCCTACTTACTGCATCGGTCGTCATCAGCTTGACGCCAGGAGCAGGGGCGATCAACACGATGTCGAACTCGATGACCTTCGGTTGGCGTCGATCGATCTGGGGCATCGCGGGGCAGCAGCTCGCCTTGCTGGTGCATCTCGTGATTGTCGCCGCCGGGGTCGGGGTGCTGGTCGCCGGCAGCCCTCTGCTGTTCAACGTGATTCGTTACGCGGGGGCGGCGTACCTCGTCTACCTTGGTCTGAGGCTCATCCTGACGAGGCCCAGTGAGATCGTCGACCGCGGCGAAGATGCCATTGACTCCGGTGGGCACTGGTCCATGCTGCGACGTGGATTCTGGGTGAACCTGCTGAACCCCAAAGCGATCGTTTTCTTCCTCGCGTTCGTGCCGCAGTTCATCCGGTCGGACCTGCCGCTCGCACCCCAGTACGCGGTGCTGGCGACGACCGTCGTGTGTGTCGACATTGCCGTCATGTGGGGGTTCTTCGCCGTAGCGGCGCGCCCATTCCGACGATACTCGGCGACGATGCCTGGGCAGCGCGTGCTTAATACCGTCTTCGGTGCGCTCTTCATCGGAGTCGCTGCGCTGCTGGCCTTTATTCACTGAGGATCCCGCGCCTGAGTCGCCAGGGCGACAGCGAGGCCGTGCGATCCGCTAAGCTTGATCGGGTTGGCCCCTATAGCTCAGCGGTAGAGCTACGGACTTTTAATCCGCAGGTCGTAGGTTCGATCCCTACTGGGGGCACCAACACCGCATATGAAACGGCCCCGCTCCCGGATGGGAGAGCGGGGCCGTTTCGCCGTGCGGCGGTTCAGTTGCCGAAGGCATCCTTCGCGGTGTCCTTGGCTTTCTCGCCGGCGCTCTTGAGGTCGCCCTTCGCCTGGTCGAGCTTGCCCTCGGCGACCTTCTCGTCATCGCCGGTCACGCGACCGACGGCTTCCTTCGCGTTGCCCTTCAGCTTGTCAGCTGCGGCAGAAATCTTGTCCGATGCACTCATACTGATCCTCCTCAGGAGTTCGGGAACATTCTCGGTGCGAGAACACGTTCCACCCTGCCATCGATCGGTTCACAGCCCCAGGGGGTTGCACCCCCGGCGGCGGGTCTGCAACGCGACGCCCTACCGATACAAGCTGTTCCTTCCAAGATACCGCTCGAGCCCGCGTACGACATGTGCGCACACGCGACGCCTGCGGCGTAGACTCGCGTGGTCTGCCACCCCGAACTCGAGAAGAGGCCGATGTCCCGCGATCACCAGCGCCCCGTGCTGCAGCCGAGCTTCACCTTCGACTGGATCATCGGATCCGATGAACCCGGAGCAGCTCAGCGCCTCGCCCAGGAGACCTCCTGGGCGCTGCTCGATCGCGTGCGACGCGTCGCCGACCCCGAGGTGGTCGAGCGCGTCGTCGGCCTCGCGGCGGGCTCTGGCCTCGATGACATTGCGGAGCTGTGGGCGGGGGAGAGCGCGCACTCGCTCGCGGGCCTGCTCTGGCGCCTGTACCTGTTGCGTCGCGTGGTCGATGCAGATCCTGCCGGATCAGCCGACCTCTTCCGCCGCGGCGCCGCGGTCACCGTCACTATCGACCCGATCGTCGCCGGCGCAGTCGAGCCGGTCACACCCGACTCGATTTCACACCTGTGCGACACGATTTTGCGCGGAGTGTTCGCGGGCGACCTCGGAGGAGCGCTCGATCGCGCAGCGAGTTACTGCCGCATCATGTCGCTCGGTGCCGCCGATCTCGCCGACGCGCGTGACGTGCTCGACGACGCGCACGCTGAAGAGCTGACAAGACGCGCGCTGCGCTACTCCACGCTCGCCCACGACCTGCACGGCGGTGCCCGACGCTGGCGAGACGGCACGCTCTCCTGATCGACGTCGAGATCATCGGACGCGCGAGGAAGACCGATCGCAGTGTTCGCCCTCCGCTGACGCCGCGCCGACGCGGCCCTGAGCCCGTTTGATAAACTGGTGCACGCCGGGCCGCAGTAACCCCGGGCTCCAATTTTCGCCGCTTCGAGCGGCCTTCCGCCGAGAGGCGTTTCTGCGGCTCGGTCTTTTCTGCCCAGCGGGTCTGAGAGTGCGTCAGGCGCACGCCGCGAACCGGTCGCGATCTCAAAACACACGCGTTCTAAGCTCGGGGTATGAGATCTCCGCTTCAGCACGCAGACGGCATCAACTTCTCGACGCGCAAGTGGGTGCGCCCCGAAGACATGAACGCGAACGGGTCGCTCTTCGGCGGCAGCTTGCTCAAATGGATCGACGAAGAAGCCGCGATCTACGCGATCATACAGCTCGGCAACCCGCATGTGGTGACGAAGCTGATCTCGGAGATCAACTTCGAGGCGTCGGCGCGCGAGGGCGACCTCATCGAGATGGGACTCGTCGCGACGGAGTTCGGCCGTACATCGCTCACGATGCGGGCGGTCGTGCGCAACATGATCACGCGCAAGACGATCCTCTCGATCGAGCGCATCGTCTTTGTGAACATCGGGCCCGACGGTACTCCGGTGCCGCACGGCTACACCGAGATCACCTACGATCGCGACCGCATGCCGACGGCCGACGAAATGCCGAACCGTATCGAGAACTGAGCGGCAACGCGAACACCCCGGTGCCGCCATCGACAGGCGTGCACCGGGGCGTTCGCGATCCCGACCTCGGGTTTACCCGAAGCGGCCCGAGACGTAGTCTTCGGTGGCCTGCACCGACGGGGTCGAGAAGATCGTCGAGGTGTCGTCGAACTCGATGAGCTTGCCCGGCTTGCCGGTGCCCGCGATGTTGAAGAACGCCGTGCGATCCGAGACGCGCGAGGCCTGCTGCATGTTGTGGGTCACGATCACGATCGTGTACTCCTGCTTGAGCTGATCGATGAGATCCTCGATGGCGAGGGTCGAGATCGGGTCGAGCGCCGAGCACGGCTCGTCCATCAGCAGCACGTCGGGCGACACCGCGATCGCGCGTGCGATGCAGAGACGCTGCTGCTGCCCGCCCGAGAGGCCCGAGCCCGGCTTGTCGAGGCGATCCTTCACCTCGTTCCAGAGGTTTGCGCCGGTGAGCGACTTCTCGACCAGTGCGTCAGAGTCGCTCTTCGACATGCGACGGTCGTTGAGGCGCACGCCGGCGAGCACGTTCTCGCGAATCGACATCGTGGGGAACGGGTTTGGCCGCTGGAACACCATGCCTACCTGACGGCGCACGAGCACCGGATCAACGCCCTGCCCGTAGAGATCTTCACCGTCGAGCAGCACCTCGCCCTCGACGCGAGCGCCGGGGATGACCTCGTGCATGCGGTTCAGCGTGCGCAGGAAGGTCGACTTGCCGCAGCCCGAGGGGCCGATGAAGGCGGTGACGCTGCGGGGCTCGATGTTGATCGACACCCCTTCGACCGCCAGGAACTTCGAGTAGTAGACGTTGAGGTCGTTGACCTCGATGCGCTTCGACATGGTGATTCTTTCGTTCGGGAGTCGGTGTGGGTCTGCAGGGCCGCCGGCTAGCGGCCGAACTTCGGGGCGAACCAGCGGGCGATGAGACGCCCGAGCAGGTTGAGTGCCATGACGATGAGGATCAGCACGAGGGCGGCGGCCCAGGCGCGGTCGATGAACGCTTCGGCCGGGTTGCCCTGGTTCATGAACTGCGTGTACACGTAGACGGGCAGTGACTGCATGCGGTCGGAGAAGAGGTTGTAGTTCATCGATGCCGTGAATCCGGCGGTGATGAGCAGCGGGGCCGTCTCGCCGATGACGCGCGCGATCGAGAGCATGATGCCGGTGGTGATACCCGCAATCGAGGTGGGCAGCACGACCTTCATGATGGTGCGCCACTTCGGCACGCCCAGCGCGTACGAGGCTTCGCGCAGTTCGTTGGGTACAAGACGCAGCATTTCTTCGCTCGAGCGCACGACGACCGGGATCATCAGCACGGAGAGCGCCACGGCGCCGACGATGCCCATGCGCACGCCTGGCCCGAAGAAGAGCGCGAACAGCGCGTAGGCGAAGAGACCCGCGACGATCGAGGGGATGCCCGTCATCACGTCGACCAAGAAGGTGATGGTCTTCGCGACCTTTCCGCGGCCGTACTCGACCAGGTAGATCGAGGTCATGAGGCCGAGCGGCACCGAGATGATGGTGGCCGCCAGCGTGATGAGCAGCGTGCCGATCATCGCGTGGAGCGCGCCGCCGCCCTCACCGGTGACGTTGCGCATCGAGGAGTTGAAGAACTCCGAGTCGAAGCGTGCGACGCCGTTCGAGACAACCGTGAAGGCCACGGACACGAGTGGCACCATCGCGAGCAGAAAGGCGCCCGAGACGATCGCGGTGATGAAGCGGTCCATCGCCTGGCGCGATCCTTCGACGCTCGCCGACATAATCGTGATGACGATCACGTAGGCGATGGCGCCGACCAGGACCGCACCGACGGGCGAGAACTCGGCGCCGCTCGCCGCGGCGAGCAGACCGAAGAGCGCGAGTGATGCGGCCAGGCACGCGGCGAGCACGACCCACGGTGTGGAGCGCGAGAGCCGGTTGCCGGCGAGGGAAGACCCTGCGCGGACGGGGCGAACGGTGATGGCCACGGAAGTGGTCCCCTCTTGAGTCGGTTCGGTCGTCTGGAGCATCAGTTCGCCGCCGAGAACTCGGCGCGGCGGCTCACGATCCAGCGAGCCAGCGCGTTCACCAGGAAGGTGACGACGAACAGGATGAGGCCGGTGGCGATCAACACGTTGATGTTCTCGCCGTAAGCCTCAGGGAACGACAGCGCGATGTTTGCGGCGATCGTGGAGGGGTTCTCGGAAGTGAGCAACCGGAACGTGACCAGGCCGGTCGCCGAGAGCACCATGGCGACGGCCATCGTCTCGCCAAGCGCGCGGCCGAGGCCGAGCATGGCGGCCGAGACGATGCCCGGGCGGCCGAACGGCAGCACGGCCATGCGAATCATCTCCCAGCGGGTCGCGCCGAGTGCGAGTGCGGCTTCCTCGTGCAGTCGGGGAGCCTGGAGAAAGATCTCGCGGCAGATCGCGGTCATGATCGGCAGGATCATCACCGCAAGCACGAGTGCCGCAGTCAGAATGGTGCGGCCCGTGCCGCTGACGGTGCCGCCGAAGAGCGGGATCCACCCCAGGTAGGTGTTCAGCCACTCGAAGATCGGGCGGGCAGCCGGCGCGAGCACGCCGATGCCCCAGAGACCGAAGACCACGCTGGGCACGGCGGCGAGCAGATCGACGATGTACCCGAGCACCTGCGCGAGCTGACGGGGCGCGTAGTGCGAGATGAAGAGTGCGATGCCAATGGCGAGCGGGAGTGCGATCAGCAGCGCCAGAGCCGCGGCCCAGACGGTGCCGAAGACGAGGGGGCCGACGTAGGCCCAGAAGTTGCTGGTGAGCAGTGAAGCGCTTTCATCGGTCGCGACGAACGCGGGGATGCTCTGCACGATGAGGAAGATGGCGACTGCGGCGAGCGTGACGAGAATCATGCTGCCCGCGAAGACCGCGGAGCGTGAGAACACGCGGTCGCCGAGGCTGAGCACCGGCTTGGCAGGGGCGGAAGTGGCGGTCACTGTGTCTCCGGGGTTGAGGGGAGAATGAGTCGAGGATGGTCGAGGGAGCCCGACCTGCGGAGAGCGGCGGGCACGAACTGCATCGTGCCCGCCGCTCTCACGGGGATTACTTGATCGAATCGATCGCGGTCTGCACCTTGGTGCGGAGATCGTTCGAGATCGGGGCGCTGCCCGCAGCCTCGGCGGCGGTGTTCTGGCCGTCCTCGCTCACGATGTAGCTGAAGTACGACTTCACGAGCTCAGCGTTCGCGGCATCTGCGTATTCTTCGCAACCGACGAGGTAGCTCACGAGCACGATCGGGTAGACGCCGCCCTCGGTCGAGGTGCGGTCGAGAGCGATCGCGAGGTCGTGGTCGGTGCGACCCTCCTCGAGCGGCGACGCGTCGACGACTGCGGCTGCAGCCTCGGGGGAGTAAGCGACGTACTCTTCGCCGACCTTGATCTCGACGGTGCCGAGGTCGCCTGCCTGCGATGCGTCGGCGTAGCCGATGGTGCCGGTGCCGTTCTTGACTGCCGAGACGACGCCCGAGGTGCCCTGTGCACCCTCGCCGCCGAACTCGGTCGGCCAGGTCTCGACCGAGCCCACGGTCCAGTCGGTCGAAGCCGCTGCACCCAGGTAGTCGGTGAAGTTGCCCGTGGTGCCCGAGTCATCGGAGCGGTGCACCGCGGTGATGTTCGCATCGGGGAGCTCGACGCCCTCGTTCTGCGCGGTGATCGCTGCGTCGTTCCACTTGGTGATCTTGCCCGAGAAGATCTGGGCGACGGTCGATGCATCGAGCTTCAGCGAATCGACACCGTCGACGTTGAAGATGATCGCGATCGGGGAGATGTACGCGGGGAACTCGACAATGTCGCCGGTCGCGCAGCCCTCGAAGGGGCCGGCCGAGATCTCGTCGGTCTTGAACGCGCGGTCCGAGCCGGCGAACGCGCTGGCGCCCTGCTGGAAGGTCTCGCGACCCGCACCCGAGCCCGAGGGCTCGTAGTTGACGGTGACGTCAGCGTTGGCGGTCTGGAAGCCGGCGACCCAGGCCTCCTGAGCCGAGCCCTGCGACGATGCGCCGGCGCCGACGAGCTCGCCCGAGAGGCTCGAACCGGCAGAGGTCTCTTCGCTGGAGGAGCTGCCGCCCTCGTTCGCGGCGCAAGAGGTCAGCGTGAGTGCGGCGATGCCACCGATGGCGGCGACCTTGGCGAATGCGGAAAGCTTCACTTGAGGGTGATCCAATCTGGAAAACGGATGTGAGGTGATGGTCTCGAACGACCACGACACCACGCTAAGCATCCTGCATGACGCGAGGTCTGCCAGCGGGTGAACAACAGGTGAACTCACGCCGTCTGAAAGCCGCCAGGTCAGATGATGCACGCGCATTCGTGCGCGTTGCCGTTCAGCTTGTCTACGGTGCGGTGAAACGATTCGCCGGTGCGCGTCAATGCTGCAGCGGGTAGGTTTCGACGCCCAGAATGCCGACCTCGGGGTGATGCTTCGCGAAGTGGAACACCGAAAAGCCCGCGGTGGGCAGTGCGGCTGCCGCGTCGAGATACGCGCCGATCGGGCTGCCGGTCGCGAGGGCGAGCTCGCGCGCGAGATCGGGCAGCACCGGGCGGTGGCTGCAGATGACCGCGCTTTTACGGCGTGAAACGATGCGCGTCAGCAGCGTGCGTAGCTCGGACAGGTCGCCCGTGTCCCAACGATCTTGGCTGATCGCGTCGGTCTCGCGCACGGTCTTGCCTCGATGGCGCGCGAGCGGTGCGATCGTCGACCGGCAGCGCACGGCGGTCGACGAATAGAAGCGCTTCGCACCGAAGGCCTCGAGTGTCGGCACCAGGGTTTCGGCCTGGTCTTGCCCGAAGGCGGTGAGCGGTCGCAGGTGGTCGGCCATGGTGCTCGACGAGCGCGGCAATGCCTTCGCGTGGCGCAGCAGCGTGATCGAGTACGTATCGAGCAGGTCGCGGCTGGCGAGGTCGAGGAAGACGTCGAAGAGTTCGCGGTCGGCTGCATATGTGAGGCGCTCGCGCACCGCATCGAGCGGCACCCATTCGATGGCGTCGACCTCGCTGTTCGGGCGGAAACGGCCGGCCCCCGCGACTCGCTCGGAGACCTGCGCCGCCCAGTACTGCACCGTCTTGCGGCGCCCGCCGCTCAGATCGTAATGGATCGTGCCGAGGTGCGCCCCGAGGTGCACTTTGAATCCGGTCTCTTCGCGAGTTTCGCGCACGGCGGCCTGGGGCATGCTCTCGCCCGGGTCGAGCTTGCCTTTGGGAAAGGAATAGTCGCCTCGCTTCGGGCGGTGGATCACCAGTACGAGCGTGCGAGCACCTCCTTCAGAGGTCGCTTCACGTCGCCAGCAGATTGTGCCCGCCGCGAAGACTTCCCCCGTCACCCGCCGTGTCAACGTGCCCGGCGCGCGCGACGCGCCTCGGTGCGGTCGTCCATGACGAGGTCTTGCAGATCGGGGAGCTTCTCGCCGGCCGCATTGACCACTGAGCGGTGCCAATTCCCGTCGGGCAGCATGCGCCATGACGACACATCGTCACTGAACGCGAAGTCGAAGAACCGGTCGATGCGCGCCAGGTGTTCGCGCTCTTCGAGCCGCACGAGCACCTCGATGCGGCGGTCGAGATTGCGGTGCATGAGGTCTGCGCTGCCGATGAAGACCTCCCGTTCGCCGTCGTTCTCGAAGGAGAAGATGCGCGAGTGCTCCAGGTACCGGCCGAGCACGGAGCGCACGCGGATCGTCTCTGAGAGCCCCGGTACCTCGGCGCGGATGGAACAGATGCCGCGCATCCACACATCGATCGGCACGCCGGCCTGGCTCGCACGGTAGAGCGCATCGATGATCGTTTCGTCGACCATCGAGTTGCCCTTGAGCTTGATGCCGCTCGACCGACCAGCGCGTGCGTGCTCCGCCTCGCGTTCGATGCGTTCGAGCAGCCCGCTGCGCAGTTGCAGGGGAGCGACGAGCAGACGGTCGTAATCGGTCTCGATGGCGTAGCCCGAGAGCACATTGAAGAGTTTCGTCACGTCGCGACCGACCTCGGGCGATGAGGTGAACAGGCCGAAGTCTTCGTAGATGCGGCTCGTCTTCGGGTTGTAGTTGCCGGTGCCGATATGGCAGTAGTGGGCAAGGCGCCCGCCCTCTTCACGAATTACGTGAACGAGCTTGCAGTGGGTCTTGAGCCCGACGAGGCCGTAGACCACGTGCACGCCCGCCTGCTCGAGCTTGCGGGCCCAGGTGATATTCGCCTCTTCATCGAATCGTGCCTTGACCTCGACGAGCGCGAGCACCTGCTTGCCCGCTTCAGCAGCCTTGATGAGCGACGCGACGATGGGGCTATCGCCTGACGTGCGATAGAGCGTCTGCTTGATCGCGAGTACGTCGGGGTCGGTGGCCGCCTGCTCGACGAACGCCTGCACGCTGGTCGAGAACGACTCGTAGGGGTGGTGCACGAGCACCTCGCGACGCGCGATCGCGGCGAAGGTGTCGGGCTTCTCACTCGGCGAGCTCGAGAGGAACTGCGGGTGAGTCACCGGAATGTGGGGCGTGAACTTGAGGTCGGGGCGCGCAACGCGTGTCAAGGCGAAGAGGCCGCTGAGATCGAGCGGCGCAGGCAGGGTGTACACCTGCTGCTCGTCGATGTCGAACTCGCGAACGAGCAGCTCGAGCGTCGCCTCGTCCATGTCGTCTGAGATTTCGAGACGGATGGGAGGCCCGAATCGGCGCCGCAGCAGCTCTTTTTCAAGCGCCTGAATCAGGTTCTCGGTCTCGTCTTCTTCGATCTCGACGTCTTCGTTGCGCGTCACACGGAAGACGTGGTGGTCGATGACCTCCATGCCGGGGAACAAACCGTCGAGCTGATTCGCGATGAGCGCTTCGAGCGGGATGTACCGAACGTCGTCGACGCTCTCGCGCCCGTCGACGCGTACGTACCGCGGAATCATCTGGGGTACCTTGAGGCGAGCGAACTCGACCTTGTCGGTATTGGGGTTGCGCACGCGAATGGAGACGTTCAGTGCGCGCCCCGAAATGTAGGGGAAGGGGTGCGCCGGATCGACGGCGAGCGGCATGAGCACCGGGTAGATGCGCTGCTCGTAGTAATCGGTGAGGATCTCACGATCGGCGTCGTCGAGATCTTCCCACTCGACGATCTTGATGCCGGCCTCGGCGAGTGCCGGCATGACATCGCCGCGGAAGCACTCGGCGTGCCGCAGCTGCAGCTCGTACGCCCGCCGATTGATGTCGGCGAGCACCTCGGTCGGTGCGCGACCCACGTTTGTCGGCACGGCGAGCCCCGTGACAATGCGGCGCTTCAGACCAGCCACGCGCACCATGAAGAATTCGTCGAGGTTCGCCGCAAAAATTGCGAGGAAGTTCGCACGCTCGAGCAGGGGTGTCGACGGGTCTTCGGCGAGCTCGAGCACGCGCTGATTGAACGCGAGCCAGCTCAGCTCGCGGTCGATGTATCGATCGGCCGGGAGCTCGATCGTGCCGTCGGCAATCTCGCTGATGTCGTCGTTCATGCGTCCATTGTGGCACCCGGCACCGACACTGGGGGCCGCTGCCACTGGCGGCTGCGTGAATCGATGGTGAACCCCGCGCGTTCATACAGCTCGACGGCCCGTGTGTTCTCGCCGTCCACATACAACGAGACGTGATCGGGCGAGTGCTGCGCCATCCGAGCGAGCGTGACGTCAAGCAGCAGGCGGCCGAAGCCGCGGCCGGCGAAATCCGGGCGAACTCCGACGGCGTAGAGCTCGGTCTCGACCGTCTCGCCGCGCACCGTCTTGATCCAGGTGGATCCGGCGGCCTCGCCGGCTTCGAGCCCTGCCTCCGCACCCGCGTCGGCGATGAGGAGCAGCAAATCGTCTGCGTCGAACCACGGTTCCGCGCAGATCAAGGCGAAGTCGGCCTCGGTGATGCGCCCCTGCTCGGGGTGGGTCGCGAATGCCGCTGCGTTCGCGCGCACCCACACCCCTGGGTCAGTGGCGCGAGAAGGATCGAAGGGTCGCAGGGCGAACCCCAGGGGAACATCCAGGGCGAGCAGATCGGTACCTTCGCAGGGAAGCAGCGCCGGGTCGAGCGACATGCGGTACAGCGACCGCACGGGTGCAAAGCCCGCTCCCGCCAGCAGCGATTCGGCGGCAGGATTCACCCCGTGTGCCCAAGCGAGGGATGCAGATTCGTCTCCGGCAGTCTCGAGCAGCACACCGAGTGCAGCGCGACCGACCCCGCGGCCTCGGGCTTCGGGACGTACGACGAGATCGACCTCGCCATCGCCGACGATGCCGAAGGCCACGGGATTCGGAATGCCGGCATCGGAGAAGAGCAGGAGGGCGCGCTCGCCCTGAGTGGCTGCGAGCATCGCCTGGTCAGAAACAGGGGCCGAGCCGTCGTGCGCCTCGGCAGCGTGGGCGATCACGCGGGCGGTCTCGAAGTCGGACGATCGTTCGGCGATGTGCGACTCGAGACGCGTCATTCGGGGCTCTCCTCCTCGGTGCGAGCCCGAGCGAAGCCGTACCCGACGCCGCGAACCGTGCTGATCAGGCCCTCGTGTTCGCCCAGCTTGGCACGGAGCCGCCGCACGTGCACGTCGACGGTGCGCGTGCCGCCGAAGTAATCGGTGCCCCATACATCGCTGAGCAACTGCTCGCGGGTGAACACGCGACCGGGGTTGCCGGCCAGGAAGTGGAGTAGCTCGAATTCCTTGTAGGTGAGGTCGAGCGGGCGCCCGAACAGGCGCGCGGTGAAGTTGGACTCGTCGATGACGACGCCGGCAGCGTGCACCGCAGAAGGCTGCTCGACGGCTTGCGGGCGTTCAAGGAGTCGCAAGCGCAGCTCGATTTCGACCGGGCTGGCGGTCGGCAGCAGCAGCTCTTGCACCCCCCAATCCGGGGTCAGTGCGGTCAAGGCGACTTCGGGAAGCACGACGATGCGAGGCGTATCGCTGCCGTCGATGAGGCTGAGGCACGCCGCACGAGCACGCCGCGCGTCGAGTGTGCCGTCGATCAGGATCGCATCGAAGCGATCGGCCATCGTCTCGGGCACCCGCAGTGAGAGCGGAGACGTGCGCACATCGTGCGGCAGGAGATCGAGGCCCGGGAGCGAGTCCGCAGGATCGCGATCTGACAGGCAGAGCAGCTGCATCGATTCGCTCCCTTCCTAGTCCGGTTGGTCTGGATTCATAGTACTCAGCGCCCTGTTTCGCGGCCGTTTCGTTCGTGTTTCACGGCATTGAACGTTGCGGAGAGGTCGAAAACCCGCGGTGTGGAACAATGGCCTGATGACCGAGACGCCGCCTCCGACTTCCGAGATGCCCGATGCGCACTCGTGGCACGTTTCGCGACTCATCATTGCCTGGGCGGTCGCCGCAGTGATCGGTGTACTCGTCTCGGTGCTCGTCGCCCCCGAGCACCGCTTCTCGTGGTTGGTGCTCGCCATCGGCGTCTCGACGCTGGTCACGTTCGGGCTGCAGCTCGGCACGGCGCAGCGCGAAGGCTTCATTACCCGTGTCGCATTCAGTGTCGCGGGCTCCGTGGTGGTCATCGCCGTTATCGACGTGATCGGGTTGCTGTTCTCCCACTGAGCCCTGCCGTGCTCCCTGTTTGACTCGACGGTATAGAATAGACGCATGCTTCTCGCGCTCGAACTCTTCTTCCTCGGACTGCTCGGCCTGGCGTCGCTCGCGATCGCCTGGGTGTCGGGCACGGTCATCTACAAGCTCTTCAAAGGCCAGCGCTAAGCGCACCACTGCGGTGACGCACGGGCTTCTCGCATGAATCCTTTCGCAGTGCTGCCCGGTGCGATTATCGACGCCGACTTGGGTGTGGCTCAACACTACGGCGAGCCACTCATCGAGCAGCGTGCGCTCGACGAGGGAAAGGCGATCGTCGATCTGTCGCACCACGGCATCATTGTGGTGTCGGGTCAGGATCGCCTGAGCTGGTTGCACTCGATGACGAGTCAGCAGTTGCTCGGTCTGCAGCCGGGCGAGAGCACCGAGACGCTGCTGCTCGACGCCAATGGACGCATCGAACGCGCGGCGCGGGTTATCGACGATGGCGAGCGCACCTGGTTGCTCGTCGACCAAGGGTCTGCGGCACCTCTGACCGAGTTTCTGCAGCGCATGCGATTCGCGCTCCGCGTTTCCGTTGAAGATGTGAGCGAGTCGCACGCTGCAGTGCTCGCATTCGCGGGAGAAGCTGCCGATGCAGTGCGTGCACTCGAGCCAGTGGTCGAATGGAACGACCCCTGGGCCGCGGTGAGCCGCGGAGGCGTGCAATACGCCCGCTCTGATGCGCCGCACGCGGGCGCTGATTGGTCGGCCACCCACTTCGTCTTCCCCCGAGAGCGCATCGGCGCAGTGACGGCGCTGGTGCGCTCTGGTGTTGTGCGCGCTGCGGGCTCACTCGCGCTCGACGCGCTCGAAGTGCGTGCCTGGCGCCCGTCGCAGGCCGGGGACGCCGATGAGCGGGCGATCCCGCACGAACTCGACTGGATGCGCACGGCGGTGCACCTCACGAAGGGCTGTTACCGCGGGCAAGAGACGGTCGCGAAGGTGCACAATCTCGGGCACCCTCCGCGGCGCCTCGCGCTGCTGCATCTCGACGGGCTGGCAGGGGAGCTTCCGGTCGCCGGTGCGCTGGTGTTCGCGGGTGCCGGATCCGCGAACGATTCGACGGCCCGGCCGGTCGGCCGTGTGACGCGCGCGGCGCTGCACTACGAGTGGGGCGGCATCGCGCTCGCGCTGCTGAAGCGCTCGGTCGCTGAAGACGCGATCCTTGAAGTGCGCAGTGGGCCGAACGGTAACGATGCGAGCGCTGTCGCGGAGGAGCCCATCGCGGCGACGCAAGAGACGATCGTGCCGCCCGAGGCCGGGGCGACGCGAGACATTCCTCGGTTGCAGCGTCTCTGGCGGTACAGCAGTGATCGTGCGCCCATAGACTGGGGCGTATGACGAATACGCTGATCCTGCTGCGTCACGGGCAGAGTGACTGGAACCAGAAGAACCTCTTCACCGGATGGGTCGATGTGCGGCTCACCGATCAGGGCCGCACAGAGGCCGCGCGGGCGGGCGAGTTGCTCGCCGAGGCCGGTCTGCTGCCCGACGTGCTGCACACCTCAGTGCTCAGCCGGGCGATTCAGACGGCTCATCTCGCGCTCGAGACCGCTGACCGACTCTGGGTGCCGGTGCGCCGCTCGTGGCGACTCAACGAGCGTCATTACGGGGCACTGCAGGGTCTCGATAAAGCTGAGACCCTTGAAAAGTACGGCGAAGAGCAGTTCATGGAGTGGCGGCGCTCGTTCGACACCCCGCCTCCCGTGCTCGACGACTCGAGCGAGTGGTCGCAGGCGGGCGACCCCCGTTACGCGCACATCGATGGCGAGCGTCCGCAGACCGAGTGCCTCGCCGACGTGATCGATCGCATGCTGCCCTACTGGGAGAGCGACATTCTCACAGACCTCCGCGCAGGCAACACGGTGCTCGTCACCGCGCACGGCAACTCGCTGCGTGCGCTCGTGAAGCATCTCGACGGCATTTCAGACGAAGACATTGCCGGCGTCAACATTCCGACGGGCATGCCGCTGGTCTACGAGATCAACGATGACGGTACGCCGACCGGCCCGGGTCGTTACCTCGATCCTGAGGCAGCTGCGGCCGGCGCTGCAGCCGTCGCTGCGCAGGGCAAGGGCCACTGAGCGCGACCAGTTGAATCGGTGTCGATTTCTGCGCGAGTGAACCACGAATTCGCGCAGAAATCGACACCGATCGCCGGCAGCGTCGGCATTCGGCGCCGTGAACTCACGATCGTGCGTTCAGGCACGAGTAAGGGCCCCTCCAGAGGAGGGGCCCTTACTCGTGTACCGCGAAGCGATGCGACGCGTCGAACTTAATCTTCGTCGTCGTCTTCCGCGTTGTACTTGCTGGCATATTCCGCCCAAGGATCTTCCTCGCGAACGCGCGATGCCTCAGCGGCTTCGGCCGCGGAGAGTTCTCGTTGCAGCGCAGAGTAGTTCGTATCCGGGCTGAAATACTTCAGCTCCCGGGCGACCTTGGTGTGCTTTGCCTTTTGACGGCCGCGCCCCATGCGTGACCCCCTTACACATTCGGGCCCCGCGGGATATGCTCCCCGAGGCAGATACCAGTTCATAGACGTATGGTGCAGATTCTAGCATGATGAGTCTGCTCACTACGCCGTGCGCGTTAGCATGAGGTCATGCTTTCGACGCGATCACGCCCCGTACGAATCGCGCTCATCGCGCTGCTGATCATTGCAGCGCTCGTGCTCGTCGCGGTCGCCGCAGTGGTTGCGCCGATCCTGCTGCATCGCAGCGCTGGCGGGTCAGGCCAGGCAGTGCCCGACACCATCGTCTCGTCGGTCACCGCCACCGGCGCCGACGACCGCACGCGCACGCTGACCGCGCAGAACTCCGACGGCGCGCCGGCTGTTCTCGACGCGCTCGAGCCCGGGCAGCAACTGCAGATTGACGGTGGCGGGTTCGATGCAGGCATCGGCATATACGTGGCGATCTGCGCGATCCCCGCGACGGCCGACGAGAAGCCGGGGCCGTGCCTGGGCGGCATTCCCGAGGGGGCCCAATCGGGTGATGCCGATCTCAGCCATCTGTCGAGTGCATGGGTGACGAACGACTGGGCGTGGCGCAACTTCGCCACGCACGCGTTCACCGAAGACGGTGATTTCTCGGTCGAGCTCACGGTGCCAGAGCCGGAGATCGACGGCCTCGACTGCCGAGTGCAGCGCTGTGCGATCGCGACCCGGGCGGACCACACCGCGTCGTCAGACCGCGTGCAAGACCTGCTGCTGCCCGTCGCCTATCGCGAGTGAACGACCTCGACGCTCGGCATCAGTGCGAAATGCCAGCCAACGGAGAGATCACGAGCGTGGCAATCGTGTAGATGACGAGACCCGCGAGTGAGCCCACGACAGTCCCGTTGATACGAATGAACTGCAGATCCTTGCCGACCTGCAGTTCGATCTTCTCTGCCGCCTCTTGCGCATCCCAGCGCTGCACCGTTTCAGTGATCACATTGGCAAGATCATGGCGGTAGGTACGCACGAGATGCTCCACCACCTCCATGACCCAGACATCGATCTTGTACTGCAGTGTTGCGTCCTCTTGCAGTTTTCGCCCGAAGTCTTGAGCTGCGCTGACCATGCGCACGCGCAGGTCGCTCTGCGGATCCTGCAGCATCTCGACGATCGCCGCGCGCGCCGTGCGCCAGGTGCTCGCTGCGAGCGCACGAATGCGCGGGCTGTCGAAGACCTCCCGTTTGAAGGACTCCAACTGCTGCTGCAGGTGCTCCTGCTGCTGCAAGTCGCCGGCAAGGTCGGTGAGGAACCGGGCGATTGCGATGCGAGCGGGGTGCTCAGGGTCACGCGCTACGTTCTGCGCAAACTTCACGGCTTCGGCATGCAGTCGATTATCGACAAAGCGATCGACGACGCTCGGCACCCATGACGGCAGGCGGGAAGAGACAACGTGATCGAACGCGGCCGGGTGGGCGATGAGCCACTCTGCGAGGCGATCCGCAGCGATGTCGAGCAGCGCGCCGTGATGACCCCCCGCCACGAATGTTTCCGTCGCGCGGCCCAGTAACGGGCCCCACTCGGGTTCGACGACGTGTCGTCGCACGAGTACCTCGATCAGCTCCTGCACGTCGTCATCGTCGAGCACGGCGAGAGCTCCGAGACCTGCATTCGCCACCATCTCGCCGACGCGCTCTGCGCTGCGGCGATCCGACAGCCACTCGCCGGCTCGGCGTGCGCCGCTGATCTCCGAGAGCTTGTTGTGCACGACCTCGTCGGCGAGGAAGTTCTCTTCGACGAACGATCCCAGCCCCTCGCCGATGTCATTCTTCTTCTGGGAAATGAGGTTGGTGTGCGGAATCTTGATGCCGAGGGGATGCCGGAACAATGCCGTGACTGCGAACCAGTCGGCGAGCGCGCCCACCATGCCCCCCTCGCTCGCCGCGCGCACAAACCCCCAGGCTGGAAAGCGAGCCTGCAGCACGAACGAGACGACGAACAGCACTGCCATCGCGATCAGCAGGGCCACCGCAATGGTCTGCATGCGGCGGAGCTCGGCAAGGCGCTGGAAGTCGGCGTCGGAGACGGCGCCGAGAGTGCGGCGCGTGCGGGGCTGCGGCATCCCAGTATTATCCTCCTTTGTACGACGGCCTTCCACGCGGAAGCTGGGAACCCCAGAATGTCGCACCCCGCATGGG
Organism: Leucobacter sp. WKLB1; assembly: GCF_059696215.1. Classification (NCBI taxonomy): domain Bacteria; kingdom Bacillati; phylum Actinomycetota; class Actinomycetes; order Micrococcales; family Microbacteriaceae; genus Leucobacter; species Leucobacter sp. WKLB1. Next base: position 2,654,813 of record NZ_AP046115.1, on the reverse strand, counting down.
ATAATCGTGCCCATGCACCTGCTCACCGCGCTCAGCCTCAAAAACCGTGCACTGATCGCGCTCGTCACGATCGTTGCCGCCGTGTTCGGCTTGATCGGGGTCGGATCGCTCAAGCAGGAGCTGATGCCCTCGGTGCAGTTCCCGACGATCGCGGTGGTCACGAGTTACCCGGGAGCCTCACCCGAGGTCGTCAACAAAGACGTGTCGGTGCCCATCGAAACCGCGCTGCGCGGTGTGCCCCAACTCGAATCGTCGTCGGCAACGTCGAGCACGGGCACATCCACCGTGCTCGCGCAGTTCACATACGGGGTCGACCTCGCATCGACCGAGCAGAAAGTGGAGCGTGCGATCAGTCGCATCTCGCAGATGCTCCCGGACGCTGCGGACACCCAGGTGGTCTCGGGCAGCATCGACGACTTCCCGATCATTCAGATCGCGGTCACGCCCGCCGAGGGCGAAACTCCGGAATCGATAGCGGCACTGGCCGAGCGCACGGCGATTCCCGATCTCTCCGATATCGACGGCGTGCGCGACGCTCAGATTACCGGTGCGCGCACGGAGCGCATCACCATCACGCCGAACTTCGAAGCACTCGCGGCCCAGGGGCTCAGCGCGCAGACGATCACCGACACCCTGCAGCAGAGCGGTGTGCTCATCGCGGCGGGGTCAGTCACCGAGGGCGATCGTACGCTCGCGGTGCAAGCGGGTACCGAACTGCACTCCGCCGACGAGATCGCCGCGCTGCCGCTCGCGGTGAGCGCCGAACAACTCGCCGCGCAGCAGGCCGCGGCTCAGGCACCGGGGCTCGCTGATGACGCGACCGTGGCGCCGGCTCCGGCCACGATTGGTGCAGTCGCCACGGTGTCGCTCGAGCCGGGGCCTGAGACGAGCATTTCGCGGGTGAACGGTGCCTCGGCGCTCACTATCGCCGTGACAAAGACGTCGGCGGCGAACACGGTCGACGTCTCGCACGCTGTCCAAGCCCAGCTCTCCGACCTCGAAGATCAGTTGGGCGGCGCCCAGCTGACTGTGATCTTCGATCAGGCGCCCTACGTGGAGCAGTCGATCGAGACGCTCACGACCGAGGGGCTGCTCGGGCTCGTCTTCGCCGTGCTCGTCATTCTGGTCTTCTTGATGTCGATTCGCGCGACGCTGGTCACGGCCATCTCGATTCCGACTTCCGTGCTGCTCACGTTTGTCGGCTTGAACTTCGCCGACTACACGCTGAACCTGCTCACGCTGGGCGCCCTCACCATTTCGATCGGTCGCGTCGTCGACGACTCGATCGTGGTGATCGAGAACATCAAACGGCATCTCGCGGATGGGGGAGACCGGGCGCCGGTCATCATTACCGCAGTGCGAGAGGTCGCCGGTGCGATCACCGCATCGACGATCACCACGGTCGCGGTATTCCTCCCCATGGCCTTCGTCGGTGGTATGGTCGGCGAACTCTTCCGCCCCTTCGCCTTCACCGTCACCATCGCCCTCATCGCGTCGCTCCTCGTTTCGCTCACGATCGTGCCGGTGCTTGCTTACTGGTTCTTGCGTACCGGGCCCGCGCGGAGTCGAGACGGTTTCATCACGGCCGGCAGCGGAGAAGACGCGAAGTACCAGGCCGGCGCCGAAATCGATGCGCACCCGACGCGACTGCAGCGCTGGTATCGACCGATCATCGAATGGACGCTGCACAGCCCGTTGAAGACGTTGGCCATCGCGCTCGCGATCTTCATCGGCACGATCGGCTTGGCGGCGACACCGCTGCTGAAGACGAACTTCATCGGCTCTGATGAGCAGAACTCCGTCGGGCTCGTGCAGAACCTCGCTCCGGGAACCAGTCTCGACACGCAGTTGGCGCAGGCCGAGAAGGTCGAGCAGGCACTCGACCCGATCAGCTCGATCGAGAGTGTGCAGGTGACCATCGGCAGCGCCGGCGGAGCCGCGGCGTTGTTCGGAGGCGGTGGAGATGGCGCGGTGAACTACTCCATCACCACGAATGCGGACGCGAACCAGGCGCAAGCGCAAGATGATATTCGTGCCGCCGTCGATGCTCTCGATGGCGCCGGAACATTCTCGATCAGCCAGTCGGGCGGAGGAGTGACCGGATCGAGCGCGATCGAGGTCAATGTCACCGCTCCCGACCAGGATTCGCTCGCACAGGCAAGCGATGCCGTGGTTCAGGCGCTTTCAGACGTGTCGTCACTGCAGCAAGTGGAGAGCGATCTCGGCGTCTCACGCCAGTACCTCGCCATCACGGTCGATCGCACGCTCGCCGCCCAGGCAGGCCTGACCGAGGCGGGAGTCGCCGGACAAGTCGCGCAGCAGATGCAGCCCGCGCAGATCGGCCAGATCACCATCGATGCGAATACCGTCGCCGTCTACCTGGCGAACGGCGTTGCGCCGACCGATGCGGCGGGAGTCTCCGCCCTGACGATTCAAACAGCCAGCGGCCCCCAAGCGCTGAGCGGCCTCGCAACCGTTCAGGTCGCCGACGGTCCGGTCACCGTGCGTACCCAGGACGGTGCCCGATCGGTGACGGTCTCTGCGCTGCCACAGGCTGACGATCTTGGCTCCGCCGGCGCGCAGGTCAGCGCCGCGCTCGAGAGCATCGATCTCCCGCAGGGGGCGAAAGCCGAGGTCGGGGGAGTGCTCTCACAGCAGTCTGATGCCTTCCAGCAGCTCGGCCTGGCACTGCTCGCCGCGATTTTGATCGTGTATGTCGTCATGGTTGCGACGTTCCGCAGCCTGCTGCAGCCGCTGCTGCTCCTGATCTCGGTGCCATTCGCCGCAACCGGCACGATTCTCCTGCTGATCGCCACGGGCATCCCTCTGGGCGTGGCCTCGCTCATCGGCGTGCTCATGCTCGTCGGCATCGTCGTCACGAACGCGATCGTGCTCATCGACCTCGTGAATCAGTACCGCGTGCGCGGGGATGCCCTGCGCGATGCCGTGCTGCACGGCTCGCTGCAACGTCTGCGACCCATTGTGATGACTGCCCTGGCGACCATTCTCGCGCTTACGCCGATGGCACTGGGGATCACGGGCAAGGGAGGGTTCATCTCGCAGCCCCTCGCGGTCGTCGTGATCGGTGGTCTGCTGTCGTCGACGGTACTCACGCTCGTGGTGCTTCCGACGCTCTACTACCTCGTTGAACGGCGTCGGGAAACCGGGCCCCGGCGAGGGAGAGGCATCGCTGTGCCGGATCCGCGCGACTCGACCGACCCGCTCGCCCTCGCAACCGGTGACGGCGCGACGGCATCTCAGCCGCGCCGTCGCCGCGGTACCTTCGGGCGCACCGGTGCGAGTGCTGCGGGTGTCGGCATTGCGGAGGTCGGCGCAAGCGGCGGTGTGGGCGCGGGCGCGACCGCCACGGGCGTTGGCGCCAGCGGATTGGGTGACACGGGATATCCCGCCCACGGGGTGCCAGAGACGTCACCAGGGGGTCAAGTTTCTGCCGCTTTCGGTCAGCCGGCGACGGCGGCTCCGCCGACGCCAGCACCACTTTCGACACCCGGGCCGGAGTCGGAGATCGCTTCGGACTCCGTGACTGCCCCCGCGACCGCACCGGTCACGATCGAGCCGGCGTCGGTGAACGCCGAGCCCGCCGACGATTCCGTGCGCACTGACCACGTTGAGGCCTCCGCTCCGATCGAATCTTCTGCGCCGTCGGGGTGGGAACTGCTCGCACCCGATCACGTCGTCGACGTCGAACCGACACAAGGGGTCGAGCTCGATCCCGAACAGCACGAGTTCGGTCGTGTTCCCGAAAACGGTCACGAAGCGATGGGGCCGTCGACGCAGCAGATGTCGATGGATCTCTCCGACCTCGGGTTTACCGGCACGGACAATCCACTGAGCGATCTGGAGAGCGACCCCAACAGCTCTGAAGCAGCCGATGACACACCGACCCGGGCTGCTGGCGCCCACGGTGTGCCCGACGAGCCGGCGCAGATCGATCCGGAACCGTGGACTGCACCTGACCCCTGGCCCGCTCCAGAGACAGCCTCCGGCCAGAACATTGCGCCGCATCCCGCGGATGACGCCGTGGGCGAGTCGCAGCCTGAGAACCTGGAGCCTCCGGTCGAACCCGAGCCCGAGTCCCTACCCGATCAGCCGGAGCCGGTTGAGTCGGTCGCGCCGTTGTTCGCGCACTCCGACATCGATACGGCGACCACGCCGCTCGTGCTGCCGCAGCCGGAAGCTGCTGCAGAGACGCAGGAGCCTGCTCCGCCAGTGACCGGCGAGCTCGACTGGGAGCAGCTCATGTGGCAGGCGACGCAGGAGGTCGACGAGGCCGCAGGTCTCAAGCTGGCTTCGGGTGCGGCTGAAGGCACACGAACGGAAGATCCCGAGCCGACTGATCCCACCGAGGAACGCTGAGATGGCGCAAAAGAAGCGCGGCGGATTCAAACCCCCCGCCAATTACGATCCGAACCGGGGGCGCAAGCGGTCGGGCGGAGCGCCGGGGCGTCGCGGAGCTTCGGAATCGCAGGATTCGTCGACGCCGCGAGGTGGTCGGGAGCAGCCTGCCGACGCCGCGCGACGCGATTCACGGGGCGGCGGTGCGCGACGTGAGACTCACTCTGAGGTGGCGGGCCAGGGGCGCAGGACGACGCCTCGCGCGGACGCAGGCCGGCGTGACCACTCACGCGAGACATCGCGGCGTGACGCCACTGGCAGTGCCACAGGCGGCGCCCGGGTCTATGCCTTCGACGGCGACGGGTCGGCGAAGCGGACCCCTCGTGCATCTTCCGGGGCGGCCCCTGCGACCGCGAGCGAGACTCCTCAGCGTCTCGACGCTCAGCTGACGACGGCTGCGGAGGCCGCCGCGCTGTCGTTCAGTGATCTCGGCCTCGGCGGCAACCTGATTCGCGTGCTCGGTGAGCTGGGTGCGAAGAGCCCGTTCCCGATTCAAGCGGCTACGATTCCCGACACCATCGCCGGGCGCGATGTGCTGGGTCGAGCCCGTACCGGTTCGGGGAAGACGATCGCGTTCGGCGCGGCAATCGTGGAGCGTCTGCTGCGGCTCAAAGCCGACGGGGCGTTCTCGGCGGATCCAGCACCGGCGAAGCACCGGGTGCAGCGGGGCGTACGTGCTCCGAAGGGGCAGGTGCGCACGCCCAAAGCGTTGATCCTCGCACCGACCCGCGAACTCGCGTTGCAGATCGATCGCACGGTGCAGCCGTTGGCTCGCTCAGTCGGCTTCTACACCGCTCAGATGGTGGGCGGCATGCCGATCGAGCCGCAACTGCACGCGCTCGAGCGCGGGGTGGACATCGTTATCGGTACCCCGGGTCGCGTGCTCGATCTGGTGCAGCGCCGTCGACTCGACCTGCGCGATGTGCGGGTGTCGGTCATCGATGAGGCCGACCACATGTGCGACCTGGGTTTCCTCGAGCCCGTGCAACAGGTGCTCCGTGACACGGTGCGCGATGGCCAGCGGTTGCTCTTCTCGGCAACGCTCGACGCGTCAGTGTCGACCCTCGTGTCAGAGTTTCTCAGCAACCCCTCCGTGCGCGAAGCGGAGGAAGCCGCGGCAATGCCGGTGGACCATCGCGTGTTTGTCGTGTCTCGCGAACACCAGGACGAGGTGGTCGCTGAGCTCGTCAGGCGACGCGGGCGCATCATGGTGTTCACTCGCACCCGCGAGTATGCGGCACGGCTTACCGAGACGCTCACCGAAGCCGGGGTGCGCGCGGTAGAGCTGCACGGCAACCTCAGCCAAGCGCGGCGCGAGCGAAACCTTGAGAAGTTTGCAACGGGCAAGGCGGCGGTGCTCGTCGCGACCGACGTCGCCGCGCGGGGGCTGCACATCGATGATGTCGACCTCGTCGTGCAGGCGGACGCCCCGATCGATTTCAAGATCTACCTCCACCGATCCGGCCGCACGGGGCGCGCCGGAAAGGCGGGCCAGGTCGTCGTGTTGGTTCCGCGGGCGCGGCAGCAGCGCTTGCGCGACCTCCTCGATGAGGCCGGTGTCAGGCCCAGCTTCTTCGGCGACATCGAGCCCGGGTTCGCAAAGCGGTTCTGACGACGCCGATCGTGGGAGGGTTCCGATAGCTGCTGAGCTGACTATTTAGAGCTTTTACACAACTCGACCGGGGTGCGTCGTCGGTGTGCATTGTGCACGAGCGGGGGCTGCTTGGCGCCGTCGCAGCACTTCTTTACGCTGGCGTGACGAGGGTGCTCGGCCGCCGCGGCCGGCTCCCGAACGTCATCTCGAAGGAGAACCGATGGCCGACACCACCCCGTCGTCACAGCCCCGTATCGATGTCGACGTCGTCAGCGACGCCCTGCTCGGCACCTGGAAGGCCGAACGCCTCGCCTCGCGTGCGTTGGCGAGCGATTCCCGACTGCACACCATTCCCGGTCAGTCAATGGATGCGCACCGTGAGCGCGCCCTCGAGCAGATGGACATTCTCGTCGAGGCCGGCGCGATCCAGCGTGCGTTCCCGACGGCGCTCGGCGGGAGCGACAACCACGGCGGCAACATCGCCGCGTTCCAGGAGCTCGTGCTCGCCGACCCGTCGCTGCAGATCAAGAGCGGGGTGCAGTGGGGGCTCTTCGGTGCGGCGATTCTGCACCTGGGCACCGCGAAGCACCACGAGCAGTGGTTGCCCGACGTGATGAGTCTGGCGCTGCCCGGCGCATTCGCGATGACGGAGATCGGCCACGGATCAGATGTCGCGTCGATCGGCACCACGGCGACCTACGACGCCGACACCGAGGAATTCGAGATCCACACGCCGTTCCGTGGAGCGTGGAAGGACTACTTGGGGAACGCGGCACTCCACGGTCGCGCCGCCGTCGTCTTCGCACAGCTCATCACCCGCGGGGTCAACCACGGTGTCCATGCGTTCTTCGTGCCGATTCGCACCGCAGACGGCGAGATGATGCCGGGAGTCGGCAGCGAAGACGATGGTGTGAAGGGTGGCTTGAACGGCATCGACAACGGCCGTCTGCATTTCTCGCACGTTCGCGTACCGCGTGAGAACCTGCTCAACCGATACGGCGATGTCGCCGCCGATGGCACGTACTCGTCGGCGATCGAGAGCCCCGGGCGTCGCTTCTTCACCATGATCGGCACGCTGGTGCAGGGTCGTGTTTCGCTCGACGGCTCGGCCGTACGCGCGATGCAGGCCGCGCTCGGCATCGCGATTCGTTACGGCAGCGAGCGCCGTCAGTTCCCCGGCGCCTCAGGGCGCGAAACGGTGCTGCTCGACTACGGTCAGCATCAGCGCCGGCTGCTGCCGCGTCTCGCACAGACCTACGCCATGACCTTCGCCGACGAGCGCCTGTTGACCGTGTTCGACGAGGTCTTTTCGGGGGCCAAAGACACGGACGAGAATCGTGAAGATCTCGAGACACTTGCCGCGGCGTTCAAGCCCCTGTCGACATGGGCTGCGCTCGATACGCTGCAGGAGGCCCGCGAGGCCTGCGGCGGCTCAGGGTTCATCGCCAAGAACCGCCTTGTCGGGTTGCGGGCAGATCTCGACATCTACGTGACGTTCGAGGGCGACAACAACGTGCTGCTGCAGCTCGTGGGCAAGCGTTTGCTCACGGATTACGCGGCCCAGTTCAAGAATGCCGACCGCGCGACGTTGGCAAAGGCTGCCGCGACGCAGCTGGGGGATCGCGTGAGTCGCTTCGGGCTGCGCCAGGTCGGGCAGAGCATCGCCGACCTCGGCCAGGTGGCGCGCTCTGTTGAGAGCATGCGCACCCCCGAAGCCCAGCGTGAGCTGCTCGCCGACCGTGTGCAGACGATGGTCGCCGAGATCGCGCTCGCACTGCGCGACGCGACGAAGGGCATCGCGAAGAATGACAAGCGCGCTCGGGCGATTGCCAACGAAGAGGTGTTCAACGCCCAGCAGCACAAGCTGATCGAGGCCGCTCGCGCGCACGGCGAATTGCTGCAGTGGGAGGCCTTCACCGAGGCACTCGACAAGATCGCAGACCCCGGTTCGCGCCAGGTGCTCACCTGGCTGCGAGACCTCTTCGGTCTCGGGCTCATCGAGCAGCACGCGGCGTGGTATCTCATCGCCGGGCGCATCTCGGCGCACCGCGCCGAGTCGGTGACCGCCTACATCGACCGGCTCATCGGCCGCTTGCGCCCCCACGCGCTCGACCTCATCGAGCCGTTCGGGTTGACGCCCGAGCTGCTCCGTGCAGAAATCGCCACGGGTATCGAAGCCGAGCGGCAGGAGGAGGCGCACGCCTACGTCGAAGCGCAGCGAGCTGCGGGCACCTGGCCGATCCACGAGAAGGAGCTGCGCAAGCAGCAACAGGAGGATCAGCGTGCCGGTGTGCAGTCGGCGGTGGCGCCCGAGGCGGTGGCGGCAGCGGCTCGTTAGGGTGGAGTCATGACCGAGACGCTGCGAGAACTGTATCCGCCGATCGAACCGTACGCTCAGGGAATGCTCGCGGTCGGTGACGGCCACGAGATCTACTGGGAGACGTGCGGCAACCCTGACGGGAAGCCTGTCGTTTTCTTGCACGGCGGCCCCGGCGGTGGGTGCTCACCCGACCACCGCCGGTACTTCGACCCGGAGCGCTATCGCATCGTGCTCTTTGATCAGCGCGGATGCGGGCGCAGCGCTCCGCACGCGAGCGCCCCCGATGCCGACCTCTCGACGAACACGACCTGGCACCTCGTCGCCGACATCGAACTTCTGCGGGAGTCGCTCGGCATCGACCGCTGGCAGGTTTTCGGCGGCTCGTGGGGGTCGACGCTTTCTCTCGCGTACGCGCAGACGCACGCCGATCGGGTGACCGAGCTCGTGCTGCGCGGCATCTTCACGCTGCGTCAGAGCGAGATCCACTGGTTTTATCAGGAGGGCGCCTCGAACCTCTTCCCGGATGTCTGGGAGGAGTATCTGTCGGTGATTCCCGAGGCGGAGCGCGGTGAACTCGTGGCCGCCTATCACCGCCGTCTCTTCGACGCGGACCCTGCGGTGCACGTGCCCGCCGGAGTGGCCTGGACCGTGTGGGAGAACTCGACGATCCGTTTGATTCCCGATGCTGAGAGCATCGCCGCAGCCCGCGCCGATGAGGCTTCCGCCGTCGCGTTCGCGCGCATCGAGAACCACTACTTCAGCAATGACGGGTGGATGGAAGACGGGCAGCTGATCCGGGATGCGTCCACGAAGCTCACCGGTATTCCCGGGGTCATCGTGCAGGGGCGATACGATGCGTGCACGCCGCCGCAGACCGCATGGGATCTGCATCGGGCCTGGCCCGAGGCGCACTTCGAGATGATCCCGGATGCCGGCCATGCGGCCAGCGAGCCCGGCATCGTCGACGCTCTGGTGCGTGCGACCGACCGATTCGCCGACGCATAACCGTAGGGGCGCCGGGCGCTGAGCCAGCGACGATAGTCTCGAAGCATGCTGCACGCCACCATTCGCCAGATTGAACACGTTCAGGTCGAGGTAGCCGGTGAAGGCCTGCCCGAAGTACAGGAAAAGCTCGCAGAAGCGAGGCCGGAAGGCTTCGATCTCATCCTGGCGCCGGTGGCGATGCTGAAAGGGCAGACCGCGATCACGGCCGTCGGTACCTATGCCCGTCGCGACGGGCTGCGTGAAATCGAAGCGGAGACGCTGGATCAGCTGCGCGCGCAGGTGCCCGACGGGTGGCAGCTGCTCAACGTGCGTCGAGATTGACCCCTGCCGGCAGAAGCGCGCGAACGAGGGGGCGCGTACGGCGAATTCTCAGTACAATCTGGATCAACGGAAGCGTCGCGTGCTCGGTGAACGCGCGCGCTCCATCGCCCCACTGACGGACAGGAACCGCCGTGACCTTCAATGACAATGTGAGCATCGACAACTCGAAGGTACGCAAGCGCAGCGGAGCCGCGAAGGGCGGCATGATTGCCGGCGGCGGCATCGGTATCGCTCTGCTGCTCGCGATCGGCTCGCAACTGCTCGGGTTCGATCTCACGCAGTTCGCTCCGGCGGTGCAGCAGGTGGCGGGCGCGAACACGACCTCCTCCGAGGCCGAAGAGGTGCTCGCTTCGTGCAAGAACGGAGCCGACGCGAACACGGACGACGAGTGCCGGATGAATGCCACTGCCGACTCGCTCGATCGCTACTGGGCGACGCAGGTCGGCAATTACCGCGCCCCTGGTCCAGTCGTGCTTTTCAGCGGTCAGACGCAGTCACCGTGCGGCACCGCGTCGTCGGCGACCGGGCCGTTCTACTGCCCGGGGGACGAGACGATCTATGTCGATGTGGCGTTCTTCGACACGCTGAGCAAAGACTATGGTGCTTCGGACGGCTCGCTCGCGCAGATGTACGTGCTTGCGCACGAGTGGGGTCACCACATCTCGAATCTGATCGGCTCACTGCAGGGTGCCGGCCGAGAGACCGGCGCATCGTCGGGGTCGGTGCGACTTGAGTTGCAGGCCGATTGCTTCGCGGGCGCTTGGGTGCAGAACGCGTCGAACGTGACAGATGACCAGGGCGTCTCATTCTTGAAGCCCGTCACGCAGCAGCAGATCGCAGACGCGATGAGCGCGGCGGAGGCCGTGGGCGACGACCACATCATGGAGTCCGCCGGGGTGCAGGTGAATCCCGATCGTTTCTCGCACGGAACGTCGGAACAGCGCCAGCGCTGGTTCATGACGGGTTACGAAAACGGCCCGACAGCCTGCGGCACTTTCGATGTGAGCGCCTCACAGCTGTAGGAACGTCAGCCCGGGCCTCGCGCCGGGGGCGCCCATGCCCGGTCGGTTCAGCGGCGTTTGCGTCGTTTGGCCTGCCGGGCTTCCGCTTTTTTGCGCTCGGCCTTCTCTTTGGCGGCCTGCAACTGCGCACCTCGCGAATTCGGTTTGAGCTTCGGAGCCTGCTTCTTCGGCTGCGTCTGCACGCGCGGCGTGCGGCGTGTTTGCTCGGCCTCGGCCTGTGCAGACTCGCGGGAGCTGTTGGCCGTGCGGCCGCGCAGGATGCCGGCGAGGTGCTGCACCGTGTCGTCGTCGCGCTCGGTGCGCCAAACAGCCCAGACGACCGGACCGTCGAGCGGGGTGTCGCCCGGTTCAGGTCGCACAGGGAGCACCACATGCTCTCGCTTGGAGACGAGGTGGCGAGCGAGCGGAATGGGCAGCAGGATCGCGCCTGCCCCGGTCGCGACGAGTGCGAGGGCCGCACGAGGGTGCTTCGGCATCCACTCCGGGTTCTCCCACGGCGCCGCCGCAGGCCAGGAGGCGTGGTGATCGGGGTGGTCGAGGAGCGTGACGAACTGGATCTCGGCGAGACTGACCGACTCATGCTTCGCGAGTTCGTGATCGACGGGCACCACCAGGGCCATGGACTCGGCGTACAGCCGGATCGCGTGGCGCGTCTGCGCGGCTCCGTCGTGGCCTGCGCCGGCCGAGGCGCCGGCGGGGCGGACGTCGGGGGCCGTGCGCTCGATGAGCACGTCGCAGCCCTCCGCCGTCGCGACGATGTCGGCATTGCGCGCGTCGAGGCCCGACCCGAAGGCGACCTCAAGTGGCACGAGTTCGAGCTTGCGCCCCGGCGTTGCCGCTTTCCAGCGCCGTGCCCATTTGCTCGGCGCGATGCCGCGAGCGAAGCCGAGCCTGATCGGCGTCGGAGCGCCGAGTGGCGCGCCGGCGTCTGCCGAGAGCGCCGTTGCGCCAGATGCGGGGTCAATCGTCGTGTCGCTCACAGCGCCACCTCTCCAAAGATCTCGTGCGTGTAGGGCAGGCGGGCTGCCGAGAGGGCGATGCGATACTCGCCGGAGCGTGCGGCGCGCGCCGTCAGCTCTGCCTGCGACACCGCAGCCGCGGTGCCGGCACGGGCGGCTCCGGTGAGTCGAATGGGAGTGCCCTCTTCGACGTAGTGCGGCAGTGCGAGCTCTGCATGCCCCTGCGGGGGATTGCCGCTCGCCGGAATCACGCGCCACCAGGGCACTGCGTGCCCATACAGAGCCATCACCCGGCCCACGGCGCGCGGAGCCGAAGACCCGATCGCGATGCCGACGTCGCCGTAGGTCATCACGTGACCCGCGGGAATGCGCGTCACGACGTCGAGCACGGCTTCGACGAATTCAGCGGACGGCATGCGTCCAGACTACGCGGTGCCGTCGACACCCTGACTCGTCGGGCCGCCCCACGCGCAGACTACGACGTCGAGACGCCGAGCAACGAGCCGATCGTGTAGGTCACGGCGACCGCGATGCCGCCGAACACCAGCTGACGCACGGCACCCATGATCCAGTTGCGCTTCGTGAACCGTGCAGCGAGACCGCCCGCAATGAGCAGGCCGACGCCGCCGAACGCTAGTCCGAAGCCGAGGGTGCCGAATCCAAAGATGAAGGGCAGAATCGGAATCAGCGCGCCGATGCCGAACGCCGCAAGTGACGAGAACGCTGCGACCCAGGGAGACGGCTTCTCTTCTGGGCTCACCCCGAGCTCGGAGAGCAGATGCACCCGCACGGCCTGGTCAGCGTTTTCATGAACCTGTTCTGCAGCGGTTTCCGCGATCCGCGGCTCAACCCCCAGATTCTCGAGCAGCGCGGTGAGCTCGGCTTTCTCGCCCTCGGGGTTACGCAGATGCGCCTCGCGCTCGGTGCGCACCTCGTGGTCGAGTTGCTCGTTTGCAGTGCGCACCGAGGTGAATTCTCCGAGCGCCATCGATATGGCACCGGCGATCAGCCCGGAGATGCCGGTGATCGCGACGATGTGCGGTGCAGCACCCGCGGCCGCGATGCCGGCGATGAGCCCGAGGTTCGAGACGAGGCCGTCCATCGCCCCGAATACGCTGGCCCGCAGCCAGCCCGATGTGACGTCGGCGTGGCGATGATCGTACTCGTGCGGATTGGCGAGGTTGATGTCGCTCATGATTGCGTTCCCTTCGGCCCCTCGGGCGATGCCCGACCAGTCACCGTAGCAAGTTCTCGGCGCGAGGGAGAAGCCGGGTCGAGACCTCGTGCGACCAGTCGGTAGGAGTTCGAGGACACGAACTTTTCGGCTGCGTCGGTGCCGCCCTCTACGCTGGAGAAGTGCGGCACCGGCCGCGAATCAGCGACAGGAGACTGCCATGACCGAAACCAGCGGACGCGTCGTGCCCACGGTCGGAGGCCGCGACCTCATATTGGTGCGCTCCCTGGCGCTCTCCGACCACGAGGCGTGGCAATTTCTCACCGACTCCGTGCTCACCGAGCAGTGGTTCGGGCCTTGGGAGGGCGACGACCGGCCCGGGGGCGCCGTGCGCGTGCGGATGCGCTTCGAAGAGCATGAGCCGGCGATCAGTATGAAGATTCTGGCGTGCGACGAACCTCGTTTTCTGGCACTGCAGGCCGACGCCGAGGTGGGCGGCTGGAGGCTCGAGCTCCACCTCGAGGCCGACGGCGACGAAGATTCGCTGTTGACGTTCGTGCACCACCTTGACGCCGACGATGAGGTCGGGGAGATCGGCCCCGGCTGGGAGTACTACCTTGACCTGCTCGTCGCGGCGACCGAAGGCACCGAGCGGCCAGGGTGGGATCAGTACTACCCCGCGCTGCGCGAGGCCTATCTGGCGATGTAGCGAGGCTGTGGACAACGCCGCGCATCTGTGACCAAGTGCGCCTACACTGTCTCCATGCCATACGAGCCCGACGACCACGCGACCCGTTCGGGTTGCCGGGAATGGGACGTGGCATTCGACGGGGCAGGGGTCGCCGACATTCCTGACGCGTTCGCGCCGCTTCGTTCGTACGTCACGGCGTTTCGCGGTGTGAACGAGTCTGCGGTGCGCTTCGTGCTGCGAGACGGCGACGCGTGGTGGCGGATCGCGATGTGCGCGAAGGCTCCGAGCGATGGGGCTGCATCGGCCGACCGGGTCTCGGTCAGCGTGCAGTTCGGGGCGCAACCGCCGGGTGGTCTTTCGAATCGAGAGATCGAGATCGGCACACTGATTTCGGCGGGGCTGGCCGACAAAGAGATTGCGCAGCGGCTCGGCACGAGCCCGCGAACCGTCTCCACTCAGATCAGCCGCCTGCTCACGCGCTTGTCGCTTCCGACGCGCTCCGCGCTCGCCGCAGTGGTCACCTCGGAAGGGCGGGTGCTGCTCCCCATCGCGGGGCCGCCGATGCGCGACCCCGTGCTCCCGGTGTTCGCGCTCGATGCGCTCGTGCGCGGCGCGGAGACGCGCGTGCGCGAGGGTGCCGCTCAGTCTGCGGCGTCGGCGCGGGCCGGCGACACCCGTCGAACGGTGCGGGCTCCGCTGCGCATCGGGCTCCTGGTCACCTCGGGAGTGTTCAGCCACGACGGGATCGAAGCCGCACACGGTGCGGAGCTCGCGCTCGCGCAGATGACGCGCATGCATCGTGGGTTGCAGGGCCGGCCATTCGAGCCCGTGCGCATCGCGATCGACCCGCTTTCGGAGTCGTCGGTCGCCGACGGGCTCGCGCGGCTCGAGGCAGAGGATGTCGATGCGATCCTCAGCACCTATGCGAGCGCACTCAACCCCGCCATCTTCACTTTCGCGGCCGACTACGGCCGCCCGTTCCTGCACACGAATTCCTGGAGCGACTCGGCGCGGCGGGTGGCGCAAGATCCGATGCGCTTCGCCCACACGTTTCAGACTTCGCCGACCGAGCTCTCATACACGTCGGGCCTGCGCGCACATCTCATGCGTGCGCAGCAGCACGGGCAACTCGCAGTATCGCGAGTGTCGATCGTGGAGCTCGACGGGTACGGGTGCTCGCTTTCCGCAGGCGGAATTCACGACGAGCTGGCGGCTGAAGGCATCACCGTCGTGTCGACGGTGCGGGTCGGGCTCTCGATCGATTCAGCGGAACGCATCGCGCGTGAAGCACTGCGGCACGATCCGGGCATCGTGATCGTCTCGCACCTCGACGTCGACGTCGCGATCGAACTGCAGCGCGCGCTGCGGCGGGTGTCGGCAGAGACCCCGGTGTTCCAGCTGTACACGCCCTCGATTCCGCGCTTCTTCGACGAGCTTGGAGACGACGGCAATGGGGTCGTCTGGTCGACCACGACGGGGCGCACGCGCGATCTGCTGGGCCAGCGATTCAGCGAGGGCTACACGCAGGCGTTCGGTACGAGCCCGGGGTGGAGCCAGGCGAGCGCCGCCTATGACCAGGCGCAACTGCTCGCCCAAGCATTTCTTTTTTCAGGGTCGCGCCGCGCCGCTGACGTCTCGGACGCCCTGCGACTCATGGTGCATCGCGGGGTCAATGGCACCTACGCGCTTGGCACCCCAGGGCAGACGGTCGAAAGCTACCCGGCCGGTTCGGCCGATGCCACGCTGACGACCCCCACCATCACCTACCGCTACCAGGGCGGCCATATGTCGGTACTCGACTGATGTCGCCCGAGAAGGTCGATCGCGATGCCCGTTACATCACCGCCTGACCGCCGTCGACCGGGAGCACAGCTCCGCTGATGTACGACGCTGCGGGCGACGCGAGGAAGACACACGCCTCCGCGACCTCTGCGGCGAGACCCTCCCGCCGCAGCGGCACGCGCTGGGCAAAGAATGCGTCGGCCGCCTGGGGATCATCGGTCAGGGTTGTCATCGCGGTATCGATCACGCCGGGGGCAACGGCGTTCACCCGGATTCCCTGCGACCCCAGTTCGGCTGCGAGCTGACGGGTGAGCGACGTTACGGCGCCCTTCGACGACGAGTACGCCGCGCTCGGCTCGTGATCGTCGCCGCGGATCGCTCCGATGCTCGAGAGCAGCACGATTGCGCGGTCACCCGTCTTCGCGCCCGCGTTGTCGTCACCGTGCAGCATGAGGCGCGCCGATTCGCGGGCGATGAGGAAGCTGCCGCGCCCGTTGATTCCGAGCACCGCGTCCCAGGCCGAAGCCGCAGTCTCGATCAGCGGCGTCACCCGGTAGACACCCGCGCAGTGCACCACGGCGTCGGGCCCGCTCGGCCAGAGCTCCGCGACCTTGGCAAAGGCGTGCTCGACCGAGGCTTCATCGGAGACATCGCATGCGACGCCCGTCACGCCCGTTGCTGCCACAGCGTCGACGTCCAGGTCGAGTCCGATGACCGACCAGCCGTGTCGCGTCGCCTGTGCAGCAGTTGCAGCGCCGATGCCGGCTCCGGCTCCGGTGACGAGGAGACGTCGCGCGTCGGCCTTGGTGGATGCGTGTGGTGTTGCGGTGCTCATGCGGTCTGCACCCCTCCGTTGATGTTGAGTGTCTGGCCCGTGATGTATCCGGCGCTCTCCGACAGAAAGAACGCGACTCCCGCAGCGACGTCGGCCGCGGTGCCGTGCCGTTCGAGCGGAACAAGGGCGCGTACCGCTTCGGCCTGCTGATCGAAGGTGGTGCCGGATCGCTCTGCCCGGAATTCCAGCTCCTCGCGTTGCATGTCGGTCATGATGTAGCCCGGAGAAACGGAGTTCACCGTGAACGCGGGGGCCAGTTCGAGGGCGAGCGCGTGCATGAGACCCTGCACGGCACCCTTCGACGAGATGTACGGGGCGGCGCCGACGACCGGTTGCTGCTCGAAGAGCGAGCCGATGAGCACCACGCGTCCCCGCCCCACGTGCGCTCGAATATGGGGGACCGCGGCCTGTACGGCGTGCACGGCACCGAAGTAGTTGACGTCGAACACAGCACGGATCTGCTCAGGGGAGAGTTCCACGAGGAGGCCGTCGGGCCCGCCGATCGCGGCGTTCGCCACGACCGCGTCGAGTCGGCCGAAGCGCTCCGCCACCGCGCTCGTCGCCGAGGCGACTGCAGCGGGATCGCGTACATCGACCGCGGCAACATGCACGTCATCGGTGCCGAACGGCTCCGCAGGAACGGTGAGGTCGAGCGCCCCGACGCGCCAGCCCGCGGCGACGAGTGCCTCGACGACGGCGCGGCCGATCCCGCGCCCCGCCCCGGTAACGATGGCGACCGGGCCCGGTCGTGCGGGCGGGTGCGGATCACCGGGTGCCGGGGAAAGGATGCGTGCGGAGTCGTCAGCGGTCATCGGTGAACTCGTTTCGTGCGGTATGAACGCGCCATGGTCGACGCGCGGTGGCTCTCACCGAGTCAAGCGAACGGGCAGATGCCTGGCAATCCGCAAGATTGCGTACTGGCCTCGGCGCACGCGATTCCCGGCGCCGAGGCGACCGTGCGCGATGCGTAGGATTGCGCATTGTTCGGGTCGTCCGGTTCGGCGAAGGTTGCAGAAGCGATCCCGCTCTGTCGCGGGCATCCTCCTCAGAAAGGACCCACAGCGATGTCGTCCTCACAGACCGCTTCCCCCACGACGCAGGCCGGTGCCGGCGTCGGACTGCGCCGTGCGCTCAACCTGCCCACCCTGATCCTGTTCGGTATCAGCTACATGTCACCCGTCGCCGTGTTCACCACGTACGGGCTGATCAACCAGCAGACGGGCGGGCATTTGCCCGCAACCTACCTGGTGGCGACGCTGGCGATGCTGCTGACCGCGTACAGCTACGGTCGCATGGTGTCGTCGATCCCGACCGCCGGATCGGCCTACCGCTACGCGCGCGTCTCGTTCGGCCCGCACATCGGATTCATGACCGGGTGGACGCTGATGCTCGACTACCTGTTCCTGCCGATGGTCAGCTTCTTGCTCGCAGGGGTCTACCTGAACTCGATTCTGCCCGAGGCTCCGGCGTGGATCTTCAGTCTTGCGCTGCTCATCATCGTGCTGGGCCTGAATGTGCTCGGCGTGAAGCTCGTCAGCGGCGTCTCGGCCGTGATCATGGGCCTGACTGCCATCGTGATCGGCATCTTCGTGGTGCTCGGTTTCGCGCAGGCCGAGGTCGAGCCCGGGCAACTGTTCGAGGCATTCACCCCCACCTCGGAGCAGTTCCCGCTGATCGTTTCGGGCGCCGCGATTCTCGCGTTCAGCTTCCTCGGATTCGACGGCATCTCGACGATGGCCGAAGAGACGAAGGATCCGCGCAAGACCGTGCCGCGGGCGACGCTGCTCGCGACGCTCATCGCCGGGCTACTCTTCGCCCTCGTCGCGTGGGCGGGCAACCTCGCGCACCCCGGCACCGACTACGCGAACCCCGACGCTGCCGGCGTCGAGATCATGGTGCAGCTCGGCGGTCAGATCTTCGGCGTGATCTTCGTGATCGTCTACGTGCTCGGCTGCTTCGCCTCGGCCATGGTGTCGCAGGCCAGCGTCTCGCGCATCATGCTCTCGATGGGTCGAGACGGTGTGCTGCCGCGAAAGCTCGCCTACGTGCACCCGCGCTGGCAGACGCCCGTCGTGGCGCTCGTCGTCGTGGCCGTGGTCGCGCTGCTCTCGACCGTCCTCACCATTGAGCAGGCCGTCGTGATGATCAACTTTGGTGCGCTCGTCGCGTTCTCGATGGTGAACCTCAGTGTGATCAAGCACTACCTGGTGGATCGCAAGGAACGCACGGCAGGGTCGTTCCTGCGGCACGGCCTGATCCCGCTGCTCGGCTTCGCGGTGACCGCGTGGCTGTGGACGCAGTTGACCGGCCCCGCGTTCGTGGTCGGCTTCGTGTGGGTCGGTGTCGGGCTCGTGTACCTGCTGTGGAACACACGATTCTTCCGCCGCCAGCCGGCCGAGATTGATTTCAGCGAGTAGGGGCCGCGCCATGATTCAGTACCCCGGCGGCGCCTCTTTCGGCGCGACCATCTCGTTCGATTTCGATGCCGAGGAGGTGTGGATCGGTGAAGACCCCGCGAACGCGCATCGCCCGGGCGTGCTCTCCCAGGGTGCGTACGGGGCACGCGTCGGCGTGCCCCTGATCCTCGATCTGCTCGAACAGCTCGAAGTCACCGCGTCGTTCTACGTCTGCGGGCGCGACGCGCTGCGTCACCCCGATGCGGTGCGTCGCATTATCGCCGCCGGGCATGAGGTCGCCCACCACGGCCACAGTCACGTGTCGCCGACCCGGATGGACCGCGAGACCGAGGCGCGCGAGCTCGCCGACGGGCTCGAGGTGCTGCAGGGGCTCGGCGCGACCGTCACCGGGTACCGGTCGCCGAGCTGGGACTTCTCGGCGCACACGCTTGACCTGCTCGCGGAGGCCGGCATCACGTACTCGTCGAACCTGCTGAACGACATCCGCCCTTACCGCCACGACACGCACCCGATCACGGAGCTGCCGATCTCGTGGATCTTGGACGACGCCCCGCACTTCTGGTTCGCGAACGACACGTGGGAGAAGACGATCCGATCGCCCCGCGAGGTGTGGGACGTGTGGCAGCCCGAGCTCGACGGAATCGCCGACCTCGGCGGGCACGCGATGCTCACGTTCCACCCCATGATCTCGGGCCGCCCGTCGCGACTGCCGTTGATCGAGCGGGCGATCCGGCATCTGCAGGATCGCGGAGCGTGGTTCGGCACCAGCGCCGAGACGGCGGGGCTGCCCGGCATCCCCGTGCTCAGCGGCGCGCTGTCTCCGGCGGAGCCGCCGACGGCGCGAGCCTAGGGGCGCATCGCCCGGCGTGCCAGAATCGTGACTGTTGCCGTGCGGGTTCGCCGCGCGATGTGCCTGAGCGGGAGCTGCTGACGTATGAATCTTGACCCTTCGCGTGAAGCCGAGGCAGCAGTTGTCATCGATTCAGCAGTCATCGCGTTTTGGCGCGCACGTCGCACCGAGTCGCCCGGGCTGCCTGAACGGCTCCCCGAGGTCTGGGCGTTCGGAGCGACGCCCGAGCACGCTGACGAACTGCTCGATCTCGTGTTGGCAGGAGTGAAGACCGGCACCGCCTCGTCGCTCTGGGACTACGACGCTACGAGCGATCCGGTGCCCGCCGTCGGCGACTACAGTGTCATTCTCGACGGGGCCGGGGTTGCTCGTGCGGTGCTCGTGACGACCGAGATCGAGATCGTGCCCTTTGATGAGGTCACGGCCGAGCATGCGTATTCAGAGGGCGAAGGCGATCGCTCGCTGGAGTACTGGCGGGCCGCGCACGAGCGCTATTGGCGCGCCTACTCCGAAAATCCGCGGGGGTTCGCTGCCGATATGCCCGTGATCTGCGAGCGATTCACGCTCGTGTACCCCGAGCGCGACTGAAGTTTGTCGACCGCGTGCATCGGTAGCGGCGGCGCTGCGGCCATCGTGGATCGATCTCGAGCAACGGCTGCACGTCGAACCCGAGACGGCGATAGAACTCGACCGCGTCATCGTCGGTCTCTGCGACGATCGATGCACTTGAAACAGACTCTGAGACGTGTGCGATGAGCGAGCGGCCGACTCCTCTGCCCTGTGCTGATTCCGCGACCGCGATGTACTCGAGCGTCGCTCGCTCGGGAGCATCGTGGTACGCCGCGAAACCGGCGAGCTCGCCGCCTGCGTACCAGCCGAGCACCCGCAGCGCAGGCAGCTCCGCGCGAATGATGCGATCGAGTTCGTCTGCATCGACCTCGCAGGCGAGCCACAGCAGCGCCCGGAATGCCGGTGTCGTCAGGTCGTGTCGCTCGAGATGTCGGATCACCGTGCCAGAATATCGACCGGCGCACTCGGGTCGAGCAGCGCCGATCGAGGAGAGGGCACGGCATGCACGCAGCGGACTACTGGGACCTCATTCGGCGCGAACGAGCCGACCTGGCTGCTGCGGTCTCCGGCCTCACCGAGGCGCAGTGGGATTCGACATCGCTCTGCGACGGGTGGACGATCGAGGAGGTCGTCGCCCACCTCACTGCCGCGGCGAACACCGGCACGGTGGCGTGGCTTGTCAGTATCATCCGTGCCGGGTTCGACCCGGCCAAGCACAATGATCGACTGATCGAGCGCTATCGCGGGGCGGATGCGCCCGGCACGCTCGCCCGCTTCCGTGATGCCGTGCCGAGCCAGGTTGCTCCGACCCGCGACTACGCCGCGTTCCTCGGCGAAGTTGTGGTGCACGGGCAAGACATCGCGTTTCCGCTGGGCATCGCCCTCGAACCGCACCAGGCCGGCGTGCTCGAGGTCGCGCGCTTCTTCTCCACGCGCGACTTCGCGGTCAACAGCAAGAAGATGGTGCGCGGGCTGCGCCTCGTCGCGAGCGACGCCGACTTCGTCTCGGGAGACGGGCCGGAGGTGAGCGGCCCGCTGCTGGCGCTCGTCATGGTGATGGCGGGGCGCCCCGCGTTCCTCCCGCAGCTTGGAGGCCCAGGACTCTCCGAGCTGGCGGCGCGTCTGGGGCGGTAACGCCTACGCTGCGTCCCCCTGCACCGGGCCCTCGGCGTTCGACTTCCAGCCCAGCGCCGGCGCCACGTGCTCCGCGAAGGCCTGCAGCACGTGCAGGTTGTACTCGGGGCCGAGCTGGTTCGGGATCGTGAGCATCAGGGTATCCGCCGCCATCACGGCTTCGTCGGCCTGCAACTGCGCGATGAGGCGATCGGGCTCGTCGGCGTAGGTCTTGCCAAAGGTCGAGCGGAACCCGTCGATGACACCGACCTGGTCCATGTTCTCGCGCGAGCGCAGCCCGAAGTAGGCCTCGTCTTCTGCGGTGACGATCGGGAAGACGCTGCGGCTGACCGAGACGCGGGGCGTTCCGGCGTGACCGGCCTCGCGGTAGGCCTCGCGGTAGCGGTCGATCTGTTCGCGCTGCAGCACGTGGAAGGGCTGCCCGGTTGCCTCGGTGAGCAGGGTGGAGCTCATGAGGTTCACGCCCTGGCGGCCGACCTGTTCGGCGGATTCGCGCGATCCGGCACCCCACCAGATGCGGTCGCGCAGCCCCGGCGACCGCGGTTCGATGGCGAGTTTGCCGGGAGGCGCCATCTGCGGGTCGCTGTCGACGAGGGGTTCGCCGTCGATCGCGCGCAGGAAGAGGTCGAACTTGTCACGGGCGAGGTCGGCGCCGCGCGGGTCGTCGGAGCCGCCGTAGCCGAAGGCCTCGTAGCCGCGGAGGGCGGTCTCGGGGGATCCCCGGCTGATCCCGATCGCGATGCGTTGATCGGCGAGCAGGTCGAGAGCTGCGAGCTCCTCCGCGAGATAGAGGGGGTTCTCATAGCGCATGTCGATGACGCCGGTGCCGACCTCGATGCGCTTCGTGCGCGCCGCCATGGCGGTGAGCAGGGGAATGGGCGACGCGGCCTGGCGTGCGAAATGATGCACGCGCACGTACGCGCCGTTCACGCCGATCTCATCAGCGCCTTCGGCGAGCTCGACCGTCTGGCGCAGCATGTCGCCGGCGGTGCGCACGCGCGAACCGGGGACGGGGCCGTAGTGCCCGAATGACAGGAATCCGAATGCTTTCATGCCCGGTACAACGGTGGGCGACGAAGTATATTCCCGCGCATATAGTTCGGGACCGCCGGGCGCCGATCGATGCGCCCCGACCGCCGCCACACTCCGCTGCCACGCCGTGCCCGCCTCATCGAAAGCGGCACCAGGGGGCCACCCGCGTCGGTACCGAGGCACGATCCGCATAGGCGCGCCCGCTCGTAGCTTCGAAGTATGCAGATTCAACCGAGCGACATGGGAATGGTCGCGCTCGTCGCGAACCTCGGCAAGCACTACGGCGACGGCGAGCAGCGGGTGCGCGCGCTCGATGACGTCTCCATCGGCATCAAGCGCGGCCAATTCACCGCGATCATGGGGCCGTCGGGGTCGGGCAAATCGACGCTGATGCACGTCATGGCCGGTCTCGATACCGCCTCGACGGGGCGCGTCTGGCTCGGCGACGACGAGATCACCGGACTGAACGATGCTGCGCTCACGCAACTCAGGCGACGGCGCATCGGCTTCGTCTTTCAATCGTTCAACCTCGTGCCCACCCTTGACGTGCGCGGCAACATCCTGCTGCCGTTTCAGCTCGACGGAGTCTCACCGGATCGCGCCGAAATCGAGCGCATCGACGCCCTGCTGCACGGCCTCGGGCTCGCCGATCGCGCCCATCACCGCCCCCACGAGCTCTCGGGCGGGCAGCAGCAGCGGGTCGCGATCGCCCGCGCCCTCGCGACCCGCCCCGACGTCATCTTCGCCGACGAACCCACCGGTGCCCTCGACTCTCGCACGGGTCGCGACGTGCTGCGCCTGCTGCGATCGGCGGTCGACCACTCCGGGCAGAGCATCGCGATGGTGACGCACGATCCGATCGCTGCGAGCCACGCCGACCGCATCCTCTTTCTCGCCGATGGGCGCATCGTCGCCGACCGTGGCGCAATGACCGCGGCGCAGATCTCCGAGACGATGCTCGGGCTCGAAGCGGTGCAGGATGCGACGGGAGTCGCCTCATGATGCGCCGGGTCCGAGGCCGGGGTACGGTATCAAGCCGGGGCAGCCGCACGCGTGTCCACACCGGCGGCCGCATACGCGAGCACGCGGCGACGATTATTGTCGCGGCGCTCGCGACCCTGTTCGCGGTCACCCTGATTCTGGGCACCGGGGTGCTGACGGCCGCGCTCGATCCCGAACTCCTCGAGCAGTCGGGCACGTTTCGCGTCGTGCTGCTGATGGTCAGTGGGATTTTCGTGCTCATCGCGCTCTACGTCGGCGCCGTCGTTACCGCGAACACGTTCGCGACGGTCATCGCCGGGCGCGTGCGCAGCATTGCGCTGCTGCGGTTGCTCGGCGCGACGTCTCGCACCGTGCGAGTGCGGGTCGCAGGGGAGGGTCTCATGATAGGGGCGCTCGGGTCCCTGCTCGGGTTCGTGCTGGCCGAGGCGCTCGTCGCGGTGCTCACCGGATTCGGCCCGGCCTGGGGATGGCTGCCGCTTGGCCGCGACTACCCCCTGTTCGATCCGCTCGCGCTCGCCGCAGTCGTGATCGTGACGCTGACCACGTGGCTCTCCGCATGGGTGGGCACGCGTCGCGTCGCCGGCGTCTCGCCGATCGCGGCGACGGGAGCCGCGGTGGAGCCGGCACCGGCGGCCGCGCGGGAGCGGACGGGTCGCACCGTGTGGGCGCTGATCCTCATCGCCACCGGCATCGGCTGCCTCGCGCTCGGGCTGCTCGTCGGCATGGTGACCCCGTTGGGGCTGTTCGTCGCGTTTCTCGGCGGGCTCGGCTCGTTCACGGGCATCGTGGTCGGTGCGCACCTCATCATGCCGACGCTGCTGCGGGCGGCGGGCCGTCTGCTCGGCGGCAGTCTGACGGGCCGGATCGCTGCAGCGAACGCCGTCCGCACCCCCGATCGCAGTGCCCGCTCGACGATCGGTCTCGTGATCGGGGTGACGCTCGTGACGATGTTCGCGGTGGCGCTCGAGAGCTACCACTCGATGACACTCCTGGCGTTCGCGAACGATCCGGCGCTCGCCGAAACACTCGATCAGACCCTCGCGATCACCACGGCTATTTTCACGGGACTCGTCGGATTCTCCGCCGTGATCGCCGCCGTCGGGCTCGTGAACACGCTCTCGCTCAGCGTGCTGCAGCGCACCCGCGAACTCGGCCTGCTGCGCGCGCTCGGCTTCACCGGCGGTCAGGTGCGCCGCATGATCATGGCGGAGAGCGCGCAGATGACACTCGCCGCGCTCGGCTTCGGCCTGGCGCTGGGCATCGTCTACGGCTGGGTGGCGGCGCAGTCGCTGCTCGGGTCTCAGATCGGGATCGCCCCGCCCACGATTCCCTGGCCGGTGCTGGCGGGGGTCGTCGCGTTCGGGATCGCGCTCGCGATCATCGCCGCCGCGGCTCCGGCACGGCGCGCAATTCGGCTCTCTCCGGTCGCCGCGCTGGGAGTGGAATGATCGAGTGTCGGCGCGTGGTGCGGAGGTCGGTGCGCGAGGCGATTGAGCGGAGAGTGAACGCTCGGCGCGACCCGCAGAAATGTCGGCGGCGAGGTCTAGGCTTAACGCCATGACCGTTGTGATTGACCCTGCTTTCGATCCCGTCCCTTCTCTCTCCGCGAGCGCCGATGTGCGCGTCGTCGCGGGCGCCGCATTCGACGGTGCCGCCGCCGTCGCGAGCTTCGTCGCCAGCGAGGGCGACCTGCCCGAGGCGCTCGGCAGCGTGACGCGTGACGCGCTTGCCGCAGCCGGCTTCACCGGTGCGAAGAATCAGACCCTCGTGCTGCCCGGCGAGCAGCTGCGCGTGCTCGTCGGCACCGGCTCTGGCATCGAGTCGGCCGCTCATCTGCGCGACGCGGTCGCCGCGTTCACGCGTGCCGCTCGCGAAGTCGCCGACCTTGGCGTTGATGTCACCGAGGTGCTCGCAGGCGCGGCCCAGCTCGGCGCGGCCGATGCGGCGCTCGCCGTCACCGAGGGCGCGATTCTCGCGCGGTACCGCTACGACGCGCTGAAGGGCGACGCGCACACCGTGGCACTCGCCTCCCTCGCGATGGGCGTGACCGAGGCCGACGCCGAGGCCGCCCGCTCGGGTGTCGAGCGCGGACTGATCCTGGCTCGCTCCGCGAGCCTCGCGCGCGATCTTGCGAACACCCCGCCGCGCCACCTGAGCGCCGAGAAGTTCGCCGAGGTCATCGAGCGCCTCGCCCCCGACTTCGGTCTGGAGGTCGAGGTCTTCGATCGCGCCCAGCTCATCGAACTCGGCGCCGGCGGCC
Source organism: Leucobacter sp. WKLB1 (assembly GCF_059696215.1). NCBI lineage: Bacteria > Bacillati > Actinomycetota > Actinomycetes > Micrococcales > Microbacteriaceae > Leucobacter > Leucobacter sp. WKLB1. Next base: position 2,629,429 of record NZ_AP046115.1, on the reverse strand, counting down.
TGCTCGGCGTCAACGCGGGCAGCATCGAAGAGCCGCGCATGATCAAGGTCTCCTATCGTCCCGCCGACGCCGACGGGCACCTCGCGCTTATCGGCAAGGGCATCATGTACGACTCGGGCGGCATCAGCCTGAAGCCTTCGAACGCGATGCACGCAGCGATGAAGTTCGACATGATGGGCGCCGGCTCAGTGTTCTCGTCGATGACCGCGCTGCGCGATCTCGGCGCGACCACGGCCGTGACCGGCTGGCTCATGTGCACCGACAACATGCCCTCGGGCAGCGCCACCAAGCTGGGCGACGTGCTCACCATTCGCGGCGGCAAGACCGTCGAGGTCAAGAACACGGACGCCGAGGGGCGCCTGGTGATGGCCGATGGCCTCGTGCTCGCCACCGAAGACCGCGCAATCGCCGACCGCCGCCCCGACGCGATCGTCGACATCGCCACACTCACCGGTGCCGCCATGGCGGCGCTCGGCACGCGCACCGCGGCGATGCTCGCCAACGATGACGACGTGGCAGCGCAGCTGCAGGCGGCGGCAGACGCGACCGACGAGAACATCTGGCGCTTCCCGCTCGACCACCGCTACCGCGAGCAGCTGAAGTCGAACGTCGCCGACCTCTCGAACATCGGTGGCCAGTACGCTGGGGTCATTCTCGCCGCTCTGTTCCTGAACGAGTTCGTGGACGGCACCCCCTGGGGGCACCTCGACATCGCGGGCACCATGCAGGCTGAAAGCGACGACCTGTGGCGCTCGGTAGGCTCGACCGGCTTCGGCGCGCGGCTGCTCGCCGAATACGCGTTCAACTTCGCGCCGTCCGCCGGCGCAGCAACGAAGGAGTAACCCGGTGGCCCGTTCCGTGCTCTCCGACCGCGACGCCTACATCAGTGCGTTCGCCGACTTCGTCTCGGCGTCGCCGAGCTCGTACCACGCCGCTGGTGCGCTCGCCGAAACTCTCGCGAAGGCCGGTTTCGTCGACCACGATGAAACGCAGGGCTGGGCTCCGCTCGAGTCGGGCGGTCGCGGCTTCGTGCGGCGCGACGGCGCAGTGATCGCGTGGCGCGCCGGGGCCGACGTCGATGCGCTCAGCCCGGTGCGCGTGCTCGGCTCGCACACCGATTCCCCGGGGTTCGTAGTGAAACCCGAACCCGACTTCACCGCCGATGGCTGGGCGCAGGTCGGTGTCGAGGTGTACGGCGGGCCGCTGCTCACCTCGTGGCTCGATCGAGACCTCGGGTTCGCCGGGCGCATCGTCACCCGTGACGGTGCCGAGCACCTGGTGCGCACCGGCGCCGTGGCGCGCATTCCGCAGCTCGCGATCCATCTCGACCGCTCGCAGAACACAGAGCTGTCGCTCGACAAGCAGCGGCACACGCAGCCGATTATCGGCCTTGCCGGCGAAGAGCTTTCGGTGCTCGCACTGCTCGTGCGCGAGCTCGGCGGCGGTCGATCGGGCTCGGGGCGCGGCCGCGCGGCCGCGCGATCAGCCGCGCGCGCAGCGCTCACCGTTGACGACCTCATCGGTCTCGACGTGCGCCTGTACGACACGCAGGCGCCGCAGCGCATCGGTGCCAACGCTGAGCTCTTCGCCTCACCGCGTCTCGACAACCTCAGCTCGACCTACGCCGGTCTCGCCGCTCTGCTCGAGACCGAACCCGAACCCGGCACGATTTCGATGATCGCGGCGTTCGATCACGAAGAGCTGGGCTCGAACACGCGCTCGGGCGCAGCCGGCCCGTTCCTGTCAGATGTGCTCGACCGTCTCCGCCTCGGGCTCGGCGCGACCGTGGAGGACGCCGCGCGCGCCCTGGCGGGCTCGTGGTGCTTGTCGGCCGACGCCGGTCACTCGTTGCACCCGAATTACAGCGAGAAGCACGACCCGCGCGTGCGACCGCTCGCCGGTCGGGGGCCCATGCTCAAGCGCAACGCCAACCAGCGCTACGCAAGCGACGCGCACGGAGCCGCGCTCTGGAGCCGACTCAGCGCCGACGCGGAAGTGCCCACGCAGGAGTTCGTATCGAACAACACGGTGCCCTGCGGGTCGACGATCGGCCCGATCACGGCGACGCGCATCGGCATTCGCACCGTCGATGTGGGCGTACCGCTGCTCTCCATGCACTCCGCCCGAGAGCTCGCGCACGTCGATGATCTCTACGGTCTGGCAAAGGTCACCAGCTCCTTCTTCCAGCGCGCATGAGTCATCGCGTCGGCGGCCGAAGGCGTACGCGCGCTCGCGTGTGATGCCATTTCGGTCGCCGATGCGCAATCCCACCAACTGATCCGCGCGTGATCGGCCGTTTCTCTGCCCGAATCTGGAGTGATTCGCTAGGATCGTGCTATGAGCGAGATGCAGCAGTCGGAGAACGGGGGCGTTGCCCTTTCCAAGAACAAGCTGATGCCCGACGTTCAGCGCATCGGCTCTCGTGACATCGAAATCACCTACCTCGGTAAGAACGCCGACGGTTTGCCCACTTGGATCATGTGGAACGCCGCCGAACCCATGCTCATGGGCATGCTGCGCCAAGGCAAGATGGGGTACCACTTCGAACAGCGCACCAGCTCAGGCGTGCTACTGCTCGAGAACATCTCGCTCAGCCGCGTGCAGCGCGCCCTCGGCGGTTTCTGAGCCACACCTATCGCGTCTGCGATGGTCGCGTTATCTGCGCTGGCTGCGCACAGACCAGCTGCGCGGTGTGAACCCACACCGGCTGCGCCAGCTGAGTCCACGCCGGCTGGTCCGGCTGCGCACAAACCGGCTGCGATGTCTGCGCCGTTGAGCCTGCACTCGCCGGCCTCGAACCAAGCCCGCCGCGGTGCCGTGTTCGCGACGAGCCCGAGTTGATGGCCGCCAACTCCCGAGTGACCGTCCCCATCCCGGGTGACCGCTTCCATGCGCCATGAGCGCGGTCACTCAAGAATTGGGCGGTGGCTCGTGTGGGAGAGGGCGCTCACGAACCCGCTAGGCGTTTGCGCATGGCGCGGAGCCGCCTTGCGCCCGTTCAACTTTCGCCGAGCCCCTCTCTTCTCGCCGAGCGCTCGCAATGTGCGCGTGCAGGAAGGGAGCGCTCGGCGACTTCGAAGGGGCTCGCGCCAGCGGCGCCGCAGGCTTCTGTCCGCGAGTTGCGCAGTCGCGAGCCGCGCCTCAGCCGCCTCGCCCCGCGTCAGGCGCGGACGAGCACGCGGCCCAGCGTGCGGGCATAATCCTCTTTGATGACGTCGTAGTGCGTCCACGAGTCGAGCGCGCTGACTCCGGGCAGGGCGCGCATCGCGTCCATCACTGACAGCAGGTGCGCGGGCGACGGCCCCACCATCGTCGCGATGAAGTCGAAGCTGCCGTGCGCGCGCACCGCGAAATCGATATCGGGGGAGTCGACGATGTACTGGCGCACCGCCGCCGGGTCCCCGTTCACCGTGATGCCGACGCCGATCGCAATGCGGCTGCGCAGAATGCCGCCCGACTTGATCGTCGAGATGCGAATCACGCCGGCGTCGATGAGGCGGTGCACGCGGGCCCGCGCCGATGACGGCGACAGGTGCACGGTCTCGGCGAGGGCGCGGTAACTGGTACGCCCGTCTTGCTGCAGCACGGCGATGAGCTCGTAGTCGATGCGATCCAGCGCGATGTCTTGCTTGTCTTCAGACACGAAGAATCCTTTGAACACCTCGACGTAGGTCGACACGATGACGCGGCGCACCCCCGGCAGTGCGCGCACTAGGTCGAGCACCTCGTGCAACTCGGAGCTGTCGCCATGCCGTGTCTCGAAGACCAGGGGGAGCGGCCCGCTCGCCATCGAGACGAAGACGGCGTCGGGGAGCTCGGCGATGCGGCGCGCGATGGGCGCGACCGGTCCATCGACCTCGGCCTTCGCGTGCACCAGCAGGTTATGACCGACAAAGCCGGGGTCGAGTGCGGCGACGATGCGCAGCCCGCCGCTCTCGGTGAGTAGTCGGAGGCGCGCGGCGATGAAGTCGCGCGTCACTCCAAGCTGTGCGGCGAGCGCCTGCGTACTTGCCCGCCCGTCGCTCTGCAGCGCGCGGATGAGCGCGGCATCGAAGTCGTCGAGCTCGCTGACGCGCTGCTGGCTGCGCGCTTGCTCGGCGCGTCGGGTGATCGGCTGCATGGGTCGCTTTCTGCAGGTGCCGGGTCTCGCGCACTGCAAAAACCAAAATACGCGGAACCGGGCAATCTCGCACGCGATTCAATGGCATTTGTCACGTATCCACGCACGTATTCGGATGCATTTCGTACTTCCGGGCGCGATTCGTCGGTAATTGGGGCGAATTCCACGATCTATCCGCGCGCGAATGTCGTCGGTCTGACCTACAGTCGAGGCAGTTGCGCGCGAAGTGCGCCGTCCTTAAGCAAAGGAGCTTCCATGTCCACAGCCACAGCCCCGGTGAATACTCACCGCAGAGCGCTGAAGTCCGGTTTCGCCGCCGCCGTCGGCACCACCATCGAGTGGTACGACTTCTACGTCTACGCGACTGCCGCCGCCATCGTCTTCCCGAGCGTGTTCTTCCCCGAGCTCGATCGCGGTCTCGGCACGCTCGCATCGTTCGGCACGTACGCGGTCGCCTACTTCGCCCGCCCGCTCGGCGGCATCATCTTCGGGCACATCGGTGACAAGCTCGGCCGCAAGCCGGCGCTGACCATCACGCTGCTCGTCATGGGTATCGCCACCACGCTTGTGGGTCTCTTGCCCGGTTACGCCACCATCGGCATCTGGGGTCCCATCATGCTCATCGTGCTGCGAGTGGCCCAGGGCCTGGCGGTCGGCGGCGAGTGGGGCGGGGCAAGCCTCATGGCTGTGGAGAGCGCTCCTGAGAAGTTCAAGACCTTCTACGGCGGCTTCACGCAGCTCGGCAACCCGCTCGGCGCACTGCTGTCGACGGCGGCCTTCTGGATCCTCGCCGCGATGGGCGACGACGTGCTGCTCACGTGGGGCTGGCGCGTGCCGTTCCTCTTCAGCATCGTGCTCATCGGTGTCGGCTTCTGGGTGCGCTACCGCGTCGAGGAGACCCCGGTGTTCGAGCAGAAGATCGAGGGCCATAACCAGTCCACGCCGATCCTGTTCGCGCTGAAGAACAACTGGTGGCCGATGCTGCTCGGTTTTGGCATCATCGCGATGGCGTCGGGCGGCTACGTGCTCGCCACGACGTTCGTGCAGAACTACGCGACGAGCCCCGAAATCGGCCTCGATGCCGAAATCATTCTCGGGGCCATGACGGTTGCCGCGTTCGTCGAGACGCTCGTCACACTGCCGCTCGCGTGGCTCGGCGACAAGATCGGTGCGAAGACGATCATGATTCTCGGCTCGGGCCTGTCGCTCGTCGCGGTGATCCCGCTCGTGCTCTTCATCGATGCGCACAACGTCGCGATGATCTACCTTTTCGTGTCGGTGCTACGTCTGACGCTGAGCGGCGCCTGGGCACCGTTGTCGACGCTCATGGCGCAGATGTTCCGCCCGCAGGCGCGCTACACCTCGATGTCACTGTCGTACGGCATTGGTGCCGCAGTCTGGGGCGGCCTGTCGCCCGCGATCGCGACAGGCCTGCTCGTCGCCACCGGCAACTTCTGGGCCGTCATCGCGTTCTTTGGACTGCTGGCGCTGCTCGCCATTCTCGGCACCGTCTTCGCGCCGCAGCACTCGGACGCCGCTCCCGCGACGGCCTCGCTCAAGGCGCGCCTCGACACTACCGCCGTACCCACCTCCAACCGCTAGTCGGTTGGATGCATCACTGAATACCCACTGAAGGAGTAGCCCCGTGCGACAGCTCGCCACCTACGACGCCCGCGATTCGATCCCCACGATCGTCACCGCGCAGCGGATCCTGACCGTCGACACCGAACGCCCGGAGGTCGAGGCGTTCCTGACCGCCGGCGGGCGCATTCTCGCCGTCGGTTCCGTCGCGGACGTCGAGGCGGCGGCTGCCGACGCGGGGCTCACTCCCGAGCGGGCCGACTACCCGGACGCCACCATCGTGCCCGGCTTCATCGACCCCCACGCGCACCCGCTCATGTACGGGCAGATGCTCACCTGGATCGACATCTCGCCGGCGAAGGCCGGGTCGATTCCCGAGATCGTCGCGCTCATGCGCGAGGGAGCGGCGAAGCTGCCCGCGGGTGCGCCGATCCGCGGCTACGGCTACGAGCAGCGCAACCTGACCGAGCGCCGCCACCCCACCCGTCAGGAACTCGACGAGATCGCGACCGACCGCGAGGTGTACATCATGAACGCGTCGGGTCACGGCGGCGTCGTGAACACCTTCACATTCGAGAAGTTCGGGATCACCCGCGACACCCCGAATCCCGAGGGCGGCGAGTTCTTCCGCGACGCCGACGGCGACCTCACCGGCGAGTTGTCTGACGCCGCGTGCAACGTGCTCACCGGCCTGCACGGCGTGAAGATCGGGCACCACGGGCCCAACTTCCACCTCGGAGACGAGCCCGCAGAGCACCAGCGTCAGCTCGACCTGGTGCAGCGCGAGTTCCTGCGCGGCGGCGTCACGGCGATCGGCGACGCCCAGGTGTCGAAGCGCGAGTTCGCGGCGTACCTCGAGGCCGCCGACCGCGGCGCGCTCGACATGCGCGTCTCCATGTACTTCCTGTCGCACCTGCTCGACCAGGTGCTCGACCTCGGCCTGACCGGCCCGTTCGGCAACCCATTCCTCGCCGCGACCGGCATCAAGCTGTACGCAGACGGCACGCTGGGCGGCTGGACCGCCTACTTCCCGGAGGGCTACGTGGGCGATCCGTGCCGCACCGGCCAGCTGTACCACGAGCCGCGCGAGTACACCGAGCTCGTCAGCAAGGCGCACGCCGCCGGTCTGCAGACCGCCACGCACGCGCAGTCGCCGACCGCGATCAAGCTCGTCGTCGACGCGATCGAGCAGGCGCTCATCGAGCGACCCGACGCCGACGCGCGTCACCGCATCGAGCACTGCGGCTTGCCCACGCCCGAAGAGATCACGCGCATGGCGCAGCTCGGCATTCGCCCCGTGAACCAGACCCAGCACTACTACAACTGGGGCGAGGGCGTCGAGCAGGCGATCGGCACCCCGGGCGAGCGCTTCAACCCGCTCGGCGAGTTCATCGAGGCCGGCGTACCGGTCACGATCTCTTCGGATGCCCCCGTCGCCGAGCCCCGCCCGCTCGAGGCGATCCAGGCCGCGGTGACCCGCGTGACCCGCCGCGGCGCGCAGCTCGGCCCCGACTCGCTGCGCATCAGCCCCGAGGCAGCGCTGCGCGGCCACACGCTTGAGGGCGCGATCTCGTTGGGCCGCGAGAGCGAGCTCGGATCGATCAGCCCCGGCAAGCGCGCCGACTTCGTCGTGCTCGGTGCCAACCCGCTGACGGTCGACGGAGCGGAGATTTCGCAGATCCCGGTCCGTGAGACCTGGGTCGACGGCAGCCGCCGCTTCGCCGCCGACGAGGCACGCTGATGAGCGCCGTCTCCGCAGCCACCGCCGTCACCGAGACCGCCGCCAAGCGCACCACAGGCTGGGTCGTCATCGAGGCCCTGCGCGGCTACGGCGTCGACACGGTGTTCGGCATTCCGGGTACGCACAACCTTGAGCTGTACCGCCCGCTGAGTGCGCTCGGGATCCGCCCGGTCACCTCCCGCCACGAGCAGGGCGCGGGCTACGCCGCCGACGGCTGGTCGCTGCAGACCGGGCTGCCGGGCGTCGTGATCACGACCAGCGGCCCCGGGCTGCTCAACGCGCTCTCGGCCGCGGGCACCGCGTACTGCGAGTCGCGCCCCATGATCATCGTGTCGCCGGGCCCGGCCCGCGGCGCAGAATTCGCCGATGTGGGCACGCTGCATGAGACGAAGGATCAGCTCAGCGCCGCCTCGGCGATCGTCGAATGGGGTCGCCGCGTGCAGACCGCGGCCGAGGCCGTCGATGCCGTGCACGACGCCTTCGAACTCTTCGCCACCGGGCGTCCGCGCCCGGTCTATCTCGAGATTCCGCTCGACCTGCTCGAAGAGGAGACCGACCTCGACGCCGCCGCGCTCGCGCCGCGCGCATTCGCGCCAGTGCCCGCAGCAGACGCAGTGCAGGTTGCGGCCGCGGCCGCACTGCTCGCAGCGGCACGGGAGCCCGTGATTCTCGCGGGCGGCGGATCGCGCGGCGCGGGGGAGCAGCTGCGCGCGGTCGCCGAGCGCATCGGCGCCCCGGTGGTCACGACGCTGAACGCGAAGGGTGTGCTCGACGAGTCGCATCCGCTCGCGATCGGCTCGAGCCTGCGCCTCGCCGCCGCGCGCTCGCGCGCTCAGCAGGCCGACGTGCTGCTGGTGGTCGGCTCGAAGCTCGGCGAGGCCGAGCTCTGGGTCGAGCGCCTCGAGGCGCAGGGCCGCGTGATCCGCATCGATCTTCTCGCATCGCAGCTGCCGAAGAACCAAGAGATCGAGATCGGTCTCGTCGGCGACGCGGCCGCAACGCTCGACGCGCTGCTCGCGGAACTCGACGGCATCGCGACCGAGCCCGCCGTGATCGTCGCCGCCCGGGCTCGCGCGGAGGCGTCTGTCGCCGAGACGATCGCCCAGGTGCGCGCCGAGTCGGCCGAGCTGTCCGAGGCGAACACCGTGCTCGCCGAGCGCATCGCGACGGCGCTGCCCGCCAACGCGATCGTCGCGACCGACTCCTCGCAGATCGCATACTGGGGCCTGCTCAACACGCTGCGCGTCGCGCAGCCGAACTCGACGCCGTACATGGCGACGTATGCGACCCTCGGGTATGGTCTGCCGGCGGCGCTCGGTGCCCGCATCGGGGCTCCGGATCGCCCGGCGTTCGTCGTCGTCGGCGACGGTGCGCTGATGTTCTCCATGCAGGAGTTCATCACCGTCGTCGAGCAGCGCCTCGATGTCACCGTCATCGTCGTGGACAATGGCGGCTACGCCGAGATCAAGCAGAACGAGGCCGATGCGGGCATCGCTCCCGTGGGCGTCGACCTCGTGCAGCCCGACTGGGCCGCCGTGGCGACCGCGTTCGGCGGCACCGGCCGACGCGCATCGACGGGTGCCGAGCTCGCCGACGCGATCGCGGCCGCGACCGCCGGCGGTGGACTGCAGCTGATCCACATCGACCAGGCGGCCTTCACCGCCTAACCGTTTCGGGGCGGGCCTTGCCCCCGCTCGGCCCGCCCCGAATCTCACCGCGATCCGGAACTCCACCGACCCAGATCGCCACACCGAACACCGGTACCGACCCCGAACCGACCCGGCGCGGCAGCGACCCGCGCGGAAGCGAGCACCCCATGTCAGCGACCCCCGCCCCCCGCATCGCGGTCTACACCGACACCGATGACACCGATGTGGCCGCGGGCGTGCGGCTGCTCGAAGACGCCGGGTTCACCGTGCGCCTCCTGGAGACCCGCGACCCCGCCGAGATCATCGCGGGCGCCAGTGACGCCGAGGTGCTGCTGCCCGGCTACGCGTCGATCACTCGCGAGATCATCGTGGCGTTGCCGAATCTGAAGGTCATCGCGCTCATGTCAATGGGTTTCGACTACGTCGACATCGATGCGGCCACGGAGCGCGGCGTCTGGGTGACGAACGTGCCCGGTGCCGCCACCGAGGAGGTCGCGACGCACGCGCTGGCGATCCTGCTCCACGCGACCCGGCAGCTGCCGTTCTATCTTGCGTCGGCCACCCCGGCAGACTGGAACTCACGGGCCGAGGTCGCCCCGCCGCGCCTCAGCGAGACGACCCTCGGTATCGTCGGCCTCGGCAAGATCGGGCGCGAGCTCGCGCGGCTCGCGGGGCCGCTCTTCGGCCGCGTGCTCGGGTACGACCCGCTGCTGCCCGATACGCCTGAGATCCGCGCCGACCTCGACGCGCTCGGCGTGACTCGTACCGACCTCGAAACCGTGCGCCGCGAATCGCACGCGCTGTCGCTGCACTTGCCGCTCACCCCCGAGACCGAGCGCATGGTCGATGCCGCGTTCCTCGCCGACATGCCCCGCGGGTCGGTGCTCGTCAACGTGTCGCGCGGCGCCCTGATCGACGAACCCGCGCTGGCCGCTGCCCTCGACGCCGGGCAGCTGTCGGCCGCCGCGCTCGACGTGCTCGCTGAAGAGCCGCCCGCTCCCGGCCACCCACTCGTCGGTCGTGATGACGTCGTACTCACGCCGCACATCGCCTACTTCTCGGCCCGCACGGAAACCGAGTACGTGCGCATCCAGGCCCAGAACGCCGCGACCTACGCCGAGACGGGTGCGCCCGACTCACCGGTCAACCGGCTGTCCTGAGCTACGCGCAGCGATGCGGCGCCCGCTTCACTGCCGCACCCACTGCTTGCCGCCCCATTCCGCTTGTCGACCACCCCGCGCCCGATCGGTGACGGGGCGGCTCGACCGACCCCATACAACTCGAAAGGACCCGTCATCGTGACCGAACTCACCGCCGAGGCGAAGCGCACCGCGCAGACCTGGATCGACGACCACCTGCAGCAGCTCACCGAGTGGCACACGCACATCTGGGAGCTCGCAGAGCCGGCCTGGCGCGAGTACCGCTCGCAGCAGTGGTACGTGGAGCGCCTCCGCGCCGAAGGATTCGATGTCGAAGACGGCTCGGCGGGCATGCCGACCGCATTCAGCGCGCGCTGGTCGAACGGTGACGGACCCACGCTGCTCACCTACGCCGAGTACGACGCCGTGCCCGGCAACAGCCAGGCCGCGACCACTGCCGAGGCCCCGCGTGAGGGGCTCTCGCGCTTCGCCCCGGGGCACACCGACCCGCACTCGGTGCTCGGCATCTCGACGCTCGCAGGCGTGCTCGCCACGAAGCACGCGATGGAGCAGCACGGCATCACCGGCACCCTCCACTACACCGGAGAGCCCGCCGAGAAGATGCACGGCTCGAAGGTCGTGCACGGCCTGCGCGGCTACTACGACGACGCCGACGCCATCGTGTCGTTCCATCCCTTCTACATGCTGCCGCTCTGCAACACCGCGCGCTGGGATACCCAGTGCGGTGCGTACTACAGCAAGGTCTACTCGTTCGTCTGCGATCACCCCGAGCAGTGGCAGCTCTCGAGCGCCGACCCGAACTCCCCGATCCCGGCCTCGCACTCGGCCGCCCGCGCGCCCGGCGCCAACCTGTCGCTCGTGCAGATGTATTCGGCGTCGCGCAGCATGCTCGACGCAATGCTGCCCGCGGCGGGCGGGTGGAGCTTCTCTGACGCGATCCTGAGCGACGGCCAAGCGACCGCCGACAACCTGCCGCAGCGCGTCGCTCGCATCCAGTTCTCGTGGCGTACTCCCGACATCGAAATGGCCGAGCACATCCTCGCCGTGCTCGACCGCAACGCGGCCGCGGCGGCGACGATGGGCCACTGCGAACTCGAAGAGCGGTGGATCGCCCGCAGCCGACCCGGCCGCACCAACCACGCGATGGCGACCGTGCTGTTCGACAACTTGTCAGAGGTCGGAGCACCCTCCTACGGGCCCGAAGCGATCGCAGTGGCGCAGGAGGTGCAGCGCTCGCTCGGGCTGACGCCGAGTGAGCGGCCGTTCCTCGCCGAGACCGAGCAACTCATCACCCCGCAGGAGGCCGAGCGCGGGCTGCGCGAGCACATGCCCGCCTGGCAGCGCAACTGGACCAGCGACGACTACGTCGAGATGAGCCACTACGCCCCGCTCGTGCGCTTCTACGTGTCGCGGCCCGCGCTGCAGCCTGTGCCCGGCGCAGGCCCGTACCCGTCGTGGGTGATGAACGCGCTCGGCGGCATTCCCGAGACGATCGCCCCGACCATTCTGACCGCGGGCAAGACGGTCGCAGGCACGTTCCTCGACCTGCTGACGAAGCATTCGGTGTTGGAGGAGGCGCAGCGCGAGTTTGCCGAGCGCACCGCGGCCGAGCCGGTGCCCGCGCTGCTGCCCGCCGACTTCGAGCCGCCGATCGACCTCCCCTGGCCCGACTACCGCGCCGACCTCGCCGGCACGCACGAGCACCGCCACTGGTAGGTCTGAGCGGCTGGCTGCCGGCTGGCCGGGCGGCTCGTCGTGCGGCTGGCTTGGCGGTTTGCTCGGCGGCTTGTGCCAGATAGACTCACCGAACCCCTCCGAAGTTGCCGAGCCCCTCCTTTCTGCGCGTGCAGATTGGAGGGGCTCGGCAATTTGAGAGGGGTTCGACGTTTGACTCGCGGGCTCTACGCGCCCGACGCGTCTGGGCTATGGCCGGGCACGTCACCCCCGTGCCCATGCGTGTGCCCGCCGCCGCCATGGCCGTGGTCGCAAGTGCAGCCCGCTCCGCCCGCGGCGCCACCGGCGCAGCACGCGCCACCGCCCTTGGGCTGCGAGCGTGGGGCGTTGAGCGACGGGTTGCGGTCGAAGAACCCGAACGGCTTGAGCGTGAAGGCGACCTTGTCGACCGGCATGATCGGCCAGTCTTCGGCGCGCGTGATGTGGTGGATGCCGAAGACGTACCAGAGCACCACGTCCGTGTCGACGAGGTTCTCGTCGTCGGCGATCCAGACGCTCATGCCGTTGCCCTGGTCGTTCGCCGACTGTGTGGGGTAGTCGCCGGCCGGCCACATCTCGGTGTCGTGGTGCTGCGTCACCCAGAGCGTGTTGCCGATGACGGGGTTGCGGCGCAGAATCGGCGACGACTCGTCGAACATGGCCGGGAACGATCCGGTGGGTACGAGCTTGTACGCGGTCGGCGCGCCCCACGCGTTGAGCCGGTTGGGGTTCTGCACCTTCCACGCGCGCTGCCGATCCCAGCTGTACAGGCGCCCGGCGTCCTTCTCCGACGCGATCACGGTGCCCCGCGTGTTCAGGTCGAGCCCGAACGGGTTCGCGTCGCTGATGGGCGCGGGGAGCGAATCGGATTCGACGACGGTGTTGCGGTCGCCGTCGACATCGAGGTCGAGTCGGGCCACCAGGAAGTGCTGGTGGTGGGGTGCGTAGGTGCGCTGGTCGATGACGGTGCCGGTGGCGTGCGTCGCGGCGTGATCCTCCATTGGAGTCGACACCATGATGCCGGTCGCCCGAATCTCGCACTCGATGTTGCCGTCGGGGTAGAAGCGCCAGTAGACGAGGTACTCGTAGTTCGCGACGGTGGCGTGCACCGAGACGACGAAACGGCGCATGCGGCGCACTTCGGTGCCGGCATCGGGGTCTACGTGCTTCCAGAGCACCGCGTCATCTTCTTCGTGCAGGCAGATGACGTTCTTCGTGACGACCGGATCACCCGCGGTGTTCGGCAGCACCCCGTCGAGGTAGGTGATCTCGCCGAGGCAATCGCAGCCGAGTTCGAGCGAGGTGCACATGTAGCCGAGGCCCCACTCGCCGATGTCGAACGCGGTGCGGCGGTAGTGGTCGAAGCTCGAGTCGCGGTACGGGACGATCATCTCGGCCAGCGACATGCGGTACGCGACGTCGCGGTACTCGTCGCCGTCTTTGAACTTCACCTGGTAGATGACCGGGCCCTCACGGTAGTTGAAGCCGAGCCGAAATTCCCAGTCTTGCCAGCGCAGTCGCGACCCGTCAAGACCGAATGACACCCCGTCGGGCTGCACGATGTCGAGGGCTTTCAGGTCTTGTCGCTCGGGCTCGCCGCGCAACTCGGGCACGTACTCGGCGTCGACCTCGGGGAACCCGCGGTCGTGCCCGTCGTCGATCTGCAGCACCTCCATGGTGTTGACGTCGACGATGATCTTGAGCCCGCTCACCGGGTGCGCGTAGGGGTTGCCCTGCGGCGTCGCGCGCTTCCAGATGTCGACCCAGCCGAGGCGCCGGTCGCGCCACTGCGGAGGCATGACGGCGTTGCCGTACGTCCAGAGGTCGAACAGCACGAGGGCAGGATCGATGCCGCGCGCCTCGAGCACCGCGCGCACCTCGGCATTGTCGCGCAGAGCGACATCGCAGTCGTGGTATTCGTCGACGGTGAAGTTTGGAGTGACGCCGGGTCGGTGCTCCCAGGACTCGACGGTGGAATCAGAGAGGTTGACGATCGCTTCGTAGACCTCGTTGTTCGACTTGTTCCAGACGACGGAGAGGGAGCGGCGTTCGATCGGGTCGCCCTCGACCCACGCCAGCACCTGCGCCTTCGGCGGCTCGTGCAAGATGATTGAGGCGTAACGCCACCCGCCATCGATCTGGTGCTCGGTGGTGAGCAGCGCCGAGGTCGCGGCGATTTCATCGGCGGACAGGGAGTCGAGTGGGTGGGAAGCCATGGTGCTCCGATCTTTCGCGATCTCGGGGGTGCGACGTCGCGGTCGCATCGCTCTCAGGGTGCCACGGACCACAGACATTTGGGAAGATCCGAACGGGGGAGTGACCCCCGTCGCGTCGCCCGTGTTTCCGCGGATGTCGGGCGCTCGATGCATGAAATTCGCATCCCTGTTGCCAGTGCGACACGCCAGAGATCCCGCTTTTGCTGGCTCGATTTGCACCGGCATGAAAAGTCCCCGTAAGATTACATCTCGGTAGCAAGCGAGAAATTGCTTCGGCCCCATCGTTTAGCGGCCTAGGACACCGCCCTTTCACGGCGGCAGCACGGGTTCGAATCCCGTTGGGGTCACGCTTCACCAAACACAATTGAATAGCAATGCATTATGGCCCTGTGGCGCAGTTGGTTAGCGCGCCGCCCTGTCACGGCGGAGGTCGCGGGTTCAAGTCCCGTCAGGGTCGCCAAGGTGAGAAGCCCTTCTTCGGAAGGGCTTCTTCATCTCCCGGCGATCGCCATAAGGTGAATGCCTGGCTCTGTAGCTCAGTTGGTAGAGCGTTCGACTGAAAATCGAAAGGTCACCGGATCGATGCCGGTCGGAGCCACTGTGGGAGTATTACGCCCACTCCGAACCCTCGCAAGGCTTCTACTTGCGGGGGTTCTTTTTTGTCTGATTGAGGTTCGCCCGAAGTGCCACAGCTCGCCCGTTAGGCTCGAGAGTGATGTCTCTTGAACTCCCGCTCAGCACCGATCGACTCGTGCTCCGTGCGTATCGCACTGAAGATACTGGCGCTTTCCACGCGATCTATTCGCGGCCGGACGTCGCAAGGTACCTTCTTGATGATCCGTGGACTCCTGAGGTCGCTCAGGCGAAGATTGCTGAGCGGATCCTGCGCACTGGTCTCGACAGCGACGCCCACATGCTCGGTCTGGTCATTGAGCTCGACGGAACCGCGATCGGCGACGTCATGATCTGGCTCACCGACATCGAGCGCGGTGTGGCCGAGATTGGCTGGGCGCTTGACCCGGCGTTCGGTGGTAAAGGGTACGCGCGTGAAGCTGCGGCAGCGCTGCTCGACGTGGCATTCGAGGCGTACGAGCTGCACCGAGTCGCGGCCCAGCTGGATCCGCGCAATGTTGCCTCAGCGAAACTCGCAGAGAGTCTCGGTATGCACCGAGAAGCCCATCTGCGCCAGAACTGGTGGAGCAAGGGTGAGTGGACAGACACTGTGGTCTACGGGATGCTCGCGAGCGATCGAACGAGCTCATCAGAAGTTCGCGATTCATTGCGCTTCGACTGACCGATCTCGGTGGTGCAGTCGACGAAACCGGTGTCGCTCGATCGCTCGATGACGACGGTAGCGTCGACCGACACACGGCACGACACGGTGCGATCGTCGGTCGCCGAAGCGGGGAGCCGCACGATCAGCTGAACGCGACCGACATCGGAGCGGCGCTCCTCGGTGAAGACGCGCTCGGCTGTCTCGGTGACGTCGTCTTCGCCGACGATGTATCGCACGCTCACTGATTCGGCGGAGGCAGTTTGCGCCTCGAGCATGAGGTCGCGCTGCACGGATGAGGAATCTGCGGGGCCGCCGAACGCCCAGACCAGAAGCCAGACGGCGGCGATCATTGCAGCGGCTGCAAAGGCCCAGTCTCGTGGCCTGCGCACGAAGGGAACGGGGAAGGACTGCGACTGCGGCGCCATGGCCTTGCCCTCGAATGAATGAAACGCGACATCTCCAGCATTCCTGGTGCGCCGGGGAGTGAGCAACCCCACTGGTGAACCGGCCGGAGAGAGGTGCACATGGCTTCGACCGCATCAGCGCAACCCCGAGCGGCAGCGGCATCCCGAACCCTACGATTGACGCATGACGGCTCTGATCTGGTTCCGAGATGATTTGCGCCTCGCCGACCACGCGGCGCTCAGCGCGCTCGCCGATGACCCGGACGGCGTGGTCGCACTGTTCGTGCTCGACGAGGAATCGGCCGAGACGCGAGCCCTCGGCGGCGCGACGAAGTGGTGGCTGCACCATTCGCTGACCCGGCTGCAGGCGTCCCTCCAGCAGCACGGTGTGCCGCTGGTATTGCGGCGGGGCCGCGCTGAGGAGATCGTGCCGGCCGTGGTGCGTGAAGCGGGGGCGGATCGCGTGGCCTGGAATCGCCGCTACGGGTCCGAGCGGCACATCGATGCCCGTATCAAGGCGCAGCTGCGCGCGGACGGCGTCGACGCGCACTCGCAACCGGGCGGGCTGCTCTTCGAGCCGTGGACGATCGAGACCCAGACCGGCGGGCATTACCGCGTGTACTCACCGTTCTGGCGGGCATGCCTGAGCATGCCGGCGCCGCCCCCGCCGCTGCCGCGCCCGCGTGCGCTGAGCGGCATCGCCCAGCCCCCGGCATCGGACGCACTCGACGACTGGGAACTGCTGCCGACGGCTCCCGATTGGTCTGGCGGGATCGCCGAGACGTGGACCCCGGGCGAGCGTGCGGCATCGCTGCGCCTCACCAAGTTTTTGGACGGCCCCACGAGCGAGTATGCGACGCAGCGCGACTTCCCGTCCGAAGACGTCACCTCGGGGCTCTCGCCGTACCTCCGGTGGGGCGAGATCAGCCCGCGCACCATCTGGCACCGGGCGCTCGAGTCGGGCAAAGACGTTGGCACGTTTCTGTCAGAGCTCGGTTGGCGGGAGTTCGCCTGGCACACGACGTTTCACAACCCGCCGCTGCACCTGCACGGCCTGAACGCGCAGTTCGACGACTTCCCGTGGAAAGAGCCTGACCCCGAGCAGCTGCGGGCCTGGCAGCAGGGCCAGACCGGCTACGGTCTCGTCGACGCGGGCATGCGCGAGCTGTGGCGCACCGGATACATGCACAACCGGGTGCGCATGGTGACGGCGTCGTTTCTCACCAAGAACCTGCTCACTGACTGGCGGATCGGCGAGGCGTGGTTCTGGGACACCCTCGTCGACGCCGATGAAGCCAGCAACCCGTTCAACTGGCAGTGGGTTGCGGGGTGCGGAGCCGACGCGGCCCCCTACTTCCGCATCTTCAACCCGACGACGCAGCAGAAGAAGTTCGACCCCGATGGGCACTACGTGAATCTCTGGGCGTCAGACAGCGTGATGTACCCCGAGATCGTCGACCTCCGCGCGACGCGCGCACGGGCGCTCGCCGCCTACGATCAGGTGCGTCACGGCGGGTGATTATTTGCTCGGGTTCGAGAACGCCACTCCGAAGCAGATGCCCAGTGAGAGCCCCATGGTGATCCAGAGCCCGATGTTGTCGGTGAGCGCGCCGATGACGACGCCCGCCAGCGCGCCGAACACGAGCCCGTAGGCGAGCCGGCGGTTCGGGCGTGCACCGGGGTCGTCGTCAGACGGCTCGCGCTGCTCCGGCGGCGTCGGTCGTTGCGTGCTCATAGGGCGAACCTACGTGCCCGGATGCCTGCGCACATCCCCCTTGCGGGGGAGAATGAAGGGAGGCGAGGGCCAACGCGTCGCAACCGCGGCACCACATGCGAAGGAGTGCACCATGTCACCGAAGGAACCGGCAATGTCGCCTTCCGATGCTCCCGTCGACGAGGTGCTTGCGAAAGCGAGCGGCCCGCGGCGCGCGGAGGTCGACGAACTCCTGGAGCTGCATCGTGCCGTGAGCGGAGAGCCGCCCGTGGTGTGGGCCGGCCGCATCATCGGATTCGGTGAGGTCGGGTACACCTATGACACGGGCCACTCCGGTCGCATGCCCGTGATCGCGTTCGCGCCCGGAGCATCGAAGCACACCATCTACCTCACCTCGGGGTTTGCTGAGTGCTGGCCCGACCTGCTCGAACGCCTCGGCCCCCATCGCGCGAGCGTGGCGTGCTTGTATCTGACACGGCTCGCGCCGGTCAACCGCGCTGTACTCCGGGAACTGCTCGAGCGCACCCGCGATGCTGCGCTCGGGTCAGCGCAGTAATCGACCGCACGCACCCTGAGAGCGCGGGGAAACTTACCTGAGGGTCTGCCTGGCAGGCCTCAGAATGCAGCTCGCTGCATGATGCAGGCGCTACGGTAGGACCAGCGATCGGCGTATGCCTTTGGCTTACCCAGAGTCGTTCGCAGATCGGCTCGGAACGGAACCGGTGCTGATCATGACAACTCCAATCGCCCGTACCCTGAATGGCCTCGGCCCGTTGCGACCGACGCGATCGGGTACCGCCGACTTCCCGCCGATCGCCAAGGCTTACACGAGCGTGTCGCAGGTGGTGCGCGAGTCGGGGCTGTTGCGGCGAGCGCCCTGGTTCTACTCGCTGGTCGGCTCGGCGATCGTGCTCGCCTTCGGTGGAGCGGTCACCGGCTTCATTCTGCTCGGCGACAGCTGGTTCCAGCTGCTCATCGCCGGTGCGCTTGGCATCATCTTCACGCAGACGGCGTTTCTCGCTCACGAGGCGGCCCACCGCCAGATCCTCTCGACTGGACCGGCGAATGATCGTCTCGCACGTTGGTTGTCGGGCGCCATCGGCATGAGCTATTCGTGGTGGGATTCGAAGCACACACGCCACCACGCGAACCCCAACAAGGTCGGCAAAGACCCCGACATCGAGGTCGACACCATCTCGTTCATCGAGGAGGATGCGGTGGAGGCTCGCGGCCTGCGTCGCGCCATTACCAAACGGCAGGGGTGGTTCTTCTTCCCGCTGCTGACGCTCGAGGGCGCCAACCTGCACTTCCACAGTTTCAAATACCTCTTCGGCCGAGGCCAGATCTCGGGGCGGTGGACTGAGTTGTCGATCATCGCCGCGCGTTTCGCGCTGATTTTGGTGCCGGTGTTCCTGCTGCTGCCGGTCGGCATGGCGTTCGCGTTCATCGGGGTGCAGCTGGCCGTCTTCGGCGTCTACATGGGCGCCTCCTTTGCTCCGAACCACAAGGGCATGCCCGTCATCGCGCATGATGCGAAGCTCGACTTCTTCTCGAAGCAGGTGCGCACGTCACGTAACATTCGCGGTGGCTGGTGGGCGACGTGGCTCATGGGCGGGCTGAACTACCAGGTCGAGCACCACCTGTTCCCGAGCATGGCCCGGCCGCATCTTGTTCGTGCTCGCGCGATCGTGCGCGAGCACTGCCGCACGCTCGAAGTTCCGTACACGGAGACCTCGCTGTGGCGTTCGTACGCGATTGTTATCGACTACTTGAACCGGGTCGGCCTTGCCGCCCGCGACCCCTTCGACTGCCCGATCACGGCGCAGTACCGTCGCGCGTAACCCCGCGCGGCCGCCGGTCAGTCGGCGCCAGGTGACGAGGAGCGAGCGGCCTACTCGGCGTCGTACTCGGTTTCGCGCCGCGTACGCCGCGGGGTCGTGGTCGCTTTCACGAACAGGCGAACGAGGGCGCGCTTCTTCACGAAGTACGCGTGCCGACTGAGCTCACCACTCGCATATTGTTCGTCGAGCTCCCGGAGCGTCTCCTCCGCAGTTGCCGCGTCGAACCGCGAGCTGCCGTTCGCGAGCGTGTGTTCTTCTCGGATGCCCAAATCGATGCTCCTCTCGTGCGACCGATGCTACGCGCCGCCGCCGACAACGGGATCAATGAGCGTGCCGGGTTGACCTTGCACCGTAGTGCAGGGATAACACTTGCGGCATGTCACTCACTTCCGCACTCCGAATCGTTCGCGCTTCCGCTCTCTACGACCTCATTGTCACCGTAGGCTTCGCCTTCCCGTTCTCAGCTCCGCTGATCTTCGCCGGGGTCGCCGCACTGCAAACATCGCTCGGCGTGAGCGGGTCTCTGCCAGACGCCGGGGATGCCTCCACCGTGATGTTTGCGAATCTCATGGGCGGTCTTGTCACTGTCTGGGCGCTCTTCCGCATTGTGCGGCCATCGCTGCTCGCGGGGGCCGCAGACACTCTGGGTCGAGCATTCTTCAGCATGGGCATGATTGCCGCACTGATCGCCGGCGCATCGCCGGTGATCTGGATCATGCTTGTGCTCGAACTGGCATGGGGTGCCGTGCAGGGGAGCGCAGTCGTCGCGGCCTGGCACCGATCACGCGTGGCCACGGCGTAGAGTCCCAGACATGCAGATCACTGAGCTGGCGCGCCGCGCGGGTGTCAAGGTGTCCACGATCCGGTTCTACGAGCGCAGCGGTGTGCTCGCTGAGCCGAAGCGCACGAGCAACGGGTATCGCGCCTACGACGGCGATGATGCGGTGTTCGTGCGCTTTCTGCGGCGCGGGCAAGAGCTCGGCTTCACGCTGGCAGAACTCTCGGCCTTCGTCGAATTGTCGGCACGCGCACGATCGGGAATGGCGTCCGCCGACGAAGTCGCTCAGGCGGCGGTGAGCAAGGTCGCCGAGATCGAAGACCGCATCGCAGCTCTTGAGCGCACGCGCGCTGCGATCACCGGCATGATTGACGCGCAGTGCGTGGATGCTGACGCGCCGTGCCCGATCGTGCAGGCGCTCGGCGCGGAGTCCGCACCGGCACCGCGTCGCGCCGGCTAGCTGTACTGACCTCGACCGTTGTTGACGCGATCGATCGGAGATTGGCCCCCGATACCGAGATGGGGCCTGTCCAGGTTGTAATAATCGAGCCAGGCAGTCAACCCTGCCCGGCGATCCTCGTTCGACGCCCACGGCCGCGCGTACGCCCACTCCGTCGCGAGTGTGCGATTCAAGCGTTCGACTTTCCCATTCGTCCACGGGCAATGCGGACGAATGAACCGTTGCGCGATGTTGTGAGCGTCAAGAACACCACGAAACACTGCGGAGTGCCGGTATGCGAAAGCGTTATCGCTGATGACACGCTCGACCCGCACCCCAAGCAACGCATAGAACGCGATCGCACGCTCCAAGACCCCAGCCGCGGTAACACCTTTCTCATCATCGTGGATCTCGGCGTACGCGACACGCGAATGATCATCGATCACGGTATGGACATAGTCGTACCCGTGTCCCCGTTTCCGGTTCGGTCGTTCGCGACGACCGTGTAGCCGCCAACCGCCACCGTCGGGGATGCGGCCGAGTTTCTTGACATCGATATGGATCAACGAGCCTGGATGATCGTGCTCGTATCGGTTCGCGGATCGTCGTTCTGCGCGGATCCGAGTTCCCGTGACGGGATCGATATCGCGCAGCAATGGTTCCCGGTGGCGGCGCAGCACCCGTCCGACCGTCGAGGCGTGCATGCCGAGCTTGCCCGCAATGAAGACCGGGCCGCGGCGGGTCAACTCACGCATGATCCGCACACGAGTCTCCGCGCACGCATTGGTGCGGTTGGGATGCGTGTGCGCGACGCTGGATCGATCTTTCAAGCCCACGATCCCCAACTCACGGAATCGGCGCCACCACCGCCACGCAGTCGTGCGAGAGACCCCCATCTCAGCGGCGACATGCGCGACCGCACGCCCGGACTGGATGCGCTGAATCATGATCAAACGGCCCGCGGGAGCCAGTCGGGCGTTAGCGTGGGACATGAGAAGCCTCCGTGGTTCGAGATGTAGAACTAGACAGCTCCAACTCGACACCGGGGGCTTCTCTTATGTCAACAACGATCCGGGTCAGTACAGCTAGCACGTTCGCGCATCGAGCGTCACCCCGTGGCGCCGCCGCATCGCAGCACCTAGCGTGGATATCCCATTGGGAAGGAGCACGTCATGACCGAATCACACACCCACCCCCACCCCGCCAATGAGCACGAAGCGTCGAATGGCGGCGGTACCGTCCACGATTTCGGCTCGGGTGATACGCTCGACCACCCGGTGCTCGACGGTTCGACCGAAGACTACGGCTCGGAGGGGCAAGAGAAGAATCCCCGCTACGGGCAAGAGAATCCCGAACTGATTCGGCACCCCGAGACCGGCGAAGAGACCCCGACGCCCGACGAGAGCGCTTAACCGGGTGCGGTGCGCGGCGCGTCAGTGGTGTTCGGCGGGTCGGCGATCTGCGGCGCGTCAGCGATCTGTTGCGAGGGTGCGGCCGGGGTGCACGCCGAACTCAACGCGGTACGCCGTCGAGAACCGTGACACGTTCGAGAACCCCCAGCGACGGGCGATGCTCGCGACAGAGTCACCGGGGAGCGCGTCGAGCAGATCGTGGTGGGCTCCGGCTAACCGGGCGCGGCGCAGATACTCGCTCGGAGTGAGTTCCATCGACCGTCGGAACGCGTACTGTAGCCCGCGCGTCGAGATGTGCGCGGCCGCAGCGACATCATCGATGGTGATCGCGTCTTGGGCGTGGGCGTCGATGTAGGCGAGCGCACGGCGCACCGTATCGGGGGCCGCCGTGCGCTGCGGCGCACTCTCCCAGAAATCGGTGAATGTCGTCGAGAACGTCGTGAGAATCGTCCACAGGGCGTGCCGTTGCAGACCGGCGCCGACCGCGGTCTCGGGGTCGAGCGTCGCATCGCCCGACAGCACCGCCGCGGTGAGATAGGAGAAGGTGCGCTCCCACTGCGCGGCTTCGGCGTCGCCGACGGCCTCCGGCTTCTTCAACTGGATGGTGAGCGCATCGTCACCGATCATCTGCCGTGCCAGTCGTTGTGCGTGATCACGCTCGAAGACCATGGCGTGCACAATGGCAGAATCTTCCCACTGCGCGCGCACGGGGCGGCCGTGCGAGGCCCAGGGCCGCCCATGCGGCAGTGGGCGACGATCAGTTTCGGCGCCGCCGCGAGGCGAGTGCACACTGCACGTAAAGAGCTGGTCTTCGGGGGCGATTGACGACTCCACCTGAGCCGAGAGCTCGTACCGCACGAGCGAGAATCCGGTCGCAGTGGCGGAGAACCACTCAAGCTTGCTGCGATCGTCGTCGATGCTGACGAGCTGCGAGCTGGGGGCGTATTCCGCCCAGGTCTCGGCAACAGTTGCCGCGTCAGTAGAACGGAAGCGACGAATCTCGGTCGGTGGCACGGGTGTCGAACGTTCCTTTCGCGCTGCGCGGTGACGCGCGAAGGTGCACGTCTGGTCGAGCGTATTGAGTGCAACAAAGCTCTCGGCAGGGGTGTTCAAACGAAGCAAAATATGCAAGGCATTTCGGTGCTCGTGAAGCCGCATACTGGCGCGGTTTCGCGCGCGGGTGCGAAGAGTTCGTGCGTCTTCTGTACGGCTCTGCGTGGCGAGGCTCAAGAGACGCATCTCCGAACCGACCCACTGACAAACTGGGCAGTATGGGGTTTTTGATGCACGGGGGCACTGAGTACGAGTTCGAGGATCGCCTGCTGGCTCATCTCAAGATGGTCATCGGGCAGAAGTTGAAGAAGCAAGAGTGCTTTTTCGTGAGCTGGACGAAGTCGGCCGACGAGGGCAGTGGACGCGTTTCGGTCTGGTTGTCTCCCTATACGACCGTGGCGTTTCGGTTTGCGGGAAGCCGACCGCCCGAACTGAATCCTGCATGGGTAAAAGTGCTCATCGCACTCTCGCACTCCAACCGGGGCCTGGTGGTGATCTCGGAAGACGACGCCGTACGATACGCGCAGAAGAACCCCGACCTCATATAGGCCCGCCTTGCGTGCGCCTGACACCCCGGATACGGTCGAATGGGGAACGAATCGTGCGAATGGGGGTTCGCAATGCACGATGATTGGCGCGCGTGGCCGTCACGATGGCGCTGGAGTCGCGCTGCTTCGGGTGCGCTCACGGCCATGATGATCGCAGCGGCGAGCTGTGGCGCGGTCTTGGGAATCGCCGCGCCTGCGCCGGCCTCCGCTGCTCCACCGCACCCCACCTCGTGCATCGTGCCGGATGCCCCTCGCGGAGAACCCGGAGTCGCCGGCGAACCCGGAGCGCAGGGTGATCCCGGTCGACAGGGACCCACCGGGGAGACCGGGCCGCGCGGCCCATCGGCCGAGGCGAGCGCGAACGTGGTTCGCAGTGCGATGGTCGCCACGGCGACGTCTCCGTTCCTGGTGCGCGGCGAGGATGATGCGCCGAACTGCGCCGATATTGCGGAGGTCTGTGTCGTGCTGCTGCCCGGAGCCCAGGGGCAGCAGGGGGAGCCAGGTATCAAGGGTGCTCCTGGCCCGACGGGTGAACCCGGGGTTCCCGGGCCACCGGGGCCGCCCGGAACCCCGAATGCGGATGCGTCGCGATCGCTCATGCACCCCGAGTCCACGCGGGCAGCCGTCGCCGCGATCGCAACCATCGCGGTCGCGAGGCACGCCGAATCGCCAGCTCAGCGGGCACCCGCATGCCCCGGTATCGACGCGGTGTGCACCGTGACGGTGGCCGGTCCAGTCGGGCCCGCGGGCGAACCCGGTACCCCCGGTGAGGTCGGCGTGCCCGGTCCACAGGGGCTCCCCGGAGAGCAAGGGGAGCCCGGTGCGCCGGGGGCGCCGAGCACGCCGCAGGACCCCAGCTCGCTGGGAGAACCGAGTCGAGACCGTGAGAGCAGAATGACCACCCGCGCCGCGGCCTCGGCCAGCATGGTGCAGCCCGCCGCGATCACGCTGGAGAACGGCTCGTCGTTCGCGATTCCGTCCACCTGCTTCGAAGACGTGGGCGAGAGCGGTGCAGAGACGAGCGACGGTGGCGCGACGGCAGGCGGAAGCGGAGGCGGAAGCGACAACGGCGATCAGGGAACCAGCACCCGGCCCGTGAGCCCGCGCCCCGGGGAGACGTCGGACGCGCCAGCAACGGGAGCGAGCGCGACATCGGGCACGGACCCGCAATCGCCGGGCGGGAACACGGCGCGGCCGCCCGCTGAATCTGCGGAGGGCCCGTCGTCGGAGTCCGACGGCGTCGAGCGGCCGAGCGCCAATGACGCCCTTCCCTGCACTGGCGCGTCCATTGCGAGTGGCGCGCTCGCCGCAGCGGTGATCGGGTGCACGGCGCTGATCGGTGTCGGTGCATTGGTCGTGGCGCGTCGATCGCGCCGGTGAACGTTTCGAAAACCCTCGACGAACGTTCGGAGGCCGCGGGCGCGTGCGTCGAGGGCGCCTGCGCCGCGAGTGGGCCTCGCCGCTGATGCGGCGCGGATGGGGAGCGCCGGAAGTCAAGCCCTTCAGTATGAACGGTGGGTGCTGGCGAGAAAACTCCCAGTTCACGCGCTCATACACTCGGTGTGGTGAATGAGGTTCAGGCCGCAGCGCAGCAGAAGACCGGGGCGATCTCGGGCTCCGATCGCCCGGAGTCACGCCTCCGTGCCGAAAATGAGATTCCGCGCGGGGCCCGATCTCCCGAGTACCGCTTCTTCGAGATGCTGCCCGCCATGCTCAGCATTGGCGTGCCCGTCGTCGCGGTGGCGCTCTCGCTCATCGATCTGCGGGCCGGCATGGGGTTCGTCATGCTGTTTATCGCCATGACACTGGTGCGCGCGGTACGCGGCGGTGTCGATGCCCTTCGAGGGTTTCGGCGGCTGAAGACCGCTGAGTCGCTCGACTGGCCGGCGATCCTGCGCCACACGGAGACCGAGATCGTGCGCGCCCGACTCGGCATCGCGCCGACGTCACCGACCCCAGCGATCGCATCGCTACCGCGGCCCTTCAGCTCCGCGCATCGCCGTTTCCGCTCCGACCTCGCGGCCGACCCTGCGTCGTTCCCGCTGCCCTCGGAGCTGCTGCACGCCGTCATCGTCGCCGCGTACAACGAACCGTACGACGTGATCGAGCCGAGCATTCGTTCGCTCGTCCGGTCAACGACCGACGGGCAGCAGCTCGTCGTCGTCTTCGCGCACGAGGAGCGCGGCGGGTCGGCGATGCGAGCGACGGTCGAGCGACTGCAGCGCAACTTCGGCCACGAGTTCCGTGCATTTCTCACCGTTGAGCACCCGGCGGGGCTCCCTGACGAGTTTCCCGGTAAAGGCGCGAACATCACGTGGGCCGGTCGGGCGCTCGAGCGCTGGCTCCGCGGAGCCGACATCGATGCCGAGCGGGTGCTCGTGACGACGCTCGACTGCGACAACCGCGTGCACCCCCAGTACTTCGACAACGTCAGTTACACGTTCACGTGCGCACCCGATCGCGCTCGTCGGTCGTATCAGCCGATCTCGACCTTCGTGAACAACCTCTGGCATGCGCCTGCCCCCACCCGAGTGATCGCGGCGGGCAATACGCTCTGGAACCTCATATCGACCGTGCGCCCGGGCACCCTGCGCAACTTCGCGTCGCACACCCAGCCGATGCGGGCGCTCATCGACATGGAC
The DNA here is from genome assembly GCF_059696215.1 of Leucobacter sp. WKLB1. Taxonomy (NCBI): domain Bacteria; kingdom Bacillati; phylum Actinomycetota; class Actinomycetes; order Micrococcales; family Microbacteriaceae; genus Leucobacter; species Leucobacter sp. WKLB1. Next base: position 2,603,142 of record NZ_AP046115.1, on the reverse strand, counting down.
TTCTGGAGCCGGCGCACGATCGTCGAAGACGGTCATCAGTACTGGCGCAGCTACTTTCACTTCGACGGCGCCTACGAGGTGTCGGCCATCCACATACCGATCAGTCAAGATGCCGTGCTCGGAGAAACGCTCGGTCGTACGCTGCGGGCCCAGTTCACGCAACTGTGCCGGTGGGCCTACGGCGCATCGGATATCGCGTTCGTCGGCTCACGGCTCGTCGCGTCGGATCGCCGAGCCCCGTTCAGCCGCACGCTCTGGCGCTTCATCACGCTGCTCGACTCCCACGTCACGCTGGCGACGGTCGCGCCGATGGTGGCGTTCGGTGCCTGGATTCCGATCATCGTCGGCAGCCTGTCGGGCGGTGTCGGCACGCCTATCGCGATCCTCTTCCGCGAGGCAGCCGGTGCGAGCGCGTCGGTGCTCGACGGGGTCTCGCAGGTGCTCGGATTGCCGCTCTCCGCGGGCATTCCTGCCCTTGCCGCGTCGACCGGGTCGATTCCGACGCCGTTCGCGCACGCGCTCGTCGCACCCCCGTTCTCGGTCGCGCAGTTCGCCGCCGATCTGCCGGGCTTGATCGGCGGCGTGCAGCGTTTCGCGCTCGTCGGGGTGTGCATCACCATCGTGCTGACCCTGCTGCTCACCCCCGCGCGACCCGACGGAGTGCCGAGGCGACGCTCGCTCGGCATGCTCGTGCAGTGGATTCTGCTGCCGGTGACGCTGCTCTGCTACAACACGATGAGCGCCATCGTCGCGCAATCGCGGTTGCTCGTCGGAGCGTACCGCGAGGAGTTCGACGTCACCGAGAAGCGGGCGGCGGTGCCGGTGATCACCGGCGCGATACCCGTGCCGGTCGCCGATCGATCGGAGTGGCGCTAGTCTGCCGCTGTGCCGTTGCAGATCGCGATGGCGTGACCGCGATCTCGCGCGCCGATCTTCGCGAACGCCGTATTGATGTACGACTTCACGGTTGCGACCGAGAGGTGCAGCGCCGCGGCGATCTCGGGGTTGCTGCGCCCGACGGTCATCTGCGCGAGCACGTCGATCTCGCGCGGGGTCAGTGCGGGGAACCGCTCGCCCACGGGCGACGGAGGCGCGAAGCTGCGCGCGAGCAGCGCTCCGACGTCTCCCGAGAATGTCGCCTGACCGGCGACGGTGGTGCGAATCGCCGCCGCGATGTCACCACGGTGCGAGCCTTTCACGAGATACCCGCGCGCACCCGCGGCGAGCGCTCGAGCGATGGTCGCGTCGTCGGCGTAGGTCGTGAGCACGAGTACCGGGATCGCCGGCAGCTCGCGCGCGAGGAGCGCCGTGGCGGCGACTCCGTCGAGCACGGGCATGCGCAGGTCCATGAGCACGATGTCGGGCTGTGTCTCGCGTGCGAGCTCGACCGCTCGGCGTCCGTCTGCGGCAGTGCCGACCACGGTGATATCGGGCATCAGGGAGAGCACGGTGCTCAGGCCGTCGCGCACATCGTCTTGGTCGTCGGCGATGAGCACCCGAATGGGCGCGGTCATGCGGGAACCTTGATCTCGAGGCTGAATGCTGCTCCGTCGGCAACGCGGAGCGAACCGCCGAGGCGCTCGATGCGTTCGCGCATGCCGGTGAGGCCGTGACCGCCGCCAACGGACGCTGAGCGGGCTCCGGGGGCGTGCGGAGTGCTCGCCCGCAGCACCAGTCGCTCGGGGGTCTCGGGGCTCGAGGCGGTCGCGGCACCCGCATCGGCACTCGCGCCTCGCACTGACCCGCTTCGAGCGACCGTGAGCGTCGTTGCGCTGCCTGGAGCGTGTCGGCGAGCGTTCGTGAGCGCCTCGCGGCAGGCAGCGGCCAGCGCGTCGGCGACGTCGGGGGAGACCTCGCCGAGGTCCGCGATCTGGAGCGTCGCTGCACCGCCGAGCTCGCGGTGCTGATCGACGAGATAGGCGAGCGCTCGCGGCAGCGCGGTCGGCGCCGCCCGCAGCGAGGCCACCGCCTCGCGTGCCTCGTCGAGTCCGCGTGCGGCGAGCGCATGCGCCGAGCGCACGCGATCCCGCGCCGGCTCGAAGGCGCCGACCTCAAGTTCGGCATCGACGGCATCGAGTTGCAGCGTCAGGCCACCGAGCGTGTGCGCGAGGATGTCGTGCAGGTCGCGGGCGATGCGGGCTCGCTCCTCCGACGCCGCGGTGTCGGCCCGGGCCTGCGAGGCGGCCACCTGGTCGACGAGGGCCTGGCGCTGTGCGCGGGCCAGCGCACGCGATTGGCGGCGCAGCAGTGCGAACAGCGTGGTGAGCGCGAGCGTGCCCGTGCAGCCGATGACCAGCTCGACGGGGCTCACGCCGACCGCGCCGAGCCCCAGCGTAATGGTAATCGCCACCGTCACGGCGGAGACGCCCTGCCACCACGGCCGCTCGATCTGCGAGAGCGCGGTCATCGTACCGGCGATGGCGCCGGCAAAACCGAGGAACTGGGTGCCCGGTGCCGAGAGCGATCCGCACACGACCATGACCAGGATGAGTGCGAGGTCGAACGGGGTGTTGGGGTGATGGGTGAGGGCGCGCACCACCCACGCGGCCAGTGCGATGACGCCGAGGATCGAGGGGAGCAGCGCGGCGCCTTCGGCGGCGTTGGCGATGATACCCACGGTCATCCCGGCGGCCACCAGGCACGGCAGGATCACCTGCGCAAGTGCGCGGCGGTCGTCGGGGGTTTCGGGCACGCTCTATTCTCCCGCGGTGCCCGGCGCGTGGACCACCGCAGTGCCCCCGGCAGGAGCGTGCGCAAGGCTGTTGGCGCCGCGCGTGCCGCGGTCGCGCTCGGCGAGGCGCGAAGCCCGAGTGAGCAGCACACCGGCGCGGGCGCCGCGGTTCATCGCGATCGTGAGCAGCGCGCCGCCCGTCGAGAAAGCGCCCACGGTGCCCGTGCCGCGATGCTCGATCACCGCGACGAGAATGCGCACGGCGATCACCACAGCCCACAGGGCGATGCCCCAGCCTCCGGTGCGCGTGTCGAACGCTGCGGCGAGCGCCGACGGCGTCGCGCGGGTGCGCGATCGGGGTGGGATCTCGCTCGGGCGGAAGTGCGCGATGGCGCCCATGGCCACACCGGTCACGGCAGCGATGAACGTGGTGATCAGTGTGATCCAGATGCTCGGCAGCAACTGGTCGATGGCGATGCCACCCTGCAGGCCGGAACCGATGCTGGCGATGCCGGCGAGCGCGAGGATTGCGGGTGCGCGCCAGATGCGCGCGGGCTCGAGTCGACGCCACGTGGTCTGTCCGTACACCACCCATCCGATGACGGCGATGCCGCAGACGATGGAGGGGAGCTGTGCCAGAAGCGTGTCGGTGTGCATGTCTTCAGCTTCGTCGCCGTCGGTGATTGGCCGTACCACCCTGGGGTGGGATTGCGTGGTCGCGCGTTCGCGGAGCCGACACGTGACCCGCGCGACGACGTGTGCGAGGATGCCCGCATGGGGTATCTCGTGCATGGAAGCAATGAGTACGCGTTCGACGATCGCGTTCTCGCGCATCTGAAGCTGGCGATCGCGCAGAAGCTGCGGCAGCAGGAATCATTCTTCGTGAGCTGGGCGATTCGCCCGGAGGAGGGAAGCGGTCGTGTCTCGCTCTGGCTCTCGCCATCAGTCGATCTCGCTTTTCACTTCTTCGGGAGCAAACCTCCGGAGATCAACGTCGCGTGGGTGAAAGCGCTCGCCGCGACGTCGCACTCGGCGCAGGGGATCCGGGTGATGTCCGAACACGATGCGGAACGGTTCGCGGCGGCGAACCCCGATCTCGTCTAGCGCCCAGCGCAGTCTCGGCGATCGAGCCGGGCTGGTTACGGCACGGGCGCCGCTGCTGCGGCGAGCACGGCGTCGAGTAGCCCCGGGAAACGCGACTCGAGATCGTCCGTGCGCAGGCTGAGCCGGCGACCTCGGCCGTTCGCTTCGTTGCGGATGACCCCGGATTCGCGCAGCACCTTCATGAGGTGCGACTTCGTCGACTTCGGCATCGTCGGGTCGGTGAGTTCGCACGACGCCATGTCGAGGGGCCCCGCGACCAGCTGGCGTGCGATCGCGAGGCGCTCGGGATCGCTGAGCGCGAAGAGCACGTCGTGCAGCGCGATCTCGTCGCGCGAGGGATGCGGGAGCTGCGGTGCGGCTGGCATGGTTCGAGAATAGTTGAACCATTGTCGAAAATCCACTAAGCTCGCGTTCGTTCGAAAAACTTCGAACTGATGGGAGTCATCGCATGGCCGCTTCGGGTATTCGAGTCGCTGGGCACGCGCGCAATCGCGGGCGCGGGTTCGGGTTCGCGCTGTCGATCCTCACCATCACCGTCATGATGGCGGGGGCCAGCGCGCCGTCGCCTTTCTACCCGGTGCTGGCCGAAACGATCGGCTTCTCGCCGGTCGTGACGACTTCGATCTTCGCGGTGTACGCGGTTGCACTGCTGTCCACTCTGCTGACCGCGGGGTCACTCTCCGACCACATCGGTCGACGCCCCATCGCGAGCTTTGGCCTCGTGCTGCTCGCCGTCAGCATTCTGATCTTCTGGCACGCCGACACCGTCGGTCTGCTCGTGCTCGGGCGCATCGTACAGGGCGTGGCGAGCGGGTTGCTGCTCTCGGCGGTCTCCGCGGCGATCACCGATTTCGAGCCCGCATCGAGGCCCGGCTCGGCCGCGGTGTGGAATGCCGTGGCACCGATGCTGGGACTCGGGATCGGCGCGCTCGTCGCAGGCATCGCGCTCGACGGCGCGGGCGACGCCATGGCCGAGATCTTCGCGCCGCTGACCGGCCTGTACCTCGTGCTCGCGGTGCTGTTCTGGTGCGTTCCCGAGACCGCCGCGCTCACTCCAGGGGCGCTGCGATCCCTCCGATTCCAGCTCACCGTGCCGGCGTCGATGCGCGCCGACTTCCTGCGCGGCGCGCCGGCGATCTTCGCGGGGTGGGCGACCGGTGGGCTGTTCCTGTCGCTCGGAGCGAGCATCGTGCACGTCGAGCTCGGCGGAGAGGCGCATGTCTGGCAGGGGCTCTCGGTCGGTGTGCTCGCCGGGTGCGGGGCCATCGCCGCGTTCCTGCTGCGCCGACGATCAGCGCGCACCATCGCGATCTACGGCACCGCGGCGCTCGCGATCGGCACCGCGCTCTCGCTCGCTGCACTCGCCATCGGGTCGCTCCCAGCGTATTTCGTTGCCGTGGCGATCACCGGCTCCGGGTTCGGCACCGCGTTCTTCGGCGTCGTGAGTTCGCTCTCCCCGCATATTCCTGCGGCACAGCGGGCCGACGTGTTCGCGGTCATCTTCTTGGTGTCGTACCTCGCGTTCGGAATCCCGACGGTCATCGCCGGGCTGCTCGTGCAGTTCTTCGGGTTGGCCCCGGTGAGCTTCGGATACGGGGCCGTCGTGATCGTGCTGGCCGGTGTCGCCTGCGCGGTGCGAATGCAGTCGCCTGCGCGTGCGGCCGCCGCGCACTAGCCCGCGTCGTCGCAGCCCGCTCGCGTTCGGCGACCGCTGCGCTACACTGGGGCGCATGGATATCGAGGTCGACAGAATCTAGTCGCTGCTCCGCGGCGATCGCACGCATCTCGTGCGGCCGCGTGATGCACACGCATCCTCTGTCTCGCGGCTGTGTGCCGCATGCCGCTGTCCCTCCCGCGACGACCCGCGTTCGAGCCCTGCGCTCCGCGGCGCATCGGGGCCCTCTGCGACAGCGCAGAACGAATCGAGTCACCATGTCTCCATCAGCCGTCACCCTGCACTCCGTCAGCCACGTCTGGCCCGACGGTTCGCCCTCGCTCGTCGAGGTCTCCGGCACCTTCCCCGAGGGCCGTACCGGTCTCATCGGCCGCAACGGCGCCGGCAAATCGACGCTGCTCAAACTCATCGCCGGCGATCTCGCCCCCGCATCGGGGGTCATCGACGTCGCCGGCGACGTCGCAACGCTGCCGCAAACGCTGACGCTGCACGGCAGCACAACGATCGCCGAATTGCTCGGGATCGCCCCCACGCTGGCCGGTCTTCGCGCGATCGAGGCTGGCGACGTCGATGTACGTCATTTCGACGCGGTCAGCGATGACTGGGACATCGAATCGCGCGCCGACGAGGCGCTCGGTCGTATCGGGTTCTCGGCGGGAGACCTCGACCGCCGGGTGGCCGAGGTGTCGGGCGGCGAGTCCATGCTCATCGCGATTACGGGGCTCAGGCTGCGCCGCGCGGCCGTGACGCTGCTTGACGAACCGACGAACAACCTCGATCGTGCGACGCGTGCCCGACTCGGCGAGTTCATCGTCGACTGGCCGGGCACGGTCATCGTGGTGAGCCACGATCTCGAACTGCTCGAGCGCATGGAGCACACGGCCGAGCTCTACGACGGCGCGCTGACGACGTTCGGCGGTCCCTACAGTGGGTGGCGCGAGCACCGCGACCAAGAGCAGGCCGCTGCCGTGCAGGCCGCACGGGCCGCCCAGCAGGTGCTGCAGACCGAGAAGCGGCAGCGCGTCGAGACCGAGACGAAACTCGCGCGACGCGAGCGCGCGGCCCGCAAGGTGCAGCTCTCGGGCAGTCTGCCCAAGATTCTCGCGGGAAAGCGCGCGAATGCTGCGCAGGTCTCAGCGGGAGCGCTGCGCGGCACCATGGACGGCAAAGTCGACTCGGCACAGGCCGCCGTCGATGCCGCCGACGCGCGGGTGCGCGACGACCGACACATCTCGCTCGTGCTGCCCGATCCCGAACTCGCGAACGGGCGTCGTGTCATCGAGTTCGTCTCGGGGGAGCGGTCGTTCGTCGTGCAGGGCCCGGAGCGCGTCGCGCTCATCGGTGCCAACGGGTCGGGCAAGTCCACACTGCTCGCTCGGCTGCTGCGCGGCGATGGCACGCCCTCCGACGACGATGCGCCGAGCGATCGCCCCACGGCGCGCCTGCTCACCGAACGCGTCGGTTATCTGCCGCAGCGCCTCGACGCGCTGGACGACGCGGTGAGCGCGCTTGAGAATGTGCGAGCGGTGGCGCCGGGGCTGCCTGTAGGTACGATTCGCAACGGGCTCGCGCGCCTGCTGCTGCGGGGAGGCGCCGCTGATCGGCCCGTGTCGACCCTCTCGGGCGGCGAGCGCTTCCGGGCCTCGCTCGCGCGGCTCCTGTTCGCCGACCCTCCCGCGCAATTGCTGGTGCTCGATGAACCGACGAACAATCTCGACCTCGAGAGCGTGGAGCACCTTGCCGAAGCACTCGACGCCTACCGCGGCGCACTCCTCGTGGTGAGCCATGACGTCGCGTTCCTCTCGCGCATCTCGGTCGATACCGTGCTCGAGCTCGAGGTGGGCGAGCTGCGGCGGTTGGGTGAGCTTCCGGGTGGCGACCGCGCGGGGGCGCAGGCCGCCAGGTAGTCTGGCGACGCAACGGACGAAAGGGCGACGACCATGATCGTGGCGGGATGGGTGCTTGGCATCATTGCAGCGCTGCTGCACGTGTACATCTTCTGGATGGAATCGGTGACCTGGACGAGCGCGCGCACCCGCGCGACGTTCGGCGTCTCCGAGACCGAGGCCGAGGCGACGAAAGAGCTGGCGTTCAACCAGGGCTTCTACAACCTCTTCCTCGCCATCGTCACGGTCGTGGGCGTCGCCCTCGCCGCCGCGGGGTATGCCGATGCCGGCAATGCGCTCGTCTTCGCCGGAATCGGCTCGATGCTGGCCGCGGCGCTCGTGCTCTTCATCTCGTCGCCCGGTAAGCGCGGGGCAGCGGTGAAGCAGGGAACCGTGCCCCTCGTCGGCGTGATTGTGCTCGCGATCGGTCTCGCCATCGCGTGAGGGGTGCGGGATCGACCCTCGTCGAACGCTCCATCCCCGATGTCGGTGCGCCGGGGTAGCATCATCGACATGACTGAAGACTGGCGCAGCGCGCGCGTCGCGCACCTCCGCGATCTCCTGCTGCAGGCCGACCCCGGTGTCTCCGAAGAGGTGAAGTGGCGCAAGCCGTCGAACCCCGACGGGGTGCCGACGTTTTCTGCCGACGGGCTTGTGTGCACGGTCGAGACCTACAAGGACAAGGTGAAGGTGACCTTCGCCAAGGGAGCATCGCTCGATGACCCGACCCGCCTCTTCAATGCGAGCCTCGACGCGGGCACCCGACGCGCCATTGACCTGCATGCCGACGCCACGCTTGACGATGCCGCGTTTACCGCGCTGGTGCGTGAGGCCGTTGCGCTGAACCGCTCCTGAGTGATGGGGTCTGGTCGGAGCCGGCTACCCGGCGAGCGCCGCGTCGACGGCCTCTTCGACCGTGCGATGTGCGAACGTGAATCCAGTCTCTTCGAGTGCCGTCGGTGAGACTTGTGCGTTGCTGAGCAGCAGCGAATCGGCGGCGTCGGCCCCGAGCGCGAGACGCAGCGCCCACGCGGGCGCCGGAATGAGGAACGGTCGCCGCAGCACGCGTGCGAGTGCCCGCCCGGTATCGTTCGCGGTGGCGGGGGTGGGTCCCGTCAGGTTCACCGGGCCGCTGATATCGGTGTCGATGACGTGCCGGATCGCGCGGACTTCGTCTTCGAGCGTGATCCAGGGCCAGACCTGCCTGCCGCCGCCGAGCGGCCCACTCAGGCCGAGGCGCGTGAGCAGGATCAGCGGTTTCAGCACGCCGCCGCGGTCGATGAGCGGCGCCGTGCGCAGCAGCACGACGCGGGTGTCGGGCCCCGCACTGAGCGCCGCCCGCTCCCACTCGACGCAGAGCTCCGCGAGAAAGGTGTCGCCCGCTGAGCTCGTTTCGTCGAGCCGCTCGCCCGGGCGACTCCCGTAGAAGCCGACGGCGGAGGCGTTGACGAGTGCGGGCGCTTCGGCGCCGAGCGCGCGCACCGCGTCCGCTATGGTGCGGGTGGGGTCGAGACGCGACGTGCGCAGCGTCTTGCGGTACTCGCTCGTCCAGGGGAGCTTGCCGATGCTCGCGCCATTGAGGCAGACCACGGCGCGCGCGCCCGCGAGCACCGTGGGGTCGAGCGGAGCTGTGCCCGGATCCCAACGCACCTCGTGCTCGGATTCGGGGGCGCGGCGCACGAGATGAGCGACGGACACGCCGTCAGCGCGGAGCGAGCGGGTAAGGGCCTCGCCGATCAGCCCGGAAGCGCCGGCGATGATCACGCGCCCGGGGGCAGACGATTCGGCCCCCGAGGTGCCCGTTGCGTGTGCGTCTGCTGCTCCGACTGACATGTGCCGCCCCGATCGTTCGATGTGGTTCCAGGGTTCACCCTTGCGGGCGATCGCGCCAGCCCCCACGCGGTTCGTGCGCAGGGGCCGGGTGAGTTCTCAGCGCAGCTGGTCGGCTGGCGCGGAGTCCGTTGCGCTCGCGTGTGCCGGGTGCGGTTCGGCCGTGTGATCGTCGTGGCGCCCCTCGATGGCACCGGCGTGCTCCGGCCGGTGCTCGGGGGTGCGGCGCTCATCGCGCCAGAGCTTCGACGGCCACCAGATCGCGCGCCCGATGTCGGTGGCGAGTGCTGGCACGAGCAGCGATCGCACGATGAAGGTGTCGAGCAGCACGCCGAAGGCCACGATGAAGGCGATCTGGGCGAGGAACAGAATCGGAATCACGCCGAGCGCTGCGAACGTCGCCGCGAGCACGAGGCCCGCCGAGGTGATGACGCCGCCGGTGATGGTGAGCCCGCGCAGCACCCCCTCGTGCGTGCCGTGCCGCTTCGTCTCCTCGCGCACCCGCGTCATCAAGAAGATGTTGTAGTCGATGCCCAGCGCGACCAGGAAGACGAAGCCGTAGAGCGGCACGGCGGGGTCGGCGCCGGGGAAGTCGAACACGTGATTGAAGACGAGCGCGGCGACACCGAGTGCGGTGCCGAACGAGAGCACCGTTGTCAGAATGAGCAGGATCGGCGCGAGCACCGAACGCAGCAGCATCATCAGGATCACCAGGATCACGACGAGTACGAGCGGAATGATCAGATTGCGGTCGTGGATCGACGCCTGGTTCGTGTCGACGGAGGTCGCCGTGACGCCGCCGACGAGCGCGCCGGTGCCATCGAGCTCGCTGCGCAGACTGGTGATCGTCTCGGCCGCGGCGTCGGAGTCGGCCGCGTCGGAGAGCGTCGCCTGCAGCAGCACCTTGCCATCGCTGACGGTCGGCTCGGGCGCGGGAGTGCCGGGCGGTCCGAATGCCTGAATGCCATCGGCCGTGACCGAGGCGGTACCGCTCGGCGAATCGGCTGCGGTGACGGCGACGCTGTCGATGCCGTCATGTGCCAGGAGGGTGTCAGCGGTCTGCTGCAGGCGATCCTGCGCGACCAGCACATAGGCCGGGCTGCCCGAGCCGCCCGGAAAGTGCTCCCCGAGTATCGCCTGGCCGTCGCGGGCCTCTGACTGCCCGAGCACGAGGTCGGACTGGGGAACGCCGGTCGCTTGCAACTGAGTGGCGCCCACGGCGCCGACGGCGAGCACGAGCGCGGTCACAACCCAGATCGGGCGGGGGTGGCGCCGGATCAACCCGGCCAGGCGCTTCCACATGCCGCGGGTGGGCATGCCGTTCTCGGCCGCGACGACCTCGGGCTCGAACTTCGGGCGTCGCGGCCAGTAGGCCGCGCGTCCGAACGCGAAGAGGAGCGCGGGTAGCAGGGTGAGCGCCGACAGCATCGCGAACACGATGCCGATCGCGGCCACCGGGCCGAGCGTGCTGTTCGACTTCAGGTCGCTGAGCAGCAGGCAGAGGAGACCCACGATGACGGTGCCGCCGGAGGCCGCGATCGGCTCGATCGAGCCTTTGATGGCGGCGATGATTGCGGCCCCGCGATCCTGCGCCACCCGCAATTCTTCGCGGAACCGTGCGACGAGCAGGAGCGAGTAATCGGTCGCGGCGCCGATGACGAGGATGAACAGGATGCCCTGCGTCTGCCCGCTGAGCAGCAGCACGCCGGCGTCGGCCAGATGCCAGATGACGAACAGTGCGACGCACAGCGCGAACAGGCTGGTGCTGAGTACGACCAGGGGGAGCAGGAGTGAGCGGTAGACGATCACGAGGATGACGAGCACTGCGAGCAGGGCGACGAGCAGCAGGATGCCGTCGATGCCGGCGAAGCCCGCGGCGAGGTCGGCGGTGAAGCCTGCGGGGCCGGTGACGTGCGCGTCGACACCAGCGGGTGCATCTGCGCGCAGGGTGTCGCCGAGCTCGGCGACGACATCCTTGACCTCGGCGGTTGCGTCGATCGGCACGAAGACCTGCACGGCCTGTCCGTCTTCGGAGGGAATCGCCGGAGAGGTCTCGTCGAGCACACCGTCGAGTTCCGCCGCGTCGGTGATGGCCGTATCGATGCCGCTCAGCTGGCTGTCGGTGAGCTTCGCGCGGTCGGCTGACGAGAAGACGACGATGGCGGGAATCGCGTCGTCGCCGAGAAAGTCGGCCTGCACTTCACGCACCACCGTCGCGTCGGCCGACTCAGGCAGATAGGTCGTCTGGTCGTTCGATGAGACCTCGTCGACCTTGCCGAACAGTGGCCCACCGGCTCCGGCTCCGGCAAACCACACGATGATCAGGAGCGCGGGCAGCAGGATGCGGAGCCATCTGCGGCCGGTGCGTGCGGGAGTCGCGCCGGAGCCGCGCTGGGCGGCAGCCGATTGCATGTCATGTTGAGACATTTCTCTACTATCTCTCTAAGAAAGTATCTAGCTTGGCTAGCAATAATATAGCCGCTCGGCAGGGTCGATGTGAAGTCAAATGGAAATCGGCAGTGGCCCGGGGCGTCGATGCTCTTGTGTCGCCGTGTGTCGTCGCAGGTGCGCACCCCCGGGTCGCGGGAGCGGGCGAGCGTAGACTCGCCGCATGTCTGAACCGCGCCGACGCACGACCCCTGCCGAAGCCGAGGCCGCCGCAGCGGCCGCGATCGCTGCCGGGGCGCCGGGCGAACCGGTCGAACTGCTGGCGGCCGACACCGGCATCGTTCTCGAGCACGACTTTGCCACCCGACTGCCCGAACTTTCGGCGCCCTGGCGGGCATTGCGACCGGACGAGCCGCGCTTGCTCGTCTGGAACGACGCGCTCGCGGCGTCGCTCGGCATCGACGACGAGCGTCTCGCGGGCGATGCGCGCGTGCGCCTGCTGCTCGGCAATGCGCTGCCGGCTGGCGCCGAGCCGGTCGCGCAGGCGTACGCCGGGCATCAGTTCGGGGCGTACTCGCCACGGCTCGGCGATGGTCGCGCGTTGCTGCTCGGTGAAGTGCGCGACCCCTCCGGTGCGCTGCGTGATCTGCATCTGAAAGGCTCGGGGCGCACTCCGTTCTCTCGGGTTGACGGCTTTGCCGCGGTCGGACCGATGCTGCGCGAGCACCTGATGGGCGAGGCGATGCATGCCCTGGGTGTGCCCACCACCCGTGCGCTCGGGGTGGTTGCCACCGGCCGCAGGCTCGCCCGCGACGGTGAACTGCTCGAGGGTGCGGTGCTTGCGCGGGTGGCGAGCAGCCACCTGCGCGTCGGCAGCATGCAGTTCGCGCGCGCGCTCGACGATCGCGAGCTCCTTGAGCGGCTCGTCGAGTACGCCCTCGAACGCCACGCGCCCGAACTCGCGGCGGGCGGTGCCGCTCCCGCCGCGGTTCCCGCTGTCGCGCTGCTCGATCACGTGATCGCGGTGCAGGCGCAGCTGGTCGCCCAGTGGGTGCTCATCGGGTTTGTGCACGGCGTGATGAACACCGACAACATGACCCTTTCTGGTGAGACCATCGATTACGGACCTTGCGCGTTCATCGATGCGTTCGATCCCGGCGCTGCCTTCAGCTCGATCGATGCGCAGAAGCGGTACGCCTTCGGCAACCAGCCGTCGATCGCGCTGTGGAACCTCACGAGGTTCGCCGAGTCGCTCCTGCCGCTGCTCGGAGATGGCGTCGACGCTGCGAAAGATGTGGCCGTCGCGTCGCTCGACCGCTTCGGCGAGCTGTACAACGCGGCGTGGATGGCGGGCATTCGCGAGAAGCTCGGTCTCGGGAGCGCGGCTGCTCGCGCCGCGATCGATGAGGGCGCGCTTGCTGAATTGACCGCGGAGATGCTCGCAGACCTGCAGCGCCACTCGATCGACTACACCAGCTTCTTCCGCGCGCTCGCGTCATCGGTGCACGGGGACCACGCAGCGCTCGAAGCGGCCTTTCCGCTCGGCGAGGCGGCGGGTCCGTGGCTCGAGCGCTGGCGGGCGGCTGGCCCCGACGCCGCAGCGATGGATCGGGTGAACCCGGTCTACATTCCACGCAATCATCTGGTTGAGGAGGCGCTGGATGCCGCGGTGGCGGGTGATCTCGGGCCATACGAGACCTTGCTGAGCGTGCTCGAGCACCCGTTCGAGTGGCGTCTGGGGTTCGAGCGCTACGAGCGGCCAGCTCCTGCGGGTGGCCCGGCGCACGTGACCTTCTGCGGCACGTAGGATGCGAGTTTGCAGTCATTCAGATGCGATTTCGGTTGTTAAGAATGTATTCTGCAACTGAATTAGTTGTGATATGATCCATACGTGTGCGAAATCGACCGCGCGTTCCGATAATGATCTGAACCCGAATCGCGCGCCCGACTGGAGTGATACCCGTGACCTCCCCAGGCCACACCGCGGAGCGATCCGCTCGTCCCATCGCCCCCACGGCACCTCTGGGCTGGTTCATCGGCAGATCCCGGCTGCGACGAGTCGCGTTCGTCGGCGGCTACGAAACCCTGAGCGTGCTGTTTACCGTGTTCGTGCTCGGCGCGTTGCTCGGCCATGGTGGTGAAGCGTCGACGCTGACCGCGATCCTCGTCTCAAGCGTCGCGACGCTCTGGAACTACCTCTGGAACACCATTTTCGAAGCGTTCGAACGCCGCACCGGGGCGACCGGCCGCGGGGTGCGCGCCCGCGCTGTGCACGCCGTCGGGTACGAGGGCGGTGTGCTGCTCGTCACGATCCCGCTCGTCGCCGCGCTGCTCGGCATCGGGCTGTTCGAGGCCCTGGCGATCGAGGGCGGGCTCCTCGTGTTCTTCCTCGCCTTCACAGTCGTGTACACGTGGGCGTTCGACCGAGTATTCGGGTTGCCCCAGCAGCGGTGACTCGGGCGCGTCTCAGGCGTCTTGACCGGCGTGCGTGCCCTCCGCGATTTCTTCGACCAGCTTGGCGTTGAACGCAGGCAGATCGTCGGGAGTGCGGCTCGTCACCAGGCCCTGGTCGACGACAACCTCCTCGTCGACCCACGTCGCTCCCGCGTTCTGCAAGTCGGTGCGCAGGCTCGGGTACGAGGTGACATTTCGGCCCTGCAGCACGTCGGCGTCGGCGAGGATCCACCCGCCGTGGCAGATGGCCGCGACCGGTTTGTGCTGCGCGAAGAAATCGCGCGTCAGGCTGACTGCGGCGGCGTCGAGACGAATCTGATCACCGTTGACGACTCCACCGGGAAGCACGAGCGCGTGGAAGTCATCGGCTCGCGCGTCTGCCGAGGTCAGGGAAACCTCCTGCTCGTGGCCGTTCTTGCCCGTAATCGTGCCGGTCTCAGTGGAGATCACCACGGCCTCGGCACCGTGCTCGACGACCGCCGAGAGCGGGCTCGTCAACTCCGAATCCTCGAACCCGTCCGTGGCGAGAATGGCGACGCGCTTTCCGGTGAGATGTGACATCTGGAGGCCTCCTGTGGTGGTACGGGTGCGGGTGCTGTGGCGTCGACCTCGGAACACCCGAGGCCTACACCACCACCTCACCAGGGCAGCGCGATGCGCGTCACCCCATTGCGCGTCGATGGAGTGAGCGCTAGGCGCGGGCCTACCGAATTCGATGTCGGATCGCCAGCCCCCGATCGTTCCGATCGTTCGCAGCGAACACCCCTGGAGCAGTGTCGATGGCCCGGCGTAGTGTGGGCCGCATGGCACAGATCATTCTCTTCGGCGGACACGGCAAGATCGCACTCCTCACGGAACCGCTGCTCGCGCAGCGCGGCGATTCGGTGACGGCGGTGATTCGCAACCCCGACCATGCAGACGAGGTGCGCGCTGCCGGCGCTGAGCCCCTCGTCGCCGACATCGAACAGCTCGACACCGACGCGCTCGCAGATCTGATTCGCGGTCACGACGCCGTGGTGTGGTCGGCGGGTGCAGGCGGGGGAGATCCCCAGCGCACCTGGGCGGTCGACCGCGATGCGGCGATTCGCACGATGCAGGCCGCCGAACGCGCGGGAGTGCAGCGCTACGTGATGGTGTCGTACTTCGGCGCATCGCCCGACCACGGCGTCGACCCCGAGCACTCCTTCTTCGCCTATGCCGAAGCGAAGGCGGCCGCCGATGAGCACCTGCGCGCGAGCACGCTCGACTGGACGGTACTGGGGCCCAGCAGCCTGACGCTCGACCCGGCAACCGGCACCGTCGACACGCAGGCCGAGCAGTCGTCGAGCGTGGCTCGGGCCGACGTCGCCGGCGTCATCGCCGCGGTGCTCATCGACGACTCGACCGTGCGTCGCACGATCAGGTTCAACTCGGGTGAGACCCCGATCGCGGAGGCGGTGCGTGGCTGAGCCCGGGCCGACGCCGATGGCGACCTCAGTGCCGGGAGCTTCAGTGTCCGAGCGCCCTGTTGACGGGCCGGATGGCCGCCGTGCAGTCGCGATTGTCACCGGTGGCGCCCGCGGGCTCGGGCGAGCGATCGCTCGTGAGCTCGCGCGGCGAGGGTCACGTATTGGGGTGTTCGACCGTGATCTCGCGGGTGCCGAACAGACGGCCGCACTGGTGCGGGCTGAGACAGGGGATGCGGCATCAGCGGCAGCCTTCGAGGTCGACGTCAGCGACGAGGAGTCGGTGCAGGCGGGCGTCGCGCGGGTGGTCGACGAGCTCGGGGCCCCGCTGATCCTCGTCAACAATGCGGGCGTGCTGCGCGACGATCTGCTGTTCAAGATGACGGTGGAGGGGTGGGAAACGATCATGAACGTGCATCTCCGCGGCGCGTTCCTCATGAGTCGCGAAGTGCAGCGGCACATGGTCGCCGCGAAATGGGGGCGCATCGTGAGCCTGTCGAGCACGTCTGCGCTCGGCAATGCGGGGCAGGCGAACTATTCAGCCGCAAAGGCCGGCATTCAGGGGTTTACGAAAACCCTCGCGCTCGAGCTCGGGCGCTTCGGTGTCACGGCAAACGCGGTGGCACCGGGCTTCACCGTCACCGATATGACCCGCAGCGTGGCCGAGCGCGTGGGGGTGCCCTTCGAACAGTTGGTCGAGCGTGAGGCCGCAGCCACCGCGGTGCGTCGCGTTGGGGCGCCCGAAGATATCGCGAACGCGGTCGCCTTTTTCGTCGCCCCCGAGAGCGGCTTCGTGTCGGGTCAGGTGCTGTACGTGGCGGGTGGCCCGAAGGGGTGAATCCGAGCGGGCCGGGGTGGTGCACCCCCGCCCGCACCGATCTATTTGCCGAGGGCAGAAGACAGGGCGTCTGATTCCTCCTGGATCGTTGCCGCGTCCACGAGGTCCGAGGCATCGTCGAGCAGCGTCTGCGTTCGAGTCTCGAGCAGCTCCTGCGCGACGCCTGAGTCCACGAGCTTCTCCTGCAGCGACGCCGACGCCGCATCGACCAGCGCGGCGAACTCCGGCACGTCCATGAAGCGCTCGACCAAGATGTTCGACCGGCCCATCGACCCGCCTCCGCCGGCGTTTCCATCGGCACGGGCGGTTCCGTCAGCGCCGTCCGAGCCGTCCGCGGTTCCAGCGGGGCCCGCGTCACTCGGCGCCAACCCGCTGTCGGTGCTCGCATCGTCGCCAGTCGGTCCATTCTGCCCGCCCGGGGGCATGCCGCCGCCGAAACCGGCACCGTCGGTGTCGTCGCCACCGCCGAAGCCTGCCCCGCTGCCCATTCCGCCGCCGGGGCTGGCCCCGAACGCGAGGTTCAGATCCCAGTTCACCACGGTCATCTGCGTCGTATCGGGGTCGTAATACAGGTAGGAGTTGTTGCCGGGGCCGTCGATGTCGTCGGAATTCTGCACCAGCTCCTGGAACGCGAGGTAGGTCGCGAATGACTGCACGTCGAGGTGCTCGTCGAGATCCGCCGCGAACGTGTCGTCGTCGGACTCGTTGATCCATTGCAGGAACGAGATCAACGGAGTGAGATCGTCGTCGCCGCCCTGCTGGTCGAATACGTCGGTGTACGAGCTCTCGTCGTCTCCGCGATAGCTGTAGTCGCCCGAGGCGTCAGCCTTGTACAAGAGGCCGTCGCCGAGCTCGCGTTCCATCCAGGTGTCGTCGGGGTTCTCGATGACGAGGCGCAGGGAAGCATCGGAGCCGTCTGCGCTGAAGCGCACGGCAGTCGCCTGTTCGGTTGCGAGGCCTGATTCGCGGAGCAGGTCGAGGGCCAGCGCCTCGTTCAGCGAGGTCTCCGAGGAGTTCCCGCGCACGACGAGCTCGGTCGCCCCCTCGTGGTTCTGTCCATCGACGTACTTGTCGAGTCGGATGATCCAGGGGAGGTCTTGGGGGTTCGCGGAGCTCAGCGTCGCGTCTTCGCTCGTTGAGAGCGAGCGCAGCGACGAGTTTCCTTTGAGCTTGAGGCCGACGTTCAGATAGGTCGTGCCGTCGATGGTGACGCCGGCGGAGATCCACTCCTTGCTCCCCGAATCGAGGTACGCGTCGATGAGCGCGTCGTAGGCGTCGACGTCGTACGTGAGGTCGATGGTGTGGACTTGCGTGGTGTCCCACAGGGTGGACGTCGTGGTGGCCGACGATGATGATGTGCTTCCGGATTCGGCGGTATCAGAAGCGTCGGATTCCGTGGCCTGCATCGCAGCGGCCACGGCGCTGCAGCCGGCGACGCCGGATATCCCGGCCAGCACGAGTGCCGCGGCGATTGCGGTGGTGGCGCGCACTGACCGTCGAGGTTTGGGGCGTCGTGCGGGGCTGGTGTCGTGCGGGGGAATCGAATGCTGCTCGGGAGTCATGTGACCACAACATCCGATTGCCCTATGTGTCCACTATGTCGAAACTGGACCAGGCGTGAGAGCTCCTCATGTCATGCGAGAATCACAGGGCGTGAATTTCGCGCTTTATTTGAATTACTCAAAATAGGTGGGTAGGGTGGTCCATATGGAGACGAGCAACGAAACGGCATTGCGCAGTGCCGGTTTGCGTGCGACCGCTGGCCGGGTCGCCGTGCTCGAGGCGCTCGCCTCCATGCCCCACTCGGACGCGGAGCACGTGTTCCGAGTGGTCCAGAGCGCACTGCCGACCACCTCGATCCAGTCGGTGCACAACATTCTCGCGGACCTGACGACGGCGGGCCTCACCCGCCGGATCGAGCCGGCAGGCTCCGCGGCGCTCTATGAACGACGTGTCGGCGACAATCATCATCACGTCGTCTGCTCCCAGTGCGGAGCGGTCGCCGATATCGATTGCGTTGTCGGTCACACGCCGTGCCTCGCCCCGTCCACCACGGCCGGGTTCACCGTACAGACCGCCGAAGTGACGTTTTGGGGCATCTGCCCCGAGTGCGCCGTTTTGGCTGCATAGGCGAACACGCACCAGCGCCCCCGGTGACGGGGCGGTGTTCGTCGTGCCTGAAACTCCTGGAGGAGCCTCATGAGTAATCCCAAGACCACCACGCAGACTGGTACGCCGGTCGCCAGCGATGAGCACTCGCTCGCAGCCGGGCCAGACGGCGCGGTCGCCCTCCACGACCGCTATCTCGTCGAGAAGCTGGCCCAGTTCAACCGAGAGCGCATCCCCGAGCGCATCGTGCACGCGAAGGGCGGCGGCGCGTTCGGCGAGTTCGTCGTCACCGGTGATGTCTCTGCGTACACGCGGGCCGCGGTGTTCCAGCCGGGTGCGCGCACCGAAACCGTGCAGCGCTTCTCGTCGGTCGCGGGGGAGCAGGGCTCGCCCGACACCTGGCGTGACGTGCGCGGCTTCTCGGTGAAGTTCTATACGGCTGAGGGCAACTACGACATCGTGGGCAATAACACCCCGGTCTTCTTCATCAGAGACGGCATCAAGTTCCCCGACTTCATCCACTCGCAGAAGCGACTGCCCGGTTCGGGACTGCGCGACGCCGATATGCAGTGGGACTTCTGGACATTGTCGCCCGAATCGGCCCATCAGGTGACCTACCTCATGGGTGACCGCGGTCTGCCGCTTTCGTGGCGCCACATGCCCGGCTTCGGTTCGCACACGTATCAGTGGATCAACGAGGCCGGCGAGCGCTTCTGGGTGAAGTACCACTTCGATGCGCTGCAGGGCAATCAAGAGATGACGGGTGCCGAGGCCGAGGCGATCGCCGGTGCCGATGCCGACTACTACCGTCGTGACCTCTTCGACGCGATCGAGCGCGGCGACTTCCCCGCGTGGAAAGTCTCGGTGCAGGTGATGCCCTACGAAGCGGCGAAGACCTACCGCTTCAATCCGTTCGACCTCACCAAGGTCTGGCCGCACGCCGACTACCCGAAGATCGAGGTCGGGGTGCACACACTGAACCGCAACCCTGAGAACTTTTTCGCGCAGATCGAGCAGGCCGCGTTCTCTCCGGCGAACACGGTGCCCGGCATCGACATCTCGCCCGACCGCATGCTCATGGCGCGCGTATTCTCGTACCCGGACGCGCAGCGGTACCGCGTGGGCACGAACTACAACCAGATCCCGGTCAACGCTCCGGTGGCGCCGGTGGCGAATTACTCGCAAGATGGCGCGCAGCGTCACGGTTTCAACACACCTGGTACCCCGGTCTACGCTCCGAACTCTGCAGGCGGACCCGTCGCCGATGCGCAGGCCGCCGGAGCGGGGTCGTGGGAGTCGGATGGCGAGCTGGTGCGCACCGCGGCGTCGTTGCACGCAGAAGACGATGACTTCGGTCAGGCGGGCACGCTCTACCGTGACGTGTTCGATCAGGCAGCGAAGGATCGCTTCCTCGACACCATCACGGGTGCCGTCGGCGGCGTGCAGCGTGCGGAGATCCGCGAGCGCGCTGTCGGCTACTGGACGCAGGTCGACGCCGAGCTCGGCGCTGCGCTGCGCCAGCGTCTCGAGGCAGCGCAGTGAGCGGGGCGCATTCGACAGCCGAAATCGGTGAGGCTGCGCAGACATCGCACCGAGCCTCTGATGCCGAGCAAGCTTCTGCCCGTCGGGGTCGAGCGGGCAATCGGCTCCGCGCCGAGCGACGCCATCGCCGCGCGATCGCCGCGGCCGGCGCCCACGCCGAAAGGTACGCCGATCTGGTCATGACGCCGAACCAGATGCTCGTGCGGCGTTCGCACTGCGCGCACGACTGACGCGATAGCCTACGGAGTCGCTCCGAGCCGGTCCTCCCGTCGAGAAGCACTCAGCGGTGGGACCGGCTCTTGGCATCCCGGGCACCGGATACCCTCTATCCTCGATAGCAGGGGATCCGGTGCCGAACCTGCAGCTGATCTCCGGTGCGGCGCGGAGACCTCGCGTCGGGCAGAGGCAGAGAGAAAGCTGGATTCATGAGCGACCTGGCAGTGTTCGACCAGTACGAGTCGGAAGTTCGCGGATACATCCGGTCCTTCCCGATCGTGTTCGAGCGTGCGCAGGGATCCGTGCTGACCGCGGAAGACGGTACCGAGTACCTCGACTTCTTCAGCGGCGCCGGTGTCGTGAACTACGGCCACAACAACCCGGTCTTCACTGAGGCGCTCATCGCTTACCTGCAGAGCGGCGGCATTATCCACGGCCTCGATATGGCGACCTCGGCGAAGCGCGATTTCATCGATGCGTTCCAGCGCCTCGTGCTCGCTCCGCGCGGGCTCGACTACAAGCTGCAGTTCACCGGACCGACCGGCGCAAATGCGGTCGAATCGGCATTGAAGCTCGCGCGCCAGGCGACGGGGCGCCAGAATGTCGTCGCCTTCACGAACGGGTTCCACGGCCTCAGCCTGGGTGCGCTCGCCGCGACGGGCAACGAGAAGTATCGCGCAGCCGGCGGGGTCTCGCTCGGCGATGTGACGCGTCTGCCCTACGACGGCTACCTGGGTGAGGGCATCGACACCCTCGACCTGCTCGAGCGCATGCTCGACGACCCGGGTTCGGGTCTCGATCTTCCGGCCGCCGTGATCGTCGAAGCGATCCAGGGCGAAGGCGGCATCAACGTCGCAAGTGCCGAGTGGCTGCGACGCCTGCGCACGATCACCGCGCAGCGCGGCATCCTGCTCATCGTTGATGACATTCAGTCGGGCGTCGGGCGCAGCGGTCAATTCTTCAGCTTCGAAGACTCGGGGATCGTGCCCGACCTCGTCACGGTCTCAAAGTCGATCTCCGCGTCCGGTCTGCCCATGGCGATTCTACTGCTGCGCCCCGAGATCGACGTCTGGAAGCCGGGTGCCCACACGGGCACGTTCCGCGGCAACAACCTCGCGTTCGTCAGTGCACGTGTCGCGCTCGAAACCTACTGGGCAGACGACGCGTTCACCGCGCAGATCGCGGAGCGGGCCGAGCAGTTGCGCGCGGCGCTCGAAGCGATCGCCGCCGACTTCCCCGAGGCGGCGTTCACGGTGCGCGGCCGCGGCCTCATGTGCGGCCTCGCCTCGCCCTCGCGACCCGAACTCGCCGGGGCGGCATCGCAGCAGGCGTTCGCTCGCGGAGTCGTGATTGAGACTTCGGGTGCGCGCGACGAGGTGCTGAAGTTCCTTCCCGCGCTCACGATCACCGCCGACGAACTCGACCGCGGCATCGCGATCGTGCGCGAGTCACTCGCCGCGGCCCTGTCGGCGTAGACCGCCGCCCCGTTCAGGCAGCGTCTACCCCGCGGCGCTGACCGCACGGCCGGCGGCGCGTCCCGAGAACAGGCACCCGCCCAAGAAGGTGCCCTCGAGTGCGTTATAGCCGTGCACGCCCCCGCCGCCGAATCCGGCGGCCTCGCCGGCGGCGTACAAACCAGGAATCGGCGTGCCGTCGGCTCCGAGCACTCGTGAGTCGAGGTCGGTCTGAATGCCGCCGAGGCTCTTGCGGGTCAGCACATGCAGTTGCACCGCGACGAGCGGCCCGGCCGCCGGGTCGAGCAGCCGGTGCGGGGCCGTGGTGCGCGTCAGCCGGTCTCCGAGGTAGCGACGCGAGTTGCGGATGCTGTGCATCTGCGCATCTTTCGAGAACGGGTTCGCGAGCTGCGCATCTCGGTCGCGCACGACGCGCTCGACGGCTGCGGTGTCGAGCAGTGGCTCGTCAGTGAGCGCGTTCATGCGCTCGACGAGTTCGGGAACTGAGGCGGCCGAGACGAAGTCGGCGCCGCGGTCGATGAACGCCTGCACGGGGCCCGGCGCTCCCGAGCCGAGCCGCGTCTGCAGCAGCAGCTTGCGGTCGCGGAACGTGAGATCGGGGTTCTGCTCCGACCCCGAGAGCGCGAACTCTTTCGACGCGATGCGGTGCGTGACGATGAACCAGGAGTGGTCGTGGGGTGCGATGGCCGGGTCGGTGCGCAGCATCGTGAGGGTGCCGAGGGTGTCGTGCCCGGGGAGCCCGGGCGGCGGGAGGCGGCGACCGAGGGCGTCGAGCCACAGCGGGGACGGGCCAGGCAAGATGCGGATCGCGTGCCCCGGCCAGACGGGCGCCCAGTTGCGCACGCCCTCCGTGTAGTGCCACATTCGATCGCGGTTCACGAGCCGTGCTCCGGCCGTCTCGGCGATGCCGAGCATGCGCCCGTCGACGTACTCGGGCACACCGGTGACCATGCGCTTCGGCGGCGTGCCGAGGCGCTCGGGCCAGAAGCGGCGCACGAGATCGTGGTTGCCGCCGATCCCGCCGCTCGTCATGATGACGGCCGGCGCACGCAGCTCGAATTCACCCTTGGGCACGCGATTGGAGGCCGCGCCGCGCGGGGTCGTGTCGGGCGCGAGCACGGTGCCGCGGACCCCGACAACCGCGCCCGCCTCGACGACGATTTCGTCGCATCGGTGCCGATGCCTGATCTCGGTGAGACCGAGGTCGACCGCCTCGTGCGCAGCGTCGATGAAGGGTTGCACGACTCCGGTGCCCGTGCCCCAGGGCACGTGGAATCGCGGCACCGAGTTGCCATGGCCGCTCGCCGTCAGATCGCCGCGCTCGGCCCAGCCCACGACCGGCGTGAGATCGATGCCCGCTTCGCGGATCCAAGAGCGCTTCTCACCCGCGGCGAACTCGACGTACGCTCGTCCCCACCGCTCGGCCCACACGTCTTCGTTGCTCGAACCGTCGTCGGCTCCGACTCCCGGTCCGGCGCCAAGCCGATCCCACTGCGCGCTGCCGCGCCAATCCTGCCAGGCGAGATCGGCCGAGTCGCGCACGCCGAGTCTGCGTTGCTCGGGAGAGTCGACAAGAAACAGTCCGCCGAACGACCACCAGGCTTGCCCGCCGAGATCCTGCGGACCCTCCTGATCGATGATGAGCGTGCGGAGGCCCTCGCGGGCGCACTCGCGTGCGGCGACAAGACCGGCGAGGCCCGCACCAACGATGATGACATCAGCTGCGTTGCTGGGGTTCATGCCCCCATTGTGCCCCGTTGCGGTTCGATCGTGGCGTGTTCTTCGGCGCGCTCCTGTCCGGTGAGGTCGTGAATCGCCTGCATGATGCGCTCCGTGGCCTCACGACGGGCTCGTCCGGCAGGGAGCTCTGCCAAATCGCGCAGGTGCACGGGGGCTCCGAATCGCACCTCGACGCGATCGGGCCGGCCCGTGCCGGGAGTGCGCAGCGCACGGTTCGTGCCGATCAGTCCCACCGGCACCACCGCGGCTCCCGTCTCGAGGGCGAGCCAGGCCGCGCCGCTGCGCCCCCGATAGAGACGGCCGTCGCGCGAGCGACTGCCCTCGGGGAACACTGCAAAGACCTTGCCCGCGGCGAGCACGTCGCGCCCGGCGTCGAGCGCGGCCTGCGCCGCCGATGACGCTTCGCGGTGCACCGGGATCGCGCCGATCTGCCGGAAGAACCAGCCGCCGATGCGCGATGCAAACAGTGACGACTTGGCGAGAAACTGCACCTTGCGCGGCGAGAACGACGGGATGAGGATCGTGTCGAGCCCCGAAAGGTGGTTGCTCGCCAGCAGCACGGGCCCCGCCTCGGGCACATGCTCGCGGCCCGTGACTCGGGGGTGAAACCGGAGCCGCAGTAGCGGGCGCAGCACGGCTCGCCCGATCACGAAGACGGGCCCGGGGGACGGGACTGCTGCGGCAGGTTCGGCGGAACGCACGCTCCGAGACTATCGCTGCGCTTCGCGCCACGTGACGCAGCCATCAGCGCACAGCGGATGCATAGTGCAGGGCACGATCCGGTCACAAGGGCTTGCGGGGATTGCGGGCGTCGGCGTTAGGGTGGAACGACGCGCTGCTTCTGGCGCACGCACCGGGAGGGGCCGACGTGATCGAGTTCGAACGGGTGTCGAAAGTGTACGCCGGCGGCGCAACGGCGGTGCATGAGTTCTCTTTGACGATTCCGTCGCACCGCGCCGTCGTGCTCGTCGGTTCTTCGGGGTCGGGCAAGACGACGCTGATGCGCATGGTGAACCGCATGGTCGATCCGACGAGCGGGCGCGTGCTGATCGATGGTGAAGACGTGCGCGACAAGAAC
The DNA here is from genome assembly GCF_059696215.1 of Leucobacter sp. WKLB1. Lineage (NCBI taxonomy): Bacteria > Bacillati > Actinomycetota > Actinomycetes > Micrococcales > Microbacteriaceae > Leucobacter > Leucobacter sp. WKLB1. The sequence goes on along the minus strand of NZ_AP046115.1, from coordinate 2,578,691 downwards.
CCGGTCGCGCTGCGCCGTTCGATCGGGTACGTGCTGCAGCAGGGCGGCCTGCTGCCGCACCGCACCGTTGCCGACAACGTCGCGGCGGTACCGGTGCTCACCGGAACGTCGCGCCGAGAAGCCCGACTGGCGGCGGGCGCGCTGCTCGAGCGAGTGGGGCTCGATCCCGCGCTCGCTTCGCGGTACCCCGCGCAGCTCTCGGGCGGTCAGCAGCAGCGCGTCGGCGTCGCCCGGGCGCTTGCGTCCGACCCCAACATCCTGCTGATGGACGAGCCGTTCGGTGCCGTGGACCCCATTGTGCGGCGCGAACTGCAGCAAGAGCTGCTGCGTCTGCAGGCCGAGCTGGGCAAGACCATCCTCTTCGTCACCCACGACGTCGACGAGGCGTTCCTCCTCGGCGACGAGGTCGTCGTGCTCGAGACCGGTGGACGGATCGCGCAGCGCGGCACGCCCGCCGAGATTCTGGGCAGCCCCGCGAACGACTTCGTGCGCGATTTCGTCGGGGCGGACCGCGGAGAGCGTCATCTGCACGTCGTACAGACGGAGGGGCAGCGGATCGCGGTCGATGCGGCCGGGCGCCCGGTGGGAGTGCTCGAGCCGTGAAATGGTTCTTTGCGAACTGGGAGTTCGTGGCGCAGCTCGCGCTGTCGCACCTGGTGCTGAGCGTTCCGGCGATCATCATCAGCGTGATCGTCGCGATCCCGATCGGCCGTCTCGCATTTCGCCACCCGCGGGTGGGTGGCCCACTGCTCTCAGTGGCGACCCTCGCCTACGCGATCCCGGCGTTGCCGTTGCTCATCATCATTCCGGCACTGATCGGCACGGCGTTGCGGTCGTGGCAGACCATGGTGGTGGCGCTCAGCGTGTACGGCGTCGCGCTGCTCGTGCGCACCGCGGCCGACGCGTTCGGCTCGGTCGATCGGCAGCTGCGCGACGCCGCGGTCGCGATCGGGTATGCGCCGCGGCAACTGTTCTGGCGCGTGGATCTGCCGTTGTCGGTGCCGGTGCTGATCTCTGGCGTGCGCGTCGTCTCGGTATCGACGATCAGCTTGGTCACGCTGGGGGCGCTCATCGGGGTGCCGAGTCTCGGCACCCTCCTCACCGACGGCTTCCAGCGCGGTATCTTCGCGGAGATCTGGACGGGCGTGCTGGCGACGGTGGTGCTCGCGCTCGCGCTCGATGCCATCGTGCTCCTGATCGGGCGCGTGCTGACACCGTGGTCGCGCCGCGTCGCAGCCGGCACGCGCTCGAGCGCCGTGCGTGAGGAGGCACGTCGCGCATGAACCTGTTCGCCGACGCGATCGCCTGGCTCGCCGACCCCGCCCACTGGTCGGGAGACGGGGGCATTCCGACCCGCCTGCTGCAGCATCTCGGTCTCGCCGCCGCGGCGCTCGTCATCGCCGGTGTGATCGCACTGCCGCTCGGCGCGATCATCGGGCATACGCGGCGAGGAGCGGGTGCCGTCGGCGCGCTCGCCGGTGCTGCGCGGGCGCTGCCGACGCTCGGTGTGCTCACGCTCTTCGGTCTGGCGCTGGGCATCGGCATCACGGCACCGCTGCTCGCCCTCATCGTGCTGGCGATCCCGTCGTTGCTCGCGGGCGCTTACGCGGGCGTCAGTGCCGTCGAACCCACCGTGCCGGCGGCGGCCCAGGCGATCGGGTTCAGCCCGACGCAGGTGCTGCTGCAGGTCGAGCTGCCCCTGTCGCTGCCCGTCATGATCGGCGGCATCCGCGCCGCGACCCTGCAGGTCGTGTCGACCGCGACGCTGGCCGCCTACACCTCCGACGTCGGGCTGGGGCGCTACCTCTTCAGCGGACTGAAGTCCCGCGACTACGGCCAGATGCTGGCGGGGGCGCTGCTCGTCATCGCGCTGACCATCGTGCTCGAGATCTTGCTCGGGGCATGCCAACGCCTTGCCGCCCGTAGGATCGCGCGGCTCCCCGCGCGCACCGGCTGAACGCACCATCCAAACGCCGACCGGCACCGAACACCGTACGACCATCAGATCACCTACCGAGAGGACCCGATCATGCATCGTCGACCCGCACTGCGCTCCGCCAGGTGGGGAGCCGCGCTCGCCGCTGGCGCACTCGCCATCACCGCCGCGCTAACCGGCTGCTCGAGCGGCGACCCGCTCGACAGCGGCTCGGCCGACTCCGGCGGCTCAACCGAGGGCGGCACCATCGTCGTCGGCTCGCAGGATTACTACTCGAACGAGATCATCGCCGAGATCTACGCGCAGGCGCTTGAGGCGAAGGACTTCGACGTCGACCGCCAGTTCCGCATCGGGCAGCGAGAGGTCTACCTGCCCGAGATCGAAGCGGGCAAGATCGATCTCTTCCCGGAGTACACGGGCAACCTGCTCCAGTTCTTCGTTCCGGATGCACCGGAACGCGTGTCCGATGATGTGTACTCCGCGCTTGAGAAGGCCATGCCCGAGGGGCTTCGCGTGCTCGACCAGTCGCCCGCGACCGATCAAGACACGTATGTCGTGACGAAGGAATTCGCCGACAAATGGCAGCTGAAGACCGTCGAAGATCTGAAGAACGTCACCGAGCCGCTCACCTTCGGGTCGAACTCTGAAGCGGAGACGCGCCCCTACGGGCCCGCCGGGCTGGCGAAGACCTACGGTATCGAGGGCGTCAAGTTCACGCCGATCGAAGACAGCGGCGGCCCACTGACGGTGAAGGCGCTCAAGGACGGGTCGATTCAGTTCGCGAACATCTATTCCGCTGATCCGTCGCTCCAGGCCAACGACCTCGTGACGCTCGAAGACACCAAGGGTATCTTCCTCGCTTCGCACGTCGTGCCGATCGCGAGCGAGAAGATCGACGACGCGGCGGCGCAGGTGATCAACGACGTCGATGCGGCGCTGAGCCCCGAAGACCTGGTGTCGTTGAACGGGGAGAGCGTGAACGATGAGCGCTCGGCCGCCGATATCGCGAAGGATTGGCTCGCCGAGCAGAACCTCTGAGCGAACAACCCACGCGTGATGGCGGGGTCGACCGTAGGATCTCCCCATGGAGAATGCTGCGGTCGACCTCGCCATCATCGGTTCAGGATCGGGCAACTCGCTCATCACCCCGTTCTGGGATGATCGTCGGGTCGCCATTGCGGAGCAGGGCACGTTCGGCGGCACCTGCTTGAACGTCGGGTGCATTCCGACCAAGATGTTCGTGCGTCCGGCGGCGCTCGCACGGGGGCCGGAAGAGGCTGCCCGGCTCGGGGTGACCCAGCACACGGACTCGGTCGACTGGCCGGGCATGCGCGATCGCATCTTTGGTCGGATCGATGCCATCTCGGCCGGGGGCGAACGCTATCGACGTGATGAGCTCGACAACGTCACGCTGATCTCGCAGCGCGTACGCCTGGCCGGAACGCACGGCTTCGTCGCCGCCGACGGCACGCACGTCGAGGCGAAGCAACTCGTTATCGCCGCGGGGTCGCGCGCCGTACTGCCTGAGGTTCCGGGCATCGATCTGCCCCAGGTGCACACCTCGGACACCATCATGCGGCTGCCCGAACTGCCGCGTCGCGTGCTGGTCGTGGGCGGCGGATATATCGCGGCCGAATTCGCGAACATTTTCTCGTCGTTCGGTTCGGAGGTGACGCAGGTGCATCGAGGGGCGCGGTTGCTGCGCCGATCTGACGTCGACATCGCGGAGCGCTTCACCAGCGAGGCCGCTCGGCAGTGGGACCTGCGGCTCGAACGTGAGCTCGCTTCGGTGCGTCTCGGCGATGACGGGGGCGTCGTCGCGGAGCTGGTGCCGTCGGGGAATGCCGCTGCCGGATCACCGAACGCATCGGAGCGCATCGCGGTCGACGTGGTGCTGGTCGCAGTGGGCCGCACGCCGAACTCCGATCTCGTGGGTGCGCGCGAGGCCGGGCTCGATCTGCACGAGGACGGCCGGATCGCCGTCGACGCGTTCCAGCGTGTGCTCTCGGGCGGCGAGCCCGTCGCGGGGCTCTACGCGCTCGGCGACATCAGTTCGGCCGCGCAGCTCAAACATGTCGCGAATCACGAAGCGCGCGTGGTCGCGCACAATCTCGAGCACCCCGACGACCTTCGCCCGTCGAGACAGGAGGTCATCCCGGCAGCGATCTTCACCGACCCCGAGATCGCCCAGGTGGGCTGGACGGAGGCCGAGGCGGTTGCCGAGATCGGTGCCGAGCACGTGACGACCACAGTGCAGGCCTACGGCGATACCGCGTACGGGTGGGCGCTCGAAGATCGCACGGGCGTGTTCAAAGTCGTTGCTGACCGTCGCGACGGGCGCATCCTGGGAGCGCACGTGCTGGGGTACCAAGCGTCGAACCTCATTCAGGTCGTGGTGACGGCGATGAGCTTCGGCATCGACGCCCACACGGCCGCGCGGGGCCAGTACTGGATTCACCCCGCACTGATGGAGGTCGCGGAGAACGCGCTCCTCGGACTCGATGTGCCGACGGGATCGCGCCCTCCGCTCTGAGCGGTGCCGCGGCTCTGCCTGGTCAGTTCTGCTGACCGAGCCCGCCCATGCCGCCGCCCTGACCGCCCTGACCGGTGGGGGCGCCCTGCCCGCCGCCGAAGCCGCCGCCCTGACCCGCAGCAGCCTCACCGGCCGTCGCGGTGCCGGCTTCGGATCCGTTCACGAGCAGTGTGTACGACTCGCCGGTCGCGATGTCTGCCGTGGAGACAGTGATCGCACCCGCCGACTTCGCCGAAGTCGCGGTGGCGACGGTGGTTCCGGAACTGTCGACCACCGTGACGGTGTCGCCCGCAGCGACCTGGCCCGTGAGCATGACCCAGCCCTGCCCCGAAGTGTCGCTCGGTGCCTGCTCCATGCCACCGTTGCCGAACGCCACCAGTGTGCCGCCGGTGATCGAGAGATCGCCGTTCGCATCCAAGGCGCCGTTCATCGAAGCGCTCGGGCCGTACACAGTGATCGTGCCGCCCGAGATCGTGAGCGAGCCGTTGGAGTCGAGACCGTCGCCCTCGGCATTCACGGTGACGGTGCCGCCCGAGATTTCGACGCGCTGACCGCCGTCGGCCATGTCGCCGCCGCCCATCCCGTTCTCGGCGCTGGTGCCGCTCGAATCCGTGCTGGTGGTCGCCGAGGTGGCCGATCCCGAACCGTTGAGACCGTCGTCGCTCGAGGTGACCGAGACGGTACCCCCGCCGATGCCGATCGCGGCGGCCTCGATGCCCTCGTTCGACTGCGTGATGTTCACGGTACCGTCGCCGATCGACACGATCGCCTCGCCTTTCACACCGTCGTCCACGGCCGATACGGTCAGATCGCCGCCCGAGATGACGGTGTCGGTCTGCGCCTGCACGCCGTCGTCGCCGGCGGCGATGTCGATCGTGCCCCCCGACACCCAGATGTACCCCTGGGTATCGTCGGAATCCTGGTCGCTCTTCAGGCCGTCGCCGCCGGTCGCCGTGAGGTCGAGCGTGCCGCCGGACACGACGAGGGAATCTTTGCCGCGGAGGGCGTCGTCGGCGGCCGTCACGGTGATGCTGCCCGAGAGGATGACGAGGTCATCGGTGCTCACGATGCCGTCATTGCCGTTTCCGGCGACGGTGAGCGCACCGGTGCCGGAGATGGTGAGGTCTGCGTGCGAGTGGATCGCCGCGTTGGCGTCCGCGTCGTCCGCGTAGCTCGAAGCATCGGAGACCGTGTTCTTCGACCCGTCGGCGAGATACAGCGCGACGTCGTCGGCCGTCTGCACGTCGATCGCCGCCCCCGCGGTGTTCGTGATGGTGGCGCCGTCGAGCACGAGTACGACCTGTGCGTCGTCGAGCGCGGCGACCACCACGGTGCCGTCGAAGCTGCCGGAGAGCCGGTACACGCCCGCAGCAGAGATGGTGAGCGTCGGGGTGCCCGACGCATCGCTGACGGCGACCGCGTCGCTCTCGCTCGTTGCGGAATCTCCGTTCAGTGCGACGTCCACCGCATCGTCGAGATTCCACTCGTCATCGTTCACGGTGGTGGAGTTCGCGTTGGCGGCGAGCACGTCGTCCGGGCTGAGATCGCCCGTGAACGCTGCGGAGACCGCCGTCGTGGTCGATCCGCTGGTGCCGGTGGTCGAGGTTGCCGATGACGTGACGGCGGAGCACCCGGCGAGCAGGCCTCCGCAGAGGAGGACCGCGGAGGTGGCCAAGACAGTGCGTTTCAATGAGGGGGTCATGCTGCATCCTCCAAGGAATCAGGGGTACGGGGGTGGGGTGCGGTGCGCCGAGGGATCGGACCGGCGGAGGCGGAATGGTGCGGAATCGACAGATCGGTATCTGGGAAGGTGTCGCGCAGAATGCGCGCCCACTTGTTGCTCGGCAGTTCGGGGTGCAGCGCAGCGGTGCCCGTGCCGAACTTGCTGATGCCCTGCGGGCGGTGGCCGAGACGCCAGAGTGCCCGGTCGATCTCGGTGGCGGGGCCCGCGGATTTGGATTCGATGATCACGTGTGCGGGAAGCGCGACGCGCTCGCCGCCGGCGTCGATCCAGTCGAGCTCGGTGTCGATGGTCGCCCGGCTGCCGCCGGGAGCCAGGAGCGTGGTGCGGCGGTAGCGCGTGGTGAGCGTCGGGCGCATCTCATGAGTCAGATTCGGATCGAGTCCGATCGCCTCCAACGATTCCCCGACGTATCGGTGGCCCTCGGGGGTCAGGCGGTCGAGGTAGTCGGCCGAATAGGGAATGCGATCCTTCACCGTCGCCCCCCGGCCGCCTCGAGTTTTCATCTCGAGGTAGGCGGTGCCGCTCGAGAGATAGGCTCGGGTGCGTAATTTGAAGCGACGTCGACGCGGTCGTGCGGCGAGGTGGTAGCTGAGTCGATCCGGGGTGTCGAAGTACACGGAGGCGTACGCGAACGCGCGTTCGCCGGCGATATCGAGCACGCGGGTGGCCGGTTCAATGGCGGCGAGTACGTGTGCGGCGTCGGCGGCAGGGAGCAGATACTTGCGGTCGACGCGGGTCAGAAGCGCCGCGTCCGAGACGAGCTCATCGAGTTCGATCGGCGCGAGTGAGCCGGCGATGCGGCTGAGCTCGGCGCTCATCGGGCTGCCACCTGAGTACGTGCCGAGGTGCGCCCTGCCGTGTGCATCTGAGGTGCCGGCGGCGCGGGCAAACGGTAGCGCACGTCGACGAGCGTCGTGTCGTTCACGAAATCGAGATCCTGCACGGTGAGCGAGGTCACCCGCGCGCCGAGACGCTGCTCGATCTCGCCGCGCAATTCGTGCTCGTCGACGATCGCGCGATCGAGGCGCACGACCTGGTGTCGGCTGCGTGCGAGCAGGGCCGGGTGATCCGCCGCCCACATCACGATAAGAATGAGCGCGATGCACAGGATCGGCGTGACGAGACTTGCGGTGTTCAGCCCGCCGAGCAGTCCCATCGCGAGGGCCGAGAAGTAGTAGGCGACCTCGCGCTGCGAGATCTCCGAAGAGCGGAGGCGGATGATGGAGAGCACCCCGAAGAGACCGAGACCGAGACCGAGCGCGACCTCAGCCGTGCTCAGCACCGTCGCGACCGCGAGTACGCCGATGTTGACGCCGAGAAAGGCGACGACGAGGTCGCGGCGGCGATGGCGGCGGTAGTAGATGCCGAAGGTGAGGATGAGTGCTGCGGCGAGGTCGACGGCGATGAGGATGAGAGTGCTGGACGTCACGGGATCTCCAGGATCGAGGGAGGTGGGGCGGGGCCCCGGTGGATACTGGATCCATTCGAACCGGTGATGCTATGTGAAAGTTATGCAATCGCTTCGCGAAGGATGAATCGCGGGTAAACGGGCGCGCTCGCGCCGTCCCGCGATTCAGCCCTGCAGCAGCGCGGGAAAGATGTAGTCGGTGTTCAGCGGCGCGATGTCATCGCGATCGCTTGCGGGATCGATCCACTCCACCGCAGCGATCTCCGCCAGCGGCCCGGCGGCGTCGGCCGACTCCACGAACGGGTGCTCGAACACGGTCGCCTCCACGAGGTGACCGGGCTCGTTCGCCGCCACCGCGCGGAAGACGCCCAGCGGGCGCAGCAGATCGCGGTCGAGATCGATACCCAGCTCCTCACCGAACTCGCGAACCGCGGTGTCGATCGGCGCCTCATCAGGCTCATGCTTGCCACCCGGCAGCATGAACGACGCGGTGCCTCGCTTGCGCACGTTGAGCACCCGCCCGGCCGCATCGCGCATCACGACGGCGCTGACGCGAATGACGCGCTCAGCGATGCTCGGGTGCTCCGGAACGTCGTTGTGCTCCGCAGGATTCACGAGGCGTACCCGGGGGCTGCGGGGAGACCGAAGAATTCCTCGAGGGTGGTGGCACCGGTGTCGCGCAGGTGCTGCGCGAGGTCGGTGCCGACGAATCGGAAATGCCAGGGCTCGGGCATGAATCCGGTGACCTCCTGTTTGCCGTCGGGATAGCGCACGATAAACCCGTACTCGGCCGCGTGCTCCGCGAGCCAGACGCCGGCCGTGGTCTCGCCGAAGCACTCGGAGAGGTAGCAGTCGCCGTGATCGTCGAGGTCGATCACCAGACCGGTCTGGTGCTCCGAGAAGCCTGGGCGCGCCGAATAGGTGTCGGCAGCCTCCTGGCCGTCGCGGGCGACGTAGCTGTCGTAGAGGGCGACCTGCGTGGCGTAGTCGCGGTAGGCGCTGATGATGCGAACGTCGAGCCCAGCATCGGCCGCACCCGCGATGAACGCCTCGGCAGCTCGCGCGGCCGGTTCGCGCAGCGGCTGGGCGAACTCGTTCTCGACGCCCTCTGGCATGACGAGGTCCGTCGGAGCGAAATCGAGGGGCTGCAGCGGGCGCAATTTGTTGCTGACGACCCAGATCGACATCGGATCATCGGTCGAGTTCGCGGTCGCATCGAACGCTGGTGCGGTCGGCGTTGGGGACGAGGTCGCTGTCGTGTCGGGCGCCACCGACGTGGGCGAGGACGAAGCGGAAGCGCCCGATGCCTCGTTCGGCCCGGGGGCGCACCCGATGCTGCCGAGCACCGCTGCAGAGGCCAGGAGGGCGACCGTCGCGCGGGTGATCGCTCGCAGTGTCATACCCTCCATCGTAGCGTTCAGGCTCGCCCCGACTCCCGTCTGTCGGAGGCCCGGGCTAGGCTGGAACGCATGGATGACGGCAGCGGATCGCGCACCCCTGAACCCGGGTACACCCCCATCGCGGTGACCGGCAGGAAGCGGCTCTCGCGTCGCGCTCGCACGGCGATCACGCTCGGTGCGATCGCTGTGATCGTGCTCGGTCTGGGCGGGGGAGCGGCTGCGCTCGTCTGGGGTGCGTCGCGCGACGAAGCGCCGCCGGTCGCAACCCCCGCACCGAGCCCGAGTGCGTCGCCGAGCCCCGAATCGGAGCCGACGGAGGCTCCCGCGACCGGTGACGACGACGACGGATCGGTGCACCTCATCGCCATGGGCGACATGCTGCCGCACGACTCGGTCAACGCCAACGCGCTCGGCGCAGATGGCACGTACGACTACGGCCAGTTCTTCTCGGGCATTGCGCCGCAGCTTGCCGCCGCCGACGTGACCTTCTGTAACCAGGAGGTGCCGAGCGCCGGCGTCGACTTCGGCATCAGTGGGTACCCCACGTTCAACGCGCCCGCAGAGTTCGCGCAGGCGCTGCAGGCCACGGCGGGGTGCGACCTCGTGAACATCGCGACCAACCACTCGGCCGACCTCGGCGCGGCCGGTATCGCGGCGACCCGCGGCGTCTGGGACGGGCTGGCACCGGCGGTCGTCGATGGCGCCAACCGCACGGCTGAAGAACAGCGCTCGGTGCCGGTGTTCGAGCAGGGCGGCATCACCTTCGCTCTCGTGTCGTTCGCCGAGTACTCGAATGCCCCCGTCGATGGGGTCTCGCTGAACATGATGAGCGACACGGCCCTCGTCACCGACCTCATGACGCAGGCCGCGGCCGCGGCCGATGTGGTCATCGTCTCGGCGCACTGGGGCACCGAAGACTCACACGAGGTCAATGACCAGCAGCGCGCGTTCGCGCAGCAGGTCGCCGATCTCGGTGCCGACGTCATCGTCGGCACGGGCCCGCACGTGCTGCAGCCCACGGCCTGGCTCGACCGCGCCGATGGCGGGCGCACGCTCGTCTGGTACTCGATCGGCAACATGCTCAACACCCAGATCGAACTCGACCAGCGCACCGGGGTGATTGCGGGCTTCGATGCGGTGCGCGACGCTGCCACGGGAACGGTGACCATCGCGAACCCGACCGGCATCCTCACCTACATGCACTACGACTGGACCGCAGAGCAGGAGGCGGCGAACGATCTGCTCGCACGCACGAATCTGTCGATCACGCCGCTGGCGCAGGCAGACGCGCTGCTGGCGACGACGCGTTTCGGCGTGACCGCCGAACAGCAGGTGGCGGCATCGAGTGCGATTCTCGGCCCTGACGTCACCATCCTCCCGGAGTAGCGCCGCCTCCCGGAGGTACGCCCGTTCGTAGCCGAGTGCGGCGCCTCAGTCGTGCCCGAGCGCCCGGTAGTCGTCGACGCTCAGGCGGTCGCCGATCACGGGGAACTCGCCGCGCACCTCCGCGACTAGCGCACCGTCGAGTTCGACCACGAGTACCTCTTCCGCGTCGCCGCACTCGGCGACGATGCGCCCTGAGGGGTCCACGACGCGGCTGAACCCACCGAGCTGCACGTCGCCCTGCGCGCCGCAGGCGTTCACCGCGATCACCCAGAGCTGGTGCTCCACCGCCCGCGCCTGGGTGAGCAAGCGCCAGTGCTCGCGACGTGCCGCCGGCCACGCCGCAGGCACGATGACAGCTTCGGCTCCGCGGGCGCTCAGTTCTTGCCACAGGCCAGGAAAGCGCAGGTCGTAGCACGTCGTGCTGCCGGTCGGGCCGAGCGGCCCCGGCACGACACTGAGGCTCGACCCCGGGGTGAGCAATTGGGATTCGAGCGACTGATAGCCGAAGACGTGAATCTTGCGATACGTCTGCGCGATCCGCCCTGCGCGATCGATCAACACGGCCGTGTTGTGCAGCCGGCCGTCGTTCCCGAGCTCCACGAAGCTGCCCAGGTGCACGGCCGAGCCGAGGTCGCGCGCCACGCGCTGCGCCATCTGCACCGTCGGCCCGTCCAGCGTCTCCGCGCGTTCGCGGTACTGCTCGAACGAAAAGTAGCCGGCGCTCCACAGCTCGGGCAGCACGAAGAGGTCGACGGGGCCGGTGTGGCGCAGCAGCGCCTCGACTCGGGCGATGCGAGCCTGCGGGCTTTCTGCTTCAGGGCTGGCGATCTGTACGAGCGCGACACGGCGCGCGGGCTCGGAACGGGCGTGCTCGGTGACCTGCATGACTCCCAGCCTAGGTGAGGCGTGCCGAGCGCGACAGCGTCTCGGGTCATGCGAAGATGGGACGCGGATCGGTTCGCGCGTGCGAGCCGCGCGACCGGGAATGGTGAGGGTATGACGATCGATACCGCCGAGCTTCCCGACCCCGAGGGGCCGGAAGATCGACCGACACCGCCGGGCAATCCCGGATGGCTGAGCGATGACGAGCTGAGCTTCGTGCGCGGCCGGCTGCCGATCGTGTACGTCGAAGCGGTGCCCGTGCGCCTCGACGGTCTCGGCCAGGTCGTCGAAGTCGGCCTCCTGCTGCGCAGCACCCCCGAAGGCGTGATGACGCGATCGCTCGTGTCCGGGCGCGTGCGCTACGGCGAGACGCTGCGAGAGGCGCTCTTCCGTCACCTCGAGAACGACCTCGGGCCGATGGCGTTTCCGCAGATGCCCGCGGCCCTCGTGCCGGTGCAGGTCGCGGAGTACTTTCCGATGCCCGGCATCTCGCCGTATGTGGATGAGCGCCAGCACGCGGTGTCGCTCGTGTACGTCGTGCCGGTCACCGGAACCTGCAATCCGCGCCAGGATGCGCTCGAGGTCACGTGGATGGCCCCGGACCAGGCGCTGCACCCGGCGAACCTCGACGAGTTCGTGAATGGCCGGGGTGCCCTGCTGCGGCAGGCGCTGTCGTCCATGAGCTGCTGACGGCTGGCGAGGCGGGCTCGCTGCGTCAGTCGCGCGGTCGCCAGGAGATGACATGCTCGGGCGCGAACCGCTTCGCGCATCGACCGCACGAGTGCAGGCGCGTGGGCTTGCGGAAGCGGTAGTGCTCGTGCCCCGCTGAGCAGCGCCCCACCCACGGCGCGCGTTCGTGCGCGATCTCGCCGTGGTGCGTGACCCCGCCGACGTAGCCGAGATCGCGGGCGATGGCCTTCCACGTCGCTCCGTGGCCGGCTTCGGGCCCGGCGAGCGCGTGGGCGACCTCATGGAGCAGCACCTGATGGATTTCATCGTCGTCGAACTTTTCCGTGAGGTAGCGCGACACCGTGATGCGACGGTCGGTGTAGTTGCAGAGCCCCGCGCGCCGCTTGGCGTGATCGAATGCGAACGACCATGGCTGGTCTCCGGGTGCGAGCCTCGGCTGCAGGTGCGTTCTGATCAGCGCCTCCGCCCAGACACGGACGCGCGCGAGATCGGCCACGATCAGTTCCGTTCGAAGAGCTCGCGCGCGGGCTCGGGGGAGTCGACGGCGGTCGCGTCGGTGACGGCGGCAGTGCCGCGCACCCACTCGGCGAACTCTCGCCCGACGAGCATGCGGGCCGGATGCGGTCCCCCCGCCAGCAGGCGGGGCAACCATTCGAGTGCCTCGAGGTCGGCGTCGGAGGCAACGAAGACGACATTGCCGAACCGGCGGCCCTTCAGCACCTGAGGCTCAGCGATGGCGACGGCAGACGTGAAGAGTCGATCGAGTGTGGCGGCCTGACCGCGCACGAACGGGAGCCCCGCGCCGTCTGCCGCGTTGACGACGACGACGCCATCGGGCGTGAGCAGCGGCCGCAGCAATTCGTAAAACTCGACGCTCGACACGTGGGCCGGCGTGCGTGCGCCGGCGAAGATATCGACGACGATCAGATCCATGGCACCGCGCATGCCCTCTGGCAGCTTGGCGACGACATCGCGCGCATCGCCCCGACGCACGCGAATGCTCGCCCGCTTCGGCAGGGGAGCGGCCTCTCGGACGAGATCGACGAGCGCTCCCTCGAGCTCGATAACTTGTTGTCGGCTGCCGGGCCGGGTCGCCTCGATGTAGCGCGGCAGCGTGAACGCGCCCCCGCCGAGGTGCAGCGCAGAGATGGTGCGGCCCTGCGGGCGGAAGAGGTCGATGACGTGGCCGATGCGACGCACGTATTCGAAGAAGAGCTCGCTCGGATCGCGGAGGTTCACGTGCGACTGCGGCGTGCCGTCGACGACGAGCTGGACTGCTCCGGGCACCCATCGGTCGGCTTCGATCTCGGCGCTCAGCCCCGAGCTGAGCGTCACCGGGTCGGGAAACGGCTTCACGGGCGCGAGAGCCCCAGCTCGTCGATCTTGCGCAGCATGTCGGCATTCGACGGTTCGACCTGGTGGCTCGCATCGGGGTACAGGATGACCGGGATGTTGGTGCGACCGCTGATATCGCGGGCGACGTCGGCGGCCGCCGGATCTTGCACCAGGTCGACGTACCGGTACGGCGTGCCCGAACGGTCGAAGATGAGCTTGGCGCGGCGGCAGTCGCCGCACCAGTCGGCACCGAAAATGACGGTCTCGGTGGTGGGTGCGGGAGCGCCGGCGGCGGGCTCGGTGGAGATCTGATCGCTCATGGTGTCAGCCTACGCGGGGCTGCCGACATCGATGTCGATTTCGCGCAGAGTGATGCCTTCCGAGGCGGGGGAATGGAATCGACGCGCGCCGTGTTCTGAGACAGGAGAGCGTTGTTCCTCAGGGGTACGGCGCACCTGAAGGAACGGAGCACGGCACGATGCACGCACCCGCAGTCGACGAGCAGGCGCTGAGCCCGAGTCTCGCTATGGATGCGGTGACGCTGCGCGTCGGCGACCTCGAAGAGATGTCGTCGTACTACGCCGAGGCGCTCGCGCTCACCCCGATCGAAGAGCGCGCCCGCGGCACCGAGGTGCACCGAGTGCTTGGCCGCGGGTCGGTGCCGTTCGTGCGGTTGATCGGTGCGCCCGAGTTGCCGCCGGTGCGACCGGGCGATGCCGGTCTCTTTCACACGGCGTTTGTGTTCGAATCGCAGGCGGCGCTCGCGGCGACCGTATTCCGTACCGCGAGAGATGCGCGCAGCCGGTTCTCCGGCTCGTCAGACCATTTGGTCAGTGAGGCGTTCTACTTCACTGACCCCGAGGGCAACGGCATCGAGCTGTACGTCGATCGCGCCCGCGACCAGTGGAGCTATGTCGGCGCCGAACTGCAGATGGGTACCGAGTACCTCGACCCGAATGCGTACCTGCGCGCTCACCTCGACGAGCAGGTGCTCGCTGATGTTGCGCAGCAGGCCGGTGGGGTCGGCCACGTGCACCTGCAGGTCGGCGATGTCGCTGCGGCTCGCAGCTTCTATGTCGACGGGCTCGGATTCGAGCCGACGGTGTCGGGCATACCGACGGCGCTGTTCGCGTCGGCCGGCGGATACCACCATCACGTCGCGATGAACACATGGAACAGCCGCGGTGCCGGGCCCCGTGCGGCACGATTGGGGTTGGGTGATGTCGCCATCACCCTGCCCGCGCGTGAGGATCTCGACGCGCTCGGCGATCGCCTGCGGCGGCGCGGGATCGCGTTCGCCGATACCGGCCGCTCCATCGTCGCGCACGATCCCTGGGGCACCCAGGTCACCCTCGCTCTGCCGCAGGCGACTGCGGAGCAACTGCTCAGCGACTGAGAGCGGGCCTGCGTTCGGGGCTGAACCAGAGCCGCCGCGCGAGTACCGCAGCCGCTGTGCCCAGCAAGGCGCCGGCGAGCGTATCGGTGAGCCAGTGGACGTGGAGGGCCGTGCGGCTCCACATCATCGCGACGATCCAGATGCCCGCTGCGGCGATGATCCATCGGGTGAGCTGCGGCCCGAGTCGCTCCGAACCGATCGCGATGAGGGCGATCGACACGGCGAGCGCTGCCGCGCCCATCGAGTGCCCGGACGGGTATGACGCCCCGTGGCTTTCGAAGAGTTGGCCAGACGGGCGCGCGCGAAGCACGAGCGCCTTCGCCGTCTCGGAGCACGCGACACCGATGAGTGCGGCGGTCATGAGCGCCGCGGCGTCTCGCGGGCGACGGAGCGCGAAGCAGAGCGCGGCCAAGATGGCGACGAGCGCCGCCGACCCCGCACCGTCGCCGACCTGAGCGAGAAAAACGGCGACGGCGTAGGGGCCGGAACCGCGCTCGACCGTGACGACGCTGTTCCACCAGGCGTCGATCGGCAGCGCGCCCGTGTGCGTCAGCCGCAGAAACGCTCCGAAGGCAGCGACGAGCAGGATCGCAACGAGTGCGCCGCCCACGGCCGCGCGGGGCGGCGTGCGGCGTGCGGGGGCGGCCCGCCCGTCCGATGGGGTGCGGCGTACGTGGGGTTCACTCGGTGCCATTCCGATACGGTAGTGGAATCGCCTGAGGGTGAGGCGCAGGCGCCCGTGCATCGAAACGGAGTGCGTCGCGGCGCGGCGCGGCGCGAACCGCATCCCTGCGAATTCTGGAACAGGAACTGGACACGCCATAACAATGCTGTTACAGTTGGCAGTTGCACTACGGACACCAGTGTGCCTCCATATAGCGGGAGGCCCCGGGAGCTGGCGCGAAAGCGCAGATGAGCCTCGCCCGCGTGATCCCGAAGCAATTCTCGCAAGACCAGGTCAACCGGCCCGACGGGGCCCACGGAGGTAGTTTCCTTGGCTGCTGCGCGCAACGCATCGTCCACCCAGAATCCGAAGAACGGCCGCGATCACCAGCGGCTCTCCTTCGCCAAGATTTCCGACACGCTGTCGGTGCCCAATCTGCTGGCACTGCAGCTCGAGAGCTTTGATTGGCTCGTCGGCAACGATACGTGGAAATCGCGTGTCGTCGAGGCACAGGCTCAGGGGCGCGATGACATCGCGCTGAAGAGCGGCCTCGAGGAAATCTTCGATGAGATCTCGCCGATCGAAGACAACGCTGGCACCATGCAGCTGTCGTTCGAGAACCCGATCCTCGACGAGCAGAAGTTCACCATTGAGGAGTGCAAGGAGCGCGGCAAGACCTACGCCGCGCCGCTGTACGTCGAGGCGGCCTTCTACAACACCGAGACTCAGGTGCTGAAGAGCCAGACGGTCTACATGGGTGATTTCCCCATCATGACCGACAAGGGCACCTTCATCATCAACGGCACCGAGCGCGTCATCGTGTCGCAGCTCGTTCGTAGCCCGGGTGTCTACTTCGAGCGCGCTCAGGAGAAGACGAGCGATAAAGACGTCTTCACCGCACGCGTCATCCCCAGCCGCGGTGCCTGGCTCGAGTTCGAGGTCGACAAGCGCGACCAGGTCGGCGTGCGCATCGACCGCAAGCGCAAGCAGTCGGTCACGGTCTTCCTGAAGGCTCTCGGCATGACCAGCGAAGAGATCCTCGAGGAGTTCGCCGGCTACGAGTCGATCGCGCTCACCCTCGAGAAGGACGCCATCCTCACGCAGGAAGAGGCGCTCAAGGACATCTACCGCAAGCAGCGTCCGGGCGAGCAGGTGGCCATCGAAGCCGCCCGTGCGCTTCTCGACAACAGCTACTTCAATCCGAAGCGCTACGACCTGGCCAAGGTCGGCCGTTACAAGATCAACCGCAAGCTCGGTGTCGACGCCGCCATCACCGACTCGGTGCTGTCGCTCGAAGACATCGTCGCGACGATCAAGTACCTCGTCGGCCTGCACGCCGGCACGGAGACGCTCCCCGGCACCCGTGAGGGCAAGCCGGTCGACGTGCGCCTCGAGACCGACGACATCGATCACTTCGGCAACCGTCGCATCCGCGCAGTGGGCGAGCTGATCCAGAACCAGGTGCGCACCGGTCTCAGCCGTATGGAGCGCGTCGTGCGCGAGCGCATGACGACGCAGGACATCGAGGCGATCACCCCCAACACCCTGATCAACACGCGCCCCGTGCTCGCGGCGATCAAGGAGTTCTTCGGCACCTCGCAGCTGTCGCAGTTCATGGATCAGAACAACCCGCTCGCGGGCCTGACCAATAAGCGCCGCCTCTCGGCGCTCGGCCCCGGTGGCCTCTCGCGTGACCGCGCAGGCGTCGAGGTGCGAGATGTGCACCCGTCGCACTACGGCCGCATGTGCCCGATCGAGACCCCGGAAGGCCCGAACATCGGCCTGATCGGTGCGCTCGCCACGTTCGCGCGCATCAACGCCTTCGGCTTCATCGAGACCCCGTACCGTCGCGTCGTCGACGGCAAGGTCACCGACCAGGTCGACTACCTCACCGCGCACGAAGAGGACGAGTTCCTCATCGCCCAGGCCGGCGCCCCGCTCACCCAGGACGGCGTCTTCGCCGAGAAGCAGGTGCTCGCGCGCCCCCGCGGCTCCGAGGTCATCATGGTCGACGCCGATCGCGTCGGCTACATGGACGTCTCACCGCGCCAGATGGTGTCGGTCGCGACCTCGCTGATCCCGTTCCTCGAGCACGACGATGCGAACCGAGCCCTCATGGGTGCCAACATGCAGCGTCAGGCCGTGCCGCTCGTGCGCAGCGAGTCGCCGGTCGTCGGTACCGGTATGGAGGGCTACGCAGCCATCGACGCCGGTGACGTGGTCACCGCGCAGAAGTCGGGCGTCGTCTCCGAGGTCTCCGCAGACTTCGTGACGATCGAGCACGACGAGGGCGGCTCGAAGAGCTACTTCATGCGCAAGTTCGACCGCTCGAACCAGGGCACGAACTACAACCACCGCGTCATCGTCAAGGCCGGCGAGCGCATCGAGGCCGGCGAGGTCATCGCCGACGGCCCCGCAACCGAGAACGGCGAGCTCGCGCTCGGCAAGAACCTCCTCGTGGCGTTCATGTCGTGGGAGGGTCACAACTTCGAGGACGCGATCATCCTGAGCCAGAACCTGGTGAAGGACGACACGCTCTCGTCGATCCACATCGAGGAGTACGACGTCGACGCCCGCGACACCAAGCTCGGCAAGGAAGAGATCACCCGTGACCTCCCCAACGCCAGCATGGAGGCGCTGAAAGACCTCGACGAGCGCGGCATCATCCGCATCGGCGCCGAGGTTTCGCCCGGCGACATCCTTGTCGGCAAGGTCACGCCGAAGGGCGAGACCGAGCTCTCGGCCGAGGAGCGCCTGCTCCGTGCGATCTTCAACGAGAAGAGCCGCGAGGTGCGCGACACCTCCCTCAAGGTGCCCCACGGCGTCTCGGGTACGGTCACGTCCGTCAAGGTCTTCGACGCGGAGAACGACAACGATGACGAGCTCGGCTCGGGCGTCAACCAGCGCGTGGTCGTCTACATCGCTCAGAAGCGCAAGATCACCGAGGGCGACAAGCTCGCCGGTCGCCACGGCAACAAGGGCGTCATCTCGAAGATCCTCCCGGTCGAAGACATGCCGTTCCTCGCAGACGGCACCCCCGTCGACGTCATCCTGAACCCGCTGGGCATCCCCGGCCGAATGAACTTCGGCCAGGTTCTCGAGGTGCACCTCGGCTGGATCGCCAAGCAGGGCTGGAAGGTCGACGGATCGCCGGAGTGGGCTGCCAAGCTCTCGCAGCAGGCGCTCGAGGCCGCACCGAACACCAAGGTCGCGACCCCGGTGTTCGACGGCGCTTCGGAGGCGGAGATCGCCGGTCTGCTCGATTCGACCCTCGTCACCCGTGACGGCGATCGACTCATCGACTCGTCGGGCAAGACCCGCCTGTTCGATGGTCGCTCGGGCGAGCCGTACCCGTACCCGATCTCGGTCGGCTACATGTACATCTTGAAGCTGCACCACCTCGTCGACGACAAGATCCACGCGCGTTCGACGGGCCCCTACTCGATGATCACGCAGCAGCCGCTGGGCGGTAAGGCCCAGTTCGGCGGCCAGCGCTTCGGTGAGATGGAGGTGTGGGCGCTCGAGGCATACGGCGCCGCATACGCACTGCAGGAGCTGCTCACGGTGAAGTCGGACGATATCCTCGGCCGCGTGAAGGTCTACGAGGCGATCGTGCGCGGGGAGAACATCCCCGAGCCCGGCGTCCCCGAGTCCTTCCGAGTGCTCATGAAGGAGATGCAGTCGCTCTGCCTGAACGTCGAGGTGCTCGGAGCTGACGGCCAGGCCGTCAACCTGCGCGACAACGACGACGAGGCCTACCGCACCGCGGAAGAGCTCGGCATCAACCTCTCCACCCGCTTCGAATCCTCGTCGATCGACGAGATCTAAGCCGGACACCTTCACTTTTCAGTAATTCCCAAGGAGAACATTTTGCTCGAGGGTACGAGTTTTAACGAGCTGCAGATCCGTCTCGCCACGGCTGAGGACATCCGCAGCTGGTCGTTCGGCGAGGTCAAGAAGCCGGAGACCATCAACTACCGCACGCTGAAGCCCGAGAAGGACGGTCTGTTCGGTGAGCAGATCTTCGGGCCCAGCCGCGACTGGGAGTGCGCGTGCGGCAAGTACAAGCGCGTTCGGTACAAGGGCATCGTCTGCGAGCGCTGCGGCGTCGAGGTCACCAAGTCGAGCGTCCGTCGCGAGCGCATGGGCCACATCGAGCTCGCTGCTCCCGTCACGCACATCTGGTACTTCAAGGGCGTCCCGTCGCGTCTGGGCTACCTGCTCGACATGGCACCGAAGGACCTCGAGAAGGTCATCTACTTCGCCGCGTACATGATCATCGACATCGATGAAGAGGGCCGTCACGAAGATCTGGGCGAGCTGGAGGCCGAGCTGCGTCTCGAGCTGAAGGCGCTCGAAGATCAGCGCGACATCCAGATCGCTCAGCGCCAGCAGCAGGCCGAGTCCGATCTCGCCGCGCTCGAAGCCGAAGGGGCGAAGGCCGATCAGCGCCGCCGCGCCGAGGCTTCCGCCGAGAAGGAGATGACCTCGATCCGCAAGGGCTTCGACGACGACATCGCTCGTCTGCAGCGCGTGTGGGAGGACTTCCGCGGGCTCAAGGTCGGCGACCTCAAGCCCGAGGATGCAGTCTTCGCCGACCTGCAGGATCGCTACGGCGATTACTTCGAGGCGTACATGGGCGCCGAGGCGATCAAGAAGCGTCTCGAGTCGTTCGACCTGGCCAACGAGGCCGAGGTGCTGCACCTGCAGATCGCCGAGGGCAAGGGTCAGAAGAAGATCCGCGCGATCAAGCGTCTCAAGGTCGTCAGCTCCTTCCTGCAGACGGGTGCGAGCCCGGCAGCGATGGTGCTCGACGTCGTTCCGGTGATCCCGCCGGAGCTGCGCCCGATGGTGCAGCTCGACGGTGGCCGCTTCGCGACCTCGGATCTCAACGATCTGTACCGCCGCGTGATCAACCGCAACAACCGTCTGCGCCGCCTGCTCGATCTCGGGGCTCCCGAGATCATCGTGAACAACGAGAAGCGCATGCTCCAGGAAGCCGTCGACGCACTGTTCGACAACGGCCGCCGCGGTCGCCCGGTCACGGGTACCGGCAACCGTGCACTGAAGTCCTTGAGCGACATGCTCAAGGGTAAGCAGGGCCGCTTCCGTCAGAACCTGCTCGGCAAGCGCGTCGACTACTCGGGCCGTTCGGTCATCGTGGTCGGCCCGCAGCTCAAGCTGCACCAGTGCGGTCTGCCCAAGCAGATGGCGCTCGAGCTGTTCAAGCCGTTCGTGATCAAGCGCCTCATGGATCTGTCGCACGCGCAGAACGTAAAGGCTGCGAAGCGCATGGTGGAGCGCGCGCGCTCCGAGGTGTGGGACGTGCTCGAGGAGATCATCCGCGAGCGCCCCGTGCTGCTGAACCGCGCACCGACCCTGCACCGCCTCGGCATCCAGGCGTTCGAGCCGCAGCTCGTCGAGGGCAAGGCCATCCAGCTGCACCCGCTCGTCTGCGCCGCCTTCAACGCGGACTTCGACGGTGACCAGATGGCCGTGCACCTGCCGCTGTCGGTCGAGGCTCAGGCCGAGGCCCGCGTGCTGATGCTCGCGTCGAACAACATCCTGAAGCCGTCGGACGGCCGTCCGGTGACCCTGCCCTCGCAGGACATGATCATCGGTCTGCACCACCTCACCACGATCAAGAAGAACGCTCCCGGCACCGGCCGCGCGTTCGGCTCGATCGCCGAGGCAATCCTGGCCATGGATGAGGGCACCCTCGACCTCGGCGCGCTCGCGAAGATCCGTCTCATCGGCTACACCAATGCCGAGGGCGTGACCTCCGACAAGCCCGTGCTGGTCGAGACCTCGCTCGGACGCGCGATCTTCAACGAGGCGCTGCCCGCCGATTACGTGTACTTCGAGGCTGTCGCCGACAAGGGCTCGCTCTCGGGCTTGGTCAACGACCTCGCCGAGCGCTACCCGAAGACCGAGGTCGCGGCGACGCTCGACCGCATCAAGGACGCCGGTTTCCACTGGGCATCGCGCTCGGGTGTGACCGTATCGCTCTCCGACGTTGTGACCCCGTCGAACAAGGCGGAGATCATCTCGGAGCACGAGAAGCGCGCCGCCAAGGTGCAGCGCGACTACGACCGCGGCATGATTCAGGACAGCGAGCGCAAGAAGGCGCTGACCGAGATCTGGACCGAGGCGACCGACGAGGTGGCTGCCGCCATGCGCGAGCAGTTCCCCGAGGACAACACCATCTTCCGCATGGTGTCGTCGGGTGCTCGTGGTAACTGGCTGCAGATCCGCAACATCGCCGGTATGCGTGGCCTGGTGTCGAACCCGAAGGGTGAGATCATCCCTCGCCCGATCATCAACTCGTACCGCGAGGGCCTGTCGGTGGCGGAGTACTTCATCGCGACGCACGGTGCGCGTAAGGGTCTGGCCGATACGGCACTCCGTACCGCCGACTCGGGCTACCTGACCCGTCGTCTCGTCGACGTGTCGCAGGACGTCATCATTCGCGAGGAAGACTGCGGCACCCGCCGTGGTCTTGACCTCCCGATCGCCGCTCCCGACGCCAACGGCGTGCTGGTCGGCGACGAGAATGTCGAGAACTCGGTCTACGCTCGCACGCTCGCCGCTGACGCGGTGAACGGCGAGGGCGCGGTTGTGGCTCAGGCAGGCGAAGACGTGGGCGACGTGCTCATCGAGAAACTGGTCGCCGGTGGCGTCACCGAGATCAAGGTGCGCTCCGTGCTCACCTGCGAGTCGGCGGTCGGCGTCTGCGCGACCTGCTACGGCCGTTCGCTCGCGACCGGCCAGCGCGTCGACATCGGCGAGGCGGTGGGCATCATCGCGGCGCAGTCGATCGGTGAGCCGGGCACGCAGCTGACGATGCGTACCTTCCACACCGGTGGTTCGGCTTCGGCAGACGACATCACGCAGGGTCTGCCCCGCGTGCAGGAGCTCTTCGAAGCGCGTACCCCCAAGGGTGCATCGCCGATCGCCGAGGCCGCAGGCCGCGTCGTGATCGACGACACCCCTAAAGGTCGTGTCGTGTTGCTCACCCCGGATGACGGTACCGAGGAGAAGGCGTACCCCGTGCTGAAGCGCGCCACGCTGCTCGTCGAAGACGGCGACCACGTCGAGCTCGGCCAGCCCTTCCTCGCGGGTACGCTCGACCCGAAGGACATCCTGCAGGTCGGCTCCACCGAGAACGGCAAGCACATCCCGGGCGAGCGCGCGGTGCAGAAGTACCTCGTCGAGGGCGTGCAGGGCGTGTACCGCTCGCAGGGCGTGCCGATTCACGATAAGCACATCGAGGTCATCGTGCGCCAGATGCTGCGCAAGGTGACGGTCGTGGATCACGGCGAGACCGAGCTGCTCCCGGGCGAGCTCGTCGATCGCGCGCGTTACCAGCGCATCAACCGCGAGGCGCTGCTCGAGACGAAGCGCGCTGCGACGGCCCGTCCCGAGGTCATGGGCATCACCAAGGCCTCGTTGGCGACCGAGTCGTGGTTGTCGGCCGCGTCGTTCCAGGAGACGACCCGCGTGCTCACGCAGGCAGCGATGGAAGGATCGAAGGATCCGCTCATCGGCCTCAAGGAGAACGTCATCATCGGCAAGCTCATCCCGGCCGGCACCGGCCTGGGCGTCTACCGCGATGTCGACGTGGCGGCCACCGAGGAGGCGAAGGCGGAGCGCTACCCGAACCGCCTGTTCGCGACCGAGGGCACCTTCGACGAGAACGACCTGTCGTTCGTGGACTTCGACAGCTTCACCGCTGACGAGTTCAACCCGGGCAATTACAGCTGATCCGGCGTTCCTGCGCAACGGGCGCCCGCACCTTTCGGTGCGGGCGCCCGTTGCCGTTTCGTCGGGTTGTCGGCTCGCGGCGCGTGGTCCGTGCGATCTTCCGTGAACCTTGTACTGTGGCGGCACAGTGACTGTGTTCCGTCGTCTGCGGACGGTCGAACACCACGAACGCTACGAGAGGTGAAGCGATGAGCGACGAGCGCGAGGCATCGGCATCGAGGGCTGCAGAGACGCCCGAAACCGCCGCCACTCCGGGGGCGCCGGTCGAAGAGACCGAGGCGAGCCAGACCGAGGTACTCCGTGCGGTCGAGCGCTCGCGCGTTCCCGGTGCGGATGAGACCGTCGACGACGCGCAGGGCGCGACGACCGCAGCCGCCGCGGACGTGACCGAGGCCGAGGTCGCTGCGGCGGCCGAGCGCGCGCATCGCGAAGAGGTCTCGCTCGTCGATACCGAACTCAATCTTGAGCCGCCGTCGGCGCAGGCGGCTTCGACCACCACGCCGTTGACGCGGGAAGAGACGTCTGCGCTCCCGGCGCTCGACGACCTGCCAAGTGCTGCCGCGGCGGCACCGACTGCGTCGGAACTCGACGGCGAGATTCGCATCAGTTCGGATCACCCGATGGCCGGTCTGTACGTGCAGTCGCCGCTGCCGCCCGACATCAAGGGCAATCGCGGTGCGGGCGCGCTCATCGCGCTCGTCGCGACGATCGGGTTCGCCATCGTGCTCGCGGGGGTGCTCGCACTCTGGCTCGCGCCGACGTTCCCTCCGTCGACATTCCTCACTGAGGCGTTGGTTCCGTGGGTGACCTCTTGGCCCGTGATCGCCGCAGTGGTGGCGTTCTTCCTAGGGCTGCTGCTCCTCGTGCTGATCGTCGGTCGAGCCGGATGGTGGGCGTACGTACTGGGCGGGTTCTTCGTCGCAGCGCTCGTCTGGGTCGCCGTGACGCTGTCGCTCGCGTACTTCGGTACGCCGTTCGAGACGCCGCGCGAAATGCTCGGCGGATCCCGCGGTTGGTCGGGAGACCTGCAGACGCTCGTGACCCGCTTCGGGCTCACGGTGCCCGCCCTCGGTGCGGCACTCGTCGCGCGCGAGGCGACGGTGTGGTTCGGTGCCTGGATCGGCGCTCGCGGACGTCGCGTCAAGCTGCGCAACGCACGTGAACTCGCGGACTACGAAACCGCGCTCGCCGAGTCCCAGACCGCCGCACAGGCATGACCGACGGCCCGCGGCGCGGAGTGACCCGAGGCTATGTCGGGGCACTCATCGGCGCAGCGGGCATTGCCGCAGTGGCGGTTCTGGTTGCGGTCTGGGGCGGCCTGGCGCTGGCGCTGGATCGCGAGCCGGTGACTACCGACGCCGTTGCGGCATGGGCAGCGCCTGCGGTGATCCTCGTCGCTCTGATCGCTCTCGCGGTGTCGCTGTGGGCGTCGGCCATCGCGCTCCTGCGCGGGCGACGATCGCCCTCGTGGGGAATCGTGCTCGGTCTCGGGTTCGGCGTCTACCTCTGGTGGTGCCTCGCGGGTATGCTCGGCGGCATGTCAGCTGCCGAGACCTGGTTCAGTGCCTTCGCGCTCGGCTTGGCGGTCATCTGGAGCTTGGCGGCGCTGGCGTTCTGGGCGGTGCTCGCACGCCGCGTCTATACCGATCGGCCGGCACCGCGTTGGCCCTGGGAACGCGATGAGGCGGGCGAGTGAGCGCGGCGAATACGATCGAGGGTCGGGTCAATGCGGCGGTCGACGCGTGGTTGCGATGGGTGCCGAGCTGGAAGCCGGGAACGCATCGCGGTCGCGCACGGGTGTGCCGACGCTGCACCGGATCGCCCATTCTCGCCGCGTCGGGGCTCGCCGCCGATGTGCCGCATCAGGTGACGCACGCGCTCGTTTCGCGCATGCAGCGCATCATCGACAAGCGGGTGGAGGAGTTCACCGCCTCCGAGCTCCCCGCGCTGCACGCCGAACTCTCCGACGCAGAGATGTGGAATGCCGGGGGCTACGACCCGTCGCAGGGGCTCGAACCCGAGTTTGAGGGGCTCGACCCCGATCCCGAACCTGAAACGGGGGATCAGCCGTTCCTGTTCACGCTGACCGGTCTCGCGGAGGAGTCCCGGCCAGAGCCGCCGCTGCCGCGCCCGCCGCTCAGTGCTGATGAAAAGGTGCGCCTGCGGCGAGAGATCGAGCTGGCCGATGCGCAAGCGGAGGAGGCCGGGCGCGAGGTGTGCTTCGCGCTCGTCGCACATCGCCCGCGCATCGAGGCCGCAGTGCACCGCTTCGTGGAGCCGCTGATTCAAGACATGCTCGACGAGCTGAGTCGCAACCTGGAGCCGCCGCAGTAGCAGGCGTTCTCTGGGGCGGGGCATAGGTTACACAAATCGGGTGCGGCTTCACTCGTGGATATGGACACGAACCCCACCCCGACTTCCGCGGCTTCCGCGCACCTTGAGCCGAACCCGGCACCCCCGAAGCCGAAGCGCCGCCGCTCGCGCCGATTCCGCATCGCACTCGCGGCTTCCGTCACCGCCGTCGCGCTCGTGCTTGGCGGCAGCGCTGCCTGGGCCGCCGACCGCTTTCTCATCGCGAAGGTCGAGATCTCCGACGTCACGAGCTACGAGGCGGCGCACGCATCGCAGGCCACGAGCGAGGCCGCCACTGAGTCGGACAATGTGGCGACGACCGGCACCGTCGACGGCGATGAATACACGAACGGCGACACCTCGGTCAGCGTGCGTCAGGTCACCACGGGAAGCGGCGACGCCACCGTGACCTATTACGTCGCCGACGTGCAACTCGGCGACGCGACGGACCTCAGATCGGCGTTCGCGCAGAATCAGTTCGGCGAGAACATCACCGAGACGACGAGCGCGATCGCCGCCGACAACGGGGCAGTGTTCGCGATCAACGGCGACTACTACGGCTTCCGCGACAGCGGCATCGAGATTCGCAACGGCGTCGTGTACCGCGACGAGGGAGCTCGCGAGGGCCTGGCCTTTTATGCCGATGGTTCGGTAGAGGTGTACGACGAGACGCAGACGAGCGCAGCAGATCTGCTCGCCGACGGCGTCTGGAACACGCTCAGCTTCGGGCCCGCAATCGTCGAGGATGGTGCGGTGGTCGACGGGATCGAGAGCGTCGAGGTCGACACCAATTTCGGTAATCACTCGATTCAGGGGGAGCAGCCGCGCACAGCGGTCGGCGTCATCGATGACAACCACCTCGTCTTCGTGGTCGTCGACGGACGCGACCCCGGTTATAGTCGCGGTGTCACGATGACCGAGCTCGCCGGGATCATGCAGGATCTCGGAGCGACCACCGCCTACAACCTGGATGGAGGCGGTTCCTCGACGATGGTGTTCAACGGCGAGGTGCTGAACCAGCCCTCGAACGGCGGGGAACGCGGCACCAGCGACATTCTGTACGTGGCGGAGTGAACCATGTTCGTGCTGATCCCCGCCTACGAACCCGACCAGCGGTTGCTGGATCTCGTTGTCGAGCTCCGGTCGCGCGCGCCTCGGCTCGAGATCCTGGTCGTCGATGACGGCTCGGGCCTCGGGTACGCGAGCATCTTCGATGCGGTGCGGGCTGCGGGCGCTCGCGTGATGACCTGTGCCCAGAACCGTGGCAAGGGCGCGGCCCTCAAGGCGGGGTTCGCGTGGATATCCCGGGAAGGCGCCGGTGCCTCCGTGGTGACTGCGGATGCCGACGGACAGCACACGGTGGCCGACATCGAGCGAATCGCCGCCGCACTGACTGCGGGGGCGGCGGGTTGTGTTCGCGGAAGCGCTGTGCCCTCGATGGTGCTCGGCTGCCGCGACTTCACCGGTGAGGTCCCGTTCCGCAGCCGCTTCGGCAACGCCGTCTCCCGCGGCCTCTTCCGCGCGGTGTCCGGGTGGAGGCTCC
The DNA here is from genome assembly GCF_059696215.1 of Leucobacter sp. WKLB1. Taxonomy (NCBI): domain Bacteria; kingdom Bacillati; phylum Actinomycetota; class Actinomycetes; order Micrococcales; family Microbacteriaceae; genus Leucobacter; species Leucobacter sp. WKLB1. The sequence goes on along the minus strand of NZ_AP046115.1, from coordinate 2,551,658 downwards.
GCGACACTCAGACCGGGCTGCGGGGCATCCCTTCGCAGATGCTCGACTGGCTGGCAACGGTGCCGGGGGAGCGGTTCGAGTACGAGCAATCGGTGCTCTTGCAACTGCGCGGTGCCGGGTACGACGCCGTCCAGATCCCGATCACCACGGTGTATCTCGAGGAGAACCGCTCCAGTCACTTCAGGCCGATTCTCGATTCGGTGCGCGTGATGCTGCCGGTCGCACTCTTCGCGGCGTCGTCTTTGGCGGCATTCGCGATCGACGCGATCGCACTGTTTCTGCTGCAAGGACTCACCGGTGCGCTGATTCCGTCGATCATCGGTGCGCGTGTGCTGAGTGCCGGGGCGAATTTCGTCGTGAATCGTCGGCTCGTCTTCGCCCGACGGGGGCGTGCCGGGCTCCTGCGAGAGGCGCTGCAGTATCTCGCGCTTGCGGCGCTGCTGCTCGCCTCGAACATCGTGTGGATGTCGTTCCTGACTGAGCATGGCGTGCCACTGTGGCTCGCAAAAGTCGTGACCGAGGGAGTGCTGTTTCTCACGAGCTATCGCGTGCAGCGGGGCGTCATCTTCACGGCGCGGGGCACTACGGAAGTCGCAGTTGATCCTGAGCCGACGACCATTGCCAAAACGCCGTTCAGGGCCGTATAGTTGTGTGTTGGTGTGTTCCACTGGTTCCGTCGTGCCCGCACGTCGGGGCCAAGGGACTGCATCACAGGGTCAGACGCCTCACCTGAGGCGAACCCCCACGGCATACCTGCACTCGGTTCCGCTTCGGTGGAACAGCAGGTCAGCGTCAGCGCAAGCAGTCGCACATGCTCATCCATTGAAGCATTCCTGTCACCGTGCAGGACGAATGAGGAGAAATATTGCCTACCATTCAGCAGTTGGTCCGTAAGGGCCGGTCGCCGAAGGTCACCAAGACCAAGGCGCCCGCTCTGAAGGCGAACCCGCAGCAGGCTGGCGTGTGCACGCGTGTGTACACCACCACCCCGAAGAAGCCGAACTCGGCGATGCGCAAGGTCGCTCGTGTGAAGCTCCGCAACGGCACCGAGGTCACCGCCTACATTCCGGGCGAGGGCCACAACCTGCAGGAGCACTCGTTGGTGCTCGTGCGCGGTGGTCGTGTGAAGGACCTCCCCGGTGTTCGTTACAAGATCGTGCGCGGCGCGCTCGACACGCAGGCGGTCAAGGATCGCCAGCAGGCTCGCAGCCGCTACGGTGCAAAGAAGGTGAAGTAATGCCCCGTAAAGGTCCCGCTCCCAAGCGCCCCGTCGTCGCTGATCCCGTCTACGGTTCGCCCGTAGTCAGCCAGCTCGTCAACAAGATTCTGCTCGACGGCAAGAAGGGTCTCGCAGAGCGCATCGTTTACGGTGCACTCGAGGCCGTTGCTGCCAAGTCCGACCAGGATGCCGTGACCGTGCTCAAGAAGGCGCTCGACAACGTGCGCCCCACCCTTGAGGTGCGTTCGCGTCGTGTTGGCGGCAGCACCTACCAGGTGCCCGTCGAGGTCAAGCCTCATCGTGCGAACACGCTCGCCCTTCGCTGGCTCACCAGCTACGCGAAGGCTCGTCGTGAGAACTCGATGACCGACCGCCTCACCAACGAGATCCTCGACGCATCGAACGGCCTCGGCGCCGCGGTGAAGCGTCGCGAGGACACGCACAAGATGGCGGAGTCGAACCGCGCGTTCGCTCACTACCGCTGGTAGTACTCAGGTGCCGGGTCGGATCGCCTCGCGCGCTCCGACCCTGCACCCCGAGTCCAGCACCGCGACTCGCTCGTTCGAGTCGCAATCTCCCGAACTTTCACCCCCACCCCGGAGGAGAACCCTGTGGCACAAGACGTGCTCACCGACCTGAGTAAGGTCCGCAACATCGGCATCATGGCCCACATCGATGCCGGCAAGACCACCACCACCGAGCGCATCCTGTTCTACACGGGTGTGAACCACAAGCTGGGTGAAACGCACGACGGCGCTTCGACGACCGACTGGATGGAGCAGGAGAAGGAGCGCGGTATCACCATCACCAGCGCTGCCGTCACGTGCTTCTGGAACAAAAACCAGGTCAACATCATCGATACGCCCGGTCACGTCGACTTCACCGTCGAGGTGGAGCGCTCGCTCCGCGTGCTCGACGGCGCAGTTGCCGTGTTCGACGGCAAGGAGGGCGTTGAGCCCCAGTCCGAGACCGTCTGGCGCCAGGCCGACAAGTACGGCGTGCCCCGCATCTGCTTCGTCAACAAGATGGACAAGATGGGTGCCGATTTCTACTTCACGGTCGACACCATCATCAGCCGTCTGGGCGCGAAGCCGCTCGTGATGCAGCTGCCGATCGGTGCCGAGTCTGACTTCATCGGTGTCGTTGATCTGCTCTCGATGCAGGCATTCGTCTGGGAAGGCGACGCCAAGGGCGACGTGTCCCTGGGTGCCGCGTACGAGACGCAGGAGATCCCCGCCGATCTCCAGGCCAAGGCCGAGGAATACCGTGCGCAGCTCGTCGAGGCCGTCGCCGAGAGCGACGACGCCCTGCTCGAGAAGTACTTCGGCGGCGAAGAGCTCACCATCGACGAGCTCAAGGCGGGTATCCGCAAGCTCGTCGTGAACAACGAGATCTACCCCGTGTACTGCGGCTCGGCGTTCAAGAACCGCGGCATCCAGCCGATGCTCGACGCGGTCGTCGACTTCCTCCCGAACCCGCTCGACGTGGGCTCGATCGAGGCTCACGATCCCCGCGACGAGTCGATCGTCATCGAGCGCAAGCCGGCAGCGAGCGAGCCCTTCTCGGCACTCGCCTTCAAGATCGCCGTGCACCCGTTCTTCGGTCGCCTCACCTACGTGCGCGTCTACTCGGGCAGCATCCCCTCCGGCACCCAGGTCGTCAACTCGACCAAGGGCAAGAAGGAGCGCATCGGCAAGATCTTCCAGATGCACGCCAACAAGGAGATCCCGGTCGACGATCTCAACGCGGGCAACATCTACGCCGTGATCGGTCTGAAGGACACCACCACCGGTGACACCCTCTCGGATCCGAACAACCAGGTCGTGCTCGAGTCGATGACCTTCCCGGAGCCCGTGATCGAGGTGGCCATCGAGCCGAAGACCAAGAGCGACCAGGAGAAGCTCGGCGTCGCGATCCAGAAGCTCGCAGAAGAGGACCCCACGTTCCGCGTGAGCCTCAACGCCGAGACCGGCCAGACCGTGATCGCCGGCATGGGCGAGCTACACCTCGACATCCTCGTCGATCGCATGAAGCGCGAGTTCAACGTCGAGGCGAACGTCGGCAAGCCCCAGGTGGCCTACCGCGAGACGATCCGCCGCGAGGTGCCGAAGTACGACTACACCCACAAGAAGCAGACCGGTGGTTCGGGTCAGTTCGCGAAGGTGCAGATCTCGCTGGCACCGCTCGAGAGCGACGACGACAAGACCTACCTGTTCGAGGACAAGGTCACGGGTGGTCGCGTGCCGCGCGAGTACATCCCGTCGGTCGACGCCGGTATCCAGGACGCCATGCAGTACGGCATCCTCGCCGGGTTCCCCGTCGTCAACGTCAAGGCACAGCTGCTCGACGGCCAGTACCACGACGTCGACTCGTCGGAAATGGCGTTCAAGATCGCCGGCTCGATGGCCTTCAAGGAGGCCGCGCGTCTGGCTCAGCCCGTGCTGCTCGAACCGCTCATGGCGGTCGAGGTGCGTACTCCCGAGGAGTACATGGGCGACGTCATCGGCGACCTGAACTCTCGTCGCGGTCAGATCCAGTCGATGGAGGACGCGAGCGGCGTGAAGGTCGTGCGCGCGCTCGTTCCGCTGTCGGAGATGTTCGGGTACATCGGTGACCTCCGGTCGAAGACCAGCGGTCGCGCCGTGTTCTCGATGACCTTCGATTCTTACGCCGAGGTTCCCAAGGCCGTGGCTGAGGAGATCGTGCAGAAGGCTAAGGGCGAGTAACTCCGCCCCGAGGTCGGCGGCGATGCCGAGCATCGCCGCCGACCGAATCGCTCAGCTCGCGATCACAGCGCTGAGCTTGTAACATAGTGACACCAACCCCGTACCAGGGCCCTCCGAAACCGTCGGAGTCGCAAGGGTACTTAACGTCCTGAGGAGGACCATAGTGGCGAAGGCCAAGTTCGAGCGGACCAAGCCGCACGTAAACATCGGAACGATCGGTCACGTTGACCACGGTAAGACGACTCTTACCGCGGCGATCTCGAAGACCCTCGCCGACAAGTTCCCGTCTGACGTGAACGTGCAGCGCGACTTCGACACGATCGACTCGGCTCCCGAGGAGCGCCAGCGCGGCATCACGATCAACATCTCGCACGTCGAGTACGAGACCGACAAGCGTCACTACGCTCACGTTGATGCCCCCGGTCACGCTGACTACATCAAGAACATGATCACCGGTGCTGCTCAGATGGACGGCGCAATCCTCGTGGTTGCGGCGACCGACGGCATGATGGCGCAGACCAAGGAGCACATCCTGCTCGCCAAGCAGGTCGGCGTTCCTTACCTGCTCGTCGCACTGAACAAGAGCGACATGGTCGACGACGAGGAAATCCTCGAGCTCGTCGAGATGGAGGTCCGCGAGGAGCTCACCAAGAACGGCTACGACGGAGACAACGCTCCCGTCGTCCGCGTCTCGGGCTACGAGGCGCTGCAGGGCACCGAGAAGTGGGTCGACTCGATCGTCGAGCTCATGACCGCTGTCGACGACAGCATCCCGGATCCGGTGCGCGACAAGGACAAGCCGTTCCTGATGCCCGTTGAGGACGTCTTCACGATCACCGGTCGTGGCACCGTCGTCACCGGCCGCGCCGAGCGCGGTACGCTGAAGATCAACTCCGAGGTCGAGATCGTGGGTCTGCGCCCGACGCAGAAGACCACCGTCACCGGCATCGAGATGTTCCACAAGCAGCTCGACGAGGCATGGGCCGGCGAGAACTGTGGCCTCCTGCTCCGCGGCACGAAGCGTGAAGACGTCGAGCGCGGCCAGGTCGTCGTGGCTCCGGGTTCGATCACCCCGCACACCAAGTTCGAGGGCACCGCCTACATCCTGAAGAAGGAAGAGGGCGGCCGTCACAACCCGTTCGAGACGAACTACCGTCCGCAGTTCTACTTCCGTACGACTGACGTGACCGGTGTCATCACCCTGCCCGAGGACAAGCCGATGGTTATGCCCGGCGACACCACGGACATGTCGGTCGAGCTGATCCAGCCGATCGCTATGGAAGAGGGCCTCGGCTTCGCGATCCGTGAGGGTGGCCGCACCGTCGGCGCCGGCACGGTGACCAAGGTCTCCGAGTAAGTCTCGTAGTACCGCCTTCCTCGGCCTGACGGCCGATGATGTGAACCCCCGGGAATTCGTTCCCGGGGGTTCTTGCGTTTTCGTCGCAGTGCGCGCGGCCTGCGCGGGTACCCAGCACCGAAGCGGTATCCTCGAAATCTGATCCACGTCGGCGCTCCCGCGCCGCGCAGTATGAAGGGAGCCCACGTGCCGCAGACCGTAGCGGGCCGCATCGCTCACTTCACCCGGCAGTACGGCGTGCTCTTCTTGATCGACGCTCTTGCGTGGGCCATCGCCATCCTTGCCGCACTCGTGCTGCGCTTCGACTTCAATCTGATGCGCATTCACTGGGGATGGACGCTGACGGTGATCGGGGTGACCGCGATCCTGCAGCTGCTGTTCGGCTGGGTGTTCTGGCTCTATCGCAATCGCTACCAGGTAGGCAGCTTCGATGAGGTGCGCGTGCTCGTGCTCGACGTCACCGCAGTGCTGGTGGTGGCCTGGCTCTTCGCTTATCTGGTGGGGTACGGCAACGGCATTCCGCGCAGTACGCTGGTGATTGCCGCCCCCATCACGTTCAGTCTGATGGGGGTCGCCCGCTACGTCGTCAGGCTCTACAACGAACGGCAGCTCCTGCCGGGCACGGAGGCCGAACGGACGCTGCTGTATGGCGCCGGCTATCTCGGAGTGCAGACGGCCAAGCGACTGCTGACCGATGCCAAAGGCTCTACCCTTCCCGTCGGGTTCATCGACGACGATCCCATGAAGCGCAACCAGGAGGTTCGTGGAGTGCGGGTGCTGGGCGGCTTCGCCGATCTCGCCGAGGTCGCACGTGATACCCATGCCACCAAGGTCATCGTGTGTATCGGCGACGCCGATGCGACGCTGATGCGCCAGGTCGACGAGGTCGCGAACGATGTCGGCATGACAGCGCTCGTGCTGCCCCCACTCGATCAAATTCTTCGCAACAACTCGGTGATCTCCGACTTCAGGCAACTGTCGATCGAGGATCTCATCGGCCGCCACCCCGTGCGACTCGAGACGGAATCGATCGCCTCGTACTTGCAGGATCGCCGTGTGCTGGTCACTGGCGCAGGCGGCTCGATCGGTTCGGAGCTGTGCCGACAGCTCGCACGCTTCGCACCTCGCGAGCTCATCATGCTCGACCGTGATGAAACCTCATTGCAGGAGTCGCAGCTCTCGATCAGTGGTCACGGATTGCTCGACACCAATGACGTCGTACTCGCGGACATTCGCGATGCCGCTGCTCTCGAACGCATCTTCCTCGAGCGACGCCCCGAAGTGGTGTTCCACGCGGCGGCGCTCAAACACCTGCCGATGCTCGAGCAGTATCCCGATGAAGCGTGGAAGACCAATGTGCTCGGAACGCTCAACGTGCTGCGGGCCGCGGAAGCCGCTGGTGTCGGCACGTTTGTGAACATCTCGACCGACAAAGCAGCGAACCCCACCAGTGTGTTGGGGCATTCGAAGCGCGTGGCCGAGAAGCTCACCGCCTACATGGCCGAGCGCACCGGTCAGCGTTACCTCTCCGTGCGCTTCGGCAACGTGATCGGCAGTCGCGGTTCAATGCTTCCCACTTTCCGCTCACTCATCGAGTCGGGCGGGCCGGTGACGGTCACGCACCCTGACGTCACACGGTTCTTCATGACCATTCCCGAGGCATGCCAACTCGTGGTGCAAGCCGGCGGCATCGGGCGGCCGGGCGAGGTCCTGATCCTCGACATGGGGGAGCCCGTGCGTATTCTCGACGTGGCGCAGCGCATGATTGAGCAGTCGGGTCGCGATGTCGACATCGTTTTCACCGGGCTGCGTCACGGTGAGAAGTTGCACGAAGAGCTCGTGGGTGACGGCGAAGGCGACGAGCGTCCTTTCCACCCGAAAATCTCGCATGCCACGGTCGATACCATCTCGCCAGAGGTGCTCGATCACGAGGGCTGGGTTGCGCGCATGGATCTGACTGCAGAGGCTGAGGAGCGGGTGCAGTGACCGTTACGGCGCTTGCCTGGGTGGTCGGGGGTGTCGCGGCGCTGCTCAGTATCGCGCTGCCCGTTGCGGTGCGGCCGCTACTCGTGCGGCTCGGCATCATGGACGTGCCGAACGAGCGCTCTTCGCATGAACGGCCGGTACTGCGCGGACTCGGCCTCGCAGTGTTGATTGCGATCGCTATCGCGGAAGGGATCGGGGTCGCTGCCCTGGTGGATTCCGGCGACGTGTTCGGCGGGTGGCGGGTGCTCCTCATCGTGGCACTCGGCACCTTTGCCTCCGGAATGCTCGGCCTGGCCGAAGACCTCCGCGGGCTCAGCGTGGGAGTGCGCAGTGTGCTGCTCCTCGGTATCGCTCTCTTCGCAGCGGTTGCGCTGCTCATCATGGCCCCGGCAGTGGGCGGCGTCGCGACCCTCACCGGGAGTGGTGCGGCTTCGTTCGGATGGGTGGCCGGTGCGGGCGGGCTCCCGCTCTGGGCATCAGTGCTACTCGCCATCTACGCCGTGCTCTTCATCTCGAGCTATATCAACGTTGCGAACTTCATGGACGGGCTCAACGGCATCAGCGGCTTCCATGGCGTGATCGCCGGGCTCACGTTCGCGGCCGCAGGCTGGTTCGCTGGGATGCCCTGGCTCATCGTCGCCGGCGCCGCCCTCGCGGCTGGATTCGCAGGCTTTCTCCCATGGAACCTCACGAAACCGGGGGCATTTCTCGGCGATGTGGGCAGTTACCTGCTGGGGGGAGCCGTCGCGATCACCAGCTTCGCCGCATTGGTTTCGGGAGTACCCCTGCTTGCGACCATCGGCCCCATGGTCATCTGCTTCGGCGACGTCGCGGTCACGCTCGTCAAGCGCGTGCGGGCCGGCCATCGCTGGGACGAGCCGCACAAAGAGCACGCGTATCAGCGCATCCAGCAGCTCGGATACTCGCACGTGCAGGCGTCGGCCTGCACGGCGGGCGCCAGTCTCCTCACCTCCGTTCTGGGCCTCGCATCGTTCTTCACCGGGCTCGGGGGAGCAGTGCTGCTGCTCGTCGCAGGTCTCGCCGTGCTACTCGTCTACCTCCTCCTGCCACGGCTCCTGCCGACCCGCAATTGACGGTCGACACCACAGTGCCTGAGGCGATCCGACACGCGACACGCCCGGGTTGCACGGCGGCCATCCGCGTGCGAGAATAGACAGGTTCAGTACTCCACGCTCCGGTGTGGGTCACTGCCAGGCAGTGCATAATCGCTCCGAGTGATCGGGGTTCGGGTTAGGCCGCGGGTAGCGAACAACACCCGCACGCCGTTCGGCGGCCAGACATCAGTCCGGCCGCTTTCGTGCGCGCGGGGCCGACTTCTCGTCGATACGGGTGGTCGGTTTTGACAGGTGAACAGAGACCCAGCACGAGGCGCGAGAGCGCCAACGCCAGGGCGCTGGTACGTAAGACGTCCAATGCGGCGCACTTCGGTGCGCAGTACGACGCAAGTAGAAAAGAGAGTCACATGGCGGGACAGAAGATCCGCATCCGACTGAAGTCGTATGACCACGAGGTCATCGACAGCTCCGCACGCAAGATTGTCGACACGGTCACCCGCGCTGGTGCCACCGTGATCGGCCCCGTGCCGCTCCCCACGGAGAAGAACGTGATCGCAGTCATCCGTTCGCCCCACAAGTACAAGGACAGCCGCGAGCACTTCGAGAAGCGCACGCACAAGCGCCTGATCGACATCGTCGATCCCACCCCGAAGGCCGTCGATTCGCTCATGCGTCTCGACCTGCCTGCCGACGTCAATATCGAGATCAAGCTCTAAGGGGGGATCCGGACATGTCAGTAGTACGTAACGTGAAGGGTCTTCTGGGCACCAAGCTCGGTATGACGCAGGTCTGGGACGAGAACGGCAATGTCGTTCCCGTCACCGTGATCGAGGTGGCACCCAACGTGATCACCCAGATCCGCACCCCCGAGGTCGACGGCTACAGCGCCGTGCAGATCGCCGCGGGTCAGATCGATCCCCGCAAGGTGAACAAGCCCACGGCTGGTCACTTCGAGAAGGCCGGCGTGACGCCGCGCCGTCACCTCACCGAGGTTCGCACCTCCGACGCGGCTGAGTACGCGCTCGGTCAGGAGCTCACCGTCGATGGCACCTTCGAGGCCGGTCAGAAGATCGACGTCGTTGGCACCTCAAAGGGCAAGGGCTTCGCCGGCGCCATGAAGCGTCACAACTTCAAGGGTGTTGGCGCCTCGCACGGTGCTCACCGCAACCACCGCAAGCCGGGCTCGATCGGTGGAGCCGCGACCCCGGGTCGCGTCTTCAAGGGTCAGCGCATGCCGGGCCGCATGGGTGGCGAGCGCGTGACCGTGCAGAACCTCACCGTGCAGGCGATCGACGCCGAGAAGAACCTCATCCTGGTCAAGGGTGCGGTTCCCGGTGCACGCGGTCGTCTCGTTTTCGTTCGCAACGCAGTGAAGGGGGCGTAGTTCATGGCTACCGCTACCAAGCTCGAGGTGTTCGACGCCCAGGGTCAGAAGGCCGGGTCGGTTGACCTGCCCGAGACCATTTTCGGTGTCGAGACCAACGTCCCGCTGATCCACCAGGTGGTCACCGCTCAGCTCGCAGCTGCGCGTCAGGGTACGCATAAGACCAAGAACCGCGGCGAGGTCTCCGGTTCGGGTGTCAAGCCGTTCAAGCAGAAGGGCACCGGCCGCGCTCGTCAGGGTTCGGTTCGTGCTCCTGAGCACCGCGGCGGCGGCGTCGTGCACGGCCCCGTGCCGCGCGACTACTCGCAGCGCACCCCCAAGAAGATGATTGCTGCTGCACTCCGCGGTCTGCTGTCGGATCGCGCTCGCGCGAACCGCCTGCACGTCGTCGAGGGCTTCGGTATCGCCGACAAGCCCAGCACCAAGGCCGCACGCGTCTTCCTCGCGTCGGTTGCTCCGGGCAAGCGCGTACTCGTGGTCGTCGACCGCGATGACGAGCTGACGGCGCTCAGCGTGCGCAACCTGGAGCACGTCCACGTGATCTTCCAGGACCAGCTCAACGCCTACGACGTGGTCGTCAGCGACGATCTCGTCTTCACCAAGGCCGCCTTCGACGCCTTCGTCACCGGCCGTGCCGCTCAGGAGGTCTCGAAGTGAGCTTGAACAAGTCCGCACACGACGTCATCATCCGCCCGATCGTTTCGGAGAAGAGCTACGGTCTCATCGACGCCAACGGCCAGTACACCTTCGAGGTGCAGCCGGAGTCGAACAAGACCGAGATCAAGCTCGCTGTCGAACAGGTCTTCAATGTGAAGGTCGCCAAGGTCCGCACGCTGACCCGCAAGGGCAAGACCCGCCGCACCAAGTTCGGTCTGGGCAAGCGCAAGGACACCAAGCGCGCGATCGTCACCCTGAAGTCGGGCTCCATCGACATCTTCACGGCTGCGCTGTAGAAGGGGCGAAGAGGAACACATCATGGCAATTCGCAAGTACAAGCCGACGACCCCGGGTCGTCGCGGCTCGAGCGTTGCTGATTTCGCAGAGATCACGCGCTCCACGCCCGAGAAGTCGCTGCTTCGCCCGCTCCCCAAGACCGGCGGCCGCAACAACCAGGGCCGGATCACCACCCGTCACATCGGTGGTGGCCACAAGCGTCAGTACCGCGTCATCGACTTCCGTCGTCACGACAAGGACGGCGTCGACGCCAAGGTCGCTCACATCGAGTACGACCCCAACCGCACCGCACGCATTGCACTGCTGCACTTCCAGGACGGCACGAAGCGCTACATCATCGCGCCGAACAAGCTGAAGCAGGGCGACGTCGTCGAGTCGGGTGCCGGCGCTGACATCAAGCCGGGCAACAACCTGCCGCTGAAGAACATCCCGACGGGTACCGTCATCCACGCGATCGAACTGAAGCCCGGTGGGGGAGCGAAGCTCGCTCGTTCCGCAGGCACCTCGGTTCGCCTCGTTGCGAAGGACGGCCCCTACGCTCAGCTGCGTCTCCCCTCGGGCGAGATCCGCAACGTCGATGTGCGCTGCCGCGCAACCGTCGGCGAGGTCGGCAACGCCGAGCAGTCGAACATCAACTGGGGCAAGGCCGGCCGTATGCGCTGGAAGGGCGTCCGCCCGACCGTGCGTGGTGTCGTCATGAACCCGGTGGATCACCCTCACGGTGGTGGCGAAGGCCGCACCTCGGGTGGTCGTCACCCGGTCAGCCCCTGGGGCCAGAAGGAAGGCCGTACGCGCCATCCGAACAAGGAAAGCGACAAGCTCATCGTGCGTCGCCGCAACGCTGGCAAGAAGCGTTAGTCGACAGGTAGGAGAGAGTAGAAGATGCCTCGTAGTCTCAAGAAGGGCCCCTTCGTCGATAACCACCTGTTGAACAAGGTGATTGTGCAGAACGAAGCTGGCTCCAAGAACGTGATCAAGACCTGGTCGCGCCGCTCGATGATCATCCCCGCCATGCTGGGACACACCATCGCGGTGCACGACGGTCGGAAGCACATCCCCGTGTTCGTCACGGAGACCATGGTCGGTCACAAGCTGGGCGAGTTCGCGCCCACGCGTACCTTCCGTGGACACGTGAAGGACGACAAGAAGGGCCGTCGCCGCTAAGCGGTGACGTGAAGGAGGAAGAGAAATGGTGGAGTCGATCGCACGCGTGCGTCATATCCGCGTTACCCCCCAGAAGGCCCGTCGCGTTATTGATCTGGTTCGTGGGAAGAACGCTCAGGAGGCACTCGCCATCCTGAAGTTCGCCCCGCAGGCCGCATCGGAGCCGATTTTCAAGCTGGTGGCCTCGGCGATCGCGAATGCGCGCGTCAAGGCTGACAAGGAGAATCTGCGTCTCAACGAGGACGAGCTGGTCATCGCTCGTGCCTTCGTGGACGAGGGTGCGACGCTGAAGCGTTTCCGCCCCCGTGCACAGGGACGCGCGTTCCGCATCAACAAGCGCACCAGCCACATCACGATCGTGCTGCAGTCGGCTGATGAGCTGGCTGCCGCGAAGAAGGGAGCCTAACGGTATGGGCCAGAAGATTCATCCCTACGGCTTCCGCCTCGGGATCACCACTGATCACGTGTCGCGTTGGTTCTCGGACTCGACGAAGGCCGGTCAGCGCTACGCTGACTACCTCGCCGAGGACATCAAGATCCGTCAGCACCTGACCAAGCAGCTCGATCGTGCGGGCGTTTCGCGCGTCGAGATCGAGCGCACCCGTGACCGTGTTCGCGTGGACATCCACTCGGCACGTCCCGGCATCGTCATCGGTCGCCGTGGCGCCGAGGCCGAGCGCATCCGCGCCGACCTCGAGAAGCTCACCGGCAAGCAGATCCAGCTGAACATCCTCGAGGTCAAGAACCCCGAGGCCGACGCTCAGCTCGTCGCGCAGGGCATCGCCGAGCAGCTCGCTGCTCGTGTGGCGTTCCGCCGCGCGATGCGCAAGGGTCTGCAGGGCGCTCAGCGCGCCGGCGCCAAGGGCATCCGTATCCAGGTCTCCGGCCGCCTCGGCGGCGCCGAGATGAGCCGCTCGGAGTTCTACCGTGAGGGTCGCGTGCCGCTGCACACGCTCCGCGCGAACATCGACTACGGCTTCTACGAGGCAAAGACCACCTTCGGCCGCATCGGCGTGAAGGTCTGGATCTACAAGGGTGACCTGACCAACAAGGAACTCGCTCGTGAGCAGGCGGCCCAGAAGCCGTCTCGCGACCGCGGCGACCGCCGCCGTGCGCCCCGTGGCGCACAGGCCGAGGCTGCACCTGCTGCAGCAGGAGCGGAGAAGTAAGCATGCTGATTCCCCGTCGAGTCAAGTACCGCAAGCAGCACCACCCCAGCCGCACCGGTCAGTCCAAGGGTGGCAACACCGTGGCATTCGGTGAGTTCGGCATCCAGGCGCTGACCCCCGCTTACGTGACGAACCGTCAGATCGAGTCCGCTCGTATCGCCATGACGCGTCACATCAAGCGCGGCGGCAAGGTGTGGATCAACATCTACCCGGACCGCCCCCTCACCAAGAAGCCTGCGGAAACCCGCATGGGTTCCGGTAAGGGCTCCCCGGAGTGGTGGGTTGCCAACGTCAAGCCGGGCCGCGTCCTCTTCGAGGTCGCCGGCGTCGATGAGGAGCTCGCACGTGAGGCGCTCACCCGCGCCATCCACAAGCTGCCCCTCAAGGCCCGTATCATCAAGCGCGAGGAGGGCGACGCGTAATGGCGATCGGTACCCAGGAACTGGCCATCACCGAGCTCGATAGCTTCGAGAACGAGCGACTGGCAGAGGAACTCAAGAAGGCGAAGGGCGAGCTCTTCAACCTTCGTTTCCAGTCGGCCACCGGCCAGTTGGAAAGCCACGGCCGCGTTCGCCAGGTGAAGCGCGACATTGCTCGCATCTACACCGTGCTGCGTGAGCGTGAGCTCGGCATTCGTGCCACGCCCGCTGCTGCTGCGCCCGCAAAGGCAAAGAAGAGCAGCAAGAAGACCGAGCAGGCGGATGCCGCCGCTGAGACGAAGGAGGCCTGAACATGGCTGAGGTCGAGAAGGAACAGCGCGGCTACCGTAAGGCTCGCCGCGGCTACGTCGTCAGCGACAAGATGGAGAAGACCATCGTTGTCGAGGTCGAGGATCGTGTGAAGCACCCGCTCTACGGCAAGGTGCTCCGTCGTTCGTCGAAGGTCAAGGCCCACGACGAGCAGAACACGGCCGGCATCGGCGATCTCGTGCTCATCCACGAGACCCGCCCGCTGAGCGCGACCAAGCGCTGGCGTCTGGTCGAGATCCTCGAGAAGGCGAAGTAAGCCCCCGGGCTTACTGAGTGAAGGAGTAACAAGTGATTCAGCAGGAATCCCGACTCAAGGTTGCCGACAACAGCGGCGCCAAGGAGTTGCTCACGATTCGTGTGCTCGGAGGCTCGAAGCGTCGTTACGCCGGTGTCGGCGACACGATCGTCGCGACCGTCAAGGACGCAATCCCCGGCGGCAACGTGAAGAAGGGCGACGTCGTCAAGGCGGTCGTCGTTCGCACGCGCAAGTCGACTCGTCGCGCGGATGGCTCGTACATCGCGTTCGACGAGAACGCTGCCGTCATCCTCAAGGCCGATGGGGAGCCCCGCGGCACCCGTATCTTCGGGCCGGTCGGACGTGAGCTGCGCGATAAGCGGTTCATGAAGATCGTCTCGCTCGCACCGGAGGTGATCTAGTCTTATGGGCGCAAAGATCAAGAAGGGTGACCTCGTCGAGGTCATCTCGGGCCCGTCGCAGGAACGCGGCGGCTACAAGGGCAAGCAGGGTCGCGTCATCGAGGTTCTGACCGAGACCGACCGCGTCGTGGTTGAGGGCGTCAATTTCGTCACCAAGCACGTCCGTGTCGGCCAGTCGGAGCGTGGCACCCGCGAGGGTGGCATCGAGACCGTCGAGGCCCCGATTCACGTGTCGAACGTCGCCATCGTCGACCCCGAGACGAAGAAGCCGACCCGCGTCGGGTTCCGCGTCGAGGAGATCGAGAAGGACGGCAAGAAGAAGACGGTTCGCGTGCGCTACGCGAAGTCGTCCGGGAAGGATCTCGCATGACCGAGACTGCAGCGACCAACGCTCAGCCCCGCCTGAAGCAGAAGTACCGCGCTGAGATCGTCCCCGCGCTCCGCGAGGAGTTCAACTTCGCCAACATCATGCAGGTTCCCGGGATCGTCAAGGTCGTCGTGAACACGGGTGTCGGCGAGGCTGCACGTGACAGCAAGGTGATCGAGGGCGCAATTGCCGACCTCGTGAAGATCACCGGTCAGAAGCCCATGGTCACCAAGGCTCGGAAGTCCATCGCGCAGTTCAAGCTGCGCGAGGGCCAGGCCATCGGTGCGCACGTCACGCTTCGTGGCGATCGTTCGTGGGAGTTCCTCGACCGTCTGATCAACCTCGCACTGCCCCGTATCCGCGACTTCCGTGGCCTGTCGCCGCGTCAGTTCGATGGAAACGGCAACTACACCTTCGGTTTGACCGAGCAGAGTGTGTTCCACGAGATCGATCAGGATAAGATTGATCGCGTGCGTGGGTTCGACATCACCGTCGTGACCACCGCAAAGACTGACGACGAGGGTCGTGCGCTGCTTCGCGCGCTCGGCTTCCCCTTCAAGTCGGAATAACTGAATAGTCCAAGCGGCGAGGGTGCCCGGGTTCTCCCGGGCACCCCATCCGTGTGTCACCTAGGTCGTGCGTCGGTGTACCGGCGCATGAAACCAGGCGAGAAAGAAAGAGTCACTCATGACGATGACTGATCCGGTAGCAGATATGCTCACCCGGTTGCGCAACGCAAACTCTGCGCATCATGACGACGTTTCGCTCCCCGGCTCGAAGCTGAAGGAGCGGATCGCTGAGATCCTCAAGCGCGAGGGCTACATTCAGGACTGGAAGGTTGAGCCGGCACGCGTCGGAACGACCATCACCATGTCGCTGAAGTACGGCCCGAACCGCGAGCGTTCCATCGAAGGCATCAAGCGGGTTTCCAAGCCCGGCCTTCGCGTGTACGCGGGCACCACTGAGATCCCGAGCGTGCTCGGCGGCCTCGGCATCGCGATCCTGTCCACCTCCTCGGGTCTCCTGACCGACCGCGAGGCTGAGCAGAAGGGCGTTGGCGGGGAAGTCCTCGCTTACGTGTGGTAACCCGTCATGTCACGTATTGGTAAGCTTCCCATCGCCGTTCCCGGCGGTGTCGACGTCAAGATCGATGGCCAGAAGGTCACGGTCAAGGGTTCGAAGGGCGAGCTCGCGCTTGTCGTTTCGGAGCCCATCCGCGTTGCGTTCGAAGACGGACAGGTGCTGGTCACCCGTCCCGACGACGAGCGCGATTCCCGAGCGCTGCACGGCCTGACCCGCACGCTCATCAACAACAACATCATCGGTGTCACCGAGGGCTACACCAAGCAGCTCGAGGTCGTCGGAACCGGCTACCGCGTGCAGCAGAAGGGCGCAGGCCTCGAGCTCGCGCTCGGCTTCTCCCACCCGGTGAACGTGGATGCCCCCGAGGGCATTACGCTCGCAGTCGAGGGCAACACCAAGATCACCGTCAGCGGGATCTCGAAGCAGGCTGTCGGCGAGGCCGCAGCTAACATCCGCAAGCTGAAGAAGCCGGAGCCCTATAAGGGCAAGGGCATTCGCTACGCGGGCGAGGTTGTCCGTCGCAAGGCAGGAAAGGCTGGTAAGTAACCATGGCCGCTTCAGTAACCCGGGCTAAGGGTCGGACCGCTGCGCGCGTTCGACGCCACACCCGCCTGCGTAAGAAGATCGTCGGCACGGAGGTTCGCCCCCGTCTCGTCGTGAACCGTTCCGCGCGCCACGTCTTCGTGCAGATCGTCGACGATTCGAAGGGTCTCACCCTCGCATCGGCTTCGACCATGGAAGCCGACCTGCGTTCGTTCGACGGTGACAAGACCGCCAAGGCACGCAAGGTCGGCGAACTCGTCGCCGAGCGCGCCAAGGGCGCCGGCATCGACGCGGTCGTCTTCGACCGTGGCGGTAGCAAGTACGCCGGTCGCGTCGCAGCGATCGCCGACGGCGCTCGCGAAGGGGGGCTGACCCTGTGAGCAACGAAACGAAGGAGCAGGAAGTGTCTGCAGAGGCCCAGTCTGAGACGACGGCCGCGCAGGCCCCGGCTCAGGATCACCGCAACGAGCCGCGCGAGCAGCGTCGTGGAAGCCGCGATCGTGGCACCCGCAACGAGCGCAGCGGCCGCGATCGCAACGAGAGCCAGTTCCTCGAGCGCGTCGTGACCATCAACCGCGTGTCGAAGGTCGTCAAGGGCGGCCGTCGCTTCAGCTTCACCGCGCTTGTCGTGGTGGGCGATGGCAACGGCACCGTGGGCGTCGGCTACGGCAAGGCGAAGGAAGTTCCCCTCGCGATTGCCAAGGGCGTCGAAGAAGCCAAGAAGAACTTCTTCCGCGTGCCCCGCGTCGGCAGCACCATCCCGCACCCCGTGCAGGGTGAGGCCGCGGCCGGCGTCGTGCTGCTGCGTCCCGCTGCTGCCGGTACCGGTGTTATCGCCGGTGGCCCGGTCCGCGCCGTACTCGAGTGCGCGGGCATCCACGACGTGCTGAGCAAGTCGCTCGGTTCGTCGAACACCCTGAACATCGTGCACGCGACCGTTGAGGCGCTGCAGCTGCTCGAGGAGCCCCGCTCCGTTGCAGCTCGCCGTGGCCTTGACTTCGACCGCGTCGCCCCGGCTCGCATCGTGCGCGCTGAGGCGAAGGCTGCGGCCGACGCTGCCGCGAAGGCAAAGGCAGGTGCGTAATGGCGAAGAGCCTGAAAGTTACGCAGACGAAGTCCGTCATCAGTGAGAAGCAGAACCAGCGCGACACGCTGCGCAGCCTCGGCCTCAAGAAGATCGGCCAGTCGGTCGTTCGTGAGGACACGAAGGCCAACCGCGGCTACATTCGCGCGGTCGCTCACCTGGTAGTGGTTGAGGAGATCGACGCATGAGCGAGAAGAACGAGGAGCGTGAGTCGGTGCTGAAGGCACACCACCTCCGTCCGGCTCCGGGCGCCAAGAAGGCCAAGACCCGTGTGGGTCGCGGTGAGGCGTCGAAGGGCAAGACCGCTGGCCGCGGTACCAAGGGCACCAAGGCCCGTTACCAGGTCAAGGTCGGCTTCGAGGGTGGGCAGATGCCGCTGCACATGCGCACCCCGAAGCTGCGCGGGTTCAAGAACCCGTTCCGCACCGAGTACCAGGTCGTGAACGTTGCCAAGCTCGCAGAGCTCTACCCCCAGGGTGGCGACGTGACCGTCGATGATCTGGTGGCCAAGGGCGCCGTGCGCAAGAACCAGCCCGTCAAGGTGCTGGGCGACGGCGACCTGCAGGTCAAGCTCACCGTGCAGGTCGATAAGGTCTCGAGCTCGGCTGAGCAGAAGATCGTCGCCGCCGGTGGTGCAGTGAAGTAACGATCCGTCAGGATCATGCAGTACCCCCGGGTGTAGCCCGGGACGCGGGGGCTCGGGTCGGGCGGCAGCACTGTCGCCCGACCTGACCCCCGTTTTTTGCTTGTCCGCCGCCGTCTTTCGTGACGGAGGCTTCAGGCGCACGGCCGATGCCGTGTAGTCTGGAGAAATTGGTTCTCGTCGTTAGGCGAAGCCCCTTACGACGTTCCAGGAGGCAGATTTTGTTCAGCGCCATCGGACGGATCTTCCGGACTCCCGACTTGCGCCGGAAGATCGTGTTCACACTCGCGATCGTTTCGCTGTTCCGGTTGGGGTCTTTCATCCCCGCGCCCTTCGTTGACTTCAACAACGTGCAGGCCTGCCTCGTGGCAAACCAGGCGAGCAGCGGAGGCAACGGCCTCTACGACATGATCAACCTGTTCAGCGGCGGTGCGCTGCTGCAGCTCTCGATCTTCGCGCTCGGCATCATGCCCTACATCACGGCATCGATCATCACGCAGCTGCTCCGCGTGGTCATCCCGCACTTCGAAGCGCTCCACAAGGAGGGTCAGGCGGGCCAGAGCAAGCTGACGCAGTACACGCGCTACCTCACCATCGCACTCGCGATCCTCCAGTCGACCACGCTGATCACCGTCGCGCGCTCGGGCCAGCTCTTCGGCTCGCTCGCGAACCAGGCCTGCCAGAACCTCGTGTCGCAGGAATGGTGGGCTGTCCTCATCATCATCATCACGATGACGGCCGGCACCGGTCTCATCATGTGGTTCGGCGAGCTCATCACTGAGCGCGGCATCGGTAACGGCATGTCGCTGCTGATCTTCACGTCGATCGCGGCACAGTTCCCGGGTGCCATGTGGATCATCAAGGAGTCGCGCGGCTGGGAAGTCTTCTTCATAGTTCTGGGCGTCGGCTTGCTTGTGGTGGCAGCGGTGGTCTTCGTCGAGCAGTCGCAGCGCCGCATCCCGGTGCAGTACGCGAAGCGCGTCGTGGGTCGGCGTACCTACGGGGGAAGCAGCACCTACATCCCGATCAAGGTCAACATGGCGGGTGTGATCCCCGTGATCTTCGCGTCGGCGATTCTCTACCTGCCGATGCTCATCACGCAGTTCAACCAGCCCAAGATCGGTGAAGACCCGAAGCCGTGGGTCGTCTGGATTCAGAACAACCTCGTGCTCGGCGATCAGCCGTTCTACATGCTGGTGTTCTTCCTGCTCGTCATCGGGTTCACATTCTTCTACGTGCAGATCACCTTCAACCCTGAAGAGGTCTCCGACAACATGAAGCAGTACGGCGGCTTCATTCCCGGTATCCGCGCTGGTCGTCCGACTGCCGAATACCTCAACTACGTGCTGACGCGCATTACGAGCGCTGGCTCGCTTTACCTCGGTGTCATCGCCCTGCTTCCGCTCGTTGCCCTGTCGTTCTTCGGTGCGAACCAGAACTTCCCCTTCGGCGGCTCCTCGATTCTCATCATCGTGGGCGTCGGCCTGGAGACGGTGAAGCAGATCGACGCCCAGCTGCAGCAGCGCCACTACGAAGGGCTTCTCAAGTGACTGAGACCACCACCACGCGACTGCTCATCATCGGCCCTCCGGGCGCTGGTAAGGGCACCCAGGCCGGCAAGATCGCGGAACGCTACGGAGTTCCGGCGATTTCGACCGGTGACATTTTCCGCGCGAACATCAAGGGTGGCACGGAGCTCGGCAAGCAGGTGCAGGCCATCATCGAGCAGGGCGAACTCGTTCCCGACTCGCTGACGAATGACATCGTCGCCGACCGTCTGACGCAGGCCGACGCGGCCGCAGGGTTCTTGCTCGATGGCTATCCGCGCACCGTCGATCAGGTGCATGCGCTCGACGGCATGCTCGACGGCTCCTCGCTCGATGCGGTGGTGCTGATCGAAGCCGATGTCGACGAGGTCGTTGCCCGTCTGCTCAAGCGTGCGCAGGTCGAAGGCCGTGCAGATGACACCGAAGAAGTGATTCGCCACCGGCAAGACGTCTACGCCGCGCAGACTGCGCCGCTCGTCGAACTGTTCTCAGAGCGGGGCATTCTCGTCTCCGTCGATGGAATCGGCAGCGTGAATGCCGTCGCGGAGCGTATCGCCAATGGGCTCGACGCTCAGCTCGGCGCCCGAGTCGCCTCCTAGATCGTGAGTCCGCGCGGGTTCCTGCGCCGGTCGATCTACAAGTCGCCGGCGCAACTGCGATTGATGATCGAGCCGGGGCTCGCGACGGCTGCGGCGCTGACCGCGATGCGCGAGGCGGTGCGACCCGGAATCACGACGCTCGAACTCGACGCAATCGCGGAAGCCGCAATTCGTGCTCGTGGCGGCGCGCCGAATTTCATGCTCGAGCCCGGGTACCGACACACCATTTGCGCGAACGTCAACGAGCATGTCGTGCACGCGATCCCGACCGAGCGTCCGCTCGCGGCCGGCGACATCGTGGCGCTCGACGCGGGTGCGGTGGTCGGTGGGTGGCACGGCGATGCGGCGTTCACGGCGGTGCTTCCCGACTTCGCCGACGATGCGCGCACTGTGGCGAACCAGCGCCTCAGCGAGGTGACCGAGCAAGCCATGTGGCGCGGTATCGCCCGGCTCTCCACAGCCAAGCACCTGAACGAGGTCGGGGCAGCAGTATCGACCTACGTGCGTGCGCAGAGCGACTTCGGCGTGCTTGAGGACTACATCGGGCACGGTATCGGCCGGTCAATGCACGAAGAACCCCCGGTGTTCAACGTTCCGACGCGACGCCGGGGGCCCGAAGTCAAGCCGGGGCTGGTGGTAGCGATCGAGCCCATCATCTCTGCTGGGGGCATCGAGACGGACGTCGAAGACGATGACTGGACCGTCACGATGTCCGACGGATCGATGAGCGCTCAGTGGGAGCACACGGTCGCCGTACATGAACGTGGCATCTGGGTGCTGACGGCCGAAGACGGAGGAGCCAGCGGGCTCGCTCCTCTGGGCGTGCACCCGGTACCGATTCCCTAGCCTTCACTGAACGTTTCGTTCGCCGTGCGCCCCGGCGTTCTCAGCTTTACAAAACGAGACACGCCCGGTACGCTTGATCTTTGGTGCTTTGCGCCTGTTTTTGCGTTCTCGGTTTCGAGTCGGTTGAGCAGGAGTCAAGCATTCGCATGACCAGTACACCTACGCAAGCGATAGTGAGGCTATGGCCAAGAAAGACGGCGTCATCGAGATCGAGGGACACATTGTCGAGGCTCTGCCCAACGCGATGTTCCGCGTCGAGCTGACCAACGGACACAAGGTGCTCGCTCATATCTCGGGCAAGATGCGCCAGCACTACATCCGCATCCTCCCCGAGGACCGCGTGATCGTGGAGCTGACGCCCTACGATCTGACCCGCGGCCGTATCGTCTACCGCTACAAGTAGGTCGCTGGGAAGTAACGACTCGCGGCACCCCGCGAGTACGAGGACAGCGAAATACACGAAGGAAACATCATGAAGGTCAACCCCAGCGTCAAGCCGATCTGCGATCACTGCAAGGTCATCCGTCGCCACGGGCGCGTCATGGTGATCTGCAAGGGCAACCCGCGCCACAAGCAGCGCCAGGGCTAAGTCCCGGCGATTGCGGCTGAGGATTCCTCCGAAGCCGGAACCCGCTCCCGCAGAGCACACAACTGAATCACCGATCCAGCGCATCGAAGAACCCTCCGGGTAACCGGTGGGGGACACCTCGGGACAGAGGCCCGGACCCCCGGTGCGCACCACACCTCTACAATCCGCAAGGAGAGCCAACATGGCACGTCTCGCAGGAGTAGACATCCCACGCGACAAGCGCGTTGAGATTGCACTCACCTACATCTACGGCGTTGGGCGCACCAGCGCACTGAAGACCCTCGCCGACACCGAGATCGACGGCAACATCCGCGTCAAGGATCTGTCCGACGAGCAGCTCGTCGCGCTTCGCGATTACATCGAAGCCAACTTCAAGGTTGAGGGCGATCTCCGCCGCGAGGTCACTGCTGACATCCGCCGCAAGGTTGAGATCGGCAGCTACCAGGGGCTCCGCCACCGTAAAGGCCTGCCTGTGCACGGTCAGCGCACCAAGACGAACGCTCGTACCCGCAAGGGCCCGAAGCGCACCGTCGCCGGCAAGAAGAAGTAATCGCCGGTTCGTTAGACCGACACACAGAGCTTTTCAGGAGAACACTCAATGGCTGCACCAAAGACCGCGGCTCGCAAGCCGCGTCGCAAGGATAAGAAGAACGTTGCCGTGGGCCAGGCCCACATCAAGTCGACGTTCAACAACACGATCGTTTCGATCACCGACACCACCGGTGCTGTGATCAGCTGGGCTTCCTCGGGCGGCGTGGGCTTCAAGGGCTCGCGCAAGTCGACCCCGTTCGCCGCGCAGCTTGCCGCAGAGTCGGCTGCTCGCAAGGCACAGGAGCACGGCATGAAGAAGGTTGACGTCTTCGTCAAGGGTCCGGGTTCGGGCCGCGAGACCGCGATCCGCTCGCTGCAGGCCGCCGGCCTCGAGGTGGGCTCGATCAACGACGTGACGCCGCAGACCCACAACGGCTGCCGTCCGCCGAAGCGTCGCCGCGTCTGAGTGGAACGCTGCGCCGGCTCCGGCCGGCGCAGCTGCCGCTCCCGGCGGCGATCCGCCTCTTCTCGCGCTGGCCTTCCCAGCGCTTCAGGCCACTTCACTCCCGATACCGCATGAGTCATATAGCGGACTCCAGCGAAAGGATCACACACCGTGCTGATTGCACAGCGACCCACTCTGACTGAAGAATCCATCTCCGAGTACCGTTCGCGCTTCGCCATCGAGCCGCTCGAACCTGGCTTCGGCTACACGCTCGGCAACTCGCTGCGGCGCACGCTGCTGTCGTCGATTCCCGGCGCAGCGGTCACCAGCGTTCGCTTCGAGGGCGTCGCCCACGAGTTCACGACCATTCAGGGCGTGACCGAGGACGTCACCGAGATCATCCTGAACATCAAGGATCTCGTCGTCTCGAGCGAGCATGACGAGCCCATCACCGCGTACCTGCGCAAGACGGGAGCCGGCGAGGTCACTGCTGCCGACATCTCTGCTCCCGCCGGTGTCGAGGTGCACAACCCCGAGCTCGTCATCGCGACGCTCGGTGATTCGGCGCAGTTCGAGCTCGAGCTCACCATCGAGCGCGGCCGCGGCTACGTTTCTGCAGCTCAGAACCGCAATGAGGATGCCGAGGTCGGTCGTATTCCGGTCGACTCGATCTACTCGCCCGTGCTCAAGGTGACCTACCGCGTCGAGGCGACTCGTGCCGGTGAGCGCACCGACTTCGATCGCCTGGTGGTCGATGTTGAGACGAAGCCGGCGATCGGCCCCCGCGATGCCATCGCATCGGCCGGTTCGACGCTGGTTGAGCTGTTCGGTCTCGCGCGCGAGTTGAACACCGCCGCCGAGGGCGTCGAGATCGGCCCCGCGCCGGTCGAGGTCGTCACCGAGGGCGAGCTGTCGATTCCGATCGAGGATCTCGATCTGTCGGTGCGCAGCTACAACTGCCTGAAGCGCGAGGGCATCAACACGGTGAGCGAGCTCGTGGCGCTCTCCGAGGCCCAGCTGATGAACATCCGCAACTTCGGCCAGAAGTCGGTATTCGAGGTGCGCGACAAGCTCACCGAGATGGGCCTCTCGCTGAAGGACGCAGTGCCCGGGTTCGACGGCGCGCAGTTCTACAGCTACGAAGACGACAACAACTAACGATCCGGCATCGCTGGCCTGATCGCACACTTACTGGAGTAAACAATGCCCAAGCCCAACAAGGGCCCCCGCCTCGGAGGCGGCCCCGCACACGAGCGTCTGATGCTCAACCAGCTGGCTTCGCAGCTCTTCGAGCACAAGCGCATCCAGACGACGGAGACGAAGGCCAAGCGCCTCCAGCCCGTCGCCGAGCGTCTCGTGACCTTCGCAAAGCGCGGAGACCTGCACGCACGCCGTCGCGTCATGCGTCAGATCCTCGACAAGTCGGTCGTGCACGAGCTCTTCACCGAGATCGCGCCGCTGGTCGAGAACCGCGAGGGCGGCTACACCCGCATCATCAAGACCGGTTTCCGCAAGGGCGACAATGCTCCCCTCGCAGTGATCGAGCTCGTGCTCGAGCCGGTTGCTCCGAAGCCCAAGGCGAAGAAGGCAGCCGCTGAGAAGCCGGCCGCCGAGGTCGTCGAAGAGGCTCCGGCCGAGGAGACCGCTGAGGTCACCGAAGCTGCTGAGGAGACCACCGAGGCTGCTGCCGAGGAGAAGGCCGAGTAATTCGAACCCGGTTCCGTCACGAAACCCCCGTCGCACTGCGACGGGGGTTTCGTGCGTTCGGGCACGACACGCCCGTTCACCGGCGTGCACGTGCCGTTCACCCGCAGGGCAACTGGCAGGGGCATGGACGTCACTCCCGCACCGTAGCGTCGTGATGGTCGCCTGGTCCACGGGCTGACACAAGCCGCCGGATCACGCCGGCGCCCCGGAGTCGCACGATGCGGTTCCGTCAGTCACGGAGAAACTGGTGCCCCAGAAACGATCACAACGCCTGTGCGCTGCAGCTGCCATTGCAGCTGTCGCGGCAGTACCGCTCATCGCGACCCCCGCGTACGCCGCCCCCGACGGATCAGGGGTGGTGATCAATGAGATCTATGCTGCCGGTGGCAACGGGGGAGCCGTTCTGAACGCCGACTTCGTGGAGCTCGCGAACCCCACGGAGTCGCCGATCAGTCTCGAGGGCTGGTCGCTCCAGTACCGTTCCGGGACGTCGACGAACCCGGCGTCGGGTTCGAACGTGATGCCCCTGCGCGGCTCGATTCCGGCGCAGGGTTCGTTCCTGATTACGGGAACTGTCGGTGCGAACGGCGCCGCTGTCGCCGGCGCGGATCTCGCGACGAGCCTGGCCGCGGGTGCCGGCGGTGGTCAGATCGTGTTGGCGAAGACGACGTCGCCCATCGCGGTCGGTGCCGAAGGCGATGCCACCACCGTTGCCGACTTCGTGGGCTACGGCAGCGCCACCCGGTTTGAGGGTTCCGGAGCAGCCCCGGCGCCCTCGACCATGGAAAGCATCGAACGCACGGCTACGGCCGACTCGGATGACAACGCTGCGGACTTTGTCACTGTCGCACCGTCACCCACGGGGTCGGGGCAGGAGCCCACGGTCGATCCCGAGCCTGAGGTGCCGGCCGATGTCACCCCGATCACGGAGATTCAAGGCACGGGTCCGGCGAGCCCGCTGGCCGGCCAGCAGGTGAAGACCCGCGGCATCGTGACGGCGGTGTACCCGACGGGCGGTTTCGCCGGCTACACGATTCAGACCCCGGGAACCGGTGGCGACCTCGACCCGGCAATGCACACCGCTTCGGAGGCGGTCTTCGTCTACTCGAGCGCGACGGTGGCGGAGGCCTCCGTGGGCAGCTACGTGGAAGTGACCGGTGCGGTTTCGGAGTTCAACGGACTGACCGAAATCACAGTGGCCGCGGGCGGGCTGGTGCCGATCGCGGAGGAGGTCGCACCGGTCGTGCCGGCCGCGATCCCGTTCCCGAAGACGGATGCTGAGCGCGAGGTCTTCGAGAGCATGCTCATCGCGCCGCAGGGCGCCTTCACGGTCTCTGACACGTACGACACCAACTTCTACGGTGAGATCGGCCTCGCTGCCGACAGCTCGCCGCTGCTCAACCCGACGGCCGCGGGCCTGCCGGGCAGCGAGGCGTACACGGCGGCCCAGTCGCGCAATGCCGAGATCGGCGTACTGCTCGACGACGGCGCGAGCATCAATTTCAACTCGACAGCGAACAAGGGGGTGCCGCTGCCGTATCTCTCGACCACGGCGCCTGTGCGCGTCGGTGCGCCGGTCACCTTCACCGCGCCCGTCGTGCTCGACTACCGCAACGGAGCCTGGAAGTTCCAGCCGACCACACAGCTGACGCCCGACAATGCGGCGACGGTGCAGCCGGCGACGTTCGCGAACACGCGTACGGAGCACCCGGAGAAGGTCGGCGGCGATGTGCGGCTGGCCGGCTTCAACGTGCTGAACTACTTCACGACGTTCGGCGTCGACGTTGCGGGCTGTGAGGCCTACACGGATCGCGCGGGCAACAAGATCGCCGTGAGCAAGGGCTGCGATGCGCGCGGCGCCTGGGATCAGGCGAACTTCGATCGCCAGCAGGGCAAGATCGTCGACGCGATCAACGCGCTCGACGCGAACGTGATCTCGCTCGAGGAGATTGAGAACTCGGCGCGGTTCGGGCAGGATCGCGATGCGACTCTGGCGAACCTCGTCGATGCGCTGAACGCCGATTCGGGCCTCACGGGTGGCGACTGGGAGTACGTACGATCGCCCGAGAAGCTGCCGCAGAACGAGGACGTGATTCGCACGGCCTTCATCTTCAAGAAGGATTCGATCGCGCCGGTCGACGAATCGGTGATCCTCACCGATTCGCCCGCCTTCGCGAACGCGCGCGAGCCGCTCGCGCAGCACTTCTCCGTGACGGGAACCGACACCGATTTCGTGGTCGTCGCGAACCACTTCAAGTCGAAAGGCGACAGTACCCCCGCAGCGACCGGTGACAATGCCGACTTGAAGGACGGCGTCGGCGCATTCAACGGCGATCGCACCCGCCAGTCCGAGGCACTGGTGAGCTTTGCGGCAGACCTGGAGGAGCAGGCGGGCACTGACCGCGTCTTCCTCGTGGGTGACTTCAACTCGTACGCGGGCGAACAGCCGATCCAGACGATTCTGGGGGCCGACTACGTCAGCCAGGGTGCGAAGACCGGCAAGGAGACCTACACCTACGACGGTGCGGTGGGATCCCTCGACTACATTTTCGCCTCGCCGAGTGCGGAGAAGCTCGTCACCGGAGCAGACATCTGGAACATCAACTCGGTCGAAGCCGTCGCGCTCGAGTACAGCCGCTACAACTACAACGCGCTCGACCTGTTCGCCGAGGGCCCGTATCGCTCGTCCGACCACGACCCGATCGTGGTCGGCATCTCGGCCGAGGGTGCTGCGTCGGAAACCAAGCAGCTCAACTTCCTGAATATCAACGACTTCCATGGGCGTATCGACGCCAATACGGTGAAGTTCGCGGGCACGGTCGAGGGACTGCGCGCGGATTACCCCGACAGCAGCGTGCTGCTCTCGAACGGCGACAACATCGGTGCATCGCTCTTCGCCTCATCGGTGGCGCAGGATCAGCCGACGCTCGACGTGCTGAACGCGCTGGGCGTCGCCGCGTCGTCGACCGGCAACCACGAGTTCGATCAGGGGTACGACGACCTTGACGGGCGCGTGAAGGCTGCGGCGAAGTTCCCCTACCTCGCGGCAAACGTGACGCGCGACGGCAAGCCCGCCGTGCAGGAGTACGAGATCATCGAGGTCGACGGCGTGAAGGTCGGCATTATCGGTGCGATCACGCAGGAGACTCCGGCACTGGTATCACCCGGTGGCATCGAAGGGCTGACCTTCGGTGATCCGGTCGCGGCGGTGAACCGCGTCGCGGCGCAGCTCACCGATGGCGACCCGGAGAACGGCGAGGCCGATGTGATCATCGCCGAGTATCACGAGGGCGCTGCCGGTGGCAACGCCGAGCAGTCGTCGCTCGAGCAGGAGCTCGCCGCGGGCGGCGTGTTCGAGCGCATCGTGAACGAGACGAGCGCGTCGGTCGATGTGATCTACAACGGCCACACCCACGCCGAGTACGCCTGGAACGCTCCGGTGCCCGGCGCTACCGACGGCAGCACCCGACCGGTGCTGCAGACCGGTAGCTACGGCGCGAACGTCGGCCAGGTCGTGCTCGACTACAACTCGGCGACGGGCGACACGAACGCCACCGTCACCCGCAATGTGCCGCGCGTCACCACCGATGACGCCGTCTTGGTGGCGGGATCGCCCGTGGTCGCCGAGGTCGACGGCATCGTGCGCGAGGCACTCGCGAACGCCGCTGAGATCGGCAACCAGCCGATCAGCGAGGCGACCGCCGACATCACGACGGCCTTCACCGGCGAGACGCGTGATGATCGCGGCTCGGAGTCGACGCTCGGCAATTTCGTCGCGGACGCGCTGCTCTCGAGCCTGTCGTCGTCAGACCGTGGCGGTGCCGAGATCGGCGTCGTCAACCCGGGTGGGCTCCGCGCGGAGCTCGAAGCCGGTGAGATCACCTATGCCGAGGCAAACGCGGTGCTCCCGTTCCTGAACAACCTGTGGACCACGAAGCTGACCGGCGCACAGTTCAAGACCGCGCTGGAGCAGCAGTGGCAGCGCACGGCCGAGGGCGCAGTGCCGTCCAAGCCGTACCTGCAGCTCGGCCTGTCGAAAAACGTCAGCTACACGTTCGATGAGACACGAGAAGAGGGCGACCGCATCACCGGCATCATGGTGAACGGGGCGCCGATCGATCCGGAACGCGAGTACCGAATCGGCTCCTTCAGCTTCCTGCTGCAGGGCGGCGACAACTTCCGCGAGTTCGCAAACGGAGTGGATACCAAAGACACGGGTCTCGTCGATCGCGACGCCTGGATCGAGTACCTGCGCGCGAACAGCCCGGTGTCGCCGAGCTACGACCGTCGCTCGGTGCAGATCAGTAGTTTGCCGACCGGCTCGGTCAAGCCCGGGCAGACGCTCAGCCTGCAGTTCTCGAAGCTGGATCTGACGTCGCGCGGTGTGCCCGTGAACACGCAGGTCTCGGCCTCGATCGCTGCGGACTCGGGTGCCGTTGCTCGTGCGGCTGCTGCAGCCGTCACCCCGCTCGCCACGGCTCCGGTCGTGGGTGGCGCGGCGACCCTGGAGTTCGCGATCCCGGCAGACCTCGCGGGGCCCGCAACCCTCACCATCGCCACCGATGTCAGCGGCACGACCGTGACGGTGCCGGTGCAGGTCGACGCCCCGGTCACCGGTGCGGAGGGCGGCGCCAACGGCACTGCGGGTGGTGCCGCGGATGGCGCCGCAGACGGTGCAGGAGCCGCTGCCGACGGAGCATCGGGTGCGGGTGGCGCGGCCGAGGGCACCGGATCGGCGGCCGGTGCGGGCACGAGCGGAGCCGCGGGCGCGAACGCCGCGAATGCGACTGAAGGTTCGCAGGCGTCGGGCTCGGGGGCTTCGGGTTCGTCTGCGAACGGATCGCTGGCGTCGACCGGTGGCATGAGCCCCTGGTTCGCTGCGGCAGGCGCAGCCGCGCTGCTGGCGCTCGGCGGTGCCGTGCTCGTCGCACGTCGCGCGCGCGTGGAGCGCTGACGGCCGGGTGATCCTCACCTGAGCCACCGGCTCGGTTCGGCCCCGCACCTCGTTCGAGGGTGCGGGGCCGAACTCGTCTCACCGGCGGGGGAGCCCGTACCCGATGCCCTCGCCGGGGCGCTGCAGATCGTCGAGTGCCTGCTGCACGCACGCCGCGTAGAGCTCGCCCCCACTGGGGTTGGGGTGAATACCATCACCCGCGAGGGCCGAGCTGGGAGCGCGAGAGATGGAACCGTTCCAGTCGGCGACGACGACGCCGCGATGGGCATCGGCGTACTCGGCGAGTGCTGCGTTGACGCCGGGAATCCAATCTCGATCGGCATGGGCGTTCACGAGCACGAGCGGGCGCCCCTGCGCGCTCGCGCGGAGCGCATCGAGTTCGGCGGTGTCGACCGGACCGTTGGTGCCAAGGCCCACGACGAGCACCTGCCTGAGCTCGCCGTCCGACGCCAGGCGCTCGGAGAGCTCGACGCCGACGCCCATGCCGCGTGAGACCTCCGCGTCAACCGAGATGCCGGGGAAGTGCGCCTCGAGTTCGGGCAGGCTCGCGAGCATCACGGAGTCGCCGATCGCGTTCACCTCCGAACCGGTCGGTGTCGCGGGGGTTTCGGGTGCACTCGCCGCGGCATCGTCCTGCGGAGCGGGGGTCGAAGGCGGCGGCGGCGTTGCGTCTGCGGAATTCTGCACCGCTCGGCCCCGGTCGACCGCGGCGGCTCCCGAACTCACCTTCGGCGCCGTGGCCACCGCCACGCCCGCGGCCGGCACCGTGGTGATGAGGACGACCCCGAGCGCGATCGACACGGTGCGACGGCGCGCGGTGTGATGCGCGGGGCGGAAGAGCATCGCCAGTGATCGGCGCAGCCCGAATCTCCGCACGGGCTCTTCCACGAAGCGGTACGAGAGTGCGGCTGCCGCGACGGTTGCGGCGAGGGTGCACCCCGCGATCCACCATGGCGACACCGCACCGAGCCACGCGGTGATGATGAGCAGCAGCGGCCAGTGCCACAAATAGATGCCGTACGAGCGCTCGCCGATCCAGCGCAGTGGGCGCGCGTCGAGAGCGGTGCCCGCCCAGGCGCCCGGGCGTGACACCGCCCACACGGTGACGAGCGCGGCAATGGTCGCCAGCTGGAAGCCGCCCGCGAAGCTCTCCGCGCCCGCTTCAGAGACCGTCAACGCGAGCCAGCCGAGCGTGGCGAGGCCGGCGCACGTGAGCGCGACGAGCCCGAGCTGCGCGACGCGACTGAGCGAGTCCGAAGCCGCGCTCATGGCGCCGGGCGCAGACGCTTTCGGCGCGGTAAGCGCCGCGAGTGCGGCGCCCAGCAGCAGTCCGAACGTGTGCGTGTCCGACCCGAAATACACGCGCGTCGCGTCGGCTCCGGTCGCGGCGAAAACGGCCATGAGCAGGGCCGACGCGAGTCCGAGCAGCAGGAGCGGAAGCGCGCGCAACCATCGGCTGCGCAACCTCACCAGCACGAGCAGCAGGAGCGGAAGCACCAGGTAGAACTGCTCCTCGATCGAGAGCGACCAGGTATTGCGGAAGAGTTCGGGAGTGTCCGCTGAGAAGTAGTCGGCGCCCGCCGAAATCGACGTCCAATTGCTGACGAACAGTGCGGCGCCGACGATTTGACGTCCGATGCCGACGAGCAGGTCGCGCCCGACGAGCAGCGCCAGCGCGGTGCAGGTCACCAGCACGAGGCCGAGAGCCGGCAGGAGACGCCGAGCGCGCCGACGCCAGAACGAGCCGAGCCGCATCCTGCCGCTGGTGCGGTGTTCGCGCAGCAGCAGGGTCGTGATCAAGAAGCCGCTGATCGCGAAGAAGACGTCGACGCCCAGAAAGCCACCTGGCAGTGCGGACGGGAACAGGTGGTAGCCGAACACCAGGCAGACCGCGATCGCACGGAGACCGTCGAGGCCGCCGAGATGGAACGGGCGCGCGGTGGGAGGGGCTGTCTGCGGCGGAGTCATAAGCGAAGGATCGGGCGCGCCGGCGCGCGCCTCGGCCATCCAGTGTACGCACGCGACACGAGTGCGCGCTGCGTCTGGCAGGATCATGGGTATGCCCGATGCCGATCAGACT
This sequence comes from Leucobacter sp. WKLB1, assembly GCF_059696215.1. NCBI lineage: Bacteria > Bacillati > Actinomycetota > Actinomycetes > Micrococcales > Microbacteriaceae > Leucobacter > Leucobacter sp. WKLB1. The sequence goes on along the minus strand of NZ_AP046115.1, from coordinate 2,520,199 downwards.
CGCCTGCGCCTCGACCTGGCGTACGACGGCACGGACTTCGCCGGGTGGGCGATGCAGCCCGGGCTGCGCACGGTGCAGGGCGAGATCGAAGCGGCGATCGCCCGGTTGCTGCGCGTCGATGCACCCGACTTCGTCCGGCTGACGGTGGGCGGCCGCACCGACGCCGGCGTGCACGCACGCGGCCAGGTCGCGCATGTGGATGTGACCGCTGCGCACCTCGAAAAGTGGGCGTCGCGGCGGCGCCCGGGTGATCCGGCACCGAGCGAGACCGAACTGATGCACGTGCGTGCGCGCAAGCTCACCGGGGTACTGAAACGCACAGCACCCGACGTGGTCATCCACACAGTACGGGCGGTGCCCGCGGAGTTCGACGCCCGGTTCGGGGCGCTGCGTCGCCGATACGAGTACCGTCTGCGGGGTGAGGGGATGCGGCAGGATCCGCTCACCTCCCGATTCACCGCGCAGATTCCGAGGGCGCTCGATCTCGACCTGATGCAGCGCGCCGCCGACGAGTTGCTCGGGCTCAATGATTTCACGACCTTCTGCAAGGCGCGCGAGGGGGCGACAGCGGTGCGTGACCTGCTTCGCTTCGACTGGCGTATCACCGATGACGGCGCGTATGCGGCCCGTATCGAGGCAGACGCGTTCTGCCATTCGATGGTGCGCGCGCTGGTTGGTTCCGTGGTCGCCGTCGGCAGTGGACGCCTCGCGCTCGATGACCTGCGAGAGCTCCGAGATGCGCGAGCGCGCACGAGCCGTTTCACGGTGATGCCGGCGCTGGGTCTCTCCCTGGAGGAGATCGCCTACCCGGCCGACGACGCACTCGCCGAGCGCGCCGCAGCGACCCGTGCGCGCCGCGAACCACTGGCGAGCGCCGATGCACGAGAGTCGGCGCCGACGCCGCACTGATTCGGGGGGAGTCGCCGCGCGATCCTGTGCTAAGCTCGTTCCTTGGTGCGCAAGCACCCGATTTGTTGAGCCCTCCATCCGCGCGAGCACCCGTCAGGGACCACGCACCGGAGCGGGATTCACGAACTCCTCCAATTCGACAGAAAGCAGCACTCAAGTGACTCGCACGTATTCACCGAAGGCCGCAGAGCAGAAGCACGACTGGCTGATCATCGACGCCACCGACGTGGTGCTCGGCCGTCTCGCTTCGCACGCAGCAGCTCTGCTCCGCGGCAAGCACAAGACCACGTTCGCCCCCCACATGGACATGGGCGACTACGTCATCATCATCAACGCCGACAAGGTCGTGCTGACGGGCAACAAGGCTGCGAACAAGCGCGCCTACCGCCACTCGGGCTACCCGGGCGGTCTCCGCTCGGTCAGCTACACCGAGCTGCTCGACAAGAACGCCGACCGTGCAGTGGAGAAGGCCATTCGCGGCATGCTCCCCAAGAACTCGCTCGGAGCCGATCTGTTCCGCAAGCTGAAGGTGTACAAGGGTGCCGAGCACCCGCACGCTGCTCAGCAGCCCACCCCCTACACCTTCGGCCAGGTCGCGCAGTAATCGCGCCCCGAAACCTCAGAGAGAGAATTCACAGTGACTGAAGAGCAGACCGTGGCCCCCGAGAGCTACACCACCGAGACGCCGGCCGGCCAGGCCACCGTCGCGACCCCGCGCCCCGCGCTCACCGTTTCGGGTGCAGCCGTCGGCCGCCGCAAGCAGGCCATCGCTCGCGTGCGCCTCGTTCCCGGTGCCGGCACCATGACCGTCAACGGTCGCGAGCTCGCCGAGTACTTCCCGAACAAGCTGCACCAGCAGCTCATCACCGATCCGTTCACCGCACTCGAGCTGGGCGGCTCGTACGACGTGATCGCCCGCATCGTCGGCGGCGGCCCCTCGGGCCAGGCCGGTGCACTGCGTCTCGCGATCGCCCGTGCGCTCAACGAGATCGACGCCGAGCACAACCGCCCGACGCTGAAGAAGGCCGGCTTCCTGAGCCGCGACGCTCGCATCAAGGAGCGCAAGAAGGCCGGTCTCAAGAAGGCGCGCAAGGCGCCTCAGTACTCGAAGCGCTAATCCGGAGCTTCCTGCACATGGGACGCCTGTTTGGCACCGATGGGGTTCGAGGGCTGGCTGGGGTCGATGTGACCGCCGAGCTGGCCCTCAGCCTCGCACGCGCTGCGGCTCTCGTTCTCGGGCGTTCTGCCCGGAGCGAGAGCCGTCGTGCTGTCGCCGTCGTTGCACGCGATCCGCGTGTCTCCGGTGAGTTCATCGCGGCCGCCGTTTCGGCCGGCCTCGCCTCAGCCGGGGTCGACGTGCTCGACGCCGGGGTGATCCCGACGCCGGCCGCGGCGTACCTCGTAGCCGACACCGGAGCCGATTTCGGTGTCATGGTCTCGGCCTCGCACAACGCGGCCCCCGATAACGGCATCAAGTTCTTCGCCGAGGGCGGGCGCAAGCTCCCCGACGACGTGGAAGATCAGATCGAAGCCGCGATCGACGGGGCGACCGTCGCCGTCACCGGCCGCGAAGTCGGCCGCATTCGCCGATTCGCCGATGCCGAAGACCGCTATCTGGTGCACCTCTTGGGCACGCTCGAGGGCCTGCGGCTCGACGGCATTCACGTGGTGCTCGACTGCGCGCACGGCGCCGCAGCCGGCATTTCTCCCGACGTCTTCACCGACGCGGGCGCGAAGGTCACCGTGATCGGCAACGATCCCGACGGCTTCAACATTAATGACGGCGTCGGATCGACGTATCTCGAACCGCTGCGCGCTGCCGTACTCGAGCACGGCGCAGATCTCGGCATCGCCCACGACGGCGACGCAGATCGCTGCCTCGCAGTCGATGCTGCCGGCGAGGTCGTGGACGGCGACAAGATCATGGCGATCCTGGCGCTGTCGATGGCACGTCGTGGCAAGCTCGAGCGCAACACGCTCGTCGCCACGGTCATGTCGAACCTGGGGCTCAAGCTCGCGATGGCCGACAACGGCATCGATGTGGTCGAAACCGGCGTGGGCGACCGCTACGTGCTCGAAGCCATCAATGCCGAGGGCTACTCGCTCGGCGGGGAGCAGTCGGGTCACGTCATCATGAGCGATCATGCGACGACGGGCGATGGCATTCTCACGGGTCTGCACATCGCCGCCGAGATCGTGCGCAGCGGGCAGACGCTGGCCGAGCTCGCGCAGTGCATGACGGTGTACCCGCAGGTGCTCGTCAACGTGCGCGGCGTCGACCGTACCGGTGTGCACGGCGATGAAGTGCTGCAGCAGGCCGTCACTCAAGCCGAGATCGCGCTCGCGGGCAAGGGGCGAGTGCTGCTGCGCCCCTCCGGCACCGAGCCGGTCGTGCGCGTGATGGTCGAGGCCGAGCACGAGGAGCAGGCCCAGCGTCTCGCCGACGACCTTGCACAGGTCGTGCTGGAGCGTCTCGCCGTCTGAATCGCTTCCGTATGCCGGAGCGCCCGGACCCGCCAGGTGCGGGCCCGGGCGCTCCGGCGTTTCGGCTCAGTACCAGTGCGGGTCGCGCGCTTGCCAGGTGTTCCACGCATTGCACGGGGTGCCGTAGACCGACTGGATGTACGCGAGACCCCAGTCGACCTGGGTGTTTCCGTTCGTCAGCCAATCTGCCCCGGCAGTCGCCATCTTCTCTGCGGGCAGCGATTGGGGAATTCCGTAGGCGCCGCTCCACGGGTTCAGCGCGTCAGCGCGCCAGTCGGACTCGCCCGTCCAGAGCGAGACGAGGCAGGAGAACTGGTCATCGCCCCACCCATACGCGGGCAGCACCGAACGGGCGTGCGCCTGAGCACCGGCGGGATCCACCACGACAGAACCGCCGCCAGAGCCACCAGAACCCGAACCGCTGGAGCCGGATCCGCCGGAGTCGCCCCCGCCGCCGCTCGAACCGCCACCCGTGCCGTCATTCTCCTGCTGCTCCTGCTGTTGCCGCGCGGCCTCCTCGCGCGCACGCTCCTGTGCGGCGGCCTGCTCGGCGACCTGCACGCCGATCTGATAGCGCCGCTCGACATCGGTAGTAGTGCCGCGCAGTGACGCCAACTGGGCGTACATCGTGTCGGTGCGTTCGTCGGCGAGGGCGACCGCCTGCTGCGCCGTGTGCGCTGCCGCTGCGGCGTCGGCGGCAGCAGCATCTGCGGCCTGAGAGAGGCGCTCGCGTTCAGCGGCAGCGTCGGCGGCCTGCTCGTTCAACGAGGCGGCAGTATTCACCTGAGATTCTGCACGTTCTGCGATGCCGTTCCAGGTGCCCGACACCTGAGTCGCCATCCCGATCTTCGCCATGAAGTCTTCGGGGTCCTGCGCATCAGCGAGCGCGCTGGCACTCGCAAGCCCCGTACCGTTCGTGTAGAGCCACGACACCATGCGTCCGAGTGCCTCATCGTTGTCGGCGAACTCGTGCTCGGAGTCGGCGATTTGCTGCTGCAACGACGCCTCCTTCGCCTGTGCGAGCTGCAGGTCGTGGTTCGCCGCTCTGGCGACCGCAGTGGCATCCGCAGCAGCCGCGGTCGCCGTACTGGCCTCATCTTGCGCACGCTGGAGCGCGCGCTGCAGCCGTGCATACTCGGCCTGGGAATCGCTCTCGGATTGCTTCGCCGCCTGCACGTCTTCCCAGGTCGGGTAGTCATCGGTGCTCTGCTCCACCGCGAGGGCCGGAAGCGTGCCGGTGACGACGATCGCGGCCGCGAGTGCGGCTGCCGCGATGTGGCGGAAGAGACGGGTGCGACGCATGGAGCCCAGGGTAGACCTTCAGGCTGAGGTCTACACCTTTCTCAGCAGCACCTTCTGCACCCGGTGGTCCGATTCCTTGCGGAGCACGAGGCTGGCGCGAGCGCGTGTCGGTCGGATGTTCGCGACGAGATTCGGTTCATTGATGTTGTTCCAGAATTCATCAGCCACCGCGACTGCGGCGTCGTCATCGATCGAGGCGAAGCGTTTGAAGTGCGAGCTCGGGTTCGCGAATGCGCTTTCGCGCAGCTGCAAGAAGCGATGCCGGTACCAGCGTTGGATGTCTGCCGTGCGCGCGTCGACATAGACGGAGAAATCGAAGAGGTCGCTGACGGCAAGCGGATGATCCATCGACGCGGGCTGCAGCACGTTGAGGCCCTCGACGATGAGAATGTCGGGGCGGCGCACAATGGTGAACTCGTCGGGCACGATGTCGTAGACGAGATGGCTGTAGTGCGGTGCGCGGACCTCGGCGACGCCGGCCTTGACCTGGGAGACGAATCGCAGGAGTGCTCGGCGGTCATAGGATTCGGGGAAGCCCTTGCGATGCGCAATTCCGCGCCGCTCGAGCTCGGCATTGGGGTAAAGAAACCCATCGGTGGTAATCAGTTCGACCTGCGGTGTCTCGGGCCAACGGGCGAGCAGATCTCGCAGGATGCGTGCGACGGTCGACTTGCCAACGGCGACCGAACCGGCGATGCCGATCACAAACGGACTCGGCTGCTCATCCGCGCGCTGCAAGAACCCACGGGTGCGCTGATGCATTTCACGAGCGGCGATTGCGTACTGGTTGATGAGCCGGCTGAGCGGCCGGTACACCTGTGAAACCTCCGCGAGGTCGAGTGGCTCTCCGAGGCCTCGGAACGCCGCGATCTCACCTTCCGTCAGCGGCATCGGCGTCTCACCGGCGAGCCTCGCCCACTCGTCTCGATCGATCTCGGTGAACGGGGAGGTGAACTCGGGTCTCACCAGTGCGTGGGTGTCGGTCGAGACGTCGCCGCCACGGGGAGTCAGGGTGTTCTTGGTCATCGTGCATCAATGCTGCCACTAAACTATGGCCCATGTGTGGAATCGTCGGATATGTCGGCCCTAACGACACCGTTGAAGTACTGCTCAACGGATTGCGTCGCCTCGAGTACCGCGGCTATGATTCGGCCGGAGTCGCAGTCGTGGACTCCGCCGGAACGCTGTCGGTGCGCAAGCGCTCGGGCAAGCTCGCCCGCCTGGAAGAACTGCTGGAGGCCAGCCCGCTCGACGCGGCGGGCACCGGTATCGGTCACACTCGGTGGGCAACCCACGGCGGCCCGACCGATGTCAACGCGCACCCGCACCTCGGGGACGACGGCAAGCTCGCGCTCATTCATAACGGCATCGTCGAGAACTTCGCCGAGCTGCGCACGGAGATCGAGGCAGACGGTATCGAACTGCTGAGCGAGACCGATACCGAGGTCGTCGCGGCACTGCTCGGGCGCGAATTCGCTCGCGTGGGCGACCTCGAAACCGCCTTCCGTTCGATCGTCGCCCGCCTGCACGGCACGTTCACTCTGCTCGCGATGCACCGAGATGAGCCCGGCAAGGTCGTCTCGGCGCGTCACCATTCGCCGCTCGTCATCGGGCTCGGCGACGGTGAGAACTTCTTGGGCTCGGACGTCGCCGCGTTCGTGTCGTCGACGCGACGAGCAGTGGCGGTCGGCGAAGACAACATCGCGATCATCACCCCCGACGAGGTTCGCATCACCGACTTCGCCGGCACTCCCATCGAGTTCGAGGAGTTCGAGGTCGAATGGGACGCCGAGGCGGCAGACAAGGGTGGCTGGTCCTCCTTCATGGCGAAGGAGATCACCGAACAGCCCGACGCGGTCGGCAACACGATTCGCGGGCGCCTCTCGGCCGCGGGCGTCGACATTCCTGAGCTCACTGCGCTGGGCGACGAACGCCTCGCAAACATCGAGCGCATCATCATCATCGCCTGCGGCACGGCGGCGTACGCCGGACAGGTCGGAGCCTACGCGATCGAGCAGTGGGCGCGCGTGCCCGTCGAGGTGCAGCTCAGCCACGAATTCCGCTACCGCGACCCGGTGCTCTCCGATCGCACGCTGGTGATCTCGGTCAGCCAGTCGGGCGAGACCATGGACACGCTCATGGCCGTCAAGTACGCCCTGGAACGCGGGGTCACCACGATCTCGGTGTGCAACACGCAGAGTGCGACCATTCCGCGCGAGTCTGATGCTGCGGTGTACACGCACGCCGGCCCGGAGGTTGCGGTCGCGTCGACCAAGGCCTTCGTCGCGCAGATCACAGCTCTCTACTTGATCGGGCTCCACCTGGGGCGCGTCCGCGGTGCGCTCTCGGCTGAAGACCAGGCACAGGCCGTCGAACAGTTCGAGGCGCTGCCCGCCAAGGTCGCCGAGGCGGTCGACACGCACGACCAGATCGCGCAGCTCGCGCACTGGATGGCCGACACTCGTTCGGTGCTGTTCCTGGGACGCCACGTCGGGTTCCCGATCGCACTCGAAGGTGCGCTCAAGCTCAAGGAGATCGCCTACATTCACGCCGAGGGCTTCGCCGCCGGCGAGTTGAAGCACGGGCCGATCGCGCTCATCGATCACGGTCAGCCGGTGTTCGTGCTGGTGCCGAGCCCGCGCACGTCGCCGCTCATGCACTCGAAGGTCGTCTCGAACATTCAGGAGATCCGGGCGCGTGGCGCGCGTGTCATCGCCATCGTCGAGAAGGGCGATACCGCCGTGCTGCCGTACGCCGACGATGTGGTCCGCCTTCCGCTGGCAGATGCATTCTTCGAGCCGCTGCTGCAGGTCGTTCCGCTGCAGTGGTTCGCGCTCGAGCTGTCGTCGGTCAAGGGACTCGATGTCGACCAGCCGCGCAACCTCGCGAAGTCGGTCACGGTCGAGTAGTCGATGCACTCGCGCCGAACGAGGTTCGGCGCGAGTCGTGTGAGGAGCAGGTCATGATTCTCGGGATCGGGGTCGACACGGTCGACATCGCCCGGTTCGAGCGCACGCTTGCGCGTTCGCCGAAGCTGCAGGATCGCCTGTTCACCGTCGGCGAGCGCGTGCGCCCGCTGCATTCACTCGCGGCACGTTTCGCCGCGAAGGAAGCGCTCATCAAGGCGCTCGGCGGTTCGGGCGAACTGCGCTGGCACGATATGGAGATCACCCGCGAGCGGGATCGCCCCCCGCGATTCGTGCCGAGCGAGCGATTGCAGCGTGCCCTTGCCGAGCGCGGTGCCGGGCTGCCGCATGTCTCGATGACGCACGACGGCGGGTTCGCGACGGCATTCGTCGTGCTCGAAACTGCGGCCACTGCAGGAGCTGCGGAGTGAGCGCGCAGCGCATCGTCGAGACGTGGCATCCCAACTACCCCGACGCGATGCATGACCTGGGGGTGCAGCTCGGGCGTGTGCTCCGCGCCGGCGACCTCGTCATTCTCACGGGGCCGCTGGGCGCGGGCAAGACGACGTTGACCCGGGGGATCGGTGAGGGGCTGGGGGTGCGCGGCCCGGTGCAGAGCCCGACGTTCGTGCTCGCCCGCACTCATCCTTCACTGAGCGACGGCCCGCCGCTCGTGCACGTCGATGCGTATCGTGTGCGCGATGCCGAAGAGCTCGACGATCTCGACCTCGATTTTGAAGGGTCCGTAGTCGTCGCCGAGTGGGGTGCCGGCGTCGTCGATACTCGGTCGCACTGGATCGAGATCGTGATTGAGCGCCCGGTCGGAAGCGCTGACGATGATGGAGCGGGTATCTCGGCCGGCGCCCCGCTTCAGGACTGGTCTGAGACGCTGGTCGAACCCCGAACGGTGACGATTACCGCGTGGGGCGCACGATGGGCAGAAGGAGTGCTGCAATGAGCGAAGTCGCTCCGGAACTCGGCGAGCACGTGCTGCTCGCCATCGACACCGCGATCGGCACAAGCGTAGCGGTGGGGGCGGCCGGCCGCGTCACGGTGGCCTCGAGCGATGACGCGCGCGGTCACGCTGAAGCCATCGGCCTGCTGCTCGAACGGGCATTCGCCGAATCCGGAGTGTCTCCCGCCTCGATCACCGGCGTCGTCGCCGGGATCGGGCCCGGCCCGTTCACCGGCCTGCGCGTCGGCATCTCCGCCGCGCACGCGTTCGCGACGGGGCGGCGCGTGCCGCTGCTGCCCGTGCAGGGGCATGAGGCGGTGGCGCTCGAGGTCTTGGAGCAGGGGGCCGCGTCGAGCGTCCGCGTCGTGCAAGACGCCCGTCGACGCGAGCTGTTCGTGACGGAGTTCCGTGCGCTGGACTGGGCCGGAATTCCCGAACCGGTCGCGGGGCCGAGGCTCTGGGCACGCGCGGACTTCGCCGAGCAGCCGGGTGACGTCTGGCCCGAGCGCATCCCCGCGGCGTCGCTGGTGCGTCTCGCCGCGCGCCGGCTCGCGACGGGCCTGGCATTCGACGACGATCGTGCGCGATACCTGCGGGCTCCGGATGTCGTGCAGCCCGGTGCCCCGAAGCGCGTGTCGACGTGACGAACGGCGATCCGGCACCCCTGGCGATGCGCGACGCGACTCTGGATGACGTGCCGCAGATCTGGGCACTCGAGGTCGAGGTCTTCGGCGCGGAGGCCTGGAGTGAATCGATGGTGCGGGAGGAAATCGTGGGTGACCACCGCACCTACCTCGTGCTCACTGATGCCGGGGGATCGGTGCGCGGCTACGCCGGCCTCCTCGCCGTGGGAACCGAGGCGGACGTGCAGACGATCGCGCTCTCGGCGTCATCGCGCGGCGCTGGTGACGGGCGCCGCTTGATGAACGCACTGCTCGACGATGCCGATGCGCGTGGCGTGCGAGAAGTCTTCCTCGAAGTGCGCGCGGACAATCCGGTAGCGCAGCGGTTGTACACCTCCCTCGGGTTCGCCGAGATCGGGGTGCGCCCCCGCTACTACCAGCCCGACGGCGTGGATGCCGTTGTGATGAGACTTGAGATGCGGCGCCGCGAGGGTCGCACGAACGGAGAGGCGGAACGGTCATGACGGTGCGCGAACCGCTCGTGCTCGGCATCGAGACGAGCTGCGACGAGACAGGCGTCGGCATCGTGCGCGGGCGCACCCTGCTCGCAAACGCTATTGCTTCGTCGATGGATGAGCACGCGCGGTTCGGAGGCGTCGTGCCCGAGGTGGCAGCGCGTGCGCATCTCGAAGCCATGACGCCCACGATCGAGCGCGCACTCGCCGACGCCGGGGTGCAGCTCGACGAGCTCGACGCCATCGCGGTGACCTCCGGCCCCGGGCTCGCGGGTGCGCTGATGGTCGGCGTCTCCGCGGCGAAGGCGCTCGCGATCGCGCTCGACAAGCCGCTCTACGCGGTCAACCATCTCGTCGGCCATGTCGGCGCCGACCTGTTGCACGGCGAGGGATTGCGCGAGGCCGTCGGTGCGGTCGGAGAACTCGAGTTGCCGACCATCGCGCTGCTGGTGTCGGGCGGGCACACCTCGCTGCTGCTCGTGCGCGATTTGGTCGGCGACGTCGAACTGCTCGGGGAGACCATCGATGATGCGGCGGGGGAGGCCTTCGATAAAGTGGCTCGTCTGCTCGGGCTCCCGTATCCCGGGGGCCCGCAGATCGATCGGGTTGCCGCGGATGGCGACCCGAACGCGATCCGCTTTCCGCGCGGGCTCACCCGGCCCAAAGATTTGGAACGGCATCGGTATGACTTCTCCTTCTCCGGGCTGAAGACTTCGGTCGCGCGCTGGGTCGAGCAGCAGGTGTCTGCCGGAGCCGAGATTCCCGTTGCCGATGTCGCGGCGAGCTTTCGTGAAGCCGTAGCCGACGTGCTGCTCACGAAAGCGATTGCCGCCTGCCGCGACCTCGGCGTGCCGCGACTGCTGCTCGGCGGAGGCGTTGTCGCGAATGCACGCGTGCGAGCACTTGCGGCAGAGCGTGCGGCCGGTGCGGGTATCCAGCTCCGCGTGCCACCGCTCTCGCTGTGCACCGATAACGGTGCGATGATCGCGTCGCTCGGGGCGCAGCTTGTCGCGGCGGGGCATGCACCCTCAGGGCTCGGATTCGGGGCGGACTCGACACTGCCGGTGCAGCAGGTGCAAGTCGGGTGACGGGCGGTCGGCGACGAATTTCGTCGTCACATGCGCAGGAAATGCGTGCATCAGTCGAACCTGAGCGTTATCTTTGAAGAGCGAATTGGGGAATACGCCTCATCGATGCTTGATCGAAGGAGAATCATGTCCGACAACCTGCCTGGCAACGAACCCGCTGCGGGCCCGGTGCCGCCTGCCGCTCCGAGCGCATCATCGGTGCCGCCGGCTCCGTCTGCGCCCGCCGCTCCCGGAGTTCCCGCGTACGCCGGAGCTCCGGTGCAACCGAAGGGTCTCGCGCTCTCGTCGCTGATCGTCGGTATCGTCAGCCTCGTGCTCTCATGGCCGCTGAGTGTCATCGGTATCATCGGCGGCATCGTCGCGCTGGTACTGGGCATCGTCGCACGCAAGAAGGGCCAGTCCAAGGGGCTCTCGCTGACCGGTATCATCACTGGTTCGATCGCGATTGTGCTCGGCATTATCGTGCTGATCCTCGTCGCCGTGGTGTTCGCGTCGGTGGTCAACGACCCGAACCTGCAGCAGCAGCTGCAGGAGCAGCTCGACCAGCAGTAAGCAGGAATCACTGCACCCACATGCACAAGGGCCCGGAAGCTTCGGCTTCCGGGCCCTTGTGCATCTGCGGCAGGCGCCCGTCAGCAGCGCTCGGTCAGCAGTGTGATGTGCTTGCCGGCCGCATCGCGCGTCAGCACGAGTGTCGCGCTGCGATCGCCTCGGAGTTTCAAACGTGTGCGCAACTGCGCCGGGTCGATGTCGGCTCCGCGCTTCTTGATCTCAAGCCGACCGATACCGCGAGCCGCGAGCTCGCGCCGCAGATCTTTCTCGCGTGAGGGCAACGCATCGAGCACGCGGAAGGACTGCACGAACGGTGACGCAGTGAGCGTGTCGCTCGTCAGGTAGGCGATGTGTGCATTGATCATCCCGGCGCCGAGCTCGTCGGCAACCGCTCCGATGAGGCGCGCGCGAATCACCGCACCATCGGGTTCGTGCAGGTAGGAACCGAGTGGGCGCACCTGTGCATCGGGAGCATCGGCCGCGGCCGTGAGCTCGTGGGTCTCGGCGCCGCGATGCAGCAGCGCGGCACGCTTCACGCCCGTGCGGGCCGCACCGCCGAACCACAGTGCGGTTTCGACGACCTGCCCGTCGACCGAGACCCATTGCGCCTCGGCATCGTCGGGGATAAGATCGCGGTCGAGCCCCGGCCCCAGCTTCACCCCGACGGGCAGCCGATCTGCGAGGCCGAATGCGAAATTGAGGGACGGCGAGTAGTCGTCGGGGGAAGCGATGCGGCGAGTGTCGCGATGCCCGGCGGTGCGACGAGCCGGATCGAGAAAGGCGCCGTCAGCGCGATCGAGAGCGAACTGCGTGGCATCCCCGCAGGTCACCTCGGGTGCCGGTGCCCCGGTGCTGCGGGCGACGACCCCGACGTTCGCTGCGGCGAGCCGCGCGGTGAACGGATCGAGTTCGACGGCGAGGGGCGAGATGCCCGCTTCGAGGAGTGCGATCGACTCCGTGCCGATCCCGCACCCCAAATCTGCGACCCGAGTGCAACCTGCGTCGCGGAATCTGGCGGCGTGGCCGCGAGCGACAACCATGCGGCTCGCCTGCTCGAGGGCGGCAGGGGTGAAGAGCAGGGACCGCGACAGCTCACCGAACTTCGCTGAGGCCTTGCGCTGCAGCGCGCCTTGCGTGAGTACCGCGGCGACCAACTCGGGGGCGGACCCCGCGGCGCGCAGGCGACGGTTGAGCGAATCCGCGGTCTCGCCGGCTTCGAGGGCGTCTCCCACCAGCGCGAGCGCTTCGAGGCCGTCCGGGGTCAGCAGTGCGTTCCAGCCCGGCAGGGCGCCGGCAGCAGTCGGCCCCGGGACGGGATCCCGGGGCCGGTGCGGCTCATGAGCCGATGCGTGCATGCGGTTCAGTAGCTGTAGGGGTCGTACCCCGAGTCGAACCCGGAGAACGCGGCCCCGAGTGACGCGATCATCGTGATGACGAAACCGACGTACAGCACGACGAAGAGGGCGACGAGCACGAAGTAGGCGTAGCCGATGATCAGCCCGGTGAGCGCAATGCCCCGACCGGCGTCGCCCGTGCGCTTGATCTGGCTCAGGCCCATGTGACCGAACACGATCGCGGCGACCGGAGCGATGAACGCGAGGATGATCGCGAGCAGTGCGAAGGTGTTCGTCTGCGCGAGTGTCGTCGCCGTCGACGCGGGCACGGGTTGCCGGTAGGGCTGCGCGGCATAGCCGTTTGGGGCTCCGTACGGCGCCGCTGCGCCGGCGGGGGCCTGCGGGAACGCCTGCGTCGGCGCGGCAGACGATGCGAGATCGGGGAGCGGGGTAGTCGGCTGCTCCGGGTACTGGGGTGTGGACATTGCGGCTCCTCCAGAACGATTCGGTGCGACGGACCCGTCGAGGCGCCATCGCGGGCGTACTCCACATTGTAGGCGCGGCGTTCGCTGTCGGCGATCCTGGCTGACACGGTTGGCACTCCCCTTGCACGAGTGCCAACCGGAGCCATAGACTCGGACCTAGACGCGCTCGCATGGGGTGGGCGCGAACTCACTTTCAGACATTGGAAAGAGGTCAACCGTGTCGGTCGCCATCAAGCCGCTCGAGGATCGAATCGTTATCAAGCAGGTCGAGGCAGAGCAGACCACCGCTTCCGGTCTCGTCATTCCCGATAGCGCCAAGGAGAAGCCCCAGGAGGGCGAGGTCGTCGCAGTGGGCCCGGGCCGCGTCTCCGACGCGGGCACCCGCATTCCGCTCGATGTCGCCGTGGGCGACGTCGTGATCTACTCGAAGTTCGGCGGCACCGAGGTCAAGGTCGGCGGCGACGACTACCTCGTGCTCTCGGCTCGCGACATTCTCGCGGTCGTCACGCGCTAAGCATCGCGTTCTCGCACAGCGGCCCCGATGATCCGGACGGATCGTCGGGGCCGCTGTCGTATTCGCGGGGTCGGCGGTCGTAGACTGATTCGATGGGGCAGACGCGTGCAGGGCTCGGATTCGGTCTCGGCGCGTACCTCTGGTGGGGTGCGTTCCCGTTCTACTTCGGCCTCATCGCGATGGTCGGTCCGTTCGAGGTGGTGCCGTGGCGCGTCGCCACATCGCTGCTCTTCTGCGCGCTGCTCGTCACGGCGACGCGCAAGTGGGCTCAGGTGCTGACGATCCTGCGCACACCGCGCCTGCTCGGCTGGTTCGCCCTCTCCGCGCTGTTTTTGTACGCGAACTGGCAGATTTTCGTCATCGGTGTCATGACCGGGCACGTGCTCGAGACGGCGCTCGGCTACTTCATCAACCCCCTCTTCACGATCCTCATCGGCGTGATCGTGCGCAAAGAACGACTGACCCGCTTGCAATGGGTCGCCGTGGGCATCGCCGGCGTCGGGGTGCTCATCGCCGCGATCGCGTACGGATCGTTCCCGTGGATCGCACTCGGTATCGCGCTCTCGTTCGGCCTGTACGGTGCGGTGCACAAGCACGCGGGGGAGTCCGTCGACGGCATCACCGGGCTCACGGTTGAGACGATCGCCACGCTGCCGATCGCCGCCGTGCAGCTCGCCATCATCGCCACGACGACCGGGATCACCGCGTTCTCGTTCGGTGCCGATATCACCGTTCTCGTGTTGCTCAGCGGCATCGCGACCGCAGTGCCGCTGATCCTGTTCGGCGAGGCTACGCGGCGGTTGCCGCTGTCGTACATCGGATTCCTGCAGTTCCTCACACCGATTCTCAGTTTCCTCTACGGCACGTTCGTGACGCACGAGGAGATCACGGTCGGGCGTTGGATCGGCTTCATCGGGGTATGGATCGCGCTCGTGATCCTCATCATCGATATGGTGCGCACGCTGCGGCGTTCGCCGTCGGCGCAGGTGACCACCGCCCCCATACCTTTAGACTGAGATGCAGCACGGGTGCCGCATCCGGCGACCCGCGAATCTCTGACAGACCCACTCCCAGATAGATAGAGGTTCCATGGAACAGCGTGACCCCTTCGCGTTCACCGGCCTGACCTACGACGATGTGCTGCTGTTGCCGGCGCACACCGACGTCATCCCGAGCGAGGCGGACACGTCCACTCAGCTCACACGGCGCATCCGCCTGAACATCCCGCTGATCTCAGCGGCAATGGACACGGTCACCGAAACCCGCATGGCGGTGGCCATGGCGCGCAACGGCGGCCTCGGCATTCTGCACCGCAACCTCTCGATTCAGGATCAGGCCGAGATGGTCGACCGGGTCAAGCGCAGCGAAGCCGGCATGATCACCAACCCCGTGACGACGTCGGTCGACGCGACGGTGGCCGAGGTCGACGCGCTGTGCGGCGAGTACCGCGTTTCGGGGCTGCCCGTCGTCGATTCGAACGATGTGCTGCTCGGCATCATCACGAACCGCGACATGCGATTCATCGATCCGAAGGATCGCTCGCAGGTGCGGGTGGCCGACGCCATGACGAAGATGCCGCTGATCACCGGCCCGCGTGGCATCTCGCGCGAAGACGCAGCAGCGATCTTCCGACAGCACAAGATCGAGAAGCTGCCCCTCGTCGACGGCGAAGGGCGACTCACCGGGCTCATCACGGTCAAAGACTTCGACAAAGAAGAGCAGTACCCGCTCGCGACGAAAGACGAAGCCGGGCGACTCCGCGTCGGCGCGGCGGTCGGTTTCTTCGGTGATGCATGGAAGCGCGCGGGTGCACTGGTCGACGCGGGAGTTGACGTGCTCGTCGTCGACACCGCGAACGGTGACAGCAAGGGCGTGCTCGACATCATCGCCAAGATCAAGGCCGACCCGGCGTTCGCCGCGGTCGACGTGATCGGCGGCAACGTCGCGACCTACTCGGGCGCGAAGGCGATCGTCGACGCCGGTGCCGATGCGGTGAAGGTGGGCGTCGGGCCCGGCTCCATCTGCACCACGCGCGTCATCGCGGGTGTGGGCGTGCCCCAGGTCACCGCGGTGTACGAGGCTGCGAAGGCCGCAACGCCGGCGGGTGTGCCGGTCATCGCCGATGGCGGGCTGCAGTACTCAGGCGACATCGCGAAGGCGCTCGTCGCGGGCGCATCATCGGTGATGATGGGTTCGCTGCTCGCGGGCACGGATGAAAGCCCGGGCGACCTGGTCTTCGTCGGGGGCAAGCAGTTCAAGAACTATCGCGGCATGGGGTCGCTGGGCGCGCTGCAGACGCGCGGCGAGCGCACGTCGTACTCCAAGGACCGCTACTTCCAGGCCGACGTGCCGAGCGACGAGAAGCTCATTCCCGAGGGCATCGAGGGTCAGGTGCCCTACCGCGGCCCGGTCGGTGCCGTCAGCCACCAGATGATCGGCGGGCTGCGGCAGTCGATGTTCTACGTGGGGGCGCGCACCATCGTCGATCTCAAGGAGCGCGGCAACTTCGTGCGCATTACCGCGGCGGGGCTCAAGGAATCGCACCCGCACGATGTGCAGATGGTCGTCGAAGCGCCGAACTACAAGCGCTAAGCAGTTCGCGTCGCGGGCCCGGGTCGGTTTCGATCCGGGCCCGCGGTGTATCCGGCCGGATCACCGACACGCGTGGGGATCCGCGTCGCGGGTGAACTGGCGGGTGAAGTTCCGACTCGGCCCTGCTGCAGTGGCGTCCGCATCACTAGGATCGCGCTCATGGCTTTTTCTCAGGAAACGCATCCGACGTTCAGATTCGCTCGGCGTCGATGGAGTGGCACGATGCTCGCGTGTGCGCTCGTCACCGGTCTTGCCGTGTCGGCGATCGGAACCCCGGCTCCGGCGCAGGCAGTGGGCGCTGCGGATCCTGCGACCACCGCACCGATCACCGAGGTGCTCGACGCCCCAGTGGAGGGGGCGAATCCAGAAGACGCGGCTCCTGCAGACCCGGCTCCGTCGACCGAGACAGCTCCCGAGGTCGAATTCGCCGCACCGGGTGTGTCGGTGTCGCCAGCCAACATCGAGCTCGGGGACGCCGCGGTTACCGTCGCCGTGCAAATTTCGTATGCGGCGGGTGATCCCGCAGCCGATCATGAACCATTCAGTGAACTGCGCAACGGCACTGCGGTGAAGCCGGTCACGGGGTGGCAGCGTTCGATGGGAGAGTCCGGCGAACTCACATGGACGGCGTCCGTGGCGTTCGACGGTAGCGACCGAATCGGGGTCTGGGCCCTGACCGGCCCTGACCCGCTGCTTACCGGAACGCTCATGGCGCTGCCAGAGACGCTGCGCGCCACCGCCGCGCCGATCGTTTCAGGGTCCTTCGCGGTGGGCTCGACCCTGCAGGCGACCTCCGGCACCTGGGCGCCGAGCGTGCCGCAGGCACCGAGCGTCGCACTGCAGTGGCTCCGTAACGGTGAGGCGATCCCGAATGCGACCGCGGCGACGTACACCCTGACGCCTGCAGACGCTCAGGCGAAGATCAGCGTGCGCGCCACGGCGACGCGCGCAATTCCAGGGGTCGATATTCCCGTCACCGCGGTGTCGGTCTCGGCCGAGCGCGCGGTCGGGGTGGGGCAGACGCAGGCGGGCCAGGTCGCGATCAGTGGCACCCCGCAGATGGGGCAGGACCTGACCGCGAAGACCTCGGGATGGACGACGGGTTCGGCGCTGAGCTACCAGTGGAAGCGCAACGGGGCGGTGATTCCGGGAGCGACGCAGGGCCGCTACCGGCTCACCCCGGGCGACGTGAATCGTGCCATCTCGGTGACCGTCACCGGGCGACTGGCGGGGTACGCGGATGCGTCACGCACCTCGTCAGCCTCGAAGGCCGTCGTCGCGGCTGCGCTCCGCACCGCGACCCCGAAGATCACGGGCACCGCGGTCGTCGGGAAGAAATTGCAGGCGAGCGCGGGCACCTGGACCACCGGGGCCAAGCTCACCTATCAGTGGAAGCGCAACGGCACTGCGATCCGCGGTGCCACGAAATCGTCGTACACGCTCGTTGCAGCCGATGGCGGCGCCCGGGTCACGGTCGCCGTCACCGGATCACTTGCCGGCTACCGCAACGCCAGCACCACCTCCGCCGCGAAGTCCGTGTTGCGCCTGCTCGCTCCCGTCACCCCGAAGATCGTCGGCGCCGCGCAGGTGGGGTCGACAGTGAGTGCGCAGACGGGCTCGTGGAAGCCGGTCTCGCCGAAATTCTCTTATCAGTGGCTGCGCGACGGTTCCGCCATTCGGGGCGCGACGGGCGCGAGCTATCGCGTCGCCTCCGCCGACGCGGGGAAGACGCTCTCGGTGCGAGTGACCGGCACGAAATCGGGGTACCAGTCAGCGACGCGCACCTCGGCCGTGAAGCGTGTGCCGAAGGTACTGAAAGCCGGGAACCCGCGCATTTCTGGGAGCGCCACGGTGGGGTCGAGGCTCTCGGGCTCGGCAGGGTCGTGGACGGCCGGCACCACGCTGCGCTACCAGTGGTATCGCAGCGGCGTGGCCGTGCCCGGTGCCACGGGCACAAGCTACTGGGTGGGGGCGGCCGATGTCGGCCACACCATCACGCTGTACGTCGCCGGATCGAAGAGCGGCTACGTCTCGACCGCGCGTTCGACCGGACCGACGCGCGTGGTGAGCTACCCCAGCCGCACGACGCCCTACGGCTGGGATTGCCCGGCCTGGGCTCCGATCAAGGGGAACGCCAGTTCGCGGATCTACCACGTGCCGGGCGGGGCGTACTACTCGCGAACAAAGCCCGAGGAGTGCTTCGCGACGAGGTGGGCTGCCGAACAAGCCGGGTACCGTGCGTCGATGCGCTGAGCCGAACGGGCCTCCAGCTCGAGTTGCCATCGATTCGATCCCGCGGCCCGTTCGGCGCCCCCTGGATCACCCGTCGGGCTCGGCGCGTTCAGCCCGCTCCAGATAGACTGGTCGGGTGAGCAACGAGATCGAGATCGGGCGCGGCAAGCGTGCACGCCGCGTGTACACCTTCGATGAGATCGGCATCGTGCCCACGCGGCGCACGCGCGATCCTGAACTCGTCTCGACCTCCTGGTCGATCGACGCGTTCCACTTCGACATTCCGGTGCTCGGCGCACCCATGGACTCCGTCATGTCGCCGGCAGCGGCCATCGCGCTCGGCGAGCTCGGCGGCCTCGGAGTGCTCAACCTCGAGGGCTTGTGGACGCGGCACGAGAACCCTGAGCCGCTGCTCGAAGAACTGGCGCAGATCACCGACGAGCGTGCCGCCATCGCACGCATGCGCGAACTCTACGCCGCGCCGATCCAGCCCGAGCTCATCACGGCACGACTGAGCGAGATTCGCGAAGCCGGCGTCACGGTCGCAGGTGCGCTCTCGCCGCATCGCACCGCCGAATTCACCGATACCGTCGTCAAGGCGGGCGTCGACCTGTTCGTGATCCGCGGCAACACGGTGTCGGCGGAGCACGTCTCGGAAGAGGGTCGCGAGCCGCTCAACCTCAAGGAGTTCATCTACGAGCTCGATGTTCCGGTGATCGTCGGCGGCGCAGCAACCTATCAGTCGGCACTGCACCTCATGCGTACCGGAGCCGCGGGCGTGCTCGTCGGGTTCGGTGGGGGAGCCTCTTCGACGACGCGCGCCACGCTGGGCATTCGCGCTCCAATGGCGAGCGCGATCGCCGATGTTGCGGGCGCTCGCTCTGACTACCTTGACGAGTCGGGCGGCCGGTACGTGCACGTCATCGCCGACGGCGGCCTCGGCACGTCGGGCGACCTGATCAAGGCGATCGCCTGCGGTGCAGACGCCGTCATGCTCGGTGCCGCATTGGCAAAGGCCTCGGATGCTCCCGGCCGCGGGTGGCACTGGGGGCAGGAAGCGCACCACGAAGATCTGCCGCGCGGCAAGCGCGTCGCTGTCGATCCGGTGGCTCCCCTTGCCGAGATCGTGAACGGCCCCGCGCACGTCGCCGACGGGAGCGCGAACCTCGTCGGTGCGCTGCGCCGGGCGATGGCGACGACCGGCTACTCGGAGCTCAAGGAGTTCCAGCGCGTCGGCGTCGTGTACGCCGAACGCTAAGCGAGCATTTTGGCACGCAGTAAGCCGGAATACCTGGGCGAGCCGACCCTCGCCCAGGTCATGTGGCGACCGCGCTGGATTCTGGCACTGCTGCTCGCGCTCGGCATTGCCGTCGCGTTCGCCGCGCTAGCGCAGTGGCAAGCGGGGGTCGCCGTGCAGAACCAGACGCAGCAGCACGTCGATACCGAGTCGGTGCGCCCGCTGTCAGAGGTCACGTCGTTCGACCGAGGCGTGACAGACGCAGGGGCCGGCGTCGTCGTGCAACTCGACGGAACCTTCGTTCTCGAAGACTTCTCTGTGGTGTCTCCCCGCGATAACGACGGCCGCACCGGAGCCTGGGTCGTCGGGCACCTCATCACCAGCGGCGAGCACGCCGAGGCAGGCGCGAGTCTGTCGGTCGCGGTGGGGTGGGCGCCCAGCGCCGACGACGCGCGCCGCATCGCCGAGAAACTGTCGGGTGAACCCGCATTTGCGGCCACCGCGTCGCTCACCGGGCGCTACATGCCGCCGGAGGGGCCGCAGGTGCCGGATCGCGATGAAGATCCGCAGACCCAGCACACCATGGTGCCCGCCGCGCTCGCCAACCAGTGGCAGGTCGTTGAGGGCCCCGTCTACTCGGGGTATCTGGTGCTGCATGATGACTCGGGCTCACGTCCGATGCTCGACGCAGCCGGTCTCGATCCGGTCGATTCGGTCGCACCGCTGCCGGCTGAAACCGTCAACTGGTTGAACGTGTTCTACGCGATCGAATGGGTCGTGTTCGCCGGGTTCGCCATCTTCTTCTGGTACCGACTTGCACGGGATGCCTGGGAGAAAGAACACGAACTCCTGCTGCTCGAAGCTGGCGCAGACGCCGAATCTGACTCCTGACCCCTCCTCCGACGCTGTGCGAGCGGTGTCAGAGGCCCGCCGTAGAATGGATCCCATGCAGTTGCAGCCCAAGCCCGCCGATTTCCCGCGCATCCGTAAAGCGCTGAGCTTCTACAAGGTCACCTCGGTGATCACCGGCGTCATGCTGTTGCTGCTGTGCGCAGTCATGGTGATGAAGTACGCGTTCAACGTGCAGCTGTTCCTCTTCACCCCCGACGGGTTCGCGCACTTCTACGAACTCGCTCCCGCGGGGCTCGAATCCGACTTCCAAGCGAACGGGTTCGATCTGTTCAAAGCGATCCTCATCGCCCACGGCTGGTTCTACGTCGTCTACCTGATCTCCGACTTCCTGCTGTGGAGCCCGATGCGCTGGGGCTTCGGCAAGTTCCTGCTCATCGCTCTCGGCGGGGTGATTCCGTTCATGTCGTTCTTCCTCGAGGCGCGCATCGTGCGCCAGGTGAACGGCACCCTCGCAACACTCGGGAACGCGACCGACTCGGCCGCCGGCCCCGCCTCGTCCTCATCCGCTGCGGCCTCGTCCGCGACTTCCTGAAAGGCTCACTGGAGCGAACATGACGATTCAGTCGGAACAGCCGGGGCACCGCCCCGTACTCGTCGTCGATTTCGGTGCGCAGTACGCGCAGCTGATCGCGCGACGCGTGCGCGAGGCCGGAGTGTATTCGGAGCTCGTACCTCACACCATCACCGCGGCAGAGGTGCAGGCGCGCAACCCGCTCGGTATCGTGCTCTCGGGCGGGCCGTCATCGGTGTACGAAGAGGGCGCTCCGTCATTCGATGACAGCGTCTTCGAGCTCGGTGTTCCCGTGCTCGGCATCTGCTACGGCTTCCAGGTGATGGCGCGTGCACTCGGCGGCACCGTCGGCAATACCGGCGACCGTGAGTACGGCGCCACCGACGCGACGCTCGTCGGCGACGGCGGTGCGATTCTCGGCGGCCAGCCGGCCGAGCAGAACGTTTGGATGAGTCACGGCGATGCGGTGCAGGAAGCCCCTGCGGGCTTCGAGGTGCTCGCGAAGACTGCTGTGACCCCGGTCGCCGCCTTCGGCTCGGCCGAGCGCAAGCTCTACGGCGTGCAGTGGCACCCTGAAGTGAAGCATTCGGATCACGGCCAGAAGATCCTCGAGAACTTCCTCCACCACGTCGCCGGTATCGCTCCCGACTGGAATGCGGGCAACGTCATCGCCGAGCAGATCGAGCTCATCCGTCAGCAGGTGGGCAACGCACGCGTCATTTCCGCACTGTCGGGCGGCGTGGACTCGGCCGTCTCGACCGCTCTCGTGCACGAAGCGATCGGCGACCAGCTCACCGCGGTGTTCGTCGATCACGGTCTGCTGCGCAAGGGCGAGCGCGAACAGGTCGAGAAAGACTACGTCGAGTCGACGGGTGTGCGACTCATCACCGTGGAGGCCGCAGACACGTTCCTCGGCCATCTCGCGGGCGTCACCGACCCCGAAGAGAAGCGCAAGATCATCGGCCGCGAGTTCATTCGCGCGTTCGAGCAGGTGCAGCGCGACCTGGTCGCTGAGGCCAAGGCCGAGGGCGAACCCATCAAGTTCCTCGTGCAGGGCACGCTGTACCCCGACGTCGTCGAGTCGGGCGGCGGTTCGGGCACCGCGAATATCAAGTCGCACCACAACGTCGGCGGTCTTCCCGATGACCTCGATTTCGAACTGATCGAACCGCTGCGCGCCCTGTTCAAGGACGAGGTGCGTGCGATCGGTCGTGAACTCGGTATTCCCGAGGCGATCGTCGGCCGCCAGCCGTTCCCCGGCCCCGGCCTCGGCATTCGCATCGTCGGCGAAGTCACCCGCGAGCGTCTCGAGGTGCTGCGCGAGGCCGATGCGATTGCTCGTGCCGAGCTCACGGCCGCCGGTCTCGACAACTCGATCTGGCAGTGCCCGGTCGTGCTGCTCGCAGACGTACGCTCCGTAGGCGTGCAGGGCGATGGCCGCACCTACGGTCACCCGATCGTGCTGCGCCCGGTCTCGTCAGAAGACGCGATGACTGCCGACTGGACCCGCGTGCCCTACGACGTGCTGGCCCGAATCTCGAACCGCATCACGAACCAGGTTCCGGAGGTGAACCGAGTGGTGCTCGACGTCACGTCGAAGCCGCCGGGAACCATTGAGTGGGAGTGAGCGCGTAAGGATTGCCCATTTCTGGGCAATCCTCGCTCACTCCGAGACCGTCTCGGTCTCGGTCCGCTCGGCGAGCGGGAAGGCGAGAGCCCGGCCTTCGGCCGGGCTCTTCCCGTTTCGTGGCGTTCATGCGATCGGTCGATGCATGTCGCGAGTCACCCTTGCGCGGCCGAGTTACCGCACCGATTCGCGATTTCGGCGGTGGCTCGAGAGAAAGACGGTGGCTCAGGAAGAGCACCGTCCCACCTCACACGAAAACGGGCCCGGCGCCGAAGCGCCGAGCCCGTTCGTGTGCGAGGAGATCGCTAGTTGTTGCCGCGCAGAATCGCGAGGATGCGCAGAATCTCGACGTAGAGCCAGATCAGCGTCACCATGAGGCCGAAAGCGGCCGACCAGGCCCACTTCTCGGGCACGCGATTGCGCACGCCGTTCTGGATCAGCTCGAAGTCCATGACCAGCGAGTACGCGGCCAGCAGCACGGCGAGTCCACCGATGACGACGCCCAGGGGGAGCCAGCCGAAGAGCAGCGCTCCGCGCATGCCCCACGGATCCTGGTTGACGCCGGTGAGCATCAGCACGAGGTTAACGACCGAGAAGGCGAGGTAGCCGAAGATCGCGACCATGAAGATCTTGTTCATCTTGGGGCTGGTGCGCACCTTGCCGCTGCGGAAGAGCAGCAGCGTCACGCCGAATACGGCGAGTGTGCCGATGATCGCCTGCGAAACGATGCCCGACCACTGCGATTCGAAGATGCCAGAAATGCCGCCGAGGAAGACGCCCTGGAACACCGCGTACAGCACGATGAGGGGCACGCTGGGCTGCTTCTTGAACGAGTTCACGAGGCCGAGCACCAGGCCGATGACTGCCGCGGGGAACATTAGCACCGGCACGAACCAGCCGACCGCGCCGAACGCGAGCACGATGACGAACAGCAGCACGGTCTTGGAGATCGTGTTCTCGTAGGTCATCGGCTTGTCGGAGGGCGCGACCACCGGGGGCTGCTGCGCGCCGAAGCCGGCGTCGGTGGCGGGCGTATCGACACCGGGGCGCTGCGTCTGCGCAGCGGGCTGGTCGTAAATGCGGCGCAGCTCGTCAGCGCTAAGTGTCTTACCGTTGAGTGCGGGGTTGTTACTGAGAGCCGGATTGCT
Source organism: Leucobacter sp. WKLB1 (assembly GCF_059696215.1). Taxonomy (NCBI): domain Bacteria; kingdom Bacillati; phylum Actinomycetota; class Actinomycetes; order Micrococcales; family Microbacteriaceae; genus Leucobacter; species Leucobacter sp. WKLB1. The sequence continues at coordinate 2,496,273 of NZ_AP046115.1, read as the reverse complement.
CATGCGTCGGAATCCTTTCCAGGCGTATGGGACACGCCCAGTCTACGGAGTGAGCGCTTCGGATGCGCTGTGACTTTTGGACGCCGTTCACCCAGGGCGTAGCGCCGCAGCTCTAGGCTGGGCACATGGTCAGCTCACGCCCCAGCCCACTCGTCATCGGTCATCGCGGGGCATCTGGATACCGCCCGGAGCATACGCTCTCGGCCTATCGTCTCGCGTGCGAGCTCGGCGCCGACCTGGTGGAGCCCGACATCGTCGCCACGAGTGATGGAGTGCTGGTCGTGCGGCACGAGAATGAGATATCCGGGACGACCGACGTGGCGGATCACCCGGAGTTCGCCGAGCGCCGCACGTCGAAGGTGGTGGACGGCGAGAGTCTCGAGGGCTGGTTCACCGAGGACTTCACCTGGGCCGAGCTCGAAACCTTGCGGAGCAGAGAGCGGATGCCCCGTGTGCGCCCCGGCAACACCGCATTCGACGGGCAAGAGGGGATTCTGCGCCTCAGCGATGTCTTTGCCGTCGTTGATGCGCAGAGCGCCGCGCTCGATCGTGAGGTCGGGGTCGTGGTTGAGGTGAAGCACGCGCGCTTCTATGCTGATCGCGGCATTGACCTCGCTGAGCTCCTCATCACCGCGCTCTCGGCTGCCGGATGGGACGACCGGCCGGATCGTCTGGTGATCGAATCATTCGAGCTGGGCGTGCTCGACCAGCTGCGCGAAGCTGGCTTGCGCGCCGCATTCGTCTTTCTCGCTGAGCACTTCGGGTCACCGGCAGACGAGCCGGTCGGCGATGCACCGCCGCGCAGCTACGCCTGGTACCGCAGTGACGCCGGTCTCGACGCGCTCGCGGCGCGCGTGCACGGCATCAGCGTGGCCAAAGAGAACCTGCTCCGCCGTGATGTGCTGGGCCGGGCGATCGGGCCGACCAACCTCGTCGACCGGGCCCATGCCCGCGGCCTTCGGGTGTTCACCTGGACGCTCAGGCCCGAGAACCGCTCGCTCAATGCGCGCTTCCAGACCGATGCGGGTCGCATCGAGTGGGGCGACTGGCATTCCGAATTCGCGATGATCGCGGCCTCGGGAGTCGACGGCATCTTCGTGGATCATCCGGATCTCGGCGTGATGATCCGCGACGGCGTTACGGAGACCGCAGCGGGGTGATGCGTCTGCCGCGCACCAGTACCACGGCGAGCGCGAGTGCTCCGGTGCCCGCGGCTGCGGTGACGAGGCCGAGCGCATCGACGGTGACCCAGAACGCCCCGCCGAATGCCGCGAGGGCGGCGATGCAGATGGCGAGGTTGCCCGTTTTCCGTGACGCATAGGTCACGGGTACCCGTTCGAACCGCGAGAGCGGCACGGCGAGGGCGATGACGGCGGCGACCACGACGAGGTAGACGATCGGCCGCGTCGCCCACCACAGTGGAGAAGCGGGTGTCGGCCCGCCCCCGGGCAACAGCAGCCCCAGACCGGTGATCGCGATGATGAGGGGCAGGTGCCACAGGTACACCGTCATCGCACGCGCGCCGACGAGGTATGCGACGCCCTGCACGGGGCGCAGACGGATGAGGGAGCGCAGTGCGGGTCGCAGCAGCTCGAAGAGCGCGAGCTGGGCGATGCCGAGCAACACCAACGAAACGGTCGGCGGGTTCAGATTCTGCAGCATGTCTGCCGAGTCCCAACCCGCCGCGACGCCGGCTCCCAGCGCGGCGTACGCGGATGCGGCGATGGCAATGAGCAGCCACACCCCACCTGGTCGGGCGCGAAGCCGCTCGGTCGATCCGTCGAGCAACAGGAATCCGAGTTGCTGCACGAACCACCAGACGAACGCGAAGTTCAGCCAGCCGATTGCCACGAATCCGGTGGCGATCCGGATCGCATCGACTCCGATCGCCAGCACTGCGAGGGCGATCAGCGTCTGCCACCGCCAGCGCGCATGCAGCGCGGCGAAGACCGGTACGACGCACTGTGCGAGCAGAAATGCGGCGAGAAACCAGATCGGCGTTCCTGCGCCGGCAGCGACGGCGTCGAGCAGCGCCGCATCGATGCCCGCGGCGCGACCGGCGAGCAGCACGATGAGCCAGAAGACGAAGAACGGGAGTGCCGGGCGGGCAAGTCGTGCAACGCGTCCGCGCACGTAGGCCATCGCGGTGGCCCCGCGGGCGTGCGAGCTGCGCCACGAGCGGAGCCCGGTGAACCCGCCGAGCAAAAAGAAGAGGGGCATGATCTGGCCGACCCACGTTGCCGCCGCGAACCAGGGTTGTGCCTCGAGCGGCCGCGAGAGCTGCACCCCGCGCGTTCCGACGGTGGCGCCGATCATCAGGAGATGGATCAGTATGACCAGCAGCAGGCTCCCGATGCGCGCCGCATCGATGGACAGATCACGATCGCCAGGAACAACGGTCTGCCGCGGGCGCGCATCGGGGCGAGTCACGACTCGTGATCCGCCCGTTCGCCCACCAGATTGGCGTGCATCAGGAGACGGAGCTCGTCACCTGCGAACCCCCGGTCGAGCAGGTACCCGAGTTTCGCGGTCGCGGCTTCGACGGTGAGGTCGCCGCCGTCGATGACGCCGGCTGCGGCGAGTTCGCGGCCGACGGCGTAGCGATTGAGATCGACCCCACCGGTCACGCACTGCGTGACCGCGACGACCGGGAGTGCCGTGCAGAGCTCGCGCAGCGTTCCGAGCATGCCCGGGCGAGACATCGGGCCGTTACCGCTGCCGTAGCACTCGAGCACGAGGCCCTGCGGTCCGCCGCCGACGGCGGCGCGCAGATCGTCGGCGGTGACGGCAGGTACGAAACGGAACGTCAGGACACGGGCGGGTGCCGCGGAGGTTTCGGTGCGCGTTGTCGCGGTTTCGGAGGGTACGCCGGCGGAGTTCGCCGCGAGCGGCAACTCGGCTCGGAACGCGGTGAGCGAGACGCTGTCGTGCTTCGTCGTGCGCACCGCCGGCAGCAGGGCGCCACCGAAAGCGATTGCAGCGGGTGAGCCGGGAGCTGCTTTGACGGCGGCGCGAATCGCGAGCGTCAGGTTGTCGCCGGCATCGGTGCCTTGCGCGCCGTGCGGCAACTGGCTGCCGGTGATGACGATGGGCACGCCGAGGTCGGCGAGTTCAAACGCGAGGCGCGCCGCGGTGTACGCGAGCGTATCGGTGCCGTGCGTGATCACGACGCCTCGCGGGCGCTGCGTGCGTACGCGAGCGCGCACGGCGCGGGCGATCTTCGGAGCGGTTTCGGCGTCGGCGTTCGCGCTGTCGATGGCGGGGGAGAGATGGTTGACCCGATGATCGATGCCCAGCGGGGCGCAGATGCGATCGACGAGGGTTTCGAGCACGTCGGCGAAATCGGGATCGGGGGCGAGCCCGCCGTCGGTACTGCGCATGCCGATCGTGCCGCCGGTGGCGAAGACGAGCACGGAGGGGCGCGCGGAAACAGACATGCCTTCTATTGTGCGGGATCGCGAAGGGTCGAGCGTGCATCGCGCCGCACGCGGCCGAATGTCGGGGGCTGCTCGTAGACTGATCCGTACGATGAGCGAATTCGAACTACTGGACCCCTCGGGCATTCCGATTGGCGGCAGCGCAGGCGGCTCCGACCCGTTGGTCGACGGCCTGAACCCGGCTCAGGCGCGTGCGGTGGTCGCGCGTGGGCCCGCGCTGCTGATCGTTGCCGGTGCTGGGTCGGGCAAGACCCGCGTGCTGACGCACCGCATCGCCCATTTGATTCGCGAGAAAGAGGCCTGGCCGAGTCAGATTCTCGCGATCACCTTCACCAACAAGGCAGCTGCCGAGATGCGCGAACGCATCGAGGGGCTGCTCGGCGATGCGTCGCAGGGCATGTGGATCTCGACGTTCCACTCGGCATGCGTCCGTATCCTGCGCCGCGAGGCCGAGCGTTTCGGCTACGTGTCGGGCTTCACGATCTACGACTCCGCCGACTCGCGCGCACTGCTCAAACGCATCATCAAAGAACTCGACGCCGACACCTACGGCTTCACGCCGGCCAATTCGGGCTCCAAGATCTCGCGTCTGAAAAACGAGCTCACCGATGCCGATAGCTACTCGAGCACGATGAACGACAGCGACCCGCGCGAGCGGCTCTTCGTCGAGATCTTCAAGATGTATGAGCAAGAGCTTCGACGGGCGAACGCCTTTGACTTCGACGACCTGATCGGGCAGACGGTTCATCTGTTTCGGGCGCACCCCGATGTCGCCGCGATCTATCAGCGACGGTTTCGGCACATTCTCGTCGATGAGTACCAAGACACCAACCATGCGCAGTATTCGCTCATTCGCGAGCTCACACGGGCGATCGAGCCCGAAGAGGTCGAGCGGCTGGTGCCGCCCGCCCGCGATCGGGAGCTCGATGCCGACGGGCGAATCGCCGCTGCAAGCCTGACCGTCGTCGGCGACTCCGACCAGTCGATCTACGCCTTCCGCGGTGCCGATATCCGCAACATCGTCGAATTCGAGCGAGACTTCGCCCGCGCCGAAGTGGTGAAGCTCGAGCAGAACTACCGCTCCACCCAGAACATTCTGTCGGCGGCAAACGCGGTCATCGGCAACAACTTCGACCGCCAAGAGAAGCGACTCTGGACCTCGGAGGGCGATGGCGAGCGCATTGTCGGGTTCACCGGGTACTCGCAGCACGACGAAGCGCGGTTCGTCGCCGAAGAGATCGAAGATCTGCACCGCGGCGGCCTCGCCTACGGCGACGTTGCCGTCTTCTACCGTACGAACTCGCAAACACGTGCACTCGAAGAACTCCTCATCCGCTCGGCGATTCCCTATCGAGTGCTCGGTGGCACGAAGTTCTACGAGCGGGCCGAAGTGAAAGACGCGATGGCGTACCTCACGAGCATCGCCAACCCCTTTGACCCCATCGCATGGTCGCGACTCATCGGTGCGCCGAAGCGCGGCATCGGCGCGATGGCGGAAGCGCACCTCGCGAACTTCCAGGAGGCGCACGGGCTGTCGTTCCACGAAGCGATGCTGCGCGCAGATGAAGTCTCGGCTCTCGGCCCGAAGATCAAGGGCGCTGTGCGCCAGCTCGCCGATCTGCTGACCCGAGCCGCTCGAATGGCCGTGGGCGGCGGCGCGACCGATGTTGCCGGTGAGGCAGCGGTGCCGGCTCCGGTCGGCGACCTGCTGAAGCTCATCCTCGACGAGACCGAGATGATCGAGAAGCTCCGGGCGAAGCGTGATCCGCAAGACGATGCGCGAGCCGAGAACCTCGAGGAACTCGTCGCGGTGGCCCGAGAGTTCGATGCGAAGCAGCCCGGAGCCGGCCTGCTCGCGTTCCTCACCGAAGTGAGCCTGGTGGCGGCGGCTGACGACCTCGACGACTCGAGCGGCACGGTCTCGCTCATGACGATGCATACCGCGAAAGGCCTCGAGTTCAAGGCGGTGTTCATCACGGGCGTCGAAGAGGGGCTGCTGCCCCATCAGATGTCGGTCGACGAAGTCGGCGGTATCAGTGAGGAACGACGGTTGATGTACGTCGGAATCACTCGCGCCCGGGAACGCCTCTATCTCACGCTCGCGTCGACGCGAGCGACATTCGGCGATGTCTCGGTCGCGATGCCGTCGCGTTTCTTGCAAGAGATCCCAGAAGGCCTCATCGACTGGCGGCAGTCACCGGGCGAGGTGACGGGTCGCGGCGGCACCGCCTCGAGGGCGCTCAATGCACCGCGCAGTTCGACGGCCTCGTGGTCTTCGCGCACCCGCACTGATTCATCGGTGACGTTCTCCGGTGCCGGCGGCGGCTCTGGAGCCGCCGCCGTGAGCGAACCGGCCAGCGGCAACATGCAGTCGGCTCTCGACAAGTGGCGCGAACGGAAGCGTCTCGCGAAAGAAGCCCAGGCGGCCGGTGGCGGGTTCCCCAACCTCGTCGGGGGAGCGGTGCGCGACAACGGAGATCTCGAACTGGCGTCGGGAGATCGCATTCAGCACGAAGAATACGGGGCAGGGCGGGTGACCGGAATCTCTGGCATCGGTTCGAAACGCATCGCGCACGTCGTCTTCGACTCTGTCGGCGAGCGCAAACTGCTGGTAAAGCTCGCTCCGATCGAAAAGGTCGACGAGTAGACGCCGCAGCTTCGTTCTGAATCTCGGTGCGGAGGTCGCTTCGGAATCGGGGTCCGTTAGCCGAGCAGCTTGCGGTATTCCTCGGCAACGCTCATGAAATCGCTCTCGTCGGCATCCGTGTCCCCGCTCCCCGCAGACCAGACCGCCATCTGCGCAGACATCGCCCCGTGCACCAGTGCGAGTGCGAGCATCGACTCGCGCTCGGGCGAATCGAGTTTGGCGTGCTCGGGTCGAGCGCGCAGCCAAGCGGTCGCGACAATATTGAGCTGATATCCCGACTCGAGCAGTGACACCATCGTCAAGCGGCCTGCTTCGAGCTGCTCGTTCACGAGCCGCAGTCGATTGCGCGCGACTTCGGCGTTGATGTTGCGATGCCCGATCGCCGCGAAGAGCAAGCGGAAGAGGCCGAGTGGAAGGTTGTCTGGTGTGCTGTCGAGTACCGAGAAAGCGAGGTCGCCTTCCGGAATCTCGATGGCGCGGCCCACAATTGCGTCATCGCGTGACGGGAAGTAGTTGAAGAACGTGCTCCGAGAAATGTCGGCTCGCTCGCAGATCGCATCGACGGTGACGTTCTCGACGCCGAGTTCGAGTGCGAGAGCGACCGCCGATGACTCGATCGCGTTTTCGGTGCGGCGGCGTTTGCGGGCGCGCAGACCCTCGGGTGGGGCGGCCTCGATGGTGCTCACGTGATTGCTCTCCCGCTGCGCCGACTCGAGCGACTCCCCGGAGTGGGAGGGGCGGCGACGCAGTGCGATCGAGTGTAATCACGATCACTGAGAAAAGGGCAACGATCCCGCCGATGTTTTTCAGGAACCCAGAGGAAATTTCTTCCATCATTGTGTAGCCTGTGGGTCTGACAGTTGGGGAAATCGGGGGGTTTGCAACAACGTCACAGAGGAGGGGCGACCCGTGTCCTGGTTCCGCATGCTCGCGCAGCGGCAGAACGCGCACTCGTGGTATGTCGCGTTTGCGGCGTTGCTCATGAGCCTGACGCTCGTGATCGATCTGCTGTTTCACCATTACATGGCGCATCGCTGGTTCATCTGGACCCTCTTCGTTCTCAGTCTCGCCGGCGGCTTGGGCGCGTTGCTCGCCGGTGCTCGGATTCCGCGGTCGGTCGGGGTGACCGGGGTGATTATCTTCTTCGTCGCCCAGGGCTATTTCTTGAGCCTGAGCGACGATCCGCAATCGGTGATCTCCTCGGTGCAGCAGTTCCCGATCGTCGCGTTCTATCTGGGGTGGTTCGTGCGCCCCAAGATCGCCGTGCCACTCGCCGCCGTCGGGCTCGTCGGCTTCGCCATCGTCATGTTCTCGAATCCGCTGTTCGGGGCGAACGGCAGCATCGGTGCACCCGTCGCCGTACACGCGCTTCTCGGACTCGTCTTCTGCTACAGTGCGGGGCTGTATCTTTGGCGCCGCGAGGTGCGAATCGAGTCTGCAGATCCGCTCACGGGAGCCCTCACACGCGCGAGATTCCAGGAACGCGCAGCGCATCGCATCGATCGGGCACGCGCACCGTTGAGTCTCATCGCGATCGACTTCGACGATTTCAAAACCTTGAACGATACGCACGGCCACGCTGCGGGCGATGTCGCGCTCGAAACGACGATCGGCATCTGGTTCGAGGAAGTGCGCGTCGGTGATGTCATCGGGCGCATCGGCGGCGACGAATTCGCTCTCCTGCTCCCGTCGACCAATGCGGTGACGGCAGCCGAAATCGCCGAACGCTTGCTCGCGGTGTCTCCGCATTCCTGGTCGTGGGGCGTTGCGGAACTGCAGGTCGGAGACGACACCGCAGCGTTGTGGCGTCGCGCCGACGCAGCGCTCTACGAGCAGAAGCGCGAGAAACGACAGGCGCATCTTGGATAGGCGCCGGCTGTACCCGGACCTCGCGAGCCTCGGCTCGGAGACGTGGATGCGGTTTGTACGCTGGCAGACCCCATTCACCTACATGAGCGCCGCGATTCCCGCACTGCTTGCGATCGTGTTCGTCTCTGACCTTCTCGTCGGGCACCAGCACATGAACCGCTTCATGGTGGCGTTGTGGCTCATCTTCTACGGAGTCGCTGCCGCGCTGCCGCTGATACTCGGGCGCCGCTACCCGCTGTGGGCAGGGGTGGTGATGTTCGCCGTGATCGAGACCTGGTCAACCTACTTCCTGCTGTTCTCTTCGCACGCGCACGCCGAGATCAATGCCCTCCTGGAACTCCCGTTCGTCGCGTTGTATCTCGGCTGGTTCTACCCGCCGGCCTTCGGTCGCGTGCTCATGGTCATCGGTGTGATCCGCATGCTGGTCATCCTGATGGTGAATCCGGACCTCGGTAAGGGCCTCGCCGACCCGAACGTGATGGTCGGCTACGCGATCCTCATCGCGATCTTCTGTTACGTCGGGGCGCGCACCATGCAGCGTCAGCTCCATCGCGAGGCCCGTACCGATTCGTTGACGGGCGCACTGAACCGGCGTGGCCTGAATGAGCTCGCAAAGGTCGTGCGCAAGCGAGCGGAGCGGGTGGGGGAGCCGGTGACCGTTGCGATGATCGACTTCGACGACTTCAAAGGTCTGAACGATGCGGGGGGGCACATCGCGGGCGATGCCGCACTCATCGAGTCGGTGGAAGTCTGGACCGTGCTGGTGGGGATGCGCGGCACCTCGGGACGATCCGGGGGCCTCGTCGCGCGGCTCGGCGGTGACGAGTTCGCCCTGGTGCTGCGCAGCGGGCCCGGCGAGCTCGAACAGGCGCTGGACTCGATGCGAGCGGCATCGCAGTTTGCATGGTCGTGGGGCATTGCCGAGTCGGTTCCCGGAGAGCCGCTCGACATCGCCCTCGCACGCGCTGATGACGAGCTGCTCCGTGCGAAACCAGCACGCGGTAAGGGTTCGATCACTTCGCGGTGATAGGCTTTTTGTCGGTCGAGCTAGCTCGACATCGAGACATTTTTCTGCCTCGGATCACCCCGACTCCCAAGCAAAGGACAGTACGTGGATCTGTACGAGTACCAGGCACGAGATCTATTCGAACGATACGAGGTGCCGGTACTCGCCGGCATCGTCGCCGACACCCCGGAAGAGGTGCGTGCGGCCGCCGAGAAGATCGGTGGCGTGGTCGTCGTAAAGGCACAGGTAAAGGTCGGTGGCCGCGGCAAGGCCGGCGGCGTGAAGGTAGCAAAGACGCCCGACGAGGCCTTCGAAGCGGCTCAGGCCATCCTGGGGGTCGACATCAAGGGCCACACCGTCGAGCGCGTGATGGTCGCGGCGGGTGCCGACATCGCTCAGGAGTTCTACTTCTCGGTGCTGCTCGATCGTGCCAACCGCTCGTACCTCTCGCTCGCGTCCGTCGAGGGCGGCATGGAGATCGAGCAGCTCGCCGTCGAGAAGCCCGAGGCGCTGGCACGTATCGCGGTCGATCCGATCACCGGCATCGACGCAGCCAAGGCCGAGGAGATCGCCCGCGCGGCGAACTTCCCGGAAGAGCTCGTCGCCAAGGTCGTTCCGGTGTTCCAGAAGCTGTTCGCTGTATACGCCGGCGAAGACGCGACGCTTGTCGAGGTGAACCCCCTCGTGCTGACCGGAGCAGGTGACATCGTCGCGCTCGACGGCAAGGTCTCGCTCGATGAGAATGCCGAGTTCCGCCAGCCGCAGCACGCCGAGCTTGCTGACAAGTCGGCGGAGGATCCGCTCGAGGCCAAGGCCAAGGCGCAGGATCTCAACTACGTGAAGCTCGATGGCGAGGTTGGCGTGATCGGCAACGGTGCAGGGCTCGTGATGTCGACGCTCGACGTCGTTGCCTACGCCGGCGAGAACCACGGCGGCGTCAAGCCGGCCAACTTCCTCGACATCGGCGGCGGCGCGTCGGCCGAGGTCATGGCGGCGGGGCTCGATGTGATTCTGGGCGACCCGCAGGTGAAGTCGGTATTCGTCAACGTGTTCGGCGGCATCACGGCCTGCGACGCGGTGGCCAACGGTATCGTCGGCGCGCTCGAGAAGCTCGGCGACGCGGCGAACAAGCCGCTCGTCGTGCGCCTCGACGGGAACAACGTCGAAGAGGGCCGGGCGATCCTGAACGCAGCGGCGCACCCGCTCGTCACCCAGGCCGCCACCATGGACGAAGGCGCCGACAAGGCCGCCGAGCTCGCCAACGCCCGCTGATCCGAGACGAAAGACTGTAGGAGTAGAACCACCATGTCGATCTTCCTGAACAAGGATTCCAAGGTCATCGTCCAGGGCATCACCGGCGGCGAGGGCACCAAGCACACCGCGCGCATGCTCGCGGCGGGCACCAACATCGTTGGCGGCGTGAACGCGCGCAAGGCGGGCACGACGGTGTCGCACGTTGACGCGCAGGGCAACGCCGTCGAGCTGCCGGTGTTCGCGACTGTGGCCGAGGCCATCGCTGCGACGGGCGCCGACGTGTCGGTCGCATTCGTGCCGCCGGCCTTCACCAAGGATGCGGCCATCGAGGCCATCGATGCCCGCATCGGCCTGCTCGTCATCATCACCGAGGGAGTGCCGGTCAAGGACTCGGCCGAGCTGTGGGCGCACGCTCAGGCCACCGGCAATGAAACCCGCATCATCGGCCCGAACTGCCCCGGCATCATTACGCCGGGCGAGGCCCTCGCAGGTATCACCCCCGCGACCATCACGGGCAAGGGGCCGATCGGCCTCGTGTCCAAGTCGGGCACGCTGACCTATCAGATGATGTACGAGCTGCGCGATCTGGGCTTCTCGACCGCCATCGGCATCGGCGGCGACCCCGTCATCGGCACGACGCACATCGACGCGCTCGCCGCGTTCGAGGCCGACCCCGAGACGCAGGCCATCGTGATGATCGGTGAGATCGGCGGCGACGCCGAAGAGCGCGCGGCCGAGTTCATCAAGGCCAACGTGACAAAGCCGGTCGTCGGCTACGTCGCCGGCTTCACCGCGCCCGAAGGCAAGACGATGGGCCACGCGGGCGCCATCGTCTCGGGTTCGGCCGGCACCGCTCAGGCGAAGAAGGAGGCCCTCGAGGCCGCCGGCGTCAAGGTCGGCAAGACACCGACCGAGACCGCCGAACTGCTGCGCGCGGCGTTCTCCCAGCTGTAAACGCGTCAGCGTTTACCGCGAACCGCGCCAGGCAGTCGCTGCACGGCAAGCAGCACACGCTCGTCAACGGGCCGGTCACCCTCGGGTGGCCGGCCCGTTGCGTTGGGGCCGGGTGGGTTCGGTGCGGCGACGCACCGGCGGCACGCCCGCACGGGAGCGTCTCGGCTCGGCATTTCTCTCGCGGAGTAAGCTTCTGACGATGAGATCTTTGGTGACCGCGGTGATCGCCGCAATCGAAGCCGTCGCGGTGGCATTCGCCGGGCTCGCGGTCGTCGCGGTACCCGGAGTACTGCTCTGGATCGTGACGTTCGGGCTCTCCGCTGAGCCGGCAGCGGTCACGTCGGCGGTCACCGGAGTGTGGCTGCTCGCTCACTTCGTGCCGCTGCACTTCGCGGTGCCCGCTGAAGCTGCGCTTGCGATGGGGCTTGCACCTGAAGCGCTGCAATTCACGCTCTCGATCGCTCCGCTCGGCATCACCCTCGTCACCGTGCTGCTCGCGCTGCGCTCGGGCTGGCGGTTCGCGGCTCGCGGAGGCGTCGGGGCATTCGGTGCGCTGGGGGGCGCGGCCGGGTTCGGTGGCATCGCGTTCGCGGCGGCGGCGCTCGCCGCACCACTGCTGGTCTGGCCCCACGCGCTCGCCGCCGCGGTTGCGGCCGCCGTATTCGGGCTGTCCTCGCTCGCCGCCTTCGTCGTGCGGGCCGCGATCGACGGGCACGATTGGTGGCACGCGCTGGTGCGCCAGGTGCAGCGCGGCCTGGAGGCGCTCGACTTCCGAGGCGCGGCATCGCTCCCTGCTCGCGGCGCCGAAGCGATTCGGCTTGCTGCAGCATCGATCGCGCTCGTCATCGGGCTCGCCGCGGTCGCGTTCTCGATTGCCGTGATCACGAGTTACGCCGATGTCACCGCGCTCACGCAGAGTCTGCAGCTCGACCCTCTCGGCTCGCTCACCGTATTCATTTCGCAACTGGCTCTGGTGCCGACGGCAATTGTCTGGAGTCTGTCTTGGCTTGCCGGGCCCGGGTTCGCGGTCGGCGTCGGCAGCTCGACGACGCCGTTCGAAACGCTCCTCGGCCCATTGCCGGCGCTGCCGATCTTCGGGGCGATCCCGTCGAGCTGGGGCGCGTTCGGTGGAGTGGCGCCCGCCATCATCGTGCTCGCCGCGATCGTGCTCGGCGTGCGGTTCGCGAGGCGGCCCGCGCAGCGCCGTTCGGGGTGGTCGGTGGTGCTGGCCGCACCGGTCTTCGCTGGCCTGTGCACGGGCCTCGTCGCGGTGGGGCTGGCCGCGGCTGCGGGGGGCGCGATGGGGCCGGATCGCCTCGCCGAGAACGGCCCGCACCCCTGGGCATTCGGCGGGTTTCTCGCGCTCGAGGTCGGCGCCGGGCTGCTGCTGGGTGCGCTGGCGGGCCGAATGGATGTGCAACAGGTGCGCTCCGCGATGCCCGAGCGCGTCGCGGACGCGACGCCGGCGCTCGTGGGATTGACGCTGGGGCGCCGTCGTCGCGCCGAGCCAGTTGAGGCCGATATCGTTTCGGCGCATCTGGCCGTTCCAGATGCGTTCGATGTTGCGGATGCCTATGAAACGGTGGAGCTCGAGCGGTCGGCCGTCGACGAGGCCCACCGCGACGACGAGTATCTGGACGATGCACCCGTCGATGCCGGGAACGATGAGACGGCAGCGTTCGAGACCGGGCGCATCGGAACTGCTGAGTTCGAGACGGCGCAATTCGAGAGCGCAGAGTTCGAGACGGCTCAGATCGACGCAGACGATCTCGAGGCGGCGTCGAGTGCCTCGATGCCGTTCGATACACAGCCGGAGCCCGATCAGGCCGCACGCGACGCCAATGCTGACCACAGCAGCGCAGATCCGGAGCTCAGCGAAGCCGACCTGCTCCGCGCCTACGCCTGGGACGCGGCGCCCGAAACCACTAAAGCATCGTCTGATGCGGAGGACCACGGCGAAAAACGCTCCGGTTGGCGCTGGCCGGGCGGCGGGCACTAAGGTATAGAGGGCAATCCACGGGAGTCCTGACGCGCAGGGCTGAGAGGGAGCACGCGAGCTCCGACCGTCAACCTGATCTGGTTCATGCCAGCGGAGGAAGGAAGCACTCAATGACGCCTATCCACTTTTCCCGTCGCGCGCGGCGATCGGCACTGGTCTCGGTGACGGCAGCGGCCGCACTCGGTCTCGTGCTGACGGGGTGCACCACCGGTGCCGCCGATGAAGCCGATGCGAAGACGGTGACGCTGATCGTGCACGACTCGTTTCCGAACGACGACTTCGCCACAGCTGCGAGTGCCGCGACCGGCTACGACGTGCAGGTCGTCTCGGCAGGAGACGGGGGCGAGCTCACGAACAAGCTCGTGCTCACGAAGGGCGCGCCCGTCGCCGATGCGTTCTTCGGCGTCGACAACATCTTTGCATCGCGGCTCGTCGACAACGGCGTGGTGAAGGAGTACGTCCCAGCAGAGCTTCCCGACGGCGCGCTCGACTTCGCGGTTTCCAAGCTGCAGACCGATAGCCGACACGCGGGCCACATCGAAGCAACCGGCATGATCCCGGTCGACCACGGTTCCACCTGCATCAACATCGACACCGCCTGGTTTGCCGAGCACGGCGTCGCCGAGCCGCAGACGTATGCCGATCTGGCGAAGCCCGACTACCGCGACCTCACCGTGTTGCTCGACCCGACCGCATCGTCGACAGGCAGCTCGTTCTTGATCGGCACGGTCGAGGAGTTCGGCGAAGACGGATTCGCGGACTACTGGCAGCAGCTCGTCGACAACGGCGCCCGCATCGAGCAGGGCTGGAGCGACGCCTACTACGGGCAGTTCACGCAGGGCGGCGAAGACGGCACGCGTCCGATCGTCGTGTCGTACGCGTCGTCGCCGGCGTTCACCGTGAACGACGCGGGCACTGCGTCGAGCACCGCTGCACTGCTCGACACCTGCACGCAGCAGGTCGAGTACGCCGGAGTGCTGCAGGGTGCCGCCAACGAAGCCGGAGCCGAGGCCGTCGTCGACTACCTCGTCTCGCACGAGTTCCAGCAGACTATCCCTGAAGCGATGTATATGGTGCCCGTCGACAGTTCGGTGGAACTCCCCGAAGCATGGGCGAAGTTCGCTCCCGAGCCCGCGGCCGACCAGACGCACGATCTTACTGCGTCGGAGATTGAGGCCGGGCGCGAGGGCTGGCTGAAGACGCTGGGCGAGCAGATCGGACTCTGACGCCTTGGGCCGCGGAGGAAGAGCGCCCGAGCAGGCGCCGCGACCGCGGCAGTCCATGCCCCGGGATACGCGGCGAACCCTGAGCACCGGCCCGTGGGGTGTCGCGGCGTGGACGGCGGCGACGGCCGTGCCGCTCGCCTTCCTCGCGCTCTTCTTCCTGTGGCCCGTGGTGTCGCTCATCGCGACGGGGTTCGTCGATGACGGTGCGCTCGACTTCAGCGGCATCCCCGAGGTGTTCGGCGCGGGGCGCACCTGGCGGGTCATCGGTCAGACGCTCGCCCAGGCCGGTGTCGCGACGCTCATCTCGCTCGCGCTGGGTGTGCCCGCGGCGTACGTGCTCTACCGCCTCGACTTTCCGGGGCAGGGCCTGCTGCGGGGCTTTCTCACCGTTCCGTTCGTGCTGCCGTCGGTGGTGGTGGGCGTCGCGTTCTCCGCGCTGCTCGGCGCGGGCGGTCCGTTCGCAGGGTGGGGCCTTGACCGGAGCTTTGCCGCGGTGGTACTCGCCCTCGCGTTTCCGAACGTGGGTGTGGTGGCGCGCACCGTCGGGGGGTTCTGGGCGAGGCTCGACGACACCTCCGAGCAGGCGGCGCGGGTGCTCGGTGCCTCGCGAGCGCGGGCCTGGACCCTCGTGACTCTGCCCGCGCTCGGGCCAGCGCTTGCCTCGGCGGCGTCGCTCGTCTTCCTCTTCTGTTCCACGTCTTTCGGCATTGTGCTCATTCTCGGCGGCTCGGCGTTCGCGAACGTGGAGACCGAGATCTACCGGCTCACGGTGCAGTACCTCGACCTGCGGGGCGCCGCCGTGCTGTCGATCGCGCAGTTCGCGATCGTCGGGTTCGCGCTCGTGGTGTCGTCGCGACTGCGCAGGGCAGGCGAACGAGCGGTGCAGTTGCGTGAGGATCGCGCGCACGGGGCGCGCCCCCGTCGCGTCGACATCCCGGCGCTGGTGGTGTTCGGGGCGACGATGGCTCTGCTGCACGCGCTGCCGCTCATCACCCTGCTGTCGCGGTCGCTGCGGGATCGCAGCGGTGCGTGGACGCTCGCAAACTACACGGCCCTCGTCGTGCCTCCCGAAGGGTTGCCGATCGACGGCTCGGTGCTCTCGGCGATCCTCGCGTCGCTCCGCATCGCGGTGGTGGCGGCGCTCCTCGCAATGGTGCTCGGGGCCCTGCTCGCGCTCGTGCTGTCGCGCCGGCCCCGATCCCGAACCCTGCGCCGCGGCATCGACCTGTTCGACGGCCTCGTCATGTTGCCTCTCGGAGTGTCGGCAGTGACCCTCGGATTCGGGCTGCTGCTCACGATGCATCGGCCGCTCGGCATCGGATTGGATCTGCGCACCTCGACCGCGCTCATCCCGATCGCGCAGGCGCTGGTCGCCCTGCCGCTCGTGGTGCGCACGCTGCTGCCCGTGCTGAGGGGCATCGCCCCCGAACTGCGCGACGCCGCCGCCTCGCTCGGGGCGGGGCCGTTCGCGATGCTGCGCGTGATCGACGTGCCGCTGCTCGGGCGGTCGACGGGGCTCGCGCTCGGCTTCGCCTTCGCGGCCTCGCTCGGCGAGTTCGGGGCCACGTCGTTTCTGGTGCGGCCGGGGGAGCAGACGCTGCCGGTCGCGGTGGCGGCGCTCATCGGTCACCAGGCACCGGGCAGTTACGGTGCCGGCCTCGCCGGGGCGGTGGTGCTCGGCGTGCTCACCGCGGGCGTCATGCTGCTGGCGGAGCGCTGGCGCACTGACGGGAATCGGGAGTTCTGATGCAGACATTTGCGGTGGACTGGGATGTGCTCATCATCGACGGGCGCTCGGGGTCGGGCAAGACCCAGCTGGCGGCTGTGATGCAGCAGTACTGCGCGGCATCGGGCCGTCCGGCGGAGCTGCTGCACGTCGAAGAGCTGTACCCCGGGTGGGACGGGCTGGGTGCCGGATCGCTCGGCGTCGCCCGTGCACTGCGCGAGGGCGGATTCGCCGCCTACGACTGGATCGCGGAGCGCTTCGGCGCGTGGAATCCGTTGGCGCCCCGTTTGCCCCTCATCATCGAGGGGTGCGGGGCGTTGACTGCCGAGAACGTGGTGGCGGCGCGCGAGTGGGGTGCGCGGACCTCGGGTGGAGAGCGGGAGCCCCGTGTGCGCAGCATCTGGCTCGAGTGCGCGGCCGCGGAGCGCAAAGCGCGGGCCCTCGCCCGAGACGGCGACACGTACGCGCCCCATTGGGAGCGCTGGGCTGCTCAGGAGGACGCGCACTACGCCGCGCACCAGCCCTGGCTCATCGCGGACGACGTACGGGAGTGCTGAGCCGCCGCGGCGCCTTCGCGGCTTCGTGGCTCGGGGCCGCAGTGCGGGCCGGAGCGGCGCGACGCAGCGGCAGCGAAATGAGTCGCTCCGCGCGTCGCGTAGACTGATCCGGTGCTGAAAATCGCGGTTCTCATCTCCGGTGGCGGCAGCAACCTCAAAGCGCTGATCGACGCGACCGCCGACCCCGAGTTTCCGGCACGCATCGTCTGCGTCGGCTCCGACACCGAAGCGGCGGGTCTCGACCACGCCCGTGCCGCAGGCATTCCCACGTTCGTCGTGCGCCCGCGCGACTCCAGTACGCGTGAGGAGTGGGGGCAGGTGCTGGCCGCCGCCATTCAGGAGCACGGCGTCGGCAGCGGCCCTGATGCCGGCCTCGTCGTGAGTGCCGGTCTGATGCGCATTCTGCCACCCGGCTTCGTGCGCGAGTTCAGCCCGCGCCTCATCAATACGCACCCTGCGCTGCTCCCGGCCTTCCCCGGCGCCCACGCCGTCCGCGATGCGCTCGCCGCGGGTGCTGAGCGCACCGGCGTTACCGTGCACGTCATCGACGAGGGCGTCGACACCGGCCCCGTGCTGCGCCAGGCCGCCGTCGAGGTGCAGCCCGGCGAAACCGAAGACGAGCTGCACGAACGCATCAAGCAGCTGGAACGCCCGCTGCTCGTGCAGACCGTGCGCGACATCGCACTCGGGCAGCTCACGCTGCCGCGGGCCGGGTGATCCCGCACCGCCGTGGGTGACCCAGCGACCCCTCACACCCTTCCGAAGCCAGCGAACACGAACCCGAGGAGCCCTTCCGCATGGCAGTTCAGAGCCACGATCCGAGCCTGTACGAACACCGCGACCAGATTCCCGTGCGCCGCGCGCTCATCTCCGTGAGCGACAAGACCCGCCTGCTCGACCTCGCCGCTGCGCTCGCCGCAGCCGGTGTCGAGATCGTCTCGACCGGTTCGACGGCCTCGACGATCCGCGAAGCGGGCCACGCGGTGACCGACGTCGCCGAGGTCACCGGGTTCGCCGAGGCGCTTGATGGGCGCGTGAAGACGCTGCACCCCGCCGTGCACTCCGGCCTGCTCGCCGACCTGCGCCTCGCAGACCACCGCGCACAGCTCGAGACGCTCGGCTTCGCCGCGTTCGAGCTCGTCGTCGTGAACCTGTACCCGTTCGAAGAGACGGTCGCCTCGGGCAAGCCCGCCGCCGACGTCATCGAGAACGTCGACATCGGCGGCCCCGCAATGGTGCGCGCGAGCGCGAAGAACCACGCGAACGCGGCCGTTGTGGTCTCCCCGGCGCGCTACGACGAGGTCATTGCCGCGGTGCAGGCCGGCGGCACGACCCTCGCCCAGCGCCGTTCGCTCGCGACCGAGGCGTTCGTGCACACCGCGCAGTACGACGCGGCCGTCGCCAACTGGTTCCTCGAGCAGGAGGATGCCGAGTGGGGCGCTGCCGAGACGCTTGAGGCGCCGTCTGACGAGGCCTCGATCGACAGCATCTTCGCAACGACCGAGGGCTACGTCGGCTACGAGGTCTTCGGCCTGCGCGAGTCGGTGCTGCGCTACGGCGAGAACAGCCACCAGCGCGGCGCACTGTTCACCGAGAACGAGGGCGCCGGCATCGCGCAGGCAACCCAGTTGCACGGCAAAGAGATGTCGTACAACAATTACGTCGACGCCGATGCCGCACTGCGCGCCGCGTTCGATCACGAGCGCCCGGCCGTGGCCATCATCAAGCACGCGAACCCCTGCGGCATCGCCGTCGCGCCCGAGGGCGCAGCAGATCCGATCGCCGCAGCGCACGAGCTCGCTCACGCCTGCGACCCCGTGTCGGCGTTCGGCGGCGTGATCGCCGCGAACCGCGTCGTCACGCGGGCCATGGCTGAGACGGTCTCCGAGATCTTCACCGAGGTCATCGTCGCGCCGGGCTTCGAGCCCGAGGCGCTCGCGATCCTCACTCAGAAGAAGAACGTGCGTTTGCTCGTGCTTCCCGCCGATTACACCCCGAATCCGGTCGAACTGCGGCAGGTGTCGGGCGGCTTCCTCCTGCAAGACGCAGATCATGCCTTCGCGCCGGCCGCCGAATGGGAGCTCGCGACGGGCGAATCGGCGAATGCCGAGACCCTCGCCGATCTCGAGTTCGCGTGGCGCGCGAGTCGCGCGGTGAAGTCGAACGCTATTCTGCTCGCTTCGGGCGGTGCGTCGGTCGGCGTGGGCATGGGGCAGGTCAACCGTGTCGACTCATGCCGCCTTGCGGTGGAGCGTGCCGGCGATCGTGCGCGCGGCTCGGTCGCGGCGTCTGACGCGTTCTTCCCGTTCGCCGACGGACTGCAGGTGCTGCTCGATGCCGGCGTGCGCGCCGTCGTGCAGCCGGGCGGATCGGTGCGCGACCCCGAGGTCATCGCAGCCGCCGAGGCGGCCGGCGTCACGATGTATTTCACCGGCGAGCGCCACTTCTTCCACTAAGCTGGGGCCTTTCATCGGAATGGGCGCTGATCTGCAATTTTACTGATGATTCATCAGTTGTGAGCAAGCCTCGCCTACGTTGCGCGGCGGGGTGCGTGCCGTCAGAATCAAGACGTGGAAATCGTCAAGGGAATTCTGATCGTCTTGCATCTCGTCGGCTTCGGCGCTGTCTTCGGCAGCACGCTGGCGCAGCTCTCGGCGGTGAAGGAAGCGCGCGCTCGCATCACGCCGGGCATTCTGCACGGCGCTTGGCTGCTGCTCGCGACCGGCCTGCTGCTCGTGGGCATGGTCTATGCGACCGGTGGCCAGCCGAACAACGCGAAGATCGGCGTGAAGCTGGTCGTGCTGCTCGTGCTCATCGCCGTTGTGCTCATCGGTCGGAAGAAGCAGCCCACGTCGGCTGGCATGCTCGGCGCCATCGCCGGCCTCTCGCTCGTCAATGTTGCATTGGCGGTGCTCTGGCACTGAGTCGCGGCTGCATACGATGGATCCCCTCGGAGCAAGCTCCGGGGGGATCGTTGTGTGTGCGGCGCCGATCGCGCGGTGGGCGATGGGCCGCGCGGTGATGGTGAGGGCGAGGCTGCGTTAGAAGCGTACGCCCGCGTCCGATCCGTGCTCGAGCTCGAACTCGCGGCGTGTTCGTCGGGCGCGCAGGATGCGCCGAAGCGAGACCAATCCGAGCGTCACCCAGATCGCGGTCGCGAACCAGAGCCACCCGGGGCCCGTGATGGCGCGTTGGATTGAGAACGCGCTGGAGAGAATGGCAATCACGAGCATCCACCACCCGGTACGCGAATCTCGTTCGAAGGCGAGGCGCTGCTGAATCAGACTGGGCATGCTTCGACGGTACCGGAACGATGCAGTCGCCGGTTCCCGCACCCGCTCCCGCCGAACGCCGCCCATCTCGCCGAGCGCCTGCGATGTGCGCGTGCATTCGGCAGGCATTCGGCGAGATGGGCGGCGTTCGGCGGAAGTGGCGCGGGGCTACTGGGGCGGGGCCACCGCCGCGAGGCGAGGCGCGGGCGTCTACCGCCAGCGGGCTCCCCAGGCGCGGGATTCGCCTGCGGGGGCGATCTGCTGCGGTACCCCGAGTGGGTTGTCGTCGCGGAGGGCCTCGGGGAGAAGCGCGACGGGGGCATTCTGGAAGGCGACGGGGCGCAGGAAGCGCGTGATCGCTGCCGTGCCGACCGAGGTCGAGGCATCGTTTGTCGTTGCGGGCCAGGGGCCGCCGTGCTGTTGTGCGGGTGTGACGGCGACACCGGTCGGCCATCCGTTGAACAAGACGCGACCGACCTGCTCGGCCATTGCGTGAACGAGAGCGCCGAGTGCTGCGGCGTTCGGATGCGTCGGCAAGGCCTCGGCCCCGCCGTGGTGCAGTGTCGCAGTCAGATTTCCCTCGAAGAACTCGGGCAACAAGGTTGCCAAGTCGGTGCCGTGAGACACCTCGACGATGATGGAGAGCGGGCCGAACGCCTCGTGGGCAAGCGCCTGGTGCTCGGCACGGAAGTCGTCAAGGTCGACGGCGACGATGGTGGGAGTCGCCCAGCCCTGCCTAGCCTCGTCGAATCGCACGCCGCCTGAGACGATCGGGCGCACCCCGCGCGCACCGAGCACTGCCGTACGGCGCTCGTCATACGCGCGGGCGATGCGCGGGTCGAGCAGGCGGTGCTCAGCAGTGCCCTCTGCGGCGGTGCGGATGCGATCCTGCCACTGCTCTGTCGCCACTCCCGCCGGCACGAAGACGAACCCGGGCTTCGTACACAGCTGCCCCGCCGACCCGGTGACGCTGGTGACGAAGCCGGTGGCGATGTCTTCGGCGCGCTCGGCGATGGCGTCGGCGGTGATGAAGACCGGGTTGACGCTGCCGAGTTCGCCGTAGAAGGGGATCGGGGCGGGGCGAGCTGCGGCGATGTCGGCGAGCAGGCGCCCGGCGGCGATCGATCCCGTGAACGATCCGGCGCGCACGCGCGCGTCTTGCAGGATCGCTACCCCGGCTTCGCGTCCGTGCACGAGTTGGAATGATCCCTCGGGCAGCCCCGCGTCGCGAATCGCCTCGGTAGCCACGCGTGCCGTGGCGTCGGAGAGTTCGGGGTGCCCGGAGTGGGCTTTGACGATGAGGGGGCAGCCGGCGGCGAGGATGGCGGCGGAGTCGCCGCCCATGACGGAGAACGCGAAGGGGAAGTTGGAGGCGGAGAAGTTGATGACGGGGCCGAGGGGGAGGTGGGTGCGGCGGATGTCGGGGCGTGCGCCGAGGGCGAAGTCGGGGTCGGCGTGGTCGATGCGGGCGTCGAGGTAGCCGCCGTCGACGATGGTGTCGGCGAAGAGGCGGAGTTGGACGGCGGTGCGGGTGATTTCTCCGGTGAGGCGGGCCTCGGTGAGTCCGGTTTCGCGGAGTGCGATGTTCACGAGTTCGGGTGTTGCGGCTTCGAGTGCGTCGGCGATGGTGACGAGTGCGTGTGCGCGGTGTTGTGCGGTGGTGGCGGCGAGCTGGGGGGCTGCTGCGGTGGCTCGGGCGACGACGACTTCGAGTTCGGAGGAGAGCTCGGTGTGACTGGGCATCTGGCTGCTTTCGTATATGACGGGTGAAACGGGGGTATCTGCGGTCGCGGGATCAGCGGCCATGGGATCGGCCGTAGAGCGCGACGACGACCAGAATGATGGCGCCATAGACCATGTCTTGCACGGTGACGCCGAGGTTGAAGACAACGACGAGGGTCGACACCTGACCGAGTACGAGTGCGCCGGCAAGGGTGCCCAGCACGGACCCGCGACCGCCGAAGATTGAGGCGCCACCGACGACGACGGCGGCGACTGAGCTCAGCAGGTATGGTGCACCCATCATCGTTTCGGCTTGGTTGTAGTAGCCGACGATGACGATTCCGGCGAATCCGGCGAGCACGCTGCTCAGCATGTAGCCCGAGATGCGGATGCGCGCTACCGGTTGGCCGGTGAGATGCGCGGTCGCCTCCGATGAGCCGACGAGAAAGAGGGCGCGCCCCCACCCGGTCCAGCGCAGCAGCGCGTGCAGCAGCAGCATGAGCACGACCGCGAGTGGCACCACGGCCGCGATGGAGGAGCCGAGGAACGGCAGCTTCGTCGAGGTCATGGCCTTCAAGAAATCGGGCACATTGGTGAGCTCGGAGAGACTGAAGTTGAGTAGGAGCACGCCGAAGAGCAGCCCGTTCATCGCGATCGTCGTGACGATCGGGGTCAGCCCGATCTTGGCGATGACGTATCCGTTCACGAACCCGATGACGGCGGATGCGGCGAGGGCGGCGATCAGGGCGAGCACGGGCCCGAGCGTCGCATTCCAAGTGAGGAATGACAGTGCGGCGAACGCGATGGTGTTGGGGACCGAGAGATCGATACCGCCCTGAATCACGGCAATTGTCTGGCCGAACGAGGCCACCGCGAGAATCGATGCGAACGTGACGGTGGTGATGAGCCCGTCGAGAGTGAACAAACTCGGTCGGATCACGCCACTCGCGACGAAGAGCACGAGGAAGGCGATGAAGACCCATGCGCTCGTGGGAATGCGGCGCAGCAGGGAACGCCCGCTGGGGCGCGGCGTCGCGCTCACGGCCTGGCCGGGAAGTGTGTCAGTCATGGTGTCCTCCCTGGGCGAGCGCCTTCCGTGTGCTGATCACGCGGACCAGTACGGGAATGGCGACCACCGCGAAGATGATGAGCGCGTTGATGATGTACTGCCAGTACGAATTGATGCCGGCGAAGAAGAGCAGGTTGCCGACCAGCCCGAGCGTGATCGCCGCGGCGATTGTGCCCAGCACCGAGCCGCGCCCACCCGCGAAGCTCGCGCCGGAGAGCGCCACCGCCGCGATCGACGTGAGCAGGTAGGAGTCGCCGCTGCGGGGGTCGCCGGTCACCGTTGAACCTGCGAGGAGTACGGCGGCGATCGACGCGAGTGCGCCCGAGAGCATGAATGCGCCGAGGATCGCCATGCGCGAGTTGATGCCCGCCGCCTGCACGGCATCGCGGTTCGACCCGACGCCGTAGATCTGGCGCCCGAACGCGGTGCGCTGCAGCACGAACCAGACGAGTACGGCGACGAGGATCAGCCACACGACCGCCATCGGGAGGTAGGGGAGTGCCTCGCCGCTCGTCACGTTGAAGATGGTCTCGCTCAGTGCACCGCCGGGGCGGTCGAGCACGGTACGCGCGATCGCTCCGATGATGAACGTGCTGGCGAGGGTGACGGCGATGGCCGGCAGCCTGCCGAAGGCGACGAGCAGTCCGTTGAACAGTCCGCACACGATCCCGATGAGCACGGCGAGCACGAGGGCCACCGGGCCGGGGAGCGCTGCGAGACTGGTCGCGAAGACGACGTTGCACAGGCTGATGATCGCGCCGATCGAGATGTCGATGCCGCCGATGAGCACGATGATCAGCTGTGCGAGCGCCGCGATTGCCAGTGGCACGACGAGGTTTGCGGCGGATTGCAACTGGAATCGGGTGAGCAGGCTCGGGTTCACGGAGAGATAGATCGCGATGAAGAGCACGAACGCGATGACGGGCGGCGCGGCTCCTTCGTGGAGTGAGCGCTGCACCCAGATCGGGAGCGAACGTCGCGGTGCGACGGGCGCGAAGATGGTGCCGGTGGTCATGAGTGTGCCGCCATTCCTACGGCCGCGCCGACTACGGCGTCGGCGGTGATTTCGGATCCCGCGAGTTCTTGCACGACGCCGCCCCGATACAGTACGGCGACGCGGTTGCAAAGGTGTACGAGCTCTTCGACCTCGCTGGAGAACCAGACGATGCCGACTCCGGATTCGGCCAGAGCGATCATGGCGCGATACAGCTCCTGCTTGGCGCGCACGTCGATGCCGCGCGTGGGGTCGTGCAAGATGAGCACGCGTCGATCGCGGTCGATCCAGCGGCCGAAGACGAGTTTCTGCTGGTTGCCGCCCGAGAGCGCCCCGGCAGCTTCGAGCGGCCCCCGCGTGCGCACGCTGAGCGCGTGCAGCACGCCGTCGATCCACCCCTGTTGCCGGCGCAGCAGCGGTGCACCGCCCGAGCCGGTGAGCGAGAGCCACGGGGCGAACAGGTTCTCGCCGACGCCCAGTTCGAGCGCCAGGCCCTCGGTCTTGCGGTCTTCGGGCACGTACCCGAGTCCCGCTTTCACCGCACGTCGGGGGTTCAGCTTGCCGACGGCAGCGCCGGCCACTTCCCAGTGCTCCGCGGTCGCGGGAACGGCTCCGAACAGGGCTCGCAGCAGTTCCGTCTGCCCTTGGCCTTGCAGGCCACCGATGCCGAGGATCTCCCCGCCACGGACGGTGAGCGACACGTCGCTCAGTCGGTTCGACTGCAACCCGCGCACGTCGAGCACGACCGGTGCGTCGTCGGGTACGGTCGGTGCCGGCGGGAACTGCTTCTGCGTTTCGCGACCGGCCATCATCGTGATGAGGGAGTCCTCGGTCCACTCGCCGCGCGCGAAGGTGCCGACGGCCGCGCCATCGCGCAGCACGGTGCCGCGGTCGGCGATGACCTGCAACTCCTGCAGCCGGTGCGTGACGTAGATGACCGCACTGCCGGTCGCGGTGATGTCACGGATGCGGTCGAAGAGCCACTCCACGCCGGGTGGGGTCAGGGCGCTCGACGCCTCGTCGAGAATGAGGAGTTTCGGGCGGGCGGCGATCGCACGTGCGATCTCGACGAGTTGCCGGTCGGCGAGCAGTAGCGTGCCGAGCCGCGCATGCGGGTCGATGTGCGGCAGGTGCAATTGCTCCAGGATCTCTCGAGCGCGCTGCAGGGCTCTGCCGGGGGAGAAGAGGCGCGTCGACCCGACCTCGGGCAACGCGAGATTCTCCGCGACGGTCCATTCGGGTACCAGCGCGATCTCCTGGTACGCGCAGGCGATGCCGACCGCCCGAGCGCGAGCGATGCTGCCGCCTTCCAAGTGCTGGCCGTCGATTGTGACTGTGCCGTTCGTGGGCACCACGGCGCCGGAGAGAATCTTCGACACGGTGCTTTTGCCCGCGCCGTTCTCGCCGACCAGCGCGTGCACCTCGCCTGGCTGACAGGTGAAGGTGACATTGGCGACGGCGGTCACCGCGCCGTATTGCTTGCTGAGGTCCTGCGCCACGAGGAGTGGCGCAGGACGGCCGGTCGACGTCGGCTGTGCGACGTCGACCGGACCGATCTGCTGGGTCATCTGTGCCTCCTCGATGAATCGCGATTACTGCTTGGCGAACTCGAGGTATTCGTCGAGCGTGATGTCGAGACCGGGGAAGTCGTAGCCCAGCTGGAAGTTGTCGGGCATATCGGGCTGGCAGAAGTCGGCCGCGTTTTCGGTGGTGATCTCGGCCGGAGCAAAGTACTGCTCCTGGTCGATCGTGTCGCCCTTCAGCAGCTTCACGGCCTGCTCGAGCCCCTTGGCATAGATGGCGGGCTGACCGAAGACCATGTTTCCCGTGAGTCCGGCGTCCGCATCGTCGACGAGCGTGCACGCCTCGGCGTTGTACCCCGAACCGCCGACGACCGGTACGAAGTCGATGTTCGCATCGGCGAAGGCTGCCGGGACACCCTGGCCGCCGGTGAGGAACGAGTACACGCCACCGACATCCGGGTGCGACTGCAAGATCTGCGACATCGTCTGCTGCGCGTCGGCTTCGTTCCACCCGTTCGCACCCTCCGCGACGATGTTCACGCCGGCGTCGGTGAGTACTTTCTTCACCGTCGGCATGGACGTGTCGTTGAGCGGCACGCCGGCGACGCCCTCGAGCACCACGACGTCCTTGTTGTCGCCGAGTTGCGAGACGAGCCATTCGGCGCCGTTCTTGCCGGCGCTCGCCCAGTCGGTGGAAACCGTATAGACGTAGTCATTGTCGTAGGGGCCGCCGTTGGCGAAGACGGGAATTCCGGCCGCCTTGGCCTGCGAGATCGCCGCGTCGGCGCCGGTCGCCGAAGCGGGGTCGAAGAGGATGGCGTCTACGCCCTGCGCGATGAGGTTCTGGATGGCGGCGTTCTGCTGTGCCGCGTCGTTGTCGTTCGTGCGAACGATTTTGAGTTCGACCGAGTCGCCGTAATCGCGCGCGGCGAGTGCCTGCATCGCCGCGAGGCCGGTCTCGCGCCAGGCCTGGCCGCCGAGAGGCTGTTGGAAGCCGATGACGAACTTTTCGCCGTCCCCGCCACCGGCGCTCCCACCGGAGCCTCCGCCCTCGGCGGGTGCTGAACTGCAGGCCGCGAGGCCGGCGGTGAGGGCTGCGATCGCCGCGATGCCCAGGCCTCGGGTGATGGTGCGTGAGTGCTGCATGCTTTCTCCTTTGAAATCAAACTGCGCGGTGCAGGGTTCCTGGCGACGATGCCGGGAGCGTTTCCGTGTGGTTTCGGGAACGTGTTGACGAACGCTGCGTGGTGACACTAACATCAAAATGGCAGCGCTGCCAAGAGCGCTAACATAACGACTGTGAAATGATGGCCGCGGCGCTCACGCGCAACTTCAAGGAGGAAGTGCAGATGACATCAACGGAGACACTCGAGGCGTCGCGCTCGGTTCGGAGCGCGGCATCACTCGGTCTCGAACCCGACGCCCCAGTGCGGGCGCGGACGCATGCGATCGGGGCGATCGGTGCCGGTGCGATCATGGCCGACCAGCACCTCGAGGCCTACCGGCAGGCCGGATTCCCGGTCGTCGCGATCGCTTCCCGAACCCGCGAGAACGCGGCGGCGGTTGCCGCACGCTACGGCATCGGCACGGTGCACGCCTCACCGCGGGAGTTGATCCTCGACCCGCGTGTCGAGATCGTGGACATCGCGTTTCCGCCCGATCAACAGCCCGATCTCATCCGCTTGGCGCTCGCGCAGCCCCACGTGCGCGCGGTGCTCGCGCAGAAGCCGCTCGCGCTCTCGCTCGACGACGCGATCGCGCTCCGCGACGAAGCTGCCGCGGCCGGCAAGATCCTCTCGGTCAACCAGAACATGCGGTACGACCAGTCGATCCGCTCGCTCAAGCAGCTCCTCGACCGCGGGGCGCTCGGAGACCCTGTCTTCGCCGCGATCGACATGCACGCGGTGCCGCACTGGCAGACATTCCTCGCCGAGTACGATCGGCTGACTCTCGCGAACATGAGCGTCCATCACCTCGACGCGCTCCGCTACCTGTTCGGTGAGCCCATCGATATCTACACCGCCGGGCGCCCCGATCCCCGCACCGAGTTTCCGCACACCGACGGCATCGTCGCGTCGACGCTGCGCTTCGAGAACGGCGTGCTGGCTGTCTCTCGCGAGGACGTGTGGGGCGGGCCGCGTCACGAGGGCTTCGACTCCGACTTCTGCATCTCCTGGCGGGTCGAAGGCACCGAGGGCGTTGCCCGCGGCACGATCGGGTGGCCCGATGGCGCTCCCTCGACCATCGCCTTCGCCTCGGCGCGCGAGACCGACGGCGAGTGGGTCACGCCCGAATGGGAGACCCACTGGTTTCCGCACGCCTTCATCGGCGTGATGGAGCAGGTGCAGCACGCCCTCGACAGCGGCGAGTCGCCCGCGCTCACGGTCGCCGACAACGTACGCACGATGGCGCTCATCGAAGCGGGCTATCGCTCGCTCGACGAGCGTCGTGCCGTACGACTCGACGAATTCGCGCTCGACGCCTCGCAGTCCCACTGACCCACTGACCGTATTCACCCACACCCCCAACACGGAACGCAAAGGAGCACTTCCACCATGATTCAGATCGGCATCTTCTCGGGCTACTTCCCCTACGATCTCGAGACCACCGCGCAGAAGATCCAGGAGCTCGGTCTCAATGCGGTGCAACTCGACCTGCATTTCAAAGACATCGATCTCTCATCGGGCCAGATCACGAAGGAGAAGGCGAAGCGCGTGCAAGACACGTTCCGCGACCACGATGCGCCGATCTGCGCGATCTCGGGCTACACGAACATCGTGCACCCCGACCTCGACAAGCGGCGCTCGAACGTTGAACGCCTGAAAGAGATCATTCGCAGCGCCCGAGACTTCGGCACCCCGTACGTGATCAGCGAGTCGGGCACGTTCAACGCTGAGAGCGAATGGGATCACGATCCGCACAACCGCAGTGAAGACGCCTATGAGCAGGTGCGCTCGGTGCTCACGGAGCTCGCCCAGGAAGCGTGGGATCACGGCGCCACGTTCCTGCTCGAGACCTACGTCAACAATGTGGTCGGATCGGTTCGCGAGACATCGCGAGTGTTCAACGACATCAACCACCCCGGTCTCGAGCTGCTCATGGACCCGACCAACTACTTCGACGCGAGCAACATCGATGATCAGGCCGGCGTCTTGAACGAGGTCTTCGACACGCTCGGCGACCGGGTCCGTATCGCCCACGCGAAAGACGTGAAGCGCGCCGGAGACGACAAGAGCGAGAAGCACGCCGACATCGGGGATGACGACGCGCTCGCCTCGCACACGTTCCGCGGCGTGGGGGAGATCGAACTTCCGGCGGCGGGCCTGGGTTCCCTCGACTACGACCTGTATGTGCGTCGCCTGTCGGAGCGCAACCCGAACGTGCCGCTCATCATCGAGCACCTCGATGAGTCGGATGTGCCGCGCGCCAAGGAGTTCCTGCGCGAAGTGCTGAAGCGTCAGGGCGTCTGAGCATGCCGACCACTGCATCACCCGCCTCCCGCTCCGCGTTCGTCACCGGAGCGGGAGGCGCCCTCGGGCGCGCGATCGCGCTGCGCCTCGGCCAGGACGGCTATGCGGTCGCGGTCGTGGGCCGGGGTGCCGAGACGCTCCGCGAAACGGCGGCCCTGCTTGACGAGCACGGCATCACCAACCTGGCGATCGAGCTCGACCTGCGCGACACTGCAGCGATCGACGCCGCCGTTGACCGCGCCGAGCGCGAACTCGGTCCGGTCGAGGCCATGATCAACAACGCCGCCATCTATCCGGCCACCCCGTTTCTCGAGATTCCGCTCGCGGAGTACGAGGACGTGCTGCGAGTGAATCAGATCGCCTACTTCGCCGGAGCGCAGGCTGCGGCGAAGCGCATGGTGCCGCGCGGACGTGGAGCGATCGTGAGCATCGGGTCGATCACCTTCCACGGGGGGTGGGAGCACCTGGTGAGCTACGTCTCCACCAAGGGGGCCGCGGTCGGGCTCACCCGTTCACTCGCGCGTGAACTCGGGCCGACGGGGGTGCGGGTCAATGCGGTGTCTCCCGGTGCGTTCCCGACGAAAGCCGAGGAGATCAACGGCGACCCCGAGACGTACAACCGAGCGGTCATCGAGAAGCAATCGATCAAGCGCCGCGGGCGCAACGATGAGTTGGCATCGGTGGTGTCGTTCCTCGTCGGCGACGACGCCTCCTTCGTGACCGGGCAGACGATCAACGTCGACGGCGGATGGGTGATGGAATGAGCGCGAACGATTGGTACGGCGAAGCCGTGCGGCTCTCGACCGGGGAGCTGCGGCGTCGCAGCGGCGATCTCGCGGCGTTCGCGGAGATTCGCGAGGTCACGCGGTCGAACGGGCAGGAGCGCGGCGTGCGTTCGCTCCAGATCCGCAATGCCGACGGGCTCGAGGTCGAGGTGCTCATCGACCGGGCCTTCGATCTCGGCGATGTGCGCTACCGCGGCGTGCCTGTTTCGTGGCGCTCGGGCAACGGCTACCGCCACCCGTCGCTGCACGAGGTCGAGGCCGAAGACGGCCTCGCCTGGCTGCGCACCCTCGACGGCTTCTTGGTGAGCGGGGGGCTCGATCACGCGCTCTTCGGCGGCGAGTACGACGCGAGCCATTACCACTACCCGCCCAAGCAGACCGTGCGTCACGGATTGCACGGGCGCCTCAGCTCGCTGCCGGCGCGGCTGCTCTCCATCGATGAGGATTGGCAGGAGAACGGCGGGGTGCTTCGCGTTCGGGGTGAGGTCGTGCAGGCGACATCGTTCGGCGAGCACCTGCGGTTGCGCCGCACGATCGAGGTCGATGTGTTCGGCAGCGGCTTCCGCATCGACGACGAGGTCGAGAACCTCGGCTTCGAGCGCACCCCGCACATGTTTCTCTATCACATCAATATCGGATGGCCCGTGGTCGACGCGGGCTCCGAATTCCACGGCGCGGTCGAGGGGCATCTCTGGCAGTCCGATTCGGTGACGGATCAGGGCGCTCCGTTCGATCGCCTCATCGCACCGACGCGAAACTTCGTCGAACAGGTGTGGGAGCACGCGCTCGCCGCCGACGAGTCGGGTCGCCACCGGGTCGCGCTGATCCGCAGCGATGGCGAATTCGGGATCGAGCTCGACTGGGATGCGGCAGGGATGCCGCACTTCTTCGAGTGGCAGAACCTGCGCGAGGGTCAGTACGGTGTCGGGCTCGAACCGTCGACGCACCACGTCTCGGGAGAGGCTGCCGCGCGTGCAGACGGCTCGATGACCTGGCTCGAGCACGGCGAAACTCGCCGGTACCGCACTGCCGTCACGTTGCTCGACGGCGTCGAAGCCACCGCTGCCGCGCGCTCGCGCGTGCAGTCCATTGCAAGGAAAGAAGGATCCGCATGACCGCCTCGAACGGTGTGCTGAGCGGCTATCGCGTGCTCGATTGCTCCATCGCGATGGCGGGGCCGTTCGCGGCGCAGCGCCTCGGCGACCTGGGGGCGGATGTGGTGAAGGTCGAGCCGACCACGGGGGAGTGGCAGCGTCACACCCCCGCCGGCGGGGTGACCGGCAACAAAGTGAACGTGTCGTTCCTGTCGTTGAATCGCAACAAGCGATCGCTCGCCGTGAACCTGAAGGACCCGGAGGGACGCGCCCTGCTCGCCGAGCTCGTCGCGGAGTCGGATGTCTTTCTGCAGAACTATCGCCCGGGCGTCGCGCAGCGTCTCGGCGTCGACTACGAGTCGCTGCGGGCGATCAACCCGTCGATCGTGTACGTCTCGATCTCGGGCTACGGCGAAGACGGGCCGTATCGCGACCGCCCCGGCCAAGATCTGCTGCTGCAGGCCATGTCGGGCGCGATGCTTTCGACGGGAGCCGTCGGGCAACCGCCGCAGGCCGCGGGCCAGTATCTCGCCGATGCGGTGACGGCCTCGACCGCGTTCGAAGGCGTACTCGCCGCGCTGCTGCACCGCGAGCGCACCGGCGAGGGCCAGCTGGTCACGGTGAACATGCTCGACGCGATCACCACGCTGCAGATGCAGGAACTGTCGGTGTACACGGTCGGCGGGGTGCCGCAGAAGCGCAGTGCGCAGCCGCACGCGCACGTCTACATCCGCTCGCCCTACGGATCGTTCCGCACGCAAGACGGATACATCGTGCTCGCGTTCCCGCCGCTCGAGGTGCTCGCCGACCTCTTCGGCGACGAGTCGCTGCGCGGTCTCGACGATGAGCAGGCGGCGTGGAGCATGCGCGATGAACTGTTCGCGAAGACGGCGCGCGCGCTCGAAACCCGCACCAGTGCGGAGTGGCTGGCGCTCTTCGCCGAACGCGGGGTATGGGCCGGGCCGGTCTACTCGTACGAAGATCTCGTGAACGATCCCCAGATCGCCCACAATCAGACGTTTGTAGAGTACGACCACCCGACGGAGGGTCGCGTGAAGACTCCCGGCTTCCCCTACCGGTTCTCGCAGTCGCCGCCCGCCGTCTACCGCGGTGCACCGCAGACCGGGGAGCACAGCCGGGAGATTCTCACCGAGCTCGGGAGGTCGAGCGCCGACGTCGACCGGTTGATCGCCTCGGGTGTCGTCGCGCAGCTCGAGGAAGCGCTGGAACTCCCGTGAACGCCTATCGCGGTCTGACGTGGGATCACCCGCGCGGCAGAGTATGGCTCGAGGCAGCATCCGTGCTGTGGCGCGAACGCGGCATCGACGTGACCTGGGACGCGCAGCCTCTGGAGGGGTTCGAAGCCCATCCGATCGACGATCTCGCGGATCGCTACGACCTCATCGTGCTCGATCATCCGCACGTCGGCGACGCGCTCGCCACCGGGTCGCTGCAGTCGATCGAGTCGGTGCTCGGGGCCAACGACCCGCTGTGCTCGACCGGCTATGTCGGGCCCACACTCGCGTCGTATCAGAGCGCCGGGGAGACCTGGGCATTGCCGATCGACGCGGCGACGCAGGTGAGTGCGCGCGATGCGCGCGTGGTCGCCGAGGCGCCCGAGACGTGGGGCGACGTCGCGGCACTCGCCGGGCAGCAACCGGTCGCGCTGAGTCTCGCCGGCCCGCACGCGCTCATCTCACTGTTCTCGGTCGCGGCCGCTCTGGGTTCGCCGCCGGTCGACGCGCCGGGCGAGAGTTGGGTGCCGGATCGCGTCGCGCTCGAGGCCCTCGACCTGCTGCAGGCCGTGCACGCCCACGCACGACCTGAGTACGCCGAGCTGAACCCGATCGGGCTCCTCGAACGCGTCGGTTCGGACGACCTGCTCGCCTACGTGCCGCTCGTCTTCGGGTACGTCAACTACTCGCTGCCCGATCGAGCCACGCCAGTCGCGTTCGGTGCCGCGCCCGCGGCAACGCCCGGCGGAACTCCGGGTTCGACGATCGGCGGTACCAGCGTGGCGATCAGTCGTCGCGCTGACATCTCGGATTCGCTCCGCGCCTTCCTGCGCTGGCTGGCCGCCCCCGCGACGCAGCGTCGGATCATTCCCGAGTTCGCCGGGCAGCCCGCGGCGAGCGCCGCGTGGAGCGACGTCGAGGTCGACGCCGCCGCGGCAGGGTTTTACTCGGCGACGCGGAGCACCATCGAGGCCTCCGTCGTGCGCCCCCGGTACGCAGGGTTCCCGGAATCACAGCTCACGGGCTCCGCGATCGTGCGCGCGGCGCTCGCCGCAGAGCTCAGCCCGAGCGACGCGGTCAGCGCGCTCGCCGATCTCGCTCGCCGCTCGCGCGAGCCCGTTGTGGAAGGTCGCTCATGACCCGCATCACCGAACTCGCGACGGAGCAGATCGGCGTCGAACTCGCCGATCACATCCTGACGATCACGCTGCAGCGTCCGGAGAAACTCAATGCCGTCACCCCCGAGATGTCGTACGCCCTCGAGGCGATCGCCCACGCGGCGAACGACGACCCCGAGGTGCGGGCCGTGATCCTCACCGGTGCCGGCGAGCGCGCCTTCTGCGCCGGCAGCGACATCCGCTCGCTCGACGCATATGCGACGCCGTGGGAATTTCGCAACCGCACCGACTACTGCGACGCGTTGCACCAACTGCGCAAGCCGATCATCGCGGCAATCAACGGCTATGCGCTGGGCGGTGGCCTCGAAACCGCGCTGATCTGCGACATCCGCATCGCTGCTGAGACGGCGCAGCTCGCGGCGCCCGAGGTGAAACTCGGGTGGATCGGCGGCGGCGGCATGAGCGCCTTCCTCGCCGCCGCAGCCGGTCCGAGCAACGCGGCGATCATGACCATGACGGGCGACATGATCGACGCGGAAACCGCGCAGCGCTGGGGCATCGTGAGCGAGGTGGTGGCCGGAGACCGGTTGATCCCGCGCGCACGGGAGCTCGCTGCGATCATCGCCTCGCGCCCCCCGATCGCCGTCGAAACGGCGAAGGCCAACATCCGCGCAGCCTACAACCTGCCGCAGGAGCAGGCCGTCGCGTACGAGCGCGACCTGCAGACCGTCGCCTTTGCGACGGAGGACGCCGCCGAAGGGCGACGCGCCTTCGCCGAACGCCGCGACGCCACCTTCACCGGG
The DNA here is from genome assembly GCF_059696215.1 of Leucobacter sp. WKLB1. NCBI lineage: Bacteria > Bacillati > Actinomycetota > Actinomycetes > Micrococcales > Microbacteriaceae > Leucobacter > Leucobacter sp. WKLB1. The sequence goes on along the minus strand of NZ_AP046115.1, from coordinate 2,462,513 downwards.
CGCTGATCCACGGCGCCTGCGGCCGCAGCGCAGCAAGTCGCCGCACTGCCGCACTCTTCTCGCAACGATCGAATAGGACGTCCCATGTCTGCTTCCTGGCCCCTCACCCTCGCCGACACACTGCCCGAGGACCACGCTTCCGCCACACTGATCGGCCGGGTCTGGGACCCGGCGGTCTCGGGCCCGAGCCCCGTTCTGGTCACGGGCGACGCGGTCTACGACCTGTCGCGCTCGTTCGCGACCGTGAGCGATCTCATGCGGGCGGAGCACCCGGCGCAGGCCGCTCGAGACGCGCGCGGCGCCGTGCTCGGCCATCCCGCTGACATTCTCGCGGCGACCCTCGACTCCGACGCCGACGCCGTGCGCTTCCTTTCACCGGTCGACCTGCAAGCCGTGAAAGCGGCGGGCGTGACGTTCGCGGTGTCGATGCTCGAGCGGGTCATCGAGGAGCGTGCGCGCGGCAACGCCGAAGAGGCCGATCGCGTGCGCGCTCAGGTGCTCGACATGATCGGGGGCGACCTGCGCGCGGTGCAGCCCGGGTCGGCCGCCGCGCAGCAGCTCAAGGAGTACCTCATCGAGCAGGGGCTGTGGAGCCAGTATCTGGAGGTCGGGATCGGCCCCGACGCGGAAATCTTCACCAAATGCCCCGTGCTCGCCTCGATCGGCACCGGGTCAGAGATCGGTGTGCTTTCGACCTCGGCCTGGAACAACCCGGAGCCCGAGATCGCGCTGATCGTCGACCCCTCGGGGCGCATTCTCGGTGCGACCCTCGGCAACGATCTGAATCTGCGCGACGTCGAGGGTCGCAGCGCGCTGCTGCTGCCGAAGGCGAAAGACAACAATGCCTCCGGATCGCTCGGCCCCTTCATCCGTCTCTTCGACGGCGGGTTCACCCTCGACGACGTGCGCAGCGCAGCGGTGCACCTGCGCGTGGAAGGCGCAGACGGATTCGTGCTCGACGCGCAGTCGGACATGACGCAGATCAGTCGCGACCCCGAAGACCTCGTGCGTCAGCTGCTCGGACCGCAGCACCAGTATCCCGACGGGGCGGCGCTGTACCTCGGCACGCTGTTCGCACCGACGGAGGATCGCGGCGAACCGGGGGCCGGATTCACGCACCGTGTCGGCGATGTCGTACGAATCTCGTCGCCTACACTGGGGACACTGGTCAATCGGGTCGCCTACAGCGAAGACTGCGCTCCGTGGCAATTCGGAGTCGGCGCGCTGATGCGTAATCTGGCTCGGAGAGAACTCCTGGGGTGAACATGCACGGTGAGAGTGAGAAGCGCGCGAGTCGGCGATCCACCCGCAGCGTCACGCTCTCCGAGGTCGCCGCGCACGCCGGGGTGTCGCCCCAAACCGTCTCGCGCGCGATTCGTCAGCCCGATGTCGTCTCCGAAGACACTCTGGAACGCGTGCAGGAATCGATTCGCGCGACCGGGTATGTGCCGAATCTGGCGGCGAGCAACCTCGCTTCGAACCGCAGCCGTACGATCGCGGTGCTGATTCCGGCAGTATCGGCCTCGGTGTTCGCCGAGACCGTGCAAGGGCTCGAAACGGTGCTCGCACCCCACGGCTACCACCTCTTCATCGGCACGACCGAGTACAGCCTGCAGCAGGAGGAAGACATGCTGCGCGCCTTCCTCGGTCGGCGCCCCGACGGCATTGTGCTCGTCGGAACCGAGCACAGCCCCGGAGCCCAGACGTTGCTGAACGCGGCCCAGGTGCCGGTTGTCGAGTCGTGGGAGCTCACCCAGCACCCCGTCGACTCGGTCGTGGGATTCTCCAACTACGCTGCGATGAGCGGCCTCATCGAGCACGTGCACGCCCTTGGCTACCGATTCCCCGTGCTCGCCGGCCAGTTCGCCGGGGGCGATGTGCGCGCCTTGCGCCGACGTGCCGCATTCGAAGACGGCATGCGCCGACTGTATCCGCAGGTGCCCGTGCGCATTCTCGATTCGGGCGCGGCCGGAGTGAGTATGGAAGCGGGGCGCGAACTCTTTCGGCAGGCGCGCGAACAGCTGCCACAGGCCGACGTCATCATGTTTGCAAGCGATGTCTTCGCTTCGGGAGCGGTGCTCGAAGCCGTGCGATCCGGAGTTGCGATTCCCGGCGACGTGGGCGTCACCGGATTCGGCGGCTTCGAACTCGGTCAGCACCTGACCCCGTCGCTCACCACCGTGCTGGTGCCGAGCCGGCGCATCGGAGAGGAAGCGGGGCGCGTCTTGCTCGAGCGCATCGAGGCCAACCGCGCACCCGCGACGCCGACGATCGTCGATGTGGGGCACACGCTCGTCACGGGTGAGAGCACAGCGCCGCAGCCCGTCTGATCGCGTCGCGCGACTGCCGCGCTGTGCTCTGCCGCTCCGCACTGCCCCATTGCGGATCGGGGTAACTTCGGACCAGTGCGGACACTGAAAAGCGACGGCACACCGGTCCGAAGTTACCCCGATCCGGCAGAGGCCGACGGACCGGGCTACCGCCAGCGGGCTCCCCAGGTGCGGGATTCGCCTGCGGGGGCGATTTGCTGCGGTACGCCGAGCGGGTTGTCGTCGCGGAGGGCTTCGGGGAGGAGCGCGGCGGGGGCGTTCTGGAAGGCGACCGGGCGCAGGAAGCGCGTGATCGCCGCGGTGCCCACTGAGGTCGAGGCGTCGTTGGTGGTCGCGGGCCAGGGGCCGCCGTGCTGCTGGGCTGGCGTGACGGCGACGCCGGTCGACCACCCGTTGAAGAGCACGCGGCCGACCTGGTTCGCGAGTGCGGCGACGAGTGCGCGCAACGCGTCGGCGTTCTCGGTCTCGCCGGTGGCCTCGGCGGCGCTCAGGTGCACCGTGCCCGAGAGATTGCCCTCGTAGAACTCGGGCATGAGGGCGGCGAGGTCGGTGCCCTCGGGCACCTCGACGAGGATGGAGAGCGGGCCGAACGACTCCTCGAGGAGCGCCTCGCGGCCGGCGCGGAAGTCGTCGAGTGCGATCGAGACGATGGTCGGCGTCACCCAGCCCTGACCGGCATCGTCGAAGCGGATGCCGCCGGCGATGATGGGGCGCGCGCCCGCGGTGCCGAGCACGGCGGTGCGTCGATCGTCGTAGCTCTGCGCGATGCGCGGGTCGAGCAGACGGTGCTCGGGCACGTCGGTGGCATTGGCGAGGATCGCGTCGGCGAGTGCGCTGCCGGCGGGCACGAAGGCGAAGCCGGGCTTGGTGCAGAGCTGGCCCGCGGAACCGGCGACGCTGGTGAGGTACCCCGTGGCGATGTCATCGGCGCGCTCGGCGATGGCGTCGGCGGTGATGAAGACCGGGTTCACGCTGCCGAGCTCACCGAAGAAGGGGATGGGAGCGGGGCGGTTCGCCGCGATGTCGGCGAGGAGTCGGCCGACGCGGATAGAGCCGGTGAATGATCCGGCCTTGACGCGCGGATCCTTGAGGACCTCGACTCCGGCTTCACGGCCGTGGATGAGTTGGAACGCGCCCTCGGGCATCCCCGCCTCGGTGAGCGCGCGAGTGGCGACCTCTGCGGTCGCGTCGGAGAGTTCGGCGTGGCTCGAGTGGGCTTTGACGATGAGGGGGCAGCCGGCGGCGAGGATGGCGGCGGAGTCGCCGCCCATGACGGAGAACGCGAAGGGGAAGTTGGAGGCGGAGAAGTTGATGACGGGGCCGAGGGGGAGGTGGGTGCGGCGGATGTCGGGGCGTGCGCCGAGGGCGAAGTCGGGGTCGGCGTGGTCGATGCGGGCGTCGAGGTAGCCGCCGTCGACGATGGTGTCGGCGAAGAGGCGGAGTTGGACGGCGGTGCGGGTGATTTCTCCGGTGAGGCGGGCCTCGGTGAGTCCGGTTTCGCGGAGTGCGATGTTCACGAGTTCGGGTGTTGCGGCTTCGAGTGCGTCGGCGATGGTGACGAGTGCGTGTGCGCGGTGTTGTGCGGTGGTGGCGGCGAGCTGGGGGGCTGCTGCGGTGGCTCGGGTGATGACGGCTTCGAGTTCGGGGGAGAGCGCTGCGGTGGTCATGCATCCATCCTTCGGAGGTCGGGGCGGCAATGCCGGGGGATCCTGCGGCTATTCTCGCAGCCGCAACTCTGCGCGACGCTGTGCGCTCTGCACAGTGCGCAACGTGGGCGCCGTGCACTCCGTGCGCCTGGTGCGAACGGTGGCTCGGTCACCGCCGGCCCGAGTGGTGCGCCATGGCAGGAGCACGAACGCCCCGCACGCCTCGGGCAGAGGCGACAGCGCTGCTCATCACGATGAGGGCAACGCCTGCCCACTCCATGAGGGCAAGCTGTTGCCCCAGAATCATCCAGCCGAAGAGTGCAGCGCACACCGGATTGCAACTGGTGAGCACGCCGAACAGTGAAGCGGGAACCCGGCGCAGCGCGAGCAGATCGACGATGTACGGCACCGCGGAACTCAGCACCCCGCAGGCCACGGCGAGCAGGATCACGGGGAGCGTCGGGGCGTGCGACGTGAACCAGATCACCGCGACCGGGGCCCAAAACAGGCAAGCGACGAGACTCGCCGCGCCGCTGCCCTCGAGCCCGGGCAGCACGCGGCCGATGCGTCGGTTGAGCAAGATGTACATCGCCCACGCGCACCCGGCGATCAGACCGAAGGCGATCCCGAGCGCATCGGTCGACGGCCCGGGGTGCGTCAAGGCGAGTACTCCTCCAGCCGCGACGAGCGCGCACCCGAGATCGATGAGGCGTCGCGTGCCAAGGAGTGCGATGGTCAGCGGCCCGAGAAACTCCAGCGTGACCGCGAGGCCGAGCCCGATGCGCTCGACCGCGCTGTACAGGGCGAGATTCATGACCGAGAACGCGAGAGCCAAGCCGAGAATCGGCAGCCACTCCGCCCGCCCGTATCGCAGGAGCCTCGGCCGGCCTGCGGGCAGCAGCACGGCGAGCGCGACGAGTTGGCGGATCGCCACGACGCCGACCGGCCCGATCACCGGGAACGCGAGCGCCCCGAGCGCGCCGCCGAGCTGGCCCGAGGCACCGCCGGCGAGCACGAGCCCGACACCGAACGCGCGCTGACCCGGGCGGTCGGCGAGCGCTCGGGGCTGCTGCGGGATCGGAATCGCCCCCGTCGCGGGCGTCGGTTGAAAGCTCACCCGACTACGGTACTGCCCGTGGCGCGAGACTCGAATCGCGAGGTCGGCCGCTCATCAGTGAAGCGAAGCCATGTGAATCGTGCAATAGTGTGAAGCGCACCTGCAGGGTGGTGCGCGGAAGGCGGGGATCGTGCTCGAAATGAAGCGACTCAGGCTGCTCTGGGAGCTCGAGGTGCGCGGCACCGTTGCCGCGGTCGCGGAGGCGCTGAGTTACAGCCCCTCGGCCATCTCGCAGCAGCTGGCGCTGCTCGAGCGCGAAGCCGGAGTGCCGCTGCTGCGTCGGGTGGGTCGCACACTCGAACTGACCCCCGCCGCTCATGCGCTTGTGGCTGAAACGCATGAGCTGCTCGCGGGGCTGGAGCGCGCCGAGGCCGCGCTGCATCGCGCCCATGCCGAGGTGGCGGGCACCGTTCGCCTGGCGGTCTTTCAGACTGCGATGCTGGCGCTCATGCCGCAGGTGCTCGAGCGACTGCACCGTACACACCCGGCACTGCGTGTCGAAATGGTGCAGCACGAGCCGGCAGCCGGTCTCGAAGAAACCTGGGCGCGCGGGTTCGACCTGGTCGTCGCCGAACAGTACCCGGGTCACGCCGCCCCGCACTTCGCCGGTCTCGACCGACAGCCCCTGATCGCCGATCGCATCAGTTTTGCGGCGCCTGAAATCGGAGTCGGTGATCCGGAATTCGCGCGAGTGCACAGCCTGGCCGATGCCGCCGCGCTGCCGTGGGTCATGGAACCTGAGGGGGCAGCGTCTCGTCACTGGGCGCTACAAACCTGCCGCAGTGCCGGGTTCGAGCCCGACATACGCTACGAGACAGCGGATCTCCAGGCGCACGTGCGCCTCGTCGAGACGGGCAACGCCGTAGCGCTGCTGCCGGGGCTGGTGCACAGCGGTGCAGTGCTGCGAATGCGTCGCATCGATCTGGCGGGGGAGCCGCAGCGCACCGTGTTCACGGCGGCACGGTCCGCGGCTTACGGATACCCGGCGCTCGAGGCGGTGCGCGATGCGCTGCGCCTCGAGGCCGGGCTCATCAGTGGCGAATCGACGCCGCTTACTTGACCTTCGGCTGCTGCTGCGTGATGCAGTGGATGCCGCCGCCGCGCGCGAAGAGCGGACGGGCGTCGAGGCCGATGACCTCGCGGCCCGGGTATGCCTCGCGGAGGATCGCGAGCGCGCGATCGTCGGCGGGGTCGTCGAACGCGCAGGCGAGCACCGCGCCGTTGATCACGACGTGGTTGATGTAGCTGTAGTCGACATATCCCTCGTCGTCGCGCAGGGCCTCCGGTGCCGGGAGGTCGATGATCTCGAAGCCTGCGGAAGTGTCTTCGCGATAGCGGTCGGCGACCTCGCGATTCGTGCGCGCGATGATGTGGTCGGGGTGCGAAGCCGCGTCTTGGCGGTGCATGAGGAGCAGATCCGGGCTGGTGAACGCGGCGAGAATATCGGAGTGACCGCGGGTGCCGAAGGTGTCGTGGTCGCGACTCAGGCCGCGCGGCAACCACAGTGCGCTCGTCGCGCCGATCGTGCGCTCAAGTTCAGCCTCGACCTGCTCCTGCGTCCAGCCCGGGTTGCGACCCGGATCGAGCTGCACGGTTTTCGTGATGACGACGCGCCCCGTGCCGTCGACCTGGATGCCGCCGCCCTCATTGGTCATCTCCGAGTTCACGAGCTCGGCGCCCGAGGCCTCGGCGACGATCCGGCCGATGTGCTGGTCGTGGTTCCACTGGGCCCACTCCTGGTCGCCCCAGCCGTTGAACACGAAGTTCACGGCACCCAGCCGGCCATCGTCGCCGATGACGAAGCTCGGGCCGATATCGCGCATCCACGCATCGTTGAGGGGAGCCACGATACGGTCGATCTGACCCGACAGGTAGTGAGCGGCGATGGCTTCATCACCGGGATTGACGACGACCGTCACGTGCTCGTGCTCGCTCGCGGCGTTGGCGACGGCCGCCCAGGTCGTGCGCGCTTCCTCGGCTTCTGCCTCGGTGTCGCCCAGCGTGTATCCGCTCGTCGGCCAGGCCAGCCACAGGCGTTCCTGCTCGTGTCCTTCGATCGGCATGCGCCATGCAGTCATCAGTGCTCCCTTGTCTCCGAGTTCAAACGGCGTCGATTCAGTCTACTGGGTGCGTGACCAATAAGGCGAGTGGCGCTTCATTCGTCGTCGGTGACCCCGGTCGCCCACACCGTGCGCGAGCGCGAGATGTGTTTGCACTGCAACGCTTCGGCCGCCACCGCGTCACCCGCGACGAGCAGATCGATGAGTTCGTGATGCTCGCGTGCGGAATCGACGAGGCGCCCCTGGCGGGCCAGCGAACCGATGCCATAGAGCCGCGTTCGGCGGCGCAGCGAGGTCGCGAGATCGACCAACTGATCGTTGCCGGTCAAGGTCAGCACCAGTGCGTGGAACTCGCGATCGTGACGCAAATACGACTCGAGCTCGCCGCGCTCGGCCGCGCGCAGACATGCATCAGCGAGGCGGCGCATGCCGACCACTGCGGCCTCCGGAACGTGCCCGACGACGAAGTGCATCGCGGGCGGTTCCAAGAGCAGTCTGATCTGCGCCAGGTCATCGAGATCGTGCTCACTCATCGTGGTCACCCGGAAGCCCTTGTTCTTGAGGGTTTCGACCAGGCCCTCGCGCGCGAGATCCATCATCGCCTCGCGCACGGGAGTCGCGGAGACCCCGAGCGTGACGCCGAGCGCCGGTGCCGAAACGACCTCGCCTTCCGCGATCTTTCCGGTGATGATCGCCGTGCGCAGCTGTTCGAGTACGGTCTCGCGCAGGCTGAGCGGGCGCGTCAGCGGGGTGAGGGACGAGTCGAGCTCGCGCTCGGGTGGGGTGATGGCCATGCGGGCTCCTCGGAGTCCAGGGCGGCGCGCCGGATGCGGCGCTGCGCGCGGAGTATCGACCCCTCATCTTCCCATGCCGACGTGCAGAGCAGCCGAGAGATGCTCGAACTCGCCAGTGATCTGCGACGATGTGAGCATGACCGAATGGCTGCTCATCCTCATCGCCGGGCTGATACTCATCGCCGCTGCGGCAATGCTCTCACCCCGGCTCGGCATCGCGGCTCCCATCATTCTCGTGGCCTTCGGGGTCGCCGCGAGCTTCGCGCCGGCGCTTCGCGACGTCGAGATCGATCCCGAATGGATCCTCGCCGGTGTGTTGCCACCCCTGCTCTATTCGGCCGCGGTGTCACTGCCGACCATGAATTTCCGCCGCGAGTTCGGGGCGATCAGCGGGTTGTCCGTGCTGCTCGTCGTGGGCACCTCGCTCGTGCTCGGCGTGCTCTTCATGTTCGTGATCCCCGGAATCGGGTTCGCCTGGGGCGTCGCGCTCGGAGCGATCATCAGCCCGACGGATGCGGTGGCGACCTCGATCGTGAAACGCACCGCGGTATCGAAGCGGGTCATTGCGATGCTCGAGGGCGAAAGCCTGCTGAACGACGCCACGGCGCTCGTGCTGCTGCGCACGGCGATCGTGGCGACGGCCGCATCATTCTCGGTCTGGGGTGCCGTGGGCACATTTGCAAGCTCGGTCGCCATCGCCGCGGTGCTCGGAGGGGTGGTCGGATGGGCGAACCTCTGGGTGCGCCGCCGCGTCACCGATTCGACCGTGAACACGGCGATCTCGTTCACGGTACCGTTTGCCGCGTCGGTGCCTGCCGAACTGCTCGGCGGCTCGGGCCTCGTCGCGGCGGTCGTGGCGGGTCTGATTACCGGAATTCGCGCGCCGCGGATGATCTCGCCACAGCATCGGCTATCCGACGGACAGAACTGGCGCACCGTCGAACTCGTGCTGGAGGGCGCGGTGTTCCTCACCATGGGGCTGCAGCTCAGCTCCATCGTGTCGAGTGTGGAAAAGGATCACGCAGGGGTTGGGGCTGCGCTGCTCATTGCGCTCGGAGCTCTGATCGTCACGATCGCGGTGCGCGCGGGCTATGTCGCTTCCCTGCTCGGCGTGCTCTCGCGCCGCAGGCGCGGCAGTGAGCGGTTCCACAATCGACTGCAGGAGATCGATGAGCAGATCGCGACTCCCGAGGGTCGCGACGCGCAACGCGCCGACTTCGCATCGCGCGGCCGCCCGATGTCTGAACGGCAGTGGGACCGGTTCGTCAAACGGGTGACCCGAGGGATTGCAGACCTGGACTACTTCATGAGTGCCCCGCTCGGCTGGCGCGATGGAGTCGCCGTGGTGTGGGCCGGAATGCGCGGAGCCGTCACCGTGGCAGCCGCCCAAACGCTGCCTGCAGAGACGCCTCAGCGATCACTGCTCGTGTTCATCGCTTTTGTCGTTGCACTTGCGTCACTGCTACTGCAGGGCGGAACGATCGGCCCATTGCTGCGGCGGATCGCACCGGCTGCGACTTCCGAGGACTCGGACGCGAATTTGCGTGATGAGCGTACCGAAGTGATGAGATTGCTGCGGGCGAGTGGTGACGCGGTACCCGAGCCCGAGCGCCCGGAGACTCCGCGGCCCGAACAGTTCGAGATCGAGAAGCGATATCGCCTCGCCGTGCTGGAAGCTCAGCGCACCGCGTTGCTCGATGCTCGAGATAACGGCACCTACGATGCCGAGCTCTTGGCGGATCAGCTCACCCAGCTTGATGCCGCCCAGATTGCGATCGAGCTGCGAGGCTGAGCTCCGCCCCCAGGAACAGACCAGCCGGGCCGCGTCGCACCGATGAGATGCGTCACGGCCCGGCTGGGCGGCGGTGCGTTGCTTATTCTGCGTCGAAGCTGAGGGCGCGCGAGATGAGCGCTTCCTGTTCAACGGCGTGCACCTTCGCCGATCCGGTCGACGGTGCGGCCGACGCGGCGCGCGAAACCACGCGGATGCGATCGTTCGCGAGCTTCTTCGAGAGCTCAAGGGAGATGAACGGCCAGGCGCCCTGGTTCTCGGGCTCGTCTTGCACCCACACCATCTCGGCGCCCGGGTACTGTGCGAGTACGCGACCCAGCTGCACGGCGGGAATCGGATAGAACTGCTCGACGCGCACGAGGGCCACACGTGGGTCGGGGTTCTTCTCAAGGGCGCCGCGCAGGTCGTAGTAGACCTTGCCGGCGACGAGCAGCACGCGCTCGACGCTCGACGCATCGGTGATGTTCGGATCATCGATGACGGGTTGGAACGCGCCCTCGGTGAACTCTTCGACCGATGACGTCGCGCCGCGGAGGCGCAGCATCGACTTGGGCGTGAACACGATCAGCGGCTTGCGAGGCCGGGCGTAGGCCTGGCGACGCAGCAGGTGGAAGTAGTTCGCGGGCGTCGACGGACGCGCGACGATCATGTTGTCTTCCGCGCAGAGCTGCAGGTATCGTTCGATGCGCGCCGACGAGTGGTCGGGCCCCTGCCCCTCGTAGCCGTGGGGGAGCAGCATGACGACGGACGACTGCTGGCCCCACTTCTGCTCGGCGGCGCCGATGTACTCGTCGATGACGGCCTGAGCCGTGTTGGCGAAGTCACCGAACTGCGCCTCCCAGAGCACGAGGGCATCCTCGCGCTGCAGCGAGTAGCCGTACTCATACGCGAGAGCCGCGTACTCCGACAGCAGTGAATCGTAGATCCAGAACCGGGCCTGCTCTTCCGAGAGGTTGAGCAGCGGGATCCACTCCTGCCCGTTCGCGCGATCGTGGAACACGGCGTGACGCTGCGCGAAGGTGCCGCGACGCGCATCTTGACCGGCGAAGCGCACCGCGGTGCCTTCCATCAGCAGCGAGCCGAGCGCGAGCAGTTCGCCGAAGCCCCAGTCGATTCCGCCCTGGCGGCTCATGTCGTGCCGCTTGTTGAGCAGCTGCTGCAGCTTCTGGTGCACGGTGAAGCCATCGGGCTGGTTTGCGTGGGCGTCGCCGATGCGCTCGATGACGGTGCGATCGACCGCGGTTTCGAAGTTTTGCTCGGCGCGACCGCCGGACTCTGCCACCTCGCCGATGCCGCTGGTGTCGATCACGGGGATCGAACCGGTCTGCGCTGCGTGCGTTTCCTGGAACGCGCGCTCCAGGCGATCCTGGAAGTCTTGCTTCGCCTTGTCGTACTCTTCCTCGGTGATGTCGCCGCGACCGACGAGCGCGCTGGTGTACAGGCGTCGAGTCGAACGCTTCGCCTCGATGAGGTCGGTCATCAGCGGCTGCGTCATCGACGGGTCGTCGCCCTCGTTGTGCCCGCGACGGCGGTAGCACACCAGATCGACGATGACGTCGATGTGGAAGCGCTGACGGAACTCGTAGGCGAGCTTCGCGACGCGCACGACCGACTCGGGGTCGTCGCCGTTCACGTGGAAGATCGGCGCCTGCACGACCTTGCCGATGTCGGACGAGTACGTGGTCGAGCGCGAGTCCAGGGGCAGCGTGGTGAAGCCGACCTGGTTGTTGATGATGATGTGGATCGTGCCGCCCGTGCGGTAGCCCCGCAGCTGCGACATCTGCATGGTCTCGTAGACCACGCCCTGGCCGGCCATTGCCGCGTCGCCGTGAATGATGATCGGGAGCGTGGTGAACGAGCCGATCGGCTTCAGGTCTTGCTTGGCGCGGACGATGCCCTCGAGCACGCCGTCGACGGTCTCGAGGTGCGACGGGTTCGCGGCGAGGTGGATCGGCACCTGCGTGCCGTTCGGAGCAGTGAAGACCCCGGAGGTGCCGAGGTGGTACTTCACGTCGCCCGAGCCGGACTTGTGGGCCTGCGCACCCTCGAACTCGCGGAAGATCTGCCCGTAGGTCTTGCCGGCGATATTCGACAGCACGTTCAGGCGGCCGCGGTGCGCCATGCCCACGTCGACGCTGTCGACCCCGTCTTCGGCGGCGTCGCTGAGCATGGCGTCGAGCAGCGGGATGACGGTCTCGCCACCCTCGAGGCTGAAGCGCTTCTGGCCGACGTACTTCGTCTGGAGGAAGGTCTCGAAGGCCTCGGCCTCGTTGAGCTTCTCGAGGATGCGCATTTGCTCATCGTGACTCGGCTTGGCGTACGGCACCTCGAGCTGCTCGCGCAGCCACAGGCGCTGAGCCGGATCCTGGATGTGCATGTACTCGATGCCGATCTTGCGGCAGTACGAGTCGCGCAGCACGCCGAGGATGTCGCGCAGCGGCATGGAGCGCTTGCCGCCGATGCCACCGGTCGGGAACTCGCGATCGAGGTCCCAGAACGTGAGCCCGTGCGATTCGATTTCGAGGTCGGGGTGCGTGCGCTGCACGTACTCGAGCGGATCGACATCGGCCATCAGGTGGCCGCGCACGCGGAACGAGTTGATCAGCTCTTGCACGCGGGCGGTCTTGTCGACCGCGCCGAACACGTCGACGTGGATGTCGGAGGCCCACTGCACCGGCTTGTACGGGATGCGCAGCGCGGCAAAAATGTCTTCGTAGAAGTCGTGCTTGCCGATGAGACGCTCGTGCACGAGCTTCAAGAACTCGCCCGAGCCGGCACCCTGGATGACGCGATGGTCGTAGGTGCTCGTGAGGGTGATGGTCTTCGAGATACCGAGGCGGTTGAGCGTTTCTTGCGAGGCGCCCTGGAACTCCGCGGGATACTCGAGTGCCCCCGCGCCGATGATGCTGCCCTGACCCTGCATGAGGCGGGGCACCGAGTGCACGGTGCCGATGCCACCGGGGTTGGTGAGCGAGATCGTCGTGCCCTGGAAATCGCCGGCGCCGAGCTTGTTGGCGCGTGCGCGCTTGACCAGGTCTTCGTAGGCGGCCAGGAACTCGTTGAAATCGAGCGATTCCGCGCGCTTGACGGCGGGAACGAGCAGCGAGCGGGTGCCATCGGGCTTCGGGACGTCGATGGCGATGCCCAGACCGATGTGCGCCGGGGCGACCACGGAAGGCTTGCCGTCGACCTCGGCGTACGAGACGTTCTGGCTGGGGAAGTCCTTGAGCGTCTGGATGAGGGCCCAACCGATGAGGTGCGTGAACGACACCTTGCCGCCGCGGCTGCGGCGCAGGTGGTTGTTGATGACGATGCGGTTGTCGATCAGGAGCTTGGCCGGAATGGTGCGCACGCTGGTCGCGGTGGGCACGGTCAGGCTCTGATCCATGTTCTTGGACAGGGTACGAGCCATGCCCTTGAGCGCCGTGACGACATCTTCTTCGAGCGGCTCGGAGTCGGAGGCGGTGCGCGCCCGACTCGGCGCATCTGCGGGAATCGGCGCGACACGGGGGGCGGCCTTCGTGGTGCGAGCCGGCTGCGTCGGTGTCGTGATGGGGGTCGTGCTCGGCCCGGTTGCGGGGGCGGCACTCGCCGGCGCCACCGGGGTTGCGGGGGCGCCCGATTGCTCGGCCCCGTACTTCTCGAGGACCGGCCACCACGACCGATCGACGGCGTTCTTATCGACCTGGAACTGCTTCCAGAGTTCGTCGACCAGCCACGCGTTTGCACCGAAATCTCCTGCGGGACCAGCCTGGTTGGTGGTCTCCGTGCGCTCCGCCAAAGCGACTTCCTCTCGTTGTGCCCTGCATGCAAGATAGATGTAGTCGTGAGGTGACGGCGCCTGAGCCGCACCGGAGACAAGCCTACGCCCATCTGTTCGACGCCGAGTAAAATCTCACAGCACGATCGGGGAGTTCAGGTGGTAATCTCGGATGGCTATGGACGTTGATTCTCGAAGACCCTCAGACCCTCCGAGTATCGGCCGCGCTGATGCGCGGCACATCGTCTTTTCGTGGAGCCAAGGATGAACGACTGGCTTCTCCTGCTCATCGGAGTGATCCTTACTCTGGGCACGGGTATCTTCGTCGCGGCGGAGTTTTCGCTCGTCGCGCTCGACCGTCAAGATCTCGAGCGTCGTCGCGCCGGTGGCGAGCACGGGCTCGATCGGGTCATTCGTGGCCTTTCGCGCACCTCGACGCACCTGTCGAGCGCGCAGCTCGGCATTACGCTCACGACGCTGCTGGCGGGCTACACCCTCGAACCAGCACTGAGTAACTTCCTCGCGGGCCCGCTCGGCGCACTGGGAGTTCCCGAAGAGCTGCGTCGCGCCATCAGTGCGCCGATCGCGGTGGCGATCGCCACGGTCTTCTCGATGATCGTGGGCGAGCTCGTGCCGAAGAACTTCGCGATCTCGCGTCCGTTGCCCACCGCGAGGTTCGTCATGCCCGCGCAGGCCGCCTTCACGACGACGCTGAAGCCCGCCGTGCTGGTGCTGAACGGCAGTGCCAACGGGATCCTGCGTTCACTGGGCATCGAACCCCAGGAAGAGCTCTCGGGTGCGCGTTCCGCCCAAGAGCTGTCGTCACTCGTGCGGCACTCGGCAGAAGCCGGGCTCCTCGAAGCCGATACCGCGACCCTGCTCGATCGAACGCTGCGCTTCTCAGAACTCACCGCGGGCGACGTCATGACGCCGCGTCTGAAGGTCGAGAGCCTGCAGCGTCTCGAGTCGGCGAAAGCGGTGCTCGAGTTGTCGGGCCGTTCCGGGTTTTCGCGATTCCCGGTCATCGACGAGGATCGCGATGACATCGTCGGGGTCGTGCATGTGAAGCAGGCCGTCGCGGTGCCACGGGCGAAGCGCGATGAGGTTCCCGTGGCCGCACTCATGGAAGATGCGGTTCGCGTACCCGACACGATGCATCTCGACCAGCTGCTCGAAGAGCTGCGCGGCAGCGGCTTCCAGCTCGCGATCGTCGTCGATGAGTACGGGGGAACTGCGGGTATCGCGACGCTGGAAGATCTCGTCGAAGAGATCGTGGGCGAGGTCGCCGACGAGCACGATCGTGCGGCAGCGGGAGTCGTCGGCACCGCCGAACAGATGAGCTTCCCCGCCGATCTGCGCCCGGATGAGGTGCGCGAGCAGACCGGCATCGAGATTCCTGAAGACGATGCCTATGACACTGCGGCCGGGTTCGTGCTGCACGCACTCGGCCGAATTCCAGAACCCGGCGACGAGGCCGAACTGCCCGGCGGCGGCACGCTGCGGGTGATGCGCATGGACGGGCGTCGGATTGCGCGATTGCGCTTCACCAGCGCTCCGTCGGTGTCAGACGCCGAAACGGAGGACCGCGCATGAGCGACTGGGTCGGAATCGTGTGGCTCGTGGTGCTGCTCGGCGCGAACGCCTTCTTCGTGGGTGCGGAGTTCGCCGTCATCTCGGCGCGGCGCTCGCAGATCGAACCGCGCGCCGAAGCGGGGTCGAAGCGCGCCCAGACTGCGCTCTACGCGATGGAGCATGCAACGCTGATGCTCGCGACGAGCCAGCTCGGCATCACGGTCTGCTCGCTGCTCATCTTGAACGTCTCCGAGCCGGCGATCCATCATCTGCTCGAGGGGCCGCTGCACTGGACGGGAATTCCCGCCGAAGCGGTGTCGATCGTCGCGTTCGTGCTGACGCTGCTCGGAGTGTCGTATCTGCACGTCGTCTTCGGCGAGATGGTGCCGAAGAACGCCGCCTTCTCGATGCCGGATCGCGCGGTGCTCTTGCTCGCACCGCCGCTCGTGGCGATTTCACGTCTCCTCAAGCACGTCATCGCCGCGTTGAACGCGGTCGCCAACGGGGTGCTTCGGCTTTTCGGTGTCGAGCCGAAGTCGGAGACCAACAGCACGTTCACGCTGGAAGAAGTGGCGAGTATCGTGAGCCACTCGACGCGTGAGGGGGTGCTCGAAGACCGGAGCGGCGCGCTCTCGGCCGCGTTCGAATTCACGACGAAGCGGGCGCACGATCTGCTCGTTCCCGCTGAGCGACTCGTCGTGCTGCCGGCTGGCGCCACCCCCGAAGATGTTGAGGCTGCAGTCGCGCGGCACGGCTTCTCACGGTATCCGATCGCGAACGAAGCCGGGGAGCTCGACGGCTACGTGCACATCAAGGATCTCGTGCGCCTCGGTGACGAGCGCATCGCACAGCCGATTCCGGGGAAGCGCATTCGCGAGATGGAATCGATCCGCGCCGTGACGGAGTTGGAAGACGTGCTCGCCAGGTTGCAGGGTCGGGGCATTCACCTCGCGCGCATCCACGATGACACCGGTGCCGTGCTCGGCGTCGTGTTTCTTGAAGACGTCATCGAGGAGCTCGTCGGGGAGATCCACGACGCGACGCGTCGCCAGCGTTTCGCGTAATCGCCCGGCCGCCCACCGTTCGCGCGTGAAGAGAGGGCAAATCGGGCGCGATTACTGCGAAACGAGCACGAGGTGCGCCGAGACCTCGTCGAACGGCAGCCCAGCGGTCGATGCCAGCAGATTGTCGGGCACCGCGAAAGTCACGTCGAATTGCGCTTGGTCTTCGCCGAGCTCTGTCGGGGTGAGCTCGACCGACGTGTTCGGCTGGGAGACGTTTCCGACAGAGAGGGTGCCGACCGAGCTGATCGCTTCGATATCGTCGTCCGACTGCGAGATGAGCCGAGTGGGCTTCGTCTGCACGAACGATGCCTCGGGCATGTCCGTGAACTTCACGGTCAGTTCTGCGGCCGTGATCATGCCGTCGTTGATGACCATGTATCCCGTTGACGAGATCTGATTCTCGAGCGCCGAGCCGAGCGCTGAAGCCGCCATCGGAGCGATGAGATTGATCTCGGTGACGTCGTACGTGCGATTGACCGGCATCGTGAGCAGATCGGAGTCTGGAGCGGCCTGCAACTCTGCAGCCTGCGCACTGAGATCGACGGCGGGTGCACACCCGGTCAGGCAGAGCGGGATCGCCGCGGTGACCGTGGCCACCACTCCCAGAGCGCGCGCGGAGGTGCGCGCATGCAAGATCGTCAAGCTGCCGCTCCTCTTACCTTCGATGCCGTCATGGGCTCCACGCAAATGGTGCCCGACCGGCGGTGCGCCGGTTCGTATGGTGAGAGCCTACGATCGGTAGGTGGGAGGCTCCCGTGTGCTCCCTGCGAGCCCGTTCAGGCGGCGAGGAGGCGACGCAACTGCGTTCCGACGCGCTCGAATTCGATGAGGAACGCATCATGCCCGAACGGCGAATCGATGCGGGTGGCGAGGGAACCATCGAGACTGCCCGGGCTGTGTTGCGCGATCTCGTCTTGCCCGTCGAGGGTGAAGAGCCGATCGCTTGGGATGCCGAGTACGAGGAGCGGCAGATCGAGCGTCGAGAGTGCGGCGCGCACCCCGCCGCGTCCGCGGCCGACATCGTGCGAATTCATCGCCTGTACCAGCGTCACGTAGCTGCCCGCATCGAATCTCCGTGTGAATTTATTTCCGTGGAAATCGAGGTACGACTCGACGGCGAAACGCCCGCCCGCTCCGAGCGGGCTCACCGCGGACTGCCAGGCGCGCCCGAACCGCGCGTCAAGCTCGGTGTTGCTGCGGTAGTTGAGCAGCGCAAGGCGGCGTGCGGTCGCCAAACCGTGGTGCGGCCCCACGCCATCGGGGGAGTCGTAGTAATTGCCGCCCCGGTAGCTGGGATCGGAGCGGATCGCCTCGAGTTGCACCAGGTTCAGGCCGATCTGGTCGGCTGTGGTGACCGGCGGCGCGGCGATGACCGCGAGACGCTCGACGCGATCTTGATGCGCGATGCCCCACTCGAGTGCGTGCATGCCGCCCATCGACCCGCCGATCACAGCAGCGAAGCGATCGATTCCAAGTGCGTCGGCGAAGCGGCGGGTCGCGGCGACTTGATCGCGAACGGTCAAATACGGAAAGCGGCCGCCCCACTCGCGGCCGGTCGGGTCCAGCGATCCCGGACCGGTCGTGCCCTGGCATCCGCCGAGCACGTTCGGGGCGATGATGCAGTAGCGGTCGGTGTCGAGCGGTCGCCCGGGGCCGACGATCTCGCCCCACCAGCCGTCGGTCGAGTGCCCCGCAGACGCCGGGCCGACGAGATGGCTGTCGCCCGTCAGCGCGTGAAAGACGAGGATCGCGTTGTCTCGACGGTCGTTGAGTTCGCCGTACGTCTCGTAGGCGAAGCGCACGTGGGGCAGGTGTCCACCGGTCTCAGTGGTGAACTCGCCGATCGAGAGGAACTGGCGATCGCCGACCGGATCACCGTCGCGCCAGCCGCCCGAGATCGGCGGCCGACCCATCAGCGCGCGCAACTGCGCGTCGGTGATGAAGTCGGTCGGAAACGAATCCTCGGGGGTCTGCCAGTCCATGACTCACCATTCTGCCCTGGCAGCGCCCCGAGGCTGCGTTTGTTACGCCCGAAGCGCGCGGAGCTAGGCTCGCGCCGCCGACTCGGCGACGACCTTGCGGGCCGCGGCGAACCCGCGTTCGAGGTCGGCCTTGATGTCGTCGATGTGCTCGAGGCCGACCGACAGGCGCACGAGGCCGGGGGTGACGCCGGCGGTGAGCTGCTGCTCGGGAGTCAGCTGCGAGTGCGTGGTCGATGCCGGGTGGATGATCAGGCTGCGTACATCACCGATGTTCGCGACGTGGCTGAAGAGTTCGACATTTTCGACGACCGCGCGGCCTGCATCCACTCCGCCCTTGAGCTCGAATGAGAGCACGGCTCCGACGCCCTTCGGTGCGTACCGGTTCGCGGCAGCGTACCAGGGGCTCGACGGCAGGCCGGAGTAGTAGACCGATGCGACGTCGTCATGCTCGTCGAGCCACTCGGCGACCTCCTGCGCATTCTGCACGTGGCGCTCGACGCGCAGCGACAGCGTTTCGATGCCCTGCAGCAGCAGCCACGCGCTGTGGGGCGCGATGGACGAGCCGAGATCGCGCAGCAGCTGCACGCGAGCCTTGATGATGTAGGCGATCGCGTCGCCGACGGCGCCGGTGTAACTGACACCGTTGTACGACGGGTCGGGCTCGGTGAGGCCGGGGAACTTGTCGGCGTGCTGCGACCAGGGGAAGGTGCCGCCGTCGACGATCACGCCGCCCAGAGTCGTGCCGTGCCCGCCCAGGAACTTGGTGGCCGAGTGGAGCACGATGTCGGCACCGTGCTCGAAGGGGCGCACGAGGTAGGGGCTCGCCACGGTGTTGTCGATGATGAGCGGCAGGCTGTTCTCATGCGCGACATCGGCGACCGTGCGGATGTCGAGGATGTTCGAGCGGGGGTTCGCGATCGATTCGGCGAAGAAGAGCTTGGTGTTGGGCCGCACGGCGCGCTGCCACGCTGCAGGATCATCCTGATCCTCGACGAAGGTGACCTCGATGCCGAGTTTCGCGAGCGAGTATTTGAAGAGGTTGTACGTACCGCCGTAGATCGAGCTCGACGAGACGATGTGGTCGCCGGAATTGGCGATGTTCAGCACGGCGAACGTCGATGCGGCCTGGCCGCTCGCGAGCAGGAGGGCGGCGGTGCCCCCCTCGAGCGCGGCGATGCGCTCCTCGGCGACGGCGACCGTGGGGTTCGTGATGCGCGTGTAGATGGGGCCGAGTTCGGCGAGTGCGAAGCGGTTCGCCGCCTGCGCGGTGTCGTCGAAGACGAATGACGTCGTCTGGTGAATGGGCACGGCTCGCGCCCCGGTCTCGTCGGGCTGCTGGCCGGCATGGATCTGGCGGGTTTCGAATCCCCAGGCGCTCGGGTCGGTCATGGTGACTCCTTCGAAGAGTGTGAAGCGGAAGCGGTGGACACGGTGGTGCGGTGCTCTGAGCGTACGAGAGCGCCCTGTGCCCGGCAACGGGTTCGGTCGCACTGCGTAACGTACCCCCTAAGCTCGAAGCAGGCCCGCAGGTGCGGGCGCGACGACGCAGCGAGGAGGACGTGATGCAGCGACGAGTGGTGGTCACCGGGGCCAGTTCAGGGATCGGCGCGGCGACGGTGCGTCGATTCGCGGAACTCGGCTGGGAGACCGTGGCGGTCGCGCGTCGCGCTGAGAAGCTCGAAGCACTCGCCGCCGAGACGGGCTCACACGTCGTCGTCTGCGACGTCACCGATGAGGCGCAGGTCGCCGCGCTCGCCGCAGAGGTCGCCGCGACCGGCGGCGCCACGGCGCTCGTCAACAACGCCGGAGGTGCGCTGGGGGTCGAATCGGTAGAGCACGCGTCGAACGATGATTGGCGCCGCATGTTCGAGGTGAACGTGATCGGACTCCGCACAGTGACCGCGGCACTGCTGCCGGTGCTCCGCGAGGGCGCGCGTCGCTCGGGGTGGGCCTCGATCCTGAACCTCACGTCGACTGCCGGGCTCGACGCCTACCCGGGGGGCGGCGGATACAACGCCGCCAAGCACGCGGCGCACGCCGTGACGAACGTGCTGCGCCTCGAACTCGGCGGGGAGCCCATTCGCGTGATGGAACTGGCCCCGGGCCTCGTGCATACGGAAGAGTTCACGCTCAACCGTCTGCGCGGCGATGCCGCCGCAGCGGAGCGACCCTACGCCGACGTCACGCCGCTCACAGCGGAAGACGTCGCGCGCGTGCTCGTCGGCGCGTTCGAGCAGCCGCCGCATGTCAACCAAGATCTGATCGTGCTGCGCCCCGTGGCGCAGTCGAGCGTCTTCCACACGCATCGCGGGCCGCTGACACCGAAGGCCGAATGACCGGGGCGCTGGTGCGCCGCGGCATCGCCGATGACTGGGCGGTGGCGCTGGCGCCGGTCGCCGACGAACTCGCCGCGGTGGAAGCATTCGTGGCGAGCGAGCGAGCGGCGGGCGTCGACGTGTTGCCGGCCCCTGAGCGGGTGCTGGCGGCGTTCGAGAGACCGATGGACGAGGTGCGCGTGCTCATCGTGGGGCAGGATCCCTATCCGACTCCCGGCCACGCCATCGGGCTATCATTCGCGACGGACCCGGGTGTGCGGCCGCTGCCGCCGAGCCTGCGCAATATCTACCGGGAGCTCGCCGATGACCTCGGAATCGCGCCCGCGGCTCACGGAGACCTTACTCCCTGGGCCGACCGAGGGGTGCTGTTGCTGAACCGTGTGCTGACCGTTGCCGCCCATGACGCCGGGTCGCATCAGCGGCGCGGCTGGGAGACGGTGACTTCGCGCGCGATCACCGCCCTCGCGGAGCGGGGAGGGCCGCTGGTTGCGATGCTGTGGGGCAAGCCCGCGCAAACCGTCGGCGCACTGCTCGGCGACATCCCGCGCATCGAAAGCGCGCACCCGTCGCCGTTGTCGGCGTCGCGTGGGTTCTTCGGCTCGCGTCCGTTCAGCCGGGCCAACGCGGCGCTTGAGGCGCAGGGCGCCGCCTCGATCGACTGGAGTCTGCCGTCGATCGAGGCGACCCTGTTCTGACGGCTCAGCGCTCGGTCGTCGAAGCGATGGTGATGGGCTCGGTTCGGTCGACGAGCTGGTGCGGTAGCCGGCCGGAACCGCGCACGAAGAGCAGGTAGCACGCGGTCAGCGCGGCGACCCAGATCAGCCCCACCCAGAGGGCCGGCCGAGACTCGGGCACGATGCCGACCATCACGATCACGAACAGGATGAATCCGACCGTGAGCCATGAGGCGACCGGCCACAGCGGCACGGGAAACTCGCTCGGCAGCCTGCGGTCGCGGGCGATCTCGGCCTTCATGCGGATGTGTGCGACGAGGATCACCAGCCAGACCAGCACCGTCGCGAAGGTCGCGAGCGCACCGAGCAGGAACAGCACCTGATCGGGATAGAGATAGTTGAGCACGACACCGACGAGCAGGCCGATCACCATGGTGATGACGGTCATGATCGGCACGCCGGTGCGCGTGGTCCGCGTGAACGAGCGCGGGGCCTGGCCCTGCTCGGCGAGCCCGTGCAGCATGCGACCGGCACCGAAGATATCGGCGTTCATCGCCGAGAGCGCGGCGGTGATGAGCACAACGTTGAAGACCGCTGCCGCGGCCTGGAAGCCGACGGACTCGAAGATGGAGACGAAGGGGCTGGTCTCGCCGGTGAGTTCAACCCAGGGCTGAATGCACATGATCACGCCGAGCGTCAGCACGTAGAAGAGCAGGATGCGCACGGGTACCGAGTTGATCGCCTTGGGCAGCACCTGCTTCGGATTCTGCGCCTCTCCGGCGGTGACACCGATGATCTCGATGCCCCCGAAGGCGAACATCACGATCGTGAACGAGGCGAGCAACCCCCACACGCCGTGCGGCAGGAACCCGCCGTGATCGACGAGATTCTGCGGCCCCATCTGGTCGTGGCCGGCGGCACCGAATCCGAACAGGATGATGCCGATGCCGGCGACGATAAGAGCGATGATCGCGACGATCTTGATGAGCGCGAACCAGAATTCGAGCTCTCCAAAGACTTTGACGCCGATGAGGTTGATCGCGGCGATGAAGCAGACGACCGCGAGCACCCACACCCACTGCGAGACCTCGGGGAACCAGAACCGCATGTAGACGCCGATGGCGGTGGCGTCGAAGACTGCGACGAGAAACATCTCGAACGCGAACGTCCACCCGACCAGGAAGCCAGCGTACGGGTGGATGTATCGGGAAGCGTATTGCCCGAACGAACCGGAGACCGGGTGGCGCACGACCATCTCGCCGAGCGCGCGCATCACCATGAAGACCGCCGCGCCGCCGATCACGTATGCCAAGAGCACGGCAGGCCCAGCGGTCTGGATCGCCCCAGACGATCCCATGAAGAGCCCGGTGCCAATAGCCGATCCGAGCGCCATGAAGCGGATGTGGCGCGCCGTCAGACCGCGCTGCAGGCCCGAGTGCGAACTCGACTCGTCGGGCGAGGGATCGGCGGTGGTGGTCGATGCGGGTGCCGGAACGGTCATGGCATCATCCTTTCGTCGTTGAACGGAGGGGAGAAATCGGGCGCGACGGCGCGTCCCGCGACGCCGGCGCGCGTTGAGGGAGTTGGCGTGCGGCGAGTGGTGCGCGTCAGGCGTTGAATTGCGGGTGGGTCTGAGCCGATCAGTGCCCGAGTCGATGGGCGAGGCCGGCGGCAGCCTCAAGCACGAGCAGTGCTGCGAGACGCACGGTTCGGCCGTCGGGTGCGTCTGCGGTTGCATCGACCTCGGCGATGTCGATGCCGCGGACGCGCTCGTCAGCGGCGAGTAGCCGGGTCGCCGTGCGCAGCTCGTGGGCCTGAAGGCCTCCCGGAATCGACGCCGGGCAGCCGGGGGCCACCGAGCGGTCGCAGACATCGACGTCGAGGTCGACATGGATCGGGCCGCCACCGGCGCCGGCGATCTCCAGGGCTTCGGCGACGACGTCGCGCATCGGTCGCTCGTGGAGCTCATCGCGGTGGATCACCGTGATGCCGAGCTGCTGCGCCCGTTCGCGGTAGGCCCGTGAGTTCGCGAAGTCGGCGATGCCGATCTGCACGATGCGCTGCGGGTCGAGACCCGCTTCGATGAGGCGGCGCACGGGCGATCCATTGCTCCGCCCATCACGCAGATCGTGGTGAGCGTCGAACGTGATCAGACCGGCGGTGCCGAGCGAGGTTCCGGCGACGCCGAACGCGGCCGGCACGGTGAGTGCATTGTCGCCACCGAGCGCGACGACGAGTGCGGCGCGCGCGGCGAGCGCTGCGATCATCGAGGCGGCCGACTCCTCACCGGCCTCGGTGTCCGGGTCCGGGCAATCGCCGGCGTCGACGATGGTGAGTGCCTCGTCGAGCACGAGCTGCGATTCGGAGCCGCGTTGGTGCGGCGCTCCGGGGCCGACGACATGGCCGGAGTAGCGCCGGATCGCCTCGCGGATCGCCGCGGGGGTCTCGTGCGCGTTCGAAGGAGACAGTGAGGTGCGCGATGTCGGTACGCCAATGATCGCGAGGTCGATCGGCCCGGTATCCGTGGCAGCGGTGACGGGCCAGGCACCGGTGCGGGGCCAGAGCGGATCGTGCGACAGGGTGGCGACCATGGGACTCCTCGGAAGATCGATCGGTTCGTGTGGGCGCTCGACCGGTGTCGTTGCGGGTCGCGGCGCCGTCGCGGGGATGCTGACCCCAGTGTGCCGTTCGCGGCACGCACCACGCATCGGTCGAGCAAAATCGCTCGTCCGGGATCCCAGATTGACTTCTTCGACCCGTTTGTCCGGAATCCCGGACACGCACCTACTCGATTCAGTGGCCGCCGGGTCGCGAGTGCGCTGAGATCGATCCATGACCGATCAAGCTGCACCCGCCGTCGTTCTCGGCGCCGACCCACTGACCATCGCCGACGTCGTCGCGGTCGCCCGTTACGACGCGCCGGTCGAGATCGCTCCCGAGGCGATCACCCGCGTCGAAGAGAGCCGACGAGTGATCGAGAAGCTCGCCGACGACACGCGCCCCCATTACGGCGTTTCGACTGGGTTCGGGGCGCTCGCGAACGTGCAGATCCCCGTTGAGAAGCGGCAGCAGCTGCAGCGCAGCCTCATTCGCTCACACGCGGCGGGCACTGGCGACCACGTCGAGCGCGAGGTCGTGCGCGCGCTGATGCTGCTGCGTCTGAACACGTTGGCTAGCGGCCGCACCGGCGTGCGCGTCGCCGTCGTCGAGACCTACGCGGCGATCCTGAACGCCGGCATCACGCCGGTGGTTCACGAGTACGGGTCACTCGGCTGCTCCGGCGACCTCAGCCCGCTCGCGCACTGCGCCCTCACGCTCATGGGCGAGGGCGACGTGCGCACCTCCGCGAACGCCAACAGCACTCCGGTCGCCGCGGCCGATGCGCTCGCCGCAGCGGGGATCACCCCGCTCGTGCTCGCCGAGAAGGAGGGGCTCGCGCTGATCAACGGCACCGACGGCATGCTCGGCATGCTCTGCCTGGCCCTCACCGATCTCGCGCAGCTGCTCACAGTTGCTGACATCGCTGCTGCTGCCTCCGTCGAAGGGCTCACCGGCACCGACGCGGTGTTCGCCGCCGACCTGCAGGCTCTCCGCCCCCACCCGGGTCAGGCTAGTGCCGCCCACAATATGCGCCGGGTTCTCGAAGGCTCCCATCTCGTGCAGCGTCCGCGCGACGACGAGTTCACCCGCGTGCAAGACGCCTACTCGCTGCGCTGCGCCCCACAGGTGCACGGAGCGGCGCGCGATACCGCGGCCCACGCCGCACGCGTTGCCGGCGTCGAACTCGTCTCCGCGGTCGACAACCCGGTGGTGCTGGCCGACGGCCGCGTCGAATCGAACGGCAACTTCCACGGTGCGCCGGTCGCCTACGTGCTCGACTTCCTCGCGATCGCCGTCGCTGACGTCGCGAGCATCTCGGAGCGCCGCACCGACCGTTTCCTCGATGTCGCGCGCAATCACGGCCTGCCCCCCTTCCTCGCGGCCGACGCCGGGCTCGATTCGGGCCTCATGATCGCGCAGTACACGGCGGCCGGCATCGTCTCCGAGTTGAAGCGTCTCGCCGCACCCGCCTCCGTTGATTCGATTCCGTCATCGGCCATGCAAGAGGATCACGTATCGATGGGGTGGGCCGCCGGGCGCAAACTGCGTCGTGCCATCGACGGGCTCGCGCGCGTGCTCAGCATCGAGCTGCTCGCGTCGACGCGTGCGCTCGACTTCCGGGCGCTCGCCGGGAGTGGCGATCCCGCGCCCGCGACCGCCGCGGTGCACGAGCTGTTCCGCACCAGCATTCCCGCGCCCGAGACCGACACGTTCCTGTCGCCGACGATCACCGCGGCCTACGAGTTCGTGGCGAACGGCCAGGTCGCGGCCGCAGTCGCCGGAGCGCTCGGCGCGCCGCTCGAGTGACGTCGGGCAGGGCGACGGGGGATAGGCTGCGGAGATGGTGACGCCGAAGGTTCCCGCAGCCGATCACACGCTGCGCATCCTGAGGCTGCTCGCGAGCTCGCGCGGACCGCTCGCCGCGAGCATGATCGCCGGGCAACTCGACCTGCCGCGGTCGACGGTGTATCACCTGCTCGACACGCTGCAGGAGCACGGGTTCGTCATGCACCTCCCCGAGGAGCGACGGTACGGCCTCGGCATTGCCGCGGTCGAACTGAGCTCTGCGTACGAGCGCCAGGAGCCGCTCGCCCGCATCGGGCGCCCGCTGCTGGCCGCACTCGTCGATCGGGTGCGGCTCAGCGGGCACCTCGCCGTTCCCCACGGGCGCGACGTGCTCTACGTCGTCGAGGAGCGGGCTCCCGAATCGCCGCCGCTCGTGACTGACGTCGACGTGCGCCTGCCCATGCAGCTCACCGCGAGCGGCCGCGCCATTCTCGCGGCGCTGCCGAAGGCGCAGGTGCGCGCCCTCTTCCCCGACCGCGAGGCGTTCGTGCACCGGCATGACGACCCTGACGGGATCGACCGTTACTCCCGACTCCGCAGCGTGCTCGATGCCACAATGACGCGCGGCTACGCATTGGAGGAGGGGTCGGTGACCGCCGGCCTCTCGTCGATCGGGGTGCCGGTGCTCGATCATCGGGGGTGGCCGGTGGCAGCCATCGCAGTGACCTATCCTGCAGCGGGCGTGGCGCCCGAGGTGGCTTCGGGTTTGGCGGCAGAAGTGCGGGCCGCGGCCAAATCGCTGTCGACCCGCATCCACGGCCGCGCCGCGACACCGAGTGCATCGCGCACCGACCGAGCGCCGCAGCGACCCGGTCGCTCGAAAACCATGGTGTAGACTCAGTGGCTGTACTTCGGCGAGGGGCCTTCGAGCCCGTGATCGACGCGGGACGGACTGCCTCAGCGGGCCATCTTGCTGCGTAGCTACGCAAGTGCGAGACACCAATTCCGGCGGCCAGACCGCCCTCATTGGGCGAGAGCCCGCAAGGAGATATCACTATGAGCGAGAAGAACCAGCTCGTCGGCAACGCGCGCGACAACTTCGGCAAGGGCGCGGCCCGCAAGCTTCGCGCCGCAGGTCAGACCCCCGCAGTGGTGTACGGTCACGGCACGGAGCCGATCCACGTATCGATCGACACTCACCCGCTGAGCCTGATCCTGCGTCAGAAGAACGCGATCATCGAGCTCGACATCGCGGGCAAGAATCAGCTCGTGCTCGTCAAGGATGTGCAGAAGGATCCGGTGCGCCAGATCATCGAGCACGTCGACCTCATCGTCGTGAAGAAGGGCGAGACGGTCGACGTCGAGGTAACCGTGCACGTGATCGGTGAGTCGTTCTCGGGCACCCAGGCGCTGCAGGAGCTCAATACCCTCCACATCAGCGCTCCTGCGGCATCGATTCCCGAGAGCGTTGAGGTCAACGTTGACGGTCTCGAAGAGGGTGCGCAGGTGCTCGCCGGTGCCGTCAAGCTTCCCAAGGGCGCCACCCTGCTGGGCGATCCCGAGCAGCTCATCGTGAACGTCGTCGTGCCCCGCGGCGCGGCAGGCGATGACGAGGAGTCGGCTGAGGACGCCGCTGCGGAGTAAATCTTCTCTCGAATTCGGGCCCGTCGGCTCGGCGATGCGTCGCCGGCCGACGGGCCGTTCGTTTCTCCAGAGATGTCGGAAGCGCCTGCGAAGATAGGTGCCGAGAGGGGAACGAATGTTCTGGCGCAAGCGAAAGAAAGCGGAGGATCACGTGTCCGATGACAGTTGGCTCGTCGTGGGTCTCGGGAACCCGGGCGCGAAGTACGAGGCGACGCGGCACAATGTCGGCCAGATGGCACTCGACGTGCTCGCTGGGCGCATCGGTGGCACGTTCTCGGCGCACCGCACCGGTTCTCGCGTCGCCGAGGGGCGCGTGCGACCCGGCGGGCCCAAGCTCGTGCTCGCCAAGTCGAACGGGTACATGAACACGTCGGGCGGCCCGACCTCGGCGCTCGCAAAGTACTTCGGGGTGCCCGCTGAGCGCGTCATCGTGCTGCACGACGAACTCGACCTCCCGTTCGACACCGTGAAGCTCAAGCAGGGCGGCGGCCACGGCGGCCACAACGGGCTCCGCGACATCGCGAAAGCGCTTGCGACACCTGAGTTCCTCCGCGTGCGCATCGGCATCGGTCGACCCCCGGGGCAGCAAGACCCGGCAGATTTCGTGTTGAAGCCCTTCGGCACTTCTGAGCGCGCGAACCTCGGTGTGCTGCTCGAAGACGCAGCCGACGCGGCCGAGGCGCTCATCGATGAGGGGCTGCTCGCTGCCCAGCAGCGCTTCCACAGCCGGAGCGCGCAGTGACGCTGCGGGGCCTCGACCGTCTGCTCGAGGCATCCGCGTCGTTCTCCACCGCGCTTGACGCGAGCGACTCCGATGTCGAGCTTTCGGTTGTCGAAGGGCTGCGGGCCCCGCTGATCGCGGGCATGCTGCGCCGACGCCGTGCCGGGGGCGATCGTGGCGCGCTGCTCGTCATCGCCGCGACCAGCCGCGAGGCCGACGCGCTCCGCAGCGCGCTCGCGTCGCTGGTGCCCGAGGCCATCGCCACAGAATTCCCCGCATGGGAGACGCTGCCGCACGAGCGTCTCAGCCCGAGTGCTGAAACGGTGGGTCGCCGGGCTGCCGCTCTGCGTCTCCTGCGTGAGCACACCGGTGAGGAGCCGCTCATCGTGGTGGCCTCGGTGCGCGCCGCGCTGCAGCCGGTGTCACCGCACGCGGCTGCGGCCTCACCGATCGTGCTCACCGCGGGCGCCGATTCCGACGGGCTCGAATCGGTGGCGCGCGGTCTCGTCGACGCGGCGTACACCCGCGTCGACATGGTCACGCGTCGTGGCGAGTTCGCCGTGCGCGGCGGCATCCTCGACGTCTTCCCGCCGACGGCCGAACAGGCCGTGCGCGTCGACTTCTTCGGTGACGAAGTCGATCAGATCAAGCGCTTCGCGGTCTCAGATCAGCGCAGTGCCGGCGATCCCTTGCCCGGTATCGAGTTGTGGCCGGCGCGTGAGCTGCTGCTCACCCCCGACGTGCGTGCACGTGCGGCCGAGCTCCTGCCGCAATTTCCGGCGCTCAGTTCGCTCCTCGAAAAAATCAGTCAGGGCATTCCGGTCGAGGGCATGGAGAGTCTGTTGCCGCAGCTGCTTCCTGGCGTCTCACCGTTGACCGCGCTGCTGCCCGAGGGCGGCGCCGTGCTCGTCGCGTCGCCAGAGCGCGTGGCCAGCCGGTCGGTGAGTCTCGCCGAGACGAACCGAGAGTTCTTGGAGGCGGCCTGGCAGGCTGCGACGGCGGGTGCCGACGCTCCGGTGCCGGTCGACGACAGCGGCATGCTGTCCATCGGCCAACTCCGCGCCGCCTCAGCGGGGCGGCCCTGGTGGTCGGTCTCCAACTTTGTTCGTGACGAAGCCGTCTCAGGCGCAGTCGCGCCGACGAATGATCCCTCGGTGTTGGCCGTGCACGCCGGGGCGTTCCCGCGGCCGGCGCAGGTCGGCGAGGCGACCGGCGCCGCGATTCGACTCATCGGCGAGCGCCTGCGCGACGGCTGGCACGCGATCGTCACCGCGCAGGGCATCGGGCTCGTGGAGCGGGCACGCGACGTGCTGGCCGAGGCCGGCGCCGCCGCACGCATCGTCGAGGAGCTGCCCGAGTCCCTCGACGACGGCGTGGTTTACCTCGTTGCCGGAACAGCCTGGTCGGGCTTCGAGAGCGGCGAGGCGCGCCTGCTCGTTGCGACCGAGGCCGAGTTCTTCGGGCGCTCTGCCGGGGCTCAGGCGGCGGCAGGCCAAAAGCTCGCGAAACGGCGCGGCAAGAATGTCGTCGACCCGCTCAAGCTCGTGCCGGGCGACTACGTCGTGCACGAGACGCACGGCATCGGCCAGTTCGTCGAGTTGACGCAGCGGATGGTGCCGACTGGCGTCGGGCGTGATGCGACGAAGGCGCTGCGCGAATACCTGGTGCTTGAGTACGCCTCGACCAAGCGCAACATGCCGAAAGACAAACTGTATGTGCCGACCGATCAACTCGATCAGCTCTCCCGGTATGTCGGCGGCGAGGCCCCGGCCCTGTCGAAGATGGGCGGTAGCGATTGGGCGACCGCGAAGAAGAAGGCGCGCA
The DNA here is from genome assembly GCF_059696215.1 of Leucobacter sp. WKLB1. Classification (NCBI taxonomy): domain Bacteria; kingdom Bacillati; phylum Actinomycetota; class Actinomycetes; order Micrococcales; family Microbacteriaceae; genus Leucobacter; species Leucobacter sp. WKLB1. Next base: position 2,432,811 of record NZ_AP046115.1, on the reverse strand, counting down.
AGGCGGTCCGCGACATCGCCGTCGAGCTGGTGAAGCTCTACTCGGCGCGCGTGGCCTCTCAGGGTTTCGCCTTTTCCACCGACACCCCGTGGCAGCACGAGCTCGAAGAAGCGTTCCCGTACGCCGAGACGCTCGACCAGCTCACCACCATCGACGAGGTGAAGCGCGACATGGAGCGGTCGATTCCGATGGATCGCCTGATTGCGGGCGACGTCGGCTTCGGTAAGACCGAGGTCGCGGTGCGCGCTGCCTTCAAGGCGGTGCAAGACGGCAAGCAGGTCGCGATGCTCGTACCGACGACGCTGCTCGTGAACCAGCATCTCGAGACGTTCCAGAATCGTTTCGCCGGGTTCCCCGTGCGACTGCGCCCGCTCAGTCGATTCCAGACCGAGAAGGAGTCGCGCGATACCCTCGACGGGCTTGCCGCCGGCACCGTCGACGTCGTCATCGGCACCCACCGGCTGCTGGCCGAGAGCGTGCGCTACAAAGACCTCGGCCTCGTCATCATCGACGAGGAGCAGCGTTTCGGCGTCGAGCACAAGGACTCGCTCAAGAAGCTGAAGACCAACGTCGACATCCTCGCGATGAGCGCGACGCCCATCCCGCGTACGCTTGAGATGGCCGTGACCGGCATCCGTGAAATGTCTACACTCGCGACCGCGCCAGAAGACCGTCATCCGATTCTCACGTTCGTCGGTCCGCGCAGTGACAAGCAGATCACCGCTGCGATTCGTCGCGAACTCCTGCGCGAGGGGCAGGTGTTCTTCGTGCACAACCGGGTGCAGTCGATCACGCGCATCGCGAACCAGATCGCCGAACTCGTGCCCGAAGCCCGCGTCGCCGTGGCGCACGGCAAGCTGAGCGAGCATCAGCTCGAACAGGTCGTGCAAGACTTCTGGGAGCGCAAGTTCGACGTGCTGGTGTCGACCACCATCATCGAAACCGGCCTCGACATTGCGAACGCCAACACGATCATCATCGATGCCGCCGACAAGTACGGACTCAGCCAGCTGCACCAGCTGCGCGGTCGTGTCGGGCGCAGTCGCGAGCGCGCCTACGCCTACTTCCTCTACGATCCCGATAAGCCGCTCACCGAGCACGCGCATGAGCGCCTCGACACGCTCGCCACGAACAACGAGCTCGGCGCAGGCATGCAGGTCGCGCTGAAGGACCTCGAGTTGCGCGGCGCCGGCAACCTGCTCGGCGGCGAGCAGTCGGGTCACATCGCCGGTGTCGGCTTCGACCTGTATTTGCGCATGATCGGCGAAGCCGTCAGCACGTTCAAGGGTGAAGACGTCGCAGGTTCCCACGAGCTCGTGCTCGAACTGCCGGTCGACGCCCATATTCCCGAGGAATACGTCGAGAGCGAGCGTCTGCGTCTCGAGGCCTACCAGAAGTTCTCGGCGGCCTCCCACCCACAGGCCCCCGAAGAGCACGTGGCGCTCGTGCTCGAAGAACTCACCGACCGCTACGGCGCCCCGCCCGCCGAGGTCGAGCGGCTCGCCGCAGTCTCGGCACTGCGCCGTCGCGCCTCGCGACTCGGCCTCACGAAAGTTGTCGCTGCGGGCCCGTCGCTCCGCATCGAACCCGTCAAGCTTCCTGACTCGCGCCGTATGCGCATGAATCGGATGTACCCGGGCTCGCGCACCGTCGAAGCGACCGAGAGCCTGCAGATCCCGTTGCCCGGCGGTACCGCCTCGTCGCGCAGCCCGCTCGCCGGCGTCGGTCAGAAGCACGTGGGCGACGAGAGCGACATCGTCGCCTGGACGACACGGGTACTCGCCACGCTCCTGGAGCCCGACGCGCCCGCACCCAGCTGACCCGTGACACAGGTCGGGCCCCGATTCCGTCGTATGGAATCGGGGCCCGACCTGCACAACGACTGGGTCAGCCGGCGTTGCAGACTTCCTGCAGCTTCTGACCGGCCTCGGTCAGTGAAGACGACTGCTCCTGGAGCTTCGAGGAGATCTCCGCCGACTCCTCCTGGAACTTCTCGAGCTCCGCCATCTGGTCGGGGTCACTGGGGTCGATGTTGCTCGTGTCCGGGATCTCGAACCCCGAGAGCGTGTCGCTCATGGCGTTGAACTGATCGGTGACGTCGGCAAGCGCCGTCGACACCTCTTCGTTCGTGACCTTCGACTTGGCCTCATCGAGCGCTGCGCTGATGGGCTCGAAAGCGGAGGCGATGTCGCCGCCGCCCGACGTGACCTCGCTCATGATGCTCTGCAGATCACCCGTCGCGTCGTTCACCGTGCTGTTCGCGACCTGGCAGGCCTCTGCAACGCTCTGGCCGCCCGAGCACGCTGCCAGGCTGAGTGTGAGTGCGGCAGCGCCCAGCACGCCGGCGAGCTTGAAGACAGACTTCTTTTCCATGTGTGGATTCCCCTTGTTCGTCGGTGCCCCAACGTGATTCCCCGGGGCGCGACTAGGCTAACAGCAATCACACAGGCTTCGCGCGCCCGATAGGGTGTTGGAGTATGACGAGCGAAGCTGTTGCAGCCGGACGTCCGAATCCCTTCGATGCATTGCTGGCCACGATCCGTCGGCTCGTCGCTCCCGGAGGCTGTGCCTGGCACGAGGTGCAGACGCACGAATCGCTGACACAGTTCTTGGTCGAAGAGACTGCCGAGCTCATCGATGCGATCGAGCGCGAACTGCCCGCCGATGAGATGCAGTCTGAGCTCGGCGACGTGCTCTACCAAGTGCTGTTCCACGCAGCGATCGCCGAACGTGACGGCGAGGGGTACGACATCGACGGCGTGGCGCGCACCCTCAACGACAAGTTGGTGTCGCGTCATCCGCACGTGTTCGGTGATCGCGGCTACATGAGTGTCGACGAGCTCCACGCGGAGTGGGAGCGGTTGAAAGAGGACGCCGCGGGGGAGGCGCGCGGGTCACGCGGCCCACTCGAGGGAATTCCGGCGGGGATGCCCACGCTCGCCCGTGCCGCGAAGGTCGTGGAGCGCCTGAAGCGCGCGGGGCTCGTGGATCCGGGCGCGGGCGACAGCTCGCCTGAGGACCCGCTCGCGGCGGTGATCGGTCCCGACGAGCAGCGCCTCGCAGAGTTCGGCATCGGTGACTCCATGCTCGCGATGATCATGCGGGCGAACCGTGCCGGGGTCGATCCCGATCGCGCACTGCGACTCGCGGTGGAGCGTCTGACCGCGCGCGTGCTGCACGACGAGGGCTGATCTGACTCCGGGCGATCCGGTGCCGCGCGTGGGCGGTGCACGGTGCGTTCGGTGCCGTGAAAGAATGGTGAACCATGGCCCAACCCGTGAACCCGCCGCGCGGCATGCGCGACTTCCTTCCCGCTGACAAGGCGCGTCGCGAGCACGCGCTCGGGATCATCAAGAGCGTGTATCGCTCGCACGGTTTCGATGAGATCGAGACCCCGGTGGTCGAAGACTATGCGCGTCTGCACGCCGGGCTCGGCGGTGACAACGAGAAGCTCAGCTTCTCCATTCTGAAGCGCGGGATCCGCCCCGAGTCGTTGGCTGCGGCAGCCGAGTCGGGTGATGCTGAGCAGCTGGCCGATCTGGGGCTCCGATTCGACCTGACGGTGCCGCTCACACGCTTCTACGCCTCGCACCGGGCGGAGCTGCCGCCGGTGTTCCGCTCGATTCAGATCGCGCCGGTCTGGCGCGCCGAGCGCCCGCAGAAGGGTCGCTACCGCCAGTTCGTCCAGGCGGATATCGACATCATCGGCGAGGCCGGGCTGCTCGCCGAGATCGAGCTCATAACGGCGACCTCGCAGGCGCTTGCCGCGCTCGGGCTCGCCGGGTGCGTGATTCGCGTCAACGATCGCCGCATCCTGTTCGGCCTGCTCGAGCACTGCGGGTTCCCAGCCGAGACCCATGACCGCGCCCTCATCACGATCGACAAGCTCGATAAGATCGGCGCCTCGGGCGTCGTCGAAGAGCTCCGCGAGATCGACGCGGCCGGCGCCGAGCGCATCGGAGCGGTGCTCGCCGCGGTCGAACCGCTGCTCGGGGCCGACGGATCCGGAGCCGGAATCGCGCTCACGCGCGAGGCGATCGCCGCAGTACTGCCCGAGGGTGCTGCCGAGGCCGGCGTCGACAATCTTGCCGCTTTGGGTGACGCACTCGCCGGAAGCCTGCCTGAGGGCGTGAGCGTGCAGTTTGATCCGACCCTCGTGCGGGGCATGGGGTACTACACCGGCACGATTTTCGAGGTCGCGCACCCCGGCTCCGGCAGTTCGGTGGGCGGCGGCGGACGGTACGACGGCATGGTGGGGCGCTTCCTGGGTCAAGACGTGCCAGCGGTCGGCTTCTCGATCGGCTTCGAGCGCGTCGTCGATCTCATCGAACTGCCCGAGACCACCGGGCCGGAGTCGGTTGCGCTCATCGCCGACGCCGACGTGGAACTCGCCGACCTGCTCTCGCTCAAGCGCGAACTCGTGTCGCGCGGGCACCGTGTGCGGCTCGAGAAGCGGCAGAAGAACATGAAGACTCTGCTCGCTCGCGTGGCCGCGGAGGGGTTCACGAGTATCGCGAACGTGCGCGCCGGGGTCTCGGATGCCGACGCGCTGGAACTCCGCTCACTCGCTGACTGACGACGCGGCGCTGCGGGTGGCCCGCGCAACGCCGATCGCGCATTGACGCGACGGCGGCGCGGTGCCACGCTTACCAGTGCGCCGCGCCGACGGGGCGGGCCGAACCTGGAGGATGCCATGAGCACGCAGATCTTCGTCAACTTCGCCACCGACGACCTGGAACGGTCGAAAGCCTTCTACACGGCGCTCGGCTGCGAGATCAATCCGAACTTCACCGATGAAAACGCCGCCTGCGTCGTGTGGGACGAGAGCATTTTCTTCATGGTGCTCACGCGCGAGTACTTCGGCACGTTTACCGACAAGCCGATCATCAACGCGCACGAGTCCGCGCAGGTGTCGCTCGCGTTCAGCCGCGACTCGCGCGAGGCCGTCGACGATGTGCTCGCGAGGGGGCTCGCAGCCGGGGGCAGCGAGCCTCGCCCCGCGCAGGATCTCGGCTTTATGTACTCCCGCGATCTCGACGACCCCGACGGCAACTCGCTCGGCTTCCTGTACATGGACCCGGTGGCCGCTGAGCAGGGGCCGGAAGCGTTCGAACAGCCCGAGGGCTGAGCCGACGGTGCCCTAGACTGGGGTGCGGCGGGTTCGCCCGTCGCACCCTTTGCTTTCACCCGGCACCGGACACCCCTTCAAGGAGCGCATAGTGGCTTTTATCGACGCAGTGATCGCCCGAGAGATTCTCGATTCGCGAGGCAACCCGACCGTTGAGGTCGAGGTCGGCCTGACCGACGATTCGGTGGGCCGCGCTGCGGTTCCGTCGGGAGCCTCCACCGGGGCGTTCGAAGCGTACGAGCTGCGCGACGGCGAAGACCGCTACCTCGGCAAGGGCGTGACCCGCGCCGTCGACGCCGTCTTCGACGAGCTCGCGCCGGCGATCGAGGGTCTTTCGGCCGACGACCAGCGCATCATCGACGAGACGCTCAAGGAGGTCGACGGCACCCAGAACAAGGAGCGCGTCGGCGCCAATGCGATCCTCGGCGTCAGCCTCGCCGTCGCCCACGCTGCAGCCGCAGCGGCTGAGCTGCCCCTCTATCGCTACCTCGGCGGCCCGAACGCGCGCACCCTCCCCGTGCCGCTCATGAACATCATCAACGGTGGTGCGCACGCCGACACCGGCGTCGATATCCAGGAGTTCATGGCGGTGCCCCTCGGCGCCGAGACCTTCTCCGAGGGCCTGCGCTGGGGCGTCGAGGTCTACCACTCGCTGAAGGCACTGCTCAACGAGAAGGGCCTGTCGACCGGCCTGGGTGACGAGGGCGGCTTCGCCCCCGACCTGCCCACCAATGCCGAGGCGCTCGACTTGATCGTCGAGGCCATCACCCGCGCCGGCTACGAGCCGGGCCGTGACGTGGCCGTGGCGCTCGATGTGGCATCGTCGGAGTTCTTCGAGAACGGCGTCTACACGTTCGAGGGCCAGCAGCGCACTGCGGCCGAGATGAGCGCCTACTACGCCGATCTGCTCGACCGCTACCCGCTCGTCTCGATCGAGGATCCCCTCGACGAGAGCGACTGGGAGGGGTGGAAGCACCTCACCGACGAAATCGGCGCGCGCGTGCAGCTCGTCGGCGACGACCTGTTCGTCACGAACCCTGAGCGTCTGGCGCAGGGCATCGAACAGGGTGCGGCGAACTCGATCCTCATCAAGGTCAACCAGATCGGTACGCTGACCGAGACCCTCGACGCTGTGCAGCTCGCGCAGCGCTCGGGCTACACGGCCGTGATGTCGCACCGGTCGGGCGAGACCGAAGACGTGACGATCGCCGACCTCGCGGTGGCGACCGACTGCGGCCAGATCAAGACCGGCGCACCGGCACGGTCCGACCGCGTCGCGAAGTACAACCAGCTCCTCCGCATTGAAGAGGAGCTGGGTGCTGCAGCGCAGTACGCCGGCCGCAGCGCGTTCCCGCGCTTCGAGGCCTGAGCCGGAATCGCCCGGCCTCACTGACGAACACCCCGCACGTACGAAACGACGACCACGATGAAGCGCTGGATCGATGACATCGGAACGTGGGCTGCAAGCCTGCGATTCAGCGCATTCACCGTGGTCGTCGTCGTGCTCGTGCTCGCCGGTGCCGTGATCGTCAGCCCGAGCCTGTCGACGTTCGTGCAGCAGCGCCGAGAGATCTCTGAACTGCGCGAAAGCGTGCGGCAGAGCCAGGAAGCGGTCGATGCCATCGACGCCGAGCGGGCGAAATGGAAAGACCCGGTCTACGTGCGCGCCATGGCGCGCGATCGATTGTTCTACGTCATGCCGGGGGAGACCCAGCTCAACGTCATCGACGACATCGTGATGCCGGTCGAATCCGATGAAGAGACGGAAGCCGAGCTCTCGCGCATCCCGACGAACTGGGCGCGCACGCTGACTGCATCGTTTTTGAGCGCCGGCACCACGGATGCGCCTCCGGTCGATGCCGGCGCATCGACCGACGACGGCGCCGCACCCACCCAGACCACTGACCCCGCTTCGGGCACCGACGCTGTCGACCCGGCGACATCCTCCGAGGAGTACCCGCAATGACCCGCCCGCCCTACACCGCACCCACTGATGCCGACATCGCGGCGGTGAGCGAGCAGCTCGGGCGCGAAGCGCGCGGCGTGATCGGAATCGCAGCCCGTGCCGCAGACGGAAGCCCGGCAGTCGTGGCAACCGCGCCGCGGCTCCCTGACGGGTCTCCGTTCCCGACGTTCTACTACCTCTGCCACCCCGAGGCGGTTGCTGCGGCGTCGCGCCTCGAAGCCGCAGGTGTGATGAACGAGTTCAACGACCTTCTGGCAGAAGATGCAGAGATGCGCGAGCAATACCAGCGCGCGCACGAGCAATTCATCGCCGATCGCGACAGCGTCGGCGAGGTGCCCGAGGTCGCCGGGGTGAGCGCCGGTGGCATGCCCACCCGCGTCAAGTGCCTCCATGCGCTCATCGGTCACGCACTGGCCGCCGGCCCGGGCGTCAATCCGATCGGCGACCTGGCGCTCGCGCGAAGCGACTGGAACGGCTAAACGCCCCAGTTCTCGTCACGCGGAGCTGTGAAAAGGCGATAAGCTTGACTCACGGGCGTGTTGCGCCCGATTTTTCTGTGCCCGCACTGCGGGTCCGACACTGATTGCTGCAAGGAGATCGCTACGTGGCGAAGAAGATTCTGATCGTTGGTGGTGGCTACGCCGGCTTCTACACCGCATGGAAGCTCGAGAAGCTGCTCCGTGCCGGTGAGGCTGAGGTCACGATCGTCGATCCGCTGCCCTACATGGCGTACCTGCCCTTCCTCCCCGAGGTCGCATCCGGTTCGATCGAGCCCCGCCACGCGGTGGTCGCGCGCCGCCGTCACCTGAGCAAAACCGCGAACATCGCGGGCAAGGTGACCGGCATCTCGCATGCGACGAAGTCCGTGACGATCACGCCGAACGTGGGCGAGGCGTACGACTTCTCGTACGATCACATCGTCATCACGACCGGCTCGGTCTCGCGTACCTTCCCGATCGCGGGCATCGCCGACAACGCGATCGGCATGAAGACCATCGAAGAGGCCGTCGCCGTGCGCGATCGCCTGGTCGGCAACTTCGAGCGCGCTGCATCGCTGCCCAAGGATTCGGCCGAGCGTGCGCGCCTGCTCACCGTCACGGTGGTCGGCGGCGGCTTCGCCGGTATCGAGACGATCTCCGAGCTCCGCTCGTTCGCGACCTCGCTGCTGCGTCGTTACCCCGAGATTTCGTTCGACGAGACGGTCTTCCACCTCGTCGAGGCGATGGGCCGCATCATGCCCGAGGTCTCGCAGGAGACGGCAGACTGGGTCGTCAAGGATCAGACGCGCCGCGGCGTGCAGATCCACCTCGACACGCAGCTCTCATCGGCGCTCGACGGCAACATCGAGCTGTCGACCGGCGAAAAGTACGAGTCCGACCTGATCGTCTGGACCGCCGGCGTCATGCCCCGTCCGTTCCTGCGCGGCACCGACCTGCCGATCGGCCCCCGTGGCCACGTCATCGGCAGCCCGTCGCTCCGCATCACCACCGAGGAGGGCGAAGCCCTCGTCGGTGCGTGGACTGCCGGAGACACCTCGCAGACCCCCGACATCTCGTCGACCCCCGGCCCCGGCGGCTTCTGCGTGCCCAACGCGCAGCACGCGGTGCGTCAGGGCAAGCTGCTCGCGAAGAACATCGTCGCGGACCTGCGCGGCGAAGGCGTCGCCGAGTACAACCACAAGAACGCCGGCGCGGTTGCCGGTCTCGGAGTGAACACCGGCGTGTTCCAGTCGGGCAAGTTTGCGATGAAGGGCTACTTCGCGTGGCTCGCGCACCGCTTCTACCACGGCCTCGCGATCCCCTCGTGGGAGCGCAAGTGGCGCGTGTTCGGCGGCTGGGTCTCCCACTTCTTCCTGGGTCGCGACGTCGTCAACATCGAAGCGGTGCAGCAGCCCCGCGACATCTTCGAGGAGTTCGCGTCGCGTCCTAAGGCGTAACGCGAATCCGCACGAAACGGGAGTGGCCCCGCAGCATCCGCTGCGGGGCCACTCCCGTTTCACGACTCAGTGTGCTTCGACGGGGAGCGACGTGCTACGACGCTTCGGGCGAGTGCTTCGCGAGGAACTCGTACATCTCAGTGTCATCAACGCCCGGGAACGTGCCGGTCGGCAGCGGTGACAGCACGTGCGCGTGCATGCGCGCGCTCGGCCACGCCTTGCCCTGCCACTTGGTGAGTAGGCCGTCGGCCGGCGTGCGGCAGCAGGCGGGGTCGGGGCAGGTCGATACCTGCCGTTCGGTGGTGTCGCGACCGCGAAACCATTTCGCATCGTCGAAGGCGACGCCACAGGCGATCGCGAAGGGACCGAGTTCGGCATCGCCAGTCTGTACGCTCGACCAGTAAGTGCCCGAGGGGGTGTCCGTGTACTGGTAGAACTCGCTGGTGCGATTGCGGCGGTTGAACGCGGTGCGGCCGCCCCATTTGTGGCAGAGCACTTCGCCCTCGATCGACCCGGAGTCGTCCGCAGGATAGGGGAGCCCGTCGTTCTGGTATCCCCGCACGATGGCACCCGCACCGTCGGCCCGGTAGTGGTGAGCGCGAAGGTCGAGATGCTGGGTGGCGAGGTTGGTGAACCGGTGCGAGGCGGCTTCGTGGGTGACACCGAACGCGTCGCGGAAATCTTCGATCGCGAGATTGCGATTGCGCTTGGCGGCCTGAAGAAACTCGACTGCGCGGGCCTCCGGGATGAGGCACGCCGCTGCGAAGTAGTTGATCTGCAGGCGCTGCTGCAAGAACTCTGCGTAGCTCGAAGGCTCAGCATGCCCCAGCACTCGGTGCGCCATGGCTTGGAGGGCCAGTGAGCGCAGGCCGTGGCCGCCCGGAATCGACGCCGGAGGCAAATAGATGCGCCCGTTCTCGAGATCGGTGATGCTGCGAGTGTTCGATGGCAGGTCGTCGACGAAGATCAGGGTGAATCCGAGCATCTCGGCGAGCATGGCAACCTCGCGGTGCGTGACAGCACCGAGTGTGTGGCCGATGCGGCGCATGAGATCGGAGGCGACGAGCTCGATGTCGTGAATGTAGTTGTCGCGTGCTTGCATCTGCATGCGGATCGCGGTGTTCGCGCGGCGCGCCTCTTCCGAGGTCGTTGCGGCGGCGCGGGATCGCCGGGCCAATTCTCGGTGCAAGCCCACGAGGGCTTCGAGCGTGTCATCCGGCAACGTGCGCGGGGTACGCACGTGGGGGAGTCCGAGCCGCGAGTAGGTCGGCGTGGATTGCGCCCGCTCGAGTTCGACCTCGAGGGTGCTGCGGCGATCCGGAGCCTCTCGCTTGAGCAGTTCGGCCGCATCGATGCCGAGTTCTCGGGAGACGCTCTGCAGGAGCCCGAGTCGGGGCTCGCGGCGACCATTCTCGATCAGCGACAGTTGGCTGGCGACCACGCCGACCCGCTCGCCGAGCTGCTCGAGGGTGAGGCCCGCGCGGGTGCGGAAGTGACGAATGCGTTTCCCGAGAATGAGGCGGTCGAGTTCAGAGTCGTCGAATCCAGAGGTCGTTAGGGGCACTTCAGGGGTCATTCCTTGACTATATGTCAAAAATGGCGAAAATTTCTGCCTAAAAGGGTGAATCAGTGATGAACGGCCCGCTCAGAATGGACATGTCGCCGGTTCTTCGCCCGGCGGCGTCACATTCCGAGGAGCACGTCATGGCACTGACCCAGACCATCGATACCGAGAACACGATTGCCGATCTCGTTCGCACTGGCGCGACGACGACCAACGAAGAGGTGCTGCAGTGGGTGACCGAGGTCGCCGAGCTGACGCAGCCGGAGTATGTGGTCTGGTGCGACGGCTCGCAAGACGAGTGGAATCGCATCACCGGCGAGATGGTCGAAGCGGGCACGTTGATCCCGCTCAACAAGAACCTGCGCCCGGGGAGCTTCCTCGCCCGCTCGAACCCCTCCGACGTCGCGCGCGTCGAGGATCGCACCTTCATCTGCTCGATCGATGAAGCCGACGCCGGCCCGACCAACAACTGGGTCGCCCCTGACGCGATGAAGCGCGAGCTCATGCCGCTCTTCGCCGGCTCGATGCGCGGACGCACCATGTACGTCGCACCCTTCTCAATGGGCCCTGTCGGCGGCGCCATTACGCAGCTCGGCATCGAGATCACCGATTCGCCGTACGCCGTGCTCAACCTGCGCATCATGACGCGCATGGGGCAGGATGCGCTGGACGGCATTCTCCCCGGCGGCGAATGGGTGCGCACCGTGCACTCGGTGGGTGCGCCCCTCGAGTTCGGTCAGCAGGAGGTGGCCTGGCCGTGCAACGACACCAAGTACATCACGCACTTCCCGGAGACCCTCGAAGTGTGGTCGTACGGTTCGGGCTACGGCGGCAACGCACTGCTGTCGAAGAAGTGCTTCGCGCTGCGCATCGCGAGCGTCATGGGCCGCAACGAGGGCTGGCTCGCCGAGCACATGCTGCTGCTCAAGCTGACCAACACTGAGAGCGGCAAGGCGTACCACCTGTCGGCGGCGTTCCCGTCTGCATGCGGGAAGACGAACCTCGCGATGTTGCAGCCCACAATTCCGGGCTGGAAAGTCGAGACCATCGGCGATGACATCGCCTGGCTGCGACCCGGCACCGACGGGCGTCTTTACGCGATCAATCCCGAAGCCGGTTTCTTCGGCGTCGCACCGGGCACCGGCGAGTCGACGAACCCTGTCGCCGTGGAGACGCTCTGGGGCAACACGATCTTCACGAACGTGGCGCTGACCGACGACGGCGACGTGTGGTGGGAGGGCAAGACCGACGAGGTGCCCGCGCACCTCACCGACTGGCAGGGGGAGTCGTGGACGCCCGAGTCGGGTCGCGTCGCCGCTCACCCCAACTCGCGCTTCACCGTGCCCATCCAGCAGACCCCGACGCTCGCCCAGGATTGGTACGAGCAGAACGGCGTGCCGCTCGACGCGATCCTCTTCGGAGGTCGTCGTGCGACAAACGTGCCGCTCGTCGCCAAGTCGCTGTCGTGGGAGCACGGCGTGTTCGTCGGCGCGACCATCTCGTCCGAGAAGACCGCGGCCCAAGAGGGGACCGTCGGTGAGCTGCGCCGCGACCCCTTCGCCATGCTGCCGTTCTGCGGCTACAACATGGCCGATTACTGGGGCCACTGGCTCGAGATGGGCCAGGAGCTCGGCGAAAACGCGCCGAAGATCTTCCAGGTCAACTGGTTCCGCAAGGGAGCCGACGGTCGCTTCCTGTGGCCCGGATTCGGCGAGAACTCTCGTGTCATCGACTGGATCATTCGCAGCGTCGAGGGCTCGGTTGAGGGTCGCGAGACCGCGGTCGGCACGATTCCGGCAGCCGGTGAGCTCAACCTCGACGGCATCGAGGTGCCGCAGAGCGATCTCGATGAGCTGTTCGCGATCGATCCCGCTTCGTGGCTCGCCGAGGCCGACCTGACCGAAGAGTTCTTCGGCCAGTTCGGTGACCGGGTTCCGACAGCGCTCTCCGCGCAGCTGATCGAGCTCCGCGCCCGCCTCGGCGACGCGTAGCAGATGCGCCGGCTCGCCCGGCGCCCCGAGACCGTAGGCCCCGCCGTTCTGCCCAATGGCGGGGCTTACTCGTACCCGGCGTTCGCGCCGGATCGTTCTACCTCGCAGAGTCTGCGAGAATCGGACGAGCCCCCTATAGCCCAACTGGCAGAGGCAGCCGACTTAAAATCGGCACAGTCAGGGTTCGAATCCCTGTGGGGGGACCAGGTGCGGCCATAAGGTCGCCGGCCCGTGGGGTCGCTGGGCCAGGCTGAGAGTTTCGTCTGCCAAGGCGAACTGCATGGCCTTCGCCGCAATACACTGGCGGCGTGCGCACGATGACGAAAACCCGGTTGATCGTCGCCGTATGGCTCCTCGGCTTCGCGGTGGGGACCGTCACGCACACCCTCGATCTTGTGCTCGGAGGGCGCGACGTCTATTCCGATTTCCCGATGCTCGTTCGATGGTTCTGGGTGCTGCTCACCGTGCTCGACCCGCTCATCATCGTGCTGCTCGTGCGCCGATCGCGGGCCGCGGCTCCGACGGCCGTCATCGTGATGGTCGCGGACCTCGCCGTGAACTGGAGCGTGTTCTTCAGTGTCGGGGGTCTGTCCCTGTTCGGGTGATCGCACAGTCCCTGTTCGGTGCCCTCGTGTTCCTCACCGCCACGCACGTCTGGTGGAGGCATCGGCGCAGCCGCCCGCCTGCGTCGCGTGACTGAGCCGGCGGTCGAGCCGACTAGGCTGGCCGCGTGCTCTTCGCCAAGTTCGTGCTCGTCGCCGCGATCCTCGTCGCCGTCGTTTTTGCGGTGCTGATGCGCGTTCGGGCTGCCCGACTGCGCCGTGAGCGTGCACGGCGCGAACGAGCGCGGGCGAGGTCGCGCCCTGCGGTGCCGTGAGCGTGCAGCCATCCCAGCAGATTCAATGCCGCCACCGGTAAGATGCCAACCATGTCTGGTGGATTGATTGCCACGCTCGTCGTGGTCGGCGTGCTTGTAGTGCTCATCGGGTACGTCTGGGCGACGTACAACTCGCTCGTGACGCTGCGCGTGCGCGTCGATGAAGCGTGGAGCGACATCACGGTGCAGCTGAAGCGTCGTGCCGACCTGATCCCGGCGATCGTCGAGACCGTGAAAGGCTACGCGGCGCACGAGAAGACCGTGTTCGAAGACGTCACCAAGGCGCGCGCCGAGACCATTTCGGCACAGGGCCCCGCTGAGGCGTCGGCCGCTGAGAATCACATGCAGCAGGCCTTGAAGAGCATCTTCGCGGTGGCCGAGGCCTACCCGCAGCTGCAGGCCAGCCAGAACTTCTTGCAGTTGCAGAGCGAACTCGTCGACACCGAGAACAAGATTCAGGCGTCGCGCCGGTTCTACAACGGTGGTGTGCGCGAGTACAACACGAAGATCCAGGTGTTTCCGAACACCCTGTTCGCCCGCGGCATGGGCTTCACGGAGCGCGTGTTCTTCGAGGTCGAAGACATCGCTTCGATCTCGGAGCCCCCGCGCATCCAGTTCTAATCGGGGCGGGCCGTGTATCGCGCAATACGCCGCAATAAGGTCAACAGCTTCCTGATCATTCTGCTGTTTCTCGGCATCGTCGGTGGGCTCGGCTACCTGGCGGCGACGATCTATCGTTCGCCGGGCATCGTGATCGTCGTCGTCGTCGTCGTGTCGATCGGTTACGCGCTGTTCCAGTACTTCATGGCGGGGCGCCAGGCCATCTCGATGAGCGGCGCGCAACGCATTACCGAGGCCGACCACCCGCGGCTCTACCGGATCGTCGAAAACCTGTCGATCACTACGGGAAGCCCGATGCCCGAGGTCTACATCGTGAACGACCCGGCCCCCAACGCCTTCGCCACGGGACGCGACCCCGAACACGCGATGGTGGCGGCGACCACTGGGCTGCTCGATCTCATGACCGATCCCGAGCTCGAAGGCGTCATGGCCCACGAGCTCGGTCACGTGCGCAATTACGACATTCGCGTGTCGATGATCGTGTACGGACTCGTGGTGGCCGTCGGCATGATCGCCGATGTGCTCGTGCGCATGGCCTTTTTCGGCCGCAATAACAACAACGGCAATCCGGTCGTACTGATCTTTGGATTGGTTGCGATGCTGGTAGCCCCGCTCGTCGCAACCGTCGTGCAGCTTGCGGTGTCGCGGCAGCGCGAATACCTTGCCGATGCCACTGGTGCGATGACGACGCGTCACCCCGAAGCGCTTGCCAGCGCGCTCCACAAACTCTCGACCTACGGGCAGCCGCTGCAGCGCCAGCAGTCCAGCATGGCGCACCTCTGGATCGCGGATCCGTTGAAGCCAGGCATGGTGCAGCGCCTCTTCGCGACCCACCCGCCGATTCCGGATCGCATTCGCCGCCTGCTCGATATGGGTGGGAAGTTCTAGTCTGCAGCCAGGGGATTCCGGACGCTCGGTCGCCCACGTCCCCGGTGTCTGCAGAGAGCGGGCGTAAGGTAGAGGGGTAGCCCAGGAGGTCGCCCGCACCGTGTCAAGCATGTTCCGCTCGCTCTCCGTACGCGACTACCGCATCTGGTTCTTCGGAGCGCTGGTGTCGAACATCGGAGCCTGGATGCAGGCCACCACGCAGAGCTGGGTGGTGCTGACCGAACTCACCGATACCAATGCGGCGGCCGTCGGCACGACGATGGCATTGCAGTTCGGCCCGCAGCTGCTACTCGTGCCGTTCAGCGGGGCGGTTGCCGATCGCTTCGACCGTCGACGCGTGCTCATGGTGACGCAGTCGTTGCTGATGCTGCTGGCAGCAGGCCTCGGTGTGCTGTTGATCACGGGGCAGGCAGAGCTTTGGCATCTCTACGGGTTCGCGCTTGCGCTCGGCGTCGTGAATGCCTTCGATACGACTTCGCGCCAGGCCTTCGTTTCTGACCTGGTCGGTCTCGAGCAGACATCGAATGCGGTCGCACTGAACTCCGCCTCGTTCAATTCGGCGCGACTGATCGGCCCCGCAGTCGCGGGGGTGCTGATTGCCGCGATCGGTTCGGGCTGGGTGTTCATGATCAATGCGGTCTCGTTCCTCGCCGTACTCGGCGCGCTCGCGGCAATTCGCACACGCAGGGTCAAACCGCCGCAGACGGGGCGCCGTGAATCGCAGTGGCGCCAGCTCTCCGCGGGCTTCCGGTATGTGCGTGGCCGCCATGACCTGCTGGTGATCTTCGCGATGGTCTTTCTCGTTGGCGCCTTCAGCATGAACTTCCCGGTGATCTCGTCGACCATGGCGATCGAGTTCGGCCGGGGTGCGAGCGACTACGGATTACTCTCCTCGGTGCTCGCGATCGGGTCTTTGGCGGGGGCGCTGCTTTCCGCGAGGCGTCCGGCGGCCCGCATGCGCGTGGTCATCATTGCGGTGGGCGGTGTCGGAATTGTCAGTGTCGTCGCGGCGGTGATGCCGAGCTTCTGGACGTTCGCGGCTACCCTCGTCTTCTTCGGGCTCGCGATCTCCACGATGCTGACGACTGCGAACGGCTTCGTGCAGACGACCGCGGCTCCTGCGGTGCGCGGCCGAGTGCTCGCGCTGTACATGGCGATTCTCATGGGGGGCACGCCGATCGGCGCTCCGCTGGTCGGCGCTGCGGCCGACGCGCTCGGGCCGCGTTCGACGCTGTTCATCAGCGCTGCAGCGGGCTTGCTGGCGTTCGGGATCGGCCTCGCCTGGTTGTTCTCGGAGCGGAAGCTGCGGTTCCACCGCGACGGCACCCACGTGCGCGTCACGCACGCCGGTCGACCGGGCTTGGACGACGACCCGAACGCGCAGGTCGAAACGCTGACCGCATCGATCGCGGTGCTGAGGAGGGAGCCTCGTTCTGCGCCGATCATCGGGGCCGGCGAGTCGGTGCCGCAAGAGGGTTCGAGTAGCTCGGCGACGGGCGCGATCGGCGTGAGTGACGTCGTGGCTGAGGTCAGTGATTCGATACCCAGCGCGAAACCGGACGACCGCGACGATGATCGGCATGACCCACGCGCGTGACGTTGGGTGGCCTCGGTTGGTTGTGAATCACGGGGTACTGCGGGGTTACGCGCGGGCCTGCAAGCCGTCGCGAAGGCGAGCCGCGATGTCGCAACCGATATCCTGGAGATACCGATCCGCGTGTTGCATGCTCTCCGCGCGGTTCGGAGCCCGGTCCATCACGGCGTAGCACCCCGCGAATCCCGCGGCTCGCCATTCGGCTTCGGTGAGTGCTGTGGTTCCGCAGACGGCAATCGTCGGAATCTGCAGCGAGCGAGCTGCGCGCTCGACGCCGACCGGGGTCTTTCCTCCGAGGCTCTGCTGATCGAACGATCCTTCGCCCGTGATCACGAGATCGGCCCCCGCCAAATGTGCACGCAGCCGTGTGAACTCTGCAACCATGTCGACGCCCGGTCGTGGAGCCGCGCCGAGTATGTGGAGCGCTGCAAACCCGACGCCCCCCGCGGCGCCAGCGCCCGGAGAAGCGGTGGCGTCGACCCCCGAACGGCTCGGTTCCCACGACTCGATGACGCGGGCCGCGAATCTCGTGAGCGCCAATTCGAGCAGCACGATATCGTGACGGCTGGCCCCTTTCTGGGGGCCGAACACGGTCGCAGCGCCTCTCGGGCCGAGCAATGGGTTGTCGACGTCGCTGGCGAGGATGAATCGGGTCGTCGCGAGCCGCGGATCGAGACGGGAAAAATCGGCGCGGTGCAGCTGCGTCAATGCGGCACCGCCGTCGGGGAGCTCGTGGTCGGCTTCGTCGAGGAATCGCGCGCCCAGGGCGGCGAGCATTCCGGCTCCGCCGTCAGTGGATGCGCTTCCGCCGATGGCGAGCACGACGGTCGTTGCCCCGGCATCAAGCGCAGCGGCGATGAGCTCTCCCGTTCCGCGCGACGTGGCTGCGAGAGCGTCTCGGCGGGCTGGGGGAAGAAGCTCAAGTCCGGATGAGCGCGCAAGTTCGACGACCGCGAGGTGATCCTGCAGCGCGAATGAGGCGCTGAGGGGTGCCCCGAGTGGGTCGGCCACCATCAGGGAATGCTCGACGAACCCGCTCGCGATCGCAGCTTCGAGTGTTCCTTCGCCACCATCTGCCATGGGAACCACGGTGATGTCTGCGTCGGGGGCGCTCGCCCGTATTCCTTCGGCGAGCGCTGCGCCCACTCCGCCGGCATCGAGCGACCCCTTGAACTTGTCCGGTGCGATAACGATGCGCATGCCTCCACGCTATCGACTCAGCTGCGCCGGGGAGCCGCGAATCGTGCCGAAGCTTCACTGGCGAGGAACGTACGCAGATGCCCGTTTCGGTCAATAATTCGGCCGCAGGCCGAACCGCTGCCCGCGTGCACGCCAGGACGGTAGGCTGAGTCGCGTCCCGGCGGCTCGCGCCGCTTTTCCACGAGTATGGAGCCATGATTCACGGTGAGTGATTTCTTGTCCGCACAGACCCGCACTGAAACGGACTCTCTCGGCAGCGTCGAGATCCCCGCCTCCGCCTACTGGGGGGTGCACACCGCTCGGGCGCATGAGAACTTTCCGATCGCGCGCCGCCCGGTGTCGGTGTACCCCGACTTCATCCGTGCGTTCGCCTGCGTGAAGCAGGCCGCAGCGCGGGCGAACCTTGAGATCGGCGCGCTCGATGAGCAGCGCGCCACCCTGATCGATCGTGCTTGCGAAGAGATCAAGACGGGCATGCTGCACGATCAGTTCGTGGTCGGCGTCATCCAGGGCGGTGCCGGCACTTCGACGAACATGAACGCGAACGAGGTCATCACGAATCGCGCGCTCGAGCTCGCGGGGCACGCGAAGGGTGACTACGCGTTCATCAACCCCAACGATCACACGAACCACAGCCAGTCGACGAACGACACGTACCCGACCGCGATCAAGATCGCGCTCGCGTTCTCGCTGGGCAGCTTGCTCGACGAGCTCGGGCTGCTTGCCGAGTCGTTCGCCGCGAAGGGCCGCGAGTTCTCCCACATCATCAAGGTCGGCCGCACCCAGCTGCAAGACGCCGTGCCCATGACGCTCGGCCAGGAGTTCAACGCGTTCGCCGTGACGCTGCGCGAAGACATCGAGCGTCTGCGCGAGGCCGTCTCGCTGCTGCGCGAGGTCAACATGGGCGCCACCGCGATCGGCACGGGCATCAACGCGCCGCGCGGGTACAAGGAAGCGGTCATCAAGCATCTCCGCGACATCACGGAGCTGCCGCTCGAGACCGCGGGCGACCTCGTCGAGTCGACGAGTGACACCGGTGTGTTCGTGACGTTCTCGGGTGCGCTCAAGCGCAGCGCACTGAAGCTCTCGAAGATCTCGAACGATCTGCGTCTGCTCTCATCGGGCCCGCAGGCCGGCTTCGGCGAGATCAACCTGCCCGCCCGCCAGGCCGGCTCGTCGATTATGCCCGGCAAGGTCAACCCGGTCATCCCGGAGGCCGTCACACAGGTGGCGTACTCAGTCGCTGGCGCCGACGTCACCGTATCGATGGCCGTCGAGGCCGGGCAGCTGCAGCTGAACGCGTTCGAGCCGGTCATCGCGCACTCGCTCTTCCAGTCGATCACGTGGCTCGAGCGCGCGTGCCAGACGCTGCGCGTCAACTGCGTCGACGGCATCACCGCGAACGAAGACCGCCTGGAAGACATGGTCTCCCGATCGGTCACCGTGATCACCGCGTTGGCGCCCGTCATCGGCTACGCCGAGGCGGCGAAGCTCGCCAAGGAGGCGCTCGCCACCAACGCAAAGGTCTCCGAGCTCGTCACCTCGCGCGGTCTGCTCGATCAGGCGCAGCTCGACGACATCTTGCAGCCGTCGAAGCTCGCGGGCCTCGCCCCAGAGACCGACGTGATCGACATCATCGCGGAGAACGCGATTGCGGCGCCGCAGAAGCTCGAGGATGGCGAGGGGCCCGAGGTTACGAAGAAGTCCGCGAAGTAGGGCGGTATCACATGCGAAAGGGAGGGGAGGATCAGCCGATCCTCCCCTCCCTTTGGTGTTGCAGCTGCGCCCGTCTCACCGCAACGTACTGCCCCTCACCATGAATGGGTGTCACTTTCTGCGCGAAATCAGCGTGAGATCGCGCAGAAAGTGACACCCATTCTGGTGCCCGAGGAGTCGAGCGGGTCACGCCTCGACGCAGTGCGAGGTGAGTGCGCCGATGCCCTCGATGGTCACGGTGACCTCGGTGCCCGGGCGCAGGTAGAGCGGCGGCTTGCGCGAGCGGCCGGCGCCACCGGGGGAGCCCGTCGAGATGACGGTGCCCGGGAGCAGTGTGGCCTGCTGCGAAATCGAGGCGATGAGCTGCGCGACCGTGCGAATCATGAAGCCGGTCGTCGAGTCTTGCACCCGCAGGCCGTTCACGTCGGTGGTCAGCGCCAGCGCCTGAGGATCGGGAATCTGGTCGGCGGTGACGACGACCGGGCCGATGGGGGTGAAGCCGTCGAACGACTTGCAGCGCGACCACTGCGGCTCCTGGAACTGGATGTTGCGGGCCGTCACATCGTTGATCGCGGTGTACCCGAAGACGTAGTCGAGCGCTTCTTCGGCGGTGACGTTCTTCGCCGGCTTGCCGATGATCACCCCGAGCTCGCCCTCGTAGTCGACCTCTTCGCTGACCTCGGCGTCGAGCGGCACCTGGCCGCCGTGCGCTCCGAGCGAGTTCGGGAAGAGCGAGAAGAGTACCGGACCCGAGTCGTTGTCGAGGCTGAGCTCGCTTGCATGCTCGTCGTAGTTGAGGCCTACCGCGAGCACGATCGGCGCACCGATGACGGCCGGGGCGTGAGTCGTGTCGCCCACGGGCTTCCAGGCATCGGCGGGGAGCGATGCGACAGCGGCGCGGACGCGCTCCAGAGCGATATCACCGGCCTCAATGAGCTGCTGCAGGGTGTCGAACGCCTCCCCGAGGTCACGCAGCGCGACGTAGCGATCTGCGTCGATGGCGACGAGAACGGGGGCGGAGTGCGGAGCAAGGATCAGGTGTGCGAATCTCACCCACTCAGGGTATCTGATGCCGCACGCGGTTGTAGGTAGGGTGCAGCGGAATGCGCCTGGCTTTGTAGGGCGCTGCGCTGGCCCAACGGGCACGCGACGCGCACGTCGCGGCCACCAGCACTTGCGACACGGTTTCCCTCTGGGCGAACTCGGAGCCCGAATCGCTCGGAGATCCAGCAGAATAAAGTCATGACTGAATCACCGAAGACGAAGCCGGAGATCGAATTCCCGGAGGGCCCGGCGCCCGCTGAGCTGCAGATCGTAGACATCGTGGAGGGTTCCGGCGAAGAAGCGCTCGCCAGCTCGACGGTCGACGTGCACTACCTCGGTGTCGAATACGACTCCGGCGAAGAGTTCGACTCGTCGTGGAACCGCGGCGAATCGATCAACTTCCCGCTGCGCGCCCTCATCCAGGGATGGCAGGTCGGCATCCCCGGCATGAAGGTCGGCGGTCGCCGCAAGCTCATCGTGCCCGCGGCGCAGGCCTACGGCACCTCGGGCGGTCATCCCCTTTCGGGCAAGACGCTCATCTTCGTCATCGATCTGCTCGGCGTCAGCTGAAGCTGACCCGATACCGCCGTCTCGTGCGGTGAATCCTGAGGCCGTCCGCACCCGCGGGCGGCCTCAGCTGTCTGTGGGCGGTGGTACCGTCTTCTTGTTCAGTGAACACTCAGCAAGACGGATTGGAGCGGCCCGTGGCGGACCCGCAGCAGGTGACGAACGAGCAACGGCCCTCGGGCGCATGGGGTGGTGTTGACCGCTACTTCAAGATCTCGGAGCGCGGATCGACCTTCGGTACCGAGGTCCGCGGAGGTCTCGTGACCTTCGTGACGATGGCGTACATCGTCATTTTGAACCCGATTATTCTGACGAGCGGCGCCGACGTCAACGGAGACACGTTGTCGTTCCCCGCGGTCAGTGCCGTCACCGCGCTCACCGCCGGTGTCATGACCATCCTGTTCGGCCTCGTCTCGCGTCTCCCGTTCGGGTTCGCGGCAGGCCTCGGCATCAATGCCTTCCTCGCGTTCTCCGTCGTCGGTCAGGTCACCTGGCCTGAGGCGATGGCCCTGGTCGTCATCAATGGTGTGCTCATCGTGCTGCTCGCGGCGACCGGCCTGCGCCGCATGATCTTCGACGCGGTTCCCGTCGAGCTGAAGCTCGCGATTACCGTGGGCATCGGCCTGTTCATCGCCTTTATCGGGTTCGTGAACTCCGGATTCGTGACGTCGACGGGCAGTTCGTCTCCGCCGGTCGGCCTCGGTATCGGCGGATCGGTCGTCACGGTGCCGACACTCATCTTCGTGATCACGCTCATTCTCACGGGGGTGCTCGTGGCCGCTCGGGTCAAGGGCGGCTTGCTCATCGGCCTCGTCGCCGGCACCGTCATCTCAGTCGTGGTCGAGGCGATCTGGCACCTCGGGGCAGGCACCGACAACCCGGGCGGCTGGGGCCTCACCGTGCCGGCACTCAGCGGGGCACCGTTCAGCCTGCCCGACCTGAGCCTCGTCGGCGCCGTGAGTTTCGACCTGAGCCGGGTCGGCGCGGTCACGATCGTCATGCTCGTATTCACCCTGCTGTTCACCAATTTCTTCGACGCCATGGGCACGATGACGGGGCTGTCGCGCGAGGCGGGGCTCGCCGATGAGCAGGGCAACTTCCCGCGCCTCAAGTCCGCGCTCGTCGTTGAGGGCGTCGGCGCAATCGCCGGTGGCCTGACGTCGTCGTCGTCAAACACCGTCTTCATCGAGTCCGGTGCCGGCATCGGCGAGGGCGCGCGCACCGGATTCGCGAACATCGTGACCGGGCTCATGTTCCTGCTCGCGATGTTCTTCACCCCGCTCACCAACATCGTGCCGACCGAGGTCGCAGCGGCCGCGCTCGTCATCGTCGGCGCGCTGATGATGGCGCAGATCAAGCACATCGACTTGACCGACTTCCGTGTGCTGCTGCCCGTGTTCCTCACGGTTGCCGTCATGCCGATGACGTACTCGATCGCCAACGGCATCGGGGCGGGCTTCGTCGCCTGGGTACTCGTGCATGCGTTCTCTGGGCACGTCAAGCGCATTCACTGGCTGCTTTGGGTCGTTGCGATCGGCTTCGTGCTGTTCTTCGCACGCGGGCCGATCGAGGCCGCGCTGGGCGTATAGCCGCCCCAATAGACGGCGGGGTGTGCAGGATCGGCGATCCTGCACACCCCGCCGTTCGTCGGGCCGCTGGGTGCTACTCGTTCCCGCCCAGCACCACGTCGCGCAGCTCTTCGACGAGCGCGGGCGAACCGGCGACCAGAAACGGCTCACCCGGAGGCGTTGCGTCATCGCGGCCGAGGAGTCGGGCTCCCGCCTCGCTCGCAATCAGCACTCCGGCCGCGTAGTCCCACGGCTGCAGTCCGCGTTCGAAGTAGGCGTCGAGACGGCCCGCCGCGAGCAGGCAGAGATCGTAGGCGGCCGACCCGATGCGCCGAATGTCGCGAGCCTTCGGCAGGAGGCGTGACACCATGGCAGCCTGTTCGACGCGACGCTCGACGGTGTAGCCGAATCCGGTGGCCACGAGCGAGAACGAGAGATCTTCTTGGCCCGTGATGGCGATCGGCTCGCCATTTCGGGTCGCGCCGCCGCCCTGCCAAGCCACGAACAGCTCGTCGGTGCGCGGGTTGCACACCGCACCGGCGATCGCACGGCGGCCATCGGCGAACGCGGTGGCGTCGGTCACGGTTGCGGCGATGCTGACGGCGTAGGCGGGAAGGTCGTACAGGTAGTTCACCGTGCCGTCGATCGGGTCGATCACCCAGGTGATTCCGCTCGTGCCGGCGATACCGGTACCTTCCTCACCCAGAATGCCGTCGTCAGGGCGCGCCTGCTGGATCGCGGCGACGATGAGCTGCTCGGACTCCTGATCGGCAGCGGTCACGATGTCGGTCGCGCTCGATTTACTCGCCGCTACTGCGACGCCTTGCGCGCGCAGTTCGAGGATGCGGGCGGCTGCCTGCTGCGCGATTTCGGCCGCGAGTTCGGCGAGGGCCTGCGGGTCGTGTGCGGGTGCTGCGCTGGAATCGGAGGAGTCGCTCATGCTGCGAGCCTACTGCGTCGGCGCAGCAGAACGGGGCCCGGGCGTCATCGGCCGGGCCCCGTGTATCGGTGAAGCGGATCAGCGCAGTTGCGCGTTCACCACTTCAGGCTCTGCGTAGGCGTACGCTTCCTCGCCGTGCGCGGCGAAGTCGATGCCTGCTTCTTCGACCTGCGGCGGAACGCGGAGGCCGGTCACCAGCTTCACGCCGAGGGCGATGATGAGCGAGACGACGAAGGAGTACACCATCACCGCGACCACCGAGATGGTCTGCACCAGCAGCAGGCCGGCATCGCCGCCCGTGAACAACCCGTCGTCGAAGGCGAAGAAGCCGAGGTAGAGCGATCCGATGACGCCGGCGACGAGGTGCAGGCCGACCACATCGAGCGAATCGTCGTAGCCCAGGCGATACTTCCAGTCGATGGCGAACGCGCAGGCGATGCCGGCGATGAGGCCGAGCAGCAGCGCCCACACCGGGGAGAGGCTCGCAGCGGCGGGGGTGATGGCGACGAGGCCGCCGACAGCGCCCGATGCCGCTCCGATGACGCCCGGCTTCTTGCCGCGCAGCGCGTCGATGATGATCCAGCCGATGATGCCGGCTGCGGGGGCTGCAAGCGTATTCACCAGGATCAGGCCGGCCTCGCCGGTTTCCGTTGCGAGGCCGCCGTTGAAGCCGATCCACCCGAACCACAGGAGGGCGGCGCCAATGGTGACGAGCGGGATGCTGTGGGGCTGGTGCGATCCCTTCCCGAAGCCGATGCGCTTTCCGACGACGATGGCGAGCGCGAGTGCAGCGGCGCCCGCATTGATGTGGATCACCGTGCCGCCGGCGAGGTCGATCACATCGGGGAGCCCGAGCGTGCTGCCCAGGTTCTGAATCCAGCCACCGCCCCAGACCCACGCGGCGACGGGGAAGTACACGAAGGTCGCCCAGATCCCCGAGAAGAGCACCCAGGATCCGAGGCCGACGCGGTCTGCGATCGCGCCCGAGATCAAGGCGGCGGTGATCATCGCGAAGACGGCGCCGAAGCCGACGCCGATAAAGCTCGCGGGGTCGGTGTTGATGAGACCGAAGTCCTTGAACGGGCTGCCGGCGAACCCGCTCTCGCCTTCGGCGAAGTAGTTCATGCTGTATCCGAAGAGGATCCAGAGCACTCCGACGACGCCCATGGCGCTGACGCTGAAGAGCATCATGTTGACGACGGAGCGGACGCGGACGAGGCCGCCGTAGAAGAGCGCGAGGCCCGGGGTCATGATGAGGACGAGTGCTGCGCTGGTCAGCGTCCACACATCCGAGGGGGTGAGTTCCATGCTGCTGCCTTTCTCTCGTGCGGGCCGAGGCCGCCACAGTGTGACCAGTGTGCGGGGTCGCTGTTTCACAGCCGTTCCCCGGGAGTTTCGCTGTCGTACCGATCGTGTTTCGAAACGGTGACGAGGTCTCGTGCGAGCAGCACCGGGCTCGTCGCGCATGAATGCACGAATACTGCTAAGCTGTTCAGGTTGCCGTGAATACGGCCGCGGATAAAGAGAGCCCCAGCACCCCGCTGAAGGCGCCGCGCAGCAAGAGGAAGGGGATCCCTATGGCACTGAATGCAGAGGTCAAGAAGGCGATCATCGATGAGTACGCAACCAAGCCCGGTGACACCGGTTCCCCCGAGGTTCAGGTCGCGATGCTCAGCCGTCGTATCAAGGATCTGACCGAGCACCTCAAGGAGCACAAGCACGACCACCACTCGCGTCGTGGCCTCCTGCTGCTCGTTGGCCAGCGTCGCCGTCTCCTGGGTTATCTCCAGGACGTCGACATCACGCGCTACCGCTCGCTCATCGAGCGTCTCGGTCTGCGCCGCTAGTCGTTTCAGGTTCGCGGCGATCGCATGATCGTCTGACGCACCATCTGCGAAGCGCCCGTCATCTTATGGTGGCGGGCGCTTCTGCGTTGTTCGAGGGGTGTCGATGTTTTAGAACGCCGCCGCCAAAAAGCCGCTGAACAGGCTGAACACGAATGACAGCGCCCCGAGGGCCGCGGAGACCGCGGCGCCGATGGCCGTCCACCGCCAGCGCGTCATCGTCTTCGAGACCAGCCCGATGATGGCGAGAACGCCCGCAATGACGATCGCTGAGCCGTTCACGACCCAGGAGATCGTCGAGGCGAAGGCGTAGGAGTCGAACTCCATCCCTATCCTTATGAGGAGCGGGAGAAACAATGACATCAGCGACGACAGCGCGAGCACGGCGAGGGCGATGATGCCGGGAACGTTGAGCTTGCCGACGCTTGGGACGCCGCGGGGCTGCGGCGTTGGGGCGGCGTATTGCTGTTGATAATGCTGCTGGAACTGCTGTGGAGCGGCGAACTGCTGCTGCGGTTGCTGCGGTGCGTACTGCGGGGGTGGTGGGCTCTGCGGTTGTTGCGGGGAGGCAGGCTGCTGAGTCGGCTGCTGGGGCTCGAAGCTGCTCATGCCTCGAATACTATCCGCGTGCGTGCGCCCCCGATAGGGTTTGGCATCGACGCACTGATCGGCATGTGCACCAACATCATGCGCTCACACGCCCGTCTGGGTCCGCAATGGTGTGAGTTTCTGGGGACAGCGACGAACGCACGACGACGAGCGGCCAAGATGTGAGGATGTTTGACGCACCTGTTGCCGCAAGAATTCTCAGCATGCGCAAGCAGCTCATCTTCCGGCATCGCGCTATCGACCTCGTCGAATCGCGCGCACTTACCGCGGCGGTGAACGAGGGGCGCCTCGTTCGAGTGATACGCGGGTGCTATGTCGACCAGTCGACGTGGGAGGGCTGGTTTCACGAACAGCGAGTGCTGGCGCGCACGATTGCCGTAGCGGAACTGCAGGCCGCGCGCCGTCCAGTGTTTTCGCATCAGTCTGCAGCTGTGATCTGGGGATTGCCCCTCGTCTCGGAACGCGATGGGCGGGCGCACGTCGTTACTCCGCCTGCGGCACCGGGGCGGAGTTCGCCAATCGTTCAGCGTCATGTCCTCGAGACTCCGCACGCGGACATCGTGTCGATCGCGGGGATGAATTTCACGAGCCTCGACCGCACCATGATCGATCTGATGCGGTTTGCCACGATGAATACTGCGATCTCCGCTGCGGACGCGGGACTACGCCTCCAGTTCGGGGCATGCAAATCGGGATTGCCTGCTGAGGTCGAATCCTGGCGTGCGGAGCATCTGGGACGATTGGGGCGTCATGCTGGGTATCGTGGAAACACACGCGCACGGCAGATCCTTGAGCTCGCCGACCCTCGAGCCGATTCTGTGGCAGAGAGCGTGAGCCGCTTGCAACTGACGCGACTCCGTGTGCCGGTCGAGATTCAGGTGCGTGTCGTGGGCCCCAGTGGTGCCGTTTACTGGGTCGACTTCGAGTTCTTGGGGCAACGAACGTTTGGCGAGGTCGACGGCGTATCGAAGTACAGCGATCCGTCGCTGCGAGGCGAAAGGTCTGCATTGCAGGCGGTGATGCGGGAGAAGCGACGCGAAGATGAGATTCGGGGAGTCTCGCAGTTCGCTCTCGCAAGGTGGGAACCATCACATGCGAACACGGCTCGCGCCTTGGGGAACCGGCTGCAGGCGTTCGGAGTGCGAGTACCGGCGCTTGAAACGGGGCAGCGTATGCGCTTGCTTGCATCGTGAGAACGAGGGGAAACCGTGAGTACGAGGGCTCAACACCTGTCTTTCGCCTCGCATTCGAGTTTTACCCTCACACTCAGCGTTTACCCTCACACTCGCGGGACACGGGACACGGGACACGGGACACGGGGCGCGGGACACGGGGCGGGGAGTGGGGACCCGCGCGCTGCGTCCACGTGCAGAAACGGGTGTGGCCCCCACGCCGTCAGGCGAGGGGGCCACACCGATCCCGAATCGGGGTTTGCGATCAGATCTTGGAGGACGCGTCTTTCAAGACACTGCGCAGGATGCCACCGATCTCGGCGAACTCCGACGGACCGATGGTCAGCGGGGGAGCGAGCTGGATGACGGGGTCTCCACGGTCGTCGGCGCGGCAGTAGAGGCCGGCCTCCCACAGTGCGGGGGAGAGGTAGTCGCGGAGCAGTCGATCCGACTCCTCCTCGTTGAAGGTCTCCTTGGTGGCCTTGTCCTTCACCAGCTCGATGCCGAAGAAGTAGCCCTCGCCGCGCACGTCACCGACAATGTCGATGTCGAGCAGCTTCTCGAGCTCGGCGCGGAACAGCGGGCTGTTCTCGCGCACGCGGCCGTTGAGGTCCTCTTCCTCGAAGATATCGAGGTTCTCGAGCGCCGCAGCCGCCGCTGCCGGGTGACCGGCGAAGGTGAAGCCGTGGTAGAAGGTGTTGTCGACCGAGTTGAACGGCTCCGACACCTTGTCCGAGACGATCATCGCACCGAGGGGAACGTAGCCCGAGGTGATGCCCTTGGCGGACGTGATGATGTCGGGCTCGTAGCCGAGTGCCTTCGAAGCGAAGAACTCGCCGACGCGACCGTAGGCGCAGATGACCTCGTCCGAGACGAGCAGCACGTCGTACTGATCGCAGATCTCGCGCACGCGCTTGAAGTATCCGGGGGGCGGGGGGAAGCATCCGCCCGAGTTCTGCACCGGCTCGAGGAATACGGCGGCAACAGTCTCGGGGCCCTCGAAGAGAATCGCCTCTTCGATGCGGTTCGCGGCCCACTGGCCGAAGGCCTCGAGGTCGTTCGAGGGAGCGCCCATCTCGTCGGCGCGATAGAAGTTCGTGTTCGGCACACGGTGGCCGCCCGGGGTGAGCGGCTCGTAGAACTTCTTCATGTCGGGAATGCCGGTGATGGCCAGCGCGCCCTGCGGGGTGCCGTGGTAGGCGACCGAGCGCGAGATGACCTTGTGCTTCATCGGCTGGCCCTTGATCTTCCAGAAGTGCTTCGCCAGCTTGAATGCCGACTCCACAGCTTCGCCACCACCGGTGGTGAAGAAGACCTTGTTCATCTCGCCGGGGGCGTACGACGAGAGGCGCTCCGAGAGTTCGATCGCAGCCGGGTGGCCGTACGACCAGATCGGCATGAAGTCGAGCTGCTGCATCTGCTTGGCCGCAGCCTGCACGATGCGCTCGCGACCGTGGCCGGCGTTGACCACGAACAGGCCGGCGAGGCCGTCGATGTACTGCTTGCCGGCAGCGTCGTAGATGTGGTGACCTTCGGCGCGGGTGATGACGGGGATGCCGTCGTTCAGCACCTTGCGGTTGGTGAAGTGCGGCCACATGTGCTTCTTCGCAGAAGCCTGAAGCGCGGCAGTGTCTACCGCAGCAGTGGGATCGTAAGACATGGTTATCGTGTTCCCCAGTCGTATTTCTGTTTGGTGAGTTGAAGGTAGACGAACGATTCGGTCGATGCCACGCCCTCGATCTTGCGGATCTGGTCGTTCAGCAGTTCGATCAACCCCTCGTCGTCTTCGCAGACGACCTCGGCGAGAATGTCGAAGGAGCCCGCGCTGAGTACGACGTAGGCAATCTCTGACATTTCGGCGAGGCGATCGGCAACGACCCTGGTGTCGCCGGATACGCGGATGCCGAGCATGGCCTGACGGCTGAAGCCGAGGCTCATCGGGTCGGTCACGGCAACAATCTGCATGACCCCGGCATCCGTGAGCTTTTGCACGCGCTGGCGCACGGCGGCCTCGCTGAGGCCGACCGCCTTGCCGATCTCCGCGTACGATCGACGGCCATCTCGCTGGAGTTGCTCGATGATCGCCTTCGACGTGGAATCGAGCGCCGGCGTTGTGCGTTTGCTGCTCACGCTTCTGATTCTTGCAGTCAAACCCCGAAAGCGCAAAGGAATCCGAAGAACGAAAGTAGATATTCAGCCTATTTCCACATTTCGGGCAGGTGAATTCACCGCGCACATTCGGAAAATTGACCCCTGTGCAGACTGTTCGCTTGCGTGCGTCCGCACGACGGGTGCAAGATGATGGCTTGGTGATCCCCCTATTGCCCCAGTGAAGCTGCTCGGCGCGACATCGCTCGAGTGAGCAGCTGTTCTTGAAGGAGAGAACATGACGGCACTATCCGCTCCGGCATCGTCGAACGGCGCCCGACTCAAGCGCAGCCTCGGGCTGTGGGCGATCGTCGGCCTCGGTCTCGGCTACATGACTCCGACCGTCGTGTTCGACACCTTCGGTCTGGTCGCGCGCGACACGAACAACGTCGTACCGCTCGCGTATCTGGTGGCCCTGATCGTGATGATTTTCACGGCGATCAGCTACGGGAAGATGGC
Organism: Leucobacter sp. WKLB1; assembly: GCF_059696215.1. Taxonomy (NCBI): domain Bacteria; kingdom Bacillati; phylum Actinomycetota; class Actinomycetes; order Micrococcales; family Microbacteriaceae; genus Leucobacter; species Leucobacter sp. WKLB1. The sequence goes on along the minus strand of NZ_AP046115.1, from coordinate 2,402,979 downwards.
TGGCGCCATTCCGAGCGCCGGGTCGGCGTACACGTACGCGCGTGAATCCATGCATCCCAACGTGGGCTTCGTGGTCGGGTGGACGGCGCTGATCGACTACATGCTGCTCCCCATGGTGAACTGCCTCATCATTCGCAGCTACCTGGAAGCGTTCTTCCCCGGTATCCCGGGCGCGGTGTGGGTGATCGTGTACGTGATCTTCGTGACGAGCATCATCTACCTCACGATGCGCGGCACGTCGAACATCAACATGCTGCTGCTGATCTTCTCGATCGTGGTCATGGCGGTGTTCGTCTTCATGGTGATCGTGCAGCTCGCGGGCGGTGCGGGCAACAACGGCGTCGTCACGATCCAGCCGTTCTTCCACAGCGGCGTCGAGTTCGGTGCCGTGCTCGCGGGAGCCACGATCGTGTGCTTCTCGTTCATCGGGTTCGACGCGGTCACCATGTACGCGGAAGAGGCGAAGACGCCCAAGATCATGCCGAAGGCGATTCTGCTCACCGTGGTGCTGGGCGGCGCGATCTTCTTGATCGCCGGGTACTTCACGCAGCAGCGTTTCGCGGACTGGAACGAGTTCGCGCCGGGCGGCGACATGCAGTTCGTCGAAGACAGCACGCTGCCGATCATCGGCGAGTTGGTCGGCGGCAAGGTGTTCTCCGCAGTGCTGACGGCTGCTGGTTTTGCGGCGACACTGGCCTCGGGTCTGGCTTCGCATGCCTCGGTGTCGCGCATGCTGCTCGTGATGGGGCGCAACAACGTGCTCCCGAGCAAGGTCTTCGGCTACATCAATCCGAAGACGCACACCCCGACCTTCAACATCGTGCTGACGGGAGCGATCTCGCTGCTCGCGATCGCGTTCACCCTTGAGATGATCGCCGCCTACATCAACTACGGCGCGCTGATCGCGTTCACCTTCGTGAATCTGTCGGTGATCGCTTGGTTCGCGATCCGCAAGGGCCGCCGCCGCACGCCGAAGGACATCTTTACCTACATCGTGATGCCGGTGGTGGGTACGTTGCTGACCGGGCTCCTGTGGGTCAACCTCGACGGGCATGCGCTGCTGGGCGGCCTGATCTGGACGGGCCTCGGCGTGCTCTACCTCGTCTTCTTGACGAAGGGATTCCGCCGCAAGGTGGCGTCGTTCGATGAGAGTCAGCCGGTCACCGGCTTCAACAAGGTGAGCGACGAGGTGTAGCGCACCGCGCGGGCGAAGCCCGTCGCGTCAGGAGGGGAGCGATGCTTCCCGGTCTGATGCGGCGGGCTTCGTCGTGTCCGCTTCGGGGGTGGTCGCGGGGCGCCGGATCGCCCGGCCCGCGAAGAACGGCAGCGTGATCGAGCAGAGCGGCCCGATGAGCACCGCGAAGACCACGGTGCCGACGCCGACGTTGCCGCCGAGCCACCAGCCGATGAGCAGCACAGTGACTTCGACGCCCGTGCGGCCGACCCAGATCGGGCTGCCGAATCGACGGTGGATGCCGGTCATGAGGCCGTCGCGGGGGCCGGGGCCGAGGTTCGCGCCGATGTAGATGCCGCTGGCGACGGCGAGCAGCAGCAGTCCGATCGCGAAGAAGAGGATGCGCACGACGAGCGTCTGCGGGGTGGGGAGCAGCCAGAGGCCGAGTTCGATCCCGGGCCCGACCAGCAGGATGTTGAGCACGGTGCCGATTCCTGGCTTCTGCCGCAGCGGCCACCAGAGCAGCAAGACGAGCACGCCGACGATGTTGGTGAGGATCCCGATGCCGAGTCCGGTCTGCAGTGAGAGGCCCTGGGCGAAGACCGTCCAGGGGTCGACGCCGACGGCGGCGCGGATCATGAAGGCGTCGGCGACTCCGTAGAGCAGGAGGCCGGGGATGAGACGTGCGAGTCGAGCGAACATGGAGATAGTTCACCGCCAATTGGCCTTGTCGACAAGATGCCAATCTGCATAGAGTGGCCTGATGAATGAAGTGTGGACCCCGCAGCGACTGGGCGCCCGGCGACTGGCGGAGCTGCTCGGCGCCTGGCGCGGCAAGGGGCATGGCTACCGCGAGCTCGCGGAGAGCATCGCGCTGCTCGTGCGCGATGGGCGGGTCGCCCCGGCCACGACGCTGCCGGCCGAGCGGCCGCTCGCCGACGCCCTCGGCGTCAGTCGAACCACGGTCGCGGCGGGGTATCAGCGGCTTCGCGAACTCGGTGTCGTCGCCTCGCGTCGCGGCTCGGGCACGGTGGTGCGGGGTGGTGGCGGCCCACGGGCTGGCCTGTGGGCGGGTGCGAGCGCCGGCATCGATCTGTCGAGCGCGTGCCCCGAGCCCTGGAACGGCATGGCATCGCTCAACGCCCGAGCGATGGCGGAGCACCCCGAGGCTTTCGCGCAGATCGGGTACGACACGCTCGGCTTGCCGGCCCTCCGCGCTGCGATCGCCGACCGCTACACCGCGCGCGGCTTGCCGACGTCGCCCGAGCACATCATGGTGACGCTGGGCGCGCAGCACGCGATCTTTCTCATCGCTCGCACACTGCTGCGGCGCGGCGATCGGAGTCTCATCGAATCGCCGAGCTATCCGCACGCACGGGAGGCGCTCGCCGCAACGGGGGCGCTCGTCGCCGAGCTGCCGATCGGCGGCCCGTTGGCAGCAGAACCCTACGATGCCGCTGCACTGCTCGAGATCGCGGAGCGCACGAGCCCCAAGCTCACCTATCTGATTCCGGATCATCACAACCCGACCGGCCTCACGATGCCCGATGGGGTCAAGCGCGGACTCATCACGGTGCTCGCCGGTCAGGGGGGCTACGTCATCGCGGATGAGACGACCGCCGAATTGACGCTGGGGAAGCCCCGAACTCTGCAACCGTTCGCGGCGTTCGCGGAGCAGGCGCATCATGAGGATGCGATCCTGACCATCGGATCGCTCGGCAAGACGGTCTGGGGCGGCATGCGCGTCGGGTGGGTGCGAGCCGCGCCCGATCTGATCGTGCGGTTGGAAGCTGCGCGCCGGGTCGGTGATCTCGGAACGGGCACGTGGGAGCAGGTGCTCGCGCTCCTGGCCCTCGAGCAGTACGACGAGATTCTGACCGAGCGTTCCGCGCAACTCACCGAGCGCCACCGCGTGTTGGTGGAGCGCGTCGCGCTCGAACTGCCCGAGTGGCGGCTCTCTGCGGCTGGCGGCGGCGTCTGCGTGTGGGCCGATCTCGGGTCGCGAGCGAGCACGCGACTCAGCCGCACCGCATCCGCCTACGGGGTGCACCTGCCGCCCGGCCCCAGGTTCGGCAGCCCCGGCACCTTCGAGCGTTTCGTGCGGCTGCCGTTCTCGGCACCGGAGTCCACGCTGATCGCGGCGGTGTCGCGACTCGCCGAGGCGTGGCGCAGTGAAGGCGAGGCGGTTGGTGCGGCCGGCATCTCCGAAGCCGTGATCTGACGCGGGTGCGCGGCGAGTAAGCTTGGGCCTCATGCTCGACCTTGATTTCTCCGCCCGCATCCGCGCGCTCCGCTCCACCTACGCCGATATCGCCGCGGTGACGGATCTGCCGAAGCTCGATCGCGAGATCATCGAACTCGAAGAGCAGGCGGCGGCCCCCGACCTCTGGGACGATCCGGCGGCCGCGCAGAAGGTTACCAGTGGGTTGTCGCATCGCCAGGCGCGCGTCAAGCGTCTGCGCGGTGTCGAGCAGCGCCTCGACGACCTCGAGGTGCTCATCGAGCTGGCCGAGGAAGCCGACGACGAGGATTCGGCGGCGGAGGCGACCGAGGAGCTGGCCGCACTCGAGAAGGTGATTCAAGATCTCGAGGTGCAGACGATGCTCTCGGGCGAGTACGACGAGCGCGCCGCGGTGGTCACGATTCGCTCGGGCGCCGGGGGCGACGACGCGACCGACTTCGCCGAGATGCTGCTGCGCATGTACCTGCGGTGGGCCGAGCAGCACGATTACCCGACGAAGGTACTCGACACGTCGTATGCGGAGGGGGCGGGCATCAAGTCGGCCACCTTCGAAATCGATGCGCCCTACGCGTTCGGCACCATCTCGGTCGAGGCCGGCACGCACCGCCTCGCTCGCATCAGCCCCTTCGGCTCCGCAGACAAGCGCCAGACCAGCTTCGCGGGCGTCGAAGTGATCCCGCTGCTCGAGGAGGCGACCGAGGTCGACGTGCCCGAGACCGATATTCGCGTCGACGTGTACCGTTCGTCGGGACCCGGCGGCCAGTCGGTGAACACCACCGACTCCGCCGTGCGCATCACGCACCTCCCCTCGGGCATCGTCGTGTCGATGCAGAACGAGAAGTCGCAGATTCAGAACCGCGCGGCAGCCATGCGCGTGCTGCAGACGCGCCTGCTGCTGCTGCAGCGCGAGCAGGAAGCCGCGAAGAAGAAGGAGCTGGCCGGCAGCATCACCGCCAGCTGGGGCGACCAGATCCGCTCGTACTTCTTGTACGGTCAGCAGCTCGTGAAAGACTTGCGCACCGGCCATGAAGCGTCGCAGCCCGAAGCGGTGTTCAACGGCGATCTCGACGGTTTCATCGCCGCCGGCATCCGGTGGCGCTCGCTGTCGAAGAACGACTGAGAGTTCGCCCGAAGCGCGCGCGTCGCAGCGCGCCTGGGGCGTCGCGCGGGCGCGAGGGCGTACAGTCGTCTCGTCATGATCCTCTTCGAGAACGTCACCAAGAAATACCGGGGCACCGCGAAACCGGCACTCGACGGCATCGACCTCAAGGTCGACCGCGGCGAGTTCGTCTTCATCGTGGGCGCATCCGGTTCTGGGAAATCCAGCTGCTTGCGGTTGATCCTTCGTGAGGATCAGCCGAGTGCCGGGAAGATTCACGTGCTGGGGCAAGACCTCAGCAAGATCTCCTCGCGCAAGGTTCCGTACTTCCGTCGGAACCTCGGAACCGTGTTCCAGGACTTCCGTCTCCTCACGAACAAGACCGTCTACGACAACGTGGCCTTCACCCTCCAGGTGATCGGCAAGTCGCGCGGCTTCATTCAGGAGGCCGTGCCCGACACGCTCGAAATGGTCGGACTGGCGAACAAGGCGAAGCGCTTTCCGCATGAGCTGTCGGGCGGTGAACAGCAGCGCGTCGCCATCGCACGTGCGATCGTCAACAAGCCGGCGATCCTGCTCGCCGATGAGCCCACGGGCAACCTCGACCCCGCTACGAGCCTCGGCATCATGCAGTTGCTGCGCGCGATCAACGCTGCCGGCACGACCGTGGTGATGGCGACGCACGAGGCCACCTTCGTGGACATCATGCAGCAGCGCGTCGTCGAGCTCTCGCAGGGTGTCGTCGTGCGCGACGAGGTCGGCGGCGGATACGGCCAGACCGCCTCGATTCCCATTGCGGATCTCTCTGACGCCGGGGTGCAGGTGCTGCGCACCTCGGAAGCCGTGGTGCGCGCCGCACTCGCCCCAGAACTGATCGGTGACCTGCCGCAGGCCGCCGTTGTGCAGGAGGCGACCGAGCGCGAGCCCGAGCTCGCCGAGGCCGCCGCGGGTGTCGTGGCCGCAGCAGTGAGCCCTGAGCCTGCCGAGGTCCCGAGCACAGATGCGCCGGCCACGGACGATGTCGAATCGACTCCGCCGGTGCATGAGGCTTCGGTCTTCGAGGAGCCGCACCCGTTCGGCGATGACGACGATCTCGACGAGACGGTGCATGCTCAGGATCGCGGTGGCAAGCGCATCCCGACGTTCCTCGAGCCCGGTAAGCCCTTGGACCCGGTGCAGATGGCCGAGACGGGCAGTCTCGCCGAGCACCTCGGCCTCAAGCGCAAAGACGATGACCAGACGGATGTGGGGCCGGTTCGATGAGGGTGGGACTCGTACTCGGTGAGGTGTGGAGCGGCTTCCGCCGCAACCTTTCCGTGGTGATCTCGGTGGTGCTCGTGACGTTCGTGTCGCTCACGTTCGTCGGTGCCGCCATTCTGATGCAGCTGCAGGTGCAGCAGATGAAGACGTTCTGGTACGACCGCGCCCAGGTCGCGGTGTACCTCTGCACTGATTACGACCAGAGCGCGACGTGCTCGGGTTCGGACGCGGGTGAAGAAGAGATCGCCGCAGTGCAGGCAGCACTGGACTCGGATACCCTCGCGCCCTATATCGAGGATTCTTTCTTCGTCGATCACGATCAGGCATATGAGGAGTTCACGAAGCAGTTCGAGGGCAACCCGATCGTCGAGATCACCAAGCCGGAGCAGCTCAACCAGACGTTCTGGATCAAGCTGAAAGATCCGTCGCGTTCCGACATCATCCAGGAGACATTCGCCGGCATTCCCGGCGTGCAAAGCGTCTCCGATCAGCGAAGCCTGCTCGACCGCATTTTCCTCTTCCTCGGAGCAGCGAGCTACACCGCGATCGCCATTGCGGGTCTGATGCTCATCGCCGCGATGCTGCTGATCTCCACGACGATTCGCCTGTCGGCGTACTCGCGGCGTCGTGAAATCGGCATCATGCGATTGGTCGGCGCGTCGAACCGGTTCATTCAAACCCCCTTCATCTTGGAAGGCATCATCGCGGCGCTCATCGGCGCGGTGCTCGCGAGTGCGGCTTCGGTCGCCATCGTGAAGTTTTTCGTGCAGGGGTTCCTGGTGAGTGAGGTACCGTTCACGAGCTACATCACCGTGGAACAATCGTTGATCGTGCCCCCGATCCTGATCCTGGTCGGCGTCGTCCTCTCGGCGATCGCGGCGAAGATCGCTATTACGCGATACCTGCGGGTGTAGTCGGCGCGGTATGCTGGGAGGTCCGTCCGCGCGAGAAAGGAAGTGCCATGCCCAAGGAGACCGGCGAGAAGCTGATCGCCTCGAATAAGAAGGCCCGGCACGAGTACGAGATTCTCGACACGTACGAGGCCGGCATGGTGCTCACCGGAAGCGAGGTGAAATCGCTGCGCATGGGTCGCGCGTCGCTCGTCGACGGGTACGTCTTCATCGAGCACGGCGAAGCCTGGCTCGACGCGGCGTACATTCCCGCGTACCTCAATGGCTCGTGGACGAACCACGCGCCGCGCCGCAAGCGCAAGCTGCTGCTGCACCGACAGCAGATCGACAAGCTGTACCAGAAGACCCGCGAGGGCGGGGTGACGGTCGTGCCGTTGCGCCTCTACTTCTTGGACGGTCGTGCGAAGGTGGAGATCGCGCTCGCGCGAGGCAAGCGCGAGTACGACAAGCGTCAGGCGCTGCGCGAGCAGCAAGACAAGCGCGAGGCCGAGCGCGCCATGCGCCAGCGCAACCGGATGGGCGACTGAGCGAGGTGCCGCGCGACCCTTCGGCACTGGTCGAGACCGCGAGCCCGTCGGGCCGTGTGCGCAAGTCGGCGGAGGCGCGTCGCGCCGAGATCGTCGAGGAAGCCGCTCGAATCGCGTTGACCGGCGGCCTCGAGCGGATCACCCTGCGCGCGGTTGCGGAGCCGCTCGGGGTGCGCCCCGGCTTGATCGGGCATTACTTTCCGGCGGTCGATGACCTCGTCGTCGATGCGTTCGTGTTCGCGGTGACCCGTGAGCGCGACTGGCTGTTCGGCTCGGCAGACATCGGTGCGCCGCCGCTGATGCGCATGGCGGGTTTCGTGCAGCGGGCGGAAAGCCCCGAAGCGTTCGAGCTCTGCAGACTGTGGCTGAATGCGCGGCACATGGCCAGGTTCATGCCGCGTCTCGCGGCCGTGATCGATGAGCAGGAGACGCTCGATCGTCACCGCATGGTCGAGCTGATCGAGTCAGGAGTGGTGACGGGCGCCTTCACTGCCGTTGACGCCGTTGCCGCGAGCACGCGGATCTACCTGGCCGTTGACGCAGTCGGGGCCTACTCGAACAACGCGCACCCGTTCGATCACCCGGCATCGCGCCATTTCGTGGCGGACGTCGCCGGCTGGTCGCTCGGTATTGATCCGAGTTCGCTGAGCGCTGACGCGGCGACGCTGCCCAGGTTCGCTTCGCGCACGTCGGGCTGATAGGCTGAACGCTCCGGTGAACGCCGGTTGTGCCGGTGCTCGCACCGGAACTGAAAATTCCACAGCGCATGATGCGAACGTCCCGACCGCACCGGAGTATCCGGTGCACTCCCGGGGCCGATCGGTTTCGACACGTCGATTTTGAGACTGTGAGAAGCGGGCCGAGGACGCGGAGTTATCTCGTAAACGCCCTTCGCAAACCATAGGTGCCAACGCTAAGCGCACCGACTTCGCTCTCGCTGCCTAAGCACGAGACCGAGTCCGTCAGGTCGGGTGGGCCTCCGCCCCGGTTTCCTGGCGTCATTTAGGGGGCTCGCTGGTACGTCGCGTTTCAGGGCGTATCGGGACTTTCACTGGAACTGGGCCTGTCGCACGAGGTGTTCGTGACAACGTGCGGGGCCGAGTAGAACGCTTGCACGAACTACGCTCGTAGAAGGCACGGAATCGTCGAAGTGGACCGGGGTTCAATTCCCCGCGGCTCCACCGATACGTTCGCATCATGTGGCGGGGGTGACCCCGTGTGGACACGCAGGCGCGCACTCTCGAGTGCGCGCCTGCGTGCGTTTTCAGGGTGATGCGCTTCGGTTCACGCGAAGAGCGTCTCGCCGATGTAGCCGCCCTCTGAGCAGCCCGGTGGAATCGCGAACACCGCCGAGCCGATCGGTGTGGTCCACTCGTTGAGCAGGTCGAGCTCGTCAAGACGACGCTGAATCGGCACGAACTGCTTCGTGACGTCGGCCTGGAACGAGACGAACAGCAACCCGCTATCCGAGATCTCGGAGCCTGCCGGTGCGTGGTCGTAGTTGTACGCCCGGCGATAGATGCGTTCGTCGGTGTTCTCCGAACGCGCCCGCCGAATGTGCGAGAACTCGGGGATCACCGGGAATCCGATGCTCGTCTTCGCCGCGAAGTCGGGCTCGTCGTGCTCGTGGACCCCGGTGAGCGGCGCGCCGTTCGCGAGCGTGCGCCCGACCGACTGCTCCCGGCCGCTGCGGTCGAGCCGATCCCACTTGTCGAGGTTCATGTGCGTGCGGCGCAGCACGAAACTCGTGCCGCCGGCGAGCCATCCCTCGGTCGCCCACACGAGTGCGTCGAAGTCGGCGTCTTCGGGCTTCGGGTTCGACGTGCCGTCGACCTGACCGAACAGATTGCGCATCGTGGTGCCCGGCGGCTCGGAGCCGAGCGCGCGGCGAAACCCGGTCTGGCTCCACCGCACCGACGCGAAACTGCGGGAATCTTTCAGCAGCATGCGGGTGGCGTGCGCCACGGTGAACGCGTCGTCCGAGGCGATCTGCAGCAGCAGGTCGCCGTCGTTCCAAGCCGGTTCGAGGCGATCAATGGTGAATGCGGGCAACGGCCCGAGCCACTCGGGGAGGGCGGCTGATCCCGCAGCTCGCGTGACGAATCGCGGGCCGAAGCCGAATGTCACCGTGAGACGGGCGGGCACCGTGCCGAGTTCGGGCTCGGAGTCGGCGAGTGCGGGATCACCCTGCGTCAGGCGCGCGGCGTCTTCGGTGAGAATCTGCATCATGCGCCGCAGCGCGTCGCGATCGGTGTCATCGTGCAGATCGAGCGCGACGAACGTCGCGTGCGCCTGCGGCGTCGTGGCGATTCCCGACTGATGCCGGCCGTAGAAATCGATCGTCTGGCTCCCCTGGAGTGGCGCCGGCGCATCGAGCGCGGCGCTCGCGTCGTGCTGCGGCGTTCGGTTCAGCAGCGTGTCAGCGCCCACCGCAACGGCGGCGCCGATGCCGGCGACGGCCCCTCCGAAGAGGAGCCCCCGCCGACTCATGCCAGACCGACCGGTTCCGGTCGTCTGATCGGTGCTCATTCGGAGTGACCGCTCATATCGGCGTGCTCATCCATGGTCATGTCCATGTCGTCGCCGCCTTCGTAGTTCTCATTCGCTCCCGCATAATCCTTCGCGGGAACGGTGTACTCGTACGTCGAGTCGTCGGAGAAGGTCAGGGTGAATGTGACCTCATCACCCGCTCGGAGCGGTTCGGTCAGACCCATCAGCATGATGTGGTTTCCGCCGGGCTCAAGCGACAGGCTGTCACCCGCGGCGATGACGAACCCGCCCGTCTTCTCGCGCATGATCATCTCGCCCGTTTCGTTTTCGACGGTCTCGTGCAGCTCGAGCGACGTCGAAGCTTCGGTTGTCGCGGAGACGACGGTGACGTCACTGGAGCCCGTGTTTTCCAGCTCGCCGAACGCAGCCGACATGCCGCTTTCGGCGGCCTTGACCCAACCGTTCTCCATGCTGACCGAGGCGCCGGCGGGGGCGTCGGTCAGCGACGGCGTATCCGTGGACGTTGGGCTGCAGCCGGTGAGGGCCAACAATGCGGCGGCGGCGAGGGCGAACGTCGGAGCGATGGTGGTGCGTGCAAACATGGTGGTGCCTTTCAGCGTGAAGTGAAGATACAAGAGTTCGGATCGGCGTCAGCGCGACGCATCGGATGAGGAGTGGGGTCGCCGCTTCCTGCGCGACCAGAGTGCGAACCCGAGGAGGGCGATTGCGGCACCGCCGAACCCGATGATGACCGTGCGCCAGACGCTCCCGGTGTCCGTCGCCCGCGACGCGGCGTGAGCCGATGCCTCGGGAGCCTGGATCACGCTCTCGCTTGGCGACACCGGGGCGGGGGCGTTCGAATTCGACGAGGCTCCGGAGTTGGAGGTCGGCACTCCGTCTCCGACCGTGAACGGAATGACGCTGCTGATCGGATGCCCGTCAGACGAGACCACGCGCCAGCGCACCTCGTAGTTCCCGTCGGGCAGTGCGCTCTCAACCGGCACGCTCACTCTCGGCCCGTCGAGCTCAGGCGCGGCGTTCACCCACTCCGTGCCATCCTGATCGACGAGCAGCACGACCGCGCCGACGGTGAGTACTCGGTCGGAGAACTCGAGCGAGATCTCCGTCGGAGCTGAGGCGAGGCGCGCCGACTCGGCGGGAGTGCTCGACACCAGCTGATCGTGCGCGAACGCGGGTGACGCGCTCCCGAACAGGATTGCGGCAGCGCAGAGCACGATCGCGCCGATCCGCCCGCGAGCACTCTGGGCATCGCGGATGGATCGGGCGCGAGGACGCCATCGGTGTCGCGCAGGGTCGGGTGAGCGTGTGGACGGGGTGCAGGGCATAGCCGTGCCTTTCGAAGCGGTGATGACGGTCATCGATGGGTGCAGTTCGAGCGCCCGCGTGCATGCGGGCGGCATCGAGGTGCCTCCGGAAGCGGGCGCACAGGGCCAGTGTGCGACCGAATCCGATGCATCGAGTCGGTCGCACGGGCATCGCGCGCGCGTCGCAGTCGCCCGCGCGCAGGACGTGCGTCACGCCCCGTGTGTCAGGACAGTGCGACGCGCCTCGTGGTGCAGACGGGGCGGTTCAGAAGGAAGCGGTCAGCGCCGGAGGACCACGGCGCGCGTGCACCGAGGGATACACGCCGAGCGGCAAGACCACCGCGTTGGAATCGTGGAACGGGGTGAGCCGCGCCACCGACGCAGACGGCCCGGAAATTTCGGGTGCGACCGGCCGCAGCCGAGACAGGCTCGCCATCAGGAGCCGCGCCAGTGCGGCCAATGAGGCGAGCGACGTCTCAGCGCAGGAGAGCGCGATGACGGTGAGGAGACATGCGATGGCGTGCGCGACCCACATTGCGGCACCGGCGTGCCCGAGATGCGCGGAGGTTGCGGTCGACGGGTCGAAGCTCGACGTGACGGCGTGCACGTGCTTCGGCATCGCCGACGCGGAGGTCGATGCAGCTGCGTTCGTCGCGCCGAGAATAAAGAGCGCGTGGAAGAGGAACTGGCTGGCTGCGACGGAGATCGTCAGTCGGGGGAGCGACAGTCTGCGACCGGCGAGCGCGACGCAGACGAGCGTCGAGAGTACCAGCGGTACGACGATACCGAGCGCCCTCGGCACCTCGCCGCCGCCCGCGACATGCGAGAGCAGTGCGACAAAGGTCGCCAGCGCCGCCGCGGCCGTACCCCGGAGGGCTGCACTGGCGCGGGCTGACGTCATGCCCCCATTGTGTCAGACGGTTCGCGGTGCAGCGCGATCGAGCACGGAGCGAAATGCGCGTGCCGCCGGACTGGGATTGAACTCGCTCCACGCGAGATACTCGACGCGCGCGGGCCCATCGGTGAGCGGAATCTCGCAAATGCCGGGCTCGGAACGGATCGTGTTCGGAGGAAGCAGCGCGACCCCGAGTCCCTGCCGCACGAGTTCGAGGGTCAACCCGGTGCTCATCGCCTCGTACATCACCGAGCGCTGCACGCCGGCCGCTCGGTACGCGCCGTCGGATTGCGCGCGACCCGGTGTGCCCCGGGGGAAGTCGATGGCCGGCTCATCCGCCAGATCGGCCAGGTCGAGCCGACGCCGCCGTGCGAGCCGATGACCGGGGGCGACGACGGCCACGTGACGTTCTCTGGCGAGCTCTCGAAACGCGACGCCGGCAAGCACGGTCGACTCAGGGAGGCCCAGGACCGCGATGTCGACGGCCCCGGATGCGATCTCGGCGATAAAGACGTCGCTTCCGCCCACACGGAGCGACACCGACACCGAGGGATGCAGGTCGCGGAACTCGCGGAGTGCTGCGGGGATGTCGAGCCGTGTCGCAGTCGGAATCATGCCGATCGCGAGGCTGCCCCGGATCTCGCCCGCGGCGGCGACCGCATCGGTGGCCGCGCGATCCGCCGCGTCGAGTGCCGCCCGTGCTGACGCAACGAATGCTTCGCCGGCGGCCGTCACCTCGACTCGTCGGCTGGTGCGAGCGAAGAGGGCGACGCCGACTTCGCGTTCGAGGGCTTTGATCTGATGGCTCAGTGACGACTGCACCACGAAGCAGCGCTCTGCGGCTCTCGTGAAACTGCGCTCCTCGGAGAGCGCGACCGCGTACCTGAGTTGCTGCAGTTCCATATATTCATGATTGCAGATCATGAATTCCATGCAACAGATGTGTTGGACGCATGGGGGTGATCCCGGCGAGGCTCGATGCATGCAGAAATTTTCAGCGATGTCCTCACGCTTCGGCTGGACCGCGCTCACCGCGCTCGCTCCCGCGATCTGGGGGTCGACGTACATCGTCACCACTCACCTTCTGCCGCCCGGGCACCCGTTCTTCGCCGCCCTCATGCGGGCGCTTCCCGCCGGCCTGATCGCGCTCGCCGTGGCACGCGCACTGCCGAAAGGTTCTTGGTGGTGGAAGAGTCTGGTGCTCGGCACGCTCAACATGGGGGCGTTCTTCCCGCTGCTCTTCCTCTCGGCGCAACATCTGCCCGGGGGCGTCGCGGCGACGCTCGGCGCTGCCCAGCCCATGGTGGTTGCCGTGCTCGCCGTGCTGATCCTGCGCGAGCGGCTGTCGAGCTGGCGGATGCTCTGGGGCGTCGTCGGGGTGATTGGCGTGGGGCTTGTCGTACCCGGCCCCGGGGCCGGTCTTGACGCGATCGGCGTCGTAGCCGGGCTCGCTGGCGCCGCCTCGATGGGGACCGGTGTCGTGCTCGCGAAACTCTGGGGGCGCCCCGACGGAGTCTCGGCGATCGGGTTTGCCGGGTGGCAGCTCACCGCGGCGGGCCTCGTGCTGCTCGCACCTGCGCTGCTCATCGATGGTGTGCCTGCCGGTATCGACGCTCCGGCGCTCGCCGGGTACCTGTGGCTGGGGCTCGCCGGTGCGCTCGTGAGTTACACGATCTGGATGGCCGGTATCCGGCAATTGCCCGTGACCGCGACGGCGCTGCTGGGCCTGCTCTCGCCACTCGTCGCCGCACTTCTCGGTGCCGGCATCGCCCGCGAAGCGCTCAACCCGCTGCAGATCGGTGGCTTCGCGCTCGCGCTGCTGGCGATGCTCGCCGGGCAGTTGGCGCCGCGCGCCGTGCAATCGCGCCCCTCCGTTCCGCGCTAGCCTGGCATCGGGAAGTACCAGCGATACGCCGCAATGATGCGGAGAGAGAAAGGAACGCAGAGGTTCATGCTGCAATCTGAAACTCAACACACACCGGGGAACGGGCTCGAACGGGCGCTGAGCAATCGGCACATCCAATTGATCGCCATCGGCGGGGCCATCGGCACGGGGCTCTTCATGGGGTCGGGCAAGACCATCTCGGTCGCCGGGCCCTCGGTCGTTCTGGTGTACATGATCATCGGCTTCATGCTCTACTTCGTCATGCGCGCCATGGGGGAGCTGCTGCTCAGCCGCACCCACTACCGCAACTTCGCGGACTTCGCCGGCGACATCTTGGGGCCCGCCGCTGCGTTCTTCGTCGGGTGGACCTATTGGTTCTGCTGGGTGGTCACGGGCGTCGCAGATGTCATCGTCATCGCCTCCGTCTACGTGAAGTACTGGCTGCCGGTACTGCCGAGCTGGATTCCGGCGGTCGCCATCATCGTGCTGCTGATGCTGCTCAACCTGCCCTCGGTGCGCGGCTTTGGCGAGACTGAGTTCTGGTTCGCGATGATCAAGATCGTCGCGATCGTGGCGCTCATCGTCGCCGGTATCGTGCTCATCGCGACGGGCTTCACGAACCTGTACACCGATACCCATTCGGGCGGCACGGTCGAAGCCACGGCCTCGTTCGCGAACCTGTTCACGGTCGGCGGCGGGTTCTTCGGCGGCGGATTCATGGGCTTCATCATGGGCTTTCAGATCGCCGTGTTCGCTTTTGTTGGCGTCGAACTCGTCGGCACAGCTGCGGCCGAGACGAAGAACCCGGAGCACAATCTGCCGAAGGCGATCAACGCCATCCCGATTCGCATCCTCCTCTTCTACGTGGGTTCGCTGGTCATCCTGATGTCGGTGGTGCCGTGGATCGCGTTCAGCAAAGACGAGTCTCCGTTCGTCATGCTCTTCTCGCTCGCCGGCATCGGCGCGGCGGCCCACCTCGTCAACCTCGTCGTGCTGACGTCGGCCGCCTCCTCGGCCAATTCAGGCATCTACTCGACGTCGCGCATGGTCTACACGCTTGCGACGAGTGGCGACGCCCCGCGTCTCTTCGCGAAGCTGACGCGCGCGAAGGTGCCGCGTAACGCGCTGTTCCTCACAGGAGTGCTGCTGCTGAGCTCGCTCGTGCTGCTGCTCACCGGTCTCGACAAGTCGACCGGATTCTCGATTGTGACCACGATCTCGTCGCTGTGCTTCATGTTCGTCTGGACCATGATTCTCATCAGCTACCTCGTGTATCGCCGCCGGCGTCCGCAGGATCACGAGCAGAGCCGGTTCAAGATGCCCCTGGGTCGCACGATGCCGTTCGTCGTCATCGCGTTCTTCGTCTTCCTGCTGTGGGCCTTCACCCAGGATCCCGATACGCTCGCGGGGCTCATCGCGACACCGGTCTGGTTCCTTGTCGTGGCCATCGGTTACCTGGTGCTGCGCAAGAACCCGGAGCACGCACGACTGCGCGCCGAGCACGTGGACAAGGTCGCCGAGGAGCGGCGCGCGGTGGCCGATTGGCAGGCCGGGCAGCGCTGACCCCAGCGGGGCCGGGGTCAGCCGTCGCGGAGCGCATCGACGGGTTCGATGCGCGCGGCCTTGATCGCGGGGTAGCCGCCGGCGGCGAGTCCCACGAGTGCGCCGACGGCGACCCCGACCGGCGCGGCCCACGGTGCGATGACCGGCGTCCACTGCTGCACCAGGCACACGCCGATCAGGGCGAAGAGCCCGACCACCACACCCATGAGTCCGCCGAGCACACCGGTGGTCAGCGATTCGAACATGAACTGCCAGGCGATGTCGCGCGTGCGCGCGCCGAGGGCACGGCGCAGGCCGATCTCTCCGCGACGCTCTGACACGGAGAGCAGGGTGACATTGGCGATGCCGATGCCGCCGCCGATGAGTGCGACGATACCGATCGCCAGGAAGAGCACATTCACGTCGGCCTGCACACCCTGGCGCAGCGCGCTCGACGACGACGGTGCGCCGATCTTGAAACCGTCGGGTGAGTTCGGATTGAGGGCGATCGGAGCCTGATGCGCGACGACCTCGCCGGCACCCAGGTCGATGCGGATGTCGAGGCTCTCGGCGGAAGCGACTCCGAGTTCATCGCGCCCCGTCGAGATGGGCACGATCACTGAGTCGAGCAGCGGCTTCCGAGTGCCCACGGCGTCGAGTATGCCGAGGACGGTATACGAGTGATCGTCGATGAAGACGGCCGGCTGCCCGGTGACGCGGTTCACCCCGAGTCGCTCAGCAGCTCCAGCGCCCAGCACCGCGACCCGGTCCGTGCGATTGTCGTGCCCGGCGTCGAAGAAGCGCCCGGTCTGCAACCGGCCGTCGACGGTTTCGAGGAGTTCGGGGGAGGCGGCGATCACTGCGGGAGACGCCTGCTGCGCGGCGGAGGGATCTTGCACCTGCACCGCGTCGACCTTCGGCGCCCGGGCGGGTTTGGCGACGAGCGCCGCGTACTCGACTCCGGCGAGGTCTGAGACCCGCTCGACGGAATCCCACGGCAGTGACGCTGTCGCGCGATCTTTCCCGTTGGCGGCTTTCGTGGACCCCGGCTCCACGGTGACGCGGGTCGCGGAGAGCGCGTCGAACTGCTGGGCGATCTGGCCCGCGGCAGTCTGTGCGAATCCGATGGTCGCGACGAGCGAAGCGATGCCGAGCACGGTGCCGATCAGGGTGATGATGAGACGCGACGGGCGCGCCCCGACCCCCTCAAGCGTTTCTCGCAGCAGGTCTCGGCCCGAAATTCCGGTGTTCACTCGTCGCTGCCACGGAACTCGAGGCCGTGCCGCCCAGACGCTGATGCGCTGCCGCACTACTCGGCCTCCGAGAGTACGCCGTCGTGCATACGGACGCGTCGGTGCGCGGCCGCTGCGACGTGCGCATCGTGGGTGATCATCACAATGGTGAGTCCGTCGGCGCTGAGATCGGAGAAGAGGCTCAGGATCGCCTGGGAGTTCCCGCGGTCGAGGTTGCCGGTGGGCTCGTCTGCGAGCAGGAGGCGCGGCGACGTGCTCACGGCCCGGGCGATGGCGACGCGCTGGCGTTCGCCGCCCGAGAGGGTATTGGGAAAGAAGTCGACGCGATGCGAGAGCCCGACTCGCTCGAGCGCCGCACGCGCCAGCGGCTCGCGCTCCACGCGTGACAGTCCGGCGTAGGTACCCGCGAGCATCGTGTTCTCGAGCACGGTGCGCGTGGGCATGAGGTGGAACGACTGGAAGACGAAGCCGATAGCGCTGGCGCGCAGAGCGGCGCGGGCGTCTTCCCCAAGATCGCCGACGTCGATGCCCTCGAAGCGGAAGTCGCCGGTGCTCGGGCGATCCAGCAATCCCAGGGTGTTGAGCATGGTCGATTTGCCCGAGCCCGACGGGCCGATAATCGCGAGGTAGTCGCCGCGACCGACGCTGAGCGTGACGCCGCGGAGCGCGTTCACCGGGGGCGGTCCGGGGAAGAATCGGGTGACGTCGTCAAGTGCGATGAGCGGTCCGGCGAAGTCGGGATCGCCGGCGCCGAGCGCGCCCGCGTCGACGCTCGCGGTCGCCTCGTGGGCGTGCTGACGTGCGCGGCGTCGCGCGGCTCGCACGGTTCGGCGATCCTGCGCCCGTGGGCGGCCAGGTGCGGGCGTGGGATCACCGAGCGATGCATCAGCGATCGCCTCGTCGGTCGACACTCCCGAGGGTTCCGCGAGCAGGCGCGTCAGCTCGCTCACCGGCCGACCACGACCTTCACGCCCGACGCGATGCGCCGGTCGTCGCTGGAGATTTCGACATACCCGTCTGCGGCGAGTCCGGCGGTGACGTTGATGAGTTCGGTCTCGGCATCGGCACCATCGCGAAGATCGACGAGGAGCTCGACGCGATCTTGCCCGCCCGAGCCCGACGACAGCGCCGCAATCGGCACCGCGAGCACGTCGCCGTCGGTGCTCGCAACGGGAACGCGCACGCGCACGTTGGTGCCCCGCAGCGCCTCGATCTGGTCGCTCGTGAGGTCGCTCGGGGCGAAGTGCACCGTGTAGCGCGACGAGGTGTCAGCGTCGCCTCCTGAACCGGGAGAGCCTCCACTGTCGCTGCCGCTGGTCTCGCCGTCACCGCCGTTCGCGGAACCGCCGCTGCGCTTCTTGGGAGCTTCGATGCTCGCCACCGTCGCTTGGATGTCGGCGCCGTCGGGGCCGGGAAAGGTCGCGACAGCGCCCTCCACGAGCAGTTCAGCGTCTTGCGCGGAAATCGTGCCGACAATGGTGAGTGTTGCGCCCGACACGCTCATGGGTGAACCTGAGAGCACGTCGCCGCGAGACACGGAGACGTCGTCGACGCGTCGCGGCAGGTCGCTGAGAAACAGCACCTCGCTCGACGGAAGCGTGGGGAGCACGCGCTCCTGAGCGGTCGCGAGCTCGTCCTGCGCGTCCGAGAGCAGATCGTTTGCGGAGGTCACCGCAGCTTGTTCCGCGAGCAGATCGGCGGCAGCGGCTCCGACTTCGGCGGCCTCGTTCGCTGCGTCACGGGCCTGATTCAATGCCGACTGCGCCTGGGCGAGTGACACGTTGGCATCCCGCACCGCGCGTTCGGCGTTCTGGAGCGCGTCTACCGCCTCGTCGCCGCCGGTAGCGGGGGCATACCCGATCTGGTCGTAGACGGCACCGACGGCTGCCGCCGTGTCCCACTCGAACGTGTCGTTGCCGAGGTCTCCGGCGGCATACCCGAGCGAGCCCAGCGCGGACTTCAGCTGCACGACGTCAGGACCGCGCATACCGACGCTCAGGCTGCGATATGCCGGAAGCTCCCCGGGAAGCACGATGACCGGCCGCCCGGCAATCTCGAGAGCGATGCTGCCGGACTGGAGCACCGCGCCCACCTCGGGTACGTGCCCGGTAATCACCGGTCGATCGCCGGCCGCCCCCGAGTCGATGGCGACGGCGACTGCATCGGCGTAGGTCACCTCGCCGCGTGTGACGACCGTGTTCTCGATGCTGCGCTCCTCGATGGGCGCGGTGATCGGGCCGGCCTCGGGTGCCGCCGTGCGAGCAGCGACCTCGGTGGGGGACACGATGAACTGCATCACGCCGATGCCGACCAACAACGAGATCACGGCGACGCCGGCGATCAGCGCGACGAGGCGGGTGCCGGCCCAAGCTCGACGCGCACGACCGACGACCGGCTGATCCGGCTGGTCGCTGCGCTCAGTCACCTGCGCAGGAGACCCCTCAATGTTCAGGGGCGTCTCAGAGGTCTCGGAGGCGCGCTCGGCCCCGGCGCGACTGCGGCGCACGAATCCCCAACCCACGGGCTTACTTCTTGACGCCGTACTGCGCGACGAGGGCATCGAGCTCGGAGCGGTGCTCGTCGATGAACTCCTGCTCCGCGGCAAAGGTGAGCTTCTGCAGCTTCTGGTCGTAGTCGACCTGCTTCTTGCACGTCGCGTCGCCTACCGCGACCTCGATCTCGCGCTTCTTGAACGCTGCCAGCTGCTCCTGATCAGGCTCGGAGTATTCGTCTTCACCGCCCCCGGAGTACAGCGCATTGCTCTCCTCCGAAACCTCTTGGGCAGCCGTGTTCGGCGACGTGAACTCATCGATGCCGCGGTCGGCCATGCACGACGCCCACTGCTGATCGAGATCGGCGACCTCGGGTGCATTCGCTTCCTCACTGTAGAAAGGTTCGTACACCGCGTTCATCGCTTCGAAGAGCTCCGCGAACTGCGGGTCTTCGTATGCCGCCTGCGATCCGCCCTGCGTGTCTTGGAGCTCGTGCTGAGCGGCACCCTGGCACCCGGCGGTCTTCCAGTCGTATTCGTAACTACCGTCTTCATCGAGCGCGGATTCGTCTTGCGGGCCGTACAGGGTTTCGTAGAAGGCTTCGCGCTCAGATTCGCTGAGTGATTCGAGATAGGTGCCGTTGGGATCGACGTACTCCTCCACGTCTTCCTCCGCTTCGTCATCACCCGGCCAGGAGGTGATGCCGTAGCCGTACTGTTCGGCGAACTCAAGGGAACCCCATTCAGGTTCGTCGCCGTCGGTATCGGAGCTGTACATGACGCTGCCGCTGTTCGTGCTGGGCTGGTATTCGAAACCCTCCTTCGTCATGCACTCGGCGATCAGGGCTTCCGACTTCGCGTTCTGCTCGTCGAGTTTCTCTTGCGTGAATTCGTTCTCGTCGTAGAGTGCCGACAGATACTGCTGCAGTGGGCCAACAGCCTCGTCTTCGGGTGACGCATCGGATGCTCCGCCCGTGCATCCACTCAGCAGCATCGCGGCGGCGACCGCGAGCGTCGATGCAGCGGTGAACCGGATACGGGTGCGGGGTGTGGCGTTGTGCATGCGCATGGGAACCTCGGTTTCGGGGCGTGCGGGGCCTGGAGACATGCCCGGCAGTATCGACACTCGGCCGATGGGATTTTGGATGATCCTCCCACTTTAGATGCGCCGTCGGCCGAAATGCGAGTGCACCGCTGTTGCGAGTCGGTTCGGATTTCGGATATTGACCCGCTTGGCGTGCGTGCTCGCAACGCGAGCGGATCGTCGCCCGGGTAGGATCGGAGCGTGGAATCGACACGGGGCGAGCGAGCAGGCCGAGGCCTGATCGCTGCGGGCGTCGCAACGTTCGTTGCCGCGTTCTCGCACTCGCTCGCCGACGGGAGCCCGGCCCCGCTGCTCGGCGTGCTGCTGGCGCTCGTCTTCGCGGCCCCGGTCTGCGTTGCGCTCGCGGGTCGATCGCTCTCGTGGGTGCGTCTCTCGATTGCCGTCGGCGCCAGCCAGTTCGCCTTCCACGGGTTGCTCCTCGTCGGTCTCGGCGAGGGGTCATTCGGGTGGCCGGCGTCCGGAGGCGCGCATCTGCACGCGACGGCAGCGGCGATGACCTCGTCGGGAGCATCGCCCGCGCTCGAGGCTGTTGCGCACACCGCGCACGCCACTCCGGCGATGTGGATCGCGCACGTCTGCGCCGCCGTCATCACGGTGCTCGCCCTCGGGGTGGGGGAGCGCACGGTTGTGGCGATCCTCGGGCTCGTGCGCCTTGCGCGCGTCTCGGCTCTGTTGCAGTGGAGCCCGCGAGCCTTCGGCGATCCCGAACCCATCCCGGAGACCTGGCGCCTGAGCATGCCACGGCTCGCGGTGCTCACGGTGATGCGTCTGCGAGGGCCGCCCGTCGCGGCGTAACCCTCCCAGCACATCACTCGCGTGACGGCCGTTCGCCGCCGCGGAGCTCTGCCCGTACCGCGCATCGCGCGGGGGCGGAGCCTGTGGTCGCCGCCGCGCACCCTCAACATCACCGGAGTTATTCCATGTCTCAGCACACCCGTACCCAGTTCTTCGTCCGCACCCTGTCGGGCATCGCCGCGGGCGCCGTTCTCGCCGTCGCCGCTCCGCTGGCGGCATCGGCTCACGTGACCGTCACCCCTGACCAGGTCGAGTCGGGCGGATGGTCGTACCTCACCTTCCGCGCGCCGACCGAGTCGGAGACGGCGAGCACCACCAAGCTCGAATTCCATCTGCCCGAAGACACCCCGTTCTCGCATGTTTCGTACCAGCCCGTGGCAGGCTGGTCGGCGACGATCGATGACGAGCAACTGCCGAAGCCGGTCGAGGTGCTCGGCAACACCATCAGCGAGGCCCCGGTGACCGTGACCTACACGGCGGATGGCGCCGGCATCGAGCCCGGCCAGGTGCAGATGTTTACGCTGTCGGTCGGCCCGATCGCCGACACCGGCCACATCGTTATCCCGGTCACCCAGACCTACAGCGACGGCTCGGTTGTCGAGTGGCAGGCGACCCCTGAAGAAGTCGCGGCTGACGACACGCTCGAGCCCGCCCCCGTGCTCTGGGTGAATGATGCCCCGCCGGCTGACGATCACCACGCGAGCGGTGCCGCAGCGGGCGACCACGACACGGCAGCCACTGAAACGGAGACCGCAGCGGCGACGGATTCGAGCGGCGTGACGCTCGGTCTGAGCATCGCCGCACTCGTGATCGCCGCCGGAGGCGCCCTGCTCGGTGCCCTCGCTCTGGCGCGCGCCCGCAAGGCGTCGGCGTGACGCTCGCGCACCGCATTCGGCTCGCAGCGGCGGGCGCGCTCGTCGCGCTCGTCGCGGTGCCCGCAGTGGCGACGGCGGCGTTCGCACACGACAGTCTCGTGAGCGCGGACCCGCTCGCGGGCACCACCGTCGAGTCGCTCGACAGCATCACCCTGCAGTTCAACAACTCACCGCTCGGCCTCGATGGCAGCAACCTGGTGCAGGTGATCGGCCCAGACGGCAAGTACTACGAGACCGGGTGCCCCACACTCGCCGGCCCCGTCGTCACCGCCCCCATCGCGTTGGGTGCAGCTGGCGAGTATCAGGTCGAGTGGCGGGTGGTCTCATCCGACGGGCATCCCATCTCCGAGGAGTACACGTTCACCTACGCGCCCCAGGCGGGGGCAGAGGCCTCCACAGGGTCTGAGACGCCACAGTGTGGCACGGCCGCCGGATCGCCCGGCGATGCGGCGAACTCCGCCCCCGCCGGCGGTGACACGGCCGACGAGCGCGTCGCCGAGACCCGGAGCCCCGTGAGCGGGCTCGGCATCGGCATCGGGGTCGGCGGGTTCGCCGTGGTTGCGATTGCGGCTGCGGCCTGGTTCATCCTGAGGAAGCCCCGTGGCGAGTAGCGGCGTGTAGCGACGCGTGCTGGCGCCCCAGTCGTGAAGCTTGGGGTGCCGCCGCAGGGCGCGGAGTGAGCCGGGCGGTGCCGACCAGCGCCGCCCGGCTTACTCGTGCGCGTCGTCAGCAGTTGCCCACTCGGGGAACGGGTCGGGAAGCGCGAGCCACGCCTCGGGCCCGGCCTCGAACTCGGCGTCGGTGAGGGCGGCCTCGTCGAGTGCAGAGCCGAGCCCGTCGCGGTCAAGGTCGATGCCGATGAATGCGAGGTCTTGGCCGATCGCGAGCAGCTCGGCGTCGACGCCGACTCCACTGCCGAGCGGTTCGAACGAGATGACGCGCCCGACGTGATCCCAGCTCGCGACGGTGGCAGGTCGGGTCGCTAATCGGCAGAACCCTGCGGAGCGCGCGACCGTGCCGAACTCGCCCGGTTCGATGCGCTGGTCGAGCACCTGTTGCAGACGCCCGGGGTGCAGAGGGCGCTCGTGGGTGTAGCGGAACCCGCAGACGCGCGGGTCGGTCATGTGCGGATCGAATTCGCCGTTGAGAAGCGCGATCCACCCCGCGCCGTCCTGCCTAGCAGTGAGGGCATGCGTTGCCCCGTCGGCGATCGATGCCGCCCCGCCATCGAGGGAGCCGCCTCCCTGCCGGAGACTGAGTCGTGCTCGAGGCGCGAGATGATTCGCGAGGGCCATGAGCCTGGAGAGATCGGGTGTCGAGAGTGTCTCCCAGTTCACGAGCACGATGTGCGAGGCGAATTCGACCTGCGTGACCAGCAGTTCGGAGCGCGCGACGTGCAGCGCGCTGCCTCGCACACGCACATAGTCGTCGCGCATCAAGTCGGTGAGCAGGTGACTGGCGTCGACGACGCAGACGACGCGGGTGAGGCGCAGGTCGTCGGGCTCTGACGAGAACGCGCCGATGAGTTCGGTGGACCGGATGTCGGCGGGCAACTCGACCACGACGCTGCCTCCGGAACCGGCCCACGGGGCGAGCGCGATGGCCTCGCGAATCGGATCCATGGCGACCGCGAGGCGAGCCGCTGACAGGAGCATGGCGCGATCGCGCTCGGCCATGCGTGAGGCGTAGGCGCGGCGTTCAGGCACGCAGGCGCCGACGATGGCGATGACGGGGATGTGGTGCTCGGTCATATGAGCCTCCGAAGGTGTGGGGTGCGGCAGTACATTGTTGTGCTTCCACTATAATGATAATTCTTATCAATAAGGACCGGAGCATCGCACATGAAAGTTCGCGCGTCACTGAAGTCGCTCAAGCAGCAACCGGGAGCTCAAGTCGTACGGCGGCGAGGTCGGGTGTACGTCATCAACAAGCAGAATCCCCGGTTCAAGGGGCGTCAGGGCTGAGTCAGAGTCGGTGGGCTCAGCGGCACCAGTCGCTGAGCCCACCGATCACCGAGCGCACGGTCTCGCCTGTCGTGAGGCGCACGTAGTTCGTCGTCGTATGCGAGTACCCGCCCGTGACCGGCACCTCATCGGGGGCTCCCTCGCGCGACACCGCCTCGACCGCGGCGAATTCGCCATTCGGGGAGACACAGACCCGCCCCACACCCGTATCGCCGGCGGCGGGACTGTATACGAGCGTGCTGCCGATCGGTGCGGGGTCGTCGGGTTGGGTGGTGCCGGAGGCGGCGCCGTCGCTCGCGAGTCGAAGCAACTGACCGCCCGACGCGAGGCTGCCATTGCCGAGCAGCGACCCCGCCGATCGTGGATCGACCCGCACCGCGTCGGTCGCGAGGGCGACGCTCTGGCTTCCCGCTGGCGCGGCGGACGAGGCCCCGGTGCGCACAAGCGCGCTGTGCGTGTCGAGCGGAAGCGTGGCGTTCGGATCGCCCGCACCGTGATCGATGGGGGTTGCCGGCGGTGCGCCCGCGAACGTTCCGGTCACAATGCTCGAGAGGTCGAGGAGCACGTCGCCCGACTCCGTCGCTACTGCGAGGTTCGTACTCCCGGGTGCGAAGCCGAGGAGGTCACCGGTGACCCCCAGATCGAAGCTGCGCGGCGTCGGAGCTGCCTCCCAGCCATGCAGGCGCTTATCGGGGGTCTGGAATACGAGCGAGGTGGTGCCGGGGATGAATCGCCAGTCACGAACCGGCAGCGCGGCGCCGGTGTCGTCGGTCACTGTCGACACGATGATGGCTTGTGGATCGATGATGAGGAGCGTGCGGTCGTAGTGCGTGCCGTCTTCGCCGACGCCGGATCCGACCATTCCGAGGACCCCGCCGTCGGGTTCACTGCGCAACTGGCCGAGGTCCGCGAGACCCATGATGCGGAACGGTTGGTCGCTCGCGCCGCTGCCAGGGTTCGCGTGCGGTCCGTGGACGGTGAGTTCTGCGCTTCCGGTGTCATCGCGTGTGATGACCGCGAGGCCGGTCGCGACCTGCGCGTACTCCTGGATGTTCTGCGCGGCGAAGGCAGTGCGCGTGGCCGTGGCATCATGCACGCGATGCTCGAGCAGGCGATCCTCTGTCTCTCCGCGCACCAGCGTGTACGTCAGTGGATCCGGCGTGCGAAATGCTGCCTCGACGGTGCCTGAGCTCCCTGTCGCGACTCCCGTCACGGATGCTGAGATGCGGTATTCCGTGTCGATCTCGAGCATGCCTGTGAACCGCAGTGTGATGGTACCGCCGTTCGTCGAGACCTCGAACGGGGCGGCGGGCGTCACGGAGACGGCGGTGGCCTCCATCTCGGTGACCGGTTGACTGAGGTGAAGCTGTACCCGTTGGGCGGTGCGCGACACCAGCAGATCGGTGTTGGCATCGGTCGACTGCAGTCGCGGTGCCTGGAGGAGGTTGGCGATCGCGAGACCCGACGCGAGCAGCACCAGGATCGCGAACACCGCGATTGCGGTGACGCGAGCGCGCCGCCGTGCACCGGCCTCGAACCCTCGTTCAGTAGACATACGGATCATCCGGCTCTGCGATCGCGGTCACCGAGTAGGGGCGCAGCACGACCGGCTGGTCGCTCGTCACGTCGGGGTTCGGCACGAATGCACCCTCGACCTCGACCCACGACCCCGCCGGGTGATCCTGCGCCCACCCGGGTGCGAGTACCGGCACGCCGAGCGGCTGGGCATCGACGGCGCAACACGACACGACAAAGCGTGAGGCGTAGAACAGGTCCGCTTGCGAATCGGGGCCGGCGAGCACGAACCCGATGAATCGTGCGGTGCGCCCCTCGGCCTCGGCGCCGCCGTTCTGGCGCAGCAGCATGGCCCAGTCGCGAGCATCCCGATCTTCATCGGCGGCATTCATATCGGCAGTGCCGCCGCCTCCGCCCGCGTTGACCTCCCGCTGCTGCGCGGTCGCTGCCGAGAGCGTGGTGGGTGGAGCGATGAGCAGCGCGGCGGCGGTACCGCCCACCAGCAGTGCGGCACCGGTGGTGTGTATGAGGCGGCGTGCCGTGCGGCGGGGCGCTGGGGCTGCGGGATCGCCGTGCGTGTGCGGCTCATCGTGCGCCGGCCCGTGCGCGTGTTCGTGCTGATCTCGTGCCCGCCGTACCACGGGCACGGCGGCGATGAGAGCGATCGCGGCGATGGCACTCAGCGACACGGTGAACCACAGATAGCGGGGGTGCACGTACCAACTCAATCGCCCAGTGGCGGCGAGCCAGGCCACGGCGGCGATCCCGATTCCGCTGAGCAGCAGGCCGCGCCAGTACTTCGCGAAGCGATCAGGCGACAAGATTGAGCCCCCATCCGGTGACGAGGCAGCAGAGGGCGACCAGCGCTGTCACGAGTACCAGCGTGCGCGCCGTGAACGTGGTGCGCAGCAGAGCCAGCATCTTGACGTCCATCATTGCTCCG
Organism: Leucobacter sp. WKLB1; assembly: GCF_059696215.1. Lineage (NCBI taxonomy): Bacteria > Bacillati > Actinomycetota > Actinomycetes > Micrococcales > Microbacteriaceae > Leucobacter > Leucobacter sp. WKLB1. The sequence continues at coordinate 2,376,688 of NZ_AP046115.1, read as the reverse complement.
AAGAGCAGAAATGCGACGATGCTGCCGGGCAGGAACGTGGTGCTCAGCGAAAGGATGAAAAATGCATCCACGCTCGAGCAGATCGCGATGACGAATGCCAGAAGCATGAGCGCGAGCACCGACCAGAGCGGGTGCGCGCCGAGGGTCACGAGGAGGTCGCGCGGAGCTCCGACCTGAATCGCGCCGGCGATCGCCGAGCCGATGATGAGCGCAGGCATGAGTGCGCTGGTCTCTTCTGCGATGCCGAGGAGGCTGCGCTGCCAGCGGCTGCCGCGCTGGTGTTCGTCGCCGTGCTCGCAGTGCGCCCTGAACTCGCGTGTCAGTGCGGACGCGGGATTCGATGAGCGGCTGAGGAGCCATCCCGCGAGGTTGGCAATGACGAACCCGCCGATGATGCGGGCGGCGAGAATTCCGTCGCTCCAGCCGAACGCCTGATAGGTCGTGATGATCGTGACCGGGTTCAGTACGGGGGCGGCGAGGAGAAAGGTCACGGCTTCCGGCACCGAGAATCCGCGCAGCATGAGCCCGCGGGCCAGGGGCACGTTGCCGCACTCGCATACCGGGAGCAGGATGCCGGTTACCGAGAGGACGGCTCGCCGCAGCGCTGGCGTGCGGGGGAGCAGTCGATCGATGAGTCGCTGCGGCACCCACACCTGCACCGCGGTCGAGAGCAGGATGCCGAGGAACACGAACGGCAGCGACTCGATAAACACGCTCAGCGCGAGTGTCACGAAGTCGGCGATCGCGGTGGGCAGCGCGAGGGCGGCTCCGGCACGATCGGTCAGCGCGCGGACTCCGATCGCGGCGAGCAGCGCGGCGGCAGCGATGGCGATGGGGATGACGTTGCGCGGGCGTGTGGCGGTCAGGTGCATGCCGCCTCCATACTTTCCGAGCGCAGCGGCATGGTTGTGCCACGGGTCACGGGAGATCGATAATCGTTCTCAGTATAAGTGGACTACGAGCGCCCCGCGGAACGGCACTCCGCACAGATGCCGAAGACCTCGAGCGTGTGCGAATGGATCTCGAAATCGTGCGTACGCGCCACCGAGGTGAACCACGCTTCATCGGGAGGCTCGATCTCGATCGTCGTACCGCAGCTCGTGCACACCATGTGGTGGTGATGCGTCTGCGGATCATCGCACGCCCGGTACAACTGGCCGTCGGGAGTCGAAATCGCGTCGGCTTCCTGATTGTCGACCAGCGTATTCAACTGTCGGTACACCGTGGCGATACCGATCTTCAGGCCGTCATCGGCGAGGCGACGATGGAGCTCCTGGGCTGAGATGAATCCGGCCATGGATTCGAGCGCCGTGCGCACCGCAGTTCCCTGCGTCGTGCGCCGGGTGCGAATGGTCGTCACGGTGAAACTCCCGGGGGTCGATGGTCGTCTCCGATGCTAGCAGCGGCGTGTCGAGCGCGGGTGACGCCGCCAGCGAACGAAGACGGCGTGCGGAAATGGTTGGAGTCCGCCTTCGCCCCTTTCGAGCGTGGGTCGCGGTCGATAATCTGGACAAACGACCGAAAGGACATTCGCGCATGGGTTTCTTCACCAAGGACACGGCACCCGCGGGCGGCGCAGCAGGCGCCATGGCTCCACTCTCGAAAGATCGCATCAAGGCTGCCCTGGAGGCCGCCGGCTGGTCGTACAGTGTCGACGGCGACGGCGATATCGGGGGCGGTTGGGAGTACGGCTCGTTCTTCTTCTTCGTGAACGGCAACCATGACGAACTGCTGTGCGTGCGCGGATACTGGCGCGGCCGACTCGAGGAGACCGACTACTTGCGGGCATTGGAGCTCGCGAACGAGTGGAACGCGGAAAAGCTCTGGCCCAAGACTTATATCGGTCGCGACGACGAGGGCGCCGTGCGCGTCAACACCGAGCACAACGTCGACTACGAGCCCGGTCTGACCGATGAGCAGCTTGCGCAGCACTTGCTCTGCACCGTCAACACCAGCATGGCATTCTTCGAACGCGTCAACGAGGTCTTTCCCGAAGCCTGGGCGAAGTTCAAACCCGAAGACTGATCGCCAACTGTGGACCAGCGTTTTCAAGTCGACCTTGCCGGAATGGTCGACCTCCTCTCCCGGCATCTCTATTCGGGGCCGCAGGTGTACCTGCGCGAACTCATCCAGAACGCGGTCGACGCGGTGACGGCTCGGCGCGAGCTGGACACCGGCGCGCCCGCGACGATCCGACTTCGCACGTCTATCGATGACGACGGACGTGCGCACCTCGAGATCGCCGACACCGGAATCGGGCTGACGGCCGACGAGGCCGCCGAACTGCTTGCGACGATCGGGCGATCATCGAAGCGCGATCCCGTGCTCGGTCTGGGCCGAGACGCGTTTATCGGCCAGTTCGGCATCGGCATGCTCGCGGCCTTCATGGTGGCAGACCGAATCGTCGTGCACTCACGCTCTGCGAGTGGAACCGAGTCGATGCGATGGGAAGGGCGAGCCGACGGCACCTTCACGGTCGCCGTCGAGCTCGCGGGCGCGGGCAGCGGGGAGACCGGTCCCGGATTCACCGAGACCGGATCGACCGTGAGACTCACGGCCCGAGCCGACGCTGCCCACTGGTTGGCGAACGAAACGGTGGTCGGGCTGGCCGCCGAGTTCGCCTCGCTGCTGCCGTTCGACGTCGCCGTCGAAGTGCCAGTGACGGCGACCGAACGCGCGTGGCGCAGGATCACTCAGGCCGAGCTTCCCTGGCGGGCGGCGCACGAGACGACGACGGCCCGCTCGCGAGCGCTCGCCGAGTACTGCGAGCGGGTGTTCGGCTTCACGCCACTCGGGCATATCGACCTCGACGTGCCGCTCGCCGGCACGACCGGGGTCGCGTTCATCCTGCCCCAAGCCGTTTCGCCTGGCGCCGGACAGCACCGCGTATATATGAAACGCATGCTGCTCGGGCCCCGTGTCGACCGGGTGCTGCCCGAATGGGCATTCTTCGTGCGCGCGGTGATCGACTCGGATGCGCTCTCACCGACCGCCTCCCGCGAACACCTCCACGACGACGAGATCCTGCTCGGCGTGCGCGAGTCGCTCGGCGCGCAGCTGAAGCAGTGGGCGACGCTCACCCTGCGTCAGCCCGGCGACGCGATGAGTCGGTTCATCGAAACCCACCACCTCGCGCTCCGCGCGCTCGCGGTCACCGACCCCGACATGCTCGCGCTCGTCGCTGAGGTATTGCCATTCGAGACGAGTGATGGGCCGATGACGCTCTCCGGCGCCGCGTCCCATGGAGAGATCGTCTACACGGCGACTCCCGAGGCCTATCGCCGCGTGGCCGCGGTCGCACGCGCTCAAGAGCTCGTCGTGGTGAATGCCGGCTACGTGTACGACGCCGACATCATGGAGCGGTTGGGGCGCCTCGACGGCTGGGCGGTCCGCGAACTCGACAGCGCCGATCTGGTGCAGGTGCTCGGCGTGCCCGCCGTCGACCGCGAGCTCGCCGTGGCCGATGCGGTCGCCCGCGCGCGCGACCTGCTCGAAGACGACGACTGCGATGTGCTCGTGCGCACCTTCGCACCCGACACCGTTCCCGCGATTCTGCTGCGTGATTCCGACGGCGAGCACCGGCGAGCTCTCGATCGTGAGCGTCGGGCGACACCCGATCTTTGGGGTGGGCTGCTCGACGCCTTCGCCGAGACGAACGCGGGAACGCGGCGCACCCGCACGCTGGTGTTGAACGACGCGTCGCCCGTCGCACGCCGACTCTTGGCAGCGCCCGGCAACGCGGTGTTCGCTGCCGGGCTGCGCTCCCTGTATCTCTCGGCGGTCATGCTCGCCGGTGAAGGCCTGCGAGCGAGTGAATCGGCATCGCTGTCGGATGCGCTTGGCGTGCTGCTCGATGCGTCACTCACTGGCGCATCCGATCGTGACGCGGGGCTGCCGCACCCCTCTGATCCCCGCAGACCGGAGGACCCCCGATGACGATCGATCAGCAACTCCTCGATCTGCGAGATCTTCCGTACGGCGTTGCGCGTACCGCCGCGACCGAAGCGATCGCCCGTCGCGTTGAAACCGAGGGGCCGCGCGAGCATCTAGCGATGGCGTTACTCGAACTCGTCGAGGCGTACACCTTCACCGATGAGGGCGCGAAGTCGTTTGTGGTCTTCGCTCAGCTGCTGCGGCTCTGGGACAAATCGCCCGAACTCTTCGACGCAGCCGACGAGCGCAACCTCTTCTGGGAGTTCAAATGGATCGCCGCCGATGTGCCCGAGTACCCCCAGATCTCACACGAGCAAGCGGCCGCCTTTCTCGACGACATGCAACGGCGCTTCGAACTCGCAGGGCACGGGCTGTCATCGGTGCGCATGAGCCGATTCCGGTGGGCTTGGCACGTCGGCGATCCCGAAGCCGAGTCGGCCCGCATCGACTGGGTCACCGGTATGCGCGACGAGTTCGAAGACTGCGTGGCCTGCACAATTGGTCAACAGGTCGATTTCTTCGCCGAGACCGGCCGCCCCGCAGAAGCCGTGGCACTCGGGCTCACGCAGGAGTTCGAGTGCAATCTTGAGCCGGCCCGCACCCGGTACGCCGTCGCGCTTGCCGCATTGGAGGTCGGCGATGCCGAACTCGCCGCCCGATCGGCCGGCGACGCGCTCGCCGCAGACGACGGAGGGGCGACCGACTTCGGGCCGGCACGGGGCAAACTCTTCGCCACACTCGCGCGGGGCGGGGACCTCGACCGTGCACTCCGAGTGCTGCGCAACGAGCACGTCGCGCTGCTGCGGGGAGGTTCGAGCCCGCTCTTCCGCTTGCGGTTTCTCCTCGGGGTGCTCGCCGGGCTCTCGGCCCGCCACGATCAGGGAGATACGGAGACCGGTTTGCGCGACCCGGAATGGCGGACGGTCGCAGATCTGCACACCTGGGTGCATCGGGAGAGCACCGCGCTCGCCGACCTTTTGGATCCGCGCAATGGCAATCACTACTACGCCGATGCGATCGCGGCGGCGCTCGCGACTCAGCCCAGCGCGTTGCACTTGCCGACGAGCGGGCAGCCCGTGCCGGTCGCTAACGGTCCCGCCGGCGAACGATCGGCGGAGACGGATGTCACGCGCACTGCGAGGTCGGAGGTGCGTGCCGAAGCCGATGCGGTCTGGGCGTCGGGAGAAGCCACCTTTGCCGCTGCGGAACACGCCGCCGGTCAGCGCGATCACGGTGCCGCAGCTCGAGCCTATGCGCGAGCCGCGGAGCTGTTTGAAACGGAGGGGTGGCTGGAGCGCGCCGGGTTCGCGCACGCGGAAGCCGCGCAGTGCGCTGCCCTGTCAGGCGCCGACCCCGACGCCCACCGCCGATTCGCCGCAGCGATTCCGCGTCTGCGAATGGGGGGAGCCGACCCAGATGCGATCGTCGCGGTGCTCGCGGCCTGGGCCCCTGTGGCGTCACGCATGTCCGACCCCGAGATGCATGTGCGCGAGGTGGCGGCTGAACTCGATCGCATGATCGCGTTCGACGCCGGAGACACTGCGGAGGCGTTGGCCGAGCGGCAGCGCGACGCGTGGAGTGCACGGCGCGCGACGCTCAGAGACACGCTCGCCCGCTCGATCGCGGCTGCGCCGCCGGAGGCTGTCGCGGGCCTGCGAATCTCACCGGACGCGACCAAAGCAGACCGCGACCTCACCGTCGGGCGGGCGATCGTGGAAGCGCTGCTCGCGGGGGAGGAGTTTGCGACACTCGGCCGTCTCGTCGACGCCGCGCATGCGTTCTGGCTCGCCGGCCGCCTGCAACGCGACCAGGGCGACACTGCCGATGCGATCTGGTCGCTCGAATCCGCATTCGAAGGCTTCACGCTGGCCCGGCAGAAGCCTGATCGGGCCCGCGCTGCTGGCGAACTTCTCGAACTGCTGCGGGCCTCGGGGCAGGAGGCGCGCGCCGAGGCGATCGTCGAGGCGCTCGCAACCGGCTGATGCGGGTCGCGGAGTGTGATGCGTCGTCGGCCGCAGCGGTAGGCTGGTGCGTATGAAACGGGTCGCCGTGGTGGTGCTCGAAGGCGCCAAGCCGATGGATGTCGGGATCCCTGCGCAGGTCTTCACGCACCGCGCGAGTATGCCCTACACCGTCGACGTCTGCGGGGTGCACCCGGGATTGATCGCCGGCGGCGACGGGCTCTCCTACCACGTCGATCATGGTCTGGAAGCACTGGAGACTGCCGACCTCATCTTCGTTCCCGGGTATCGGTTCCCGGATCGCGATGCGCCTCCCGCCGAGCTCACCGCCGCACTCGGCGCCGCTCATGAGCGCGGTGCGATCCTCGCCGCCATCTCGACCGGGGCGTTCGCGCTCGCCGCGACGGGCCTGCTCGACGGGCGTCGCGCGACGACGCATTGGCACTATGCGCGCCGGCTCGCGGAGCAGTTTCCGGAAGTGCGCGTGGACGAGCGGGTGCTGTTCGTCGATGAAGGGTCGGTACTCACCTCCGCCGGGGCCGCCTCGGGCATCGACCTCTGTCTGCATCTGTTGCGCCGAGACGCGGGTATGGCGGTGGCGAATCACGCGGCGCGACGCCTGGTCGCTGCGCCGTACCGCAGCGGGGGGCAAGCCCAGTACCTGCCGCACAGCGTTCCCGAGTCGCACGGCGAACGCTTCACGCAGACCCGCGAGTGGGCGCTCAGGCACCTGGGGTACCCGCTCACCATTTCACGGCTCGCCGCGCACGCGCGGGTGTCGGAGCGCACGTTCTCACGACGCTTCCTCGACGAAACGGGATACACCCCGATGCAGTGGATCATGCGGGCGCGCGTCGACCGGGCCCGTGAACTTCTCGAAGAGACCGACCTCGGGGTCGACGAGATCTCGGCGAGCGTCGGATTGGGGTCGGCGACGAACCTGCGTCGCCACTTCCGCCAGGTGCTCGGCACTGCCCCGACGGCGTATCGGCGCACGTTCTCGCAAAGCTCCTGAGACGTGTCCGGGGTGATTTCCGGGGTGTTTCCCACGCATGTCACATCATGGCAGCTTTCGTTCGAATGATGGCATTGCGGCCACTGGCGTGGACGCTGCCGAGCGGCCACTCTGGAAATGGTTCATCATGCACGTCATTGTGAAGGAGATCGTGAAGCCATGACCCGTCGGGTAGCAATCAACGGATTCGGACGCATCGGGCGCGGAGTACTGCGCGCACTGCTGCAGCAGGGGAGCGACCTGGAGGTCGTCGCCATCAACGATCTGACCGATGCGCCCACGCTGGCGCACCTGCTGGCACGCGACACCCTGTACGGCAAGCTCGAGCAGCCCGTCTCGGTCGACGGCAGCACGCTCGTCGTCGGCGATCGTCGCATTGAGATCCTCGCCGAGCGCGACCCCGCCAAGCTGCCCTGGGGTGAGCTCGGCGTCGACGTCGTGCTCGAATCCACCGGCTTCTTTACCTCCCAGGAAGGCGCGAACAAGCACATCGAGGCGGGCGCGAAGCGCGTGCTCGTCAGCGCCCCGGCGAAGGGCGCCGACCTGACCATCGTCGTCGGCGTGAACGATGACCTCTATGACCCCGAGCAGCACCGCATCGTGTCGAACGCATCGTGCACCACGAACGCTCTCGCGCCCCTCGCCAAGGTGCTCGACGACCTCGCCGGCATCGAGTGGGGCACCATGATGACGGTGCACGCCTACACGCAGGACCAGCGTCTGCAAGACGCCCCCCACTCAGATCTGCGCCGTGCACGCGCCGCCGCACTCAACATCGTGCCGACGTCGACCGGTGCGGCGACCGCGATCGGCCTCGTGCTGCCGCAGCTCGACGGCAAGCTCGTCGGCGGCTCGCTCCGCGTGCCGGTTCCGGTCGGCTCAATCGTCGAGCTCACTGCAGTGGTGTCGCGCGAGGTCACTCGTGACGAGGTACTCGCGGCCTACCGCGCCGCTGCAGACGGCCCGCTCGCCGGAGTGCTCGAGTACTCGGAAGAGCCGCTCGTCTCGTCTGACATCGTGGCGAACCCGCACTCCTCGATCTTCGATTCGGAGCTCACCTACGCCGACGGCAAGCACGTCAAGGTGACCGCCTGGTACGACAACGAATGGGGCTTCTCGAACCGCGCCGCTCAGGTGCTCGGAACGCTCGCCGCGTCGTAACCAACTGTAGAGAACGACCCCGCCCCGGACGTACCCTGGGCGGGGTCGTTCTGCATGCGCTCGCCCGCCCTTCTGCTCGGTTGCGCAAGCGTGCGCGGCTCCGTCGGGAGGCGCGGTTATGCGGCGCGGCGTCGCAGACGGAGCGCCAGAGCCGCGATTGCGCGCCAGCCGAGTACGAAGACGGCGAGCGTGACCGTCGCGACGATGATGAACGCCGGGGCAACACTTGCACGGGTCGCGGCGCGGAGCAGCATGCCGATTACGACCGTGCCGATCCACAACGGTACTCCGGCTCGCAGCACGGAAAGGGGGTGCCGCGCGACGCGCAGCGCCAGCCACGTGATCGCAAGGCCGACAAGAAACGGCCAGGCGGTGTTGAAGAGGCCGATCAGTGACGCCTCGCGCTCGTGACTGCTGCGACCGATGCCGGCGAACAGCAGCACGAACGCGATGTCGGCGCAGAGCGCAAGCATCACGGTACGGGTGAGGGAGCGCTGTGCGTCGGCCGGGTGCACTGTCGAGCTCATTGCGACTCCTGCTTCGACGTTCTGGCGACGTGCTCGAGCACCGCATCGTGCAAGGCGCCGTTGGTCGCGAGTGCGCTGCCGTTCCAGGCGCTCGACGCACCGTCGATGTCGGTGAAGCGGCCTCCGGCCTCTCGCACGATGGGCACCAGCGCGGCGAGGTCGTAGGGCTTCACATCGAACTCGGCAACGATGTCGACGAGGCCTTCCGCGAGCAGCATGTAAGACCACATGTCACCGTAGGCGCGGTCGCGCCAGACCGCGCGGGTGAGCGAGATCAACGGCTCGAGATACCCCGCAAGATCCCACTGCTCAATGCTCTGGAAGCTGAGGGAGGCGTGTTCGAGGTCGGAGACGCCCGAAACGCGCAACGGGCGCGGCGTCTCGCCCTGACGCTGCCCCCAGGCGCCCGATCCGGTCTCGGCCCACCAGCGTGCGCCGAAGCCCGGCGCTGACACGACGCCGACTGTCGGCTGACCAGCCACCTCAAGTGCGATCAGCGTCGCCCAGTTGGGAACACCGCGAAGGAAGTTCGACGTTCCATCGATCGGGTCGATGATCCATTGTCGTTCACCGCCGTCGACGACGCCCGATTCTTCACCGAAGAACCCGTCTGCGGGTCGGTCCGTCTGAATGCGTGCGCGCAGTGCCGCTTCGACGGCCGTATCGGCGTCGGTCACGAACGTGCGGTCGGGTTTCGTGTCGATCGTGAGATCTGCGGCCTGAAACCGGGGAAGCGCGATACTGTCGGCGAGGTCTGCGAGTGCGAGCGCGAACTCGAGATCGGCTGAGGGGGCGTGAGTGGTCATGGCGCCTGCCTTCCGGGGCCGGTGGCGGATATGCGAAAAGCCCGGTAGCAACTACCAGGCTTTTCGATTTGTGCGCCCTCACGGGCTCGAACCGTGGACCCGCTGATTAAGAGTCAGCTGCTCTACCAACTGAGCTAAAGGCGCATTTTCGCTGATTCAGAACGTGATTCCCGCGCTGAGCAACGGATGAAACTCTAGCACGGGGTTCACGCGCCGTTCAAATCGACGTCGTCATCCCGCGCGCGTCGCGCGCCGCGGGCGGTAGAGCAGTGCGGTCGCGAATGCGACGGCGACTAGCGAACCCACCATGACGGCGAGTCTCGCGGTATCTGCGTCGCTCGGATCGGGCAGGCTCAACTCGGTCACGAGCAACGAGACGGTGAAGCCGACACCGGCTAGGGCAGCGACACCGATCAGCTCCCGCCACCGAACGGCGGCGTCGAGCTCGGCGCGGGTGAAACGCGTGACGAGCCAGGTCGTGGCGGCAATGCCGACGGGCTTGCCGACCACGAGGCCGAGCATGACGCCGATCGCAATCGGGTCGGCAGGGAAGCGTGAAGCGCCACCGAGCGCAACGCCGGCGGCGAAGAACGCGAACACGGGAACGGCGAACCCGGTCGACAGCGGACGAATGCCGTGCTCGAGCGATTCAGCCAGGGCTGCGCCACGACGGCCTCGCACGGGGATGAGGAAGGCGAGGAGCACGCCGGCGATGGTGGCGTGGATGCCCGAGGCAAGGACCAACGCCCACACGATGACGCCGACGGGGAGGAGCGCCACCCAGGGCAACCAGGGCAGTCGCACCAGCTGGGGTGCGAACCGGTGCGCGATCCAGCCGAATACCGTGAGGGGGACGAGGGCGACGAGAAGCGGCAGGAAGCTGAGCTGCTGTGTGTACACGATGGCGATGATGAGGATCGCGATGAGGTCGTCGACCACAGCCAGTGTCAGCAGGAAGAGGCGCAGAGCCGGAGGGACTCCCGGGGCGATCACCCCGAGCACCGCAACAGCGAAGGCGATGTCGGTGGCGGTCGGGATCGCCCACCCGTGCAGGCCGCCGCTCTGGGCATTGACCGCGGCGTACACGAGAGCGGGCACGACCACGCCCCCGACTGCCGCCGCGACAGGAACGACGGCCGTCGAGATGCGGCGCAATTCTCCGGCGACGAACTCGCGCTTGAGCTCGAGACCGACGATGAAGAAGAAGATCGCGAGGAGCCCGTCGGACGCCCAGTGGCCGATGCTGAGATCGATGCCGATCGCCGGAATGCCGATATGGGCATCTCGCAGTGCGCGATAGGCGTCACCTGCGGGGGAGTTGGCTGCAAGAAAGCCGAGCGCCGCAGCGACGACGACGATCGCACCGCCGATGGACTCGGTGCGCAGGAGCCTGCCGAGTCGGGATGCCTCTCGTCGGCTCAGCGCAGCGAGAACGGTGCGGCGGCGTGCGGGAGGGGATGCGGGTGAGGTCACGGTTGGCCTTTCCGAGTGGAGACGACTGTATCAATCGTCGACCAGGCTTCCCGACTCACCACCGCCCATTCTACAGCGAGCGGCTGCGCGACGTCACTCCGTGTCGGAGTCGTGCGCGAATTCGTCGTCACGCTCCTGCATGGCGACGCTGGCGACAGCGAGCGCGAGCCCGGCGATCCAGACTCCCCAGACGAGAAAACGGCGCCAGTCCTTGCGCATGGACTGCGTGCGGCGTGCCGTGCTGACGGCGCCGAACGCGGCTCCGAGTACTCCGGGGTTGGTGACGTACTTGCCGATCGACACGGTGACTCCCTCGAATTCGGTACTGTGACTGCTTCAGCCTATCGTTCGGGTCACGGGCGACGAGGGGGTTGCGGTAGCCTGGGGGCACGAGATTCCGCGCGCGCGGAACCCCACCCTGAGCGGCCGCGATGCGGGCGCCGAGCCACGATAAAGGAGAAGCCAGCATGGCGAAGGAGAACGGCGCACTGTTCGAGGAGAGCTCGCAGGGTGCAGTGAGCGCAGTCACCGGCATCATCTTCATTCTCTCGATCGTGCTCGCTTTCGGCGGGTTCATCGTGATGAGCTACGGGGTGAACCCAGAACTGGGTGCGGCTGAGATCTGGACGTTCGTGGCCGGTCTCGCAGCGACCATCCTCGGCTTCGCGCTGCCGTTCACGCTGCTGCCCGCTACCGGCAAATAACCGACGCGCACGAACGGGGCCGGGGAGCGATCGCTCCCTCAGGCCCCGTTCGTCGTTTTCCGCGGTTGCGGATCGGGTGGCGCTGGGCGCGTGTCGGGGTCGTGACCCCGCGCCTGCGCGGCATGCTGGTGCCTCTAGAATGGCGGCATGGCAGAGATTGACATGAAGCCGCGCAGTCGCGACGTCACCGATGGAATCGAGAAGGCTGCGGCGCGAGGCATGCTCCGTGCGGTCGGCATGGGAGACGAAGACTGGGACAAGCCTCAGATCGGTATCGCGAGCTCGTGGAACGAGATCACTCCCTGCAACCTGAGCCTCGACCGCTTGGCCCAGGGCGCCAAGGAGGGCGTGCACTCGGGTGGCGGGTACCCGCTGCAGTTCGGCACCATCTCGGTATCCGATGGTATTTCCATGGGCCACGAGGGTATGCACTTCTCGCTGGTATCGCGCGAAGTCATTGCCGACTCCGTGGAGACCGTCATGATGGCGGAGCGCCTTGATGGTTCGGTGCTCCTCGCGGGGTGCGACAAATCGCTGCCCGGCATGCTGATGGCCGCTGCGCGTCTCGATCTGGCCTCGGTGTTTTTGTACGCCGGCTCCATTGCCCCCGGTTGGGTGAAGCTCACCGACGGCACGGAGAAGGAAGTCACGATCATCGACGCCTTCGAGGCCGTCGGCGCCTGCAAGGCGGGCACGATGAGCGAGGAAGACCTGAAGCGCATCGAGTGCGCGATCGCTCCGGGCGAGGGAGCCTGCGGCGGCATGTACACCGCGAACACCATGGCCTCGATCGCCGAGGCGCTCGGCATGAGCTTGCCTGGCTCGGCCGCTCCGCCCAGTGCTGATCGCCGCCGCGACTACTTCGCGCACCGCTCCGGCGAAGCCGTGGTGAACATGCTGCGTCTCGGTATCACCGCGCGCGACATTCTCACGAAGAAGGCGTTCGAGAACGCGATCACGCTGCTCATGGCCTACGGCGGGTCCACGAACGCCGTGCTGCACCTGCTCGCGATTGCCCGTGAAGCCGAGGTCGACCTGACGCTGGAAGACTTCAACCGGATCGGTTCGAAGGTGCCGCACCTCGCCGACATGAAGCCGTTCGGCAAGTTCGTGATGGCCGACATTGATCGCCAGGGCGGCGTGCCCGTCGTACTGAAGGCACTGCTCGATGCTGGCCTGCTGCACGGCGACGCACTCACGGTCACGGGCAAGACCATGGCCGAGAATCTCGCCGAGCTGAACCCCGACCCGATCGACGGCACGGTGATCCATCACCTTGACGATCCGATTCACGCGACGGGCGGCCTCTCGATCCTGCACGGTTCACTGGCGCCCGAGGGCGCCGTCGTGAAGACCGCGGGCTTCGACGCCGAACTGTTCGAGGGCCCGGCCCGGGTGTTCGACCGTGAGCGAGCCGCCATGGACGCACTGACCGAGGGGCGCATCGGCAAGGGCGACATTGTCGTGATCCGCTATGAAGGGCCCAAGGGTGGCCCCGGTATGCGTGAGATGCTCGCCATCACCGCGGCCATCAAGGGTGCGGGTCTCGGTAAAGATGTACTACTATTGACGGACGGGCGATTCTCAGGCGGCACAACCGGCCTGTGCATCGGCCACATTGCACCTGAGGCAACGGACGGCGGTCCGATTGCCCTGGTTCGCGACGGAGACCTGATTCGGGTCGATATCGCCGCACGAACGCTCGATCTGCTGGTAGACCCCTCCGAGCTTGAGGCCCGCCGAGAAAACTGGGCCCCGCTTCCTCCGCGGTACACGCGCGGTGTGCTGGCGAAGTACGCCAAGCTCGTCAAGTCGGCGTCTCACGGCGCCGTCACCGGCTGATCTGAGTCGGTCGACGTGCGCGCGATTCGCTCACGTCGACCGGCTGCACCAGCCGCGTACCGCGACATCACCTCCGATCACGAAAGCTGGACATGACCTCGGAATCGAGTGCACTCCCATCACCGTCCGCCGCGCAACGCGGCGAGCGGATGACCGGCGCACAGGCCGTCGTTCGCAGTCTCGAAGCCCTCGGAATATCCGATGTCTTCGGGCTGCCGGGCGGTGCCGTGCTGCCGCTGTACGACGCGCTGATGAGCGCGGAAAAGCTGAACCACATCCTCGTTCGTCACGAGCAGGGGGCGGGTCACGCTGCTGAAGGCTTCGCGAGTGCGAGCAACACCGTCGGTGTGTGCATCGCCACCTCCGGGCCCGGCGCAACGAACCTGGTCACCGCGATCGCCGACGCCTACATGGATTCAGTGCCGCTCCTCGCGATCACCGGCCAGGTGTTCTCGCACCTCATGGGTACTGACGCATTCCAGGAAGCCGACATCGTCGGCATCACGATGCCGATCACGAAGCACTCGTTCCTGGTGAAGCGCCCCGAAGACGTTCCGGAAGCGATCGCCGCCGCGTACCACCTCGCATCGACGGGGCGCCCCGGGCCGGTACTGGTTGACATCACGAAAGACGCGCAGGAGGGGGAGCTCGACTTCGTCTGGGACCCGCGCGTCGATCTGGCGGGCTACCGTCCGATCACGAAGGCGAACAGCAAGCAGATCCAGGCCGCAGCCGATCTCATCGCCGACGCGAAGCGACCCGTGTTCTACGTGGGCGGCGGTGTCGTGCGCGCCGGAGCGGCCGAGGAGCTCAAGCAGCTCGTCGAGCTCGTCGGGGCGCCGGTCGTGACGACGCTCATGGCGCGCGGCGTCTTCCCGGACTCGCACCCGCAGCACCTGGGCATGCCCGGGATGCACGGAACGGTGCCCGCGGTGCTGGCGCTCCAGGAAGCCGACCTGCTCATCACGCTCGGCGCGCGATTCGACGATCGTGTCACGGGCCGCGCTGCACTGTTCGCCCCCGAGGCGAAGGTGATCCACGCCGACATCGATCCCGCCGAGATCGGCAAGATTCGCGCCGCCGATGTGCCGATCGTGGGCGACGCGGCAGAGGTGATCGCCGACCTGATCGCAGCGATGACCACGGCGCAGGTGAGCCGCGAGTGCGCGAACATCGGTACCTGGTGGGAGCGTCTGCGCGGGCTGCAGCAGCAGTTCCCGCTCGGGTACCAGGAGACGAGCGACGGGCTGCTGTCTCCGCAGCACGTGATCCAGCGCATCGGCGAGCTCACGGGCCCCGAGGGAATCTACGCCGCGGGCGTCGGCCAGCACCAGATGTGGGCCGCGCAGTTCATCAAGTACGAGCGCCCCGGCGCGTGGCTGAACTCGGGCGGTGCGGGCACCATGGGGTACTCCGTGCCCGCCGCGATGGGGGCCAAGGTCGCCGAGCCCGACCGGGTGGTCTGGGCGATCGACGGCGACGGCTGCTTCCAGATGACCAATCAGGAGCTCGCGACGTGCGTCGTGAACAACATTCCGATCAAGGTCGCGGTCATCAACAACTCGTCGCTCGGCATGGTGCGGCAGTGGCAGACGCTCATCTACGACGGCCGCTACTCCAACACCGAGCTCAACACGGGCCACGGTTCGTCGCGCGTGCCCGATTTCGTGAAGCTCGGCGAAGCCTACGGCTGCCTGGCGATCCGCGTCGAGCGCGAAGACCAGGTCGATGAGGCGATCCAGCTCGCCCTCGCGACCAACGATCGGCCGGTGCTCATCGACTTCGTCGTGAGCGCGGACGCCATGGTGTGGCCGATGGTGCGCCAGGGCACGTCGAACAGCGACATTCAATACGCGTTGGAGCACAGCCCCGAGTGGGAGGGAGAGTAACCATGAGTCGTCACGTTCTCAGCCTCCTCGTCGAGGACAAGCCGGGTCTGCTGACCCGGGTCGCCGGGCTGTTCGCCCGACGCGGATTCAATATCGAGTCGCTGGCCGTCGGCCCGACGGAGATGCGCGGCCTGTCACGCATCACGGTCGTCGTCGATCAAGACGACATCCTGCTCGAGCAGGTCACCAAGCAGCTCAACAAGCTCGTCAACGTGATCAAGATCGTCGAACTCGAAGCCGGCACATCGGTGCAGCGCGAGCACGTGCTCATCAAGGTGCGGGCCGACAACCAGTCGCGTTCGCACGTGCTCGAAGCCGTCAACCTGTTCCGCGCTCGCGTCGTCGATGTCGTGCCCGACGCGCTGACGATCGAGGTGACCGGAGACCGGGGCAAGATCGAGGCCTTCCTGAAGGTGCTCGAACCCTACGGCATCAAGGAGATCGCCCAGTCGGGGCTCATCGCCATGGGCCGTGGCGCGAAATCGATCACCGAGCGCGTCTTCAAGAACTAGCGGAACCCCGTTCCGCTGCAGTACCCGTAACGAATCACCAAACGAAGGAGAGTCCCAAGTGGCTGAGATGTACTACGACGCCGACGCAGATCTGTCGATCATCCAGGGCAAGAAGGTCGCCGTTGTCGGCTACGGTTCGCAGGGTCACGCCCACGCGAAGAACCTGCGCGACTCCGGTGTCGAGGTCGTCATCGCGCTCAAGGAGGGCTCGAAGTCCACCGCCAAGGCCGAAGAGGCCGGGTTCGAGGTCAAGAACGTGGCCGACGCCGCGGCATGGGCCGACCTCATCATGATCCTCGCACCGGATCAGCACCAGCGCAGCATCTTCAACGAGTCGATCAAGGACCAGCTGACCGAGGGCAAGACCATCGCCTTCGCCCACGGCTTCAACATCCGCTTCGGCTACATCGAGGCACCGGCGGGCGTTGACGTCATCCTCGTCGCTCCGAAGGCCCCGGGTCACACCGTGCGCCGCGAGTTCGAGGCCGGCCGTGGCATCCCCGACATCATCGCCGTTGAGTCGGATGCGTCGGGCACCGCGTGGGAGACTGCGAAGTCGTACGCGAAGGCGATCGGCGGCACCCGAGCCGGCGTCATCAAGACCACCTTCACCGAGGAGACCGAGACCGATCTCTTCGGCGAGCAGTCGGTGCTCTGCGGTGGCACCAGCCACCTCGTGCAGTACGGCTTCGAGGTGCTGACCGAAGCCGGTTACCAGCCCGAGATCGCCTACTTCGAGGTGCTGCACGAGCTGAAGCTCATCGTCGACCTCATGTGGGAAGGCGGCATCGCCAAGCAGCGCTGGTCGATCTCCGACACCGCCGAGTTCGGCGATTACGTGTCGGGCCCCCGCGTCATCGGCCCGGAGGTCAAGGAGCGCATGCAGGAGGTGCTCGCAGACATCCAGTCGGGGGCCTTCGCCAAGCGCTTCATCGATGATCAGGACAACGGCGCCGTCGAGTTCGCCGAGCTGCGCAAGAAGGAGGAGTCGCACCCGATCGAGAAGACCGGTGCCGAGCTCCGCAAGCTCTTCGCATGGCAGGCGCAGGACGAGGATTACGTCGAGGGCTCTGCCGCTCGCTAACCCGCGTCACACGCAGTGAACGCCCGTCGGGAATCTCCCGGCGGGCGTTCCGCATTTCTGCGGCGGCGTCGCGGGCCGCGGCAGGCGAGGCCGGTTACCCGGAGGCGCGTTTCGTGCGTGCCGTCGCGCGCGCCGTCCACGGATCCTCGGGCCACGGGTGCTTCGGGTAACGCCCGCGCATCTCCTTGCGCACCTGCTGGTACGGCCCGTTCCAAAACGACTCGAGGTCATCGGTGACGGCGAGCGGTCGGCGTGCGGGGGAGAGGAGGTGGAAGAGCACCGGCACCCGGCCATCGACGAGCCGCGGGGTCTGCGCGAGGCCGAAGAGCTCCTGCAGTTTGACCGCGATGACCGGACGATCACCATCCCCGGCATCGTGGCCCGAAGCGGAAGCAGGGTAGTCGATGCGTGCGGTGTTGCCCGACGGTACTTCGAGGCGTTCGGGCACGAGCGCGTCGAGGCGCGCGGCGTCGGGCCAGGGCAGCAAACGTCGCAGTGCGGGGGTGAGATCGAGCCGATCGAGCGCCGCCCGAGGGCTGAGTCGTTCGAGATCCGGGCCGAGCCAGTCGTCGAGGCCGGCGAGAAGCGCTGCATCGTCGACCGCCGGCCATGGCGCACCCAGTTCGCGGTGCAGCAGTGCAAGGCGATGACGCAGCGATGCGGCACCGTCGCTCCAGGTGAGCGCCTGCATCCCGGAGGTCCGCACTAGCGCGGTGATCGCCGGGCGCGTATCGGCGGGACCTGCGGCAACCGGTGTCTCGGCGAGCAGGATCGCGCCCAGATGCCGTTCCTCTCGCACCTGAACCCGACCGTCCGCAATCGTCGCGGTGCGTCGGTCGCTGCGGAGGCTCGCGCCGAGACGCAGTGCAGTCGCGTGGTCGAGGGGTGCGGCAAGCCGAATCACGGCCCCGGTTCCGTCGGCGGCCCGCCCGGCGGCGCGCTGCACGTCGTGCACTGCGATCCATTCGCTGCCGAAGAGCGTGCTGCCCTCGGGAATCGCCGCGCGGGTGCCGCTCGCGAAGTGATACACGCGCGACGCAGGAGCGACGCGGCGGGCGATCCATTCGGGTCGCGCGAGCGCGAGCAGGGCTCCGGGCGAGAGAGAACCGCGAGACGCTGCGGCGAGGACGTCGTCGTCGCCCGGTGCACCCGCAGGCTGCGTCGCGATCTCGCGCAGACGCGCGGATTCGCGGCGCCACCGATCGGCGCCGACGGCCCGCCCGGTGCGCAGCTCACGGAGCAACACCGTCAGGTCGGCACCCGCTTCGCGGGAGTCGCCGGTGAACGCCGCCACGATCTCCGCAGCAGCTCGCGCGCCGCCGGCTTCTGTGCGGCCGGCGAGCAGGGCGCGAGCAGCGCGCGCCCCGACGGGCATTTGCGCGACGGTGAGGCCGTTCGCCGTGACTCTGCCGTCCGCATCGACGAGGCCAAGGGTGCGCAAGACCGTTTCGGCTTCATGCATGGCAGCGGGCGGCGGTGCCGTGGGCAACCGAAGCCCGTCGCCGCGCGGTGTGCCCCACGCGGCGAGCATCAGCGCGGCATCGGTGAGGTCGGCCGCGGCGATCTCGGGCGGTGCGCTCGCGGGCATGCGCGCGAAGTCAGACTCGGCATAGGCGCGGATGACCTGGCCCGGGCCGAGTCGAGCTGCGCGCCCTCCGCGCTGTTCAGCGCTGGCGCGTGAGGCGCTGACCGTGACGAGGCCGGTCATGGCGCGGGATTGGTCGCGGCGCACTTCGCGAGCGAGTCCGGCATCGATGACGAGTCGCACCCCCGGTACGGTGAGCGAGCTCTCGGCGAGCGAGGTACTCACCACGATGCGCGCGGGCTCCCTCCCCGTTCGGCCCCGCACGGCGCGGTCTTGCTCACGTGCGGGGAGCTGTCCGTGCAGGGGAAGTACGTCGATGTCGTGCGGCGTGCCCGGAGCATTGAGCCGCGCGCGCAGCAGCCGCACCGTCTCATCGACCTCGCGCACGCCGGGCACGAAGACGAGGGCGTCATGCCCGGCGCGGCGCTGCGCATCGATGGAAATGTCGGCGAGGTGAGCGAGAAATGCGCGCGAGACGCCACGGTCGTCGAGTCGTGGCCCAGGTGCCGGGGCGTAGTCGATGCGGAGCGGGTGCAGTGCGCTCGCGATGTCAACGACTGCGGCGGCAGACTCCTGCCCATCCGCTCCGCTGAGCAGTACGGCGAACCGCTCCGCCTCGAGCGTGGCCGACATGGCGATCACGATAAGGTCGTCTCGGAGCGCACGTGCCTCGGCGATCATGCCGAGCAGGAGGTCGCCCTCGAGCGATCGCTCATGCACCTCATCGAGGATCACCGCACCGACACCCGGCAGGTCGGGGTCGCGCAGCAGGCGGCGCAGCAGCACACCGGGGGTGAGCGCCTCGATGCGATCGTCGCGGCCGACCAGACGCTGCCCGCGCACGGTGAAACCGACCGCGTCGCCGACGGGGGAGCCGTCGAGTTCGGCGATGCGTGCGGCAGCCGCACGAACGGCGACGCGACGGGGCTGCGTGAGCAGCACGCGCGTGGCAGCGCCGCCGCGCTCAAGCAGCAGGTTCGCGACGAGAGGCGGCACGTACGTCGACTTGCCCGTGCCGGGAGGTGCAGTGATCACCGCTGCGCCTGAGAGCGTCGCTGCGCGTATCTCATCATGCGCGTCGGCGACGGTGAGCCCGGAGCCGATGGCCGGGAGGTCAAAGCGATGCGGCATGCGCTCCAGTCTAGGAGCGCATGCCGCATGGCCGAGCGGTGGAGACTACTCCGCGGGCGTCTCGGTGGGCTCGTCAGTCGAGGAATCGGTCGAGTCGTCGGCCGCGGGGGCCTCTTCGAGCACGGCGACATCGCCCGCCAGCGCTGACTCGACGGCGTCGACCTGTTCCTGCGTGTAGCCGCAGTAGTTCACGGCCTCGCGCTGCCAGTAGCTGACGAGCCGGTCTTTGCCGGCCTCGTGCGCAGCCGCGACGGCGCCCTGGTAGATCTGACCGTCGTTCGATTCCTTGTTGACGTCGGGCACCGCATCGCAGACGTGGAAGACCGAGCCGCCCTTGACCCAGAAGACCTCGTCTGCGCCGGTGAGCTGTTCGACGATGTTCGTCTCGGCGGCGTACTGCTCTTGCGACGGAGACTCGAACGACGCGCCGAAGAAGCCGGCGACGAGCAGCACGACAACGCCGATGCCACCGGCGAGCGCCTTCTGCTTGCCGTCGAGATTCTTGTTCGTGAAGATCAGGATGATCAACGGCAGGAACGCGATGATCGCGATGATCGCGCCGAGCTGGTTCTGCACGAAGAAACGAACGGTGTCACGCTTCGATGCCGGGTCGAGGCGGTTCGCTTGCTTCCACAGCAACGAACCGACCACTGAGAGCACACCGGTGACCACGATCGCGCCGATGAGCAGCAGCATGTTGACGGGAACCTGCTTGAGCACCCAGAAGATCGCGAAGATCTCGATGGCGATGGCAAGCACCCACAGCCCGGCCGCGATCCAGCGGAACTTCGTCGCCTTCGCATTGGATTCCGGTGTCGGAGTCCAGACTGGCTCGTCGGGTGCGCCGGCTTCGGAGGCTCGTGCACCGCCAGCGGGGGCAGTGCGCGATGCCGCCGGAGTCTTGGGCGACTCGACGCGGACGACCTTTTTCTTCTTCGGCGTTTCGGCCATGCTGTTCCCCCCGGGAAGTCGAATACGGCTCCCAGCATATCCATAAGGTCCTCGCTCCCGGCAGTCTCAAAGACATCGGGAGTTACCCTGTAAAGATGAAGCAGAAGCCGGGCCGCGCGTCGCGGGAGTCGCGGGCACGGGATGCTCGAGAGAGCACGCTGGCCAGCGGGTGGACCGTTGAAGGGGAGCGGAGTGCCGACGCACCCGATGTGGCAGGCGACCGCCACGCAGTGGAGTCCAGTGATTCCGGATCGCCAGTCCCCGCGATCGCTCCGCCAGACGCGGCCGCCGTCGACTCGACGGCCAGCCGCGAACTCACGGAGGAGACGCCCGGCGATGCCCTCGACGACGTGGCAGACGCGGCCGAACCCCGAGCGCAGATCTCGAACGGTGCACTGGTCGTGCTGGGCGTGTTCGGTGGGCTCTACTTGCTGTACACCTGGGGATGGTTCATCGTGGCGCAGGCCTATTCCGCGGTGAATGCGGTCACTGCGGCCGGGAGCGGCGTCATCGGCGGCGTGCTGCAGCAGATCGTCTTCTGGGCGGCACCGATGGCGGCGCCCCTGTGGTTCTTCACCGCACTCGCGCTCAGCCGCGGTGGCAAGACGAAGCGTCTGGCGATCCTGCTCGTCGTCGGCGCAGTGGTGCTGCTGCCTTTGCCCATGCTCATCGCGAGAGGGGCCTGATCCGTGCTCACACGCATTCTTTCGTGGATCGGCGGGCTGCTGCTCGCGCTCCTGTACTTCTACGCAGTCGTCACGGGAATCGGCAACTTCGTCGGCTTTGTGGGTCTCAGCGGTGCGCTCGACACCGACCTCAGCGCGCTCGGCCGCGTCTGGTTGATCGTCGGCATCGCCTTTCCGCTGATCGTGTTCGTGCTCGCGCTGCTCGCCGGGCGCCGCCGCAGCGCGGGAGTGCGCATCCTACTGCTCGCCGCGGGCCTCGCCCTCGTCGCGGCGTGGCAGATCGACATCATGCACGTCATTCCCGAGTCGTCATATTTCGCGTAGCCGCGGGTCGTCACGAGTGCGCCGCTAGACTGGTGGCCTGCGTGCTCCGCACGCATCGTCCTCGTTATCAACCCGAAGGATCTGCTTGATGTCTGCGCCGGTCGTGCTGATCGCCGAACAACTCTCGCCCGCCACCATCGCCGCACTCGGCCCCGACTTCGAGGTGGTGCACGTCGACGGCACCGATCGCGACGCGCTGCGTTCGGCGCTCGGTTCGGCTGATGCAGTGCTCGTCCGGTCTGCCACGCAGATCGATGCCGAGGCGCTCGGGTGGGCCCCGAAGCTCAAGGTGATCGCTCGCGCCGGAGTGGGGCTCGACAACGTGGACATCAAGGCGGCCACGCAGGCCGGTGTCATGGTCGTCAACGCACCGACCTCGAACATCATCAGCGCCGCCGAACTCACCGTGGCGCACATTCTGGGTCTCGCGCGCCACTTACCGCGCGCCCACGCGTCGCTGTCGGCGGGGGAGTGGAAGCGCTCCTCCTTTACCGGCATCGAGCTCTACGAGAAGACCATCGGCATCATCGGCCTCGGCCGCATCGGTGCACTCATCGCCGAGCGACTGCGCGGGTTCGGGGTCGAGCTCATCGCGTTCGATCCGTACGTGACCGCGGCCCGCGCGCAACAGCTCGGCGTGCAGCTCGTCTCGCTCGACGAACTCATCAGCCGCGTCGACTTCCTCACCATCCACATGCCCCGCACGCCCGAAACGCTCGGCATGATCGGTGCTGAGCAGCTGCGCGCGATGAAGAACACCGCGTACGTCGTCAATGTCGCTCGTGGCGGCCTCATCGACGAAGACGCACTCGCCGAGGCGCTCGCGAACGGTGAGATCGCCGGCGCTGCGCTCGATGTGTTCGTCAGCGAGCCCCCCGCCGACACGCGGCTCACGGGCCTGCCGAACGTCAACGTGACCCCGCACCTCGGTGCGTCGACTGATGAGGCGCAAGAGAAGGCCGGCGTATCGGTCGCAAAGTCCGTGCGTCTCGCGCTCGCGGGCGACCTGGTGCCCGACGCGGTCAACGTCGCGGGTGGCGTCATCGACGAGTACGTGCGCCCCGGCCTCCCGCTCACCGAGAAGCTCGGGCAGGTGTTCGCCGGTCTTGCCGACGGTGCGATCGCATCGGTCGATATCGAGGTGCACGGCGAACTCGCCGAGCACAAGGTCGAGGCCCTGCGTCTGGCCGCGCTCAAGGGCATCTTCTCGAAGATCGTGAGTGATCCGGTGTCATACGTCAACGCGCCGTTGCTCGCGGAGCAGCGCAATATCGAAGTGCGATTCAGCGTCGACGCGGTGTCCGAGAGCTACCGCAACGTCATCACGTTGCGCGGCGGGCTCACCGACGGCACCGCGATCTCGGTTTCGGGCACGCTCACCGGCCCGAAGCAGGTCGAGAAGATCGTCGAGATCAACGGCTACGAGGTCGAGTTGCCCATTCCCGAGCACCTCATCGTCTTCAGCTACACGGACCGCCCCGGCATCGTCGCAACCTACGGCGGCGTGCTGGGTGAGGCGGGCGTCAACATCGCCGGCCTGCAGATCGCCCGCGATGAAAAGCAGGGCACGGCACTGTCGGTGCTCTCGATCGATGCCCCGGTCGAAGAAGCGATCATCGTCGCGCTGCGCGGTGCGATCGGCGCCGAGAGCCTGCACACGATCGACATCGACGCGCTCTAACTCGTCGACTCCGATGCCGGCGGTTCCCGCAACGGGAGCCGCCGGCATCGCTGTGTGCGGCGCAGACGAATGCGCGCGGGTCGGCGCGCTCAGCGGCCGGCGCGAATCGCCGAGGCGACCGCGTCGATGTGGTGCAGTGCGGCGCGCTCGGCCTCGAGCCGATCGCCCGATTCGATTGCCGCGAAGATCTCGGCGTGCTCGACATCGGAGGTGTGCTGACGCGCTTGGGTGATGTTCAGGAACTCTGACTGCAGGTCGAGCGAGCGGCGCATCGAGGCGGTGATGCTCAGCAGCACGGAGTTGTGGCTCGCCTCGGCGACGAGCGTGTGGAAGTCGCGGTCGAGCCGCACCCATTCGTGCAGCACCGAGGTGTCGCGCATGCGAGCCAGCAGACGGCGCATCGCGTCGAGTTCTTCGGTGGTGCGGCGTTCGGCGGCGTGGCCGGCGGTCGGCACCTCGACGTGGATGCGCGCTTCCATCAGGTGATCCGGATCGAACCCACCGAACTCTGAGACGCCCGATGGCGTCTTCGACAGCACGTAGGTGCCGCTGCCGCTGCGCGTCTCAGTGAGCCCGAGCGTCGCGCACGCATGCAGCGCCTCACGCACCACGGAGCGGCTCACGCCGAATTGCTTGGCCAGCGCGAGCTCGCCCGGAAGCCGGTCGCCCACGGCGAGCGCGTGATCGTCGATGAGTCCCCGAATGGCGCTGAATGCGGCTTCGGTCGCGCTGACGCGCTGAACGGGGGAGTGCATGTTGGGGGAACCTTTCGGGAGCGCGTCTCGGTCTCCCTGGCGGAGTGGTCGGCGTCGGCGCAGATCTACTCGAATAAGGATATTGAGATTCTGTCGGATTCGGGTAATCTGTCTGACAGCCGGACAGATATGCGCACAGGAGCGCCACCGAGCGACAGAGAAGGGTCTCGACTCATGAACGAAGAAGTTCTTCCGCCCCACGCGGCGTCGGGCGAAGCCGTCGACGCGGGCGATAGCGGGTATCACCGCGGTCTCAAGCGCCGACACCTCACCATGATCGCGATCGGCGGCTCGATCGGTACGGGCCTCTTTCTCGGCGCCAGTGGCCGAATGGAGATCGCCGGGCCGTCGCTCGCGTTCGTCTACATCATCTGCGGCATCTTCGCGTTCCTCGTCGTGCGAGCGCTCGGCGAACTCGTGATGTATCGCCCCTCCTCGGGGGCGTTCGTCTCGTACGCACGCGAGTTCATGGGGGAGAAGGGCGCCTACACCGTGGGGTGGCTCTACTTCCTGAACTGGTCGACGACGGTCATCGCCGACATCACCGCGGTCGCGCTGTATCTGCACTTCTGGGCGGTCTTCGTGCCCGTGCCCCAGTGGTTGCTCGCGCTGATCGCGCTCGCGATCGTCTTCGCGATGAACGTCGCCTCCGTGAAGCTCTTCGGCGAGATGGAGTACTGGTTCGCGATCATCAAGGTCGGTGCGATCGTCATCTTCGGCCTGATCGGCATCTATCTCGTCGTCACGCAGACCCCGGTCGATGGGCACACTCCGGGCTTCTCACTCATCACCGACAACGGCGGCTTCTTCCCGAACGGGATCGGGGCGATGTTCGTGATCGCGCTCGGCGTGGTGTTCGCGTTCGGCGGCACCGAGATGGTGGGCGTCGCTGCGGGCGAATCGGAGAACCCGCGCGCGGCGATCCCGAAGGCCGTCAACTCGATCATGTGGCGCATCATTCTCTTCTACGCGGGTTCGGTGATCCTCTTCACCTTGCTGCTGCCGTGGAATGCGTACTCGGGCAGCGAGAGCCCCTTCGTCACCGTGATGAACTCGATCGGCATTCCGTACGCGGGCGACATCATGAACGTCGTAGTGCTGACCGCGGCGATGTCGAGCCTCAATGCTGGCCTCTACGCCACGGGTCGCACGCTGCGCTCGATGGCGGTCGCGGGGACCGCGCCGGCGTTCGCGAAGCGCCTCAACTCCGCGGGCGCACCCTACGGCGGCATCATGATCACCGCGGCGATCGGTGTGGCCGGTGTCGGGCTCAACTTCATCGTGCCGGCGCGCGCCTTCGACATCGTGCTGAACCTCGCGGGTATCGGCATCGTCGGCACGTGGGCCGCGATCATGATCTGCCACTGGCTCTACGTGCGCCGCACCCAGCGCACCGGGGAAAGCCGCCCCACGTACCGGTTACCGTTCGCGCCGATCACCAATACCGTGACGCTGATCTTCCTCGTCGGCATCGTCGTGCTGATGGCGCTCGACGCCGCCGTGGGGCAGATCACACTGCTCGTGTTCCTCGGGGTCGTCGTGCTGATGGTGCTCGGCTGGTTCGTCGTGCGTCGCCGCATCAATGCGGCCGCCTTCACCTCGGCATTCGCGATTCCGGAGGCCGCGCTCGACGCCGACGATGCGGATCGCGACGTTCGATGATGACGGGTGACGAGCAGCGCCGACTGCTGGTGGTGTACTGCGGGGGCACGTTCGGCATGCGCGAATCGGGCCACGGGCTCGCGGCGCAGACCGAGTTCGGCGCTGAACTCGCCGCGCTCGTGCGCGAAGCGGAGCGGGTGATCGGGCGAACGGTCGTGTGGGAGCTCGCCGAGCCGGCTGAGATCATCGACAGTGCGGAGGCGGGCCACGGCACCGCACTCGAAATCGCCGATATCGTGCGCGAACGTGCGGTCGCGGCTGCGGTTGCGGGATCGCCGCTGGTCGGTGCGCTCGTCGTGCACGGCACGGACACGCTGGCGCACAGCGCGGCGCAGGCGGCCTTCGCCTGCGCCGATCTCGCACTGCCGATCGTCTTCACGGGGGCGCAGCATCCGCTCGGCACAGCCGGCGGTGACGCGGGCACCAACTTCGTGAACGCGTTTGCGGAAGCGACCGCGGGCGGCGCTGCGGGAGTGCGCATCGTGTTCGGGGGGCGGTCGCTTCCAGCCGTGCGCGCCGTGAAGCGATCGAGCGAGGCCGACGAGGCGTTCGACGCGCGCCGTCCGCTCGGCGAGGGGGCGAAGCTCCCGGATCGCGCGGCGGCAGCACTTGCCGGCGCCGCGCGATCGGCAGCGCCGCGGGTCGGCATGCTGAGCGCGGTCCCCGGTCTGCCACCGAAACTTCTCGAAGCGGCGATCGATGCGTTTCCTGATGGGCTCGTGCTCGAGTGCTACGGCGCTGGCACTGCGCCGTTCTCGGGGGAACGGGCGCGCGAGGTGCTGCACGCGGCTCGGGAGCGCGGTGTGCCGATCCTGGCGATCACCCGATGCGATGACGGTGCCGTCGACTTGCAGAGGTACGCGGTCGGGTCCGTGCTCGCCGATGCCGGGGTCATCGGCGGAGCCGATCTCACCGCGGAGGCCGCGATTGCCAAGCTGCGCGCGCTCGTGCGGGCGGGCTTTTCCGGTGCGCAGCTGCGCGCGTTGCTCGGAGAGAATCTGATCGGCGAGCAGCGCCCCGCCGCAGCGGGTGAATCGGGCCCCGACTTCCGCTGAATCTCGGGGCTTCTCCGGGCGCGAATGCTACGCTGGTGGGGCGGGCAATCGCCCGCAGCAACGAAGAATCGAGCACGTCGGCAGGCGGGCTGGTCTTCGGTGGTGGATCCCTCTGAATCCGAGCATGGTTGCAGGGTGGTCGTCTACTGAACATCAGCTCCCGCGCACGCCGCACACCAGGTGCGTCCTCTCCGGGACTGCCGGCCGCGTGCTCTCGTGAGTAAGGAGAACCCGTGGAGGGTCCTGAAATCAAGTTCGCCGAGGCCGTTCTCGACAACGGCAAGTTCGGCAAGCGCACCATTCGGTTCGAGACCGGTCGTCTCGCACAGCAGGCTCAGGGCGCCGTCGCGGCCTACCTCGATGAGGAGACGATGCTCCTCTCGGCCACCAGCGCATCGAAGCAGCCGAAGGATCACTTCGACTTCTTCCCGCTGACCATCGACGTCGAAGAGCGCTCGTACGCCGCGGGCAAGATCCCCGGCTCGTTCTTCCGTCGTGAAGGCCGCCCCTCGACCGAGGCGATCCTGGTCTGCCGTCTGATCGACCGCCCGCTGCGCCCCTCCTTCGTGAGCGGTCTGCGCAACGAGGTCCAGGTCGTCATCACCGTGCTTTCGATCGCACCGGGTGAGTTCTACGATGCTCTCGCGATCAACGCGGCTTCGGCATCGACCCAGATCTCGGGGCTGCCGTTCTCCGGTCCGATCGCTGGTGTGCGCCTCGCGCTCATCGGTGACCAGTGGGTCGCGTTCCCGAACGTGGAGCAGCTCAAGGATGCCGTGTTCGACCTGGTCGTCGCCGGCCGCGTCGTCACCGACGCGCAGGGCAACGAAGACGTCGCGATCATGATGGTCGAGGCCGAAGCCACGGAGCAGAGCTGGGAGCTCATCCGCGGTGGCGCGACCAAGCCCAACGAGGCCGTCGTCGCCGAGGGCCTCGATGCGGCGAAGCCGTTCATCGCGCAGCTCGTCAAGGCGCAGTCGGAGCTCGCCGCGCAGTCGGCGAAGGAGATCGCTGACTACCCGGTCTTCCTGCCCTACACCGACGAGGTGCTCGCAGCGGTCGACGCCCTCGCTCGCACCGAGCTTGCACCGATCTACCAGATCGCCGACAAGCTCGAGCGTCAGGACGCCGATGACGCCCTCAAGGCTCGCGTCAAGGAGGCCATCGCGGCCAAGGTCGAGGCCGGGGAGCTCCCCGCATCGGCCAACGCTGAGGTTTCGGCCGCCTACAAGTCGGTCACCAAGGACATCGTGCGCAGCCGCGTGCTCACCGAGGGCGTCCGCATGGACGGCCGCGGCACGAGCGACATTCGCGCGCTCGACGCCGAGGTTCAGGTCATCCCGCGCGTGCACGGTTCGGCCATCTTCCAGCGCGGCGAGACCCAGATCCTGGGCGTCACCACGCTGAACATGCTCAAGATGGAGCAGCAGATCGATTCGCTGTCGCCGATCACGAGCAAGCGCTACCTGCACCACTACAACTTCCCGCCGTACTCGACCGGTGAGACCGGTCGCGTCGGCTCGCCGAAGCGTCGCGAGATCGGGCACGGCTTCCTCGCCGAGCGCGCACTCGTGCCGGTGCTGCCAAGCCGCGAGGAGTTCCCCTACGCCATCCGCCAGGTCTCCGAGGCGCTGGGTTCGAACGGCTCGACCTCGATGGGCTCCGTCTGCGCTTCGACGCTGTCGCTGCTCAACGCCGGTGTGCCGCTGCGCGCACCCGTTGCCGGCATCGCCATGGGCCTGGTCTCCGACCAGGTCGACGGCGAGACTCGTTACGCTGCCCTCACCGACATCCTCGGTGCGGAAGATGCGCTCGGCGATATGGACTTCAAGGTCGCCGGTACTTCGGAGTTCATCACCGCGATCCAGCTCGACACCAAGCTCGACGGCCTTCCGGCCTCCGTGCTGAAGGGTGCGCTGACTCAGGCTCACGAGGCTCGCCTCACGATCCTGGGCGTGCTGAACCAGGCGATCGACGTCCCCGACGAGATGGCTCCGACCGCGCCTCGCGTGATCACGGTGAACATCCCGGTCGACAAGATCGGTGAGCTCATCGGCCCCAAGGGCAAGACGATCAACGGCATCCAGGACGAGACCGGCGCCGACATCTCGATCGACGACGACGGCACCGTCTACATCGGCGCCACCGATGGCCCCGCGGCCGAGGCTGCGCGTGCGCAGGTCAACGCGATCGCCA
The DNA here is from genome assembly GCF_059696215.1 of Leucobacter sp. WKLB1. NCBI lineage: Bacteria > Bacillati > Actinomycetota > Actinomycetes > Micrococcales > Microbacteriaceae > Leucobacter > Leucobacter sp. WKLB1. The sequence goes on along the minus strand of NZ_AP046115.1, from coordinate 2,347,755 downwards.
ACCCGCAGAACCCCGAGGTCGGCGAGCAGTACCTCGGTACCGTCGTGAAGAACGCCGCCTTCGGCGCCTTCGTGTCGTTGCTCCCGGGCAAGGACGGCCTGCTGCACATCTCCGAGGTGCGCAAGCTCGCCGGTGGCAAGCGCATCGAGAGCGTGGACGACGTGCTCTCGGTCGGCCAGAAGATCCTCGTGAAGATCACGAAGGTCGACGACCGCGGCAAGCTGTCGCTCGAGCCCGTCATCGACGAGGCTCCGGCGGAGGCAGCAGCCGAGGCTTCGGAAGAGGCTCCGGCTGCCGAGTAATCTCGACGCCTGAACGACAGCGCCCGCCGATTCGTCTTGCACGGATCGGCGGGCGCTGTCGTGTGTGTCGGCCTGTTTCGTCATTTGGGCACCGATCAATGCATTCGGGTGCATAATGGGTCACATTATGCAAGCGAATGTAGTGATTGTCGCCCTCGCGGCGCTCGTCGTCGCGTCCCTCGGTCTCGGGTGGGTGCTGCACCTGACCCGCACGCGCGTGCGCACGCCCAGGGCCGCGCATCCGGAACGCCTGCGACCCGAGGTCATCGGCGCACCGGGCGGGGAGCCGGTTCGGTTCGGGGAGCGGCTCACGCTCGTGCAGTTCAGCACCGAGACGTGCGCGCGCTGCCCAGCGACGGCGCGCACGCTGAGCCGCGCCGCCGAGTCGCACACCGGCGTGGCGCACGTCGAAGTGGACGTCACCAATCGCGATGACCTGATCTCGCGCTTCAACATTCTTCGCACGCCGACGGTGCTGATTCTCGACGATGCCGGGCGCCTGCGCACTCGCGTATCCGGCCCGATCAGTGCAGCGCAGGCGACGCAGTTGGTCGATCTCGCCCTCGCACCCGAACGCGACGCCCAGACCGAGGCGCGCCTGCTCGAACGGAGTTACGTATGACGATCACAGCTGCTCCTCCGGTGCTCGCACGCGGCCAGGTCGATCCGCGGGGTCCGCGCTTCGCCGCGGCGATCACTGCGACACTGCTGTTCATCGCGGTCGCCCTGTCGCTTGCGACGGGTTCCTCTGTCGACCCGACCGAATTGGCGCAGCGGACTCCGATCGCACGATTGCTCGAACCGGGTGCGCTGTTGCTGCTCGTGCTGTTCGCGCTCTTCGTGTGGGGGGCCGCGGCGGGCGTGCGCCGACACCCATTCGGGCTCCTGTTCGCCGTGGCGATCCGACCACGCCTCGCGCCGCCCGCCGAGCTCGAAGCCGCGGCGCCGCCGACCTTCGCGCAGGGGGTAGGCGCATTCGTCACGGGAGCCGGGTTGCTGCTGCACGTGCTCGGCGTACCGTGGGCCCTGCCGATCGCGGCCGCAGCGGCATTCATCGCCGCATTCCTGAACGCGGCATTCGCATTCTGCCTGGGCTGCGAACTCTACCTGCTGCTGCGGCGCGCGCGGGTGATTCGCTGAATCAGTTTCGCGACGAATGGTGCAGGATCGCTGCGTCCCGTTGAGGCCCTAGGCTGAGGGGCATGCGTGCACCCATTCAGCTTCCCCTCGACCAGGCAGAACTCACCGCAGATCTGAGCGGGGGCCTCGTGCGGCGCACCGTGCACCCCAGTGGACTGCGCGTGCTCACCGAGCGCATGCCCGGGGCACGCAGCGCATCGATCGGATTCTGGGTCGGGGTCGGGTCTCGTGACGAGCAGGCCGAGCGCGGGGATGCCCCGGGCAGCCTGGGGTCGACGCACTTCCTGGAACACCTCTTGTTCAAGGGCACCCCGTCGCGCGACGCGTACACGATCGCGACGGAGTTCGACCGCATCGGCGCCGAGCACAACGCGCTGACAGCCAAGGAATACACCTGCTACTACGCGAAGGTGCGTGACGCCGACCTCGAGGTGGCTGTCACCATGCTCTCCGATATGGTCGCGAACTCGGTGGTCGACGCCGATGAGTTCGAGACCGAGCGCGGGGTGATTCTCGAAGAGCTGGCGATGGCCGCCGACGACCTGGCCGACGTCGCGAATGAGCGCTTCTTCGAGGCCGTGCTCGGTGCACAGCACCCGCTCGGTCGACCGATCGGGGGGTGGCCGCAGACGATCCAAGAGGCGCGTCGCGACGACGTCGATCGGCACTACCGAGACCGGTACGATCCGTCGACGCTCGTCGTCACGGCGGCCGGTGCGGTCGATCATGATGCGCTGGTCGCGCAGGTGGTCGCCGCGCTGGATGCCTCAACGGAAGAGCGGTGGCACACCGACCGTGCGGGGGCGCCCGTGCGCCGACTGCAGCGCGCGGATACCGACTTCGCCGAAGCGACATCGCTCGACGCAGCGCAGGCCGCCGAGCCACGTGTGCAGATCACCGAGCGACCCTCCGAGCAGCTCAATCTCCTCATCGGCACGCACGGATTCAGCGCGAACGATCCGCGCCGCTTTGCGTTCGGCATCATGAACTCGGTGCTCGGCGGCGGCATGTCGAGTCGACTCTTCCAGGAGATTCGCGAGAAGCGGGGGCTGGCCTACACGGCCTACTCGTTCGGCGCGAGCTACTCCGACGCGGGCCTCTTCGCCATGTATGCCGGATGCGCTCCGCAGAAGGCGGCAGAGGTCATCGAACTGAGCCGCCTCGAACTGCGCGCCCTCGCGGATCGCGGCATTACCGCCGACGAACACGAGCGCGCGCTCGGCCAGATCGCCGGATCAACCGCGCTGGCGCTCGAGGATTCGGATACACGTATGGGGCGACTCGCGCGCGCGGAACTCGGCAGCGGGGAGCTGTTCGATCTGGACGCGTCGCTGGAGCGCTTCGCCGCGGTCACGCTCGACGATATCCGCGACGTGGCGGCGCAGCTTGCCGCGCGACCGCTCACGGTGGTCGCGGTGGGAGACGCGTCGCGATCTACCATCACGGAGCACGCCTGAGCCCGGCCAGTCCGGGCATGCGGTCGGTGCCCGGTAGCCTGGACGCATGACGCATCGTGTAGCCGTTTCGGGTTCGACGGGCCGCCTGGGCCGCCTCGTGTGCGAGGTGGTCGAGGAGCACCCCGATTTCGAGCTGGTCGCACGCCTGCGCAGCTCGTCGGCGCCCGAAGAAGGTGCTGACGCCGACATTCTGATCGACGTCAGCCGGCCCGACGCGTCCCCCGACATCGTGTCGCGTGCGCTCGCGCGGGGGCAGCAGATCATCGTCGGCACCAGCGGCTGGTCATCGGATCGCCTGGCCGAGCTCGAAGCCGGGCTCGCCGAGCAACCGGATCGCGGAGTGATCATCGTGCCGAACTTCTCGCTCGGTTCGGTGCTCGGCACTGCGCTCGCACGCATCGCCGCCCCCTACTTCGACGCGGTAGAGATCATCGAGGCGCACCACCCCGGCAAAGTGGATTCGCCGAGCGGCACGGCAGTGCGCACTGCGGAACTGATGGCCGAGGCCCGCGCGGGTCGACCGGTCGATGCGCCGTTCGCCGAGCAGCCGGCGCGCGGCGAACTCGTCGCGGGCATCCCGGTGCACAGTCTGCGGCTCGCCGGGGTCGTCGCCAAGCAGGAGGTGCGCTTCGGCGGGCCTGGGGAAGTGCTGACGGTAACCCACGACACGCACTCGAACGAGGCCTATCGCGCGGGCGTGCGAGCCGCGTTGGAGGCGATCGTCGCGGCGCGCGGCCTCACGGTCGGGCTCGATGCCCTGCTCGGGCTCGGCGCCATCGGCGCGCGCTCGGAGGGTGCAGCATGAGCGGGCGCACCCGCGCCATCGTCGGCGTCACGATCATGAGCGCCGTGCTGGTGCTCTACTTTGTGTTCGTCGGCATCCGCGCGATCGCGCTGCTCGGTTCCGGAGAGATTGTTGCGATCGTGATGGGTGCGGCGATGCTCGTGCTGCCGCTCATCGGCGCGTGGGCGCTGCTCCGCGAAATACGCTTCGGCAGCTCGGCGACGCGTCTGGCGGATCGGCTGGAGGACGAGGGGGCGCTGCCCGAAGAGCCGGTCGCCACCCATCCGTCCGGTCGGCCGGAGCGTGCCGATGCCGACGCGGCGTTCCCGCGCTACCGCGACGCCGTCGAAGCCGCGCCCGAGTCGTGGCGCGACTGGATGCGTCTCGGAATTGTCTACGACGCGTGCGGGGATCGGAAGCGCGCGAGGGGTGCGATTCGTCAAGCAATCGCGCTTGAACGACAGGATCTTCGGTGAGGTCCTCCACCGTTTCGTGAATCACTATCCACCTGCATAGACTCGATGCCCGGGCCGCCACGTCCGGATCATTCTGGAGCGAGCAATGATGCCCCGAAGTCTGGAAAGGTGACATGGCCAAGTACGATCTCAACGCACCGGAGCCCGCGACGCGAACGCTCGACTCGGTGAGCGGTATCAGCAAGAAGGGGCTCCCCTCGGGCACGGTGGGCGTGCTGGGCGCCCTCGTCATCGGCCTCTCGACGTGCGCTCCGGCGTACACCCTCACCGCGGCGGTCGGTCCGGCGGCGAGCGAGGTCGGCTACCAGACGCCCGCGATCTTCCTGATGGGCTTCATCCCGATGCTGCTCGTCGCCCTCGGCTATCGCGCGCTCAACACGGCGATGCCCGACTCAGGTACCTCGTTCACCTGGGCGACCCGCGCGTTCGGCCCCTGGATCGGGTGGATGGCCGGGTGGGGCCTCATCGCCGCGACCGTGCTCGTGCTGTCGAACCTCGCCGGCATTGCCGTGGAGTTCCTGTTCCAGTCGCTCAGCATCCTGATGAACGACCACTCGATCGCCGAACTCGCGACGAACAAGTTCATCAACATTGCGGTGTGCCTCGGGTTCATGGCCCTTGCGACGCTCATTTCTTACCGGGGCATGACCTCCACCAAGATCTTCCAGTACGTCACCGTCGTCTTCCAGATGGCCGTGATGATCTGGTTCATCGTTGCGATGTTCGTCGGCTCGGGCGACCCCGCCAACGTCGAAGGCCGCACCCCGGAGCTCTCCTGGTTCAACCCGTTCGAGGTGTCGAGCTTCAGTGCATTCGCCGCAGGCATCGCCGTCTCGATCTTCGTGTACTGGGGCTGGGACACCGTGCTCACGATGGGTGAGGAGACGAAGCCGTCGAAGGGCCGGCTCTCGACCGAGAGCAAAGCGGCGATGATCCTCATCGGTATCCTCCTCGTGCTCTACGTCGGCACCGCGACGGCAACGGTCGCCTATGCGGGCCTCGGCGACGGGCCGACGGGCCTCGGCAACTCCGCGATCGTGGAGAACGTCTTCGCCGCCCTCGCGCATCCCGTAATGGGGCCGGCGGCGATCCTGCTGTCGCTCGCGATTCTCGTGAGCGCCATGGCGTCGATCAACTCGACCGCCATCTCTCCGGCCCGCACCCTGCTCGCGATGTCGCACTACCGCGCGCTGCCCGCAGCGATCAAGCGCGTGCACCCGAAGTACAAGTCGCCGTACATCGCCCTGCTGCTCTCGTCGATCGTCGCCTCGGTGTTCTACGCGGTGATGCGCTTCATCAGCGAGGATGTGCTGTGGGACACGATCACGGCACTCGGCATGATGGTGTGCTTCTATTACGGCATCACCGCGCTCGCGAGTCCCTGGTACTTCCGCAAGACCGCGGTGCGCGAGGGCCTCGGTTCGGTGATCTCCAAGCTCGTGCTGCCGGGTCTCGGCGGAGTCTTACTGCTGATCGTCTTCGTGAAGACCACGATCGATGCAATGGACCCGGACGCCGGGTCGGGCAGCAGCATTGCCGGAGTGGGGCTCGTCGGCATCATCGGTGTCTCCGTGCTCGCCATCGGCGTCGTGCTGATGCTGCTGCAGGCGAAAGCTTCGCCGGCGTTCTTCCAGGGTGGGGTGCTCGCGCGCGTCGACGCGTCGAGCGACACTTCCGCCATGCCGGTGTTCGACGACGGCCTCGGCTCGTAGCGTTCGAGCAGCACTGATGCCGCCGCGCACGATTCGTCGTGCGCGGCGCGTCATTCCAGGTGCATGTTCACCGGTCATGACATAGGATCAGACCTCTGACAGACGGGTGGGGCATGATCGCGGTGATTCACAGGCTTCGTGCGCGCCAGAATGATCGCTCCATCGCGACGCTTGCGTTCCTCGTGGCCGGCGTGCTCTTCGCGAGCGTGAACGCGACGCTGTTTCTTCCGCCGGGCGATCAGCGACCCGACCTCGTCGCGGTCGCGATGGCCTGTCTGGTGCCCGCGGTCGCGATCGCGATCGCGGGGGAGCGTTTCTCTGCGACGGCATCAGGCATTCTCATGGTGGCCGCCTTCCTCGTCGTGGTTCCCTCGGTGCTGCTCGCCCCCGATCGCGTGCGCGCCCTGAACACGGCCCTCTTGTTCGGGCCGTTTTTCCTCTACCTCGTCTGGTTCTTCCCGATGTGGTTCGCACGTCTGCTCGGCTACGCATGGATCGGGTTCGTGGATCTGTTCATCCTGCTGCGTCACGGAGTGGAAATGTCGTCGGTGCTGCTCACACTGACGACGACGGGCCTGCTGCTCGGGGAGCTCATCGGCCTCTTCAAGCGTCGTCTCGAACGCGCGTCGCTGACCGACCCGCTCTGCGATGTCTGGAACTCGCGCGGATTCGCGCGCCTCCTCGAACGCGAGGTCGCGGGATCGCAGCGCAGTGGTCGACCGGTGACGCTGGTCTACCTCGATCTCGACGACTTCAAACTGATCAACGACCGACTCGGGCATTCCGAGGGCGACCGCGTGCTGCGCGACTTCGCGACGCAGATGCAGGATCGCTGCCGTCCCGGCGATGTCTTCGCGCGCTTCGGCGGCGACGAGTTCGCGCTGCTGCTCGTTGACGCCGACGCCGAAATGGCGCAGACAATCGCTGAGCGTCTGCACCGTGAGATTCCGACGCCCGGCTGGTCATACGGAATCGCCGAGTGGATGCCGGGCGAGACTGCGGATGCCTTCATTTCGCGCGCCGATCTCGGCATGCTCACCTCGAAGCGTGCGCGCAAAGCGAACGACAGCGGAGAGACCGAACATCGGGCCGAAGCGGAGCCCGAGCCGCGATAGACTCCTGCTCGTGAGTGCGAATGCGATCCTGACCCCCTACGAAGATCTGCTGCGAGAGGTGTACGAGCACGGCACGCAGAAGTCGGATCGCACCGGCACGGGCACGCGAAGCCTCTTCGGGCGGCAGCTCCGATTCGATCTCGCGGAGTCGTTTCCGCTCATCACGACGAAGCGCGTGCATTTCAAGTCGCTCGCGGTAGAACTGCTCTGGTTTCTCCGTGGCGAGGGCAACACGCGGTATCTGACCGATCACGGCGTGACGATCTGGGACGAGTGGGCCGACGAGAACGGCGACCTCGGCCCGGTCTACGGCGTGCAGTGGCGCTCGTGGCCGACACCCGACGGCGGTCACATCGATCAGATCGCGAAGGTTGTCGAGCAGTTGCGCGACACCCCGGACTCGCGTCGCATCATCGTGTCGGCCTGGAACGTCGCGGAGCTCGACGAGATGGCGCTCGCGCCGTGCCACGCGTTCTTCCAGTTTTACGTGGCCGACGGCAAGCTCTCGTGCCAGCTCTACCAGCGGTCGGCCGACATGTTCCTCGGCGTGCCCTTCAACATCGCCTCGTACGCGCTGCTGACGCTCATGCTCGCGCAGCAGGTCGGGCTGGAGCCCGGTGAGTTCGTATGGACGGGCGGCGACTGCCACATCTACGACAACCACGTCGAGCAGGTGGAACGGCAGCTGTCGCGAGATGCGTTCTCGTACCCGAAGATCGAGATCCGCAAAGCCGAATCGATCTTCGACTACACACTCGAAGACTTCGACGTCATCGGTTACGAGCACCACCCCGGCATCAAGGCGCCGGTCGCGGTCTGACCGTGCGCATCGGAATGATCTGGGCGGAGGCCCGCGACGGAGCGATTGGCCGTGATGGCGACATGCCCTGGCGTCTGCCGGAAGACGCCGCGTTCTTCAAAGAGCAGACCCTCGGCGCTCCCGTCATCATGGGTCGCAGCACCTGGGAATCGCTGCCCGAGCGATTCCGGCCGCTTCCGGGCCGGGCGAACATGGTGGTCACGCGCAACCCCGTCTTCAACGCACCGGGCGCGCGGGTGGTGGGTTCGCTCGACGATGCCGTCGCTTCGCTGACGGGTGAGGTCGAACCGGTGGATCGCGTCTGGGTCATGGGCGGCGGGCAGCTCTATCGAGCGGCCATGCCGATCGCAGATGAACTTGTGGTGACGAAAATCGACCTCGACGTGCCCGACGCCGACACCTTCGCTCCCGAGATCGGCCCGGAGTGGCAACTCGTCGACCCCGGCACCCCGCAAATCTCGCGCACCGGGCTCGCATACCGCTTCGAACGCTGGAGTCGCGCGCGTACCGTGTGAAATCGTCCGGTAGCCTAGTCTCGTGGCACACCCAGAGAATCCGTTCGGTCAGGTCCTTGTCGCTCTCATCACGCCGTTCCAGGCTGATGGCGAAGTCGATTGGGCCGCGACCGAGAAGCACATCGACGACTGCATTTCGAACGGTGCGGACGGCATCGTGGTCACCGGCACGACCGGTGAGACCAGCACGCTGACCGACCCCGAGAAGCTCAAGCTCGTCGAGGTCGCGAAGTCGGTGTCGGGTGGGCGTGCCAAGATCATCACGGGCGGCGGGTCGAACGAGACCGCGCACGCGATCGAGCTGTACCGCGCCAGCGAGAAGGCCGGCGCCGACGGTGTCATGATCGTCACGCCCTACTACAACAAGCCGACCCAGGCGGGGCTGCTGACGCACTTCCGCATGGTCGCCGACGCGACCGACCTGCCGGTCATCCTGTACGACATTCCCGGCCGCACCGGTGTGCCGATTAAGTACGAGACGATCCTGCGGCTCGCGAAGCACCCCAACATCCTCGCTGTGAAAGACGCCAAGGGCGACTTCAGCGAGGTGAGCCGGGTGCTGAACCAGACCGATCTCATGTACTTCTCCGGCGATGACGCGAACGTGCTGCCGCACCTCTCGATCGGCGCCACCGGGCTCATCGGCGTGACCGCGAACATCGCCGCAGCACCGTACCGCACCATCATCGATGCCGTGAACGCCGGTGACCTGCACACGGCGCGCGAAGTGCATCAGCGCCTCGAACCGCTGGTGCGCGCGGTCATGACCCACGTGCCGGGTACCGTCGCCGCCAAGTACATCCTCCACGGCCTCGGCCGTATCGGCAGCCCGCGCGTGCGGCTGCCCCTCGTCGGCCCGGAAGAGTGGGAGGCGGCGCTCATCGAAGACGAGCTCGCCCTCATCAAGGACTTCCCGGGTGTCGACCTTTCGAACTTCAGGCCGGACCGCAACGCGGCTGCCGGCGGTGCCCTGCCCCAGATCGCAGGCACCACCCGCTAACAAACAGGAGGCCCAGTGCCCAACCCCGTAATGACCCCGCCCAAGCTCGAGGCGGGAACCCTGCGCATCACTCCGCTCGGTGGTCTCGGTGAAGTCGGTCGCAACATGACCGTCTACGAGATCAACGGCAAGTTGCTCGTGGTCGACTGCGGTGTGCTCTTCCCCGAGGAGCACCAGCCCGGCGTGGACTTGATCCTGCCCGATATCTCGAAGATCGAGCACCGACTCGGCGACATCGTCGCGGTCGTGCTCACCCACGGCCACGAAGACCACATCGGCGCCGTGCCGTACCTGCTCAAGCGACGCGAGAATATCCCGCTGATCGGCTCGAAGCTGACGCTCGCGTTCGTCGAGGCGAAGCTCAAGGAGCACCGCATTCGCCCGGAGACCCGCGTGGTCGCCGAGGGCGATCGCATCACCACCGGCCCGTTCGATCTCGAATTCATCGCGGTGAACCACTCCATCCCGGATGCGCTCGCTGTCGCGATTCGCACCGAGGCCGGCCTGGTCATCGGCACCGGCGACTTCAAGATGGATCAGCTGCCGCTCGACGGCCGCATCACTGATCTTCGCGCCTTCGCCCGCCTCGGCGAAGAGGGCGTCGACCTCTTCATGACCGACTCGACCAACGCCGAGGTTCCGGGATTCACCGCCCTGGAGAAAGACATCGGGCCGGTGCTCGAGCGCGTGATCGAAAAGGCTCCGGGCAAGGTCGTGGTTGCGAGTTTCTCGAGCCACGTGCACCGCGTGCAGCAGGTGCTCGACGCCGCGCAGAAGAACGGCCGCCGCGTCGTGCTGCTCGGCCGCTCCATGGTGCGCAACATGAAGATCGCGTCTGACCTCGGCTACCTCACCGTACCCGAGGGCGTGCTGGTCGACTTGAAGAAGAGCGGCGACATCCCCGACGATCGCATCGTCTACATGTCGACCGGTTCGCAGGGGGAGCCGATGGCCGTGCTCTCGCGCATGGTCAACCAGGAGCACCAGGTCGAGATCGGCCCCCGTGACACCGTGATCCTGGCTTCGAGCCTGATCCCGGGCAACGAGAACTCGGTCTACCGCATCATCAACGGACTCATGAAGCTCGGCGCGAATGTCGTGCACAAGGGCAACGCCAAGGTGCACGTCTCGGGGCACGCCTCCGCGGGCGAGCTCATGTACTGCTACAACATCGTGCGCCCGAAGAACGTCATGCCGATCCACGGTGAGTACCGTCATCTCATCGCGAACGCTCGCGTCGCGATCGAGACCGGAGTGCCGCAGAACCGCACGGTCATTGCCGAGAACGGCACCGTCGTCGACCTGGTCGACGGCGTCGCACGCACCGTGGGGCAGCTCGAGATCGACTTCATCTATGTCGACGGCAAGAGCGTGGGGCGCGTCACCGACGACGATCTGCGCGATCGCCGCACGCTCGCCGAAGAGGGCTTCATCTCCGTCATCACGGTCGTGGAGACGAGCCTCGGTCAGATCGTTTCGGGTCCCGAGGTGCACGCCAAGGGGGTCGCCGAAGACGACCGGGTCTTCGACAAGATCAAGCCGCAGATCGCCGATGCGCTCGAGCAGGCGATGAAAGAAGGCGTCACCGATCAGCACGCGCTGCAGCAGATCACCCGACGCACTGTCGGCCGCTGGGTCGGCACGAAGCTGCGCCGCAAGTCGATGATCGTTCCCGTCGTGGTGGTGGTGTAACGCCGTGGCTCATGCTTCGGCGGGCGCGCACGCGCGCCTGGCCACCGCCGACGAGCGCGCCGACTGGGATGCGCTCATCGCGGCGAACCCGGGCGGCGGCGAGGTCTGGCAGGGGGCCGAATACCTCGCCGTGAAGCGCGCGCAGAACCGGTACCACGATCTCGCGGTGATTGTCGAGCGCCCCGGACGCCCATCGCTCGCCGTCGGAGTGCTCGCGAAGCGGGTGCCGCTGCTCGGCTCATGGTGGCATGTGCCGGCCGGGCCCTCTGCCGAGGGCACGGACGAGGTGCTCGAGGCGGCCACGGCCATCGGGGAACTGGCACGCTCACGCGGCGCGTTTCTGGTGAAGATCGAGCCCCGGCTCGGTCTGGCCGCGGTGTCTGAGATCCACGGGTCCGGGTATGCGAGCACCGTGCGCATCATCCCGAACCCGTCGACCATTCTGGTCGATGTCTCCGGAACCGAAGACGACGTTTTCGCGCGTCTCGGCAAGAAGGCCCGAAACGCAATCAACCGGGCCCGCCGCGACGGCATCGTCGTGACCCGGGTCGACGCGACCCCCGAACACGCGGCTCAGCTCTACCGGCTGCTGCAGGAGACCGCGGAGGGCCGCTTTGTGCTGCGTTCCGAGCAGTACTACCGGGAGTTCTGGCGCGAGTTCTCAGAGGCGGAGCAGGGACAGATGTTCCTCGCGCATCGCGACGGCGCGCTCGTCGCCGGTGCCTACGCGATGGGGCTCGGTGCGAAGACCACCTACAAAGATGGCGCTTCCGTGCGCGCGAAAACCGCATACGGAGCCTCGCACGCGCTGCAGTGGGAGGTGCTGCGCTGGGCCAACGAGCGCGGTGCCGTGGTGCACGACCTGTGCGGAGCACCGCCCGCCGACCGCGCCGACGACCGGGAGCACCCGCTTTTCGGCGTCGGGCAGTTCAAGCGCTCGTTCGCAGCTGAGATCACCGACTACGCGGGGGCGTTCGACCTGCCGCTCAGGTCGTTCCCGTATCGTGCATGGGTCACGCTCGGCGACCGTCTCGCACGACGCGCCTCGCTCGCCCTCCGGAAGGACCCGTACTACTAATGGCCGCTGGTCTCATCCGCGCGAGCGCGATCATGGCGTCGGGCACGATGGTGTCGCGCGTGCTCGGGCTCGTGAAGGCGGTGCTGCTCGCGTACGCGATCGGCAACGTCGGCTCGCTCTCGGCCGACGCGTTCGCGAACGGCAACCTGCTGCCGAACACGATCTACATGATCCTGCTCGGCGGTGTGTTGAACGCCGTGCTCGTGCCCCAGATCGTGAAGGCCGCGCATGGAGCTGACGGCGGCGCCGGGTACATCAACAAGATCCTCACTCTGGCGACCACCGCGCTCGTCGGCATCACGATCATCGCGATGCTGGCGGCGCCGTGGCTCATGCACGTGCTGGTGGCGGATTGGAGCGAACAGCAGATCGCCCTGGCGACGGGCTTCGCCTACTGGTGCATTCCGCAGGTCATCTTCTACGGCATCTACACGGTGATGGGGGAGGTGCTCAACGCGCGCAGCATCTTCGGCCCCTTCACCTGGGCGCCCGTGCTCAACAACCTCATCGCCATCGCCGGCATCATCGTGTTCATCGTGATGTTCGGTGCGGACCCGAACGGCCTGCTCGCCGTGACGAGTTGGTCACCCGTCATGATCGGTCTGCTCGGAGGCTCGGCGACCCTCGGCATCATCGCGCAGGCGCTCGTGCTCTTCGCATCCTGGCGCAAAGCCGGCATCCGCTACCGCCCCGACTTCTCCTGGCGCGGTGTCGGCCTCGGGCACACGGCGCGCATCGCTACCTGGACGCTCGCCATGGTCGGCGTGATGCAGATCGGCGGAGTGCTCACGAACCGCATCGTGTCGATCGGCTCGGGTGACGGGCCATCGTCGAGCGCGATGCAACTGGTGTGGCTGATCTTCATGATGCCGCACTCAGTGATTGCGGTGTCGCTTGCCACTGCCTACTTCACGCGACTCGCGGAGTGGGGGCAGTCGAAGCGCATGGCCGAGTTCCGGGAGGATCTCTCGGCCTCGCTGCGCCAAATGTCGCTGGTGATGATGCTCGCGTCGATCGCGATCATCGCGGCGGCACCATTCATCAGCCGCATCATCAATGTCGGAGCGAAAGAAGAACTGGTCGATCAATTCAGCGAGCCTTTGATGGCGTACGCCGTCAGTCTTGCCGCCTACAGCTTTCTGTTCGTCGTGCAGCGCGCCTTCTACGCACTCTCAGACACCCGCACCCCGTTTGTCTTTACTACCATTCAGATGGCGATCGTGCTCGTGCTCTCGTTCGGCATGACGTTCGTGGTCGAACCGCGCTACATCGGGCTCGGGTTCGCGGCGATCTGGTCGTTCGCCACGATCGTCGAGACGGTACTCGCCGTCTGGCTGCTGCGCCGTCGCATCCATGCCCTGGACGGACTCCGCATTCTGCGCAGCATCGTGAAGTTCGTGCTCGCAAGCATTCCGGCACTTGGCGCGGGGCTGCTCGTGACCTGGCTGCTGCGTGTCCAGTTCGGGCAGGTCAATGCCCTGCTCGCCGTCGTGTTGGCACTGGTCGTCGCCGTCGTCGTCACCATCATCTATCTCGGGGCGTTGCGCCTGCTGCGCTCGCCCGATCTCGCGGAGCTGACCGGATTCATCAGCCGCAAACTCGGAAGGACCCGATCGTGACCACCCTGAACGTCGCCCCCTGCACCGACCGGGCACTCTGGGACGCCACCGTTCGTACTCTCGGAGGCCATCCGCTGCAGCTCTGGGGCTGGGGGGAACTCAAGTCTGCGCACCGCTGGAGTGCCGAGCGCGTGCTCGTACGTTCCGGTGACGCGAGCGATGCGCCAGTCGTGGGCGCCGCGCAGCTGCTCACCCGCGCGCTTCCCCGGCCGCTCGGCGGCTTCGTGTACGCACCTCGGGGCCCCATGGTGGCTCGCGAGCCCGGTGCTGAAGACACCCCGGCGACCATTCCCGGGAGCGCCGCGGTCTCGGACGCCATCGCCGCCTACGTGCACCGCACGCGCCGCGCCGTCGCACTGTCGATCGAGCCCGATGAAGACGCGGGGGAGTTTCCGCTCTCGAACACGTGGCGCACAGCTGAGACGTCGGTGCTGCCGGCACGGACGCTGATTCTCGATCTGCGCAAGTCGGAAGACGACCTTCTGGGCGACATGTCGAAGAAACACCGTCAGTACGTGCGCAAAGCCGGCCGCGAGGAATCGCTCGAGATCCGACCGGTGGAGACGATCGCGCAACTCGATGTGTGCCTTGAGGTCTACCGGCAGACGAGTGAGCGAGCCGATTTCGGGCTGCATGAGGATTCGTACTACCACGACGCATTCACCATGCTCGGCGACGACTCGCCTGTGTGGGCGGCGTATGTCGACGATCGCCCCGTGGCCTTCCTGTTCATGGCGAAGTCCGACCGCACCGCGTTCGAGCTCTACGGGGGCATGGACGAGACCGGCCAGCGCCTGCGCGCGAACTACGCGCTGAAGTGGCACGTGATTCGGCACATGAAGTCGATCGGCATCGAGCGGTACGACTTCGGTGGGCTCATCAATGATGGTGTGACGACGTTCAAGAAGGGGTGGGCCTCGCACGAGAACCTGCTCGCAGGCACCTGGGATCGCCCGGGCTCCGGGTATGCGCTCTGGACGAAGGGTCTCCCGCTCGCGAAGCGTGCGGTGCGCGCACTGCGCCGACGCTGATTCGGCTGCCAGCACGCCGCTGTGCGGTCTGTAGTGACGCCGCGGAGTGCGGCGATTCCGGGGGAGCCCGGAGCGTCAACTCGCCAATGTCGGCGGTCGAACGTACCCTCTTAGCATGGCCAGTAAAGCTTCGTCGCGCCAGCAATCGGGCAAGACCGCGGCACGGGGTACCCGTTCCACGGCGACCCGGGCGACCGCAAAAACGAAGGTGCTCGCCGAGCCGGTGCACACGGACGGGGTGCTCGTGCGTGCCTGGAACGGGCTCGCGCACGCCGTTGGCGCCGCAGCCCGGGCGTTCCGCGTCGAGCCGCTCGCTCCTGAAGATCGCCGCGATGGTGTGCCACTGCTGCTGGTGCTGCTGGCCGTCGTCGGTGCTGTCATTGAATGGTTCTTCATCGGTCAGCCGTTCGCCGTCGCAATGGATGCATGGTCGTTCGGCGGCCTCTTCGGCCGTGTCGCCTTCGGGTTGCCCATCGTCATGGTCGGCTTCGCACTCTGGCTCTTCAACCATCCGTCGAGCGTGCACGATAACCGGCGCATCGCGACCGGTCTGACGCTTGCGGTGCTGTCGGTCGCCGGCCTCTGTCACCTGTACGGGGGGCGCCCGAATCCCTGGGAGCATCCGCAAGAGCTCAGTGCGGCCGGTGGAGTATTCGGATGGCTCGTCGGTGGCGCACTCGGCTATCTCACGTTGTGGGTGGCGGTGCCAGTACTCTCGATCATCATTCTGATGTCGGTATTGATCATCACGAAGACGCCGCCATCGCGCATTCTTCAGCGCCTGCGCGAGGCCTACGCATTCTTGTTCGGCGTCAGCCCCGCTGAGCACGGTGATGCCCAGGCCATCGAATCCCCGCGTCGTGGTCGCGGAGCGGAGAAAGACGAGCCCCAGGCACTCTTCGATCTCGAATCCGACGATGGTGACGGCGGGTCGATTCCGTGGTGGCGGCGCACGGCGTCGGGTCGCGAGGAAGACCCCGAGTACGCGGGCGACCGCAACGGCCTGGACGCCGTGCTCGGAGGCCAAGAACCCGAGCCTGATCGCGGGGGCGCGTTCGAGAAGGCCCTCGAGCCTGAGACCGTCACCGACGTGTTCCCGTCTGATTTGTTCGATGATCTGGATCAGGCCGAGGCTGCGGTGCAGGCGGCGACGCCCGCGCCCGCATCAGGTCTGGGTGATGACTCCTGGGACTCCTTCGGCGAGCCCGCCCAGACCGCCATCGTTCCGGTTGAGTCGACTGACGCATCAGCTGAGGCTTCCCCCTTTGTCGTCGCGCCCCCGCACGATCCGGCCAGCCAGGCCGCCTACCGGCTTCCCGATCAGTTCGCGCTCGCCACCGGCGACGCGCCGAAGACGCACACCGAAGCCAACGACCAGATCATGGCCGCGCTGGCGCGCGTCTTCGAGGAGTTCAAGGTCGACGCCCGCGTCACCGGGTTCTCTCGCGGCCCGACCGTGACCCAGTACGAGGTCGAACTCGGCCCGGGCGTCAAAGTCGAGAAAGTCACCGCCCTCTCGAAGAACCTCTCGTATGCTGTGGCGTCGAACGAGGTCCGTATTCTGTCTCCGATCCCGGGCAAGAGCGCCATCGGTATCGAGATCCCGAACCAGGATCGGGAGAACGTTGCGCTCGGCGATGTGCTCCGCTCGAATAAGGCGCAGCGCAGCACGCACCCGATGACCATCGGTGTGGGCAAAGACGTCAAGGGCGGGTTCGTCGTGGCGAATCTCGCGAAGATGCCGCACCTGCTCGTCGCCGGTGCGACTGGTTCTGGCAAGTCGAGCTTCATCAATTCGATGATCACGAGTCTGCTGATGCGCTCCACGCCGGCCGAAGTACGCATGGTGTTGGTCGACCCCAAGCGAGTCGAACTCACCGTCTATCAGGGCGTGCCGCACTTGATCACCCCCATCATCACTAATCCCAAGAAGGCGGCCGAAGCGCTGCAGTGGGTCGTGAAAGAGATGGACATGCGCTACGACGACCTCGCGAGTTTTGGCTTCCGCCACATCGACGATTTCAACGAAGCCGTGCGCTCAGGCGGCATCGTGCTCCCCGAGGGCAGCCAGCGTGTGCTGAAGCCTTACCCGTACCTGCTCGTCGTCGTCGACGAGCTCGCTGACCTTATGCTCATCGCCCCTCGCGATGTTGAGGACTCGATTCAGCGCATCACTCAGCTCGCCCGCGCGGCGGGTATTCACCTCGTGCTCGCGACCCAGCGCCCCTCGGTGAACGTGGTGACGGGCGTCATCAAGTCGAACGTGCCGAGCCGATACGCCTTCGCCGTGGCCTCGGGAACGGACTCTCGGGTCATCCTGGACGAGGTCGGTGCTGAGCGCTTGATCGGTCAGGGCGACGGACTCCTGCTGCTCAACGGGGAATCGACGCCGATGCGAGTGCAGGGCGCCTGGGTCGGTGAGGCCGAAATCGCTCAGGTCGTGGCGCACGTCAAAGCGCAGGCGCAACCCGAGTACCGGGCCGACGTGCAGCAGGTCGTCGAAAAGAAAGACATCGATGAAGACATCGGTGACGATCTTGAGGTGCTGCTCGCGGCGATTGAGCTCGTGGTCACCTCGCAGTTCGGCTCCACCTCGATGCTGCAGCGCAAGCTCCGTGTCGGGTTCGCCAAAGCGGGTCGGCTCATGGATCTGATGGAGTCCCGTGACATCGTCGGCCCGTCGGAAGGTTCGAAGGCCCGTGACGTACTCGTGAGTCCGGAACAGCTTCCTGAGGTCATCGCACGCATCAAGGGCGGCGGTTCGCCGGCAGCGCCGGCATTCGTCACGCCACCCAGCGCCCCCGTTGCGGCCGCTTCGGCTTCGGCAGTCGTCGACCCGACACCGACGACGCCCCTTGAAGCTGCGACTGATGTCATCGAACCGCTGGGCTCCGAACACGGCTATGGCGACACGAGATATGACGACCCCGTCGCGCAATATCAGGCATCGCTCGAAGAAGTTGACGGCGATACCGATGAAGACGCCTGGCAATTGACCGGACGCGATTGACGATGCGCCGGCCGGCCGTGCAGTGATCACCCGATCGACCGACTCGAGGAGGACCCATGACCCTGACTGATGAGACGGCTGAGCGCACAAGTTCTCCGAAATGGATGTGGGGAGTCACCGGGGCACTCGCGGTCGTCGTGCTCGGGGGAGCCGGCGCCGTTGTCGCGATCGATGCGCAGGACAACGATCGTGGAGCGGTGCGAGCGATTGCCGACTCGTACGTGGCCGCGGTGGAATCCGGCGACGTCGCCCGAGCGGAGGCGCTGTTCGATGGAGGGAAGACGTCGGACGCAGAGGTCACTCTGTCGCCCGAGGTCGTCGGTTCGGCTGCGCTGATTGCATACCCCGAATTGGAGCAATTCCGCGTCGACTTTGACGGCGGTCGTGCAGCGGCGCACGTTCGGTTCGAACTCGAGGGGGAACCCTACTCCGAGCGGCTCCAGATGCGTCGCGATGCCGATGGCGTCTGGAAGGTGACCGCAGGTCTGCGGTACGAGGTCGAGCTCGATTCGGCGTCCCGCGGAGCATTGGCGTTCCGAGGCATGGACCGTGCGTTCCCGAGCGACACCGAGTCGCTCACGATGTACGCCGGCGCCTACACATTCGTCTCACACAACAAGTACTTCATCACCGACAACGACGCGGAGTACGTCGCCGCATCGCCCTACGGGTCGATCTACGCGACGGATTGGTTGCGCCCCGGCCCCGGGTACGAAGCCGAGGTGCAACGGCAAGTAGAAACAGTGTTCGCCGAATGCGCGAAGTCAGACACACTCGATGCCCTGCGCAGCTGCGGTATTGAGGCTCCCGAACCGGACGCGCGATTCGCGAGCTCGTCAGAAGTGTCTATCTCTGTTGACATGGAGCGCGCACCGACGGCCAGGGTCGAACCGGGTATCACTGGGTGGGCGTCTCTTGCAGATCGAGGCAGCTTCGATCTCACCTACACCGGGCGCGATGCTTCCGGTCAACGGGTGACCGATCAGACGACGGCTTCGGCGCAATACGCGGACCTCGAGATTGCCGCGACCGAAGACGGCCTCAGCGTCGAAGTCACGAACTACTAGGCTGCTCATCATGACCGGCATCGAGCAGCCAGCAGCTGCACCCAGCAACTGGAACGCCCCGAATATCATTACCGGCGCGCGAATCGTCGCGACACCGTTCTTCCTGTGGATGCTGCTCGCCGGAGGCGCTGACGGCCCGTGGCGATGGGCCGCGGCCGTGTTCTTCGTGTTGGCAATCGCCACGGATGCCTGGGATGGCCATCTGGCCCGGTCTCGAGGCCTCATCACTGATCTCGGCAAGCTGCTCGATCCGATCGCCGACAAATTTTTGACGGGCGCTGCGCTCGTCGGGTTGTCGATCCTGCTGGAACTCCCGTGGTGGGTGACTGCAGTCATTCTCGTGCGCGAGATCGGCATCACTATCCACCGTCTGATGGTGGCGCACGATGTCGTGCTGGCTGCAGCCTGGGCCGGGAAACTGAAGACGGTGGCGCAATCAGTCGCAATCACGCTCGCGCTGCTCCCGTTGGCCAGTGTCATGGGGCCCGCCGCACCGGTCGCGGTGTGGGCCAATATCGTGACGATGACGATCGCACTTCTCCTCACCATCTACAGCGGCATCGACTACGTGCTCGGCTACCTGCGGGCGCGAAACGCGGCGCGATGACCGCGTCGCGACTCGGGGAGGAGGTCGTGTCGCTTGCGACGCGCCTCACCGCGCGTATCGCGATTGCGGAATCTCTGACTGGCGGGATGCTGACCGACGCGATCGTTTCGATTCCGGGGGCCTCGCGCGTGCTGAGCGGGGGCATCGTGGCCTACGACACATCGCTCAAGCGAACGTTGCTCGGCGTGGATGCCGGGCTCCTGCACCGACAGGGTCCGGTCGACCGACAGGTGGCGATCCAAATGGCAGCCGGCGTGCGCGTCGCCTGCGCGACGCCGCGCACGACATCAGCCGCCGCACCCGCCGACTTCGGTATCGCCACGACAGGTGTTGCGGGCCCTGACCCCGATCCGCAGACCGGGCAGCCTGCCGGTACGGTATGGATCGCTGTCGCCTGGGACGGGGGCGTCGAGTGCGAAGAGCTTGCCTGCTCGGGCGACCGTGCGGCGGTGCGTAAAGCGACCGTCGTGCGAGCGCTTGAGCTTCTGCACCGAGTGCTTGCGTCCGTAGAGAACGCCGCACCGCACCGTGCCGGCACCGACTCTCGCTACGCTGGAGACGAAACGGTCACCGCAGATCGCGGTGACCCCGTTCCGTAAAGGGGAAACGAGAGTGCCGAAAATGAAACGCTGGAACCGCGTGCGCGCGGGGCTCGCGGCGGGCTTTGCGGCGGTACTGCTGCTGGGAACTGCTGCAGCTGCGACGGCGGTCGCGCCGACTCAGGCCGAGGGGAAGACCTTCGTCATCGCGACCGATACGACGTTCGCACCGTTTGAATTCCGGGATCCGTCAACCGGTGATCTCGTCGGTATCGACATGGATCTGATCAATCAAATCGCTGAAGATCAGGGATTCGACGTCGAGATCCGCTCGCTCGGGTTCCAGGCTGCGCTGTCCGCGTTGCAATCGGGCCAGGCCGACGGAGTCATCGCCGGCATGTCCATCACCGACGAGCGCAAAGAGATCTTCGATTTCTCCGAGCCGTACTTCGAATCCGGCGTGCAGATGGCAGTCGCCGCGAACAACTCGAACATCTCGAGCTACGAAGATCTCGAAGGGGAGACCGTCGTCGCGAAGTCGGGTTCGGAAGGACTCGCCGAAGCCGAGAAGCTCTCCGGTGAGTACGGATTCACCGTGAAGGCACTGGACCAATCGGCGACGATGTACGAATCGGTCAAGAATCAGTCCGCGGTCGCGGTCTTCGACGATTACCCGGTGCTCGCCTACGGCATCACCCAGGGCAACGGTCTCAAGGTCGTGACCGACAAGATTCCGGGTGGTGAGTACGGCTTCGCCGTATCGAAGGGGAAGAACCCGGAACTGCTCGCAGCGTTCAACGATGGCTTGGCGAAACTGAAAGCCGACGGAGGCTACGACGACATCCTGAACACGTATCTCGGCGACACCGAGGCGACGTCGAGTGCCGGTGGAAACATCTTCGCCCTCGTGGGGCAGAGCTGGCCGGCGCTCTCGAAGGGCCTGTGGAACACCGTTTCCATCACCGTCGTCTCGTTCGTGATCGCGCTCGTGCTCGGCCTCGTCTTCGGGTTCATGAAGATCTCCACCTCGCGAATTCTGCGCGGGATTGCGAGCGTGTACGTCGCGGTCTTCCGCGGTACCCCGATTCTCGTCTGGGCGTTCCTGTTCTACTTCGGTCTGCCACAGTTGACCGGAGCGCCGGGCAACGTCTTCATGGCAGGCGTTGCAACGCTGGCATTGAACGCAGGCGCCTATCTGACGGAAATCGTGCGCGGTGGCCTGCAATCGGTCGACCCGGGCCAAATGGAAGCGGCGCGGTCGCTGGGGCTCGGCTGGGGTCGCTCGATGCAGCGCGTCGTCATGCCGCAGGCCGTGAAGATGTCGATGCCCTCGATCATCAACCAGCTCGTCATCACGCTGAAGGATTCGTCGCTGCTGCTGACGATCGGATTCGCCGAGCTGCTGTACCAGGCCCAGCAGATCTACGCGGCGAACTTCCGCACCACCGAAATGCTCATCATCGTCGGCGTGATGTACTTCATCGTCATCACCCTGCTGACCTGGCTCGCGAACATCGTTGACAAGAAGGTGAACAAGTGACCGAGAGAATCGTGACCGAAAACCTCGTGACCCACAATGGAACGCCGGCGATCGCCGTCACCGGGCTGCGCAAGTCGTTTGGGAGCAATGAAGTGCTCAAGGGGATCGACTTGACCGTCGAGGTGGGGGAGGTCGTCTCCCTCATCGGCCCCTCCGGGTCGGGGAAGTCGACGATCTTGCGATGCCTGAACCGTTTGGAAGAGCCTTCCGGGGGCAGCGTCGTCGTGGGTGGCGTTGAGATCACGCAGGGCAATGTCGATATCAATGCCGTGCGTCAGCACATTGGAATGGTCTTCCAGCACTTCAACCTGTTTCCGAACATGACGGTGCTCGAAAACATCATGCTCGCACCGGTCGACCTCAAGAAGAAGTCAAAAGCCGATGCCCGTGATGCTGCCCTCGCGCTGCTCGAGCGCGTCGGCCTCGGCGAGAAGGCCGATGCGCGGCCCGCTTCGTTGTCCGGCGGTCAGAAGCAGCGCGTCGCCATCGCCCGCGCGCTGGCGATGGAGCCGAAGATCATGCTCTTCGACGAGGCAACATCGGCGCTCGACCCCGAGATGGTGGGGGAGGTGCTGCAAGTCATCCGCGACCTCGCCGCCTCGGGTATGACGATGGTACTGGTGACGCACGAGATGGGTTTCGCGCGCGAAGTCTGCGATCGAGTGGTGTTCATGGCAGACGGCGTCGTCGTCGAGTCGGGGCAGCCGGAAGCCGTGTTCGGAAACCCGCAACAGCCGAGAACCCAGGAGTTCTTGTCGAAGGTGCTGTAGTGCTCGACCTGTGAATCGATGATGCGAAAGCTGGATCTTCGCTGAACTTGAGTCGCCTTGACTCAAGTTCAGCGAGATTTCAGGAATACAACGGTTATGCTCGGAGTTGTTCACAGTACGGCGATCGAGATTCGGTCGGCGCACTCGCAGCGACAACCGTGTCGCTCTGCGGGTATGGTGGAGGCACGACTCGGGTTGTGCACGTAAAGGAGGGTTCACATGGTGCTGATGCGTCAAGAGATCGGCGACGTGCTGCGTGACTTCCGGTTGCAGAAGGGCCGCACGCTGCGTCAGGTAGCCGGCGAGGCCAGTGTTGCACTCGGGTACCTCAGCGAGGTCGAGCGCGGGCAGAAAGAGGCGTCGAGCGAGATTCTTGCTGCCGTCGCCGATGCGCTTGATACGCCGCTGTCGGTCATTATGGGCGAAGTGAGCGAGCGACTCGCGGTGGTCGAAGGGCTGTCGCTTCCGATGGTTCACCGGGTGCCCGACACTGTGCCAGCGGAATTGGTCTCGGGCTTCGCGCCCGAATTGGTGTCTTAGTTCGTGCGCATGGAATGCGCCCGGCGCGCTGTGCCGGAAAGCGCCCGCCCCCATCGGGGCGGGCGCTTCGCTGTGCTCGGGGTTGGTCGTGGTCGCGAGGGAGCGCGCCTGTGCGCATGAGTGAGTTCCGACGTGCGTGCCGCGCGGAGTTCGGCTCGGAGTATGCGCCGATTCTGCTGCGAGATCACTGGCTTTCGGTGTTGGGCGGAACGGCTGATGAGGCGATCGCGCGAGGCGTGGCGCCTCGCGCGGTGTGGGATGCGCTCTGCGCCGACCTGCAAGTTCCTGTGGCGCGCAGGCACGGCCGCGGGCTCCCCGATCCACGAGACGGGGCCGGGCGCGAGCCTTAGGCGCCTTGCAGCCAATTGGGCTGAGCGAATCGTTCGCTGATGTCTGCCAGTAGGCGACCGCTGTGCAGGCCGTCGGCTGCGGCATGGTGCACCTGCAATGCGAGCGGGAGCAATACGCGTTCATCGCGTTCCACATACCTGCCCAGCGTGAAGATGGGTGCCAGGTGCTGCGTGCTCTTCGGAATGCTCAGCGCAAACGCCGTAAAGCTCGCCCACGGCAGGCTGGAAATGTCGAAGGTGTTCGGCGGGGCGTCGTGCTGAGGAAACATCTGAGTGGCGCGAGATGCGCGATCGATGAGTTCGCTGGCGCGATCGTGAAACTCGGTGAAGTCGCTGGAGTAGGGCGCCCAAACGGCACTGAATGTCTCTCGCTCCGGGTTGAGCACGGTGAACATGGGGTGCGTGCGTTCCCAGATCGCGGGGGCGCCTGAAGCCATCGACGTCATGCGGAACGGGTCGTGGCGCTGCACGGCATCGGAGATGGCCCAGATCTGAGCGGCGTATGCGCGCTTCCGGTAAGCGCGTGTCGCGGCGACGAATTCGGTGACATCGACCTCGACGGTGATGGCGTAGCTGCAGGGAACCCGCGAAAAGTAGTGTTCAAAGGCTTCGTGGCGGGGCCAGTGCTCGACGTCGATTGGTACGGCGGTATCCATGGTTCATTGTCCCAGAGGGTGCCGATGGTCAGGTAGGGCGGACACGCCGTGCGCATATTCGAAACTGTGTTCGAATGGTGTTATGTTCATCCACAGGTGGTTGTGTGCACGTATTCATCCACAGTTCCGTCAAACCGAGCTCGAATGTCGGTGGCGGAATCTAGGGTAATCAGCACACGGCACCCAACGCCTTGTCTGCCCCAATCGGGGCCGAGACAGTATGCAGGCACCACCACCCAGCGGCTCGCCGCGCAGATGAAAAGGAACCCAGCCATGGCAGCACCGAAAGATCGCGAGAAGGCCCTTGAGGCAGCACTCGCGCAGATCGACAAGAACTTCGGCAAGGGCGCGATCATGCGCATGGGCAGTCAGGAGCGCGCGCCGGTCGAGGTGATTCCCACGGGCTCGGTCGCACTCGATGTCGCCCTCGGTATCGGAGGCATCCCGCGGGGCCGTATCGTCGAGATCTACGGCCCGGAATCTTCGGGCAAGACCACACTGACGCTGCACGCTATCGCGAACGCGCAGCGGGCTGGAGGCATTGCTGCGTTCGTCGATGCCGAGCATGCACTCGACCCCGAGTACGCGAAGAAGCTGGGTGTCGATATCGATGCACTGCTCGTGGCACAGCCCGATACGGGTGAGCAGGCGTTGGAGATCGCAGACATGCTGATCCGGTCGGGGTCGGTCGACCTGGTCGTCATCGACTCGGTTGCGGCGCTCGTGCCGAAGGCCGAGATCGAGGGTGAGATGGGTGACGCACATGTCGGTCTGCAGGCTCGACTGATGTCGCAGGCCCTGCGCAAGATCACCGGCAGCCTCAGCGCGACGAAGACGACCGCGATCTTCATCAACCAGCTCCGTGAGAAGGTCGGGGTGTTCTTCGGCAGCCCTGAGACGACCTCAGGCGGTAAAGCCCTGAAGTTTTACGCGTCGGTACGACTCGATATCCGTCGTATCCAGACGCTTAAAGACGGTACTGACGCGGTCGGTAACCGCACGCGCGTCAAGGTCGTCAAGAACAAGATGGCGCCGCCCTTCAAGCAGGCGGAGTTCGACATTTTGTACGGCATCGGCATCTCGCGTGAAGGTTCGCTGATCGATTACGGTGTCGAGCAGGGCCTCATCAAGAAGAGCGGCGCTTGGTTCACCTATGACGGAGACCAGCTGGGCCAGGGCATGGAGAACGCTCGTCGCTTCCTGATCAACAACCCTGATATTGCGCTCGAGATCGAAGAAAAGATTCTGACGAAGCTGGGTGTGAACGGGCGCAAGGAAGAGGCTCCGGCTGAGCCCGCTGTGGCGGATGCAGCTCCCGAACAGCGGGCGAGCGCGTAGCCCATGGCCGTGCGCTTCTTGCCTCCGTCTGACGCGGAGCACCCGCGTCAGACGGAGGACCGAGGTGACCTCGCCGAGGTGATCGAGCTACGCTCACAGCTACGGCGCCCAGACCGGGTTGCCGCTGCCTCCCCGGAAGCGGCAAAGCCGTCCCCGGGCGTCGAGCCTACGGTGTTGCGGGGCCATGCTGGCTCCGAGGCGACGACGGGAACGCGACCGATCGTTCGTGCGGATTTCGGAGGCGTCGCGTCGCTGCTGCAGACCCCGCCCGAGGAGTCGACGGCCACTGAAACCGTGAGCATGCCCGACCTCGACGAAGAGCCCGAGAAGCCGATGCGTACTGCGCATGAAGACGGCGTGCGCGTGCTCGGTAGAAGAGCGCGCTCCAGCGGGGAACTCCGCGCGGAGCTCATGCGACTTGAGCACGATGCAGATGAGATCGAAACGGTGATCGACGAGTTCACCCGCAGTCTGTATCTCGATGACCTCGGCCTGGCCCGCACCCTTACGGAGAGGCTGCGTGACTCGAAAGGAGCGAGTCGCTCCCAGATTCGGGTCAAATTGAGAGCCCGCAAACTCCCCGACGATGCCATCGAAGCAGCTCTCGGCGAGCTCGATGTCGATCAGGAATTCGAGCTGATGCGTGAGACAGCGAAGCAACGAGCGGCGAAACTCGGTGGTCTGGAGCATCAGGTCGCCGAGCGTCGACTGCTCGGCTTCCTCGCTCGACGAGGCTGGTCGGGTGAGCCAGCGATGCGCGCGGCGCGCGAAGCACTGGAAGGGTCACGCCGAGCTTCGCGAGGCTCGCGCGGTGGTTCCGGCGTGCGGTTCCACTGACCGGCGCCATCGTTCAGCGCAGGAGCGTGGCCGCCAGTACGCAGGTGTGCCCGTCGCTCGCGTTGTGCCGCGTCGCCGCGTAGCCTTTTCTCGCGGCGCATTCGGCCGCCGCATCGAACTGCTCGTCATGCAGCTCGATCAGCAGAGTCCCCGCCTCCAGCTCACGTGCATCCTCGATCAGTCGGCGCACGTGATCCAACCCATCAACGCCGGCAGTCAACGCGGTGCGCGGCTCGTACTCGGATGCTTCTCGCGGCAACAGGGCGAGCGCGTCGTCTGGTACATACGGCGGCACGGCAGCAATCACATCGATCCGTTGATTGCATTGCCGAAGCAGCGTCGACAGCCCGTCGCTGACGCGCGTCTGCCCACCCGATCCGAGGTTCACCGACGCGTGAGCGACGGCACGTGCATCATGATCGACCGCCCACACTGCGGTGCTCGGACATGCGCGTGCCACCGACGTCGCGATGGGAGCGACGCCGCAGTAGGCCTCCACGAAGACGGTTGATACGCCAGCGCGTGCCACTCGCTGCACCCGCTCGACGGCGAGAGCAGCCAGAAAGAGCGAACGCTGACGCGGCACGAACACGCCTGGGCCGACCGACAACCGGAGGTCGCCGAACTCGACCCACCCCACCAGAGGCTCGAGAGGCTCACCCGCGGCCCGGCGTTGTTCCATCGATTCGAGCAGATGCCAGTCACCCGCTGCCCGTTCCCGAAGGATTTCGGCTTCCTGTTCGGCGAAGACGCTTCCGGCGGCGCGCAGCCGAGCGGTCAACCGCTCGTGCGACCAATGCTCCGCCGCTGCGGTATCAGGGGAACTCGGCATGCGTCGAGTGTACGCGCGCACGTGAGATGAGCTCGCGGGAGCCGCGTGCGTCCGTCAGGGAAGGTGCGGAGCCCGCGAGTACACTGAATCTCATGAGTTCCGCCCTTGCCGACCCCATCGAAATCGCCCCGTCGCCAGCCGCATTGCGCAGCGACGGCACGCGGCGGAGCTTTACGGTGCGCACGCTCGGCTGCCAGATGAACGTCCATGATTCCGAGCGACTCTCAGGCTCTTTGGAGGCCGCGGGGTACGTCGAGGCCGAGCGCGCAGACGACGCCGATGTCGTCGTCATCAACACCTGCGCCGTGCGTGAGAACGCGTCCAACAAGCTCTACGGCAATCTCGGTTACCTGGCCTCTGTGAAGCGCGAACGCGACGGCATGCAGATCGCCGTGGGCGGTTGTCTGGCCCAAAAAGACCAGGGCACGATCGTTGAAAAAGCGCCCTGGGTTGACGTGGTCTTCGGCACCCACAATATGGGGTCGCTACCGGCACTCCTGGAGCGCGCACGCCACAATGCCGAAGCGCAGGTCGAGATTCTCGAGTCGCTCGAGGTCTTCCCGTCGACACTGCCGACGAAGCGCGATTCGGCGTCGAGCGGTTGGGTGTCCATCTCGGTCGGGTGCAACAACACGTGCACGTTCTGCATCGTTCCCTCCCTGCGTGGCAAGGAGAAAGACCGCCGCCCCGGCGACATTCTCGCCGAGGTACGGGCGCTTGTTGACGACGGTGCGATCGAGGTCACGCTGCTCGGCCAGAACGTCAACACGTACGGCGTCGAGTTCGGCGATCGAGGGGCGTTCGCGAAGCTGCTGCGCGCCATGGGCGATATCGAGGGCTTGGAGCGCGTGCGTTTCACGAGCCCGCACCCCGCAGCGTTCACCGATGACGTGATCGATGCGATGGCCGAGACTCCCAATGTGATGCCGGTGCTGCATATGCCGCTGCAGTCGGGCTCCGACACGATTCTGAAGGCGATGCGGCGCTCCTACCGGTCGAAGAAGTTCTTGGGAATCCTCGACGCCGTGCGTGAGAGAATTCCGCACGCTGCGATCACTACCGACATCATCGTCGGCTTCCCCGGAGAGACCGAGGAAGACTTCGCCGATACGCTCCGTGTGGTTGAGCAGTCGCGATTCGCCAGCGCGTTTACGTTCCAGTACTCGATTCGCCCGGGCACTCCCGCGGCCGAAATGGACGGGCAGCTGCCGAAAGCCGTGGTGCAAGAGCGGTACGAGCGGCTGCACGCGCTGCAGGAGCACCTCTCGTTCGAAGAGAATCAGGCGCAGATCGGTCGCACGGTCGAAGTGCTGGTCTCGGCCGGCGAGGGCAAGAAGGACGCGGCGACTCGCCGGCTCTCAGGGCGCAGTGAAGACAACCGACTGGTGCACTTCGCAGTTCCCGAAGGTGCAGACGAACCTCGCCCGGGCGACGTGGTGCGCGTCGAGGTGACCTCGGCAGCTCCGCACTTCGTCATCGCGGATTCCGGCCTCCCGACAGAATCCGGTGTCCCAGGCACGTACGCGGTGCGTCGAACGCGCGCGGGCGACGCCTGGGATCGCCGGCAGGCCGAAAGCTGCGGCGTGCCGGCAGCGCCGGCCGCGGGCGACACGGCGCCCCGCGTTGTGAGCCTGGGGCTTCCCGCGATCCGCACGCGATGATCGCGCAGCAGGACGCTGCGTCACCGCGTCTCTGGGCGATCGTCGGGGCAACGGGCACCGGCAAGTCCGCGCTCTCGCTCGACCTCGCTGAACGGCTTGCCGAATCCGGGGTGCGCGCGGAGATCGTCAACGCCGATTCCATGCAGCTGTATCGCGGAATGGATATCGGCACGGCGAAACTGCCGCCCAGTGAGCGCCGGGGGATCCCGCATCATCTGTTCGACGCGCTCGAACCCCGAGAAGAGGCGACGGTCGCCTGGTATCAGCCCCGGGCCCGCAGGGTGATCGAGGAGATTCATGCGCGCGGTGCCGACGCGGTACTGGTCGGTGGATCGGGGCTGTACGTCTCAAGCGTGCTCTTCGACTTCCAGTTTCCGCCCCGCGATGACGCGTTGCGCGCCGCACTGGAAGCCGAACTGGCCGAAGACGGCGTGCACGTGTTGGTCGAACGGTTGCGCGGGCGTGACGCGGCGGCAGCCGATGCGGTCGACATACGCAACCCGCGTCGGGTCGTGCGGGCGCTTGAGGTCGCGCTGCTCGGCGGAGATGCTCAGGTCACGCTGCCTGCGGAGCCGAAACTCTGGCACGATCGTGCGCCCGGTGCGACCCGCATCGTCGGGGTGCGCGCCGAACGCGCGGATCTCGTCGAGCGGCTCGACCGACGCGTCGAGCAGATGTGGGCCGATGGCATTGTCGACGAGGCGCGCGGCTTACTGCCCCACGGGATCGCCGAGGGGCCGACTGCCTCGCGCGCGATCGGCTACGCGCAGGCGCTGGCGCAGCTCGAAGGCCGCCAGACGCAGGACGACGCCATCGCAGAGACGCGGATGCTGACCCGGCGCTATGCACGCCGCCAGGTGAGCTGGTTCAAACGCTACCCCGCGGTCGAATGGGTGGAGGCGGGGGAGCTGCCGCGATCCTGCACCGCCTCGGCCCCCGCAACCCCGCCGATATCGGCACCGTGACGTCGAGGAGTGACGCATGACGAACCTTCCCGGAGCGACCCCGAGCGAGACCGTGCAGATCCGGGCCTGCACAGACGACGATCGCGCCGCCGTGATTGGGTTGTGGGAGGCCGCCGGGCTCACGCGTCCGTGGAACGACCCGCAAGCCGATTTCGCCCGCAAACGGCTCGTGCAGCCGGAGCTCTTCTTGGTCGCGGTCGTCGGTGGCACGATCACCGGAACAGTCATGGCCGGCTATGACGGGCACCGTGGGTGGTTGTACTACCTCGCAACCGATCCGGCACGTCGCGGCGCCGGGATCGGGTCATCGCTCGTGCGTGAGGCCGAGCGTCGCCTCGTCGAGATGGGATGCCCGAAAGTGCAGCTCATGGTGCGTCCCGACAACTCCGGCGTGATCAGTTTCTACGAGGGCCTGGGCTACGGCGAGGGTGAAGTGCTGTTGCTCGGCAAGCGCACGATTGAGGACGCACCACCCGCGTAAACTGGTCGGTATGGCGACGCTCGCATTCACCAAGGGACACGGCACTGGCAACGACTTCGTGCTCTTCACCGACCCCGATGGCGAACGGGCGTTGACCCCGGAGCAGATCCGCTTTCTGTGCGATCGCCGGTTCGGTATCGGTGCTGATGGCGTGATTCGCGCCGTGCGTTCGCGGGCGCTGCCCGAGGGTGCCGCGATCCTCGCCGAAGAGCCCGATGCCGAGTGGTTCATGGATTACTGGAATGCCGACGGCACCCCGGCCGAGATGTGCGGCAACGGTGTGCGGGTTTACGCGCACTACCTCATCTCGGAGGGGCTCGTTGCTCCCGAGCGCCGCGACACCCTCCCGATTGGCACGCGCGCTGGCGTGAAAGACGTGCTGGCCGGAGTTTCGGGGTACACGGTCGACCTGGGGCGCTGGCGGCTCGCAGGTGAACGCCTGGTCGCCGCGCAGGGGCTCGACGTGGCGCGACCGGGGCTCGGTATCGATCTCGGCAATCCGCATGTCGTGACGGCGCTGGCGGATCCCGCCGAGCTCGAGGGGCTCGATCTTGCGCGGGTGCCCGCGCTCGACCCGGTGCCCGCCGACGGTGCAAACGTCGAGTTCGTCGTGCCCGAAGAACCGCTGATCCAAGACGGGGTTGCGCGCATTCGCATGCGCGTGCACGAGCGCGGGGTCGGCGAAACGCTGTCGTGCGGCACCGGCACCGCGGCGGCTGCACTCGCGTTCCGCCACTGGGGTGGGGAGGGCATGCCCAACCACTGGCGTGTCGACGTTCCGGGCGGCCGGTTGGCTGTGCGAATGTTTCCGACGGAGGAGGGCGAGCATGTGTCGCTCAACGGGCCGGCAGAGCTCGTCTACTCGGGCGAGATCGAACTGCCTGACGCTTAGAGGCCGGCCGTTTCGGATCCCGCTCGATTGCTGCGGTCCCGGTGACCGAGCGAGGTCTGGAAACGAACGAGATATCCGTCGGGATCGGCGACGATGAACTGGGCAACGCCGACCTCTCGGATTTCGTCGACGCGGTACCAGCGGGTCTCGGGTTCCATGAAGAGAGGGTGGTTCGCCACCCGAAGCGCTGCAAGAATCGGCGCAAGATCACCCACCGAGATCTGAAAATTGATGCCACGGCCCAGGGGGCGCTCAAGCGGGGCCGGAATCCAGTTGCGCCCGACACCCTGCTGTTCGAGCATGATGTGCGCGCTGCCTCGGGTGAGATAGGCGAACCCCTCCTCGGGACGGTCATACGCAATCTCGAATCCGCAGAGACCGCACCAGAATGCGAGGCTCCGAGGGGTGTCGTCAACGAGCAGCTCAGGGACGAGTGCTGGTGCGGGCTCGCATTGCGCCACCATCAGCGCTCGATGCGGATGATGTGGAAGCCCTTGTCGCGGGCCGCCCGCTCCACCTCGAGTTCGGTGAATTCGTCGGCGATCCAGCGCTGCAGCGAATCCGCTCCGAGATGCTTTGCAACCACAAGGTGCGCGAAGCCGCCCTCGTCCAAGCGCGGCAGCCAGGTGCGCAGAATGTTGTGCAGTGCCTCCTTGCCCACGCGGATCGGCGGGTTCGATCGAATCTCACCGAAGCGCAAATCGGCCGGCACTTCGTCGGGTGCGGCGACATGCACATTCGTGAGCCCGAGTCGGGTGGCGTTGCGGCGGGTGAGTTCGCGCGAGCGCTCGTTCACATCGACCGCCCACACGTCGCGCTCCGGAGATTCGAGTGCGGCGTCGAGCGCGATCGGGCCCCAGCCGCAGCCGACGTCGAGCACTGATGCTGCCCCCGCGCGGCCGAGGGCTTCGGCCGCGGGCAGCTCGCGGAGCAGAATCGCCGTGCCGCGATCGAGCTGCTCGGGGCTGAAGACGCCGCCGGCGGTGAGCACGGTGCGGGTCGCACCCGCGAGTTCGACCTCGATCTCACGGGGTCGGAAGTCGCCATCGGGTGCTGCGGAGAAGTAGTGCTGCGTCACGTGACCAGTATTCCAGCCCGAAGGGGGATGCGCCGACGGCGAACGCGCGACGCGCCCGGGCGCACGCCGCGTACACTTGAGGTCAGATGACGAAACGTAGTGCAGAAGATGCAGGCCTCGCAGTCGAGGACGCTCCCGTGACCGGTGAGCGCGAAATCACCCCCGCCGACTCGGTCGATCCGCTCGACCGGGTGCTGGCGCGTGCCCGCGCGACGGGCTCCGCCACAGTGATTCGCGATCTGACGAGCGGCGCGCAGGCGCTCGGCGATGCCGCGCACGACGAGCTCGGAGCGAATCTCGACGCGATTCGCATGGAACGCGAAGATCGCGCCTCCCTGAAACGCGTCGTCGGGCTTTCGACCGAGCTCGAAGATGTCACCGAGGTCGAATATCGCCAGCTGCGGCTCGAGAACGTCGTGCTCATCGGCGTCTACTCCCAGCGCACGACCGATGACGCCGAGAATTCGCTGCGCGAGCTCTCGGCACTCGCCGAAACCGCAGGCGCCCGAGTTCTCGACGGGCTGCTGCAGCGCCGCGCCAACCCCGACCCGGCGACGTACCTCGGCAAAGGCAAGGCCCAGGAGCTCGCAGAACTCGTTGCGGCCGTGGGAGCCGATACGGTCATTGCCGACACGGAGCTGGCCCCCAGCCAGCGTCGCGCGCTCGAAGACGTGGTGAAGGTGAAGGTGATCGACCGCACCGCGGTGATTCTCGACATTTTCAGCCAGCACGCGAAGAGCCGCGAGGGCAAGGCCCAGGTCGAACTCGCTCAGCTGCAGTACCTGCTGCCGCGACTGCGCGGGTGGGGTGAATCGATGTCTCGCCAGGCCGGTGGCCAGGTCGGGTCGGCGGGCGCGGGCATGGGCTCGCGCGGGCCGGGTGAGACCAAGATGGAGCTCGACCGACGCAAGATTCACACGCGCATGTCGAAGCTGCGCAAGCAGATCGCCGGCTTCGCCCCCGCGCGCGAGGCGAAGCGCGCGAACCGCAAGCGCGGCGAAGTGCCGTCTGTTGCGATCGCCGGGTACACGAACGCGGGCAAGTCGAGCCTGTTGAACCGATTGACCGGCACCCAGGAGCTGGTGCAGAACCAGCTGTTCGCGACGCTCGATACGGCAATCCGCCACGCCGAGACCGCGGATGGCCGCACGTTCACCTACGCCGACACGGTCGGCTTCGTGCGCAATCTGCCGCATCAGCTCGTCGAGGCCTTCCGATCGACGTTCGAAGAGGTGGGCGACGCGTCGGTGATCCTGCACATCGTCGACGGTTCGCACCCCGACCCCGAAGCGCAGCTGCGCACCGTGCGCGACGTCATTTCCGAGGTCGACGCGCAAGACATTCCCGAGCTCGTCGCCTTCAACAAAGCCGACCTGCTCGACGATTCGCAGCGGTTGGTACTGCACGGCCTCGTGCCCGATGCCGTGTTCGTGTCAGCACGCACGGGTGAGGGGATCGAGGAGCTGCAGCGGCGCATCGATGCGGCTCTGCCGGTTCCGGATCGCGAGGTCACCGTCATCGTGCCCTACGATCGCGGAGATCTCGTCGCCGAACTGCACGAGCGCAACCGCGTGCTCGAGACCGAGTACGTCGAAGCAGGCACCCGGGTGCGCGCCTACATCACCGCCGAGATGGCGTCGAAGATCGAACCGTATCTGATCTAGGACGTGTGTTCCGGGTGCCGACTGCAGCACGGCGCCCGGAACCCCCGTTTCGGCGCTGTCTTGAGGCGTTCCCGTGTTACACCGAGCCAACGGCCGAAGCGCCGATCGCCTGCGGGTAGGAGGCGGGGGCACGCTCGGTCAAGTGTCGCAGTGCCTCAGGCACCGGCCGACCTTGAGCCTGCATCGTCTGAGCCCAGAGCCGACCGGCGCGATACGACGAACGCACCAGCGGGCCGGCGAGTACCCCGTCGAATCCGAGCGACTCCGCCTCCTGCTGCAGTTCGACGAACTCTTCTGGCCGCACCCATCGGTCAATCGGGTGGTGTAGCGACGATGGGCGAAGGTATTGCGTCAGCGTGATGATGTCGCACCCGGCATCGCGCAACTCGACCATGGTGTCGGTGATCTCGGCGCGGGTCTCGCCCATGCCGAGAATGAGATTGGACTTCGTCACCATGCCGGCATCCCGGGCGAGCGTGATGACTCCGAGTGAGCGCTCATAGCGGAACCCCGGCCGAATGCTGCGGAAGATGCGCGGAACGGTTTCGAGGTTGTGCGCGAACACCTGCGGAGCGGCTTCGAAGACCTGCGCCAGATCTTCGGGGCGCCCGCCGAGATCGTCGGCGAGTACCTCGACGCCGGAACCCGGATTGAGTTCGTGAATCTGCCGGATCGTCTCGGCGTACAACCACGCACCGGTATCGGGCAGGTCATCGCGCGTCACGCCTGTGATCGTCGCGTACTTCAGGCCCATGGTGCGCACCGACTCCGCGACGCGGCGCGGCTCGTCGCGGTCGAGCGGCAGCGGTTTGCTGCTCGTGATCATGCAGAAGTCGCACCGACGCGTGCAGATCGACCCGCCGATGAGGAAGGTCGCTTCGCGATCCTCCCAGCACTCGAACACATTCGGGCACCCCGCCTCTTGGCAGACGGTGTGGAGCTTCTCGCTGGCAACGAGGTTGCGCACCTCTTGGTACTCGGGCCCCAGCCGTGCGCGCGTCTTGATCCACTCGGGCTTTTTCTCGATGGGCGTCTCGGCATTGCGTGCCTCGATGCGCAGCAGCTTGCGACCCTCGGGCTCCGGGCGCAGGCCGGTCGAAGGGAGGCGACGCGCGCTCATGCGACGAGCTCCGCGATTGCCTCGATCACGAGGGGGTGCAGGATCGGGGCGACTTCGGCCGGCCGCACCGTGCGCCCGGCGAGCGCGCTGATGGTGGTGACCCCGGCATCGCGAATGCCGCACGGTACGAACTGCGCGAACGGGGCAAGATCGTTGCTGCAGTTGATTGCGAGGCCGTGCGTGATGACTCCGGCCCGCGCATGCAGGCCGATCTGGGCAACCTTCGTCGGGGGATCGGCCGGTGTCGTCGCGTCGCACCACACACCGGAGCGCCCCTCGACGCGGTACCCGTCAACGCCGAGCGCGTCGAGCGTGGCAATAATGGCGGTCTCGAGCGACCGGACGAGATCGACCACGCCGGCTCCCGGACGCAGTCGCACGATCGGGTACGCAACGAGTTGCCCCGGCCCGTGCCAAGTGACCCGGCCGCCGCGGTCGACCGGAACGACGGGCGTACCGTCGGTGGGGTACTCGTCGCGGTCAGCGCGTCGGCCCGCCGTGTAGACCGCGGAGTGCTCGAGGAGCAGAAGCGTGCCGGAATCGGTGCCACGGGTCACGCGTTCCGCTGCTGCGGCCTGCAGGCGGAGTCCGTCGGCATATTCCACGAAGTCTGGCGCGAGGCCGATCACGTCCACTCGGGGTGATGTACCGAATCTGGCGACGGTGTACTGCGATGCGGAGGAGGACGGAGGTGCTGCAGCGATGCTGGACATGCGAACAGATTAGATGTACTCGGTGCAACAAATCAAATTGCGCGAAAAAGGCGCACACCTCATGGAGCGAAGTGTGAGCCTCGGGGCGTGAGGTGCAAGGGTCGGTTGTGGCGTTACACCGAGCGGAAGACTGCCACCACGCGACCGAGCACTTCGGCGTGGTCGCCGAGAATCGGTTCGAATGCGCTATTGCGCGGAAGGAGCCATGTGTGGCCGTCGCGGCGACGGAAGACCTTGACCGTGGCCTCGCCATCCAGCATCGCGGCGACGATGTCGCCATTCTCCGCTTCGCGCTGCTGTCGAATAACTACGAAATCACCATCGCAGATCGCAGCATCGATCATCGAATCGCCGACGACGCGGAGCATGAAGAGCTGGCCGTCTCCGACGAGTTGCCGGGGGAGCGGAACGATCTCTTCGACTTGCTGGTCGGCGGTGATGGGAACGCCTGCCGCAATCTGGCCGACGAGCGGCACGTACGCGGCTTCCTCGACCTGCTGGGTCGGCGCGTCTGCGACTGCGTTCGCAGTCGAAGCGAGTTCGACGAGGATCTCGAGGGCCCGAGGCCGGTTCGGATCTCGCCTGATATAGCCGCCCAGCTCGAGGCGGCTGAGTTGATGGGTCACGCTGGAGAGTGAGGAGAGGCCGACCGCATCGCCGATCTCGCGCATGCTCGGCGGGTAGCCACGGCTCTCGACGGAGCGCGCGATGCACTCGAGGATCGCCTGCTGCTTTTCACTCAGGGGCTTCGTGGAACGGGGCACGGCGGTGTCGCTCATCGCGGTCCTTTCTCGAGCCCGGAGGGCTGTCTGGCGGCGGCGATCCATGAATGTCGGTGGTGGCTGATTCAGTGATGCCGTTGACGAAACCATAGCCGCGACATTCGAACACGGGCAAACACGTGTT
Source organism: Leucobacter sp. WKLB1 (assembly GCF_059696215.1). NCBI lineage: Bacteria > Bacillati > Actinomycetota > Actinomycetes > Micrococcales > Microbacteriaceae > Leucobacter > Leucobacter sp. WKLB1. The sequence continues at coordinate 2,311,448 of NZ_AP046115.1, read as the reverse complement.
CGAGTGTCGGCGAAAAAGATCGGAACATATCTTCGATCACGGGCTTGAAGTTTCGATTCATCGAATATATATTCGAAACAGATGTTCGCACGGACGCATGTTCGTGGCGATCACGACCGAAGGGACACCATCATGAGCGCAATCGCGACCCTGACTCACGAGACGATGCCGGCACCGCGCGTGGCAACTGCGACGCTGCGACTGACCCGTCGTGGCCGTGTGGTGTTCGGCGCGCTCGCGACGGTGCTGGTGGCCGGAGTGCTCGCCCTGGTGGCAGCCTTCGCGGCACCGGAAGCGATGGCAACGGCGCAGGGCTCCGATGGTCAGCAGTTCGAATACGTAGTGGTGCAGCCGGGGAGTTCGCTCTGGTCGCTGGCGACGGAGCTCGACCCCTCTGCCGACCCCCGAGACCTGGTCTCGGAGATTGTGCAGCTCAACCAGCTCGACGAGTCGTCGGTGCAGGCCGGCGAGGCGATCGCTGTACCGCTGCGATACTCAGAAAGCCCGTTGGTCGTGTCGGGCGACGAACTCGGAGCCTGAGGTACTCTCGCCTCTAGACTGGTTCGGTGACCAGTCTGAGTGACCTTCCTCTCCGCGACAACCTCGTCGGCAAAGAGCCCTACGGGGCTCCGCAAGATGCGGTTCCTGTCAGCCTGAACGTGAACGAGAATACGCATACGATTCCGGAGCACGTCGCCATTGATATCGTGCAGTCGCTTGCACACGCAGTGACTGGCGTGAACCGATACCCCGATCGTGAATTCACTGAATTGCGTGAGGCGTTGGCCGGGTATCTCGGGCACGGTCTCACTGCGGAGCAGCTCTGGGCGGCGAACGGGTCGAACGAGGTGTTGCAGCAGATACTGCAGGCCTTCGGCGGGCCTGGCCGGACTCTCCTCAGCTTCACGCCGACCTACTCCATGTACCCGCTGCTCGCCTCGGGCACCGACACCGCGTGGATTCCGGTCGAACGCCCCGCCGACTATGCGCTGACGCCTGAGCTGGTGGTCGCTGCGCTGCGCGAGCACCAGCCCGACATCGCGATTCTCTGCGGCCCGAACAACCCCACCGGCACTCCGCTCGATCGCGCCGTCATTGAAGCGGCGTACGAGGCGTTCGACGGCATGCTCATCGTCGATGAGGCCTACCACGAGTTCGATGCGGAGCACGAGAGTGCTGTCACGCTGCTCCCGGGGCGTCACCGACTGTTGGTGTCTCGCACGATGAGCAAGGCATTCGCTTTTGCGGGGGTGCGCCTCGGCTATCTTGCGGCTGATCCCGCGGTCGTCGATGCGCTGCGGCTCGTGCGTCTGCCGTATCACCTTTCCGCGCTGACGCAGGCGGCTGCCACAGCAGCGATTCGTCACGCCGATGCAATGCTGGCCACTGTCGCTGACATCCGGTCGCAGCGCGATCGGCTCGCCGAGGCGCTGGTGCAGCTTGGCTATCGCGTGCATAATTCGGGTGCCAATTTCCTGCTGGTCGGCGGGTTCGCCGACCCCGAAGCGACCTTTGCCGCGTTGCGCGAGCAGGGCATCCTGATTCGCAACCTGAGTATTCCGGGGCACCTCCGCATCACGGCCGGTACCGAGGCCGAGACGAGCACGGTGATCGCCGCGATCACTGCGCTCGGTGCCGGAGGCGCCCGCTCCTGAGCGAGCTCCCGCAGACGGATAGACTGAACACCATGACCGCAGCACCGCGTACCGCCTCGCTCGAGCGTTCCACGAGCGAGTCGCAGATCAGCCTGAGCCTCAACCTCGATGGTTCGGGCGACTCCGACATCGACACCGGGGTCCCGTTCTTCGATCACATGCTGACGGCGTTCGCGCGCCACTCGCTCACCGATCTCACGATCCGTGCGACGGGCGATGTGCACATCGACGTACACCACACGGTGGAAGACACGGGCATTTTGCTCGGGCAGGCGATCCTCGCAGCGCTCGGCGACAAGTCAGGCATATCACGGTACGGCGACGCGCTCGTGCCGCTCGACGAGGCGCTCGCCCAGGCGGTGGTCGATATCTCGGGTCGGCCGTACCTCGTCCACTCGGGTGAGCCTGCAGGGTTCGAGTTCCATCTGATCGGTGGGCACTTCACCGGGTCCATGGTGCGGCACTTCTTCGAGGCGCTCACCCTCAACGCACGTCTCACGGTCCACCTCCGTGTGATCGAGGGTCGCGACCCGCACCACATCGCCGAAGCGGAGTTCAAGGCTCTGGCGCGCGCATTCCGCGTCGCCAAGGCGCTCGACCCCTTGGTCAGTGGAGTTCCATCCACCAAGGGTGCTCTGTGAGCGCAGCTGCTGGAGCCCGCAAGACGGTCGTCGTACTCGACTACGGTTCGGGCAACGTGCACTCTGCGGTGAAGGCACTCGTGCGCGCTGGTGCTTCAGTCGAACTCACGCGTGACCCCACAGCGGTGATGGACGCCGACGGCCTGCTGGTTCCCGGAGTCGGTGCGTTCGACGCGGTGATGCAACAGCTCAGCGCCGTTCGCGGCGACGAGCTGATCGACCGTCGTCTGGCTGGTGGGCGGCCGGTGCTTGGCATCTGCGTCGGTGAACAGGTGATGTTCGAGCGCGGCATCGAACGCGGTGTCGAGACGGAGGGGCTCGGCCAGTGGCCGGGCACCGTCCGCGAACTTGACGCAGAGGTGCTGCCGCACATGGGCTGGAACACGGTGTCGGTGCCCGAGGGGTCGCGGCTCTTCGCCGGAATTGAGCAGGAGCGCTTCTACTTCGTGCACAGCAACGCGGCGACCGAGTGGACGCTGGAGGGGCGCACGGAGGCGACCCGGCCGCTGGTGACCTGGGCCGAACACGGGGAGCGCTTTGTCGCCGCGGTTGAGAACGGTCCGCTTGCTGCGACGCAGTTCCATCCCGAGAAGTCTGGCGAAGCGGGCATCCGCCTGCTCCGCAACTGGATCAACACGTTGTAATCTGCACCCGCGCGTTCGTGCGCGGAACCGGCGCGTTGCGCGCGGAATCGACTCGAGGAGAATTCCACATCATGACCGAACTGGCCGAGGGCCCGAAGCTCCAACTGCTGCCCGCCATCGACATGGTCGACGGGAAAGCCGTGCGTCTCACGCAGGGCGAGGCCGGCACCGAGACCAATTACGGCAGCCCGGTCGACGCAGCGCTCGACTGGATCGATCAGGGCGCTGAGTGGATCCATCTTGTCGATCTCGACGCGGCATTCGGTCGGGGCAGCAATGTCGCCGTCGCGCGCAAGATCATCAAGCGCGCCGGGTCCGTGAAGATCGAATTCTCCGGTGGCATTCGTGACGACGCCTCTCTCGAGGCAGCGCTCGATATGGGTGCGACGCGGGTCAATCTCGGTACCGCCGCGCTCGAAAACCCCGAATGGACCCAGGCCGTCATTGCGCGTTTCGGGGAGCAGATCGCAGTGGGCCTCGATGTGCGCGGTGAAACACTGGCCGCCCGGGGTTGGACGCAGGAGGGCGGCAACCTCTGGGACGTCCTGGAGCGCCTCGAATCCGTGAACTGCGCGCGATATGTCGTCACCGATGTCACGAAGGACGGCACGCTGCAAGGTCCCAACGTCGATCTCCTTGCGAAGGTCTGCGCGCGCACCGATCGTCCGGTCGTCGCCTCGGGAGGCGTATCGAGCCTCGACGATCTCGCCGCACTGCGCCAGCTCGTTCCCGCCGGGCTCGAGGGTGCGATTGTCGGCAAGGCGCTCTACGATGGGGCCTTCACCTTGCCCGCAGCTCTCGACGTCGCCGGCCGCTGAGCCTGCTCGACTGACCGAGCACCGCCAGCTCAAGGCATCCTGAGCGGAACTCAGCGCAGGTGAACGGAGGATCCGATGGCCATCAAGAAACTCCCATCGACGGGTGACGCGCCGCGAGCAACCGGTGTCCCCGAGAGTCTGGTCGCGGGAGGAAACGGCGATTCAGCGGGGTTCCCCTGGGAAGGGCGCACCTTTGATCACCACGACACCGCGTTCGCGGGTGATGACGGGAGCACCCCGGAGGGGGTGACCTCGCTCATCGAGGCAGTGCGGCGGTCGGCGGCGAGTGCCGCTTCCGCCGCGACGGCGGGCGACTACTGGGATGCCGTTCGCGACGTCGCGGATGCGCACGCCGACGCGATCGCCGGTCTCGGCACCGAACGGTTCCTCGTGCCGATGCTCGCGGAAGCCGGTGCGCTCGGAGAGACGCCCGATGGGCGCACCGTCGAGAAGTCCCAGGAACTCTCGATCGTCACGGTTGCAGCACCTGACGGTCGTCGCGTGCTCCCCATCTTCAGCTCAGTCGAGACGCTCGCGCACTGGAACCCGGAGGCTCGGCCGATTCCGGTGCCCGGTGCGCAGGCGGCGCTCGCTGCGGGGCAAGACGGTACCGCGATGATCATCATCGATGCCGGCACTCCGGAGCGCGAGTACGGCGTGCGGCGTACGGCGCTGCACGCGCTCGCGCTGGGGGAGCGCGTGCTTCCCGCATGGGCGGACGCGGAGGTGCAGGAGGCGTTCCGTGAGATTGGTCTGGCCGATCCGCGTATCGATCTGGTCTGGCTGGCGCCCGACGACCTGGAAGGTCGCCTGCTCACGCCCGAAGTGTCGGTGCTGGTCCGTCTGAAGCCGGGCGCGGAACCGGAGCTTGCGGACGTGCTTGAGCAGGTGCAGTCGCGCATCGCCGCGTCTGAGATCGTGGCGGATCGCGTGGACTCCTTGTCTCTGCGTCCGACGCACGCGGCGTAGACGCGCTCACCCGAGGTTGATCAGCAGGATGTAGGCGGCGGTGCCTGCCGCAATGCTGACGAGTGCGCGGCGGCGACTGATCAGATGCACGATGATGGTGATCGCGGTCGCGATGAGCACTGCCCACCAGTGCTCGGGGGCGGCGACGATCTGATCACGAAGTACGACCACCGCCAGAATGAGCAGTATGCCGGCGGGCATCCATGTGCCGAGTCGTGCGATGAATCGTGAGCGGCGCAGCGGCTGCACAACGGCGAAGGGCAGTGCGCGCAGCGCAAGCGTGATGACCCCGGCGGTTGCGATCGCGACGATGAGGAAGACGGTGTCAGGCATTGTCGCCCTTCGCGGGTTCTGGGTGCCTCGCATCGGCATTGCGATCGCGGATGCGCTGCCACAGGAAGCGCCCGGTCAGCAGTACCGTGAAGAGCAGGAGCGCAACGAGCAGTGCGTAGCCGGGGGCGGCGAGGAGCGCTGCGGCGACTGAGAGTCCGGCGAGGAGCACGGTCGGGATCTCGCGTGTTCCGCGCACGGCGTCGAGCGTCATGACGACGAACAGCGCGACGAGCGCGAACTCGAACCCCTCGATCGGAGCGGGCAGCAGGCCCGCCGCGGCGACGCCGAGCAGCCCACCCGCCACCCAGTAGGCCTGCATGGCCAGCTGCCCGGACACGATCCGCGCGGAGGTCACTCCCGCATCATCGCGGAGTACGTACGTGGCGTAGGCCTCGTCGATCATCGCGTAGATCGCGTAGGCCCGAGCGGGGCCGCGGTCGACGCGCTCGATGGGAAACGAGAGTGCGTAGAAGACGTGCCGGAAGTTCACGGCGAACACCGTGACCGCGATCGTCACGAGCGGCGCTGCCGTGGCAAGCATCGACACCAGCAGGAGCTCGACGGAGCCCGCGAACACGCCGATGGACAGCGCCGGTGCCACCCACCAGGGGAGGCCGGCTTGAATGACCAGCACGCCGAGCGCGAACCCGAGCGGAGCAATGCCGATGCCGACGCCCAGTGAGTCGCCGATCCCCGCGGCGATCTGGGACCGTCGCGAGCCGGCGGGCTCCGCCACTGCGCGCGATGCGGAGTCTCGCACGAAGTTCGAGTTAGTTGACGGGGCCGGTGTACTTCTCGCCCGGACCCTTGCCCGGCTCATCAGGAATTGCGGACGCCTCGCGGAAGGCGAGCTGCACCGAACGCAGCCCGTCGCGGAGCGGGCGTGCGTGCGAGTCGCTGATCTCGGGCGCACCTGCCGTGATCAGACCGGCAAGGGCGTTGATGAGCTTGCGGGCCTCATCGAGATCGGTCTGGGTCTCGGGGTCATCAGCCAGGCCGCACTTCACGGCGGCGGCGCTCAGGAGGTTGACGGCCGCGGCGGTGATCACCTCGACCGCGGGGACCTCAGCAATGTCGCGCGTCGCCTGCGCGAGGTCATCGCGCTCATGCTCAGCGCCGGGAGCGGTCTCGTGCGGGTGATCGGCGGCGTGCTCGCTCATCGTGTCCTGTTCTTTCGCGCGGTAGGTGTGCTACCATAGGTTCGGTTCTCGGCGTTTTGCCGGGATACGGAAGAGGAGATTCTCCCACCCGGCACCGCTTTAAGGTTACCGGGTAGTTGACACCCCGCCGGTCATCCGGCAGCTCGACAAAGGGTGTAGGGCAGCGCGTGCGCGGCCCTGATCTCAATTTCCGTGGCTCCGCATCGGAGCGTCCACCCATTGAGATCAGAGGAGCCGGCGATCAGCGATCCCCGTACGAATGACAAAATCCGCGTCCCCGAGGTGCGACTGGTAGGACCCAGTGGCGAGCAGGTCGGCGTCGTGCCGATTGAGACTGCGCTGCGCCTGGCGGCGGATGCCGATCTCGATCTCGTCGAGGTTGCCCCCGGCTCGAAGCCTCCGGTCGCCAAGATCATGGACTTCGGCAAGTACAAGTACGAAGCTGCTCAGAAGCAGAAGGAAGCCCGTCGCAACCAGGCGAACACGGTGCTGAAGGAAGTTCGCTTCCGCCTGAAGATCGATACGCACGACTACGAGACCAAGACCAAGCGCGCTGTCGGCTTCCTGTCGCAGGGTGACAAGGTCAAGGCCATGATTCTGTTCCGTGGTCGCGAGCAGTCGCGTCCGGAGATGGGTGTGCGCCTGCTGCAGCAGTTCGCAGAAGATATTGCGGAATTCGGCACTGTCGAATCCAACCCCCGGATCGATGGCCGCAACATGGTCATGGTCGTCGCGCCGGTCAAGAACAAGTCCGAGGCCAAGGCGGAGCAGAACGCCCGTCGCGCCGAGGAGAAAGCCACTCGCCGGGCTGACAAGTCCACTGGAACGGTTCCGGCCGGCGAATGAACTGCGGGGCGCTGCTCGCGCAGCGCCCACCCGCAATCCGCGGCCGTGAGGCTCGCACACAACAAGGAGAAATCGATGCCCAAGCAGAAGACCCACTCGGGGGCCAAGAAGCGCTTCAAGCTCACCGGTTCCGGCAAGCTGATGAAGCAGCAGGCCGGCATGCGCCACAACCTCGAGGTCAAGTCCTCGAAGCGCAAGCGCCGCCTGAACGCCGAGCAGGTGCTCGCCAAGGGCGACGCCAAGCAGGCAATGAAGCTCCTCGGCCACTGAGCCGACGCGAGCGCACAGCTTTCATCTAAGAATTTTTGTAAGGAAGAACTGAAATGGCTAGAGTCAAGCGGGCGGTCAATGCCCACAAGAAGCGTCGCGTCATCCTCGAGCGCGCCGAGGGCTACCGCGGTCAGCGTTCGCGCCTGTACCGCAAGGCAAAAGAGCAGGTTATCCACTCGCTCGTTTACTCGTACAACGACCGTCGCAAGAAGAAGGGCGACTTCCGTCGCCTCTGGATTCAGCGCATCAACGCGGGTGCCCGTGCGAACGGCCTGACCTACAACCGCTTCATCCAGGGCCTGAGCCTGGCTGGCGTCGAGGTCGATCGCCGCATGCTCTCCGAGCTTGCCACCAACGAGCCCGCAGCATTCGCCGCGCTCGTCGAGGTCGCGAAGAACGCGCTGCCCGAGGACACCTCGGCTCCGAAGGCTGCGTAATCGCCGCGTTCTGAGCCGGCTGCTCGCGCAGCCACACCGCAGAGAACCCCCGCTCCGTTCGGAGGGGGGTTCTCGCGTTTCACGCCGGTACGCTGGGAGCGTGAATGATGCGATCCTGAGCAACCCGAAGTCCGAGCGCGTACGCCGTATCGCCTCGCTCGCCCGCAAGAAGGATCGTCAGTATCACGGCCGCTTCCTCGTTGAAGGGCCGCAGTCGGTACGCGAACTGCTCGTGCACCGAGCCGACCTGGTGGAAACGGTCTATGCGACCAGGGGTGCAGAGTCCTGGCAGCCCGAGCTCGATCGACTCGCGTCAGAGGCCGGGGTGCGACTCGAGCACGCGACGCCCGAGGTGATCGCGGCAATGGCCGAGACGGTGTCGCCGCAGGGAGTGGTCGCCATCGCGCGGATGTGGGAGAGCGATCTCGCCGAAACGCTGTCGGGTGCGCGACTGGTGGCGATCCTGCACGAGATTCGCGACCCCGGAAACGCCGGCACCGTGCTGCGCGCCGCCGACGCCGCCGGTGCGGATGCGGTGGTGTTCGCGGGAGAGAGCGTCGATCCGTTCCACCCGAAGGTCGTGCGTTCGACGACCGGGTCACTCTTCCACCTGCCCGTCGTGGCCGCCGGGAGCCTTGCCGAGGTCATCGGGGCCGCACGCGAGGCCGGCCTCCCGTCCATCGCGGCGGATGTGCGGGGTGCCGACCTGCTCACCGCCCGCATCGACGGGGTACTCGACGGCCCGGTCGCCTGGGTATTCGGCAATGAGGCGCGGGGCCTCACCGAGGCGGATCGAGCGCTCGCCGATCGATCGGTGCGGCTCCCGATCTACGGAGCCGCGGAGTCGCTCAACCTCGCCACTGCGGCGAGCGTGCTGCTCTACGAAACGGCGTTCGCGCAGCGCGCGGTGACCGGCGAGGCCGTGGGCGACTGAGATGCCGGTCATCGACCTGAACTGCGATCTCGGTGAATCGTTCGGGGCGTACACGTTCGGCGACGACGCCGCCGTGCTCGAGACGGTGACGAGTGCGAACGTCGCCTGCGGGTTCCACGGAGGCGACCCGCATGGCATTCGCGAGACCTGCCGAGCTGCCGTTGCGGCGGGCGTGACGATCGGCGCGCATCCGGGCTACCGCGACCTCGCCGGTTTTGGGCGCCGCTTCATCGAGTACGCGGCGCAGGAGCTGACCGATGAGGTGATCTACCAGCTCGGCGCCGTGCGTGCCATTGCCCGCAGCGTCGGCGGAGATGTTGCGTACGTCAAGCCGCACGGGGCGCTGTACAACGCCATCGCGACGCATGAGGCTCAGGCGTACGCCGTGGTCGAAGCCGTCGCGGCGTTCGACGCGTCGCTGCCGCTCCTGGTGCAGCCCGGCACGGCGGTCGCGCGGGCGGCGACGCACGCCGGAGTGCGCGTGATCGCCGAGGCGTTCGTCGATCGGGGGTATGCCGCAGATGGGCGCCTGGTGCCGCGAGGCGCGCCCGGTGCGCTGCTCGACCATGACGCTGCGGTCGCGCAGGCGATCGAGATCGCCGCGCACGGGAGTGTCACTGCGATCGATGGATCGGTCGTCTCGGTGCCCGCCGAGAGCCTGTGCTTGCACGGCGACCACCCGTCTGCCGTGCGACTCGCGGCCGACGTGCGCGCGGCGCTGGTGGCACGCGGAATCGAGATTCGCAGTGCCGTCTGACGAGTCGTTGATCGCGGCGCCGCTCGAAGCCGGAGTGCCGCTGATTCGGCCGATCGGCGACCGCGCATGCATCATCGACCTGCCTTCGCTGGACGCGGTGCTCGAGATGGCCGAGTCGATGCGCGCGGCGGCGCTCGACGGGGTGATCGACGTCGTGCCGGCGTCGCGCACGGTGATGGTGCGGTGCCGTGATCGGCGCAGTGTGTGGGCGGCGATGGATATCGCGCGCCGGGCGGCGGCGCAAACGAGCGGCGCCCGCGATGCCGGTGCACCGGGGCGTCATTTCGAGGTGCCCGTTCGCTACGACGGGATCGATCTCGGTGATGTGGCGCGGCTGACAGGGTTGAGCGTCGATACGGTGATCGCCGCGCACACGGGCACCTCGTGGACAGCGGCCTTCGGCGGATTCGCCCCGGGATTCGTCTACCTCACCGGGGGTGACGAGCGTCTTCGCGTACCGCGTCTCGATGCGCCGCGCACGACAGTGCCGACCGGGTCCGTCGCGATCGCCGCGGAGTACTCGGCCGTGTATCCGGGCGCCTCGCCGGGCGGATGGCGGGTGCTCGGACGCACCGAAGTGCCGTTCTGGGATGCCGAGCGCGAACCCGCGGCGCTGGTCGCACCCGGCGACACGGTGCGCTTCCGTGCCGTGCGAGAGGCGGTCGAGGTGGTCCGGTCGCCGGTCATCGAAGCGCCCGTGTCTCGTGAGATTGTGGATCACCCGGAGCCGCGAGACTCCGCGCTGCGGGTGCTCGACCCCGGTCTGCTGACACTCGTGCAAGACGCCGGACGACCAGGCTTCGCCTCTGTCGGGGTGACCGCCTCTGGAGCCGCCGATCGCAGCGCATTGCGGCGGGCGAATCGTACAGTCGGCAATGCAGACGGTGCGGCGGCGTTCGAAACGCTGAATGCCGCGCTGTCGATTCGGGCCGAGCGGCCTATCAGCGTCGCCCTCGCCGGCACGGACGCGCACGTCACGATCGTGGACGGTGCAGGCGCGCATCGCGCCGTTCCCAACGATCGCGCGGGGAGCGGCCTGATCGAACTCGCTGCGGGGGAGACCCTCGAGGTCGGGGCCGCGACTCGTGGGCTGCGAAGTATCGTCGCGGTGCACGGCGGTCTCGCGGTGCGCACGATACTGGGCAGTGCCGCGCACGACACGCTCTCGGGGCTCGGGGCCTCACCGGTCAGCGCCGGTCAGTGCTTCGCACTGGGCGCGGTTGACGGTGCGACGCGCGGTGCGGCACATGGCGCGGATGCAGTCGGACCTGATCGTGCGGCTGAGTCGGCAGACGACGTCGGAGGGTCGGAGACCGTCGAGCCCGCTACCGACGGTGCGTACGTGCTGCGCTTCGTGCCCGGGCCGCGCGCCGACTGGTTCGGCACCGGGTCGCTCGAACGGTTCGCCAGTGGCACCTGGTCGCTTTCTGCCGACGCGAACCGGGTCGGTCTGCGGTTCGACGGTGCGCCGCTCGAGCGCGCGAGCGACGCCGAACTGCCGAGCGAGGGGACCGTGCGCGGGGAGATTCAAGTGCCGCCCAACGGGCAGCCGGTGCTCTTCCTCGCCGATCACCCGGTGACCGGCGGGTACCCCGTGATCGGCACCGTCGTCGATGCTGACACCGACCTCGCCGCGCAATTGCGCCCGGGTGAGACGGTGCGCTTCGTGCCGGTCGACCCCGATGCGTTGCCGGATCGTCGTGAGTTCGAACGCCACCCCCCAGTGCACCGTCGCACCGGCGCCCCCGTGCGCTTTTCCATCGAGGTCGATGGGCGCCGTCGCGCCGTGTCACTGCCGGAACCCGTCGCCGCGGCGCTCGATCAGGCATGGGTGCAGGGGCAGGTCGACGCCGTCGACGTCTTCGCCGCCGCGCTCGCCGCCGCGACTGCCGAAGCGCCCGACCGACGGTAAGATCGATACTCGTGGCAGACACGAATCCCATCACCCAGGAAGCGGCCGACGCAGCCGTCGAGGCCGCGCTCGCGGCCTTTGCAGCGTCAGGCTCCGTCGCCGAGCTGAAAGCCGCGCGCACCGCGCATGTCGGCGACGGTTCGGCCATCGCTCAGCTCAACGCGCAGATGCGCGCGGTGCCCAAAGATGAGAAGGCCGCGACCGGCAAGCTCATGGGGCAGGCGCGCGACCGCATCGAGGGCGCGTACCAGGGTCGCGAGAGCGATCTCGTCGCGCAGGAGGCCGCTGCGCGCCTCATCGCCGAGACCGTCGATGTGACTGCGGCGCCGGTGCGTCGCACCGCGGGCTCGCGTCATCCGCTGACGCAGCTGCAAGACGAGATCTCCGACGTATTCATCGGCATGGGCTGGGAGATCGCCGAAGGGCCCGAGCTCGAGCACGAGTGGTTCAACTTCGACGCGCTCGGGTTCGATCCGGATCACCCGGCGCGCGCGATGCAGGACACGTTCTTCGTCGATCCCGCCGACCGCCACCTCGTGCTGCGCACGCACACCTCGCCGGTGCAGATCCGCTCGCTCCTCGACCGAGACCTCCCGGTCTATGTCGTCGCGCCGGGTCGCACGTACCGCACCGACGAACTCGATGCGACGCACACCCCGGTGTTCAGCCAGGTCGAGGGCATCGCGATCGATCGCGGTCTCACCATGGCGCATCTCCGCGGTACTCTCGAGCACTTCGCGCGCCAGATGTTCGGCGCCGAGGCAGAGATCCGTCTGCGCCCGAACTTCTTCCCGTTCACGGAGCCATCCGCCGAGATGGACGTGTGGCAGCCGCACGCCAAGGGCGGCGCGCGCTGGGTCGAGTGGGGCGGCTGCGGCATGGTCGACCCGAACGTGCTCGCCGCGGCGGGCATCGACCCCGAGGAGTACCAGGGCTTCGCCTTCGGCATGGGCATCGAGCGCACGCTGCAGTTCCGTCACGACATCAACGACATGCGTGACATGGTCGAGGGCGATGTCCGTTTCAATCGTCAGTTCGGAGGACTGGTCTAATGCGCGTTCCGCTCAGTTGGCTCGGCGAAGTCGTCTCGCTTCCCGAGAACGTCACCCCCGAGCAGGTGCACGCCGATCTCGTGCGCGTGGGCTTCGAGGAAGAGTCGATCCGCCGCTTTGAGGTGACCGGCCCCGTGGTGGTCGGCGAGGTGCTCTCGCGCGAGCCCGAGGAGCACTCGAACGGCAAGACCGTGAATTGGTGCCAGGTGCGCGTCGCTCCCGAGGGGCGCGAGGCCGCCGATGGTGGCGCCGACGTGCGCGGCATCGTCTGCGGCGCACACAACTTCGAGGCCGGTGACAAGGTCGTCGTCTCGCTGCCCGGCGCCGTGCTGCCCGGAGGATTCGAGATCTCCGCGCGCAAGACCTACGGCCACACCTCCGACGGCATGATCGCCTCGGCGCGCGAACTCTCGCTCGGTGACGACCACGACGGCATCATCGTGCTGTCGCGCCTCGGGCTCGACCCCGAGGTCGGCGCAGATGCGAAGGCGCTGCTCGGGCTCTCTGACGCGGCCGTTGAAATCAACGTGACCCCCGACCGCGGCTACGCGTTCTCGATTCGTGGCGTCGCCCGTGAGTATGCCCACGCCACCGGCGCATCGTTCACCGACCCGGCGACGACCGTCACGCCCGAGTCGGCGTCGGGCTTCGCTGTCGCCATCGATGATCAGGCGCCGATTCGGGGCCGCGTGGGCGCCAGCGGGTTCGTGACGCGCGTGGTGCGCGGCATCGATCAGTCGCGCCCGACTCCGCCCTGGATGGTGTCGCGTCTGCAGCTCGCGGGCATCCGCTCGCTCTCGCTCGAGGTCGACATCTCCAACTACGTGATGCTCGAACTCGGCCAGCCGCTGCACGCCTACGATCTCGCAAAGCTCACCGGTGGCATCACCGTGCGCCGTGCCGCCGCGGGCGAGACGCTCGTCACACTCGACGGCCAGGAGCGCGCGCTGCACGTCGAAGATCTCGTCATCACCGACGAGTCCGGGGTCATCGGGCTCGCGGGCGTCATGGGCGGCGAATCGACGAAGGCCGACGCCTCGACCGTCGACGTGCTCGTCGAGGCCGCGACATTCGACCCGGTGTCGATCGCGCGCACCGCGCGTCGCCACAAGCTGCCCAGCGAGGCGTCGAAGCGCTTCGAACGCGGGGTCGATCCGCTCGTGGCGCGCGCCGCCGCGCAGCGCATGGTCGATCTGCTCGTCGAGCTCGCCGGCGGCACCGCTGACGCACTGGGGTCTGAACTCGTCGCCGACTGGCAGCCCGTCGAGGTGCGCCTGCCCCTGGCGCGGGTCAACGGGCTGCTCGGCACGGACTACACCGACGACGAAGCGCGTGGAGCGATCCAGACGATCGGCTGCAGCATCACCGCAGACGCCGACGGCGTGCTCGCGGTGACCGCACCCAGCTGGCGCTCGGATCTCAGTCGCCCGGCCGACTTGGTCGAAGAGGTGGCGCGCATCGTCGGCTACGACCGCATTCCGTCGGTGCTGCCGATCGCACCCGCCGGACGCGGGCTGACGCGCGAGCAGCGCCTCCGTCGCCGTGCCGCCGACACGATCACGGCGGCCGGCCTGGACGAGGTGCAGAGCTACCCATTCGTCTCACGGTCGCAGCTCGACGCGTTCGGTGCGGGTGCCGAGCCGCAGACCGCGGAGTCGGCAGCCGCTGCCGCCGATTCCGCTGCTGCGCCGATCGCGGCGATCAAGCTGGCGAACGCACTCGACGCGCAGTCGCCGTTCCTGCGCCGCTCGCTGCTGCCGGGTCTTGTCACCGCGGCGCAGCGCAACGTGTCGCGCGGGCTCACCGACCTCGGTCTGGTCGAGTTCGGGCTCGTGTTCGAACCGCGGGCGACCGGCGAAGCACTGGGCACGCAGTCCGTTCCGCCGCTCGCGGAGCGCCCCTCGGCAGAGGTGCTGGCCGAGTTGAACGCCTCGATTCCGTCGCAGCCGCGCCGCGCCGCCGGCCTGCTGCTCGGCGACGCGGTTGCGAAGCAGCCGGGTGAGGCGCCGCGAGCGTTCGATTGGAGCGACGCGCTGGATGCGGCGCGCACGATTGCCGGCGCGGTCTCCGCCGAGCTCGTGGTCGCGCAGGGCGCGCACCGTGCCTTCCACCCGGGCCGCACCGCCGAATTGGCGATCCGCGTGACCGACGGTTCCGATGTCGACGGTGACGAGGGCGGCCTCGTGGTCGTGGGCGTCGCGGGCGAGCTGCTGCCCGAGCTCGTCGCCGAGCATCACCTGCCCGGTGCCGTTGCCGCATTCGAGCTCGACCTCGAGCGCATCATCGAGCTGGCCCCGCGCCAGCCCGAGACGGCGCAACTGTCGACGTATCCGGCCGCGACCCAAGACCTGACGCTGGTCGTCGCCGAAGACATCGCCGCGGGCGATGTGCTCGCGGTCGTCGCTGCGGGGGCCGGCGAGCTCCTCGAGAGTGCGCGCATCGTCGACGATTATCGCGGTACGGGCATCGAGCCCGGCACGAAGGCGCTGACGTTCGCGCTGCGCTTCCGGGCCGAAGATCGCACGCTCAAGGCCGAGGAGGCCAGCGAGGCCAAGCTCGCGGGCGTCGCGTCGGCCGAACTCGCGTTCGACGCGAAACTGCGCGACTAACGACGCGGCACGGCGCGCCCCGGGAACTGGAGGAACATATGACGGGCATCACCCCTTACCTGCTGTTCCCGGGCAACGCCGCCGAAGCGCTCGCGCACTACCGTGCGGTGTTCGGCGGTGAGCTGCAGACGCACTCCTTCGCCGAATTCGGGCGCACGGACGGCCCTGGCGCCGCGATCGCCCACGCCACGCTCACCGGGCCCGTCACGGTGTACGCCGCTGATGCCGGGCCTGACGAAGACGCCGTGCACATGGGCGGGATGTTCTTCGCCTTGCTCGGCGCAGCGGAACCCGAGACACTGCACCGCTGGTTCGATGAGCTGGCGGCCGCCGGTCGGGTGATCCTTCCGCTTGAATCGCGCCCCTGGGGTGCGAGCGACGGTCAGGTCGTCGATCAGTTCGGAGTGCGGTGGTTGATCGGATACGAGGCCGAGACAGGAGCGCGCGCGTGAGCATCATTGCTGTGGCCGGAGGCACCGGCACGGTCGGCACCCACGTGGTCGAGGTGGCTCGTGAACAGGGCTTCGAGGTGCGCGTACTGTCTCGTGCGAGCGGCGTCGATCTCGTGTCGGGCGCTGGCCTCGACCTCACGGGAGTCGATGCGGTGATCGACGCATCGGGCACGACCACGACCTCGGCCGCGAAGTCGCGCGAGTTCTTCGCGGCGGCGAGTGCCGCCCTGCTGCGGGCGGGCGCGGCGGCGGGGGTGCGTCACCACGTGGCGCTGTCGATCGTGGGTGTCGATCGCGCTCCGTACGGCTACTACGCCGGGAAAGCCGTGCAGGAGGCAGCGGTGACTGCGGGTGATGTGCCCTGGAGCCTGCTGCGCGCGACGCAGTTCCACGAGTTCGCCGCGCAGATGATCGACCGCATGCGGTTCGGTCCGTGGATCGGCGCGCCCGCGATGCGTGCGCAGCCGGTCGCCGCGCGCACCGTGGCCGAGCGCCTCGTCGTGCTCGCCGCGGGGGAGCCCGTCGGTCTTGCGCCTGATCTGGTAGGCCCCCGCGAGGAGCGGATGGCGCAGATGATGCGGGCGCTGCTCGCACACCGCGGGGACGGTGCGCGCGTGATCGAGCTGCCGCTTCCGCGTGGGTTCGGCCGGGCGCTCCGAGACGGGAGCATTCTGCCGAGCGACCCCGCCCGCGCCGAGATCGCCGGGCCGGCCTTCGACGCGTGGCTCAGTACGCAGCCGACGCGATCCTGACCGCGATCAGCCCGCTGACTTCGGGGCGAGACTGAACATCCACGGCACGCCGAACCGGTCTTCGAGCATGCCGAACGTGTCGCCCCACGGAGCCTGAGCGAAGGGCTCGCGAATCTCCGCGCCCTGCGAGATGCCGTCCCAGAGCGCGCGGATGCGGGCGTCGTCGTCGCCCGAGATGCAGACGGAATTGCCCGGCGTGGCCGCGTCGGGAAGCTCCGACATCGAGGCGGGGTAGTCAGCGGCCATGATGGTGAGTCCATCGGGGGTGTCGATCTGACCGTGCATGATCTTTTCGGCCTCCGCCGGATCGCCCATCATGCCGGGAATCGAGTCGTACTGCATGATGCGGATCTCGCCGCCGAGCACCGAGTGGTAGAACTCGAGCGCCTCGCGCGCGGTGCCGTGAAAGTTGAGGTACGGGTTGAGGCTGATGGACATGGGGGTCTCCTTGCAGCTCGGGAGATCCGGGAGCGGACCTCTGCCCACATTGTGCCGCGCCGCCGGCGAATTGTCACCGGTCGGACACCCGCTGACCCCTTGTCGATGGGCGGGAGCGGGCCGATACTGGGAGCAGCGCGACGGTGCCCGGACCGGGTGCGCCGCGAGGCAGCGGAGCCGAAAGGAACGGATCATGACCGACCAGTTCATCGTGCCGAACATCTGGTGCACGCGAAACGCGGAAGAGGTCGGCCAGTTCTACGCCGATGTGCTTCCCGACACCACGACGGAGGTCGAGTCGCGATACCCGCAGACCGGGCTGCTCGATTTTCAAGAACCGTTCGCCGGGCTGCCGCTCACGGTCGCGGTGAACGTCGCCGGATACCGGTTGACCCTGGTGAACGCGGGGGACGAGTTCTCACCGAACCCGTCGATCTCGTTCTTTCTGATGTTCGGTGCGGATCGCTTCGGCAGCGTCGAGCAGGCGCGCGAGGCGCTCGACCGCGTCTGGGAAGGGCTGCAGCCCAGAGGCTCCGTGATGATGCCGCTGCAGGAATACCCGTTCAGCGACTACTACGGCTGGGTGCAGGATCGCTACGGTGTCAGCTGGCAGCTCGGTCTGGCCGACCCGGTCCGCGAAGACGGTGCTTTCGTGATTCCCTCGCTGCTCTTCGGCGGTGCGGCCCAGAATCGTGCTGGTGAGGCCCGGGCGAAGTACGCCGCAGTGTTTCCCGAGTTCGAGGCGGGCGGCGCGTACCCGTACGGCGAGGCGCAGGGGCCGGCGACCCCCGAGGCGCTCATGTACAGCGAGTTCCGCATCAAGGGGCAAACCTTCGGGGCGATGGACTCGGGGGCCGAGCAAGATTTCTCGTTCACCTGCGGCGTCTCTCTGGAAGTGCACTGCGCCGATCAGGCGGAGATCGATCGCATCTGGGACGCGCTCTCGGCGGTTCCCGAAGCAGAGCAGTGCGGCTGGCTGGCCGACGAGTTCGGCGTGAGCTGGCAGATCGTTCCGGCGAATATGGGCGAACTCATGGAACGCCCGAATGCGTTCGAGCACCTGCTGCAGATGCACAAAATCGTCATCGACGACCTGTGAACCCGAACGCCTGTTCACCCGTCGCGCGAGGGTGCTGAGAGAGGACTACACTCGCAGGGTTGAGGATCGAACAGGACGGAGACGGACTGATGCGGGTGCGGGCGACGGCGGTCAGCAAGGGACCGGGTGGGCGAGCGCTCCCACCGAGCGATGTGACCATGGCTTCGGGTACGGCGGTGTTCGTGGAGGCCGAGACGGCGCAGCGCCCGACGGTGCTCGGCCTGATCGTGACCGGGCGTATGAAGCCCGACAGTGGCGAAGTCGCGATCGACGATGCCCCCGATGCGAAGCAATTACGACGCAGGATCGCGCTCGTCGATGCTCCCGACGTCAGTGAGCCGCACAGCGACGTTCTGCTCGCCGACGTCGTCGCCGAGGAGCTCATGTTCGCGGGCAAGTTCGGCGGCCCGCCGGCGGTGCGCCGCGAACTCGAACGCCTGGGGCTGCGCCACCACGCGCGGCTGCCCATCGGCGATCTCGCGCCGGGGGACCGAGTGCGGGCGCTGTGCGAGTTGGCGTTGCAACGGCCGGGCGTCGAAGGCATCGTGCTCGTGTCTCCCGACCGCCATGGGGGAGACCCCGAGGAGTGGTGGCGCACCGCCTGCGAACTTGCCGACGCCGGTGCCGCGGTGCTGGTGATCGCCGGCCGCGCCGCGCGTGCGGCGATCGCTGCGCACCCCGACGGGTGGGGCACGGGCGAAGTCATGCCGCTGCGCGAGTTCGTCGCGATTACCGAGAAGACGTCATCGCGCACGCAGGCGCTGACGCGGCACGTGGAGGATGAGGCGTGAAGATTCCGCAGATGATTCGGGCCGAGTTCGCGCGCCTGTGGGCGACGAAGATGGCGCGTCTCGCGTTCGTCGCGCTGATGTGCGTCCCGCTGCTCTACGGTGGCCTCTACTTGTGGGCGAACCAGGATCCCTACGCCAAGCTCAATCAGGTTCCCGTCGCGCTGGTGGTCTCCGATCAGGGTGTGAAGCAGGGCGATGCCGTACGCGTCATCGGCGACGAGGTCGCGAAAAACCTCGTCGAAGACGGCAGCTTCGATTGGCATGAAGTGAGCGAGAACGACGCCGAAACGGGTGTGAACAACGGGGTGTACGACTTCGTCGTGACGCTGCCGAAAGACTTCTCGGAATCGCTGCAGTCGTCTCAGGCGGACGACCCGCACCGCGCCGAGGTCGTCCTCACCACGAACGACGCCAACAGTTACTTGGCGACCACGATCGGCGAGCAGGCGGTGCAGCGCATCCAGAAGCAGATCGTGCAGTCGGTGAACCGCGAAGCCGCGAAGTCGCTGCTCGACGGGATCGCAGAGATCCGCGGCTCGCTGATCGAGGCGCGCGACGGCGCCACGAAGCTCACCGATGGCGCGCAGAGTGCAGAAGACGGCGCCGGCAAGCTGCACGAGGGCGCACAGCAGGCAAAAGACGGATCTGCGCAACTCGCCACCGGTCTCGGCCAGTTGCGCGACGCGACCTCCTCCCTGCCCGAGAACACCGAGGCCCTCGCGAGCGGGGCGGCGCAGGTCGCCGCCGGGAACGCGACGGTCGCCCAGTACGGGCGCGACGCGGCCGGGCTCAGCCAGCAGGCCGTCGACGCGCTCGCGGGTGATCGCACCGCGATCCTGCAAGATCTGACCGATGCGGGAGTCGATCAGAGCGTCATCGACCGCGTGAGTGCGGCGATGGATCGGGTCGGCGGCGACCTCACGAACGTGAACGCACAGGTGCAGGGCGCGAGTGCACAGCTCGACACGCTCGCGAGCGGTGCGCAGCAGGTGGCCGACGGCTCGCGCCAGCTCGCGGATGCCACGCCTCAGCTGACGAGCGGCATCGCGTCGGCCGCCGACGGATCGGTGGCGCTCGATGACGGGCTCGCGCAGCTCGTGTCGGGTTCAGGCGAACTCCAGACCGGGCTCGGCACCCTCACTGACGGCGCTGGGCAACTGCGCGATGGGCTCGCCGAGGGTGTGAACAAGCTCCCGGACAGCTCGGCCGACCTCCGCGCCGATCAAGCGAAGAACATCGCGCAACCGGTCGACGTGCAGACGAGTCGCGTGACATCCGCGGGCAGCTACGGCGCCGGGCTCGCGCCGTTCTTCATGAGCCTGGCGGCCTGGATCGGCATCTACGCGCTGTTCCTGATTCTGAAGCCGGTCTCGCGTCGCGCGGTCACCGCGCTGCACACGCCGCTGCGGATCACGATCGCGGGCTGGGCCACGCCCGCACTGCTCGGAGCGACGCAGATGCTCGCGCTGTTCGCAATCGTGGCGTTCGCGCTGAAGTTCGACTTCTCGCACCCCGTCGCGGCCTACGGCACCATCGCGCTCGCCTCGGCGACGTTCGCCGCGATTATTCTCGCGCTGAACGTGTGGCTCGGCAGCGTGGGTCAGTTCCTCGGACTCGTGCTGATGGTGGTGCAACTCGTCACTGCGGGCGGCACCTTCCCGTGGCAGACACTGCCCAGCCCGCTCGCGACGCTGCATCATTACCTGCCCATGTCGTTCGCGGTCGACGGGCTGCGGCAGCTCATGTACGGCGGTGATCTCGCCGACGCGGCCAGTGAGGCGTTGAAGCTCGGCCTGGTCCTCGTCATCGCGGTGCTGATCTCGGCGCTCGGGGTGGCGAAGACGATGCGGTCTCGAACGCTGAAAGACCTGCAGCCCAGCCTGATCGGGTAACGCAGGCACGGACGCTGCGTATACACTGCGCGAATTCTGGGCCAGGTATCTGGCGCATTGGTGCTGTTGTGTATACGCTAGCGGTATGTCGGGAAGCAGCGAGCGCACGAGCGATCGGGTGTATCGCGAGCTCCTGCGCGACATTCAGACGGGGGCACTGCGCCCCGGCAGCGTGATCGGTGAGGTCGAGCAGGCCGCCCGCCGGGGCGTAAGTCGCACCCCGATGCGCGAAGCCATCGGACGCCTGGTCGCCGACGGCCTGATCGCGCAGCAGTCCGCGCGCGTGCTCGTCGTGTCCGGCTTCGACGTCGGGGACGTGCGAGCACTCTTCGAAACCCGGCGCGCGCTCGAAGAGGCGGCCGCCCGGCTGGCCGCCGAGCGCGGCGACCCGCACGTCTTCAGCACGATCGCCGACGCGTTCGACACCGCGCACCCCGACGACGGCGCTGCGGGCACCGACGACTACTACGCACTCATCGCGCGCTTCGACACCGCCATCGATGCCGCGGTGCAGAACACGTACCTCACGCAGGCTCTGCGCCCGGTGCGCACGCATCTGGTGCGCGCCCGCGGCCTCGCCCGCGACAACCACAATCGGCTCGTGAGCTCCGTCGCCGAACACGCGCTCATCGCCCGCGCCATCGCCGACGGCGACGCCGAGCTCGCCGCCCATGCCACGCACGTGCACCTGCACCGTGCGCTGACCTCGATCCTCACCTCAATCGCCGACACGGAAGAGAGCGCCTCCGCATGACCGTCACCCACCACGTTCGCGTGTACCGCAGCGATGAAGCGCTGCCGCGCGAGGAGCAGCTCGCGCAGAAGATCGCTCACGTCGCCACCGATCCCGTCGAGGTCGATGCCGACGTCGTCGACATGATCATCAACCGCATCATCGACAACGCCTCCGTCGCGGCGGCGTCGCTGACCCGCGCCCCGATCGTCTCGGCCCGCGCGCAGGCGCTCGCGCACCCGGTGTCGCTCGGCGGTGCGGGCAGCACGATCTTCGGCCTGGCGGGCACGGGCGCGGATGCGGCGCTCACGAGCCCCGAGTGGGCGGCGTGGGCGAACGGGGTCGCGGTGCGCGAGCTCGATTACCACGACACCTTCCTCGCCGCCGAGTACTCGCACCCCGGCGACAACATTCCGCCGATCCTCGCCGTCGCGCAGCACGTCGGCGCCGACGGGCGCGCGCTGGTACGGGGCATCGCGACCGGGTACGAGATCCAGATGGACCTCGTGCGCGCCATCTGCCTGCACCGCCACAAGATCGACCACGTCGCGCACCTCGGGCCATCGGCCGCCGCGGGCATCGGCACGCTGCTCGGCCTCGAGACGTCAGTGGTCGCCCAGGCCGTCGCGCAGGCGCTGCATACGACCACCGCCACCCGGCAGAGCCGCAAAGGCGAAATCTCGACCTGGAAGGCGCACGCCCCCGCGTTCGCCGGCAAGGTGGCTGTGGAGGCCGTCGACCGTGCGATGCGCGGCGAGACCTCGCCGTCGCCGATCTACGAGGGCGAAGACGGCGTCATCGCCTGGATGCTCGACGGCCCGACGGCCTCGTACGAGGTGCCGCTGCCTGCAGCGGGGGAGTCGAAGCGCGCCATTTTCGACAGCTACACGAAGGAGCACTCCGCCGAGTACCAGGCGCAGGCCTGGATCGATCTCGCCCGCAAGCTGCACGGCGCGCACCCCGAACTCGCCGACCCCGCGAATGTCGCCCGCATCGTGCTGCACACGAGCCATCACACCCACACCGTGATCGGCTCGGGTGCGAACGATCCTCAGAAATACGACCCGACGGCCTCGCGTGAAACGCTCGACCACTCCATCCCCTACATCTTCACGGTCGCGCTGCAAGACGGCGGATGGCACCACGTCGACTCCTACACGGCCGAGCGGGCCGGCCGCACCGACACCGTCGCGCTGTGGCAAAAGGTCACCACCGCCGAAGACGCCGAGTGGACGCGTCGCTACCACTCCGAAGACCCCGATGAGAAGGCGTTCGGCGGCCGCGTCGAGATCGAACTCGCCGACGGCTCCACCATCGTCGACGAGATCGCCGTGGCCGACGCGCACCCGCTCGGCGCGCGCCCGTTCGTTCGCGACAACTACATAGCGAAGTTCCGGCTGCTCGCGGAGCCCGTACTCGAGCCCGCCGAGATCGAGCGATTCCTGGAGCTCGTGCAGCGGCTGCCCGAACTCACCCCCGCCGAGGTGCGCGAGCTGAACATCGTCGCGCGATCCGGCACCCTCGATCTCGCCGCCGCACCGAAGGGACTCTTCTGATGCTCTACGCCCAGACCCCCGCGCATGAGAAGCGCCGCACCTTCCGCGAGCGCCTCGACTCGGGGGAGCTGCTGCGCTTTCCCGGCGCCTTCAACCCGCTCTCGGCTCGACTCATCGAGCGCAAGGGCTTCGACGGCGTCTACATCTCGGGCGCCGTGCTCTCGGCCGATCTCGGACTGCCCGACATCGGGCTCACCACGCTCACCGAGGTGGCGGGCCGCGCGCAGCAGATCGCGCGCATGACCGAGCTCCCCGCCATCGTCGACGCCGACACCGGCTTCGGCGAGCCGATGAACGTGGCGCGCACCATCCAAACGCTCGAGGATGCGGGGCTCGCGGGCGCCCACATCGAGGACCAGATCAACCCGAAGCGCTGCGGCCACCTCGACGGCAAGGCGGTCGTCGACGAGAGCACCGCCATCAAGCGCATCCGCGCGGCGGCCGACGCGCGCCGCGACCCGAACTTCCTCATCATGGCGCGCACCGACATCCGCGCCGTCGACGGGCTCGACGCGGCGGTCGACCGCGCGAAGGCCCTCGTCGACGCGGGCGCCGACGCGATCTTCCCGGAGGCCATGCGCACCCTCGACGAGTTCGCCGCGATGCGCGCCGCGCTCGACGTGCCGATCCTCGCGAACATGACGGAGTTCGGCAAGAGCGACCTCTTCTCGACGCAGCAGCTCGCCGACGTCGGGGTCAACATCGTGATCTGGCCGGTATCGATGCTCCGGATCGCCATGGGCGCCACCGAACGCGCCCTCGACGAGCTGAACCGCGAAGGGCATCTCACCGGCAAGCTCGGCGAGATGCAGCATCGCGCCGACCTCTACGAGCTCGTGGACTACGAGGCGTACAGCCGGTTCGACACCAACGTCTATACCTTCGAAGTGGAGCGATAGACCGGTTCGACCAGATCCGGCCCGGTCCGCACTCGCAAGAGCCGCAGTAATCGCACGTCGTACGTCTCACGCCGCAAAGGAGCGCAGCATGGATGCAGAGATCAAGAAGGGCCTCGCGGGGGTTGTCGTCGATACGACGGCGATCTCGAAGGTGAACCCCGAGACGAACAGCCTGCTCTACCGGGGGTACCCGGTGCAGCAGCTCGCCGACACCCAGCCGTTCGAGGCCGTTGCGCACCTGCTCTGGCACGGTGAGCTGCCCTCGGCGGAGCAACTCGCCGAGCTGCGCGCGACTGAGCGCGCGCACCGCGCGCTGACGCCCGAGGTGCGCGCCGCGATCGACCTGCTGCCGCTCGAGGCCCACCCGATGGACGTGGTGCGAACAGCTGTGAGTGCGATCGGGGCGATCGACCTTGCCGGGGCGGGATCGGTGCTCGACGCCTCGGGGAGCCCCGAGCAAAATCTGGAGCGCTCCGTGCGCCTGTTCGCGGTGCTGCCCGCAATCGTGGCCTACGGGCAGCGCCGCCGCAGGGGTGAGGCAATCGTCGAACCCAGAGACGATCTCGACTACTCGGCGAACTTCCTCTGGATGACGTTCGGGAGCGATCCCGAACCGGTCGTCGTCGATGCGTTCAACCGATCGATGATTCTGTACGCGGAGCACTCATTCAACGCCTCCACCTTCACGGCGCGCGTCATCACGTCGACGCTCTCCGACCTCTACTCGGCGGTTGTCGGGGCGATCGGGGCGCTCAAGGGCCCCCTGCACGGCG
The DNA here is from genome assembly GCF_059696215.1 of Leucobacter sp. WKLB1. NCBI lineage: Bacteria > Bacillati > Actinomycetota > Actinomycetes > Micrococcales > Microbacteriaceae > Leucobacter > Leucobacter sp. WKLB1. The sequence continues at coordinate 2,287,026 of NZ_AP046115.1, read as the reverse complement.
GGGCGAACGAAGCGGTGATGCACATTCTCGACGAGATCGGGTCGGCCGACCGGGTGGTGCCGTGGCTCGACACCGCGCTCGCCGAGAAGCGCAAGATCATGGGCTTCGGGCACCGCGTCTACAAGCACGGCGACTCACGGGTGCCGACGATGCGGGCGGCGCTCGACCAGCTGGTGGAGCACTTCGAGCGGCCCGACCTCGCCGAACTCTACGCCACGCTCGAGAGCGAGTTCGTCGCGCGCAAGGGCATCTACCCGAACCTCGACTACCCGTCGGGGCCGGCCTACCACCTCATCGGCTTCGACACCCTCACATTCACGCCCCTCTTCATCGCGTCGCGGGTCACCGGGTGGACCGCGCACATCAGGGAGCAGGCGGCGTCGAATGCGCTGATCCGCCCGCTCTCGGCGTACGACGGCCCGGCGGAGCGCGACGTGTCAGACTGGACCGCATGAGCGACTACACGACGATCATCGCCGAGACGCAGGGACGCGTCGCGACCATCACCTTCAACCGACCCGAAGCGCTGAACGCCCTGAACGGCACGCTGGTGCGCGAGCTCATCGACGCCGCGACCGGGTTCGACGCCGACCCCGCGATCGGCGCGATCGTGCTCACCGGCTCGGCGAAGGCCTTTGCCGCGGGTGCCGACATCAAGGAGATGGCGGAACTCGGCTACGCCGACATGCTGCTCGGCGGGCCGTTTCCGAGCTGGGGCGGGTTCGAGCGCATGCGCACACCGCTGATCGCCGCGGTCGCCGGATTCGCGCTCGGCGGCGGCTGCGAACTCGCGATGATGTGCGACATCATTCTGGCCGCCGACACCGCGAAGTTCGGGCAGCCCGAGATCAACCTCGGCGTGCTGCCGGGCTTCGGCGGGTCGCAGCGCCTGCCGCGAGCGATCGGCAAGTACAAGGCCGCCGAAATGGTGCTCACGGGGCGCATGATGGGCGCCGAAGAGGCCGAACGCTCGGGGCTCGTCTCCCGAGTGGTGCCCGCCGGCGAGCTGCTGGCCGAGGCCGCGAAGGTCGCCGAGACCATCGCATCGAAGTCGCTGCCCGCCGTGTACGCCGCGAAGGACGCGCTGCAGGCGGCGCAAGAGATGCCGCTCGCCGAGGGCCTGCGCTTCGAGCGCCAGGCGTTTGCGGCGGCCTTCGCGACCGAGGATCAGAAAGAGGGCATGCGCGCGTTCGCCGAGAAGCGCGCCCCCGAATTTCGCGGGCGGTAGTCGCGCCCTACGCGTCGATCTGCAGCTCGCCCATCGCGTCCCAGCCCGTGCCGTCAACCTGCCGCGAGATGATCTGCGGGGTCGAGACCAGGTGCGGGCGCATGGACTCGAGTCCGGCCGCGAAGTGGTCGGACGAGACGTGCGGGCCGGCGCCCTCGTCGGTGAACGCCTCGATCAGTACGAACTCGTTCGGAGTCTCGAGGCTGCGAGACCAGTCGAACCAGAGGTTGCCCGGCTCGGCGCGGGTCGCCTCGGTGAAGGCGCGCACGATCTCGGGCCACTGATCGACGCTCTCGGGCTTGACGGGGAATTTCACGGTGATGACGTACATACGGCAAGCCTATCGGCGGCCAGTCATGCGTCCACAGGGGTCATCCGTCGATTCGATGCCGCTCTGAGTGGTTGAATAGGAGCACGCGTGCGTGCCGTGCGCGAGAGAGGGAGACGATGACGATCAGCGTCGCTGTGGCGGGAGCCAGCGGGTACGCGGGAGGCGAGCTGCTGCGTCTGCTCGACGCCCATCCCGAATTCGAGATCCGCACGGTCACCGGGCATTCTTCCGCGGGGCGCCCGCTCGTCGAATCGCAGCCGCATCTCCGATCGCTTGCGCATTTGACGCTGCAGCCCACCACGCCAGAGGTGCTCGACGGGCACGACGTCGTCATCTTCGCGTTGCCGCACGGAGCATCGGGCGCGCTCACGGCGCAGCTCTCGAATGTTGGCCTCGCGGTCGACTGCGGCGCCGATCACCGACTCACGAGTGCCGACGACTGGGCCGCGTTCTACGGCGGGGAGCACCACGAGGCGTGGACCTACGGGGTGCCCGAGCTCATCGTGCGCCGCGAAACCGGCGAATCGGGCCGTCAGCGCGAGGCGCTCGTCGGTGCGACGCGCATCGCGGCCCCCGGCTGCAACGCGTCGACGGTGGCACTGTCGCTCGCACCCGGCATCGCCGCCGGCGTCATCGAAGCGCGCGACATCGTGAGCGTGCTCGCGGTCGGGCCGTCGGGCGCGGGGAAAGCCGCGAAGACGCATCTGCTGGGAGCGGAACTCATGGGCACGGCGAATCCGTACGCGGTGGGGGGCTCCCACCGTCATATTCCCGAGATTCAGCAGGCGCTGCGCGGAGCGGGAGCCCGTGATGAGCCGACCATCAGCTTCACCCCGGTGCTCGTTCCGATGAGCCGAGGCATACTGGCCACCACCACCGCGCGCATCGCGCCGGGGGTGACCGCCGCAGAGGTGCGGGCCGCCTGGCACGACGCTTACGGCGACGAGCACTTCGTGCAGCTGCTTCCCGAGGGCACGCTGCCCCGCACCGCAGACACGCTCGGCGCCAACACCTGCCTCATGAGCGTCGTCGTCGACGAGGCCGCGGGTCGCGCGGTGATCGTCGCCGCGCTCGACAACCTCGCCAAGGGCACCGCGGGTGCCGCGATCCAATCGGCGAACATCGCGCTCGGACTTCCCGAGCACACCGGCCTTTCCGTGAATGGAGTTGCACCGTGACCGTCACCGCGCCCCAGGGCTTCCGCTCAGCCGGTATCGCCGTCGGCCTTAAGAGCACCGGCAAGCCGGATCTCGCGCTCGTGGTCAACGACGGCCCGTCGCGCGCGAGCGCCGTCGTCTTCACCACGAACCGCGCCCAGGCGAACCCCATCCTGTGGAGCCGCAAGGCGGCGCAGGGCGGCGCGGCCTCGGCCATCATTCTGAACTCGGGAGGGGCGAACTGCTTCACCGGCGACTTCGGCTACGAGACCACCCGGCTGACCGCCGAGGCCGTGGCGACGGAGATCGGTGAGACCGACGCCGAGCGCGTGCTCGTCTGCTCGACCGGGCTGATCGGTACCGGCGACCAGGCGTTCCGCGACAAGATCGTGGGCAACGTCCCGGCGCTCGCCGCCGCGCTCGCCGCCGACGACACGACAGTAGCGTCAGCGATCCTCACCACCGACTCGGTTGAGAAGACCGCGGTGCACCAGGGTGACGGGTGGGTCATCGGCGCCATCGCAAAGGGAGCCGGCATGCTCGCGCCGGGTCTCGCCACGATGCTCGTCGTGATTACCACCGACGCGCTCCTCGACGACGCCGCACTCGATCGCGCTCTGCGCGCATCGACCTCGACCAGCTTCGATCGCCTCGACTCCGACGGCTGCATGTCGACCAACGACCAGGTGACCCTGCTCGCAAGCGGCGCTTCGGGCGTCGTGCCCGACGAGGCCGACTTCACGTTGGCGCTGGCCGCGGTGTGCGACAGCTTGGCCGCTCAACTGCAGGCCGACGCCGAGGGCTCGAGCCACGACATCGACATCGAAGTGCGCGGAGCTGCTTCCGCCGCCGATGCGGTCGAGGTCGGGCGATCCGTCGCCCGCAACAACCTGTTCAAGGCCGCAATTTTCGGCAACGACCCGAACTGGGGCCGTGTTCTGGCAGCGATCGGCACCACGCAGGCCGCATTCGACCCGTACCAGGTCGACGTCGCGTTCAACGGTGTGAGACTCTGTCACGCCGGTGCGCCAGACCGCCCGGTCGACGAGTGCGATTTGACGCCCCGGCGCACGCACGTCGAGATCGACCTGTTCTCGGGCGAGCACACGGCGACCATTCGCACGAACGATCTCACGCACGACTACGTGCACGAGAACAGCGCGTACTCGAGCTAGGAGTCAGATGTCCACGACCACGAAGCCGCTCGATCACGAGCGCGCTCGGGCCATGACCGAGGTGCTCATCGAGTCCCTGCCCTGGCTGAAGAAGTTCCGCGACACCATCATGGTGATCAAGTTCGGCGGCAACGCGATGGTCGACGACCGATTGCTCGAGGCCTTCGCTGAAGACATCGTGTATCTGCGTCACACGGGCATCAAGCCCGTCGTCGTGCACGGCGGCGGCCCCCAGATCAACGCGATGCTCGGCCGGCTCGGCATCGAGAGCGAATTCCGCGGCGGCTACCGAGTGACCACGCCCGAGGCGATGGACGTCGTGCGCATGGTGCTCACCGGCAAGGTGAATCCCGAGCTCGTCGACCAGATCAATGCGCACGGCCCCCTGGCGGCCGGTACGACGGGAGAAGACGCAGGTCTCTTCGTCGGCCGTCGCCGTCCGCCGTTCGAGGTCGACGGCGAGCTCGTCGACCTCGGGCTCGTCGGCGACGTCGTCGACGTGCGCGTCGAGCCGGTGCTCGCGCTACTCGACGCGGGGCTGATCCCGGTCGTGTCGTCGATCGCTCCCGATGTCGACCGCCCCGGTGACTCCCTGAACGTGAACGCCGATGCCGCAGCGGGAGCGCTCGCGAGTGCGCTCGGCGCCGAGAAGCTCGTCATTCTGACCGATGTGGCGGGGCTGTACGCCGACTGGCCCGATCGTGATTCGCTCGTGTCGTCGATTACGGCGGGGGAGCTCGAAGAGCTGCTGCCGAGCCTCGAGTCGGGCATGATTCCGAAGATGCGCGCCTGCCTCGACGCTGTGCGCGGCGGAGTGTCGAAGGCGGCCATCATTGACGGGCGCGAACCGCACTCGGTGCTGCTCGAGATCTTCACCGAGCACGGCATCGGAACCGAAGTCACGCAGTAGTCGCTCCGCTGATGCACGACGCCGCGCACACCTGGGCGGTGGTTGGCGGCGCACTCTTCGGTGCGTGGTCGATCGCGCTGAGCATCGTCGATCTCCGGTCGCACCGACTGCCCAACACGTGGGTGCTCGCGGCGACGGTCACCGTTATGCCAGCGCTGCTGATGAGCGGCGGTATGCGCTGGAGCGCCGATGCTTCCGGTGCACCGGGCGCCGGTGAACGCGCTGGGGCCACGGTATTGCTCGATACCCTCGCCGTATCGGGAGTACTCGGGCTGGGATTCTGGCTGCTGTGGCGCTTCGCGCCATCCGGGCTCGGCGGCGGTGACGTCAAGGTTGCACCGCTCATCGGTGCGATGCTGGGATTCGCGGGCGGCTGGTCAGGAGCACTGGTCGGGGTGTTCGTCGCGTTCGTCGCCGCGGCGGTGTGGGGGTTCGTGATGCGCGCTCGTCGACCGAGTGCGCGTGCCGCAGTGGCATTCGCCCCGTGCCTCTGTCTGGGCGCATGGCTGGTGATCTGGATGTTCTCGCCGTAATTGGGCCGCCGCCCGGGTATTGTTCCGAATTTCGGAGCGCGATGCAAGGGGCAGACAGGGCCACGACCCGCTCGATACCGTGGCAAGCGGAGGCGAAGTCGCCACACTCAGCTACCCCCGCGTGTCGCCGCGCGGAGCGCGCGCTCGGCGACCTCGCGTTCACGGCGCGGGAGGGGCCCGTGCCGGTTACGCATCGGTCGGATGGAGTTCTCATGCACACCACACGATTCGCGCGATCACGGATGATCCGCGCGACGACGGGCCTCGCGGCCGCGGCACTGCTGCTGACCGCTTGCGCGGGAGGCGACGGCGGAGGATCGCGGGATGCCGGAGCCGGCGATGCTCCCGCGGGTAACGAGTTCGCGGGGACCTCGCTCAGCGTCGCCGCGTCGTGGTCGGGTGCCGAGCAGAAGAACTTTGAGGCGGTGCTCGATGAGTTCAGCCGCCAGACCGGTGCCGATGTGTCGTACACGAGCTTCGGTGACAACGGCCCCACGTATATCAGCGGGCAGCTCGAGGGCGGTTCGCCGCCCAACGTCGCCGTGCTCGGCCAGCCAGCCCTGATGCAGTCGCTCGCGCAGGATGGAGACATCAAGCCGGTGGCCGACGATGTCGCGCAGGCTGTGAGCGACAACTATTCGCAAGACTGGATCGACCTGGGCACGGTCGATGATCAGCTCTACGGCGTCTGGTTCAAGGCCGCGAACAAGTCGACGGTCTGGTACAACGCCGATGTCTACGATGAGGCGGGTGCTGAGGCGCCGGAGGACTGGGATGGGTTCACCGAACAGCTCGGGCTCATCACCGATGCCGGCTACGCGGGTGTCTCGGTCGGGGCTGATGTGGGGTGGCCACTGACCGACTGGTTCGAAAACGTGTACCTGCGCACGGCCGGGCCCGACAAGTACGATCAGCTCACGCAGCACGAGATTCCCTGGACCGACGACTCGGTGAAGGAGGCGCTCACGGTGCTCGGCGAGCTGTGGGGGAGCGACCTGGTGCAGCCGGGCGGAGACCAGCGCGACTTCCCGACGAGCGTCACCGAGGTCTTCGGATCTGACCCCCAGGCCGGCACGGTCTTCGAGGGCGACTTCGTCGCGGGAAACATCACCGCTGACGGCAACTCCACCGTGGGCGAAAACGCGCTGTTCTACGACTTCCCGTCGATCAACGGGTCGAAGCCGTCGGTCGTGGGCGGCGGTGACGTCGCGGTCCAGTTCGATGATGATGAGGCGACCACGGCGCTGATGGCGTTCCTCGCCTCACCGGAAGCCGCGGAGATCTGGGTGCCGAATGGCGGCCTGACCTCCCCGAACACCGGGGTCGACACCTCGCTGTACCCTGACGACACCTCGCGCCAGATCGCCGAGGCGCTGACGGGAGCCGAAGACTTCCGATTCGATCTCTCCGATCTCGCCCCGAGTGCGTTCGGCGGCACGCCGGGCCAGGGCTTCTGGCAGGAAATGATCTCCTTCTACCAGAAGCCGGATGACGTGGACGGAGCTGCGCAGCGCCTCGAGGCTGCCGCGGCCGCCGCGTACGCGAAGTAACCGACGATGACTCGGACGCAGACGGTTCCGATTGCGCTGCGCAGTGGCGCCGTGCGCAATCGGAGCCGGCTGCGCCAGTGGCTGCTCATCGGGTCGTTCCTCGGCCCGGCGCTGCTGGCGCTCGGCGCGCTCGTCGTGTACCCGATCGTGTACACGGTGATCCGCTCATTCTTCGATCGCTCGGGTTCGGCCTTCGTGGGGTGGCAGAACTACGTCACGATGTTCACGAACGACACGACGTTCACCGCGATCCGCAACAACCTCGTGTGGGTCATCGTGGCTCCTGTCACGGTGACGATCATCGGGCTGCTGCTTGCGGTGCTCGTCGACAAGATCGGGTGGAAGACGGCGTTCCGGTTGATCGTGTTCATGCCGATGGCGATTTCGATGCTCGCTGCGGGGGTGATCTTCCGCGGCATGTTCCAGGAGAGCCCGCAGCTCGGCGTCGTGAATGCCGCGATCACGAGCGTACAGAGCGTGTTCACGGATCAGGCCAGTTACCCGGGCGCGAAGCCGCGCGAGGGCACGGGTATCGAAGCTGATCAGGGGGTGATCGCGTCCTCCGAGACGGTCACCACTGGCGACGTGCAGAACTTTCCACTCATCGGGGTGAAGCGCAGCGCGCTCCCTGAGGGCTCCGTCGACGCGAAAGCGGCGGGCGCGGCGAATGACACCCAGATCTCGGGCACCGTCTTTCTCGATCTGATTCGTGGCGGGGGCGGCACGCAAGGCGAACTCGAAGCGGGCAAGACCGGGCTCGCCGGGGTTCGCGTGGATGCGGTCGACGCCGATGGCTCGATCCGCGGCTACGCGACCACGGGAGCCGGCGGCGCCTATACGATCGAGGGTCTCGATGCCGGAACCGAGTACCGCATCGCGCTGCCCGCGTCGAACTTCGGGGAGGGCGCAGCGGGCGTCTCCTGGCTGAGTGCGTCGTGGATCAACGTGGTGGTGATTCTCGCGTATATCTGGATCTGGGCCGGATTCGCGATGGTCATGATCGCGTCGGGCCTCTCCGCGATGGATCGGTCGCTGCAGGAGGCCGCGCGCACCGACGGCGCGAACGAGTGGCAGGTCTTCACCCGCATCACGGCGCCCCTGCTCGCACCCGTGCTGCTCGTGGTGTTCGTGACGCTGATCATCAACGTGCTGAAGATCTTCGACCTGGTGTACGTGATCCCACCAGGTGCCTCGAAGCCCGCGGCGAACGTGATCGCGGTCGAGATGTGGACGGTCTCGTTCGGTGGCGGCAGCAACCAGGGGCTGGGCTCCGCGCTCGCGATCCTGCTGCTGATTCTCGTGCTGCCGTCGATGATCGTGAATGTACGCCGTTTCCGATCGGAGCGAGGACGATGACGACGCAACTGGAACCTCCTGTCAGCGGCGCGGGATCACCGAAACCCGCCGGCACGAATCCTCCGGGGGCGGTGCGCCGGCGCAGCCAGACGCTCGGCGCACGTATCGCGCGCGTCGCGAGCAGCGGCGTCGTGCATCTTGTGCTGGTGATCATCGCGATCTTCTGGCTCGTCCCGACGGTCGGCCTGCTGCTGACCTCGTTCCGCACTGCCGGCGACAACGCGTCGAGCGGCTGGTGGACGGTGCTCGCGAAGCCCACCGAGATCACCCTCGAGAACTACGCGAATCTGCTGACCAACGCGACGATCACGGGATCCTTCTGGAACACGATCGTGATCACGGTGCCGACGACGATCCTCGTGGTGATCATCGGCGCGCTCGCCGCGTACGCGTTCGCGTGGATGAAGTTTCCCGGCCGAGACTGGCTCTTCATCGCGGTGATCGTACTGCTCGCCGTGCCGCTGCAGGTCGCGCTGATTCCGCTCGCGCGCCTGTTCGGGTCCCTGGGCATCTTCGGGAGTGTGGTCGGAGTCATCCTCTTCCATACCGCGTTCGGGCTGCCATTCGCGATCTTCCTCCTGCGCAACTTTTTCGCGCAGGTTCCGGAAGAGCTGCTCGAGGCCGCTCGCATCGACGGCGCGCGCGACTGGTTGATCTTCTTCAAGATCATGCTGCCTCTCGGTCTCCCGGCGATCGCTTCGCTCGCGATCTTCCAGTTCCTCTGGACCTGGAATGACATGCTCGTCGCGCTGATCTTCACGAACACGGACTCTCAACCGCTGACGGTGGCGATCCAGTCGCAACTCAGGCAATTCGGAGCGAATATCGACGTGCTTTCGGCCGGTGCCTTCCTGTCGATGCTCGTTCCGCTGATAGTGTTTTTCGCGTTCCAGCGGTATTTCGTGCAGGCGCTCCTCGCGGGCTCCCAAAAGTAGTATCTGGAAGGGGAATACCGGGTGATCGATCGGTACGATGCGTATCTCTTCGACCTCGACGGGGTGATCACGCCCACCGTCGAACTCCACAAACGGGCCTGGCAGGAGACGTTCGACGCGTTCTTCGCCGCCCGCGGGGGGGAGCCGTACGCCGAGCGAGAATACTTCGCCTCCCTCGATGGGAGGCCCCGGTTCGCCGGCGTCGCGACGCTGCTCGCAGCGCGGGGCATCGTGCTCCCCGAGGGGTCACCGAGCGATCACGGCCTCACGTCGGTGCGAGGTATCGGCAACCGGAAGAACCTTGCATTCGTCGAGGTGCTCGAGCGCGACGGCATCGACCCGTACCCCGGTTCGCTGAGGCTGCTGGATCATCTGGCCGAGCGCGACGCTCCGCTCGCGGTGGTGTCGAGCTCGCAGAATGCCGAAGCCGTGCTGCGCGCAGCCGGGCTCCGCGATCGGTTTCGTGCGGTGGTCGACGGCGTCGTCTCGGCGCGCGAGGGCTTGCCCGGCAAACCCGCGCCCGAGACCTATCTCCGAGGGGCGCAATTGCTCGGTGCCGCGATCGACCGGACCGTCGTGTTCGAAGACGCAGAGTCGGGCGTCGCAGCGGGCCGGGCGGGGTCGTTCGGACTCGTCGTCGGAGTCGATCGCGGCGCGGGTCGTGAGGCCCTCATCGCTTCGGGAGCAGATATCGTCATCGCAGATCTTGAGGAGTTGCTCGCATGAGTCATGAGTCATTCGACAGTCCGGTCAAAGAACTGCAGCGAGACTTCGGCGATGACCCGTGGCGACTCGTCGTCTCGGGCATCGACCCCGAGCTCGCGGGTCAAGACGAGTCGATCTTCGCGCTCGGCAACGGGTACCTCGGCATGCGCGGCAATCACGAGGAGGGCCTGCCGCTCGGCAGCCATGGCACGTTTTTGAACGGGCTGCACGAGACCTGGCGTATTCGCCACGCCGAAGACGCGTACGGCTTCGCGGAGCACGGCCAGACGATCGTCAATGTGCCGGATACGAAGACGATTCGCATCTACGTCGACGATGAGCGGTTGAATCTGCAGTCGTCGGACATTCTTGACGTGCGGCGTGTGCTTGATTTGCGGGAGGGCACACTGACGCGTACGCTGCTCTGGCTCACGCCGACGGGCAAGCGCGTGCGGGTCGACACGCGGCGCATGGTGTCGTTCGCGTCTCGGCATCTCGCCACTCTCGAAATGCGCATTACGGTGCTCGACGCCGACGCAGAGGTCACGGTAAGCAGCCTCATCGTCAATCGGCAGGATCTCGGGCGCGTGCACACAGAGGCGCCGCGCGAGGCCGGTGCCGGGTTCGATCCACGCAAGAGCGACCAGTTCGACGACCGAATTCTCGATCCGGGCCCGCTGCTGCACTCGGGAGAGCGATCTGTGCTGAGCTACCGCGTGCGCGACTCCCGCATGACGCTCGGCGTCGGCGTCGATCACCACTTCGACACCGGCACTGACGAGCAGTGGCGCCACCGCGTCGACAAGTCCCAGGATCGCGTGCGCCACGTGTATCAGGGCACGGCGCGAGCCGGCAAGACGGTGCACCTGCTGAAAACGGTGGCGTATCACCACTCGGCCACCGCGGTGCTGTCTGAGATGCTCGATCGCTGCATCCACTCGCTGAACAGCGCCGCCACGGAGCCGCGCGAGACGCGTTGGGAGCAGCAGCGCGCCTATATCGCCGACTTCTGGGAGCGCAGCGACGTGCGCGTCGACGCCGACCCCGGGGTGCAGCAGGCGATCCGGTGGAACCTGTTTCAGGTCGCCCAGGCTTCTGCCCGGGCAGACGGGCGCGGGATCCCGGCGAAGGGGCTCACCGGATCCGGCTACAGCGGGCACTACTTCTGGGACACCGAGATCTATGTGCTCCCGTTCCTCACCTACACCTCGCCGTTCTGGGCGCGTAATGCGCTGCGCGCCCGAGAGCGGATGCTGCCGCAGGCGCGCAAACGGGCCGCGACCCTCAACGAGAACGGTGCGCTGTTCCCGTGGCGCACGATCAACGGCGAAGAGGCCAGCGCGTATTACGCGGCCGGCACCGCCGGGTATCACATCAACGCCGACATCACGTACGCGCTCGCGCGCTACGTCGCCGCGACCGGCGACCTCGAGTACGTGCTCTCGGGCGCCTCCGACATCGCCATCGAGACGGCCCGGCTCTGGGCGAGCCTCGGGTTCTGGCGATGGGACGACGACGGGGTGGAGCGCTTCCACATCCACGGCGTCACCGGACCGGACGAGTACACCACCGTGGTGAACGACAACCTCTTCACGAACGTCATGGCGCGGTTCAATCTGCGGTTCGCCGTCGAGATCGCGCGGCGGCTGGTTGCCGAGGCTCCGGCCGAGTACGCGGTGCTCATCGACCGCCTCGGTATCACCTCCGAAGAGATCGACTCGTGGGAGCGCGCCTCCGAGGGCATGGCTGTACCGTACTCCGAGCAGCACGGCATCCACCCGCAGGACGCGCACTTCTTGGAGCGCGAGGTGTGGGATCTCGCGGCCACCCCGCCGGAGCAGAAACCCCTGCTGCTGCACTTTCACCCCCTCGTCATCTACCGCTTCCAGGTACTCAAGCAGGCGGACGTGGTGCTCGCACTGCTGCTCGCCAGTCACGAGTTCGGGCGCGACGAGAAACGTCGGGACTTCGAGTACTACGACGCGCTGACCACAGGCGACTCGACGCTGTCGGCAGTGGTGCAGTCGATCATCGCGGCCGAGGTCGGGTATCGCGACCTCGCCTACCGGTACTTCGATCACGCGCTCCGCGTCGATCTCGATGACTTGCACCACAACGCGTCGGACGGGCTGCACATCGCTTCGACCGGCGGAGTGTGGATGGCACTCGTGCAGGGCTTCGCCGGCATGCGCGACGCCGGTCGGCAGTTGACCTTCGATCCTCGTCTGCCCGACCACTGGGGCTCACTCGAGTTCCGCCTCGAGTGGCGCGGGCAGCGGTTCGAAGTACTGCTTGAGCGCGAGGCGATCAGCTTCGCCCTGATCTCGGGCGACGGGCCGATCGTGGTGCGGGTGCGCGATGCGGATGTGCGGATCGTGGCGGGGGAGACGACTCGAGTCGCCCTCGACGACCAGGGGCCCGACCTCGGAGCATTCGGCGGGCTCTCGGCGGGCATCCTGCCGCGTCAGGGTGACAGCGGCACGATGCCGCAGTTGTCAGCCGAGGTTCCGGTCGTCACGACGTCGATCCCCACGCGCCCGGTGCACGGGGAGCACGACGCTCACTGAGCGAGCGACCAGGAGCGCCGCGAGTAGGATGGGAGCTGTCGGGCATTCCCGGCATCTCCCGAGTGAAAGGCGGGTCCCGTGACTTACGTGATCGCTCTTCCGTGCGTCGACGTGAAAGATCGCGCGTGCGTGGACGAGTGCCCGGTCGACTGCATCTACGAGGGCGAACGGTCGCTCTACATCCACCCCGATGAATGCGTTGACTGCGGCGCCTGCGAACCGGTGTGCCCGGTCGAGGCGATCTATTACGAGGACGACCTGCCCGAAGAATGGGCCGACTACTACAAAGCCAACGTCGAGTTCTTCGACGAGATCGGCTCGCCCGGTGGAGCCGCGAAGACCGGTGCCTACGACTTCGATCACCCGATCATCGCCGCGCTCCCGCCCCAGGGCGAGTAAGGACACCATGCGCCAGCCGCTGCCCGACTACCCGTGGGACGCGATGGAGCCGTTCGCGGCGACCGCGGCCCGACACCCCGAGGGGGCACTGAACCTCTCGGTCGGATCTCCCGTCGATCCGACTCCCGGTTCAGTACGCGATGCGCTCGCCGCAGCCACTGATGCGCACGCCTACCCGGCGACTGCCGGTACCGGCGAGCTGCGTGCCGCGATCTCGGAGTGGTTCTCCCGTCGCCGGGGCGTGACGGTGGAGCCGAGTGGCGTGCTGCCGACGGTCGGATCGAAGGAGCTCGTGGCGCTGCTGCCATTCTTGCTCGGTGTCGGTGCCGGGGAAGCCGTCGTGTTTCCCCGGATCGCATACCCGAGCTACGCGATGGGGGCGGCGCTCGTCGGCGCCGATGCGGTGGCGTCGGACGACCCCGCGGAATGGCCCGAGCAAACGAAGCTCGTCTGGATCAACTCGCCGGGCAACCCCGACGGCCGGGTGCTCGATGTCGCCGCACTGCGCGCGGCGGTGACGCGTGCCCGCGAACTCGGGGCCGTCATCGCCGGCGACGAGTGCTACGCCGAGTTCGGCTGGGACGCTCCCTGGGATACGGAGCGCATCCCATCGATTCTCGACCCCCGTGTCGTCGGTGATGACCACACCGACGTGCTGAGCGTGTACTCGCTGAGCAAGCAGTCGAACCTCGCGGGCTATCGAGCCGCATTCATCGCCGGAGATCCCGACCTCGTCTCCCGGCTTCTGACCGTGCGCAAGCACGCCGGTCTCATGCTGCCCGCGCCGGTGCAAGCTGCCATGACCGCGGCACTGCGCGACGAAGAGCACGTCGCTGCGCAGCGCGAACGCTATCGCGCACGTCGTGCCGTGCTGCGCCCCGCGCTCGAGGCGGCAGGCTTTCGCGTCGAGGGGAGTGAAGCCGGCCTGTACCTCTGGGCGACCCGGGGCGAAGACGCGTGGGACGCCGTTGCGGAGTTCGCTGCGCTCGGGATCGTCGTCGGGCCGGGGCACTTTTACGGAAGCCACTCGCCGCGGCACGTGCGACTCGCTCTGACCGCGAGTGACGCCGATATTTCCGCCGCGGCCAACCGAATCCGAGCCGCCGCGACACGAGCGGCGTGACCCGTCCCGAATCGACATTTCGCTTCACATCAAGATATTCTGAGCCGGGGGCGTCACCGCTGCGCCCTCGACCCAGGTTCCCCCGGAGCCACTAGGGTGATAGGAATGGCCGTGTCACATCCGACGCAGCGCCAGCATTGAGACCTCACGAGGAGACGACGTGACCGAATCGACGCAGGGCCCGGCCACCGCCAAATTGACGTTTCCCGGGGGCAGTGCCGAGTTTCCGATCGTCGAAGCCGTCGACGGCCACTCCGCGATCGATGTCAGCACGCTGACCAAGCAGAGCGGCCTCACAGCACTCGACTACGGCTTTGTCAACACCGCGTCGACCAAGTCCGAGATCACCTACATCGATGGTGAAGAGGGCATTCTGCGCTATCGCGGGTATCCCATCGAGGAGCTCGCACGTCACTCGACATTTCTCGAAGTCGCCTACCTGCTGATCTACGGCGAGCTGCCGACGGCCGACGAGCTGGGTGCGTTCGACGAGGAGATTCGTCGACACACGCTGCTCCATGAAGACATGCGCTACTTCTTCGAGGGCGTGCCGCACACCGCGCACCCGATGGCGGTGCTCTCGGGCGGCCTGCAGACGATGTCGACGTACTACGAGTCGTCGCTCGACACGGCGGTGCCCGAGTTCGTCGAGGTCAACACGATCCGCCTTCTCGCGAAGCTGCCGGTACTCGCCGCGTATGCGCACAAGAAGTCGATTGGCCAGGCGCTGCTGTACCCCGACAACAACCTCAACTTCGTCGAGAACTTCCTGCGTCTCAACTTCGGCAACAAGGCCGAGAAGTACGAACTGAACCCGGTGCTCGTCGACGCACTCGACAAGCTCCTCATTCTGCACGCCGACCACGAGCAGAACGCGTCGACGTCGACGGTGCGACTCGTCGGGTCGACCGGAGCGAACATGTTCTCCTCGGTCTCCGCCGGCATCAACGCGCTCTCGGGCCCGCTGCACGGTGGAGCGAACGAGGCCGTGCTCGACATGCTCGCGCGCATTCGCGACTCCGGGCAGAGCGTCGAAACCTTCGTCGAAAAGGTGAAGAACAAGGAAGACGGCGTGAAGCTCATGGGCTTCGGGCACCGCGTCTACAAGAATTACGATCCGCGTGCGCGCATCGTCAAGGAGAGCGCCGCAAAGGTGCTCGAAGAGCTCGGCGTCAACGATCCACTGCTCGGCCTGGCACAGGAGCTCGAACAGATCGCGCTCGAAGACGACTACTTCCGGGAGCGCAAGCTCTACCCGAACGTCGACTTCTACACCGGGGTCATTTACAAGGCGATGGGCTTCCCGACCCGCATGTTCACCGTACTCTTCGCGATCGGGCGACTGCCCGGTTGGATCGCGCAGTGGCGCGAGGCGCGCGGCGACGGCCAGACCAAGATCGGCCGCCCGCAGCAGCTGTACATCGGGTCGCAGGAGCGCCACCTCGAGCGCTAGCTTGACGCCGCGCTGTCGCGCGACCCCCTGGCGGGCCTCGCGACGCGCTCGCTAGGGTGGAGGGTATGGACTCATCGACGCCCATACCTGCACTTGAACTCCGCGGTCTCGCGAAGCGGTTCGGCGAGAAGATCGCCGTCAACGGCATCTCGCTCACGATCCCGACCGGCTCCTGCTACGGTCTCGTCGGCCCCAATGGGGCGGGCAAGACCACGACGCTCTCGATGGCGACCGGCCTGCTGCGCCCGGAATTCGGCCAGGCCCTGATCGCCGGGGTCGACGTGTGGCAGCACCCGACGGAGGCGAAGCAGCTCGTCGGCGTGCTCGCCGACGGCGTCAAGCTCTTCGACCGGCTCACGGGCGAACAGCTGATCACCTACACCGGCCTGCTGGCCGGTCTCGACGCCGCAACGGTCGCCGAGCGGTGCGCAGATCTGCTGCAGTTGCTCGACCTCGGAGAGGCATCGCGCACGCTCGTGGTCGACTATTCCGCGGGCATGACGAAAAAGATCGCGCTCGCGTGCGCGCTCGTGCACGCGCCGCGCCTGCTCGTGCTCGACGAGCCGTTCGAATCCGTCGATCCGGTTTCTGCGGCCAATATTCGAGACATCTTGCAGGGGTTCGTGCGCGGTGGCGGCACCGTGATCGTCTCGAGCCATTCAATGGACCTCGTGCAGCGCCTCTGCGACCACGTCGCCGTCATCGCTGCGGGGCGCGTGCTCGCCGCGGGCACGGTCGATGAGGTGCGTGGCACCTCGACACTCGAAGAGCGCTTCGTCGAACTGGTCGGCGGGCGGCAGCACCTCGAAGGGCCGTCGTGGTTGAGTCAGGGGTGACCGCAGCGCCGGGTGGCGCCCGGATTCCCGCGCCCGTCTCGGCAGCCGTACCGACGCAGCGCACGAGCGGAATCGCTCGCGTGCGCATCATGGTGCGCCTGCGCTTCGTCGTGCTCGGCAACACGCTGCGGCGGCATCCGTGGCAGCTCGTCGGTGCGATCATCGGCGCCGTCTACGGGCTCGGGGTCTTCGCCGGAGCGGCAATCGGGCTCGTCGGTCTCGGCTTCGCGGACTCCGAGACGGCCCGCACGGCACTCATCTTGGGTGGCGTCGTCGTCGTGCTCGGGTGGTCACTCGGCCCGATTCTGTCGACCGGCATGGACCGCACACTCGATCCCGCTCGCCTCACCTGGCTCCCCATGAGCCCGACGCTGCAGGTCAGCGGTATCGCCGCGGCGAGCCTGCTCGGCATCCCCGGAATCCTCACGCTTGTGCTCTCAGCGCTCTCGGCGGCGGCGTGGGTGCGCGCGCCCGGCGCAGCGGTCGCAGCGATCCTGCTCGCCCCGATCGCGACCGTCACCTGCGTGCTCGCGTGCCAACTCGTCGTGACGCTCATCACGCGCGCGTCCTCGAACCGGCGCTTCCGTGAGGTTATCGGCGGGCTGGTGCTGCTTGTGCTCGTGCTCGTCGGTCCGCTGATCTCCGGAATCAGCCAGGGAGTGGCGACGCTCTGGGATCGTCTGCCCGCGATTGCAGAGGGGTTCTCGTGGTCGCCGCTCGGCGCGGTGTGGGCGGTGCCCGCGGAAGTGGCGTCGGGTGAATTCGGCGTGGCCGCTCTCAAGCTGCTCATCG
Source organism: Leucobacter sp. WKLB1 (assembly GCF_059696215.1). NCBI lineage: Bacteria > Bacillati > Actinomycetota > Actinomycetes > Micrococcales > Microbacteriaceae > Leucobacter > Leucobacter sp. WKLB1. Next base: position 2,269,976 of record NZ_AP046115.1, on the reverse strand, counting down.
CGCTGGCGACCCCGGTGGTGCTGTTTCTGGGGTGGCGTCGACTGTACATCGCGAACACCGGTGCTGAACCGAGCGGTGCGCGCGCCGTCGGGCGCGCGGGAACGGGCTGGTTCGGTCGCTTTCCCGCAACCCCGCGCGGTGCCGTGGCGGCGCGTGCCCTCACGTACTGGTTGCGCGACCCGAGATATCTGCAGAGCCTGATCGTGGTGATCGTGATGCCGGTGCTGTTCGGGTTCGTCTCGAGCACGACGGGGCTCCTCATCATGCTGCCCGCGTCGACGATCATTGTCGCGGCGCTGATCTCGCTCAGCACATTCACCGACATCTCGTACGACGGCACCGCTTTTACGGCACACGTGCTGCGCGGGGTGCGCGGGATCGACGACCGACTGGGGCGCGTCTGGGCGAACGCGATCATCGGCGTGCCGCTGATCCTCATCATCGCCGTGGTGACAACCGCGATCGTCGGCCGCTTCGATCAGCTGCCGACGCTGCTGGGGCTTGCCACAGTGGTGACGCTCGGCGGCTTCGGCGTATCGAGTGTGTGCTCGGCGATCTTCGTGATGCCGGTGCCACAGGCGGGCGACAACCCATTCGCCTCGAAGCCGGGCGCCGGGGCGCTCAGCTTGATCGGCATGGGCGGATCGTATGGCGCGCTCGCCGTACTCTCGATTCCGACGATCGCGTTCGTCATTGCAGCCGGCGTCACGAACGATCCGCTGTGGGTCTGGGTGAGTCTCGGAGTCGGCGTGATCTCCGGAGCAGCGGCGTTCTGGGGCGGGGTGCGCTGGGGCGCGGCGATCTACGACCGCCGCGCGCCCGAGCTGCTGGCGAGCGTGACCGCGCAAAGCTGATCCATCTCAGCCCTCGCGGTCACGCCCAGACGCTCTCAGGCGTGCAGTGCCGCGTTGAGCTCGATGCCGGTGCCCTCACGGGGGAGCGCTTCGACCGCGCCCGTGCGCGAGTTGCGGCGGAACAGGAGCCCGGCAACCCCGGAGAGCTCCACGGCCTTGACCTCGGCGGGTGACCCCGGCGCTGCACTCGTGCCGTGTGGCAGCACGACCTTGGTGCCGGCGGTGACGTACAAGCCGGCCTCGACGACGCTGTCGTCGCCGATCGAGATACCGATACCCGAGTTCGCGCCGAGGAGCGCGCGCTCACCCACCGAAATGCGCTGCGTGCCGCCGCCCGACAGCGTGCCCATGATGGACGCCCCGCCGCCGATGTCGGAGCCGTTGCCCACGACGACGCCCTGCGAGATGCGGCCCTCGACCATTGACGCGCCGAGCGTGCCCGCGTTGAAGTTGACGAAGCCCTCGTGCATCACGGTGGTGCCGGGAGCGAGGTGCGCGCCGAGGCGCACGCGCGAGGCATCGGCGATGCGCACGCCCTGCGGAACGACGTAGTCGGTCAGGCGGGGAAACTTGTCGACGCCGACGGCGGTGATGCCGGCGCGCTTGAGCTGGGGGAGACGAGCCGCGAAGGTCTCGGGCTGCATCGGGCCGGCGGTGGTCCACGCATTGTTCGGAAGCTGACCGAAGATGCCGTCGAGGTTGAGGTCGTTCGGCCGCACGAGGCAGTGCGACAGGAGGTGCAGTCGCAGGTACGCATCTTCGGTCGACGCGGGGCCGGCGTCGAGATCGATCTCGACATTGACGAACTGCAGCGTCACCTCACGTGTCTCGTCGCGACCGAGGAGCCCCTCGAGATCCGCGGGAGCGATGCGCGGGTCGCGGTCGGCGGGTCGCGCTCCGAGTTCAGGGGCGGGGAACCAAGCATCGAGAACGGTGCCATCGGTCGCGATCGTAGCGATACCGGCGGCCCAGGCAGTGCGAGAAGCAGTCATGCGATCCATCGTATCGTCGCGGAAGCGGTCGCCGACGGGCGGAAGGCCACAGAAAGCAATAGGCTGATTCGGGTGAGCAACACATCGAATCCGACGCCGATCACCACCTTCGACCCCACGGCGGGCCCGGTCGCGCTGACGCGTCAGTTGTGCAATATCGCCTCGGTCTCCGGCGATGAGCAGTGCATCGCCGACGCCGTCGAGGCGACCTTGCGCGAGTACGCCCCTCACCTCGTGCTGACGCGCGACGGCGACACGGTCATCGCGCGCACCGAACTCGGCCGGGCGCGACGGGTGGCGATTGCCGGGCACCTCGACACGGTGCCCATCAACGAGAATCTGCCGGTGCGCGATGTGACCGACGACGTGTCGGGCGAGCCGATGATCTGGGGCCGCGGCACGGTCGATATGAAGGCGGGCGTCGCGGTGCAGCTCGCGCTCGCCGTCGAGCTCGTGGAGCCGACCGTCGATCTTACCTGGGTCTGGTACGACCACGAAGAGGTCGCTTCCGAGCTCAGCGGTTTGGGTCGCGCGATGCGTCACCACCCCCAGCTGTTCGGCGCAGACTTCGCAATTCTGGGGGAGCCGTCGAATGGAACCATCGAGGGCGGCTGCAACGGTACGCTGCGTGCACGCGTCACCCTGCGCGGCACCCGTGCCCACTCCGCGCGCAGCTGGATGGGCGTCAACGCGATCCATCGCGCCGGAGCGCTGCTCGAACGCCTGGCGCAGTTCGTCCCCGAGCGGATCGTCGTCGACGGCTTGGAGTATCGGGAGGGTCTCAACGCCGTGCGCATCGACGGCGGTGTCGCAGGCAACGTCATCCCGGATGCGTGCGTGTTCGAAGTGAATTACCGATTCGCGCCGAGCCGGAGCGGCGCCGAGGCGAGCGCGTTCGTCGAGAGGTTCTTCGCGGATGCGGATGCGGTCGAGATCGTAGACCTGGCTCCGGGAGCGCGGCCCGGGCTCGACGCGCCGCTGGCGCAGCGATTCGTTGATGCGGTGGGAGAAATTCCGACGGCGAAGTTCGGCTGGACCGACGTGTCGCGGTTCTCGGCACTCGGCATCCCGGCGGTGAACTTCGGCCCGGGCGACCCTCTGCTCGCACACGCCGACGATGAGCGCGTTCCGATTGCGCAGATCGAGTCGAGTGCGGCGGCTCTGCGTGCGTGGCTGACGAGCGAGTTCGACGACTAAGCGGGAACTTCCGCGTCATTCCGCGACGATCAGTTGGCTCTCGCCAGCCTGAAACCGATAAAATGGAATCTATCCATCAAACCTGCAAGGAGGCGTCATGGCTGCAATGAAACCGAGGACCGGGGACGGGCCCATGGAAGCGGTGCGTGAGAGCCGCTTGATCGTGGTTCGTGTACCGCTCGAGGGCGGCGGACGTCTGGTGGTGTCGGTCAACGATCAAGAGGCCGCTGAACTCCGCGACGTGCTCGCAGGCGTGCTCGACGGCTGAGCAACGCCAGAGCAACAGCTGAGCCCCCGTGATCCGCATGGACACGGGGGCTCAGCTGTTGCGAGAGTCGCTGACGACTCAGCCGTCCAGGCGCACGAGAGTGAGGAGACCGTCACCCGCCGGCGACAGGATCGGAGCGATCGCCGTCGACTCGGCGACGAGCGCCAGCAGATCGCGCATGGCCTGCGTGCCCTCGTCGCGTGCCGCCGGGTCGGGGACCCGGCCGTGGGCGAACGCGCCGGGCACGATCACGCTCCCACCGGGTCGCACGATGCCGAGCGCATGCTCGAAGTGCTCGAGCAGCTGAGACGGCTCGGCATCGAGCAGCACCAGATCGTAGGCTTCCAAGTTCAATCGCGGCATCACGTGTCGCGCGTCGCCCTCGATGAGTCGGAGACGCGATGCGGCGATGCCCGCTTCGGAGAACACGCTCTTGGCTTCGCGCAGATGCTCCGACTCGAGTTCGATCGACGTCAACGTTGCGCGATCCGAGTAGCGCAGCAGCGCGAGTCCGCTGACGCCCACGCCGGTGCCGACCTCGCAGATCGCCTGCGCGCGTGACAGCACAGCCAGCCCGGAGAGCTGTGCCGCGATCGAGCGGCTCACCGGCTCGATCCCGAGTTCGAGCGACAGCCGGCGGGCCCGCACGAGTGCTTCGGTCTCGCCGGGGTACTGCTCGGCGTACTGCCAATTGCGTTCGAGCTTGCTCACGATTTCCTCCGGTGCTGCGGGCGCTCAGGCCAGCGACGAGCGGCCGTGGCGGGATGTGATCCTGCACCATAGCGTAGGCCCCGGGCTGCGGCGGGCGCGTCGTACACGCGGAGGCGCCGCAAAGCGGTCAGACCGCATGCGTTGCGTACAGCGTCGCGCAGCGCCGTGAGCGGTACGATGAGCATGATGGGCCTGACGATCGACAAACTCATGGTGATCCTTGTGATCGCCCTGTTTGTGCTGGGTCCAGAGCGCCTTCCGGTCTATGCCCGAAAGCTGGGGGAGCTCGTGCGCTCGCTCAAACGTATGGCCAACGGGGCGAAAGATCGCCTGCGCGATGAAATGGGCCCTGAATTCGATGATGTCGATTGGCGGCAACTCGACCCCCGTCGGTACGATCCGCGTCGCATCATTCGTGACGCGCTCCTCGAAGATGAACGCGACGCACAGGGCGAGGCCAGGCGATCGCGCATGGCCGAATCCGAAGCCAGACGCGGCATTCGTGAGGAGTCGGCCGTGGGCGGCCTCCACTTCGATGAGGAAGCGACGTGATGGTGGCTCCCGAACCGGCGCGGTTCTTCGATGAGATCATGGGGGCGCTCAATGCGCACTCGATCGTGGTGATCACCGATCTCGACGGGCGCATCACGTATGCGAACGACCGGTTCTGCCAGATCTCGCAGTACTCGAGTGATGAATTGATCGGGCAGACGCATCGCATCGTCAACTCGGGGTTCCACCCGCCCGAGTTCTTCGCCGAGCTCTGGAATACGATCACGCGCGGCGAGGTCTGGCAAAACGAGATCTGCAACCGAGCGAAAGACGGCTCGGAATACTGGGTGAATACGACGATCGTTCCGCTGCTCGACGCCGATGGGGCCCCGACCAGTTACGTGTCGCTCCGCACCGAGGAGACGCAGCGGCATCTCGCAGAGCAAGAGGTGCGGCGACTCGCGTATGTCGATCCGGTCACCGGCCTCGACAACCGTGCGGCGATGCTGCAAGCGATCGAAGATCACGGGGCGCTGGGAGCCGACGGACAGACGTTCGCAGCGTTTCTCACCGTGAGCGTCGACCAGCTGTCGACGGTCAACGATGCGTTCGGCTTCGAAGCCGGTGACAGGTTGCTGCTCGACGCCGCCCAGCGGCTGTGTCGCCTCGAGAGTGGCGCGGTGCGCATCGGCCGCATCGGCTCCAACACCTATGGGCTCTTGCTGACAGACCTCGGAGCAGACCTCGACGTGGCCCTGCGTCGCACCGTGACCATGATCGAATCGGTGCTCGATCTGCTGGTCGACACCGTCGAACTCGGCTCTGATATCACCGTCGGTTCAGGCGCGAGCGTGGGCTATGTGATCTGGGCGTCTGAGCGGGCCGACATTGGGGCGTGGCTCGACGCGAGCACCTTCATCGTCTCGAACGATCCGAACGAGATCGTCAAATGCTCGGAGATCGCGCGCAAGCGGGCGCGCCGCTTGAGCGGTCAGCGTCGGGTGCAACCTTTCGAGCAGCGCATGATGACGGCGGTTCAGGAGCGCATGATGCTCGTCTCCGAGCTGCGCACCGGAATCCGCCAGGGCGAGCTCCGGCTCTTTGCGCAGCCGATCGTGGATCGCTATCGGCGAGTCATCGGGCATGAGGGGCTGATTCGCTGGCAGAACGGGTGCCGCGGCTTGGTGCCGCCCGACGCGTTCATCCCGCTTGCCGAGCAGACGGGTCTCATCGTCGAGATCGGCGAATTCGTGCTCGAGGAAGCCTGCCGCATTTTGTCGATGTGGGCGCTTCGCCCGGAGACCCGCGACCTCACCTTCTCGGTCAATCTCAGTGAGCGGCAGCTTCGCGTTCCCGATTTCGCGGAGCACATTCGCGACGTTGTCACCCGTCACGGTATTCCGGCTGATCGCCTCAAGCTCGAGCTCACCGAAAGCGTGCTGCACAGCGATCTCGACCGCACGGTGCGCCTGCTCAAGAGCCTGAGAGCGGAAGGGGTGATGTCGTCACTCGATGACTTCGGCACCGGCTACTCGTCGCTCAGCTATCTGCGGCAATTGCCCGTGCAGCAGCTGAAGATCGATCGTTCCTTCGTGTCGTCGGTCGTCGAAGACACGCAGGCTGCGGCAATCACGGAAACGATCGTGCAACTCGGCCGCATTTTCGACCTGCAGGTGGTCGGCGAAGGCGTTGAGACGGAGGAGCAGTTCGAGATGCTGCGCAGACTCGGAGTCGATGCGTTCCAGGGGTATCTGTTCGGCCGGCCAGTTCCGATAGGCGCCGAACTCGAAGGTGCGGCGCCACGCGACTGAATTCCGGGCGCCTGAGTGCCGAGCGCTTCGTCAGGGGCGCACGCTGATGCCGAGAGGCTTTCCGGCGAGTCCGCGCCCCGATGCGCTGATGGCATCGGCGATGCTGATCACGGCAGCTGCTGCAGGATCGCCGGGGAGTTCGAGTACCGCAGGCGTGCCGGCATCCCCGCCGGCACGAAATTCTGCACTGAGCGGCACACTGCCGAGGAGCGGCACCGTACCGTGCTCCGCGTCGCTCAGGCGATCGGCGACGAGGGCGCCGCCGCCGCTGCCGAAGAGGTCGAGCACGGTGCCGTCGGGCTGTGCGAGACCCGCCATGTTCTCGACCACCCCGATGACTCGTTGACCGGTCTGCCGAGCGACGAGCGCGCTGCGCACGGCGACATCCGCTGCGGCCTCCTGCGGCGTCGTCACGACCAGCACTTCGGCCTGGGGGAGCAGCTGACCGACACTGATGGCGATATCGCCGGTGCCGGGGGGCAGATCAAGCAGCAAGACGTCGAGATCGCCGAACCAGACGTCGCGCAAGAACTGTTCGATCGTGCGGTGGAGCATCGGCCCGCGCCAGGACACGGCGGTCGTGCGCGGGTCGGCGTCACCGAGAAACATGCCGATCGAAATCACCTTCACCCCGTGTGCGACTGGGGGCAGAATCATGTCGTCGACGCGGGTCGGCTGCTCAGTGCGCCCGTCACGGCTGAGCCCCAGCAGACCAGGAATCGAGAATCCGAAGACATCGGCGTCGACGATGCCGACCGCGAGGCCGCGCGCCGCGAGCGCGACGGCGATGCCTGCGGTCAGCGATGATTTGCCGACCCCGCCTTTGCCGCTGGTGACTGCGATGATGCGGGTCAGCGATTCAGGGCCGAATTGCTGCGGACGCGTGCCGCGATCGCCGCGCACGCGCTCGATGAATTGCTGCCGTTCGTCGCGGCTCATGACACCGACGATCACCTCGGCATCGGTCACGCCGGTCGCGGAACTCGCGGCTGCGAGCGTATCGGCTTCGATGCGCCGTGCCGCGGGGCATCCGGCGATGGTGAGCAGGATCTCCACGCGGGCACGACCCGCTGCGTCGACCTCGACGGCCTGCACCATGCCGAGTTCGGTGATCGGGCGCAGGATCTCAGGGTCTCGAACGCGATCCAGCGCCTCCCAGACCGCTCGAGCCGCACCGTGAGCCGGGCGGGCGTTCATCGTTCGGACTCGGATTCGGATTCCGATTGAACGGCAGAGTCGATGGTCCGGGGCAGGACGTCTGGCGCTTCACCGGTGTCGTCGATATCGTCTTCGGTGGCGAGTTCGGCGAGCAGCGACTTCAACTCGGCCCGCACGAAGTCGCGGTCGGGCAGGTCTTTGAGCGCCAGCCGCAGCGCGACGACCTCGCGAGCGAGAAACTCGGTGTCGGCGAGGTTGCGCTCGGCGCGCTGACGATCCTGCTCGATCTGCACGCGGTCGCGGTCGTCCTGGCGGTTCTGCGCGAGCAGCAGCAGGGGAGCGGCGTATGAGGCCTGCAGCGACAGGATGAGCGTCAGCGCAGTGAAGCCGAGCGCGGCGGAATCGAAGCGGTAGGTTTCGGGCCCGAACGTGTTCCAAGCCAACCACGCGACGCAGACGACCGTCAGCGCGAAGAGGAACCACGGGGTTCCCATGCCGCGTGCAATGCTCTCGGTCCAACGCCCGAATCGTTCGCTCTGGCCCGATTTGCCGTCATCGGATCGGGGCGTGACTCGGCCAGCGAGCCCGAGTGGTGCGTCGAGGCCGTCGCCACGCTTGAAGAAGCTCATCGCCGCGTCTCCGCGGCCGAGCTCGCGGCCGAACGTGTGGGGGGCGTCTGCACCGGGGTGTGCGCGTCGTCGTCTGCGTGGCGCCAATCGTCGGGGAGGAGGTGATCGAGCACGTCGTCGACCGTGACGACCCCGACGAGCCGCTGCTGATCGTCGACCACGGGGAGCGCGACGAGGTTGTAGCTGGCGAGTCGGCGAGAGACCTCGGCCGCGCTGGCGTGCACGGTCACGGGCTCGATCTCGGCGTCGAGCAGGGACGCCATGCGCTCATGGGGCGGAAACCGCAGCATGCGCTGGAAGTGGGCCAGACCGATGTATTCGCCGGTCGGCGTCTCATACGGGGGGTGGGTGACGTAGACCGCGGATGCCATCGCTGGTGAGATCTCGGCGCGACGAATCATCGCGAGGCCTTCGGCGACGCTCGATTCTGCGGCCAGCACGATCGGAGCGGGGCTCATGAGACCACCGGCGGTGTCGGCGTCGTACTCGAGCAGGCGGCGCACGTCTTCGGCTTCTTCCGGCTCCATCAGATCGAGCAGTTCGGCGCCTTGGGCGGCGGGCAGCGCGGAGATCAGGTCGGCGGCATCGTCGGGCTCCATCTGATCGAGCACGTCGGCGGTTCGATCTGCGGGGAGCAGGGCGAGAAGCTCGAGCTGATCCTGCTCGCTCATCTCTTCGAGTGCGTCGGCGACGCGCTCGTCTGCGAGCTCCTCGATGACCTCGATCATGCGTGCCTGAGGCAGCTCGAGCAGCGCTTCGGCGAGATCGGCAGGCTTGAGATCAACCATCGTTTGAATGAGGAGCTCGGCCGATCGCGTGCCTTCGGCGTCGCTCGGGAACTGCAGCTCCGACCAGCGCACGATGCGCGCGTCACCGCGGCTGAAGGGCGCGGCGGGCTTGGGAAGTCGCACGAATACCTCGGAGACGAGCCACTCACCCGTGCGCGAGCGTTCGATCGCGGCATCTTCGATGCGGGCAGAGAGCGGTGCGCCGCTCGGCTGTTCGCCGGCCAACTGGGCATCGCGGCCGATGAGCTCCGCGATCATGCGAGTCTCGCCACCGCGCTGCTCGAATCGCCGCACATTGATCAGTCCTGTAGTGATGACCTGCCCCGAGCCGATCGACGTCACTCGGCCGATGGGCACGAATACGCGGCGCTTGCCCGGAATCTCCACAATCAAGCCGACGACGCGCGGGGCGCTCGCGGCGCGGAACACGACCAGCACGTCGCGCACCTTTCCGATGCGATCGCCGACCGGGTCGAAGACGCCGCGCCCAGCGAGCCGACCGACGAAGACCCTTGAAGTACTCACCCTCCTACGGTACCGCTCCCGGTGCGCAGGGGTGCTCTACTCGGCGAAGTCGGCGTGCATGTTCACCCGGGGTTCAGGTGCCTCCGCCCACAGCAACAAATGTATATCACCGAATCTGAAACGCTGGGGTTTTTCATTTTAAAATTTCAACGTCGGATGCGCGGCACAACGCTCACCCGATATCGGCACATCGAAATCGACATCCTCCCCCACTTGACGGCGTCGATGTGCCGCAGGGCCCCGGTCTCACCCCATTCGTGACCGGGGCTCATTTTCGTTCGTGCAACTCAGTGCAACGCAGTGCAACGCAACGCCTCGCGAACACCGCACCGTGCTGGTGCGCGGCGCATCGAGATCCATCGATCGGTTGAGGCGCTCATCGAGAGCCGCGGCGACACTGGAAACATGACTGCTTCTTCCTCGCGGCCCTGTGAGCGTCGCAGACTGCTGACCGCTGTCATCGCGATCGGCGTCTTCGCGGCCGCGCTCCTGCTCGCAGGGTGCGCCCCCGAACCGCGCACGACTCCTGCGGCACCATCGGAGCCTTCCGTTCAGGCGGATCCGGCGCCACCGGAGACGCCCGCGGCCGAAACGGAGTCTTCGCTGCTGCTGGCGTCACTCGCGCACACCGATGCGGTCGCGATCATCGACCCCTCGCAGCCCGACGCATCCGCGGTGCAGCGCATCACCGTGGGCGCTGCCCCCTGGGGCGTGGGCGTCGCCGACGACGGTACCACCGGGTACGCGGCAACCGCTGAGGGCCTTGCCGTCATCGACCTCGACTCCCTGGCGCGTACCGCCCTCATCCCTTTCCAGCACTCCGCCGACCGCCTCGGAGTCGGCGAGTACCGTGCTGGTGGGTTGGGCTTGGCCGTCTCTCCGATTGATGCCCCCGGTGGTGCTCGGGTGTACGTGGCGACGACGTCAGTCGACGGAACATACTTCCTCGAGGTGTTCGATGTCGTCACCGAGCAGTTCATCGCTGCGGTGCCGGTCGGACTGCGCCCGTTCGACGTGCTGGTCGCTCCCGACGGCAGCTGGGCCGCCACCGTCGACCACGACGGATTCACGGTCACCGTGGTCGATGCGCAAACGCTCGAGGCTGCGACTCATACGGTTGCGCCGTTCGGCACCGAGGGCGACCTCGCCTCTTGGGAGAAGCCGCACTACGGTGCGGTCGCCGCTGACGGGTCGGTCCTGCTGCCGTACCAGGGCAAAGTCGTCGTCCGGCTCGATCCCCGCACCGGGCGAATGTCGACGATCGCCAGCGCTGCTGATTCTCACGCGCACGGCACGGCGCTCGACGGTGATCTGCTGCTGACCGTCGGCACCGGGTCGTTCGGCAATGCAACCGGATCGCCCAACCTGTCGCTGCTCGATGTCGTGAGCGGCGAAGAGCGCATCGTGCCTCTCGACGTGCCGCACGAGACGGTCGCGGTGTGGACCGCCGTCGACGGTACCCGTTTCGCTGCCGTCGCCGGGGGAAATACGCGGAACGAGGGGTGGGACGGCATCACTCTCGTCTCAGTGGACACGCTCGATACCCGCTCGTTGCCGGTCGATGGGTATCCGCAGGCCGTCGTCTCGTACGCGCACAGCTGAACTCACCTCGAATTCGCCCCAGTTTCGCGGGTCCATGGGCGCGCAGCCGGTTGAAATGGGAGAATCGGGGGTATGAGCTCTCCTGGTGGACCCATCCGATCGTCGCGTCTCCCGATGGTGCCCGAGATTCCCAAGGGCGACATCGTCTCGACCTACGACCGGTACGAAGACGCGAAGCATGCCGTCGACGTGCTCGCCCGCGCGAGTTTTCCGGTGCAGCAGATCAGCATCGTCGGCAACGACGTCCGCAGCGTTGAGCGTGTCACCGGCCGATTGACGTACGGTCGCGTGGCGCTGATGGGGGCGCTCTCGGGGGCATACCTCGGTCTCTTCCTCGGCCTCCTGCTGTTCATATTCCAGCCGGACAACGGCGCGATTCTCGGCGTCTTCGTTGCCGCCGTGGTGATCGGTGCGGGCTTCGGCATGCTGTTCGGTGTGCTTTCGTACGCCATGAATCGCAACCGCCGAGACTTCTCGTCGGTCATGCAGATGGTCGCGACGCGGTACGACCTCGTGACCGAGCCCGAGCTCGTGCACGAGGCACGGCGCGTGCTCACCGAGTCGGCCCGCTGACCCCAGCAGTGCGCGAGCAGCGGCGGCGGGCGTCGAGTCAGCATCGCGAGTTGTCACGGACACGACGTGCGTGGCGATCTGCACTCGCATGGGTCGTGGTGCTCGCGGTGCTGGGCTCGATCTTCGGCATGCCGCCTCTCATCCGTTATCTCAAAGCTCCGAACATCTCAGACGATTTCGGCATCGAAGATGCGGTCGTGGCGCTCCGGCTCGAGGCGCGAGATGTGTCGTATCTCACGCTGATCGCCGAGACCGGGGAGACCCGATCGGTGCGCGTCGATGAGCGCGGGTTCGAGCAGGCCAGAATCGCCTGGTCCGAGCACGGGCTCAGCACGGGGAGCCGCGACACGGAGTACCTGTTGCGTGCCCACGACCTCGCGGCGCTCCCGCTTCCGGCGTCGACGGCCAATCGCACGGAGAGCCGTCGCGTCGCCACCGATGACGGCTTTGTCGTCTGGTCGTCTTCCGCCGTCGAAGAGCGCATTGTGTCCTTCATCGATGCTGAGCACGGCACGATCGAGAACGCGGAGGCCGTATACGGGACCCCGGGACTCACCGTCTGCAATGGGGCGCCGGTCTTCGTGCGCGATGCGGAGACGCCGATGAGCGGTGTCGACACCGATGCTGATGCGCCCGACGATCGCCCGCTCATCACCGAGCTGACCCCCGCCACCGTGAGCATGCCGGGTCTCGGGGTGTTCGACGATGTCGAGGCGCTGGCGTGCGACTCCGGGACGGTGTTCGGGCTCGGCCACGTCTGGGGCGCACCGGATTCGCGTCAGGTGCTGCGCGCGTGGAGCGAGGGGGACGATGTACCGCGCGAGATCGAGATTCATTACCCGCAGGCGTTGACCTGGACGACTCCGTCGACCTTCTGGATCAGCGAGGGCACCGCCTACTGGGCGATTGACAGCACCCTCTGGGCGGCTCCCGTCACTGCCGACTCCGAGTCGGTCGACGCGATTCCTATCAGCGATATTCGCGATTCCCTCGGTGACGGGTTCTGGCCGGTCGTGGGTACCGACAGCGGGGTCCTCGACCATATCGGCGACCGGGTGTACGGAGTTGCGGCCGATGAGGAGTTCGTGCAGCGGCGTCGCGGGTCATCGTTCGACCGCCTCGATGGCTTGGCGATCTTCAGTGCCGATGTCGCCGGCGGTGCACCGCGCATCGAACTCACGGTGAGCGACTTCGACATTCCGCGCCGCGATCTTCGGGTCAGCGCGATCGCGGTCAACCCGGAGTGGGCCGCCGCGCGCTAGCCGTCGCGCAGAGCCTTCTGGATGCGCTGCAGTGATACCGGCTCCGCCGTGCGCAGTTGCTGCGCGAAGAGGCTGATGCGCAGCTCTTCGATCAACCAGCGGGCGCGATGGAGGCGCTGCGGGGCGTCGGGCGGCAGCGGGATCGTGCCCCCCGCCTCCGAGTACATGATCAGGGCGCGGTCGACGTCGTTCTGCCAGGTTCGGTCGCGGCCGGCATTCTCGGTGAGACCCCGCATGCGCTGCTGGAGCGCTTCGAGGTAGACGGGCACGCGTTCGAGCTGCGCAAGGCCGGTCACCGAGACGAACCGGTCGAAGACGAGCCCGTCGATCTGCTTCGCGGCGTCGGCAACCTGACCGAGCACCTGGATCGACTTCGCGCCGTCGATCGCCTTCCGAGCCAGACGCGCGCCGTCGAGCACGCGCGCGGCGAGCGCGATGGCGCCGTAGATGTCATCGATGAGGGATCGCGCATAGTCGTCGGCGAGCGCTTCGAAGGCGGTCGCCGTCCAGATGAGCCCGTCGGGCGCGTGCCGTCGAATGATGCGGTCGGCCACGGCGAGCGACACGTCGGCGATCGCGAGATCGAGTGAGCGGTACGGCCCAGCGCCGAGCAGCAGCTTCTCCTGGTTCGAGAGGTGGTCGCGCACGTAGGAGGCGGGCGACGGTGAACTCAGCACGAGCAGGCGCCGGATGCCGCGGCGCGAGATCCGGGCTTGCTCGGATTCGTCGGCCACGAGAGCGAGGTCGACCGAGGTGCGACGATCCACGATCGCGGGATAGGCCCGCACCACGCCCGCTCCCACTCCGCCGCGTCCCTTGGCGTACGCCGAGTCGACGTGTCGCGGAATGTCGCCGAACGTCCAGGTCGTCGCGCCCGTGCGCTCGAGGTCACTCTTCGGCAGCGCCGCGGCGGCGACCTTCGCGACGCCGTGGGTGGCCTGCTCCTTGTGCTTCGACTGCAGCTCGCCGAGATCCTTGCCGGTTCCAACGGTGCGACCGCGCCCATCGACGACACGGAACGTCGGGGTGAGGTGGCTCGGCAGGCGTTCGGCGTCGAAGTCGGAGGGGGAGACCGGCACGCTCGTGCGTCGTGTGATCTCGGTGGCGAGGAGCGCGGTCAGCGCAGGTGCGGCGGCCCCGGGGGCCACGGGGGCGTCGAGCTGGGGGCCGACCGTGGCGAGCAGCGTGCGCGCCCAGTCGGCCGCCGGCACGACGTGCTTGCGGATCGCCTTCGGCAGCGTCTTGATGAGTGCGGTGACGAGCTCCTGACGCAGACCGGGCACGAGCTTCTCGAAGTCGGATCCCTCGAGCCTCGGCAGGAGCGGAAGCGGCACGTTGACCGTCACGCCGTCATCGTCTGCGGTGGGGTCGAACCGATAGCGCAGCCGCAGCGTCTGATCGCCGTGCGTCCACTGCTTCGGGAACTCCTGCTCATCGACGGCGTCGGTCTCGTCTTCGATGAGGTCTTCGCGACGCAGATGCAAGAACTGCGGGTCGGTGGCGCGCTTCTGCTTCCACCACCCCTCGAAGCTACGCGTCGAGACCACGTCTGCCGGAACACGGGCGTCGTAGAACTCGAAGATCGCCTCGTCGTCGCCCACGATGTCGCGGCGGCGGGTGCGTTCCTCCAGCTGCTCGAGTTCACGGCGCAGCTGCCGGTTCGCGCGGTCGAAGGCCTGCGGAGAGTCCCACTCTCCATCGACCAGGGCGTGGCGAATGAAGAGTTCGCGGGCGTGCCCCTGGTCGTACCGCGCCAGCTGCACGCGGCGGCGGTCGACGATCGCGACGCCGTAGAGGGTGACGCGCTCGTACGCGACGGCCGCCCCCTGATTCTTCTCCCAGTGCGGCTCTGAGAGCTGTCGCTTCGCGAGCGGCCCCGCCAATTCTTCGGCCCACGCCGGGTCGACGACCGCGTTCGCACGCGCGAACAGCCGTGATGTCTCGACGAGTTCGACGCTCATCACCACCTCGGGCGGACGCTTCGCGAGCACCGAGCCCGGGTAGAGCACAAAGCGCGTGCCCCGTGACCCCAGATATTCCTGCGCGGGCTTGCGCTTCACCGCGCCCGCGGCCGAGCGGCCGCGGCTGGGGGCCGTGCGATCCTGCCGGTCATCTCGCACGCCCAACTGCGACAGCAGACCTGCGAGCACCGAGCGATGGATCGCCTCGCCCGAGCCACCGGTCGCCTCTGCCGCAGTGCGATCGCGCGGCAGCTTCGCGATGCGCGCGATCTGTCGGTACAGATCCATCCACTCGCGCACGCGCAAGAAGTTCAGGTACTCCGCTTTGCAGAGCCGTCGGAACGCGCTCGACGACAGCTCGCGCTGCTGCTCCTGCAGGTAGTGCCACAGGTTCAGCAGCGTCATCAGGTCGCCCTGGGGGTCGGAGAACCTGCCGTGCAGCTCATCGGCCCGGCCGCGCTCCGCCTGCGGGCGCTCGCGCACGTCTTGAATGGTGAGCCCGGCCACGATAGCGAGCACCTCGGGTACCACCTCGTGGCGCCGCGCCTCGAGTACCATGCGCGCGAAGCGCGGCTCGAGTGGCAGTCGGGAGAGCTCCCGCCCGATCTTCGTAATGCGATGGGTGCCGCCGCGCTCGCCGCCGGTGCCGTCGCCGCTCCTGCCGCGACCGCGGTCGCCCCGCCCGCGCGCGCCGCCGCCCGACCGCGAAGCTCGGGCGGCCTCGACCGCCCCGAGCTCGGTCAGCAGCCCGAGCCCGTCGGCGATGCCGCGCTGGTCGGGGGGAGTGAGGAACGGGAAGCGAGCGATGTCACCGAGGCCGAGCGCGAGCATCTGCAAGATCACCGAGGCGAGCCCGGTGCGCCGCACCTCGGGCTCGGTGAACTCGGGACGCGACGCGAAATCCTCCTCCGAGTACAGACGGATCGCGATACCCGGGCTCGTACGCCCTGAACGGCCGGAGCGCTGGTTCGCGCTCGCCTGCGACACGGCCTCGATGGGGAGACGCTGCACCTTGCTGCGCGCGCTGTAGCGCGAGATGCGCGCGGTGCCCGCGTCGATGACGTAGCGGATGCCGGGCACCGTCAGCGAGGTTTCGGCGACGTTGGTCGCGAGCACGATGCGGCGGTTGCCGCCCGCACCGCGCTCGAAGACGCGGTGCTGCTCGGCGGCGCTCAGGCGCCCGTAGAGCGGCAGGATCTCGGTTCGCGCGGACCGGGAGGATCCGCGCAGTCGACCCTGCAGTGCGTCAGCGGCGTCGCGGATCTCGGCCTCGCCCGAGAGGAACACCAGGACGTCGCCGGGAGCCTCCCTCGCGAGTTCGTCGACCGCGTCGCCGATACCGTCGAAGAGGTCGCGCTCGACGGTTGTGATCTTCGGGGTGCCGCCCTTTGGGTCGGGCCGCTCGATGCGCTCGACGAGCGGCCGATAACGAATCTCAACAGGGAAGGTGCGCCCCGACACCTCGATGACGGGAGCGGGCTCGCGCGTATCGACGTCGGCGAAGTGCTGCGCGAAGGATTCGGGGTCAATCGTGGCCGAGGTGATGATGACCTTGAGGTCGGGCCGCCTCGGGAGAAGCGTCTTCAGATAGCCGAGCAGGAAATCGATGTTCAGGCTGCGCTCGTGCGCCTCGTCGATGATGATCGTGTCGTAGGCCGTGAGGTCGCGGTCGCGGTGGATCGCGTTCAGCAGAATCCCGTCGGTCATGAGGCGCACGCGCGTCTCCGCAGAGACCTGGTCGGTGAAGCGCACCTGGTAGCCGACCAGCCCGCCGAGTTCGGAGCCGAGCTCCTCCGCGACGCGTTCCGCGATGGTGCGCGCTGCGATGCGGCGGGGCTGCGTGTGTGCGATGCGTTCCCGGCCGAGGGCGAGAGCGATCTTCGGCAGCTGCGTCGTCTTGCCTGAGCCGGTCTCGCCCGCGACGATGACCACCTGGTGCGATCGAATGGCGTCCGAGATCTCGTCGCGCATCTGCGAGACGGGCAGCTCCTCGGGGAACGTGATGCTGAGCGGGGGGAGCGTCATGGTCCCTCTATTATCCCGCGCGGAGCGGTGAATCAGACGAGCGTGACGCCCACGCGCTCGAGGCGCTCGCGCACCCGCGCCAGATCCTCCTCCGAGGGCAGGTCGTTGAGCACGCGGCTCATGACCACACGGGCGTCGATCGACGAGATCTCACCGTCGTCGCCGGCTTCGAGCTGCAGCGCCTGCGCGACCTCGGTGATCTCCTCCTCGGAGAGCCGGCGGCGCAGCAGAGCGAGCAACGGAATGAAGTCGGCGCTCGGCACGCCCTCGGGGTAGCCGATGCGCAGCCAGTCGAGCACGCGCTGCACGAGACTGCGGCGATCCTCTTCGAGTTCGGCCGCTTCCGCGGGCGCCGGATCGCCCGACGCCGCAGTGCCACCGTCATCGGGCAGGTCGGCAGCCGGCAGATCGGCTGCCGGGAGGTCGGCGAGTCGCAGGGCCCCGCCGCTCAGCGGCCAGCCCGCAGAGGCGAGGCGCGCGGCGACCTGGCGCACCGCGTCCTCGCTCGGCGGCTCAGAGGTGACGTGCGCGATGGCGTCGCGAATGTCCGATTCGGCGACCGGGGTCTCCTCACCGGCAAGGCGCTCTGTGATGCGCGCGAAGTCCTCGTCCGAAAGCGTGCGACGCAGCAGCGCGAGGAGAGGGAAAAAGTCCTGCGGCGGCACTCCCTCCGGGTAGCCGGCGCGCAGCCAGCGCAGGACCGCGGTGATGATGCTGTCGCCCATGTCAGCCTCCGAACAGGGTGATGCCGAAGTAATGGTGCAGGCTGTGCCGCGTGATGAAGAGCACGCCCGCGATCACCGCGCAGATGACGAACGCGAACAGCACGATCGCGAGTGCGGAAAGCGCCGGATTGCGGGGGCCTGACGCTGTGACCGTGCCCGACGCGTCGACCGTCACGTCGCCGGCACCGCGCGCCTGCAGGTGCATTGCGATGGCGAAGATCGCCGGGAGCCCCGCACCGAGCATTAGGCCGATGCCGAGCACGCGGAGCGCAGAGAGCAGGATGGCTGCGAAATCAATGTCCATGAGGGGCTCCGTGATCAGTTGGCCGCGGGGGCCGGGTCAGTGGAGGGAACGACGTCGCCGGTCCACTCCTCATTGACGTTGGACGCGTCGACGCGCTGGCGACGACTGCGCAGGTACATCCACACCGAGGCGATGATGAGGATCGCGAACACGGTGAGGGCCCCGGGCAGACGGCCGATGCCGTTTTCGATGAAGAAGCAGACCGCGCCCACGAGGCCCGCGGCGGGCATGGTGATGAGCCATGCGGTCGCCATGCGGCCCGCGACGCCCCAGCGCACTTGCGCTCCCGGCTTGCCGACACCGGAACCGAGGATCGATCCCGTTGCAACGTGCGTGGTGGACAGGGCCATGCCCATCGACGACGAGGTCAGGATGATCGCGGCGGAGGAGGCCTCGGCTGCCATGCCCTGGGGTGAATCGATCTCGACGAGCCCCTTGCCGAGTGTGCGGATGATCCGCCACCCACCGAGGTAGGTGCCGAGCGCGATCGCCACACCGCAGACGACGATGATCCAGACCGGCAGGCCGTTCTGCTCGATGCCCTCGGTCGTGAGTGACCCGTGGGCGATCAGCGCGAGTGCGATGACGCCCATCGTCTTCTGTGCATCGCCGGTGCCGTGCGCGAGTGACACGAGCGACGCCGTACCGATCTGACCCCAGCGGAAGCCGCGCTCGCGGCGGGCTCCCGACACACGCTTCGTGAGCGCGTAGACGAGGGAGGTGCCGACCGCGGCCACCGCGCACGCGATTACGGGGGACAGGAAAGCCGGAACGATGACCTTTGCGAGGAGCCCCGACCAGTTGACGCCGGCCGCGCCGATACCCGCGATGCCCGCACCGATGAGTCCGCCGAAGAGCGCGTGCGAGGAGCTGCTCGGCAGCCCGAGCAGCCAGGTGATGAGGTTCCAGAGGATGCCGCCCACGAGGCCAGCGAAGATGATCATCATTGCGGTTTCCGGAGAGAGCCCCTCGACCAGCGCGCCGCTTTCGGTCTGAATCTTCAGCACATCTTTCGTGATCGTCGCGGCGACCTCGACAGAGAGGAACGCGCCGACGAGGTTCAGCATGGCCGAGATGGTCACCGCCGTCTTCGGGCGGAGTGCGCCGGTGGCGATCGAGGTCGCCATCGCGTTGCCGGTGTCGTGGAATCCGTTGGTGAAGTCGAAGCCGATGGCCGTGACGATCACCAGGATCAGGATGAGGATTTCGGGGCTCATGACGCTCATCGTCGCACCGCAAATCCGGCCGCGAAAACGAAAAGTTCCTGAACAGCCCGTTATTCGTTCCCCGTTTACGCAGTGTTCACGGCGCTGACCCCCACTCAGGTGTCCGGGCGTAGACTGGCCGCGGTCGCGCCGCGCGGAATCGACCGCCCGGCACCTCGCGTCGAAACGAAAGGGTCCCATGCCTGCACTCTCGATTCCGAACGTTCCGCTTTCTTCGGGCACTGCGATCCCGCAGCTCGGCGTGGGTGTCTACCTCGTCGAACCCGCCGACACCGTGGACGTCGTGAGCACCGCGTTCGACCTCGGCTACCGCCACATCGACACCGCCGCGCTGTACCGCAACGAGGCCGAGGTCGGGCAGGCGATCGCTCAGAGCGGGCTCAACCGTGACGACGTCTTCGTGACCACGAAGCTCTGGAACACCGATCAGACGCGCGCCGCCGACGCGTTCCAGGAGAGCCTCGACCGGCTGCAGCTCGACCGCGTCGACCTGTATCTGATCCACTGGCCGCAGCCCATGTTCGGCGAGGCGGTCGGCGCCTGGCGATCCCTCATCGATATCGCGGAGTCGGGCCGGGCATCGGCCATCGGTGTCTCGAACTTCGAGGTCGAGCACCTGCAGCAGCTCATCGACGAAACCGGGGTCGTGCCCGCGGTCAACCAGATCGAGCTGCACCCGCTGCACCAGCGCCGCGAACTCGCCGAGTTCTGCGCCGCCCACAACATCGTGATCGAGGCGTGGGCGCCGCTCGCGCAGGGCAAGTCCGACCTCTTCGAGCGCCCCGAGCTCATCGAGATCGCCCAGGCCCACGGCAAGAGCCCGGCCCAGGCTGTGCTGCGCTGGCACGTGCAGCAGGGTCGCGTCATCTTCCCGAAGACGCTGCGCCGCGAACGACTCATCGAAAACGCCGACATCTTCGACTTCGAGCTCAGCGCCGACGAGATCGCCGTCTTCGACAGCTTCGAGGCCGGCACGAACTTCGGCCCCGACCCCCGCACCTTCGATCGCCGATAGGACCGTCATGACGCACGCACCCGTCACCATCACGCTTACCGGCGCCGGCGGCCAGATCGGTTACGCCGCGCTGTTCCGGATCGCAGCCGGCGACCTGCTCGGCCCCGACCGGCCCGTGTCGCTTCGTCTCCTCGAGATTCCGCAGGGCATACGCGCCGCCGAGGGGGCGGCGCTGGAACTCGCCGACTGCGCCTTCCCGACGCTCGCCGGGGTCGAGATCACCGACAACGCGAACACCGCGTTCGACGGCGCCAACCTCGCGCTGCTCATCGGCTCGCGCCCCCGCACCGCCGGCATGGAGCGCGGTGACCTGCTCGCGGCGAACGGCGCGATCTTCGGGCCGCAGGGTGCCGCGATCAACGCCGGCGCCGCTGATGACGTGCGCGTCGTCGTAGTCGGCAACCCGGCAAACACCAACGCGCTGATCGCGCAGCAGCACGCGCCAGATGTGCCCGCCGACCGATTCACCGCGCTCACGCGCCTGGACCACAACCGCGCTGTCGGGCTGCTCGCCGCCGAGGCGTCGGCGCCGGTCGCAGAAGTCGAGGGCGTCACCATCTGGGGCAACCACTCCGCCACGCAGTACCCCGACCTTAGCCACGCAACCGTGCGCGGTGCGGCAGCACTCGAATCGGTCGACGCTGCCTGGGCCCGTGGCGCCTATATCGAGCGGGTCGCCCAGCGCGGCGCCGAGATCATCGAGGTGCGCGGCGGATCCTCCGTCGCCTCTGCAGCCAATGCCGCGATCGAGCACGCGCGCGACTGGGTGCTGGGCACCGGCGAATCGGCATCGTCGCACTGGACGAGCGCCGCGGTCGTGTCGCGGGGCGAATACGGGGTGCCCGAAGGGCTCATCTCCTCATTCCCTGTGACCGCCGCGAACGGTTCCTGGCAGATCGTCGAGGGACTCGAGATCGACGCGTTCTCGCGCGAACGGATTGACGCCTCCGTCGCCGAACTCGTCGCCGAGCGCGAAGCGGTGCGCGAACTCGGCCTGATCTCCTGACGGAGTATCGCGCAGCCGAGTGGCGTCGAGCGCTCGCCCGCGGATTTTCGAAGGTCGGATGAGCCCTAGGATAGAGAGCATGTCCAAGGTTCTTTCTTCCCTCCCCGTGGGCGAGCGCGTCGGCATCGCCTTCTCCGGTGGTCTCGATACCTCCTGTGCCGTTGCCTGGATGCGCGAGAAGGGCGCGGTGCCCTGCACGTACACCGCTGATATCGGTCAGTACGACGAGCCCGACATCGACGGTGTCGCGGGCCGCGCCAAGGAGTACGGTGCCGAGATCGCGCGCCACGTCGATGCGAAGCGCCCCCTCGTCGAAGAGGGCCTCGTCGCGCTGCAGACCGGTGCGTTCAACGTGCGATCGGGCGGCAAGACCTACTTCAACACCACGCCACTCGGCCGCGCCGTCACCGGCACGCTGCTCGTGCGCGCGATGAAGGAAGACGGCGTCGACATCTGGGGCGACGGCTCGACCTACAAGGGCAACGACATCGAGCGGTTCTACCGCTACGGCCTCATGGCCAACCCCGCGCTGCGCATCTACAAGCCGTGGCTCGACAAGACGTTCGTGGAAGAGCTCGGCGGCCGCCACGAGATGAGCGAGTGGCTCGTCGCCAATGGCTACCCGTACCGCGACGCGACCGAGAAGGCGTACTCGACCGACGCGAACATCTGGGGTGCGACGCACGAGGCGAAGAAGCTCGAGTTTCTCGACGCCGGCCTCGACATCGTCGATCCGATCATGGGCGTCGCCGCGTGGCGCGAAGACGTCGAGATCGCGACCGAAGAGGTGTCGGTGCGCTTCGAGGCGGGTCGCCCCGTCGCGATCAACGGCGTCGAGTACGACGATCCGGTGGCACTCGTGCTCGAGGCGAACGCCATCGGCGGCCGTCACGGTCTCGGCGCCTCCGACCAGATCGAGAACCGCATCATCGAGGCGAAGTCGCGCGGCATCTACGAGGCCCCGGGCATGGCGCTGCTGCACATCACGTACGAGCGCCTCGTCAACGCGATCCACAACGAGAACACGCTCGCGAGCTACCACACCGACGGCCGCAAGCTCGGCCGCCTGATGTACGAGGGTCGCTGGCTCGACCCCGAGTCGCTCATGCTGCGCGAGGCGCTGCAGCGCTGGGTCGGCTCGGCGATCACCGGCGAGGTCACGCTGCGCCTGCGTCGTGGCGACGACTACACCATCCTCAACACCGAGGGTCCCAGCCTCAGCTACCACCCCGAGAAGCTCTCGATGGAGCGCACCGTGGGCGCCGCCTTCGGCCCCGAAGACCGCATCGGTCAGCTCACCATGCGCAACCTCGACATCGCCGATTCGCGTCAGCGCCTCGAGCAGTACGCGCAGCTTGGCCTCGTCGGCGGCTCGATCGCGGGTCTCGTCGGCCAGCTCGAGCAGGGCGGCGCATCCGAGATCGCGAACGCGGTCGGGGGCATCGATGAAGACGCTGATGAGCTCGGCCTGTCGGCCGCGTTCGACGCCGGCACCGACTGAGCTGTAGCCGGTTCGCTGATCCGCAGCGGGGTGCGGCCTTCGGGTCGTGCCCCGCTGCGGCGTTATAGGGTGCAGTGGCTGCTGCGCTGCTGCGCTGCTGCCGCGCTGCTGTTGCGCTGCTGTTGCGCACGAGGGCGTAGCGGCGCCTCTGCGCCCCGGCACGTCTGCGCGATCCGGGTAACTTCGGACCAGTGCGGAGGCCAGTTGCGGTCGCAACACTGGTCCGAAGTTACCCCAATCCGTGAATTTAGTGGGGCGGGCCGTGCAGCGATGCCCTGGCCGGGGGAGTGCGGCGGGCTGCGCCGCGCGGGTACGCAAACGGGGTCCGGGTTCTTGCTGAGAACCCGGACCCCGTTTGCGTTGCTGCGACTAGGAGGCGCGGCGCGCGCGTGCGGCGCGACGCTTGAGTGCGCGACGCTCGTCTTCGCTGAGCCCGCCCCAGACGCCCGAATCCTGGCCGGTGTCCATGGCGTACTGCAAGCACATCTCAGTAACGGTGCATCGTGCGCACACCGACTTCGCGCGCTCGATCTGCTCCACCGCGGGGCCGGTGTTGCCGACCGGGAAGAACAACTCCGGGTCTACGGTGAGACACGCTGCCTGTTCACGCCAATCCATGGGGTCCTCCTCTGTAACGCACGCACGCGAACAATCCGGAGACCGGATAGCCTAGAATTCGCGCCGTAACTACCTAATACGTGGCTGAGAATGCTCACGTCGGTGTGCGCGATACTCGACGGGTTATATAGTTTCACGGAAATAGATGCAAATCAATAGGTAACCTGCAATTGATTGGAAAGCGAGCCGCAATGCCTCAGACACCTGCTGATCACCCCCGTTCACGGATGGGGTGGCGCGTGCTGCGGGTGCTGCTCGTGCTCGAATCGCTTCTGCTCGCAGGTGTCTCCGTCTTTGCGCTGGTCGCGGCAGCGCGCTCGGCCGGCCCCATCGCGCAGAACATCAGCCTGGTACTCATGGCGGTGATCGCGTTCGTGTGGGTCGTCGTCACCGCCGTCGCCGCGGTGCGCGGTCGCCCGAGTTGGGTGCGCGGCTCTGCCCTGACCCTGCACGTACTGCTCTTCGCTGCGGGTACCGGCTGCTTGCAGCTCGGGATCGGTACGTGGCAGTTCGGCTTCGGTCTGGTCGCGGTCGCGCTGCTCGGGTTCGCCGCGGCAGTCATCTCTCGGCCGGATCCGCGGGTCGAGTACGACGCCGCCCTGCACGGCTGAACCGCGCCGCTGCCCTGAGGTCTGGCTGTCCACGTGGGGCGTGGGCGCACGTGCGCGCTGCGCGCTGGGCTACGCGCGCGAACGCACCCCTTTCTCCCGAACGCACCAAAGCCTTAATGGTCCATTCGAGAGAAAGGGGTGCGTTGGATGGTGAGAGCGCGCGGCGCGGTCGAATCGCGGGGTGAGCGCGCGCGGCGCTACACCTCGAGGAGCTTGCGCAGGCGCGCGACGTGCCCCGTGGCCTTCACGTTCGTCAGCGCGTGCGTGATCGTGCCCGACTCGTCGATGACGAAGGTCGAACGAATCACACCTTCGACGATACGGCCGTAGTTGTTCTTCTCGCCGAAGGCGCCGTAGGCGTGGTGCACTGCCGCGTCGGGGTCGCTCAGCAGCGGGTACTCGAGACCGTCACGGTCGGCGAAGCGGCGCAGCTTTTCGACGGCATCGCGGGAGACGCCGAGCACGTGGTAGCCCTCGGCTTCGAGCGGTGCGGTGGAGTCGCGGAAGTCGCACGCCTCTTTCGTGCATCCGGGGGTCATCGCTTCGGGATAGAAGAAGAGGATGACGCGTTTGCCCTGGTACTGCGCAAGTGCGCGGGTGTTGCCGTCTTGGTCGAGGAGGGTGAAATCGGGGGCCTGCTGGCCGGCTTCGAGCACTACGCGATCAGTCATGGTGCCAGCCTAGCGGCCGGTGTCTTCGGTGCGCGCAGCGTACCGGCTCTCGCACTGTGGCGAAGCAGTGTGCAGAGAACTCGTCACTCGGGGCGACTACTTCAGCAGTCGGCGCAGCGATTCGACGCGGGCCGCGCCGGCCGCATCGAGGCGGCCGTCTGCGACAGCTGCGTCGAGCTCGCAGTCGGGGGCGTCGTCTTGATGCGTGCACCCGCGCGGGCACTCGTCGATGATCTGGGCGAGGTCGGTGAAGCCCCGCAAGATGCCCTCGGCGGTGACGTGCCCGAGGCCGAACGAACGGACGCCCGGGGTGTCGATGACCCATCCCGTATCGCCGCCCGCGGCACCCGGCGTCAGGGCGCGCAGTGCGACCGACGATGACGACGTGTGCCGACCGCGCCCGGTCACCTCGTTGACATGCCCCGTCGCCCGGTCGGCTTCGGGTACGAGGGCGTTGATGAGTGTGGACTTGCCGACGCCGGAGTGACCGACGAACACGGTGGTGCGCCCGGCGAGCGACTCGCGGATTTCGGCGAGCGGCCAGGCATCGGGTGCGGAGCGGAAGACGGGTACTTCGAGTGCGGCGAAGTGGTCGAGGAACGGCCCCGGGTCGGCGAGGTCGACCTTGGTGATGCAGATGAGGGGCGTGATGCCGGCATCGTACGCGGCCACGAGATAGCGATCGACGAGTCGCACCCGCGGTTCCGGGTTCGCCGCGGCCACGACGATCAGCATCTGGTCGGCGTTTCCCACCATCACGCGTTCGACGCGGTCGCTGTCATCGGCGCTGCGGCGCAGCAGGGTGCGTCGCTCTTCGACGCCGACGATGCGCGCAAGCGAGCCTTCGTCGCCCGAGGTGTCGCCGACGAGTTGCACGCGGTCGCCGATGACGATGGGGGTACGGTGGAGTTCGCGTGCACGCGAGGCGAGCACGGAGCGTTCGCGCGAATTGGACGGGTCGGCTGCGGCGTCGACCAGTGCGGTGTAGCGGCCCCGGTCGACCGCGGTCACCATGCCGATGACGGCGTCCGCGTGCTCGGGCCGACGCTTCGTGCGCGGTCGATTCGCCTTCGGATTCGGGCGTTGACGCACCTGATGGTCGGCGTAGGCGGCGTACGGGTCATCGCCGTCATCGTCGTCGGGAGTCAGCCAGCTCACGCGGTCAGATCCCTTCGAGGAACCCGCGAGCGGCCCGGCCGAGCGCCCCGAGGTGCGGAGCAACGGTGGAGCCCGTCTCGAAGGCGACGTCGATGGCTGCGCCGCTGGTCTCTGCAGTCGACGGGCGGGTGAGTAAGCGGTCCCAGAGCTCGGTGAAACGGGGGAGGGTCTTCGCCGTGGAGGCGACGTCTTCGACTTCGACGCCGGGTATACGGAGGCCGATGAGCGCTCCGGTGGTCGCCATGCGGTGGTCGGCGTAGCTGTGCCAGACGCCCCCGTGCAGCGCGGCGGGTCGGATCGCGATGCCGTCGTCGAGCTCTGACGCGTCGCCGCCGAGCGCGTTGATTTCCGCGACGAGCGCGGCGATGCGATCCGTCTCGTGGTGACGGATGTGCCCGATGCCCGTGATCTCGCTGGGGGTGCCGTCGGTGCCGTCGGTGCCGTGCGCCGCGAGTGCGGCGAGCCCGATCAGGGTCGGGGCGAGTTCACCGGCCTCGGGAACGTGGATCGACACTCCCGGAACGGCACCGTCGCCGCGCACGGTGAGCGAGCCGTCGGCGTCGTGCTGCACCTCGGCTCCGAACTCCGCGTGCAGAAGCGTGCGCAAGAGGTCGCCCACCTGTGTCGTCTCGGTCGGCCAGAGCGGCACGGTGACGGAACCGCCGACGGCGATCGCGGCGGCCAGAAACGGTGCGGCGTTCGAAAGATCGGGCTCGATCGTGACGTCGGCGGCCCGGATCGCCCCGGGGCGCACGATCCATTCCCCGACGGCGGGTGTCTCGACCGAGACTCCGCGGGCCCGCAGCGTGGCAAGGGTCATCTCGATGTGCGGCAGGCTCGGCAGGCGGTCGCCCGTGTGCACGACGTGCACGCCCTCGGAGAAACGGGCCCCGGCGAGCAGCAGCGCCGAAACGAACTGGCTCGAGAGCGACGCATCGAGTTCGACGCGGCCGCCGCGCACACCGCCGGTGCCGTGCACCGTGAAGGGGAGCGCGCCGCGGCCCTCGTCTGCGATGTCGACACCGAGTGCGCGCAGCGCGTCGAGCACGGGGCGCATGGGACGCTTGCGCGCGTAGGGATCGCCATCGAACGCGACGGGGCCGAGCGCGAGCGCGGCGACGGGAGGCACGAATCGCATGACGGTGCCCGCGAGCCCGCACTCGATGGTGGTCGACCCCGTGAGTTCAGCGGCCGGGGTGACCCGCAGTTCGGGGTCTGCACCGTGCGCAGCGGGGATCTCCTCGATCTCGGTGCCCAGCGAGCGGAGTGCATCGACCATGAGCGCGGAATCGCGGGACTTCAGGGGGGCCTGCAGCAGGCCAGGCCCGTCGGCGAGTGCCGCAAGTACGAGTTCTCGGCCGGTCAACGACTTCGACCCCGGGAGCGCCACGGTTGCGTGCAGCGCGCCCTCGGCGACCGGCGCCGGCCAGTGCGCGGCAGCGCCCTCGACACCCTCTCCGGTGCCCGTTTCTTCGCCGTCTTTTCCGGGGTTCATCTTCGCGATCAGCATCGTCGTCGAGTCTACCGGTCGTGCTCGACAGTAGGATCGAGAGTGTGAGTGATACCGCAGCGCAGGCGAAGCTGGAACAGCGCTTCACATCGGAGGCGCTTCCGATGCTCGATCAGCTGTACGGCGCAGCCATGAAAATGACGCGAAACCCTCAAGATGCGCAGGACCTGGTGCAGGAGACGTACCTGAAGGCGTTCTCGGCGTTCGCGTCGTTCCAAGAGGGAACCAACCTCAAGGCCTGGCTGTACCGCATCATGACGAACAGCTACATCAATACCTACCGCAAGAAGCAGCGGGAGCCGCATCTGGGGGCGGTCGATGAGCTCGAGGACTGGCAGCTGGGCGGGGCCGAATCGACGACCGCCATGTCATCGCGGTCGGCCGAGGCCGAAGCGATCGACCGCACGCCCGACTCGGTCGTGACGCAGGCGCTCAATGCCCTGCCCGAGGACTTCCGTATGGCGGTGTATCTGGCCGATGTCGAAGGATTCAGCTACCAGGAGATCGCTGACATCGCGGAGGTGCCGATCGGCACGG
Organism: Leucobacter sp. WKLB1; assembly: GCF_059696215.1. Lineage (NCBI taxonomy): Bacteria > Bacillati > Actinomycetota > Actinomycetes > Micrococcales > Microbacteriaceae > Leucobacter > Leucobacter sp. WKLB1. Next base: position 2,242,246 of record NZ_AP046115.1, on the reverse strand, counting down.
TGATGAGTCGATTGCACCGCGGCCGGGCACGATTGCGGAAGACCCTCGGGGAATACGCGAACGAGCAGGGCGTTGGACTCAATGCGGGAACGAAACCGACGAAGAAGGGAGCAGCGCGATGAGTGATTGCGAGCAGGCCAAGGCGAATCTGTACGAGCTGCTCCGCGGCGAGCTCTGCGCGGAAGAATCGGCGCCGATCAGAGAGCACATCGCTGAGTGCTCGTCGTGCCAGAATGAACAGCACGTCTGCGAACAGCTCACGAGTGTCGTGAAGCGCGCGTGCGCCGAAGAACGGGATAGCAATTGCCCGCCTGTCGACCTGCGCAATGCGATTCTGCGGAGCCTGCAAGCCGAGGAGCCCGGCGCGGTCGTGTGACCCGAGCGCGCGCTGGTCAGCCCTGCGTCATGCTGCGAACGGCATCCGCCAGTTCGCGCGGAGCTGCCTCGTGGAGGTTGTGGGGGCCGCTCAATGTGATGACGGCGCTGTGCGGCAGTACCTGGCGCCACTGATCCACGTGATCTGTCGTGAGCATGCCGGTCGACGCCGCGATGAGTGCAATGGGAATGTCGAGCGATTCGAGCGACGCCCAGATCTGCGCGTACGGCTGCGGATCTTCAGGGTCGCCCGCGGCGGGAAGACCGTCGAGATGCGCCAGGTGGTGCGTCCACTCGAGGCGTCCGTCGGGCCGCAGTCGCGTATTCAGCGTGACGCCACGGGTGAGCGCGGTACGGTCGCGGCCGATGCCGAACCGTTCGGCGCGTTCGACGATCTCGGCGATGCTGCCGAAGTCGCGCTGGCCCTGGATGAACTCGCGCACGACCCCGGCGTCGCGCGCCGGTGAGACACCGGGAGTCATATCGACGAGGATCACCTGGCGCACGAGTTCCGGCCGTGCTGCGGCAGTCAGCGCGGCAGCCAAGCCCCCGAGGGAGTGGCCGAGCAGGGTGACGGGTTCGGGCGCGAGCTGCTCGATGGCGTCCGCGATGTCGACCGCGAGGTGATCCGGCCGGTAATCGGCGTCGTCGCGCCATGAGCTGCGCCCGTGCCCGGGCAGATCGAGTGCGAGCGCGGGGCGGCCGAGAGCCAGCAGCATCGGATCGAAGCTGTGCGCGTTGAGGCCGGCGCCGTGCAGCGTCACGAGCTCGGGTGCGAGCGCACCATCGAAGCTGAGCCCGCTGACCGTTCGGTGATCCGCCGTACTGGCAGATACGCGGGAGACTGAAGGAAGCGGGTCGGTGCGACCTACCCGAGCGGCATCGCCATCGAGAAATCGGAACTCGTCGTCGGAATCGGGTGCCGAAGGAGCGCTCATACTGGCAGTCTATGCGTCGCGGACGTAGCCGCCGTCGCGCAGACCGGCCTCGATCTCGAAGCGATTACGCAGAGGGTCGCGGCCGGCGAGTGCATAGAGGATCGGCATCGCCATGCCATAGTGTCGCCATTGCTCGCGGTGCACGCGTTCGTGCCGCAGCACGCGTGCGGAGACGTTGCGATCGGTGAGGTAGCAGCCGCCGACGCAACTGCCGCCGCGGCCGAATGCCCACTTCGGCATGCCCTGGAACACCCACAGCCCATCGCGTCGTTCGATGCGTCCCTGGCTCCAGATCGCGCCCCAGATGAAACCGACGGCGGTGGCGTAGGCGTACCCGAGTCGGGCGAACGGCCAGGCTCGGCGGGTGCTCCGGGTCACGCGGCGGATCCGGCGGTTCGGGGGCCCGACGCCGAGGTCAGGGCGGCCAAGATGCGGAGTACCGTCGGCAGATCTTCGGCACCGCGGTCGCGATCGGCCGGGGCGAACTCGCAGATCGCCGCACCCGCCAGCGGCACCGTGCTCACTGCGGCGCGGATCGCGTCCGTCAACTGCGCAACGGTGAGCCCGAATGGCACCGGCGCGTGCACCGAACCAAACTCGGCCGGGTCGAGCACGTCGAGATCGAGATGCACGTAGACGGCATCGGCCCCGGCGATGCGCTCGCGGATCGCCGAGACGAGCGCAGCTGCGGGGTCGTCGGCGAAGCTGTCGATCTGCAGCAGGTGCAGGCCGCGCGATGCGAGCTCATCGTCTTCCTCGGGGTCGATCGCTCGCGCGCCGACGAGCGTGACCGTCGCCGGATCGAGCGGCGCGCTCGACACGAGGTCGGGTGCTCCATCGCCGAGCGCGTGGCGCAGGGTCATGCCGGAGGCCGCACCGGAGGGCGAGGTGCTCGGATGCTGCAGATCGGGGTGGGCGTCGAACCACAGCACGGCGAGGCGCTCGAAGGCTCGCGATGCGGCCTCGAGGCCGGGCAAGGATGTCGCGCAATCGCCACCGACAATGATGGGTGGGCACCCGTCGGCGTGCACCGGCCGCAGTTCGGCGCGTGCCGCATCTCGCGCGCGGATCAGGCTGCTGAGGCGCGCGACCGGAGTGCCCATCGCGTCACCTGCTTCAAGCGGTACCTGCACCTCGCGCAGCGCAGAGGCCGGGAGGTCATCGCGAAGCATTTCGGCCCCCTCGGCGAGCTGCATCGCTCGCGTCGATGGGGATCCCTGCCACTGGGGCATGAGCACAAACATCGGTCGAGTCACCGCAACCTCCTCAGAGATCCAACTCCTCCAGAATACGCCCGCGCAGCCGTGTGATCGCTCTGGGCGTCACCCGACGGTGACGAAGTCGATCAGGTGTTCCACCCGGCCGACGAGTTCCGGCTCCAGGTCGCGGAAACTGCGCACCCGACCGCGGATGCGCGACCAGGCGTCGGCGATATCCGCGGGTTCGTCGCCGGGCCACCCGAGCGCTCGGCAGATCCCCGACTTCCATTCGATGCTGCGCGGGATCACCGGCCATTCCTGCAACCCGACCCGCTCGGGTTTCACCGCCTGCCAGATGTCGACGAAGGGGTGGCCGACGATGAGGACGTGCCCGCCGTGGGGCCCGCGCGCGATCGCATCGGCGATCCTCGTCTCCTTGCTGCCGGTCACGAGGTGATCGAGCAGCACGCCCGCCCGTCGGTCGGCAGCCGGCCCGAATTCGGCCAGCACCTGTTCGAGGTTATCGGCCCCCTGGAGGAGCTCGACGACAACGCCCTCCACGCGGAGATCGTCGCCCCACACCTGCTCCACCAGCTCGGCGTCGTGCTTGCCCTCCACAAAAATGCGACTCGGCATCGCGACGCGCGCCCGCTGCTGCGGAGCGGCGAAAGACCCCGAAGCGGTGCGCTGCCGACCCGCAGGGCGAACCGCTGGTCGCACGAGCCGCACCGGCATGCCGTCGATCAGGAATCCATCGGTCAGCGGGAACGCGCGCACCTTGCCGCGGAAGTCCTCGAGCTGCACCAGGCCCTCACGCGCTCCGACGACGGCGCCGCACCACTCCGATTCCGTGTGTTCGACGACGAGACCTTTCGCGAGCGGCACCTCACGGCGCTCGACGGGCCCGCGACGCGGCTTCATGCGCGCGACGGGGTCGAGGTCATAGCGGTCGTCGAACATGGCTCGAGACTATCTGTGATCGACCCCATCACGCGTGCGGCACACTGCCAGGCGGGCGCATTGCGAGGCGAGACGGCGAACCCCTACATTGGGAAGTGATCCGGCTCAAGAACGCGGGGGAGCCTGCGATCGTGCGAGCGATTCGGGATGGGGCGCTGAGCACCGTCACCGATGATTTTCGAGGAGCACGCGATGCGCATAGGCCACCACCGAACCCTCACTGCGGTAACTGCGGTGCTGATCCTGCTTTCCGGGTGCAGTGCGCTGGAACCCGAGTCGACGAGCGCCTCGACGCCGACCACGCGCCCCGAGGCCGCCTGGCAGGTCGCCAAACGGGAAGCGCAGCGGCTCGAGACGGTCGCGGTGGGATTGCTCGCACCGGATGCCGTCGCCACCATCGAACAGGCGAATACCGGAACGATTGAGCCGTGCAACTCCCGCGAGTACCGGTGGCGCGGAAGCACGACCGTGCAACTGCGCGAGTCGGTGCGAGCGGACCAGGTCATCGCCGATCTGCAGACACGTCTCACCGAAAACGAGTGGAATGTGCAGGGCGATAGCGACGTCATGCGCACGCCGAGCATCATCGCCAGCGATCCTGAGACACGAACGCGCCTGCACATCACGACCGACGTGGACACCGGCATCGTGCGATTCGCTTCGGCCTCGCCGTGCTTCGATGCTGCCGACGATGTGACCGCCGGTGACGGGTACTGACGCGGCTCGGTTTAGTCTGGTGCGGTGAGTGATGTCCCCGAGCGCCGCCGTCGTTCACTGCGGTCGCTGCTGGTCGACACGGCGCCGCTCCGCGCGAGTCCCGCGTTCGCGAAGCTCTGGACTGGAACGTCCATCGCGCAGATCGGTGCGCAGGTCACCATCGTCGCGGTCGGGCTGCACATCTATGAGCTGACCCACTCGACCTTCGCCGTCTCGCTCGTGGCTCTGTGGGCACTCGGGCCGATGATTCTCGCGGGCTTCGTCGGCGGCGCCCTGGCCGACGCATTCGACCGGAGGCTCGTGGCACTCGTCACGGCCGTTGTCGCCTGGGCCAGTATCGGTACTATGGCCGTGATCGCGTTCGTCGACGTGCAGCAGACGTGGCCGTACTACGCGCTCGCCGCCGTCAACGCGGCCTCGGCAACCATCATGGGTGCCACTCGCGGCGCGATGCTGCCGCGGCTGCTGCCCGCGCACTTGCTGCCCGCCGCCGCCGCGCTGGGCGGCATCACCATGGGACTTGCGATCACCGTTGGCCCGGCGGTGGCCGGAGTGCTCGTGGCAAGCGTGGGCGTGCCCTGGACGTACTTGCTCGACGTGGTGCTCTTTTCCGGCGCATTTCTCGGGATCCTCAGCCTGCCGCGCATGGCACCCGAGGGACATCAGGTCGCGCCGGGGTGGAGCTCGATCATCGGCAGCCTCAGATTCTTGAAGCGCGCACCGAACGTCCGCGCGACGTTCATCTGGGATCTGGTCGCGATGATCTTCGGTACCCCGCGCGTCGTATTCCCGGCAGCGGGAGCACTGGTGCTCGGCGGCGGCCCGGTCACCGTCGGCGCATTGACCGCCGCCTTCGCGCTGGGCTCGCTCGTGAGCGGGCTGTTCTCGGGCCCGCTGGGCTCGGTGCGTCGGCAGGGACGCGCCGTCACGCTGGCCGTCGCGAGCTTCGGCGTCTTCACCGCGCTCTTCGGCCTCGTGCTGCTCATCACCGCGCTCACCGCTGGCACCGAGGATCGCACAGACCACGCGATCATCCCCGCGATCGTCTGGGCCGGTCTTGCACTGGCGGGCACCGGCGCCGCCGACAACGTGAGCGCCGTCTTCCGCACGACCATTCTGCAGTCGGCCGCACCTGACGACGTGCGCGGGCGCATGCAGGGGCTCTTCTACGTGGTGGTGGCGGGCGGCCCCCGGGTGGGCGACCTCCTGGCAGGCAGCATCGCGACCGCGATCGCACTCTGGGCGCCCCCGCTCTTCGGAGGGATCGTGATCCTCGGGATCATGCTGGTGCTGCTGCGGGCAGCCCCGGGATTCCAGCGCTACGACGCGCATCGCCCGACGCCGTAAGTGCGCCCCGGCGTCTGATGGAGCGGTGATACGGTGCTGCAATGAGCGCCGCACCCACCAACGCCGCCCCCGGCTCGCCGCAGACGCCCCTCGTGCTCGCCCGCCGCATCGGTGCAATCACCCACGTGACGCTGAACCGGCCGCGAGCGATCAACGCGCTGACGAGCGAAATGTTCACGCTGCTCGATGCGGCGCTGTCGGCGGCGCACCACGACGGATCTCGGGCAATCTTGCTCGACGGCGCCGGCGAACGCGGGTTCTGCGGCGGTGGCGATGTCAAAGAGATCTCGAGCGGAGACACCCGCGCCATACTGGCGAGCGAGTACGCCGTCGATGCGGCGATCGCGTCTGCATCGGTGCCCGTTGTCGCGGTCATGGACGGCATCACGATGGGCGGTGGCATCGGACTGGCCGGCCATGCCGCGGTGCGCATCGTCACGGAGCGAAGCCGACTCGCCATGCCCGAAGTGCGCATCGGAATCGTGCCCGATGTCGGCGGTCACCTGCTGCTCGCGGCTGCCCCCGGGCGACTCGGAGAATACCTCGCGGTGACCGCGGGCGAAATGACCGGGGGAGACGCGATCGCTCTCGGATTCGCAGACTGTTTCGTGCCGTCAGAACGTCTGCCCGCGTTGGCCGACGCGCTCGCCGCAGATGATCACGTCACGGGCGATGCGCACACGGACGTCGAGGCGGTGGTCGCGCGGTTCGCGGAAGCAGCACCGCCCTCGGCGCTGCTCGCGGTGCAGGCATGGTGGGATCCGATCGCTGAGACAGCGCTCGGGGAAGCGCCGGGCAGGGTGTTCGCGGATCCCGCCGGCGCAGCGCTCCGTCTTGCCGACACGCTGGCAGCCGCGGCCTCGCCTGAAGCTGCGAGCGCCGCAGAGATCATGCGTGCCATGAGCCCGACCTCCGTGGCGATCACGCTCGCGCAGATCGAACGCACCCGTGACGAGCGGCTCGACCTCGCCCAGGTGCTCGCCGATGACCTGCGCGTGCTCGTTCGGCTCGGTGCACTGCCTGACTTTCGTGAGGGCGTGCGCGCACAGGTGATCGACAAGGATCGCGCGCCTCGCTGGAGCCCGGCGCGCCTTGAGGATCTGCGCCCAGAAGTACTCGACGCGGTGCTCGACCCGTCGCCGCGGGACGACGAAAGGTCGCTGCGCCCCGCGTGAACTGACGCCGACGCTCAGTGCGGATCGCCGATGCAGAACTCGTTGCCGTCGGGGTCCGCGAACGTGTCCCAGGAGAACCCTGCCTCGCCTCGGCGCCCGAGGTGGCGGGCCCCCGCGGCCACCCACTCATCGACCAGTGCGGCGCGATCGACCGTGCGGTCGACGTCGAAGTCGAGGTGCAAGCGGTTCTTGCCCGCGGTCGGGTCGTCGACCTTCTGAAAGCCGATGGCGGCGGGCAGCTGTGGGGCGCGCACGATGCAGAACCAACCATCTGCTTCGTGCACGATCTCGCCGCCGAGCCGTTCGGCCCACCAGCCGGCGAGCGCGTGCGGATCGGCCGTGTCCATCGTGATCATGCTGAGCCCCACCATGGCTGCCCCCTTCGTCGGTGTGCGGTGAGATCTACCGTACGGGGTGCCGGGGACATCTGCGACGACCGCTAGCCTGGGAGTGTGATGGAACCCTGGAGTATGAACGGGCCGAATCGGGTGCTGCAGGGTGACAATCTGCCGATCCTACGCGGTTTGCCGTCTGCGTCGTTCGCGGTCGTCTACCTCGATCCGCCGTTCAATACGGGGCGTGCGCGCCGTGCTGAGCGCGTGCGTGGCACACGGGTGACCGGCCCACTGGAACCCGATTCGGGTGACCGCCTCGGCTTCCGTGGGCAGGGGTATCGCGTGACTCGCGAAATGACGCACGCGTACGATGACCGCTTCTCCGACTACTGGGATTTTCTCGAACCCCGCATCGAGGAGGCCTGGCGTCTCCTCGCGCTCGACGGTCTGCTGTACCTGCATCTCGACTATCGAGAGGTGCACTACGCGAAGGTGCTGCTCGATGCGCTCTTCGGGCCGGAGTGCTTCATCAATGAGCTCATCTGGGCCTACGACTACGGTGCGCGCACGAAGCGGCGCTGGCCGGCGAAGCACGACAACATCCTCGTCTACGCGAAGCATCCCGAGTGGTACACGTTCAACGCCGACGCGGTCGACCGCGAACCTTACATGGCGCCGGGTCTTGTGACGCCCGAGAAAGCTGCGCTCGGCAAGTTGCCGACGGATGTGTGGTGGCACACCATCGTGTCGCCGACGGGCAAAGAGCGCACGGGATACCCGACGCAAAAGCCCGTGGGCATCATGCGGCGCATCATTCAGGCGTCGACGCGCTCGGGCGACTGGGTACTCGATCCGTTTGCGGGGAGCGGCACGACGGGAGCTGCGGCGGCCGAACTCGATCGCCGATTCGTGCTCATCGACGACAACGCGGCGGCGTTCGACGTGATGCACGAGCGTCTCGCGCACACCGGCGCGACCTTCATTCGGACGGAGGGTGGTCCAGAGGTCGGTCCCGCTCCGGATCCGGAATCGGCGCCGGGTCAGGCTCCCGCGACCTGACGCGTCAGCGCCGCGCCGCGGCCTCGAGCAGCGAGGCGTGGAACCGGGTCTCCCCGCAGACCTCGGGGTGGAACGCGAGGCCGGTGACGCTGCCCAGGCGGCGCAGCGGGCTGCCGTCGGGATCGTCTCCACCGTCGAGTGATGTCGCCCCGATCACGCGGCCGCGATGCGTGGCAATCGCTCGTGCCCCTGGGCCGCAGTGCTCGATCTCGGGCCCTCGGATGAGGGCACCGTGCACGTCGGCAGTGCCGCCCACGAGGTCGACACCGGTGACCTCGAAGCGATCCGCCACCGAATCGAACTGGGGGCCGAACGCATTGCGCCGCACCGCGACGTCGAGTGCCGCGAACCCGGGGCGAGCGGGGCCGCGATTGCGCACGGTTCGGGCGAGCAGGATCAACCCCGCACAGGTGCCGAGTGTTGGCACGCCGGCGGCAATCGCGCCCGCGAGGGGCTCCCGCAGATCGCAGAGGTCGAGCAGTCGACTGATCACGGTCGATTCGCCTCCCGGGATCACGAGCGCGTCGAAGCGCGGCCCGTCGGGTCCGGAGGCCTCTGCGGCGGTGCGCAGCGCGACTGCGGTGTGACCGAGTGCCGCCACGATGGCGAGGTGGTCGGCGACACCGCCCTGCACCGCGAGGACGCCGCAGGTCAGGCGCCGCGCTGCCTTCGTTACCACCCGCGCTCGGCGAGCCGATGCGGTGCCGCAAGATCGGCGACATTGATGCCGACCATCGCCTCTCCCAGGCCGCGCGAGGCCTCCGCAATGCGGTCGGCGTCAGCGTACTGGGCGGTCGCGCGCACGATCGCCGCTGCTCGTCGAGCTGGATCGCCCGACTTGAAGATGCCCGAGCCGACGAACACGCCGTCAGCGCCGAGCTGCATCATCATCGCCGCGTCCGCCGGAGTCGCGATGCCGCCCGCGGTGAACAGCACCACCGGGAGCTCGCCAGCGCGCGCGACCTCCGACACCAGATCGTACGGGGCCTGGAGTTCTTTCGCGGCGACGAAGAGCTCGTCCTCGCTCAGCGCACCCAATCGCGCGATTTCGGCGCGGATCGTGCGAATGTGCCGAGTCGCTTCAGAGACGTCGCCAGTTCCTGCCTCGCCCTTTGAGCGAATCATGGCGGCGCCCTCGGTGATGCGACGGAGTGCCTCGCCGAGGTGGGTCGCACCACAGACGAATGGCACGGTAAATGCGCGCTTGTCGATGTGGTGCGCCGTGTCTGCGGGGGAGAGGACCTCGCTCTCATCGATGAAGTCGACGCGCAGTGCCTGGAGCACTTGGGCCTCGACGAAGTGGCCGATGCGCGCTTTCGCCATTACCGGAATCGAGACTTCTCTTTGGATCGATTCGATGAGGTCGGGATCGCTCATGCGCGCCACGCCGCCCTGCGCGCGGATGTCTGCCGGCACGCGCTCCAGCGCCATCACGGCGACCGCACCGGCGTCTTCGGCGATGCGCGCCTGTTCGGGGGTGACCACGTCCATGATGACGCCCCCGACGAGCATGCGGGCGAGTCCGCGCTGCACCGTGACGACTGGGGCGGCGTTGTTTTCCGTACTTGTGGGCGGAGTGCGGGCTGAAGGGTGGGCTGAAGCTGACGGTTGTGCGGGCATGCGCACCAGATTGCCTCGAGAAATGGTCTGTCTCAAGATCCATTCTGCAGCAACATCGATGGACCAATACTGCGCCACTGTGGCACACTGGCGCCATGCATTCCGAGCGCCGCGATCCCGCCGAACTCGTGCTGCCGGTCGATCGCGGCCGCGCCGAGCCATTGCCGGTGCAGCTCGCGACGGCACTCCGCTCGGCCATTTTGAGCGCGCAGTTGCTGCCCGGGGACGACTTGCCGTCGTCGCGGGCGCTCGCGAGCAGCACGGGGGTGGCGCGCGGCGTCGTCGTCGCCGCCTACGAGCAGTTGCTCGCGGAGGGGTACCTGTACGCAGAGGCAGGTCGAGGCACCCGCGTGAATCCGGCGCTCGCCGCCCGCGACGGCGCCGCCCACGTGACGCGCGAGTCGCCGTCGGGCGCACCGTTCACCGGAGCCCCCGCGATCCGGGCGTCACTCGCCGTCCCCGCAGCGGATGCAGAGTCCACACGAGCTTCCGCACTGCCCCCCGATCCGCGCGGCAAGAACTCCCGACCGCCGCTGTCGCCGGGCGCCGGGTCGAGCGGAGCGCTCGAGAGCTCCGCGTGGCGCTCGGCTTGGCGCACGGCGCTCGAGTTCTCAGATCATGCCCCGCACGCCTTCGGAGAGTCGCGGCTGCGCGCCGAGATCGGCGATCACCTGCGCCGGGTGCGCGCGACCCCGACGGCGTCCTCCGATGTGCTCGTCACCGCCGGCGCACGCGAGGGGCTCGGGCTGCTACTCACCGCGCTCGGCACCACTCGCGGCAACGCACTCGTCGTCGGCGTCGAAGACCCCGGCTACCCCTCGCTTCGGGCCGTCGCCACCCGCCACGGTGCGCAGGTGGTGGCATTGCCCGTCGATGAGCAGGGGCTGCGCGTGGACCGGCTCCCCGAGGGAGTACTCGACCTCGTCATCGTCACACCGAGCCATCAGTATCCGCTCGGCGGATCACTTCCGCTGCCGCGTCGCCTCGAACTTCTCGAGTGGGCGCGCCGGAGCGGAGTGCTTGTCATCGAAGACGACTTCGACTCGGAGTTTCGAGTCTCCGGGAGCCCGCTGCCCATGCTCGCAGCACTCGACGACCCCGAGCAGCGCTGCGTCATCACGCTCGGCACCTTCTCAAGCACGGTAACCCCCGCGCTCGCCGCAGGGTACCTCCGCGCTCCCGAGCACGTGCTGCGGATGCTCTACCCGGTGCGGCGAGATCTCGGATCGCCCGTCGCGATTGCGGTGCAGCGCGCACTGGCGGAGTACCTCGCAAGCGGTGCGCTGCGGCGCAACATCGCGCGGCAGCGACGGCGTCACGCGCGCCGCCGCGACCTGATCTCTGACGCGTTCGTCGGTGTCCCCGGGCTGCGGCCTCGACCGCTGAGCGGCGGGCTGCATGCCGTCATTGAGCTGACGCGCGGCGCGGCGGACGCGCTCGAGGTCGAGCTGGTGGCGCGCGCAAACGCACCGAGTGCGGAGTTCCCCTTCGGGCTCGGGGTCGCGGCGCTCGGATCGTACTGGCGCCATCTCGCGAGCGAGCGCATGTTCGGGCTGGTCATCGGTATGGGCGGCACCGACGATGCGGTCTACGCCGATGCGCTGCGCGCGCTGCGCGATCTCGCGCGCGGCGTGGTCGCACCCGCGGATGCCGAAAGGGGGGCCGCGTCAGGTGCCCGAGTATTCTGAATCTGTGAGCGTCGACGATCTCTCCCCGAGCATGCAGAACTATCTCAAGGTGATTTGGGGGCTGCAGGAGTGGTCAGACGCGCCCGTGTCGAACTCGGCCATCGCGGAATCCGCCGGGGTGCGGCTCTCCACGGTCTCGGACGCGCTTCGCAAGCTGTCAGACCTTGAACTCGTCGGGCACGCCCGGTACGGCAGTGTCACCCTCACCGATCTAGGCCGCGTGCATGCCGTGTCGATGATTCGTCGGCACCGCCTGATCGAAACATTCCTCGTGCGGCATCTCGAGTACGAGTGGGACGAGGTGCATGACGAGGCCGACCGCCTCGAGCATGCGGTGTCGGACGCATTGATCGATCGTATGGATCGCGTGCTCGGGTTTCCGACGCGGGATCCCCACGGCGATCCCATTCCGAGTGCTTCGGGGGCCGTGCACCGACCCGATGCAGTACAGCTCATCGCGGCGCCCGCGCCCTGCCGGGTGCGCGTCGAGCGCATCTCCGATGCCGACAACGGCATGCTGCAGTTTTTCGCGAGTCGCGACATCGTCGTCGACGCGGTGCTGCACGTGCTCCCGGGGCAGCCGTACTCCGAGACCGTGACGGTGCGTGTCGGAGATCTCGGAGCCGTCGCCGATGCAGACGATGCCTCGGCTGTCAGCCTCGGCCCGGCAGCAGCAGCCTCGGTCTGGGTGTCTCTGGAGGCGACGCCGGATCATTCACGGCTCTGAGTCGCAGCCAGCTTCGTGCAGTGCGCGGTAAACGCCACGCATGACACCGGCAGCACCGGGCGCGCCGTGAGCCCGCCGAAATCAGGGCACCCGGCCGAGCATGCGCGATAATGATGCGGAGTGGCCTTGACGGCCGGGAAGGAGCGCGATGTTCGGCTGGCTCAAGAAGCGCAAGCGGAAGTCGTCGCGCCCGCCCCGCCGGCTGCCGAGACGCGTGCTCGCACCGGTGGAGGAGATCGCCGAGCAGGGGCTTCTTGTCGCCGATGTCGCGGTGCGCATGACGGTCAAGAACGCGATCATCATGAATGCGCTGAAGAAGCACGTCGATTACGACGCCGCGCAGATCGTCGACATGGTGCGGGAAGCCACCGTTGACCTTGCGGTTGAGCGGGAACGGGACGCGCAGCACATCGCTCGAATGCGCGGGGAGATTCGTGATACCGGTCGCAGCTCGTGGAGCGAGTCCGATTACGGCAACGACGACAACCGCACACTCCGTCACCGACAGGAAGTGTACGAGAAGGTCGCCGAAGAGCTGCGTGCGCGAGCGGCAGACGAGGCGTACCTGGACTCGGCGGCGGAACGCGCGCGCAGCATGGCCTGGGACGAAATCGGCACCTCGCTCGCCGATCGCGCGCAGCACCCCTACTACAGCGGCGGCGACAACGACGAGTACCGCGACGAGCGCGATCAGCGCATTCAGCAGCTGATCGAGAAAGATCTCACAGCGCTGGTGCAGCAGCACGCGGCGCCGCCCGCGAAGAAGAGCATGTTCAAGCGCAAGGATCGCGACGTGGCCGAGTAGTCCAGCAGACCGCGGGTGATCCCCGCGTCACGGACGGTTCGGTCAGCCCGCGTCGCTGACAAGCTCGGGGTGCCGCTCGAGGTACCCGGCGATAAACCAGCACGATGCGCGAATGGTGCGTGCGCCGACCGCGTCTCCGGTGACCGCGCGATGCGCGAGCAGCCCCGAGATGCCCGATCCGCGCAACTCGGGAGCGACGACGGTGTGGTCGAAATCGATCTCGCCGTCACCGAGCAACGAGTAGTGCGCTTCGCCGACGAGACGGCCACCCTCGGCGTACACCGCGTAGCACGCGCGCTCGGGTTCGTGCACGATGGTGAAGCCGTCGGCGGCGGCTTCCGCTTCGTTCTGATATCTCGACATGGCGTCAGCCTACTGCCGGCGTGCGACACGCGTGGTCAGGAGGTGGTCAGTAGTCTGGGGGCATGCGTGTATCGCTTCGTGTGTTCGTGCCGCTGGGCGTCGTGATGCTGATTTGCGGCCTCACCGGGTGCGCCGAGGAGGTTCCGGAGCCGCAGGAGCTCACCGTGTCCGAAGCCGGCGCGGAGTATCTGGAAGCGGTCTGCCCGGTCAATGCGGCCTGGGATGACGCCGATGTCGCGCTGGATCGCCTGCGCTTGGAAGCAGACCGTGCCGCCGAGCGCGATTCGGGCGATGTCGAGTCCGTTGACGTGGCCGACTTTGCACAGCGCATGCGCGCGGTCGCGAAGCACAGCGCAGATGCGGCAGCCGCACTCACCGCGTCGACCACGCGCTGGCCCGATGCGGCGGCGGGCAGCATCGCCGAGGTCGCCCGCACGCTCGAAGACGATGAGGGCCAGGCGGCTCGCGTCGCGAAGCTGAGCGCCGAAAAAGCGCTCGACTACCGCTGGGAAGGCGCCGAAGACGTGGGGAGTGCGGCCGCATCCGCGCGTGCCGCACTGGGGCTGCCCGATGACGCGGATGCGGCGTGCGCGCAGTGGCGTGAAGCATCTGATGACGCGGATTCGGCGTCTGACTCCGCGTCGCCCACACCGGGTGCGTCCGCGTCACCAAACTCGAAGGGAGAGACCCGTGACCCGTGATTTTGCCACGGCACTGCGCAGTGAACGCGCGGTGCGATCCGCAGCTCGCGTCGGCAACCGGTTGCTCGCCGGGCGCACCGCCTCCGTTGTGCTGTCGGACCCGGAGTTGCAGCGCGAACTCTCGTGGGTGCTTCGGGGCATGGGCGTGCGTCTGCGGGGGGCTGGCGAAGACGTCGATTTCGCGTTCGTGGATCGCGTTGATCCGGCGTCCATCTCTGCGGGCAGCGCCGAGCGGGATCCCCACTCGAGCGGACTCCCCGGCATGCGCATCGGGCTCGACGGCTCGACGGAGTCGCTGCGCAACGCCGACGCTGAGTCGCGGATCGCCTGGGCGGTCGCCGGCATGCCCGCAACGGCGGCGCTCGCCGACGAGGTGCGCACGGCAGCCTCACGCCGAGACGATGGGGCACGTATCGGTGTCAGCCTCGTTCTCGAACCGAAGACCGCGGCATTTGCGCGAACGCTGGCCGAGGCCGGATGTGAGGTGGCGGTCTTCAGCGCGGTGTCGGAGACCGACCCCGAAATCGCTGCGGCGCTGGCGGGTGACGGCCGTGTCGCGGTGTTCGCCCCGCAGCACGCGGTCGATGCCGCGCATGCCGCCGAAGTCGACGCGCGGCATGCCGCAGCACTGCTCGACTGGGCCCCGGCCTATCTCGTCGATGACGGGGCGCACCTGCTGAGACTTGCCCACACGGAACGGCGCGCGGCACTGGCGGCGCTGCGAGGCGTCGCTGAAGAGACGACGAGCGGCGTGCGACCAGTGCACGAGATGGCGTCGCTCGGTGCGCTTCGGGTTCCGGTGATCGCGGTCAACGACGCACGCACCAAGACCGATTTCGACAACCGGATCGGCACCGGCCAATCGTGCGTCTTCGCGATCGGAGACGTGCGCGATCACGCCGCCGCCGGACATGAGTACCGCGGGGTGGCGGGCGAGCACTGGGTCGTCTATGGGTACGGGCCCGTGGGTCAAGGCGTGGCGCAGTTCGCCGCCGCACTCGGAGCTCGCGTCACGGTCGTCGAACGCGACGCGGTGCGTGCGCTGTCGGCGGTGCACGACGGGCACGAGGTCGCGACCGCCGCGGCAGCGCTTCCCACTGCCGACGTGGTGGTCAGCGCGACGGGTGTGTGGCACACGATCGGCGCGGCCGCATTCGCGCTCATGCCGGCCGGTGCAGTGGTCGCGGTAGCGGGTGGCATTGATGACGAACTCGCGCTGGACGAGCTTCGCGACGCGGGCTGGCGGCCGGCGGTCGCGGGCCCCGACATCGTGGAGTGGCGCGCTCCGGGCGCCGACGGGCCCGGGCCGCGAGTGCTCGCCGGCGGCGGCGGGATCAATTACACCGCAGCCGAGGGCAACCCGATCGAGGTGATGGACTTGTCGTTCGCCACCCAGCTCTCGGCGATCGCACGACTCATCGCGTCCGAAGATGCCGAGCCGCGACTGCACACGCTGTCGGCCGCCGCCGAGGATCGCGTGGCCCGTGCCGCACTCGATGCGCTGGGGGCTTCGGTCGAGCCGTCGCCCGTGGGAACGCGACCGGGCGGCGCCGCGCAGCACTGGACCGTGCACCGTTATCGTGCGGGGGCATCGGAGCCGGACGCCCTACACTCGAACGGGTGAACCCTGCAGCACCGATCGTCGTCTACAGCGCGGCCCTCGTCTTCCCCGTGACCAGCCCGCGCATCATCGACGGTGCGGTCGCGGTACAGGGGGATCGTATCGTCCATGTCGGTGATCGGCGGTGGGTGCTCGAGGTGCTCGCCGAGCGGGGCGCGTCGTTCACGGAAGAGCGCTGGGACGGGGTGCTCGCACCTGGTTTGGTCAACGCGCACACGCATCTGCAGTACACGGGAATGCGCGAAGTCGCCGCCCGCAACTACACGGGCTTCGATCACTGGGGCGATGCCTTCGACGCGGTGTACGCCCGCGAGTCTCACGATTGGGCCGCGGCCGCGGCCGAGGGCGCTCGACTCTCGCTCGCCGCGGGCGTGACCGCCGCGGCCGACGTCGTGACCGACCGTGAGGCGCTCAGCGCGTTGCACGACGCCGGCATGCACGGCATCGCCTACTGGGAGGTCTACGGGGCGAACAACGCCGACTGGACTCCGGAGGCGAAGGACGCCGTGCGCGAGCAGATCCGGAACATCCCGACCCCTCCCGGTGCCGGTGTCTCGCCGCACGCGCCCTATTCGCTCGAGGTGCAACCGCTCCTTGAGCTGCCCGACATCGTGCGGGAAGAGGGACTGCGCCTGCACATTCACCTCGCCGAGGCCCACATGGAGCGCGAGTTCGACGGCATCGACGGTTACGTGGGCGCCGGCCCGGGCGGGCACGGGGCCTGGCCCGAACTCGGCGCAGATAGTTTTCGCGCGCTGCGGTCGCACGGCATCGGCGTCTCATCGACGCAGTTCGTCGACCACCTCGGGGTGCTCGGGCCCGACTGCCACATTGCGCACGGCGTCTACGTGAGTGCCGAAGATCGTGCGCTGCTGCGCGCTCGCGGCACGAGCGTGGCGCTCTGCCCGCGGTCGAATGAGGTGATCGGGCTCGATATGCCCCCGGTCGCGGCGTACCTCCGCGAGGGCAACGCCATCGCGGTCGGCACCGACTCGCTGTCGTCATCGCCGTCGCTCGACCTGCTCGCCGATGTCGCCAAGCTGTACCAGGTCGCGCGTGCGCAGGGATACCGCGGCGACGATCTGCACCAGCGACTGTTCGGTGCGGCGACCCTGGGCGGGGCGACCGCGCTCGGGCTGAACGTGGGCAAGCGTCGCATCGGCCAACTCGGCGTCGGCGCCATGGCCGACCTCGCATTCTTCGCCGTTCCCGTGCACGACCCCGACGCGGCGCTTGCCGAACTCGTCGAAGCCGGGGCCGGGCGGGCGCGGCGCACGATCGTCGGCGGGGTGGAGCGTTACCGATCCGTTCATCACGCCCGGTGATGTCTCGTAGAATGAACCCCGTCCGGATGCCCGCGATCCTGCGCGTCCGCCCGAAGCCAAGGAGTCCCATGTTCCGCACGTCACGCCTCGCCGCGACCCTCGCCGTCGGCGCAGCAGCGATGCTCGCCCTTTCCGCATGCACCAACGGTGCGACCGGCGATGACGCCGGCGTCGGTGCGGTGACCGAGGGCAAGCTCACCATCGCCACCGGCGAGCCCGCCTACGCGCCGTGGGTGATCGATGATGCTCCGGAGAGCGGCGAGGGTTTCGAAGCTGCGGTCGCCTACGCGGTCGCCGATGAGCTCGGGTACGCGAAAGACGACGTCGAGTGGGTGCGCACCAGCTTCGACGCCGCGATCGCGCCGGGGCCGAAAGACTTCGACCTCAACATTCAGCAGTTCTCCGTGAGCGATGAGCGCAAGCAGGCCGTCGATTTCTCGTCGCCGTACTACACGACGACGCAGGCCGTTGTCGCAGCGGGCGGCACGGACGCCGCGAAAGCGACGAGCATCGCCGACCTGAAGAACGCGACCATCGGTGTCGCCTCCGGCACCACCTCGCTCGAGGTGGCGGAGCAGGTCATCGCGCCGACCCAGGAGCTGCAGGTCTTCAACTCGGTCGACGACACCGTCGCCGCACTGAAGAACGGCACCATCGACGCACTAGTCACCGACCTGCCGGGCGCCTTCTACGTGCGCGACGCCCAGCTCGACGACGGTGTCATCGTCGGCCAGCTCGATTCGCAGTCGGGCGGCGATGATTTCGCTTTCGTGCTGCCCAAGGGCTCGGCGCTCACCGCCGACGTCACGAAGGCAGTCGACGCGCTACGCGAGAACGGCACGCTCGACCAGCTCGCCGCCGAGTGGATCGCCGACCAGGGCGCTCCCGTACTGAAGTAGTCGTCGGGTGACCCACTCACCTGACCGAGCCGGCTCGTCGGCCACGCAGCCGGGCGGCGTCAGCCAGATCGAGCTCGACCGACGCGCCTACCGACGGTCGCGCGGGCAGCAGTCGATCCTGATCAGCATCGCGAGCACGCTCGTGTTCGCGGCGCTGATTCTGCTGGTGCTCGTGAACAGCCCCGGCTGGGAGCGGGTGCGCGAGACGTTCTTCGACCCGCAGGTCGCGGTCGAGTCGTTCCCGCGCGTGATCAAGGGGCTGTGGCTCAACATCCAGGTGCTGTTCGTTGCGGCGATTGGCGTGGGCGTGCTGGGCACGTTGCTCGCGATCGCTCGGACGCTGCGCGGCCCGGTCTTCACCCCGATCCGGTTGCTCGCGGCCGGCTACACCGACATCTTCCGTGGAATCCCCGTGCTGCTGGTGCTGTACCTGGTGGGGTTCGGCATTCCGGGGCTCGAACTGACCGGGCGGCTCCCAGCGCAGTTTTGGGGAACAATCGCACTCATTCTCTGCTATTCGGCCTACATCGCCGAGGTGCTCCGGGCCGGCATCGACGCCGTGCACCCGTCGCAGCGGCTGGCGGCACGCTCACTCGGGCTCAGCCACGCGAAGACGCTGCGACTCGTGGTGCTGCCGCAGGCCGTGCGCAAGGTCACGCCCGCCCTCATGAACGACTTCGTCTCCATGCAGAAGGACGTCGGCCTGATCTCAGTGCTCGGCGCGGTCGACGCGGTGCGCGCGGCGCAGATCGAGGTGGCGTCGAGCTATAACTTCACGCCCTATGTGCTCGCCGGAGTACTGTTCGTGCTGCTGTCGCTGCCGTTCATTCGTCTCACGGATTGGCTCACGGCCCGGGCACAGCGACGCGAACAGATCGGAGGTGTGGTGTGACCGCTCAGGATCACCCGACCGACCCCGTGCTCGACGTGCAGGGGGTCGTCAAGCGCTTCGGCGACCAGGCCGTGCTGCGCGGCATCGATCTGACCGTGCACCGGCACGAGGCCGTGGTGTTGATCGGCGCATCGGGTTCGGGGAAGTCGACGCTGCTGAAGACGGTGAACTTGCTCGAGCAGGTCGACGATGGGCGAATTCTGCTCGCCGGTGATGACATCACCGACCCGCGCGCCGATGCCGACACCGTGCGCGCTCGGATCGGTGTCGTCTTCCAGCACTACAACCTCTTTCCGCACATGACCGTACTCGACAACGTGACGCTCGCCGCGCGCAAGGTCTTCCGCACGCCGCGAGCCGAGGCCGAGCGCCGCGGGCTCGAACTGCTCACCCGTATCGGGCTCGGCGAGAAATCGGGGGAGTACCCCGATCGTCTCTCGGGCGGTCAGCAGCAGCGCGTCGCGATCGCGCGCGCGATCGCGACCGATCCCGAACTGCTGCTGCTCGACGAGATCACGAGCGCGCTCGACCCGCAGCTCGTGGGCGAGGTGCTCGATCTGGTGCGCGAGCTGAAAGAGGCAGGCTCCACGATCGTGATGGCGACGCACGAGATGTCGTTCGCACGGCGCGTCGCCGACCGGGTGGTCTACCTCAAAGACGGCGTCATCGTCGAGTCGGGCACGCCCGAGCAGATCTTCGAGCACCCCGAGCGCCCGGAGACGCGGGAGTTCCTCGCACGGCTCGGCGATCCGTTCGGGAAGTAAACAGTTGGAGATCCGCGGAATGGAAACCCGCGGATCTCGGTTAGACTCATACGTCTGCCTACGAGGAGCTTCGCGCGCTCCTGGCCCGGGGCAGCGTCGTCTTCTCGAGGAGTGCCACTTTTGACACCCGATACCGCTTCCGTACGCACGCCGAAATCGGCGGGCGACACCATCGACCCCGCAGGCATGCGGGTCATCTGGCTGCTGCTGATCGCCGCGTTCGTCGCGATCTTGAACGAAACCACGATGGCGATTGCCATTCCCGAGCTCAACGTCACGCTCGGCATTCCGCCCGAGCTGGGGCAGTGGCTGACCAGTGCCTTCATGCTCACCATGGCCGTCGTGATCCCGACGACCGGCTTCATGCTGCAGCGCTTCACCACCCGTCAGGTGTTCCTGGCGGCCATCTCCACCTTTGTGCTCGGCACGCTCATCTGCCTGGTCGCGCCCGGATTCAGCGTGCTGCTTGTCGGTCGTGTCGTGCAGGCAGCCGGCACCGGCATCATGATGCCGCTGCTGATGACCACCGTCATGAATGTCGTGCCCCCGCAGTCGCGCGGCCGCATGATGGGGCGTGTCGGCCTCGTCATCAGCCTCGCACCCGCACTCGGCCCGACGCTGTCGGGCGTCGTGCTCGACACGCTCGGGTGGCGCTGGCTCTTCGGCATCATTCTGCCGATCGCGATCATCGCGCTGCTGCTCGGCGCCAAGTGGATGACCAATCTCGGCGAGACCACGCACGCGCCGATCGACGTGCTGTCGATCGTGCTCTCGGCGCTCGCCTTCGGTGGCATCGTCTTCGGACTCAGCCAGCTGGGTGGACACGGCGCCTCGACGGGCGGCCCCGCGATGACCGCCATCATCATCGGCGGCGGAGTCGTGTTCCTCGCACTGTTCGTGTGGCGTCAGCTCGCGCTCCAGAAGAAGAACGATGCACTGCTCGATCTGCGAGTGTTCCGCTCGAGCAACTACGTGCTGTCGGTCATCATCATGGCGATCATCTCGCTCGCGATGTTCGGCACGTTCTCGCTGCTGCCGCTGTATCTGCAGAATGTGGCGGGGCTCGATCCGACCGCCGCCGGCCTCGTGCTGCTGCCGGGCTCGGTGCTCATGGGCGTGCTCGGGCCGGTCATGGGGCGCATCTACGATGCCCGCGGGCCGAAGACACTGCTCGTGCCCGGCACGATTCTGATCGCCGCGGCGATGTTCGTGTACTCGACCGTGGGCACGCACACGCCGATGTGGTTCCTCATGCTCGTACAGATCGCGATGTCGCTGGGCCTCGCGGGCTCATTCACCCCGCTGTTCTCGGCATCGCTCGGTTCGCTCGAGCGTTCGCTGTACTCGCACGGATCCGCGGCGCTGAATACGCTGCAGCAGGTGGGCGGTGCCGCGGGCACCGCTGTGCTGATCTCGATCTACTCGAGCTTCTTGCACGCCGGTGAGGCTGACGGCCTCGCCACCGCCGATGCGGGTGCGCCGGGTGCGCACGCGGCGTTCTTTACCGCGGCGTGCATCGCGGTGGTGCCGATCGTACTGTCGTTCTTCATCAAGAAGCCCGAGGAGACCTCGGGCGGCCACGGCGGGCACTGACCCGCTCAGTGGGAGGGACGCCGTTCGGCGCCCCTCCCACTGCACCGCGCCCTACCCGAGGGCACTGATCGAGCGCCGCACCGCCTCGGCGAGTTGGCGCACGGCCGCTGATGGGCCACCTGGCCCGGCCGGAGCCGCGAGCAGCAGCTCGCGCGCATATCTCGGGTCCTCGATCGGCCGCAGCACGACTCCCTCCGGCGGGTTGAAGCTCACGAGACTCGGCACGAGCGCGACGGCCATGCCGGCGGCGATCAGCCCCAGTACCACCGAATAGTCGTCCGTGCGAATCGCAACGTTGACCTGCAGCCCCTCGGCATGAAAGAGCTCGCGCACGAGGTCGTCCAGCGTATCGCCCGGTGTTGATCCCATGACCCAGCTGTCGTCGGCGAGCGACAACAGCGCCTCGCGGTCGAACGACGCGTGCGACGCGGCGGGGTGCGTCGCGGGTAACGCGATGAGCATCGGGTCGGTGAAGAGGTGCGTGGTGTGCACCTCGGCGCGGAACGGGAGCCGATACCCGCCCGCCGCGTAGACGAGCGCGGCGTCGAGCGTGTGCTGGTTGATGCGGGTGATCAGTGGTGCGAGTTCTTCGAGCGTCGCGTCGAGTTCAATACCGAGTTCGGCGACGCGGCTGGCGATGCCGGGGAGCAGCCGTGACGCCGCCGTCGGAAACGTGCCGAAGCGCAGACGAATCTTGCCGAGCTGCGCCAGATCGCGCACGTCGGTCAGCGCGCGGTCGGCAAGACTCAATATCTCGTCGCCGCGTTCGAGCATGAGGTTGCCCGCGGTCGTGAGCTTGCTGCCTCGGGTACTCCGCGTCGTCAGATCCGTGCCGACGAGGCGGTCGAGGTTCTTGAGATGGTAGTCCACGGTCGGCTGACTCCACCCCAGACGCTTGGCCGCGCGCGCTACGGATCCCTCCGCGGCTACCGCGCTAAGCGCTTGGAGCTGTCGGAAATCAATCACCGGGTACCTCGGTTCTTCTGGATCAACCGGGGTCATTCGCCCCGGTGCGTTCCAGACAGTATATGGCTCCCGGGAGGCGATTGCGGGCTTCACGCCGGCGCCCTGCGCGGCCACGCTGGAGTCATGCTGGAACAGGATTCGCGTATCGACCCCCGTCATTCGCCGCTGGGCAACGAAGCCCCGACCGTGGCACCGATCGGTGGTGCCGCCGGGCCCACGGCGCGGGGCACCGATCCCGCGCCTCGGTCACGGGAAGCCGCCGCCGCATCGCCCGCGCAGCTCACGGCTCCGTATGCCGACGCGCTGCGCCGGTTCGCCGACGCCCGCCCCATGTCGCTCATGGTGCCGGGGCACGGCAGTGACCCCGAGCACGGTGCCGCCCACCTCACCGACCTTCTCGGCGAGCGGGTGCCCGCAGTCGATATCCCGCTCATGCTCGAGGGCATCGATCTGGGCGAGGACTCGCCGCTCGCGCAGTCGCAGCAGCTCGCCGCCGAGGCCTGGGGCGCACGCCGCACGTGGTTCCTGACGAACGGTGCCTCGCAGGCGAACCGCACCGCCGCCATCGCGGTGCGCGGGCTCGGCGAGCGCATCCTCGTGCAGCGCAGCATGCACTCGAGTCTGACCGACGGAGTGCTGCTCTCAGGTCTCGTACCCGCATTCGTGCGGCCCGGGATCGACGCGCATCACGGCATCGCCCACGGACTGACGCCCGCGGCACTGGAAGCCGCACTCACGCGAGAGGCTGAGGCAGGCCGTGCGGTGTCGAGCGTGTACGTCGTGTCGCCCAGCTACTTCGGGTCGACCGCAGATGTCGCCGGTCTTGCCGAGGTGGCGCACGCGCACGACGCGGCCATCATCGTGGACGGCGCCTGGGGAGCGCACTTCGGCTTCCATGCCGACCTGCCCGAGTCTCCGGCCCGTCTCGGCGCCGACCTCGTGGTGTCGAGCACGCACAAGCTCGCCGGTTCGCTGACGCAGTCGGCAATGCTGCACCTTGGCGAGGGGCCTTTCGCCGACCGTCTCGAGCCGCTGGTCGCCCGCGCCTACTCGATGACGGCGTCCACCTCGATGAGCAGCTTGCTGATGGGGTCGCTCGACGAGGCGCGGCGCGCGCTGGTGCAGGGTGAGGTGCGCATCGGCGAGGCGATCCGCGCGGCCGATGAGATTCGGGATCGGCTCCGCGCCGACGTCCGCTTCGCCATCATCAGTGACGGCTTCGACGCGTTCCCCGACATCGTGGCGACCGACCGCCTCCGGGTGCCCATCGACGTCTCTCGCATCGGCCGCAGCGGGCACTGGGTGCGCGGTCGCATGAGCGCCGAGCACGGCATCTACCTGGAGATGTCGACGGCGACGAGTGTCGTCGCCGTGATCGGTGCGCTCAACGTTCCCGACGTCGAGCGCGTGATCTCGGCGCTCGACGAGGTCGCCACGGCTGCACTTGCCGACCCCGACACCGAGGCCGCAGCAGGCTTCCCCGAGTTGCCCGAGCCCGGCGCACTGCGCGTGCTGCCACGCGACGCGTACTTCGGCGACAGCGAAGTGGTGCCCGCTGCGGACGCGGTCGGCCGTATCTCCGCCGACACGCTCGCCGCGTACCCGCCGGGTATTCCGAACCTGCTTCCGGGCGAGGAGGTGACGGCCGAAACCGTCGCGTTCTTGCAGGCCGTAGCGGCGTCGCCCACGGGGTATGTGCGCGGCGCCGTCGATACGTCGGTGTCTGGCATTCGCGTGGTGCGCAGCTGAACGCGGTGCGAGCCTGAGCGCACTCAGGTGCCGCAATGCCGAAGGGCGGCGATCCGAATCCGGATCGCCGCCCTTCGTACGGTGATGTCTGAGTGCTGCGCTTACTTCTTTTCGAAGAGGTTGCCGACGAGCGTGGAGCCCACGAGCACGATGAGCAGCAGTACGATGCCGACCGCGGCGATACCCGCGTAGTTGAGCGGCTCGCCCGCGTGCGACAGCATCGACGCCGTATCGTCTCCGCCGCCGCTCGCAAATGCGGGGGCAGCGACGAAGACCGAAGCGAGCGCGACAGTCACGGCGGTGGCGATGCGGGTGCGGATCTTCACGGAAACTCCTCGGTCGTGCGGGCGCGCGAATGCGCAGCGAATACGTTTAGTGTAGCGTGCGCGCGCTCCGGTTCTCGCGTCGTCGCCGCGTCGCTCGGAAGAAGCCGAGGTTTCCGTCGTAGCGTTGTCGTATGACTGAACAGCGCCAGCAGACCGCGATCGACCGTATCGCCGAGGCCTGGGTGGACACCCTGGTCGAACACGACCCGACGATCGGTACCTATATCGGCCGCACCGTGGACGGCTTGCCCGACCTCTCCCCGCAGGGCGCCGAGGCGCTCGCGGCCGATGAGCGTCGCGCACTCGCGGAGCTCGTCGCGACCGCGCCCGTTGACGAGGTCGATGCCGTGACGCGCGCCGACCTGGAAGCCGAACTGCGCCTCTCGCTCGCGCAGCACGACGCGGGCGAGCATCTGCGCGACCTGAACGTGATCGCCTCGCCGTCGCAGAACATCCGCGACATCTTCGACCTCATGCCCACCGATACCGAAGCGGATTGGCAGCACGTCTCGGCGCGTCTGCGCGCCGTGCCCGCGTCGCTTGCGGGGTACCGCGAGACGCTTGCGGACGGGGTGCGGCAGCGTCTCGTCCCGGCGATCCGCCAGGTCGAAGAGGTTGCCGCCCAAGCGCGTCGCACCGCCGGCACGCCCGAAGATCTTGGTTTCTTCGGGCGGCTCGCGGGCACGGCGGGGATCCCGGCGGGTCTCGCGATCGAGGTGGCCGCGGCTGCCGCAGAAGCGTCGACTGCCTACTCCGAGCTCGCCGACTTCCTCGAGCGCGAGGTTGCGCCGAACGCGCCCACCGCGGACGCATTCGGTCGGGATCGCTACGCGCTCGCCTCGGAGGCGTTCCTGGGCGCGAAGATCGATCTCGACGAGACGTACGAGTGGGGGCTCGAGGAACTCGCGCGCATGGTCGACGAACAAGAGCGCACGGCGGCCGAGATCGTCGGTGGATCGCCCCGCCCCGGCATCGTCGCGGAGGCGATCGCGAAACTCGAACAGGATCCGTCGCGTAAGCTCCACGGCACCGAGGCGCTGCAGCGCTGGATGCAGGAGACCAGCGATCGTGCGGTCGCCGAACTCGCGGGCACACAGTTCGAGATTCCCGAGCAGATCCGTGCGCTCGAGTGCCGCATCGCACCGACGCAGGAGGGCGGCATCTACTACACCGGGCCGAGCGACGACTTCGCCCGCCCCGGCCGCATGTGGTGGTCCGTTCCCGAGGAGGTCACCGAGTTCGACACCTGGCGCGAGCTCACCACGGTCTACCACGAGGGCGTGCCCGGTCATCACCTGCAGATCGGCCAGGCGGTGGTGAATCGCGGGTCGCTCAACGAGTGGCGCCGTCAGCTCGCCGGCACCTCGGGTCACGCCGAGGGGTGGGCGCTGTACGCGGAGCGCCTCATGGAGCAGCTCGGGTACCTCGATGACCCGGCGGATCGCCTCGGCATGTTCGATGGTCAGCGCATGCGGGCCGCCCGCGTCGTGCTCGACATCGGCGTACACCTCGGCAAGCGTCGCCCTGATGGCGGCGTGTGGGATGGCGAGTACGCCTTCGGGTTCCTCGCCGAGAACGTCAACATGAACGACGGTTTCGTGCGCTTCGAGGTGCTCCGCTACCTCGGCTGGGCCGGGCAGGCTCCGTCGTACAAGGTCGGTCAGCGCATCTGGGAGCAACTGCGCGATGAGGCATCCACGCGCGCGACGAGCGACGGGGGAGCCTTCGACATCCGCGCCTTCCACCGCGACGCGCTCGCACTCGGTGGCGTGCGCCTCGACACCCTGGAGCGCGCCCTGCGGGGCGGCCTCGGCGCGTGACCGACGCGCTCTGCCCCTGCGGCCGCGGCGTCGCCTACGCGGGGTGCTGCGGCCCGTTGCACGCGGGGGAGCCGGCGCCCACGGCAGAGCGCCTCATGCGGTCGCGGTTCAGTGCATTTGCTCTTGGCGACGCCGCGTATCTGCGCGCGAGCTGGGACCCGGCAACACGGCCCGACGAAATCGACCTCGACGACGGCACCGAATGGAAACGGCTGTTCATCGAGGGCGCGGAGGGCGGCGGACCGTTCGACGAGACCGGCACGGTGACGTTCACCGCGATCGGTCGCGGGCCGGCGGGGCGCATCGAACTGCGCGAGCGCAGTCGTTTTGCGCGATCCGGATCCGACCGCCGCTGGGTGTACGTCGACGGCGACGTCGAGTAGTGCGCCGCGCGTCTCGCCCTGGAGGCCTAGAGGCGCACCGCCGCGAGCGGTTGGACGTCGGGCAGGTCGGGGCGCTCCTGATGCAGTACCGACTCCGTACGCAGTCGAGGGAGCGCTTCGTCGAGGGTCGCCCCGAGCAGATGCAAGGAGTCGGCGCGGCGCGACTCCCAGACCGGGAACTCGCCGTCTGCGGTGGCGTTTGCCGGATCCCAGAGCAGAAAATCACCGTTCTCGCTCCAGCCGAACACATCCAGACGCTCCGCGAGCTCCCACGAGCCATCGGGCTCGATCATCCAGTCGAAGTCGTCGGCGCGACCCTCACGGAATTGCGCGCGAAAGCGCGTGGTGAGGTGCTCGGCGCGTGCCCGACCATCGGCGAAGCCGGCGTGTACGGGCGGGTAGATCAGCCACAGGCCGAAGGTGCGGGCCCACCCGTACCGCTCGATGAAGTCGACATACGATCTCGGAAAGCCGAGGCCGTTCGTGAACCGGAACTGCCGCAGTGCCTCGCGATCGAGGTGCTCGGTGGTCGGGTCACCGTCGACGCGCCAAGGCTGGGAGTGATGCATGCGAGACCGAATCAGCGGACGTAGACGTCGAGGTGCGTGCCGAACGTGCCGCGATCGTAGATTTTGCCGGGATGCCCGAACGGTGTCTCGAAGACCGTGCCCTTCGGGGCGTCGCCGGCGAGCACGATGTAGCCATCGGAGTCGCTGACGTAGCCGTCATCGTTGACGTGGCGCCCGGGAATCTCGAGCCCCGGGCCTGGGAGCACTTGCTCGCTGTAGTAGGTGAACCGGTAGCCGCCCCAGTTCACGGCGCCGCTGAACATGAACTGCTCGAGCGTGTAGAGCGCGCTGCTGGTGGTGCCGGTTGTGGGCTGCTTCTGCGTCGTCGCGGGCGCCTCTGCCGCAGCGACGTCGATGCCGGCCTGCGTGGCGCTGCCGATCGGCGTCGCAGCGGTGACCGACTGCGTGATACCCGTGCTCGCCGCAGTCGCGTCGCCGGGTGCCGCGAACGCTGCCGTCATGGAGAACGGTGCGAGCGCCGTGGTGCCGAGGAGTAGAGCGGCGGTGCCGGTCGCTCCCACGGCGTATACGCGGCTGCGCCACGGAGCGCGTGAGCGTGCAGTACCGGAGACCATGGCCACAGAGTCTAGCCTCCGGTACTGCGAGCCCGCGGCGCGCGCTTCGCGTCAGCTGCGCGGCGCGCGCAGGCGCTGCACCCAGGCTTCGACCGCTGCGGCCTCGCGCGGAATCCCCGCCGACAGGTTCACGCAGCCATCGGCCGTCACGACGATGTCGTCTTCGATGCGCACGCCGATGCCGCGGTACTCCTCGGGTACGGTGAGGTCGTCGGGCTGGAAGTAGAGCCCGGGCTCGATGGTGAAGACCATGCCGGCCTCGAGCACGCCGTCGAGATACAGGTCGCGGCGCGCCTGCGCGCAGTCGTGCACATCCATGCCGAGATGGTGGCTGGTGCCGTGCACCATGTAGCGACGGTAGTAGGCGGTGCCGTCGTCTTCGGGGAGGAAGCCCCACTCGCGCGTGCGGCGCTCGATGATCTCCATCGCGGCTGCGTGCACCTCGCGGAAGCGGATGCCCGGCTGCACGATGGCGCGCGCGGCGTCGGCCGCTTCGAGGACGGTCTCGTACACACGACGCTGCACCTCGCTGAAGGTGCCCGAGATGGGTACTGTGCGGGTGATGTCCGCGGTGTACAGGCTGTCGAGCTCGATTCCGGCGTCGAGCAGCAGCAGATCGCCGTCACGCACGGGGCCGTCGTTCTGAATCCAGTGCAGCGTGCAGGCGTGGGGGCCCGACGCGGCGATGGTCTCGTATCCCACCGTGTTGCCCTCAAGGCGGGCGCGCTGGTTGAAGACGCCCTCGACAATGCGTTCGCCGCGCGTGTGCGCGCTCGCCTGCGGGAGTGCCGCGAGCACGTCATCGAATCCCTGCGCCGTCGCGTCGACCGCGGCCTGCATCTCGGCGAGTTCGTACGCGTCTTTCACGAGTCGCAGCTCGGAAGCGACGCGGGCCACCTCGGGGTCGTCGAGCGTGCGATCGGCGTCACTGGCAACGAACTCCGCGAGTGCGGCGGTGGCGACGCCGAGCGCCGCCGAGACCTGCGCGAGCGACGGGCGCGGCCCGATCCAGAACTCACCGATTTCAGGGTTCGCGAAGAACTCATCGCTGTCGCGACCGGCTCGCTCGCGGAAGTACACGGTGGCGTCGTGGCCTCCATCGCTAGGTTCGAACACGAGAATGGCGCCGGGCTCGCTCGCGGACCCCCACCCGGTGAGGTGGGCGAACGCACTGTGCGCGCGGTACTGGTAGAACGTGTCGTTCGAGCGCTGCTTCATCGCACCCGCGGCCACGACGACGCGCTCACCCGGGAACTGCGAGGCGAAGGTCGCGCGGCGCTCGGCAGCGTGCGCCGCGACCGGCCAGGCCTCGGGGAGCGTCTCCGGGCGATCCGCCCAGTGCGTGGAGAGGTACTCCACGAACACGTCGGTCTGCGGAGTGGTGCTCCGGTTGCTGTTGTCGATTTCCACCTCGTGAGTGGTCTGAGCGCTGTCGGTCATGCGTCCATCTTCTCACTTCGACGACGCATGCGACCGGCAGCGACCGCGCCGTAAGATGGCAGGATGACGGATTCCGCGGCGGGGCAGCCTGGCTTCGATCTGCACACGCACTCGGTGTTCTCGGACGGCACGACCCGCCCCGCTCAGATCGCGCGCGACGCCGCCGACATCGGCCTGGCGGGGTTCGCCCTCACCGATCACGACACCATCGACGGCTGGGGCGAAGCGCGTGAGGCGGCGGCCTCGGTGGGCGTCGATTTTCTGCCGGGCATCGAGATCACTACCAAACACGGCGGCAAATCTCGGCACCTGCTCGGGTACGGCATCTCTCCGCTCGCCGGTGAACTCTTCGACGCCCTCGCCCACGTGCGCCGGTCGCGATTGACCCGCGCAAGAGAAATGGTGCGTCTGGTCGCCGCCGATTACGCGATCACCTGGGAAGCCGTCGTCGGCGATGAGGACGCACGCACCGTTGGGCGGCCGCACATCGCCGACGCGCTCGTCGCCGCCGGGTATTTCCCCGATCGCAGCACGGTGTTCGCCGAACTCCTCCATCCGCGCTCCCGGTACTACCTCGGCACCGACGCGATCGAGACCGTCGAGGCGATTCGCATGGTGCGCGCTGCCGGGGGCGTCGCCGTGCTCGCCCACCCGGCTGCATTCCGACAGCGGACTCCCGTATCCCCGCGCGAGCTCGGCGAACTCGCCGAAGCGGGGCTCACCGGCGTCGAGCTGCGCCACCCCGAGCACCGAGATGACTGGATGCCTCCGATCATCGCGGCGGTCGCGCAGCAGGGACTCGTGGCCACCGGCTCGAGCGACTATCACGGCGCCGGCAAGCCGAACCTCCTCGGGCAGCAGACCACCGACCTCAAGACGGTGGCGCGGCTCCGCGAGGGGCTCGCGACGCCGCGCTGAATCGACGCGGGGTGATGTGCCAGTCGTCTCAGTGACCCTGCGACGCCGACCAGAGTTCGGCGTACGGGCCCGGCACTGCCCGCAGTTCGTCGTGCGTGCCGGTTTGGGCGATCCGGCCGTCGTGCATGACCACGATGCGATCCGCGCTCGCGGTCTGGGCGAGTCGATGCGCGATCACGACCGAGGTGCGCGGGCCGGCGGCGGCGCGCGACGCGGCGTCGAGCAACTCCGCATCTTGCGAGCCTGCTTCAGCGGTCGCCTCGTCGAGGATGACCAGCGGGGCTTCGGCGAGCGCGACGCGCACGAGCGCGAGGTGCTGGGCCTGGCCGGGAGTCAGGGTGAGGCCGGTATCGCCGATACGGGTGTCGAGACCCTCGGGCAGATGCAGGATCCACTCCGCACCCAGGCGCCCGATCGCCGCGGTGATCTCGGCGTCATCGGCGTCGGCGAAGAGCGTGAGGTCATCGCGCACGGTACCGTCGAACACGTGCGGCTCCTGCGCGAGCAGCACGGACGCCGCACGCTGATCGGCGGGGTGTGCCTCGGCGAGCGCGCGTGCGTCGTGCCGCACCGTGCCGCGGCGGGGCACGAGCTCGCCGGCGACGACGCGGGCGAGCGTCGACTTGCCCGCGCCGCTCGCGCCGACGACGGCGACGAACTCCCCGGGAGAGATGGTGAGCGCAACATCAGCGAGGTCGGTGGTGTCGGCGCGGTAGCCGAATTCCAGATCGACGATCTCCAGGTGACCGCGCGGCACCGCAGCGGCTGAAGCGCCAGGTGTCGGCGCGCCCGCTGCCGATTCGATCGCCGTCGTCTGGCGATCCGGCACCGTGAGCATGATGACGCCGGTGAGTCGCGCGAGGCTCGCCCCGGCGTCTTGCAGATCGTCGATGCGTGCGAGCAGGCTGCCCATCGGGCCGAAGAGGCCGAGAAAGTACAGTGCGGCGGCGGTCGCAGCACCGATTTCGAGCGTGCCCGAGGAGACCAGGAGGTACCCGACGAGCAACACGGCCGTGAGCCCGACGAACTCCGCGAAGTTCAGGTTGCCGAAGAACACGTTTCGCACGTGCGTCGCGCGCACCTCCAGCCCGATGGCCTGCTCCGATGCGTCGCCGATGCGGGTCAGATGTCGGGTTTCGGACTGGAGGGCGGCGACCGTGTCGGCGCCGCGCACGGCCTCGATGGTGCGCTGGCCCCGCTCGGCGACCGCGGCTCGGTGGTCGCGGTAGACCGGAGCGCTGCGCCGCAGGAACACCCGTAGGGCGATGATCTGGATGGGGGCCGCAGCGAGAGCCGCCAGGGCGAGCCTCGGGTCGAGCACGCTCATGCCGACGAGGCTGAGCGCGATTCCGAACCCCGCACTGAGCAGCGCCGGCAGCGCTTCGGAGACGACCTCCCCAACGGCCCGAACATCGGTCGAGAGGCGGGAGATGAGGTCGCCGGTGCCGGCGGCCTCGATGCGCGCGGCCGGCTGTGCGAACGCCGACGCGAACGCCGATTCGCGCACGACACGGATCGTGCGCTGCGCCAGACGCGCGAGGAGCACGCGGCCCCACCACGTGAGTGCGGCGCCGACGGCGAAGGCGACGACGAGCGCGATGACGACGGGAACGAGCACGGACGAGTCGTCGGCGACGACGCCGTCGACGAGACGGCCGACGAGCCACGGAGCGACGAGTGCGGCACCGGTGCCCGCGCCAATCGCCAGGAGCGCGGCGATGGGGAGCAGCGGCGTGCGGCCGATGGTGCGTGTGAGGAATCGCGCCGTGTCGCGACCGCTCGCCACCGGGAGCTTGGTCGTCTGTGGATCGCTCAACGGGTGGCCTCCCGGAGGTCGTGCACTCGGTCGCAGGCGGCGAGCAGACTGGGGCGATCGGTGATCAGCAGCATGGTGCGGCCCGCCGTGCCGAGCGCTGCGGCGATGCGCGCCTCGGTCACCGGGTCCATCGCGGTCGTCGGCTCGTGGAGCACGAGCACCTCGTGCGGCTGGTGCAGGGCGCGGGCGAGCAGCAGCCGCTGACGCTGGCCGCCCGAAAGCCGCAGCCCCCGCTCGCCGAGCGGCTCGTCGAGCCCGAGCGGCAGGCGTTCGACCACCTCGTCGAACCCTGCAATCGCGAGGTGCGCTTCGTCGGCGGGTGCGCCGAGGTTTTCAGCCGCCGACCCGCTGAAGACGGCAGCGGCGTGCGGGGGTGCGAAGACGGCAGTGCGCAGCGCCCGTGAGTCGAGCGTGCTGGCATCGATGCCACCGATCGAGACCTCACCGGGAAGCGCTCCGCGTCGCGCGCCCAGCAGATCGGCGAGGTCGTTCGCGTGTGCCGGGTCGCACCGCACGCCGACGACCGCGCCCGGGGGCACTACGACGGAGCCTCGTGCAGTGGCGATGGTGAGCGGGGCGGGCGCGCTGCTCGCCGTCGATGTCGTGATCGGTTCGGCAGATTCGGTGCGGGGTGCCGGAACCTCCAGCCCTGCATCGCGTGCCGCGTCGCCCGAGAAGTATTCCGACAGTCTCCGCGCCGAGCCGTGCTTCGCCGCGATCTGTGCCGGTACCGAGCCGAGGGTCTGCAGCGGTTCCTTGATGATCTGCGCCAGTCCCATGGCGGTGACGAAGCCGCCGACCGATACGTCGCCGTGCAGCGCGAGCCAGCCGCCGAGGGCGGCGATGCCGGCGAAGACGCAGCCGCTCACCAGCGTTGCGAGTGACGCGAGACCCGCTGATGAGCGCTCGGCGCTGAGAGCGGCCTCCGCGGCGCTGGCGCTTTCCGCGCGGTAGCGTTCGCTGGCCCGTTCAGCGCCGCCCAACGAGCTGAGCACGCGGAAGCCGGTCGCGAAGTCGGTTCCCACCGTGTCGAGGCGCGCCGCGCGGTTCTGCGCGGCGAAACCACGGCGACGCAGGGGGCCGCTCACGACGTGCACGAGGGCGCCCTGCACCAGCGCGCCGACGATGGCGGCCACCGCCAGCTGCCAGGCGATGCCGAGCAGCACGAACACCGAAAGGCCGACCGCGGCAACGGACGCCGCGATCTCGGCCGCGACCCAGAAGATGCCCGCCGACTGGAACGTGTCTGAGGCTGACAGCGCCAGCACGTCGCCCGTCGGGCGGCGGCGACGCGATCCGTCGAACAGTGCCACCCCGATCACGCGTTGACGCAGGGTGTGCTCACCACGGGTGTACACACGGGTGCCGACGCGCACGCCCGTCTGCCAAGCCACGATGAGCAGCAGGAACGCTGCGGCGAGCAACCCGAGCGACCAGACGAGGGCGAGCGGATCTCGAGGTCCGATCGCGTGATCGATGACGATGCCGACCGCGACCGGCACGAGCACCTCGCCGAACTGGTGCGCCGCGAACCCCGACAGCGCGAGCGCGGTGCGCCCGGGGCGCCGACCGCCCGAGAGCGCCTCGCCAAAGACTGCTCCTGGCGTCATCCCGGTGCGCTGCGCACGATGTCGGCGTCGGTAGTTGAAACGGGACAATCAGTGACCTCGGCGAGAAGTAAGTGCGAGCAGTGCCGTAATGGCAGTACCACCAGCCTATGCGAGAGGGATGTCGCGATGCGGACAAACGCAGTCGCACAGGAGACGGAACGACCGTCTCCTGAGCTGGCGATCGACTAGCTCTCTGAACTTACTTCCTGCGATGAACCGGTGGACACGGATGAATCTGAACTCGCAGCGTTTGCCGTGCTCGATGCGTTTGCGCCGCCACTGCGGCGACGACGGCGACGACGCTTCGGGGCCGCGGTCTCGCCCGATGCAGCGAGTGCGTCGGCCGGCGTCAACGGGGCACCGGGCTCGCCGCCGCCCTCGGTATCGTGACCGTGCTGCTCATGGCTGTGGCCCTCATGACGGCCACGGCCATGCGGATTCGCGCTGCGGGTGCGGCGGCGCGTGCGAGTGCTCGTGCTGACCCCGTCGCCGTCGGCCGGCAGTCCGTCGGTCGATCCCGAGCCGCCGGTGCGCTCACCGCGCTCGCTGCGTCCGCCGCGCTCACCGCGTCCGCCGGTGCGCTCGCGCGGAGCGCGCTCCTTGACCGGGGTGGCCTTGAGTCGGCCCTTCGACCCCTCGGGAATCTTGAGGTCGGCGAAGAGGTGCGGTGATGACGAGTAGGTCTCAACCGGGTCGGGCACGCCGAACTCGAGCGCTTTGTTGATGAGTGCCCACTTGTGCAGGTCATCCCAGTCCACGAAGGTGACCGCGATGCCGGTGCGACACGCGCGGCCGGTACGGCCGACGCGGTGCAGGTAGGTCTTCTCGTCATCGGGCACGGTGTGATTGATCACGTGCGTCACATCGTCGACGTCGATGCCGCGGGCGGCGACATCGGTGGCGATGAGGATGTCCTTCTTGCCAGCCTTGAAGGAGGCCATCGCGCGCTCGCGCTGCTCCTGGTTCAGATCTCCGTGCACCGAAGCCGCGGAGAAGCCGCGATCGACGAGCTCCTCCTGAAGCTTTGCCGCCGCGCGCTTCGTGCGCATGAAGACTACGGTCTTGCCCCGGCCCTCGGCCTGCAGAATGCGGCCGATCACCTCGTCTTTGTCGAGCGAGTGCGCGCGATAGATGATGTGCTCGATGTTGGCCTGCGCCGCGCCCTCATCCGGGTCAGACGCGCGGATGTGGATGGGGTTCGACATGAAGCGACGTGCCAGCGTCACGATCGTGCCGGGCATCGTCGCGGAGAACAGCATCGTGTGACGCGTCGGGGGCGTCAGCGAGAACAGCTTCTCGATGTCGGCGAGGAATCCGAGATCGAGCATCTTGTCGGCCTCGTCGAGCACCATCTCGCGCACCTTGCCGAGATCGAGCAGGCGCTGATTCGCGAGATCGAGCAGACGGCCGGGGGTGCCGACGACGATCTGCGCCCCCGCCTTCAGCTGCTCGATTTGCCCTTCGTAGGCCTTGCCGCCGTAGATCGGCACCACGGTCGCTGCGCGATTTTTCGCGGCGAGTTCGAGATCTTCATAGACCTGCACCGCGAGCTCGCGGGTCGGCACGACGACGAGCGCCTGCACGCCCGGTGCTGGGTCGGTGCCGATGCGCTGCAGCACGGGCAACCCGAAGCCGAAGGTCTTGCCGGTGCCCGTCTTGGCCTGGCCGATGATGTCTTGCCCGGTGATGGCGAGCGGGATCGTCTGCTCCTGGATGGGGAAGGCATCGACGATGCCTTCCCCGGAGAGCGCATCGACGAGATCCTGATCGACGCCGAGTTCGAGGAATGTGGTCATAGTGCGTCCTGTTCGATCGGTGCGGTGCTGCGCGCGCGATTCGATAGAGCGCAGCGGCCGGGGCTCCGGTGGCCCTGGCGTTGTGGTCGTTCCCGGTCAGTCTATTCCAGGGCATCCCGGTGGCGACGGTAAGCTGACAGGGTGTTCGAGTGGATCAAAGGACTGCGCCGAAAGAGCGCTCCGCAGCGCAAACTGCGCTCGCGCGGTGACGACAGCGACACCGAGCGCGTCGAGCTCGCCGAGTTCGCTCCCGCGATCCTGCCGTTTCTTGGGCTGACCGCCTATCTGCAGCTCGAGCTCTACGAGGCCGCTACGCGCGCGGTTTCAGGGGCGCCCTCGCTCAAAGCGAAGGATGTGCTGGCGCGCGTTGCCGGGCAGACACTCGCGAAGCATCAGCAGCTCACGAACGAGATTCGTGAGCGCGGGCATGAGCCCCACATCGTCATGGAACCGTTCTCGACGGTGATCGACTCGTACGTCGAGCGCATCGATGCCGACGACTGGCACCAGCACGTGCTGTCGCTCTACCTCGTCGGCGGGCTGTTTGACGATTTCTTCGCGAGCCTTGCGGGCGGGCTGAGCGACGGGTATCGCACCGAGGCCATCGCGATCCTGAGCAACGACACCGGTCGACCCGAGTTGAAGTCCCTGCTCGAAGAGGCCCTCGCCGCCGATGCGGAGCTCGCGAGTTGGCTCGCGCTCTGGGGGCGCCGCCTCGTGGGCGACACCCTGCTCGTGTCGCGTGCGGTGCTGTCGCTCAGCGACCACCGTCCGTTCGTCGCAAGCGAGGTCGAGCCGGTCTTCACCGAGCTCATCGCCGATCACATCCGCCGCATGGACGGGCTGGGGCTGACCGCCTGAGGCGACCATGCTGACCGTTCCGCACTGCGCCTACTTCGAGGCCGGGCGCTGCCGATCGTGCGCGCTCATCGAAACGCCGTACCCGAAACAGCTCACCGATAAGGAGCGGCGGTGCCGCGAGCTGCTGCCGCAGGTCGCCGAAGCGCAGTGGCTGCCGAGCGTTGCCGGGGGAGTCGCCGACTTCCGCAACAAGGCGAAGCTCGTCGTCGGCGGAACCGCGGGTCACGTGACGCTCGGCATCCTCGGGCGAGACGGGCGAGGCGTCGACCTGCGCGACTGCCTGATCCAGGAGCCCGGAATCCGCGAGGCGATCCCGCCGCTCGGAGCGTTTCTCGAAGCCACCCGACTCGCGCCCTACGACGTTCCGACGAAGCGCGGAGAGCTGAAGTTCGTGCATCTCACGCTGGCGCCCTCGGGAGCGCTGATGCTGCGCTTCGTCGTGCGCACGCAGCAAGCGCTGCAGACGCTGCGCAAGGCTCTCCCGGACCTGCTGCGCCGCGTGCCGCGTGCCGCCGTGGTCAGCGTGAACCTGCTGCCCGAGCACAAGGCAGTGCTGGAAGGCGAGCGCGAGGAGCTGCTGCTCGGATCATCGCTCGAGATGGAGCTCGGCGAAGTGTCACTGCACCTCCGACCGCAGAGCTTCTTCCAGACGAATACGTCGGTGGCCCGCGCACTTTACGCTCAGGCGGCCGAGTGGGTGGTCGCCGAGCGGCCCGCATCGATCTGGGACCTCTACTGCGGTGTCGGCGGGTTCGCGCTTCACTGCGCGACCGCCGCCCGAGACGCGCTCCGGTCGTCGCGCACCGACGCGGCAGTGCCTCGCGTGCAGGGTGTCGAAATCAGTGCGTCGGCGATCGAGTCGGCCCGACGCAGCGCCGCGGACGCCGAGATCGAAGCCGACTTCGTGGTCGCCGATGCCACCGCCTACGCGCTCGCCGCACCGGCGGAGCAGATCCCGCACACCGTCATCGTGAACCCGCCGCGCCGCGGCATCGGCGCGCAGCTCGCGGAGTGGCTCGAGGCAGCGCCCGCGCAGCGTGTCATCTATTCGAGCTGCAATCCCGAAAGCCTCGCGCGCGATCTCGCGGCCATGCCGTCATGGTCGGTGCGCAGCGCGCGCGTCTTCGACATGTTTCCACACACGAACCACCTCGAAGTCATGGTGCTGCTCGAGCGGCGAGTCTGATCTCGGTCGCGTCGTATCCCGTTTCGGTGCGGGGATGGGAGGATGGCCCCATGAACATCGTGCTCGGAGTCACCGGCGGCATCGCCGCGTACAAGGTTGTGCTGCTCGCCCGGACCCTGGTCGAGGAGGGGCACGAGGTGCATGTCGTGCCGACGGAAGACGCCCTGAAGTTCGTCGGAAAGCCGACGTGGGAGGCGATCAGCCGCAATCCGGTGACGACGTCCGTGCACGAGGATGTTCCCGAGGTGCGCCATGTGGCGCTCGGCCAGCACGCAGACCTGGTCGTCGTGGCGCCCGCGACCGCGAACACCCTCGCGCGCATGACCGCGGGCCTCGCCGATGACCTGCTCGGCACCACGCTGCTCGCGACCCGTGCGCCGGTGCTCGTGGCGCCCGCAATGCACACGGAGATGTGGCAGCACCCGGCGACGCAAGACAACGTGGCGATTCTGCGATCGCGCGGCGTGCACTTCGTGGGGCCGGAGTCGGGGCGGCTGACCGGCGCCGATACCGGGCCGGGGCGCATGAGCGAGCCCGACACCATCGCCGCTCGCGTGCGCGAACTCTTATCGGGTGCGATCGAGGTCGACGATGCGGCTGAGGCGACCGATGCGCCGGATCACCCAGACGTCATCGACGCGCCGCCGACGGTTGCCGCACCGACGATCGCGCCGGAACCGCCCCTCGAGACCACGGCTGCCGAGGCATTCGACTCGGCGCGCATCGATACGTCGGGCGCCGTCCACACT
This sequence comes from Leucobacter sp. WKLB1, assembly GCF_059696215.1. Classification (NCBI taxonomy): domain Bacteria; kingdom Bacillati; phylum Actinomycetota; class Actinomycetes; order Micrococcales; family Microbacteriaceae; genus Leucobacter; species Leucobacter sp. WKLB1. Next base: position 2,204,379 of record NZ_AP046115.1, on the reverse strand, counting down.
CCGGACCTGGCGGGGCTGCGCATTCTCGTGACCGCCGGGGGAACCCGGGAACCCATCGACCCGGTGCGCTACCTGGGCAACCGTTCGAGCGGCCGCCAGGGGGTCGCCGTTGCCGCCGCTGCAGCGGATCGTGGAGCGAAGGTGGTGCTCCTCGCCGCCAACATCGACGACGCCGTGCTCGACGAGGTGCGAGATCGGGCCGCCGTGCGCGTGGTGCCGGTCGGCACGACCGCCGAACTCGAGACGGCTGCTCGCGCCGCCGCCGCGGGTGCCGAAGTCATCATCATGGCCGCGGCCGTCGCCGATTACCGTGTCGCGAACGTCGCCGATCATAAGATCCGCAAGGAAGACGCGCCCGGCTCGGCTCCCGTGCTCGAACTCGTCGAAAACCCCGACATCCTCGTCGGGCTGGTGCATGAGCGGCGGCCCGGGCAGATCATCGTCGGGTTTGCCGCCGAAACGGCGGAGAGCGAAGACGAATTGCTCGAGCGAGGTCGTCGCAAGCTCGCGCGCAAGGGCGTCGACCTGCTCGCCGTGAACGCGGTCAGTTGGGACGCCGGATTCGAATCCACCGAGAATACGCTGCATCTGCTCGCCGACGACGGCGAGCGCGCCGCCGTGGCCTCTGGCAGCAAGCGCGACGTCGCCGACGAACTGCTCGACGCGGTGCGCGACGCACTGCGCGGGTAGGCGGATCATTCCGCGAAACGTCGCTGCCCGGTGAACCTCGAGGGTTCACCGGGCAGCGACGTGGTGAGACGTCAGGTCTCGGGCGATCGCGACGAGCGCGTCAGCTGATGAAGCCGACCTTGCGACCGCCTTCGCCGCCGAGCTCCACGTAGGTGATCGACTCTGCGTTCACCAGGTACTGATGGCCCTTGACGTCCGAGAACGACACGAGCGCGTCGCCCTTCGACGCGGCGTCTTCGATGCTGCTGCGCACCTGATCTGCACTCGCGTCGGTGTCGAACGCGAGTTCACGGGGAGAGTGCTTGATACCGATGCGGATTTCCACGGGGCCTCCTGAAAGTGCGGTGGCGGGATCGCCACATGAGTCTGAAATCGAGTCTACGGGCGGCGCGCTATGAGCCGGCCCGGTGAAGCGGCGCGTTCGCCAGCAGCGCACCGACGCTCCCGACGATCACCGTCCGCAGCACGCTGGTCGGTCGCCTCGCAGCGGGTGCACCGAGATTGTCAGCGGTGCTCAGTAGGCTGACGATATGACCGAATTCGACCCGTCGCAGGTGCGCGCACGCGATCTCGTGACGCACCTCGAATCCGGGCAGCACGCCCGCGTACTCGGTGCTCCCGGCAGCGGCAAGACACTGGTGCTCGTCGAAGCGTTCTGCCAGGCGCACGAGCGTGAAGGGTGGGGCGAAGGCGATGTGTTGGCGATCGCCCCGAACCGCCTCGTGGCCGCCGATTTGCGGGCCCGGGTCGAGCGTCGCATCGGTCGTGCCATCGGCGGCACCCCCGTGCGCACCGCGGCGTCTTTCGGGTTCGCCGTGCTCGCCCGTGAACACGCGATTGCCGGCACCGAGGCCCCGCGTCTCTTGACCGGCACCGTGCACGACGAGGTGGTCGCCGAGGTGATCGCTGCGATCGATGCCCCTGCCGCGGCGGCGGCCGCTGGTCTGATTCCGGAAGTGCTCGCGACCGCCTCGTTTCGTGCCGAGCTGCGCGATCTGGGGCGCGTGCTCGACGACTACGGGCTGCAGCCATCGGAGCTGCTCGCAACGCTCGACGGTGCCGCTGCGAGCGACTCGGCGTACTCGTTGGCCCCCGACGCCGAACTCGCATCGCGTTGGAGGGTCGCCGCGCGGCTCATCGACGCGGTCGAGCACCGGCTTCGTTCCACGCGTGCGGGGGAGTCGAGCGCCAGCGGGTTGCTCCGCGCAGCCGGAGCAGCGATTCGAGCCCACGGTATGCGGTCGGACGCACTCGCTTCGGCGCAGGCATTCGCGGTGCCGCGCCTGATCCTCGTCGATGACGCGCAAGAGCTCGGCGAAGGGCCGCTCGCGTTGCTTGCGGCGTGCGCCGAAGCCGGGAGCAGCATCGTCGTGTTCGGCGACCCAGACATCGCCACAGGGGCCTTTCAGGGCGAGCGCGCAGGGGTGCTCGCCGGCGTCGACGCGGCACTGTCTCGACGCATCACACCCGAGCGACTGCGATCACGTGCTGCGGCCGGCGTGCCTGATGAAGTGTGCGTGACACTCGATCTGGTGCATCGGCAGCACCCAACATTGCGGGGGTTCGTTCGGTCGCTCACCGATCGCATCGGTGCAGCCGGTGTCGGCGCGCAGCGGGCCGCTGAGGCGGCATCGCCCGAGACGACTGCGTCCGCAGGGTCTCCGTGCGCAGCGGACGCCGCAGCCGCGGCGATGACGAATGCGGTGCAGTTCGCCCGTGCCGAGTCGCCGGCTGAGCAGCTCGGCATCATCGCGCACCGACTGCGCGCGCGACATCTCGGGCTCGACGGCGGGTCAGCCGTCGACTGGAACGATATGGCGGTGATCTGTCGCAGTCGAGGCGAGGCGATGCGCGTCGCTCGCGCGCTTGCGGTGCACCAAGTGCCCACGGGTATCGCTTCCGGGGGGCTTGTCCTGCGCGAACATCGGATCGTCCGAGAACTCGTCGAGTTGCTGCAGCACGCACTGGGCCTTCGATCGCTTACGGCAGACGAGATCATGCGGCTGGCGGGCGGGGTCATCGGTGGCCTCGATCCGGTCGCCGTGCGTCGACTGCGCGGCGCACTGCTGCTCCAAGAGCGCCGAGACGCTTCTGCTGAATCGCGGGCGCCCGAGCCCATCGACGCGCTCGTGCTCGATGCGTTCGCGTTTCCCAGTGCGACACCCCTCGTCGACAGCGCCGGCGGTCGCACGCTGCGCCGTCTCGGTCTGATCGCCCAGGCGGCGACGCGCGTGCGCGAGGCCGGAGGCACGGCTCGCGAAACGCTCTGGGCGGTGTGGGACGGCACGCGACTCGCGCCCAAATGGCAGGCCGATGCGTTAGAAGCGCGAGGCGCACGGGCCGACGACGCCCACCGCTCACTCGATGCGGTGATGGGCCTCTTCTACACCCTGCAGCGACACGAGGAGTCGGCGAGTGCTCAGCCGGTCGACGCGCTGCTGAGCGATGTGCTCGAAAGTACCGTGCCCGAAGACTCGCTGGCGCAGCGCAGCCAGCGCGCCGCAGTCACCGTCACGACCCCACAAGGAGCGATCGGGCGCGAATTCTTGATCGTTGCGGTGGTCGGGGTGCAAGACGGCGCGTGGCCCAATTTGCGCTCGCGCGGCTCGCTGCTGGGCACGGCAGCCCTCGAACGCTGGCTGCGCGGTGCGGCTGCAACCTCGCCTTCCCGACGCGACACGATGCACGACGAGATGCGTCTGTTCGCCCACAGCTGTGCGCGGGCTCGCGGCGAACTGCTGGTGGTCGCGATCGGCGACGAGCAGCAGCATCCCAGCGCATTCTTCGGGCTCGGTCGTGAGCACTCGGTCGTCGGGTTGCCCAGCACGCGCCTGACGCTGCGTGGGCAGGTGGCGGCCATGCGTCGCCGCGTGGTCACGGATGCAGACGATACCGAGGCGCATTCGACGCTCGTCGCGCTGGCGCGCGCGGAGGTGCCGGGGGCACACCCTGATGACTGGTACGGAGTGCGCCCCCCGAGCACCAGCGCGCCGCTCACCGACCTCGAAGCCGACCCTGACGCGACGGTCGGTGTCAGCCCATCGCAGCTCGAACGCGCCGAGACGTGCCCACTCGATTGGGCAGTCTCCAGTCTGGGCGGTGGATCGGGCAGCGTCCAGGCGAGCCTCGGCACACTGCTGCACCATGCATTCGAAACGGCGACCGAGCCCGACCCCGATGCGCTCCTGGAAATCGTGCAGCAGGAGTGGGCGAAGCTGCCGTTCGTCGCCCCCTGGGAATCCGAACGCACCGAGCGTCTCGCGCGCGCGATGACCGCCGGGCTCGCCGCCTACCTCCAGGAGTTCACGACATCAGATCGCCAGCTCATCGGAACCGAGGCGGCATTCAAGGTGCGCATCGACCGCGCTGAATTGCGTGGCATCGCCGACCGTTTGGAACGACGGGAGACCGCTGATGGCGCAGAAGAAGTGACCGTGCTCGACCTGAAAACCGGGCGCACGGCCCCGAGCGGTCCGGCTGCAGAACAGCACGCGCAGTTGCAGGCCTATCAGCTCGGGGTGCTGCTCGGTGCATTCGAGACCGGGGCAGCGCGCAGCGGTGGCGCGCGTCTGCTGTACGTGCATCCAGACGCGGCGAAGCAGAAGGGGTTCATCGAGCGTGTGCAGCAGCCGCTCACAGACGAAGCCCGCGAAGCCTTTGCGGAACGGGTGTCGGCGGTCGCCCGTGTGATGGCGGGCGGGAGCTTCACCGCACGTGTCGAACACCACTGCTCAGACCCGCACCAGCCGGGCAACTGCCGCCTGCACGTGATCCCGGCGGTGAGCCGCGCATGACCGCTGCCGCACAACGCGAACCGGTGTTCTCCGCGACCCGTATCGCGGAAATCCTCGCGGTACCTCCGTCGACTCCACTGGTGCCAACGGCCGAGCAACGCGGTGTGATCGAGCACCCGCTCGGCAGTTCGACGCTGGTCGTCGCGGGCGCCGGCAGCGGCAAGACCGAGACGATGGCCAATCGCGTCGTCTGGCTCGTGGCGAACGGTCTCGCCGCCCCCGACGAGGTGCTGGGCCTCACCTTCACTCGCAAAGCCGCAGGTGAGTTGCGCGAGCGCATCTCGATGCGCTTGGCAGTGTTTGCAGAGCGATTGCGCGATTCCGAGGAACGCGGCGCGCTCGAACCCGGTGAAATCGAGCGGGCCGGTGAACTCCAAGCGCTGCTCGCCGACGGGCTCGAGATTCCAGAGGTCAGCACCTACAACGCGTTCGCAGCCGGAGTGCTGCAAGAATTCGGCATCGCTGCCGGGATAGCACCTGGACCATCGGTGATCGATGAAGCGACGGCCTGGCGCATCGCACGCGAGGTCGTGCTCACGAGTCGCGATCCTGCGCTCGTTGACAGCGAGTTGCGGGTGCCTGAACTGGTTCGTCACATGCTCGCACTCGACCACGCGGTCGCGGACAACCTCACCTCGCTCGACCGTGTCGACCGGGTGGTCGAAGAGTTCAGGCGGGTTATTCACCTCCCGTACAACGAGAACGAGATCGGGCGCGAGCCGAGCGGCAAGCAGTACGCGCCGGTGCGAGACGCCGTGGCGAGCCTCGGCGAAACCCCGCTCATCACCCGCCTGGCCCGAGCGTATGCCGCCGAGAAGCAACAGCGCGGGGTTATCGAGTTCTCCGACCAGTTGGCGCTTGCCACTGAGGCGATCGAGCAGTCGCGGGAGGCACGGCGAGTGCTTCGCCGTCGGCACCGAGTGGTGCTGCTCGATGAAGTGCAAGATACGTCGGTCGGCCAGACGCGCTTCCTCTCACGAATTTTTTCGGGAGGGTCGGTTATGGCCGTCGGCGACCCGCATCAGTCTATTTACGGGTGGCGCGGCGCCTCCGCTGAGGGGCTGCAATCGTTCCATGCTGATTTTGCTCCTCGGAAAATCGCCGGGGGAGACCGTCGCGAACCGGAGAGAGCACTGCGATCTGAGCCGGCGACCCTGACACTCTCCACGAGCTGGCGCAACCCGAAATCTGTACTCGATATCGCGAACGCCATTGCGCGTCCGCTCGCAGCCGAATCGCTCATCGACGTCCCGGTGCTGGCGCCTCGGCCCGGAGCCGGAAGCGGTGGCGTGGAATGGCGATATCCCGAGACGGTGCACGAGGAACGTGTTGCGGTCGCCGAATGGCTGCGCGACGCACGGCTGAAGCACGTCGAAGAGTATGGCGAACTTCCCACCGCCGCAGTGATCTTTCGCACGCGCGGGTCGATGGCGGCGTTTGCCGCCGCGCTCGCGGAGGTCGGCGTGCCGGCGCGCATCGTCGGTCTCGGCGGCCTGCTGTCGACCCCTGAAGTCACCGACGTGGTCAGCGCACTGCGCTGCCTGTGGTACGCAGACGCTGGTGGCGAGCTCATCCGGTTGCTGACCGGCCCCCGCTTCCGCATCGGAGTTGCCGACATCGCCGGGCTTCGGGAAGCCGCGCGTTGGTTCGGGGAGCGCGACGTGACGCAGCGCCCCTTGACCCCCGAGGAGCGTGCGCCCGACCGGGTGCTTCCCGACCCCGACCGTACGTACACCCTCATCGACGCGCTCGACCAGATCGCCGGCATGCGCGGACTCGATCATCGTGCGCTGTCGAACATCAGCGCAGTCGGTCGAGAGCGCCTACGTGATGCCGGGCGCATGCTTGCCACGTTGCGTCAGAGCGTCGGCGGCAGTATTGCTGAACTGATCGGTGCGACCGTGCACGCGTTGCGCATCGATATCGAACTCGACGCCAATGAAGCAGGCCCGCATGCCGGCAACTCAGCGGCGCACGCCAACCTTGATGCGTTCACCGCGCTGGTCGAGGGATACCTCGCGATCGACACGCTCGGCACGCTGCCATCGCTGCTCGAATGGATCGAACGCGCTACTGAAAACGATGATGCTGCGGAGCACGTTGCCGCACCCGCTCCAGGTACCGTGCAGCTCATCACCGCGCACGGATCCAAAGGGCTGGAATGGGATCTGGTCGCCGTTCCGCGGTTCGTCACCGGAGAATTTCCGGGCTCCGCGCGCGCGGGTGCCGGGTGGCTGCGCACCGGTCAGATTCCTGACGAGTTGCGAGGTGATGCGTCGGCGCGACCCACGCTGAACTGGCGCATCTCAGAGACGCAGCAGGAGCTTCGCGACCGCATCGCGGAGTATCGCGAGGCTTTGAAAACGCGTCACCTCGACGAGGAGCGGAGGCTGGCCTACGTCGCCGTCACACGCGCCGCCGATCGATTGCTGCTCACCGGTTCGTTCTGGGGCGGCCAGATCCGGCAGCGCACCCCGTCACCGTTCATGGTCGAGCTCGTCGATGCCGGCCTACTGGCCGGCCTCCCCGAGGAGTCTCAGCACGACGCGGATCCGAGCGAACGCGAAGAGCTCACTCTGCAGTGGCCGCTCGACCCCCTCGGAACGCGAACGCCGGCCGTGCTCGCCGCTGCTGACCGAGTGCGTGCGGCGCTCGACGGCGCGGACGCGCGCGATGCGAGCGGTGCGCGCGACGAGAACGACGCGGATACGCGTGGCACGGTAGCGGGAGCGGCTGCGGGAGTGGCTGCGGGAGTGGCTGCGGGAAGCCCGGAAGACGCCGATGACATCGACCCCGCAGTTCGTCTGCTGCTCGCCGAGCGAGCAGCGACCGAACGGGGGATGGCCGCGGTGGCGCCACCCGCAGAGCGACTGACCGCGTCGACCTTCCACGAATTCGTCGAAGATCCGCGGGCCGCAGAACACGCGAGACTTCGTCCGATTCCGCAGCGCCCGTATCGACGCACCCGAGTGGGCAACCGTTTCCACGAGTGGGTCGAGCGACGCGCCACCACGGCGCGCGGCACTGAGCTGGCACTCGTCGGGCTCGACGACCTCGTCTGGGACCAGGGCCGCTCGCTCGACAGCGACCCGCACGAAAACGACCCCGATGCGGCCGAGCTCGCGCCGCTCATCGAGCGCTTCGAGCAGTCGCGGTGGTCGCCACTCATCCCGATCGCAGTCGAACAGGAAGTGACGCTGCCGTTCGCCGGCCGCACGCTCGTGTGCAAACTGGACGCCGTGTATGCGCACGATGATGGCCGCATCGAGGTCGTCGACTGGAAATCCGGACGCTCACCGCGGACTGAGGCCGAGCGCGCATCCCGGTTCTTCCAGCTCGACCTGTATCGGCACGCGTATGCGCAGTGGGCCGGTATTGAACCCGATCACATTGATGTTGCGCTGTTCTATGTCGCCGAGGGAGTCGAACTCACCGGCGGCGCGCTTCGCAGCCTGTCCGAACTTGAACAAATCTGGCTCGACGCGGCATCGCGTCTCACGGGCGACGGCGTCATCGAGAGACCGTCGCCCGTGTAAAGCGTCTCGCTACCGCTGCGCGCCGGAGGGGAGATCGTCATCGTCGATGGGTGCTGTGAGCTGCGCATCATGATCATCATCGGCCGTAATCGACCCGCTCGCCGGGAGCGGGTCGATCACGTCGGTGATGCCCTCGATCACATCGGTCGCGTGCGCATCGGTGCTAGTCGCTGCCGTGTCGGAGTCGGTCGTGGTGCCATCCGTCGTGTCCGAGGCCCTTGAATCGGCAGATTCGCCGGGCTCGGTGAGCGGCTCGATAAAGTCGGTGTCGACGCCGAACATGCGATCCTCATCGAGACCCTCGAACGCCGCCGTATCGGAGTGCGCCTCGTCGATGATCGGCGTCTGCGAGAGCAAGGCGATGACCTCGGCGGCGTCGAGCGGCGCTGCCGCAACCGCCGCGGTGAACGCAGCGCCGAGCGCGCCGCCCGTGCCCACCAGGCGGTCGAGCATCGTCACGGCATCGTCGATGACTGCCTGATCATGCGATTCGGTGCCGTGGAGCAACCACCGCGCGACCTCAAGCTCGTGGTACAGCGCCGCTCGGGCCCGCAGATGAGCCAGCGACTCGCTGTTTCGCGCGCGTGCATAGCGTGCAATCACTGCATCGAGCACGTCGGAGCTTCCCTCGAGCAACCACGCGAGATCCGACGCGGGATCGCCAACGGCCAACTCCGACCACCCCAGCACTGCGGTGATCCGGTCATCTTCCACGCGCATGAGCTCGGCATCGAGTGAACCGTGCACCATCGTCGGAGTGAAGTCCCAGAGATCCGCCGTCTCGAGCACGTGCGTCCACCGGCGACGCACGGTCTCCGGCAGCAATCGCGTGGCGTCTGCGCGATCGACGAGGCGCGTGGCGAGCAGCCGCAGATCGGTCGCGGTGCGCACCGGCAGGCCCCCGTTCTGGGCCACCGTGATCGGAAGTTCATGGATGGCAGCGATGGCTTCGGCGATCGGGCCGAGCAAAATCGCGTCGTCGGTGAGATCTCCGGTCGAGAACCGCGCGCCATCGAGGTGCGTGGTCACGACCGCGCGAGAATCGCCGGCTCGAGTCAAACCCATCGTGGTCGGCACAGCGAACGGAAGACGACTGCGCGGTCCGTCGGTGAGCGCCGCGAGTCCCAGCAGCTCAGCAGACTGTTGCACTTCCGCATGCTGAGTGCGCGGCACCCGCACGAGCAATTCTGCATCCTCCGTGACGACCACCGCTGCGACGAACGTATCGTCGTTTTCATACTCGCGGACGCCGAACACCGTGAGTCCCGGCACCGCGGAGGTCGACAGCGCGGCTAGAGTGAAAGGGATGCTGGCCATGTACTCAGGGTATGCACGCGCGACGGTCATGCCGCTGCGCCACGCGCACCGAGTCGCAGCCCGCTGGCAACTCTAAGCAGCGAAGCGATCCCCGGTCGCCGGGGGTCGCTCACGAGAGGGGAATTCATGACCTCGGATCGGCCACCACTGGCGAGCGGAGCGCTCGACCGAGACGCTGGCACGCGTCTCGACCCGGAACTGCTGCGCGCCGCGATGTCGGATCCCTCCGCGCGACTCCTGCTCATGCGCGGTGTCGAGATTCCGGTTCTCGATACGAACGACTCGGTCACAATCGCGTGGTCGGTGCCGGGCGCACTTGATGTTCCCGGAGCAGCGGAAAGCGAGACCGGCACTTCGGCCTCTGAATCGATTCCCGACGTCTATGTTGGGCGAATCGATGGAGCTCCGGTCTTCGCGCGGGCGATTCCTGCGCAAGGCTCGGGGGAGACTGGTGACGAAGGCGAACCTGCTCCTGAATCGCTCACCGGCCACCCCGAGGCGCAGTGGGTGCACCCGTTTCTCGTCGGGGCCCGACTCTCCGATACCGAACGCGAGACGATCGGGGTCGCGTCGGCGCTGCTCCGCTGGCATGAAGCGGGGAGTTTCTCGCCGCGTGACGGATCGCTGACTTCGCCAGTGCAAGGCGGGTGGGCTCGGCTCGACGCGCGTGGCGGGGAGCACTTTCCGCGCACCGACCCCGCGGTGATTGTGCTGATCGAGCACGAAGACCGGATCCTGCTGGGCTCGAATGCACTCTGGGAAACCGGACGCTTCTCACTGCTCGCCGGCTTCGTCGAAGCCGGCGAGTCGCTCGAACACGCCGTCGCCCGCGAAGTGTTCGAGGAATCGGGCGTGCGGCTCGACGGAATCACCTATGTGACCTCGCAGCCGTGGCCCTTCCCGCGCTCACTCATGCTCGGATTCCGCGCACGACTCGCCGCCGGGGTCGACCCGCAGCATTTGGTCGCCGACCCGGCCGAAATTTCCGAGCTGCGGTGGTTCACCCGCGCGGAGTTGCAGCATCCAGCTCCCGATCTGACGCTGCCGATGCCGTTGTCGATCGCCCGCTGGATGATCGATCGATGGGTGGCCGAGGGCGACGACCGCACCCCGCAGGACATCCGTGAGCACTGACGCTGACGCGATTCTCGATGCGCTCGACCCCGAGCAGCGAGAGATCGCCGAAAGCCTGCGCGGGCCGGTCGCCGTGCTCGCCGGTGCGGGCACGGGCAAGACGCGCGCGATTACGCATCGCATCGCCTACGGCGTGCGGACGGGCGCGTACGATCCGGAACGGGTGCTCGCAGTGACGTTCACCCGCAAGGCTGCGGGGGAGCTGCAGGGGCGACTTCGCGGATTGGGTGCCGACGGTGTGCGCGCGCAGACCTTCCACGGCGCCGCACTCGCACAATTGAACCATTTCTGGCCGCAACTGGTCGGCGGTGCGGCTCCGCAGATGCTGCCCGGAAAAGTCGCGGCGCTGTCGCAGACCGTCGAATCGCTTGGGTTCCGACTCGGGGGCGAGGCTCTCCGCGACGTGGCATCCGAAATCGAGTGGCGCAAGACCAGCATGCTGAGCATCGATGCCTACGCCGAGCGACTCGATCACAGACCCGTTCCGCAAGGCTTGACCGCGGAACAGCTGCTCGACGTGCACCGGGGATACACGTCGCTGCTCGAACAGCGACGGCAGATCGACTTCGAAGACGTGCTGGTGCTCATGACCGGCATGCTAGAGGCTGAGCCTCGAGCGGCGCTCCAGGTGCGCGAGCGCTACCGGTTCTTCACCGTCGACGAGTACCAGGATGTCTCGCCGCTGCAGCACGCGCTCCTCAAAGTGTGGCTCGGCGACCGCGACGATCTGTGCGTCGTCGGCGATGCGAGTCAGACGATCTACTCGTTCGCCGGGGCGTCGAGCGGGTACCTGCTTCGATTCCGCAGCGAGTACCCTCGGGCGCGCGAGATCCGCCTGGAACGAAACTATCGATCCACGGAGCCGGTCGTGCGCATTGCCAACCGATTGATGCGCGATCGCCCCGGGGCGCTGACGCTGCGGGCTGCTCGTGACGCTGCAGAGGGCCGCGGCGTGGCCGCCCCGACATTCGAATGGTTTGCCACCGAGCACGACGAGGCCGCGGCCGTCGCCGGGTCGATCGCCGCAGCGATTCGTTCGGGGACGCCGGCCTCAGAGATCGCCGTGCTGTATCGCACGAATGCGCAATCGGCCCGGATCGAGGAGGCCCTGCGCCAATTCGAGATCAGCTCTCGCGTTCACGGTGCCCAGCGGTTTTTCGAGCGCGCAGACGTGCGGCAGGCTGTCATGCTCATTCGCGGCGAGGCGAAAGTGGCCGATAGCCGGCCGCTCTTTCAGATCGTCAGCGACGTGCTGCGCTCGGGAGGGTGGAGCGCCAAAGCCCCGGAGGGCGCTGCGCAACGAGAGAAATGGGAGGCGCTCGGCGCATTGCTCGGACTGGTCGACGAAATGCCCCCGGGCACGAGCATCCGCGAGTTCAGCGAGGAGTTGCTCGCGCGGCAGCGCATGCAGCACGAACCCACGGTCGAAGCGGTCACCTTGAGCGCGATCCATGCGGCAAAGGGGCTGGAGTGGTCGCTCGTGCACGTGGTCGGGCTGAGCGAGGGACTGTTGCCGATTGCGCACGCTGACACTGAAGACGCCATCGACGAGGAGCGTCGGCTCTGCTATGTCGCCTTTACTCGAGCGCGTGACCTGTTGAGGCTCTCGGGCGTCGCCGGCGGCGCGCGAGCGAGACGTCAGCCCTCACGGTTCATCGCGGAAGCCGGCATGGTCGCCGCGGGGCGTTAGGCGTCACCCGCTCACGGCTTCTCGCGGTGCATCAAGAGCTTGCGAAACGGTCGCCGATATCGGCGACGACGTGCAGAGGCACTCGGGATGGGCAGCGACAGCTTCCACATCGATGCTGGCCTGGTGCAGGGCCTCGGGACAGGTGATACGCGTTTGCGTCAGATGCACTGACGGGTCGTGCGCGAGCCAACGGCGCACGTAGTCGGCGACGTGCGCGGCCGCCAGCACCGCGGCGTCGCCGCGCTCGCTTGCAACTGGAGATGCGGAAAGCTGGGCGGCTAATGCGGCAGTGGCGCCGTCGGCTGCGACGCGATGCAGCGTTAAACACGTGTGGCAGGGCCCGCGGCCGGCAACGATGAGTGGGCCGATGACGACTGCTCGGTCAGTAAAACGAACCAGCAGGTGCGGAGTGCCGCGCATCGCCCATCGATCGGCGCGCGCGAGCGGATCCCAGTACCGTTCGACGACGATGGCGAGGTCAGCTGCCGTGTCGGCGTGCGCGGTTGCGGTTTTCCGGTCCGATACTCCACTGACTCTGGCGGAGGGGTTCCTCAGCCAGTTCGAATCGTCGATTCCTTCGGATTCTGCGATGATGCGCACGCCACACGCGAGCAACCCGAACTTCAGCGCGGGTGAGGGGCGAGCGCCCTGGCACACGACGGCTCTGAGGGCGCTCGATTGGAGCTCGCGTGCGTCAGTGTTCGCGGCCTGCACCTCTGACCCGCCTGAGACAGGTTCGACAGTGACGGTCACCGGCGCAAGCGCGTCGATGACGGCGCGCGCATCTGCGAGGGTGGCCCCGACCATCATCGCCTCGATGCTGAGCCGGTCCGCATCCACGCCGCGACGAAGGGCACTCACGAACCGTTGCTGGCCGGCGCTGGGGGAGTGGAGTCGGGCGACAGGTCGCTCAAACCCCCAGCGCAAGGTATGTGGATCTTCCCAGCACACGGGAACATCGGTGATGAGCTGGATGCGTTGCGGAGTTCGCGGTGATGCCTGCATAAGAGCAGTGTGGGTGCTCCCGCAGTGTGAAATTCAGTTATGCACAGCTCGCGCGGCTCAATGCATTGTTACGCCCACATCCTGTGGAATGTGAGCGCATCACGGATGAGCTCACGAGCCGAACCTCAGTGGCGCGGCTCGTCGCCGTCGCGGTGATCCTCTCCGTCTTCGCCACCGGCATGCGGCGGCAGCGACCCATCGAGCAGCTGAGCCAGCGCAACATCGAAGTCGGCGGCGGCGGGGTCCGCGGCCGCGCCCGCGAGTCCCAGGCGTTCGAGCAGTTGCGCCGGGTGATCCAGCTCGGCTGAGGTTGGCAGCAGGTCCGGGTGCGCCCACAGGCCGTCACGAGTGGCAATGTTGCTGCGCTCGCCGACGAGTCGCCACAGAGATGCAGCCTCGCGCAACCGCCTCGGCCGCAGCTCGAGACCGGCCAGGGCGGCGAATGCATGCTCGGCCGGTCCACCCGTCGCACGGCGTCGACGCACCATCTCAGCGACTGCTTCGGCCCCCGGAATGCGTTTCGCAGCATCGGCAGTGACGACATCGACCCACCCTTCGATCAGGGCGAGCATCGTTTCCAGACGTTGATGGGCCGCTTCCTGCGACTCTGATTTCGGAGGGATCAGGGCGCCGTTCGAAATCAACTCCTGGATCTGCTCGGGATGCGACGGATCGATATCGCGCGCGATCTCCTCGATACGGTCGGTATCGATGCGGATGCCGCGCGCATAATCGCCGATGGCACTCAGGAGGTGCAGTCGCAGCCATTTCGAATGCCGGAAGAGCCGGGCATGGGCGAGCTCCCGAATGGCGAGATAGAGCGTGACGGTCTCGGCATCCTGATCGAGCCCCTCGGCGAACGCCGCGACGTTCGCCGGAAGCAGCGCGCCGCCCTCGCGTCCATCGCCGGAGAGCAGCGGAATGCCGATGTCACCTGCAGAGACGACCTCGCCAGATAGTCGACCGACGATCGTGCCCAACTGCACGGCGAACAACGCGCCTCCCACGCTGCGGAGCACGGGCGTAGCGCCCTGCAGCGCCCCACTGAGCTCTTCGGGCATCTGGCTTTCGAGCGCGTTCACCAGAGCGGCCGTGATCGACTCGGCGACGGGCTCGGCAAGCCCGACCCAGGTGTCGATCGACTGCTGCACCCACTCGATGCGAGAAATGGTGCGCGGGGCATCGGGGGTGGGGCCGAGATCGGTTGACTCATCGAGCCAGAGCGCCGCGACCGGAAAAGCGCGGAGCGCAGCAGCCGGATCGCCCGCACCAGCGCCATCGCTTGCCACCTCGATCGCCGTCTTGCGTGCGACCGACCAATCGATTTCTTCGGACGGGTGCTGCATGGCTCCTTGCAAGGTACTGAAGAGCCCCTGGAGCGTCTGCGGATCGATGGGGATGCCGGCTGCCTTGGCGAATTGCTCGGGATCGAACCCGTTGGGAGGTGTCGCCCCGGTGCCCGAGAGCATGTCGCGCAGAATGCGCTGCAGCTCTTCGAAATCGCCCCCGGAATCCGGTCGTTCGACGCCGTCGTGGTCGTTCGCGCTCATGGCCGCCCCTCCGTTGTTGCTTCCTGAACAACGCTACGGCACCGCGCTCAGATGCGCCTGCTAGATTGACCGTCGCACGGCGATTTCCATTGCGCCGAGTGCGAACAGCACGGGGCATCAAGGAGTGAGTTGGGCAAGCAGGATGTGGGCGCGAATCCCGGATCGCAGGTTCGTCAGACGCCCGCCGCCCGGGGCAACAGGCGGCTGTGGGTGGCTCTCGCGATCGCGATCCCGGTGCTGCTCGCCGGCGCGATTCCGTCGCCCTACGCCATCGAGCGGCCCGGTCCGGTCGTGAACACACTCGGCGAGGTCGAGATCGACGGCTCCGCATCACCGGTGGTGAACTTCGGTGACGCCCAGACTTATCCGACGACTGGCACGCTGAACCTGCTCACGGTGCAGATCCTCGGAAGCCCAGAGCAGCATCGCAGCTGGCTCTCCCTGCTCCCCGCAGTTTTCGATCCGTCCCAGCGAATCGCGCCGCTCACTGACTTCTATGCGACTGGTGAGACTTCGGAAGATCGTCAGGCACAGAACACGGCGCTCATGTCAAGTTCGCGGGCGACCGCGGCCGCCGCAGCATTTCGCGAGCTCGGTGAAGCGGTAGGCGTCGAACTCACCGTGGCGAATATCGCGGAGGGGAGCGCCGCCGATGGCGTGCTTCGCGAGGGCGATCGCATCACCGAGGTCGACGGCGACGCGGTCGTCGATTTCGCGATGCTGCGGCAACGCACAGCCGACACGGGTGCCGGCGGCACGATGCGCATCGGCATTGAACGCGACGGGAAGTCGCAGACGGTTGATCTCTCGCCGGCGGTGCCGAGCGGGGGTTCGGAGCCGTTGATCGGCGCGACTATCTCCATCTCCTACGATTTGCCGAGCCCCGTCGACATCGAACTCGAAGACATCGGCGGGCCGAGCGCCGGAATGGTCTTCGCGATCGCGATGGTCGACCGACTGACGCCGGGCGATCTGCTGAACGGTATGACCGTGAGCGGCACCGGAACGATGGCCGACACCGGAGAGGTCGGTGCGATCGGCGGCCTCGAGCAGAAGATGTGGGCGGCTTCGAGGGCCGAGAGTGATCTGTTCCTCATGCCGATCGGCAATTGCAGCGACGTGCCCGAGCACGTTCCGGACGGTTTGAACGTCGCACCGGTCGCCACGCTCTCCGAGGCGATCGACGCGGTGCAGCTCACTGCCGACGGCGGAACCCCCGCCGGGCTGGAGCGCTGCACCGCAGCGACGGCGAACGCGCAGTAGTCGCGCGTCGCCAGAGATACTGACCTCGGGTTTTGTCAGCCCCGCCCGATAGGGTGAAGTGATCCACCCCGCCCGGCACCCCTCGGGTGCGCTCAGGACAGGAAAGTGAACGAAGACGTGACCGACCCGAATAGATCGGCCGAGGCGACCAGCCAGCGCCGACTCTCGCCGCTCGCCATCACCATCATGCTGGTGGTGGCTCTCATCCTTGGCTTCCTCGCCGTCGCCGCAGTGATGGCCGAAGTGATGTGGTATCGCCAAGTGGGGTACTTGCCCGTGCTCACGACCCAGTGGGTCGCGGCGGGCGTCATGTTTGTCATCGGGTTCCTCGGCATCGCCGTGCCCGTGTTTCTCGCGATCGACATGGCCTATCGACGCCGTCCGGTGTACGCACGCCTCACCGCGCAACTCGATCGGTATCAGGAGCTCTTCGAGCCGCTGAGGCGTCTGGTGAAGTGGGCGCTCCCGGCAGTCGTCGGCCTGTTCGGCGGTTTCAGCACCGCCACGCAGTGGCAGAGCGCGCTGCTCTGGATCAACGGTGAGGCAACCGGCGAGAAAGACGCGCAGTTCGGCCTCGACATCTCCTTCTACCTCTTTAATCTGCCGATGCTGCAGGGCATCGTGGCGTTCGCGTCGGCCGCGACATTGCTCGCGTTGATCGCCGGCGTCGCGACCAGCTACCTGTATGGAGGCATCGCGTTCGCCGGTCGCGATGTGCGTGTATCGAAGTCGACGCGCATTCAAGCCGCGGTGCTCGCCACCCTCTACCTGCTGCTGCAGGCGGTGAGCCTCTGGCTCGACCAGTACCGCACCCTGACTGGCTCGAGCGGCATCCGCACCGGTGCGCTCTTCCAGGATGTGCACGCGGTGATTCCGGGCAAGCAGATTCTCGCGGGCATTGCGATCATCGTCGCGATCCTGTTCCTCGTCACCGCCTTCACCGGCAAGTGGCGACTCCCGGTGATCGGTACTGCACTCTTCCTCGCATCGAGCATCGTGCTCGGCATCGGTTACCCCTGGGGTGTGCAGCAGTTCCAAGTGGGCCCCGACGAGAAGAGCCTCGAAGCCGACTACATCGAACGCAATATCGAGGCCACGCGCACGGCGTACGGCATCGATGACGTGCAGGTGGAGCGCTACGACGCATCGACGGATGCCGAGCCCGGCGCGTTGCGCGACGACGCGACGACGACGGCGAACATTCGCATCATCGATCCCGAGGTCGTCTCGCCGACGTTCTCCCAGCTCGAGCAGATTCGCCAGTACTACCAGTTCCCGACGTCACTGAACGTCGACCGATACGAGATTGACGGCCAAGTCGAAGACACTGTGTCCGCGATCCGCGACATCAATATCGAGGATCAGACGGGCTGGTACAACCGCACGCTCGTGTACACCCACGGCTATGGGCTCGTCGCGGCATTCGGCAATCAGCGCTCCCCGGGCGGTGAACCCGTGTTCCTCGAGAACGGCATCCCGACGAGCGGCAAGCTCGGCAAGTTCGAACCCCGCGTGTACTTCGGCATGGACTCTCCCGAATACTCCATTGTCGGCGGGGAGCGGTCGAAAGCGATCGAGCTCGACTTCCCCGCTGACGCGGAGAGCACGGCCGAGGCCTCAGCAGAGGACGCGACCCCGGCTGAGCCCGATGCCGCCGAGTCTGAGCAGACTACCGAGGAGCAGACCACCGAGGCCGCGCCCGAGGGTGAAGAAGCTGCCGAGGAGGGCGGGCGTCAAAACATGACGACGTTCTCCGGCGATGGTGGTCCGGTGCTCGACAACATCTTCACCAAGCTCATCTACGCCCTGAAGTTCCAGGACATGGAGGTGCTCCTCTCGGGCGCTGTCGTTGACGGCTCTCAGATCCTCTACGACCGCAACCCGGTCGACCGCGTACAGAAGGTCGCGCCGTATCTGACGATTGACAAGGCACCGTACGCTTCGGTGGTCGATGGGCGGATCGTGTGGATCGTCGATGGCTACACGACCTCTGACAACTACCCGTACTCCGAGAAGTCGGACATGAACGCGTTGACGGTCGACGCCGATAACAAGGAGCGCGATCCGCTCGGCAAGCCGATCAATTACATTCGCAACTCAGTCAAGGCGACGGTCGACGCGTATGACGGCACCGTCTCGCTCTACGCCTGGGATACGGAAGATCCCATCTTGAAGTCGTGGGGCAAGATCTTCCCCGGCACGCTGAAGAACGTGTCTGAGATGAGCGGTGATCTGCTCAGCCACGTGCGCTACCCGAGCGACATGTTCAAGGTGCAGCGCGCCATGCTCGGCGAGTACCACGTCACCGACTCTGATGCCTTCTACTCGGCAGAGGACAAGTGGCGCACCCCCGATGACCCGGTGTCGAGCGCGTCCGCCGGTGCGCAGAAGTTCGCTCAGCCGCCGTATTACCTGACGCTCGCGGCAGGCGCGGATGCGGAGCCGAACTACTCGATCTACTCGACGTACATCCCATCGCAAACGGGCGAGGGCTCGCGAGACATCCTCACGGGGTACCTGGCTGCCAACTCCAATGCGGGGTCGAGCGACGGAGAAGTGTCGAAGGACTACGGAACGCTGAAACTCCTGCAGCTTCCGAAGGGCGACCCTATTCCGGGCCCTGGCCAGGTGCAGAACAGCTTTACGACCGATTCGAACGTGTCGAACCTGCTCAACATCCTGCGACAGGGCGAGAGCGAAGTGATCAGTGGAAACCTGCTGACCTTGCCCGTCGGTGGCGGGCTGCTCTATGTGCAACCGGTCTACGTGCAAGCGAAGTCAGGCACGAGCTTCCCGATTCTGCAGAAGGTGCTCGTCTCGTTCGGTGATCAGATCGCCTTCGAGGACACGCTCGACGAGGCGCTCGATGCGCTATTCGGCGGGAACTCGGGAGCCGATGCTGGCGACACGGGAACCACCCCCACCACGGAAGATCCTGAGACACCGAGTACTGGTGACACGGGCAGTAGCAACACGGGTGGAGATTCCAAACCGTCGTTGGATGCGTCGCTGAAGGACCTGCAGGAGGCCTTCGCTGACCGTGACGAAGCAATGAAGTCGGGCGATTGGGCCGCGTACGGTGAAGCCGACAAGCGCGCTAAGCAGGCGCTCGAGGACGCACTCGCGGCGGAATAACGGGCGTCTGATCCGACAGTTGGAGCCCCGAACGATGTCATTCGTTCGGGGCTCCAACTGTCTCTGCATGTGGTCAAATCTGAGGATGGCGAGTGGTCCGCTCACATCAGGCGCTGTCGAGAGAAAAGTGAACGCGTGTGAACGGCTGCATTGCTTCATGAACAGCGAAAGGCCCCTGATCTGAATCCCAGATCAGGGGCCTTTCTCATCGTTGCGGGGCAGTGTCTGGTTTCAGCACATATTGGACACCTGTCTCACGACATCATGGACACCCCACCGCAACCAACTCCTCATCCACGCCCTAGCGATTCAGCGCCCTTTCTGTAGCTGCCGCTAAGCGGTTCTGCCATTGAGCCGCACTTCCCCTTCAGGGGTTGGTGTCAAAAAGTGCTGTGTAGCCCTCGAATCCGTGCCAGAAACGTGCACAAAGTGACACCAATTCTGGAATGGCGCCGTCTGCGGAGCTGGAGCCGAGAAGCTGCGCGCAGCAGAAGCCACGAGGCCTCTGGGAACGAACCGGTTGGGCCGGACGCTAGTGAACACGCGCGAACCCATCCACTAATTTTGGCCGGTTAACCCGGTTACCCCCCCGTGGCTGCATCGCTTCGTGAACAGCGAAAGGCCCCTGATCTAAATCACAGATCAGGGGCCTTTCTCATCGTTGCGGGGGCAGGATTTGAACCTACGACCTCCGGGTTATGAGCCCGGCGAGCTACCGAACTGCTCCACCCCGCGGCACAAGAACCTAGGTTAGCACGCCCGAACGTGGTACGCAAGCACGCGGTGTCGTCAGGGTGTGGATAGCTCCTGCACGCCGCTCGAGTGCTCGGCGAGGATCGCTCCACGCCATCCGTCACGCCGCCCGGATGGTGCGGTGTCGTCGCGGCCTGGAAAGGAGCATCACATGTTGCATCGCCTACGAATCGTTGGGAAGGTGCGCCGATCGTTCGTGCGCAGAAAGGGGAGGAGGTCGAGTGTCGGTGCCCGGATGCTGGGCGCTGTGCTCGTGACGGTGATGATGATCACTGTGGGCGTTGCCGGAACTCCTGCGGTGGCAGAAGCCGTGCCGCGCGGAGAGCAAGTCACGTTTCCCGGGGGAGTGACGATCAGCAATTTCGTGATGCCGAACGGCACGAGGGCATACTGCGTCGAAGTCTCCATGGGCGAACCATCGGGCGTGATCTCCGAAGCGGGGAGGCTGTCGTATCTGCTCGGTCGAGAAGGCAGGTTTCCGGCATTCATGGAAACCAGTGGAATCCGGCAGATGAACTACCTGATCGATCAGCACGGCCAGACGCGCGACGCCTGGACCGCGGCTGCCGTTCAACTGACGATCTGGAGAATGCGTGAGCGTTTTCAGCCGGGCAATGCAACGCTCGACCGCATGATCGGTGTGTTGCAGAGTTCGACTCGTGGACAAGATCTGATTCAGACGTCCGATCGTCTCTATGCGGAAGCGCGTGACGCAGCGGTGCCGCCGGCGAAGCCTCGGCCGGTCACCGGTGCGCTGGGGCTCACACGCACAGGTGGAGCAGAAAGCCTCGAATTCACATTGACATATCCCGCGGGTACCACGTCAGTGTCGGTCGTCGGGGGTACGTTTGAACGCAACGGTGCAGCGAGACTCGACGTTTCAGGCCGCGAGGGTGGCACCGAACGGGTGACGGCCAGCGCCGATGCCGGCGAGCTTCGTGCCTCGGGTTCGTGGGTTGCCCAGGGCGCTCGCGGCTGGGAGGCACTGCTCGATGTGTACAACACCTCCACGAGTTCAGGTGGAGTGGGGCAGCGTATCGTGGTGGCCACCGGGAGCTCGACACAATCGGACCTGACCGGGCGCTTCACCGAGGCTACTCACGATGTCCCGCCGCCGCTCGCACCGCCGACTGCGGCCTCCCACGCACTTGCTGCTGCAACGGTCGGTGGGGTCATGTATGACGAACTGATCGTCACGCAACAGCCGGGAACGCGCTTGCGCATGTGGCCGGAGGCCACAGCAGAATTTGTAGCGTACCTCGAGCCGGAGGTCGGTGCGGTGAAATACGATGCATCCTGGAAGCCAAAACTCGGTGCGGCGTACGAAGCACAAGCGGAAGATCCGGAGTCAGGAGTGCCGCTCTGGCGCGAATGGTGGGCGGATGTCGATGGGAAGCCCCTTCGAGATGCTGCGGGCGAACCAATTCCCACAACGGATGCTGCCGGTGCCCCGACCACGGGTGTCGCCGCAAACGGCACCCCGTATCCCCAGCAAGAGATCACAGCGAATGGTCTCCCTCGAACGGATGCTGAGGGAAACCCTGTGTTGCTGCAGGGGCGAGATGCAGTCATGGAACAGCGGCAAGATCCCGAGCGTTGGAGCGCTGAAGAATTAGCGGCGCTCTCGACGGAGCAGCGCTGTGTGGTCCAGCCGGTGTTCACGTCCGCGAACATCGAGGTGTCTGGTGCCGGCACGGTGCGGTCGGAGGAGACTCCGGTGCGATCCTCAGGAACCATTCACTGGGTGGAACGCGTCAGCTCATCCGGAAAACTGGTGCACGAGGGCGAGTGCGGCGTCGCGAACGAGACGACGAAGATCGACCAACCCGCAATCGAGACGCAGGCGCTCAGCGAGGCCGTGCTCGGTGACGAGATCTACGACGTCGCAATCGTCTCAGGGACACTCGCGGAAGGAGCGGAATACTCAGTGCAGTTCGACGCATACCGGGCGCCGGAGACCGAATCCGGCGAATCTGCAGCTGAAGCGACATGCACGGCTGCGAATGTCGTGTTTCGTTCGGCAGCCGTGCCGGTGACCGACATCGGCGAGGTGCGATCTCCGAGCGTTGTCGCGACGCCCGAACTGGGAACCCGTGTGTGGTGGGTCGAAACGCTCCGTCTGGAGACGCCTGATGGTCCGGAGGTGCTGCATCGCGGTGCATGCGGACTCGACAATGAGACGACGAATGTCGGGAGGCCGGTCGTCGAGACCATTGCGATCGAGACGTCCCCTGCCGGTGCAGTCATCACCGACACAGCGATCGTCTCGGGCGGCATTGCGGAGAACGCAGGCGCACGTTGGGAGATGACCTTCGAGGGATACCGAGCCTCGAGCGGCTCGGCTGAGTCGCCTGGAGAAGACACTGATCGGTCCGTTGCGCCCCTGGCGGTCTGCACGGCCGAGAATCTCCTGTTCGAGACCGACCCAGTTCCCGTCTCGGGGCCAGGTGAAATGCGTTCGCCAGAGGTGATCGCGGAGCCCGATTGGGCGGGCGCAGTCTGGTGGGTGGAGACGCTGTGGCTGATCCAGGGTGATGCGCGCACGGCGCTCCACACCGGGGAGTGCGGTCTCGACACGGAGACGACCGTCGTTACGAAACCGGAGGTCACGACGCACGCGAAGGCAGCCGTCGCCATGGGAGATCGCATCTCTGACACGGCGACTGTCACCGGAGAGCTCGCCGTGCGTGCCGGGACTGAGCATCAGATCGTCTTTCGCGGATATCGCGGAGATGCGTCGCTGACGGGTACTCCCGCAGCAGTGTGCACCGACGAGAACCTCCTGTTCACGACAGATGCGGTTCCGGTCACTGAGACGGGCGATGTGCAATCTCCCGAAATCACGGCTCTGCCAGACTTTGGCGACACCGTGTGGTGGGTCGAAGAGCTCTCGCAACGGGACGAACACGGCGATCGCGTGCTGCACACTGGAGAATGCGGGTTGCCCGGCGAAACCAGCACCGTGCAGACTCCGCTGGTGCGCACCGAGTCGGCGGGGTCGGTCGAGGTCGGGCAGCCGATGTTTGATACGGCGATAGTCACCGGCGCATTTCCTGAGCGCGAAGATGTGGACTTCCGCGTGCGATTCGCGGCGTTCCAACGGAGCTCGAACGGTGACTTGAGCTGTGCCCCTGAGACAGAGATCCCAGACTTGAGCGATCCGGAAGGCGTTGCAGTGACCGGTCCGGGGCGTTTCGCTTCGCGTTCGGTCGAGACTCGCCAGGCCCACCTCGGCCTGGGCGGATTTGTCGAGACGCTGGTCATGGTCGTCGACGGCCGAGAGCACGTGGTAGCTCGTGGCGAGTGCGGTGCGGCCGATGAGAATTTTGAAGTGCGTCTGCCAGGGACTCCGCCTACGGAACTCCTGGCACAGACCGGGGGAGCTCGCGGCCCCCTCGTCTGGTGGATCGTTGGCGGCGGCGTCGCCCTCGTGGGTGCCGCGCTGCTGGTGCTCCGCACCGTGCGTCACCGGCGCCGGCCACTCGTGCATGAGTGCCCGGACCTGAGCGAGGGAGGCTTCTTGCCGACGCGTGACTGACGCGTTCTCGACGGCGCCGTGCAGGTGAGGGCTCGATCCTTGCGGTCATCTGAGCCCGCACCTGCACAGCGCCGGGGTTCCCGGGTGCCGGATCGGACCACTGTGCGGAAGATGCAGTCGCTCTGCAGGTCTCCCAAACGTAATTCATAGATTCGCTGTCCATGCTGTACGTAAGAGAAGGGAGCCCCCATGAGCACCACACCCGAGAACGACCCATACGGTCGCCCGATCACCCCCGAGGGCCGCGTCGCAGGTGACGCCCCCGCAGAAGCCCATGCGGCACCGACCGTCCACACGCAGGCGACGTCGCCGTTGCCCGAGGCGCCCGCCGCGGTTTCCGCGGCCGATGCAACGGAGACTTCGCGACTCCCTGAGACCGTGCAGCCCGCGTACTCCCCGCAGCCGCCCGCAGCGACGAACGCTCCGGCCCCGCCAATCCAGCCCGAGACCCAGGTGCAGCCTGCCGTCCAGCAGGCACACGTTCCGCAGCAGCCGCTCGCGCCGCAAGGGGCGTACCCCGCTCCCGCCGGCGCGGTGCCGCAGCCGACGCACCAGTACTCGGGTGCCGAGACGCCGCAGACCCCGGCTGGAGTCGCTTTCGGCACCCCGGTGCATGAGCAGCAGCACCCGCAGGCTGGAGGCGGAGCCGGCGTTCCCGCTTTCC
This sequence comes from Leucobacter sp. WKLB1, assembly GCF_059696215.1. Lineage (NCBI taxonomy): Bacteria > Bacillati > Actinomycetota > Actinomycetes > Micrococcales > Microbacteriaceae > Leucobacter > Leucobacter sp. WKLB1. Next base: position 2,180,310 of record NZ_AP046115.1, on the reverse strand, counting down.
CAGCGGCAGCGCCCACGGGTGGAAACAGCGGCGGCAAGAATCGCACCGGGGCGCTCCTCGCTGGACTCGCAATCGGAGCGCTGCTCGGCGGGGTCGTCGGCGGCGGAGTCGCTGCCGTCGTGTCGGCCAATGCGAACCACAGCAGCACTGCCACGGCGAGTGGTAACAGTGCGATCACGCTGAACAATGCCGAAAATGCCACGGCGATTTCAGGGGTGGCGGCAGTCGCGACCCCGAGCGTCGTGACCCTTGAGGTGTCCGGTGCCAGCGCGAGCGGGTCGGGCTCGGGCGTCATCTATCAGAAAGACGGTTACATCATCACGAATGCGCACGTCGTCACGCTTGACGGCGCTGCGATGAGCGATGCGAAGATCCGGGTGAAACTCAGCGATGGGCGCATCTTCGACGGCAGCGTCGTGGGCGTCGATCCCTATGCTGATCTCGCCGTCGTGAAGGTCGATGCCACTGATCTCCCCGCGATTACCGTGGCGGATTCCGACAAGATCGATGTCGGCGACCTCACGGTCGCCATCGGCGCCCCGCTCAACCTCGCGAACACCGTGACGAGTGGCGTTGTGAGCGCACTGAATCGCGGCATCTCGGTGGGCAGCCCGCTGATCGGCGACGACCAGAGCCAGCAAGACGACGGCAGCGGTGACACCGGCAGCGAAGGCAATGGCGACAGTGGAAACGGTTTCCCCTGGGACTTCCGCTTCGGTCTTCCTGATGAACAGAACGGTGACAGCGGTCAGCAGCAGCAGTCGACGTCATCTGGAAGTGTAACTCTGCCCGTCATCCAGACCGATGCATCGATCAACCCCGGAAACTCGGGCGGCGCACTGCTGAACGGCAACGGCGAACTCATCGGCATCAACGTGGCGATCGCCTCGACTTCCACCACCGGTGATACCGCTGGCAGTGTCGGGCTGGGCTTCGCGATCCCGGCGAATCTCGCGACGCGGGTTGCCGACGCGATCATCGCCGGCGAGCAGCCGTCGCACGGATTGCTCGGCGCGTCGGTCGCTGACTCGTCGCAAGACACGGATGCAGATGCGAATCACGCGGGCGGTCTGCTCGTCGACGTGTCGAGCGGTGGCGCGGCCGACAAGGCCGGGCTGAAGTCGGGCGACGTCATCACGGCGGTCGACGGTGTCTCGGCGGTCGACGGCACGTCGGTATCCGCATTGATCCGCGAGCACGCCGGGGGCAGCACCGTCAAGATCGAGTACACGCGAGGCGGTGAACCCGGCGAGACCGAAGCAACGCTCGGCACGCTCGAATACTGACTTCGACACTCGTACGGTTCTCTCTGAACGCCGCGAACGACATCCTCTCGATGTCGTTCGCGGCGTTCGCGTGCGTGTGGGTCGGTGCCGGTCGCTGCGGCAACTGCATGCCCTACAGTTGTGGGAATGAGTACCGCAGGAACCCCCGCATCGAGCGGTGCTACCTCTCGACTGTTCGCGATGGCGGCCTTCGCGATCTCACTCCTGGTTTCGTGGTTCGTGCCGCGACGCCCGGATCAGTGGATGTTCGGCAGCTGGATCGGGGTCGGTGAGGGCGCACTCGCCGTCGCGCGCGAACTGCGCGACACCGATTCGACTGCCCACATCTTCTGGGCCGTCGCCGACGAAGCCGAAGCGGAGCGAGCGACCGCCGAGGGGTTCACTGCGGTTCCCCGTGACAGTTGGGCGGGGTTCACCGCCACGCTCACGTCGCGTCAGATCGTGATCACTCACGGCTACCGAGATGTCAATCGATTCGGGATCGCCGGAGCCTCGATCACCCACCTCGGGCACGGGGTGCCGCTGAAACGCTTGCATCACCACCTCGCGCGTTCGACGGATGGGCCGGGATTCGCGCGGGCGATCCTGCGTCGCGTGTATCGCCTCGGTGCCGAACGCGTGCAGCTGTACGTTGCGGCATCGGTGACGAGTGCGAGACGGCTGCGCCAGGCGAATCGTGTTGCTCCCGGACGCGTGCGCGCTCTCGGGGACGCGCGCGATGACGTCCTCGCAGCGCAGGCGGCGAATCCCGTGCTTGCTGCGAATGCCCGCGCGGAGGTGCGCCGACTGCTCGGCCTCGCTGCGGATGCATCGACAGCGCCCGAGTCCCTGATCTTTTACGCACCCACCTGGCGTGACGGCGCGCCAGACCCCGCCGTACCGACCCCCGAAGAAGCCGCTGCAATCGCGACGTGGCTGGCAGCGCACGGCGCACGATTGGTCATCCGATCGCATCCCATGGGGAGCGGTGCGTACGATGCGGCGTTCGGCTCGGCCGACGCTGACTCGGGGAACGCGCGCGTGCACGCGCTGCCGGCAACCATCGCCCCCGACATCACCCCGCTGCTCGGGGCATTCGATGTCGTGATCACCGATTACTCGTCGATCGCGATTGATTTCGCGCTGCTGGAGCGCCCGATCGTGTGGTTCGCGCCCGATGTGGTGCACTACTCGGCGACACGAGGGCTGTACGAGCCCCTCGAAATCACGGCATCGGGTCACGTGCAGCTCACGTGGGAGGCGACGATTCGGCGCCTGAGCACGGTCATGGGCACAGGCCCTGGGAGGCGACAGGCCGAAGTCGACTCTCGCAATCTCGCACGCCGCTTCCATGACGCGCCTCAGGGCGGCGCGGCGGCGAGAGTACTCGCCGAGATTCGGAGACTCGCGCTGCCGGCGGCCGAACGGGTCGAATCCGGTGTCTTCTTCGAGAGTTTCGAAGGGCGCCAGGTGAGTTGCAATCCACTCGCCATCGACCGTGAACTGGCTCAGCGCTTTCCTGAACAGAAGCGGTACTGGAGCGTGGCCGACGAAGCGATCGCCGTGCCCGAAGGTGCGATTCCAGTGCTCGTCGGCGGTGCAGATTGGTTCGCCGCGCGTGCGCGGGCTCGCCTGCTGGTGGTCAACGATTGGCTCCGATACGGGTTTCGGCGCGGTCGGCATCAGTTCGTGTTGCAGACGTGGCACGGCACCATGCTCAAGCACCTGGCCCTCACCCGGCCGAACACGGGCCTGCAGACACGCATCGCGACGCGGCGCGAGAGTCGTCGATGGAGCCTGCTGCTCTCCCAAAACCCGCACTCGACGTCGCAGTTCCGCGAGAGTTACGCGTATCAGGGCCCGATGCTCGAAACCGGGTATCCGCGCGACGATCGATTGGCGAGAGCGGTGGTGAACTCCGCTCGTGGCCCGGAGCGCATACGCATTCTGCAAGACGGAGCGAGGCGCGCTCTCGGAATCGTCGATGGCCCCCGGGTACTCGTGTACGCGCCGACATGGCGCGAGAGCCGTCGGGGGCAGGCGGCGGATCCACGAGTGCTTGATATTGCGGCGCTGATACCGGCGCTCGACGAGCCAGACGATCCCTGGGTGATCGTGACCCGCGGGCACGTGCGAGTGCAGGGTCTGCCCGGAGGAGCGATGGGTGCGCACGATCCGCGAATCATCGATGCCTCGACGCACCCCGATGTCAATGACGTGATCCTTGCCGCTGACCTGTTCGTCACCGACTATTCGTCAACGATGTTCGATGCCGCGGCAGCTGCGGTGCCGATGGCGTTCTACGTGCCTGATCTTGCCGACTATCGCGATCGTGAGCGCGGGTTCACGTTCGACTTCGAGGCGTCGGCCCCCGGCCCACTGCTCACGACTCCGGAACAGTTGATCGACGCGGCCCGCGCGGGGGTGCCGTACTCCGACGCATACGCGGCATGGCGACAGCGCTTCACCCCGCACGACGACGGCGGCGCGGCCAGCAGGGTCGTCGATGAGCTCGTCGATCGAGGCGTCTGCTAGACCCGCGAGCGATCGACCACGCGACCACCGCCGAAGGCGATGCCGCGTAGAAATCCGCTTCCCCAGCTCAGATGCATCGTGATGAGTGTCACGGCGGTGAGCGCGCGGTCGCGGATGCCGTGCTGATCAGGGATGCGCCAGGTTGCGAACAGGATCGCCCCGAGGTAGAGCGCGGCGGGCGCCAAGAGTGCCGGTGCCGGTGACGCCCACGCGACGAGTCCGCTGATCAGCAGCGCGAGCGCCACGAGGCTCAGAGCGAGCCCGAGCACCAGAATTCCCGGCATGAAGAACCGCCAGGGGTTCGCACGGCCGTAGCGCCGCACGAGTACTGCGCGCCAGGTGCCCGTGGCGAAGAACTGTCGTGCGAGATCGCCAAGGCTCGCGCGCGGCCAGTACGTGACGCCCAAGGCGGGCTCGAACCAGACCGTATAGCCGGTTCGGCGCAGTCTGAGGTTGAGCTCCCAGTCTTCGCCGCGCAGGATCGCAGGGTCGTACCCGCCCACCGCCTCGAGGGCGGTGCGACGAAAGATCCCGAGATAGGCCGACTCTGCCGGGCCGGGGGTGCCGTCTGCGTGGTAAGCGCCGCCGCCGAGACCGAAGGGGCTGTTGTACCCGCGCGCGATGGCGCGCTGTACCGCACCGGCGCCGGCAGCGCGCATGACACCCCCGACATTTGCGGCGTCGGTCTGCTGCAGAGCGGCGACGCCGCGGCGCGTGTAATCGGGGGTCAACTCAGAGTGCGCGTCGACACGAACGATCACCTCGTGCGTGCTCGCAGCAATGGCGTGATTGAGGCCGGCCGGGATATCGCGTTCGGGGTTATCGACGAGCACGACTCGCGGATCCTCACCTGCGAGTCGTGCGGCAATCGCGTCGCTCCCGTCACGAGACGGGCCGAGGGCGAGCACAATTTCTTTTTCGCCGGCGTAATCCTGAGCCAAGATGGTGCGAACCGCCTGCTCCAGAAACCCCTCTTCGTTGAGCACCGGCATGACATACGTCACCGCGGGAAGCGCATCGAGCGCAGGAAGCCGGGGAGTCGGTGAGGTCACTGGACGATCCTCCCATATCGGCCGCCGCGTGATCCTCCATGCACGGCCGTCGCACGTCGCCAGTGGCTTCGCAAGCCTGCCCAGTAAGCTATTCGGATGCAATTGGCGAAAGATGCGAAACGCGCGCTCCGACTCGGCAAACGAGTGCTGAAGGGGCGTCAGTCGTACTTTCAGGTGCGTCAGCTCATCGCCGAACGTGGCGACCTCCCCGCGCAGCACTATCGTGTGGGGGTCTACTTCGCCGACAGCGACGTCAACATCTACCAGATGCGCCAGTGGTATGCGCCCCTCCGCCGGCTGTCCGAAGAATGGCCGGTGCTAGTACTCGCGCGCAACGCGGCGGGCGCCCGTCAGCTGATGCAAGAGAGCGGGCTCGACGTCGAGTTCGTGCCGAAAGTCACCCACCTCGAAAACGTCGTCGCCGAGCAGCGCCTCGATGTGGTGCTGTACGTGAATCAGAACACCCGCAACTTCCAGATGATGCGCTACGGGCATCGCTGGCACGTGTTCGTGAACCACGGCGAAAGCGACAAAATGTACATGACGAGCAACCAGCACAAGTCGTACGACTTCGCGTTCGTTGCCGGAGATGCGGCACGGGAGCGGCTTTCGGCGGCGCTCTGGGGGTACGACGTTGCCACCCGCACGTTTGCGATCGGCAGACCCCAGGCCGATCACCTCTCGGGTGAGCCACCGTTCACCGCAGACGAGCGCACCGTCGTGCTCTACGCGCCGACCTGGGAGGGCGACCGCCCCGCTGCAGCCTATGGCTCAGTGGCGACGCACGGCGAAACGCTCGTGCGGCAACTCCTCGCAACCGGGAGGCACCGCGTCGTATATCGGCCGCATCCGCGCAGCGGTGTTGTCGACAGCGACTTCGGTGCGGCGAATCGGCGCATCATCGCGATGCTCGAGGTGGCGAATCGTGACGACGCGTCGGCTCAGCACGTCTACGACACGAGCCCGGCACTGAACTGGCAGCTCAGCTTGCCCGATGTGGCGATCTGCGATATTTCGGCGATGGTGTACGACCGACTCGCAACGGGGAAGCCGCTGATGGTCACCCGGCCGCTCTCGGCTGACGCCGCAGTCGACAACGGCGGGTACTTGAGCGTCTGCGAGTGGCTCGACGCGCCGCACACACCGGATATCGTGGCGGTGCTGGACCGGGTGATCGGTGATTCCGCGGCTCGCGAACGGCTCGGCACCTGGTCTCAGCGGTACTTCGGCGATACGACGCCCGGTTCGCCGACGCGGCGATTCCACGCTGCGATCGGTGAGCTCATCGAGCGGGCCGATGCGGAGCGCAGGGCCGAGCAGCCCAACTAGGCCGGATGGTCGGTGTTGTAGCGATCCAGCACCGCATCGATCGAGCCGTCGAGCACGAGCGAACCGCGATCGAGATAGAGTCCGCGCGTGCAGAACCGTCGCAGGTCGCGCTCATTGTGCGAGACGAGGAAGAGTGTCTTGCCCTCGGCAAGTATCTCTTCGATGCGCCGATAGCACTTTGCTCGGAAGGTCTTGTCGCCCACGGCAAGCACTTCATCGACGAGCAGCACGGGCTCGTCGAGCTGCGAGATGACCGAGAACGCCACGCGCACTTTCATACCGCTTGAGAGGTGCTTGAAGGGGGTGTCGGCGACATCCTCAGCGCCGGCGAATTCGATAATCGACGCGAAGCGCTCGGCGATTTCCGCACGCTTCAGGCCGTGCAGGCCCGCCGTGAGCCACACGTTGTCTCGTACGGTGAGATCCCCGACGAACCCGCCCGTGATCTCGATCAGTGGCGCGACACCCGCGTGCACCTGCACCCGGCCTTCGTCGGGGAACAGCACCCCGGCGACCAGCTTGAGCAAGGTCGATTTCCCCTGGCCGTTTCTGCCGACGACGCCGATGGCTTCGCCGGGGCGCACGTCGAACGACACGTCGCGCAATGCCCAGAACTCGCCGGGCCGACCGCGTCGTGCGCGGCTGGCGAAGAGATCCTTGAAACTGCGTCGCGAGCCTCGGTTGCGACGGAAGCGAACACCGAGCCCGGAAGCCGAGATGATCTGATCGGTCGTCGACGCGGACGACGACGCGGGTGATGCGGTCACGTCACAGCTCCTTCAGCACGCCGCCGATGGTGCGGCGGAAGACGATGATGCCGATGCCCAGGAACACGAATGTGAGCACGGTGGAGACCGCCATGAGCGGCCAGTTGATCTGATCCGGGAAGAATCCGGCCCGGAACATCGCGAAGATGCCCGAGAGCGGGTTGATCCAGGCGAGCGGCTGTGCGAAGTGCGGCAGATCCGAGGCGCCGTAGATGATCGGTGATGCGTAGAAGAGGACGCGCAGCACGAGCTTGGTGGCGCGCTCGAGATCACGGAAGAAGACGACGAGCGGGGCGATGATCAAGCCGACACCGAGGGTAAGCACTGCGAGCAGGATCACCGCGACAGGCAGCAGCACGATCTCCCAGGTGACGTGGGCGCCCGTGAAGATCGCGAACGCGGCCAGTACGGGGAGACTGAGCAGAAACTCGATGCCCTTCGAGCACACGATGCGTCCCACCCAGATCCAACGCGGGAGCGCGACCGAGCGCACGAGTTTCACGTCGCGCAGGAAAGCCTTCGTCGAGTCGGTGATCGCACCGTTGACCCATACCCAGGGCAGCATCGCCGTGAGCAGGAAGACGATGTAGGGCTGTTCCCCGACCGTGCGGTTGAAGACCTGCGTGAAGACGAACCAGTAGATCAGGCTCATGAGCAGCGGATCGAGAATCGACCACAGGTACCCGAGCAGCGAGGTGGAGTAGCGCACCTTCAAGTCGCGCCGGGTGAGGAGCCACAGCGACGACCACGCGCTGGCGCGCGAGGGGCGATGGTGGGGTGCAGAAGTCACACCGCTATTCTGCCGCTTCTCGAGCTTCGGCGAGGCCATCACGGGCGGGCCGGATGTTTTGCTAAATTAGATCTCGTGCCGCCCGTAACTCCGTCAGCCATGCCCGTGCCCGAACCCCAAGGGGGGTCGATGCCCGGCGAAGAGACGGCAATCGGCGAATCAGTGAGCCCCGGAGCGGGGGGCTCGCGTGTGCGACCGAGCCGCGCTTCCGGCGGAATTCAGCCGTCGAGTCAGCCGTCTCAGCAGGGGGTCGCGGTATCTGACGATGCCCCGAATGCGAGCGTCGACGATGCATCCGCGCCCACTGAAGCTGTGAATGTGCAGGCAACGCGGCCCGAGGCCACACCGGCGGAAGCGGCGCAGGCATCGGCCGAAGAACCGCGCGCACCGCGCACCGGGCGCATTCAGGTGCCCGTGCCGTCGGTCGTTCGGGCTCGCGAGCGCGGGCGCATTGCCGAGCAGAACCCGGTGGTGCTGCGCACGGAGATGCTGACGAAGACTTACGGCTCGCTGGTGGCCGCGGGTGACGTGTCGATCGACGTGCACGCAGGCTCGTTCACGGGCTTCGTCGGCCCGAACGGTGCCGGAAAGACCACGACGCTGTCGATGATCAGCGGACTGCTGCGACCGACGTCCGGCCGCGTCACGGTGGGCGGCGTCGATGTCTGGACCGACGGCCCCGCCGCGAAACGCCTCATCGGCACGCTGCCCGACCGCCTGCGGCTCTTCGACCGCCTCACGGGAGCCCAACTGCTCTACTACAGTGGCGTGTTGCACGGCGTCCCCGAAGCAGCCGTCGCACAGCGTTCGGCTGAGCTCGCGGAGGCGTTCGGCTTGGAGAGCGCGCTCGGTCGACTGGTCTCCGATTACTCGGCCGGCATGCAGAAGAAGATCGCGCTCGCCTGCTCGATGATTCATGCGCCCGAGGTTTTGGTGCTCGACGAGCCGTTCGAAGCGATCGACCCGGTCTCTGCCGCCAATGTGACCGAAATCCTGGAGAAGTACGTCTCCGGCGGCGGCAGCGTGGTCATGTCGAGCCACAGCCTCGACCTCATCCAGCGCGTCTGCGACCACGTGTCGATCATCGTGGGCGGCAGCGTCATCGCTCAGGGCACCGTCGACGCGGTGCGCGACGGTCTCAGCCTGGAGGAGCGCTTCGTGCAGCTCACCGGAATCAGCGATGCGAAGAAGGGGCTCGAATGGCTCTCCGGCTCTTCCGACTCCGAGTAGCGCTGCTGGGCGGCAGCTTCCGCGGAGGGTTCGGGGCTGCGTTCCGCACGTTCGCCGTCTTCCTGCTCCTGGCGCTGGGAGCGGTGGCGCTCGCAGCGCTGCCGCGTCTGCTCGCGAATTCGTCGAGCGAGCTCGCTCTAATTGATCTCCTGGTGGGCTCGATCGTGCTTGTGGCCGTATTCCTGGTGCCGTTTTTCGAGAATCGCCGGGCGCTCGATCCGCGTCAGCTCGCCCAGTTCCCTGCAGGTTCGGGCGCGATCGCCAGTGGGCTGCTGGTTTCTACCGTACTCACGTGGCCGTTTTTCCTGCTCGTGGTCTGGGTGACGGCGCTCGGTGTGCTGCGTCCCGAGTGGAACGCAGCCGGTTGGGTCGCTCCGGCCGCACTCATTCTCATCGCCGTGTTCGCCATGTGCAGCGTGCGCGTCGTCTCGCTGTTGTCTCGACTCATCGCCGGAGAGCGATTCGCGGGGGCACTGCGCACGGCGGGGTCCGTGCTGCTCGTCGCGCTGCTGCCACTGGCGGTGTTCGCGGGAGCCACGCTGTTCGGTGCAGGCGGAATCGCCACGGCCGAACAAGCCGGCCGGGTATTGACTTGGACTCCGTTCGGGGCGCCGTTCGCGGCGATCGATGCTGCTGCGAGCGGAGATCAGTCGGCCGCGCTCACACTGCTCGGTGTCAGCGCCGCCGCATCCGTGGTGCTGCTTGCGATCTGGTTCCCGCTCGTCGCACTTGCCGTGCAGCGAATCGAACGACCGCTTGCTCCGGGCGTCGCCCGCAGCGGCCTGGGATGGTTCGAACGCTTCGCCGCCCGCCCTGCCCAGGTGATTGCCGCTCGGCAGCTGACCTACTGGTCGCGCGACCCCCGCTATCGGGTCGCGCTCTTCGCGATCCCCCTCGCTCCCGTGCTCATGCTGGTCGCCTTCGCGGTCGCTGGAGCCGACCTGCGGATGCTGGCGCTCATTCCGCTGCCCGTCGTTCTCCTGCTGCTGGGATGGTCGCAGCACAACGACGTTGCTATGGACTCCACAGCGATCTGGGAGCACGTGGCCAGCGGCACGCGAGGTCGCGCGGACCGAGCTGGGAGACTCGCTCCCGTGCTCATGATCGGGGTGCCCACCGCGGTGATCGGATCGAGCATTACGGTCACGGTGTTCGGCGATTGGAGAGTGCTGCCGGCGGTCGTCGGCATGAACCTCGGCGTGCTGTTCGCCGCGGCCGCGATCTCCAGCGTGTTCTCGGTGCTCTCCCCGTATCCGGCGACGCGGCCCGGCGACAGCCCATTCGTGCAGCCGCAGTGGTCGGGCTCAGGCTCGGGCCTCGCGCAAACGCTTTCGATGGTGCTCGCTCTGGCGTTCTCAGTGCCTCCGGTCTGGTTCGCGGTGCAGGCGATCATCGACGTCGAATTCTTCACGAACATTTGGGCGCTCGGATTCGGCATCGTCTACGGCATCATCGTGCTCGTGCTCGGTATCGTGATCGGCGGCTGGCTTTTCGACCGCAGCGGCCCCGAGCTCATTGCGGTCACGCAAGTCTTCGACTGAACGCGAGTACGGCCAGATTGAGAGCCATTCGCGTGGGCAGTTCGGCGGAGTACACTGAGCGCATGGGTATCTTTACGCGTAACGACTCATCCCCGGCAGGCGGCACTGATGTGCTCGATCGCGAGCTCGAGAAGCTGCTCGAAGACGCGCAGATCGAAGACGGCGATCACGAGCGGTTCTCGCATTACGTCCCCAAAGACAAGATCCTCGAATCAGCGGTGACCGGCAAAGCGGTGCGTGCCCTCTGCGGCAAGAAGTGGACCCCGTCGCGCGACCCCGAGAAGTTCCCCGTCTGCCCTGACTGCAAGAAGGTCTTCGAACGCATGAAGAAGTAGCGTCGATGCGCAGATGAGTGCGGCCTCCGCTTCCCGGTTTCGGGGAACGGAGGCCGCACTCATCTGCGGTGCCGACTAGCGGTACTCGGTCGGAATTGCGGGATCGCCCCGCGTGAGGCTCATGGCCACCGGGGGCAGCTCGGCGAGTCGCGCCTGGTGCCGTTCGCGCGCGGCAACGATGCCCGCGTGCCCGGTGTGGCCCGGGGTCAGCTCGCCGCCAATGACGAGGGGTTCGAGCACGGCGCGGCCATCGGCGTCAGTGCCTTCCACGACGCCTCCCGGCCCGTCGCCGAGCAGGATGCGCTCGGCTGTTGCGATTCCCGCCGCGTTGTGAGCACGTCGGACGCTCTTGCGGCCCCCAACAGATGCCTTATCGGCCGATTTCTTCGCAACCGCGACCCACTCGCCCGAGGCGTCCTCGTGCGCGACGAGCTTGTAAACCATGCCCATCGTCGGTGTGCCTGAGCCGACGACGACGGAGGTGCCGACGCCGAAACTGTCGACGGGGGAGGCGGCGAGTGCCGCGACGGTGTGCTCGTCGAGATCGTTCGTGACGGTGATGCGGGTGCGCGTCGCACCGAGCTCGTCGAGCAGGCGGCGTACGTGAGCGACGACGATCGGCAGATCCCCGGAGTCGATGCGCACGGCCCCCAGCTCTGTGCCCGCGACCTCGACTGCGGTGCGCACCCCCTGATCGATGTCGTAGGTGTCGACGAGCAGCGTCGTGCCGACGCCGAGCGCATCGACCTGAGCCTGGAAGGCGGCGCGTTCGCTCTCGTGCAGCAGAGTGAAGCTGTGCGCGGCGGTGCCCATCGTCGGAATTCCGTAGGTACGCCCAGCCTCAAGGTTCGATGTCGCGGTGAAGCCGGCGATGTAGGCGGCGCGGGCTGCGGCAACGGCACTGCGCTCGCCGGTGCGTCGGGAACCCATCTCGGCGAGCGGTTTTCCGCCTGCGGCGTGGCTCATTCGTGACGCTGCGGTTGCGACGGCCGAGTCAGAGTTGAGCATGCTGAGTGCGAGAGTTTCGAGCAGCACTCCCTCGGCGAATGTGGACTCGACGGTGATGAGCGGAGACCCCGGGAAGAACACTTCGCCCTCGGGGTAGCCCCAGATGTTGCCGCTGAAGCGGAAGTCAGCGAGCCAGTCCAGCGTCGGTGCACTGACGACGTTCTGCTCGCGCAGGAAGCCGAGTTCGGCATCGGTGAACCTGAACTGCTCGATGGCTTCGAGCAGCCGGCCGGTGCCGGCGACGACGCCGTAGCGCCGCGCGCCCGAGAGCCGCCTTGCGAACAGTTCGAAGACGCTGCGGCGATGCGCGGTGCCCGCTTGCAGGGCGGCATCGACCATAGTCAGTTCGTAGTGGTCAGTGAGCAGAGCCGTCGAGGTGTGCACGTCGCCAGCATACCGGTGCCCGCCTGGAGCGGTGATTGCACTCACCGGAAATCCCGGGAGGCCACGCCGACCGGTGCGGCGAGCGGCTCGAACGTCTGCGCGATCACATTCACGACGCCCTCGGGTGAACGCTCGAGCACTCCGCGGATGATGAGTGCGGGGGAGGAGCGCGCGACCAGCCGGTTGCGCGCCCAGACCTGGGCCCACGTGACGATGTTCACAGTGCCGGATTCGTCTTCGAGCGTCAAAAACGTAATACCGCTCGCCGTGCCCGGGCGCTGCCGGTGCGTGACGAGGCCGGCGACTTCGACGATGCTGCCGGGAGGTGCGTGCTTGGCGCGGTCGGATCGGGTGACTCCGCGGGCGTCGAGGCCGTCGCGCAGCAGTGCGACCGGGTGGGTGCCGGTGGCGACCCCGGTGGTCCACAGGTCGAGTGCGGTCTGCTCCGCCGTGCTGAGCACCGGCAGCAGCGGCGGCTGCACGTGTACGGCGATACCCGGGAGAAAGCGTTCGCGATTGTCGGCTGCGGGGGCTGCGGCCCAGAGCGCCTCGCGGCGGTCGAGCCCCAGCCCGTCGCACGCTCCGGCGGCGGCGAGTGCTTCGAGACGAGTGCGGTCGAGATCTGCGCGGCGGGCGAGGTCGGCGAGATCGGTGAAGGGAGCGTGGGCGCGTGCGCGCGCGATGCGCTCAGCCGTTTCGAGCTCGATGCCGCGAATCTCGGTGAGGCCGAGACGCACGGCGAACGCCCCATCGCGACGATGCAGTGCGCTGGTGTCGGGAGCATTGCGGTCGAACGGGCCGGGCGCAGGGTGGTGCGCTGCCACGCACTCGTCAGACCCGGTCGGCGCACGGCGATCCTGTTCATCGTCGAAGGTCGACCCGCGCGGCGTGATCGGGTGAAGCGGTTCGAGCCCCGAGAGCGCCCCCGAGTGCTGCACGTCGGGCGGGCGCACTTCGACGCCGTGCCTGCGGGCATCTTCGACGAGTGAGCGCGCCGAGTAGAACCCCATGGGTTGTGCGCGCAGCAGGCCGGCGAGAAATGCGCCCGGGTAGTGCAGTTTGCACCAGGAACTCACATAGACGATCAACGCGAAGCTGATGGAATGGCTCTCCGCGAAACCGAAACCCGCGAAGGCTTCGATCTGCTCGTACATGCGCGTCGCTTCGTCGCCCACGATGCCATTGCGCGCCATGCCCTCGAACAGTTTCGTCTTGAGGCTGTCGATGCGTTCGAGCCCGCGCTTGGACCCCATGGAGCGACGCAGCAGATCGGCGTCTTCGCCGCTGCATCCGCCGACGGTCATCGCCATCTGCATGAGCTGCTCCTGGAAGAGCGGCACCCCGAGCGTGCGCTCGAGCACCGGGACGAGTTTTGGGTGGGGGTAGGTGACTTCTTCTTGTCCGTTCTTGCGGCGCAGATAGGGGTGCACCGCCCCGCCTTGAATCGGCCCGGGGCGAATGAGGGCGATCTCGATGACGAGGTCGTAGAACCTTCGGGGCAGCAGGCGCGGCAGCGTGTTCAGCTGCGCGCGACTTTCGACCTGGAACACCCCGATCGCGTCGGCGCGGCACAGCATGTCGTACACACCGGTTTCTTCTTTCGGCACGGTGTCGAACGTCCACTGCTCGCCGGTCGAGGCGGCGATGAGATCGAAGGTGTGGCGCAGTGCACTGAGGATGCCGAGGCCGAGCATGTCGAACTTGACGAGCCCCATGGTCTCGCAGCCCTCTTTGTCCCACTGCAGCACGGTGCGATGCTCCATGCGCGCGTGCTCGATAGGGCAGACCTCGCCCACGGGTCGCTCTGTGAGCACCATACCGCCGGAGTGGATGCCGAAGTGGCGCGGAGCTTTCTGGAAGGCTTGCGCAAGGCGCTGCAAGGCGAGTGGGATCGGGCTCTCGGGGTCTTCGGTGATGGTGCGACTGCGCTCGAGCCCGTGCGTCCAGGCGCGCTGCTGGCCGGCGCTGTATCCGAGGGCTTTCGCGGCATCGCGGATCGCGGCTTTCGGCTGGTACGTGATGACGTTCGCCACCTGGGCGGCATTGCGCCTGCCGTATCGCTCATAGACGTACTGGATGATCTCTTCGCGGCGTTCGGAATCGAAGTCGACGTCGATGTCGGGCTCTTCGTCGCGCAGGCTCGAGAGGAAGCGCTCGAAGGGGAGGTCATAGAAGATCGAGTCGACCGAGGTGATGCCGAGCACGTAGCAGACGGCGGAGTTCGCGGCCGACCCACGGCCCTGGCAGAGGATGTCGCGATCGCGCGCCTCGCGCACGAGGTCGTGCACGATGAGGAAGTACCCGGGAAAATCTTTCTGCTCGATGACTTCGAGCTCGCGTTCGATGCGTGTGCGGTGGTCGTGCGGCATGTCGGTGCCGTAGCGTTGCGCGGCGCCTTTCCAGACGAGTGCGCGCAGCCAAGACATCTGGGTCTGGCCCCCAGGTACGTCGAGCTTTGGGAGCTTCGGTTTCGCGGCGCGCAGGGGGAATGCGAGTTCGCGTGCGAGCGGTACCGTGCGTGCGATGGCGTCTGGAAAGCGCGAGAATCTGCGCAGCATCGCGGTTCCGCTGCGGAGATGGGCGGTGCCCGAGGCGGGGAGGTGCGGGTCGAGCTCTGCGAGGCTGCGGCGTGCGCGCACCGCGGCCATGGATTCGGCGAGCGGTGCGTGTGCGGCCGTCGCGTAGTGGACGTTGCCCGTGACGAGCGTGGGGAGTCCGTGCTCGGTCGCGAGCGCTGCGAGGCGTTCGTTGCGCAGGTCGTCTTCGGGGCGGCCGTGGTGGGAGAGTTCCACGTGCACGTTGTCGTGCCCGAACAGGGCGGTCAGGCGGTCGAGCTCCGCGCGTGCGCGCGCCTCGGCGTCGGACCGGTTCGTAGCGGTGCTGAGTGCGCGACGCACGGCTCCTTTACGGCAGCCGGTCAGGATCGCCCATTCTCCGCCTCCCGCGGCGCCGAGGGCTTCGAGATCGTAGACCGGCCGCCCCTTCTCGCCTCCTCCCAGCTGCGCCTCGGTGATCGCCGCGGCGAGCCGGTGATATCCGGCTGCGCCTCGCGCGAGCACGAGGAGATGAGTGCCCTGTGGATCCGCTACGCCGAGTTGCGGCGCGTCGAGGTCGAGCGAGAGTTCTGCGCCATAGACGGTGAGCGGTGATGCCGAAGTCGATGCTGGGGGTGTGCTCGCGTCACCGGAATCTGATGCTCCGACCTCGGTCGATATCGTGCGGCGCCGAGCGGCGAGTTCTGCCGCTTCCGCGAATGCGGCGGCACCGTAGAAGCCATCGTGGTCGGTGAGCGCGATCGCCTCCAACTCGAGGCGGGCGGCCTCGCTCATGAGCGCTTCAGGTGAAGAAGAACCGTCGAGAAAACTGAAGTGGGAATGGACGTGCAGCTCGGCGTAGGGGACGTGCGGTGCGGGCGCTGGCGCAGCGGGGTCGTGCGGGTGGGGTGCCGCAGCGTGATGACGGACAGGGTCGATGCGGTCGGATGTTTCCGAAGTCTCGGAGACGGGGGGAGTCTCGGGAGCTCGCCCGGAAAGGCGCCGTTCGAATTCGCTCCAGGGGAGTTCTGAGTTGTTCCAACGCACGGGATCCTCCGATCTGCGAGTGTGCGCATCGGTCGATGCGCTGGGGTTTAGTCGTAGCGGCCCTCGGCAGTCCACCTCCCGTGGGCGAAGAGCAGGAGCCAGGCGTCTCCGGTGACGAGCTGCACTTGGAGTCGAAAACGCTCGGGGACGCCATCCCACCACCGTTCCCGAATCACCCAGGGCGGCGACCACCCCGAGATATCCACATCGTGCACCGACCCGTCGACATGTAACCGTGCGGGGGATGCGGTGAGGAGCTCATCGGCATCGACCGTGACCGCTTTCCCGTCGGTGTCACGGAGTTCTGCCGGTTGAGGAGTCGGGAACACTCGACTGGGGGTGGGGCCCCGGAGTGCGCCGGGCCAGGGGCCCGATGCGAGTGCGCGGGCCCGTTGCGACTCGACCCGCGCCGTGCTCCACGGCACGAATCGTTGTCGGTCGGTGAGCAGCCGCCCGCCGGCGAGTGCGACCGTGCCGACCCCGGTATGCCCGAGGCGACTTTGCGCGCGGCTCAGATGATGGTGCACGCGCTCATCGGGTTCGGTACTCCACAGGGCTGGCTCGTGCGCGGCGATGCGGTCGGTGTGTACCGGAGTGATGCGCACCTGCACCACCCCGGCTCCGCTGCGTTCGGTCTCTCGGGCGGTAGAGGCGGCTTGCCAGCGGATGCGACCGAGCGCGTCGACCGCGGTGAAGTGGCGAGGGTGCGCCCATTCCCGTTCATGCCGGGCGCCGATATCGTCGGTGAGTTCGATGCGTAGGGCGGTGCAGACGAGGCGCTCGGCCGTCAGCCCGTTGATGAAGCGCTCCGCGAGAGCGCTGCACGCGAACGCGAGTTGCTCGGCGGTATCGATCGGGGTGTCAAACTCGAGCGCGACCGCCAGTTCGCGCACCGGGGCTCGCGGGAGCACTTCGGCGCCCCTGCTGACCCCGGCTGCGGTGGCGCGGCGATGGGCGGCGAGTCCGCCCGGGCCGAATCGCTGCCGCACGGCTTCCTCGGGAAGCGCCGCAAGCGCGCCGAGCGTGCGGATGCCGAGGCCGTGCATCGTCTCTGCGAGCGCAGCATCCATCGCGCGTGTGACGGGGAGTGGCGAGATGAATGCTGCCGATGCTCCCGGCGCAACGATGCGCAGCCCGCCAGCCGGCGCGGCGACACCGGGGTCCGATGCTGTTGCGCGCGCCACCTGCTCGGCGGCGAATCGTCCGTCAGCGATCCCGACTCTCGCCTCGCCGAGACCCAGTCGCGCGGCGAGCGCCAACACCGCGAGCCCTGCCTGCTTCTCGCCGCCGTAGTAGCGGGCGGGCCCTCGTGCGCGTATCGCGCAGAGCCCGGGGCGTGCGACTTCGATGCCGGGAATCAGCTGTTCGAGCTGAGCGGCGACGGGAGCGAACCGTCGCTCGTCCGTGGCGGGATCGTGCGGGTAGACGGCGAGATCCGGGCAGCGGCTCTGCGCCTCGCGCTCCCGCAACCCGACGCGTACTCCCTCTCTGCGTGCCGCCTGCGTGCACGCGACCACGATGCGATTGGCGATCAACGCGAGTGGCGCGGTGAGGGAGAGATCGTCTGCGCCGTCATCGCGCAGCAGCGCGTGTACGGGCCAATCCGGCACCCAGAACATGAGGGTGCGATCCGCGTTCATGATGCGACCAGGTGTCTGAGTGGGGCGATACCGGGGTCTGCGATGGCGCCATCTTGGAATCTGAGCGTGTGGCTGCGCGTGCCGCGGCGATCCTGCGTCTGCACCGTCAGCTCGCGGTCTGTGAGCATGCCGTACCCGTGCCCCAGCCCGTCCCAGTGGGAACGGGCGACGCGCAACGTGGACTCGGGGCGCGGCCAGTCACCGGTCACGACCAATGCGGCGTCGTGCTCTCTCAGGCGTGCAGCGATGCGTTCCGACTCACCGGCGCTCGGTTGCGTGGTCGGTGCCAGCAGCACCACGGTCAGCACTTCGGCCAGGGCTCCGGTGAGCCCGATCGCATCGGCGCCCGGTTCGGGGATGATGACGCACCGATCGAGTGCGATTCCCAGGGCAACTGCAGCCTCGGCGCCGAATGCCGTGTCGCCGATGATGCCGCACCACGCACCCGAAGCGGAAGCCTCTGCGAGCAGTGCCAGTGCGAGCTGCCGAGACCCGTGCACCGCATAGCTCGCCCCCATGCGCAGTGAGCCACCGGGGAGCAGCGGACGCAATCCGGCCGCAGTCGGAATGGTGCGTGCGTCGAGTCGCATCGGCTGCATCTCGGAGATTCGCTGCTGCAGCGAGCGGACGGTCACGGGGGAGTTCATGCAGGTATATTCGAACATATGTTCGAATAAGTCAATCTCGATTGCCTGGGCGCGTCGCAGCCCGGTAGTCGTTCAGAGCCATGCCTTTGAGACGGCGGTAGGATGGGGTCGATGAACGAAGACGAGCTAGACGATTACGAGCGCGAAGCCGAGCTGTCGCTGTTCCGCGAGTACCGCGATATCGCGAGCCAGTTCCGCTACGTCGTCGAGACCGAGCGGCGGTTCTACCTCGCCAACGAGGTCGACCTCAAGCGGCAAGATGCGGGGAACGACTTCTACTTCGAACTCGCCATGACTGACGTGTGGGTGTGGGATGTGTACCGTGCCGACCGGTTCGTGAAATCGGTGCGTGTGCTGACCTTCAAAGATGTGAATGTCGAAGAGCTTTCGGCGCGTGAGTTCTCCCTGCCGCAGGAGCTCGCGCTCGACGAGTGATCGCGCATCTGCTCCGGTGATTCGTCCCCGGTGCAGGCATCGCATGTGAACCGGGGTCTTCTCCACAGATCCGACTGATCCCTCCGTGCGGCGTCGCTCCAGCGACAATGCTGGTGCGCCAGGAGGTGCATCATGACGCACACGGCAGCAACGTACACAGCCCCGGAAAACGATCGGGTACCCGGAGCTCAGCAACCGCACAACCAGGCGCTCGGCGCGCACGGCGAATCGCTTGCGGCGGCGTACCTGGAGGCGCTCGGGTATCGAATCCTCGCACGCAACTGGCGCAATCGATCGGGTGAGCTCGACCTCGTCGCGCGAGACGGCGAGACGGTTGTCGCGATCGAGGTGAAAACCCGCAGCGGCACCGGGTACGGCAGCCCCTTCGCGGCGATCACGGCGCAGAAGGCATCACGCATTCGACGACTCCTGCTCGATTGGGTGCGCGGCTATGACTTCCAGGGCAACAATCTGCGCATCGACGCAATCGCCATCACGATGCGTGCGAATGCGGAACCGCGCATCGAACACCTGCGGGGAATTGCGTGAGCGGCGTGGTGTGCCGGGCAGCCTCCATCGCGCTGACCGGACTGCAGGGCACCGCGGTGATGGTCGAATCGGCTGTCTCGCAGCAGTTGCCCGGAATCGCCATCATCGGTCTTCCCGATGCCGCGCTCGCCGAAGCAAAACTGCGGGTGCGGACCGCCACCGCTCAGGTGGGCCTTCCGCTCTCTGACCGATTTCACACCATTAATCTCAGCCCCGCGTCTCTGCCCAAGCACGGCTCCGGATTCGACCTGGCCATCGCGCTCGCCGCGCTCGCCGCCTCGCGACACCTGCCCGCTGAGGGGTTGGCGACCACGGCTCACCTGGGTGAGCTGGCGCTCGACGGGGAGCTGCGTCGGCCCGCTGGCCTCCTCTCGCTCGTCGCGGCTGCGCGGACTCTGGGATTCGCTCGGGTCATGGTTCCCGAGACCTGCGGGGGTGAAGCGGCGCTGGTGCCCGGCATCGAAGTGATCGCGGTTCCTGACCTCTCCAGCGCGGTCGCGTGGTACCGCGGCGAACGCAACCGGGGTCGCATCGTGCAGCCCGGCCGAGGCCGTGATGCGGTGCACGCTTGCGTTTCTGAAGCGGACATGGTCGACGTGGTCGGTCAGCCCGAAGCTGTTGAAGCGATGGTCATTGCCGCAGCGGGGAAGCACCACGTGTCGTTGCTCGGCCCTCCGGGGGCGGGGAAGACGCTGCTCGCCACGCGACTGCCGTCGTTGCTGCCGGAGCTCGACGATGATTCGGCGCTCGAAGCCAGCAGCATCGCCTCGCTCGGCGGAAACGCGCTGGTAGGGCTGGTGCGCCGCCCGCCATTCGAGAGCCCGCACCACACAGCTTCCGCGGCATCGATCATCGGGGGTGGTCAAGGGATCGAGGTGCGCCCCGGTGCAATCACTCGCGCCTGCCATGGGGTCCTCTTTCTCGACGAGTTGGGGGATGGAAAGTACACCTCCTGATCAAGGAGGAAGCAGATGGAGACTCTGGACCGTCGCCCAGGCTTGAATGCTCGTCCGGGTCGGACTACTCGATCCGTTGTCTATCCCGCGTTCGCACAGACCGGCCCGGAGGTGCCGATGCCTGGTACGCGGCCGATCTACCTGTATCTGAGGCTGTCGAAGTATCACAAGGACAAGGCGGACGCGATCGAGCGGCAGCGGATCGACCTGACACGGATGCTTGCGGCCGAGGGCGGTTGGACGGTGATGGGCGAGTACATCGACAACGACTCGGCGAGCTCGTCGGCGGTCAAGACTCGGAAAGGCTGGCGTCAGCTCAACTTGGATATCAAGGCTGAGAAGGTGAAGGCGGTCGCGTTCTGGAAGCTCGACCGCACGAACCGGATCGCCGCGAAGTGCATTGAGTGGATCGGTGACTGCCAACGCGCGAGCGTTTTGCTGCGATCTCATCAGGACTCAACTGATGAGCTGAACACGGCGACAGCGGGAGCGAAGCTGGTGACCGGAATCAAGGCTCTGCTTGCCGAGGTCGAGACAGACTCGATGAGCGAACGGCAACTTGCGTCGAAACGGCACCTTGCTGAGGCGGGTTTCCATCACGGTGGGACGCCGCCTTTCGGGTGGATGTCGGGGCCGCGCATGACGGACGAGCTGGGGCGCACGGGGGTTCGTCTGATCCCTCACCCTGTAGAGCATCAGGCTTTGAGGGATGCCGTGGACATGGTTCTGGCCGGGAAGAGCCTGTCTCAGATCGGCCGCTACTGGAAGGAGCGCTACGGGATCACGACGGCTTCCGGCGCATACGTCTACGAAGCGTCCATCTATCGTTCGTTGGTCTCGCCGCGGATGATCGGGTACCGGATGCGGCAGGTCCCCGAGCATCAGCGGGGTGTGAAGCTCGATCTTCTCGACTACATCGCTCGGGACGCGCATGGTGAACCTGTGATCTCCCAGGAGCCCGTGTGCGATCGCCCGACCTGGTTGCGGGTGCGGCGCTTGTTGGAGCAGGCCAAGACGTCGAAGGCACGGAAGCCGTGGGGTTCACATGAGTGGCTCTTGACGGGTCTCCTGTTCTGTCAATGCGGCGGACGCCTCTATGGACTCCAGAAGAAGCGGAGGCGCGCTGGAGGTGACTCCGAGACGGAGTATGTGTATCGCTGCATGACGAATCGGCATCGTGGCGCAGGGAACTGTCCGGGCGGTTGCACGATCAGCGCGTCGAAGGCGGAAGCGTACGTGCTGGGCTGGTTCTTCGCTCAGATCACCGACGAGGCCCTGGCAAGGGCTCGCGCGAGGCGGAGGCTGGCACGAGCGGACGACGAAGTGAATGCTCTCCTGACTCAGCTCGATGAAGCCACCGCGGAGAAGAACGCGCTCCTGGTGAAGCAAGGAACCGGGGTGTACAAGGGAGCGATGGTGACAGTGCTTCTCGGATTGATCGAGGACGCCCAGAACCGCATCGATGCTCTCCAACGCCGGGTTGACGCGGTGGAGTCGGACGAGTTGATGATTGCCGATGGCCCTGACGTGATTCGTTCGTGGGAGAGCAAGGGAATCAAGGAGCGGCGAAACTACCTGCGCCGTATGATCCACCAGATCGACGCCTTGCCAGGACGCGGGCCCATCGAGGAGCGGATCAGGATCACTCCCGTGGGTTGATCCTCTCGACCAGGGCGGCTGACTCAAGGAGGAGAGCGAGGTCTTCGACCACTTCGATCGGTGCGGGGTTCGCGATGCAACGGGCAACACCATCGCGCCACCCTGCACCGAACTCGGCAAAGTCGCGGGGGTTTACGAGCCCGGCCAGCTTCACGGACGACGGGCACGGAACGGGCTCGCTCATCACACCTCGCCGGCCAGGCTGCTGTAGAACTCGTCCTCGACGGCGCGTCGGGCTTGGACGTCGGCGTGCATGTAGGCGACGAAGTCTTCCTCCCGGTTCGGAATCGTGATGTCCTCGACCGGTTCGGTGGCTTCTTCGCCGGGCCAGGCGATCTGGCGGGTGGGCCGGTCGGTGTTCAGGCGGGTGCCGCAGGCGGCGGTCCAGTGCCGGAGACGTTCTTGAGCTTCGGTGAACTCGTGGTGCCATGCGAGGGGTGCGGTGCCTTTGGCTTCAGGGTCGTACGCGCACAGCCAGTGAAGGTGCAGGGCAGAGAGCTCCCAGACGAGTTCGGGGTGGCGGTGCCAGAACGGGGGGATGATGGCGACGGGCAACCCGTAGGTGCGGCGCAGCCAATGGACCCACTTGTTCAGGGCAAGCCATTCTTCTTCGGCGGCGTCGGCGGTGAGCAGGTTCCAGTTGAGCGGGTGCGGGGGTCCGTCCGGCTCGTTGTTCTCGGCGACCTCGCCGGTGTCGGGGTCGTAGCTCTCATCGAACTCGTCCTCGACATCTTCGATCTCCGGCTCGGGCACGCTCTGGTTGTCGTCGCTCATGACCGGGCTCACCTCCCGATCGCGTTCGCGGTCGCGCCCGTGGTGCGGCGTGAACTGGTGGACAGCGATTCGTCGTCGATGGCGCCTGCGGGCGCCGCGGTGTCGGTGCGGGCCTGGCGGTTGACGGTGTAGCGGGTCCGGGCGAGGTCATGGCCGATCTTTTTGGCGACGAACTCCTCGGCCTGCACGCTCTGGCCGTTCTCGTCGGTGCGGTCGTAGCGGTGGGTGTATCCCTCGGCGAGGAACTTGTCGCCTTTGGCGAGGCGCTGGTGGGCGCGTTCGGCGGTCTTCCGGAACGCGACGAGGTCGTGGAAGGTGGTCTCGGTCTGCGTGAACGAGCCGTCGTCTTCGCGGCGGTAGTGTTCCTGCCCGATCTTCACGAACAGGCGGGCGTCGCCGCGTTCTGTGAACGACAGGTGCGGGTCGGAGGCGATGAACCCCGACAGGGACTCTTGGGTGTGGATGGCCATTGGACACTCCCGGTCAGTGACGGCACCCCAGGGCGGGGTTGCTCTGTCACTCAGGTGCGCCCGTGACCTCCGGCGCAGGTTGTTGCAGCACGGTCTCGATCTCGGTCCGCTGGTCGCGCAGGGTCGTCGCGTCGGGACGGCTGGTCCAGGGGCGCAGGCGGGTGACGATGGGCGGGGCTGCGCGGAGCAGGATCAGGCCGGTGCCGAACGGGAGGGTGCGGATCACGTCGGGCGGCATGATCGCTACCCGACGGATGGAGCGTTGCGCGGAGCGGGAGCCGTGGTCGCCGACTGTGGTGGAGTCGGTGATCTCGTCGCGTTCCCCGATCAGGGTGGTCAGGTCGTGCAGGTCGCGGGAGTTGGAGGCTCCGCCGAGGATGATCTTCACGATGGAGGCGTCCCAGATCGCTCCGGCGGCGTTCTCCGACCACTTCTCCCGCGCCTGCGCGAGCGATTGTAAGACGGGCATGGTGGTGATTCCGGTGCCTCCGCCTTCGGCCATCAGCGTCGGCAGAGACGGCAGCGGGGCGAGGTTCCCGACCTCATCGAGCGCGAGCAGCAGCGGCGGGTCGAGGCGCGCGGCCGGTGAGCGGGCGGCGATGCGGCGGGCGGCTTCCACGAGGTCTTCCACGAACGCCGCGACCAGGGAGGCACTGTTGTTGGCTCCGGCGCCGGTGGCGAGCAGATACACCGTGCCCTGCTTGCGCAGGAACTCTTCGGGGTCGAACCGCTCATCCGGGCCGGGGCTGACCGCGTCGAGCACCCGCGGATCGGCGAGCGCGGCAAGGGACAACGACACGCCTTGCCAGATGGAGTCGCGGGTTCTCGGGTCGGAGTCGATCATCGCCTGCAACGAGTCCGCCCACCCGGTCGCCGCCCGCGGGTTGCCGGTCAGGATCGCGACGGCATCCGAGGCGGCGGCGGGGTCGAGGGTCCACCGGAACAACTCGGCTGGTGCCCGGTGGTCGAGGGCTGCGGCGTGGAGGAGGGCTTGGAGGGCGGTGCGGGTTTTCCCTTCCCAGAAGTCGCCGCCTTCGACCCCGCCGGCCGACAGCCCGGTGCCCGCGGCGAGGCCGGTGGCGCGGATCATCGCCGTCAGCGGGTCCTCGCAGCCGCGGATGGGTGACCACCGCAACCCTGCGGGGATGCCTTCGGCGAGGTGCTGCGGATCGAACACCGCCACCGGCCGCCCCTCGCTCCCGCGCGCCTTCAAAGTGGCGGTGAGATTGTCCGGGCGGGTCGAGGTCGTCACGACCGCGCCGGGTGCGTCGAGGATGGCGTTGATGACGACGTGCAGGCCTTTCCCGGAGCGGGGCGGCCCGATCAGGAGGATCGAGTCCTCCACGCTCGCCCACACCCCGACGCCACGCGAGATCCCGAGCCGGTAGCCGACCTCGCCCGGTGTCGGTGTGGTCAGGGAGGGGCGGAGCTGTCTCGCCCGGCGCAGTAGCGCCTTCTCGGAGGCGGCGCTGGTGACGTCGGTGCGGGTGGCGATCCCGACGATCCGGTACGGGTCCGCTTTCGTCTGGCGGCCGTGCTCACGGATCGCCCGCCACACCCACCACCCCGCAGCACCCACGGTGACGATCAGGACACCCGCGGTGACCCAGTAGACGACCGGGTTGAGGCCGTCGGCGCCGAGCGGCACACCGGGATCGCTCGGGTTCAACAGCACCCCGAGGCCTGCTTCGATCCCGCCTGCGGGCTGGGAGGTGCCGGTGATCCACGCGGCCACCGAGCCTGCCCCGCGCAGGACCGCGGCGAGGATCGCCGCGGCGATGAGGGCGATGATGCCGAAGTTCGCCAGCTCATCCCCGAGCGCGCCGCCTGGTCTGGGGGTGCTCATTGGGGGCGTCCGATGACGAGGGTGCCGGAGATGCGGCCGAGGAGGATCACTTCACCCGTGTGCGCGGTCGTGAGCTGTTCGGCGGTGAGGAGGGCACGGGCGGTGCCGTCGCTTCCGGCGTCGGAGTGGGCGTGGATGATCGCGACGGCGACATCCTCACCGGGCACGAACCCCGCCCCGGTCACCTGATGCAACACCACGGGTGCTGCGCTCTCCGTCGAGGCGACTGTGGACGCCGGCGCCGCCTGATGCTGGTCCTCGTTCCATGGCTCAGCGGTGGTGCGGGGCTTGGGTGGGGTGATGATCTCGGTGAAGGTGGTCCCGTCGGCTTCGCGCACGTGCACGCGCAGCGGGGTGGCGTGCCGGGCGGCGAGGTCATCGAGGATCGCCGGGAACGATTCGCGCTGCCACGCCGGGGCGAATGGCGGCGGTGTGTGCGGGGCGCCGTCGACGGTGACGCTCATGCTGCCGTCCGGGTGCACGGTGAACTCCACCACCGGCACCACTACCGGCCCGTTGCTCTTCGCCGCGCTCGGCGACTCGTCCTCGGGGCTGGTGCGGCGGTAACGGGGCTTCGGGCTCACAGAGCGGTCCTTCCAGACGGGGCGCGGATGTCGTCAGGCAGGTGCGCCGCCGTCGCCTGGACGCGGAAAGGTGGGAGGGCACGAACCCTGGGGGTGGTTCGTGCCCTCCCGGTGCTGACCCGCCACACAGGGGGGTGCCAGGCGGATCAGCCGTTCAGTGTCAGCTCTCTTCCTCCTTCGCTCCCTCGAACTGGGCCTTGAACTCCTCGAAGGCTTCGTCTTCCTCCCGCACGTAGCCGGCGCGTTCGCGGGCGATCGCGAGGCGACGACCGAACAGCAGCACCCCACCCGTCGCCGCCGCCATCAGGCCTCCGGCGAGCCCGAGCGGCCACCAGTCCCCGCCACCAGTCAGTGCCAAAGAGGTCGGCAGGTCCGGCGTGCCAGGCACCTCCGGGGCGTCCGGGGTCTCCGGCGTGGGAGTCACGGTCGTGGTTTCGTCCGGTGCTCCGCAGATGCCGCGGTGCAGGATCGTGCCCTCGGTGTCGGTCACGGTCTCGACCCAGTAGTAGACGCCGACCTGATCGAAGATCACCTCGTCGGAGCGGTACTCGCCCGGCCCGTCCAGGTCGATCACTGTCGAGGTGAACACCAGCTTCTCCGGAGTGCAGCGCGCCGCGTGACCGTCCTGCCGGTACGCCTCGAACATCAGGCGCGCACCGGTGGGGATGGTGCCAGTGACGGTCGCGACATCGTGCGCCGGCTCACCCAGCACAACTTCGGGCACCGCGTTCGTCTTCACCGTCAGCTCGTCGGGCTGTTCACGGATGACCGTGGTCTCACCCGGCGCCCCGCAGGTGCCTTCGGCGATCACGTCTCCGCCGGTGTCGTACAGGGTCTCGACCCAGTACACGTTCCCCGCGGCATCGGCGGTGGTGGTACCGGAGCGGTAGACGCCGGCCTGGGTGACCGGGATCTCCGCGCTGACGAAGAACGGTGACTCGCACACCGCCTCGGCCTCGGCCGGGTGGGGTCCGTAGGCGCGGAACACCAGGTAGGCGCCGTCGGGAATCTGTGTGCCCTGGACGAGCGCCGTATCCTCGAACGGCTCGCCGACGAACGCTTCCGGGGTGGCCTGCGTGATCACCGACACCGGCACCTCGCTAACGGTGGGTGGGACGTAGAAGCGTTCCAGCACATCCGCCGGGGACGACTGGTACGGCTGCACTCGGTCATCACCGGCGAAGGTGGTGACCAGGACGTAGTAGCCCGGCTCGGTCGGGGTGATCTTGTCGGCGTCGGTGTAGCCGAGCTTGTAGACCCCGTTCCGGGCGGGGGTCGTCAGCTCGGTCAGCACCGGCGCAGTGGTGAGGTCGAGATCGTCGGTGAGGTCCGCGTCGGTGGAGAAGGGTCCGTAGACGGTGTGGCGCAGCTCATCGACATCCGCACCCCAGTACCCGTCGCCGGTGAACTCGCCGTGGCCTGCGGGGAACCCGGTGACGGTGACGACATCGAACGCGCGCCCGCCGGGGTGGACGTTGTACTCGCGCATCAGCGAGGTCGTCGTGATCGGCCACCGCACCGAGGTCGTCTCCACCGTGATGCCGTACTCGTCGGTCCAGTCATTGGCGAGGTAGTCGCGCACCCATTCCGGCTGCGTGCTCTTGTTCACCTCCCACACCCACGTCACGAACCCGCCCGTTGGCGCCACCACCGCAGGTGAGGTGTAGACGCCGGGACCATCCGCGGTCACCGTCACGGTGCCGAGCGGCACGGCGTCGGGGTGGATAGTGGCGGACTGTGTCGGGGGCAGGGTGCCGGGCACCTGGTAGGCGGTGCCCTCGAAGACCACCGGGATGTGTGCGCCGTCCTTCTTCAGCCAGGCGCCGTTGCTGCTGGAGACGGTGATCGTGTCGGTGAGTGCGTCGCCGGGGACCGCGAGACGCTGATCCGCCTCCGAGGCGGCGACCGGCTGGAACGGCACCACCGCGGTCTCCTCCACCTGACCGTACCGGTCGGTGAACGAGTCGGTGAGGTACCTCGCCTGAGCCCCGTGCGCGGCCTTGTCGATCGCCCACACCCAGGTGTAGAACCCGGACTCCGGCGCGATGATCGTGCCCGGCGACGTGTACGAACCCGCACCCGTCAAGGTGACCGTCTCCACGCCCGCGACGGGTGCCCCGTCCGGTGGGGTGTCGGCTTCGGCGGGCTGCTCATCGAACGGCCCATACAGGGTGCCGGTCGCGGTCACCTCGATCGGTGCGCCGTCAAGGTGAATCCAGGTGCCCTTTGTCACCGTCACCGCGAGCCCGTCCACGAACGCATCGCCCTCGGCGACGTAGCGGGAGGCGACCTGGGTGGTGACCTCGGGCTGGAAGTCCAGCTCGATCACCGGCGACTGCGCCTGCGCGGACAAACCGGTGGAGGAGCCCGCGACGGCGGCGAGGAGGCGCTGCGCACCCGGCATCGAATACACGTCGACCGCTGCCCCGTACCCCGCGGCCGGAACACTCATCGAAGCCGAGACCCGATACGAGGGCACCCCGTCGGCCGGGGTGCCGGTGACCGGGTGCGTGCCGGCGCCGAGCGTGCGGGTCGTGGACCCGTCGGCGAACACCCCGTCCGTCAGCGACGCCGCCCCGGTCAATGACGCGGGATGCGCGGAGACGGTGAGGGTTCCGGCGTACTGATCCGACATGTCCAGCGTGAGCGACAGGGTCGGATCGGTGACCGCATTCGAGGCCGCCTGCTGGCGCATCGTGGCGAGGCTCGCGAGGATCGTGCCCCGCTCCGAGACGGGAGCACGGGCGACGTAGTAGTCATCCCCGGACATGCCGTGCGAGTTGTACGTACCGGCACTGGTCACCGACCACACATACAAGGCGACCGCTGCCGTGGTGTTTGCATCCTGCGACTGTCCCCACCGATCCAGCACGTAGTTCAGCTCCGCGAGCTGCTGACGCGACAGCGAATCCAACGACGTCACCCTCTCCGGCCCCGAGATGTTCCCGTACGGGGCGGGCATGTCCAGGTCGGCGCAGTACGCCTGCCGGCCATCCACGTCGGTGTTGTACGCGCCCAGGAACGACCCGTCGGACCAGTAGCCGACGCCCTCACTGGCGGCATGGGCGGGGCTCGTGCCGAGCACGACGCTCCCGGCGAGCATCAGCATGGCGATCAGTACCGCCGCGATCCGTCGCAGCACGGTGCTGGGCGGGTCGGGCTCCCTCCGCGGGGTTGCTGGGTCGAGTGTGGTGACAGACATACGGCTCCTCCTGGCGTTCGGACCGGGAACGACACGGCACGGTCATCCCCACCCAGCAGGTGCACCCCACCCCACAGCGGTCACATGGACAGGCCGCGCCCCGACGACCGCGAAGGTGTGTTGCGGTCGGGCGCATGATCCTCGCGCCCCGCCGCCCGGCCGGCGGCCCGCTGCGCTCCGTCGCGCACGGTGTCGAGGAGGCTGCGGATGTCGTCATAGCCGGTGATGACCTCGGCGAGGCCGTCGCGCATCAGCCGGTGACAGCCCGCCGACGCCGCGCTCGTGACCGGCCCCGGCACGGCGCCGACGGGACGCCCCAGCTCGGTCGCGCGGGCGGCGGTGTGCAACGACCCGGACCGGTACCCGGCCTCAGCGACCACGACCGCACCCGACAGCGCCGCCAGCAGGCGGCTGCGCGCCAGAAACCGCCACTTCGTCGGTGCCGTACCCGGCGGCATCTCACTGAGCAACAGGCCGGCCTCACCAACACGAGTGAGAAGGTCGGTGTGCCCGGCGGGGTAGAGCCGGTCCAGGCCGCCCGCCATCACCGCGACCGGCCTGCCGCCGGCGGTGAGCGTCGCGCGGTGCGCGGCGCCCTCGATCCCGTACGCGCCCCCGGCGATCACCTGACGGCCATCGGCGACCGCCGACTGTGCCAGCTCGGTGGTGACGTGCTCCCCGTACCCAGTGGCCGCGCGAGCCCCCGTCAACGTGAGCCGATCCCGCACGGGAGCAGCCAGCAGCCTCGTGTCGCCCTTCGCCCACAACACCAGCGGAGCGCGATAACCGAGCACCTCCACCGCGGTCGGCCAGTCCGCATCGCCGGGAATCAGCACCCGCAACCCATGCCGTTCCGTGTCCGCGAGCACCCGAGCGATCTGGGTGGGGTCGATGCGGGGCGAGAGACGCCGCTGCCACGTATCCCCATCCGGCCCCGCCGGGACCTCCGCACCGGCGACGCGGGCGACCGCGCCGGTCGCACCCCAAGCGCGCACCATCCGGCCCGTCACCTCATCTGCCGGCTCCGACGCGGCCGCGAGGATCACCCGCGCCGTCCGCTCGTCCGCCGCCAGCTCCTCGATCGTGTCCATGCGCCTGCTCCCTCGTTCCTGGTGGATGAATCGAGAGATAGGTGCGAACACGCCCGCCCAGACGAGCGCCGGCGGACTCTCCGACGTCACACCGGCATCAGCGAACTTGCACCCCCACAGAAAGGCTCGGGATGCCGCGGGATCGGCGGAATCACGCGGAAACCGGGCTCAGGACCCCGCAGTTTCCGCGTTGCCTCTCATGCGGGCGGTGGTGTCGAACGCGGCGAGCTCGGCGGGATGGAGCTGGTGCTGCACCACGAAGGATCGTTCCTTGATCCGCCACAGCCCTTGCCCGGTGCCCAGCGACGGGAGGAGTTTCTGTTCGGTGCCAGTCAGGCCCAGAGCGGCGGCGGTGGTGCCGAGCTGATCGGGTTCTTGCCGGTAGATGATCCTGGTCTCAGCGTTCGCAAGCAGCGAGTTGGCGAGGGCCCGCATCGCGGAGCCGGAGTCGCCAACGTTGTCGAGATCGGTGAGCTTGTGGAAGATCAGCATGTTCGCGATCCCGTAGTGCCGCGCGAGCCGCCACTGCGCATCCATCCTTCGGAGCAAGGCTGGGTAGGCCATGAGGCGCCAGGCTTCGTCATAGATCACCCACCGGTGCCCACCATTCGGGTCCATCAGCGCCGACTCCATCCATGCACTGGAGCAGGTCATCAGCACTGAGATCAGCGTGGAATTCTCCGCGACACGGGATAGGTCGAGGGACACCATCGGTAACGAGGGGTCGAACCGGACGGTGGAGGGTCCGTCGAAGAGCCCTTGGAGGTCGCCGGCGACGAGACGGCGCAGCGCGTGACCGACGAGGCGCCCGTCTTCGCCGAGGCGTCCATCGGTGTCGGTTGCGGGGTCGGGGGTGAGGATGCGGTCGACGACCATCGGCAGGATCGGCACCTCAGACGACCGCACCGTGTCCCTAAGGGCGAGGTCGATGGCGGTGTGCTCCAACGGGGACAGCACCCGATCCAGCACCGTCTCTGCCAGCGCGCCGATGAGCTCTCGCCGGCGGGAGGCGACCTGTGCTTGCCATTCGGCGTCGGAGAGGCCGCCGGGTCGGTGGCCTTCATCGAGGGGGTTGAGGCGGTTGCGCAGGCCGTGGCCGAGGACGATCGCCCGCCCGCCGACGGCTTCGGCGACGGCGGTGTGCTCGCCTTTCGGGTCGCCGGGGACATACACGCGCCGCCCGAACGGGATCGACCGGGTGTAGAGGGACTTGGCGAGGGAGGACTTGCCGGAGCCGACGATGCCGGCCAGGACGATGTTGGGGGCGGTGATGACCCCGCGAGCGTAGAGGGTCCAAGGGTCGTAGACGAACGAGCCACCGGAGTAGAGGTCCTGCCCCACGAACACCCCGTCCGCGCCGAGCCCGCCCTCGGCGAGGAACGGATACGCCCCCGCCAACGTCGCACTGGTGTCCTGATGACGAGGAAGCCGGAACCTGCCCGGCATCCGCAACGCCGCGCGCCCGGTCTCGCCCGCGCCGGGCAGGTAGGTGGTGGCGCGGCGTTCGGCGCGTTCCGCGTCCCGTCGTGCCTGTGCTTGGGCGTGTTCGGTGTGGCGGGCGTGCTGTTCGATCCGAGTCTGGGCCTTCTGGCGGGCTCGGCGGTGCGTGCGGCGTTCCCCGGCCGGCTCGACCAGCGCCGCCGTGTGCAGTCGGCCCTGATCGTCGGTCACAGCGACCGCCCCCGAGACGTCGACGCCGGTCGCGAGGGCGCCCACTCATCGTCCTCCTCAGCCGCCTCCCGGCGCACCGGCCGGCGCGACACGGCACGACCGGGAGTCGCACGGGGCGGCTCCTGCTCGTGCTGTCGCGCCGGGGTGGGGGTGTCGAGGTCGAGGAGGGCGGGGTCGGGGGTCGCGTCGTGTTCGCGCAGCAGCGACACGTGCCCGAGGAACGGGTTGTAGGTGAGGGTGTAGACGTCCCTGGTCGCGGTCTTGTCCAGCGCCCCGGTCGGCGGGGTGTCGTAGACGTACCCGTTCACGAGCGCAGCGTGCACGGTCTCCTCCCCGAAGTCGTACCCGGCGAGGTGCTGAATCGCCGCGTCCGTGCCGTCATGCTCGATCAGGTCGAGCACCCGGTCGGCGTCCTCGCCCTGCAGGAACACGACACTGATCCACCGTCGCGGCGACTCCGGCAAAGCGGGGACGTCGTGCCAGGCGATCCGCCCCGAGGCCGACATCGCCGCATCCAACCGATCATGCACCGCATCCAGCAGCGTCGCCGCCTGGTGCAGCTCGCCCGCCGCCGACAGAGCGAACGTCGCGCCAGCCGCTTGGTTCCCGGCGTCGTCATGCGCGCGCAGCCGGTTCGAGGTGTGGGCGGTGGCGAGCTGGTCGATCACTTGCCGGAGCGAGCGCACCCCGGCGAGCAGATCACCGAGCACCGGGTAGGTGTCGGCGAGGTTGTCGAAGACGCGGGTCGCGTGGGCCAGGCCACGCAGCGCCGCGGACGCTTCGGCGGCATCCGCGGTCGGGTTCTCGAAAGTGGGCATCAGCGGTTCCTCTCCACAGGTGGTCAGACGACGCGGCACAGCGGTAGGGCGGCGACGGTGAAGGCTTGGGCTTGCTGGCCGACGAGGCGGCGGGTCTCCAGGGACGCTTGGATCGCGGCCTGTTCGATCGCGGCGACCGCAGTCTCCAACTCCTCCGAGGTCGGCGCGCTGATCGAGATGAGGCCGGTGTAGCGCAGGACGCCGTGCCCGGCGGTGAGGTCGGCTTCCTGTTGCAGCACGTCGCCGTATTCGGCGGTCTGGGATGCGTCTTCGATCTGGCCCATCTTCTGCCGTTGCGCGGCGTCGGAGATCAGCTCGGTCTTCTTCTTCCGAATGTCACGTGCGGCCTGGTCTGAGCGGATCGGGGTGCAGATCAGGGAGAACGCGCGTTGGATGCCGGAAGACAGCAGCACCGGGGCGAGGAACCCCGGATACACCTGCGAACGCGGCCACTCGCTGACCCACAGCACGGCATGGTGCGCGGAGTCCGACCGCAGCCGGTCCCAGGTCTCGGTGACCGCGACCGGCCCCGCTGTCGCCAGGGTCCGCCCGATCTCGCCGTGGCGTTCCAGGGACGCGGCGGCGGCGGGATCGTAGGCGGCGCGGAGGATCACCGCGACCTCCGGCGGGGTCAGCCACCCGCGGACGGTGAGTTCCGCGGCGCGCAGCGCGGTAGTGAGGGTGGTCATCTCCTGCCGGAGGACGGCGCCGGCGCCGGGGATGCCGCCGCCGCTGGTGCGGACCTGGCGGGCGGCGGCGCGCAGGTCGAGTGCGACGCTGATCGTGGTGGCGTGGCGTTCCCCGGCGGGGCCGGCACGGTCGATCAGTTCCCGGTACACCGTCGAGGTCCACGACCCGTCATCACGCCCGTGACGGCGCCACCACTCCATCAGCCCGGAACCGCCGTCGGGGAGGGTGCGTTCGCAGACTTGGAGGCGGGCGATCCGACCGGACCGGCAGGCGGTCGCGAGCACGCGCCCCCAGGTGGCGACGCGGCGTTCCTGCTCACCGGGATCCAGGAGCACGAACGCGGGATGGGAGACGGCGACGATCGCGGTGAGGGTCTGCTGATGGGGGTCGTGGATCATCGCGGCCCCGGTCTCGGGGTCCTCCCACTCCCGCAACGCCGCCGCATCCCCCGGCAGCGCGAGCGTCCCTGCCGGGCGGGGCTTCACGATCCGCCGCCGGAACACGGTCTGCCTGGCGTGCACCCGGGCCGTCCAGCGGACGGTGACGGGCAGCCACTCGATGAGCTTCCTACCGCCGACCGGCGTCCACGCCAGGGCCGCGCACAGCAGCCACACCGGGGCGGTCCAGGCCAGCAGCATCCCGCCGCCGGCGTAGAGGGCGCCGACGATGGACAGCACGCCGATGGCGAGGACGATCAGTTGCGGCAGAGACAGCCCCAACAGGATGCCGCGGCGGGTGAGGCGGGAGAACTGCACCGCCCGCAACCCGAACTCCACCCCGCCCGCGTGCTGTTGGCTACTCATCGCGGTCACTCCTTCCCACCGGTCGGACGGTTCGACGGCGGCGGTGTCGGACGCTCGGCAGGGGGCGGCGCGGACGGCGCCGGACGAGGTGGCACCGTCGGTGCAGGATTCGGGCTCGGGGGCGGTGGTGCGGGTTGGGCGGCCTGCTCGGCACCGGCGGCATGTCCTTCGGCGGCACCGCCGACCGTGCCGCCGAGCTTCGGCCCCGCAGTCGCAGCGGCCCCGGCGACTTTCGCGCCGATCACGACCGCCGCAGCCGGACCAGCCGCCGCAGCCCCTGCACCTGCACCCGCGCCGCCCGCTCCAGCCCCAGTCCCGGCGCTCGCACCGGCTCCGCCCGCGGCCCCCGCAGCGGCACCACCGGCAGGAGCCGCACCACCAGCGGGAGCGGCCTGACCGCCACCTGGCGGGGCCGCGCTACCCGAACCGCCGGTCGCGGGCGCTTCGCTGCCGCTGCCGCTGCCGTCGAGGACCTTCTTCGCCCCGTCGGTCTTCGGCGCCGACGGCACCGGGACGGGACGGTTCAGTGCCGATTTCGCTTCCTGCTCGCTGCTCATCGCGTGGTACATGTCGAAGCCGACGAAGGAGAGGAACTTGTAGGTCATGTAGGGGGCGAACGCGGCGATGAACATCAGCACGACACCGGCGATGGGGTCGCTGATCGACGCGAGATCCAGCTCGATCGGAGCGGAGACTTGGGTGATGGCGACGAGGAAGATCACCACCAGCACCAGCTTGGACAAGATCAGCGCGATCACGAACGTCGCCCACTTCGCGAACCACCCCTTGGTCGCATCCCACGAGAACCCCGCCAGAGCGATCGGCGCGAACACGATCGCCACTAGCAGCAGGGCTTTGCGGATCAGCAGCGAGAACCACACGATCGCCGCCGCACTGATGGCGAGGCCGGCGAGGAAGATCGTCACGATCGCCCCGACACCAGGAGCGGTGATGTTCAGGGCCGCGAACCCTCCGGCAAGCAACGAGATGCGGTCGCCGATGGATTCCATCGTGTTCCCGGTGGCCTGCACGATCCCGACCGCGAGCTGATCGGTGATCTCCAACAACAGCCCGGTCAGGCCGATCGCAACGAACGAGCCGAGGATGCTCTTCGCCGCTCCCAGGGCGGCGCGAGACAGGGCGGAGGGGTCGCGGTGGATGAGGCCGGTGATCAGTTGCAGGCAGAAGAAGATCAGCACCACGAACACCGCCACCCCGAACAGGATGTTGTACACGTCCACGTATCCGGGGTCGGTGACATCCACGAGCGTGGTGGTGTCGAACACCGCCCAGACCGCCTCGAACAGCCACGCCGCCGCCCCGCCCATCGCCTGGGCGAGCCAGTCGAACGGGGCCGCTACCAGCGTCGCCGCGCCCTGCCCGACGGCGTCGCACACCGCCGAGATCACCGGCACATCACACACGCTCACGACGCGCTCCCTTCCTCACGAATCGACCGGGCTATACGGCTTGGCCCACGCCCCAGAAGAAGTTGATGAGCGTCACCGCGGCGCCGCAGATGATCGCCGCCCCACAAGACACGAGCACGCCGACCTTCCCGCGCGAGGCGAGGTGCGGGTTGGAGCTGTTGGCGCCGAAACCCCACACGATCGCGCTGATGATGAGCGCGAGCACGGAGAGGATGAGGCCGACGGTCATAACGGCGCCGACGATGATGCGCAGCTGCTCGATGCCCGGAAGGCCCGAGCTGTTGGGGTCGATATCGATCACTGGGAGTGCTCCTTCTGCTGACAGTTCCGGGACGGCGGACTTGCCAGCCAGGTGCACCCGCGCTCACCGTGTCGCGTTGGGCTGCTTGACTAAAATGTGGGGATGACGGGAAGCGCGGCGACGACGAAGCCTCTGGTGATGTACGTCGTGCATGCGAAGGGCGCGAACCGGATCAGCTACCTGAGCGCAGAGAAGATCAGCGAAGCGTTCGACAAGGAAGCTACGCCGACCGCTGGCTCGCTCTGTGCGATCGTCCGTGAAGATGATGAAGAGCTCGGCCCCGGGGAGTATCTGATCGGCTTAGCCGTGACGCGCGGCGTCGCTGGGATCGCAAGCGGAACCTTGCGCGCGACGCTCTCGCCGATCCTCCGCTTGCTCGCTCCTCTGGAGCTCGGAGGGCTGCGAGAGCAGGCGGTTCCGATGCCCTCGATACCGCAACACTTCTATGCTCGCCGACTCGACCTCCCTACGGCCGATGCCCTCATCAGCTACCTCAGAGAGACTGACCCTACGGTCGGCCCATGGTTGGACTCCGTATTTCGGGAGCCGCGAACGTTCGATGATGAAGTGCAGCAGTCCAGAGTTGAAGCACGAGATGCCGTCTTGCTCGCCTCGCAGATCGCGGAGATCCCGCTGCCCGCGGACGCTTTCAGCGACCCTCCGAGTACCGAGGACGAGGAAACCCTTCTCGACACGGTTTTGAATGCCGGCTACGAGCGAGATTTAGAGGAAGAGCTGCTCCCACTCGATCTTCAACGTTTCGACGGAAAGCTCATCGTCGACCAACGCGCTGCGAGCTTGGCCGTGTTCGAGGATCGAACCGGTCAGAAGAGACTGCTGGTGATGTCCGTGAACAAGAAGCCAATCGAGGAAGAGCTTGGTGTTGACCTTCTCTACTGGGATCAGGTCCACGATGCCTTCACCTTCATCCAGTACAAGCGCCTACAGAAAACGGAAAGTGGCGACGGAAGCGGTCACTACGAGTGGACCTACCGCCGCAAGGGCGAGATCGAGAAACAACTAGACCTCATGCCCAAAGGGCGCGAGGCTCCGAAGGACGCTGCGGATTGGCGTGCGTTCGATACGCCGTTCTGGTTCAAGTTCGTCCGCGGAGACGCAGGCCGTAAGCTCGACGGGCAGACCCTCAAGGGCATGTACGTCTCCGCGGACTGGTTGCGGCTGGCAATGCTGGATTCGACGTTCAAGGCGGGACCACGTGGTGGTTTCCGGGTCACCTACCAGAACGCCAAGTACCTTGGGCGAAAGGTCTTCACCCAACTCATTTCGCGTGGATTCATCGGAACAGCAAGTACACGCACGAAGGCATTCAAGAACGCCATGGCGAAACTCGGTTCTGATCGTGAGCTCATCATCGCCATCAAGACCGAGTGGCAGGAAGATACCGGGACCGACTCGGCCTCCACACGCACTTCCTCAACCGATCTTCCATTCTAGAAACGCGGCCAGTCGGTTCTCACGTTCAAACCGAGTCACAGGCGCTCGCCGACCCCGAGGAGGAAGTTGACCCAGCCGACGCCGGCGCCGGCGAGGGCGGCGGCGCCGAGCGCGACCCAGGCGCCGATCCTGGCTTTGGTGGCGGTGTGGTGGTTGCCGGTGGAGGAGGCGATGGCCCAGACGATCGCGGAGACGATGAGCATGAGCACGGCGATGATGAGCACGAACATCAGCAGCGCGCCGACGACGGCGCGCAGGTCGCTGCTGCCGCCGACGGACCCGAAGTCGGGGAACACGTCCATCAGGCCGCTCCGGTGAGTGTGCAGGTGGCTTGGGTGGCGGTGCCGCCGGTGATGCCTTCCGCGCCGTGGTCGGTGAGCCATGCGTCGGCGTCGACGGGTTCGGCGCCTTGTCCGCCGGGGCGGATCTCGAAGTGCAGGTGTGGGCCGGTGGATTGTCCGGAGGAGCCGACGTCGCCGATGTGCTGCCCGGCGGTGACGGTCATCCCTTCGGTGACGTGGATGCCGTGCTCCCACATGTGCGCGTAATAGGACGCGACCCGTTGGCCGCCGACGGTGTGTTCGATGACGATCAGTCCGCCGTAGCCGCCAGAGAACTCTGCCAGGGTCACGAGTCCGTCGGCGATGGCGAAGATCGGGGTGCCGTCGGCGGCGGAGAAGTCGCTGCCGGTGTGGAAGGCGCGTTCCCCGGTGATCGGGTGGATGCGCCACCCGAAGGGGCTGGTGCGCACCCAGGTGCCCTCCGGCAGTGGGAACACGATCCGGGTGGTCTCGGGCACCACCGGTGGCGTGTCACTGCCGCCACCGGAGGATGTCGGGCGGGTGAGGGCGGTGAGGATCGCTTCGGCGACGGGCTGGTAGTTCTGATACCTGTCCGGGTACGCGGACACTTCGACGGCCTGTGCGGCTTCGCCCGGGTCGAGCTGCTGCCAGCCAGGGATGTCCAGCAACCCCCTGGGGCTCGGGTAGTTCGGGCCGGTCGGTCCGCCGTAGAACGCCCGTGCCTGGTAGTTCGGGTCCATGAGCTCGGCGACGGTACCCCACCCGGACGCGGGGCGCATCTGGAACAACCCGAGCGAGTCGTGATCGGAGCCGTTGCCGTCGTTCGGGTAGTCGCCGGATTCGGGGTACGCGCTGGTGTTGGCGAGCATCCGCAGATGCGATTCGGTGAGCGCCGCCATCAACGCGATCACCACACCCGGCCGGCCTACGCCGGTGATCTGCCCTCCGACGGTGATGATCGTGGCGGCGTGGGTGAGCTGCTGCCGGTTCAGGGTGACGGTCTCCCCCTTGCGGGTGGTTGCGGTCAGGGAGTCGGGGATGGGGCCGACGATCAGCGACCCTGGTGTGCAGGCGGCGATCGCGGGGGTGGCGAGGACGGCGACGGAGGTGACGACCACAGCGGGGCCGAGGAACACCCCGGCCAGCGCGAGTGCGGCGATCAGCTTGCGGAGCATCAGCGGGTCACCGCAGCGGGTTGTCGAGCTGGGACAGCCGCAACAGCTCACACGACACCACCAGCGCGTCTTGTGGGGGTGGCGCGGCGGAGCGTTCCGGGGTGCAGACCAGGAACACGGTGAACGCGACCGGGCGGGCGGTGGTGACCGGTTCGGTGCCCCAGGTGCCTTCCCGGTGCCGGGTGCCGGTGATCGTGTACGCGACCGCGCCGTCGGGGAGCTGCCCGGCCGCAGCCTGGCTCACGGCGGTCTCCCACGCGGCGGGGATGGTGATGGTGTCGATGGTGAGCCATTGCCGGGTCTGGTGGGGGCGCAACTGCGCCCACGCCGCCGGGGTCGGCAGGTAGGCGCGCACGTCACTGGCGGCGGCGTCGGCTTCGATGCTCGCGGTGACATCCGCGATCACCTGCGCATAGTCGGCCGACCCGTATCC
Source organism: Leucobacter sp. WKLB1 (assembly GCF_059696215.1). Taxonomy (NCBI): domain Bacteria; kingdom Bacillati; phylum Actinomycetota; class Actinomycetes; order Micrococcales; family Microbacteriaceae; genus Leucobacter; species Leucobacter sp. WKLB1. The sequence continues at coordinate 2,141,562 of NZ_AP046115.1, read as the reverse complement.
GCTGGTGGTGTCCCAGGTGAACAGCGCCTCCGCGACCTCCCCGGCGAATGCTTCCGGTCCGCCGAGCGTGAGCACCGGCACCGGCCCAGCACCCGCAGCAGTCGTTGGGGCGGGATCACCGATCGTGGCCGACGCCGATGGTGACGGGGCGGGCTCGCGGGCGTCGGGGCCTTGGAGGAGGCCGTAGATGCCGACACCGATCAGGAGCAGCAGCACCAGCCCGCCGGAGAGGGCGGCGATTAGTGCGGTGCGGCGGCGGCGATCCGTGGGGTCCATCCTGGGTTCCTTCCGAACACGGCGGGGAGGTCACCAGATAGGTGCACGCGCACATCCGACGCAGGACTGCGAGGGGTCAGGCGGTTTCGCGGCGCGCGGCGCGTGCGGTGCGGGCGGTGTCGGCGAACGCGATCGTCTCCGCGACGGTGGCCTCGAACCGCTCCCACTGCGCCGAGGTGAGGGAAGGGCCGATCACTGCGGGGTCGTAGCGTTCGGTCCAACCGGCCAGTTCCTCCCACACGTACACGAACGACCGCACCGGCAGCAGGGTGCGCGGCTCGTCCTCGACCGCGCGAAGCCGTCCCGTGTCGGCGCGCCGGGTCGGGCGTCTCTTCGTCGCTGTTCTCGCGCGCTCCAGCGCCATCTGTCCGAGCCGTTCCAGGTCCGCCGCCCGCGCGGTCGCCTCCAGCTCCCGCAGCCTGGCGGCGCCGGTGGCGGCGGTGTCGCGGATGCCGGCCGGCTGGGTGGTATCGGCGGCGAGGGCGTCTAGCTCCGCGAGAGCCTGGGCGGCGTGGATGCGCTGCTGCGCGCCGGTGATCGACCCGCCCGCATCGATCCGATCCAGCTCGTCCTGCGCACGGGTGCGGACCTCGGCCGGTTGCGTCTGGTCGGTGAGGATCGTCTGTAGTTCGTTGATGCGTTCCAGGGAGGTGTAGGCGTTGCGGCCGGTGACCAACTGTGCCGCCTGCTCTCTCGTCTTCCCGGTAGCGCCCGGTGACGGTGGGGCCACCGTGGCCCCACCGTGTGACCTGGGGTTTTCCTGTTGCGCGGTGAACCGTGATGCTTCCTGCCGGCCGGCGGCATCCTCGGCCATGAGGGCCTTCAGCTCCGCGTAGAGGGTGGCTTGCTCGGTGCGGGTGAGGGGCTTGTGCAGGAGGTTGTCGTCGCGTTCGGCCAGCAGCAGGCCCAGGCCCGTGGATATCCCGGACCTTACCCACACGTTGACGGTCTTCCACCCGAGCCTGCGGATCGCGGCGAGACGGCGGGCGCCGCAGATCAGCATCCCGTCCGGGGTGATCGTGATCGGCTGCAACAGCCCGTCCTCCGCGATCGAGGCTGCGAGCGGGTCGAGGTCGCCGTAGTCCTCGCGGTGCCGGCGGCCGGCCCAGATCGAATCGACCGACCGTTCCAGCTCGATATGCCCCGACCTGCTCATTCCGATCGCCCCCGCAGCACGCCAGGGGCGGCGAGGGAGACGGCGAGCACCAGGTCCTCGTCGGCCAGCAGGTGTCGTAGGGGTTCACTGATCAGCAGTCGCAGCAGCATCCCGCGGGCTGCGTTCGTGCCGGCTAGGTTCGCATCCGGGGTGCCGAGCACGATCCGCAGCAGCCGATACCAGGACGGTGCGGGCAGGTCGAGGAGGGCTCTGGCGTGCCGGTCCCGCCGCAACGACTCGTACGCGCCCGCCCGCGACATGGACTCTGCCAGCCTGGCGCAAACGTACTCGATCCCGGCGCGCGCGACCTCCGGCTCCCACCCGTGGCGGCTGAACAACGCGATCGTGTCCTCGATCGCCGAGCCCACACCCGTCGACGCCTCGCTCTCGGCCAACAACTCGTCGTCTTCGTCGTCGTCGGTGTCGAAGGGGTCGATGTGGAAGGCGGGGTGGTAGTCGCTGAGGGGGTTTTCCCGGTCGGAGAACCGTTCGGCGTCATGGAAGCTCGAGTATCGGGGGCGGCGGGCTTGATGCACGGAGCACAGCAGCCCGTTGGCGCGGTCTTCGGCGATGCAGGTGATCTGCACCGCTTTGGTGATGACCGCCCACGGGTCATCTGCCCGCCGCACTGCGGGGGTGCGCATCGCCTCGAATGCGGCCGTCGCCGCCTCCCACGGGTCCAGTCCGTGCTTGCGTGCCAGCGCCGCGTACTTCACCGCGGCGTGCCGCATCAACGCAGCAGCATCCGGGTCGCTCCGCCACGCCTCATCGTCGTGGAGCCGATGCAGCAGTTCCCGCAGCGTCTCTGAGTTCTCGAATCCTGCCCGGCCGGCCGGGTTCTGGTGTGACATGGGTGCACCTCCTGAACGTGAGGTGCGCGTGCGCTCCCCATCACCCTCACGGCGGCCAGGAGAGACGGACATGGCGGTTCACCCCAGCCCGATCCCGGAGGCCCGCACCCACGACGAGGAGGAACGCCGGTAGCCGATGTCGAACACATCCGGTTCCACCTCACGCACCATGCCCCGCTCCGTTCGAGGCCGAGACGCCGCACGCTCCCGGACGGTACGGACGCCATGGCGGCCGGCGCGGATCGCCCGGCCCGGTACCCGGCGTGCCTGCCGGGCGAGCTCGGTCTGCAGGTCGAGCCCACGGCCGACAACGCGGGCGCTGCCCGACGCGATCAAATCCGACGGGCGCACCCACTCGATCCCACGCCCCACCCGGCCCCGCGATGCCCCGGTGCTCAGGGAAGGGTCGCGGTGCACCGCGAACGCTGACCGCTCTATCTCACCCGCCCCCTCCCCGTTGGAGGTCGTAGCCGGCTCCGGGCGCTCTGCCCGCGTTTCGCTCCCGCTGGTCTGTTGTTCGTTCACGGGGTTTCCTCCTGGATCGTCTCGATGGCGGTGAGTGTGGGTGGCGTGAACCAGCGGCCCACGGTCGAGGGGTGCACGCCGAGGTGCCGGGCGATCTGCTTGTTCGACCACCCCTGCTCCTCCCGAAGCCGTGCCGCCGCCACCCGCCGCTCACCCGCCACCTCCGCAGTGACCGCCTGCACCGGAACCACGGTCGGAGCCTCAGTGGGCGGCTCTCGGAGGGTGGGCGCTTCTGGTTCTGCTGCCTCGGCCGGGTCGGGCTCCGCCGCCGTTGCCTGGGCGGGGCGGGTGAGGATCACGGTGAGGTGCGTGATGGCGAGCAGCACCAGCGGGGGCACCGCCGCGACGGAGGCGGCGAGCACGCTGGGCACGTCGCTGTCGGCGGCGATGACGGCATGGATCGCGTTCGCGGTGACCGACACGACCGCACCCGCGGCCAGCAGCGTCCACGGATACCAGGTCGGCCGGCGCTGCCCGGCGAGGGCGACGACCGCGACGGTCGCGACGACGATGATGCCGTCCACGATCAACGGCCACGCCCACGCCTGCCCCGCGTCGATCCCAGACCGCTGCGCGAGGTCCGCGAGCGCCGTGAACGACAACCAGAACGCACCGGCGGCGATGAACACCGTCCCAGTGATCGCGGTGACCACCGCCAACCGCCCACCCCTCGCCGTGGTGATGGTGCTCATGAGAGCACCCGTCCGGGTGATCCGCGCACGATCCGGCGCGCATCGCCCCCAGCCCCATCGCCGGGCTCTGGGCGGTGCGACGCGGCGTGGGTGGTGCGGTAGGCGGAGCGGATCGTCGTGATGATCTCCCGTGCGCCGAGCCCAGCGTGTTCCGCTGCCGGCCCCAACGCATCCACTGCAGCGGACGGTGGTGTGCCGGCCTCGGCCAGACGGCACGCCGCCCAGAACAGGCCCCGATTGCGTTCGCCCTCGCCGCGTGCGGCGACCCACCCGGCCAGCACCTTCGCATCCGCACCCCGCCCCGCCTCCCGGCCCGTCCGGGGGCGGGGAAGCGGGATCGGGGCGCGCGGGTCGAGGAAGTCCCGCAACCGTCCCGCGTCCACCGGCGTCGGAGGGGTGCCGGAGGTGACGATCAGCCGATACGGTGCCCGCGCCCCGTTCGGGCGGGCGATCACCGAGGGTGGGGCGATGATGTATCCGCCGGCACCGCGGAAGTCCACATGCGCCCGCGCCGCCTGCCACGACGTCTGCGCCCGACGAGCGTCGGCGGGATAGTAGGCGTGCAGACCGCCCGACGGGGTGCGCACCAGCGCGCCCCACCCGGCGGCGTGACCCTCGTGATGGGCGGCGCGGAACGCGGGGAAGCCGGTGCCGGTGGGATGCACGTCGACATCGACGACCTCGACCCCGGAGACGGCGCCGGTGGGGATGGCGATGTTCGCCTGCGGCCACCTCCGCCACCACGCCCCCACCTGTCGCCCGTCGGTGGTGGCGTCGTGGAACCCGTGCTCGGTGAGCGGGCGTTTCCCGCCTGGCACGCACGGGAACACCGGCACCCCCTCCGCCGCGAACACTTCGGCTGCCTCTCGCAGCGAGAGTCCGTCGAGGCGGGTGAACACGTCGATCGCGCCCATCACAGGCTCCTCACCGCAGCAGCCGGCCGCCGCACAGATGACCCGGACAGCGCCTCGTCCGGCGGCGCCAGCTCGTGCACGGGTTCCGGGGCACGCGGCGCTGGGGTGTCGCGCGTCAGGCCGGGGGGATCGCCGTTGCTGATCTGTGGGGTGGGGAGGGTGTCGAGGATCGCGGCGGCGGTCTTGCGGACGCGCTCACCGGTGGCCTGGACCACCTCCACCGGGGCCTTCCCGTTCACGTTGCCCGCCCACCCGGTGACATACGGGATCGTGTAGCTGCTGGTGTCCATGCGGTGCGCGGCACCGATCATCAACGCGACCGACTCCGCCTCTACCTCACCGATCCCACGGTGACCGGCCCAGTCGGGATTGTCGGGGCCATGCAGGAGGACATGGGCGAGCTCGTGCGCGAGGGTCTTCACCTGAGCGGCGGGGTCCATGTTCTCCCGCACTGCCACCGACCTGGCCTGGAAATCGGTCATCCCGTTCGCGCCACGGATCATGCCCTCATGCGGCACCCGCACCACCGTGAACCCCTCCGCCTCGACCCGGGCCGCGAGCCCTTCCCACAGCCCGTCGGGTGCTTCCCCTTCCAGCAGGAGGGGTCGCGGAGGCTCCGGGATCGGATCACCCGTGGTCTGCGACGCATCCCACACATACGCCGGCCGCACCCCGACCAGGCGGGAGCGGACGGCCTCGCCGGGCTTGGGCTTCTCGAACCGGCCGAGCCGGCGCCACGACTCCGCCACCGAAGGGGTCGCCGATGCGAACCGGCCCTTCACCGGGGCGAACATCATGTACCCCGACTGGCCCTTGGCCACCTGACGGCCCAGCGCCTGCCACTGCTTGAACCCCGCCACATACGACGGCACCGGCTCCGGCACCCGACCCGCCTCATACGCGGCCTGATGCTGTACCCAGATCAGCAGCGTGTTGTTGAACGAGCGTGACCGGAACCGGGCAGCGAACTCCAACGCCTGCCGCCAGTCCTCACCCGAGGTGAGCTGCGAGACCGCATCGGTCAGCTTCTCGTGCAGCGCATCGAGCTTCGCATCCCGCGCCGCCCGAGCATCTTCGTCAGTTGCCATCGCGTCCTCCTCTCGCAGGTCTCCGCACACGGCGGGTGACCCTGCGACCAGAAGGTGCGCCAGGCGGATCAGCGAAGAACTCAGACGGACGACGGACGATAGAAGTGAGCGACCGCCAGGTGCATCACTGAACCCGACGTGGTCAGCCCCGGTCTACCTCACCCCCAACGATCCGGGTGATCCGAGCACCAGATCATGACCTTTTCACCCGGTCACCACGCGCATTCACTCCGGGTCGCTCGCCTGGCGACCGATACGCCGGTACTCGCTCGGAGAGACACCGAGACTGCGGCGGAACTGGCGGGCAGCGAAGTCAGCATCACTCCAGCCGACCTGATCGGCGATCACCGAAATGGGCAACTCCGTGCTCCGCAGCAGGTGCGCCATCCGTTCGGCACGCAGCATTGTCAGATACGCGATCGGAGACTTTCCGAACGCCTTCACGAACACGCGCCGCAACTGCGAAGGCGAGAGATGAACCGCCGTCGCCAACTCGGATACCGACCAACGATGAGACAGCTCACCGTTCAACAAGTCTGCGATCTGGCGCGCCTCGGCGCGTAGCGGGCGGAACGATCGGTGACGTGGCGCGGACGGTGCGACAGTGCTCCGCTGCGTAGGACTCATCCGCTGACCCGTGACCGCCAGGCGCGGGACAACAACATCGAGGATCGCGGAGAGCAATGCCTGCGCTCGGTAGAACCGCTCCGGGCGTAGCCCGTCGACGCTCAGCGCCACGAGCTCATCGAGCCACGGCATGAGCAGGCCGGCGCGGTCCTCGCCGAGGCGGATGACCTGCGCGGGTTCGGCGTAACGAACGTCGAGGAACTGCTTTGCATCCAGCCGATCGGTGAACTGCTCAGCATGCTGCCAGAACACCTGATCGATCACGTAGTCCCGATCCAGGTACAAAGTCGTCGTCGTGACCCAGCCTTCCGGCTCCGCCCCGCAGAGTGTGTTCGCGGCCAGCACGATCACATCGCCCACGTTGACATGCTGGGTGCCGAACTCACTGAACAGCAACGCGTCACCGGCTCTCACGATGATGATCTTCACCCAGTCATACGCGGTCGGCTCTACAGCGGTGTGGAAGGAGCGGGTCAGGGCTGACAGCGGCGCGAACAGACGGCCCGAATAGTCCGCAGAACTTGGGGCAAGGGCAGACAAGAGCGCCTCATCGCCGCGGGGTATCTCTGCGCGCGGATGTAGGCGACTCACTCGAAGTGATGACGGTGATTGTCACGATTCGTCCGTGGTGGGCGATGCGGCGATCGACTCATACTGCGAGCAGGATGCTCTGGCCGTGATGTTCATGAATGCTCGCCGCCGAGCGACGGGAACCAGTCTCAGTGGCTCGTGGGTGACAGCGCGTTCTGGCCGCGGGCGTCATTGGCAGTAGCAATGCTGGGCGCTGTTTTCCTCAGGGCTCGGTACCCATACAGCATGTAACCGGCATACGAACCGGTGGCGAGTGCTCCGCCGATGCCAGTGATCGCGTAGACGAGCTCCCACCTCACATCCGGTTGGGACGCCAGACATAGGCCGAGCACCGCGAACACGAGCGCCACGGGCGCAAGAAGATAGTCGATCTTTCGGTTGAAGATTCGTGCCATCGGGATGAAATGGAGCGCGATGATCGCGGCGACGATCGGGAGAATCCAACGAGGGTGTCCTGAGATTGCCAAGGCCGCGATCGCGATCCAAACCAGCCCGTAACTGACCGCTGAGAGCACACTCATCCGTTGTCCGATGCGGCGCCCGTCTTCGGTTGTGACGATCTCGAACTGTCGTGCGTGTCTGAGATTACGAATGCTGAGAGCCGTCACCCACGACGCGTAGCCGACGGCGATCCCGAACGCGACCGTTCCCCACACCGGCCATGCGAAGGCCCACCAGAGTGCATAGACGAGCATGAAGAAGGCCTGCGTGATGGGCTGAGGTGCCACGTTCCGTACGGCAACTGCGTACCAGTCGGGTACGCCAGGTGCGGTTTCAGAGGCCGGCAGCTCGTCCCTGACCCGCTCTGTGTCGCTCATGTCTCTCCTCCAAAACCTCAACGATCTATCAAGCTTTCTATCACAAAGTACCATCTAGCAGAAAGATACGTGTGATAGAAACGAGGGTAGCCGGAGGTGAAGACGACATGACCGATCACGAACAGCGTGTGGACGCTGCCGCAATCCTGCGCTCGATCGCCGACGACAGCACACACGCGCGTACCGCGCTGGCACCCAACGCGCGACTCTTGTACATGGCATGGGGCGTCGCGTGGATCGTCGGCTTCCTCGCCTTGGTCCTGTCCTTTTTCCCCGTTGACGATCCGCTCATGCCGTTAGGGGTGGGCGTCGCCATCGCCTGTGCCGCACTCGCGGCCGCGATCATGTCATCCGTCCTTCACTCCGCGAAGAGGAGCACCGGAACGCGAGGCCCCTCGACAGTGCAAGACGCGATCTATGGCGCCACGTACCCCCTCGCGTTCGCCGTGATCGGACTGATCGGGTGGCGGCTCATCAGTGCTGGCACGCCGATCAATGCGATGCTCTCCTACTGGATCACCGCCACTTGCCTCATCGTCGCGATCCTGTTCCTCGCCGGCGCAGCCATGTGGAACGATAGATCGCAGCTCATCTTCGGCATCTGGACATCCACCGTCGCCCTCGCCGCGATCGCACTCCCTGGCCCGTACAACCTCTTTGCGGGCTTAGCAGGAGGCGTCGGATTCCTGGTCATCGCCGTCGTTCAAACGATCCGCCCCACGCTCACCTCGGGCCCGATCACACGAGGAACCGATGGATGAGCTAGATCCCGTCATCCACGTTCAAGCGAGACTGCGCATCGTCACGATCCTCGACACCCTCGGGGCAGGCGACTCCCTCTCGTTCCCGCGACTACAAACGCTACTGGGAGTGACATCGGGAAACCTTGCCACGCACCTGCGCAAGCTCGAAGAGACCCAGTACGTCAAGGTTCAGAAAGTCCTCGAAGGACGCACTCCCGTCACCTACATCAGCCTCACTGAGAACGGAAGGCTCGCCTTCCGCGTCTACAAGAAGAACCTTCGCGCACTCCTTGATGACCCCGAGTTCTAAACCTCAGCATCAGCGCGCAACAGGGTGGTTAGGGCCGCGACCGCCTGGCGCGGGAGCACGCCATTACCCAGCGCCGCGAGCTGCTGCGGAACGCTGAGCTCATGAAGGCGGCCGGTGACCCACCCTTCCTCCAGTCCCATCAACCACTCCACGAATGACGGGGCGGGACGTGGGTTGCTCACCTCACTCAGAAGCGTAGGCACCGGGGCGGATCGGCCGACTATTCGTTCCCATCTGCTAATCGCTACGGCGTAGCGTCCCCGGCGTCGAAGAGCTGCCCGATCAGGGACCACAGGCTCTCCGGCTCCTCCGGCCGTGGGCATCCGTTCGGGCCGTGGAGGGCTAGGTCGATGATCTGGTGACTGAGCGCGATCGTTCCCCGCCGTGCCTTGACCTGCTGCAAGCTCTCCCCGCCCCTGGCCGCGTCGGATGCCAGCGGGGTGCGGAACAGTGCGGTGGGCGAGGATGAAGATGCGGAATCGGGGATGTGGTGCGCCGATAGCGGAAGCGGGTAAACCGAGCCATTGCGCGTCATACCCGAGGTCCACCAGGTCGCCGACCACGGCTGCCGCCGCCCGAAGAGGTCGAGCTGGCCCGTCTCCCAGACGCCACGGGTCGGGTTCCACGTCGCCAGGGGGTGCATCGGCACCCGTTGCGGTCTCGATTGCGTCGGCGGGGTTGCGTCGTTCATCGTCGTTTCCTTCCGGGGTCGGTCGGATCGCGGGGGCGGAGAGCAGTCCGCGGACGTTCTCGATGACGACCCACTCTGGTTGCAGCGCCTCGATCGCGGTCGCCATGTGTGCCCAGAGGCCGGAGCGGGTGCCGGGTGCGAGGCCGGCCATCTTCCCTACAGTTGAGACGTCCTGACAAGGAAAGCCGCCGCACAACACATCGACGGGCTCGACGGTGCTCCAGTCGATGGTGGTGATGTCGCCGAGGTTCGGAGCGTCGGGCCAATGGTGGGCGAAGACGCGGGCGACAGGTTCATTGATCTCTGAGAACCAGACGGTCCGGGCGTCGAAGACTTCCTCGACGGCGAGGTCGAGTCCGCCGTAGCCGGAGAACAGCGATCCGACGCGCAGCGTCGGGGGCTGATCGGAGCGGTTCTTGTCGAGCACAACGGGGCCTTGAGGAAGCGGTGAATCCCGAAGCCGCGTCGAACTGGCGAACTACTCCGGGCTGGTCACCTGCCAGGTGCGCGACGCTCCCCATAGAGCCGGGCCTGATCTTGGCCCCGCCGACTTACCGATCGCCGTCTGACGACCGACCTCAGCCCTTGCCTGACGTCCCTCAGCGGGTTGTCACGCGTCTTGCAAGCGAGGCCCGCCACCTGACTCGTCAGGCGTCGGAGAGCTCGCTGCGCGAGGACGGTCGCACCCACCTCGTGAGCAGGACGAGGGTGGTGTGTGGTGACGGTTTCGATGCGGGTGATGTCCGCCGGTGACGGCTACAAGTACCTCCTGCGCACCGTCGCCACGGGTGACGGTGACCGGATGCTCTCGACACCTCTGACGCGCTACTACACCGAGGAGGGCACCCCGCCCGGCCGCTGGCTCGGCTCCGCTGTCGCCGCTCTCGGTGGCGGTTCGGTCGTGGTGGGCGATCAGGTCACTGAGACGCAGCTTCAGCTCCTGATCGGTATGGGTCGTGACCCTGTGACGGGTGATCCGCTCGGGAGCGCGTATCGGAACTATCCGACGGTGACCGAGCGTATCCGGCAGCGCACCGCCGGGCTCGACCCCGAGATCCCTGTCACGGAGCGTGCGGAGGCGGTCGCGGTGATCGAGGCGGAGGAGACGGCGAAGGGGTCGCGGAAGGCGGTTGCGGGGTTCGATTTCACGTTCTCGATCCCGAAGTCCGCGTCGGTGTTGTGGGCGGTGGCGGATTCGGGCACGCAATCGTTGATTGCGGATGCGCACTATGCGGCGGTTGCGGAGATGGTTGCGTTCATCGAACGCGAGGTTGCAGCAACCCGTGTCGGCGCGGCGGGACCGGGCGGCGCGGTCGCGCAAGCCGATGTGACTGGGGTGATCGCTACCGCGTTCGACCATTACGACTCTCGTGCCGGTGACCCGCATCTGCACACGCACGTGGTGATCTCGAACAAGGTGCAGACCGCTCACGACGGCAAGTGGCGCTCCCTCGACGGACGCCCCTTGCACGCGGCGACGGTCGCGCTGTCGGAGCTGCACGAGGCGGTGTTCGCCGACCACCTCACCCGCGCCTTCGGCGTCGCGTGGGAAGCACGGGACATGGGGCGTGACCGGAATCCGGCGCGGGCGATCTCCACGGTGCCGGAGGGACTGGTGGTGGAGTTCTCGTCACGGTCCCGGCAGATCGAGCAGGAGAAGAACCGGCTCATCGCCGAGTACGTCGAACGCCACGGCCGGCAACCGTCGTTGGCGACGATCATCAAGCTCCGCGCGCAGGCCACCCTCGCCACCCGCCCCGAGAAGCAGGTCCGCTCCCTCGCCGACCTCACCGCAGAGTGGCGGGAACGGGCAGCTCACCTCCTCGGTGAAGACGCGACGGCCTGGGCTCGCGTCGTGACGGCGAATGGTGCCCCGTTGTTGCTGCGTGCCGATGACGTGCCGTTGGATGTGATCGCGTCGCTCGGGCGGAGCGTGGTCGAGGTGGTCGGTGAGAAGCGGTCGACGTGGCGGCGGTGGAACCTCACCGCCGAAGCCGCCCGCCAGACCATGCCCTACCGGTTCGCGACCACGCAGGATCGTGAAGCCGTCGTCGGGATGGTCGTAGACGCCGCCGAGCACGCCTCGCTGCGACTGACTCCTCCTGAGTTCGCGTCAAGTCCCGCCGTGTTCCGGAGGTCCGATGGCACGAGCAGGTTTCGTCCGACGGCGTCCACCGTGTACTCCTCGGAAGAGCTGCTTGCGGCGGAGGATCGGCTTCTCGAGCGCGCCCGCGCAAGGACGGCGCCGACGGTGCCTGTCGAGATGGTGGAGAAGGTCACCGCCCGTCCCGACCGCGACGGGCGACTCCTCGGGGCCGATCAAGCGGGCGCGCTCGTGGCGGTGGCGGTGTCGGGCCGGGTGGTGGATGTGCTGGTCGGCCCGGCCGGTGCGGGGAAGACCACGGCCATGCGGGCGCTGCGCACCGCGTGGGAGCGGGAGCACGGGCGCGGCAGCGTCGTCGGTCTCGCCCCGTCCGCGGTCGCCGCGCAGGTCCTCGCCGATGACCTCGGCATCCGCACGGAGAACACCGCGAAATGGTGGGACACCCACCAGCGCACCGGGAACACGTTCCGCCGGGACCAGTTGGTCATCATCGACGAAGCCTCCCTCGCCGGCACCCTCTCCCTCGACCGCATCACCGCAATCGCCGAACAGGCCGGCGCGAAGGCGTTGCTGGTCGGGGACTGGGCGCAACTGCAATCCGTGACTGCCGGAGGCGCGTTTTCCCTCCTTGTCCACGACCGTGACGACGCCCCCGAACTGATAGACGTGCACCGGTTCGTCAACGACTGGGAGAAGACCGCTTCCCTCGACCTCCGCCACGGCCGCCCCGAAGCGATCGACACCTACGCCGGCCACGGTCGCATCACTGGCGGGGACACCGAGGCGATGATCGACACCGCCTACACCGCCTGGCGCACCGACACCCTCGCCGGGGTTGCGACGGTGCTGATCGCGGACTCGAACGAGTCCGTCCACGCGCTCAACCAGCGCGCCCGCGCAGACCTGATCCTCGATGGCACCGTGAACGCGCTCCGCGAAGTCGAACTCCACGACGCCAGCCGCGCCGGCATCGGCGATCAGGTCATCACCCGCCGCAACGACAGGCGTCTTCGCGCCGGCCGTGGCTGGGTGCGCAACGGCGACCGCTTTACCGTCACCGACATCCGCGACGACGGCTCCCTCACCGTCCGCCGCGCCAGCGGACGCGGCACGGTTGTACTGCCTGCGGGGTATGTGGCCGATCACGTCGATCTCGGCTACGCAGTGACCGCACATAGAGCGCAAGGCATCACCACTGACACCGCACACGTCCTCGCCGGCCCCAGCACAACGAGGGAGAACCTGTACGTCGCGATGACCCGCGGCCGGGAAGAGAACCTCGTCTACGTCGCCACCGACCGCCCCGACGACAACCACACCACCCGACACCCCGCCGACGACCTGGACGCGACCGCGCGCAGCGTACTCCACGGGGTCCTGCAGCACGTCGGAGCCGAACTGTCCGCGCACGAGACGATCACCGGCGAGCACGAAACGTGGGGCTCGGTGGCGCAGCTCGCTGCCGAGTACGAGACGATCGCGCAAGCCGCCCAAAACGACCGCTGGGCCACCCTCATCCGTCAATCCGGGCTCACCCAAGACCAGGCGGACGACGCGATCCGCTCCGACACGTTCGGGGCACTCACCGCAGAGCTGCGCCGCGCGGAAGCCAACCACCACGACGTCGACGCCCTCTTGCCACGTCTGACCGCGGCACGAGGATTCCGTGATGCGGACGACATCGCCGCCGTCCTGCACTACCGCCTCGCACGCGCCACCGCCCGACCCGCAGGATCAGGCCGCACCCGCAGACCCCCTCGCCTGATCGTCGGGCTCATCCCCGAAGCCACCGGCCCGATGACCGCCGAAATGCGGAAAGCACTCACCGAACGCCGCGACCTGATTCACCAGCGCGCCGACACACTTCTCGACCAAGCTCTCGGAGAGAAGCAGGAGTGGGCGCAATCACTGGGCGAAGAACCTATAGACGCGAAGGCAGCAGCCACCTGGCGGAGGCACGCGCGCACCATCGCCGCGTACCGCGACCGCTACGGCATCACCACCAGCGCCCCGCTCGGACCAGCCCCCGATAGCGAGGCGCAGAAGATCGACGCCGCGCGAGCGAGGGCCGCACTGGAGAGGATCAGCGACCTCGCGGCGGCCGAACCCGGCGAAACCGCGTCGCGCCCGGCGCGACGCGCGAGCGCCGGCCGATCGCTGTGACAGTTGCGCTTCCGATTGTCACCGGTGCGTCGTACCCTGAAACGGAGGCGGATTTCTCCTTGATATGACGCTCCTCGGGGCAGGCCGCAAGGCCACTCACACACGCACCGCCTCCGACAATCCGTCGTGCTTGTGAGAGGAACCCTGTCATGATCCGCCAACTCTGGACCCTCAGCGTCCACACCCGCGCGTTCCTGCGCCGCTATATGCCGACCAACATCCTTCTCGACGCCATTCGCAGCAGAAGAGGTTTGAAGTGGGGCGTACCCGCGATGCTTCTCGCTGTGCCCTACCTCCTGGCCGCGAGCACGCTGACCACCCTCATCGCAGACGGCGGACCCGGATGGCTCAACCTCCTCGTCCTCCTCTGCCTCTGGAACACGATGAAGCTCATCATCATGGGGCCCGTCAGCCTAGTTCTGCTCGTTCGCGTGCGTGTTCGTGAAGCGTTCGCTGCCCGAACCGAGCGGCGTTCGAGCCCTGAGTTCGTAGGACAGAATCTCTGACCGATCACGGTCATGCCGTCCTGTGCCACGTTACGGCAATCAGGTGTGATTGTGTCTGCTGCTGACCGGCCGGGCCTGATGCGGCGGAGGCATCTCTGCCCGGTACATGACTTCGGTGACAGGGACACGACCGCCGGCATGTTCATAGACTTGCAACGTGTCCCAGCTGTGCTCCTCTGAGTCCTATCGAACCTGCGCGCAATGTGGCGCTGACTGCGCTCCTGAGCCTTTCGATGCGGGGCAGGGCCAGGGCATTCGCATCGCGTTTTCGTGCCCGCAGTGCGGGGTGCACAGTGTCATCGACCCATTCGAGAGTTCTCGCTAGAGAGATTGCTGGGGTAGGTCGGCAGAGGATTCTTGCGGCTGATCCGGCGATACTCACTCGGAGAAACCCCTACATTGCGTCGAAACTGACGTGCCGCGAAGTCAGGATCATTCCACCCGACGGATGCAGCGATGATCGAGATCGAGGAATCGGTGCTTTTCAGTAGATGCGCCATCCGTTCTGCGCGCAACATCGTCAGGTACGCGATGGGCGACTTCCCGTATGCGTCTACAAAGACTCGTCGCAACTGCGACGGTGATAAGTGGACTGCCCTCGCCAGCTCGGGGACCGACCAACGACGATTCAAATCACTGGCGAGGAATTCCGCCACCCTCCGTGCATCAGCACGCAGCGGTCGAAATGCACGGTGCCGGGGTGCGGAAGGGACGACCGTACTCCGTTGCGTCGGGGTTATCCTTTGCTCAGTGACAGCAAGACGTGGAACTACAACATCGAGGACTGCGGAGAGTAGAGCCTGCGCCCGATAGAAGTGCTTCGCGTGTAGGCCGTCATTGCTCAGTGCTGCGAGCTCGTCCAGCCACGGCATCAACAGTCCGGCGCGATCCTCTCCGATCCGGACGACTTGAACAGGTTCGGCATAGTTCGCATCGAGGAAAGTGCTCGCGTCAAGACGATCCTTGAACCTTGCGGCGTACTGCCAGAACACCTGATCGATCACGTAGTCACGATCCAAGAAGAGGGTTGTCGTCGTTATCCAGCCCTCGGGCTCGGCGCCGCAGAGCGTGTTTGCCGCAAGCGCCACGACATCACCGATGTTGACGTGATGGCTTCCGCACTCACTGAACAGTCGTGCACTGCCAGCACGCACGATGATGAACTTCACGCAGTCGAACGCGATCGGCTCCACGGCAACGTGGTCGGTCCGCGTGCGTGCGGCGACGGGCGAATAGTCGGAGACCCTGAGGCGTGATTGGTGCATGGCGTCAAAGCAAGGCTTCGAACCCTCGTCGGGGTAGCCTCGGAGAACCCGATCGGCTTTCGAGGGCGGACCGGGGTGATCTGACGCTCACCTTCTACTCGCGGACGGGGATGATCCCGTTTGTGTACGCGAGGATCACGGCCTGGACCCGGTCGCGGACGGCGAGCTTTGCGAAGACGCGGTTCACGTAGGTCTTCACGGTCGCGGGTGAGAGGTGATACCTCTCGCTGATTTCAGGGTTCGATAGGCCTTGGGCGATGGCAAGGAACACGTCGTATTCGCGTGAGGTGAGCGAGGCGAGCAGAGAGTTCACTTGGGCGTCTGCTTCGTGCCTGGTGCTGAGCGTGTAGTGGCTGATGAGCTTGGTCGTGATCCGAGGCTCGACCACCGATTCACCGCCGGCGACGGTGCGCACCGCCTGGGTGAGCAGTTCCGGCGTAGTGCTCTTGAGCAGGAACGCGCTCGCTCCCGCGTCCAGCGCGCCGAAGGCGTACTCATCGAGGTCAAAGGTGGTGAAGACAACAACCCGGGTCCGAGGCTGCCCGGTCGTGATGGTCTTGGTTGCCTGGATGCCGTCCATTCCGGGCATCCGCACGTCCATGAGCACGACATCGGGGGTGAGGTCAGCGCTGAGAGTGATGGCTTCGAGTCCGTCGGCGGCTTCGCCGACGACTTCGATGTCGTCGGCGGTGTCGAGAACGAGCGCGTTTCCTTTCCGCACGAGTGGCTGGTCATCGACCACGAGCACCCGGATCTTCTGGTTGGTGGCCTCATTCGTCACGGGTGGCCTCCCCGGTCTGGGGCACTCTGAGTGTGACGATGGTCTGCCACCCGCCGGTAACCGTGCGCCCGGCGACGAGTTCGCCATCGTATGCCGCGGCACGCTCGCGAATACCGATCAGGCCCTTCTTCGATCCGGGCTGATTCCCGGCTTCGACACCGGTTCCGTCGTCTGTGACCCGCAGATGGAGCATGTCTTCGTGCCGACTGATGCTGAGCTCGACGCGGGTGGCTCCCGTCGCGTAGCGCAGGGCGTTGGTGAGGGATTCCTGTGCGATGCGGTAGACGGTCGTATTCAGGGGAGGGTCGTCGGTGATGACGTTGCCCGTGCGGGTGAGAACGACCGGGAGACCGGCAGCTTGGAACACTTCGACCAGGTTCTCCAGGTCGGGGAGATTGTGCCCGGATTCGTGGAGGGCTGCATCTAGGTCGGCGTCGGAGTCGCGCAGAAGGTGGAGCACTCGCTGCATATCGGTGAGCGCGCCCCGCCCGACCGCGGAGAGGTGTTCGAGTGCGTCGGCGGAGCGTTCGGGGTGCTTCTGCCACGCTGTGGCCGCGCCGTTCGCCAGCGCGATCATCACCGACAGAGAATGTGCGACGACATCGTGCATTTCCGCCGCGATGCGGGTGCGTTCCAGGGTGCGTGCGTTCTCGATGCGCTGGTTGATGAGTTCGGTGACGGCTTCGCGCTGTGCGCGTCGTCCGCGGACGGCGATGCCGATGGCGAGTGCGACGAGGACGAACGGGTCGAGCACGCTGCTCGGGATCACGGGCTCTTGCGTGACGAGTTGCCGGATGAACGCCCCCGCCGCGGAGACTGCCAGGCTCGCGCCGGCGACAGCCGCCGTCCGCCCGAAGGAGAAGCGGGAGGCGACTGTGTAGACGGCGAAGGCCAGGGCGATGGTTTGGTTGGTGGCGGGGTGGATCGTGCCGGCCAGCGATATTGCAAGCAGCACCGCCGCTGGGTGAGAGCGCCGCCAGATCAGCGCGAGCCCAGTGAGGGCCACTGTCGCGTACGCGGTCCAGGGCTGGGCGCCGCCGGCGTAGATGAGAGCGACGATCTGCGGAGCGACAGCAAGGGCGATGATGAGGGTGTCGGCGACTTTCGGGTGACGATTCAGCCAGCGAAACGGGGGCCAGGGACGCACCGCGAACTCATCCGCATTGATGCGGGGAGCCGGTGTGTCATCGGGCATGGGTCTTCCTGTTTCGCGGGTTCTCGTCGGTTCCATTGTCTCGTGCAGTCCTGAGGGGGCTGCCGGGAGCACCACGATGGTCAATGGGCTGCCCCCTCTCACGCGTCTCGGGCGCGCAGCGCCCAGCTCGCGAGCGCGAGCAGGACGAGAGCCCACCCGGCGAGGACGGCGAGGCCCGGCCAGGCGGTGAGTCCCGCGGCGTTCTCGAACGTGGTGAGGATCACGCGACCCGCCACCGTGGGGAGGTAGCCGGTGAGCGTGGTGATGGCGTCGTTTCCGATGGATTCGAGTACCGGCGGCACGACGCTGAACAGGGCGACGGGGATGATGATCGCGACCACGACGTTGCGGATCAGCGCCCCGATGCACAGCGCCACGACTCCGGTGAGGGCGAGGTAGATGCCGGACGCGACCGCGAGCAGCAGCGCATCGCCGAGTACGAAGTCGTAGGCGATGTCACCGAAGGGCAGGATCAGCAGCGGCACGCACACGGCGATGAGCGCGGCGATCGTGCCGACGACGAAGCCGATCACTGAAATGACGATGGCTTTCGCGGCGAGTACCGGGATGCGGGAGGGTACAGCGGTGAGGGAGAGCTTGATCTGGCCGCTGGTGTACTCGCTGGTCGCGTAGAGCACCGCGATCACGGCAAACACGATCTGCATCCACAGAACGGTGTCCACGAAGCGGAGTGAATCGACGCTGGTGACCGTGTTGACGGCAGCTCCGGGGTTCGAGGACGGCACGGTCAGCGCGATCGCGGACGGCAGCGCCGAGAGCGCGATCAGTGCCCCGACCACGGATACGAGGATCGGGTTGGATCGCAGCGTGAAGAACTTGATGCGTTCGGCGGTGATGACGTCGATGAGACGCAGCCGGGTGGGGATGGCGGTGGAACGGGTCGTGGGGGTCATGGCTCCTGCTTGAGTGTCGGAACGATTCACGGCGTCACGCGTCCCTGAATCGAAGAGTGAGTGCGGCGGCGACCATCCCGGCACTCGCCCAGGCGGCCAGCACGCCGAGACCCTGCCACGGGGTGAGCGGTGATACGGGGCTGTCCGGGTACAGCACGAGGATGCCGGCGATGGTGGGAAGATACGAGGTCGCTTTCGCGACCCACTCGATCGGCACGGCGCTGAGCAGAAGTGGCGCCACGGTGAGCAGCGCGACGACGGTGAGGAAAGCACCGACGGTGTTCCGGATCAGCGCCCCGAGGCTCAGCGCGAGCAGTGCGATCAACGCCAGATAGAGGCCGCACCCGAGGATC
This sequence comes from Leucobacter sp. WKLB1, assembly GCF_059696215.1. Lineage (NCBI taxonomy): Bacteria > Bacillati > Actinomycetota > Actinomycetes > Micrococcales > Microbacteriaceae > Leucobacter > Leucobacter sp. WKLB1. The sequence continues at coordinate 2,122,999 of NZ_AP046115.1, read as the reverse complement.
ACCTGTACCGGCGTCTGCGCGGACCAGTCCACCCCGATGCCGGCCTGGTCGAGGATCGCAGGGGCCGTGTACATGAGCGTCGCACTCCCGGCGACACCGATGAGCAGCCCCGCGGAGGCGACGGTCGCGGCTTTCGCCAGCAGGATCGGGATGCGCTTGGGGACGGCGATGACGCTGGTCTGGATGGTGCCCTGGGTGTACTCGGAGGTGACGAAGAGCGTGGCCACGATCGCGAGAAGGACCTGCGCGGTCTGCACACCATCCAGAACAAGCCCCGGCACTACCGGCTCGAGCGCGGGGCCGCCGTCCTCGGCCTGCCAGACCATCGCGAACGAGCTCAGCACGCCCAGCCCGATCAGCAGCGCCAGCGTTGCGAGCGCCGAGACGGTGTAGGAGGGCAGGGTGAGGAACTTGATGCGTTCCGCGTTCACCACGCTCAGAGGGGTGACCCGCCGGGCGTTGACTGGTGCGGCAGCGACGGTGGTCATGATCCTGCTTCGGTCGCGCGGTACTCCACTGCGTCGCGGGTGAGTTCGTTGTAGGCGTCTTCGAGCGAACGGGTCACCGGCGCGATCTGGTACAGGACGATGCCGGCGGCGCTGGCCCGCTCTGCGATCTGCTCCGCGGGGAGCCCGGATACCTCCACCGTGTCCGTCGACAGCACGGTCGTGCTCACCTCAGGCCCCGTCAGCACCTTCACCAGTTCGGCGACGGCCGCGGTGCGCACCTGGGTCGTCTCAGTTGTGTCCACGAGTTCGGCCAGCGGCTTGTCGGCGAGGATGCGGCCCTTGCCGATCACGATCACATGATCGGCGATCAACGACAGCTCACCGAGAAGATGCGAGGAGAGGAACACGGTGCGGCCCTCGTCCGCGAGCCCGCGCAGCAGGCTCCGCATCCAGGTCACACCATCGGGGTCGAGACCGTTGACCGGTTCATCGAGGATCAAGGTCTGGGGATCGCCGAGAAGGGCGACCGCGATGCCGAGCCGCTGCCCCATTCCGAGGGAGAAGCCGCCCACCCGCTTGTCCGCGACCGTGCTGAGCCCCGCCAGGTCGATGACCTCCTCGACACGAGACTTGGGGATGCGATTCGTGGCCGCCACCCAACGCAGATGATTGCGTGCGGAGCGGGAGCGGTGTGCCGAGCGGGCGTCCAGGAGAGCGCCGACCGCGTGGAGCGGCGCACCCAGTTCCGCATAGGGTCGACCGTCGATGAGGGCAGTCCCCGCGGTCGGATGGTCCAGCCCGACGATCGCGCGGAGGGTGGTCGATTTGCCGGCCCCGTTCGGTCCGAGAAAGCCCGTGACCTTGCCAGACGCGACGGTGAACGACACGTCCTGGATGGCGTACTTGCGCCCGTATCGCTTGCTGAGGCTGCGTGTCTCGATCGTCACGGTACGTCGTCCTTTCATGCCCCGTTCGGAGCGGTGGGAATGGTCTACCTTCAACGTAGAAATCGGCATACCCGCAGGAACATCAACCGTGGGTGACAATCCGCCTAGCCTCCGGCCACCCTCGGGTGGCGACTACAGCACCCGGTCGGGACGAGCGAGCACCGAACGCAGCACGGGCGTCGTCGCCGCCACAGCGACACGGACCGCACCGATACCGGCAATAAGGAGCAGCACCACGCCCACGACGAACAGGGGCGCCGTCGCGACCGCGATCGCGACCAGAAGGAACACCAACGCCGTCGACGCGAGCGCCGAGCCGATGGAGGCCACCAGAAGCGGAAGCAACACCGCACCCCACCGCGACCGGTTCATCTCGCGTCGAGGCATCCCGAGACGGTCGAGGCTGACATAGAACGCTCCGCGTTCCAGAACCGCCGCAGCCTGGGTGACGCCGACCGAGCAAGCGACCAGCAGGAAAGAGACGACCAGCGCGACCAGCAGCACCGTCCGGATGTCGGCGAACAGCACTCGCGTCTCGTCCGTCACCACGGGCGAGGTGCGCTGAATCATGTCGAGGTAGCCGAGCATCGACCCGGCTGGAACGACGAGGAAACTCGCCAAGGCGACCCCCGATACTTGCCGCCAGGCCGTTGACGGTGATTCCAAAACCACCCGTGCCGCGATCAACGCTGACGCTGTACTCGCCCTCTTGGCGCGCAGCCCTGCGAGCCTGGCGGTGAGGAATGGGCCGACCACCCCGAGTACCGACATCACGGCGACGAGGGCGACCGCGTATGCGGCGGCTATCCCGGTCGCACCCCAGCTCCCGGATACCGACTGCAAGAGAACCAGTGCCAGAGCGATCACCCCGCCGCCGATCAACAGCCGAAACCACCGCAGCCGAGGTGCCTCGCTCCGGGTCCGCACCCCCAAGGGCGACACGACGACCCTGCGCAAGCTCACCGTCGCACTCACCGCGGCGATCGCGATGACACCCGCCGCGAGGGACACCGTTGCCCACCACGGCAACCATGTCCCCGCATCCTGGGGCGTCTCGCCCTGCACCGGAATGAGGAGCAGCAGCGGGGCAGCAAGGTGATACAGCAGCGCACCGATGATCACGCCGATCGCAGCAATCAACACCGCCTCGCAAAACGCCACCCGGTGAACCAAAGACGACGACGCGCCAAGCAACCTCAACGTCGCAAGGCGATCATCTCGCCGACGTGCCGAGAGCCGAGCTGCGGCTCCCGCGAGCGTGCTCAGTGGAACGAACAAGAGAATGACCAGCCCCGCAGCCAGCAGGCGGTACGCACCGAACTCGTTGTCGGGCGCGAACCAAAACCGGACAGCGACGGTCACGATACCCAGCGCGATCGCCGTGATCACCGCGAACGCCAGAGCGGGAAGTACGACGGTTGAGAACCCGGTCCGGGCCGGGCGGATGAGAAGCCACAGCACGCGCCAGTTCACGGCCGTGACTCCACGCTGCCGGATACGACTTGGCCGTCCTTCATCCGCAACACCCGAGAACACCGGGCAGCGACGGACTCGTCGTGCGTCACAAGCACGAGAGCCCGGCCGTGGTGAGCGGTCTGCGACAGGAGAAGATCGAGCACGTCTGAGGCGGTGGTCGAGTCCAGCGCTCCGGTCGGCTCGTCCGCGAACACCACCGGCGGATTCCCGACGACCGCGCGAGCGATGGCTACCCGCTGGGCCTGGCCGCCCGAAAGCTGCCCGATCCGACGTTCCCCCAGACCATCAAGTCCCAGCGAGGCCAGCAGACCCCGAGACGATGACTCTGCCGCCGCGCGAGTGGTGCCCGCCAGCAGCAGCGGAAGCGAGACATTCTCCACCGCAGTCAGTTCCGGGAGCAGAAGCCCCTGCTGGAAGACGAAGCCGAACTCGCGCAGCCGGATTGCTGAGCGAGCATCGTCATCGAGCGAGCTGATGATCACAGGACCCGTATTGGTCAGCAGAACCACCTCACCGGCATCCGGTGGAACGATCCCGGCGAGCAGATGGAGAAGCGTCGTCTTTCCAGAGCCCGACGGCCCCATCACCGCCACCGACTCACCATCCCGTATCTCGACGTTGGCATCCTTGAGCGCCATCGTCGAGCCATAGGTCTTGGCGAGCCCTGATCCTCGGACTCTCGGCGTCGTGGTCGGGTTCGTAGTCATGCGGCCTCTCGATCCTCGATATGCGTGACCCTTCCACGCTACGAAGACGATGCACAGCGACAACATCAACCACGGGTTGAACTACAGCACACGGATGGCTGCACGACCTCGATCACAGATGACCGATAGTTCGTTGTTACTCCCTGTTCCTTCCAAACCGACCATGCTTCGAAATCGGCGCGAGCTATGCACGTGCAGACCTCGACCGGCCGCTAAACTGAGACCGCACAACGGGGTGTACTTTCCATTGCTTGCTGAGGCACGCGAGATCACTATTACACTCCTGGCCAGTGAGAGTTGGGACGACTGTTTGCTGATGGATAAGCAGCCGCATGCGACCCATCTTTCGATGAGCGTCGAATCGGCAAAGGCTCGGTTTTCGCCGTGATCGTTTAGGGGCGCCCTTAGGCTGGGATCATGCCTGCGTTCTTGTATCCCGCATTACCGGATCGCTGGGATGGGGCGCGGTTGGGTGGTGCTCCGCCATCCGTGATCGAGAAGCATCCACTTCTGGAGACGCATCGGTATCTGCTGACTCTTGCCGCGGATTGCGCATCGTGGACGGGTGGCCGTGAGGTGTCGGTGCTGTTGCGCGCCGGCTTCGGCATCGAAGACGAGGACGTCGTCTATCCGGACATGGCGATGCGAGCGATCGTCCACGACCCCTCGCCGCGTGGCGGACGGGACGACCTGGGGTGGCCAGGGCTGCGTGCGACGACGCTGATCCAACGACCGGACGCCGCGTCCACGCCGGCTCTGGTGCGGATCGATGACGAACCCGTCCTGATTCAGAATGAGCCTGCATTCGCTGATGCCGTGCGCGCCGATGGGCATCGATTCCTCTTTCAGATCGATGAGGAGGGGTGGCCTGTGGAGGGCGAGCTCGAGGACGTCATCGCGGAATACCTGTGGGGATACGGCTCGGTGTACTTCTATGGCGCACCGGGCGCGGACGGGATCGTGCGCGATGCCGTCGCAGGCTTCCTCGACTTCTAGCCGAACGTGACAACGGTGTTTGCGGCTTATCGGCCAGGAAGCGCGATCGATAAACTGCCCAGGTGGGTACCGTCGAATATCGTGATGCGCTGAGAGCCGTGCTCGACGCGATGTCACAGTCCGTGGCCGACCGGCTCTCCAGGCTCCATCGCGCAGCGACGGCTGGCGCCGACGGCGTGCTGATCGACGTGTTCCTCGATCAGGATGCCGAGGGCCCGTTCGGTGTGTGGGCGCGTTTCGAGGGCGCCGACTCGTTCACCCTCGACCGGCGACTCGGCGATTTACGGGAGCTGTTCAGCGTGATCTGGGGCGAGGAAGGCTGGGAGCCCCCGGTTCCGGCACGACCTGCCGGTTGGTCTCGAGACCAACTCGAAGATGCCATCGTCGAAGTCGTGGCCGAATGGATCGACCCGCTCATCCCGAGGGGAGCGCCTGATCTGCGTTGGGAGGTCGTGACGCCGGACGGCGCCACAGACCCGATCCAGGTGGGGATTCATGATGACTGATCCTTCCGGAATCGACGGCATGCCGAGTGGGCGGCTCACGTTCCGCACGGTGTGGGGTGGTCCGTCGCCGCGGGCGGGCTCTATCGAGGAGGTTGCGCGGATAAAGCAACACCTACGTACGGTGGAATTCTCGTATCAGCTCGACCTCTTCCTGACGGTCGGCGGCGAGATCACGCCCGTGCTCGGGCCGTCCGGGTTGCGGAGACCGCGGGTGTTCCTGTCGCGACGCACTGCCACGGGAGAGATCCGGATCAGCAACGACGATGTCAGCACCGCAGCTGATCCGATCGTCTTCCTGCGCCAGACGATCCACACGGCGATCACCGATCTCGTGAGTCGCATCGCTGCTCGTGACCCTGCCCTCGACGAGGACGCGGAGCGCGCGAAGACCTCGTTCCTCATCGACGACGAGGCCGCACCCGACGCACATGCAGATCCTGATGCGGCGACGGTGCTGCCGAGAGGATGAGCCAGTGACAGCCTCTGGCGTTGCCGAGCTGTCACGCCGGTGGACACCTGATCGGCTGGCTGCGCTGCGGGAGCAGGCTCTGGAGCAGCCTCGCATCGTGAAGGGTTCGCATCAGTTCGATACCGTCTGGCCGGAAACGGACGAGGGTCTGCTGGATTTACGCGGTGTGAAGTTGGGCCGCTATGGCCTGCAGTTCCTGTTCATCACGTTGTCCCGCGCTGATTTCCGCCGCGCACGAGGCCGCCTGATGTTCTTCGAGTCCGAGCTCCCCGGCTGCCTGCTCGATTCGGTATCGCTCGCCGGGCAGCCTCGTTTCGACCGCAGCTTCGTGCGATGCCGTTTCCGTGGCGTATTACTGAAGGGCTGGCGATCGGCGCGCAGATCACCGAGTGCGACTTCGCAGGCGCGAATCTGCACACGTTGAGATCGTTGCCGAGCACTCGATTCGAACGCCGCATTTTCGACGGCGCTGACCTCAGGGGCGCAGACTTTTCGGACACCACCTTCACGGACTGCACATTCGTCGATGCCACGTTCTCCGCGGCCACGAGCTTCAGCCGGTGCACATTTCTGACGCGTGTCCGTCGCGTTCGGTCTCGCCCGCGTGACACGCTCCCGTCGTCGTGGGGGCGAGTCGCTGCCGGACCAATGGGGCGGCGAGAAGCACGCCGACGCTGCGCGTGAAGCGCACGTGCAGCGCTACGCGCGGGCCGCGGCCGCTGGGTGTGCCGATGATCTGCCCTTGGACTCGGAGTCTCGGTCTAGTGGCTCCGTGTCGTGTCGGGGATGCCGGTGACACCGAACAGTAATCTCTCGACGACGTGGTTCCGGGCCACTGCTGGCCGCGCGCTGATGTACTTCAGTAGATCCTCGAAGTGAGAGAACACGACGACCGTCTCTTCGAACTCTGGCTCCGTTCCGCGGACGACTGCTCCGTCATCTCGTACAGCCAGGTACTCGTATCCGTCTCGAACGGAGAGCAGGATGGGCAGGTGGCGCTTCCAGAACCGGGAGACGGCGGCTGCCTCATCATCCGTCATTGCAGCTTGGAGGCTCAGCTGTTCACATTCGTTCCAAGCGAACGCACCCTCCGCACCCGTCGAGTAGTCGTCGCGGGCTAGGAACCACACGGTGTCGTCTGAGTTCGACAGCGCCGAGAACGAGGACACCCAGTGGATCGCCGTTTCGGATGCGGTGTGCTGCGCGGCGGGAGTTCTGTCTTCCGCGGACATCGGCGGCTCATTCGTCCACCCGGCGTCCTGCAGGCGTCCGATTGCACTTCGGAAGAGTTCCGTCATGCCTCCCGGCTCCTGAGCAGCTTCTTGGGGCAGACGGTCACCAGGTCGCGCCGGTGTTGGCCCAATCCAGTGTCGACAACTTTGCCTCGATCTTCTCGAGGCCGATGGTCCCGCATCCGACCAGGGTGAGTCTGCGCAGTCGGGGGAGGTCGTTGATGGCGGCGATGCCGGTGATCTTCTTGCAGTACTGGATGTTCACGATCTCGAGTTGCTGGAGAGTGGCCAGCTCCGAGATGTCACCCAGAGAGGTGAGGTTCTTCAGGCGCAACGACTCCAGCTGGGGGAGCGCGCTGATCCCGGTGAGGCTCGTCAGCGTGCGTCCACCGATCAGTCCGAGACGGCGAAGCCCGACCGGTTCGACGAGGCGGAAGATCTCCTCGTCCGTGGGCACGTTCAACAGGTTCAATTCCTCCAACGGGAGTTCGAGCGCCTGCCGCACGTTGGTCAGAGATCTCTGCGGGTACAGGGAGAGCGCTCGGAGCCGGGGGAAGTGCTCGTTCTTGAAACGGAAGGGTTCGCCGACGTAGAGGGTCTGCAGGTTCGGCACCACGACATCCGGCCACACGAGGGTCCGATCGCTGATGTGTACCGAGAGCTCTTCCAGACTCTCGGGGAGATCGCCCGGCCGCAGTTCGGTGACGACAGTGGGGAGGATCCTCCCCGGCCCGATGCTGAGAGATTTCAGATTCGTCATCGCGGCGACGATCTCGGGGAGACGATCGATGGGCCCGTCAAGGGGAGACCACAGGTGCACATCGGTGACGCGTGAGAGATGCTCGGTGTCGTAGGGCTGGTCGTAGAAGACGAGGTCCCTGTCCGGCACATCGAACTGGTCCTGGTGCGCACTGTGCAACACCATGGTCCGCTTCGTCGTCGACACACTCATCCGCTCACCCCTGAATCCGTCGGCTGTCGCCCACGCCACGACCAGATTACCGACGCATACTGTCGTCGTTTCGGCTGCGCCGCGCCGATCCCACAAGACCCGCGCACGCCTCGCCTGCGTCCCGGTGGTCGGGATAATGGAGGGGTGACATCGAATCAGGAGGTCGTGACCTACGACGGATTGCCGGCCTCGGCGGGCGGTGCGCACTCGCTTCGCACGAAGAATCCCCGCGCGGCCGCCGAGCGCGTCCAGGCCTTCGTCGATGCCACGGTGCTGACCATCGGTGCGGCGGAGATCTCCTTCCAGGTCTGGGCCGGAGGCCCGTCCGAGGTCGCAGGCCGCTTCGAATCGTTCGCGGCAGCGCACTTCGGCGGACCCCAGAGTCGACAGCGCACGCACACCCAGTGGCGGGTGCGCGCAGACGACGTCGATGCCGCGCTCGACGCCCTGAGCGGTGCGGATTCGGGAGCGGTGACCGGCCACGGGCATCCGCTGGCCTCGTTGGTCTGGAACGCGCAGGTGGCTCTGGTCGACCCCGCGACAGGAACGTCGTACGAGGGGATCGAGGCCGATGCGTTCGGTCGGTTCGCGGTGGATGGCTACGGGCGTCTCCTCGGTACCTCGGGGGTGCGTGCCGCGTTCGGCACGACCGCCTCGTCGCTCTCGCTCTGGCTCGCTTTTCCCGCCGGCGACCGGTTGCACGATGCTGCCGCTTATGTGCAGCAGCATCTGCCTTTCCGGATGTCGACGAAGCAGTGGCGACGGTGGCGTGCCACGAAGGATGGGCAGTCCTACCGTGCGGCCAAGATCACGTCGCCGCTGGAGTCATGAGCACGCCGTCGAAGCTCCATCGGCTCTGTGTCTTCATGACGCCCGCTGATGAATCACATTTCAGCGATGCGGTGCGGATGAGTCTTCCTACGGTGAGGTTCGTCGACGTATCTCAACAGCCCGAGACACCCACCCCGACGTTTCGCTCATCACTGAGTGAATGCGCCGGCCCTCACGTCACACTCGTGGACACGAGCATCATCTCCGAGAGCGTGTTCCATCGTGACTATGTGGTGCCTCACCCGTCCGGTCGGGGCTGGGTGTACGCGATCGTCGGCGCGGGCCTCGCGAGCCTCGTGCGGTCACGTTCCGAGGACGACGGCTTGCGGAACGGCGAGTTGCGGGCATCCGTGCCGACAGGTGACGGCCGCACTGCCGAGTACGTTCGTGAGTTGATGCGCGCGGTGCGCGCCGGCGGGACGGGCGTGTTCGCCGTCGACCCGGTGGCGAAGAACATCATGCTTCGCGCGGAGAGGAACTTCGTCGCGTGGCCGGATGCCGCATCGCGCTTCGGGGCAAAGGAGGCCCCGATGCTCACCAATGGCCCCACGGCGTGGTTCACCGTCCAGCGCTGACGGAACCTGCTGCAGGTGGGCCCGGAGCGTGGAATGCACGGCTGAGATACGCTGTGAACCGTGGGATTGCGGCCGACTGAGACGCCTGCTGGCATGCAGGAACTTCACGTTCCGGTGGCGGAAGACGCACCGCATCACTTTCCCACTGCCACAGTGGTGCTGGACAGCCGCATCCTGCTCACCTCCTGGGTCGAGGGCCGCGCAACGCACCGACTCGGCATACTCGACCTGCACACCGGACAGTGGCGCGTGCTGCCGGGGCTCCGCGGGATGCTGCGCGACGCGCTCGCCCTCTCCGCTCACCGTGCGCTGGTGTTGACCGACCACGCTCTGACCGAGATCGACGTGACCGTACCGGAACCCACACGCCGGTTGACCGCCAAGATCGGAAAGTACAACACCTACCTCCGCCGCGAGGAAGATGACGTCGTCGCGGTCGGAAACTCCGCCGCTGCCATGGAATCGCTGGTCTCGTTGGCGACGATGACCGTGGTGAAGCGGAGACGTCGAAGTCCGCAGCCGCAGGACACGATTCCCGAGGGTGCAGCGCGAGCAGGTGCTGCGCGTGTCCTACATCACGGCCCGGAGCTGCTGGTCGCCGCCACGCAGATCCGCGTGTCGGCTCCCCAGCGGCTCCTCGTGCTCTCCTCGGGGGATCTCTCGGAGATCACCTCCGTCGACTTCCCGCTCGGGCTGAACAGTGCGCACGTCGTCAGTGACGGCGTGATCGCCGCGGGGCCGGATATCGGACGCGCCCGCAACCTCACAGCGATGCCGGGACTGATTCCTCGCGTCCCGGATTCGAGTTCGGTGCCCCTGGCTGAGGTGGTCCTCACCGCGCACGAATCGGCCGCGGGACTGCTGAAGAAGAATTCCCGCCGGAACCCGCCGCGCACCGTCTATCGTGACCAACGGCTCGAACCGGGCCACGAACTGGCTGATGTGACCGGTCATCGGGTGACCCTGGAGAACTGCGTCGCAGCCCGAGCCACGCGACGCCAGGAGCGCCCTCGGATATCACGGGTAAACATCACCGACCTCGAATTGCAGTCCAGCTCGCTCAACGGCGCCGTGCTCGAAGACGTCACCGTCGATGGTCTGCGCTGCCCGCATAGCTCCGGGTTCCTCTTCGGCTGCGAGCTTCGCCGCGTCACGCTACGAGGACGCGTGCGCGGCCTGATCCTCAACCCGACCCTCGACGATCCCGACCCCGAGACGACCGCCCGCTACGCGCAATGGCAGCGCGAACGCATGCAGGACCCCGAATGGATGCTCGACCTCACCGACGCCACAGGGGACATCACCATCCGCGGATACCCATCACGATTCATCCGCCGCAACCCCGAACTTCAAGCCGTCGTCACCGCCGAGGCCGCCCGCACTCTGGACTGGCGTGCGGTAAATCCAGGACGCTCATCACTGAGGATCGCTCTTCAGGAACTCGTCCGATCTGATTGGGAAGACGTGACCCTCATCGCGGACACCCACGGTGCGCGCGCCCGTGACGACCTCCGCTACCTCCAGCAGCTCCGAGCACTGGGCATCGCACGGGCCGACTGATCAGAGGCGAAGCCACCGCTTCGCGAAACCGGAATCACGGGGTTGATGTGCAGGGGCGGAGTATGCGCGGACAGCGCCGCGATGGGATCCTCATTCTTGCTGCGATAAAAGAACGTTGTCAACAAGAGATGATGGGGTCTCCTCATAAACTCTCGTATCGAGATCGTGAGCAGGATTGAGCGGACCCACTACCGCCACAGGAGACAGCACGGCCTCGGTAGGTTTCCAGTTCGAGGTCATCAATTCATGGGCCTGAGTTGCGGCCCGGAATCCCGAGACACGACGAATCAACAGAATCGTGAACAGGTCCCTTGTTCTTGTGTGGACCTCGTATGTGAGGCAGCGTTGCCTTGCGGCGGTTGGGTGCGCCGAACGAGCGATCGTGTGATCAGGGAGGACTGACACAGTTGTGCTGCAAGCGTCAGTGCATTTGCGGAGGCTGGCACAGGGTGCGGTGGTTGGCAGAATTGGGCGTGTGAGTTTTCGTCGATGGTCTGTTGTGTGCTGTGCGCTTGTCGGGGTGTTGGTGTGTGTGTCGGCGTGTTCGCCGCAGCAAGCGGTGCTTCGGCCCTCTGGGTCGGCCGGGTCTGTTGCGGAGTTGTCGGCGGGGGATGCGCAGGCGTGGTTGGACGAGGTGTTGCCGGCGGCGTTGGAGCGGGAGGGCGTGGTCGGTGCCACGGTCTCGATCGTTGCCGACGGGGAGATTATCGCCGCGGAGGGCTACGGACATGTGGACGCGTTAGCTGATGCTGCACACGCTGTGGATCCGGAGTCTTCCCTTTTCCGGATCGGGTCGATCTCGAAGGTGTTCACGGCGACCATCGTGATGCAGCTGGTCGAAGAGGGAGTGCTGGATCTGGACGCCCCGGTGCAGGAGGTGCTCGATTTCACTCTGCCGACGAGCTTCGAAAAGCCCATCACGTTGCGGCACCTGCTGAGCCACACCGCCGGGCTTGAAGACGAGCTCGCTGGCCTCATCACCGCGCCTGGGGGTGAGATCATGTCGTTGCATGATGCGGTGGTAATCGACCCGCCTGCGCAGATTTTCGAGCCCGGGTCGACGCCGGCGTATTCGAACTACTCCAATGGGCTCGCGGCCTACGTTGTTGAGCGTGTCACGGGTGTGCCGTTTGAGGAGTTGGTGCAGCAGCGCATCTTCGATCGGATCGGGATGGCCACGGCGACGATGGCTCAGCCGCTTCCCGCCGACCGGCAGATCGACATGTCGAACGGATACCGTTTCGAGGGGTCCGCGGAGGTCCCATTTGAGGTGGTGTCGCCCGCCCCGGCTGGTGCGATCTCGGCGACCGCGGCCGACATGGGCGAGTTCATGCTCGCGCAACTCGGAGACTCCGAGACACCGTTGATGAGCCCGGAAACGCTCGCGCTCATGCACGAGCCCGCCCTGACGAGCGCTGAACTCGGGGGCCTTGCGGCGGGCCCGGTGATGACACTGGGGTTCTTCGAGCGCGACCGCAACGGGCATCGGATCCTCAGCCATGCCGGCGACCTGACGGCATTCCATGCGCAGATGGAGATCTACCCGGATGATAGGGCCGGCATCTTCATCTCACTGAACAGTTCCGGCATCCACCCTGATTCCTCCACCGTCATCCGCGACGCCCTCACTACGGGTTTCGCTGATCGTTACTTCCCCGACGAGCGTCCGGCCCGGACTGCCACGACCACTGCCGCCGAACATGCAGAGGCGATCGCAGGGACGTATCAGCTGTCACGGCGCGGTGAGACGACTTTCATCCGCGCGTTCTTCATCCTTTCCAGCATCACCATTGCCGCCGACAGCTCTGGCGACGTGACGGTCTCGGCCATCGTCGACCCGGACGGGCAACCCATCCGTTTCGTCGAGACCGAACCATGGGTGTGGTCGGAGGTCGACGGTCAACGGATCATCGCCGTCGATCAGCATGATGGTGAGGTCGTCGCGATCGGATTCGACCCGGCGTTCACGCTGCAGCCGATGCCGGGGGAGCGGGCAGCGCTCCCGATCGTCGCCGCGCTCGCCTTGCTGATCCTGCTCACGCACCTGATCGCGCATCCTGTGGCCGCTCTCGTCCGCCGGCTTCGCACGCGGAACGATGGTCGCTCACGTGCCTGGCGTCGTGCGGGCTGGTTGACGTGGTTGGCCGTGGTAAGTCTGGCGGTGTCGGTGCTGCCGTGGTCTGCGGCGGCGAATGCCCTGCTGACGGATGGCCCGGCACCAGACTCTCTCGTCATCCGTGCAGGTCAGGTTCTGCTCGTCACCGCGGCTCTCGGCATCATCCCCGCCGTGTGGCGGCTGGTGATGTCATTCCGCCGATCCCCACGCCGATGGATTGCTGTGGTCTGGTCGATCGTGCTCACCGCAGCATTCGGAGGACTGATCTTCACGCTCCTCATCGGCGGAATCCTGCAACCCAGCCTCAGCTACTAGCCCCCACAGACACGGAAGGCGAGGGAGCGGTCCTGCGCTCGGGTGGGCTCACCCCGTCGAAAGCGTTGCGCCCACGCGTGCGAACAGACGGCACTTGCGGGCTCAACACCACAGTTCTTCACACACCGGCGCCGGCACCTGCACCTGCACCTGCACCTGCACCTGCACCTGCACCTGCACCGTATCCATTCGCACGGGCGCGGGACTTCGATGTGTGGTCCCTCTTGGTGTTCGGGTCGCGGGCGAGGAAGGGACGTGGCCACGCGCCGAGTGCGAGCAGAGCGAGGGTGACTTGCGCCAGTCCGGTGCCGAAGAAGATCGCGTGGAGGGGCGACCATTCCAGGACGATGGCGAGTTCCACAAAGATCCAGATGAGCAAGATCAGCCCTGCCGCCGCATGCAGCCCCCACCCGATGCGGAGCCGGCGGGCTCTTGCCAAGAGAGCGAGTGCTTGACTCCCGCCGACGAGAACGCCGAGAAGGATTCCAGGTATCACCCAGGAGGAGAAGGACGTCGCATCGAGCCACTCGGAGGGAAGACCCATCCCGCCAGCGAGGGTGAGCCCGCACATGCCCACCAGCGCGGAGATCATGGTGAACCAGGCCACGGCGGCGAGGCCGACACGGATCGCACGGCAAGGGAGGGTAGTCGCGGTCATGTCCTCAAAGATACTGTCCGTCATATGCTCGGTCGATGACCAACGACGTCGACTGGGTTGCGATGCTCCAGGGGCTGACCCCGCTCGAATGGCCCAACTTCCTGGCGGCGCATTCTGGACTTCCCGGGCCACGTGCGAACCTCAGCCTTCTCCGCGCGGTGGTTCGTGTCGCGACTCCGGACCTGATCGCGACGCTGGAGACGAGCGGTGATGAGTATTCGGTCATGTGTGCCGCCGCATCCCTCGGAGCTCGAGCGGTTGACGACGAGACCGTCAAGCGGTTGAGGATGCATGTGACAGACCACCGGTGGCGCGTCCGCGAGGGCGCCGTGATCGGCTTGCAACTCCTCGGCGACAACGACATCGCATCCCTCCTCCGCATCGCGAGCACCTGGGCCAGCGACCCTGATCCGCTCGTGCAGCGTGCAGCAGTTGTCGCGCTCTGCGAACCCCGGCTGCTGCACGACCGGGACACCGTCCAGGCCGCGCTGCAGATGTGTCGAACAGTCACGTCACAGTTCACCCAGTGGCCGGATCAACGCCGCCGTTCACCGGACGCGAGAACACTCCGGCAGGCTCTCGGATACTGCTGGAGCGTTATCGTCGCCGCGAACCCCAGCATCGCTCTTGCACCCTTCCTCGACCTCGACACCAACAACCCCGACATCAACTGGATCGTCACCGAAAACAAACGCAGGAAACGACTCGCGAAGATCCTGCCGGCGTCACCGCACCCATCTGTGTAAGAGCGAACGCACGCGTGACACCCACGCCGCCCGCTCGAGCAGACCGGCTTACTGGCTAGGCTGGCCGCATGAAATCGGACGAGAAGAGATCATCCCGCCGCAATACCATCGTGGGGCTCGTGTTCTTTGTCGTGGGCATTCCACTCGCAGTATGGATCATCACACTCTTCTAGCCATCTGAAGCGGGTCGCGCTGTGGCCGGCTTGTCCGCCGAAGTGATCATCATGACGCGTTGTCGAGCCAGGCGGACTCGAGAGATTCGTAGTCTTTTCAGTTGCTCGCTAGGGAAAGCACCGCGCGAAAACATCTTGCAGTCGGCGAGCTTCTCTGAGAGAAGTAGGACGCGGTATTGGCCGTTCCTATGGTGTCCGTCACCCACCGAGCAACCCATCGATACTCCGAGTTGCTGAGGCTGAGATGTGGTCGCGTGGGGGAGATCTGCGCGCGTTGACCTGTCGCGGTATCGGTGCGGGTATCGCCGCTTGACTTCAGTGCAGTCCGTGCTGGTTCGTGTGCGCTTGGCAGCGCGCGAGAAGGTCGGCGCGGCTTTCAATGGCGGCCTCGGCGCTCTCTATAACGCTGCGTCCCTTGCTGCTCGCGGTGGTCACATCGAGCTCAGGGCGAGCAAACATGACGTCGTAGAACGGAGCGAGAGTTTCGTCGGAGAACTTGAACGTACGGCTCAGCGTTTGCAGGGGTGTGCCCCACCGGCTACCACTGTCAGCGTTGATATCCGCGCCTTCATCGAGCAGGCGGGCGAGCAGGGGAGCTTCGGCGGTGAAATCATGCTTTGTTGCGCTCAGCAATACGTGCAAAACGTTCACATGGCTCTCGGTTGCGGCGCTGGCCTCAGCGCCGTCATCGAGTAGCCGTGTAGCGATCGCGACGCGGCTGGCAGGATCTCCGTTGCGGAGAGCTCGCATGAGCAGCGTCAGCCCGTCTTCATCAGCCCACGTCGCGAGCGTCGGTTCGTAGTCGGCGAGAAACTCTGCCTCGCTCTTGGTCACTGAAAAGTACACGCGGGGGTAGGCCATGCCCTCAACGGTAGCGACGATCCGGACAGCCGGCCACCGGGACAACTCAACCCCCGTCGGCGCGGATTCCGCGCCGACGCTCAGTTCGTGAAGAAGCCGCCCAATGCGGGGCGGCGAGCCAGCCGGACTCGTAGCCGCTGCACGGTCGTCAACGCGTCGGCGCGTGAGGCCGCGTATGTCGGGGATTCGACGAACCACGGCTCGATGACGAACATGTCGTCGTACCAGAGGAAGCCCAGACAGGTCATTGAGTCGCCGATGATCTCGGCGAACTCAGCGGCGGCCCCATCGAGCGCCTCCTTCGACATGATGACATCAGCGGGTTCGACGCGCCCAAGCACGGCGGTAAAGGCATGCCAGCAGTCGCCGAATCCACGCGACCACACCGTGGTCGCGCTTACCTCACTGACAAGACCACCCTCGGGGACCACCACTTCGCGTGCGGCGGCGTACGCGAGCCCACGCCACCCGATCAGCACAGAACTCGTCGCTTCGAACACCAGCCGGCCGATAGAGCGATGGCCTTGGTATGCGGCGACGGCAACGTCGAGGTTCGCCTGGAGGTCGGTAATGATCGTAGCCGGCTCCCACAACGGCTCGCCGCGGCGGAACTCGTCGCCGACGCTGATTTCTGCCCGATACTCCTCGATGATCGCCGCGGCGCCGCCGACAAGATTGAGGTTGCGGAAAGTCGCGGTAGGGTCAGGCTGATAGACCTGCTGGTTCTGGTGCATGACGACGTGCTGCGTCTCGTGCACGAGCACACGCTTGGCGATCAGCTCGTTGACCTCGGTCTGGTCGCGATCGAGATCATTGCGAAAGTAGTGCGCGTGGAGCAGCACGACGGCGCGGCCATTGGGTAGCCGAATCGTCTTGCCTGCGGAGAGTCCCGCACCGTGCTCGACCGTTTGGGCTCCAGCGGCGTCGTCTTGCGGAGCCCAGCGTGCCACCGAGCCAGCCATGTACCCGGTCACCACCAACTGCACCCGTGACGGATTCGGAACGGAGCGTTCGAGGTGCGCCCAGCACCACGCAAGCATCTTCGGGACGGACGGCGGCGTGAGCGTGACGTCGATCAGCTCGAGATCGACACCTTCTACGAGCAGTTCGACCAGCGGCTGTGGTGCGTCGCCCGTCATCCGGTCGCGCCGGTCATGGGCCTCGCGAGCCAGTTTCTCCAGGGTGTGTCGGGGGAAATGCGCGCGGCGACGTCTTCGAGCCGCCCAGCGAGCTTTTCCCGCCGCGATTGCTCGGCGAAGTGCTCGTGCAATCCAGTGACGAACGTGCGCGCTTTCACGAGCTGATCGTGGTCAAGATACCAACCCAAAATACCCTCGAAGGAGGTGAGTTTCATGCCGGAGAGGCTATCGACGGCGTCTGCCGCTGTCCTAATCGTCGCCATCTTTCCGAGCAGCACATCGATGCCGCACACTGTCCCGGCCGCGATCTCAACCAGGTCGGAATCCTGAGTGATGCGGATGGAAGTCTCGATGCTTTCATCGATCCGATGAGGGCGGAACATGATTACGCAGGGAGGGCTCGAAGCATCTGGAGGTTTGAGATGTCCGAGGAGCTCGTCGACCGCAGGCATATGAGTGCGGTTATCAAAGAAGCCCATGCCTTGAGCCCCGCCAACGCCATGGCGTTGAATCTCCGCCATCTGGGTGATCTCGCAGACCGAACGTCGGAAGGTGGTTCCTTGCGCTTGGAACCATTGATCCATGAGATAGGGCTGCAGCGTGTAGCGAACAGCCGCGGTGATGACGTCCAACGGCCTCATACTGATCAACCATAGTTACGCCACATCATTGTGGGTGCGTGCAGCACCAATCACCACCGCAAACGGCTCGATAGGCGGAGCTGCAAACGGGCCCGTCAAGCTCGGGCCTTCTCCTGCTCGTACTGGCGCCTGCGCTCGCCTCGAGATCATCCCTCCCAGATCGACGGATCCCGTCGCCCGTCCCAAGGCCCGACTCACGCCCGGCACTGTGTATTCGGTGGCGTCTGGGGAGTGGCGGGACGTCGTCCCGAGCCGCGGCACACGTCCTACGACGTTGTTCTTCGGGACGATCTCATGGGCCCGTGCATGAAGAGGCTCTACGTGCGCGCGGAACTCGCGGGTCGCGATCGCCGCCAGGCCATGAAGGCATATCAGAGAGACATAACTCTCGACGGCTAGAGTGGGAGCGCACAACTGAGGTGTATTTTCCATTCTTTGCTGATAGGAACCGAAGCGCCACAGAGAACGGTCGCCACCGAGTTCATCAAGGCTAGGTTAGGTCGTTCCCTTTCAGCGAGCGAAAGCGCTGTTCGTCCTCGTCATAGACGCACACACGATCAGTCCGGACATTTAGGCTCCCGGCGGGTTGGCTACCGTGTAGTTCGATCAGTTCTCCGTCTGGCGAGAGTCTGAAGGCGCCGCGGTCGGTCGTGATGAGGGAATCGACTCCCACAGCGAGGCGGCCTGTCGGCTTGTCGAGATCAAGAGATGCTTGGCCGTACAAGATGAGCGTGCCGTCGTTCTGTTGGATGTCGCCGTTGAAGCTGCCCTGAACCATGAGGATCGCGTCGTTCTCCACGATGATCGGTCCCACGACCGCGCCTTGAACCGTTAGCTGAGCACCAGACCGGATTGTTGCTCCTTCTCGGATCGCGCCTTGGATTGTTCGAGACCTGGCAACGTCGAGGTGTTCGGTGAAATCATGTGCACGTGCCATGCGGAGCCCTTCAATGCTGGACGTTAGGACGATGAGTGTCGGAGGCTAACGGCGGTCAGCGGCGTCGGTCTCTTTAAGGAATCGACGTTGGTTGTCGACGATGATCCCCGTGGCTGCTTCCAGAGTGATGCCCCACCCGTGGGCGAATGCCTTCACGACATCGGTGAGTTCGTGTGGATAGGTGACTCGGCCACGAGCTTTGGCGTATGGTCCGTCCGTTTCGAGCAGTATTCGCTCTCTTGGGATGGATCGAAGCAACGCTGGGAATCGTTTGGAGACAGTCATCGCGGTGTTGAAGGAGAAGTAGAGGCCAGCGGCGAGGGCATCATCGATCGGGCCGAGCGGGCCTGAGTACCAATGTAGAACGCCGGGTAGGTTCGCGTCTGTAAGGCGCCCAATGACATCCTTTTCAGCGCCTCGGCTATGGACGGTGAGGGGATGTCGTCCCGGTTGTGCTTCGGTGAGCACCATGTCGAAGACTTTGAGTTGTTGCTTCCTTGTAGAGGCTCCAGCTCGCGAGAAGTCCAGTCCGACCTCTCCGATCCATTTGCTTTGCGGTACGAACCGGAAGAATCGTGCGAGATCGTTGGGCGTGAACGACGCGGCCCGGAGTGGATGCAGTCCGAGGGCGACGTCGATGTCGGGTCGGGAGCCCAGGCGCGTTCTGAGTCGTCGATACTCGTCAGGGTCCTCGGTGACGGCCACGATTCGGGTGTGTGCTGCTTGCGCGTCTCGAAGGACCGTGACGGGATCCGGGTACATCCCTAGGTGGCAGTGCGTATCGATCAGGACATCTGGGCTCATCCGAGCTCGCTCACCGCGTCGCGGGTGGCACCGCTGGCGCCGCCGAACCATTCGCGCAGTTCGCCGATTCCTCCCCGCCAGACACGGAGGAACTCTCTGTGTTCCCCGTCGGGGATTGGCCCGTTGCGGAAGATGTCTCGATCCGGCCGATCCGCGTAGACGCCGTTAATCACGGCGCGCAGGTCTGCGGAGCGGCGCGTGTTGCGGTCGAGCAGGTCGGTGCCGGCGAGCGCATCCCATGCGTACCCGTCAGCTCCGTCCCATCCAACGTGCGCCATCGAGGCGCGCCGAATGAGGCACGGGAAACAGTAGCCGCAGTTACCTTGGGGACGCTTCACATAGCGTGCAGCCTCCGGATGGGAGCAAGAAACGCTGAGTGGTGCTAGCCGTTCCAGCAGGTCCGGATTCTTGGTCTCGGCGAGAATCTCACCCTTCGTTTTGAGGCGGAACGGGTTCAAGATGGGGTTGCTCACCCCGATCTCGCTGATCGCTTCGCTCAACGTCTTAATGAAGAACGGGTGTGTAGTGCGCGTGCTGTAGCTGCCGCTACGAGCGCGGGTCAGGGGCACGTTGATACCGATGAAGCCGTTCTCGGGGATATACACCGGGGTCGTAGGGCTCACCGATGACGCGAGAGCAAGCGCAGCGGTCAGAAACAACAGTGACCTTGCACGTGTTGTGTTCTCACGTGCCGATGGCAGAGAACGAGCTTGTTGCCCGTTGACCGGTGCAGGTCGTAGGAACAATCGTCGGCTCTGAATACGCTCCGCGCCGTAGTGGTCTCGTAGTGCAGCCAGCAGTTCTTGCTGGGCAGTCGAGGCCTTGTCACCCTCGTTATGGGAGAGCAAGCAAAGACGGCGATCGGGGCTCTCTTCGAGAAGGTCGATCACGCCTGTGAGCGAGTCCAACCCGCCGGAAAACAGGCAGACCGCATCGACATCGGCGACGGGTGCTACATCGTCGGGCACGCGTTTCAGGTCGGCGAGCGGAGACCGCGCCTCCCGGTACGGCTGGATGGCCCATCGATCGCCCGTGAGGAAGTCCAGCACCGAGGTGATGCTGGAGTCTCGCCAGCGATCAACAGCTTCCACAGGCAGTTCGAGACGGAGGTCACGGGTCCAGCTATCGGCAGTCGAACGTCGCAGGCTGGTCTTGTCGACGCAGTACGCCGCTGCACCGAGGAGGAACAGGTCGAGCGCTTCGCGCGGCGCACGCCACCCATCGAAGAACCGAGCTCCAGCACGTCGTCCGATCTGAATGGTCGCTGACGCCTTGCCCGGATTCCAGTCAAGGACGAGGACGTCTTCGTCGGTTTGGAGGGCCGTTGTCGGATTGCTCCTCAGCCGGTAGTTGTTCATGACTGCTCCTGATCGTCGAGCGCGGCGAGTGTGTCGTAGACGGATCGGAGCGCGTTATCGGCCAAGGCCTTTCCGCCGCTTCCTTGCCAGTCGATGCTCGACAGGTCGTCGGGGAGACTGATGGCAACCAAGTCGGAGATGATCTGCCGCATCTGTTGATCGGCCTGACGCATGGCGGCGGGGTCGGCGAGTCTGCTGAGTCGTTCGGCCACCACAGGTATGCGGTTGTACACGTACAGAGCCAAGAATCGCTCAAGGATGGTCGCCAACTCGGCTTCGTCAACGCTGACGGCGGCGATCTCTTCTGCAGTATCCGCGTCGGCGAAAATCTCGTCGAGAACGTCGCACGCGGCGTCCCGCGCAGCTTGCGCATCCAGATCGTCGCCGTCGCCCGTGATGAACGTGATGAGTTCGTCGAGCACGACGAACCTGTCCGCTCCGATGAGGCGCGACAAGCCGAGGGCGTTGAGAGCACCCGTAACACCCTCGGTAGCGATTCCGGAAAGCAGAGCACCCAACTGACGAATGCCAGCGCTGCCGGCCCGTGCCGATGACGCCGCTCCAGCCGGGCCGCCGAGCAGCGGCACATGCCGCGCCAGAACCCGTTCCGCTCGAGTGTTGGAGTCGCTACGTCCGATGCCGCGGACGTAGGAGTTGGTCGCATGCTTCAACGGTGTCCAGGCGCCGCCGCTGCCTGCGGACCTATCGGCCGAGGTTCCCACTGGAGCCTCCCTTCTGGGCCTGCGTCTTGCGCGCGCTGGCGATGAGTGTTTTGAGAGTGGCGTTGTCGCTCGCACCCCAGTGATTGAGGAGCGCATCGACTGAGGGATGACCCGCGGGTAGGCGACGGACCGCAGTGGTTCCAGTGGCACCGACGATGCTCGCGGCCGGGATTCGCATCAAGGCGTCACAGACGGATTGGATGATGTCGGGGTTCTGTTCTGACAGTTCGAGGAGCGCTGTCATCGCGATGCTCGATGGGTGGCGCCGGACACGGTCGATCAACGCTTCGGTGAACTGTGCACGTTCGATGGGATCGAGGGCACTGATCGCCGAATAGTGACTACGCCGGTTAGCGTCGATATCCGACTGGACATTGCCGAGCAGCTGCTGAAGGTGTGGTGCAAGGCGAGAAGCCGAGACTCCGAAGGAGAGCTTGTCTCTCGAGTAGGTGAAGTAAGGGCGTAGATCTGTTTCGGCAAGAGCTGGTTCGGCTCGGAGCCACTCGGCGATGCTGGGTTTGGCCGCCCACGACTCCGCGTCGGTAGGAGCCTTCTCTGGCTCCGCGGTGAGGACGGGCGTCTTGGCACGTGTCGAAGACGGTTTCCGCGATGTCGGCTTCTCGCCGCTAGACGCTTCCTCAGCTTCAACTCCTGGTGTGGCGTCGCGAAGGCCGTTACGCGCTACAGATTCGGCGATCCCGATCTCCGGACACTTCCCGCCTGCCACCATCTCCCAGTCGAATAGTTTCTGGAAATCGGTGTTGTACTGGTCTTCGAGCACCATGAGCTTGGCGAGGGTGGGCAACTTCAGGTCGACGTCTCGACGGGCGGCACTTCGATGCTTGAGCAGCAAGTTGTTGAGAAATCTCTTGAGCTGGCGGGGGTTCCCGCGCAATGACGATCCAAGGATTGGAGTGATCTCCGCTGCCCACCCCAAGTCGTCGGTGAGCGACTTCGGCGGCTTGGAGAGTACGTCGCCCGCGATACCGGTGTTGAACGCGACCGATAGACCGTTCGTCTTCCGGTTCTCCTTCGCGGCCTCCAATACTTGGTTGAACTCTGCCGGGTTCAAGTGCAGGTCGGCGAAAAGAAGGTTGACGTAGGTCTCAGCCTCAGCAGCTGAGAGCGCGGGTACTGAGACTTTCAACTGGAGCATCTTCTCCAGATAGTCGCGTCCGATCCCGCCTCCGTCGGCCTTCTTCAGATCCGGGTACCGCGAGTCGATCGCGGACTCCACGACGTTCTGGTTGAGCGCCAAGACGTATGCAGTCTTCGGGGTATTCAAGAACAAACGAATGGCTTCGAACGTGTCGACGACGGTCTCGGGCAGGCATCTGTCCAGGTCATCGATGAAGACGATCACAGCTTCACCGCCCGGTATCCGCTCGACGAGCCGACCGAACTCCGCACGGAACGCCTTGATATCAGCGAGCGGCAAAGGCCCATGTGCGTCCGAGCCGGACGGTTCGCCTGTGGGGTCCGCGAAAGCGCTCTGAGCCTCCTTCGCGACAGCTCCCGCAGCCGCGGTGACAGCAGTCGTCAGCTCAGCTCCCATCTCCGGCGCGACACCCTGCAGAATGAGTGGCAGAACGGTCGGCGTCGCGATCGCGCCTACGCGGCTGACCCGCCGGCCCCAACGCTTCAGCCGGTCTATGAACTCCCGAAGGCGTCCAACCTCTGCTTGCGCGTTCGGCACGCGCTCGGCGAGAGCATCGAGAACCGTGGTCATCAGCGCGATCTTGACGTCCTCGTGGTCCTCGTACTGCCATGGGCTGAAATCCACGACCAGATAAGGGAAGGCATCACGCTCGTCTTCGGGCGGTGTGTCGCATTCTCGCTGTACCTGTCGCAACTCGTCCGCAGCGATCCGCATCAGGCTGCTCTTGCCCGACCCCCAGTCGCCGAGCACTCCAACGGTCAGCGGCAGCAGACGTGGCTCGGTCAGTGCGATGACGAGGCCGTCGACCAAGAAGTCGAAGCCGAGCAGATCGACGTCTGCCTCGTTGTCCGCCCACATCCTTTTCTCCGCTCCGAAGACCGTGCGGCAGTTGCGGTGGTGCGCGAGCTAAACCGCCGTTGCCCCCGCGGTTACGATCTCACTGCCTCTGTCTCCTATGACGTTTTCGAGCTTACAGCCGAGGTTTGCTCCCTTTCCGGCGTCGACCAGCGAGTCGCGGACAACCTGACGAGTGGGCTGAGATTCGTAACGGCTGTGCCGGCTTAGGTCGAGGTACTGGCGGCCCAGTTGAGCATGATCTCGCTGTAGGCCTGCTCGCCGATGCGCATGGTCACGACGCTGTCCCGCAAGAGTCGCTTCAGGTCGTCCAGCGTGTACTGGCTATAGTCCTGCTCGCGTTCGCTCTCTGGCGCATCGATGATCGAGACTGTGGCTATATCGCCGGATGTCTGTTTCCTTGTCTTGTATCGAATGGCAAGAATCACATCGGGGTTGGTCGTGTGAGCACCGATCACCCAGTACGAGTGCACGATTGCGTTTCGATCGGTCTGTCCTGCGGCCAACCTGGCGAGGAACTGCTCGGTTTTCCTGTTCGACGTCGTCTCGTTGGAAGGGAGGTGATTGAGCCGGTCCCGCAGGTACTCGATCTTTCCGTGCACCGCCAGAATCCGGCCGAGAACTTCGAACAGCTCCGGAGGTGCCTGTTCGCCGAATGCGTGGGTCGGGACCCCATACGCGTCGACAGGTGTTTCATGACTCATTGCTGGAGCGGTCCACGTCAGCCGGTGGGGTGCGCCACAGCCCGAGTCTGCGTAATGCCATTGGTTTAGTTCCTCTGTGTGGGGTTATCGGGTTGCCGAGGCAAGTATCTCGTCTGGGTGACTCCCGAAACTATCGAACCTGTTGACGACGAATCCGAGACGTTCGAAGAACGCCTTCCTTCCCGTCACGTCGGAGGTGCCGTCCAGGTAGCCGCCGATGAAGCCGCAACCATGCTCGATCGCCTCGACCGCGAACTGCGCTACTAGCGCTCGGCCTATACCGTGGCACCTCGCGGAGTCGCGAACATGTATGCGTGTGACTAGGGCGTGCGGTGAGTGCGGGAGATCGAAGCCGCTGAAGTCGCGGTTGTCCGAGAAGTCATGTCGGATCGTTCCCGTGAGCAGCCCGTCGATTTGGCCGTTGCGTCGGGCGATGAGGTTCTCGTCCGGGCCGGCTGATCGTTGGTAGAGGTACAAGAGGTGCTGAGGGAAGTCTTTCTCGCCCTCAAGCATCTCGCATAGTTCTGAACGGTCGGCGCGCGCAAGGTGCTCAATTCGGGTCACTGTCTCATTCTCGCTACGCCGTTCGGCGAAAGCTATCGCGCCCGCTTTAGCGGTGAACGTGAGCGGAGTCGTGAAGAGGTGACGGGTGTAGTTGGCGCAGATGCGCGGCGACGGTAAGCGTCACTAGGCTCGCGAGCACGACTTCATCCTGAACCGTCGACGCGTCGCGGCGTAGATTCGAGCCATGGAGCTCGGGAGCGGTGACCTGGCGTATCGCACGTGCTCCGAGTGCGGCCGCGATCTTCCGCCTGAGCCGTTCGAGGCCGATGGACATCTTCGGGTTGGTTTCGTGTGTGCCGAGCATGGCGTGCAGTCGGTCGTGAGCCCGTTCGAGGCTGACCGCACCGCGTAAATGTCGGTGGTCGCGCTGACGATCGTCGTATGGACTATCTGTATACGAAGAACGGTCGGCCGCTGAAGCGTCGTGGAGATGACCTGTTCAGTTCATCGGGCACCCACGTTGGTCGTGTCCGTGGGGAGAAGGTTTTCGACTCCGCCGGCCGGTATGCAGGCACCGTTGTTGGGGACCGGGTGATCTACCGCAGTACACACTCGGCCTCGATCAGCAGCCCGTTCGCGCCGCGTGCGAGCGCGGGGTTCGGGCGCGCGAACCGTGCCGGAACGGGCGCGTGGGGTGACGAGCCACCGTTCCCGGACTAGGCATCTATGACGACAGTCCTCCTTCAGCCCGCACAGGTGAAGCCTCCGCCGTTTCGGTGGACAGGCCCCGAGACACCGCTACCAGGCACTCGGCCGGTGTTCCTGTATCTGCGGCTTTCGCGTGCGCACGGCGACGGCCGTGACGCGATCGAGCGGCAACGCCTTGACCTGACGCGCAAGCTCGCGGCGGAGGGCGGGTGGACGGTGATGGGGGAGTACGTCGACCGCGACTCCGCGAGCGCCTACGCCCGGACGGAGCGTGCGGGGTGGCGTGCGTTGAATGCGGGGATCGCGTCGGGGCGGGTGCGGGCGGTGGCGTTCTGGAAGCTTGACCGCACTCTTCGGGTCGCGTCGCGTTGCCTGGAGTGGGTGACGTCGTGTCAACAGCAGGGTGTGACGTTGTTGTCGCATCAGGACTCCACGAAGGAGCTGAACAGCGTCACCGCCGCTGCGAAACTCTCCACTGGTGTGAAGGCGTTGTTGGCGGAGGCGGAGACGGACACGATGAGTGAGCGGCAGCGTGCCGCGAAACGTCACGCCGCGCAGGCCGGGTTCATCAACGGCGGACGCCGCCCCTTCGGCTGGCAACCCGGACCCCGAGTCACCGATCATGCAGGACGCACAGGGCGGCGCCTGGAACCACACCCCGTCGAGCACCAGGCATTGAAAGATGCCGTCGCCTTGGTCCTCGCCGGCGCCGGCCTACGCGAAGTCGCAGTGCACTGGCAGACGCGCTACAGGATCACCGGTTCACAGGGTGGGCTTGTGAGTGAGCAGAGAGTCCGTGCCGCGTTGGTCTCGCCCCGGATGGTCGGCTACCGCCAGCACCAGTTACCGCCGCACCGTCGAGGTGTCCGTGTTGATCCGCTCGACTACGTCGCCCTGACCCCGGGTGGGGAGCCGGTGATCAGTCAAGAACCGGTCTGCGACCTCGACACCTGGCACCGTATCCAAGCGGCCCTCAGGTCACGCAGTACTGACGCACGCAACGGGTGGGGTGCCCGCGCGTGGCTGCTCACTGGGCTGCTGCGATGCCCCTGCGGAAGGCGATTGGCCGGTGTTGCTCAGTCGCAGAAACCTGACGCAGACGGCCATCGGCTGGTCCGGTATGTGTATCGGTGCAAAGCGAATCGCCGTCACGGGGCCGGCACCTGCATCGGTGGTGCGTCTATCACTGCACCGGTAGCCGAGCAGTACGTCATTGACTGGTTGTTCGAGTTCTTCTCCAGCGACCGCCTCGACGCCCACAACAGAAAGGCGGAGAGCACGAACACTGAAGCGGTTGCTCGGGTTGACGCAGAACTTGCGGTGGCGCGTGAAGAACTCGCTGCCGTTCGCAGCAAGGCGTCTTCGCTCGTGGTCGGTAGTGAGCTCCACCAGATCGTCACCGGGATGATCGCCCGCGTCCTGGAGCGCATCGCGAATCTGAACGAGGAACGCGTCGCACTCACCATCGAACACCCGGCACCTTTGACCCATGAGCAACTCGTCGCCGTGTGGCCGACACTGAACACTGAGTCACGCCGGACGCTCCTGCGTCAGCTCATCCATCACATCGATCTCGCTCCAGGTCGTGGCAGTCCCGCCGAACGACTCAACATCGTCCTGCACTCCGAGGAGTGATGCTCGCGCGGCGGCGACACGACGCTCCGCACGGTCGAGCTGTCGTCTCAATCTCGCGATCTCGTCGAGCGCACGCCGATGCTCAACGTGAACCTCTCGGAGACGCCAGACTCGCTCTCGAGCGTCATGCGCGTGGGCTGAACCGATCACTCGGCGACGGTGCCCGCAATCGGCGCATGACCAGGTCGGGGAATCGGGCGCGTGGAGGCTGGCGTGCTGCCCGTACCGAACCACATGACCGCACACGAGCGATATCTCCCACACCCGCATCGGTGGCTCGATGGCGGCGGCTGACTCGATGAAGCTCCGCAACTGCTCAACGGTGGACGATGTCAACGGTGGGATGGTGTTCGCGTTCATGCGTCAATCTGATCGTGCTTGATGCAGATTCGCCCGCTGATCACACACGTTCTGAGCCCGCTCGCGGCCAAAATGAGGGCACCGATTGAGAACTGTTTTTCATTCATTGCTGAGGCTCGCGAGATGACAACTACATCCGGCTGGCATCGACGTCCAGTCGCCTTCCAGCCGGGGCAACTGGTGTCAACCCGCCGAATGGAGTGTGCAGTCTGTCGGATGGAGCCGGCCCGGAAGTACCTATCGGAAACCGCACGGTCGCGGTCGGCGCGATCTGTCGGGGGTGAATCAGTTGTGATCGAAGAGATCTAGGTGAATGACCGTTCTCCCGCCCTCGCGCCGCGTGGTGGTCACCTTGAACGCACAACCCAATGGAAGGAGCACTTCCGCTTCTTCGGGGAATGCAGATAGGTGCGAAATGGCCCGGGGGGCACGCTTGCCGTGCTCGGAGATCGCGCTCCGCGGTGTAACGACGAAGAGAACGTTGCCGTCGAGACATTGGCCCCGGTCCGTCGACAGAGATGTGAAGGACGACCAAACGAACATGCGATTGACGCGGTACTCGGAGATTGTGGAGGCGTCCATCTCAGCACCTCTGAAGCAGGTCTTGAGAACCTCCGCTTGGGTTCGGATCGCTACGTTCAGATGCGAGATCCACGGCACCAGCGGATGCTTGGCGATGCTCTCTTCACGATGGCCCCGACGAAGAAGCCGATTCACGGTGCTATAGAGCGGGTCCTCCTCTGTGTACTGGCGAATTACGTGCCGATTGAACGCGACCTCATCGGCCAACGCGGCGAGTTCACGTGCTTGGACCGTGAAACCTGCATCAGAGAGACCGTCGACAACCCTGTTGCGGAGGTCCGGGAAGTGGTCGCCAGCAGAGTATGGATCCTCCCCGGAGACCTGGAAGTAGAAATGCGCGACATGGGCTGCCCAGTACGCCGAAACCTCGTCAACGACGGAGCCTTCAAGAAGGAAGTTCTCGCACTCGTAGATCTCGAGGTTCTCGGTCAGAGTAAGCAAATCACTGACGGGCGATCTCGAAAGCCTGTCGCGCACGAACACTCCGCTCTCGTCGACACCCACCTAGATCGGTTCCAGCGATGGATCGGCCAACACCACCTAAGTCTGCCGCACACGAGGTCGCCTGAGCGGCTGAGCGGCTGAGCGGATTGTTGAGGTCAGCGCCGTCCGCAACCCATTGAAGGACGATGCGCTGTGCTTCGTTGAGTGTGAGGTCCATGTGCTCAGTCTGACTGCGGTTGCTTCATCATCAGGGTGACTGACGAGGGACGCGACTACGTCAGGGGCGGCCGATACCGTTGATTCATGGCGCTGACGAAAGATAACCAGGTCAAAGAAGTCGTGATCGGCATGGCCCTGGGCGTGCTCGCGCAGGGAGTCGAGGCCGTCACGAGCAACAAGATGGCGTTCGAGTTCGGTTTCAACCATGCCTGGCGTCAATGGGACAAAGTGAATCACTTCCCGAGCATCAAAGGTCACGACCCTGGCAACCTCTTTTGGATCGGCGTCGGCAAATCCGAGCGTCGCAAAGGTGCGTGTGCTGCGTGGGAGTCTGGACGCTGGAACGAGCCATACGTCACCTACGACAGTTGGACGGTCGAGGAGGCTCTTGATCTGCACGCCGATGACAGCGTGACCGCAAGAGACTGGATCGAACTGGGACGCCTCTTCGTCGAGTACTTCAAACCGGAGGAAGTGCTGCGAACAAGCTAGACACTCAGGCAGTTGCCGAGCGCCAGCGGCTCTCGCTGAATCTGATCGAGCGTGATCGAGATTCGCCCACTGATCAGGCCTGTTCTGACTTGGTCGGCGGCTAGAATGAGAGCACACAACCGGGGTGTACTTTCGATTCCTTGCTGAGGCTCCCGAATTCCCCCGCACGGTACTCGATGCACTCAGGCAACCGTTGGAAACCGGGCGTATCGAGATTCATCGTTCCTGTATTCGCACCGAGCTGCCCGCACGAGTGCAACTCGTCATCGCAGCGAATCCCTGCCCCTGCGGAAACGCCGGGTCGGCGGAAACCGCGTTGAGCTGCCGATGCAGCCCGCGAGTCCGGGTCGCGTATCAGCAGCGCATCTCGGGTCCGCTCAGTGACCGCATCGACCTGCGGCTCACACTGCACCGCGTATCAAAGGTGCTGCTCGACGACGCCGAGACAGTGCGGCCCACGAGCTCGCGATTGCGCGAGCGCGTCATCGTGGCGCGCGCTGCTGCAGCGGAACGCTGGCGGGGGTCTCCATGGACGGTGAATGCCGAGATTCCCGGAAACTGGCTGCGCAGCGAGCGGTTTCGGCTTCCGCGGGCCGACACGGCGGTGCTCGACCATGCGCTCGCCCGTGGTGGGCTCACGCTTCGGGGGTACGATCGGGCGCTGCGCGTCGCCTGGACGATTGCCGATCTGGCCGGAAAGGATCGGCCTCGGCGCCCCGAAGTCGCTCAGGCGCTCGTGTTGCGCGGGGGTGATCTCGGATGATGGGGGCGCGGCTTGATCTGGGAATCGATGCGTCGATCGCCTCGATGCTCGATGCGATGGCCCCTCCGAGCGATGCACCCCCGGAATCGCACGACACGCTGTTTGCCCGTACCGCGTGGGCGCGCGTCATCGAACCCGGTGACGCGGTAGCCGGGGCGTTGATTGGGAGCCTCGGGGCGGCGCCTGCTCTCGCGCTGCTCATCAGCGGAGCCTCGCCCACCGAGCTTGTCGCAGAAGCCGCCGCGAGTGGAGCGCAGATCGATCGTCGCTCGATTGCAGCCGCGGTCAAACGGTGGGTCCCAAGACTCGACCGCGCTGAAAGCGTCCGCGATCTCGAGCGGGCGCGCGCCGCCGGTGTGAGACTCGTCGCGCCGGAATCGGGCTGCTGGCCAGTGCAACTCAACGACCTTGGAGCGCACGCGCCGCAGTTGCTCTGGGTGATCGGCGACACCGCGGCCCTCGTGGTTCCATCGCTTGCGGTGGTGGGCGCACGCGCCTGCACAGGGTACGGCGCCCATGTCACCGCCGAGCTCACCGATGCGGCGTGCGCTGCCGGTGCCGCAATCGTCTCGGGGGCTGCGTACGGTGTCGATGCGATCGCTCATCGCACGGCGCTCGCCGCGGGCGCGCGGACAGTCGCAGTGCTCGCCGGGGGAGTCGACCGTGCGTACCCCAGCGCGCACGCCTCGCTGCTCGAACGCATCGCGCAGCAGGGCGCGGTCTGCTCGGAGATGATTCCCGGCGCCGCGCCGACACGTTGGCGCTTTCTCCAACGGAATCGGTCGATCGCCGCGCTCGCAGAAATGACACTCGTGACCGAAGCCGGAATCCGCTCCGGGTCGCTGAACACAGCGGGTCATGACGCGGAGATCGGCCGCAACCTCGGAGCTGTTCCCGGCCCGGTGACCAGTGCGACCTCAGCCGGATGCCACCGACTGATTCGCGAGTACGGCGCGCTCCTCGTGAGTAACGCAGAAGAACTCAGGGAGTGCATCGGCGCCACTGACGCGGCGTCGCAGCTCATCGACGTTTCTCGCGATCCGCTCTCGTGGGCGGGGAGTGGCGGGGAATCGCAGGATCGCCAACCCGCTCTGCATCGTCGGCTCCTCGACGCGCTTCCGCTCCAGGGGCAGCGCACCGAAGAATCGGTCGCGCTCGCCGCAGGTCTTGCGCCGGAAGAATGCCGTGCGCTCCTCGCAGAACTCGAAATGCTCGGTTTCGTACGTCGGTCTTCGGAAAGCGGCACTCACGGACCGCGATGGCGGCTGGTTCGACGCGAGTGATATCTCGAGGCGGGAGTCAGGCCGCGAGGAGCGGGTTGCGTTGGACCCACTTCGAAGCGTCCTGCTCCGACAGCACGACCAGCCCCCGAGACGTGTGAGAGACGGCGAGGAGGGCCTTGACCCACTCTGGGTTCAACTGCGGGAGCTTGCTCCCGCTGAAGCGGAACGCAATCGGGGCGTATTCCGAGATCCACACCTCGTGCCGACCGCTTCCCTGATGCATCCCGAGTGACCAGCTCAGGAAGAAACTGTCGCCCTTCGCGAGTTTCATCCCAATGACCGTCTTGAGATGCGCGAGCGTGCGATCCTCGAACTCATATTCACGTCCACCGTGCAGCATGTACCCCATACAGGAAGTATGACATAAATTAAGTAATTATGAGAGTGAAGCGTCACGGCGTGTTTCGTCTTGGAGAGATATCGTCTCTCCGGTTCACCGATGCGAGAGGTTGGGGAAATGCGTCTTAGAATCGCACGGGGGAGTCGAGAGTCCATGATTGGGTTCGCTGTATCTGGGGCGTTCGTGACCTGCCGGTCGCTGGAGAGGTCGTAATGCAAGGCGACGCTGAGATGTTCCGCTTTCTCGTGGAGGCAGTGCAGGACTATTCCATTTATCTGCTCTCCACGGAGGGAGTGGTGACGAGTTGGAATACCGGCGCCGAGCGCATCAAGGGGTATCGGCCCGATGAGATCATCGGGAAGTCGTTCGAAGCGTTTTTTACCGGCGAAGATCGCGCCGATGGGCTTCCCGATCGCATCCTGAGCGAAGCGATTCGCGAGGGGCGATTCGAGACCGAGGGATGGCGGGTGCGCAAAGACGGCTCGCGATTCTGGGCGCACGTCACAGTGAACGCGGTGCGTGATGACGCGGATACCGTCATTGGCTTCGCGAAGATCACGCGCGATGTCACCGTCGCCCGCGAAGCGTCGAACGCACTGCGTCGGGCAGCGTCCACTGACCCACTCACCGGTATGTGGAACCGGTCGGCTTTTCTCGCGGAGCTCACGCGTTGGGCGAGCGACTCTGCACCCTTCGCGGTGAGCATCATCGATCTCAACGGATTCAAACAGATCAACGACACGCTCGGTCACGCGACCGGAGACGAGCTGCTCCGCGCGACGGCCGATAATTTGCATCGCCGCACGCACATGGGCATCGTCACAGCACGTCTGGGCGGCGACGAGTTCGCTGCGGCAGCGCTTGCGCCAGACGAACAGGCGGTCGAGGAGTTCGCGCAGGGCGTCAGTGCGGCCATGCGCGAGCCGGTGCACTTCGATGGGAAGACGCGGGTGATTCCCGCAAGCATCGGTATTGCGCGCTTCCCGCGAGATGCGAGCGACGTCTCTGAGTTGCTCGTGCGCGCGGACGCGGCCATGTACGACGCGAAAGAGCGCAGTGACGACCGTGCGATGCTCTACCGTGATGGACTGCTCGAGCACTCCGCGTCGCGTCGTTTTCTCGGCAGGCAAATACTCGGGGCCATCGCGCGTGGAGAATTCACGCTGCAGTACCAGCCGCAATCGTCTCTCAAAGATGAGGCGGTGGTGGGCTGGGAGGCGTTGATCCGCTGGGAGCATCCGATTCTGGGATTGCTCAACCCCGGAGAATTCATTCCGCTCGCCGAGGCGAACGGAACAATCGTGCAACTCGGCGAATGGGTGGTGAGGCGCGCCTGCCGAGATGCTGCGCGATGGCGCGATGACGCCAGGGTGGCGGTGAACGTCTCGGCGTCGCAACTGACGGATCGCACGTTCGTCGATGTCGTCACGCGCGCGCTTGCCGAGAGTGGCTTGGAGCCGCGCAATCTGGAGCTCGAGATCACCGAATCGACGATGATCTCGCACCGTCGTGAGGTCATCGAGACGTTCGCCGAACTGCAGCAGTTGGGCGTGCTCATTGCGCTCGACGACTTTGGCACCGGTTTCTCGTCGCTCGATACGCTGCTCTCGTTCGGCTTCGACCGGGTCAAGATCGATCGGTCAGTGCTGTATGAGAGCCTGCAGCCGTCGCGCACCCGCGACGTGCTGCGAGCAATTCTGGCTCTGGGGCACGCATTGACCGCGACCGTTCTTGTGGAGGGTGTCGAGACGGAGCAGCAGCGGGAGATTCTGCGACACGAAGGCTTCGACGAGATCCAGGGCTTTCTCACTGGGCGCCCCGGCGCCGGCCCCGTAGCAGTCTCGCAGGATCTCCCGGGGCACTCCGGTGGTGCAGGCGCGGGGTCGACGACTGAACCGATTCTCCTGCCTTTCCTGTGAGGTGATTTGATCGATACGGGTGCGCGGCACTGGCTGGCAATCACGGGCACCTCTCGAAGATCGCCAGCCAGTGCATCGGCGACGTCGCTCAGTGAGCCGAGTAGCCGCCGTCGACGAGGTGGTAGCTGCCCGAGATGAACGAAGCATCGTCGCTCAGCAGGAACAGGGTCAACGCGGCGACCTCACGGTCGGTTCCGAGCCGCTTCGTGGCGTGCTCCGCCTCCAATGCGGTGAGGGCTTCGGGCGAGAGCGATGCGCGCACCAGCGGCGTATCGATGAACCCGGGGCCGACGGCGTTCGTGCGCACACCCTGCTCCGAGTACTCCAGCGCCGCCACTTTGGTGAGTCCGATGAGTGCGTGCTTGCTGGCGACGTAGGCCGCATTCTGGGCGATGCCGACCGATCCCAGCACGGATGCCATGTTCACCACAGCGCCTCCACCCGCCGCGACGATCGCGGGCAACTGGAACCGCAGGCCGTAGAACACTCCATCGAGGTCGACCGCGCGTACTCGATCCCAAGCATCGATGTCGTACTCGCCGATGTTCGCGGGGGCCGCGCCGATGCCTGCGTTGTTGACGGCAAGGTGCAACGCACCGTAAGTCTCTTGAGCGAATCGGACCGCCGCTTCCGAGTCTTCCCACTTCGCAGTGTTCTGCGCGAATGCCGCGGCCGCGCCGCCGGCCGCGATGATCTCATCGACGACCGTCTGGGCTGACCCGAGCTTGATGTCGGTGACCACCACGGAAGCACCTTCCCGGGCGAGCTCGCGAGATATCTCTGCACCGATTCCGCTGCCGTCACCAGTCACGATCGCTACCCGATTCTCGAACTTGGACATGTGTGTTCTGCTTTCCTGTCTGCTTCGGTGCGGTTCCGCATCGGCGGGTTACATGCCCGCGCATGTATTCAACGACGCGGAGCCGCGAAATATTTCCCCATTCGGAATCTTTCGCTCCGATCAGGCAGGGGGGCGTCGCGGTGCGTTCGCACTCGGGCGTCGCTTGGAGCGAGAATATGGATATGAGCGAGTCTGAATCGATTGCCGTCGCTGTCCGGGGCTTCCTCGACGCCGTGCGCCTCGAATACGGCTACTCGGAACACACGATCCGTGCGTATCGACGCGACCTCGACGCGTTCGCGGCCTTCGCTGACGCGCACCACGCGAGCACGCTTTTGGAGTGCGATATCGAGTTGATGCGCGCCTGGCTGTGGGATCGCCAGCAGCGTGGACTCGCGTCGGCAACTCTGGCGAGAAATGTGGCGACGCTCAAATCATTCGGCACCTGGCTCGAGCGTGCGCGCTTGGTCCCGGGCAATCCGGCTTCGCGGCTCCGGGCTCCGAAGGCGCCGAAGAATCTTCCTCGAGTGCTGACCGACGTACGCGTGGAACGGCTCATTGATCGTGTCGCGCACCGGAGTGATGCGGAGCACCCCGAAGCGATGCGCGATCTTGCCGTATTGGAGCTGCTCTACGCCTCTGCGCTGCGAGTCTCCGAACTGTGCGCGCTCGTGCTCGACGGTGTCGACCTGCGTGAGCGAACAGTGCGGGTCATCGGCAAAGGCAACAAGGAGCGCGTGGTGCCGTTCGGTGCGCCCGCGGCTCGGGCACTCGACGCCTATCTCCGCACAGGGCGACCCCAGCTCGCTTCTCGCGCTGCGGCGAGTGCTACTGCCGTGGCATCGATGCGCGCGATTTCCGACGCGGTCTTCCTCGGGAATCGGGGCGCCGCGATGTCGAGCAACTCGGTGTACCGCATGGTTGCCCGTGAGCTCGAGGCGGAGCCCGGAAGCGGGCCGCGTGGCCCGCACACGCTGCGGCACTCGGCGGCCACGCATCTCTTGAACGGTGGAGCTGACCTGCGCGTGGTGCAGGAGATGCTCGGGCACTCCAGTCTCGCGAGCACCCAGGTCTACACGCACGTGTCGACCGAGCGACTCGCCCAGACGTACCGGCAGGCGCATCCGCGCGCCTAAGGCGGCGATCACCAGGGGAGCAGTACAGGGCGATCGAAGAAGTATCTGGCGGGGTCGACGTAGATGTCATCGACCCTGACCCCGAGATGCACGCATTCCGCATCGCAGTGCCCGCCTCCGCTCACGGTGCCGAGGAGCGCGCCGAGACCGACGGTGTCACCGACGTTGAGGGCAGCCGTGATCGGCTCGATGGAGTACAGCGTGGAGTCATTCACCCGTACTGTGATGACACCCCGATCGGCCACCGTGCCTGCGTAGGTGACGGTGCCGGGTGCGGGGGCTCTGACCTCCGACCCCGGATGCGCGCTGAGGTCGACGCCGCGGTGCCCCGGCCCGTAGTCGTGCTCCGGTGCGCGGAACGGGCCCGATATCTCCATTGGGATACCGAGCGGAGGGATCCAGCGGGGCACCGCGCTCTCAGAAGATACGCCGTTCGCGGACGTCGATGCGCCGGTCACCGAGTATGCGGTGATGCCGATCATTGCGATGCACACGATGAGGTGGGAGGCCCTGGTGGGCCGATGCGTGCGTGCCGGAGGTGTCATGACGACAGCCTGTCGGGGTGCGAGACGTGTGGCGGGTGTCCGCGCAGGAATATGTGGACCAACCGCAATTGCGCTCGGAATCGCCCGGGGTGGGGACGAGTGATGGACGGCTTGAGCTGGTGTATGCTGGTTCAGCACCTTGTCAGAGGTGACTTCGCGTGCCCACGCATCGGAGAGACGTCACCGGTCCTCGCTCATCACGAGTGGGGCGGCGGATCCCGAGGGCACCAGGATCGGGTCGCATTCCGCGGCCGATGATAACCGCAATCGGTGCGTCCATACGGCCGCCCAGAACAGGAGGACGGCAATGGCCGTCGTTACCATGCGCCAGCTGCTCGACAGCGGCGTCCACTTCGGACACCAGACTCGTCGCTGGAACCCGAAGATGAAGCGCTTCATCTTCACCGAGCGCTCGGGCATCTACATCATCGATCTGCAGCAGTCGCTCGGCTACATCGACGCCGCATACGACTTCGTGAAGCAGACCGTTGCCCGTGGCGGCAACATCCTCTTCGTCGGCACGAAGAAGCAGGCTCAGGAGGCCATCTCCGAGCAGGCCACTCGTGTCAACCAGCCCTACGTGAACCAGCGTTGGCTCGGCGGCCTCCTCACGAATTTCCAGACCGTCACCGGCCGTCTGGAGCGCATGAAGGAGCTCGAGCAGCTCGACTTCGAGGGCACCACCAGCGGCTTCACGAAGAAGGAGCTCCTCCTCAAGAAGCGCGAACTCGAGAAGCTGCAGAAGTCACTCGGCGGCATCCGCAACATGGGCAAGACCCCCTCGGCGCTCTGGGTGGTCGACACCAAGAAGGAGCACCTCGCAATCGACGAGGCGAAGAAGCTCGGCATCCCCGTGATCGCGATCCTCGACACCAACTGCGACCCCGACGAGGTCACCTACCCGATCCCGGGCAACGACGACGCGATCCGCTCGGTCGCGCTGCTCACCCGCGTGATCGCCGATGCTGCTGCTGAGGGCCTCATGGAGCGTCATCAGAAGCCCGCTGAGGGTGCTGAGCAGGCCGCTGAGCCGCTCGCCGAGTGGGAGGTAGAGCTGCTGAACGCTGACGCTCCGGCCGCTGCCGAGGCGCCCGCCGAAGAGGCGCCCGCTGCTGAGGCTCCCGCCGCGGAAGAGGCTCCGGCCGAGGCCGCTGCCGAGACCCCGGCCGCCGAATAATCTCTGACCGTTCACCGAACGACCACTGAAGGAGTCACACATGGCTGCAGTAAGCATGGCCGCTGTGAAGGAGCTGCGCGAACGCCTCGGCGCCGGCATGCTCGACAGCAAGAACGCACTCGTCGAGGCCGAGGGCGACATCGAGAAGGCCATTGAGATTCTGCGTCTCAAGGGTCTGAAGGGCGTCGCCAAGCGCGGCGACCGCGAGGCGACTGAGGGTCTGGTTGCCGTGCGCCAGGCCGAGGGTTCTGCCACGATGATCGAGCTCGCTTGCGAGACCGACTTCGTTGCGAAGAACGAGAAGTTCATCGCCCTCGCCGACCGCGTGCTCGATGCCATCGTCGCGGCGCAGGCAGGCACCGTTGAGGATGCCCTCGCGGCACCCCTCGACGGCAAGACCGTCGCTGACGTCGTCACCGATGAGGCCGCCATCATCGGCGAGCGCATCGAGATCCGGAAGGTCTCGCGCGTCGAGGCCCCCGCGACCTCGGTCTACTTGCACCAGACCTCGAAGGATCTGCCGCCGCAGATCGGCGTGGTCGTGGGCTACGAGGGTGACGACGCCGAAGCTGCGCTCAGCATCGCCCGTCACATCTCGTTCGCGGATCCGGTGTACCTGAACCGTGAAGACGTGCCCGAGGCCGACGTCGAGAAGGAACGTGCAATCGTCACCGAGATCTCGAAGAACGAGGGCAAGCCCGAGGCGGCACTGCCCAAGATCGTCGAGGGTCGTCTGACCGCGTACTTCAAGCAGGTCGCGCTCAACGAGCAGGTTCACGCTCTCGACGCAGACAAGCGCGAGGTCAAGAAGGTCGCTGAAGCCGCTGGCATCACCGTGACCGGCTTCGCTCGCAGCAAGGTCGGCGCCTAGCCACTGACACCGGGACCCGGGCCGAATGGCCCGGGTCCCGTGCTGTGTCCGCACTATTATGGCCTCGGGTACATACGGGGCCCACCGGCGCTCGCGCCGCAGAGATCGACTGAAGGAGAACCCCACATGACGAAGACCGCCGATCGCAAGCGCCGAGTCCTGCTCAAGCTCTCGGGAGAAGCCTTCGGCGGGGGCACGTTGGGAGTCAATCCAGACGTCGTCAGTCAGATCGCACGCGAGATCGCCGCAGCACTGAACGATGCCGAAGTCGCCGTCGTCGTGGGTGGTGGAAACTTCTTCCGGGGTGCGGAGCTCTCGCAACGCGGCATGGACCGCGCTCGTGCCGACTACATGGGCATGCTCGGCACGGTCATGAACGCGCTGGCGCTCCAAGACTTCCTGGAGCAGGCGGGTGTCGAAACCCGCGTGCAGTCCGCGATCACCATGACGCAGGTTGCAGAAACGTACATTCCTCTTCGCGCGGTGCGCCACCTCGAGAAGGGGCGCGTCGTCATCTTCGGCGCAGGTGCGGGCTTGCCGTACTTCTCGACGGATACGGTGGCCGCGCAGCGCGCACTCGAGATCGAAGCCGACGAGGTACTCGTCGCGAAGAACGGCGTCGACGGGGTCTACACCGCTGATCCCCGTCAAGATCCTGATGCCACCCTTATCGAGAAGATCACGTACAACGATGCACTCGTGCGCGGACTGAAGGTTGTCGACTCGACCTCGTTCAGTCTCTGCATGGACAACGGCATGCCCATGCGCGTGTTCGGCATGGAGCCCGCCGGCAACGTGACCGCTGCGGTTCGCGGCGAGACCCTCGGCACCCTCGTTCACGCCTGACCTGCGAGCAAGCGGGAGGGCCGCGGAGCCGTGCCCACTAAGCTGGAACAACGAGCGAAATCACTAAGGAGTACACCGTGATCGATGAAGTCTTCGCCGACGTCAAGGAGCGCATGACCCGTGCGGTCGAAGCCGCGAAGGAGAGCTTCGCTACGGTTCGTACCGGCCGTGCGAACCCTTCGCTGCTGCAGAACCTGCAGGTCAACTACTACGGCACGCCGACGCCGCTGCCCCAGCTGGCATCAGTGCAGAATCAGGATGCGCGCAGCCTGCTGATCACCCCGTACGACAAGGGCGCCCTCAAGGACATCGAGCAGGCGATCCGTGACATGCCGAACCTCGGGGCGAATCCGTCGAACGACGGCACGGTGATCCGTGTGTCACTGCCCGAGCTCACCGCGGAACGCCGCAAGGAGTTCGTCAAGATCGTCAAGGGCAAGGCGGAAGACGCTCGTGTGGCGATCCGCAACGTGCGTCGTTCGGGCAAGGATGATTTCGACGCGCTCAAGAGCGAGGTCGGTGAAGACGAGATCTCGCGTGCCGAAAAGGAGCTCGAAGTCGTGACGAAGCAGTTCATCGACCAGATCGATGATGCGCTCAAGCGCAAAGAGGCCGAGCTGCTGGAGGTCTGATCGCGCATGGCCGGCTCGGAGAAGCGAGACGAGCTGCGCACGGCGATCGAATCGACACGTGCGCAGCTCGAAGCGACCAATGCGCGCATTGAGGCGCGTGCGGGTCGCAATCTCGTCTTCGCCATCGGGTCGGGTGTGGTTTTCGGCGGTATCTTCCTGGCGAGCCTGCTTCTGGTCAAGCAGATCTTCGTCGTGCTGGTCGCTGCCCTGGTCGCCATCGCACTCGTGGAACTCGCTTCGGCGTTTCGAGTCGCGGGCCGGCGCGTGCCGCGCATCGGGGTGGTCGTCGGCGGGCTCGTCGTCGTCGGCGGCGCGGCGTTCTGGGGCGCCCAGGGCATGCTGCTCGGCTTGTTCGCCGGGTCGCTCGTGCTCATCGTCTGGCGGTTGATCGAAGGCTTGGTGCCGGCGTGGGAGGCACCTCCGAAGACTGTCGTCCGCGATGTGTTCTCGGGGCTGTTCACGATCGTGTACGTGGCGTTTCTCGCCTCTTTTGCGGTGCTGTTGGTCGCTGCGGAGCACGGCGAATGGTGGGTGTTCGCGCTCGTGCTGGTCGTCGTATCGGTCGACGTCGGCGCCTATGCCGCCGGAGTGTCGTTCGGAAAGCATAAGATGACGCCGCGCATCAGCCCGAACAAGACCTGGGAGGGATTCGCTGGTGCCGCAGTCGTCGCGGCGGGAACCGGTGTGCTGGTTTCCGTATTCGCATTGCACCAACCCTGGTGGGTCGGCGTCATCATCGGCGTGGTAGTGCTCTTCACGGCCACCGGTGGGGACCTGACCGAGTCGCTGATCAAACGAAACCTAGGTGTGAAAGACATGAGTTCTTGGATTCCGGGCCACGGTGGCTTCTTGGATCGCCTGGATTCGCTGCTGCCCTCTGCCGTCGGCGTCTACGGTGTCGCGCTCATGCTGGGGGTGGTCTGATGGCCCGCCGTTCACAGGGATCAGCCGAGGAGCCCGTGCAGACTGGACGGGTGCATACCTCGTTTCCCCTCGCGACCGGAACCCAGCTCGGGTATCAGCAGGAACAGGTCGATCAGTTCCTGTCGTCTGCACGCAGCGCCTATGAGGCCGCGGCAGGGTCCGCGGAGGCCATGACCTCCGAATCGGTTCGCCGCACGGCGTTTCCGGTCAAGCGGGGAGGGTACGCGGCTCGCTACGTCGATGCGGCCATGGACCGACTCGAAGAGGTCTTCTACGAACGCGAGCGTCGTGCGCGTGTGCGCGACGCAGGTGAAGATGCGTGGTGGGATGAAACGCGCCAGTTGCTCTCTGAAGTTCGAGGGCGGATCCACCGGCCCCGGGGCAAGCGATTCCGTCGCCGTGGCCTCTTCGCGACCGGTTACCGTCGCTCGCAGGTCGATGCGTTTCTCGATCGGGTCTCGGAGATGTTCGAGCGCCGCGAACTCGGTCTGAAGCCGGCGGAAGTGCGTGATGTGGTGTTTCACTCTCAGTGGCGTGGCTACGACGAAGAACAGGTCGACGCGCTGCTCGACGGTGTCGTCGAGCTGATCCTGGCAACGCGATGAGGCGAGCGCCTTCGGTGGCCGTGAATCGTCGCTTGTCGGCTCGGGTTCGCTGAGATACAATCGTTACATTGTGTCTGCACTGAATCGAAATCCCTTGTCGCGATGGACCCGCTTGCGCGCTCCAGTCGCCGGCCTCGCCGTCGCTGGATTCTTGGGAGCGGCCGTGGTTGCTCCGTTCGCGATGCCCAGCGCGCCAGCTGATGCCGAGGCGATGGCGTTCCAGCAGCGGATCCATCAGGAGTTCACCCCGAACACGTCGGAAGACGCTGATCTCGTGTACACGAATGTCGGAGTCGTCGAGCTTCCCGACCCTGAGGAAGTGCGCAAGAAGCAGGAAGCTGAGGCTGCGGCGAAAGCGGCGGAGAAGGCAGCGGCAGAAAAGGCCGCGGGAACTGCGGACTCCGAACAATCGAGCGGGGCATCCGAGAGCGCTGGGGCGCCACCCAAGTACACGGGTGGCGGTTCGATGGCGGAGTGGATGGCTGCGGCGGGAATCGCTGAAACCGACTGGTCGTATGTGGTGTATATCGCTGAGCGCGAGAGCAGCTTGAATCCGAACGCGACGAACGCGAGCTCGGGGGCATGCGGGCTCATTCAGGCGTTGCCGTGCAGCAAGGTTCCTGGCAACGGGTATGATCCGGTCGACAACCTCACCTGGGCCAATGGGTACGCGGTGGGACGATACGGAAGCTGGAGTGCCGCCTACAGCTTCTGGACGGCAAACCACTGGTGGTGATCGGTCGCCATGGCGAAGAGCCGTCGACCGAATAAATACCAGCGTGCCGCTCTGCAACCCGTGAGTAATGTCTCACGTCTCGCACATGG
Organism: Leucobacter sp. WKLB1; assembly: GCF_059696215.1. Taxonomy (NCBI): domain Bacteria; kingdom Bacillati; phylum Actinomycetota; class Actinomycetes; order Micrococcales; family Microbacteriaceae; genus Leucobacter; species Leucobacter sp. WKLB1. Next base: position 2,081,460 of record NZ_AP046115.1, on the reverse strand, counting down.
CGGCGCGCGTCGTGAATCCCGCTCGGGCGCGGAATGGTTCGTGCGAGATATTCCGTCGCATCGGGCGGAGAAAGCGTATCGGTGCCCGGCTTGCGGTACTGATGTGCCCCCAGGTCAGGCTCATATTGTCGCGTGGCGCGCAGACGATATCTTTGGCGACGAATCGGCAGTCCGCGATCGACGGCACTACCACGCACACTGCTGGCGTCTGCGTTAGAAGAGCGTCGGGGGAGCTTTAGCAGGGGCGACGTCGACATCGCGAATCGGGGACGCGCCCGCGAATCCTGGGCCGTGATCGGGTTGCTTTCCGGCTTGAAATGCGGTGGCTGCCGCTCGGGCTCGCTGATCCGCCGCTTCATTGAGCGCGTGGCCCGCGTGACCCTTCACCCACTCGAACGACACGGACCTCCCCGTGAGTGCAGCATCGAGTTGCTCGAGGAGTTCTCGGTTGAGCACAGGCTTGCCATCGGCCTTGCGCCATCCCCGTCGCTTCCAGCCGGGCATCCATTGCGTGACCGAGTTGATGACGTACTGACTGTCGCACAGCACATGGAGCGCTTCATCGCTGCGCTCTGCCGTGGCATTGAGCAGATCGAGCACCGCCATCAGCTCACCCTGATTATTGGTCGCACGCGGCCATCCGCCCGCACGCCACTGGTCGCCGTCGATGACCCACGCCCACCCTGCGGGGCCGGGGTTGCCGAGTGCGGATCCGTCTGCTGCTGCGGTGATGGTCATGATCTCAATCCTGCCAGAGGGCGGCTGCGCGGCGAGCTAGGCTGGAGCAGTTCGGCCGCGATGAGCAGGGAGACAGTGATGATCGAGATTTCCAGTAATACGGTGCTGCGCGCGCGTCGAGAAGACATCGAGTTGCATACGGCGGATGGCTTGACGCTGTACGGTGAGCTGGCTCTCCCAGTCGACCGTGAGCCTCTGGCGACGCTCGTCACATTGCATCCGCTGCCGACCGCCGGGGGCTTCATGGAATCCCACGTCTTGCGGAAGGCGGCGAATCGACTTCCTGAACTCGCCGATCTTGCGGTCTTGCGGTTCAACACGCGAGGCACGTCATCCCCGCGAGGAACAAGCGAGGGTGCGTTCAGTGAAGGAATCGAGGAACGGTTCGACGTCGCCGCGGCTATGGATCTCGTGCAGTCGCGTGGACTTCCCCACCCCTGGCTGGTGGGCTGGTCATTCGGCACTGAGCTGACGCTGAAGTATGGGCTCGAGCACGACATCGACGGTGCGATTCTGCTGTCGCCCCCGCTGCATCGGGCGACATCAGCGGAGGTTGCCGCGTGGCAGCCGGCGGCTCCCGAACTCGTCGCGCTCATTCCTGAATTCGACGACTATCTTCGACCTGAGGAGGCGTCGCAGCGATTCGCCTCAGTTCCACGCATGCGTCTCGTCACTGTCGAGGGTGGCAAACACTTGTGGGTGGGGGAGAAGCAGACGCGACGCGTGCTCGACGAGATCGTCGCAGCTGTCGGGACCGCGTCGACACCGCTGCCGGGCGAAGTCACGGAGGATCGCCTGCAGAGGTGATCGCCGCGACTCCGCCCGCCGCTCACCCCAGAGGCGTTGCGTCGCCCGCCTGCGCGTTGTCGGCGGCCTCGGAAGTGTTCGCCGCCGCGTCCTCCTGCTGGAGCGACTCGGCAACAGGTTGCTCGACGAGCCGGCCCGCGACCGTGCTCATCTTCTGTGCGTTCGTGATGACCTCGCCGAGGCTCTCGAAGTAGCGGGCCACGGCACCGCGCTCAACCTTCAGCTGCGTCATGCGGTCTTCTGCGGCCGCGAGCACCTTTGTCGCGCGATCTTCTGCGGAAGCGAAGGTGGTCTGCGCGCGTCGTTCAGCCTCGAGCACAATGTCCGCGGCTTGACGCTCGGCCGATGCGCGTACCTGACGTGCGTCTTGCGTCGCGTCGGCACTGAGTCGCTCGTACTCCTCGCGCGCAGCGTCGAGCTGCATGCGGAGTTCGGCGAGTTCTGCGCGGGTCGCATCGAGCTCGCGCTGCGCGGCCTCGGCGGCGGTGCGCTGGCGTTCGGCGAGGTCGTGCTCGAGCGACTCGCGCTGTTGAGCCATCGACGTTGCGAACGCAGCGCTCTCAGTCTCGATGCGCTCGGTCATCTGACGCACGGCGTCTTCAGCATCGGCCCGCAACTGTGCGAGGCTCGTCTCTTCGGCGTGGCGGTGCTCTGCGAGCTCCGCCAGCGTCTCAACGCGCAGCAGATCGGTTTCCTCGGTAACCGATGCGCGGAGCGCGGCTGCCTCGCGCTCGCTCGCTGCGGTACGCTCATCTCGCTCGCGTGCGAGATCGGCGGCGTGTTGCTCTGCGGCAGCGGCAAGCGTGCGCTCGTGCTCCGCGCGCTCACGCTGCAGGTCGTCATCGAGCTGCGCGCGATCGCGCTCGATGCGCAACTCCAGCGACTCCCGCTCGATGCCGAGTGCCGACGCTGCCTCATCGCGGGCGATGCGAAGTCGCTCGTCTGCGGCTGCGGATTCATCGGCAATGCGTTGCTCGTGCTCGCGTTGTGCGGCCGAGAGCCGTTCTGCGTGCACGGTGCTTTCATCCGAGATCCGTGCCGCGTGATCGGCTTCCGCGCGCTCAAGTTCGCGCTGCTGAGCAGCCCGCGCCTCGGCGACGCTGCGCTCATGCGTGGCGAGCTCATCGGCGATACGAGTGCGGTGTTCCTCCCACTCCGAAATCAATCGGTCCTGATGCTCCGCGAGGTCCGTTCCGAGTTTCTCAGCGTGAGCCGCGAGTTCTGAGGCGATACGCGCCTCGTGCGCCTCCGTCGCGGAGGCGAGCTCGAGCTGAAGCTGATCGCGCTGGTCGGTCTGCTCGGTGGCCCACGCTTCCCGCTCTGCTGCGAGCTGCGTCTCGTGCATCTGGCGTTCATTGGCGAGCGCAGCGTCATGATCGGCGCGCTCACCGCTGATGGCTTGTTCATGCGCGCGCCGTTCTTCGGCGATCGATGACTCGTGCGTTGACCGTTCCGCAGTGAGGGCGGCGTCGTGCGCCTCGCGCTCGTTCGTGAGAGCGGTTTCGTGCGCTTCGCGTTCTTGCGCGATGCGAGAGACATGCGCCGCCAACTCGTCGGAGAGCCGTACCTCCTGGCGATCCTGCTCGTCACGCATACGGGCCTCGTGTGACACGCGCTCGGCTCTGATCGCGGTGTCATGCTCGTCGCGCTCGCGCGTGATCAACGTGCGATGCTGCGCGAGTTCTTCCGCAAGTGCGGCCTCTTGCGCGTCGCGCTGCTGGGTGAGCGTATCGTCGTGCGCCAGAGCTTCGCGCTCGATCGCGGCTTCGTGAGCGTTGCGCTGCTCCGCAAGCTCGGCGGTGAGGCGGGTTGCTGCGGCGTCGCGATCTTCTGACGCGATGCTGTCGGCGCGTTCCCGCTCGCGTTGGGACTGCGTTGCGAGCGTGCTGAGTTCTTCGGAGAGGGCAGCGCGCTCGCGTTCGATCGCGGCCTCGTGCTCGGCGCGCTCCTGCGCGATGCGGTCAACGTGCGCCTGAACTTCGGCAGCGATGCGTCGCGTGTGCTCGCTGCGCTCCTGCGCGATTGCGGTGTCGTGCTCGGTGCGCTCCTGCGCGATGCGGCCGCGCAGGGTCTCCTCTTCAGCGGTCAGGGCTCGTCGACGTCCATCGAAGTCTGCCTCGAGCGCGCGCTGCTGCTCGGTGAATCGCTCCTCGAGCTCGGCTTCCTCGCGTTGGCGCCGTGCGTCGAACTCTGCACGGGCCCGCTCACCGTCTTGCGCGAGGCGGGAGCGCTCGAGTTCTGCCTCGCGCTCGCTCTCCGCTCGCTGGCGCTGAAAAGTCTCGGCCTGAGTTTCCGTTTGCGTGCGCAGTTCGAGCGCCGCTGCCTGTGCCTCAGACCTCACTCGGTCGGCCTCGGCCTGCGCGGCCGCGATGGCGGCCTGGGTCTCGCGGTGCGCGGTCTCGCGTGCCGAGACGGTCTCGCGATCGACTGCGGCTCGCGTGAGCTCCGCCTCGCGCCGAGCTTCGTCGAGCAAACGCGCACGCTCGGTCTCGGCTGCCGCGCTCTGCGTGGCGACGTCGTTGCGCGCCCCGGTCAAAATGATCTCAGCTTGCTCGGAAGCCGACGTCAGCTGCTCATCGGCCCGCTGCTGCGCCTGCGTCAGTACCCGCTGCGCTTCGGCCTCTGAGTCACGACGCAGTTTCTCGGCATCGAGGTCGGCCTGCGCCATGAGTCGCTGCGCGTGATCTTCGGCGACCTGCAGGCTTTTCTCGACGCGAAGCCCGAGACCCGAATAGCCCGAGGCGCCGAGCTCTGCAACCTGCTCTTGCAAGTCCGAGATGAGCTGCCGCTGCTGTTCGCCGGTGTGCGATACCTGCTGATGCGCGGTCTGCAGGGCCTCGATGTGGGCCTGCAGCGTCGAGATATGGCCGGTCAGCGCGCCGACGCGTTCGTCGACCTCGTCGCGGTTGTATCCGCGGAACGCAGGGGTGAAAGGCTGGGCTGGTTCGGACACGGGCCCTCCGGTGTCTGGGTGTCGAGACGTCGCACTCCCGAAACCGGGTCGCAGCGCGTACAGAATTGCTTCCCAACGATAGCGCACGAGGGGGTGTGCGGGCCGGGCCGATTCGTGATGAAACGCGCCCGTGCGTGTGCTTTCTGGTGAAGTGTTCATGCCAACCCAGGGAAGCTCCGGTAGCGTTGCAGGTTGAAGAATCGTGTTCGGGTGGTGGGGCTGTTGCCGCACTCGTGAGAACCGATGCCAATGTAGAGGAGTTCCCGTGCGACATGCGGTAGCGATTGCAGTGCTGGTGGTCTCCGGCGTGCTCATACTTCTGGGACTCGGGCAGCGCACCTTTCTCGCCGGCCCCGCAGAGATCAGCTTTCCGGTCGACACGCAGTCGGAGTCGCCGTTCGCGGTGGTCAACGGGTCTGAATTCACCAAGCTTCCGGGCCAGGCGAACGTGGTCGTCTCCGGTCAAGATGCATTCGTGGCCACGGCGATGACGCGCGACGTCGAGGCCTGGGTCGCAGCATTCCCGCATGCCGAGCTGTCGGTCGACCAGCGTTCACAGCGGTTGCTGAGCGCGTTGATTCCCGCGGCGGTCAGCGATGCGCCGACCGCGGGCACCGATGATGCGGCCTCGACTGAGCCCGACTCAGCTGGGCTCGACCCGCGTGGCAGCGACTTGTGGCTCGAGTCGCGGTCGATCGATGACGCGGGCAACGGCACGGAGAACGAGACTCTGCGTGTTCCGGTGGCACTCGCGAAAGACCAGTCCGTGATCATCGCGACGAACGGAACGGACCCGATCCCCAGCGAGCTCTCGCTGGTGTGGGTGCAGGATCGCAGTACCCCTCTCGCAGGGCCGTTCTTGGCAGGCGGCGCTCTGCTCGCGATCGTCGGTGCGGTCCTCTACCTGCTTGCGGTCGACCACGATCGCCGGGGCCTCGGGCCACGACGCGGTCGCCGCGGTCCGTTGCAGGGGATTCGCAATGCATTCGGACGGCGGGGCCGCCGCAGCGCGAGCGCGAGCGGTGCACCTGATACGAATGCGCAGACGGCCGGAGGGCAGAAGTGATGCACGAGTCGCAGCAACAGCAGGCATCGGGCGCAGCACCGCGCAGCCGTAAGACCGGACGTCACCTGCGGCGTTGGGCTCCGGTGATCGGTCTTGCGATGGTGCTCGGACTCTCGGGGTGCTCCGCCGAGTACTGGCCGCAGCTCGGCGGTGCCGCAGCGCAGGATCCGGAGCCGACGCCCACTGAACAGTCGTCGTCGATCGCTCCCGTGCCGGTGAACGAAAGCCAATTGCACCGCATCGTCGAGCAAGTTTCAGCAGCGGCAAACGCTGGCGATGATGCACTCGATGCGACGGCGCTTGAGGCTCGGTTCGTCGACGACGCGCTCGCACAGCGCACGGCGAATTACGCGATTCGCGCAGCGGTACCCGACTACGCAGTGGTGCCGCCGCGAATCACGGATGACGAACTCGACTACGCGCTGGTGCAGAGCACCGAGTCATGGCCTCGCACCGTCTTTGTGACGGTGGCCTCGACGTCCGGTCAGACGACGGCCGACGCGGCTGCCGATGGCACGGCTGACGCGAGCGCCGATGGGGCGGAAAGCGCCGATGCCGACGCCAGCGCATCGGAAGAGAAGACGTCACCTTCGTTGGCGATGATTCTGACCCAGGAGTCCCCGCACGATAATTTTCAGGTCTCACGGGTGATCGCGTTGCGCGGCGGCATCTCCATGCCGCAGGCGGCTCCGGCGAAAGACGGCACGGCACTCCTGGCGAACGACATTTCGACCCTGGTGCTTCCGCCTGATCAAGTGGGTGCGGCCTACGCCGCGGTGCTGCAAAACGGAACGGCGGCTCCCGAGGCCGCATCGTTCGACCTTGATGGAGACACCATTCTCGAGAACTATGGGCAGGCGCGCGCTGCGGCGGCCCAGGCGAAGTCCGACGAGAAGGGCCAGACCATGAAATACTCGGCGCTCGCGCGTCAGGGCGACGCACCCGTGGTCGCGCTGTCGACGGGTGCCGGCGGTGCGCTGGTGGCGACGACGGTGATCGACGAGCAGATCGTCGACGCGGCCGGTGGCCGTTACAAGCCGCAGGCGCAAGACGCGATCACCGCGCTGTCTGGCCTCGAAGGCGAGCAGGAGAAGCTGGTGCAGCAGGTCGCTCACCAGATGCTCTTCTTCGTTCCCAGCAAGGGCGACGACGCGCAGATCGAACTCCTCGGTGTGACGAGCGAGCTCGTCGCCGTTACGAACTGAGTGTGCGCGTCGCACCCCGGGCTGCCGGGGCGCGACGCCTCGCAAAACCCGGTGAAAGGACCGTGTTGAGATGACCCGACAGATGCCAGAGCGGATTCCTGGAGGAGGCGTGGACCTCAGCCACCTCGCCGCGCGCGGACAGAGCGGAGCACCCGCGGGCGCTCCGGCTTCTGCCGCGGCGCAGAACGGTCAAGGGGCCCCTGCGGTCGTCGATGTCCCTGCGCTGGTCATCGATGTCACTGATGCGTCGTTCGAGCCAGTCGCGCAGTTGTCGAGCGTCGTTCCGGTTGTGGTGCTGCTCTGGGCTGAGCGGTCTGAGTCCGCAAAGAGTCTCGGATTCGTGCTTGAACAGGTGATCGCCGAACTCGCCGGTCGAGCGCTGCTCGCGAAGGTGGACGCCGACGCGAACCCTGGCCTGGCCCAGGCGTTCCAGGCGCAGTCGGTGCCGACCGTGGTCGCCCTCGTCGGGGGTCGGCCGGTACCGCTGTTCCAGGGTGAGATTCCTGATGCGCAGGTGCGCGAGATGCTTGCGCAGCTGTTGCAGCTCGCCGAGCAGCACGGGGTCACGGGGCGTGTGAACGCGCCGGATGCGGGATCGGACGCGGCACCGGCGGAGCCCGCTGAGCCTGAAATTCCAGAAGCGCATATCGCCGCAGTGGAGGCGGCGGAACGCGGGGACTACGCAGCCGCTGTGACGGAGTGGGAGGCGGTGCTCACTCGGGCGCCCGCAGACGCCGACGCCCGTGCGGCGCTCGTACAGGTGAAGCTGCTGGAGCGCCTGCAAGGACAGACAACGGATGGCATTCGGTCGGCGGCCGCTGCCGCGCCGACGGATGTCGCGGCCCAGCTCGCCGTCGCTGATCTGGATGTCTCGGGCGGCCATGTCGAGGATGCGTTCCTGCGGCTCCTCGAACTGTTCTCTTCCCAGGACGATGCGGGGCGAAGCGCCATTCGTGAGCGTCTGCTCGAGCTTTTCGAAGTGGTCGGCGTCGCGGATCCGCGTGTGATCGCCGCGCGCGGGCGTCTCGCCAGCCTGCTCTACTGATCGACGGGCCCGTCATGCCCGGCTCTCGCGCCTACCTCGATCACGCCGCAACCTCTCCGATGCCCGAGGAGGTCCTTGCCGCATACCTGTCCGCGCTCCGTACCGTCGGCAACCCGGCATCAACCCACGGGCACGGCCAACGCGCAAGCGAGTTGCTCGAGTCCGCTCGGGATCGGGTAGCGCGGGCGGTCGGATGCGATCACGCCGAACTGATCTTCACAGCGAGTGGTACCGAGTCGATCAATCTGGCGATGAAGGGCATCTACTGGGCGCGGCGGCGATCCGGAGCCGGTCCGGTCATCGTCGTTGCCGACGGGGAGCATCACGCCACGATCGAGGCCGCAGAGTGGTTGCGCGACGCCCAGGGCGCTCAGCTCGTCTGGCTCCCGATCGACGCGGAGGGCCGCGTGCGACCCGAGGCGCTCACCTCGGTCATCAGCGACCACGGAGCCGATCAGATCGCGCTCGTGAGCTTCCTCTGGGCGAACAACGAGGTCGGCACGGTGCAGCCGGTCGCGGAACTCTGCAGCATCGCCGCGGCGCAGGGAATCCCCGTGCACGTCGACGCGGTGTCGGCACTCGGCCAAGTGCCGATCGATTTCCGCGCCTCGGGAGCCGCCGCGGTCAGCCTCTCCGCGCACAAGATCGGCGGCCCGGTCGGGGTGGGGGCGCTCCTCCTCGGACGCCGAGTGACCGCTGATCCGCTGCTGCACGGCGGCACCCAACAGCGGTCGCGATCCGGCACCCAAGATGTGGCGGGAGCGGTTGCGTTCGCCGCCGCACTCGACTTGGCGGTCGACGACGCCGGCTTCCCGCGGGTCGAGCGCATTGCGCATCTCGAGGCCTTGCGGGATCGCCTGATCTCGGGCGTTCGGGTGGTCGATCGCACGGCCGTGCTTCGTGGCGCGCCGGTCGGGCCTGAACGACTGCCGGGCAACGCGCACTTCACGTTCCCCGGCTGCCAAGGGGATTCTCTGGTCTATCTGCTCGACGCCGGCGGGGTCTCTGCCTCTGTCGGGTCAGCCTGTCAAGCCGGAGTCGCGGAGATTTCACATGTGCTCCTCGCACTGGGTCTGTCGCCCGAAACGGCTGCGGGAGCGCTGCGGTTCACGTTGGGCGCCGATACCGAGTCGGCAGAGATCGATGCGCTGCTCGCAGCGCTCCCGGCAGCGCTGGCGTCGGCACGTGCAGCCGGACTCAGCTGATGCTCGTGCGGCGGATGCGCGACTCGACGTGGGCACAAAGCGGGAGTAGGCTGTTGCGGTGAAGATTCTGGCAGCGATGAGTGGCGGCGTCGATTCCGCGGTCGCGGCGGCCCGCGCCGTTGAGGCCGGTCACGAGGTCGTCGGCGTCCATCTGGCGCTGAGTCGCATGCCGGGCACGATCCGCACCGGATCTCGAGGCTGCTGCACGATCGAGGATGCGATGGATGCGCGACGCGCGGCCAATCTGCTCGGCATTCCCTTCTACGTGTGGGATCTCAGTGAGCGCTTCAAGGAAGATGTCGTCGACGATTTCATCGCCGAGTACGCTGCGGGCCGCACGCCAAATCCTTGCATGCGTTGCAACGAGAAGATCAAATTCGCGGCACTGCTCGACAAGGCGATGGCGCTGGGGTTCGATGCTGTGGCGACGGGGCACTACGCCACGCTCGAGGATGGGGCACACGGACCCGAATTGCACCGGGCCAGTGCCTGGGCCAAAGATCAGTCGTACGTGCTCGGTGTGCTCACCGAGCGCCAACTGCGGCACTGCTACTTCCCGCTGGGCGATACGCCGTCGAAGCAGCTGATTCGTGCGGAAGCTGCGGAGCGCGGTCTCCAAGTGGCGCAGAAGCCCGACAGTCATGACATCTGCTTCATCCCTGATGGCGATACGCGCGGATGGCTGTCCGGCCACGTCGATCGCAAGCCAGGAGAGATTCTCGACGAGGCGGGAGACGTCATCGGGACGCACGACGGAGCTCACGGGTACACCGTCGGTCAGCGCCGCGGATTGCAGCTCGGGAGGCCCGCCGACAACGGCAAGCCGCGCTATGTGCTGTCGATCCGTCCCGTATCGAATCAGGTCGTCGTCGGTCCGAAAGAACATCTCGCCATCTCACGAATCGCCGGTGGGCGTTTCAGCTGGGCGGGTGAGCCGGGCTTCGATCTTGCCGAACAATTCGCCTGCGAGGTGCAGATCCGCGCCCACGCCGACCCGGTTCCGGCATTCGCCCGGCTGGAGCCCATCCTCGAGTCGGAGCGCACTGAGCAGCACCGCGCCGAGGCGACGCATGAAGTCGTGGTCGATATCGACCTCGACCACGCCGAGCCGCTTCTCGGGGTTGCTCCCGGCCAGACCGCGGTGCTCTACGTCGGCACCCGGGTGCTCGGACAGTTCACCATCGATCGTGCCGTCTCGATGGAGTCCGCTGCAGTCAGTGCATAACTGTCCGTGGTCGCTCCTACACTGGGAGCGTGAGCACGAACACGCAGCAGATCCCGCAAGACTTCGACTCGGCCCGCGAAGAAGCCGAGCGGCTCGCCGAGCACATCGAGCGTCTCCGTACGTCGTATTACTCTGAGGCCGCGAGTCTCGTCTCCGACGCGGAGTACGACGCCATGTTTCATCGCCTCGAGGCGATCGAACGCGCGTTTCCCGAACTCGCCGGGCAAGACAGCCCGACGCGCGAAGTCGGCGCCGCTGTCGTCTCCGCCGGGTTTCCCGAGCACGAACACGCTGAACGCATGCTCAGTCTCGACAATGTCTTCTCCATCGAGGAGTTCCGAGAGTGGGCCGCGAAAGCGGCAGCGTCGGCCGGTCGGCCGGTGCGCTGGCTCTCGGAGCTGAAGATCGATGGTCTCGCGATCAGTTTGGCGTACCGCGCCGGGGTACTCGAAACCGCCACAACGCGCGGCGATGGTCGTGTCGGGGAAGACATCACGGAAAACATCGACTTGATCCCGGTGATCCCTCGGCGGCTGACCGGTGAGAACCTCCCGCCGTTCTTCGAAGCTCGCGGCGAAGTCTTTCTCACGAGCGCGAATTTCGCGGCCCTGAATGAGCGCCAGCACAAGCTTCAAGCCGCCTTCGCTGCTGAGCAGCGCGAGAAAGGCCGCCCCGAAGAGCAGATTCCGGTGCGATATCCCGAGTTCGCGAACGCCCGCAATACCGCTGCGGGCAGTTTGCGGCAGCGCGCAGAGAAGAAGTCAGAGGCCGACCTCGCCTTGATGCGCGATCGACTGGGCAGACTCTCGCTGCACGTGCACGGTATCGGTGCCTGGCCCGACCCGCACATCGAGAATCAATCGGATGCGTACGCGCTGCTCGCATCGTGGGGGCTTCCGGTGTCACCGCATTCTCGGGTGTTCGACACCGTCGACGATGTCGCGAACTTCATCGAAGACCGGGGGGAGCACCGCCATTCGGTCGAACACGAGATCGACGGCATCGTCGTCAAGATCGACGAACTCGCGCTGCACAGCGAACTCGGTGAGACCAGCCGTGCGCCGCGCTGGGCGATCGCATACAAGTACCCGCCCGAGGAAGTGCACACACGCCTGCTCGACATCCGTGTCGGGGTCGGCCGCACCGGGCGTGCGACCCCGTATGCCGTTATGGAGCCGGTGAAGGTGGCCGGCTCGACGGTGAGTCAGGCGACACTGCACAATCAACAGGTGGTGAAAGCCAAGGGCGTGCGCGTTGGCGACACTGTGGTGCTTCGGAAGGCCGGCGACGTGATTCCCGAAGTACTGGGTGCAGTGCTCGAGCTCCGAGATGAGCATGCCCCGGAGTGGCGGATGCCGGAGCACTGCCCGGAGTGCGGCACTGAGTTGCGCGCGATGAAAGAGGGCGATATCGATCTCCGCTGCCCGAACGCGCGGGCCTGCCCCGCGCAGGTTCGCGGTCGAGTCGAGCACATCGGTTCGCGCGGAGGCCTCGACATCGAGGTGCTGGGTGAGATCACGGCGGCCGCGCTGACGCAGCCCGAAGTTCCGTCCACCCCACCGCTTGAGACCGAAGCCGGGCTGTTCGACTTGACGCTCGACCAGCTCGTGCCGATCGAAGTAATTGTGCGCGATAGTGAAACGGGCGAACCGCGTCTCGATGACGCGACCGGCGAACCCAGGCGGCGCAGGCCGTTCCAGAAGACGGAGAAGTTCTACCCCGAGCCGTGGGACCGCGCGACCGCTGCCGAGCGGCGTAAAGCCGGTATCACTCAGGAGGAGCGCGTTGTCGCTTCGCGGGATGCCGAGACATTCCTCGCAGAACTCGAGCGGGCGAAGACCAAGCCGCTCTGGCGACTGATCGTCTCCCTGAATATCCGCCATGTCGGGCCGGTCGCAGCGCGCGCGCTCGCCGACTGGTTCGGTTCACTCGAGGCGATCCGTGCAGCCTCTGAAGCCGAGCTTGCCCAGGTCGACGGTGTCGGGGGCATCATCGCCGAGTCGCTGCTGGCCTGGTTCGACGTCGACTGGCATCGCGAGATCGTGGATCGCTGGGCTGAGGCCGGAGTGCAGTGGGCCACGCCCGGGCATCCGGGACCGGGCGCAGCGGTCGCCGAGGGGGGAGTGCTCGCCGGCCTCAGCATCGTGGCCACGGGTTCGTTGGACGGCTTCACCCGGGACGGGGCGAAAGAGGCGATCATCGCAGCAGGCGGAAAAGCCGCTTCAAGCGTGTCGAAGAACACCGACTATGTCGCCGCCGGGCCGGGCGCCGGATCGAAGCTGGGGAAAGCTGAAGATCTCGGCATTCCGGTGCTCGATGCCGCCCAGTTTGCGGTGCTCGTCGCACAGGGGCCGGAAGCCCTCGGACTGTCGGCTGAAACGGAAGCCGAGACGTCGGAGTAGACCGGCCGTTGCCCGAGTTATCCACAGATATCCGGGTTCGGTGTTCAGGGCGTCCAGCGGGTCGCTAGCGTCGACAGGAGGCGCGAGATCACTCCGCCTCCGACGAGATGGGAGCTTGCATGAGCGACACCCCGACGCCGCGACGAGCGGGCTGGGCAACACAAGATCCGCTGTTGACCGAGTACTACGACAGCGAATGGGGCATGCCGAACTTCGACGACAACGGCGTGTTCGAGCGCCTGTCGCTCGAAGCCTTTCAATCGGGGTTGTCGTGGCTGACCGTACTGCGCAAGCGTGAAGCATTCCGTGCCGCGTTCGATGGGTTCGACATCGACCGAGTCGCCGACTTCGGTGATGCCGATGTCGTGAGGCTGCTCGATGATGCGGCAATCATTAGGAATCGACGCAAGATCGATGCCACGATTGCGAACGCGCGTGCCGCGCAGCGCCTGGTCGCAGAGACCGGGAGCGGGCTCGCCGCGTTCGTCTGGGGGTTTCGGCCTGAACGATCGCCGGCACCGGTGACCGACGCCGATGTGCCGAGCACGTCAGTCGAATCCGTCGCGCTTGCTCGCGAACTCAAACGCCGGGGCTTCGCTTTCGTGGGGCCGACGACGGTATACGCGTTGATGACGGCAATCGGCATCGCCGATGCACATCTCATCACGAGTCATCGTCGCGGGTGCTCCGGCCTCTGGAACATCGACGGAACCTGGGCGAATACGCCGCTCCCGTTGACTCCGTGGAGCACTGAGGAGCCTTCGGCGCGCACGTGACCTGTCCCGAACCCTGAGCCGGTGGTACGACCGCCGCAGATAGGATGGAACGCGTTCCCAGAAGACCACTCCCGATGGAGCAGCATGCCTGAACCCAGCGCGGCGAGCACCGAGATCACGGCCGAAACCGTGCAGCATCTCGCAGGCCTCGCCCGAATCGCCCTGACCCCCGATGAGATCACATCGCTCACCAGCGACCTCGGCTCGATCCTCACGAATATCGCGAAGGTGGGCGAGGTCACGACGCCCGATGTGCCGACCACGAGTCACCCGATTCCCCTGAACAACGTGACGCGCCCCGATCAGGTCGCAGACGTGCTCACGCGCGACGAGGCGTTGCAGAACGCGCCGGAGGCGACCGACGGCATGTTCCGAGTCTCGTCCATCCTCGGCGAAGAGCAGTAAGGCGCATCATGACTGAACTGACCCAGCTGACTGCGGCCGACCTGGCTGCGAAGATCGCCAGTGGCGACGTCTCCTCGGAAGAGGCCACCCGCGCGCATCTCGACCGCATTTCGGCGGTTGACCCCGCACTGAACGCGTTCCTCGCGACCGATGCCGAAGCATCGCTCGCCGCTGCGCGATCGATCGATGCTCGTCGCGCCGCCGGCGAATCGCTCGGTGCGCTTGCCGGTGTGCCGCTCGCGGTCAAGGACGTACTGGTCACCACCGACATGCCGTCGACCTCGGGTTCCAAGATTCTCGAGGGCTATCGTTCGCCGTTCGATGCGACCGCAGTCGCTCGCGCCCGCGCAGCGGGACTGGTCTCCATCGGTAAGACGAACATGGACGAGTTCGCGATGGGGTCATCCACCGAGAACTCGGCCTACGGTCCGACGCTGAACCCCTGGCAGCTCGACCGAGTGCCCGGCGGCTCGGGCGGTGGCTCCGCAGCGGCGGTCGGCGCGTTCGAGGCGCCCGTGGCTCTGGGATCAGATACCGGTGGCTCGATTCGTCAGCCCGCCGCGCTCACCGGCACCGTCGGCGTGAAGCCGACGTACGGCGGCGTGAGCCGCTACGGCGCGATGGCGCTCGCCTCCTCGCTCGACCAGATCGGTCCGTGCGCGCGCACCGTGCTCGACACGGCGCTGCTGCATGATGTGATCGCGGGGCACGATCACCACGATTCGACCTCGCTCGACTTCGCCTGGCCGTCGATGGCTCGGGCGGCTCGTGACGGTGCCGACCCGGCATCGCTGCGCGGGCTGCGCGTCGGCGTCGTGAAGCAGCTCATGGTCGACGGCGTACAGGCCGGCGTCAAGCAGCGCTTCGAAGAAGCGCTCGCGCTGCTTGAGGCCCAGGGCGCTGAGATCGTCGAGATCGACGCACCCCACTTCGAGTACGCCGTGGCCGCGTACTACCTGATCCTCCCCGCGGAGGCCTCGAGCAACCTCGCGAAATACGATTCCGTGCGCTTCGGACTCCGCGTCGCACCCGAGGGCGGCGGCACCGTCGAGAGCGTCATGAGTGCGACGCGAGCCGCAGGGTTCGGCGCCGAAGTGAAGCGACGCATCATCCTCGGCACCTACGCGCTCTCCGCGGGCTACTACGACGCCTACTACGGCAGCGCGCAGCAGGTACGCACGTTGATCCAGCGCGATTTCGCGGCGGCGTTCGACCAGGTCGACGTCATCGCTTCGCCGACCGCTCCCACCACCGCCTGGGCGTTGGGCGCCCACGCCGGTGACCCGCTGCAGGATTACCTGAACGATGCCACGACGATTCCCGCCAACCTGGCCGGCATCCCGGGCATCAGCCTGCCGATTGGCACCGCCGCAGAAGACGGGCTGCCCGTCGGGCTGCAGCTCATGGCTCCCGCGTTCGAGGACGCGCGGCTCTACCGCGCCGGCAGCGCGATCGAACGACTGATCGCCGACCGCGACGGCTCACCCTTCTGGGCGCAGGCCCCGTCGCTCGACGCGGCATCCCTCGCAGCGGCTGCGGCCGGAAAGGCGGCGCTCTAATGGCGAAAACGCCCGTGCTCGACTTTGAACGAGCCCTCGAACTCTTCGAACCGGTCATCGGCCTCGAAGTACACGTCGAGCTCAACACGAAGACCAAGATGTTCTCGCCCGCGCCCAACGTATTCGGCTCGGAACCGAACACGAACCTTGCACCGGTCTGCCTCGGTCTGCCCGGCTCGCTTCCCGTGCTCAACCATGAGGCGGTGCGCTATTCGATCAGCCTCGGTCTTGCGCTCGGCTGCGACATCGCCGAGGTCTCGGGCTTCGCGCGGAAGAACTACTTCTACCCCGACATGGGCAAGAACTATCAGATCTCGCAGTTCGACGACCCGATCGCGCACGACGGATCGGTCGAGATCGAGCTCGCATCGGGCCGAGTCATCCACGTGCCGATCGAGCGCGCGCACATGGAGGAGGACGCCGGCAAGCTCAACCACATCGGCGGGTCCACCGGACGCATTCAGGGCGCCGAGTACTCTCTCGTCGACTACAACCGCGCAGGTGTGCCCCTCGTCGAGATCGTGACGCGTCCGATCTTCGGCGGCGAAGCCGACACCCCCGAGATCGCCGCCACCTACGTATCGACGATCCGCGATATCGTCGTGGCGCTCGGCATCTCGGATGCCCGCATGGAGCGCGGCAATATCCGCTGCGACGCGAACGTCTCGCTGCGACCCCGTGGCAACGAGGGGGCCGGCATGTCGGTGCTCGGCACCCGCACCGAGACGAAGAACGTGAACTCGCTGCGCTCGATCGAGCGAGCGGTGCGTTTCGAGATCCAGCGTCAGGCGAAGATCCTCTCTGAGGGTGGCACGATCACGCAAGAGACGCGCCACTGGCACGAAGATACGGGGGAGACCTCGCCCGGACGCCCGAAGAGCGACGCCGATGATTACCGGTACTTCCCCGAGCCCGACCTCGCCCCGCTCACGCCGTCTCGCGAGCTGGTCGAGGAGCTGCGCGCGCAGTTGCCAGAGCACCCGACGCTGCGCCGTCGACGCCTCCGCGACGACTGGCAGTTCTCGGTGCTTGAGTTCCAGGACCTGGTGAACGCGGGTCTGCTCGGCACCATCGAAGCGACCGTAGCCACCGGCGTGCCGGCCCAGACCGCGCGCAAGTGGTGGACGGGTGAGATCGCCCGTATCGCGAACGAGCGCTCCGCCGCGTCAGCCGATCTGATCACACCTGAGCAGGTCGCTTCCGTCGTCGCGCTCGTCGACGACGGCACCCTCAACGACAAGCTGGCGCGCCAGGTGATCGCCGGCATCATTGACGGCGAAGGCACCGCATCCGAGATCGTGGACGCCCGCGGGCTGGCGATCGTCTCCGACGAGGGTGCACTCGTCGCGGCTGTCGATGCGGCGCTTGCCGAGCAGCCCGACGTACTCGCCAAGATCCGCGACGGCAAGGTGCAGGCCGCCGGCGCGATCATCGGTGCCGTGATGAAGGCGATGCGCGGCTCGGCCGACGCGGCGCGCGTGCGCGAACTCGTGCTCGAGCGTGCTCAAGCCGAGTAGCTCACCCCGGTAGACAACGAAACGGGCGGTCGGCGCGTGAAGCACCGACCGCCCGTTTCGTTGTGCGGAGACGCGGTTAGCGAGCGTCCTCGTCGACCCAGTCCATCGACTTGGTCACGGCCTTGCGCCACTGGCGCAGCAGGCGCTCCTGCTCGGCCGAATCGAGTTCCGGCTCCCAGCGACGATCCTCCTGCCAGTTGGCGGAGAGATCGTCGAGACCCGACCAGTAGCCCACAGCGAGGCCCGCGGCGTAGGCAGCGCCCAGTGCGGTCGTCTCGGCGACCACCGGACGCACGACCGGGACGCCGAGGATGTCGGCCTGGAACTGCATGAGCGCGTTGTTCGCGACCATGCCACCGTCGACCTTGAGCTCGGTGAGGTCCACCCCTGCATCCGCGTTCACCGCGTCGAGTACGTCGCGCGTCTGGTACGCCACGGCTTCGAGCGCCGCACGCGAGATGTGGCCCTTGTTCGCGTAGCGGGTGAGCCCCAGGATCGCGCCGCGCGCATCCGGCCGCCAGTACGGCGCGTAGAGCCCGGAGAAGGCGGGCACGATATAGACGCCCCCGTTGTCGGGCACGGAATCGGCCAGCTGCTCGACCTCGGGAGCGCTCTCGATGATCCCGAGCTGGTCGCGCAACCACTGGATCAGCGACCCGGTCACGGCGATGGAGCCTTCGAGCGCGTAGTGGGTCGGGCCGTCGCCGAGCTTGTACCCGACCGTGGTGAGCAGCCCGTTCTTCGAGTGGACGATCTCTTCGCCCGTGTTGAAGATCAGGAAGCAGCCGGTGCCGTAGGTGTTCTTCGACTCGCCGGCAGTGAACGCGGCCTGGCCGAAGGTTGCGGCCTGCTGGTCGCCGAGGATGCCCGCGATCGGCGTTTCGCGCAACAGCGAGGAGTTCTTCGCGACGCCGTACACCTCGGACGACGACTTGACCTCGGGGAGCATCGAGCGCGGTACGCCGAAGGCCTCGAGGATGTCATCGCGCCACTCGAGCGTCTTGAGGTCCATGAAGAGCGTACGCGAGGCGTTGGTCACGTCAGTGACATGGACGCCGCCGTCTACGCCGCCGGTCAGGTTCCAGATGACCCAGCTGTCGGTCGTGCCGAAGAGCAGATCGCCGGCATCGGCGGCTTCGCGAGCCCCCTCGACGTTTTCAAGGATCCAGGCGACCTTCGTACCCGAGAAGTAGGTGGCGAGGGGGAGCCCGACGATGCTCTTGAAGCGATCGGTGCCGCCATCGGTTGCGAGGCGGTCGACGATGTCTTGGGTGCGGGTGTCTTGCCAGACGATCGCGTTGTAGACGGGCTCACCCGTCTTGCGGTTCCAGACCACCGCGGTTTCGCGCTGGTTGGTGATGCCGATCGCCGCGATGTCGTGGCGGGTGAGGTCGGCGCGTCCGAGGGCGACGCCGATGACCTCTTGCACATTGCCCCAGATCTCGGAGGCGTCGTGCTCGACCCAGCCGGCGTGGGGCATGATTTGCTCATGCTCCTTCTGGCCGACGGAGATGATCGAGCCCTTCTTGTCGAAGATGATGGCGCGGCTCGAGGTGGTGCCCTGGTCGATAGCGATGATGTATTCGGACATGGGATTCCTTTCGGGTCAGCTTCGTTGCGTGTCGATGCCTGCGAGCCTAGGCTGCGCCGACGAATCCGAGCAGTGCGGGGGCTGAGAGTGCGGCGATCGCGCCGCCCACGAGCGGGCCGGCGACGGGAATCCAGGCGTAGCCCCAGTCGCTCGAGCCCTTGCCCTTGATCGGCAGAATCGCGTGCGCGATGCGGGGGCCGAGGTCACGGGCGGGGTTGATGGCGTAGCCGGTGGGGCCGCCGAGCGACGCGCCGATACCGACGACGACGAGTGCGACCGGCAGTGCGGTGAGCGGCCCGAGGCCCCCGGGCACTCCGACCTGGATGTCGCCGTAGTCGGCGAAGGCGAAGACGGCGAAGACGAGCACGAAGGTGCCGATGACCTCGGTCAGGAAGTTGCCGAAGGGCGTGCGGATCGCGGGGCCGGTCGAGAAGACGCCGAGCTTGGCGGCGGCGTCCGGCTCCTCATCGAAGTGCGAGCGGTACGCGACCCAGCAGAGCACGGCGCCGATGATCGCGCCGATCAGCTCGGCCGCAGTGGCGACCAGGAACTGCACCCCGCTGATCTTGCCAGCGATCGCCAGGCCGACGCCGACGGCGGGGTTCAAGATAGCTCCCGAATATGCGGAACCCAGCACGCCGACGAATACGGCGAGGCCCCAGCCCCAGTTCACGAGGAGGAAGCCGCCTCCGTTGCCCTTCGTCTTGGCGAGGGCGACGTTCGCGACGACGCCGCAGCCGAGCAGCACGAGGAGCCCCGTGCCGACGAGCTCTGAGAGGAAATACAGACCGAGGTTGACATCTGGCATGTCGTCTTTGACCTTTCGGGAGTGCGAACGCTGGTGGCGTTCGCGGGTGGTGATGGAGTGCGGGGGAGCCGAAGGTAGTGCGGCGCCCCCGCGGACCGAACCGGATTAGATATCTACGACAACGCCTCCGCGTTCGACGTCGATACGGTGGGCGGTGCGGAGCAGTTGGACCGTGCGGGCGATTTCGTCATCGACGCGCGCGGCATCCCAGTTCAGTGCCTCGGCGATTGCCTCGGCAGCGGCGCGCACACGCTCGAGCGTGAGGCCGCCGACGAAGGCGATCGAGGTACGCCGCAACAAGAGGTCGTCGAGGTGCACGACGTCTTCCGTCGCCGCGAGGTGCGCGAGCTCTGCGGCCGTGTAGCCCCGGAGGTGCGGGAGCTCAGTGGCGTCCTCCGGTGCCGCGGCGAGAATTTCTTCGGCGCGCGTTCCATAGCGTTCGAGCAACTGCTCGGTGCGCGCGCGGTCGGTGCCGTCAGCGTGCTCGGCGACCCAGCGGGTGCGCGCGGACTGCGAGCGCGGGAAGTTCTTGCCGCCACCGATCGCGAGCATCTCGGTGCCCACGGTGCGTTCGACTCCGAGCAGCGCAAGGGTGTCGTTCGCGAGGTGCGCGGCGAGCGCACGGAACGTCGTCCACTTGCCGCCGACGAGACTGAGGAGCGGCACGCCTGCGCGCTCTGAGGCGACGATGCGGTAATCGCGCGAGACGAAGCCGGGGGCCGTATCGTCGTGGCGCGGCAGCGGCCGGATTCCGGAGAACGTGTACACGATCTGCGAGCGGTCGACGGTGATCTTCGGAAAGACGTGCGAGATCAGGTCGAAGAAGTAGTCGACCTCGTCAGCCGTGGCGCTGACCGGAGTACTCGGGTCCGCGTTGATGTCGGTGGTGCCGACGAGCACGCGATCCTTCAGCGGGTAGATCAGCACGATGCGGCCGTCTGAATGCTCGAAGAAGATCTCGCGGCCACCGGTGGCCGCGAGCAGCTCGGGGTGGTCGAGCACGATGTGCGAGCCCTTCGTGCCGCCCATGAACTGCGTGCGCTCGCCGAGAGCGGCGTTGGTGAGGTCGGTCCACGGTCCGCTGGTGTTCAGGATCACCTGTGCGGTGAAATCGAACTCGTCACCGGTGGTTTCGTCGCGCAGCTGCACCGCGCCGTTCTCGAAGCCGACCGCGGGCAGGTAGTTCGCAGCTCGCGCCCGATCTCCGCCAGCTACGAGGCCGTCGTGCAGCACGTCGAGGGCGAGGCGCTCGGGGTCGTGCATCGACGCGTCGTAGTAGGTCGCCGTGTACTTGATGCCGTCGTTAAGCTGCGGCAGCGCGCTCAGCGAGCCGCGCTTGCCGTGGAACTGATGGCGCGGAACCTGACCGCCATCGCGAGAGAACGTGTCGTAGAGCGTGAGGCCGATCTTGATCAGGGCGGCGCCGCGCTCGTTCGGCTTGCCGCGACCGTGCGTCACCAGCAGGCGGAACGGAGCCGACAGGATGCCCGAAAACGTCGAGAAGATGGGGATGGTCGTCTTCAGCGGTCGCACGTAGTGCGGTGCCGTGCGGAGCAGGCGATTGCGCTCGGTCACTGCTTCTTGCACGAGTCGGAACTCGCCGTTCTCGAGATAGCGCACCCCACCGTGCACCATGTGGCTCGACGCCGACGACGCGCCCGATACGAAGTCTCCGCGCTCGACGAGCGCGACATCGACGCCCTGGAGCGCCAGCTCGCGGAAGGTCGCGATCCCGTTGATGCCCCCACCGATGATCAGCACATCGGCGTGCGGGCGATCCTGCAATCGCGTGACAGCAGGGCGAATAGTCGGGGTGCGATCGTTCATGGCTCCAAACCTTTCAGCGTTGGCCTCAGCTTCCTCCACTCGTGCACTGAGTTGCAAGACCGTTGCACGTATGTGCATGATGTGTTCATCTCATGCGACGAAAGGGGCACCGGTGTCTGCAAATCCGTCCAAATCACGGGAAGCATTGCGTGCAGCGCAGCTCTACTACCTGCAGAATCTCACCATGGAGGCGATTGCAGGGGAGATGCGGATCTCCCGCTCATCCGTGTCGCGGCTCCTCACCTACGCGCGCGACACCGGCCTCGTCGAGATTCAGGTGCACTCGCCGCAAGAGGCTCGCTCGCAGCTCGAACAGCGCTTGTCCGAGCACTACGGGATTACGGCGCACGTTGTGTCATCACCGGTTCGCGCGAGCGAGGCTGATCGTCTCGAGCGCACGGCGCGCACGGCTGCCTACCGGGTCGCCGCGGCGGTCGGCGATCGATCGACCATCGGCGTCGCCTGGGGTGCCACGATGAGCGCCGTGGCGCGGCACTTGCCCTCGAAGACCGTGCACGAGGCACGCATCGTGCAGATGAACGGCGCGGCGAACGTGCGCACGACCGGTGTGTCATATGCGGCCGAGCTGCTCGGAGGCTTCGGCAACGCTTTCGCCGCATCCGTCTATCAGTTCTCGGTACCCGCGATTTTTGACGACCCGAACACCCGTCGTGCGATGTGGCGCGAGCGATCCGTGAGTCGTGTGCTCGAGCTCCAAGCGTCGAGCGACCTGTACGTCTTCGGTCTCGGGTCCCGTATCGGAGACCCCAGGTCCCGCATCTATTCCGGAGGATACCTCGACCGTGATGATTTGCAGGATCTCGTGCGATCGGGCGTCGTCGGCGATTGCGGCACTGTCTTCTACCGCAGCGACGGCAGCACTGACGGAATCGCGATGAATGAGCGGTCGAGCGGACCGTCGCTCGACGTCGTGCGACGGATTCCGCGTCGCCTGTGCGTCGTCTCGGGCACGGCGAAACGCGACAGCCTGCGCGGTGCCCTTGCCGCACGAATCGTGACGGAGCTCGTGGTCGACGAGGAACTCGCGCGACTCGTGCTCGAGACTGGCAGCTGACCCCCTGACGTGATGAAATAGTACGTATGTTCGAAGCGCCGCGTGAGATTGCCTCGATGCTGCACGTCGATATGGACTCGTTCTTCGTCTCCGTGGAACTGCTCGAACGCCCCGAGCTGCGCGGTCTGCCGGTCGCTGCGGCGCACGACACCTCGCGGTCCGTGGTGTCCAGTGCCAGCTACGAGGCGCGAAAATTCGGTGTGAGGTCGGCGATGCCGGTCGCACGCGCCAAGCAGCTCTGCCCGCAGCTCGTGCTCGTCACTCCCACCTACGCGAAGTACCGCGAGGCATCGCGCGCGGTGATGGCCGTTTTCGAGGAGTTCACGCCCCTGGTTGAACCGCTGAGCATCGACGAGGCGTTCCTCGACGTCGCGGGTACCGTGCGGCTCTTCGGTGCTCCCATGGAGATCGCGCGTGCGATTCGTGAGCGCGTGCGCGAGCGCACGGGGCTCCCCGCCTCGGTGGGGCTGGCCGGCACGAAGTTCATCGCGAAGCTCGCGTCCCAGCGGGCGAAACCCGATGGCATCCTCGAGATTCCCCCCGCGCGCACGCTCGAGTTCTTGCACCCCCTGCCGATCGGAGCGATGTGGGGCGTCGGGCAGGCGACCGAACGCGCGCTGCACGCGCGAGCGATTCACACGGTAGGGGAGCTCGCTCGTGAGCCGCTCGCAGCTCTGGAACGCATTGTCGGGCGTGCGAGCGCGCAGCGCTTGCACGATCTCGCGAACGGTCGCGATGCGCGCCGGGTCGAGACGACGCGCGCAGAGAAGAGCATCGGGCATGAGGAGACTTTCGCCCATGATGTCTCGGATCAGGCGGTGCTGCATCGTGAACTGCTGAGGTTATCGACGCGCGCTGGTGAGCGGTTGCGCGCAGCCGGGCTCGAATCGCGCACGATCTCGATTAAAGTGCGCTGGGGCAACTTTGAAACCATCACCCGTTCCCGAACGCTGGGTGAAGCGACGCACGCGACTCAACGCATCTTCCAGACCGCGAAAGAACTGTTCGAGGGCGTCGACCGCGGCGGCCGAGCGGTGCGGTTGATCGGCGTGCGTGCCGAGCAACTCGTCGCCGCCGGTAGCGATCTCGCAGCGCTGTGGAGCGATGACGACGGCTGGCGCGCGGTCGATCACGCGGTGGATGAGGTGCGGGGGCGGTTCGGTACCGACGGTGTCACCTCTGCGAGCCTGCTCACCGGGCGCGGGGTCGTCGTCGACCCGCGTTCGCTCGAGACCCCTCGGCCCGATCAGGGATAGCCGGTCTCACTCGACTTCGTCGTCGCTGTGTTCATCCGAGACGCCTGCTTCTGCCGTCACCGACGCGAAGATGGCCAGTACGGACTCGAGGATCGCGGCCAACCAATCGAACACGAGCACGGTGCCCCGTGAGTCTTCATGCTCGAGCAGCCGTTCGCGATCCTCCGCTTCATCGAGACCGATGCGTGCGGCGATCGCCAGTCGAAGTGCGGTGACAGTGCGCACCCAGGCCGGCAGCGATGCGGGGGTGATCTCCACCTCGACCGCGGAGGTCTCGTCGATGGCATCGGCGCCGAGCCCCAGGGCCGCCGTCACTTCCATCGCATCGTGCAGTTTACGATTGATGAGTCCCTGTTCCGTGACGCTGCGGAACGTGCCCGACTCGTCTGAGTCCTCGTAGACGTCTGGAAAGAGTCGGGCGAGCGCCGGATCGTCGGGAGTTTCGTCTGAACCGCCTACTTCGAGACTTGCGAACAGCGGGTCGGGATCGAGCGCGGTGCTGCTGTGGCTCTGCAGCAGTTGCGTGAGCTGCGTGATGAGCTGGTCGAGCATCGCGGCTTCGTCGTGGTCGAGGAGCAGCCGCAATCCGGTGCCGGGGATCGGGAGGAGTTTCATGAGGGCCCTCCCTGGCGCACGGTCGCCCAGAGACCATAGCCGTGCATCGCTTCGACGTGCATCTCCATCGCCTCCCGAGCGCCTTCGGCGACCACCGCGCTGCCTCCGTGGTGCACGCGCAGCATGAGTTCCTCCGAGCGTTCCCGTGAGAACCCGAAGTGCTGCTGGAAGACGTAGGAGACGTACGACATCAAATTCACCGGATCGTCCCACACCACGGTTTGCCAGGTCGGATCATGGCGTGCCACCAACCCTTCGCTGCGCTGCGCATCCGTCGCCTGCATGGTCAACCCCATCCGAGCTCGTGGATGCGCGATTCGGAGATGCCGTAGAAGTGGGCGATTTCGTGCACCAGCGTGACGCGGATCTCGTGCACCAGCTCGTCGTGGTCGGCGCAGTGCCGCAGGAGATTCTCCCGGAAGAGAATGATGCGATCCGGTTCCTCGCCGTATCCGTAGACGCCGCGTTCTGCCAAGGAGAAGCCCTCGTAGACGCCGAGCACATCGCTGCCGTCTGCCGGCTCGTCTTCGACGAGAAAGATCACGTTGTCGAGTTGCGCGAGCATGTCGTCATGCAGCGAATCGAGGCCGTCAGCGACCAGGGATTCGAAGTCCTCGTGCGAGATCTCGAGCATGTCTTCACCCTACACAGAACGACTCATTCGCGGGTGACGAATAGGTGAGTCGCGACATCCCGCGCATGCCATAATGAGCTGCTGCCACTCGCAATTACACTGCTGCGACAGGCATATTCGGGAATGGGGTCGTGGTGGGACGCGAAGCAATGATGGTGCGCGACCGGGTATTCGCGGCGCCGTTCATCGTGATTGCGGTCGCCGCGGTCATCGTCGGCATCGTGGCGCTCGCCGGTTCTGAACCGAGATCGTGGACGCTTGTGCTCACCGTGATCGCCAGCGTGATCATCTGCGGGCCGTTCCAGCTGCGCATCGGATATGAGCGGGGATACCCGGTCGTCGGCGTGTCAATCGTGATGCTCGCAATCGAGCCGATGCACGGCGCGCCGTTTCTCGGAATCTGCGTGTGGGCGATCGGCGTGCTGATCTCACAGACGATTATGCGACGCAATGTCGTGCACGCCTGTTATCTCACCGGAGTGAGCACGCTCGGTGCCTGCGCGTTCGTGGGCGTGCGGGTCGGCCTCGCCGCACTTGACATCTGGTTCGTCGCCGCGTTCGTTCTGGCAACAGCGGCCTACTACTCCGTCTTCTTGGTCGTCGAGTTCGTGCGTCAGCGCACGCGATCCGCATCCGACCGGAGCATCATCACCTCGGCGGTGCGCCCGCTGCGGGTACTCGTTGTCATCTGCATCGTCGCGGCAGCGTCCATTCTGATCAACTACGTCGACGCGTCCGTGATCTCCTGGCTCGAGGGCGACCCCAATGTGAGCCTGACCCCATTCGTCGTGCTGCTTGCCGGGTCGATCTTCTACGTGCTCGCGCAGCGCTCACGCTCTGATGATGTGGAAGCCCGCCTGCACGCTGTTGTGGACGCGGCCATTGAGTTCCCCCGTCAAAGCGGAGAGGCGCTTGCAGGGGTGCTGCGCGACCGCGCGCAGGCGATCGTGCACGCCGACGAGGTCGAGCTTCGTGGTGGCGCCCCCGAGCGCCGAGAGATCGGTGCCCCAGTGCGCGTCGAATCTGGCGTCGACCAGTTTCTCGTTGCGTCAGGCAAGGTCGGTGGGGGCACCTTCAGTCGCGATGACGAGCGCACGCTTTCGACACTCGCGCATCTCGCCACTGAGGCGGCGCGCATGCAAGAAGAAGTTGACACCCTCGAACAGCGGGCGAACAGCGATCCCCTCACCGGCTTGCCCAACTACGGTGCGTTTCAAAAGGCTCTCGTCGAGGCGAATGAGCACCGACCGTATCACGAGGGCATCGCGCTGCTGTTTCTCGACCTCGACAACTTCAAGAAGCTGAACGACAACTACGGTCACCGCGCAGGCGACGAACTGCTGTGCGCGATCGCACGCCGACTGCAGCGCGCAGCTGGCGGTGGCGATTTCGTCTCGCGCGTCGGCGGCGATGAATTCGTGGTGATTCTGACCGGTCTCGTCTCAATCGATCAGGCGAAGGACTCTGCAGATCAGATTGTCGCCGCGCTCAGCGAGCAGATCGATCTCGAAGGCCACCTGATGCGCCCCGTGGTGAGCGCAGGACTGGCGTTCTCGAGTCATCGAGAGATCGACGCACAATCACTTGTCGAAGACGCGGACCGCACCATGTTGCACGCGAAGCGCACGCGACGGCAGGGGAGCGTCGTTGAGAGCAGCAGCGTGAGCGTCTCCTCCCACCGTTCGACGCGATTGAACGAAATCGTCGCGCGTGCGATTCGCGAGAATCGATTGATGTTGGCGTTCCAACCGATCGTGGATATGTCGACCAACCGCCTGTGGGCGTTCGAGGCACTGACGCGTTACGTTGACCCCGAACTCGGCCCGATCTCGGCGCCCTCGCTCATCGCTCGCGCGAAGAGCTTGGGGCTCATGAATGAACTGACGCAGCAGGTCATCCGCAAGGCTCTGGAAGCCGCCGAGCAGTTTCGAACGATCGAGCCCTCGGTCGAGTGCATGACGGTAAATCTCGAACTCGGGCAGATCAGCGAGAACCAGCTCGGCCCCTACATTCGAGACGCTGCGCAGGCCCACCCGAATATCAAGTTGTGCATCGAACTCAACGAGCGCTCGCTGCGCACCGTGACCGATGATCTGCGGCACGACGCTGAACGCCTGCAACGTGCTGGTGTGCTGCTCGCCCTTGACGATTACGGATCCGACGACTCCGTGGTCGGCGCCCTCGTTCATTTTCCGATGGATATTCTGAAGATCGACAAGAGTTTGATCGACAACCTTGATGATGCGCGTCAGCGAGAGGTCATCAAAGCATTCCAATCGTTCGGCGACAACCTGGGGCATCGCGTGATTGTCGAGGGAATCGAGAGTCGAGAAATGGCCGACATTCTGATCAATCTCGGTGTGCGCGATGCGCAGGGCTACTACTTCGGGCGGCCGGTCACACTCGCGCTGACGTTGGATCGCCTGCGTCGACGCGGCATCGTCGCCGATATTTCTTGATGGTCGGCCACCGATGCCGCACCCAATTGCGGAGCTGTCGTCAGTAGGCGGTGTTTTCCGATGGCGGAGTGACGTCGACGCCTGAGCTCAAGCGCGAAATGGCCTCGTCGGCGTCGAACTCGGGGTCGCGCTCGATGAAGGCGTCGACAACACCCATGAATGAGAGTGCGGCAACCGACCAGGTCTCGGCATCGTTGCCGGTTTCGCGGGTGAAATGGGCTTGCACGAGCGACGGTACGGTCGCCCGAACGATGCCCAGGCCCTCGATGACGGAGGCGGCAGCGACCACGAACGGCTGGTAGTCGTTGTGGAACATCGGTTTAAGCCGATAGCCCACGGTCGGGAGCACGTTGCGGTAGAAGTTTTCCATGGTCTCGACGAACGACATCTCGCTCGCACGCAGTGCATCGAGTACACGCGTGCGAGCTTCGCCGTGGGGCCACGCAGTAATCGTCGTAGAGAGAGCGGCGTAGGTGCGCCACTTGCTCGAAGCGGTGATGACATCGAAGTTGTATTCCGCGGCGGTGCGGATGATATCGATGAGTACGCTGCGCCGTCCTTCGGCCGACCGCAGGTCGCCGACCCGCATGCTGAGGTACTGCCATGTGGTCAGCAGCGTCTCAGTATCGGCGCGGTCTATCTGCGCTTGGTTCGCGAGTTCGGTGAAGAGATCGGCGAGGAACGCCTCGTGCGACGGCCACGCCTGCGCGAATTGCTTGTTACTGACGCCGGCATTGGCCGCGATCTGCTCGATCAGGCCGGCAGTGACGCCGAGGGTCAGCCCAACCGACTCGACGTGCTGCACCGCGGCGGAGAGCATTTTTGAGCGCGCGTCATCGAAGCCCGGGCGGGAGCGCACACTGCTCGCCCGGTTCCAATTCTCGTCCTGCACCGTTCCCCCCATCGTCGATGACCGTAGTTGCCACATGCTATCACCCGCGTGTTTCGACCGAATCAGGCGCGCGCGATATGCCATGACTTTCACGTATGTCGTAGCGCGACTCGCCGGACATCGCATTCCGTGCATTGGATATCGCAATTAGTGCAAAATGAGAGTACACAGGAGTCGTTCGCGGTCATCGCCCGGGGATTCATGATTTCCATGGCCGTCACAGCTATGCAGCCTCAGGAGGGCCCCGGCGTTGTCTCATATTGACCGTTCTGTCACGAATCACGACGTTATCCCTGTCGTGGACTCTGACGTATTTGCTGACAACCCGGCCGCGCGGTTGGCCGTCGGTCTCATTGCTGTGCACGACGTGCCGCTTCCCGGGCTCGAACGGGAATACCTGGCGCACTTCGATTTGCGCCGCCGTGTGTACGTGGATCAGACCGGTCAACTCGATGCGAGCGAGTTGCAAGATGACGGCACCGACCGTGACTCCGACGATGCCCGATCGGCCACCTTCGCCGTATTCGAGAATCACGCTGACGGGGTGCGTGTGATCGGCGTGTCGCGCCTCATTATTCGCGGTCAGGATCACCCCCTCCCGGTTGAAGACTTCTGCCCTGATTCGTTCAGCCCGGGTGACCTGAACGCCGTGAGCGTCGAGGTTTCCCGAGTCATCGCCCGGCATGAGAAAGCCGTCATGCAGGAGATGGCGCAGTGGCATCTGTTCGCCGTGATGCTGGCCTACGTTGCGAATCACGGTCTTGAGCGGACATTTGCGATCATCGAGCCCTGGCTTGAGCGGCATCTTCACGGTTCTATCGCGATCTCGCGAATCGGCGAACCGCGGTACGTCGAGCACTACCTCGATTACAACCTGCCCATCGAGATCGACATCCCGGCATCAGCCACACGCGTCAACGCGCGCGGCGGCGACTTCATCGACCAGTACCGCGCCGCTGAGCCCGGCATGCTGTTCGTCGGGCGTGCGCCGAAACGCGTACTCTCGGAGCCGGCGCTGTGACGAGTCGAGCTGCGCATGAGCTCGAGTTCGCGCGCAATTACGGGTTCTGGAGCGAAGACGAACAGTTGGCTCTGACGCGATCCCGTGTCGCGATCGCTGGCGTGGGCGGCGTCGGGTTTCAGCTGGGGCTGAAGCTCGCGCGCATGGGCGTGAGTAGCTTCAGTATCGCCGACCCTGAAGTTTTCGAGCCCGAGAATGTGAACCGCGTTGACGGCGCAGTTCACTCGACCTTCATGCGGAGCAAGGCCGAGGTGTTTCGCGAGCGGTTGCATGACATCAACCCTGATGCGGCGATCGATCTGTTCACCGACGGCGTGAATGCCGAGAACGTGCAGGAATTCATGCACGGTGCTTCGGTCGTGCTCGACGAGACCGAGATGACGATGCCCGACGTGGGAACCCTGGTTGCTCGCGAGGCTCGTCGAATCGGTATTCCGGATGTGCTCGCGATGAACATCGGATTCTCGGCCCAGGTCACCTCGTTCGATCCGCACTCCGCATGGACCTTTGAGCGGTATCGCGGCTTCAGCGACCAGGCACCTCTCGACGAAATTGCCGAGCTTGGAGTCGATTTCGCGCGCTGTCTGCCGTACATTCCCGCCTACACTGACCTGCGGTCGCTCGCGACGGTGCAGGGAGACGAGGCGCATGCTCCGGCATCATTGCCCTCGATTTCGGTCGGCGTCGACGTAGCGTCGGCATTGGCGAGTGCTCAAGTCTTTCTGCATATCACGTCGTCGTTGGGTAACCGTCGACGCAAGCCCATCTGGGCGCCCCGTGTGGCGTACACCGATACGTATGATCTGCGCACGCGCGTCGTGCGAGCAGGGAAGTGGTCCCACCTGCGGCACCTGGTGCGTGCTGCGCTGCGGCAGAAGGCGGGGCTCAATCCGCTCGCAAGTTACACGCACGGGGATATCGCGCGCCGCGCCGCTGCGCGCTGAGTGAGACTTCGCGGGGCGCCATCTGCTGGCCTGCCCCGTGAATCTCCCGTCACTCAGTGGTGATGTCACACGACGAAGCCCGCCTCGCAACTGGATTCCAGTGTGAGGCGGGCTTCGTTTATCTTGGGGTGGCTAACGGGACTTGAACCCGCGACCACCGGCACCACAAGCCGGTGCTCTACCGACTGAGCTATAGCCACCATGCTGTTCTGGCCCACCGAAGCGAACCAGGCAACCGTATCATCATAACCCAATGCTGCGATCGAACGCCAATCCGCGCGGCCCCCGCGGCGTCTCGGCGTGTTGCGCGAGACCGGGGGCCGCATCTCCGGTCACGTGCGTCGAATGATGCCGCGATTGATGCCGATCTGCTGCGCGGCTTCGGCGGCCAGCTTGCGCTTGAGGTCGAGTGATTCACCGATTTCGGCCGCCAGTCGCGGTCGTGACGCGATGAGTGCGTCGACGGTGTCGATGGGCAGCGACAGCACCGTCAAGATTTCACCGGCGACCACGACCGCGTGAGACGGCTCGCGGGTCAGTGCCGTCAGGCCGACGAGGTCTCCCGGCCCCGCCGAGGTGAACTCCAGTCGCCCGCCATCGGACTCGAGCGCCACCGATGCGCGGCCGGACACGACCACCTGCACCGAGTTGGGGACAGCGCCGGTCGGCAGGACGACCTCGCCCACACCATAGCGCTCGAGTCGCGCAGTTTTCCGCACGAGTTCGCGACCATCTTCGCGAAGGTGCAGCGTCGGTGTGACGAACTCGATTGCTGCGTCCAACCGTTCGGGCTCGGCGATCGGATCCGTTGAGTCGCCGTCGAGTGCGAAGCCGCGTCGGCGCGCTGCATACCAGAGCCATGACAGGTACAGCGTCTGAGCCCGCTGCGCATCCGACGGGCCGTCAACCGGAATCGAGACTTCGAATGCCGCATTTCCCGAATAGTCGACCGTCGCGTTCTCGCCGCGGCGTTTCATCGGCAGCGCATTCGCAACTTCGACCAGGAGCGCCATGACCTCGTGCGGCGGATCGTCGGTGGTGAACTTCACTGCAGACGTTGCGAAGTAGGGACCGGCGGGTTCGCTGAGATTCGTGAAAGAAGCACCCGAGAGGGTGGAGTTCGGCACGATCTGAATGCCAGATCCAGTTTCAATGTGCACCGCACGCCAGTTGACTTCGACGACTCGACCGCGCACGCTGCCGGTGTCGAGCCAGTCGCCGATCTTGAACGGCTGCTCGAAGAGCAGCAGCAGGCCGGAGATCACGCCACCAACGGCGTTCTGCAGTGCGAGCCCGATGACAATCGACGTGACGCCCAGAGCGGCGAACAGGCCGCCGACGTCGGCCTCCCACACCCAGGAAAACAGAATCGCGAGCCCGACAACCACCAGCACGAGGCGCGCGATCTCGATGAAGATCGACGGAATGCGTTCGCGCCACGACCCGGGCTTCGCGTTTGCGAAGAGCGCTGCGTTGAAGGAAGACAGTACGAGCAGGATCAGCAGGAAGCCGAAGACCGTCGCGGCAACGCGCACCCACACGAGTTCGGCGGGGGAGGTGATCGCGAACGCGAGCAGGGCGAAGAGCGCCCCGGACGGGATGACCCAGTTGCGGAAGAATCGCACCGGCCCCGCAAGCGGATGGCGGCGACGCGCGAGGAACGTGATGAGTTCCGTGAGTCCGACGAGTACGACAGGCACGCCGACGGCGAGGACGATGATCCACCACGTCCACGCTTGAGCGAAGAGATCAGCCATATCAGGGGACCTTCCAGACCGTCTCGTGCTCGCCGCGCGACTCGACAGTGCCGGCCTCGACGTACTCGAAGATCTCCTGCGTGCGGTTGTACACGGTCTGGCTCACATACACGCCGGGGTCGCCGGTGACCGAGCGCACTCGGTAGGCCAGGCTCACCGCATCGCCCCACAGATCGTAGGCGAGGGTCTTGCGGGCGACGAGGCCGCTTGTCACGGTGCCGGTATCGACGCCGGCTCGCACGGAGATCGAGGACCGGTTCTGTGCATTGAAGCGCTCCACCACCGTCACGAGTGACTTCGCGAACTCCACGCTGCGGCGTACGTTGTCGACGCGCGGCACGACGAGACCGGATGAGACGAGGTAGCCGCCGCGCAGAGTACGCACCTTCTCAACACCGGCCTTCTCAGCGGCTTCATCGAACCCGCGCATCAGCGTGTTGAGCTGACTGATCTCCTCTTCGGGGGTGAGGCCGCGCGCATAGTCGTCGAATCCGACGAGCTCTGCAAAGGCCACCGAGACGTTCTCGTGCGCCTCGCTGATCGCCTCGTCGCCCTGCTTGTAGCGGGCGGCGACGCTCTCGGGCATCAAGGTGTGCAGCAGTTTCTCGTTCTCGACGCGCTGCTCGTCGATCAGATCCTGCTTCAAGCGCAGGCTCGAGGCCATGTCGTTGAAGGCGCTGCCGAGTCCGCCGAACTCATCGCGCGATGCATCGGGCACCCGCACGTCGAGGTCGCCCTCGGCAATGTGGTGCGTCGCATCGACGAGACGTCGGATCGGTCGGGTGAACACCTGAGCGAGCGCGAGCGAGAGGAGCGATACCGCGACGAGTATGCCGAGTAGCGAGAGCAGCACGTTGCGGGTGAACGCGGTGACCGGGGCGAAGGCTTCGGAGGTATTGATGCGTGCGACGACCATCCAGTCGAGCCCCTCGATGTTGAGTGGTGCGTAAGCGGTGATGCTCTCATGGCCAACGTAGTCGCGTCCGACGATTGCCCCCTTCTCACCAGCTTTCGCCGACTCGATCGCGGGGGTGTTGATCTCTTGCAGCAGCGTCGTGCCGCCCACGTCGACGATGCGCTGGGCCACCGCGGGAGAATTGCCGCCGTCGACGGCGAGTTGTGCATAGTTCTCCGGATCCTCGATGAGCATGCGCGAGTTGCTGCGCATCAGATTATCGCGGCCGACGAGGTACACCTCGCCGGTGTCGCCGAGGCCCTGCTGCTTCCACTGCTCGTTGCCGGTCATGACATCGTTGATACGGTCGATCGACACCTGATACGCCAACGCTCCGGTGATCCCGCTGCTGTTGCCGATCGGCGAGATGACCCACATGGCGGGCACGTTCAAGGAAGGGATCCATCGTTCAAAGTCCGTCATCATCACGGTGTCGACGGAGTTCGTCGCGATGGCCGCACGGTACTGATCGGCGAACGAGGTTTCACGATACGGGCCGGTATTGAGGTTCGTGCCGAGCTCGGTGCCCTTGAACGCTGAGAATACGACGTCGCCGTCGAGGTTGAGCAGCAGCGCATCCTCGTATCCGGCCTGATCGATCAGACGAGTGAAGTAGTCGCCATAGCGATCAGCCGCGGCCGAGTAGGTCGTTCCGTCGCCGGCGTCATTCATGCGCAACTGGGCTTCGTAGCCGCTGTCGTCGAGTGTCAGATTGTTGGTCGTGTACTGGGACTGCAGATACTTGCCCGCAACTGAGTCAGGAATGAACGCTTCGTCTCCATAAGCGTGATCAGCCCGCTTCTCGAGCTCGGGAATAAATGTATCCGCGTAGTATGACGTGAGCGCTGCGTTGTCGGCTTCGCTCAGCTCAGAACGGCTCTGCAGCTCTGTTCATTTCACGCGACAGTGTCTGCGCGCTGAGATTGCGCGACTGCAGCGAGGCATCGAGACGGATCGTCTGGATCGCCGTCTCGATCTCGGTCGCGCGCATGGATCGGATCGTCGTTACTTGATCGATCGCCGAATCCTGCAGTGACTGCCGCCCGTTCACGAAGCCGATGGCGCCCACCACAATCGACGAGACCAGGCTCACGCCGAGCAGCATGATGAGCAACTTTGACTGAATGCTCAGCCCGCCGAATTGCCGTTTACGTCGTGGTGTCGATCCATCCGCGAGCGTTGCGGCGGTACTGCTGTCACTCATGCATCCCCCAATGCTGTGGGCACGCATTGCCCAGTCCAGGTTTAACTGTAGTGGGCGAGGGGGGAGTGGGACTACTGCGGTTCGGGCTCGGTCTGCTCCGTGTCGATGAGGCTCGCGTAGCGGTCGATTGCGGCGCGTGAGAGCTCCGTCGCGGCTGCCTTGTCGGGCCCGGGCTGAGCGACCATCACGGCGTCGCGGAAGTAGGCCAGCTCCTGGATGGACTCGGCGATATCGGCGAGCGCACGGTGCCCTCCGCGCTTCTCGGGCGCTGCGAAGTACCCAGCCGGATACCAGCGACGGCTGAGCTCCTTGATGGTCGATACGTCGACACTGCGATAGTGCAGGCGCTCTTCAAGCGTCGGAAGATACTTTGCAATGAATCGGCGATCCATGCCGATCGTGTTGCCGGCGACGAGCGGACGACGGCCCGCCGTGACGAATCGCTTTAGATAGTCGATGACCTGCTGTTCGGCATCTGCGAGGGTCGCGCCACTCGCGATCTTCGGCAGCAGCCCCGACTTCTCGTGCATTGAGCGCACGAAGTCGTTCATGTGCGCGAGTGCGGCTTCGCCCGGGTTGATGACGATTTCGAAGCCGGCGTCGAGCGGTTTCAGGTCGAAATCAGTGACGATGACCGCGATTTCGCAGAGCCCATCGGCATCGACGTCGAGACCTGTCATCTCGCAGTCGATCCAGACGATCTGGTCCGCTGGCGTGTTCGGCACGATTGCTCCTCGCTGCTGCGTAGCGAGCGTCGGTGATCGCTCGCAATCGCTCCAGTCTAGTCGCGTGCATTCTGCTGCTGGATCGCCGGGCGGGTTCGGGGGCGGCGCGGCTGGCACAGGCGACGCCGTAAACTGGCCGGCATGGCTGTTCTCCCCATCGTGATCTCTGGCGAGCCCGTGTTGCATCGTCCCGCCGCCCCAGTTACCGCGTTCGACGACACCCTGCGCGCGCTCGTCGACGACATGTTCGAGACGACGGTGGCGGCTCCGGGAGTCGGGCTGGCAGCACCTCAGGTGGGCGTCGATCAGCAGGTGTTCGTCTGGATCTATGAGGATCAGGACGAGGCGCCCGAGCGAGGCGTTGCGATCAATCCCGAACTCTGGATCACCCCCGCGGAACCGGGACTGCCCGACGATGACGAGGTCGAGGGGTGCCTGTCGTTCCCGGGGAAGCGGTTCGCCCTGCGCCGGTCACCGAGAGCGCTGCTCCGCGCGCAAGACATCGATGGGAAGCACTACGAGGTCAGTGCATCCGGGTGGTTCGCGCGCGTTCTGCAGCACGAGTTCGATCATTTGCAGGGGTTGCTGTACGTTGACCGGCTTGTGCACCCGGAGAATCGCGGCGCCCAGAAGGCTCAGCGAAAGAACGGTTGGGGCAAGCCGGGGCTCAGCTGGCTTCCGGGGGTCGACGACCTCGAGGGGTGACCCCGGTCATGCTCGTTCGGGCATCCCAGTGTCTTCGAGCAGCGGTCGAGAGGCCGGCGTCAGCGACCACGCGATCGCCGCGACGGCGATGAGCGCCGCCGTAACGCCAAACGCCCAACCGAAGCCGGCGATGTCGACGATGGCTCCGGCGATGAGCGGGCCGAGCACTCCGCCCAGATCGCTCATCATCGAATAGCCGGCGACCACCGCGCCGCCTCGTCGGCCTGCGAGTACATCGGCGAGGACCGCTTGCTGCCCGGGATTCACCAGTGCCGACCCGGCGCCGGCGACGAACATGATGACGATGGCCGCCCACAGCACGGGCGCGGCGGGAAATGCGGCGTAGGCGGCGGTCAAGATGACACTTCCGCTGACCAGGAGCGGTTTGCGTCCGACCGTGTCGTTCCATTTCCCGGAGGGAAAGATCAAGAGCGCGTTTCCGGCAGCGTAGGCGGCGAGCACCCAAGCGGCCATGGTGGCATCTCCCTGAAAGGTGACGGCGACGAGGATCGGGATGATCGAGACGCGCACGCCGAACGACGACCATCCGAACGTGAACACCGACCAGAGCAGCGTGCGGTACTGCGGAATGCGCAGCGCCGCACCCAGCGTGAGCTCCGCGCGTTCGTCGTGGGAGCCGCGCGGGGCGCGGCCGGCAGCTGCAGAACGGCGGAGCGCGATCGCGACGACCGTCGCCGCTGCGATGAGGGTGAAGAAGTAGCAGACGAAGGGCGCGCGGAGACCGAATACGGCGACCGCCCCGCCGAGCACTGGGCCCAGGAGCCCGCCGAGTAGGAACCCAGCGGCATTGACACTCGCTACGCGCCCGCGGGCATGAGTCGGGCTGACCTTGATGAGCAGTGCGGTCGCCGCGACGGTGAACATCGCGGAGCCGATACCGCCGATGCCGCGGAGCACGAGAAACTGCGGGTAGCTGACGGCGAGTGCGGCAGCGCCGGTCGAGCCGGCAACGACCAGAATGCCGATGATGTAGGTGCTGCGCTCACCGAGCTTGCCGACGACCCAGCCCGCGAGCGGCGCCGACACGAGTCGCATTAGCGCAAAGGCGCTCACGATGGCGGATGCGGCGAAGCTCGACACGTCGAATTCGAGAGCGAACTGAGGGATCGCGGGAGCCACCACGCCGTAGCCGAGCGCCACAGTGAAGCCTCCGGCAACCAGGGCCCACACCTCGAAGGGGAGTTTCTGACGGCGGGAAGCGGGCACCTCAAGATCCTACTGGTCGTAGCTTGCTGTTCCAAGTGGTATATTCCATGTGGACCAATAGGGGGATGATGACGAATCCGAAGCTGACGCCGCTCGGCGTGATGCTCCTCGCGCTGCTGCGCGAGGGCGACATGCACCCCTACGAAATGATGCGGCTGCTGCGAGCTCGCGAGCGCGATCGACTGTTGAAAGTGACGAACGGCACGCTGTACCACACGGTCGCGCGACTGCTTGAGCACGCGCTCCTCGAAGAGATCGGGGTGGACCGAGACGGCAACCGCCCCGAGCGCACGACTTACTCGCTGACCGAACGCGGCGACGCGGCAATGGTGGCGTGGGTGCGCGAGCAGCTGCCGCGGGTGGATCGGGCGACCGACTTCCGAGTGGCGCTCGCCGAAGCGCACAACCTCTCGCGCGAAGACACCCTGATGCTGCTCACCCAGCGGCAGACCGCACTCGCCGAAAGTCTGACCCGAGCCGAGCAGGCGCTCGATGCGGCGACGGCAGCGCACGCACCGATGCAGTACGTGATCGAGATCGAGCGAACGGCCGCAATGAGACACGCTGACCTGCAGTGGTTGCAGACGCTGTTGCAGCGTCTGGCCGATCCCGCATTCCCCTGGGGCCCTGGCGCCTCACCACAGACTGAGCACTACTTGCAACTCCGAAAGGCAGCACGGCAATGACCGATACCTCCAGCGCAGCGACCCCCGCGGCAGCGACCGGCGCGTCGCACACCGCACCGCGCAGCCCCTGGCCCGCGCTCTGGGCGATGATCATCGGCTTCTTCATGATCCTCGTCGATACGACGATCGTTTCGGTCGCCAACCCCGCGATCAAAGCGGCACTCGACCCCAACACCAACAACCTCGACAACGTTGTATGGGTGACCAGCGCCTACCTGCTGGCGTACGCCGTGCCCCTCTTGATCACCGGCCGCCTGGGCGACCGCTTCGGGCCGAAGAACGTTTACCTCGTTGGCCTCGTCATCTTTACACTCGCCTCACTGGGGTGCGGGCTCTCAGGCTCGCTCGAGTGGCTCATCGTCTTCCGTGCGGTGCAGGGCATCGGTGCGTCGCTCATGACACCGCAGACCATGGCCGTGATTACCCGCACCTTCCCGCCTGCTCAGCGCGGAGCGGCCATGGGCCTGTGGGGTGCCACCTCAGGTGTCGCGCTACTCGTCGGCCCGCTCGCCGGCGGCCTGCTCGTCGACGGCCTCGGCTGGGAGTGGATCTTCTTCGTCAACCTGCCGGTCGGCATCATCGGCTTCGTGCTCGCCGCGATCCTCGTGCCGCAGCTCGACACCCACGAGCACAAGTTTGATCTGTTCGGCGTCTTCCTCTCGGCGGTCTCGCTGTTCCTCATCGTGTTCGGTCTCCAGGAAGGCGAGAAGTACGACTGGGTTGCATGGATCTGGGGCACCATCGCTGCCGGCGTGGCGGTCATGGGCCTCTTCATCTGGCAGCAGGCGAAGACCCGCAGCGAGCCCCTGGTGCCGCTGCGACTCTTCAGCGATCGCAATTTCTCGATCGCGAACATCGGCATCTCAGTGGTGGGTTTCGTCGTCACCAGCATGACGCTGCCGATGATGTTCTTCATTCAGCTCGCACGCGGCCTCACGCCCACGCAGTCGGCACTGCTCATGGTACCGACGGCGGTTGCTGCGGGAGTGCTCTCGCCACTCGTCGGTCGGCTGCTCGATCGCATCGACGCCCGCTTCCTGCTCGTCCCCGGTCTACTGCTCGTCTCGGGTGCGTTGTTCTGGTACTCGGCGCTCATGAACGCCGACACTCCGATCTGGGTCTACCTGCTGCCGTCGTTCCTTATCGGTGTCGGCAACGCCGGCATGTGGGGCCCGCTCGCCACCACGGCGACGCGCAACCTCGACCCGCGCCAGGCCGGAGCCGGGGCCGGTATCTACAACACGACCCGCACCATCGGATCGGCGATCGGCTCGGCGGCGATCGCGGCGTTCATCCAGTCGCGCCTCGAAGCGAACCTGCCCGGGGCGGCTGACGCGGCGGGCGGTATCGGTGGCGGGCAGCTGCCCGCACAGATCGTGCCCGGATTCTCCGACGCGATGTCGCAGACGCTGTTGCTCCCCGCGATCGTGATGCTCGTCGGCGTCGTCGCGGTGCTCTTCCTCGAGCGGCCGAAGCACCTCGCGCGCGGCTAGCTCGAGCCTGCAGAAAACGCGCTCGCACCCCTCAAATCGACGGGGTGCGGGCGCGTTGTTCGTGGGTGCCCCCGGCAGGATTCGAACCTGCGACCAACGGATTAGAAGGCCGTTGCTCTATCCACTGAGCTACGGGGGCAGCCCTACGAGCGTACACCGATCAGGGAGCCCACCAACGCACCGTGCACTGTTGTGACTGGGGGCCGTGGCCTCGCTCGCTTGATCAGATACGCACCGCGTGCTTCTGGGCGTACATCTCCGCGTCTGCGGTCGAGATCGCCTCCAAGACCGTCGCGACGCCCGGCACCGCAGGGGCGCAACCGAGTGATGCGGAGACTCCCGCCGTGTTCAGCGCATCGCTGAAACGTTGAAAGTGTGCGGGCAACTGATGCGTCGTGACGCCGTTCGCCAGAATCGCGAATTCATCGCCACCGATGCGGGCGACGCGGTGCGCGGGCGATGCCGCAGCCTGCAACGCTTCGGCGGCTCGCGCGATCAGTCGGTCGCCGGCGGCATGGCCGTCGCGGTCGTTCACGACTTTGAGTCCGTTGAGATCGATGATCGCAATCGAGACTGGATCGCCGAAGGCATCGACGCGCTCCTGCGCGTCGGCGACGACCCGATCCCAACCTCGACGATTCAGCACCCCGGTGAGCGCATCGGAGTGCGCGAGCGCGTCGGCGATGGCGATGCTGCGACGCTCACGGTCGATGTTGCGCGAAAGCTCGAGCTGCGTCGAGAGCAGCTCGCTGAGCAGTCGCACCAGCTCTTCATCGACGGTCTCTTCGATGCGCAAGGGTTCAGGCCGCACCCCGCAGAGCACACCGAACAGGTCGCCATTGTCATCGCGGATCGTGTATCCGGCGTACGCGCCTACGTCGGCCGCTGCGGTGAGATCGGCGTAATCGGGGTCGGCGCGGGAATCGCGAACCACGTGAGCGGCGCCGTTCGACATTCGACTGCAGAACGATTCGCTCCAGTCGACACGGTCGCCCACTGAGAGCACTTGGTCATGCTGCACGTGCACGTGGATCTGCTCGCCGTTCGCGACGCGTGAGACCGACCAGTCGGTGAGCGGAGTATGTTCGCGCAGGTAGGCGACGACGCGTTCGGCCGATTGCGTGAATGTCGTTGCGCCGTTGAGCGCGAGTGGATCGGGCATCAGCACATCGGCTCTGCTTCTCGGCGCCGGACCGAATCGCGGATCATGCCGTGCGCCCCTGTTTCGCTGCCGCTTTCGCGGCACGCTTCGTCTCACGCACCTCGAGCAGCGTTTCCGGCGAGGTGATGTCGGCGACGCTGCGTCGTGACCCCTCTTCGCCATAGGCGCCGGCGGCTTCACGCCACCCCGCGCCCGAGAAGCCGAGCTGCTTGCCGATCAAGGCGAGGAAGATCTTGGCCTTCTGCTCGCCGAAACCGGGAAGGGCCTTGAGACGCTTCAGTACGGTCTTGCCGTCAGGATCGCCCTCGGTCCAGATCGCCGCGGCGTCGCCGCCCCACTCGTCGACCAGCGTCTGGCAGAGCGTCTGCACGCGCGTCGCCATCGAGCCGGGAAACCGGTGCACCGCGGGCGTCTGCTTGAACGCTTCGAGGAACACCTCGGGGTCGGTCGCCGCGATGGTACGCGCATCGACGTCACCCACGCGCTGCTGAATCTTGAGTGGGCCGACGAACGCGACCTCCATGGCGATCTGCTGATCGAGCAGCATGCCGATGAGGAGCGCGAGTGGATTGTTCGTCAGCAGCTCATCGGCTGCAGGATCGTCGGTGAGATGCAGGCTCATGCCAGCAGTCTAGTAAGCCGGGCTTCCGGATTTCGAGTGACGCGACGCGAAACATCTTGGTCGTCGGAAGCCTATTCGAAGCGGTTCACCATCGCGGTCGCGGCGCGCTCCACGTAGTCGCGGAATGCGGCGTCGTGCATCGGTGGCAGTGCGGCCTCGTCGAGCGCCGCGTGCATATGGCGCAGCCAGCGCTCGCGTGCATCCGGGGTGACCGCGAACGGCTGGTGCCGCATGCGCAGTCGCGGGTGGCCGCGTTGTTCGGAGTAGGTCGTCGGTCCGCCCCAGTACTGTTCGAGAAATGCGCGCAGGCGCCAGGTGGCACCCTCCCAGTCGTCATCGGGATACATCGGGGCGAGTACCTCGTCGGTGCGCACCCCGCGGTAGAACGCCTCGGCGATGATCTCGAAGGTGGGGGTGCCGCCGACCTGGGACCACACGGTGTCGGTCACCGCGTTTCCTTGCTCGCCCGAACGCAGCGTGAGTTTCGCGGGCGCCGTTGGCGCGGCCTGCGGCAAGTTCGCTGCTGGGTGAGCGCTGGAACTGCCTGGGATCGACGGAATGCTGGTCATGCTGCGCCTCCGGGCGGCTTCGGCAGCTCGTCTGCCAGGGTGATGTCGTGCTCGCGGAACTTGCGGCGCAGTTCTGCGCGAATGCCGCGTTGCACCTCCCACTGCGCTTCGGGCCGCGTGCGCACGGTGAGCCGCAGCGTCGCGCGGTCGCCATAAATGCTTTCGAGGCCGAGCAGTTCGGGCGAACCGGTGACCTTGCGGGCGTAGCGCTCGGAACGCAGCAGCTCTTTCGCCGCATCGAGGGTGACCTCGGTGACGTGCGCGAGATCTTGCCGGGCGTCAACGGTCACGTCGATGACGGCCTGGCCCCACCCTTGCGAGGCGTTGCCCAGGGTGAGGATCTCGCCATTGCGAATGAACCAGAGCGTGCCATCGATCGCGCGCACCTGTGTCACGCGGATGCCGACGTCTTCGACGGTGCCGCTGACGGCGCCGATGGTGACGACGTCCCCGACCCCGAGCTGATCCTCGAACACCATGAAGACGCCATTCAAGATGTCTTTCACGATGTTCTGAGCCCCGAAAGCGAGCCCGGCGGCGACGATGCCCGCAGAGGTGAGCAGCGCGCCCAGATCGACGTTGAGCTGGCTGAGGATCAGGATCAGCGCGATGACCACGATCGCCCAGGTGATCACTGCGCGGCCGACGGTGCCGAGGGTGCGCGTGCGCTGCACGGCGCGTGCGCTCACGTAGGGCGCCGCGCGCATCTCAGACGTCGTGTCGACGTCTTGCGCCTTCTTCACCCCGCGCACCACGTGCGTGACGGTGCGCATCAGGAGCTTGCGCAGCAGCCAATTCAGAAGCACCGCCACGATCACGATGAGCGCGATCGTGAGCGGCACCTGATAGGTGGTCAGGAAGTCGTGAAACGCGTTCCCGACTGCCTCCTCGACACCGTCGCCATCCATTTAGGCCTCCTGGTCGGCCGCCTGCACGCGCAGCGCGCGCTCGACACCCGAAAGGTGCTCCGAGACCATGCGGCGCAGGGCCGCCGGGGCTTCACCGTTCGCTTCGAGCCATGCACGGGTCGCCTGCGCAAGGGCTTCGCTTGCCAGCTCCGCCGGGTAGAAGCCCTCGACGAGTTCCTCGGCGATCGCGTAGCTGCGCGACTCCCAGATCGGCAGCAGCGCGGCAAAGAAGCGCTCGACGTACGGCTCGAGCACGGCGAGGTCGTGCGCGTGCGTGAACCCTGCGGCGGTCGCGCGGACGATCGCGTTCGGCTTGTCGGCATCGTCGAACACCGAACTCCAGGCGCGTGCCTTGTCATCCGCCGTCGGAAGCGCAGCACGCGCGTGCGCGGCCGACTGATTACCGTTCGCCGTGCGGTCTTCCGCGAGACGCGCATCGATCTGCGCGTCGGTGGCGCGGCCGCCCGCGGCGAGCGAATAGAGCAGCTCCCACCCGAGGTCGGTGTCGATCGCCAGCCCGTCGAGCGAACGGTCGCCGTCGAGCAGAGCCTGCACGATGTCGAGCTGTGCGGCGCTCGTGGCAGCCTGCGCGAACGACTTCACGAACTGGAACTGTCGATCGGAGCCAGCCTCGGCGTTCGCCGCGAGCTCCCACAGCGCATCCGCGACCTTTGCCCCGGTCGCCTCGCGTCGATCGCGAGCCACATAGCTCGCCGCCGAGAGCAGCAGCTGGCCGAGCAGGGTGCGCAGCGTGGTCGATGCCGCCTCGCGGCCGATGTGCGCCAGCACGATGTCGATGAACCGGCTCGCTGGAAACTCGCCGTCTCGCGTCGCATCCCAGAACGTGCCCCAGAGCAGCGCGCGTGCGAGCGAATCCTCGGCGCTGCCCAGGTGCGCCGCAGCCGTGTCGAGCGAGCGCTCGTCGAGGCGGATCTTCGCGTAGGTCAGATCGTCGTCGTTCAGCAGCAGGAGCGCGGGCTGCGCCACGCCGACCAGTTCGGCGACGTCGGTGCGCTCGCCATCCACGTCGAGTTCGATGCGTTGCGTGCGGCGCAGCACGCCGCCCTCGACCTCGTAAAGTCCGACGGCGATGCGATGCGGGCGGATCGTGGGGTACTCGGCGATCGCCGACTGCGCGATGGCGAAGCGGGCGTAGCGGCCGTCTGCATCGAGCTCGAACTCCGGGCGCAGCGTGTTGACGCCCGCGGTCTCGAGCCACAGCTTCGACCAGCCGGTGAGGTCGCGGCCGCTGCGGGCTTCGAGCTCCGTGAGCAGGTCGGGCAGCTCGGTATTCGAGTGATGGTGCTTCACGAAGTAGTCGTGCACGCCCTGCATGAAGGGCTCGCGACCCACCCAGGCGACGAGCTGCTTGAGCACCGACGCGCCCTTCGCGTACGTGATGCCGTCGAAGTTGACGAGCACGTCTTCGAGGTCACGGATCGGGGCGACGATCGGGTGCGTGGAGGGCAGCTGATCCTGCCGGTACGCCCATGACTTCTCCGAAGCGACGAACGTCGTCCAGCACTCGGTCCACTCGGTCGCCTCGGCGACACCGAGCGTCGACATGTACTCGGCGAACGATTCGTTGAGCCACAGGTCGTTCCACCACCGCATCGTCACCAGGTCGCCGAACCACATGTGCGCGAGTTCGTGCAGGATCGTGACGACGCGACGCTCGCGCATCGCGTCGGTCACCTGGCTGCGGAAGACGTACGCCTCGGTGAAGGTGACCGCGCCGACATTCTCCATCGCACCCATGTTGTATTCGGGCACGAACAACTGGTCGTACTTGTCGAACGGGTAGGCGTAGTCGAATTGCTCTTCGAAGAACTCGAAGCCCTCGCGCGTCTTATCGAAGATGTAGTCGGCATCGAGGTGCGGTGCGAGCGACTCGCGGCAGAAGACGCCGAGCGGAATGGTGCGACCGTCGCGGCTCGTGAGCTCGGAACGGACGACGTGGTACGGGCCGGCGATGAGGGCCGTGATGTAGCTCGACATGACAGGCGTCGGCTCGAATGCCCAGGTCGCGATGGCCTGCTCCGCCCAGTCTTCGCCCTGCGCGGCGGCCTTGACGCCGGCATCGGCGGGCTCGGGGGTCGGTTGGTTGCTGACGACGTGCCAGCGCGCGGGCGCGGTGATGGTGAACGCGAACGTAGCCTTGAGATCGGGCTGCTCGAAGACCGGGAACATGCGGCGCGAGTCGGGCACCTCGAACTGCGAGTAGAGGTAGACCTCACCGTCGGCGGGATCGACGAAGCGGTGCAGCCCCTCACCCGTGTTGGTGTAGCGCTGCGTCGAGGCGATCCTGAGCACGTTCTCGGCGGCGAGACCGGGCAACTGGATACGCG
Source organism: Leucobacter sp. WKLB1 (assembly GCF_059696215.1). Taxonomy (NCBI): domain Bacteria; kingdom Bacillati; phylum Actinomycetota; class Actinomycetes; order Micrococcales; family Microbacteriaceae; genus Leucobacter; species Leucobacter sp. WKLB1. The sequence continues at coordinate 2,037,074 of NZ_AP046115.1, read as the reverse complement.
AATCGGCAAAGACCTCGGCCGGGTCGAGCGCGGCACCGTTCAACTCGACGCGCTCCACTGAGTCCGCGATGAGGTCGATGAACGTGGACGCCCCGGCGGTGCCGCTGAAATGAATCGTGGTGACGGCGGCGAAATTCTGCGCGCCGGTCGTGAGATCGAGGGCGACCTCGTAGCGATTCGTCGAGACGACTGCGGCGCGCTCCTGCGCCTCCGCACGGGTGAGGTTCGTTCCTGGCACTGAAGCTCCTGACGATCGGGAATACGTGATGCGCCCAGCCTAGGCCCGGCGCCTATCATCCCGCTCGGAACGACGCGGCTCAGGCGATCGTGAAGACGATGTCGCCGCGCTCGCACACGGCCCATTCGATGAGCCGGCGCATCGCCACCGCTGCCTTTCCGGGGGTGCGGCGAGTGGTCTGCATGGGCGTGGCATCAGCTGTGGCGTGCATGGAACTTCCTTCGTTCGGTATTCACGGGGCTCGTGCAACGCCCGCTGGTCACTCGTAATACGGGTCCAGGTGCGAATCGTGACGCGCGTTTGAAGAATTCATGCGGCCGCCGTCGGTGTCGGCGCCGACACCCGTGTGCGACCGCGCGCCGCAGCCTCACGTTGCTCCTCTACAGTGGGAGCCATGCAACGCCAGCTCGGTGTCTCTGACCTGTTCGTCTCGACCGTCGGCCTCGGCTGCAACAACTTCGGGCGGCCGGGCGCCGCGACCGAGACGCAAATCGGCACCGACGCGGTGATCGGCTCCGCGATCGACGCAGGCATCACCCTGTTCGACACCGCAGATCTCTACGGGTACGCCTTCGGGCGCAGTGAGGAGATGATGGGGCGTGCTTTCGGCTCCAGGCGTGACGAGGTCGTGCTCGCCACGAAGTTCGGGCACCCCGACGCCGACGCCCCCTATGCCGGTGCTCGCGGCTCACGGGAGTTCATTCGTGCGTCGGTTGAAGGATCGCTGCGCCGCCTGCAGACCGACCGCATTGATCTCTATCAACTGCATGTGCCCGACCCGACGACACCTATTTCGGTCACCGTCGCGGCACTTGACGAGCTGGTAAGGGAAGGCAAGATTCGCGCGTTCGGGCACTCGAACTTCAGCGCTGACGAGATGCGTCTCGCCGCTGAAGCCGCGAGTGAACTCGGCACCGGCGCGTTCGTCTCGGCGCAAAACGAGCTGAGTCTCGTGCAGCGCGACGCCGACCGAGACGTTGTGCCCGCGGCCCGCGATCTCGGCCTCGGGTTTCTCCCATTCTTCCCGCTCGCCAATGGCTTGCTGACCGGTAAATTCGCTCGCACGCGATTTCCTGCCGACAGTCGCATCATGCGGCAACGCCCCCACGTCGCCGAACAGGCCGACTGGGACGCGCTCGATGCCTATCGGGCGCACTGCGCCGAATGGGGCGTCACGATGCTGGAAGCAACGTTCGGCTGGTTGCTCGATCATGCGCCCGTCACAAGCGTCATCGCCGGGGCCACGACTCCGGAGCAGGTGCGACAGAACGCCCGGGCAGGGGAGCGGTGGCGCCCCGATCACGCCCAGCGCGAACGCATCGAACAACTCTTCCCGGTGCCCGCCGGCGCGCGAGTAGGCTGAGCCGCATGAGCACCGAAACCGCATCGCCGTCAGCGCAGCCGTCCGTCGAATTCTGGTTCGACCCGATTTGCCCGTGGTGCTGGATGACGAGTCGATGGGTGTCGAATGTCGCTGAGCAGCGCGGCTTCGACGTCGTCTGGCATCCGGTGAGCCTGAAGGTGATCAACGAGGGCAATGAGCCCGGGCCGTACGATGAGGCGATGCGTCACGGCCATCGCTTGGGTCGCGTCGCCGTCGCCGTCGGTCGCGAGCACGGCACCGAGACGGTCGGCAAACTCTACACGGAGTTCGGTACCGCGATTCACCCGGGCGGTCGTGAGGATTTCGACGCCATCCTGACCGATGCACTTGCCGCGCTCGGCCTGGATGCGGCGTTCGCCGCAGCCGCCGACGATGAGCAGTACGACGCCGAGGTGCGCGGCAACACGGCGCACGCCCTCGAGATCGCGGGGCCCGATGTCGGGGTGCCTGTGATCTCGGTCGACGGCGTGGCCTTCTTCGGTCCCGTTGTCACCCCGGCGCCGCAGGGCGAGCAGGCGCTCACGCTCTGGGACGGCATCGTTGCGGCCGCCAGCGTGCCGGGATTCTACGAGCTGAAGCGCGGTCGCACCCAGGGGCCCCAGTTCTGACTCGTGTCGCCGGTGCGCGGGGTCGCTGAGCTCCCGCGCACCGGTAGCATTGACCCCATGCGTATTCACGTCGCCACGGACCACGCCGGGCTCGAGTTCAGCCAGCAGTTGCAGCACCACTTGAGCGAGCTGGGGCACGAAGTCATCGATCACGGGCCTGCCGAGTACGACGCACTCGACGACTACCCGTCGTTCTGCATCAACGCCGCCGTCGGCGTCGCTCGCGACGAGCGAGCAGGCGTCGACGCGCTGGGTGTCGTCTTTGGCGGGTCGGGTAACGGCGAGCAGATGGCAGCGAACAAGGTTGAGGGCATTCGCGCTGCGCTCGTGTGGAACGAATCGACGGCGACGCTCGCGCGTGAGCACAACAACGCTAACGTCATCTCGATCGGCGCGCGCCAGCACGAGGTCGCCGACGCGATTCGATTCATTGAGCTGTTCATCTCGACGCCGTTCCCCGGAGACGAACGTCACGTGCGACGCATCGGGCAGCTCGGCGAGTACGAGCGCACCGGTGAGATCGTCGGCAAGCAGGTCGACAGCCTCTAATGCCCGAGGGCCACTCCGTACACCGCATTGCCCGGCAGTTCGCGGTCAATTTCGTCGGTTCCGCCCCTGAGGTGACGAGCCCCCAAGGGCGATTCGCTCAGGGCGCCGCATTGTTGAACGGCCGCGAGATGACCGACGCGCGCGCCGTCGGCAAGCAGATGTTCCTCGAGTTCGCTGGCGGGCACTGGCTGCGCGTGCATCTCGGCATCTATGGCGCCTGGGACTTCGCCGGAGATGTGCGGGTCGACGCGTCGATTCAGATCCACGGCCAGACCCCGGGGCACTCCAAATTGGGTCAGACCGGTGAGTACTCGAGTCCCGATCAGGCCCGGCCCCTCGACCGTGATGCCGAGGACTCGGTGGCCTCGATCGGGGCGCCCCGCCGCAGTCGGGTGCGCATGGCCGAGTCGGATCGCGCATCTGATGCCTCTGCAGAGTTTCCACCCGAGCCGGTCGGTCAGGTGCGTGTGCGTCTGCTGAACGATCGGGTGTGCGCCGACCTGCGCGGCCCCACCGCGTGCGAGGTGCTCACTCCTGCGGAGGTCGACGCGGTAGTATTGAAGCTCGGTCCCGACCCGGCGAATGCGAACACCCCTGAAGAGCGGGAGCGTTTCGTCGCGCGAGCACTGCGTAAGAAGACGCCCATCGGTCTGGTGCTCATGGATCAGTCGGTGATCGCGGGAATCGGCAACGTGTACCGGGCCGAGATGCTGTTCCGTGCAGAGTTGAACCCGCACACGCCTGCGAACGCGATCGACCGTACGGTGCTCGAATCGCTGTGGGATGACTGGGCGCACCTGCTGCAGATCGGCATCACAGTGGGCCAGATGATCACGATCGACGGGCTGACCGGCGAGGCATATCAGCGAGCGCTCGAGGAGCGCGACGAGCGGCACTCGGTGTACAAGCTTGAGGGCACGCCCTGCAAACGATGCGGCACGAATATCGTGCTCGAGGAGTTCGGAGCCCGCAAACTCTACTGGTGCCCGGGCTGCCAGTCCTGACGCAGTCAGGTGAACGGCCATTTCTGGCCGTTCATGCAGCCCCGGATGCCGTCTCGGCATCCGTGCAGCGCGCTGCGTGATGCGCGCGCGTGGCTGCCAGTCCTGACGCAGTCGGGTGAACCGCCTTCAATGTCGGTGGTCTGAGTCACACTGGAAGCGCCCTGAACACCCCGCATTCCCGTGAAACGAGCCGCACATGACCCGCACGATCTTCTATACCGCGACGACCCTCGACGGGTTCCTTGCCGATCCCGATGACTCGCTCGATTGGCTGTTGCGCCAAGACCAAGAAGAGGGGGGACTCGGCGACTACTCCACGTTTCTGCAGGGCGTCGGCGCGATCGTGATGGGCTCGACCACGTACGAGTGGGTGCTGGCGCACGAGAACGGCGAGTGGGGGTACGACCTGCCCGCATTTGTGTTCACGACGCGTGAACTGCCGCTGCCGAGCCGAACCAGTCACAGCGGCGCGCCCGACGTGCGATTTCGGCGGGGCAGTATCGCCGACGCGCTCGAAGAACTGCGCGCGGCGGCGGGGGAGCGCGATCTCTGGGTGGTCGGCGGCGGCGACCTGGCCGGGCAGTTCGCCGACCTCGGCGCACTGGATGAAGTACTCACCTCCATTGCCCCAGTGACCCTGGGCGCGGGCCGGCCGCTGCTGCCCCGAAGGCTCGACCTTGAACTGCTCGAGGTATCGCGAAATGCGGGCTTCGTTGTCGCGAGGCACCGGGTGGTGGGCCGATTGCGTGAGGATGTGCAGGCAGACGGTGCGTCGGGCTCCCGAAGTGTGGCATAATTGATCCTTGTGCCACGGTGCGGCACTGCCGCGAGGGTCCGCACGAACCGTGAGCCGAACACCTCAGTACTTTTTCGATATCCGCGTTCCGACTTGCGGCGGGCGCAGAGAGTAGACAACCATGCAGAAGCTCGACCACGTCGATGCCGCGTCGCTCAAGAGCGACATCCCTGAGTTCCGTGCCGGTGACACCGTCAAGGTGCACGTGAACATCATCGAGGGCAACCGCTCGCGTGTTCAGGTGTTCCAGGGCATCGTGATCTCCCGCCACGGCGAGGGTGTTCGCGAGACCTTCACCGTTCGCAAGATCAGCTTCCAGGTCGGCGTGGAGCGCAAGTTCCCCGTGCACTCGCCCGCGATCGACAAGATCGAGGTCGTCACGCGCGGTGACGTGCGTCGCGCCAAGCTCTACTACCTGCGCGGCCTCACCGGCAAGAAGGCGAAGATCAAGGAGAAGCGCTTCTAATCGAACGCTTCACTCACGGCATGTCCACGGCATGCCGATACGCTCTCAGGCTCCCCCCGGCAATAGGGTGGGAGCCTGAAGTGTCTCACCGGTAGGGGAGACACGAGCATCCGCACCACCGCAGCACCACACCCATCGACAGGGGCACCCACATGAGTGAAGCCGAGGCATCGACCTCAACGCGTCGAACCCGGCGGGGAGGTGTCGTCGGTTTTCTCCGCGACCTGCTCGTCATTCTGGTCGTCGCGTTCCTCGTGTCGTTCCTGCTGAAGACGTTCCTCGTGCGCAGCTTCTTCATTCCGTCGGAATCGATGGAGAACACGCTGCAGATCGACGATCGCATCCTGGTGAATCAGCTCGTTCCCGATCTCGTGCCCGTGCAGCGCGGCGACATCGTGGTCTTCAAAGATCCGGGCGGGTGGCTGTACCCGCGCAGCACTGAGCCTCCGCAGGGCTTCGAACGCGTGCTGCAGTCGGTTGGTCTCGCCGCCGACACGAGTAACGAGTACGTGGTGAAGCGCGTCATCGGCATCGGTGGCGACCGCGTCGAATGCTGCGACGCCCAGGGCCGTGTGATGGTCAACGGGGTGCCGATTGACGAGCCCTACATCGTGAAGCCCGAGGGCGAAGAGCGGGCGTCGGCGATCGACTTCGACGTCACTGTTCCCGAGGGATCGCTCTGGGTCATGGGCGACAACCGTTATCAGAGCAAGGACTCGCGATACAACCAAGACCAGCCGGGCAAGGGCTTCGTGCCTGATGATGAGGTCGTCGGTCGTGCCTTCGTGCTGAACTGGCCGCTCAACCACTTCGCCTGGCTCGGCACTCCCGAAGGCACGTTCACCGGCGTCGACGCGGCGAAAGCGAAATAGCCGGTGGCGGGCGAGGCTGCCGCGACGCGGTCGAAAGATCCCACCCTCGACGTCGAGCACGAATACTTTGCCGAGGGCGCCGAGATCGTTATCGGTATCGATGAGGTCGGTCGAGGCGCGATCGCCGGACCGGTCGCCGTCGGCGTGCATGCGGTCACGGCGGGTACCGACGAATTTCCTGACGGGCTGCGCGACTCCAAATTGCTCAGCGAGAAGCGGCGCGACGCGCTCGCTCCGCTCGTGCGCGACTGGGGCAACGGGGCCGTCGGCTTCGCCAGCGCCGAAGAAATCGATGCTCAGGGCATCACCGCGATGCTGGGCCATGCCGCGCGGCGCGCGCTGCTCGAGCTGCGCTCGACGGGTGTGCCGGTTGAACGTGCGGTGATCCTGCTCGACGGATCGCACGACTGGCTGTCGGGCGTGCTGCGCGCCCCGCTCGACGTGCGCACCCGCGTGGGCGCCGATCGTGATTGCGCGAGTGTCGCAGCAGCGTCGGTGCGGGCGAAGGTGGCGCGCGACGCTCTGATGCGTGACGCCGATGAGGCGCACCCGGAGTACTCCTGGGCGTCGAACAAGGGGTACGGGGCGAAAGCGCACTACGCGGGTATCGCGAGCGCGGGTCTGACCGAGTTGCATCGGCACACCTGGATCAAACTCGCCGCGCTCGGAGACTCGGCCCCCGCACCGGCTTCGACGCCCCTCGGGTAGTCTGGTCGAGTGAGTTCGCAAGCTTCTGACGCGTTCGCGCCCATCGGGGTGTTCGACTCCGGAGTCGGCGGGTTGACGGTCGCCCGCGCGATTCGAGACCAGCTGCCCGGCGAGTCCATGATCTACGTCGGCGACACCGCACGCACCCCGTACGGGCCCCGGCCGATTGCCGAGGTGCGGCGCTTCGCGCTCGAAATACTCGACGGGCTGGTCGATCAGGGCGTGAAGATGCTCGTGATCGCCTGCAACACCGCGTCGGCCGCCGTGCTGCGCGACGCCCGTGAGCGATACGACGTTCCCGTGGTCGAGGTCATCGGCCCGACTGTGCGCAGCGCCGCATCGATCACCCGCAACCGACGTGTCGGGCTCATCGGCACGCAGGGCACGATTCAGTCGCGCGCCTACGACGACCTCTTCGCCATGCGTCCCGAGATCGCCCTCACCTCCGCCGCGTGCCCGCAGTTCGTCGAACTCGTCGAATCGGGTGAAACGAGCGGTGCTCGGGTGCACGAAGTCGCTGAGCAGTACCTGGCGCCGCTCGTCGCCGAGGGCATCGACACCCTCGTGCTCGGGTGCACGCACTACCCGTTCCTGCGCGGTGCGATCCGCCAGGTCGTCGGTGCCGATGTGGCCCTCGTGTCGAGCGACATCGAGACCGCGAACGAGGTCTTCCAGGTGCTCACCGATCGCGGGCTGCTGCGCCCGACCGGGTCGGGTGAGCCCGAGCTGCGCTACGAGGCGACCGGGCCCGATACCGCTGCATTCGTCGAGCTCGCGAGGCGCATGCTCGGGATCGGCATCGACGCCGTCGACCGACTCGAAACCGGCGCGATTCGCCTGCCGAACTCGGCAGCCGCGCCAGACCTTACCCACGTATCCGATCCGCCTGAACCCCCGGGAGCCCCAAATGACTGAGACCCTCCGCGCCGACGGGCGCACCCCGCAGCAGACCCGCCCCGTGACCATTGAGCGGGGGTGGAGCGCGCAGGCGGAGGGTAGCGCGCTGATCTCGTTCGGCGACACGAAGGTGCTCTGCACGGCGTCGTTCACTCCGGGGGTTCCGCGCTGGCTCGCGGGTAAGGGCACCGGCTGGGTGACCGCCGAGTACTCGATGCTGCCTCGATCGACGAACGAGCGCATGCAGCGCGAGTCGATCAAGGGCAAGGTCGGCGGGCGCACGCACGAGATCTCGCGCCTCATCGGGCGCAGCCTGCGCGCCGTCATCGACACGAAGGCGCTCGGCGAGAACACGATCGTCATCGACTGCGACGTGCTGCAAGCCGATGGCGGTACTCGCACGGCGTCGATCACGGGCGCGTATGTCGCCCTCGTCGACGCGCTCGAGTGGGCGCGCGAGCGCGGGTTCATCGCGAAGAAGGCGAAGCCGCTCACCGACAGCGTCGCGGCAATCTCGGTCGGTATCGTCGACGGGGTACCGCTGTCTGACCTCGCCTATGTCGAGGATTCGCGTGCGGAGACCGACATGAACGTGGTGGTGACCGGCTCCGGCGACTTCGTCGAGGTGCAGGGTACCGCCGAGGGCGCACCGTTCAAGCGCGACGAACTCGATGCGCTGCTCGATCTCGCGCTCGTCAGCACGACCGAACTCTCCGAGCTGCAGCGCGCGGCGCTGGCGGAAGGACGCTGAGATGACGACCGTCGTGCTCGCCTCGCACAACGCGCACAAGCTCGAGGAGCTGCGGCGCATTCTCGGCCCGCTGATCCCGGGTATCGAGCTCATCGGTTATGACGGACCCGAACCGGTCGAGAACGGCCTCAGCTTCGAGGAGAACGCGTTCATCAAGGCGCGCGCAGCCGCCGCGCACACGGGGCTCCCGGCCATCGCCGATGATTCGGGCATCGCGGTCGACGTGCTGGGCGGCTGCCCGGGCATCTTCTCGGCGCGCTGGGGCGGCCCGGCTCGCAACGATCGTGCGAACGTCGACCTGCTGCTCTGGCAGCTGACTGACATCGCCGATGAGTTTCGCGCCGGCGGATTCGTGTGCGCTGCAGCGCTTGCCCTGCCCGGTGCATCGCGCGACGGCGATGTGTGCGAGCTCGGCGTGTGGAAGGGGAGCGTACTGCGCGAACCCGCGGGGGAGCACGGGTTCGGATACGACCCGATCTTCCAGCCGGAGGGCGAGACGCGATCCGCCGCAGAACTGACGAGCACGGAGAAAGACGCGCACTCGCACCGTACCCGTGCCTTCACGGCGCTGGCCCCCGCCATTCAGGCGCTCGCCGGGTAGCGGAGGTCATCGCCCGCGACACCCACGAACTTCGACGTCGGCTTGTGCGGCCCCATGGCCCGAGCCCGAGTGCCCCGCACCGCACGCGCACCCGCGCCGCACCGCGATGGAGCACCCAACACACGAGTGACATCATCGACATCAGAGATGGAGACCACGCGATGACTGAATCATCACCGGGTGGATTGGTGCGACCCGCTGTGACCGAGGCCGACGCCGTAACGATTGCCCGCGACTGCTACGGAATCGAGGTGACGGCCGCAGAACTCGGCAGCAACCAAGATCGCAACTTCGCGCTGACCGCCGCCGACGGCACCCGCAGCGTACTGCGCATCGACAACCCGATTTTCGCCGATGACGCGCGTGACGCGCAGCACGCGGCAATCGACGCCTATCGCGCTGCGGGCGTACGGCCAGCAGCGGTGCTTCCGGGGCTGAACGGCGACTTGACGCAGCGCTGGGGCGGCTTCGCCGTGCGGCGCAGCGAGTTCGCCGCGGGCGAGCCGATGGTCGACCTCGGCTACTTTGCGCCGGTCGTGCTCGAGGAGTTCGGGGCATTGGCCGCCGCCTCGGCGAACGCGCTCGCCGAGCTGCGGCACCCCGGGCTCGACCGCGAGCACATGTGGGACATGCGCGTGGCGTTCGCCGAGACTTCGAAGCTGGTCGACGCGATTACCGACGAAGACCTGCACGAGCGCGTGGTGCTCGCCGCGACTGCGGCTGACGAAGCGCTGGCGCCACTCGTCGACGCGCTGCCGGTGCAGGCGATCCACGGCGACCTCACCGACGATAACGTGACAGGCGTGCGCGGCGACGACTCGCGCGTGCACCCGTCGACCGTGCTCGACCTCGGCGACCTCTCGTACGGCTGGCGCGTCGCCGAGCTCTCGGTCACGGCGAGCTCACTGCTGCACCACGAGCCCGAGCGGCCGCTGCGGTTGCTCGACACGATCGCCGCGTTCCATCGCGACGCACCGCTGTCGGCTGCCGAGGCGCGCGCCGTGTGGCCGCTCGTCGTGCTGCGGGCCGCGCTGCTCGTCGCGAGCGGGTGGCGCCAGCTGCAGATCGACGGCGACAACGACTACGCCCGTGACCGCATCGCCGGTGAGCAGGCCATCTTCGACGCGGCGACCTCGGTGCCGCTCGCCGAAGCGACGGAGCAGGTGCTGGCGCGTCTCGGGTTCCAGGGCGTCGCGCAGGGGAGCGGACTGCAGCTCATGGCGCTGCCGCAGGCGGTGGCGGGCGCCCCGCTGCAGGCGCTCCTGCCGGGTCTCGACGGAGACGTCGAAACCGTGGATCCGAGCGTCGAATCCGAAGCACTCGGGTCAGGCACGTGGCTCGAGCCCGACGCGGAGGCGAGCTTGGTCGCCGCGGCGCTGGGCGCCGGAAACGCCGCCGCGGTGCTGCCCTACGGCGTGTACCGCCTGACTCGCGCAACCATCGACACGAGCGAGGCTGCGGCGACCTGGCCGATCGCGACGGAGATCTGGGTCAACGGCGGAGGCGCGCTCGACGTGGCTGCCCCGGTCTCAGGGACCGTCGCGGTCGCGACCGAGCAAGGCCTGCTGCTCGAACTCGACGGCGGCTGGTTTCTCGCAATCGACGGTGTCGCAGCGTCGCTCGAGGCGGGCGACGAGGTTGCCGCCGGGGCGCTCCTTGCGCGTTTCGCCGCGTCTCAGGAACCCCGGGCGCTGGCCGTGACCCTGTGTCGCAGCGATGCGCTCGACGGGGCCGAACCGCCCATCCTCGTGGTGGCCGAACCAGAACCGGGTCGCGCGCCACTCGTGGCTCCCGAGCGGGTGCCCGCCTGGAGCCGTTTCACCCATGACGCGGCGCTGGTTCTGGGACTGCCTCGTCTCGCTCAGCGCGACGAGGCCAGTGACGAACTGCAGCGTCGCGAGCAGATCTTCGCTAGTGCGCAGGAGCGCTACTACGAGCGACCGATGCAGATCGAGCGCGGCTGGCGCCACCACCTCGTCGACACGACGGGCCGCACGTACATCGACATCGTGAACAACGTCACGGGGCTCGGTCACGGACACCCCGGCGTCGCCGATGCGGTGAACCGGCAAATCCGCGTGCTCAACACCAACTCGCGCTTCCTCTATCGCGAGCTTGCCGAGTACAGCGAACGGTTGCTCGAACTCGTGCCTGAGGGCTCGGGTCTCGATACGGTGCTCCTCGTCAACAGCGGCTCCGAGGCAGTCGATCTCGCCCTCCGACTTGCGCAGGCGGCGACCGGCCGCAAGACCGTCGTCGCGCTGCGCGAGGCCTACCATGGCTGGACCATGGCTTCCGATGCGGTGACGACGAGCGCCTACGACAATCCGTATGCGCTCGAGAACCGCCCCGATTGGGTGCATGTCGCCGACGTGCCCAACCGGTTCCGCGGCACGCATCGGGGCGATGGCACAGGCGCCGCCTACGCCGCGGATCTCGGTCGAGACCTCGACGAGTTGTCGACCGAAGGCCGAGACATTGCCGCGTTCATCTGCGAGTCGGTGCTCGGCAATGCGGGTGGGGTGCTGCTGCCCGAAGGGTATCTCGTCGATGCCTACGCGTGCGTGCGTGCCGCCGGTGGCCTGTGCATCGCCGACGAGGTGCAGGTCGGCTTCGGGCGTATGGGGTTGAGCTTCTGGGGCTTCGAGCAGTCGGGGGCGGTGCCCGACATCATCACGATTGCGAAGCCCATGGGCAATGGATTCCCGATCGGCGGCGTCATTACGTCGAAGCGCGTCGCAGACGCGTTGGCGAGCCAGGGCCAGTTCTTCTCGTCGGCCGGCGGCAACCCGCTGAGCTGCCGCGTCGGCATCGCCGTGCTCGACGCGATGGCCGAGGAAGGTCTGCAAGAGAACGCGCGCGTCGTCGGCGAGCGCCTGGCGAACGGGTTCCGTGAGCTGGCCGAGCAGCACGACATCATCGGCCCCGTGCACGGCGAGGGCCTGTATCTCGGGGTCGAGCTGGTGCGGGATCGCGACACTTTCGAACCGGCGAAGGCCGAAGCTGCGGCGATCTGCGAGCGGCTCAAGGAACTGGGCGTCGTCGTGCTGACGACCTCGGAGCGGTCGAACGTGCTGAAGGTGAAGCCGCCGCTCTGCCTCACCGCGGAGAGCGCCGACTTCGTGGTGTCGGCGCTCGACCGCGTGCTCACCGAGGGCTGGTAATCCTGCCGCCCTCGGCGGTGCTGCGGCTGGCTTAGAGCCGCAGCACCGCCGAGGCGATGCCGAAGTACACGAGCAGACCCGTGGCGTCGACGAAGGTCGAGATGAACGGGTTCGAGAACACCGCGGGGTCGACCCGCACGGCGCGTGCGAGCAGCGGCATACAGCCGCCGACCACGGCGGCCACCGTGCAGACGGCGAGCAGCGTGAGCCCGATCACGGCCCCGATGGGCAGGGAATAGAGCGTCCCGGCGATCCCGAACCCCAACGCTCCGAGCAGCAGCCCGAGCAGTGCCCCGGTGCGGAGCTCCCGCGCGAGCACGCGGAAGATATCGCGCGGTCGCACGTCGCCGAGCGCGAGCGCGCGGGTGACGGTGGTCGCGGCTTGGTTGCCGGTGTTGCCGCCCGTGCCGATCAGCAGGGGCACGAACAGGGCGAGTACGGTGACCTGCTCGATCGTCGCTTCGAAGATCTCGAGGACCTGCACCGTGAGTGTCGCGCCCACCGCGAGCACGAGCAGCCAGACCACACGCGAGCGCACCAGCGTGCGTACCGGGGTCGAGAGGTACGGGCGGCGCAGCGGCTCGGAGCCGCCCTGACGCGCGGCGTCCTCGCTCTCCACGTTCTCGAGGATGCGGATCGCGTCGTCGATCGTGAGCATGCCGACGAGGCGCTCCTCACTGTCGACGATCGGCAGCGCGAGCAGCGAGAGATCGGCGCAGCGGCGCGCGGCCGTCTCATCGGACTCGGTCGCCGCAGCGGTGTGCACGGGGCGCATCAGGTCCGAAATGATGGCGTCAGGCTGCGCCGCGAGCAACTCGCGCAGGCTGACCACGCCGACGACCGTGCGGGTGCCGTCGAGCACCGGAATCGTGTAGACGGTCTCCGCGTCATCGATGTGCGCTTGCACGAGCTGGAGGGTTTCCGAGACCGTCAGCGTGGCGCGCGTCGACACGTACTCCGGGGTCATGCGTCGCCCGACGCTGCCCTGCGGATACCCGAGCAGGGATGCGGTGAGCGCGCGATCCTCTGCGGGCAGCCCGCGCAGCAGCTGGGTCGCGAGCACCGACGGTACCTCGTCGAGCAGCCACAACCGGTCGTCGGGATCGAGCTCCGCGAAGAGCCGACTCACCTCGGCATTCTGCAGCCCGTCGAGCAGATCACCCTGCAATGAAGGCGGCAGCGCTTCGAACACCTCGATCGCGCGGGGCTTCGGCAGGAGGCGGAACAGCACTGCGCGCTGGCGCAGGTCGAGACGTTCGAACATCGGAACGAGCTCCGCGGCTGAGACCGACGTGAGGTCGTGCGTCAGCGCGGGCAGGTCGGTGCCGTCGAGATGCGTGATGATCTCGGCGAAGCGGTCATCGATGGTGGGGATCGGCTGAGTGGTCATGAGAACTCCTTCGGCTCGGGCGCAGAAATGCGCCTTGGCGCCCGAACAGAGTCGGGCGACTGGATGGGAGCCGGGCAGACGCGGAGCCTCGCAGGGAACGGCGGGATGTGCTCGGAGGAGTACGTGCCGTTATCGTGCGTGCGAGAACCGGAGCGCGGAGCCCGGCTGCTGACTATTACTGTCACTGGACATCGGGCTCACCTCGCTTGGGTTCGGGGTCGTGCTGACCACGGGAACCCTAACAGTCGGGCAGCAGATCAGCAAACTCGGCGTGGGGCAGGCATTCCGCATCTCCCCAGGAACTGCCTGTGCCGCGTTGGTAGCATCGGGAGCTTCGCGCCGAGATCCGGGCGGAGGGAGCAGCCATGAACGACGACGCACGCCGGCGACGGCCGGGCATCATTCTGGCTGCGCTCGCAGGCGTACTCGGTGTGATGGTCTCCGTGCCGCACCTTCTCCCGGATGCGCTTGGTGTGGCGATCGCGGTCGAGGCCGTGCTGCCCTGGTTCGGGATCGTCATTGCGCTCATGCTGATCGCCGCGCTGGTGCGCCGCCGCTCTCTTGCCGTCGTCGTGGCCATCGCCGCAGCGATCGCGTGGTGCGTCGTCTTCGTGCCGCGCATGCTGCCGCTCAGCGTCTCCGCAGACGCCGCCGCGAGCGCCGCAGCGGGGGAGCGCACGCTCAGCGTGATCAGCCAGAATCTGCACGGTGCCGTCGGCGACCCGGCGGGCACGGCGCAGGCAGCGCTCGACGCAGCTCCCGACCTCATCGCATTTCAGGAGCTCGACGGCGGCTCGCGCGATGCGGTCGACGCGGTGCTCGCCGAGCGGTACCCCTATCTCTCGCGAGCGGGGTCCGTGTCGCTGTGGAGTGCATACCCGATTACCGCCGATGAACCACTCGATCTCGGGCTGGGCTGGAATCGTGCGCTGCGCGCAACGGTCGCGGCGCCCGGCGGAGACGTCGAAGTGTATGTCGTGCACGCCGCTTCGGCGCGCATCGGGGAGCACGGGCCGCGGGATCGCATGCTCGCCGAACTCGCCGACACGGTGCGGGCAGACGGGAGCGCCCGCATTCTCGCCGTCGGCGACTTCAACGCCGGCACCGACGATCGCGCGTTCGCCCCGATCGCCGCACTGCTGTCCGAGCCTCGGCAGACGACCGGTGGCTTCGGGTTCTCCTGGCCCGAGGAGTTTCCGGTGACCCGCCTCGATCACGTGCTCACGCGCGGCCTCACCGCGACCGCGTCGTCGACCGAGCGCCTCGGAGCGAGTGACCACCTGGGGGTGCGCGCCGAGTTCGTGCTCAGCGACGAGTGAGACGGGTAGCGGCCGCGCGGGTGAACGATTCCGTTCACCCCGGGGTCGCAGGCGAGACACTTCTGGTTCATCCACGCTCGGAATGATGGTCGAGGTTGCGGTTGGAAACGGTCGCGCCGATCCGACATTCGATCAGGAAAGGCCTCCGTGCTCCCCACCCCGAATTCTGCCGTTCCGCGTGCGCGCCGCCGGTTTGCGTCGCTCAGCGTCGCCACCGCGCTGCTGGCCGCACCGCTCGTCGCGGGCGTCGCCGCACCGGCGCTCGCCGACCCCCTCACTGATTCCGGCGTGACGCAGGCTGCCGATCCGACCCTCGACACCGCCGCTGCGGGTGGCTACGCCGACGCCGAAGCGGGCGATCTGCTCGACGTGCGCATCGGCGACGTGCACCCGACGCAGCCGTCGATCGGCTACGACGAGATCTACTACAAGCTCGGGCGCTACGACGCGACCCTGGGCAAGGACGCCGTGAACAAGCGCTTCGGCGACTGGTGCGAGGCCAACGGGCAGCTGGATGCCGTCGCCGCTGAACCGACCGCGACGCTCCGCGATCCCGCGTCGTTCACCTGCGAACTGCCGCTGGGCAGTGAGACCGACGAGAGCCGGGCGGCAATGAAGACCGTCGTCATCGGCCCCGAAGGGGTGCCGTATCTGACCGACGGGCACCACACCCTCACGTCGCTTGCTGAAACGCCCGACGGAGGGCTCGACCTGCACGTGCGTCTGCGCGTGGTCGCGAACCTCTCAGATCAGGCGCCCGAGCAGTTCTGGCAGACGATGATCGCGAACAAGTGGACGTGGCTCGAGCAGGTCGACGGCTCGGCCATCACCCCCGATCAGCTTCCGACTGCGGTGGGCATGAAGAACTTCGCGGACGACCCCAACCGCAGCCTGTTGTACTTCGCACGCGACATCGGATTCGCGTCGGGCACCATCCCGTTCCAGGAGTTCTACTGGGGCGCATGGCTGCGCGACAGCAACCCCGCATATCTCGCGAGCTGGAACAGCAGCGATCGCGAGAGCTACCTCGCCACCGTGCGGGCGCTCTCTGAGCAGCAGGTCGCCCTCCCGAAGGATGGCGTCGTGTACAGCGACTTCACCGCCGCGGATCTCGGCGCACTCGCCGAGTGGAACGATGGCAAGAAAGAGAACAAGGGCGAGTGGGACAAGCTGTCGCAGCCGTACGAGGCCGCGAAGCCGGGCAAGCTTGCCTACGCGATGGCGTACAAGGCGACGCTGCCGGAGACCGAGGAGCCCGGCACGGAAGAGCCCGGTACGGAAGAGCCGGGCACGGAAGAACCTGGGACGGAGGAGCCCGGCACCGAGGAGCCTGGTACTGAGGAACCCGGAACGGAGCAGCCCTCCGACCCCTCGACGGTGCTCGGCGCCCTCTCGGTGCAGGGCGAACTGGTGCCCGGTGGCACGATTTCGGTGAATGGCACCGGGTTCGCGCCATCGACGAGCGGATTCTCGCTGGAACTGCACTCCGATCCGGTCAAGCTGGCCGACGTGACGACCGATGCCGACGGTGCCTTTACGATGGCCGCGACCCTGCCTGAGTCGCTGAGCGGCGCGCACCGCGTCGTGCTGCTGATCAACGGCGTCGAGGTCGGCGGGGCGGCGGTTGAGATCGCCCCAGTCGCCGGCGAGCAGGCGAACGGTGCGGTGAACGCCAACGGCACCGACCTGACGACGGGAACGACGGATGCGCTCGCGCAGACCGGTGCGGCGTCGGTACTGCCCGCTCTTGCGCTGGGAGGTGCGCTGCTGCTCCTGGGCGCTACTGCCCTCGTGCTGCGTCGCAGCGCTGCGCAGCGCTGACCCGCTGGTTCGGGCGTCCGTAGATTGCGGGTGCCCGAACCAGCGCGTGACGGGTCAGATGGCGAGCGACAGGTCGTCAAGCTCGGTGAGCGAGCCGCCCTCCGCGAGGAGTTTCTCGTAGGCGGCGAGACGCTGCTCATCGATCTGCGTGTTGGTCGTGCCGCGCTTCCAGTAGCCGAACACGGCGACGTCGTCTTTCGCGAGTCCGTGCTCCGAGCGGAAGAACGACCGCACGGTGCGCATCTCGTCGCGCTCGCCGGCGCCCCACACCACCATTTCGCCGGGCAGGTCGATCGACGTGAGCTGCTCAGAGAACCCGGCGCCCGGTGCCAACCGTGTGAGTTTCAGCCCTGGCAGTTGGGGGAGCTCGCCGAAGGCCACCGTGTCGTCGGTGGCGACCCAGCCCACTCCACTCAGACCTGGGCGCGCCTGCATCAGGATCGCGTAGAGCGCCGGAATCGCGGTCGCATCGGCGAAGATCGCGACCGCACGGCCCTCGGTTTCCGGGATGGGGAAGTGCGGGCGCGGGCCACCGAATGAGACGGTGTCGCCGATGCGCAGCGTCTGCAGCCACTGCATCATCGGGCTGCGCGCACCGTGCCGCACGACATCGACCTCGATCGTGTCGGCGTTCAGATCGGCAGACCGCACGGTGTAGACGCGGGTCGACGCCTCGAATCGGTCGTCGAGGTAGAAGCGAATCGCGACGTTGGGTGCGGTCCAGAGCGGTTCGTCTGAGAGACCCTCGATGTGCAGAACGACGCGGGCGAGCTCCGCCGTGATGTCGTCGATGCTGCGCACGGTCGCGGTGCCGAGCACCAGGCCTCGGTTGTGGTCCGACGACTGCACGGCGGATCGCTCCTGCAGCGGGGTTGAGCTTTCGGGGGTGGGCTGCGTCATGAGCGCTCCTGTTCTGCCGCGACGGGTGCCGCGGCGGTCGTGGGTGTGTGGTTCAGAGGCCTCCGGCGGTCGCGCGGGATCACCAGCGGTCGACCGGTCTCGGGGTCGTTGATGACGCGCGCGTCGAGCCCGAACACCTCGCGCAGGGTCGGTTCCGTGAGCACCTCATCGGGAGCGCCGGCTGCAGCGATCCGACCATCGCGCATTGCGACGATATGCGTGGCGTACCGCGCGGCGAGGTTGAGGTCGTGGAGCACCGCGACGAGCGTGCGACCGCGCGAGTGCAGCTCGGAGCAGAGATCGAGCACGTCGATCTGATGCGCGATGTCGAGGTAGGTCGTGGGCTCGTCGAGCAGCAGGATCGGGGTTTCTTGCGCGAGTGCCATCGCGATCCAGGCGCGCTGGCACTGCCCGCCGCTGAGCTCTTCGACGAGCCGGTCGGCATCAGCGGTCAATCCGACTTCGGCGAGCGCTCCGTCGACGGCGAGTTGATCGTCGGGAGACCACTGGCGCAGCAGCGACTGATACGGATTGCGGCCGCGCGCAACGAGATCGGCCACGGTGATCGCCGCCGGGGTGACGGGAGATTGCGCCAGGGTGCCGATGGTGCGGGCGACCTGCTTCACACGCATGGTCGACAGATCGGCGTCGTCGAGGGTGACTGCACCCGAGCTCGGGGTCATCATGCGGGCGAGGGATCGCAGCAGCGTCGATTTGCCGCATCCGTTCGGGCCGATGACGGCCGTGAACCCGCCGTCGGGTACCGCGAACGTGAGGTCCGAAATGATCTGCCGGTGACCGTAGCCGACGTCGAGGTGCGCGGCGGCGAGCCGTGGGGTGGTGGGTACGTGGTGCATAGAGTTCCGTTCAAGCGCGGCGTGCGAGAAGCCACAGGAGGTAGACGCCGCCGAGCACGCTGGTGACGAGCCCGACCGGCGTGCGCAGGCCGATGTCGAGATTCTGGGCGAGGAGGTCGGCGCCCACGAGCAGAGCGGCGCCGACGAGAGCGGAGAGGCCGATGAGGGCTCCGGGAACCGGGGCGAGTCGGCGTGCGATCTGCCCGGACGCGAACGCGATGAATGCGATGGGCCCCGTCGCCGCGGTGCCGACCGCCGCGGCGACGACGGCGACGACCATGGCCAGAAATCGAGTGCGTTCGACGCGTACCCCGAGCCCGTGTGCGCTGTCGTCGCCCATCTGGATGAGCGCGAGATCGCGGCCGAGCCAGAGCAGCAGTGGCAGCACGATGGCGAGTGCAGCCGTGGTGGCCCACACGTGCGGCCAGCCGCGACCGATGAGCGAGCCAGATGTCCATACCTGGGCGAGCAGGGCGTCGTCGACGTCGGCGCGGGCGATGAGCAGGGCGGTGATCGCACTCACCACGGCACCCACGCCGATGCCGACGAGCACGAGCCGGAGGCCGCCGGTGACGCCGTCGCGGCGGGCCAGCGCGTACACGATCAGTGCTGTCAGCACGCCGCCGAGTACGGCAGCGGCTGCGGTGGCGAGCATTCCGCCGTCGAACACCACGATCTGAAAGACCGCACCGGTCGCCGCGCCTGAAGTGAATCCGATGATGTCGGGGGAACCGAGCGGGTTGCGCGAGAGCGACTGGAATGCGGCGCCGCTCATGCCGAGCAGCGCCCCGACGAGCGCGGCGGTCAGTGCGCGCGGCAGGCGCCGGTTGAACACCGAGCGTTCGAGTGCTGGTCGGGCGTCTCCGGTCAGTACGGCCGTGATCTCCGCGAATTCGAGGCTTTGTCTCCCCACGATGACCGCGGCGATCACGACAACGGCCACCAGGGCGACGAGGATCGCCACGCTGCGCGCGAGACGCCGCCGCATCACGAAGCTGGAGCTGCCGATCCGCACGATGATCCGGGACCGCGGAGCGCGGCGCTGCGCGATCGCTCGCCTGTTCACAGCGCGGCGACCCGGCGTGAGCGCACGAGTGCGATGAAGAGTGGCGCGCCGAACAGGGCCGCAGCGAGGCCGGTCTGCAACTCTGCGGGGGCGACGAGCGCGCGACCGAGCGTATCTGCGGTGACCAGCAGGGCCGCGCCGACGACGATCGATGCGGGGAGGAGTCGACGGTGCTCATTGCCTGCGGCGAATCGAGCAATGTGCGCGGCGCCCAGACCGATGAATCCGATCGGACCGGCCGCCGCGGTGGCGGCACCGGCGAGCACCACAACCACTGCTGCGGCGCCGATCCGCGTCCCTGCGACGCGCGTACCGAGGGCACTCGCAGCATCGTCGCCGAGCGCGAGCGCGTTGAGCGGCCCCGCGAGCAAGCCGGAAACGAGCAGTCCGACCGCGATGAACGGCAGCACCGACCAGATGACGTCGGCTCCGCGCCCCTGGAGCGAGCCGAGCGCCCAGTATCGGAAGATCGTGAAGCTCGTCTCGTTGCTGATGAGTACCATCTGCGTCAGTGCGGAGATGACGATCGCGACGGCGGTGCCTGCGAGCGCGATGCGCACCGGCGTCGCGGCGCTCCGTCGTGCGGTACCCAGCGCGTAGACGAGCACTGCGGTGAGTGCAGCGCCCGCGAACGCGAACCAGATGTACCCCGTGACGCTGTGCACTCCGAAGTATGCGATCGCAACGACGACGCAGAGTGACGCACCCGCGTTGACGCCGAGGATGCCGGGGTCGGCGAGCGGATTGCGCGTCATCGACTGCATGAGCGCCCCCGCGAGCCCGAGTGCGGCGCCCACGAGCGCGCCGAGCAGTATGCGCGGCAGACGGGACTGCACCACGATGAGGTGCGCGTCACTGCTCGGGTCGTACGCGACGAGCGCCTGCACGACCGTGCCGGGCGGCACCGAGTGGGAGCCGAGACCGAGACCGAGCACCGACGCGGTGATGAGCAGGGCGACTCCGCCGCCGAGCATCGCCGCGGTGCGCCTGCGCGGAGATCGGCGGGTGCGCGATGTCGGGTTCGCAGGTGCGGTGCCGGACGGCTCTTCGGGGTGCTCCGGAGCGCCGTGCGCGTCGGCACGACGCCCCGGTGAGGTGATGGTCATCGCGGTCAGTTGCTGAAGGTGTCGACCAGCAGCTCGACGGTCAGTTTTGCGCTGTAGTAATCGAGTCGGAACGCCTGGGTGCCCATGGAGTACACGCGGTCGTTCTGCACGGCCGGCTGATTGGCGAGCAATGGATCGCCGGAGAAGTCTGCGGCAGGATCCCCGCCGCCCATCGCGACGGCGAGCACGGTTTCGGCGTTTGCGAGACCAGCCGACGTGTTCTCGGAGGTGAGCACGTCGACGCCGCGTCCCTGCGCGTCGTCGGTCTGATACTTCTCGGCGACCGGTGCGTAGGTGAAGCCGAGCGATGTGAGCAGTTCGGCCTGCGGGCTATCCGCAGTGAACGCCCACGAGCCGTCGGCGCCCATGTAGACCAGGGCGGTGGTCGGCTGCTCCGGGAGCTCGATGCGGGTGGCCTGGTCGGCGACCCAGTCATCGTACTCGGCGATACGATCCGCCGCAGCGTCTTCGAGCCCGGTGATCTCACCCAGCTCGGTCGTGAGTTCCTGCCACGTGATACTGCTGTAGTCGAGCATGACGGTCGGTGCGATTTCGGAGAGCTGATCGTAGGCGTCGGCGGTGGCGTCGCCGCCATTGGCGGAGCCGATGATCAGGTCGGGTTCGAACGCATCGACGGCATCGACATCGAGGGTGAGGTCGGTGTACGCGACTTCGACACCCCGGTCTTCAGCCACATCGGCCCACTGCGTGAAGAACCCGTGGTCGTCGGTCAACGGGGAAACCGTGGTGGCGCCGGAGGCAACGAGCGGTGCGTCGATGGCGAGCAGGCTGCCGGTGATCGAGGGAGACGTGGAGACGATGCGCAGCGGTGCCGCCTCGATCTCGGTCTCGCCGGATTCGTGGGTGATTGTGCGCGGCCAATCGCCCGAGGAATTGGAGGACTGGGTGGCGTCGGCGTCAGTCGCTGCGCTGCTCGTGCTGCAGCCTGCAAGGAGCGCGGTCAACGCGGCGGCCAGAATGATCGGGGCAAGGGGTTTCGCCATGCGGCGCACCTCCGTGGAATCGAGTTCAGCGCGGGCGAATCGCCGCGCGGTACCCTAAGTTAGTTGAGCCTAACTTGCATCTGTTGATGGAGAACGACACCGTGTTACCAGGACCCACCGGGCGCATTGCCGAACCATTGCTGTACGTCGCGGTGCGCGGTACGTGCACGATCACCGTGGGTGACGTCGACTGCAGCATCGCGACGGGTGATGCGCTCTGGGTGCCGGCGGGGTCGATCGTGGATGCGTCCCTCGCGTCAGTAACCGGCATCGTGCTCCCGGTTCCCGGACACGCATCGGGGCCCGCGGTCATTGCGCAGATTCCCGGCGCGATCGAACACCTGCCGGTTCTGCTTGCGGCCTTCTCGAGAGGGCTCGGGCACCTCGATGACGGCGCGGCGCGCGGTGTTTCCGTGCGCCTTGAGACGTCTGTGTTCGTCGAGCCCCCTCCGGCACCGGTCTCGGCCGAGCTCCACGACCTCGCCGACACGTTGGCCGACAATCCCGACCTCGATCTCGCTGCGGCGCTCGATGCCGCGGTCACCGGCTGGAGCATGCGCTCGGTACAGCGGAGATTCCGTGCCGAAACCGGGCTGTCGCTCACCGCGTGGGTGCGTCGCGCGCGCATTCATGCGGCCGCCGAACTCCTGCGGAGTGGCCGTGATCTCGAATGGACGTCGCACCGAGTCGGCTTTCGCAGCGTGCCCGGGTTCGTGCGGGCCTTTCGTGAGATTGTCGGATCACCACCTGGCGAGTGGCGTCGTACCGCGACGGGTGCCGAGCTCGCCCGGGCGCAGATCGTTCCTCCGGTCGCACTGGCGGAGACCCGCACCTGGGAGCGGGTGAACGGCGCGCACGTCGCCGTGTGGGCAGCGCTCGGCGTCGTCGATGTGACCATTGGCGGGCGGCCGATGCGCCTGCGTGAGGGAGACGCCGTGGTGCTCCCCGCAGGATTGCGCAACCGTGTCACGGTGCCGGCCGGGTCGCTCATGCTGCCCATCGGGTATCGATCGGGCCGGGCGGGTGCGGTGGGGATGCCGCTCGGCCCGGTGCACCTGGCTCCACGGCTCGATATCGATGCGATCGCGTGGATGATCGATGCGTATGCCAGGCCGGGTGCGACCGGCACCGGTGCCGAGGGCGTCGAGGCGGGATTCGCATCGGTGCTCCGCGGAGGCTCTCTTGCGCCCACCGACGCGGATGACCACCGGCTCGCAGCGCTTGCGAGCGCTGTGTCGCTGCGACCCGAATGGAGTTTCACCGACATCGCAGCGCTACTCGACGACAGCGAGCGCGATCTCAGGCGGCTCGTTCGCGAGCGCGCGGGGGAGTCGAGTGCGACCTGGCTTCGTGCGGCGCGCATGACCCGTGCCCGCAACCGCCTCAACGAAGGGCAGGCGGCGTCGCGCATCTCCCGTGATCTGGGCTACGCGCACCTGCCCGCGTTTTCACGCGCATTCCGAGAGGTGCACGGGGCCGGGCCGGCGGCGGTGCCGCTCACCGATATCTCGGCGGTGTGGCCACCTGCCGGGGCCGGGTCGGTGCGCTGATACGCCACGTGCGCGAGGGGGGACTTGAACCCCCACGTCCGAAGACACTGGAACCTAAATCCAGCGCGTCTGCCAATTCCGCCACTCGCGCGTGGGCCGGGAATTCCGGCCGGGTACCACCTTAGCGGTCGTGCGAGACCACTTCGGCGCCCTCGGGCAGTTGTGCGCCCGCCGGCAGTCGCACGGTGACGAATCCTTCGACTGCGGGCGCCGCAACCGGAGCAACCGTCGCGGGAGTCGGCGCGGCCGGAGGCGCGTCACCGCGCAGCCCCGCCTCGATCGCTCCCGCGCTCAGGCCGCTCGGTGCCGCCGGTGCGTGGTGCTGGCTCATCCGGTCGATCCAGGCGAGCGCGATCGCGGAGACGATGAAGGCCAGGTGAATGGCGACCTCCCACATCACGCCCTCCGACGAGTACAGCACGGTGCCGTTGGCGTTCTTCACGAGGCCGTCGTGCATGCGGCCGACCTCGATGAATGTCTTGAGCAAGTGGATCGATGAGATCGAGATGATGGAAACTGCGAGCTTGACCTTCAGCAGGTTCGTGTTTACGTGCGACAGCCACTCGGGCTCGTCATGGTGACCCTCGACGCGAATCTTCGACACGAAGGTCTCGTACCCGCCGATGATCACCATGATGAGCAGGTTGGCGATCATGACGATGTCGATGAGCGCCAGCACGCTGAGCATCACATCGGTTTCCGTGATGTGGCCGGTCGCGATCACGTTCTCGACCAGGTGCCAGAGCTCTACGAAGAAGAGCACGACGTACACGGCCTGTGCCACGATCAAGCCGAGATACAGCGGTGCCTGCAGCCAGCGGCTCGCGAAGATGAAGCCGGCGAGCGTGCGCGACGCGACCCCGGGGCCGGCTTCGGTGCTGCGTTCGATGGTGTTGGGTCGCTTGCTCACGTGGTGGGCCCTCTCATGATGTGAATGGCATGATGCTAGCGCAGCGCGGTTGAGCGTTCGTAAACAACCTGCGTCACGGTCTCCGCGTGCGAGTACACTGTTGCGAGCGAAGGGGAGTATCCCGGTTCGCCCGTGTCGTCAATACGTGCCGCTCCGTAGCGGTGCCGGTCCGGGCGCGGTGCCGCAGACATGACGTCAAGCACCGGGGAGAGACTTTCGGTCATTCGCGCGCCCGCCGCGCCCTGCCGAAAGAAGTGCACCCCGGTGACCTCAGTTCTCCCGCTCTGGTTCGAAATCGGATCGATGGTCGCGCTTGTTGCGATTCTCGTCGTCGATCTCGCCCTGATCATTCGTCGCCCGCACGTCCCATCGATGCGCGAGGCGAGCCTGTGGGTCGGCTTCTACGTGCTGCTGGCACTGGTCTTCGCCGGAGCGATCTTCCTGCTCGGCGACGTGCAGCACGGCACCGAGTTCTTGGCCGGCTGGCTGACGGAGTACAGCCTGTCGATCGACAACCTCTTTGTGTTCGTGCTGATCCTCGCAAGTTTCAAGGTGCCGAGCGCCTACCAGCAGCGCGCGCTCATGATCGGTATCGTGCTCGCACTGCTCTTCCGTGGCGCGTTCATTCTGGTCGGTGCCGCCGTGATCGAGCGCTTCATCGCCATCTTCTTCGTCTTCGGTGCTTGGCTCATCTGGACCGCGTGGCAGCAGATCAAGCCGGGCGGTCACGACGACGAGGGCGACAGTTGGATCATTCGCCAGATCAAGAGGGTCATGCCGTTCAGCGAGCACTACGACGGTGGCAAGCTGCGCACCACCGTAGACGGCAAGCGCATGTTCACTCCGTTCCTCCTCGTGCTGATCTCGCTGGGATTCACCGATCTGCTCTTCGCCCTCGACTCGATTCCGGCAATCTTCGGCATCACGCAGAGCCCGTTCATCGTGTTCACCGCGAACGTCTTCGCGCTCATGGGCCTGCGTCAGCTCTACTTCCTGCTCGGCGGGTTGCTCGAACGTCTCGAATACCTCAAGTACGGCATTGCCGCGATTCTGGCCTTTATTGGCGTGAAGCTGATCCTGCACGCGCTCCACGAAAACGAGTTGCCGTTCATCAACGGAGGCGAGCATGTTCCCGTTCCTGAGATCACCACAGGTGTATCACTCGGATTCATCGTCGGTGCAATGGCGATTGCGACCATCGCGAGCCTGATCAAGGCCAACCGGGAGGCGAAGGCGAGCGGAGAGCGCCTGCACTTGGGGGTGGCCGAGCCGCACGATTCGACCGGCCAGCACCACGACCGGGTCAACCGCCACTAGGCCCCTGCTCGGCCCGGGCGCCGAATGCAGGCTGCCCGGGCCGCGCGGTGGTAGACTCTCGGCATGCGTTCGCGGGCTCTGCTTCTTCACAGCCGCGACGGGGTCTAGTCCATCGACCGCCCGTCGCGGAGTTCGCGCATGGTCGATCCGCCGCGTCAGAGCTTGCGAAATAGTTTCGTGCCGCGCGGTGTTGAACAGCACAGTGCTGAGTGCACGAAACCGGGAAGAGAAGCACACATGAGCGAGCAGAATGCGACGGAGGCGGCCGATCGGCCGCGGACCCTGGCAGAGAAGCTGTGGGACGACCACGTGGTCGTCAAGGGCGAGAACGGCGAGCCCGACCTGATCTACATCGATCTTCACCTCATTCACGAGGTCACCAGTCCGCAGGCGTTTGACGGCCTGCGTGTCGCCGATCGGCCCCTGCGTCGCGTCGATCTCATGATCGCAACGGAAGACCACAACACTCCGACGCTCAACATCACTCGCGAGATCGAAGACCCGACGAGCCGTCTGCAGATCGAGACGCTGCGTCATAACGTCGCCGAGTTCGGCGTGCGCGCGCATCCCTTGGGCGACCGCGAGCAGGGCATTGTGCACGTCGTCGGCCCGCAGCTCGGTCTGTCAATGCCGGGCATCACCGTGGTCTGCGGTGACAGCCACACCTCGACGCACGGCGCCTTCGGTGCACTCGCGTTCGGTATCGGCACCAGCGAGGTCGAGCACGTGATGGCGACTCAGACGCTGCCGCTCAAGCCGTTCAAGACCATGGCGATCAACGTCGATGGTGAACTGCGCCCGGGCGTGACGGCGAAAGACATCATCCTCGCGGTCATCGCGAAGATCGGGACCGGTGGCGGGCAGGGGTACGTGCTCGAGTACCGCGGTTCCGCGATTCGTGGCCTGTCAATGGACGGCCGCATGACGATGTGCAACATGTCGATCGAAGCCGGTGCGCGCGCCGGAATGGTCGCCCCCGACGAGACGACCTTCGCGTACGTCAAGGGTCGCCCGCATGCACCGCAGGGCGCCGATTGGGACGACGCGGTCGCATATTGGAAGACGCTGCCCACCGACGAGGGTGCGGTGTTCGACGCCGAGGTGTTCATCGATGCGAACGAGCTCGAGCCGTTCGTCACCTGGGGCACGAACCCCGGCCAGGGTGTGCTCCTCAGCGACACGGTGCCGAACCCCGAGCTCATCGCCGATCCCAATGAGCGCGCCGCAGCCGAGCGTGCACTCGAGTACATGGATCTCGCTGCGGGCACCCCGATGAAGGAGATTCCGGTCGACGCGGTCTTCATGGGATCGTGCACGAACAGCCGACTCGATGATCTGCGCACCTTCGCGGATCTCATCAAGGGCAAGCAAAAGGCGGAGGGCGTGCGGCTGATGGTCGTTCCCGGTTCCGCTCGAGTGCGCGCTGAAGCCGAAGCCGAGGGCATCGACCGTATCGTCGAGGCATTCGGTGGCGAATGGCGCTTCGCGGGCTGCTCGATGTGCTTGGGCATGAACCCGGATCAGCTGGCGCCGGGTGAGCGGTGCGCGTCGACGTCGAACCGCAACTTCGAAGGCCGGCAGGGCAAGGGCGGTCGTACCCACTTGGTCTCACCACTCGTGGCGGCGGCAACCGCGATTCGCGGCACGCTCTCGAGCCCGTGGGATCTGCAGGAGGACGCGGCGAACGGGGTGTCTCACGACGCGCCTGAGGGCTCCGAACTCCCGGTGCGGCGACGCATTCCGATCATGCCCGTCTCCGAGCAGGCAGGAGCCTGAGCCATGGATAAGTTCACCACGTTCACGGGCATCGCAGCGCCGCTGCAGCGCTCGAATGTCGACACGGATCAAATCATCCCTGCTGTCTTCCTGAAGCGGGTCACCAAGACCGGTTTCGACGATGCGCTCTTCTACCACTGGCGTCAGGACGAGCAGTTCGTGCTCAACCAGCCGGCGTTCCAGGGAGCGCAGATTCTCGTCGCGGGCCCCGATTTCGGCACCGGCTCGTCGCGCGAGCACGCCGTCTGGGCACTGCGCGATTTCGGGTTCAAGGTGGTCATCTCTCCGCGTTTCGCCGATATCTTCCGCGGCAACTCGGGCAAGCAGGGCCTGCTCGCTGCGGTTGTCCCTGAAGACGACGTGAAGCGTATCTGGGCGGCCATCGATGCGCAGCCGGGCGTCGAGCTCACGGTGAGTCTCGAGGATCGCACGGTGACAGTCGGCGACCTGACCGTAGCGTTCGACGTCGACGACTACACGCGTTGGCGCCTGCTCGAAGGCCTTGACGATATTTCCCTGACGCTCCGCAACGCGGATGCGATCACCCGGTTCGAGGCGAAGCGCCCGAATTGGATGCCGACGACGACTCCCGTGGAGGCCGCATGACCGAGAAGCTCACGACCGAAGACACTGCGGTCGAGACCGCAATCGAAGACGCAGATGCCGCCGGGCGCAAGCTCGACGCACAGCGCGCAGGCGCCCGAGTCGGCCTCACCTCCGACGAGATCATCATCAACGGTGGTCGACCGCTGAAGGGGCGCATCGAGGTGCGCGGTGCGAAGAACCTCGCGACGAAGGCGATGGTCGCGGCGCTGCTCGGCAAGACGCCGAGCGTGCTGCGCAATGTGCCGAACATCTCCGATGTTCGCGTCGTCGCCGGGTTGCTCGCACTGCACGGCGTGCTCATCACCAAGGGTGATCAGGCCGGGGAATGGCGCCTCGACCCATCGAACGTCGAGGTTGCGCATCAGGCCGATATCGATGCCCACGCGGGCTCGTCGCGCATCCCGATCCTCTTCTGCGGGCCGCTGCTGCATCGCCTCGGAGAAGCATTCATCCCTGATCTCGGCGGGTGCCGCATCGGCGACCGCCCGATCGACTTCCACCTCGATGCGTTGCGTCAGTTCGGTGCCGTCATCGAGAAGCTGCCGAGCGGCATCAGCCTGACGGCCCCGAACGGGCTGAAGGGAGCGAACATCGAGCTGCCCTACCCGTCCGTCGGTGCCACGGAGCAGGTGCTGCTCACCGCCGTGCTCGCCGAGGGCCAGACCGAGCTGCGCAACGCGGCGATCGAGCCCGAGATCGTCGACCTCATCTGCATCCTGCAGAAGATGGGCGCCATCATCTCGATGGAGCCGAACCGTGTCATCTTCATCGAGGGCGTTCCCGAGCTGCGCGGCTACGACCACCGTGCGATCTTCGACCGCAACGAAGCCGCGAGCTGGGCTGCTGCCGCGCTCGCGACCAAGGGCGACATCTTCGTCGGCGGTGTCGAGCAGGAAGAAATGATGACCTTCCTGAACGTGTTCCGCAAGGTCGGGGGCGATTTCGACGTCCACGACGACGGCATTCGTTTCTGGCACCCGGGCGGCGAGCTCAAGCCCGTCGTGATCGAGACCGACGTGCACCCCGGCTTCATGACCGATTGGCAGCAGCCCCTGGTGGTCGCGCTCACGCTCGCGCAGGGCGAGTCGACGATTCATGAGACCGTCTACGAGAACCGCTTCGGCTTCACGGACGCACTCGTGAAGATGGGAGCGGACATCGTGGTCTACAAGGAGGGGCTGCACGACGAGAACCGTCGCGTCAAGCGTCGCGAGTTCGAGCAGGCAGCGGTGATCACCGGGCCCGTGCACCTGCACGGCGCCGATATCGAGGTTCCCGACCTGCGCGGCGGATTCAGCCACCTGATCGCAGCGCTCACTGCTGAAGGTCAGTCGAAGGTCACAAACCTCGGCATCATCTCTCGCGGCTACGAGAACTTCATCGAGAAGCTGCACCTGCTCGGGGCTGATTTCGTCTACGAAAGCTGATCCCGCAGCAATCATTTTCTGCGAATGCGGCGGTGGCCCGGAGCGTATGCTTCCGGGCCACCGCCGCTTCGGGATAATGGACGTATGACTGACACGGTGAAATTCCGCAGCCGGCTTTCCGCGGAGAAACGCCGACCCTCAGCGTTCTGGGTGCTCGCATCGTTGATACTGCCGTTCTGGTCGATGATGGTGCGCTATCGCTTCACGCCGAAATCGAAGCTGCCCGAGAGCGGGCCGTTCATTCTCGCGCCCAACCACTACAGCGAAGTCGATCCGATCGCCATGGGTGCCGCGGTCTGGCATCTCGGTCGGTTGCCGCGCTTCATGGCGAAGGCGAGTCTCTTCAAGGTGCCGGTACTCGGGTGGCTGATGCGCGCGTCAGGGCAGATCCCAGTGCAGCGGGAAGGCGCCGCTCGTTCTGCCGCCCGGGACGGAAACCCCATGAGTGCGGCGTCGCTGCTGATCGAACGCCAGCAGGGTGTCATCGTGTACCCCGAGGGCACTTTGACCCGCGATCCCGACCTCTGGCCGATGCGCGGCAAGAGTGGAGCGGTGCGTCTCGCGCTTGAGTCGGGTATTCCGCTGATCCCCGTGGCGCACTGGGGCACGCAGCACTTGATGCCGCGGTATGCGAAGCGACTGCACCCGTTCCCTCGGAAGACGATCGAGGTATCGATCGGGGCGCCGCTCGATCTGAGCAAGTTCGAGGGCCGGCCCCTCGATCAGCGCGTCATCAACGAAGCGACGCGCGAGCTCATGGACGCCATCACTGCGCTGCTCGCGGAACTGCGCGGCGAGACGCCGCCCGTTGAGCGCTGGGATCCGAGTAAGCACCAGCAGAGTGAAACGGGACGCTTTTGAGTACTCGACCCGTGCCCGTAGTGTCTGCGAGCGCGACGAAGAATCGGGGCCGCAAGGTCGCCGTCATCGGTGCCGGAAGCTGGGGCACGACCTTCGCCAAGGTGCTCGCCGATGCTGGGTGCGACGTCACGATCTGGGCCCGTCGCCCCGAAGTCGCGAATGAGATCCGCGTGGCGAAGCGCAACAGTCAGTACCTGCCGGGCATCAATCTGCCCAAGCGGCTCAGCGCCACCGATGATCTTTCGGTTGCTCTGAAGGGCGCTCGCCTCGTGTTCCTGGCTGTGCCCAGCCAGACGCTCCGTCAGAATCTCATCGACCTCGAGCCGTTTCTCGATCGCCGCTCGGTGCTCGTCAGCCTGGTGAAGGGTGTGGAGAAGACCACCACCATGCGCATGTCCGAGGTGATCGCGGATACGCTCGATCTTGACCCCGAGCGCATCGCGGTGATTTCGGGCCCGAACATCGCGCTTGAGATCGCCAAGGAGCAACCCACGGGCGCGGTCGCGTCATGCGTCGATCTGGGCGTTGCGCAAGAGGTGGCCACGGCCGCGAACGCTCCCTACTTCCGTACGTACGTGAACACCGATGTGGTGGGTACCGAACTCGGCGGCGTGCTGAAGAATCTGATCGCGCTGGCGATTGGCATCGTTGACGGAGTGGGGTACGGCGAGAATACGAAAGCCGCGATCATCACGCGTGGATTGGCGGAGATGACCGAGTTCTCGGTGGCATCCGGGGCCGACCCGGCGACGCTGTCGGGGTTGGCAGGTCTGGGTGACTTGATCGCCACCTGTCAGTCCCCGCTTTCGCGCAACAACACTGCGGGGCGACTCATCGGGCAGGGGTACACGCAGGAGGAGACCCGCGAACAGATGCAGCAAGTTGCCGAGGGCATCACCTCGGTGCCGCCCGTGCTCGAACTCGCCCGTGAACGGGGCATCGTCATGCCCATCGTGGAGCAGGTGCAGATGGTGCTCAGCGGGCGCATGGCGCCGAAGCACCTCGGCCCGCACCTGGCGACCGAAGACGAGGTGCCTCAGGCCGAGCTCAGTCTCGCCGCACCGCAGGCCGGAAGAATCCGGCGACTATTCAACCGTTTTAAAGGAGAATCTTCGTGACTGAGACTCAGCCCCAGGGCAGTGAACACGCGAAGCGCGCCGTCGTGCTGCTGTTCGGTGGCCGATCGAGCGAGCACGGCATCAGTTGCGTCACCGCCGCCGGCGTGTTGCACGCGATCGACCGTGAGAAGTTCGACGTAATTCCGGTCGGCATCACGAAGCACGGCGCGACCGTGCTGATGCAGGAAGAAGATCTCTCGGAGTACCGACTCGACGCCGCGGTGCTGCCCGAGGTGCGCGACAACGGCACGCGCGTGCTCTGGCCGGCGTCGACCGCGACGCGTGCGGTCACCGTGATCGATCAGCAGGGCACACTGCGCAGTCTCGGCCATGTCGACGCGGTGCTGCCGATGCTGCACGGACCGTATGGCGAAGACGGCACGGTGCAGGGCATGCTCGAACTCGTCGACATGCCATACGTCGGCAGCGGAGTGCTCGGGTCGGCGCTGTGCATGGACAAGCACGCGGTGAAGACGGTGCTTGCCGATGCCGGCATCGCGGTGGCCCCGTGGAACACCGTCACGCGTTCTCAGCTCGATCACGACCCGTATCTCGTGTCGCGTCTCGACGAGGGCCTGACCTATCCGCTCTTCGTGAAGCCGGCGCGTGCCGGTTCGAGCGTCGGAGTCAGTAAGGTGACGGAGCCTGCGGGACTGGGCGCCGCGCTCGAGGTCGCGTTCGCGGAGGATCGCACGGTGCTCATCGAATCCGCCATTATCGGCCGCGAGGTCGAGATCGCGGTGCTCGAGGGGCGCGGCGACGACCGCCCGCGTACGAGTTCGGTGATTGGCGAGATCGTCATCAGCGGTTCGGGATTCTACGATTTCGACGCGAAGTACCTGGGTGCTTCGGGCGTTGAACTCCAGCTGCCGGCATCGGTAACGGAATCCGAATTCGCGGCGCTGCAGCGGGACGCAGTGCACGCGTTTGAGATTGCACAGTGCGCCGGGCTCGCCCGCATCGACTTCTTTCTCACGGCAGACGGCCCCGTGCTCAACGAGCTGAACACGCTTCCCGGCTTCACGCCGATCTCGATGTACCCGCGCCTCTGGGAAGAATCGGGTCTCAGCTACACCGATCTCATCACCGAACTCATCGAGCTCGCCATCGAGCGTCGCCCGGCCCACTGACCGACAGCACGATCCGGGGCGTCTCCCGGCGCGATGATTACTGTTTCGCGCCGGGAATGTCGAACGTATCGGAGAGGGCCGTGCACTGGCGCTCCTGCGGCAACTGCTGCACAACGTTGTTGAGGTCGACGGTCGTCTCGGTTCCGCTGACCTGCTCGGAGTCAACGTAGACCACGATGCCGGGGGTGCGTCCGTACGGCTCGAACTTGTAGATGGGGGCAGCCGAGTCGTCGATCACCCAATCGACTCCGTTTACGTCGACGCAGGCATCGGTGGTCGGCCCGCTCGGTTCGGTGCCGCAGATCAATTGGACCGCGCTGTCACCCCACGCCCCGGTCGACTGAGCGTTGGTGGTGCGGCGATCCTGCCCCGCGACCGTGTCTGGCAGGCGCACGATGACGTTCGCGCACGCGGGATTGTTGGCATCGTCGGCCGCAGTCATGGGCACCGTCGGTGCGCACGCGGTGAGCAGGGATGCCGCGCCCAGCAGTGCGGCGGTCGATGCGGCGATCTTCAGGGCACGAGACTTCACCCCGCCAGCCTACTCGTCGGCATCTGGTGGATCGCCGCACGGTGCCGTCTCGGGCGCTCGGGGCGGTCGCCCGGTAGCGTGGAGCCGTGACGCCTGTCGAAGAACCTGAAATGACCGTGGGAGCGTTGGGGGAGCGCGGCGTGCTTGCGCGTGTGCTCGCTCGCTTCGCGGCCGCCGAGGCGGCGTCGGTCGGTCCCGGCGATGATTGCGCGGTCGTTCGGCATTCCGGCGACATCGTGGTGACGACCGACACCATGATCGAGGGCCCTGATTTCCGTCTGGCCTGGCATGACGGGTTCGAACTGGGGTGGAAGCTGGCGGCGACCAATCTGTCTGATGTCGCGGCAATGGGCGCGAGGCCGACGGCGCTCACGGTTGCGCTCGCCGTGCCGCACGACACCCCGGTCGTGCTGCTCGAGCGCATCGCGGAGGGGCTCGATGCCGCATGCCGCATGCTCGCGCCGGGGTGTGGGGTGGTCGGCGGTGACCTCGGGCGCGCCCCCGTCGTGACGGCCGCGGTGACCGCGATCGGTGACCTCGACGGACGGGCGCCGGTGTTGCGTGGCGGCGCGTGCCCGGGTGATGTCGTCGCGTACGCGGGGGAGCTCGGCCTCGCGGGTCTCGGCCTATCGCTGCTCTTCGCGGAGGCGGCCGACAGCGAGGGCATCGCGCACGATCGTGTATTGCCCCAGCTCTGGGCGACCCACCCCGAGGTGCTCGCTGCGCAGCTCGCGCCCGCGCCGCCGATTCCGCTGGGGGTCATTGCCGCGCAGTTCGGGGCGACCGCAATGATGGATGTGTCAGATTCGCTGTCGATCGATGCGGAGCGCCTCGCGCGCGCGAGCGGGGTCGGCGTCGATCTGTCAGCGGAGCACTTGCTGGCGTCGTTTGGCGAGCAGAAGGGGGTGTCGGTGCCGCTGACCGCAATGCTCACCGGCGGCGAAGACCACGGTCTTCTGGCGACATTCCCTGCGTCGGTGGCTCTTCCGAGTGGGTTCCATCGAATCGGCACCGTTGTGCTCCCCGGCACGGGAACCAGCCTTCGGCTCGACGGCAAAGCGCTTGCTGCGCAGGGGTGGGATCCGTACACCGTGCGACTTCCTGGCGCCGATGCGCCGAGAGCCTCTACTGTGGTGCCAGGGCGTGCACGCGCAGGGCAGGGGCACGTGGATTCGACCGACGATCGGAGCAGCGATGACTGAGATTCGAGTGACTGGCGCAGCGACGCGATCGTTGCCCGCGGACCAGGCGACCGTGCGCGCATCGGCGCGATTCGCAGACGCATCGCGCGACAACGTGGTCGCCAGTGCCAATGCGCTGCAGGATCGGGTGCTCGATCGTCTCCGCGCTGTCGTCACCGCGGGCGGCGCCGACGCATACATCGCGGACCCGATCAGCACGTCGAGCAGTTCATGGTCGGGCGAGGGCGGCGTACGCGTCGTCGAGCACAGCGCCGCGGTGTCGGTGTCGGTGACGCTGCACGACCCGCAGCGCGCCGGCGAACTTATCGCGGGCCTCATCGAGGACGGTGCCGATGCCGATGCAAGCTGGGAACTCAGTGCCGAGCGCCGCGCAGCCGTGATCAGCGAGCTCCGAGCCGAGGCGGTCGCCGACGCTCGTGCGGCGGCGGGAGACTACGCGACGGCGCTCGGCGCACCAGGGGTTGAGATCACCTCGGTCGAAGACGCGAGCGATACGGGGTTCCCCGGCCCGCCTGTCATGCGGATGGCCGCCGCAAAGGATTTCGCACCCGAGGTCACCGCCCGCGACATTCAGGTGAGCGTGCGCATCGACGTGCGCGCGCAAACTGCGCAGGGCTGATCCTGCGGCCGTTTTCAGTGATCTGAGGCGAATCGTGAACGCCCCGGTACCGGGGTGGCAATACTCGGTATGAGATCCAGTTACGTGCAGAGCGATGCCGAGATCATCGCGAGCGCGCGCGAGCAGCCCGAGGCCTTCACCGAGCTGTACCGACGACATGCTGCTGCGGTGTTCCGCTATGCCATCTCGCGACTCGGCCGTGATGTTGCCGACGACCTCGTCGCCGAGACGTTCTTGGTGGCGTTCGAGCGACGCGACACCTACGATGTGGCGGTTCCCGGTGCGCTCCCGTGGATACTCGGGATCTCCACCCGTCTGATTCGTCGGCGACGCCGGCAGGAAGCCGATCTGTGGCGCCTCGTCGCCGCAGTGGGCGGGGTCGGCGGCGATGGCACCCTGCACTCGGGCCACGATCCCAGTGACGAGATCGATGCTCGCCTCGACACGGATACAGCCGTGAGATCGATTTCTGCGGCCATCGCACGGTTGCCCAAGCGCGACCGTGACGTGCTCATGCTTTCGGCCTGGTCGGGGCTCGACTCCGCGGGCATCGCTATCGCGCTCGGAATTCCGGAAGGCACCGTGCGGTCTCGACTGCATCGTGTCAGGCGCATCCTTCGTACACAACTCGCTGCGGGTGCGGCCCGCGAACTGGAGAATGCCGATGAATACACTGCAGCACGACGAACTGTCGTCCGTGCGCCGAGCGCGTGAACGCGTCGGCGACGTCGAACCGACCGGCGATGATGTCGTGCGCGGTCTGGCACGATTCGAACGCGACCTCGCGCACAGCACTGCGGGGACGGCGGAATCGTCGACGCGCGTCCGCACGCGCTCTCGCCGCAGACGAATGACCTGGGCCGGTATCGGGGCGATTGCAGCCGGAGCCGTTGCCGGCGTCGCGATTGTCGCGACGCCGGCCCCAGTGCTCAGCCCGATCGCGCCGGTCGACACATCAGCTCAGGCCGCCGAACTTCTCGGGCGTGCAGCAGATCAGGCGCTCGTCGCGGACGCCGAGCTGGCTCCAGATCAGTACTTGCGTGTCGTCTCTCACTCCGAGGGGCTCGGTTCGATGTGGAACGTCGACGACTTCCAGAACGAGGGGGAGCCGGCTGCGCTTGAGAAGTCTCAGTACGAGGTGGCGACCTACCTTCCTGCAGATACGGACGCGCCGTACACGGTGCGCCAGTCAGCAACATTCGGTCGACAGCTGATCTACCCTTCGGGCGGCGACCTCGAACTTCAGGTGCGCGAAGAGTTCGCGGTCGTC
Organism: Leucobacter sp. WKLB1; assembly: GCF_059696215.1. Classification (NCBI taxonomy): domain Bacteria; kingdom Bacillati; phylum Actinomycetota; class Actinomycetes; order Micrococcales; family Microbacteriaceae; genus Leucobacter; species Leucobacter sp. WKLB1. The sequence continues at coordinate 2,001,255 of NZ_AP046115.1, read as the reverse complement.
GATGACGCGGTGACGGGCCCGTCGGCCGAACCCGCGCCGGGGGCGGAGAATGACGACACCTGGCCGCGCGGAGCGGCGGAGGGCCGGTCACAGGCGCCGACCGATGTCGATGCACTGCGCGCGTACGTCCTCGAAGAAGCGCGTCAGCGAGAAACTGATGACGCGCCCATCTCATCCGAGAAGCGCGCCATCGCATACGGCGCCTGGTCGATCGCAGCTGACCAGAGTCTGCCCGGTGACCTTCGTGCAGCGGCATATCGCCTCCTTGCCACGGACTCGGATCTCGAAGTGACGTATTTCGCGGGCTACGACGCAAGTCGGGAGTGGGCGTCGCCCAAGGACTCCACAATCTCGATCGGAGCGGGCACCAGCGTGTCGATTCACGTGCTGCCCGACGTCATCACTCAGCTGATCTTCGATGATGCGACCGGGCGGCTCATCGGTACCCGCGACGTGCTCGAACGCGTCTCTCGCGAGTACCCGGGTTTTGCGCCCGGCGATGTCATCGGCGCGAGTGCAATCAGTACGACGATCGTGGATGAGATCCCCGACATCGAGAACTGGGACTAGGTGGTCTGTGCGCGGGGCGGGCCGGGAACTATTCGGCACGCCCCGTGAGACGGAGCGCCGCCCACAATTCGGCGCGAGTGTCGGGGGAGTCCAGATCGCTTTGCAACAACTGGGCCGCGGTCTGCACCCGAGCTTTGAGCGTGTGCCGGTGCAGTCCCAGTTCGGTGGCAGCGGCGCTGGTCTGCCCGTGGTGCGCAAGCCATACGGCAAGCGCTTCTTCGATGTGGTCGTCGTGGCGCTCATCGTGGTGCCGTACCGGCGCGAGCAGCAGCTGGGCGCGTCGCCGTGCCTCGGGCTGGGCGTCGAGCAGATGCAGCACTCCCTGATGCAGTGCCGGGAGATAGTCGACCGATCCGCCGGCGTCAGTCGCGAGGGCTCGGTCGAGCGCGAGGTCGGCTTCGGCCGCCGCTTCGTGCAAGCGGGTGAGCGCACCCCGCTCAGAGATGCCGGCAGCGAGCTGGTGGGAGGCGAACAGGCGCCGGATCGCCGGAAGGTGGCGCACCTCGGCCACCATGAGCGGTGCGCCGTTGAGCGCGGCCGTGAAGAGGCCGGGGCTGCCGGCGTCGAGCGACTGCAGATCTTCGGCGAACGTCGGGTCGAGGTGATCCGGAACCGCGTAGCGCACCGCCACCACTGGCCCCTGCGGGAAACGCGAGAGCGTGCCGCGCGAGAGACGCTCGGCGAGTTCGATCTGGCCGGCGAGCAGGAGCTCCAAGATCGCGTCGCGAAGCGCGGTCTGCGCTGACCGGATGCCGCTGCGGTGCTCCAGTTGCACCGTTGCGAGCGCCGCGATCAGCCCGTGCAAAGCACGCTCCGCGGTGTCGGTGATCCCTCGCTCCTCAACCGCGAGTACGCCGAGCACGTGCCCCTGACGGCCGAGCGCCTGCAATTGCATGCCCGTACCGTCTTCGTTCTCGATGCGGCCGGCGCTCACTCCGCGCTCGATGATGCGTCGGGATTCACGGCGCACTCCGTCTGCAGGGAACGTGGATCGCTGGGCCTGCGGAGCGAACTCGACAATGCGCCCGAACCGGTCGGTGAGGCACACCCAGCGACCGAGACGGCCCGAGGCTTCGCGAATGGCGGCTCCGAGCCCGTCACGGTGCAGAGACGCATTCGCGACGGCCCGCTGCGACTCGAGCGACCAGATGTCGCGATCGCGGGCCTGCGCATCGAGGAGTCGCGCGGCGGTCTGCACGATTTCGATGAACGCCGTGTCGTAGGGCACGCGGAAGAGGGGGAGGTCGAGACGGTCGCACGCCGAGACGATGGATGCGGGAACGCGCTCCCAGTGCAGCCCGACTGCGACGCCGAGCGCCGTGACGCCGGCGTCGATGAGGCGCCGCACGTACCCATCGGCATCTCGAGCGTCGTCGAGTGCGCTGAAGCGGGCACCGGTCGTCAGGAGCACGGTGCGCGGCGTCAAGAATGGCGCTGGGTGTTCGAGCTCGCTGACGTGCACCCACTGCACGGGGCGCGAAGCGGCCTCGCGGCTGGCGCCGGCGATCAGTGAGAGCTCAAGCTGGTACTGGTGCAGCAGCTCGCCGAGCTGAATCGTGGGGGCGTGAGGCGGGGGAGTCGTGGTCGCAACCCCCGTCGGTGGCGCCATCGAATCGAGTCGTGTTCCGTGACTCATCGCGCTCCATTCTCAACTCTGCCATGTTGGTGAAACAAGGCGTCCATCGTCACCATTGTGGCAGATTACGAAACATGGCACAGGGGTTAGGCTGAACCCGCATCACAACGAACCCGTGATTCTGGTCGCGGGCACGTTCCGAACCTCACAAGGAGAATCAGTCATGGCTGAAGTCACCGGCGGCCCGTCGCTTCCGCAGGAGCGCAAGCTCGTCACCAGCATCCCCGGCCCGAAGTCGCAGGAGCTGCTCGCGCGCAAGAACGCCGCAGTCGCTGCAGGCGTCGGCGTTGCGCTTCCCGTCTCCATCGTCGCCGCAGGCGGCGGCGTCATGGTCGACGTCGACGGCAACTCGCTCATCGATCTCGGTTCCGGCATCGCCGTGACCGGTGTCGGCAACTCGGCACCCGCGGTGGTCGAAGCCGTGACGAACCAGGTGCAGCAGTTCACGCACACCTGCTTCACCGTCACCCCTTACGAGGGCTACGTCGCCGTCGCCGAGAAGCTCAACGAGCTCACCCCCGGCGACCACGAGAAGCGCTCGGCACTGTTCAACTCGGGCGCCGAGGCTGTCGAGAACGCGATTAAGATCGCTCGTCACTTCACCAAGAAGAACGCCGTCGTTGTCTTCGATCACGCGTATCACGGCCGCACGAACCTCACCATGGGCATGACCGCGAAGAACATTCCCTACAAGGATGGCTTCGGCCCCTTCGCTCCCGAGGTCTACCGCGTACCCACCTCGTACCCCTTCCGCGACGGCCTCTCGGGCGTCGACGCCGCAGCGGTCGCGCTGACCCAGATCGAGAAGCAGGTCGGTGCGGGCAACCTCGCGGCGATCATCATCGAGCCCATCCAGGGTGAGGGCGGCTTCATCGCTCCCGCAGAGGGCTTCCTGCCCGCGCTGCAGGAGTGGGCGACCGCGAACAACGTCGTCTTCATCCTCGACGAGGTGCAGACCGGCTTCGCACGCACCGGCGATCTCTTCGCTGCGAATCACGAGGGCGTCGTCCCCGACCTCGTCACCACGGCAAAGGGCATCGCGGGCGGCCTGCCGCTCTCGGCAGTGACCGGCCGTGCCGACATCATGGACTCGGCGCACGCGGGCGGACTCGGCGGCACCTACGCCGGCAGCCCCATCGCCTGTGCCGCGGCCCTCGCGACCATCGATACCTACGAGCGTGAGAACCTCACCGAGCGCGCCCGCGAGATCGGCGCGATCATCGACGAGTTCTTCGGCGAGCTGCAGAAGTCGGACGATCGTATCGGTGATATCCGCGGTCGCGGCGCGATGAAGGCCGTCGAACTCGTCGAGTCGGGTTCGCAGAAGCCCGCGGCAGCGCTGACCGGCGCGATCGCGAAGGCAGCCGGCGAGCAGGGCGTTGTAGTGCTCACCTGCGGCACCTACGGCAACGTGATCCGCTTCCTGCCCCCGCTGTCGATCTCCGACGAGCTGCTCCGCGAGGGCCTGCAGGTCGTCGCCGACGCGCTCGCTGCCAACTGATCCGACGATCCCGAAGTCTCTGAAAGGACATCGAACATGGCTTTGAAGCCCAACGAGCAGGAGCTGCTCGACCGCGTCCAGTCCGGTCTCGGCATCGGCGGCACCTGGGAGCCGTCGTCGTCGGGTGCGACGATCGACGTGCACGACCCCGCTACCGGTGAGGTCATCAAGCAGATCGCCGACGCGACCGTCGAGGACGCCGTGCGCGCACTCGACGCCGCCGTCGAAGCACAGGAGAAGTGGGCCGCGACGTCGAGCCGCGAACGCTCCAACATCCTGCGCCGTACCTTCGACCTGCTCATGGAGCGTAAGGAAGAGTTCGCGCTGCTGATGAGCATGGAGATGGGCAAGCCCATCGCCGAGGCCCGTGGTGAAGTGAACTACGGCGGCGAGTTCCTCCGCTGGTTCTCGGAAGAGGCCGTGCGCGTTCCCGGCGACTACCGCCAGAACCCCGAGGGAACCGGCACGATGATCGTCTCGCAGATGCCCGTGGGCCCCTGCTACTTCATCACCCCGTGGAACTTCCCTCTCGCCATGGCGACTCGTAAGATCGCTCCGGCGCTCGCTGCCGGCTGCACGGTCGTCATCAAGCCCGCCGCGCTCACCCCGCTCACCACGGTCTTCTTCGCGCAGCTGCTCGAAGAAGCCGGCCTGCCCGCGGGCGTGGTCAACGTCGTCGCGACGTCGAAGTCGAGCGCTCAGTCGAGCGCGCTGCTCTCCGACCCGCGTCTGCGCAAGCTTTCGTTCACCGGCTCGACGCCGGTGGGTGTGAAGCTGCTGCAGGCCGCTGCCGAGAACGTGCTGCGCACCTCGATGGAGCTCGGCGGCAACGCGCCGTTCGTCGTCTTTGAAGACGCAGATCTGGATAAGGCCGTCGAGGGCGCGATGCTCGCGAAGTTCCGCAACATCGGCCAGGCCTGCACCGCGGCCAACCGCATCATCGTGCACGAGTCGGTCGCCGACGAGTTCGCTCGTCGCGTGGGCGAGAAGGTCGCGGCGATGTCGATCGGCCGCGGCGCCGACGAGGGCAACGACATCGGTGCGCTCGTCGAAGAGAAGGCCGTGACCAACACGGCTCGTCTCGTCGCAGATGCAGTCGAGACCGGCGGCACCATCGTGACCGGCGGCGAAGTTGTCGACGGCCCCGGGTTCTTCTTCCAGCCCACCGTGATCGATCACATCAGCCCCCAGGCGGCGATCATGCGCGAGGAGATCTTCGGTCCGGTGCTCGGCATTATCCGTTTCTCCACCGAGGAGGAAGCGGTCGAGATCGCCAACAACACCGAGTACGGTCTCGTGAGCTACGTGTTCACCGAGAACATCGGTCGCGGGCATCGCATGATCGAGAAGCTCGAGACCGGCATGATGGGCCTGAACACCGGCCTCGTGTCGAACGCTGCGGCACCGTTCGGTGGCGTGAAGCAGTCGGGCATCGGCCGCGAGGGCGGCTTTGAGGGCATCCACGAGTTCCTCTCGTCGAAGTACACTCTGCTGCCGCGCTCCTAAGCGCTGGTGAGTGCAACGGGCTCGGGATCGCAAGATCCCGAGCCCGTTGTATGTTTGCGGGCAAGCAATGGTTGGTAGAGAGGAGCCCGCCTGTCGGCGGCAGAACTCGCGCGAAGCGTTGCTTCGCTATTCAGCGACCGCCTGTCGGCGGCAGAATCTGCGCAACGCTACGCGTTGCCGTTAAACAGATTCTGCCCACCACAGCGCGGTCTCGCCGTAGCGCTTCTCACGAATCAACTCGATGCCGGTCGGCCATGCCGGTTCGGGGGAGCGCGTGCTGCGTTCGACGAGCACCGCGCCGCCCGGCGCGAGCAGCGGAACGAGTGCCGTCAGGTTCTCGGCGATCTCCTGATCCGAGAGATCGTACGGCGGGTCAAGCAGCACGACATCCCACTGCGGCGCCGGATTTCGTGCTGACGCCGCCGCGACGAAGGCTTGGACCGCCTGGCGCACGACCTCGATGCGCGGAGCCGACTCCGATGAGCGTTCGAAGGCGCCGGCGACGATGCGGCCATTGCGCTTCGCAACCTCGGCGGCCTGCGGATGCTTCTCGACGAGCGTGACGTCGGTGGCGCCGCGGCTCGCCGCTTCGAGCGCTAAAGCCCCGGATCCTGCATACAGGTCGAGCACGCGCGTTCCCTCGACGAGATCCCAGGAGCCCAGCGTGGAGAAGATCGCCTCGCGCACGCGATCACTCGTCGGTCGGGTGCCGGCCTTGGGAATCTCGAGCCGCAGGGATCCGGCGACTCCGGCGATGATTCTCGTCACCACACGAGCGTAGCGTGTCGGTGGTCCCCGATACGCTGGAGACATGACCCGCGCCACCCTCGACACGCCCCTCCCGGGCGTCGTCGGCGACCGCACCGCGAAGCCGCTTGCGCAGGCCTTCGGCATGCAGACGGTCGGCGATCTGCTGATGCACTTCCCCCGTCGGTACTCACGCCGCGGTGAGCTCACGCCGTTGAACGGTCTGCCGCTCGGCGAGCAGATCGCCGTGGTCGCGCAGGTGCTCGACGTGCAGCAGCGGCAGATGCAACGGCGCAACGGTAAGTTGCTGCAGGTGCGCGTCACCGATGGCACCGGCCACCTCACGCTGACATTCTTCAACCAAGATTGGCGCGCGCGCGAACTGCTTCCCGGCAAGCGCGGGCTCTTCGCGGGCAAGGTGAGCGAGTACCGCGGCAGCCTGCAGCTGCAGCACCCGGTGTATGAGCTCTTCGAGAACCGCGACGACGTTCCCGGTGCCGACCAACTCGACGAGGCGGCAGCGAAAGCCTGGTCAGAGACTCCGGTGCCGATCTACCCCGCGACCGCGCAGATGCCGACGTGGACGCTGCAGCGCGCCGTCGAATTAGCGCTTGACGCGCTCGGAGACCTCGACGATCCGGTTCCCGAGCACATTCGAGCCGACGAAGGCATCGTCTCGCTCGGGCTCGCATTCGAGCGGATCCACCGCCCGCAGCACGACGCCGACTGGCGCGGCGCACGCGACAGCTTCAGATTCCGCGAGGCATTCGAATTGCAGCTCGCGCTGCTCGACCGACGCCGCCGTGCGGGGCTGCAGTCGAGTACGCCCAGGCCTGCGGGCGGCGCAGGCGGGCCGCTCGAGCGGTTCGACGCGGCGCTGCCGTTCCAGCTCACCGGCGATCAGCAGCGCGCCGGTGCAACCATCAGCGCCGAGCTCGCCGAGGGCCATCCGATGCATCGCCTCCTGCAGGGCGAGGTCGGCTCGGGCAAGACCCTCGTCGCGCTTCGCGCGATGCTGCAGGTTGCCGAAAGCGATGGCCAGAGCGCATTGCTCGCACCGACCGAGGTGCTCGCCGCACAGCACTACCGCTCGGTCGTGGATGCCCTCGGCCCCGAGCTGACCGCTGAACTGCAGCCGGTGCTGCTCACCGGACGCATGCCGGTCGCCGAGCGCAAGCGCGTGCTCCTCGCGCTGGTCTCCGGTGCGTCGCGCATCGCGATCGGTACGCATGCGCTGCTGAGCGAGGGCGTGACGTTCCTGGACCTCGGCTTCATCATCGTCGACGAGCAGCACCGATTCGGGGTCGATCAGCGTGAAGCCCTGCGGCAGAAAGGCGCGCAACCGCACGTGCTCGCAATGACCGCGACGCCGATCCCGCGAACGGTCGCGCTGACCGCGTTCGGCGATCTCGAAGTGACGACGATTCGCGAGCTGCCACCGGGCCGCCAGGGCATCGAAACGTTCACTGTCCCTGAAATCGAGATGCCGGCACGTGCCGCGCGCGTCTGGGCGCGCTCGGCTGAAGATCTTGCCGCAGGGCGTCAGATCTATGTCGTCTGCCCCGCGATCGCTCCGGGTGAAGTCGAAGACGGCCTCGATGCAGCGGAGGACATCGACGGAGACGCCCCCGGTGATGCGCGGCGTCTGGCGAGCGTCGCTGAAACCGTCGAAGAATTGCGCGCGCAGCCGGCGTTCGCACGCGCGGGCGTCGAAGGTCTGCACGGAGGCATGCCCTCCGATGAGAAAGACCGGGTCATGCGCGCCTTTGCCGCGGGCGAGGTCGGGGTGCTGGTCGCGACCACCGTGATCGAAGTGGGCGTGAATGTGCCGAACGCCTCCATCATGATCGTGCGCGACGCCGATCGGTTCGGCATTTCGCAGTTGCATCAGTTGCGCGGCCGCGTCGGCCGCGGCGAGCACGCCGGTCTGTGCCTGCTGATGACACGTGCCGAAACCGGTACCGTCGCGCGTGAGCGCATTGACGCCGTTGCGGCGACGACCGACGGTTTCGCTCTCGCTGAGGTCGACCTCGAATTGCGCCGTGAGGGCGACATTCTGGGCACCGCGCAATCGGGTGGCCGGTCGACTCTGCGACTGCTCCGCGTCGCCGAGCACGGCCCGCTGATCGCGCACGCCCGCGAGATCGCTGCCGCACTGCTCGAGCAAGACCCCGAGTTGACGAGTGCTCCCGAGCTTGCCGCCCTCATCGCCCGAGATCACGAGGCCGGCGTGCTCGACAACCTCGCGAAATCGTAGGCTCGGCGATCCCGCACACCCGACGGTACCCAGGTACCACCCACAATCGCACCGCGGATCGATGCATCGACTGATAATCCCGCCTACCGTGGAACCATCGCCCCACTGCGGCACGTGCCGCATTGCCCACGGAGAAACGGAGACGCCATGATCGAAGCACGTGGACTGACCAAGCACTACGGCACCAAGACTGCGGTGCACGACGTGAGTTTCAACATCAAGCCGGGCCAGGTGACCGGGTTTCTCGGGCCGAACGGCGCGGGTAAATCGACGAGCATGCGACTGATGGTGGGGTTGGATCGCCCCACCGCCGGCACCGTCACCGTCAATGGCGCTCGCTACGCCGACGCGCAGGCACCCATCGCCGAGGTCGGTGCGCTGCTCGACGCGAAGGGCGTGCACCCCGGCCGCAGCGCGCGCAGTCACCTGCGTGCCCTCGCCGCGACGCATGGCATTTCGGATAGCCGCGTCGACGCAGTGCTCGAGCAGACCGGCCTCGCCGCAGTGGCGAATCGCCGCGTCGGGGGGTTCTCGCTCGGCATGGGGCAGCGACTCGGCATCGCGGCAGCGCTGCTCGGCGACCCGCAAGTGCTGATCCTCGACGAACCCGTCAACGGGCTCGACCCCGATGGCGTGCTGTGGGTGCGCCAGCTGCTGCGCCACCTGGCTTCCGAGGGGCGCACGGTACTGCTGTCGAGTCACCTGATGAGCGAGATGTCGCAGACCGCCGATCACGTCATCGTGCTCGGGCGGGGCCGCGTCGTCGCCGATGCGCCGATCGCTGAATTCGTCTCGGGCGGTCGCACCACGCGCGTCACCGTGCGCAGTCCTCACGCGGCACGGCTCGCGTCGCTCCTCATGGAAGCGCATCGCGACGGCGCCGCACTCGAACCGCTCGGCGATGAAGGGTTCACGGCAAGCGGGTTCACCGCCGCAGAAATCGGTGACCTGGCCGCGTCGCAGGGCCTCGCGCTGCACGAGCTCAGCCCGGTCGCCGCGAGCTTGGAAGATGCGTACCTCGAACTCACCCGCGGCGAAGTCGAGTACGCCACCGCATAGCGCAGGCGCCTCGCCCGCCCCAGACACCGACCGTATTCACCGCACCAGCGAAGAATCGAGACTCTCATGACCTCCTCCATCGTCATCGATGCCGGCTCGGCAACGACCCCCGGCCAGCCCCCGCAGCACGGCACCCGTCAGACCCGTGACCGTGTCGCCCGACCCGTCAGCTTTGGCGGCGTGCTGAAATCCGAGCGCATCAAACTCACGTCCCTGCGGAGCATCAAGATCACGCTCATCATTACGGTGCTGTTCGGGATCGCATTGAGTGCAGCAATCGCGTTCTTCTTCAGCAACGAACTCCGCAACACCTCGGCTGACGGCGCGCCGTCGTTCTTGACGGCGGATGCGGCGGGGCTGCAGAGCTATCTCCTCATCATCGCCACGTTCGCGACCCCATTCCTGGCCCTCGTCTTCGGAGTGCTCGGCGTCTTCGCGATCTCGAGCGAGTACTCCAGCGGCATGATCCTCTCCACGCTCACGGCGGTGCCGAAGCGCACTCCCGTCTTCTTCGGCAAAGCGCTCATGCTCGCGGCGGTTGCAGCGATCGGGGCACTCGTCTTGGTCGGTGGCAGCCTCGCCGTCGCGGTGCTGTGCTACCCGGCTGCAGCAGCTCAGCTCGGCAGCGGCATCGTCGTCTCGGGTGCGCTCGGCACGATCGCCTACCTCGTGCTGATCTCGCTCTTCGCATATGGCGTCGCTGCGCTGCTGCGGTCGACGGCCGGCGGTATCGCGGTCGTCGCCGGCGTGACCTTCGTGCTGCCGATCGCGTTCCAGCTGCTCGCGATGACCGGCTGGGAGTGGGTTGCCGCCGTCACGCCATACCTGCCGGCACAGCTCGGGTCGCTGCTCTCCCAAGGGGTCGTCGAGGTCAGCACTGGCCCGAACTTCTGGGTGGCGCTTGCCGCAATGGTCGGCTGGGTTGCCGTGGTCGTGCTGCCGGCGGCGGTGCTCTTCAAGCGTCGCGACGCACGCTGAGCGTCGCAGTAGTGCAGTCGCCCGGCAGTAGGGTGAGATCATGACGCGCGACGCCGAGGTGCGACTGCCGCGCCCGCCGGGTGTGATCCGGCGGGCGTTCGCCGCGCACCCGCTGGCGGTCGATATCACGATTGTCGTCTGGTACTTCATCGGCAGCGGCATCGGCATCTTGCTCGATGTGCTCAGCACGCAGCAGTGGAACGAAGCGACTGAGTCCATCGAGTGGCCCGGGCCGCCCATTCAGCTGACCTGGCCCTGGGTGCTCATCACTGCCGCGCGCATCCTGATCATCGCCGCGGCACTGCTGTTCCGACGCAAGTACCCGTTGGCGGGATTGATCGTCATCGTCGTCGCGACCTTCGGCGAGCAGGGAATTCAGTCGTTCGCGAATGGCGTTGCGCTGATGTTCTTGCTGTACGCGGTTCCGGTGTACCGGAGCGTCACCGCGGCGTGGCTGGGGTACGCCATCGCGACGGCGGGTGTCATCTTGCAAGGCCTGCTCGCGTACTGGCGAGGCTTCGGGGATGTCGCCACCGCGAGCCCGGCGAATCTATTGGTCGCCGAGACGAGCGCGGTGCGCAGCTTCGGCGAGTTGGTGACCATCACGATCATGGGCGCGCTGTGGATGCTCGCGGTGCTCATGCTCGGAATCAACCTGGGGAATCGTCGTCGATACATCGCCGCGGTAATCGATCGCGCGCATCAGCTGGCTCGGGAGCGCGATCAGCTGGCGCAACTCGCCGTTGCCGAGGAGCGTTCGCGCATCGCACGCGAGATGCACGACATCGTCGCGCACTCGGTCTCGGTGATGATCGCGCTGTCAGAAGGCGCCTCGCGCGCCGCGGCGACTGCGCCCGAGGCGGCGACCGACGCGATGCGGCGCAGCGCCGAGACCGGCCGAACGGCACTCGCCGAGATGCGCCGCCTCCTCGGAGCGCTCCACGCTCCCGATGAGCAGGCGGCGCTGCTGCCGCAGCCGGGGGTGGAGGATCTGCCGCAACTTGTCGCAGGTTTCCGAGATGCGGGGCTCGACGTGTCGCTCGACGTTTCCGGCGCCGCCGCGGGGGACCGCGGTCAAGATCTGGCGATCTACCGTATCGCGCAGGAGGGGCTCACGAATGTGCTCCGTTACGCGGGAACGGGGGCCCGGGTGCGTGTCGAATTGCACCGGGATGCGGAGCGCACGACCGTCGAGGTGCGCGACTTCGGGCCGGCGGTCGGCGCGGCGGCGCCCGTGACGGGGATCGGTTCGGGGCGCGGGTTGACGGGCCTCGCCGAGCGGGCGCGCGTGTTCGGCGGGCACATCGAATCCGGCCCGGTCGGATCCGCCGACGGGGGAGGGTGGCGCCTCTGGGCGGAACTTCCCGTCAACGCCGGTGCCCGCGAATCGACGCCAATACTCAACACTTCAGCTGCAGAAAGGGAGACGCTGTGAGCACCGCACCGATCCGAATCATGTTGGTCGACGACCAGGAGTTGATCCGTACCGGCTTCCGGCTGGTGCTGCTTGCTGAGGCAGACATCGATGTCGTCGCCGAAGCCTCCGATGGTGTCGAGGCGCTTGAGCGGCTCTTCGAGCTCGGCCCAGGCGGGTGCGACATCGTGCTGATGGATGTGCGTATGCCGGGCATGAACGGGATCGAGGCCACGGCAGAGATTGCACGTCGGTTCCCGGAGACGCGGGTCGTGGTGCTCACCACCTTCGATCTCGATGAGTACGCGACCGGAGCGATTCAGGCGGGAGCCAGCGGGTTCCTGCTGAAAGATGCCCGACCCACCGAGCTCGTCGACGCTATTCATCGAGTTGCGGCCGGTGACGCGACTATGGCTCCGAGTGTGACGCGGCGCCTGCTCGAGCAGTTGCGCGCGGGCACCGGATCAGGAGTGGCGCTCGGCTTCGCAGCCAGCGCGGAGGCCGAGGCCGACGTCGCGGCGCTCAGCGCCCTGACGGAGCGGGAGCAGGATGTGCTTCGACTGATCGCGGAGGGGAAGAACAACGCCGAGATCAGCGCGGACCTGTTTCTCTCAGAGTCCACGGTGAAGACCCACGTGGGGCGGGTGCTCGCGAAGTTGCACTTGCGCGATCGTGTGCACGCGGTGATTTTTGCCAAGCAACACGGTCTGTAGCGCCAATGGCGCACGGGTGAAACCTGGACACGGTGCAGGCCGCACGGGCAGTGAGCAAGTGTAAGCTTCGTATGATCTGATGTTTCATGACGAAGGAGAACCGTTGACCACTCGAACGATGCCTCACCGTCGTGCGCTGCGAATCGCCGGAGCCGCTGGCGCCGGCGTGCTGGCGCTCACTCTCGCCGCCTGCTCGAGCGGTGCCGGCGACACGGCGGGTGACTCCAGCGCTTCGAGCGGCGAGTTCCCCGTGACCATCACCCACGCGCTCGGCGAGACCACGATCGACGCGCAGCCCGAGCGACCTGCAATCGTGGGTTGGGGCAGTGCGGATGCGGCGATCGCCCTCGGCTCGATTCCGGTGGGCATGCCCGAGCAGAGCTACGGCGACACCGATGGCGACGGCGTGCTCGAGTGGATCAGCGACGCGCTCACGCAGGCCGACGCGGAGACCCCCGTGCTGTACTCCGAAATGGACGGCGTTCCCTTCGAGAAGATTGCGGACACCGAGCCAGACGTGATCCTGGCCGCGAACTCCGGGCTCTCGGATCAAGATTTCAGCACCCTCAGCGAGATCGCACCGACGGTTGCCTACCCGGGCCAGCCATACGGCACGAGCTGGCGCGATACCACCGAGCTCGTCGGCAAAGCGCTCGGCAAGGAGCAGCAGGCCACGGAACTCGTGAGCCAGACCGAGCAGACCATCGCCGATGCGCTGGCGAAGCACCCGGATCTCGAGGGCAAAACCGGCATGGTCGCCTGGGTCGATGCGGCGGATCTCGGAAAGATTCAGGTGTACACGCCGGCAGACACCCGCGTGCAGTTCCTGCAGGATCTCGGCCTCACGATCGCCCCGGGCGTGGAAGAGCTCTCGAAGAACGAATCCGGTTTCGTGTTCAGCATCAGCGCTGAGCAGGCCGACAAGCTCGACGCCGATGTCGCGATCATGTTCGTGCAGGGCGGCGACCTGTCGACGCTCGAGAAGGATCCGCTGCTCAGCAAGATTCCGGCGGTCGCGAATGGCACCGTCGTGCTCACCAACGATGAGGACGTGCTGATGGCGCTCTCCTCGCCCTCGGTGCTGTCGATCCCGTGGGCGATCGACAATCTGACGCAGCGCCTCGACGACGCCGCAGCCAAGGTCAAGTGACCGCTGCCACTGCGACGGTCGCCCGAGCCACTCGGCGGCGGCGTCCGCTGAGCCTCGTGCTGGCCGTCGCGGTGGTCGTGCTGATTGCCGCGGTGCTGCTGTCGCTGACGATCGGAGCGCGCGACGTCTCGCTCGCGACGGCGTGGGCGGCATTCACGCATCCTGATGCGGCGTCGACCGATCAGGCGGCCGTGCTGTCGCGCGTCCCGACCACCATCACGGGTCTGCTCGTGGGCGCCGCGCTCGGCATGGGCGGTTCTTTGATGCAGGGGATGGCCCGCAATCCGCTCGCCGATCCGGGTCTGCTCGGTGTGAACGCCGGCGCGGCGCTGTTCGTGGTGCTCGGCATGTCGGTGTTCGGTCTGCAGCAGCCGTTCGCGACCGTGTGGCTCTCGTTCGCGGGCGCCGGCGTCGCGGTGGCGCTCGGCTATGTCGCCGCTGCAGCGAGTCCCGGGGGAGCGACACCCGTGACCCTCGCGCTCGCTGGTGCCGCGATTACGGCGCTGGCCGGGTCGGGTATCGCGGCGATCATCATCTTCGACCAGAGCACGCTCGACCGGTATCGGTTCTGGCAGCTCGGTTCGCTCACCGGCGCAACCCCGGAGACGCTCGGGCAGCTGTCGGGTTTCCTGCTGATCGGTGCCGTGCTGTCGGTGTTCAGCTCGGGAAATCTCAATGCGCTCGCGCTGGGCGACGACGCCGCGCGCGGGCTCGGCGTGCAGGTCGGCCTGCTGCGCGTGACCAGCGCGGGTGCCGTGGTGCTGCTCTGCGGCACGGCGACGGCGCTCGCCGGGCCCATCGGGTTCGTGGGTCTGGCGGTGCCGCACGCGGTACGCGCGTTCGCGGGCACCGACTATCGACGTATCGTGCCGCTCTCGGCCGCGGTGGGCGCGGCGTTCTTGCTCGTCTGCGATGTGGCAGGTCGCGTCATCGCCCGCCCGGGGGTGCTCGAGGTCGGCATCGTCACGGCGGCGATCGGGGCGCCGATCTTTATCGTGCTGCTGCGACGCGGGCGAATGGTGGGAGTATGAGCCAAATGTTGGGTGCCGGATCACCCACCCTCGTGACCCCCGAACGTCTGCGGGCCGATCGCCGCGGCAGGCGTCTTCGCGACACCGTTGTGATGGTTGCGCTCGCGTGCGGCGTTGTCGCGCTCGCCACCCTGGTGCTCGTCTGGGGCACGAAATTCACGCCGCTCGACCAGGTCCTCGCGGCACTGCGCGGCGAAAGCATTCCCGGGGTGTCGTTCTCGGTCGGCACGATTCGGGCGCCGCGCGCACTCGGGGCGGTGCTCGTGGGGGCTGCGTTCGGGCTCGGCGGCATCATCTTCCAGACCCTGCTGCGCAATGTGCTCGCGAGCCCCGATGTGATCGGAATCTCGTCGGGTGCCAGTGCTGCGGCCGTCGTTTCGATTGCCTTCTTCGCCGCCTCGGGCACCACCGTGATGGCCGCCGCAGTCGTCGGTGCAATCGCCACGGCGCTGCTCATCTGGGCGGTCGCGTCGAAGCGTGGTCTCTCGGGCATGCGTTTCGTGCTCGCCGGGGTCGCGGTCGCCGCGGGCCTCCAAGCCGTGATTGCTTACGCGCTGACCCGCACCGACGTGAACCAGGCGCACGAGGCCGTGGTCTGGATGACCGGCTCGCTCTCACGAAGTCTCTGGGACCAGTTGCGGCCGATCGCGCCGATCCTGTTCGCACTGCTCGTCATCGCATTGATCGCGGCGCGGCGCGTTCCGCTCCTGGCGTTGAGTGCTGACACGGCGCGTGCACTCGGCGTCCGCGAGCAGCGGGATCGGTTGCTGCTCATCGTGCTGGCGGTGCTGCTCGTCTCGGTGGCCACGTCGCTTTCCGGGCCGATTGCATTCGTCGCGTTCCTCTCCGGGCCGATCGCCACGCGCCTCGTGCGTCGCCCCGAGTCGCGTCCGCTCGCATCGGCGCTGGTCGGCGCCCTGATCGTCTTGCTCGCCGATGCGGTGTCGCAGCACGCATTCCCGGCTGCCATGCCCATCGGCGTGATTACGGGCGCGATTGGCGCCCCGTTCCTCATCGTTCTGCTCATGCGGGGAAGGACCCGAGTATGACCTCCCACTTGCTCGCCGCGAAAGACCTCACCGTCGGCTACGACGGCGACCCGGTGATCACGGGCCTTGACCTTGCGCTTCCTGGGTCGGGGATCACGATGATCGTGGGGGCGAACGGCTGCGGAAAATCGACGCTGCTGCGCACGCTCGCACGACTGCTGAAGGCGCGCAGCGGTGCGGTGCTGCTCGATGGCGAGCCGATCCACCGCTTGCACACGAAGCAGGTCGCGCGCATCATCGGCCTGCTGCCCCAGGCGCCGATCGCACCCGACGGCATCACGGTGTCTGAATTGGTCGATCGCGGGCGTACGCCGCACCGTGAATGGCTCGGTCGTCGCAACCAGCATGATGATGAGGTCGTGGCCGAAGCACTTGCCCTCACCCACATGGACGCCTTCGCCGACCGATCCGTCGACGCGCTCTCGGGCGGTCAGCGGCAGCGAGCGTGGGTCGCCATGGCCCTGGCTCAGGAGCCGGACATCCTTCTGCTCGATGAACCGACCACCTACCTCGACCTCGCCCACCAGGTCGAACTGCTTGAACTGCTGGTCACGCTGCAGCGCACGCGAGGCACGCAGATCGTGGTGGTGATGCACGAGCTCAACCTCGCGACGCGCTATGCGGATCATCTCATCGCCATGCGACACGGTGAGATCGTGGCCGAGGGCGCGCCTAGGGAGATCGTGACTGAGCAACTCATCGCCGACGTGTTCGGGCTCGCCTCGGTCATCGTGCCCGACCCCGTTGCCGGCACTCCGATGGTCGTCCCTGTCGGAGCACCGCACCCCATCGATCCCGAGCCGCAGCGCGCACCCGCAGCCCCCACCGACGCCCCGGAAGGAACCGCATGAGCACCACCGCCTACCGCCTGTTCGAGGTCACCGCGACCGAGGTGAGCCGACCGGCCCCGGGATTTGTGCGCGTCGTGTTCGCCGGCCCCGAGCTCGAACGGTTCGGTTTCGCGGGGCTCGACCAGCGCATCAAGCTGCTGCTTCCCAACGAGCACGGCCGGATTCCTGCGCTGGAGAACGGTGACGGCTGGTACCAATCATGGTCGGCCATGGCCGATGATGAGCGGCCGCCGATGCGCACGTACACGCCGCGCGATGTGAGTCGCACGGATGGAGAGGTGCGGGTCACCGTCGATTTCGCGCGGCACGACACCCACCCCGGCCCGGCCTCAGCGTGGGCAGAGCAAGCCGCTCCAGGTGCTGCGCTCACGATCCTGGGCCCGGATGCACAGTTCGCCGGGCCGAACACCGCGGTCGGATGGATCCCTCCGCAGGGCGCCGAACGATTCTTGATCGTCGGAGACGATACGGCGCTTCCCGCGATCGCCGGCATTCTGGCATCGCTCGAAGCCACGGCCTGCGCGCACGTCATTCTTGAGGTGGCGGATTGCGCGGACGCCGCACTCCTCGACGCCGATGCGCTGCTCGCGTCGGGGCGAGTCGAACTCACCGTGCTGCAGCGCGATCCCGCTGCGCCGGGTGCGGCCCTGGTGGAGGCGGTACGCGGACTCGAATCCGTGTTCCCGGGTGGGCTCGGCGATGTCGAGCGATCGGTGGCGGCTGCGCAGCACGAGCTGCAGGAGATCGACGTGGACCGCGACATCCTCTGGGAAGTGCCCGGAATCGACGCGTTGACCGGAACGCCCGCCGCAAGCGACACGCGTTCTTCGGCGGGATACGCGTGGCTGGCGGGAGAGGCGGGGGCCATCAAGCTCATTCGACGGCACCTCGTTGCCGAACGTGGCATCGACCGTCAGTCGGTCGCGTTCATGGGGTACTGGCGGCGCGGGCGGGCCGAGAACTAATCGGGCTGCATCGCAGATCACAGCGGACCTCAGGGTCAGGGGCATGGGTCACCCCCTAGGCTGAAGCCATGACGAAAATCGCTGTGGTTCCCGGCTCCTTCGACCCGGTCACGATGGGGCACCTCGATGTCATTCTGCGCGCAGCGCGCATCTTCGATGAGCTGCACGTGCTGGTGGTGCACAATCCGAATAAGACGGCGATGCTGCCGATCACCGAACGCATGTCGCTCATTCAGAAGTCGCTCGCCGACGCCGGCGCACCCACCAACATCACCGTCGCGTCATGGTCGGTCGGGCTGCTCGTCGACTACTGCACCGAGGTCGATGCCTCGGTGCTCGTGAAAGGCATCCGGTCGCAGATCGATGTGTCGTACGAAACCCCCATGGCCATCATGAATCGCAGTCTCGCCGACGTCGAGACCGTGTTCATGCTGCCCGACCCGGCACACGCCCACGTCTCGAGCACCCTCGTGCGACAGGTCTCCGAGATGGGCGGCGACGTCAGCCCGTACGTTCCCGTCGCCGTCGCCCGCTTCCTCGAGAAGCGTCACCCGGCGTAGGCCCGGGCGCGCACGCGGTAGACTGCTTCGGTGAGTAAGAGCCGTGTCTACGAGGAGAATATCCGCGACATCATCAACCGTCCGGGGGAGATGCGCGAACGTTCGCGCACGCTGACGGTTCCCGAGAAGTTCGGCGAGGGGCTCGCTGAGATTCCTGCGGGCGTTGAACTCGATCTCGATGTGCGCCTCGAATCGGTGCACGAGGGCATTCTGGCCTCCGCTGAGATCGCGACGACCATGCACGCCGAGTGCGGTCGGTGCCTGAAAGATTTCACCACGCCGTTTCAAGTCGAGTTCCAGGAACTTTTCGCGTATACTCCTACGGAGGCCGAAGAGTATGGGGTTCACGGTGATCACGTGGATCTTGAACCCCCGCTCCGAGACGCGGTAGTGCTTGCACTGCCGTTCCAGCCTGTGTGTCGTCCGGACTGTCCGGGACTCGATCCCGAGTCCGGTGAGCTGCGCGACACCGAGGCTGCGGTGGCAAACACCACGGATGTAGATCCGCGGTGGGCGGCGCTGGCGGGTTTTGCTCCGGAAGGCGCGAAGACCAACGCAGTCGAGGCTGAAGAAGACCACGGCTCGGGTGAGACTCCCGAGTCCGAAAGCAAGTAGGAAAGAGAGCATCATGGCTGTTCCCAAGCGGAAGACGTCGCGATCGAACACCCGCCACCGCCGTTCGGCGTGGAAGGCCGAGGCCCCCACTCTGGTGAAGACCGTTGAAAACGGTCGCACCGTGTACAGCCTCCCGCACCGCGCCCGCGTGGTCGAGGATTCGCAGGGCAACGCCCTCTTCCTCGAGTACAAGGGCCGCAAGGTCGCTGACGCCTGAGTTGACCCAGAGCGTTGTAGAGCCGTCGGGCTCCCCTGAAGGGGACCCCGGCGGCTTTCTCCTTGCATTCGGCGTTCGGGCCGATCCCGAACTGATTCGACTCGCCCTGACACATCGTTCATGGGCGTACGAGCACGGCGGTGCACCGCACAACGAACGACTCGAGTTTCTCGGCGACTCGGTGCTCGGGCAGGCTGTCACCGTGAAGCTCTATGAGACCTTCCCTGATTTCAGTGAGGGCGAGCTCGCGAAGCGTCGCGCCGCACTCGTGTCGACCGTCGCACTCGCCGAAGTCGCCCGACAGCACGGCATCGGAGAACTGCTGCGTCTCGGCAAGGGTGAAGAGCTCACCGGTGGGCGAGACAAGGATTCGCTGCTCGCCGACGCGGTCGAGGCGGTGATCGGGGCGGTCTACCTCTCCACCGACCCGGCGACCGCGACCCGCTTCGTGCTCGATCTGATCGAGCCGCTGCTCGAAGACGCCGATCGGTTCCTCGAGTCGCTCGAGGCACTCGACCCGAAAACCTCACTGCAACAGGAGGCCTCGCGTCGCGGGCTGCCGCACCCGCCGTTCGAGACACGAGGCTCGGGCCCCGACCACGACCGGCGGTACACGTCGAGGGTGGTTCTCGATGGCATCGTCGGCGAGGGAACAGGGACCAGCAAGAAAGCCGCCGAACTTGCCGCGGCTCGCGACGCCGTGAATCGACTGCGCACGCCCGCGAAGCGTCGGCGTGCCTGAACTCCCCGAAGTCGAAGTGGTGCGCGCCGGGCTGGCGCCCGCCGTCACCGGTGCCCGTGTCGTCTCGGCTCAGGTGATGGATCCGCGCGCGTTGAAGCGCCATCTGCCGACCGCTGGCGACGATGGTCTCGGCGGCCACGGAGTGACATTGACGGCTGCGGCTGGCGCGGCACGCTCGGGCGACTTCGAACGGCGCGTGACCGGGCTCACGCTGAGCGCGCCCGAGCGTCGAGGCAAGTTCTTGTGGGTGCCGACGAGTGGTCGGTCAGCCGCAGGGGAGCCGCTGGCGCTGCTCGCGCATCTCGGCATGAGCGGCCAGGTGTTGCTGCGCGCGCACGACGCGGTCGACGACCGGCACGTGCGCATTCGGCTGTGGATCGCGCACCCCGACCACGGTGAGCTGCGGGTGGACTTCGCCGACCAACGGCTGTTCGGCTCGCTGGCGCTCGATGCGTTGCACCCCGCGAGTGACGGGCCCGGTGTGATTCCGACGCAGGCCGCGCACATCGCGCGCGACCCGCTCGACCCGGCTTTCGACGATGTCCGTTTCATCGCCTCGCTGCGCTCGCGTGCTTCCGGGGTGAAGAAGCTGCTGCTCGATCAGACGCTGATCAGCGGTGTGGGCAACATTTACGCCGATGAGGCGCTGTGGCGAGCACGGCTGCACCCGGAGACACCCGGCAGTGCGGTCGGCCCGCGCAAGGCGGTGGAGTTGCTTGCACTGTTGCGTGCGGTGTTCGCACAGGCACTCGTCGAGGGCGGCACGAGCTTTGATGCGCAGTACGTCAACGTGAACGGGCAGGCGGGGTACTTCGCGCACTCGCTCAACGCGTACGGTCGCACCGGGCAGCCCTGCCCGCGGTGCGGCACCCCCATCACGCGCATCGCCTTCGGCGGGCGTGGGTCGCACTTCTGCCCGAAGTGTCAGAAGCGGCGCACCGTATCCTGAAGGCATGGCAGATGCGGCGACACGTGCGATCGCGAACCTCGGGGGAGCGGGTTGGCGATATCGCCCCTCGGTGCCGTCGGAGTCTGAAAAGCCCGATGCGCTCGGCAACGCGTCTCCTGCGCTGCTGACGTGGGTCAACTCCTTCAGAGAGTTGTCGAGCTCCGACGATGCGGTTTGGTTTCTGAGTCGAGAAGACTTCGCAGTCGAAGACGCCGACGGGTTCGCGTGGAATGCCTACGAGATGCTGAGCCTGGATACCGCGAACACTGCAGCGGAAGTGGCCGCAGTCACCGCTTATTGGCGCGAGCACATCCCAAGTCTGCTCAGCGTCAGCGGCCATTACGCGTATCTGGCTGAGCGTGCGGACGGCGCGATTGTGCACGGTACAGAGCCCGAGTTCGAGGTCTCCACTGTGGTGGCACCTGATCTGACGACGTTTCTCAACGCGCTTGCCCAACCGGGAGACCCGCGCGCTGCGTTCCTCGGCCTGATCGGGTGACACCGCGCGCTGAGACACGACAGGCATAGACTGGCGCGATGACGCAGCCGTATTCGTCGCAGGTTCCGCAGCCGCAGGTTCCGCAACCGCAGCAGTTTCAGTATCCGTACGCCGTGTTCACCGGTGCATATGGAGACAACTCGACCGGTGCCTATTATCCGGCGCGCGCAGAGATCAGCAACGGGTGGATCACGCTGTGGGTTATCAATGCCACGGGGTGGGCTCAAGTGTTCCGTGTGGCGGCGACCGAGGTGACGGTGAAATCGGCAGCACAGCGCATCACCCTGGTCGTGCGGGGACAGAGCTGTCCGCTGCTCGCCGATCCGACCGTGGTCAACCGGGTGCTGCGCTATGGCATCGCAGGCACCGTCGCGACGGTGCTCGACCATGATCGATTCGCGGCGGGCGTCGACGTCAGCCGAGGCTTGACGCAAGTGTCGGCCGCGGGGTCGTGGTTGACCCAGGGAGGGCCGGAGTTCATCGCCGCCGCACGCGCATCGGGCGCTCGAACCTCTCGGATGGGCTACGGCGCGCTGATCGGTATCGGCTGCGGCGCCGGGATCGCCGTCGTGCTGCTCGTGACGGTGGTCACCGTGGCGATGCTCAGTCTGTAGCCCGCAGAACAGCATCCCGCAGAAACGACAGCGGGGGCCGTGCGTTGCCGCGCGACCCCCGCTGATTTCGCGTCTACGCGCGCGAGCGCACGCGCACTCGGCGTGCGAGCACGAGGCCTGCACCGAGCGCGATGAGCAGTGCGGCACCGCCGATCACGCCCACCGGCAGCGCGGAAGACGCTCCGGTGACCGGGAGCTGCGACGTAGCAGCGAGCTCGTCGGCCGAGGCGATCGCGATCGGCACCCATCCGATGATGGTGCCCGACGCGTCATACGCGGCGAGGCGATGCTGACCGCTTACGTTCTCGGGCAGCGTCACGGAGAAGGTGTTGTTCGCGCTCACCGTGTGCGTTCCGAGATCCGTCGGCGACGAGAACAGGTACGCAGCGACGTTCTGCCCCGCGTACTCGTCGCGGATAGCGACCTCGATCGTTGAGCCTGCGATTGCCGTCGGCGGGGCCACAATGCGCCCCTCGAGCTCAGCAGTCAAGTCGTCTTCCGACGGCGTGACCGAGATCGGGTCGGGATCAACGCCCGGGTGAGTGCCGGGATCGGTTCCGGGGTCAGTTCCGGGGTCAGTTCCGGGATCGGTGCCCGGATCGGTCCCGGGGTCAGTTCCCGGGTCGGTTCCCGGGTCAGTTCCCGGATCGGTCCCGGGATCAGTTCCCGGGTCAGTGCCGGGGTCGGTTCCGGGATCAGTGCCCGCACCGGCGAAGGTCACCGGGGTGAACGCTTCGAGTGCTGAGTCGCGGCCACCGTGCGCGCCGATGGTGAAGACACCGCAGGTGATCCCGCTTGCCAGACAATCGACCACTGCGCCCGAGGCGCCGATGAACTTCGACTGCACGGTGAATCCGTCGGCCGTGAAGCCGCCGTCGGCGAAGACGCCCTGTGCCGAGCCCGCTGTCGCGGAGTCGGGCCACGCGATGAAGCGCTGATTCGCCATTTCCGGAATGTAGTCGTAATCGGTGCCGAGCTTGCCGCCCTGCGAGGGAGCCTTGGTCGAGTATCCGAACAGCAGATACGCGCCCGAGGTGTTGGTGTGCTTCTCGTAGCCGGATCCCGACACCGAGACCGCGGTCTCGTTCGCGAGATCGGCTCCCGGTGTGACGACGAGCGCGGGGCCGCCGTCGGGGTCGGTGTCGATCGGCTCAGACGTCACGGTGACGACGGCGGTATCGGTCGTGACCGATTCGCCTCCACCCGTGAACACTGCGCGATACGAGTACGTGCCCTCAGTGAGCTTGGGCGTGACGAAGGTCGGCTGAGTGGCGCCGGCGATATCGTTCCAGGCCTCGTCGACGAGCTGCTGCCACTGCACGGTCGGCGCGGGGGAGCCGGCGGCACTCGCGGTGAGTGTCGCGGTGCCGTCGACGGCGATCGTGACCGAGCTTGGCTGCTCAACGACGGTCGGCGATGCCGGAGTGAACGGGTTCTTGCCATCGCCGAGCGGGTCAGCATGATCGATGCGCGCGCCGTCTGTCGCAGCCGCATCGGTCGACACTGCTGCGGTCGCGGTGACCGGGAGCGGGGTCTTCTCAGGGTCGCGGTCGCTGCCGCTCGCATAGAACCAGGGCTGGTTCGAGACGTCGAAGTAGCTCACGAACGACAGCGGGAAGCTGTTCGGGTAGGTGAGCCCGGCGCCCTGCGTGTAGCTGCGGCCTTCCCATTCGGGGGTGCCCGAGAAGGTGAGCGAGTCATCTGAGCCAGTCGTCAGGTCGCTTGCGGCGAACGTGGCGACGATGACCCGGCGGTAGCTGCTCTCGACCGGCCCACTCCAATGGCCGCCGCCATCGTTCCAGGCGACCTCTGCCGTCAGCGTGGCGCGACCGTCGGCTCCCACGGCGAGATAGGGATCGGCGAGTGCCATGTAGAGCCCGAGGTATCCGCCGTACGGGCGGTAGATGGCAGTGCCCTGCCAGGTCATCTGGGCCTCGCCGGTTGCGGCGTTGCTCCATCCGGTACCGCTCGTGAAGTCGAAGCCCGTGTCGCCGAGCGCGACATTCGGAGATGCGGTGTCGCGAACCCAATCGTGCGCGTACTGCGAGAGATCGAGCGTGAAGCTGGCATCGCTTGTCGTCACCGCACCCGCGGGCGCTGCCCCGAGGGCAACGCCAACGGGCGCCATGACACTCACCGTCGCCGCATCGCTCACGACCTCCGAACCACCCGATGTGAACACGGCGCGGAACTGCGCACCTGCGTCACTCGCCGTGGCGGTGAAGGTGTAGGTGTTCGCAGTCGCCTGGTCGATGTCGGTCCACGTCTGGCCATCGGCGGAGCGTTGCCACTGCACTGCAGGGGTATCGGCCGCGGTAGCTTCAGACTTCAGCGAGGTCTGCTCGCCGACGCTGACGCGAGCGGACTCCGGCTGAGCGGTGACGCGCAGGCTCGTGTCGACTTCCTGTTCGTCTGCGAAGACGATGCGCGTGGTGTTGCTGGCGCGCGAGCCGTAGGGGCTCTCGACGCGGTAGCGCCAGAGCGCGTCCAGCTGCTCGGTGGGAACCTGCAGTTGCGACGAGAACGAGCTGGTCGTCGACGTCGCCCAGACGTCTTCACCGGTCTCCTGGCGCAGGTACGGTGCCTCGTTGTTCAGCGGATCAGGCTGAGCAGCGGGGAGCGTGGTGACGTTTCCGATGTCGGACAGCGCTGAGTTCCACGATTCGCCGCGCTTCGCCCACGACTTGCCCTCATCGAGGCTGTACTCGAACCACACACGGTTCAGCTGGATGTCGGTGCCGGCAGCGCCGTAGCCGAAGTCAATGCCTGCGCCGCGCGTTGCCGAGTTGAGGCTGAGCGTCGAGTAAGGCTTCGGTGCGGTGATGTACTCGGTGCGATACGAGTAGGATCCGGAATCGAGCGCGACGAGCATCGTCGTGGCGGGGCGCCATCCGATGTGCGAGCGCAGCGAACCGGCGATGACGGTGCCTGCGACGTCGAGCGACGTGCGTGCGGTGTCGTTTTCGGTGGCGAATCGCAAGATCGAGTCGCTCTGCGCAGTCGTCACCTGCAACTCGTCGAGGTACCCCACGTAGGCCAACGATGCGGCGTCTGCGCCGAGGTCGAGCACCTTGCGAGTCGACTGCACCCCCGACGAAGAGTTGGCGTCGACCAGTGCGACATGTCCGGCGTCGTCGGCGACAGCGACGAAATCGTTGGCGTCGAGCAGCCAGTGCTGCACCGTTCCGAGGCCCTCGACCTTCGCGGAGGCGGGGGATGCGAGGCTGTAAAGCGATACGGAGTCGATCTGGCCAGGCTTGCTCGAGAACACGTTGCCGTAGGAATCGGTGGCGAAGGATCGCTGAGCGCCGTCGAACGGCAGCGCGAAGGGCTCGCGACCGGACTGCGGGGCCAGTCCGTACGTCAGTCGCTTGCCCGCGTAGGCATCGGCATCGCGGTAGACCGCGAGCATGCCGGTGCTGAACGGGTTCAGCAGCTGCAAGTCGGCGAGCGCCACACCCGTGAGCGACTTGAACTTCGCGGCGTCGGTCACGGTGAATGTCGAGGTCGACGTCGTGCCGAGCGTGCCTGCGCTGGGCGTCGTGACGGTGAGGAGGCGTCGTTCGCCTGCCTGCTCGCCGAGCACGTAGACGTTGAGCGGTCGCGGTGCGGTCTGATCCCAGTCGACGGCGGCGGAAGCCGAGGTCACCGAGTCCAGGTACTGCGAGAGATCCAGGCTCTGCGTGACCTGACCGGTTTCTTCGGTGACCTGCTGCAGCACGATGCCGGCGTCGGATGTGACGGTGCGCAGCGTGTTGTTGCCGTTCTCGGACGGGGTGTCGATGAGGAGTGCCTGCGCGTTCGCGCCGATCGTGTCGGGCTGTGCGGTTGGCGTGCTGTCGAATCCGGCGTAGAACGGATCATTGGCGGGTTCGCCACCCGTCCCCGAGCCGGGGTCGTCACTCGAGTACAGCTGAATCTCGCTCAGCGTCGGCGTGTAGATCTCGCCGGGGAGCATGTCGGTGATCGACAGACGCACTTTCTCAGTGCTGATCTGCTCATCGAGGTTCAGGGTCTTGTTGTGCCCGATCCCGCCGCTGTATGAGCCGAAGGTGCTCCACGCGCCCGATTCCGCGTCCCACTGCTGGAGCTGGAAGTGATCGACGCGCGGGTCGGTGCCCGAGTCCGTGTACTCGTCGAGATAGACCTCGTCGAAGGTCTGCGTTTCGCCGAGGTCGAGATCGATGGTGATGGGGAACGTGGCATCGTCGGCTGCGGCCCAACGGGTCTGCACAGAGCCGTCGACGAGGTTCGCGCCCGCGAGCGCGCTGTTGTTCCAGGGGTGGGTCGAGCTGGCGGTGACTTGGGCGCCGTGCGCGAAGTTCACGCGCCCGGTCACTGCCTGTGCGGTCGAAACGCCGCCCAGCGTGACGACTGCGACCAGCGCTGCAGCGAGCGCCGGCTTCAGGATTCTTCGGGACAAGGGATTGCATCCTTTCGGCGCGCCGAATCGAGAGCTGTTCGCGGGTCGGCGCGTGGAGTGATCAACACAGGAGGCACCTGAGATCGCGGCGTGCGCAATCATCGGAGGTTGCCGAGGTAAGCCTATCCTTAGTGTGATGTCATTCTGAAACGATTCAGTAACGCTGTGCTTCGCGGGGTGCGCGATCCGGGGCTGGGTGGAGTGGCCCGGAGTGGCCCGGAGCGATCGTGCGTGGGTGCGGGAGCTTAGTCGCGAGTTGCGGAGCGCTCGACCGCAGCGATGATGCCCGTCAGTTGATCGCGGAGTGCGACGAGTTGCTCAATGGGCAGGCCGAGTCGATCGACGACGGCGGGAGGCACCGTGAGTGCGCGTTCGCGAAGCGCGGTGCCCGCCGTGGTCGGGGCGAGGGTGAACGTGCGCTCGTCCTCCGCAACCGGTGAGCGTTCGATGAGCCGGGCCTGCTCCAGGCGCTTGATGATGGGCGAGAGCGAGGCGCGGTCAAAGTGGAGCAGCTCGGCAATCTCTCCGAATCGCAGTGGCGTGCCGCCCCAGAGTGCCAGCATGACGAGGTACTGCGGATGCGTGAGGCCGAGTGGCTCAAGGATGGGGCGATACACCCCGATGACGCTGCGGTTCGCGACGGCGAGTGCGAAGCACACCTGGCGGTCGAGTTCGAGCGGATCACCGGAAAGCTGTGCCATGCCGACGATTCTAACTCGTTCGTGCGTGAACGAACGTGATATGATTTCGTTTGTGCGCGAACGAAAACGACGACTCTGGCATGCGACGCCGTGGGATGGTCAGCCCGGTTTCTGGGCGGCCTGGCGGCGATTCTTCTATCAGTTCGAGGGGACCGCGCAGCTCGGCGACCCGAACGAGCCGGCGTACATCGCTCCCGCGGACCCGAAGTGCCCGATCTGCGGCGCCTCGATGAGTGTTCACCGCGTCGATCGCGGAGGCCCGGGCAAGCCGACCTACCTGCGTTGTCCGCCGAATGAGGTTACGGTTGCGCAGTCTGGGGATGCAGACCGTCCTGCGACATGATGCGGTGGGTGTGCAGCTCGAGGTCGATGAACCCGGCGATGAGCGCGCGATAGGCCCCTTCGACGACGTCGGGTGAGGCGTTCGCGGTGCGTGCGAGTTCGCGCACTTTCTCGATGACCTGCTCGACGCGGGCGGGCGCGCGAACAGCGGATTCGTCGGACTTCAGCGATCCTGCTCGAACGACCCAGCGCTGACGCTCCGCGATGAGATCGACAATGCGGCGATCGAGGTCGTCGATCTGAGCACGCACCTCGGTCATGGTGGGGGTGCGCTCGGCATCGACGGTGTCGTCTGCCGTGCTCGTGCCGTGTGCGGTCACGGGTGTGGGAGACGCAGCGTCGTCGAGCCGCAGCTCCATGCACGTGAGATCGAGCCAGGAGCCGAACTTCGCGCCGACCTCGGGGAAGGTGCCGACGCGCGTGAATCCGAATTTCTCGTGCAGGCGGATGGAGGCGGCATTCGTCGCATCGATGCCGGCAATCATCGCGTGTTTGCCGAGCAGCCGCGCCCGGGCGATGAGCTCGCCCATGAGGAGTGCGCCGACTCCCGTGCGACGCACGTCAGTGCGCACATAGATGGAGTGCTCGACCGTCTGCCGATACCCCGAGAACGGGCGCCAGTCGCCGAAGGACGCGTAGGCGATGGTTTCGCCGTCACCGCGCTCGGCGATCAGAATCGGGAAGCCGGAGCGGGCGCGATCGCGCATCCAGGCACGTCGGTTCTCGATGTCGACCGGGGTCTCGTTCCAGATCGCCGTGGAGTGGAGCACCGCGTTGTTGTAGATCTCGGTGATGGCCGCAAGATCGTGTTCGCCGGCGTCGCGCACCCGCAGGGGTGTCTGGGCTGCAGTCTGGTCGTTCGCGCTCACGGGGTTCAGGTTAGCGGGATCCCTGAGCGAAGAGCCGAATCAAGCCGACGATGACTGACACGCCGATAAGCGCTACTGAGGCGAGGGTCAGCGCGCCCGTGCCCCACAGTTGGAGCGCTGCGTACGACATGCTGACCGCGAGTATGCCGGCCGCGAGGGCGATCTGCGCGAGCATTTGCCCCGCGGTACGACGTATGCGCGCTTCGTTGCCTTCATGGATGGGGAACGGAAGGCTCAGCGGCACACGGCGAGTCGAGAGCCAGGCGAACACTGCGGCGAGCGCGGAGACGAGCACGATACCCGCGATGGCGGCCCCGGGTGGCCCCCAGGCGTCAGGTTCGCCGGTGATGCCGAAATGCGTCGGCATCGGGTGAGGCAGGCGGTGCAGGTGCGTCGCAATGTTGCCCACCGCGATGACCGCACACAGGTAGGCGAGACGCCGCACCCACCTCGTTGCCTGGCCGATGCGAAATGCCGCCGGGTCGGCTGCGTCTTCGGTCGCCAGGGAATTCGGGTCGTGCGCGAAATTCATACGTTCAAACTAGCGTGGCGGCCGTACCGCTACACCCGCACCATGCGCACGATCCCCACAACGAGCGAGACGACGAGGCTCACGAGCCCGGCAATTGCAAATGCGAGGATCGGCAATCGAATCAGCACGGCGAGCGAGAGACCGAGCAGCATTACCGCGACAATGCCCGTCTTCCACACAATCATCTGCTCGCCTGCGCGGTAGAGGCGTTGGGCGTTCTCCTCGGTGAGGGGAACGGGATAAGTGAAGAGTCGGGGCGCGTGCGACACGATCGCGAGCAGCACTTCGATGAGGGCAAGCGCCGCGAGCACGACGAGGAGCGTCGACTTCGGGCCGTACCCGTCTGCACGGCCAGCGTTGTCGAAATGCGTCGGGATGGCATCCGGCAGCGCCGGATACGCGAGGAGACTGCCCACCACCGTGAGGGCAGTGAGGATCAACGCGCCGCGTCGCACCCAGACCGTGCCGCGACCCGTCGCGTACCGGCGCTCCGGCCGCGCGATCAGCGTGCCGGCCGGCGGCTCAGGGGGCAGATCATCGGGGTGCACACGGCCACGGTACTCCTCGCACCGCACTCACGGCAGTGCCTGTGTCAATGCCGCATCGCGCTCGCCGCAGCGCTCGCCGCAGCCCGCGTCGCCGCCGCGACTCGGCAGATTGGGCCGTCGCGGGGCCGTAGAATCGCCCTATGAACTTCATGCGTCTGAGCTGGGGCATGAGCGCCGCCGTCTGGTTCGCCGTCATCGTGCTCGTCTGCGTCGGCCTGGGCCCGCTCGCGGTCATCGTGGCACTGGTGTTCGGGCTCGGCCCCGACGTGTCGCTGCTCGGTGCATTCTCTGAACGAGGCCGACTGAAGCCGAACCGCGTGCGGCTCTACAACACGTTGCACACCATGATCACGCCGGTCGTGCTGCTCGCCATCGGCCTCATCGTCTTCTTCCTCACTGGCGGGGTGAACGGCGGGTTCGTGTACGTGGCGCTTGCGGGCGCAGCCTGGTTCGTGCACATCGCAGCGGATCGCGCGTTCGGCTTTGGGTTCCGCGACGCCGACGGCACGATCATCCCGGTGGGCGTCACCATCTGACGCTTCCCGCCGCGCGCCACTGCCGGGCCGATCACAGGTTGCCTTAAGGTGAACTCAGCGCCCGCGCGGGGGTGCGGCGCTCACGATACGAGGAAGGACCGGCGTGCATCTCAAGAGCCTGACGCTCAAGGGCTTCAAGTCCTTTGCACAGCCGACCACATTCCAGTTCGAGCCCGGGGTCACCGCGATCGTTGGCCCGAATGGATCGGGTAAGTCGAACGTCGTCGATGCGCTCGCCTGGGTGATGGGCGAGCAGGGCGCCAAGACGCTGCGCGGCGGGAAGATGGAAGACGTCATCTTCGCCGGCACCTCGACGCGCGGACCACTGGGGCGAGCCGAGGTGAAGCTCACCATTGACAATGCTGATGGCGCGCTGCCGATCGAATACACCGAGGTGACGATCAGCCGCACGCTGTTCCGTAACGGCTCGAGCGAGTACGCGATCAATGGCGAGTCGTGCCGGTTGCTCGACGTGCAGGAGCTGCTGAGCGATTCGGGTCTCGGGCGCGAGATGCACGTGATTGTCGGCCAGGGGCAGCTCGATGCCGTTCTGCGCGCGACGGCGGAGGATCGCCGGGGGTTCATCGAAGAGGCCGCGGGCATTCTGAAGCACCGGCGGCGCAAAGAGCGCACGCTGCGCAAGCTCGAGGCCATGGAGACGAACCTCACGCGTCTGAACGACCTGGCCGGTGAGATTCGTCGTCAGTTGAAGCCGCTCGGCCGGCAGGCCGAAGTGGCGCGGGCGGCGCAGGGGATCGCCGCCGAGGTGCGTGACGCGAAGGCACGACTGCTCGCCGACGATGTGCACCGCCTGCGCGCCGAGCTCGACGCG
The DNA here is from genome assembly GCF_059696215.1 of Leucobacter sp. WKLB1. Classification (NCBI taxonomy): domain Bacteria; kingdom Bacillati; phylum Actinomycetota; class Actinomycetes; order Micrococcales; family Microbacteriaceae; genus Leucobacter; species Leucobacter sp. WKLB1. The sequence goes on along the minus strand of NZ_AP046115.1, from coordinate 1,970,849 downwards.
CTCGCGCGCGATGAGTCGGAGCAGCACTCCGAACGCATCGTGCTGCAAGAGCAGGTCGAGCAGAAGCAGCTGCGCATTCAACGTCTTGAGCACGAGCAGCAGAGCGATGAGCTCGATGCGGCTCGACGCGTGACGATCGGCCTCGAATCGGTACAGTCGAAATTACGCGGCCTCTACGCTCAGACGCAGCAGCGACTGACCTTCCTGGCGACGCAGGCGGAGGCGCCCGAGCAGTCGACGCGACTCTCGCGTGCCTCGGTCGAGGAGGCCGGCGACGAGGCCGCCCGGCTCGAGAGCTTGGTTCCGGAGACGGAAGCTGCATGGCAGCGTGCGCAGTCGGCGACGCGCACGGCTCAGCAATCGCTCGACGCCATCGACGAACACATCGCCGCGCAGAGCGAACTCGTGTCGAAGCACGATCTGCAGCTCTCTCAGTTGCGCGGGCGCGCTGAAGCCGCAGAGCAGAAGCGTGCGACCGTGGCGCAGGAGGTCGAACGGCGCGAGGCTGCGGTCGCCGGCGCAGAAGCTCGCGCTGAGGAGGCGCGGCTTGCGCTCGCAGAGTTCGAAGAGCGCGAGGACCTGGCCGACGATTCGGTCGATGAGCAGTCGGGTGAAGATCGCGACGCGGCGTATCGGGCTGCGCAAGAACGACAGGCCGCTGCAGAGCAGCAGCGCGACGCAGTGCGGGATCACCTCCACCAGCTGGAACAAGAACTCGCGGGGTTGGAGGCACGTGTCAGCGCACTGACGCGGTCGCTCGATCGTCGCGACGCGTCGGGGGCGCTCTTGAGCGATGCGCCCGATGGCATTTTGGGTCGGGTGGCCGACCACGTGCGGGTCGCGGAAGGATCGGAAGCCGCGATTGCCGCAGCGCTCGGTTCGTTTGCCGACGCCCTCGTCGCTGATACGGCAGCGGCCGCGGGTCGCGCCGTAGCGTCGGCTCGAACGCAGGATCTCGGCCGTTTGCGGGCCGTGATCGCTGGCGCTGCGGGTCGTGAATCCGATGCGGCTGAATCGAGCACCATCGACGCTCCGACGGTTCCGGGCGTGACGCGCGCGATCGACGCGCTCATCGACGCCCCCGCGGGGGTGCGCGGACTCCTGGAGCGCAGCTACATCGCCGCCGATCTCGACGGTGCGATCGCGACGGCCGAAGCTCTGCACGCGCGCTGGCCATCGGGCGGGTTCACCGTGGTGACCGCAGCCGGCGATGTCGTCACGGCGCACACGCTGAGCGGCGGGTCGGGGCAGGCTCCCTCACGCATCGAACTCACGGCGGAACTCGAACAGGCCGAGCAGCAGCGCGCTGCGGTCGCCGAGTCGGTCGCAGAGCGCGAAGCTGAGCTCGCTGAGCTGCGTGCGGCCTCGAGCCGTGCGAAGACCGACGCGCAGGAGGCGTTTTCCGACCTCAGAGCCGCTGATGCTCGCCTCGCCGCGGTCTCCCAAGAGCGCAATCGTCTCTCGGCGCGCGCCGAGTCGGCGGTGGCCGAGGCCGAGCGTGCCCGCCAGGCGCTCGCGTCGGTGGCCGAGTCTGCGACCGGCGCAGCGGCGGAGGCAGAGCGGGCAGTCCATGCCCACGATGAGGCGTCCTCGAAACCCCGGCCCATGCTCGACGCCAGTCAGCGCGAGGGCGTCTGGGCTGACGTCGAACGCGCCCGCGCAGCGGAACTTGAGGCTCGCCTCGCACTGGAAACCGCGCGCGAACGTGCGCGCGCCGCGGCAGCGCAGCGAGCAACGCTCGCCGAGCAGTTCGAGGCCGAACGACGCGCTGCCGACGAAGCCGCCCGCCGAGCGGTGCTGCGAGCGCGGCAGGTAGCGCAGGCAGAGCGGGTTGCCGCACTGCTTCCCGCGATCCTCGACGCATGCGATCGTTCGCTGGCCGAGGCGCGGATCGCGCAGCAGCAGGCCGAGCAAGAGCGTGCGCGCCACAGCCAGGAACTCACCTTGCTGCGTTCGGAGGAATCTGCGGTGCGTCAAAAGCTGCAAACGCTCACCGAGCGGGTGCACGGCGCCGAACTCAAGAGTTATGAGCGCAAGCTGCAGCTTTCTGCGCTGCTCGAACGCTCCGGCAATGAGCTGGGACTTGTCGAAGACGTGTTGATCGCGGAGTACGGCCCTGAAGTCGCCGTGCCGATCGATACGGGAGAACCCGTGGCCGCACCCGCGACCGCTCGTTCCAATGCCCCGTCAGAAACGCCTGCGTACGCGAATGATCTCGAGGCGCAGCTCGCCGCCGAACTCGGACTCGATGCCGAGGGGGAGCGATCCGCCGAAATGCCGGGCTCAGTCTCTTCGGAGACCGAGTCGGATGCATCCGAAGCCACGCAACCGATGCGCACGGTTCCCTTCGTGCGCGCCGAACAGGAGCGGCGGCTCGCAAAGGCCGAGCGCCGCCTCGCCGAGCTCGGGCGAATCAACCCGCTCGCGCTCGAAGAATTCGCGGCGCTCGAGCAGCGGCACAGCTTCCTCACGGCACAGCTGCAGGACCTCGCGAAGACGCGCACCGACCTGATGGCGATCATCGACGACCTCGATGAGAAGATGCAGGGCATCTTCGCTGCCGCGTTCGAGGACACCCGGGTGGCCTTCGCCGAGGTGTTCCCAATCCTGTTCCCGGGTGGATCCGGCGAGATCGCGCTGAGCAACCCCGACGACTTGCTGAACACCGGCATCGACATCGCGGTGCGACCCGCCGGCAAAAAGGTCGAGCGGATGTCGCTGCTCTCGGGCGGTGAGCGCTCGCTCGCGGCGGTGGCGTGGCTGATGGCGATCTTCCAGGCCCGACCGAGCCCGTTCTACATCGTGGACGAGGTGGAGGCCGCGCTCGACGACGCGAACCTCGGCCGTCTGCTGCAGGTCTTCGAACGGCTCCGCGAGAATTCGCAGCTCATCATCATCACCCACCAGAAGCGCACGATGGAGATCGCCGACGCCCTCTACGGCGTCTCAATGCGTCAGGACGGCATCTCCGCCGTCGTCGGCCAGCGGGTCGGCCGCGAAGAGGACTGATCCGTGACTCCCGAGGAGCTGCTCGAAGGACCCCGGGGGCGTCGTGTCTGCCTCGAGGTGGCCATGTTGTCTGCACCCGGCGCAGTAGAGCCGAACGTTCGGCAGATTGACGCCCTTGAACGAGTGCCCCTGATTCCGCTGACCCCAGAGCTGCTGCTCGAGTCGTTGATCGAGTCGGTCAATTCGGCGCGCTACTGGCAGGAGCCCGACGGGCACGACGTGTTCGCGGCGATGCCGCAAGCCCGCCCCGGCCTCCTGCGATTCGCGCGCGCCATCGTGTCTGCCGTGGCCGCGGAATGGTGGGAGCGACCGGTGGGAGCGGCGCACGACGTCGAGACCGAGTGGATCGCGCACGAACCCGAACCGGAAGAGGCGCCGTCGCCTCTCGATCCCCCCGAGAGCGCGCTCGCGGCGCTGATCGACTGGGAGAACGAGACCACCTACTGGGAGCAGCGCGCCAGAGCTGAACTGCAGGAGTGTCCCGACGGGTCCACCAATCACTGGTGGTCGAAGCCGCCGTGGGGTCTCGTGAGAACGACGAGCGAGATCCCCAGCTTCGGGCCGGCGCAACTGCACCTGAAAGAAGATTCGCACGGCCCGGAAATCGCCGAAGTACGCGCAGTGCGCGTGGCAGATGGCGCTCGGGTGTTCCGGATCGACCGCGCGGAGCATTGGGCCGAACTCTGCCGCCGGTACCCCACAGACGTCACGCTTCAGAAGCAGTGGGATTGGTGCGAGACGACCGGGCGCCGCGGGGCGTGGGTGATGCCCAACTGGCGTGCGGTTGCGACGGACTGGGACGCCGTACATCTCAGCGTGGCCGGATACTTGCGCAGCGCCGGGACCGCGATCGTGTGCGACGAGAGCACCGCTAGTGTGATCGCGGGGTGGGATCCGGATACGACGTACTGGCTCGGGTCGGCCGCGGTACCCGAAATCGCTGCGGTCGAATGGCGTCGCTGCGAGCCAGATACGCACGTGAACGTGCACGCCTGGTCGCCCGTGGAGTGAGCGAACGTGGCGCCGACCGCGCCGGTAGACTCGACGTATGGCAGAGCGATCCTGGTCTTTCTCGAAAGCGTTCCGCAACATCTTCAGCGGTCCCGAACTCATCACCGAGGAGACCTGGGACGACCTCGAGACGGCACTCATCACCGCAGATTTCGGCCCCGACGTCACCGACGCGATCCTCGGGGAACTGCGCGCCGATATCGAGCGGCACCGGGTCACCGAGGTGGCCGAGATGCGTCGCATGCTGCGCGACGTGATCGAAGAGCGTCTCGCGAAGTACGACCCCACCCTCAACCTGTCGGAGCGCCCCGCGGTGATTCTCGTCGTCGGTGTGAACGGTGTCGGCAAGACGACCACGATCGGCAAGTTCGCCAACTATCTCACGGCGTTCGACAAGCGCATTCTCGTCGGTGCCGCTGATACCTTCCGCGCCGCCGCCGTCGAGCAGCTCGCCACCTGGGCGGATCGCGCCGGCGTCGATATCGTGAAGCCTCAGCAGGCCGGGCAAGATCCGGCGTCGGTCGGGTTCCAGACGGTGCAGCGGGCGGTCGAGCAGCAGTACGACATCGCCATTATCGACACCGCCGGCCGGCTGCAGACCAAAGGCGGTCTCATGGATGAATTGACGAAGGTGCGCCGGGTCATCGAGAAGCAGGCCCCGGTGTCAGAGGTACTGCTCGTGCTCGACGCGACGACCGGGCAGAACGGGCTGGCTCAGGCCGAAGCCTTCATTGAGCACGCCGGCGTCACGGGTCTCGTGCTCACCAAGCTCGACGGCTCCGCGAAGGGCGGCTTCGTGCTCTCCGTGCAAGAGAAGACGGGCCTGCCCGTGAAGCTCGTGGGGCAGGGTGAGGGTATCGGCGACCTGACGGGTTTCACCCCGCACGTGTTCGCCCAGCAACTCGTCGGGTGATCCTTACCAGGGGTACCCGTAGCGCGTGACGAACAGCGCCGCCGAGACGAGCGCGAAGAGCAAGAATGTGCCTGCGATCCAGGGGCAGGCCCACCGGCTCGTGGTGGCGGTTGAACGCGTGAGCGCCGGGCGCATAGCCAGAAGGCCGATCACCTGTACGAGCGCCAGGACGCCGTAGGAGGGGTCGGCGAAGAGCCACGCCAACGGCACGAAGTGCAGGGCGACGCAGAGCCCGATCCACCACCCGTACCAGCGCGTCGCGCCGCGACGGGCGAGCACGATGCACCCGCCACCGATGAGTGCGGCCTCGGCGAGCACGATGACGCCGAACACCCAGTAATTGCCCTCGAGCGCACTCGGCGTCGACCAATTGCGCCATACCAGCAGGCCGAATGCGACGGAGACGAGCAGGCCGACGACTGAACCCGCGCCCCACCATCCGCTCAGGCGTTTGGGCGGATCTTCCTGCGACCAGCCGAACCAGCCGCCGGCCATCAGTGCCAGCCACGCGATCGCGGTGGCCTGGTCTCGGAGAAACTCGGTCAGCATCGTCGACTCCTCGTGGATACACGGGTGATGCGTTCAGCGTAACGTCATACGCGGGACCCGCGATAGAATGCTGGGGCTATGGCTACTTTCGGAAACCTCTCGGCTCGACTGACCGAATCCCTCAAGAACCTCCGTTCGAAGGGCAAGCTGTCGGCTTCCGACGTCGACAGCACGGTCCGCGAAATCCGGCGCGCGCTGCTCGAAGCCGACGTCGCGCTCGACGTCGTCAAGGAGTTCACCGGAAAGGTGCGCGAGCGGGCGCTCGGCGATGAGGTGAACCAGGCGCTCAACCCCGCGCAGCAGGTCGTGCAGATCGTCAACGAAGAGCTCGTGACGATTCTCGGCGGCGAGCAGCGTCGACTCGAGTTCGCGAAGAACCCGCCGACCATCATCATGCTCGCGGGTCTGCAGGGCGCCGGCAAGACGACGCTCGCGGGCAAGCTGGCCAAGTGGCTGCGCGATCAGGGGCACACGCCGTTGCTCGTCGCCTGCGACCTGCAGCGCCCCAACGCGGTGACCCAGCTCGGCGTCGTAGCCGAGCAGGCGGGCGCCGACATCTTCGCGCCCGAGCCGGGCAATGGTGTCGGTGATCCGGTGCAGGTCGCGAAGCGCGGCGTTGCCGAAGCGAAGGCGAAGCACCACGACTTCGTCATCATCGATACCGCCGGTCGTCTCGGCGTCGATGCCGAGCTGATGCAGCAAGCCTCCGATATTCGCAAGGCGACGCAGCCAGACGAGGTGCTCTTCGTGATCGACGCGATGATCGGTCAAGACGCCGTCGCGACGGCGCAGGCGTTCCAGGAGGGCGTTGATTTCACCGGTGTCGTGCTGACGAAGCTCGACGGCGATGCGCGCGGTGGTGCGGCGCTGTCGATCCGCAGCGTGACCGGTCGCCCGATCCTATTCGCATCGACCGGCGAGGGCCTCGGCGATTTCGAGCCGTTCCACCCCGACCGTATGGCGAGCCGTATCCTCGACCTCGGCGACATTCTCACGCTGATCGAGCAGGCGCAGTCGGCGTTCGACGAAGACGAGGCGCGCAAGGTTGCCGAGAAGATCGCGAAAGACGCGTTCACGCTCGACGACTTCCTTGGTCAGATGCAGCAGCTGCGGAAGGCCGGTTCGCTCAAGAAGATGATGGGCATGCTGCCCGGCATGGGCAAGATGCAGGCCCAGCTCGACAACTTCGACGAGCGCGAGATCGTGCACACCGAGGCGATCATCCAGTCCATGACGAAGGCCGAGCGCGACAATCCGAAGCTGCTCAATGGCTCACGCCGACTGCGCATTGCGAAGGGCTCGGGCATGACCGTGACCGATGTGAACCAGCTCGTGCAGCGGTTCGACCAGGCCGCGAAGATGATGAAGACCGTCGCTCGGGGTGGCGTGCCGCAGATCCCGGGCATGGGTCCGGTGCCGGGCATGGGCGGTGGCGGTCGCAAAAAGCAGCAGCAGTCTAAGGGCAAGGGGAAGCAGCGTTCGGGCAACCCGGCGAAACGTGCCCAGGAGGCCGCCGGTCTTTCCGCGCAGCCCGAAGCGGCTCAGGGCGGGTCGGGCTTCGGTCTCGGCTCAGGTGGCGCGCAGCCGAGCGAGCAGGACCTCGCGAAGCTGCAGCAGATGCTCGGCAAGGGGCTGCGCTAGTCCCTGCGCATGATTGACGAAGCGGGCCGAGGCGGCGCTGGGCGCGGCGACGCACGGCTTGCGATGTTCCGTGAGGAATGGCCGCGGCGCGTGGCGTGGTCGCGTGCGCGCGCGGAAGCGCCCCAAGCATTTCGGCAGGCGGCACTCGGTGGCATCCTGATCGCTCCTGCTGCAGCCTGCACGCTGCTCTGGACCTGCCTGGTGCTCGAGACGCCCGTTCCGTTAGTGCTTCCGGGATGGTTGGAGGCTCTGCGCGGGCTGTTCACTGTTGCCGGCATGTGGCTCTCGATCATGCTCTGGTTGGCGGCGCTGCTGCTCCTGCGCATGCCTGCAGATACGCGGCGCGGGCTCGCGTTCGCGGAATTCGCGGAACGACGTGGGCTGAGATTCGCGCGCTATGGCCTGACCCCGCCCGAGCAGGGGGTGTTGTTCGGCGAGGCTGCTGGGGCACCCGCGCCACCGTTGCCGCGTCGTATCGCCGGGCGCGTGCCCGCGCCGGGATCGGCGGGGGCACGGTACCGCTCTGAATTCTGGCTCGCTTCGGAGCCGTCGATGTGGAATGGCCGATCGCGCACCTCGCTCGCGGCCCCTGCCGATCTGCAGCTCGGCCTCGCCGTGTTTGCCGGCGGCAAGAATGACCCCCGCGGCCCGCTCGGCACTTTCCGGTTCGCGAGCTTTCAGTCGACACGCCCGTTGCCGCACCTGTTCATCGACTCGCGGCGCAACGGCCGGGTGCGGGCCGTGCTCCGCGGCGGCCAACAGCTTGAGCTCGAAGGTGATTTCGGTCGTCACTTCGTGCTGCACGTACCCAGCGGATACGAGCGAGATGCGCTCGAACTGCTCACCCCCGACGTGATGGCGTGCCTCATCGATCTCGGTCGGTTCTGGGATGTCGAGATCGTCGAGGATCGCGTCATCGTCGCATCCACTCGCGTGCGGCGGCGCTTCGATCGCGCCGAGACCACCGCGCTGCTTCGATTCGCCGAGATCTGTGGTGCTGAGCTCGCTCACCAAGTGGCGACCTACAGCGACCCGCGTGCCCCGCGGCCGCGGCTCGACATCGACATCGCGGGGCGGCGCCTCCGACGGCGATCGGGAGTGTGGAACACGGTCATCGGCGCTGTGGTCGTGGCTGCACTGTTGGCGTTTCCGTGGGTATTGGGAGCCTTTCTCGACTAAAATCCCAGGTGGTGACAAAAATTGCAATTGCGCTGCGAGTGTGGCAAGATTGACGAGTTCGCGCATCTCGCGCGCCCACGCTTCCGTACCGCCAAGCCGGCAGGTTCGGCGTCGTTCACTTTCATCAAGGAGTCACTCATGGCTGTCAAGATTCGTCTGAAGCGCCTCGGCAAGATCCGCGCACCGTACTACCGCATCGTCGTCGCCGACTCGCGCACCAAGCGCGACGGTCGCGTGATCGAGGAGATCGGCAAGTACCACCCGACCGAGCACCCCTCGTTCATCGAGGTCGATTCCGATCGTGCGCAGTACTGGCTGAGCGTCGGCGCACAGCCGACCGAGCAGGTCGCCGCCATTCTGAAGCTCTCGGGCGACTGGGGCAAGTTCACGGGTGAGGGCAACACCGAGTCGCAGATCCTCGCTCCCGAGGCCAAGGCCGTCTTCGAGGCTGACGCTTCGAAGAAGACCGTGCTGCGCCCCAAGGCTGAGAAGCCGGCTGCGGCTCCGGCTGAAGAAGCGACCGAAGCTCCGGCCGAAGAAGCCGCTGCAGAGTCGACCGAGGCGTAATTCTCTTGGCTGAACAGGCGCTCTCCGACGCGCTGGCGCACCTCGTGCGCGGCATCGTCGATCACCCGGATCGCGTGCGCGTCGACGCGCGCGATTCCGGTCGCGGCGACGTGCTCGAGGTGCGTGTGCACCCGAGCGATCTCGGCCGCGTGATCGGCCGCGGCGGGCGCACGGCGTCGTCGTTGCGCACGCTGGTCTCGTCGCTCGCCGACGGTGATCGGGTGCGTGTCGACGTCGTCGATACCGACGGTGCCGATTCTGAAACGGAGAGCGGCGCCTGATGGCCTACCCGAATGGGCGTTCGCAGGCTCCCCGTCCCGCTAGCGGGGCGGGGAGTTTGCGCGTTGGCCGCCTCACGAAACCGCACGGTCTCAAGGGTGGCATCAAGCTCGAACTCTTCACCGATAACCCCGAACTGCGCTTCGTGCCCGGGGCCGAGTTTCACCTACAGGTGCCGGCCGAATCCGAATGGTTCGGTCGCACCATCACGCTGCGCGAGTTGCGCTGGTTCAACGATTCACCGGTCGGGTTCTTTGCAGAGGTTGCCGACCGCACCGCGGCCGAAAGCATCGTCCGCGCTATCCTCTGGATCGATGAGCAAGCGGTCGAAGCCGGCGAAGAAGAGAATGCGTGGTATCACCACCAGCTGGTCGGCCTCGATGTCGTGCGCGACGCACCCGGAGCCGATGAGCCCCCGGTCAAGCTCGGCGTCGTCAGCGAGATTCAGCATCTGCCTGCGCAAGACCTGCTGGTCGTGAAGACGGAAGACGGTTCGGTGCTCGTGCCGTTCGTCGAAGCGATCGTGCCTTCCGTCGATATTGCCGCCGGCGTGGTGCGGGTCACCCCGCCGCCGGGGCTGTTCGACGCATCCGAGGCTGAGGACGCACGGTGAAGATCGACGTCGTCTCCATTTTTCCGGGGTACTTCGACGCGCTCGAGCTGTCGCTTCTGGGCAAGGCGCGTCAGCGCGGGCTCATCGACCTGCGAGTGCATGACCTGCGCGAGTCCGCGCACGACAAACATCGCACGGTCGATGACACCCCGACCGGGGGTGGCGCCGGCATGGTTATGAAGCCGGAGCCCTGGGGCACAGCGCTCGATGCGGTACTCACCGCGGACGACGCCGGTGATGATCCTCTCGTGATCTTTCCATCGCCGGCGGGTGACGTCTTCACGCAGGCGATGGCGCGAGAGCTCGCAGATGAATCGCACCTCGTCTTCGGCTGCGGCCGCTACGAAGGAATCGATCAGCGCGTGTTCGACGAATACGCGTCACGCGGTCGCCTGCGCCTCGTGAGTATCGGCGACTACGTGCTCAACGGGGGCGAGGTGGCGACGATCGCCATGATCGAAGCCATCGGGCGCCTCGTGCCGGGGGTTGTCGGTAACCCCGAGAGCCTCGTCGAGGAGTCGCACGAAGAAGACGGACTGCTCGAATACCCCAGCTACACGAAGCCGGCGACCTGGCGCGATCGTGCGGTGCCCCAGGTGCTGCTCAGCGGCAACCACGCGGCGATCACTCAGTGGCGCCAGGAGCAGCGCGTGGAACGCACGCGCCGAGTGCGCCCCGAGTTGCTGCCTCGGGCCTTGCGCGGGGATACGCGCGGTCGTCACGCCGCTGACGACTAGCCCAGTCGCACTAGGCTGGACGCATGCGTGATGTGCTCTCAGCCGTCGTCGGAAAGACGGTACGACAGATCGCCCGCCTGCGCGGCGGCGGCTCTGCACTGCCCGGCCTGGTGATCGAGAAGATCGACCCCGGGTTCCTCGGGAGGGTGCTGGGCAGGTTGCCGTACGGCGTGGTGGCGATCAGTGGTACGAATGGCAAGACGACCACTACGAAGATGGTCGTCGAGCTGTTGGAGGCTCGTGGGCTTCGGGTGTTCACGAACCGCACCGGATCGAACTTCTCACGCGGTGTCGTTGCTGCGGCGATCCAGGAAGGCGATGTGCGCGGGCGCCTCGACGCCGATATCGCGGTGCTCGAACTCGATGAGGCGCACGCCATGTACTTCATCGATCGCGTACCGCCTCGGTTCACACTCCTGCTCAATGTGCTGCGTGATCAGCTCGACCGCTTCGGCGAGATCGACACGACGGCCAAGCTGCTCGAGCGCATCGCAGATGCGACGACCGAGGGGTTGGTCGTGAACCGGGAGGATCGCTTGGTCGCCGCGATCGGTGAGCGCACGCGGGCCCGCGCCGGCGTCGCGACGGAGCTCAGTGGCGGCGCGTCGATCGATGTGCGCGAATTCGGGCTTTCGAATGACCTGCTCGCCACGTTCCCGAGCGATGATGACTTCCATACGGCTGCTGCCGGTTCGGTCGAGGGTGCCGAGGTGCGGGAGCCGGCCGACGTGACGCTCCTCGAAGTCGGTGACCACGAAGCCCTGTTTTCGATCGATGGGGAGCAGCTGCGCACGACGCTTCGCCTCGAAGGGCTCTACAACACGTTCAACGCCGCGTCGGCACTCGCACTGGTGCGTCAGGTCATCGATGCCGGCCCGATCGATTCCGCAGATGCTCCCATAGCCGCGACTGCAACGAGTGCCGAACTCATCACCGCGCTCGCCGAGATTCGCCCCGCATTCGGTCGAGGCGAGCAGCTCGAACTCGATGGGCAGCCGCTCGAGCTCGTCCTCGTGAAGAATCCCGCCGGGTTCCGACTCGGCCTGGCGTCGTTCGAGGCGACGGGCGTCGCCGCGATGATCGCGATCAACGACCAGTACGCCGACGGTCGCGATATGTCGTGGCTCTGGGACGTCGACTTCACGTCGCTCTCGGCGGCCGGCGTCGACACGGTCTCGGGCACGCGCGCCTGGGATATGGCGCTGCGACTCGAGCACGATGACGTGCCGGTCGCACGCGTCGACGAAGATTTGCGCGAGGCGCTTGCCGCGTTCCGGTCGCACACGACTGGCCGACCTCGGCGCATTTACTGCACCTATACCGCGATGCTCGAACTGCGTCGTGCGCTTGCCGAACTCACGGATGTGGAGGATGTCTGGTGACAGATCGCGAACTCACCATTGTGTCGCTGTACCCACGCGACATGAACATCTACGGCGACCGGGGCAACGTACTCGCGCTCACCCGTCGAGCGCGCGCGCAGGGATTCAGCCCTCGGCTCGTTGAGGTGAATCCCGGTGACCCGATGCCCGAGTCGGTCGATATCGTCGTCGGGGGAGGCGGGCAGGATTCGGGTCAGGGTCGTGTTGCGCTCGACCTGGGCGTGCGCGCCGATGAGATTCGGGCGCTTGCCACCGACGGGGTGCCGATGCTCATGATCTGCGGCCTCTACCAGCTCTTCGGGCACCGTTTCGTGACGCACCAGGGCGAGGAACTGACGGGAATCGGGGTGCTCGACGTCGAGACGCTCGGTGGCACCGAGCGAATGATCGGCAACATCGTGCTCGACACCACCGAGTTCGGCGAGATCATCGGGTACGAAAACCACAGTGGCGCAACGACGCTCGGATCGGGGTCGCAGCCGCTCGGTCGCGTGGTGCAGGGGGCGGGGAATGCGCCGGGTGCCGGCTTCGAGGGCGCCCGCACGGGCAATGTCATCGGGAGCTACCTGCACGGTTCGTTGCTTCCGAAGAACCCCGCGCTCAGCGACTTCCTGATCGGCGAAGCGGCTCGCCGACGCTACGGAACGTTCACCCCCGTCGCCGCTGACAGTGATCTGGTGCGCAACGCGCGTGCGAGCGCGAAAAAGCGCCCGCGCTAGTCAGCCGACTGCGGTACGGTACTGCCCGCGGGGGAGTCATCGTCACGATGACGCGCCCGAATGACGCGACGAAACATTTCTGGACGAGTCCGGGAATATTCGTTTGCATGTAATAGTTGTGTTCAGCAGTACCTCGCACGACCAACGAAAGGCACGTCATGAGCATTACCGCAGAGCAGATCCCCGGCTACCGCGTCGGAACCTGGAACATCGACCCCACCCACTCCGAGGTGGGCTTCTCCGTACGCCACCTCGCGATCAGCAAGGTCAAGGGCAAGTTCGAGTCGTTCGAGGCGACCTTCACCACCGGTGAGAACCCGCTCGACTCCACCGTTACCGCGAGCGCCGACGTGGCCTCGGTGAACACGAACGAGAAGAACCGCGATGGCCACCTCGCGACGGGCGACTTCTTCGCGGCCGACGAGTTCCCGAAGCTCACCTTCGTGTCGACGGGCGCGCGCGAGGAGAACGGCGACTTCTTCGTGGACGGCGATCTCACGCTGCGCGGCGTGACCAAGCCGGTCACCTTCGCGTTCGAGTTCGGCGGCTTCGGGGAAGACGCGTACGGCAACTACAAGGCCGGCTTCACTGCGACCACGGTCGTGAAGCGCGAAGACTTCGGCCTCACCTGGAACGCTCCGCTCGAAAAGGGCGGCCTGCTGCTCGGCTCTGACGTCACCATCACGCTCGACGTGCAGGCGGCGCTCGCCCAGTAATCGTTCGCCCTCGGGCGACCGTTGCGATTGGGGTAACTTCGGACCGGTGCGCGCCGCGAAAGCGGCCGTGCCACGGGTCCGAAGTTACCCCAATCGGCGTTTGGGCGGTGGGGCGACGCAGCGGCAAAGCGATGGGTCGGTGCGGCGCCGCGGCAGTGCGGCGTCGTGCCGCCGCGTCAGTCGAGCTCGCCGGTGATGCGACCGCGAACGCGTCGCAGATCCTCCATCAGCGAGCCGATGAGCACCCAGTGCTCCGGATTCGCCCGGGGAATGGTGAACGGCTTCGTCAATGCCGGCGGCTCGGTGTGCGGCGAATCTGCCGTCTCAGGCGTCTCGACGAGCAGTTCGAGGTCGTGCGCCGCGCGGCGCATCTCTTCTGCCATGCCGATGACCGATGGATCGTCGACGAGGTCGGCGGCGTAGTTGTCGGCGAGCGCGCGGGCCATGCCGATGACCTGCGTGACGATGCGCTGCAGTCGCTGAAACTGGTCATCGTCGATGGCCAGACCCTCGCGATATCGACGACTGCGCGGGTTGAAGCGCAGACTCTCGCGCGCTTGGCGCAGCAGCGCGTGCACGCGGGTCCGCTCGTCTTGGAGCCCGCGCGCCTCGGCAAGCATCTCTGCGAGCCACGCGGCGTCGCGCGGCTCTTCCAGCGCATCGGCGATGCGACGGAGCACCGCCGCGGAATGCTGCGTGAGATCGACGATCGCGAGGTGCACGGACGTCGTGCGCACGGGCGCGACGACTAAGGCGTTGAGCAGCACGCCGATTGCCGCGCCGATCGCAGTCTCGATGAGCCGTTCGGCTCCGTAGTGCAGCTGAATGCCGCCGAGCGCGATCATGAGGAGCGCGCTGATGGCGACCTGGTTCGCGGCCGACGGGGTCATGCGCAGCAGCCAGCCCACGCCCATCGCGACGATGATGGCCGCGATGAAGAGCCACGACTGCGGGCCGAACAGTGCGCCCGCACCGATCGCGACGGTGACCCCGACGAACACGCCGATGACGCGCTCCAGGCCGCGGGTGAGCGACTGATCCACATTGTCTTGCATGACGATCAGGGCCGCGATCGCGCCGAAGATCGGGAGCTGTTCGGGGAAGATCGCGAGGCAGACGAACCAGGTCAGAATCGCTGCCGCAGCGCCTTTCGCGAGCTGCCACCAGGCCGGTCGCACGGAGACGGTGAACCGGCCGGTGAGGTCGCGGTTGAACCGTCGCCACGGGCGGGTGACCGGGCTCGTCACAGGAGGTCCAGCTTGCGCAGCTCCTCGCGCAGGGTGGCGCCATCGGGGCCGTACACCCACGGCACGCCACTCGTGCTGCGGTGCAGTCGCGCCTTCGACCGGCCGCCAGCGAGCACGGCTTCACCCACGGAGAGCTGGCGGATGAGCACCGCGGCCACGCTCTCGGGGTGCGCCATGGCGAACTCGTGGTACAGCGTCTCGTCATGCTGGCCGTCGTCGCCGATGAGCACCCATTTCACGCCGGGGAACTCGCGCGCGATGCGCCGGAGTTCGCGGCTCTTGTGCTCACGACCGCTGCGGAACCAGCGGTCGTGAGTCGGCCCCCAGTCGGTCAGCAGCAGCGGGCCCATCGGGTAGAGATTGCGCGCCAGGAAGCGGCTGAGCGCCGGGGCCGCATTCCAGGCGCCGGTCGACAGGTACATCACGGGGGAGCCGGGATGCTCGGCGACGAGGTGATCGAGCATGACGGCCATGCCGGGCGTGGCAGATCGCGCGTGCTCGTCGAGCACGAAGCTGTTCCAAGCGGCGACGAACGGGCGGGGCAGCGCAGTGATGAGGATCGTGTCGTCGATGTCGGAGATCACGCCCAGCTGGGCGTCGGGGGTCACGACGTTGACGGGGGCGTCCGCCGCTTCGCTGTCGCCGGCCTGCAGCGTCACGGTGTGCCATCCCGGTTCGAGGCGCACCGGGACCATCGCATCGATGACGCCACCGCGATCCGCGATCACCTCGGTCACCGGCTCACCGTCGATGAGCACGCGCACGGGTTGATGCGGTACCGACAGGCTCGTGAACGTGCGCCAACCGCGCACGCGCGAGACTTCAGCGACGTCGGGCCGGAAGCGCGTGTGCTCGCGGCTCTCGGGGCGCAGATACAGCACGCGGCCGAGCACGCGCACCCATTCCGTCGTGCCGTACCCGATGTAGGGGATGACCGAGGGTTTTTTGCCCCGGGAGATCGCGCGACGTGCGCGACGCACATGGAGCCAGTCTTCCAAGCGAGCCGCGAAGCGGGGTCGGTGGTCGGGCTGCACGGGCGAAGTCACCGTGCCAGTCTAGGGCGTGGGGTCGTGGTGAAGCTCTGCGTCCACGTCGAGGTGCCGTTGCTCGCGCTTCAGGAACCAGCGCTTGACGAGCCAGACGGTGACGGCGACGAGCACGGCGAACCCGGCGAAAATGAAGCCCGCACCTTTGACCTGACCGGCCAGCTGATCGAAGCCCGCGGCGGCACCGGAGCCGAGCGATACGACGATCAGCGCCCAGACGACGCTGGCCGATGCGGTCCACGGCAGAAATCGGCGGTAGCGCATTCCGGCCATCCCTGCGGTGAGCGGAATGAGTGAATGCAGTACCGGAAGGAACCGCGACAGGAACACGGCGACACCCCCGCGCTCGCCGAGGTAGTGCTCGGCAATCCGCCAGTTGCGCTCGCCGAGCTTGCGCCCAGCCCGGCTGGCACGGATGCGTGGCCCGGCCCAGCGGCCGAGGAAGAAGCCGATGCTCTCGCCGCCGATCGCGCCGAGGACGAGGGCTATGACGAGCCAGACGAACTGCGGCGTCGAAGTGACGCCGATCGATGCGACGAGTGCGATGGTGTCGCCGGGCACGACGAGCCCGACGAAGACAGATGTTTCGAGCAGCATGCCGACTCCGGCGAACAGCGTGCGCAGCACCGGATCGAGGTCGCGGATCCACTCGATGAGCGTGCTGAGGAAGTCGGTCACGCCCCAGAGTGTAGCGATCCGGCCCGAAAAATTGACCGGTGCGGCACGCCAGATGTCGCGTGCGAAACCCGATATGTGCGACCTCACTCGGCGTCGAGAGATATTCCGTTCGACCCCGAGTGAAATATGCTTCGACGCCAAACCAAACTCGCAGCAAACTCACAGACTCGGTAGAATCGAGTCAGTCGGCATCCCGCCGATGGCTCCGGCGAGAATGACATCTCGTGGCGGATCTCACTAAGGGAGTGCATCTCTGCGTGAGGTGCGCGCTCTGTGTTCAGGAGCGTGAAATGAACGAGTTCCTCGATCCGTTGACCCTGTCCAGGTGGCAGTTCGGGTTGACAACGCTGTACCACTTCATCTTCGTGCCACTCACGATCGGCATGTGCCTGCTCGTCGCGATTCTGCAGACCGTGTGGGTGAAGACCGGCAAGGTGAAGTACCTGCGGCTGACCCGCCTATTCGGCAAGATCTTCTTGATCAACTTCGCGATGGGCGTCGTCACCGGAATTGTGCAGGAGTTCCAGTTCGGTATGAACTGGTCGAACTACTCCCGCTTCGTCGGCGACATCTTCGGTGCGCCGCTCGCGATGGAGGGGCTCATCGCCTTCTTCTTCGAGGCCACCTTCATCGGCCTCTGGATCTTCGGCTGGGACAAGCTGCCGAAGAAGATCCACGTCATGACGATCTGGTTCGTCTGGCTCGGCACCGTCGCCTCGGCCTACTTCATCCTCGCGGCGAATGCGTTCATGCAGAATCCCGAGGGCTTCACGATCAACGAAGAACGCGGCCGCGCCGAGCTGGAGAGCATCGGCGCTGTGCTCACCAACCCGGTCGCGGTGACGCAGTTTCCGCACACCATCTTCGCCGCGGTCATGTTCGCCGGCGTCGTCATCGTGTCGACGGCCGCCTGGCATCTGCGTCGAGGGCAGCACGTCGAGGAGATGCGCACGGCGCTGCGCTTCGGTGCGTGGACGAACATCATCGCGTTCATGGGGGTGGGCCTCACCGGCCACTCGCTCGGCATGGTGATGACGGAGACCCAGCCGATGAAGATGGCCGCGGCCGAGGCGCTGTACAACAACGCCTCGGGTGCCGACGCCTCGTTCTCGATCTTCAGCCTCGGCACGCCTGACGGCGCCCATGAGATCTTCTCGATCCGTGTGCCGTACCTGCTCTCCTTCCTCTCGAACGGCACGTTCAACGGATCCGTCGAGGGCATTCGCGATCTGCAGGCCGAGTTCACCGCGCAGTACTGCGGTGCGGATTCGCTGCTTACCTGCCCGAGCGATGGCCAGTTCGCTCCCATCATCTGGGTCACCTACTGGGCGTTTCGCTGGATGATCGGTCTCGGGGCACTCGCGGCGCTGGTCTCCGCAGTCGGGCTCTGGATCACTCGGAAGAACGCGGAACTTCCCGATTGGGTGTGGCGGGTCGCCATCTGGACCGCGCCGCTGCCGATGCTCGCGTCGCTGGTGGGATGGATCTTCACGGAGATGGGCCGTCAGCCCTGGATCGTATTCGGGGTGATGACGACGGAACAGGGCGTGTCTCCGGGGGTTCCGGGGTGGGCGATTCTCGTCTCGCTCATCGTGTTCACCCTGGTCTACGGATCTCTCGCCGTGGTCGAGTTCAAGCTGATCACGCGTGCCGCCAAAGAGGGGCCGCCGGAGATCGCACTGGGCGATTCGACCGACGGCGGATCCGGCGAACCCGACCATCAGCAGCTCGCGACGGTCTACTAGGAGACGGACATGGAACTCACCACACTCTGGTTCTTCATCGTCGGCGCGATGCTCATCGGGTACTTCGTGCTCGACGGGTTCGACTTCGGCGTCGGCATGTCATTGCCGTTCCTCGGGAAAGACAACACCGATCGTCGACTCATCATCAACACCATCGGCCCGGTCTGGGACCTCAACGAGACCTGGCTGATCGTCGCCGGCGCTTCGCTGTTCGCTGCATTCCCCGAGTGGTACGCCACCATGTTCTCGGGGTTCTACCTGGCACTGCTGGTGATCCTCGTCGCACTGATTCTGCGTGGGGTGTCGTTCGAGTACCGGCATCTCGGCAAGGGGCAGCAGTGGACCCGCTGGTTCGATCAGTTCATATTCTGGGGCTCCGTCATCCCTCCGCTGCTCTGGGGCGTCGCGTTCGCGAACCTCGCGCAGGGGTTGCCGATCACCCCGATGGAGAACGGCGGGTGGCTGTACGAAGGCACGCTGCTCACGCTGCTCAACCCCTACGGACTGCTCGGCGGGTTGACGATGCTGCTCATCACGTTCACCCACGGGCTCGTCTTCGTCTCGCTGAAAACTGCGGGCGAGATGCGCGACCACGCGCGGGCCCTCGCCACGAAGGTCGGCGTCGCGGCGATCGTCGCCGGAGCCGCATTCCTGGTCTGGACGGTGCTGCAGCACCTCGATAGCCCGTGGCTCTGGGTCATCGTGCTGAGCGCGGTCGTCGCCGCAGTCGCCCTCATCGGAGCATGGGTCGCGAATCTGCTGGGCCGTGAGGGCTTGGCGTTCACCGGCAACGCAGTGGCGATCGCCTTCGCGCTCCTCGCGATCTTCATGTCGATGTTCCCGAACCTCATGGCGTCGAGCATCGACCCCGCCTACTCCATGACGGTGGCCGGGGGAGCGAGCTCGCAGAAGACGCTGGAGCTCATGACCTGGGTCGCGGTCTTCACCCTGCCGCTGGTGCTCGCGTATCAGACGTGGACCTACTGGGTCTTCCGGAAGCGCTTGACCCGCGACGCGATCCCGGCGGGCGCGCACTGATGCCGGTGGCCCGGGGTTTCATCTGATGTGAGGCCCCGGGCTCCCGTAGACTGCCTCGAGCGGCTCCGCACCGCACCGCTTCGACTCGTCAGGAATCTCGTGAAACCCTTCGACCCGAGACTGCTTCGCTATGCGCGCGCAGCCCGCGGCGTTCTGCTCATCGGGGCCGGCCTCGGCCTGCTGCGCACCGGGGCAGTACTCGCCTGGTCATGGTGCCTGGCACAGGCGATCACCGCTGCGGCACTTCCGTACATGGACGGGATTCCCGGAGTGCGGGGTCGCATCGATGAGGGGGCGTTCGCTCGGGATCAGGTGCCGTGGCTTGTGACCGGCGCTCTTGCTGCCGTGCTCGTGCGATCGGCCGCGAGCTGGGGCATGGATGTCGTCGCCGCGCGGGGTGCCGTCGCCGTGAAGGCGCAGCTCAGAGCGGCGGCGCTCGACGCGCTCAATCGCCGATCCCCGCAGCGAGATGGCGGTGCGAGCGACGCCGAGCTCGCGACGGTGCTCGGGCGCGGCCTCGATGCGCTCGACGGCTATTTCTCGGGCTACATTCCCCAGCTGATCTTGACGGCGGCGGCGACGCCGATCCTCATCTTTGCCGTGCTCCTCGCCGATCCGCTGAGCGGTCTGATCGTCGTCGTCGTGTTCCCCGTCATCCCGGTGTTCATGATTCTGATCGGCCTTGCAACGCAGACGGTGCAGGATCGGCAGTGGGATCAGCTGCAGCGACTGTCTTCCTCGTTCGTCGATGTCGTCGCTGGCCTCGCGACGTTGCGGATTTTCGGGCGAGAGCGACGTCAGGTCGCGCGCATCGCTCGGGAGACCGACGAGTACCGTTCGCGCACGATGACGGTGCTGCGTGTCACGTTCCTCTCCGGGTTCGTGCTCGACCTCGCCGGCACGTTCTCGATCGCGCTGGTCGCCGTGACCGTTGGCACGCGGCTCGTCAGCGGAGAGTTTCCCCTGGGACTCGGGCTGTTCGTGCTCCTGCTGCTGCCAGAGACCTTTGTGCCGATTCGGCAGGTGGGTTCGGCCTTCCACGCGTCGACCGAGGGGCTTGCGGCGGCCACCCGCGTCTTCGACATCATCGAAGACGACGGAGACGTTGCGTGTGTGCGCGCGAAGACTCCCGCGGAGCCTGCGGCGGAGAGGGCGGGCTCCGAGACGGACGCGGGTCGCGGCGTGCGCTTCGACGCGGTGAGTGTGGCGCGCGGGGGGCGCCGAGTGGTCGGCCCCGTGAGCTTCGACGTCGCCCCCGGAGAGGTCGTCGCGCTCGTAGGCCCCTCAGGCGCCGGCAAGTCGACGCTGCTCGCCGCGCTCCTCGGCTTCACCGCGCCGATTCGCGGCACGATCACCGCAACCGACCGCCTCGCGTGGGCCGGCCAGCGCCCGGGCCTCTTGCACGGCACGATCGCCGAGAACGTCGCACTCGGAGCCGATGCCATTGATCACGACCTGGTGAGGTCGGCACTGGCCGACGTGGACCTCGCAGACCTCGATACGGCGTTCGAGCTCGGCGCCGGCGGTACCGGAGTGTCAGGCGGACAGGCCCAGCGCATCGCAGTGGCGCGCGCGCTGTACCGAGCCCGCGCACTCGACTGCGGAGCGCTCGTGCTCGATGAGCCGAGCTCTGCCCTCGATGCCGAGAGCGAGGCGCGCATCGGCAATATCGCCCGCGCCGAAGCCGACGCCGGCCGCGCCGTGCTCCTCGTGACGCATCGCGCCGCGCTGCAGGCGACGGCCGACCGCGTCGTGCAGATCGTGCCGGCCGTCGCTGAAGCTCCCGGTACTGACACGTCCGTCTCGGAGGTCTCACGATGAGTCGGCTCACCGAAACCGCGCAGTGCACGGATGCGCAGCGCACCGGCCAGAAGCGCACCGCAGAACAGCGGGCCGTGCTTGCGCGCGCGATGCCCAGCCGTCGACGTCGCGCTCCCGGCATCGTGCTCGGCGTTCTGGCCGATGCCTGCGTGGTGGGTCTGCTCGGGCTGAGCATGTGGCTCATCGTGCGGGCGGGGGAGCAGCCGCCCATTCTTCACCTCACCTTTGCGATAGTGGGAGTACGGGCGCTGGCGATCGGGCGAGCCGCGTTCCGCTACGCGGAGCGACTCTTCAGCCACAATGCGGCGCTCGCGCAGCTCGCCACGCTGCGGTCGCGCACCTTCGCGGCGCTCGTGCCCCGGGTGCCGGGCGGCATCGAATCCCATCGCCGCGGAGAGGTGCTGGCCGCGTTCGTCGACGACGTCGACCAGTTGCAAGACGAACCTTTGCGTGTGCGGCAGCCGCTCATTGTGAGCATCGCGGTCACGGCTCTCAGCGTGGTGGTCATCGCGGTGATCTCCTTCCCTGCCGCCCTGGTGCTGCTCGCAGCGCTGCTCATCGGCGGCGGCGCAGCCGTGGTCGTGTCATCGCGTTTCTCGGGGGCCGATGACCGCCGGGTGAGCGCCGCGCGTGCCGAAGTCGTCGACGCCCTGCTCGAGCGGTTCTCAGCGGCCGAGGTGCTGACCGCATTCGGGGCGGTGGATCACCAGCGCGCCCGCATCAGCGACGCCGAGCGTCGGCTCGCGCGGGCGCAGCTCAGTCGTATCCGCACCGCCGGGTTCTCGGGCGCCGTGCTCGGCCTCGCATCGGGACTCGCGGCGATCGTCGGACTGCTCGTCATGCTGCCCGCGCTCGGAACGGAACCCGGTGCCCTCACCGCACCGTTGTTCGCTGCCGCTGTCGTGGTTCCCGCGGCGGTGTTCGAAGTGTTTGCCCAGGTGCCGGCAGCGCTCAGCGCCCGGCGCGCAGTGCAGGCGAGCGCGGAGCACGTCGCCGATCTGACGGAGCGGGCGCTTCCGGCCGAGCTCGTGCCGGCCACGTTTGCCGACGACGCAGACGAGACAGTGTCGGTCTTCGCGCCCGAACCGGGGGCGCCACTCGTCGAGGTGCAGCAGCTCGCGGTGCGACACCCGGGCGCCGACCACGATGCGGTCGCGGACGTCTCGTTCAGCGTCGCGGCGGGCGAGACGCTCGTGATCACCGGAGCGAGCGGAGCTGGCAAGTCCACGTTGGCGCTGGCACTCGTGCGGTTCCTCGAATCGCGCGGCGGGTTCGACGTCGGCGGCAGGGATGCGCGCGAATTGGCACCCGAACGCGTTCGCGAGATCATCGGACTCTGCGAGCAACGTCCGTACCTGTTCGACTCCGACCTGCGGCAAAACCTGAAGTTCGCCCGCGACAGTGCTGCCCGCGGCTCGGCGACCGACGACGAGCTGTGGGCCGTGCTCGACCGGGTCGGTCTCGCCGATTGGGCACTGGAGCGCGGTGGACTCGACGCGCGTCTGGGCGCCGACGGCGCGTGGATTTCGGGCGGTCAGGCGCAGCGCATTGCGCTCGCACGCGCCATCCTCGCGGACTTCCCGGTGGTCGTGCTCGACGAGCCGACTGCCGGGGTCGACCGCGAACTCGCCGATCGGCTGCTGACCGACCTGCTCGGCGCGGTCCCGGCTGACCGTGCGGTGATCCTGATCACCCATACGGTACTCCCGGAGGGGATCAGCGCGGCCCGTCTGTCGCTCTGACGGGCTCCCAGCTCCGGTCGAGCACGCTGCGGAAGTGCTCAAGCCGTTCGGGGTCGGGCACGGCGAGGGGCGTGCCGTCGAGGTGCGTGACCGGGCGAATGCCGTGCAGCGCATTCACCGCCCACACCTCGCTCGCGCGGAGTTCGTCTGGGGTGACTCGGGCGGGCACCAGGTTCGTCACGGCCGCCCGAAGCGTGGCCTCGGTCACGGACGGCACGCGAGCGGCCAGCGCCACGACGGAACCCAGCAGCGAGGTGCCGCGATCCGGCCACCAAACGAGGCTGGTCGTCGCACCCTCGAGCACCCAGCCGGCCTCATCGGTGAGCAGCGGCTCGGCCCCCAGCTCGCGAATCAGCGCGCCGTAACGGGCGATATTGGGTCCCTTGCGTTCGGCCACGGGCGCAACGCCGCGCGGAGCCGACACGAGTGACACCCGGTCACCGAGCGTGGGGAGCGGGCGCAGCGCGAGTGCCAGACTCGGTGCAGACGGTTCACAGGTGGCCTTGGCGCTCGCCGACCAGAGTTCGAGCCGGGGAAATCCATTGCCCGAGTCGGCAATGCGCTCGCGCGCCTCGGAGCAGAACGCTGTCAGTGCCTCCGCGATGTGTCGCGGATCTGCGGTGCAGTCGTGCTCCAACCAGGCGGCGGTCGCCGTGGCTGCGAAGCGCGTCAGATGCGCAGGGAATGCCCGCACTTGCGGCTCGCCCGCGTGCGTACTGACGCGGAAGGAGTCCGCGGCGAGCAGGTGCGGCTCGGGGGCCGGCTCGCGACGCCCAGCGCCACTCGAGACCGGCACGGAGCTCACGCGGAGCTCCGGTGCGGAGCCGGGCGATCGCTGTCGGGCGCCGCAGCCGGGGCTGCGAGCACCGAGTATCCCGCGGGCAGAGATGCTCGGCCGGTGAGCGCGAGCAGCAGCGTGGCGCCCGATCCGCCTCGGGCAGCGAGCGACCCGGCCAACTGCAGACCGCCCGCGAGCACCTCGGCCGGCGGATCGCCAGGCCCATCAGAGGATGCACCGCGTGAGCCGGCGGTGGCGCGTTGAATGTCGAGGCCGTGCACCACGAGCTCGAAGGCCCGGGTCGGGAGGTACGCATCGAGTCGCATGCCGCCCACGATCGTCTCGATCACCGGGTTCCCGGCGTCGCGCACGGCGCGCAGCACGCGGGCGGCGATCTCTGCGAACGCCAACGCCGGGTCAGCGCCGAGTGCTGCGCCGGCATCGACGCCGCGCTGCAGCACTGCAGACTCATCGGTGCTGGGCTGCGCGAGGGTGCGCGCGTAGTACTCCTCGGCGCTGCGCACGACCTCGACGTCCGTGGGCCGGGCGAGGTACGTTTCGACGGTGAGCAGGGCTCGGCTCGTGTGCCCCACGAGCGCGCGCAGGTTCCACGCGCCGAGCCCTGGCCCCTCCCAGTCCGCATCGCCGAGCGCATCGACGATCTCGACCGCCCAGACCGCGGCCGCAGCGAAGTTCGTGCGCGACTCCGCGATTCCGTCGATCTGCATGTCGTGAGCGTAGCACCGGCGGTACGCTGTGACGATGCCCGACGACCGGTCCCATCCGCCCGCTGCACCGAGTGGTGCCGTGCGTTCCGTGGACACGTTTTTCGAGGACGCCGTCGAGCTCGCGCGGCGCTTCGCGGCCACAGGACGGGCCTGGTGCTGGTTCGACGGCGAGGTCTCGGCGCCCGGAGAATCGCGAGTGTCGTACTTCGCGCTCGCGTCGGAGGTGCGACGAGCCGAACGCGGTCGCGAGTCGGCGTTTCTCGATGCTTTGCGGGCGGCTGATGCGGCACCGACCGCGGGTAGCGGAGACCGCTCGGTTCGTTGCGGTTGGGCCGGCGGTTGGGCGGTGGCGCTGGGGTACGAGTTCGGAGTGGCGTTACTCGGCATCGAGCCGCTTGCCGATTTCGGCCACCGAGTCCGTGACGATCGTCGTGCCCAGCTCGCACCCGGGTTCGCGCTTCGCTGCGATGTGGTGCTGGCCATCGACCACGATGCGCTGACCGCGCGGCTGCACGGCCCGAGCGAACACGCGATCGACGCCTGGCTTGCCGAGCACGGTGGTCTCCTCGACGCACCGGCATCCGCACCGGCAGCCTCAGCCGAATCTGGGCCTTCGGCCGAGCCGGGCGGTGCCGCGATCGCGCCCGCGGCACAGGTCTCACTGCATCCGCAGTGGCGCCGCGACGACGCGAGCTACGCAAGAGAGGTGGACGCGTGCCGCGACGCGATTCGAGCCGGTGACGCGTACGTGCTGTGCCTCACCGACACGGCGGATGCGGCGTGGGCACCGCGGGATGCGCGCAGCGCCGTCGACATCTACGCTCGGCTGCGCGCCGTCGGCACGCCGATACGCGGCGGCATCGTCGAGGCGGGAGACCGGGCGCTCGTGAGCGCGAGCCCCGAACGATTCCTCTCCGTGCGCGGCGATCGGGTGGTGACGCACCCGATCAAGGGCACACGGCGTCGCGGCGACACCGTGGCTGCCGATCTTGACCTTGCGGCGGAACTCGCGGCGGATCCGAAAGAGCGCGCTGAGAACCTGATGATCGTCGACCTGATGCGCAACGACCTGAGTCGCGTGTGCGTGCCGAGCACGGTGCGGGTCGAGCGGTTCCTCGAGGTCGAGACCCACGCGCACGTGCATCAGCTGGTGAGCACTGTCGCCGGCCGGTTCACCGAGCAAGCTGGAATCTGGGATGCGATCGCCGCGGCCTTCCCGGGCGGATCGATGACGGGCGCCCCCAAGCGGCGCGCAGTGGAGCTGCTCCAGGAACTCGAAGGCGGCCCGCGCGGGCTCTATTCGGGGTGCTTCGGATGGGTCGATCGCGGAGGCGACGCCGAGATCGCCATGACGATCCGCAGCGTCGAACTGCTGCGCTCATACCGCGATGACGGCACGGTCGCCACCGTCCGCGCGAGCCTCGGCGCGGGCGGCGGCATCACGATCGATTCGGTGCCGGAACGCGAAGTCGCCGAGAAACACCTCAAAGCGGCGGCGCTGATGGCCGCGCTCGAGCCCAAGGCGATCGCAGACTAAGCTCCGGCCGCTTCACTCTCGGCGATGCGTGCGAGGCCCTCGGTTGCAGCCGTCCACCCCGCCGTGAACCCGAGGTCTGCGTGCGTCTGGCGATCCTGCGCCGTCACGTGATGAGCGATCGACGCGAGTATTCCGCAGCGCTCGACGCGGTATCCTGGACGGAAGTGTGCGCTCGCGACGGCGGGCGATCCCGAACGAGATCGAGGTATGTGTGACCGAGCAGCAGGGCCGCGACGCCGAAGGCTACGACTTCCAGGCGATTCAAGACCGCTGGCTTCCCGTATGGGATGAGCTGAAGCCCTTCGAGGTGCCGAACGAGGGTTCGGAGAAGCCGAAGAAGTACGTGCTCGACATGTTCCCGTACCCTTCGGGCGACCTGCACATGGGCCACGCCGAGGCGTTCTGCTTCGGCGACGTGCTCGCGCGGTACTGGCGCGGGCGCGGCTACGACGTGCTGCACCCGATCGGCTGGGACTCGTTCGGGCTGCCCGCCGAGAACGCGGCGATCAAACGCGGCGTCGATCCGCGCGAGTGGACGTACGCGAACATCGCGCAGCAGAAGGCATCGTTCCGCCTGTACGCTCCGTCGTTCGACTGGAGCCGCGTGCTGCACACGAGCGATCCCGAGTACTACCGCTGGAACCAGTGGCTCTTCCTGAAGATGTACGAGAAGGGGCTCGCGTATCGCAAGGCGAGCTGGGTCAACTGGGATCCGGTAGACCAGACCGTGCTCGCGAACGAGCAGGTGCTCGCCGACGGCACGTCTGAGCGCTCGGGCGCGATGGTCGTGAAGAAGAAGCTGACGCAGTGGTACTTCCGCATCACGGATTACGCGGATCGCCTGCTCGACGACCTCGACGACCTCGAGGGCCAGTGGCCCACCAAGGTGCTGAACATGCAGCGCAACTGGATCGGCCGCTCGCGCGGGGCCGAGGTCGAGTTCGAGATCGAGGGCCGCGCCGAGAAGGTGCCCGTCTTCACGACCCGGCCCGACACCCTGCACGGAGCGACCTTCATGGTCGTGGCTCCCGACTCCGACCTCGCGGCCGAGCTCGCCGAGGGCGCGTCCGAGGAGGCGCGATCGGCCTTCCAGGAGTACCTCGCCGCGACGCAGAAGCAGACCGAGATCGAGCGCCAGAACGCCGATCGCGAGAAGACCGGCGTTTTCCTCGACCACTTCGCGGTCAACCCGGTGAACGGTGAGCGCATCCCGGTCTGGGCGTCCGACTACGTGCTCGCCGATTACGGTCACGGCGCGATCATGGCGGTGCCCGCGCACGATCAGCGCGACCTCGACTTCGCGCTGAAGTTCGAACTCCCGGTGCGCGTCGTCGTCGACGTGCGCGACGCCGAGGGCGCCGAGCTGCCCGATCCCGCCGAGAGCGGCATCGCGACGGCGGGTGAAGGCGTGCTGGTCAACTCGGGCGAGCTCGACGGCATGTCGAAGACCGAGGCGATCGCGCGCGCGATCGAGGTGCTCGAGCAGCGCGGCACGGGCCGTGCCTCGACGACGTATCGCCTGCGCGACTGGCTGATTTCGCGTCAGCGCTACTGGGGCACGCCGATCCCGATCTTGCACGGTGCCGATGGCGAGATGCGCCCGGTCGAAGCCGATGCGCTGCCGGTCGAGCTGCCCGCCTCCGAGGGTCTCGACCTGAAGCCGAAGGGCGCTTCGCCGCTCGGCGCGGCCACCGAGTGGGCAACCGTCGTCGATTCCGAGACCGGCGACACCTGGACGCGCGACCCCGACACAATGGACACCTTCGTCGACAGCTCGTGGTATTATCTCCGGTTCCTGTCGGCGACCGACAGCACGCAGGCGTTCGACCCCGAGGTCGTCAACGCCTGGGGTCCGATCGATCAGTACGCGGGTGGCGTCGAGCATGCCATTCTGCACCTGCTGTACTCGCGATTCATCACCAAGGTGCTGCACGATCTGGGCTACCTCGATTTCGATGAGCCTTTCACGTCACTGCTCAATCAGGGGATGGTGCTGCAAGACGGCGCGAAGATGTCGAAGTCGAAGGGCAACCTCGTCGAGTTTGCGAGCGAGCTGCAGGCGCACGGCGCCGACGCGCTGCGCGTGACGCTCGCGTTCGCCGGCCCGCCCGAAGACGACATCGACTGGGCCGACGTGTCGGTGCAGGGCTCTGCGAAGTTCTTGGCGCGCGCTTGGCGCATTGTTGACGACGTCGAAGCCTCGGGCGCGGCCCGCGGCGCTGACTTCGCGGCGGGCGACAAGGCACTCCGCCGTTCGACCCACCGGTTGCTCGCCGACGCCCCGGGGCTCGTCGAGGCGTACAAGTTCAACGTCGTGGTCGCGCGCCTCATGGAGCAGGTCAATGTGACGCGCAAGGCGATCGACTCGGGCGCCGGTGTTGTCGACCCGGCCGTGCGCGAGTCGGCTGAGGCGATCACCCAGATCCTGTCGCTCTTCGCACCGTACGCGTCCGAAGACATGTGGGCGAAGCTCGGGTACGAGCCGAGCGTCGCGCTCGCCGAGTGGCCGTCCGCCGACGAGTCGCTGCTCGTCGAAGACGAGGTCACCATGGTCGTGCAGGTCGACGGCAAGGTGCGGGATCGCCTGACGCTTCCCGCCTCGGTGTCTGAGGCGGAAGCCGAGGCAGCTGCCCGTGCGTCGGCCGGTGTGCAGCGCGCGATCGGCGACCGCCAGATCGTCAACGTCATCGTGCGCGTGCCGAAGATCGTGAGCATCGCGACGAAGCCCGCGGGGTAGGTCGCGGCGGCGCGGCACCGTGTTTGAGCTGTACCGCACGCGTCCACAGCGTCGCGCATGACGCCCGTGGTGGCGATCTGTTCACAGATCGCCACCACGGGCGTTTTTCATACCCGACGTCCCCATAGCGTTTCGGCATGGACGTTGAGCAAGCCGGGCGCGGTGCGGCGAGACATGAAGCGATCGAACCACATCCTGGGGGCGAGACTCAGGCAGGTTCTCTTGACACCGTGCCGGTCGATATCGCCCGCGCCTGGACATCAGAGCGTGTGCTCGAACGCGGACACTGGGCCCGAGGCGAATCCTCGGGTCTGTCGAGCGATGCTGCCCCCGGGGCCCTGGCCTGGGCACCCGCGACGCGCGTCCGAGATCGGCTGAAGCGTGCTGTCGCTCTCCCTGTGCTGGTCGGCGTGGTGGTCTTCGTCGCAGCCGTTGCCGTGGCGATTGGGTTCACGATGGCACGCGGGCACGCGGTGCCCGCTGATGCTGCGTCCCTCGACGCCGATCTCATTGCTGGGGAGAACGCCGGCGGTGGCGATACCGATGAGGATGCTCGTACCGATGGAGTGATCGAGCCAGGGGGCGGCGCCGACGCTGCCGCAACCGGCGGCACGGTGACCCTGCACGTGGTCGGTGCGGTGTCAGCCGCGGGCGTCGTCGAATTGCCTGCGGGTGCTCGGGTGTCCGATGCGATTGCTGCGGCGGGCGGCGCGACCGAAGCGGCTCAGCTCGACGCGGTGAACCTGGCGCGCACCGTCGTTGACGGCGAGCAGATCGTCGTGCCCGACACCGCGCTGGCTGCACTCTGGGCCGAAGCGGGCTCCGGCGGGCTCTCTGCGGGTCCAAGCTCGGCGGCCGCGGCGGCGGGCGCTGGCGGACCTGAATCTGCAAGCGCGAGTGCGGGCAAGATGTCGCTCAACTCGGCGACGGTCGCCGACCTTGAGACATTACCGCGGATCGGGCCCGCGCTCGCGCAGCGCATCATCGATTGGCGCGAGTCGAACGGCGGGTTCAGTTCCGTGGATGAGTTGCTCGAAGTCCCCGGGATCGGAGCGAAGACACTTGAGGGATTCAGAGATCTGGTCGCGCCATGACCCGCCGCTCCGCACCCGCAACCGATGATCCCTCAGCCGTGAGTGGCCACTCCGCACCCGCGCCCGACCCATTTGCCTCCGCGACGCGCGCGACACCGGGAAACTGGCGCCTGTTCGCCCCGGCACTCGTGATCTGGGCCGTGGTGTCCGCGTGTATCGTGCTCCCGGGTACCGGCTGCCGGCTCGCCATCGGAGCGGCACTGGCCGGCACGATCGCAATTGTCTTGACGCGCTGGGTGACTGCGCGATGTGTGCTCGCCTGCATGATCGTGCTGTGCGGCTTCGCCGTGGTGCTGGGCGCGCGGGTGGACGCGCTCGAAACGGTCCGAGCCGACCCGGGATTCCGTAGTGCGGCCGAGCGCGGTTCACCCCTCGAACTCGAGGTGACGCTGCGTGCGTTTCCGAAGCTCGGCACGGATGCCGACGGACGACGTGCCGGGTGGGTGTCCGCTGCAGCGCTGAGTCACAGCGGGGCGGTGCCGGTGGTGCTGTGGTTCGATGAACCGAACGGGGTAGAGCAGTGGGCGCCGGGTTCACGAGTTCGGGTGCAGGGCCGACTGGTGGTGCTCGAGCCCGGTTCAACGGCCGCGTACGGCGTGCGCGTGTCCGAGGCCGAGATCAGGAGTGACTCCGATGGGGCGAGTGCGGTCGATCGAACACAGGCGTTATTGCGCCGGTGGGCGACGCATCTGCGCGGGGGATTGCGCGATCTTTCGGCGGGAGTGCCAGGTGCATCGCTCGTGCCCGGGTTTGCCGTCGGCGACACGTCATTGGTCTCCGACCAATTGAACGCAGACATGCAGCAGAGTTCATTGACCCACCTCGTCGCCGTGTCCGGTGCGAATTGCGCGCTGGTCGTGTCGGCGATGGCCTCCGTCGTCGCGAGAATCGGTGTCGGGCGGCGGGGGCGAATCATCGGTTCAGCGCTCGCACTTCTTGGCTTCGTCGGTGTGGTCGGGCCCGATGCGAGCCTGCAGCGGGCAGCGGTGATGGCCGCGGTCGTGCTGGTCTCCGGGTACGGCGGAAAGCGCGCATCGGCGCTTCCCTGTCTGGCGCTCGCGATTCTCACGCTGCTGATCGCTGACCCCTGGCAGGCGCTTCAACCCGGATTCGCGCTCTCGGTCACGGCCACCGCGGGCATCCTGCTCTGGGCTCCCGGCATCTCGCGAGCGATGGGTCGAGTGTTCGCGGTGCCGCAGTGGGTGCGCCTTCCGGTTGCAGTGGCGATTGCCGCACAGTTCGCCTGCGGGCCGCTCCTGCTGCTGGTGCAAGATGGTTTCCCTGCTGCAGGCTTGGTCGCGAACGTGCTCGCCGCGCCCGCGGCACCGTGGGGCACGGGCCTCGGGTTGCTCGCCATGCTCGCAGCCCCGGTCTCGAGCTCAGCGGCGGCGGCATGCGTGTGGGGCGCGGCGATCGCGGCGCGATGGATCGAGGCGACCGCTGCAGTGACCGCTGCGCTTCCGGCCGCGCGTTGGCTCTGGCCGGGTGGATGGAGCGGCGCGCTGTTACTCGGAGCGGTCGAGGCGCTGGTACTGATCGTGTGGTGGATCCTGCGCGATCGCCCCGGTGAACGAGGTGGTAAGTCGCGAGGCTCGGGTGCGCGGGGGAGTCGCAGTACAAGCGAGGTGGGTCGAGCATCTTGCGCCGAATCTCGCTCGACACTGGCGAGCGGACCCGACCCGTGGGGCGAGGTGCGCCCGCGTCCGACGAAGATACGTGTCTGGCTCGCCGCACTCTCGGCTGCGGCTGCCGGAGTGTTCCTCGGCCCGACATTGATCGTGCCGACTGCGGATCAGATCGGCACTCCCGGAGATTGGAGCGTGGTGGCCTGCGATGTGGGGCAGGGTGACGCGCTGATACTGCGCGATCCCGGCGCACCTGACACCGTCATGCTGGTGGATACGGGCGATGACCCTGAGCTGCTGGCCGCATGCCTGGACCGTTTCGACATCGGACGTGTGGCGATCCTCGTCCTGTCCCATGACGATCGCGACCATGTCGGTGCACTCCCGTCTATCATCGATCGTGTCGAGCGCGCATTGGTCGCGCCGAACAATCGTGAGGACGGGGACGCGCGCCCGGTCGTGTCAACGCTCTCGGAGGCCGGCGTGCCGGTGACGCCCGGGGTCGCCGGCGTGCGTGGCGCACTGGGAGACCTGCGCTGGGAAGTGCTCGCGCCTGCTCCAGATATCGTCCCCGCTGATACGAACGCAGCGAGCCAGGTGCTGCGGGTTCACACCGGTGAACTCACGGTGCTCCTCCTCGGCGATACCGGGGAGATTGAGCAGCTTGCACTCGAACGGTCAGGCGCAGCGCTCGAGGCCGACGTCATGAAAGTCGCGCATCACGGCTCGTCTGACCTCGATCCGGCGCTGTTTGCGCTCGTGCACGCCGAAGTCGGGTTGATCTCGGTCGGAGCAGACAACTCGTACGGTCACCCGACGGTCTCCGCGCTCGAGGGCCTGGCGCAGGCGGGAACGCGAGCGCTGCGCACGGATCAGCTCGGGTCCATCGCACTGAGCGGCCGCGCGGGGGCGCTGCGCACCTGGGTTGAGCGGGGGAAATGACATCGGCGCTCCTCCGGTACGGACGGCCTCGCGCGCCTGAATGTCTGAGCGCGCCGGTAGGCTGGTGAGGTGGCACAGGCACGGAAAGCGGCACCCCGGGCGGGTGCTGCGAAGGCGAAGATTCAGCAGCTCGACTGGAGCGAGGCTCGACCGGCTCCCGTCGTGCTCATTTCGGGTCCCGAAGCCTTTCTTGCCGATCGCGCCGGCCAGGCGATCAAGTCTGCTCTCGTCGATGCGCACACCGACCTCGAAGTGCATGACGTGGATGCCGCTTCATACACGGCAGGGGAGCTCTTCACCATTGCCAGTCCGTCGCTCTTTGCCGAGCCCCGTCTCATCCGGGTCGACGGCGTCGAGAAGTGCTCCGACGCGTTCCTCGAAGATGCGAAGCGTTACGTGGTCGAGCCCGCAGACGACACGACGCTCGTGTTGCGGCACTCGGGCGGGCAGCGTGGAAAAGCGCTGCTCGATCTGGTGCGTGGTGGCGCGGGAGCCGGCATCGAAGTGGTCTGTCCTGAAATGAAGAAGGATCAGGACCGCCTGGCGTTCGTGCAGGCAGAGTTTCGTCGGGCCGGCGCGCAGGCGACTCCGGGTGCCGTGCGTCAGCTCGCTGCGGCGTACTCAGGCGGAATCGGTGAGCTCGCCGGAGCGATTACCCAACTCGTGTCTGACGTGGGCACGCGCATCGACGAAGATCAGGTCACCCGTGCCACCGAGGGGCGCGTGGAGACGAACGCCTTCCGCGTGGCAGACGCCGCGACAGCGGGGCGCGCTGCCGACGCGCTCGTGCTGCTGCGTCAGGCGTTCTCGACCGGCACCGATCCGATTCCGATGCTCGCGGCATTGAACATGAAGGTGCGTGCGATGGCTCGGGTGTACGGAGCCGCGGGATCCGGCGGCCAATTGGCGAAGGAGCTCGGCATGGCGCCGTGGCAGGTCGACCGCGCATTGCGCGAGGTGCGGGGGTGGCGCGAGGAGGATCTCGCGCGGGCCATCGACCTGGCCGCGGAGACCGAGTGGCTGCTGAAGGGCGGTAGCCGTGACCCCGAGTACGCGCTCGAGAAGTACTTGCTCTTCGTCGCGAAGCGCGGCCGGGTGTCGTCGCGCTGAAGCGCGGTGGCGCGCTCGAAAGGCGTCGTTCTCGCGCGTCGTGTCTTCGACTGTGGGAAACGTGCGGGCGCACGAAAGAGGGCCCCGCCGAAGCGGAGCCCTCAATACTGCTGCGCAGTGAGTTTTAGAGCGCTGCGACCTGGGCAGCGAGGCTCGACTTGCGGTTCGCAGCCTGGTTCTTGTGGATGACGCCCTTGGAGACGGCCTTGTCCAGCTTGCTGCCGGCGATCTTCAGCTTCGCCTCGGCGACGCTCTTGTCACCCGAAGCGATTGCGGTGCGGGTCGCGCGCACGACGGTGCGGAGCTCGCTCTTGTACGCACGGTTGCGCTCGGTCGCCTTGAGGTTGGTCTTGATGCGCTTGAGCTGCGACTTAATGTTTGCCACGTTGAGATGTGTCCTTTGAAATCCAGTTGACGGGTTTGATCCGCACGGTGAGAGAGGGCACCTTACGGGAGGTGTGGTTGTTGACCACACGCAAGCCAAGAGTCGAGTCTAGCAGAAGTCGGAACGTGATACCCGGTATTGCGGGTCGCGTCAGTCATGTCGGTGGTCCTTGATGGAATGGAAGCATGACTTCCGCGACTCGCGAGCAACGCGTCACCGATCCAGGGGTGGGCGTGGCGTTCAGGCGTTCTCCTGCTCGAAACCGACCAGATGTCGGCACGCGCGCGATCCGGCGCCGGCGCGTGCGATAATTGCGAACAATGTCTCCACGCAGCTTGAACCCCCCGGCACCGGCGTCGACCGACCCCGCGAAGATCCGCAACTTCTGCATCATCGCGCACATCGATCACGGCAAGTCGACGCTTGCCGACCGCATGCTGCAGGTCACCGGAACGGTGCCCGACCGTGAAATGCGGGCGCAGTACCTCGACAAGATGGATATCGAGCGCGAGCGCGGCATCACGATCAAGTCGCAGGCGGTGCGCATGCACTGGGCAACCGATGCTGGTGACTTCGCCCTCAATATGATCGACACCCCGGGTCACGTCGACTTCAGCTACGAGGTGTCGCGCTCGCTCGCCGCGTGCGAGGGCGCGATCCTGCTGGTCGACGCTGCTCAGGGCATCGAGGCGCAAACGCTCGCGAACCTCTACCTCGCGATGGAGAATGACCTCGAAATCATCCCGGTCCTGAACAAGATCGACCTCCCGGCTGCCGACCCCGAGCGCGTGTCGCGCGAGATCGCTGATCTGATCGGTGGCGATCCCGACGACATCTTGAAGGTCTCGGGCAAGACCGGCGCCGGTGTAGAGGAGCTGCTCGATCGCGTCGTTGAGCGCATCCCCGCGCCCGTCGGTGTGGCCGATGCCGCCCCGCGAGCGATGATCTTCGACTCGGTGTACGACCCGTACCGCGGTGTCGTCACCTACGTGCGCATGATCGACGGCAGGCTGACGCCGCGCGAAAAGATCCAGATGATGTCGACCGGTTACGACCACGAGGCGCTCGAGATCGGCGTGTCGGCGCCCGAGATGCGGCCGACGCAGGGGCTTGCCGTCGGCGAGGTCGGCTATCTGATCACCGGCGTGAAAGATGTGCGGCTCTCGAAGGTCGGCGACACCGTCACCGCGAAGCGCAGCCCGGCGACCGAGGCGCTGCCCGGCTACACCGACCCGAAGCCCATGGTGTTCTCGGGCCTGTATCCGCTCGACGGCTCCGACTACCCGGTGCTGCGTGAAGCGCTCGACAAGTTGAAGCTCGAAGACGCAGCGCTGCAATACGAACCCGAGACATCAGTCGCACTTGGCTTCGGCTTCCGCTGCGGCTTCCTGGGCCTGCTCCACCTTGAGATCATCTCCGAGCGCCTGCGCCGCGAGTTCGACCTCGATCTCATCGCCACCGCACCGAGCGTCGTCTACCAAGTCACCAAAGAAGACGGCACTGAAGTGACGGTGACGAACCCGTCGGAGTACCCCGACGGCAAAATCCGCAACGTGCGCGAGCCCGTCGTGAAGACCGCAATCCTGGCGCCGAAAGACTACGTCGGCGCCATCATGGAGCTCTGCCAGAGCCGCCGCGGCAGCCTGCTCGGCATGGAGTACCTGGGCGAGCGCGTGGAGCTCCGCTACAGCATTCCGCTCGGCGAGATCGTCTTCGACTTCTTTGACCACCTGAAGAGTCGCACGCAGGGCTACGCAAGCCTCGACTACGAACCGATGGGCGATCAGGAAGCCGACCTCGTGAAGGTCGACATCCTGCTGCAGGGAGACACGGTCGACGCCTTCAGCGCGATCGTGCACCGCGACAACGCCTACAGCTACGGCACGATGATGGCGGAGCGACTCCGCAAGCTCATCCCGCGCCAGCAGTTCGAGGTGCCGATTCAGGCAGCCATCGGCGCGAGAGTGATCGCTCGTGAGACGATCCGCGCGATCCGCAAGGACGTGCTCGCGAAGTGCTACGGCGGCGACATCAGCCGCAAGCGCAAACTGCTCGAGAAGCAGAAAGAGGGCAAGAAGCGTATGAAGATGGTGGGGCGCGTCGAGGTTCCCCAAGAAGCCTTCATCGCAGCGCTCTCCGGAGATGTGGAGGGCAAGGAAGGCGCCAAGCGATGAGCAAGGAGCAGCCCCCGCGCCGCAGCAGCCACGTCGAGATGCCGGTGACGTACGCCGCCGTCGGCGCGTCGAAGCAACCCGATATCGTCAAGTTTCCGCCGGAAGGCATGACGTCGTACGAGGAAGAACTGCGCCTCGGCAGCGGACAGGAGCGCTTCCTGCTCGCATCGAGCCTCCTCATGACCTGGGGCGCGCAACGCGGTTCGGGCGTGCGCGTCACCGACATCGTGCGCGGTTCGGGAGCGGAGTACGCCGGCCCGTCGTTCTCGGGTGACGGCATCCCCGAAGCCGCGGGTGAGCTCGAAGAGCACTTCGGGCCCGACGGCGAACCGTACATCGTCGCCGGAACGACAGCGACACTGCACGCAGATGGTCAAGACCCGCGAGGCATACTCGTGATCTACACCATCGATGACGATCGGTGCGTTGGTTTCGCGTGGGGTACTCGAGACGAAGAGGGAGCAGTCGGGGAGCAACGCTTCGCGATCGAATTTCGCCCCGATGACACCGTGTGGGCCGTCGCCCGCGGATTCGTCGCTGCCCCGAAGAGCGGGCTGCTGGGGCTCAAGGGGCGTGCCGACGTGCGCATCGCGCTCGACGCCGTGAAATCGCAACTCGCGAGCCTCGCCCCGGGCGCACAACCCGCACCCAACTTGGGGGCGGCAGGCGATGAGACACCTGCCGCTATCACTGTCGACGGCGATGCCGCCGACGTCGTCGATCGCGTCGAGTCGTCGCCGGGGGCTCCCGAAGTGCTCGAACCTGAGTTCGTCGAGTCAGGCGGGACTCCCGCGTCCGATGAGTCGTCTGAGTCGAGTGCGGCATCAGAGCTGATCGTGAAGGAGCAGACGACTGAGTCCGCTGAGCCCGAAGAATCTGATGAGCCGGAATCGCCGCAATCGAGCCCGGTGGCTGAACCGGTTGGGGCCTCAGACGACGACCCCTCCACATCCGAAGTGCCCGTGTCGACCACGCATCAGCGTCGGCCGAGCAGCCGTCGGTGATCCGCCGTGCCGAGCGCGCTCCCCGAGGGTGATCCGGCTCCCGAAGACGGCTCGCTTCCTGCGAGTGTCGCCATCGGGGCCGAACACCGAAACTTCGGCGTCTACGTGCACGTTCCGTACTGCCGTGTCCGCTGCGGGTACTGCGACTTCAACACCTATACCGCGAGTGAGCTCGGCGGCACGACGCGTGACGATTACGCGTCTCAAGTCGGCCAGGAGCTCGCGCTGGGCGCGTCGGTGCTCCGCGACGCGGGTCTTCCCGAACGCCCGGTTTCGACCGTGTTCTTCGGGGGTGGCACGCCGACGCTGCTGCCGGCGAGCGACCTTTCGGCCATGCTCGGCCGCATCCGCGAGGAGTGGGGGCTGGCGCCGGGAGCTGAGGTGACGACGGAAGCGAACCCCGATTCCGTTGACGCCGCGTACCTGCGCACGCTCGCCGAGGCCGGCTTCACCCGCGTGAGTTTCGGCATGCAGTCTGCAGTGCCGCACGTGCTCGCCACACTCGACCGCACCCACTCGCCCGAGCGCGTGCCGCTCGTCACCGAATGGGCTCGCGACGCGGGCCTTCAGGTGAGCGTCGACCTCATTTACGGCACACCAGGCGAAAGTCTTGCCGACTGGGAACGCTCGATCGACGCCGCACTCGAGTGCGCTCCCGATCACATTTCGGCGTATGCGTTGATCATCGAGCGCGGCACGAAACTCGCAGCGCAGATTCGTCGTGGCGAGGTGGCGGAACCCGACGAGGACTTGCACGCCGAGATGTACGAGCTCGCCGATGCGCGCTTCGCTGCCGCTGGCTTCTCGTGGTACGAGATCAGCAATTGGTCGCGCACCCCTGAGTCCCGCTCCCGGCACAATCTCTCGTACTGGACCGGCGAAGACTGGTGGGCTGCTGGGCCAGGCGCCCACAGCCACGTCGGCGGCGTGCGGTGGTGGAACGTCAAGCACCCTGGTGCCTATGCGCAGCGCATGGCGGCGGGCGTCTCCCCAGCGCACTCGCGCGAAACACTCACCGATGCGTCACGCCGTGAAGAACGCATTCTGCTCGAAACCCGGATCGCCGAGGGCTTGCCTGCCGAGGTGTTGTCGGCGGAGGAGCGTCGGGCAATCCCGCAGCTCATCGCCGACGGACTCATCGACGGGCGCGCCGCAATCGGCGGTCGGGTGATCCCGACCCTGCGCGGTCGACTGCTCGCGGATACCGTCGTGCACCGGCTGCTCGGCAGCTGACGTGCGTCGGAGCGCACACCACCGATCTCGCCGCAGGCGAACACGGAGCCGCCGCTCCGAATGCCTCCTGGTCGCCGGACTGCGGTAGGCTTAGCACTCGGAATAAGCGAGTGCCAGCGCCTGTGCGCGGGGCCCGCATCCACGATTCGGCGTCAGGAGGGGCAATGGTTTCCGAGCGCAGCCTTGCCGTACTGCACGCGATCGTCAGCGACTACGTCTCCTCGAACGAACCCGTGGGCTCGAAGGCGATCGTCGATCGCCACAGCTTCGGGGTGTCCGCGGCGACGATCCGCAACGATATGGCGCTGCTCGAAGAAGACGAGCTGATCGCGCAGCCGCATACATCGTCGGGTCGCGTCCCGACCGACAAGGGGTACCGGCTCTATGTCGACACGCTGGCCCGAATTCGCCCCTTGACGGTCGCTCAGCGCACGGCGATCGAGCGCTTCCTCGGCGATTCCTCGGATCTCGACGACGTCATGGCCCGCACCGT
Source organism: Leucobacter sp. WKLB1 (assembly GCF_059696215.1). NCBI lineage: Bacteria > Bacillati > Actinomycetota > Actinomycetes > Micrococcales > Microbacteriaceae > Leucobacter > Leucobacter sp. WKLB1. The sequence goes on along the minus strand of NZ_AP046115.1, from coordinate 1,932,377 downwards.
GCGTCTGCTCTCGCAGCTCACCAATCAGGTCGCTGTGGCGCAGTACCCGTCGTTGCGTCGCACCGCGGTGCGGCACATCGACCTCGTGGCGCTCGGTGAAGATCGGGTGCTGAGCGTGCTGATTCTCGGCAGCGGGGTCGTCGAACAACAGGTCGCCTGGCTGCCGGCTTCGCGCGTCACCGAGGCCTGGGTACACGGCCTGCGTCAGCGGATCGCCGAAGCGGCGGTCGGCATCGACGTCGAGTCTGCAGCTGCAGCCGTCGCCGAACTCGAGGCAGATATCGAGACTTGGGCGCAACCCGATGAAATTGACCTCGTGCGGCGCGTGCTGACCGTCGTCTCCGACCAGCTCCAGGCCAATCGCAACGACCGCATCGCCGTCGCCGGCGCAGCGAATCTGTCGCGCCCCGACGGTGAATTCGCCGGATCGTTGCCCGTGGTGCTCGAGGCGATCGAAGAGCAGGTGACCCTGCTGCGACTCTTCGGCGAACTCGCGCACGATGGCAGAGAGGTTTCTGCTTCGATCGGGCGCGAAAACGAACCGTACGGATTATCTGAGACTTCGATCATCGCGTCCACGTACGAAGAAGGCATCGCCGTCTCGAAGCTCGGCGTGCTCGGCCCGCTGCGCATGGACTATGCCGGAAACATTTCGACGGTGCGCGCGGTTGCCCGATACCTCAACCGATTCCTGGGTGAGGAGCGGTAAGCTGCCGCCTCGTCCGACCCACACGTTCCACCACCAACCCCCAAGGAGTACAACAGCGTGGCCGATCACTACGAGACCCTCGGAGTCACCCGCGAGGCGACCCCCGAAGAGATCAAAAAGGCCTACCGGCGCCTGGCGCGCCAGCTGCACCCGGATGTGAATCCGGGCGAAGAGGCAGCAGAGAAGTTCAAAGATGTGACGCACGCCTACGATGTGCTCAGCGACCCCGAGCAGCGTCAGCGTTACGACATGGGCGGCGGCCAGGGCGGTGCGGCGGGCTTCGGCGATATCTTCGAGACGTTCTTCGGGGGCGGCTTCGGCGGCGGTCAGCGCGGCCCGCGCTCGCGTTCGGAGCGCGGTGACGATGCGATGATTCGCGTGGACGTATCGCTCGAAGACGTCATCTTCGGCACCCAGCGCGAGATCACGGTCAATACGGCCGTGCTCTGCAACGTCTGCCAGGGCAGCTGCTGCCAGCCCGGCACGCACCCCGTCACCTGCGATGTCTGCGGCGGGCAGGGTCAGGTGCAGCGCCAGGTCCGTTCGCTGTTCGGCAACGTCGTCACGATGCACCCGTGCGGCAGCTGCCAGGGGTACGGCACGGTCATCGAGCATCCCTGCGTCGAGTGCGCGGGCAAGGGGCGCGTGCGCGAGCGCCGCACGTTCCCGATCGATGTGCCCTCGGGCATCGATACCGGCACTCGCCTGCAGATGCGTGGCGGTGGTGAGGTGGGCCCGGGCGGCGGACCCAATGGTGACCTGTTCATCGAGTTCCGCGTGATGCACCACGATATCTTCAGCCGCGACGGCAACGATCTGCTCTGCACGATGCAGCTGTCGATGACCGACGCAATTCTCGGGGCGAGCGCGAAACTCGCGGGGCTCGACGGTGAGGTCGAGGTCGAAGTCGAAGCCGGTACCCAGTCGGGCGACATGTTGACGGTGCGCGGGCGCGGCATCCAGGGCCTGCGCAGTACGACGCGCGGCGACCTGAAGATTGCGGTGCAGGTGGCGACGCCGACCAAGCTGTCGAACCGAGAGAAAGATCTGGTGCGCCAGCTCGCCGCGCTTCGCAAGGACGAGCAGCCGCATCTCGGGGAGTTCCACCAAGGCTTCTTCGGAAAGATTCGCGACCGCTTCTTCCGCCAGGGCTGAGCATGGCGAACCTCTACTACCGGGAAGATCTCGACGATGCGGCGTTCGCCCCGGGCGCGCTGGTCGAGATCACCGGTGAGGAGGCGCGGCACGCGGTTCGCGTGAGCCGTCTGCGCGCGGGCGAGCGCATTCTCGTGGGCAATGGTCGCGGCGCGATCGGTGCCGGCACCGCAGAGCAGGTCGCGAAGGATCGCTTCAGCGTGCGCATCGATCATGTCGAGGGCGGTGACGCCCCGGTCGGGCCGCGCCTCGTGCTCGTCCAAGCACTCGCCAAGGGTGATCGCGACGAGCGCGCCGTCGAGCAGGCGACCGAGTTCGGCGTCGACGCGATCGTGCCCTGGCAGGCGAGCCGCTCCGTTTCGCGCTGGGACGGCGCGGGCGGTGCTGAGAAGACTGCGAAGGGCGTCGCGAAGTGGCAGCGTATTGCGCGTGAAGCGGCGAAGCAGTCGATGCGGGCCGCGATTCCGGTGGTGGGCGAACCCGTCGCGCTTTCCGACATCGAACTCCTGGCACGGAGTGATCGTTCCGCGGTGATCGCGCTGCATCCGCGGGGCGCGCTGACGCTGTCGGAGTGGGGGCGATCCGCCGCGGCCAGTGCAGATGCGATCGACGACGTCGTACTCGTCGTCGGCCCAGAAGGCGGGTTTGCCGATGCCGAGCTCGACGCGCTCGAGGCAGCGGGGGCACACGTTCTGGTGCTCGGAACGACGGTGCTCCGCACCTCCTCGGCGGGGCCGGCTGCGATTGCCGTGCTGAATACGACGTTCGGGCGCTGGTAAGGGCCGAGGCGCTTCGGCCCCGGCCCGTCACCGCCCAGTGCGTTCAGTTCACGTCGGCGGGAACCCGTTCGGCGGTCGCACGCGGCGACTGCGGCGCGGTCGATGTGGTGTTCGCTGCACCGTGCCCGTCGCCGGCGAGCATCGACTCGTCGAACGGGAGCGCCCCGCTGAGCACACGACGCACCCGCTCGGTGTCGACCTGCCGCGTCCACGACCCGATGAGCAGTGTTGCCACCGCATTGCCGGTGAAGTTGGTCAGCGCGCGACCCTCCGACATGAAGCGGTCGATGCCGACGATCACGCCAACGCCGTCGACGAGTTCGGGGCGGTAGGCCTGCAGCCCGCCCGCGAGCGTCGCGAGGCCCGCACCGGTGACTCCGGCGGCACCCTTCGAGGCGATGATCATGAAGACGAGCAGTCCGATCTGCTCGCTCAGGCTCATGGGGTCGCCCATGCCCGTCGCGATGAAGAGCGACGCCATGGTGAGGTAAATCGCGGTGCCGTCGAGGTTGAATGAGTAGCCGGTCGGCACCGTGATACCGACGACGGGCTTCGAGACCCCGACGTGCTCCATCTTGGCGATGAGACGGGGGAGTGCCGACTCCGATGACGAGGTGCCGACGATCAACAGGTACTCCCGGCCGAGGTACTTCATGAGACTGAAGATGTTGACGCGGGTGACCGCGTAGAGCAGCGTGCCGAGTATCCCAACGATGAACACGATGCAGGTGACGTAGAACGCAATCATCAGCACGCCGAGGCTCCAGATCGCAGCGATGCCGGTCTTGCCGACCACGGCGGCGATCGCCCCGAAAGCACCGACGGGAGCGATCCACAGGATCATGCTGAGGATGCGGAAGACCAGCGCCTGCAGATGCTTGACGCCCGCCATAATCGGTGCGCCTCGCTCGCCGAGTCCTTGCAGCGCAAAGCCTGCCAACAGTGCGATGAAGAGCACCTGCAGCACGCTCTCGCCGGTGAAGGCGGAGAAGAACGTTGTGGGGATGATGCCGAGCAAGAACTCGTGCGTGCCGCTTGCCGCGCCTTCGGTGGCGTACTCGGCGCCCTGCATGTCTAGGCCGGCGCCGGGATGGATGACGTTGCCGACGACCAACCCGATGGAGAGTGCGAGGGTCGACATCGCCATGAAGTAGACCAGGGCGAGGCCGCCGATCTTGCCGACCGTCGCCGCCTTCGCGATCGACCCGACGCCGATCACGATCGTGCAGAAGATGATCGGCGCGATCATCATCTTGATCAGACCGACGAAGGCCTTCCCGAGCGGCTCGAGGGAGACGGCAAAGTCGGGCACCACCAGGCCGACGACGGCGCCGAGCACGACCGCGATGATGACGGAGACGTACAGCCAGGTGTGCTTGTCCCAGCGACGGCGCCGGGCCGGTCGTGGGTCGTGTGCTTCGTTCGAGCGGGAATGCCGCGCGGGGGCCGGGATGACCATGAAGTTCCTCCTGAGAACGCCGTTGTCCATGTGCAATGCGGCGGTGATCGAGAAGCGCTCGGTTCCGTCGCGTTCAACACGCTAAGCGGCGCGAAGATGACGAGCGCATTTCGGGCTTATCGGACCCCGGCGAGGTGAGATCGGAGCGTTCGAGCCGGGCAAGGTCCGTGTCACAATGTTCCGCATGGCAGCGAAGGCGGTACCGCGAACGGCGCGCAGCGCGACGTCCCGGGTGTTCCTCGTGCTCTCCGCCGCCGTGCTCGTCGTGACGGTCGCGGTCACCGCGCTCCTCGTCTGGGACAGCCGTCGCGCGGAGTATGGCGAGGCCGAGCGCACCACGCACGCGCTCTCGCTCGCTCTCGCCGCATCTCCGGCGACCGCCACGGCTTTGGGCGAGGGGATCGATTCGGAACCCGCCGAGGAACTCCGCGCGCTGGTCTCGCGTCTGAGCCGTGAGGCCGGAGTGAGCTATGTCACGGTGATGGATGCGGAAGGCATTCGGTTCACGCACCCTGACGCGAGCGAGATCGGCCAGCGCTATCGCGGCACGATCCCCGTCACCCCCACGGTGCTCTCCGAACGGTGGACCGGCACGCTGGGCCCCTCCGTGCGCACGATCGCCCCCGTGGTCGCGGTGGGCGATCCGACGGCTCCTGACCGTGTGCTGGGCTGGGTGTCGGTCGGCATTACGGTCGAGTCGATCGGCGGCGAGATCGCGCAGGATCTGCCGCTCGTGTTCGGCGTGAGCGCCGTGTTCGTCGCACTGGGTGTGCTCGCCGCGGTACTCGGGCGGCGGGCGACGCGGCGCATCACCGGAGATCTTTCGGCATCTGCCGTGCACGAGGCTCTCGTGTCGCACGAGTCGCTCCGCACGCTGAGCGAGTCGCTGCGCGCCCAGACCCATGAGCACGCGAACCGGTTGCACACCGCGATCGCGCTACTCGAACTCGGTCGCACCCAGGACGCGATCGAGATGCTTGCTGATACGTCGCGGCGCAGTCAGGAGCTCGTCGATCGTGTGACCGCGCCGGCCGCGCTCGACCCGATAGTGAGCGCGCTGATCCTCGGCAAGACTGCGCAGGCGGCCGAGCGCGGCGTGCAACTCGACGCCGACATCGACCTCGCGCCCGTCGACGCGCAGCTCGCGGAAACGATCGCGCTGTCGACCATGGACCTGGTCACGGTCATCGGCAACCTCCTCGACAATGCCATCGACGCTGCGGCCTCCGGTGCGGCGAGGCCGAGAAGCGTTTCGCTCGACATCGTGTGGACGATCGAGGGCGAGCTCCGCGTGGCCGTCTCGGATTCGGGCGACGGTATCGATCCGGCGCTGCGCGAGCGCGTGTTCGACTGGGGCGTCTCGACCAAGACTGCCGCGAGGGGTGCCGCTCCCGAGGAGCGCGGAGTGGGGCTCGCGCTCGTGTCCCGGCTCGTCACGAACGTTGGGGGAGACGTGGCGTTGTCGAGCGCGCCCACGCGGTTCACCGTAGTGGTGCCCGCCAGCAACATCCCGGCCATATCCGCTGAGGTGGCGCCGTGAGGCACATCGCTCCCGAAGCCTCCGGATCATCCGCCGCCATCCGCGTCATCCTCGTAGATGACGATCCCCTGACGCTCGAACTGCACCGCGCGCATGTGCAGCGCGTGGGCGGGTTTTCCGTGGTGGCGGAATGCCGCGATGCGCATTCGGCTGCGCGCGCTGTCACCGACCCCACACTCGCTGCCGACCTCGTGCTGCTCGATGTGACGATGCCGGATGGGACCGGCCTCGAGGTGCTGCGGCATGCACGCGCACGCGGTGTACGCACCGACGTCATCGCGGTGAGCGGGGTGCGTGACGTCGACGTCGTGCGCGAAATGGTGGCACTGGGGGCGGTGCAGTATCTGATCAAGCCATACACGTTCGCAATGTTCCGCGAGCGAATCGAAGCGTTCCGGGAGTACCACCGCAGGTCGCATCAGACCACCGGCGACGCGACACAGCACGAGGTCGATGCGATGCTGGCATCGCTGCGAACCGCGCCCGTGAGCACCCTGCCGAAGGGGATCGCCGCGGCCACCCTCGAGTCGGTCACCCGTGTGGTGCGCGATCGTGGCCCGAGCACGGCGAGCGAGGTCGCCGCCGGGCTCGGAATCTCGCGCGAGGTGAGCCGGCGCTATTTGGACTTCCTCGCAGACGCCGATCGCCTGGTGCGCGACCCCCGCTACGGCGCGCGCGGCCGACCACAGGTCGAGTACCGCTGGCACGACGGGTCGACACCCTCCGGCAGCGTCTAGACTGGACGCATGGCAGTAGACACCGTGTTCGGCAAGATCGTGTCCGGCGAGATCCCGGTCGAGATCCTCGCGGAGACCGAGCGCGTCATCGCGTTCCCCGACATCAACCCGCAGGCACCGGTGCACATCCTCGTGATCCCGAAGAGCACGGCGTACGCGAACGTTGCGGAGCTCGCGGCGGCCGAGCCCGAAACCCTCGCGGAGATGGTCGCGGTCGCGAAGCGTCTCGCCGAAGAACGCGCCAACGGTGAGTTCCGCCTCGTCTTCAACAGCGGTGCGGCCGCAGGTCAAACGGTGTTCCACGTCCACGCTCACGTGCTCGCGGGCGACCTCGAGGAGCGTTCACTCGGTGACGCCTGATCCTGAGCTGCAGCGCACCATCCTGCTCGCCGGAGTCGACCTCGCGTCGTTCCTCGGGCATCGCGACCAGTTGATCTCCGACCTGGAGGCGCAGCACCCCGACGTGCGATTCCACGCGCGCGACCAGGTGCTCACACTGCACGGGCCGTCTGGCGCGGTGCGTGCCGCCGAGCAGGTCGTCAACGAAATACTCGAATTGGCACGTCGCAGCGGTGCGGTGTCGCGACGCGACGTGCAGGAGGTGACACGCATGGTGCACGACGGTCAGGGGCCGACGGCCGCGCAGGTGCTCAGCGAACCGATCCTGTCGGTGCGCGGGCACGCCGTGCGCGCCCAGACTCGCGGGCAGCGCGCCTACGTCGATGCCATCGATCAGCACACCATCGTGTTCGGCATCGGGCCGGCCGGAACGGGCAAGACCTACCTCGCGATGGCGAAAGCCGTGCAGGCGCTGCAGCGCCGAGAGGTCGCCAAGATCATTCTGACGCGCCCCGCAGTCGAAGCCGGTGAGCGTTTGGGCTACCTTCCGGGCACGCTCGAAGACAAGATCGACCCGTACCTTCGGCCGCTGTTCGACGCGATCGGATCGATGATGGATGCCGATGTGGTGCCCAAGCTCCTCGCGAGCGGCACGATCGAGGTGGCGCCGCTCGCCTATATGCGCGGCCGTACGCTCAACGAGTCGTTCGTCATTCTCGATGAGGCGCAAAACACGACCCCCGAGCAGATGAAGATGTTTCTCACGCGTCTCGGCTACGGCTCGAAGATGGTGGTCACGGGTGATATTACGCAGGTCGACCTGCCGATCGCGGCGAGCGGTTTGCGCGTCGTCAACCGCATTCTTCGCGGAGTCGAGGACATCCACTTCGCCGAACTCGGCTCTGACGACATCGTGCGGCACAATCTCGTCAGCCGCATCGTCGACGCCTACAGTGCGTACGATCAGTCGGCCCAGCAGCACCAGAACGGAGGCGCCCAGTGAGCGTCGAGATCAATAACGAGTCAGGGATCGACGTCGAGGTCGGGCGCATGCAGCGTCTTGCCGCATTCGTGCTCGAGTCCCTGCATGTGCACCCCGATACCGAGGTGGGCGTCATGCTCGTCGACGAGGGCTCCATCGAGCGCCTCCACGTGCAATGGATGGACGAGCCCGGGCCGACCGACGTGCTCAGTTTCCCCATGGACGAGCTGCGCCCGGGGCGATCCGACGCGCAGACACCCGCCGGCCTCCTCGGCGACATCGTGATCTGCCCGCAGGTTGCCGAGGCGCAGGCCGACGCGGCGGGTCATGATCTGCCGCAGGAGATTTCCGTGCTGCTGACCCACGGCATGCTGCACCTGCTCGGGTTCGACCACGCGATCCCGGAAGAAGAGGCGGAGATGTTCGGGCTGCAGCGCGACCTGCTGCTCTCTTTCGCCATGCACGAGCGCTCTCGATGAGTCTGCCGCTCGCGCTGCTCTTTCTCGCAGCTGCGGCGGTGCTGCTGGGGGTCGGCGGCCTGCTCGCGGCGGCGGACGCTGCCCTGGGGGTGCGCTCGAAGGCCGAACTGCTCGCGCTTGCGGAAGAATCACCGCGCACCGGTGCCGCGATTCACGTGATCGCGGAAGACGAGGCCCGCCATGCGAATGCGCTCGGATTCGCTCGCGTGTTCGCCGAAGTGCTGTCGGCCGTGCTCATCACGCTGGTGCTCGCGTACTCGCTTGAGCAGTTGTGGCTCGAGCTGGTGCTCGCCACCCTGGTCATGACCGCGGTGACCTTCGTACTGGTGGGGTCGAGCCCGCGCACGGTGGGATCGCACCACCCCGACGCCGTCATTCGCTTCGCGGCCCCATTGCTCCGCGGGTTGCGCATCATCCTCGGCCCGATCGCTACCGGCCTCGTGCGCTTCGGTGATCGCGTCACTCCCGGGCGCGGCACGAATCGGCGCATTCGCGACGAGCAGCAGCTGCTCTCAATGGTCGATCAGGCCGCCGAGCAGGCCGTGCTCGAAGACGACGATCGCAATTACATCCACTCACTCGTCGAATTCGGCGACACGCTCGTGCGCGAGGTCATGGTGCCCCGTATCGACATGGTGACGGTCGATGCCGATCAGACCGTTCGCGAAGCGCTTGAGCAGTTGCTCGCCGCGCGCCATTCGCGCGTGCCGGTCATCGACGGCGACGTCGACGACGTCGTCGGCATCGCCTATCTGCGAGATGCGAGCGGCTTCATGCTCCGCCGGCCCGAAGAGGCAGAGCAAGCGCCGGTCACGCGCATCACGAAACCCGCGATCTTTGTGCCCGAAGTGCAGCGTGCCGACCGGTTGCTGCGACTGATGCAGCAGGAGTCCAATCACCTGGCGCTTACCGTCGATGAGTACGGCGGGATCTCTGGGCTCGTCACACTGGAAGACCTGATCGAGGAGCTGCTCGGCGACATCTCGGACGAGCACGATCGGGAGGTCCCCGAGATCATCACTCGCGACGATGGCTCATTCCTCGTCGGAGCGCGCCTTTCAGTCGACGAACTCGGTGAGCTCTTCGGCATCGAGCTGGAGGACGACGAGGTCGAGACCGTCGGCGGATTGGTCGCGAAAACCCTGGGTCGCTTGCCGGAGCGCGGCGATACCGTCACTATTGCAGGAATTGAGCTCACGGCCGCCGACACGGAACGACGGAGACAGCGGTTGCGCACTGTCGAAGCGCGCTGGGTCGGGCAGGCCGAAGGAGAGGAAGAACTATGACCGAGCAGCCAGAGGAGACCACGGTGGATTCGCCGGAGTTCCGGGCAGGATTCGTCTCGTTCGTGGGGCGCCCGAACGTCGGAAAATCGACGCTGACCAATGCGCTCGTCGGGGAGAAGATCGCCATCACGAGTCCGAAACCGCAGACGACGCGGCGGGCGATCCGAGGTATTGCGCATCACGCGCATGGTCAGCTCATCATCGTGGACACTCCGGGGATTCACCGTCCGCGCACCCTACTCGGTGAGCGTCTCAACGCGCTGGTCGAAGCGACCCTCGGCGATGTCGACGTCATCGGGTTCTGCGTCCCCGCAACCGAGAAGCTTGGCCCCGGTGACAAATTCATCAATGATCGCCTCAACGACTTTCCCCGTGCGAAGAAAGTCGCCGTGCTCACCAAGGTGGATCAGGCGTCGAGCGGCGAGATCATCGATCAGCTCACGCGCCTCGGTGAACTCCGCGAATGGGACGCGGTGGTGCCGATCTCGTCAGTGACGAATGATCAGCTCGACGTGTTGACCGACGTGCTGCTCGAACTCATGCCGGTTTCGCCTCCGCTGTACGAAGAAGAGCAGACCACCGATGAGGGGGAAGACGACCGTATCGCCGAGCTGATTCGTGAGGCGGCGCTCGAAGGAGTGCGCGACGAGCTGCCGCACTCGCTGGCAGCGACCGTCGAAGACCGCGAGGAGCGTGAAGACGGACTTCTGGAGATCTACGCAAACCTCTACGTGGAACGCGACAGCCAGAAGGGCATCATTATCGGACACCGCGGGTCGCGCCTCCGCGACGTGGGCGAGCGAGCGCGCAAGGAGATCGAAGCGTTGCTTGGCCGACGCATTTACCTGTCGCTGCGGGTCAAGGTGCTGAAAGAGTGGCAGCGCGATCCCAAAGCACTGGGAAAGCTCGGGTTCAACTAAGCTCTCGCGTAGGTGGCGCCGCAGGGGCGCCAGCGTATCGAAGGGATCGCCATGGATATCACGGACGAGACGCAGATCACCACGCTGTTCCAGAGCTACGGCATCGTCGGAATCGCCTGGTACATCGTCATCGCGATCGCGCTCTGGCGTGTGTTTTCGAAGGCGGGCTATCCCGGAATTCTGGCAATCATCCCGATCGTCAACGTGTTCATCCTGGTGAAGGTGGCGGGGTATTCCGCGTGGATGGGGCTGCTCTACCTGATTCCGATCGTGAACATCATTTTCGGCATCTTCGTGGCGATCCGGCTCGGTGAACGCTTTGGCAAAGGTGGCGCGTTCTCGTTCTTCCTGCTTTGGCTCTTCGCGTTCATCGGCTACCTCATCATCGGGTTCGGTGACGCGAAGTACCAACGGCGCTGAACCGTCGGGGCGAGGGTGCGGGTCGATCATCGTCCGCCGGAGAAGCCCCCACCACCGCCGCCTCCGGCGAACCCACCGCCGGTCGATCCGCCAGAGCTGCTCGACGTGTAGCTCACGGATGAATTCAGTGACTGCGTGAATTGCGAGATCGTGCTGGTCGCGTGTTCGATCCCAGCGAGTCCGACCGCGAGGTACCACAGCGGCACTGACGCCGGGTGCTCCTGATAGGCGACCTGGAGCACTCGCGTCCACTCCTTCTCCAAGCCGAAGAGCATGGCGTAGGGGAGGAGCCGTTCGTAGAGACGCACGACCTGAACCGAACCGTCCGCCGCGCGCTCCGCACCCGTGTATGACTGCAGCATCCGCAAGCGATCGGCCTCGGCGACTCGGATGAACTCACGGACGCCGTCGAGGTACTCGCGAGCCTCCGCGCCCGCTGGTGTGCTCACGCGCTGCTTCACGATCGATCCGATGGCCAGCACCGTCGCGAAGAGCCCCATGGCGATGAATGCCACCGCGAGTGAGTTGTTGCGCTGCGCAAGCGCAAGGAATGTGAGCACGGCGAGTATCGCGACGCACGCCAGTGAGATCCACCCCCAGCGCCGGGCGTGACGACTCACGATGCGCTCCCAGAATCCGCGATCGGTCGCTGCGGCTACGCCCGCAGCCTGCAGGGCTGCCATGTGCTTGCCGAACTGCTCATCGCGCTTCGGAACCGAAAACGCCTCGCCCGGTGCACCGTTCGGGAACAGATGTCGCAGCGCTGCGACATCCAACGGATCGGCGGCCCGTGACGGGTCGATGAGGCGGAGCACGGGCTGGCCGGGCTTGTCGCCGAAGAGGCCGTGTTCGGGCTCGCCATCTTCGATGCGGATCGCCCCGCGCACCGCCAGGTGCACGAGTTGGGCGGCCGCCGTCTTCCCCGAGGCGCCGACCAGCGGGCCGGCGAGGAGCGGCGGGAGCGAATCGGGCACGTCGTACTGCGCGACGACGGTGCCGCGACCGCGAGCGCGCTTCCGGCGCATAGACATTGCAGATCCGACGCCGACGCCTGCGGACGCGAGTGCCAACCCGCCGACGATGAGGGGCAACGTATCGAGGGAGAAGTTCGGCAGGCGCGCGGCGGGCTGCGCGACGGACCCCGGGTCGAGGCCGATCGCCACGCTCACGCCCTGCTGCGGGATAAGGGAGATCGGTGCGACCTCGAAGGCCGAGCCGGTGCGCTCGATCGAGCAGGCGTCGGTCGAACCGGCTGCACCCACATAGCAGCGGGCGTTGCCGTTCAGATGATCCGACAGGCTTTCCGAAACAGTGACCGTCGCGCTGAACGCGTCGACGGGCTGTAGATGTTCGAAGTCCATCAGATCCCAGTAGAACTCGTCTGCCGCGCCATCGTCGCGCGCGAGCACGACATCGCGCAGCGTGTACGAGATGACGTAGGTCTGCTCGCCGTGCACGTACTCGTTGGTGCCGGTGAGTACCGCGACGAAGCCGTCATCCTCTTCGAGCTCGAAGGGCACGGCCGCGCCGTCGGCGTCGGTGACGCTGAAGCTCGACGGCTCCGTATCGACGCCCTCGTAGCTCTCGGGGAGACCGCGCACGATGCCGCGATTCTGATCGACATCGGGGAACTCGGCGACCAGGGTCTCCGTGATCTGCGCCGTTGCGCGGCCGTCGGCGTCGGTGTCCAGATGCGCGTCGACCTGCCAGCTGCGGTAGGAGAAATCTGAGACGTCGGCGCTGGCCGCACCCGCGGGGAGCAAGAGACCAGCGCAGGCGAGCGCCCCGAGCAGCAGAGCTCCAAGGGTCGTGCGGGCGAAGCGGGAGCTGAAGGTCATGCCTGCCAGGGTAGGCCACTCCGGGTGATCCGCAGTGTCGCGGCTTTGGCGGCGCTCGAAGCGTCGAAACGCGACGTTCCGAAGTGCTAGAGTGATCCACATGCTGTTCGGCTCGCTTCTTCTTAGCTGCCGCGACGAGTCCTCGACTTCGAACTAATCAGTCTCTGGCCTCCCTCGTCGCGGCGTTTGTGTTTGGCTGAGCAAGTTTTCGACGAGAAAGACGAGTCCATGCAGAATCTGCAGCAGCCTTCGGGAATGCCCACGCACCGCTACCGCCCGTTCCACGAGATCATCGCCGTGGACCTGCCGGATCGCACCTGGCCATCACGCCGCATCACCGAGGCGCCGCGTTGGTGCGCCGTCGACCTGCGCGACGGCAACCAGGCGCTGATCGACCCGATGAGCCCTGAGCGCAAGCGCATCATGTTCGACCTGCTTGTGAAGATGGGCTACAAAGAGATCGAGGTCGGCTTCCCGTCGGCGAGTCAGACGGATTTCGATTTCGTGCGTCACCTGATTGAAGACAACGCGATCCCCGACGACGTCACCATTCAGGTGCTGACTCAGGCCCGTGAGCACCTCATCACCCGCACCTACGAATCGCTGATCGGGGCGAAGCGCGCCATCGTGCACCTGTACAACTCAACCAGCATTTTGCAGCGCGACGTCGTGTTCCGCTCGGATCGCGCCGGCATTAAGCAGATCGCCGTCGACGGCGCGAAGCTGTGCAGGGCGAGCGAGCACATCTGCGCCGATACCGAGATCTACTACGAGTACTCACCCGAGTCGTACACCGGAACCGAGCTCGAGTACGCAGTCGAGGTGTGCAATGACGTGCTCGAGGTGTTCGAACCGACAGCGGAGCGCAAGGTGATCATTAACCTTCCCGCGACGGTCGAGATGGCGACGCCCAACGTCTACGCCGATTCGATCGAGTGGATGAGTCGGCACTTGAATCACCGCGAGAACGTCATCCTGTCGCTGCATCCGCACAACGACCGCGGCACGGCGATCGCGGCGGCCGAGCTCGGCTACCAAGCCGGCGCCGACCGCATCGAGGGCTGCCTGTTCGGCAACGGCGAGCGCACTGGTAACGTCGACCTCGTCGCGCTGGGCATCAACCTGTTCACGCAGGGCATCGATCCTCAGATCGATTTCTCGCGACTCGATGAGGTGCGCCGCACCGCCGAGTACTGCAACCAGCTTCGGGTGCCCGAGCGCAGCCCGTGGGCCGGCGACCTGGTCTACACCGCCTTCTCGGGGTCGCACCAGGACGCGATCAAGAAGGGCTTCGAACGGATGGCTCACGACGCCGATGCCGCCGGGGTCACCGTCGACGACATCGAGTGGGCCGTGCCGTATCTGCCCGTCGATCCGAAAGACTTGGGTCGCTCATACGAGGCCGTCATTCGCGTGAACTCGCAGTCGGGCAAGGGTGGCGTCGCCTACCTCCTGAAGACCGATCACCACTTGGATCTGCCTCGTCGCCTGCAGATCGAATTCAGCTCAGTCGTGCAGGGCGTGACCGACTCCGAAGGCGGCGAGGTCTCGAGCGACGAGATCTGGCGCATCTTCCAAGACGAGTACCTTCCGTCGCAGCACGCCGATGCCGAGCGATGGGGCCACTACGAGATCTTCCGCACCTCGTCGACGAGTGCCGGCGACGGGGTCACTGAACTCACCGTCGATTACCGCGTGGGGAGCGAAGATCAGCAGACGACAGCTCGGGGCAACGGTCCGGTCGACGCGTTCATCGCGGCGTTGAACGCTGGTGGGCATTCCGTGACGCTCTTCGACTACGTCGAGCACGCGATGAGCTCGGGCGGCGATGCGGTCGCTGCGTCGTATGTCGACCTCGAGGTCGACGGTCAGCGTCTGTGGGGTGTCGGCATCGACCCCGATACGAGCCGGGCCACGCTCAAAGCGATCATCAGTTCGGTGAACCGATCGATCCGTAATGCGGCAGAGACCGGCGTAACCGCAGAGCCGGCCCAGCTCGGCGCCTGACGCGGCGGCAGCGCCGCTCCCGAATCGTACATATGTTCGATTGCGCGGAGTGGCGCTGCGGCCGATGTCGATGGAACCTCGTAGGGTGATGGGGTGATTGCTTCGATTCGCGGGCCGGTGCTCGCCTCCGGTGCCGGCTGGGTAGTGATCGAGGTCGGCGGCCTCGGTATGCGTGTGGAAGTGCCGCACGGGCGCGTCGCTCAGGCGGTGCCCGGCGATGAACTTCTCCTGTTGACCTCGCTGGTCGTTCGTGAGGACTCGCTCACGCTCTTTGGCTTCGCCTCGCAGCAAGAACTCGACGTCTTCGGTCACCTGATCGCGGTGTCGGGCGTCGGCCCGCGGAGTGCGCTCGGTGTGCTCTCTGCTTTGACGCCCGGTGAGATTGCCAGCGCTGTTGCGAACGACGACGAGAAACCGTTCCGCAAGGTGTCGGGCATCGGGCCGAAGACGGCGAAGCTCATCACCGTCTCGCTCGCCGGCAAACTCTCCGAGATCGCAGTCGGTGCCGGGCCTGGCGGAGAGGGGGCCTCGGTTCCGGACGCCGGTGAGGCAACCGCCGCCGCCGTGGCCGATGGGCTCGCGGGCCTGGGCTGGAGCGAATCCGATGCTCGCGTTGCCGTCGATGACGCGCTCTCGGCAGGGGCCCCCGCAGACCACGCCGGGCTCCTTCGAGCAGCCCTGGCGCTGCTTCAGGCGGGCCGCGGCGGCAGTCGTGGGTCGAGAGGCGCACGATGACGGGGGAGTTGTCGGCGCAGGCGACGCCCTCCGAGCAGGGGTACGAGGGTGCATTGCGCCCTGCGACGCTCTCAGAGTTCGTCGGCCAGGCGAAGGTGCGTCGGCAGCTGTCACTGCTGCTCGATGCCGCGACCATGCGCCGCCACACTCCGGATCACATCCTGCTCGCTGGGCCGCCCGGGCTCGGCAAGACTACGCTGTCGATGATCGTCGCCGCTGAACTCGACAAGCCGTTGCATCAGACCTCAGGCCCCGCGATTCAGCATGCGGGTGACCTCGCCGCTGTGCTCTCCGCGCTCACCCCGGGCGAAGTGCTGTTCATCGATGAGATCCATCGCATGGCGCGCAGCGCCGAGGAGATGCTCTATCTGGCCATGGAAGACTTCAAAGTCGACATTATGGTCGGCAAGGGAGCCGGAGCGACATCGGTGCCCCTCGACCTGGCGCCATTCACGCTCGTCGGTGCGACGACTCGCGCCGGGCTGCTCCCGAACCCGCTGCGCGATCGTTTCGGCTTCACCGCGCATCTCGAGTTCTACGCCGATGAAGAGCTGGCCAGTGTCGTGCGCCGGGCAGCCGGACTGCTCGGCTTCTCGTTGTCTGAGACCGGTGTTGAAGAGATCTCCCGCCGCTCACGCGGAACGCCGCGCATCGCGAACCGACTGCTGCGACGCGTGCGCGACTACAGTCTGGTGCACGAGGCGCCGGGTGATACCGGCACCGTGCGCGCCGCGCTGGCGCTCTACGACGTGGACGAGCACGGGCTCGACCGTCTGGACCGCGAGGTGCTGCGAGTGGTCGTCGAGCGATTCAACGGCGGGCCGGTCGGTTTGTCGACGCTCGCGGTGTCGGTCGGCGAAGAAGCGGAGACGATCGAGGCGGTCGTGGAACCGTTCCTCGTACGCACTGGATTGCTGTCGCGTACCCCGCGCGGTCGCGTCGCGACGCGCCTCGGGTGGGAGCACGTGGGCCTTGAGCCCCCGACGATGGGGTAGTCGCAACCGCTTGCGCTGGCAGAGGGGCATGCGATCCACCTAGAAAATCATCAGATGGCGGGGAGCATTCACAGCGACCTCCCGATAAACTGATCGAATCTGTGCCTCACGAGACGCACGTGCACGCCCATTGAAAGGACCATTGTGGCTCTGGACCCGATCACTATTGTGATGTTCGCGCTGATCGCGCTGTTGATCTTCTTCATGTTCCGCAACGGCAAGAAGCGTCAGGCAGCGATGCAGGAGCTGCAGAACAACGTCCGCCCCGGTGCCGAGGTGATGCTGCAGTCTGGCATTTACGGCACGATCGACTCGATCGATGAACAAGACAACAAGGTGACCGTGCGCAGCGGCACCTCGACCTTCGTCGTGCACCGCAACGCGGTGTCGCAGGTCGTATCGCCGGTAGATGCAGCTGCCGCTGCACCCGCTGCAGATCTCGCGCCCGATGACGACCCCGCTTTCGGCGAGCGTCTCGGGGCTCAGAGCGAGACCTCGCCGATCGCGGATACCGCTGCGGAAGCCGAAGCGGCTGCGCAGAATGGCGCTGCCGCCGCTGAGTCCGATGTCACGGGCAACGCCGGCGAAACCCCCGATGCCGATGAGACGGGAACCGGTTCAGCGCCCAAGGCCTGATCCTGGGGTTGCGGCTCTCGGGCCGCAACCATCCCCGCTCGCGTAGAGAGAAAGCAGTCCAGTCTTGGCGTCTTCACCCGCCGTGAGGCGAGCCCGTCGCTCACTCATCTTCCTTCTGATCATCATTGTGGGCCTCTCCGGTCTCATCGCCTACGGCGTGTTCCGGAGCAGCGCAACGTGGACGCCGAAGCTGGCGCTCGACCTCCAAGGCGGAACTCAGATTCTGCTCGCGGCGGAGCAGACCGATGGCGAGACGGTCGCGGGCGACCAACTGCAGCAAGCAGTGTCGATCATCCGCCAGCGCGTCGACGCCGCCGGCGTATCCGAGGCAGAGATCACGACGCAGGGCAACCAGCACATCTCGGTCTCGATTCCCGGGAAAGCCGACGAAGCCACGCTGCAGCGCATCGAAGCCTCGGCGAAGCTCGACTTCCGCCCCGTCCTGACATACAACGTTGGTGCGAGTACCGCGACAGCGGATACCGAGGGCAGCGAAGACGAGACGGCCGCCACGGAAGATGACGCGAAGGCCGATGATGCCCAGGCCGACGACTCGGCTGAGAGCGACACGAGTGATCTCGATCCCGAGACGATTCCCGAGAGCGCGGGTGATCTTGCCTGGATCACGCCAGCGCTCCAGGAGAAGTTCGATGCGTTCACCTGCAACTCCGAGGACGCTCTGGGAGCCGGCGACGCTCCTGACGACCGCCCGCTCATTACCTGCGACGACACGGGCGCACTGAAGTACATCCTGGGTCCCGTCGAACTCGATGGATCCGTGATCAGTGACGCGACGGCTCAGGTCGGCACGACATCCACCGGCGCCTCCACCGGCGAGTGGGTCGTGCAGATCATCATGAACAAGCAGGGCACCGAGACGTTCGGCAAGATCAGCACGCGACTCTTCGGCGCAACTGCGCCCCAGAACCAGTTCGCGTTCGTGCTCGATGGTCGTGTGCTCTCCGCGCCGACGATGCAGGCTCAGATTCTCGACGGTCGCCCGTCGATCAGTGGCCAGTTCACGCAGGAGTCGGCCGCGGCGCTTGCCGATCAGTTGAAGTTCGGCGCACTGCCGATCGACTTCACCGTGCAAAGCCAGGAAGATATCTCCGCGACGCTCGGCACGAACCAGCTCGCGGCGGGGCTCCTCGCCGGTTTGATCGGCCTCGTGCTCGTGGTCATCTACTCGGCGTTCCAGTACCGCGCCCTCGGTTCTCTCACCGTCGCATCCCTGGTGATCGCCGGCATTCTGACCTACCTCCTGCTCACCTTCTTCTCGTGGCGACAGGGCTACCGATTGTCGTTGGCCGGCGTCGCGGGCATCATCGTCGCGGTCGGGTTCACAGCGGATTCGTTCATCGTGTACTTCGAGCGCATTCGAGACGCGCTGCGCGACGGATTCTCCATCGAGAGCGCAGTCGAGCACGGGTGGAAGCGCGCGTTCCGCACGGTGCTCGCGTCGGATGGCGTCAACTTCCTTGCCGCGGTGATCCTGTTCATCCTCGCTGTGGGCAACGTGAAGGGCTTCGCGTTCACACTGGGCCTCACGACACTCGTGGACGTCGCAGTCGTGGCACTCTTCACACACCCGATGATGACGCTGCTCGCGCGGACGCGGTTCTACCAGGGCGGGCACCCCTTCTCCGGGCTCGATCCGAATAAGCTCGGCGCGGTCTACCGAGGCCGCATGCAGTTCCGCGAGCCGGTGGTGTCCAGCCAGGGCGCCGGTAAGAAGAACGCACGCAGCCAGGGCGAAGCCGCCCGTCGCCAGACGATCGCCGAGCGCAAGGCCCTCGCAGCCGACGCCTCGACCGGAAAGGACAGCTGATCATGGCTCGTCGCTCATTCGCCGAGTTCGGCAACGCGCTCTATACCGGTGAGAAGTCCATCAACTTCGTCGGTCGACGCAAGACGTGGTACCTGATCTCGCTGATCCTGATCGTGATCTCGATCGTAGGCCCGATGCTGCGCGGCGGGTTCGCCTTCGGTATCGAATTCACCGGTGGCAGCCAGTTCCAAGTGCACCTGGCCGATGGTCAGGACCGCGACCCGGCGATCGCCGAGGCGGCGGTCAAGGAGGCGCTGCCGTCGAGCGCCCCTCGCGTGTCTCAGCTCGGGCCCACCGACATTCGTGTGCAGACGGAAGCGTTGGACGACGCAGAGAACCGAGTCGTCGCCGAGGCGCTCGCCACGAAGTACGATGTGCCGGTCGATGAGGTCACAACCTCGTACATCGGGCCTGCATGGGGGCAAGACATCACTCGTCAGGCGATCATCGCTCTGATCGTGTTCATCTTGTTCGCGGCCTTAGTCATGGCGATTTATTTCCGCACGTGGAAGATGTCGCTCGCTGCCATCATCGCATTGCTCCACGACCTGGTGATCACGGCTGGCATTTATGGAATTTCCGGGTTCGAGATCACGCCTGCGGCGATGATCGGGTTCCTCACGATTCTGGGCTACTCGCTGTACGACACCGTCGTGGTGTTCGATAAGATCCGCGAGAACACGGCCCCGGGTGAGCTGAACGATCGACGCACGTTTGCAGAATCGGTCAACTTGGGCGTGAATCAGACGCTGGTGCGTTCGATCAACACCTCGATCGTTGCGCTGTTGCCCGTCGGTTCGATTCTCTTCATCGGCGCATTCGTGCTGGGTGCGGGAACACTGCGCGACATCTCGCTCGCGCTCTTCATCGGTATCTTCGTGGGAGCGTATTCCACAATCTTCATCGCCTCTCCGGCGTACGCGCACCTGCGCGAGGGCGAAGCGGCAATCAAGAAGCGCGATGCCAAGGTGCTGCGGTTGCGCGAGCGCGACGACGCCACGGCCGCGGATGCGGTCGCAGACGCGGGCGACGGCAGGCTCGAGGAGCCGGTACGCTAATGCGCGTCTGTGAAACGCCGGGGGAACGGGTTGCCATCTCCCTCGGCGTTTCGTGTATCCATCGGGGTGCGCGCGCCGCATCGCTCGTTTTGCTCCGCGCTGGGCGCGGGGTGTAGCGTTCAATCATTCCAGGGAGGTGAGCCGTGGCGACACAAGACGCAACGACAGGTGGCACGACGGCGCTCCGGCGCCTGGTGCCCAGAATCTTCTCGCGGGGCAGCGCCCCGGGTGCCGTTGATCAGTTGATTCGTACGGTTCGAGGCAACCACCCTCGTGCTGACCTGTCGGTGATCGAACGGGCCTACGCGGTTGCCGAACGCGCTCACCGGGGCCAGAAACGGCGGAGCGGTGAGCCGTACATCACCCACCCCATCGCGGTCGCCCAAATTTTGGCCGACCTGGGCATCGCGCCCGTGGCCATTGCGGCTGCGCTGCTCCACGACACGGTCGAGGATACGGAGTACACGCTCGATCAGTTGAGCCAGGAATTCGGCGACGAAATCGCGATGCTCGTCGATGGCGTGACGAAGCTCGACAAGGTGAAATACGGCGACTCGGCACAGGCCGAGACGGTGCGCAAGATGGTCGTCGCAATGTCGAAAGACATTCGTGTGCTCGTCATCAAACTGGCTGATCGACTGCACAACGCGCGAACCTGGGGTTTCGTGTCGAGCGATTCCGCGAAGCGCAAGGCGCAGGAGACCATCGAGATTTACGCACCGTTGGCGCATCGACTCGGTATCCAGTCGATGAAGACTGAGCTCGAAGATCTCTCATTCGCCGTATTGAAGCCCAAGCTCTACGCCGAGATCCAGAACCTCGTCGCGCAGCGCAACCCGCAGCGTGACGAACTCGTGGGCGTGGTGATCAGTTCCATTGAAAGCGATCTCCGCGAGTCGAAGATCCGCGGTGAGGTCACCGGTCGCCCGAAAGAGCTCTACTCGATCTATCAGAAGATGATTGTGCGGGGTCGCGACTTCGACGAGATCTACGATCTCGTGGGAATCCGGGTGCTGGTGAATTCTATCCGCGATTGTTACGCGGTCTTGGGTGCCGTGCACGCGCGGTGGACTCCGATACCCGGCAGGTTCAAGGACTACATCGCAACGCCGAAGTTCAATCTGTACCAGTCGTTGCACACAACGGTGATCGGGCCCGATGGCCGAGCAGTAGAAATTCAGATTCGCACCGTCGAGATGCATCAGCGTGCTGAGTACGGTGTCGCGGCCCACTGGAAGTACAAGCAGCGTCAAACGGGCCAGACGCAGACGTCAAACGATATGGCGTGGTTGGCGCACATCTCGGACTGGCAGGCTGAAACGGAAGACCCGAGCGAATTCCTCGACGCGCTGCGCTACGAGATCGGCGCGAAAGAGGTCTACGTCTTCACACCGAAGGGGCGTGTGATCGGGCTCCCGGCGGGAGGAACGACTGTCGACTTCGCGTATGCCGTGCACACCGAGGTAGGCCATCGCACTATGGGCGCGCGCGTCAACGGACGCCTCGTGCCGCTCGAAACCGCGCTGCAGAACGGCGATGTGGTCGAGGTCTTTACCTCTAAGGGCCCGAATGCCGGGCCCAACCAAGACTGGCTCAATTTCGTGCAGAGCAAGCGGGCGCAAAACAAGATCCGTCAGTGGTTCACGAAGGAACGTCGCGAAGAGGCGGCGGAGGCTGGCAAGGTCGAGATCACGAAGGCGCTGCGCAAGCAAGGCCTCCCACTGCACCGCGTCATGAACTCTGCGGCGCTACAGCAGATCGCCCTGCAACTGCGATATCTCGACGTCACGGCACTCTACGCCGCAGTGGGCGAGGGGCATGTTTCGGCGCAGTCCGTGGTCGAGAAAGTCACCGCGCTGGTCTTCGACGAGCAGACGTCCACGGAACCGGCGCTTGCAACGCTGCCGATCATCGAGGCTCCGCGTGCGTCCAAGACCACCGATTCAAGCGGCGTCGTGGTCACCGGGGCGTCCGATGTGCTCGCAAAGCTCGCGAAGTGCTGCACCCCGGTTCCCGGCGACGAGATCCTCGGATTCGTCACCAAGGGTCAAGGCGTCTCAGTGCATCGTGTGGATTGCCATAACTTCCTCGCGCTTCGCGAGCAGGAAGACCGCGTGGTGGGTGTTGAATGGGCGCCGACGTCGAAGAGTGTCTTCCTGGTGCAGATTCAGGTCGAAGCACTTGATCGTTCGGGCTTGCTTTCAGACGTCACTCGTACGCTCTCAGAGCACCATGTGAACATTCTGTCGGCCTCCGTGAATACGTCAAGCGCGCGCCTCGCGATCAGTCGTTTCGTGTTTGAGATGGCGAACGCGACGCACCTCGAACATGTACTGAACGCAGTTCGGCGCATCGATGGCGTCTACGACGTCTACCGCATCACGAATTGAGGTGAATGCTTGGCCCACGCGCTGAGCTCGGCGAGCGGCGCTCAAAGCGTAGAGAGGCGGCGGAGTGCGACTTGCCGTTGACGCAAGCGTCCGTGATGCAGACTCACAGCCACGGTATGGCGAGCGTGGGGGACGCGAAGCATCAAGAGTCTGCAAGCGACCCGGTCGGACTGAGAGAACTCGCCGGGCGTTCGCAGTAAGTCGCAGATGACGCGAAGCGGAGTGGCGACTCCGAGCGGGCCGAACCAGGTTGCATCTTTGGTGTCGAGTGCATACTCGTGGATGACGACTCCGGAGGGCGGCATGTGCGGATAGCGCTGCCGCCGCTGCGTCGAGAACTCGAGCGTCGCGCGTGGAGCGTGAGCAACGCCCCACACCCAGGCTGCGGTCGAGGCCACCGCGATCAGCGGAACATCGGCGTGACCGTGCAGTGTCGATGCTGCAAGCGCGGCGAGGCGTACTCGCGGGGTTTCAGGCCAGCCGAGCGGTCGAAAGCCGGGGCCGCACACGACGAGCGAGCCGCGCAGTCGCTCCGCGGTGAGCACCGCCACAGGCCATCGACCCAGCGGCGGAGGCTGGCGGCGGGGAACACGTGCGCGGGGAAGCTCGGGGAATGCGTTCGGGCGGATCATGCTCCCATCTTGAGGGATGCATGACCCGCCCGAACGGTGGAGCCGTGAATCTGTGGAGAACCCGAGACTCCTGATTGCAACGGGTGCAGGAAGTCAGTCGCCGAGCGCCGCGAGCCACGACTGCTGCGTAGCGAGCTTCTCTTCGGCATCGGCGACCTTGCGGGCGTTGCCGGCGCTTCGCGCGGCATCGAGCTCAGCGGTCAGATCGGCGATCGACGACTCCAACTGCCCCCGCAGCCCTTCGCTCCGAGCCTTCGTCTCGGGGTTCGTCTTTCGCCAGTGCTCCTCTTCGAGTTGCTTGACGTGATCTTCGATCTTGCGGAGACGACCCTCGATGTCGCGAAGCGCCTCGCGGGGCACGCGTCCGAGCTCGTCCCAGCGCAGCTGTACTGCGGTGAGCTGCTTGCGTGCCGCAGCGTGTTCGGTGACCTGCAGAATGGGTTCGGCCTCGTCGAGCAGTGCCTGCTTTGCAACCAGATTTTCTGCATACTCTTCGTTGGTCTGCGCAGCTTCGGCGGCCTTTGCCTCGTAAAGCACGTCGCCCGCGGCCTTGAAGCGTGCCCAGAGTTGATCGTCGAGCTTGCGACTCGCGCGCCCGGCTGCCTTCCATTCGTCGAGCAGTGACCGATACGCGGGGATGCCCTCGATGCCGCGCGGCGCCAGGGCCTCCGCCGCGGCGATGATGCGCTCCTTGCGCTGCTTCACGTCTTTGTTCGTGGCGTCCATCTGGGCGAAGTGCGCACGGCGAGCGCCATCGAAGCTCTGGCGTGCACTGCGGAAGCGCTTCCAGAGCGCGTCGGCTTGCGCCTTCGGAATCTGCGGGCCCGTGCGCTGCGCGGTCTGCCAATCAGTGAACAGCTGCTCGAAGGCCTGGCTGGTGTCTTTCCAGCGAATCGAAGCCTCAGGCTGTGCGGCCAGCCGTTCGGCCTCGACCGCGATCGCTTCGCGCTGGGCGACGGCCTCCTGCCGAGCGGCCTCACGTTCTGCCTGCTGCTTTTCGCTGAGCGCAGCGGTCTTCGACCCGAGCTTCTCGACGCGTTCACGCAGCGCGACAATGTCGCCAACAGCGGCGGGTTCAACGAGCGACTCGCGGAGCTTCGCGACGGTATCGGCGGCAGAAGCATCGGCGGTACCTCGGGCGATGCGCGCTTCGAGCAGCGTCACCTGACCTTCGAGGTCTGCGAACTTGCGCGTGAAGTAAGCGAGTGCCTCTTCAGGGGTGCCATCGGGGAAGGACCCCACGACGCGTTCAGCATCGCCCTCGCGCACGTACACGGTGCGGTCCTCATCGACTCGTCCCCAAGACGTCTCGTTGCTCGCTTCGCTCACGATTCTGCTCACCTGTCGTGTGTGGGGCCGGGGCTCCGGCCAGACGGAATAGTCACCCCCACTATGCCATAGTGAGCGGCTGAGAGCCCGAGCGCTGGAAGGAGTTCGAACGGAGGTGATCCCGCGCTCGTTACGATGGAGGCGTGCAATCCCGACCCGTTCCCGCGCAGACTGCGCCGCTTGCGGTGCGCATGCGTCCGCAATCGCTCGACGAGGTTGTCGGGCAGCAGCATCTGCTGAAGCCCGGGTCGCCGCTGCGCACATTGGCAGCAGATGCCGAAGGCGGCGGCGGAGCGGTGTCGGTGATTCTCTGGGGGCCGCCAGGTACGGGCAAAACCACGCTGGCGCAGGCGATCGCACATTCGAGCGGTCGTCGGTTCGTCGAGCTGTCGGCGATCACGGCGGGTATCAAAGATGTGCGCACCGTGATGGAGCGTGCGCTGAACGACCGTGATCTCTATCAGATTGCGACCGTCCTCTTTCTTGACGAGATTCATCGATTCACCAAGGCGCAGCAGGATGCATTGCTGCCCGGCGTCGAGAACGGATGGGTGACGCTCGTCGCCGCGACCACGGAGAATCCGTCGTTCTCGGTGATCAGCCCCTTGCTGTCTCGGTCGCTTCTGCTCACGCTCGAGCCACTTGAAGATGCTGACCTGCGCACGCTACTGGAACGCGCTGTGCGTGATCCACGTGGACTGAACAATGCCGTCGACGTCGACGACGAGGCGATCGACGCGCTCGTGCAGCTCGCCTCGGGCGATGCTCGCCGCGTGTTGACCGGGCTCGAAGCGGCCGGTGCCTCAGCGATCGCGAGTGCGGAGGGCGAGCAGCGACCGGTGGTGACCGCGGAGACCGTGGCCGTCTCGATTGATCGTGCGCTCCTGCGCTACGACCGGAACGGCGATCAGCACTACGACGTCATCAGTGCATTCATCAAGTCGATGCGCGGTTCCGACCCCGACGCGGCTATTCACTATCTCGCGCGCATGATCGAAGCTGGGGAGGATCCCCGCTTCATTGCCCGCCGGCTGATGGTGCACGCTGCGGAAGACGTGGGAATGGCGGATCCGCAGGCGCTCCAAATCGCAGTGGCTGCTGCGGAGGCCACGCAACTCATCGGACTTCCTGAAGCGCGCATTCCGCTCGCCGAGGCGACCATCTACATTGCGACCGCACCGAAGTCGAACGCTGTCATCAGTGCGATCGACGCGGCGATCTCCGATGTGAAGGCGGGCCGCTTCGGTCTCGTCCCCAAACATCTGCGCGACGCCCACTATCCGGGTGCGAAGCGCATGGGGCACGGAAAGGGATACCGGTATCCCCACAGCGACCCCCGCGGCGTTTCCACGCAGCAGTACCTTCCCGACGAGTTGCGAGATCGCGTCTACTACGCCCCAACTCAACACGGGAACGAGCGGGAAGTCTCGGATCGACTCGAGAAGATTCGTCGGATCACCCGAGGCTCGAGCGGCGACTCGAGTTAGCCGGTTCGGCGTCGATGCCGAATCAGTGATAAGATCTTCCTTGGCCAACTTTGCTTTTCACTGCAGGCTGCAGGTGAGAAGTAAACGGCAGTCGCCCTGTAGCCGGGTTTCTGCGCTGGTCGTTCCCTCACCGAACAACGGTTCGTTGTGTCGCGTGCATCACTTGTTGATGCGGGCACAGCCTGGCCGAGAGAACCTGTGCGTGCGCGAGCACGCACTGTGATTGACAGAAAACCCGAAAGGACCCACGTGTCGACTACGTCGCGTACCCGTTCCCAGACCCGACTTTCCCGTTCGCTCGGGATCGCACTGACCCCCAAGGCTGCGCGCTACCTCGAGAAGCGCCCCTACGGCCCCGGCCAGCACGGTCGCACCAAGCGTAAGAGCGACAGCGACTACGCCGTTCGTCTGCGTGAGAAGCAGCGTCTTCGCGCCCAGTACGGCATCCGCGAGAAGCAGCTCACCATTGCGTTCAAGGAAGCCCGTCGCCAGGACGGCCTGACCGGTGAGAACCTGGTCGAGCTCCTTGAGATGCGTCTTGACGCACTCGTGCTGCGCGCAGGCTTCGCACGCACCACGGCGCAGGCGCGTCAGCTCGTCGTGCACCGCCACATCCTGGTCGACGGCAAGATCGTCGATCGTCCCTCCTTCCGCGTGAAGCCGGGTCAGCTCATCCACGTCAAGGCACGGTCGGAGGCCATCGAGCCGTTCCAGGTCGCTGCAGCTGGTGGTCACGCCGAGGTGCTCCCGAACGTTCCGGGCTACCTCGAGGTCGAGCTCGACAAGCTCCAGGCACGTCTCGTGCGTCGCCCGAAGCGCGCTGAGGTCCCCGTGACCTGCGAAGTGCAGCTCGTCGTCGAGTACTACTCGGGCCGCTAAGCCTCATTACTCTCCGCTCGAAGGGGGCGCCGGATTTGATCCGGCGCCCCCTTCGTCGTCGATGGGCTCAAACGGCTGTGAGGAGTACCCGAGACCGAACAGCCCACCCGCTAAGCTTGTCTGGTGCCGTTGCACGCGCGCCGACAGGCGCGACCGCTGCCGTTGGGAGGATCGAGACATGGGCAAGCTGTTCTGGCTGGTCACCGGAGTCGCGCTGGGATTCGTCGGTGCGCACTTCGTCAATCAGACTCCTGAGGGGCGTCGTTTCTTCGCTCGCGTCAACCGTGGGGTGGATGAATTCGGCCGCGCCTTTGCCGCGGGCTATGAAGCCGAGGCCGACGATGAGTTCTCCGAGGCTGACGCAGCCGAACTGGGCGATGCCCTGCGCGAGCGTGGTTGATCCCGCACCTCGGCACTCCACTTCACGTACTTCACCACTGACTTCCACAGAAGGACCCCGGATGCAGACCGCTGAAATTCACCGTCGCTGGCTCGACTTCTTCGAGAAGAAGGGGCACTCGGTTGTTCCCTCAGCATCGCTCATCAGCGATGACCCCAGCCTCATGTTCACGGTGGCCGGCATGGTGCCCTTCGTGCCGTATCTGTCGGGAATCGTTCCCGCACCCTTCCCGCGGGCGACGAGCGTGCAGAAGTGCATCCGTACGAACGACATCGAGGAGGTGGGAAAGACCCCGCGTCACGGCACGTTCTTTCAGATGTGCGGCAACTTCTCCTTCGGTGACTACTTCAAGGAAGATGCAATCCGCTTCGCATGGGAGCTGCTGACATCGAGCGAGGCCGATGGCGGCCTGGGCTTCGACGCCAATGATCTCTGGGTCACGGTCTACGAAGAAGACGATGAGGCGCTCGCCCTCTGGCAGCAGCACTCGACACTGCCTGACGAGCGCATTCAGAAGCTCGGCAAGGACACCAACTACTGGTCGACCGGGCAGCCCGGCCCGGCAGGTCCCTGCTCCGAGATCTTCTTCGATCTGGGGCCGGAGTACGGCATCGACGGCGGCCCGGCGACGGATGACGACCGCTATGTCGAGATCTGGAACCTCGTGTTCATGCAGTACCAGATCACGAACGTGCGCTCGAAGGTCGATTTCGACATCGTCGGCGAACTGCCGAAGAAGAACATTGATACGGGCATGGGTCTTGAGCGCGTCGCCTTCATCAAGCAGGGCGTGCAGAACATGTACGAGATCGACCAGGTGCGCCCGGTGCTCGATCGCGCTGCTCAGATCGCCGGCAAGACCTACGGAGCGGATCACACGGATGACGTCCGGTTACGCGTGATCGCCGATCACGTGCGTAGCGGGCTCATGCTGATCGCCGATGGAGTGACGCCGTCGAATGAGGGCCGCGGCTACATCTTGCGCCGTTTGCTGCGCCGGGTCACGCTCTCGATGCGCCTGCTCGGTGTCGAGGGACCCAGCTTCGCCGAGCTCTTCCCGGTGTCGCGCGACGCGATGGCCGGGGGCTATCCGGCAGTTGCGAACGACTTCGACTTCATCTCGCGGGTCGCGTACGCCGAGGAGAAGACCTTCTTGCGCACGCTCGCATCGGGTATTCAGATCTTGGAGACGGCGGTCGACTCCGCGAAGAGTGCGAGCTCGAGCGTGCCCGGCGATACCGCCTTCTTGCTTCACGACACGCACGGCTTCCCGATCGAGCTCACGCTCGAGATCGCCGAAGAAGCCGGTGTGCCGGTTGACGCCGAGGTGTTCTCGTCACTCATGCAGGAGCAGCGGGATCGCGCCAAGGCTGATGCGAAGGCGAAGAAGGGGCAGCGCGCCGATCTGTCCGTCTACAAGGAGCTGCGCGGTCTGGGCGAGACGCTCTTCACCGGGTATGACGAGCTCGTGCACGAGGGCAAGGTGCTCGGCATCGTCGTTGATGGCGCCCCCGTGCGCGAAGCACGCGAGGGCGATGTTGCCGAATTGGTGCTGTCAGAGACCGCGCTGTTCGCGGAGTCGGGCGGCCAGGATTCGGATCAGGGGCTCATCGTCGGCGACGGATTTGAAGCCGAAGTGCTCGACGTGCAAAAGCCGGTGCCCGGCCTCATCGTGCATACGGTCAAGGTGACGATCGGCACGATCGGCGTCGATGCACGTGCTGAGACACGTGTCGATGCCGATTACCGTCGCGGTGCCACGCAGGCTCACTCCGGTACTCACATCGTGCACGCAGCGCTTCGCGAAGTACTCGGGCAGGGCGCACACCAGGCGGGCTCGTACAACAAGGCCGGGTATCTGCGTCTCGACTTTACGCATTCCGAGGCGCTGTCTGCGGAGACGAAGAGCGAGATCGAGGAGATCTCAAACCTCGCCATCCGCTCGGACTTCGAAGTTGTCACCCGCGAAATGGCACTTGACGATGCCAAGGCGCTGGGCGCAATGGCGCTGTTCGGTGAAAAGTACGGTGACCGAGTGCGCGTTGTCGATATCGGCGGGCCGTGGTCGCGCGAACTCTGCGCGGGCACGCACGTGGCGAGTTCGTCGGAGATCGGCATGATCAATCTGATTTCGGAGAGTTCCGTCGGTTCGACGAACCGACGCGTGGAGTCGCTCGTCGGTATCGAGGCGTTCCGTAACTTCGCCGCAGAGCGCGCGATCGTGCAGCAGCTCACCGGTGGGTTGAAGGTGCCGCGCACCGAGCTCGTCTCGAAGGTGCAAGATCTGGGGTCGCAGTTGCGCGCGGCCGAGAAGAAGATCGCCGCCCTCGAGGCTGAGAAGCTCAGTCAGCGCGTTCCGCAGCTGCTGGCGAACGCCGAGCAGCTCGGCGGCGTTCGCGCCGTGGTGGCCTCCCTCGGATCGGTCGGGTCGGCAGACGACATTCGCGGCCTCGCGCTGCGCGTGCGTGAGCAGTTCGGTGCCGAAGCCGGTGTCGTCGTGCTCGCCGGTGAAGCCGCCGGAAAGCCCGTGGTCATTGCCGCTACGACCTCTGCGGGTCGAGACGCCGGCGCGAAGGCCGGGGCACTCGTGCGCGTCGGCGCGCAGGCGCTCGGCGGCGGCGGCGGCGGGAAGGACGACCTCGCCCAGGGCGGCGGCACCGATGTCTCGCAGATCGATGCCGCCCTGGCTGAGATCCGCCGGAGCCTGGTCGGCTGACGGTGCGGGTCGGCGTGCGTATCGGCATCGATGTGGGGAAGGCCCGCATCGGTGTTGCTCGAAGCGACCAACACGGGATGCTCGCGACTCCGGTCGAGACGGTGCCTCGTGAGACGTCGGGCACGGCCGACTTGGATCGCATCACGGCGATCGCGAGCGATCTCGATGCGTTTGAAGCTGTGGTCGGGCTCCCGTTGAATCTGCGCGGCGAGCGCACACTTTCGACCGAAGATGCCGAGGCGTTCGCCGGGCGTTTGGCGGCTCACCTGCGACCGCGTGCTATCTCAGTGCGTCTCGTCGACGAGCGGCTGTCGACGGTGTCCGCGCAGGGCCAACTGCGGCAAGCGGGCAAGAAGACCAAACAGAGCCGTTCCATCATTGACCAGGCGGCAGCCGTGGTGATTCTGCAGCACGCGCTCGATATCGAGCGGGCTCGGGGCTCGGCGCCCGGCGATCCGGTGCTGCTGCCCGGTGTCGACGAGACGGCCGACCATGCTCGAGAAGAACTGGCTGACGTGAGCGACACGTCCGCTGAAACGCACACACCAGTGACCGAGGAGGCCACGGAATGAATGCACGCACGCGCGAAGATAAGCGCCAGACGGGGCGGCGCGTCATCATCTCGTTGCTCGTGACTGTTCTTTTGCTCGGCGGTCTCGCAGGTGCGGGAGCCTATCTCTGGTCGCACTACGGCTCCGGCATCTCGAAAGCGCTGGGGTGGACCTCGGACGACTACGAGGGTGAAGGTCACGGTGAGGTGCTGATCACGGTGACGTCCGGGCAGATCGGCTCGGATGTGGCAGCCGCCCTTGCCGAGGCGGGCGTCGTGAAGACTCCTGAGGCCTTCTACGATCTTCTGCTCGAGCAAGACGAAGAGGTGCAGTTCCAAGTGGGCACCTACCGCTTGAAGCTCGAGATGAGCGCGCAGTCAGCCCTCGATGCCATGCTTGATCCGGCGAATGTGATGGAGCTCACCGTCACCATTCCCGAAGGAATGGCTGCGATGGACGCGCTGCAGACGACGGCCGATGTGGTCGGCATTCCGATGGCCGATTTCGAAGCGGCAATCGCCGACCCCACGAAGTTCGGAGTCCCGGCGCAGTTCCCATCCATCGAGGGGTTCTTGTTCCCAGCGACCTACACCTTCGAGCCCAGCGACACTGCCGAGACGATCGTGCAGACCATGGTCGATCGCATGAAGCAGGCGCTCGCCGAGCACGGCGTCCCCGAGGGCGACGAATGGCGCGTGCTCACGCTCGCGTCGGTGGTGCAGCGCGAGGCCGGCGCGAATCTCGACGACTTCCCGAAGATCGCGCGGGTGTTCTTGAACCGTATCGATCAGGGCATGCTGCTGCAGTCGGACGCGACGGTCGCGTACGGTACGGGGAATACGCACACGGTGTGGACCACGGAGGAAGAGCGCGCGAACGCATCGAACCTCTACAACACGTATGCGAACCCCGGTCTGCCCGTGGGGCCGATCGGTCTGCCCGGTGACGTCGCCATCGATGCCGCGATCCACCCGGCAGATGGCACCTGGTTGTTCTTCGTGCCGATCAACCTCGAGACCGGTGAGACGGTGTTCTCCACCACAAACGAGGAGCACGATGCCGCCGTGGCGAAACTCGGCGAGTGGTGCACGGCGCACCGCGACGCCGGCGGCACGCGGTGCGACTGAGATGACGACACCGGTGACGAGCCTCGCACGACTGGCGGTGCTGGGCTCGCCGATCGCGCACTCGCGCTCGCCGCGCATCCACGAGGCCGCGTATCGCGTGCTCGGCCTCGACTGGACATATCGTGCGATCGAGTGCGGTGAACCCGAGCTCGAAGCGTTTCTCGCAGAGCGCGGCCCCGAGTGGCTCGGCTTTTCGGTCACGATGCCGCTGAAAGTCGAAGCCCGCCGAATCGCGTTCGAGGTCGACGACGTCGCGCGTGAGAGCGGTGTCGTGAATACGCTCGTGCGACGCGAACTCGGTTGGTATGGCGCCAATACTGATGTCGCGGGGCTGGCAGCGGCAATCACTGGTGCGGACCTCGACGTGAGGAGCACCGTTGTGCTCGGATCTGGCGCAACGGCAGTGTCGGCGATCCTGGCGTTGCGTCGTCTCGGGGCTGAGCGCGTGATGGTGCGCGCGCGCAATCGCCCAGCGGTGGCCGATCTCGTCTCGCGCTTCTCGAGAGACGCGCCGGGGGCCGGGGGAGCCGCCTTCATCGTCGAACCGCACGAGGATGCGCTTCAGGATTCGCCCACGATGGTCGTCTCCGCGCTTCCTGGGCAGGCGGCGGCGTCGATCGATATTCCCGAATCTCTCCTCGCCGTTCCACTCTTCGACGTCGCCTACGATCCCTGGCCGTCGCCGTTGGCCGCGCGCTGGCGAGCCGCGGGCGGCGCCGCAGTGGCAGGCACGGAGATGCTGGTGGAACAGGCCCTCGTGCAGGTGCGCCTGTTCCTGAATGGCGATCCGGATCGCCCGCTCGATCATGAAGCCGAGGTGCTTCGGGCGATGCGCGCAGCAGTCTGACCTCGCAGCCGGGGGAGTCGTCTTGCGTTGCGGAGTCGGTTCGTGCCGCCGTGATGTGGGAGGATAGCGGGTATGCTGCGTTGGCTGACCGCCGGAGAATCTCACGGCCCCGAACTGATCGCCGTCCTTGAAGGGCTGCCTGCGGGCGTGCCCGTTTCGCTTGACGGGATCCGTGAAGATCTCGCTCGTCGCAAGCTGGGTTATGGCCGCGGCTCGCGCATGAAGTTCGAACAAGACGAACTCAATGTCTCGGGCGGAGTCGTGCAGGGCGTCTCGATCGGCGGCCCCGTCGCGATTCGCATCGGCAACACTGAGTGGCCGAAGTGGACTGAGGTGATGTCTGCGGAGGTGATTGAGCTCTCCGAGAAGTCCCGCGGCCGCGGTGCACCATTGACGCGCCCCCGTCCGGGGCACGCCGACCTCGCGGGGATGCAGAAGTACGGCTTCGATGAAGCGCGCCCGGTGCTTGAGCGCGCGAGTGCGCGCGAGACCGCCGCTCGCGTTGCGCTCGGTGCCGTCGCCCGCGCGTTCCTCGCTGAGCTCGGCATCCGCCTCGTCAGCCACACACTCTCGATGGGCGAGGTCGCAGTGCCCGCAGATGCGCCGCTGCCGCGACCTGACGACGTCGCCGCGCTCGATGCCGATCCGTTGCGGTGCTTCGACGCGGAGACCAGCGCTCGCATGGTCGCCGAGGTGGACGACACGAAGAAGTCGGGCGACACGCTCGGTGGCATCGTCGAGGTGCTCGCCTACGGCTTGCCGCCGGGGCTCGGATCGTACGTGCACTGGGATCGTCGTTTGGATTCGCGTCTAGCCGGCGCACTCATGGGCATCCAGGCGATCAAGGCCGTCGAGGTCGGTGACGGCTTCGAGACCACGCGCCGTCGCGGGTCGGTCGCCCACGACGAATTGCATATCGAAGGCGGACGCATCGCGCGCGAGACTACTCGCGCCGGAGGCATCGAGGGTGGCATGACCACCGGGCAGGTGCTTCGCGTACGCGCCGGTATGAAGCCCATCGCGACGGTGCCCCACGCGCTTCCGACGGTCGATGTCGCCACGGGTGAAGCGTCGAAGGCTCACCACCAGCGCAGCGACGTGTCGGCGGTGCCCGCTGCGGGTGTGGTCGCGGAGGCGATGACGGCGCTCGTGCTCGCCGATGCGGTGACAGAGAAGTTCGGCGGCGACAGCGTCGCCGAGACTCGTCGCAATCTCGAGGCGTACGTTGCGGCCATCCCGGAGCGGTTGGCGACCGTCATCGAGTCGTGAGCGGTCGAGCGCGATGAGCGCGCATCGGCGCATCGCGCGCGATGCCGGGCCACCGGCGCATCGCCCGAAGCCATCGCCTCCGACGAGCCCGTTGCAGATCATCACTGCAGCCGAGGCGGCAGCGACGGCCAAGACAGACGGTGGAGAACAGCGGTACGATCGGGCGAAGGCCGAGAGTGCTGCCGCTGGAGCTTCGCCCGCGCGCTCACGCAATCGACGACGCCGGCGACGGAAGCCGGGGGCACGACTCCCGGATCGTGCGATCGTGTTCGTCGGTCCGATGGCCGCGGGCAAGACCAGCCTCGGCAAGCGCGTCGCTCGTGAGCTGGGAGTGCCGTTCGTCGACACTGATGCCGTGTTCGTGCGTCGACACGGTGTGATTACCGAGTTCTTCGCGGCGCACGGCGAACCAGAGTTTCGCCGCATTGAAGCCGAGGTCATCGCGGAAGAACTCGCTGCTGAAGGATGCCGTATTGTCGCCCTCGGCGGCGGTGCGGTGCTGTCGGAGCGGACTCGAGAACTGTTGAACTCGCACCCGGTCGTGCTGCTGATGACAACGCAGGAAGCCGTGCTGCGCACGGCAAATCTGTCGCGGCGACCCCTGTTGCGCGACGATCCGGAAGCCTGGGGGCGCATTCTGAAGGAGCGGCGCCCGCTCTACGAAGAGGTGGCCGATGTCACCTATCGCACCGACCGCGCGACGCAGGAACAGCTGGTGCGCCGCGTCGCACAGTGGGCCCGCGGCCATGGCCGAAGCCAGCGCCCGCAACGCACCGACCGATCAGTATCCACGGAGGAACACGAATGACCGAGGCTGCGCAGAGCCACACGCAGGTGACTGAGATCCAGGTCACGGGGGAGACGTCGTACACGGTGACCGTGGGTCGTGGGCTACTCGAGCGCGTGCCTGAGGCGCTCGGTGACCGCGTGGCGAAGGTCTTGATCGTGCATACGCCGACCGTGGGCAAGATTGCCAATGACCTCCGTGAGTCGCTCCAGGGGCGCTACACCCAGGTGCTGCTCGCGGAAGTGCCCGATGCCGAATCGGCGAAGCGCGTCGAAGTGGCTGCATTCTGCTGGCAGATCCTGGGACAGTCCGATTTCACGCGTACCGATGCCGTGATCGGCCTCGGTGGCGGAGCGGTGACCGACCTCGCCGGGTTCGTTGCGGCCACCTGGCTGCGCGGCGTGCGTCTGGTGCAGATTCCCACGACCGTGCTCGGCATGGTAGATGCTTCCGTCGGGGGCAAGACCGGCATCAACACCACTGAGGGAAAGAATCTCGTCGGCAGTTTCTATGCGCCCGCCGCGGTCATCTGCGACTTGGAGCTGCTCGATACGCTGCCGCGCAATGAGACCCTCGCCGGTTTCGCCGAGATCGCGAAGTGCGGGTTCATCGCCGAGCCCGAGATCCTCGACATCCTCGAGCGCGACGTCGACCGGGCGACCGAGCCGTCGACTCCTGAGTTCCAGCGCGTCGTCGAGCTGTCGATCGGTGTCAAGGCCCGGGTCGTCTCCGAAGATTTCAAGGAGGGTGGGCTCCGAGAGATCCTGAACTACGGGCACACGCTCGGCCACGCGATCGAGCACGCCGAGCGTTACCAATGGCGGCACGGCGTCGCGATTTCGATCGGCATGATGTACGCGGCCGAGCTCGGACGGATGGCGGGTGCGTTGTCCGACGAGGCGGTCGACCGGCACCGGCGCATCCTGTCGTCGCTCACGCTGCCGCTCGCGTATCCCGCTGGCCGCTGGCCGGGGCTGCTCGCCGCGATGCAGCGCGACAAGAAAGCGCGTGCGGGCATGTTGCGATTCATCGTGCTTGACGAGATCGGCAAGCCGCGGGTGCTCGCCGGCGTGGACGAGTCGATGCTGCAGTTCGCGTACCAGGAGATCGCGAACTAGCGCGAACGCGATCCGGCCGCACCTGAGCTGAGGCCGCCGAGACGGAATCCTTGACCCTCGAGGATCAGCGCGAGCACGCGCCGGTCTTCGCGGTGCATCGTGCCCTCGACGAAGCGGGTGAGCGCGCGCTCGAGAGAAATCGCTCCGGCGCTGCCGGCCACTTTGCGCAGGATCGCGACCAGCGTTCGGGGTGCCAACACCGTCTCCTCGAGACCGGGTCGACCGTCGATGCTGCGCTCGGAGCTCACGTATTCGGAAAACCCGGTTCCATGAGCTCCGGCGAACACCTGCTGGCTGATGAACGCGGCGCGGGCGACGCGGGTCAGCGCGTCGACGCGCACGTGCTGGGGGAGCCGGCCGTGCTGGTCGGCCACCGATGCCACCGCAAGCAGGGCATTCTCCGCTGGGAAGTCCGCGTAGTCGTTGCCCGAATCGGGGTAGTGCACGCGGTAGGCGTGGGCGCCGAATCGGTTGACGAGCTCTGCGCTCAGCCGATCGAGACCGCGGTAGCGGTGCGGGGTCTGCTCATTCGCGGTTGCGATGATGGCGAAGCCCCGGGCGATCTCGACGCGCCGGCCTGCGTCCTCTTGCACGTCGAGGTGGTCGCCGGGACGCAGCTGCAGGATGCGATTGAGCCGCTTCAAGAACTCGGCGGGCATGGCGTTGACCTCGTCAAGAATCACCGGCCGTCCCTCCGCCATGGCGCGCACGAGGGGCCCGGGCGTAAACACGGTGACGGTGGCACCGCCTTCCGCCCGGAGCTCATGTGTGCCGATGACCTGCGCGCTCGTGATGTCGCCGTAGCCTGACACGAGCTCGGGCTCGCGGCCGAGTCCGTGGCGGGAAAGATATTCGGCGAGCGCGGTTTTCGCGCCGCCCGTCTCACCGATGAGCAGCACCGGATCACCGAGCCGCAGCCCGGGGAGCGCCTCCGAGATGATGCTGCGCATCTGGGAGGTGCGCAGCAGGCCGTCCCGCAGTTGGCCGCGAGCCTCGCGGATGCGCACGGTGCCGAGTGCATCGAGGACCGCGTCGCGACGCTGCTCGGTGGTGATGCCGGATCGCCAATCGCCGAACACGGCCGGGGACTCTGGGCGCTGAGAGTGTGTTCGACGGCCCTCGCGCAGGTCTCGCGCCGCACTGCGGAGGGCGGCGATGCGAACCAACTCGCCGCGGGTGACCTCACGGGCGCCGCTGGACCGCGCTGCGCGCGCGGCACTCGCGAGGATGGTGTCGGCGTCTGCGTCGAGGCGCTTGCTGCGGCGGGCGTCGATGCGCAGGCGGGCGGCCAGTCGGAGCGTCGCCGCCCGGTCGTCGAGCGCGCGGTCGATCCGAGCGGCATGATCGGGGTGCTGCAGCAGCGCCGCCAGGTCGCGCTCGATGGCGGCGAGGTCGTGCTGGAGCTCGACGTGTTGCGAGCCGGTGTCCGAGAGATGCGCGCCGGAGTCGAAGGATGCGAGCGCGTGCAAGATACGACGGCGTTCGGCGCGAAGCTCCGCTGCCTCGAGCACGACGGGATCGGAGACGGACGGCGACATGAGCGTCACGCTACCACGGGTGCGAATGTCGGAGCCCGGCGATAGGGTGGCGACATGATCGACCCGGACGGTACGCCTGCGGCAGCTTCTGCGGCAGCGCTGGCCGAGCGTGCAACCGAGGCGGTTCCCGGCCCCGACGCCGAAGCGCGGGCTCAGGCCCGAGCCCAGTTGGAGGCCGCACGTGCGATCGTCGGCATCACCCTCGATGTCAGCGACGGTGACCACTGGGAGCGCACCGACGAGGGGCTGTCCGTCGGCCTCGGTTGGTACGCCGCGCGGGGGCACGGGGTGCGGGAGACGGTCGCGCTCGCGCTGCTGCATCTGTGGGAGGGTCCCCGAGCTGAACGCGTCGAAGTGCCCCGATCTCGACGGCGGGCGTCGCTCGCTCGGCTTCGGCCTGATGCGATTCCGCTCCTCGACACTGTGCACCGCGCGCAAGCCATCGCCGAGCTCATCGGTGTGATGCCGGGGTTGCGTTCCGCGCTGGGCGCAGCACTCGCGCGGAGCTTGCCGACCGATGTGTCGGCGCTTCCGCGCCATTTGCAGTGGGTCGTTCTAGTGTTATCAGTGGCAGTCGACGTATCAGAAACAGACAGTATCTCGGGGTTCGACCGCGAGGTACGCGTGGAATGGCAGGCGGTGCACGCCGAGGCCGAGGTCAGCACCGGTGTAATCGGCGTGCGTCGCGTGCTCAACTCTGATCGGCGTCGATCCGCGCTGCAGCGCTACCTGCGCGCGATCGCACTCCTGCTTCCGGGCTACGAACGGCTGCTGGCGCTCGACGCGCGCGAGCGCGGCTTGGATGCCGATGTCGCGACCCCGGACGCAGACGCTCGCGGTTCGGAGCATCCCGACGACGCGGCCGCCGACCTTGGGCTGACGGCTCCCGGGAGCGGCGACTCAGACGCGAGTGCGCAGTCGGCCGATGATGCCGAGTCCATGCCCGACCCGGGTGCGGAGCCGAACGCCTCGAATGATCGCGCGCGTGCGGGCGAGGGGCGTGAGCACGCGGAGGGCGCGGACCTGTTCGCTGCCGAGCACGCCGGCTTCGTCGAGCACATGCTCGACACGCCGATGCCCGGCGGGGGCCACCTCGACAGCCGGCTGCCGACAGCGTCAGATCGCGCACACGATGCGGAGCCGGACCCAGTGTCGACGCAGCGCCGCGAGAACGCCGGCGCCGGATCCGGGGGAGGCGCCGCGCGAGTCTCGCTCGATGCCTATCGCGCGCGGGCTGAAGCGCTCTCCGCAGAGATCGAGCGGATGCGGTCGGTTTGGGCGGAGGTGATCGCCGACAGGTTGGTGCCACGACGACACCCCAGCTCACGGCCACGGTCTACGGGGTCCGAGCTCGCTGTCGAGGCCCTCGCGAGTGCCGTTGCCGAGGCCCGGGCGGGAGCGCCGGAACCGCGCGCCTTCCGAGACCGCACCGTGCGCATGCGGCGCAAGCGTTGCGCGGGCAGCACCGACTACGTGCTGATTGTCGACCGCTCTGCCTCGATGCAGGGCGCCGCGGCCGCCCTCGCTTCGGACGCCATGCTCATCATGTGCGAGGGCCTCGCTGGTGTCGCTCGCGACGTCGCTGACGCCGAACGCGTGGGAGGTGTGCCGCTGGACCTCGACATCCGGGCAGCCCTGATCGTGTTCGACTCGACGGTCGAGGTGGTCAAACCGCTTTCTGCGGGCATGAGCGATGCGGCCCGCATCGCCGTGCACAGTGCGCTGCGCGAGCCGCGCGGTTCGACCAACGACGGCGCGGCTTTGCACGCTGCTGCCACCACACTCGGACTCGATGTCGATTCGGGTCAGCCCACCACCGAACCGCTCGAGCGGCGGCGCGTGGTGGTTCTGGTCACCGATGGCGGATCCAACGATCCGCTTGCCGCCGAGCACGCGGCGAAACGTCTCCGTCGGGCAGGCATTCGGGTGCACGCGATCGGGCTCGGCGCCGGCGATACGGTGGTGCGCTACGCTCCCGACGCGCGACGTATCGACGACGTGCGGGCGCTTCCCGACGCGCTGCGCGCACTCGTCGTCGACGAAGTCGCGTCATCGCGGGTGCGGGGTTGAGGCTCGCGCGTGCGACATGAGTGCGCGCTCCGAGGTATCGTGGCGACGGTGAGAGGAGCAAGACGTGTGCGCGAAGCATGATGCGGTCGGTCTCGATGCAGCGACGGCTGCCGGTGGTCCCGCGACGGCGCCGGCGGTGCAAGGCGCCGATACAGGAGCCGGGGTGCAGCTCGCGAGACTGCTCTTCCCAGAGCTCGCAGCCCAACTCGATTCCGCGCTCGCCGTGCACGGCACGCGAGACGCAGCGGCGGTAGCGGCTGCCGCGGCGGATGCCGAGCTCGATCGAGCGGCGTCGAAGCTTCTGCCGCACGCGGCGTTCGCAGACGTGGCGGGTGCTGCAGCGACTGCGTTCGCCGAGCGCTCTTTCGCTGCGGCGCGCACGGCCGCTGGCTGGCTCGGCGTATCGTTGCCCGAACCCGAGGCGTTTGCCGCCGCAGGGGTCGACC
The DNA here is from genome assembly GCF_059696215.1 of Leucobacter sp. WKLB1. NCBI lineage: Bacteria > Bacillati > Actinomycetota > Actinomycetes > Micrococcales > Microbacteriaceae > Leucobacter > Leucobacter sp. WKLB1. The sequence continues at coordinate 1,892,889 of NZ_AP046115.1, read as the reverse complement.
TTGCGGAGATCGCCCGGTCGCTGCCGCATGACGACGCGGCACGTGCGAGTCGTAGCACTCGTGGCACGGGGCGCGAGGGTGGCGCTGCGACGGGGGAGTACCTCGCGGTGCCCGCCCCGCACGGCCTCGGCCGCGACCGCTGGATTGCTGGGTTCACGCGTGCCGCTGAGTCGGGTGAGGGTCAGGCGTACGCGGAATCCGCGGAGGGTGCACCACTCGTGTTCGGGCCCGAAGCCGAGCGGGAGTTCCCGTTGCTCGACGCGACTCCGGAAGGTTCACCCGCGGTGCCGGGCGCGGATGCCGTTTGGACGCTCAGAGCCGTGCCGTCGGGAGCCCGCCCGCCTGTACTCGGACTCGGGTTCGACCATGGGCGGCACGCGACCCTCCCCGAAATGCTCATGCTGCAGCTGATGCGTGCGGCTGCGGGCGAATCGCCCGTCGACAGCGCAAGCTTTACGTGGGTTGCGGGGCCGCTCTCCGAAGGGCGTCTCGCAGCCAGGCACGTCTACGATGCCAGCGAGCGGGTGATCCGCATCACCTGCCGGGAGATCGGGAATCAGGGCCCCCACCTCGGAACGCGCACCCCGCTGGGTTAGCGCCGCGAGTCGGTCCAATCGCTGATCGCGTCCGTTCGCGTCGACGGGAGTCGCGTCGTGCGCCCCCACTCAAGCACATCGTCGGGCACGACGAGCTGGGCGGGGTCGGCTCCACTCTTCTCGAGAATCTCGTCGACGGGTACGACGCCACCCGACCGACGGAGAATGCGCGCGCGCACCACTGCGCGGGCATAGATGTCGGGTCGTCTCTGCGCGTCGGGGCGCACGAATCGCTGCTCCATGTACACCGCCTGGTCGTCGAATCCCAGAATGCGAGATTCGATCCAGAACCGCATCCACGGGTTCAAGGATTTGCGGTACGAGATCGTCTGGCCGACAACAACCGGATACCAGCTCTCGCGCGCGAACAGCTCCCACACGCCGTTGCGCTGGATGAGATCGAATCGTGCGACATCCATGATCGACAGATACTTGCCGTTGTTCATGTGGCGGAGGATGTCGAGATCGGTGGGCCAGACGCGGAACCGGGATCGCGAGACCCCGTCGAACCCGAGTTTCTGGCCGCGCCGACCGACGAACCACTGATGCCAGAGCGTTCGAAAAATCATGTGCATGCTGCGAGCTTAGAAGAATCGTGCACGCCGCAGCCTCGGCGTTGTAGAGAGTGTCCAAAGCGGGTGCCGTGTATGCTGGTTCGGCGCGTATTTGGGCGCTTGAACTTTACAGAATCCGGAGAAACACTGCATGGCCAGCTCGAATGACATCAAGAACGGTACCGTCATCAAGGACAACGGCCAGTTGTGGAGCGTGGTGGAATTCCAGCACGTGAAGCCGGGCAAGGGCGGCGCGTTCGTGCGCACCAAGCAGAAGAATGTCGTGTCGGGCAAGATCATCGACAAGACTTACAACGCGGGCGCAAAGATCGAAACCGCGAATGTTGATCGTCGCGACTTCCAGTACCTGTACCAGGATGGTCAGGACTTCGTCTTCATGGATCAGAGCGATTACGATCAGCTCACCGTGTCGAACACCGTCGTCGGCGATGCCGCGAAGTTCATGCTCGAGAACCTCCAGGTGCAGATCGCGCTGCACGAGGGCGAGCCCCTCTACATCGAGCTCCCGGCGTCGGTCGTGCTCGAGGTGACGTACACTGAGCCCGGCCTGCAGGGCGATCGCTCGACCGGCGGTACGAAGCCTGCGACCGTTGAGACGGGCGCGGAGATCCAGGTGCCGCTGTTCCTCGAGACCGGCACGAAGGTCAAGGTCGACACCCGCACGGGTGACTACCTCGGCCGCGTCAACGATTAATCCTGAATGTCTGCACGCACCAAGGCGCGCAAGCGCGCGCTCGACATGCTCTACCAGGCCGACTTGCGCGGCGAGTCCATGGCGACGATCGTGAACGCCGAGGCGCAGCGCGCCGCGGGCGAACCCGATCGCGCTGCATCCTGGTTATACGCCCGCGAGATCGTCGACGGGGTCTCTGACCACCGGGACGAGATCGATGAGCTCATCGTGAGTTACGCGCAGGGGTGGACCCTGGAGCGTATGCCGCACATCGATCGCGCGCTGCTGCGTCTCGCGGCGTGGGAGATCATCCACAACGATGAGGTGCCCGCCGCCGTCGCGATCGACGAGGCCGTGGAACTCGCGAAAGAATACTCCACCGATGACTCTGGCCGGTTCGTCAACGGGGTACTCGGCAAGATCGCGGATCACGCCGGCGCCTGACGCTCTGCACTGAAGCCCCACCTGTCGGTACGCCCGGAGGTGGGGCTTCGTCGTTTCGATGGATGGAGCGCACGATCGCGGCCTGCGGATGCGGTAGGCTGGCGTGGTTGCAAGCTTTTCTTTAAATTCCGTCCCGTGAGGCGGGGAAGGGGGGCTCGGTTAATGGGAACGCGAACGGTGCTCGAAGGCGCTGAAATCTCGCGTGCGCTGACCCGAATCTCGCACGAAATCATCGAGGCCAACAAGGGCGTCGAGGGGCTCGTTCTCGTGGGCATTCCGACCCGCGGCAGTCACCTCGCCCGACGCATCGGTGACATCATCTCGCGCATCGAAGGCGTCGAGGTGCCCGTCGGCAGCCTCGATGTCACGATGTATCGCGATGACCTGGCACAGCACCCCACGCGCGCACCGCACCCCACCGAGATGCCGGTCGCCGGTATCGACGGCGCAACGGTCATGCTGGTCGACGACGTGCTGTACTCCGGTCGTACCGTGCGCGCCGCGCTCGATGCGCTGAACGATCACGGGCGGCCGCAAGTGGTGCGCCTCGCCGCGCTGATCGACCGCGGTCACCGCGAGCTCCCGATTCGCGCGGACTACATCGGCAAGAATCTGCCCAGTGCGAAGCACGAACGCATCGCGGTGCGGCTCGAGGAGCACGACGGGGTCGACGAGGTCACCATCGCTGCGGAGATCACCATCCCCGATGACGGTCGCGCGAGCGTGGAGCCCGGGGCGAGCACGGAGCCCACCGCATGAGGCACCTGCTCGATACCCGGAGCCTGTCGCGCGACGAGGCGATTCTCATTCTCGATACCGCTGAAGACATGGCGGCGACGCAGCAGCGCGAGATCAAGAAGCTCCCCACCCTGCGCGGCAAGACCGTCGTGAATCTCTTCTTCGAAGATTCGACGCGCACCCGCATCTCGTTCGAGGCTGCCGCGAAACGTCTGAGCGCCGACGTCATCAACTTCAGCGCCAAGGGATCATCGGTGTCGAAGGGCGAATCGCTCAAAGACACGGCGCAAACCCTGCAGGCGATCGGTGCAGACGGTGTGGTGATCCGCCACCCCGCTTCGGGTGCACCGGCGAAGCTCGCGAGCAGCAACTGGATCGATGCCGGGGTGCTCAACGCCGGCGACGGCACGCACGAACACCCGACGCAGGCGCTGCTCGACGCGTTCACGATGCGCCGGAGACTGTTCGGCGATGCGAGCCGTGGCCGCGACCTCGATGGGGTGTCCGTCGTGATCGTGGGCGACATCGCCCACTCGCGGGTCGCTCGGTCGAACCTCTGGCTACTCACGGCGCTCGGCGCCCATGTGAGCTTTGTCGCCCCCGAGACGCTGCTGCCGTACGGCGCCCGCGGGTGGCCCGTGACCGTGCACCACTCTTTCGACGCTGCGCTGCGCGAGGAGCAGCCCGACGTCGTCATGATGCTGCGCATCCAGAGCGAACGCATGCACGCTGCCTTCTTCCCGAACGAGCGTGAGTACGCCCGCATTTGGGGCCTCGACGACGCGCGATTGGCGGCGCTGACCGAACGCGCAATCGTGATGCATCCCGGCCCCATGAACCGCGGACTCGAGATCTCGTCGAGCGCAGCCGATTCGGTACGGTCGACCGTGCTCGAGCAGGTCGCCAACGGTGTCTCGGTGCGCATGGCGGCCCTCTATCTTCTACTTTCCGGCGAACGAACGGAGCAGGCATGACCGACACGACCTCAGGAATTCTCATCCGCGGAGCCCGTCTGGCTGCCGCACTGACGCAGCGCGGGCAGCAGGTTTCCGACGCGGCGGCGGTGGATCTGCGCATCGCCGACGGCGTCATCGTCGAGCGCGCGACCCAGGCCGCGGGCGGTCTCGAGCCCCGCACCGGCGAGCGCGTCATCGACGCGGAAGGACTCGTTGCCCTCACCGGCCTGGTCGACCTGCACACCCACTTGCGCGAGCCCGGGTTCGAGCAGTCGGAGACGGTGCTCACGGGCACGCGCGCGGCCGCTGCGGGCGGCTTCACGAGCGTCTTCGCGATGGCCAACACGTTGCCGGTGCAAGACACGGCGGGCGTTGTGGAGCAGGTGCAGGCGCTCGGCGAAGCGGCGGGCTACGCGACGGTGCGCCCCATCGGTGCGGTCACCGAAGATCTCGCGGGGGAGCGCCTCAGCGAGATCGGTGCGATGGCCGACTCGCGCGCCACCGTGCGCGTGTTCTCCGACGATGGCAAGTGCGTGCACGACCCACTGCTCATGCGCCGGGCCCTCGAATACGTGAAGACCTTCGACGGTGTCATCGCGCAGCACGCGCAAGATCCCCGCCTGACCGAGGGGTCCCAGATGAACGAGGGCGCGCTGTCGAGCGAACTCGGGCTGAAGGGATGGCCTGCGGTCGCCGAGGAGTCGATCATCGCCCGTGACGTGCTGCTCGCCGAGCACATCGGTGCACGCCTGCACATCTGCCACCTCTCGACGGCGGGCTCGGTTGAGGTGATTCGCTGGGCCAAGGCCCGCGGGGTGCAAGTGACGGCTGAAGTGACGCCGCATCACCTGATTCTCACCGAGGAGCTCGCGCGCAGTTACGACGCCCGGTACAAGGTGAATCCGCCGTTGCGTCGCGAGGAAGACGTGCGCGCTCTGCGTGCGGCTATCGCCGACGGCATCATCGACATCATTGCGACCGACCACGCGCCGCATCCGGTCGAGGCGAAAGACTGCGAATGGGACGCCGCGGCATTCGGCATGGTGGGCCTCGAGTCCGCCCTGCCGATCGCGCTGCTCACCCTCGTGCAGGAGGCGCACGCGAGCTGGGCCGAGCTCGAGGTGCTGCTCTCGCAGCGCCCAGCCGAGATCGGCCGACTCGAGGGGCACCCAAGCGCCCTGGAAGCGGGCCAGCCCGCCGACCTCGTGCTCGTCGACCCGAACGGTCTGAGCACGTTCTCGACCGACCACCTGCGCGGTCAGAGTGTGAACTCGCCGTTCCTTGGTATGGAGCTGCCCGGCCGGGTCGCCTACACCGTGCGTCGCGGGTATCTCACAGTCGACGACGGGGAGCTCGTCGCCCCCGAAACCGTAGCTGCCGCAGGAGCCGCCCGGTGAGCCGCGGCACCTTTGCGATCATCATGATCGCCATCGCGGCAATCATTCTGCTCGGCATGTGGCTCGGCTGGCGCGCGCGAGCACGTCGCCACGGCGGCTTCGCCGAGCACGGCGCGGCGCTGGTCGGCGCAGTGCTCGCCGAGTTTCCGCACGCGAGCTACGTCTCGACGACCCCGATCGGTGCACCGCTCGAACGGCTCTCGATTCCGGGCCTGCGCTACAAGGGCTTCGCCGACCTCGCCATCCGCGCCGACGGCGTCACGGTCGCGGTGACCGGCGAGTCGCCCGTGCACCTGCCTGCGAATCGAGTGCTCGGCGCCGGCGTCGCGAGCCGCCGCGTCGGCAAGGCGGTCGAGCGCGATGGCCTGTCACTGCTGCAGTGGCAAGCCACCGACGGACGCGAGGTCGAATCGAGCTTCCGCTTCACCGATCCCGCCGAACAGGTGCGCTTCGAGCGCGCCATCGCCGCACTCTTTCCGGCTGCGCTGGCCGACTCAGCTGCGCCGGCTTCTCAGACCCATACCCCTTCCCACACCACCCAGGAGGATGCGTGACCACGAACACGACCGAAGAGACGGCAACCGCCGTGACGCCCGAAGGCGTCACCGTGCCCCCGGCTGCGGCGGTGCCCACGGGCAGCGCTGTGCTGGTGCTGGAAGACGGCCGACGATACGTGGGACGCGCTTACGGGGCGACCGGGCGCACGCTGGGCGAGGTCGTGTTCTCGACGGGCATGACCGGATACCAGGAGACGCTGACCGACCCGTCCTACGCCGGGCAGATCGTGCTCATGACGGCACCGCACATCGGCAACACAGGCGCAAACGACACCGACATGGAGTCGCGCAAGATCTGGGTCGCCGGGTTCATCGTCCGTGACCCCGCGCGGCGGGTGTCCAACTTCCGCGCCGAGCGCTCGCTCGACGAGGACTTGGTGAACGACGGCGTCGTGGGCATCTCGGGTGTCGATACGCGTGCGATCACCCGTCACATCCGCTCGGCCGGTGCCATGCGCGCGGGCGTGTTCTCGGGCGCGGATTTCGATCTCTCTGATGAGGCGCAGCTCGAGCTCGTGCGCGAGCAGGAGTCGATGGCCGGCAAGAACCTCTCCGAGGCCGTGACGACGCCGGAGCGCTACGACGTTCCGGCGGCCGAGGGCGTCGACCGCGTCGGCTCCATCGCGGTGCTCGACCTCGGTATCAAGCGAGCCACGGTGCAGTACCTGTCGGAGCACGGCTTCGACGTCATCGTGCTGCCCGCTTCGACTTCGCTTGAGGAGATCCGCACGATCGCGCCCGACGCGCTGTTCTACTCGAACGGGCCCGGCGATCCTGCAGCGAGCGATGCGCAGGTCGTCGTGCTGCGCGAACTGCTGCGCGACGGCGTGCCCTACTTCGGCATCTGCTTCGGCAACCAGCTGCTGGGTCGCGCACTCGGCTTCAGCACCTACAAGCTGCCGTTCGGGCATCGCGGCATCAACCAGCCCGTGCTCGACAAGCGCACCGGTCGCGTCGAGATCACCGCCCAGAACCACGGCTTCGCCGTCGACGCGCCCATTGAGGGCGAAATTGACGCGCCCGAGGGCTTCGGTCGCGTGCAGGTGAGCCACTTCAGTCTCAACGACCAGGTCGTCGAGGGCCTCGAGTGCCTCGACATCCCCGCGTTCTCGGTGCAGTACCATCCCGAGGCGGCCGCCGGCCCGCACGACGCGTTCTACCTCTTCGATCGATTCCGCGCTTTGGTCACCGAGCGCAAGACCACCGCCACGGAGGCCTAAAGACATGCCCAAGCGTTCAGACATCAACTCCGTTCTCGTCATCGGTTCGGGCCCGATCGTCATCGGTCAGGCCTGCGAGTTCGACTACTCGGGCACCCAGGCGTGCCGGGTGCTCCGCGAGGAGGGCGTGCGCGTCATCCTCGTGAACTCCAATCCGGCGACGATCATGACCGATCCCGACTTCGCCGACGCGACCTACGTCGAGCCGATCACCCCCGAGGTCATCGAGTCGATCATCATCAAGGAGCGCCCCGATGCGATCCTGCCGACGCTCGGCGGCCAGACGGCGCTCAACGCGGCGATTGCACTGCACGATCTCGGCATCCTCGAAAAGCATGGCGTCGAACTGATCGGCGCCAAGGTCGACGCGATTCAGCGCGGTGAGGATCGCCAGATCTTCAAGGAGCTCGTGCTCGAGTCGGGTGCCGACGTGGCACGCTCGCACATCGCCCACACGATCGAAGAGGCGAAGGAGTTCGCCAAGGATCTGGGCTACCCCCTCGTGGTCCGTCCCTCGTTCACCATGGGCGGCCTCGGTTCTGGCTTCGCCTACACCGAAGAAGAGCTCGTGCGCATCGCCGGTGACGGCCTCCACTACAGCCCGACCACCGAGGTGCTCCTCGAAGAGTCGATCCTGGGCTGGAAGGAGTACGAGCTCGAACTCATGCGCGACACTGCCGATAACACGGTCGTCGTCTGCTCGATCGAGAATGTGGACGCCGTGGGCGTGCACACGGGCGACTCGATCACGGTCGCGCCCGCACTCACGCTGACCGACCGCGAGTACCAGAAGCTGCGCGACATCGGCATCGACATCATCCGCCGCGTGGGCGTCGACACCGGCGGCTGCAACATTCAGTACGCCGTCGACCCCGTGACCGGCCGCATCATCGTGATCGAGATGAACCCGCGCGTCTCGCGCTCGTCGGCGCTCGCATCGAAGGCCACCGGCTTCCCGATCGCGAAGATCGCCGCGAAGCTTGCGCTCGGTTACCGTCTCGATGAGATTCCGAACGACATCACGCAGAAGACTCCGGCGAGCTTCGAGCCGTCGATCGACTACGTCGTCGTGAAGACGCCGCGCTTCGCGTTCGAGAAGTTCCCCGCCGCCGACGACACGCTGACCACCACCATGAAGTCGGTCGGTGAAGCGATGGCCATCGGCCGTAACTTCACGACGGCGCTGCAGAAGTCGCTGCGCTCGCTCGAGAAGCGTGGCACCTCGTTCCACTGGGGCGCAGAGACCCGCCCGGTCGCCGAGATCCTCGAAATCATCAAGCGCCCGACCGACGGCCGCATCGTCGACGTGCAGCAGGCGCTGCGCCTCGGCGCGACCATCGAGCAGGTGTTCGAGTCGACCGCGATCGACCCCTGGTTCCTCGACCAGATCCAGCTCATCAACGAGGTCGCGGAGGCCGTGAAGCAGGCGCCGCAGCTCACGCTCGAGGTGTTGCGCGAGGCGAAGGATCACGGTTTCTCGGATGTGCAGATCGCTGCGATCCGCGGCGTCTCGGAGTCCGAGATCCGTGGCCTGCGTCACGGGCTCGGCCTCCGCCCCGTCTTCAAGACGGTCGACACCTGCGCGGGCGAGTTCCCGGCGCTCACGCCTTACCACTACTCGTCGTACGACTTCGAGACCGAGGTCGCGCCGAGCGACCGCAAGAAGGTCGTCATTCTCGGCTCCGGCCCGAACCGCATCGGCCAGGGCGTCGAGTTCGACTACTCTTGCGTGCACGCGTCGTTCGCGCTGTCGGACGCGGGCTACGAGACGATCATGATCAACTGCAACCCCGAGACGGTGTCGACGGACTACGACACGTCGGATCGCCTGTACTTCGAGCCGCTGACGCTCGAGGACGTACTCGAGGTCATCCACGCCGAGCAGGCGTCGGGCGAACTGCTGGGCGTCGTCGTGCAGCTCGGCGGGCAGACGGCCCTCGGGCTCGCGCAGCCGCTGAAGGATGCCGGGATCCCGATTCTGGGCACCACGCCCGAGGCGATCGACCTGGCCGAGGAGCGCGGAGCATTCTCGCGCATCCTGGAGCGCGCGGGCCTGCTCGCGCCGCGCAACGGCACGGCGATCGACGAAGAGGGTGCGATTCGCATCGCCGAAGAGATCGGCTACCCCGTGCTCGTGCGCCCGTCGTTCGTGCTCGGCGGCCGCGGCATGGAGATCGTCTACGACACCGAGTCGCTGCACGGCTACTTCGGTCGCATCGAGGGCCACGCTCTCGTGGGCCCCGGCCACCCGCTGCTCGTCGACCGCTTCCTCGATGACGCGATCGAGATCGATGTCGATGCGCTCTACGATGGCGAGCAGCTGTACGTCGGCGGCGTGATGGAGCACATCGAGGAGGCCGGTGTGCACTCGGGCGACTCGAGCTGCACCCTGCCGCCCGTCACGCTCGGCCACGACCAGATCGCCCAGGTGCGCGAGGCCACGCTCGGCATCGCCGAGGGCATCGGGGTGCGCGGGCTGCTCAACGTGCAGTTCGCGATTGGCCAGGGCGTGCTCTATGTGCTCGAGGCCAACCCGCGCGCGTCGCGCACGGTGCCGTTCGTGTCGAAGGCGCTCGGGATTCCGCTCGCCAAGGCCGCCTCGCGCATCATGGCGGGCGAGAGCATCGCCGAGCTCATCGCCGCGGGCCTGCTGCCCGAGCGCGACGGCTCACGCGCCCCGATCGACGCACCGATCGCGGTGAAGGAGGCCGTGCTGCCGTTCAAGCGCTTCCGCACGAACGAGGGCCTCGTGGTCGACTCGCTGCTCGGGCCCGAGATGCGCTCCACCGGCGAGGTCATGGGCATGGACCGCGACTTCCCGACCGCGTTCGCGAAGAGCCAGTCGGCCGCCGGCAGCGAGCTGCCGCAGAGCGGAACCGTGTTCCTGTCGGTTGCGGATCGCGACAAGCGCTCCATCGTGCTCCCCGCGCTGCGGTTGCAGGAGCTCGGCTACCGCATTCTCGCGACGCAGGGCACCCAGGTGGTGCTCGGCCGCAACGGCATCGATTCCGAGGTCGTGCGCAAGCACAGTGCCGGCGCCGACGGCGACACGATCGTCGACCTGATCAACCGAGGCGAGATCGACATGATCATCAATACGCCGTCGGGCAGCTCGGCGCGTGCCGATGGCTACGAGATCCGCGCCGCAGCCGTGGCCGCGGACAAGCCGATCTTCACGACGGTGTCTGAGCTGTCGGCCGCGGTCGGGGCGATCTCGGCCCAGCGCGTCGGGTTCGACGTGAAGTCGCTGCAGGAGTACCAGGCCGACCGTGACGCGGCACTCGTCCGCTGATGACGTCGACGACATTCGGTGACCGGCTCGCGGCGGAGTTCGCTGCGGGCCGGCACCTGTGCGCCGGCATCGACCCGCATGGGCCGTTGCTCAACGCCTGGGGCGTGTCGGATGATGCGGCGGGAGCCGAGCGCATGGGGCGCGACGTGGTCGCTGCCGCTGCCGGGGTCGCGGCCTGTGTGAAACCGCAGATCGCGTTCTTCGAGCGTTTCGGTTCGGCGGGTTTTGCGGCGCTCGAGCGGGTGTTCGCCGATGCGCGCGACGCCGGCGTGCTGGTCGTCGCCGATGTGAAGCGTGGCGATATCGGGTCGAGTTTCGGTGCGTACGCCGACACCTGGTTGGCGCCGGGATCTCCGCTCGAGGCCGACGCCATGACGGTGGTCGCGTATCAGGGCTTCGGCACACTCGAGGGCGCGCTTCGTCACGTGACCGCGCACGGCAAGGGTCTGTTCGTGCTCGCAGCGACCTCGAACCCTGAGGCGGTCGACGTGCAGCGTGCGCGCCGCGCCGACGGCCGTACGGTCGCTGCGGCGATGGTGGCCGATGCGGAGGCCTGGAACGCCGAACACTCGGTGTCTGGCGCAGCTTTGATCGGCTCCGTCGGCGTCGTGCTCGGAGCGACGCTGGACCTCTCGGGTTTCGAGATCGAGACCGCTGAGCGGCCAGCTGGGCCGGCGCTGCCGGTGCTGGCTCCGGGGTTCGGACACCAGGGTGCGCGTATCGAGGAGGCGGCAGAAATTTTCGGCGGTATCGGGCACGCGCTGCTCGCGAACGAGTCCCGAAGCATTCTGCAGGGCGGCCCAGACGGGCTCCGTGACCGCATCCTGGAGCGCGCTGGGGCGATCCGCTTCGCGTTGAGCGGCGAAGCGGCCTAGGCTGTAACCCGACTACGCAACGAATGCGCACAGGGATATCAGGGGAGTGGACTGTTGACGACGAGTGAACGGACGATGCCGGAGGTGGATCGCGTTGCGGCCAATCGAGCCGCCATCGCGGCACGCCAGGCCCGTGCCGAGTTGAAGCGCCGTCTCCGCTCCGGCGAGGTGTCCCCGTTCCGCGTGATGGAGCAGTCGCGTGTGCCGGGCACCCCGGCTTCGTCCCTGCGCATTACCGATTTCCTCCTCTCGTTTCCGGCGATCGGGGCGGTGAAAGCGGAGCGCGTGCGCGACGATCTCGGTATCTCCGAGCGCAAGCGTCTCGGCGGTCTCGGCAAGCTGCAGCGCGACCGCCTCGAGTCGTTCGTGCGGGATCGCACCGGCACCGTTCGCGTCGGCCCTCGTCCGCCGCTGACGGTGTTGGCCGGTCCGACGGCTGTCGGCAAGGGCACGGTCGCGACGTATATCCGCGAGCACTTCCCAGAAGTGAAGCTCTCGGTCTCGGCGACGACCCGCGCCCCGCGACCCGGTGAGGAGCACGGCCGCCACTACTACTTCGTCGACGATGAAGGTTTCGACCGGATGCTCGCTGCGGATGACCTCCTGGAGTGGGCGACGGTGCACAACCGGTCCCGGTACGGCACTCCGCGTCGCCCGGTCGTCGAGGCTGCAGAGCGCGGCGAGCTGATGCTCCTCGAGATCGATTTGCAGGGTGCGCGTCAAGTGCGCGCGAGTATGCCGGAAGCCCGCCTGGTGTTCCTTGCTCCGCCGAGCTGGGACGAGCTGGTTGATCGTCTGGTCGGTCGCGGCACCGAGGACGAGGAAGAGCGTGCACGTCGTTTGGAAACGGCGAAGGTCGAACTCGCGGCGGCCGATGAGTTCGACGAGATCATCGTGAACGACGAGGTGCCGCGCGCTGCAGCGCGGCTCGTGGAACTGATGCGCGGGGACGAGGGCGACCGGTAACGGCGCCCCTGCGGCCAGCCGCAGTGTCACCGCGACCACCACCCGCTAGGGTGATGGTGTGCATTCGAGCCTGATCATCGCCGCCTCGCACGTCGCGAGCATCGGTCTCGCCGACGCGATGGCTGAGGTGACGACGCTCGACCCCAAGCAGTTCTTGGGTATTCCGCTCGCGCTGGTGGGGGCGGCGCTGCTCGCGTTCGGCGCGCAGTATCAGTCGCGCGGACTCAACAAGGTCGAGCGTATCACCGGAGAGAGTGCCGGCTCGGGACTCTCGTTCCGCCATGTCGCAAACCTGCTGCGTCGCCCCTCGTGGGTCGTCGGCACGCTGTTCCTGGGGCTCGCGGTGGTGTTCCAGATCGGATCGCTGTCGTTGTCGCCGTTGATCATTGTGCAGCCGATCGGCGTCGTGGGGCTCGTGATCACATCGATCCTGAACTCTCGCGTCAGCGGCGTGCAACTGGGCAAGCGCGTGCGGTGGTCGATCGGCCTCGCCGTGCTTGGCATCGTGGTCTTCGTCTCCATCGCGGCGTTCACGGCCTCCGATCAGACCGTGACCGATACGAAATTGATCGAGATTCTGATCACGTTCGGCGTCGTCTTCGCACTGATTCTCGCGCTCTTCATCGGGTTCCGTCATCGCAGTGTCGCATTGATCTACATCGTCGGTGCCGGCGTGCTCTACGGCTTCGTCGCCACCTTTGCGAAGGCCGTCATCGGTCGGCTGCAGCAGGGGGAGTTTGAGTGGCTCACCTGGGTCTGCGTCGCGGCGCTGCTCGCGGGCGCACTCATGGGCATGGTCTTCGTGCAGAACGCCTATTCCTCCGGTCCGCCAGATCTCGTGGTCGCGGGGCTGACCGTGATCGACCCCATCATTGCCGTGTTGATCGGCATCGTCGTGCTCGATGAGGCGGCGGGCGCCCCCGCCTGGGCCAGTGTCGCCTTCGTCGTCTCGGGCGCGGTTGCGGTCATCGGAGTCGTCGGCCTCGCGAAGTTCCATCCGCAAAGCGGCGCGTCCGCGCTCGAGACGGACGAAAGCAATTCTACGAACGCGTAATGTCGCGAATGCGTCCGTGTTCGAGGCGCAACCGGCGCTTCGCTCGCTTCGCGACCGCCGAGTCATGGGTGACCGCGATGATCGTGAGTCCCTCGGCGTTCAGCTGCTCAAGCAAGCCGAGAACTTCGTCGCGCATCGACTCGTCGAGATTTCCCGTGGGCTCGTCGGCGAGCAGCACGTGCGGTTGCGCGACCAGCGCGCGAGCAATCGCAACCCGCTGCTGTTGACCTCCCGAAAGTTCCATCGGCCGGTGCTCGCCGCGCTCGGCGAGGCCGACTCTCGCGAGGGCGGCGCCAACGCGCGCAGCGCGGTCTGCGGTTGAGATGCCCCGACCCTCGAGCGCGGTGTCTACATTCTCGCTTGCGGTCAACGTGGGAAGCAGATTGAACGACTGGAAGACGAATCCGATGCGTTCTTTGCGCACTCTCGTGAGCTCAGCATCCGAGAGATGCGAGAGGTCGGTGCCATCCAGGGTGATCGTGCCGGAGGTGGGGCGATCCAGCGCCCCCAAGAGCTGGAGCAGCGTCGACTTGCCGCCGCCGGTCGGGCCCTGAATGGTGGCGAACTCGCCGGTGGCGATGTCGAGGTCGAGACCGCTCACGGGGGTGATTCGCTGACCTTTCTTCTCGTACTGCCGGGTGATGCCCGAAAGCCGGTAGATGGGGGCGCGATTCGAATCCGGTGATGCGGACACGGCTGTCTCCGTGGTGGTGAGTGACATGGTGCTCCTCAGATGTGCAAGTGGTGTGGTCGGTGGGTCACGCTACGGCGCGGAGCGCCTCGACGGGGCTGAGTCGGGCTGCGCGCCACGACGCGAAGGCGCCGGCGAGCAAGCCGCCGAGCAGACTCAGGCCGAGCGCAGCGAGCACGACCCAGAGGGTGACCGGCGCGTGCAGCACGATGTCCGCCGTGTTCGAAGCGGTCTCGCCGAACCCGCCTCCTCCGCCACCGAAGCCGCCCATGGCGCCGGCGGCATCGCCGCTCGAGGCGCTCCCCGCTGCGTCGGATCCGGGCATGCCGCCGCCTTGCATGCCACCACCCTGCATGCCGCCTCCGGTGCCGGGGCCACCGGTCGAGCCCGACCCCGTCGTTGCCGCCTGCAGCGTGGGGGAGATCAGGTTGATGACGCCGATCGCTCCCAGGCCGAGCACGAGTCCTGCTGCGCCGCCGATGAGCGCCTGAATGCCGGATTCTCCGGCGAGCTGGCCGATGATGCGTCCGTTCGACCAGCCGATGGCCTTCAGCGTGCCGAACTCGCGCGTGCGTCGTGCGACGCCGGCACCGGTGAGCAGCACGGCGATCGCCAGGGCGACGGCCAGCACGATGATCGAAAGCCACGTGCCGAGGCTGCCGATGAGCGATGACGCGCTCGCCAGCGAACCCGAAACCTGTGCTGCAAGGTCGGCCTGCGAGTTCACCGTCGCGTCGGGCAGGGCGCTCTCGATTTCCGCCTGCACGCCGTCGATCGACGAGGAGTCATTCGCGACGACGTACACCGTCGACACGACATCGTCGGAGTCAGAGAGGGTGCGGGCGGTGCCGAGCGGCAGAAAGACGTTGGCCGCGGCATCGGCGTCAGTGCTGGTCGATGCCAGCACGCCGACGATCTCGACGGAGTCCGAACCGACCTCCAGGGTGTCGCCGACCGCGAGATCTTGGGCGGTCGCGTAGCTCGCATCGACGACGGCGACGAGAGCGTTGGCGTCATCCGCGGTGAGTGCCCGCCCGTCGGTGATTTCGGTCGCCGAGAGGGGCCCGACATCGGTCGCTGCGGGATCGACGCCGAGCACGCTGAAGCTGTCGACGCCGAACGAACCGCCGCCGAAGCCGCCCCCGCCCCCGCCTCCGCCGAAGCCGCCGGGTGCGCCCTCCGCTGCATCACCGGTCGCGGCTTCACCGGCGGCCTGCCCGCTCGTCTGCGACATGTCGGGGAGTTCGCCCGAGAACGAGGTGTTGGTCAGGCTGAGCGTGCCCGTCGCGACCGAAACGTCATCCAGTTCGGTGATGGTGCTCACCGCCGAGGCATCGAGCGTGCCGCGACCCGGCTGCGTCATGAGGTTCGACTGCGCGACCCGCGTCGTGCCATCCTCATCGGTGTCTCCCGACTCGGAGCCGAAGTCGAAGCGCGGACCGCCGCCTCCCTGGCCGGGCTCCGCCGCTGCACCCGTAACGGTGAGGTCGGTGCCCACGCCGGTCACCCCCTCGAGTGCTTGCGTCTGCGCCTGCTTGATGCCGGTGGAGAGAGAAGACACGACGATCACGAGAGCGATCGCGATGGCCAGGCCGACGGCGACGACGATCGTTTGACGGCGTCGGCCGAGCAGCTCGCTGCGGAGCATGGTCCAGTACATGGAGGTCCTTTCAGTTGCTGCTGCGAGTCTCGCGGCTGTCAGACTCATGCGCGTCACCCCGTAGGGTGCACCTGGGTACTGCATCTGCGGTATGCGGATCTGCCGCGCCAGGTGGATGCCTCCCATAGGAATCACGGGCACACTGGTGCTCGTGTCGGTTCTCCCTGTTTCCTCTGCGCCCGCCTCGCACGATGCTCGGGCGCTCCGTGGTGGTGATGCGAACTGGCGGATCGAAGTAGCCGTCGTCGGTGTGGTCGTGATCGCAGGGGTGCTCTCCGCACTCCCCGCGCTGCGCGGGTTCGCCGGGAGTACTGGATTCTTCGGTTTCCCCGGTGCCATGGGAACTGCAGGGTCGCCGAGCGGGTTCGGACCACCCGGGGGCGGTCGGGGGATCGAGCTTCCCGTGTGGTGGGATCTCGCGCTGGTCGCACTCATCTGTGTGTCGGCAGGAATTCTTGCGTTGCGCCTCCGCTGGCCAGTGTTTGTGCTCGGCGCAGCACTCATCCTGTTCTTCGTCGCCAGTGGGCTCGGATGGCCGACGCTCGGGCCCATGCTCGCGCTCGCGATCGCCGCCTACAGTCTTGCCTCGCACTCGGAGCGGATCGTCACGGCGGTCACGGTCGGGGTGAGCGCGGGGTGGATTCTGGTGATCAGCTTCGCGGTCATGGACTGGCAGTCGTCGGATCCGCGGCTGCTGCAGGCCGCCGCGGCAGCTGCGATCGCCGGTGCGCTCGGCGACAGCGCGCGGTCGCGCCGCGAACTGTTCGAAGCCGCAACGGAACGCGCACGGCGCGCAGAGGAGACCCGTGAAGCCGAAGCCTCGCGTCGCGTCTCCGAAGAACGACTCAGAATCGCGCGTGACCTGCACGACACGGTGGCCCACCAAATCTCGGTCATCAGTCTGAACGCCGGCGTCGCATCGAGCGCACTCCGCACACGACCGGAGCGCGCAGAGTCGGCGCTGGGCACGATCCGCAGTTCAGCGCGCGGAGCGCTCTCAGAAATCGGCGAGTTGCTCAGGCATCTTCGCTCAGAGGAGATCGCAGCGTCGGGTGAGGCGGCTGACCGTGGTATCGAAGCGGTGCCAGACGCGCCGCAACCCGGGATCGCGCGCATCCCGGCGCTCGTGAGCGACCTTCGTGTCGGCGGCTGTGAGGTGCACTCGGCGATCACCGGTGCAGCATCGTCGGTACCGGATGCGGTCGGAGTGGCCACCTATCGGATCGTGCAGGAGGGGCTCGCGAACGCGCAGAAGCATGGCGCAGACGGGCCGGTCGAGTGCTCCATCGGCATCTCCACATCGCACGTGTCGGTGCGCATCACGAACGCCGTGCCGACCGAACCGCGCCGGGACGTACACAGCGCCCCCGCGTGGAGCGGTTACGGACTCGTCGGCATTCGCGAGCGGGCAGCGGCGCTCGGCGGCAGCGTTTCAGCGGGGCCCGTCAACGGAGGGATCACCGACGAAGCCGGTGGCGAGCGTTACGTGCTTGAGGTGCGTCTCCCCGTGCAGGGGGCACGCGCATGACCGCGGGCCCGACGATTCGCGTTGTCGTGGTCGACGACCAGATGCTCATTCGTCAAGCCGTAAGCGACATTCTCGATGGGCACCCCGATATCGCGGTGGTGGGCGTGGCTGCCAACGGGGCCGAAGCTGTGGAACGCACGGCGATCCTGCGCCCCGATGTCGTGCTCATGGATATTCGGATGCCTGTCGTCGACGGGATCGCCGCGACCGAGCAGATCTGCGCTGACCATCTGAACGCAGCGACGCACGTGCTGGTGCTGACCACCTTTGAAGAAGACGCCTACGTGGTCGCCGCACTTCGCGCCGGTGCGAGCGGGTTCATCGGCAAGGGGTCGGAGCCCGATGACATTGTGCGCGCGGTGCGATCGGTGCACGCGGGGGAGGCGCTGCTCTCACCGGTTGCGACGCGAAGCCTCATCACGCGGTACGTGATGCCCGCGGCCCCGCGCGCCGACGTTGCGGCTGCCCCTGAACTCGCGCTGTTGACGGAGCGCGAACGTGAGGTGCTATTGCTCGTCGCGCGCGGTCGCTCGAATCAGGAGATTGCCACGTCGCTGGTCATCTCGCCGCACACGGCGAAGACGCATGTCAACCGCATCATGTCGAAAGTGCACGCACACGACCGCGCGCAGCTCGTCATTCTCGCCTATGAGACCGGACTGCTGAGCCCCGGAGGCTAGGCGAACGGTCAGTGGGTCTGCGGGTCGAACGGGTGGTCGGCGACGTTCGGGCGTGGAGCACCTCGACCCGGGCGAAAGGCCGACACCGTCGGGTCGCCGGGAATCCAGAATCGCCAGGGGAACTCTGGCCCGCCCGCCGCACCAGCAACACCGACGCGCGGACCGTGAGCGATGCACGGCGCCATGGATTCGGGGAGTACCAGGCTGAACGGCGCGGCGAACAGCGAGCGTCCGTCGTGCACGTCGCGGCGGATGCCGAGTGCCTGGGCGACATTGCCCGGGCCCCGCGCGAGCTGCTGTGCCTGGATGGTCGCTTCAGGCCGACGGGCGCTGCGCCGTCGCCGCGCCAGATCGGCGCCCGCCCGCACCTCGCCGGCGCGCAGCAGCACCCCGGAGGCCGCGCCCTCGGGCGAGCACACGACATTGATCGCGAAGTGCATGCCGTAGGAGAAGTAGACGTAGGCGTGGCCGGGTGGGCCGAACATCGATGCGTTGCGGTCAGTCCTGCCGTTTCGTGCGTGCGACCCGAGGTCTGGTGGTCCTGGCGATCCGACACCGTGGTATGCCTCGACCTCGGTGATGCGGAGCGAGACTGCGCCCTCGGGAGCCTCGACTGTCAGGAGTGCGTCGAGCAGCATCGGCGCAACCTCGAGCGCCGGTCGTGAGAAATCATCAGGGGTCATCGCCCACCATTGTGGCAAACCGTGTGCTGCGCTGGGAGGCGACCCGTACGCTGCTGGCGATCAGCCTGCTGATTCGAGGCGTCTGCTCGACCTCGACGCATACCATGGGGCCAACGCCGCACCCGCAGCGTTGAACCGATCCACCGAATCGCTCCGTCGATCCGCACTGCCCGGAGGTCGCTGTGTCCCAGTATCCGATGCCGTTCCCGTCTCCCCGTGACGCAGGCGCTTCGGGCGAACCCGGACGCCGCTTTCCGAAAGCGACGGTGATGGCCATCGGCGTGGTCGTCGCGCTGATCGGTGTCGGTCTGGTGGTGTGGCCGTTCTTCTCGGCGAGCTGGATTCTGGTCGTGCTCTTCGGTACGGCGCTCATCGCCAACGGCATCGCCGTACTGGTGCGCGGCCGCGGTTCGATCACCGCTGGAATCGGTGGCGCACTGCTGATCGTCGCGGGGCTGATCGCGATGGCGTTCACCGGGGCGACGGCACGTGCGCTCGTGAGTTTCGCCGGCTTCGGGCTCATCACGATCGGCGCCCTGTGGCTCGCGGTCGGCATGCGATTCGCGCGGGTGCGACCCGGTGTGGCGATCGTGCCCGGCGCTGTGCTGGTGGTGGCGGGCGTGCTCGCCCAGGTCTGGCCGGGGGTCGCGCTCGCGATCGCCGCGGTCGTGGGCGGCATCGTGCTCGTGCTCATCGGCATCGCGATCGCCTGGGGTGCGACGCGGGCTCGGCCGGGCGTCGGCCCCGATGACGCATCGCGCACGACGATCATCATCTGAAACGATGCCGCGACCGGCCTACTCGCGTTTCGATGCCGGCTACGAGCGACGGCGGATCGCCAGCACGGCAGTCACCAGGCCAAGTGCCGCACCCGCGCCGATTCCGACCGCCATCGTGCGGGCGGAGCCGAGCGCTGCCGGGCCGCCTGCCGCTACGAGCACGCCGACAACCGCTGAAGACACGGCGTTCGCGATGAGCTGGGTCGTGCTCACGCCGGCGGCGGCTTTCGCGCCTTCGACGGGATCGTCAGTGCTGCGCATCGCGGCGACGCTCAAGTGCGGGAATGCCATACCGATGCCGCAGCCGGCCGCGAACAGCGCGATCGCCCAAGCTGCCACGCGCCACGCGTCTGCGTCGGGCGCCACCAATGCCGAATAGGTGCCGAGGCCGGCTGCGAGGAGCGCCGGCCCCAGCACGATGACGGTGCTTCGGCTGCGGTTCGAGGTGAGATTCACGCTGCTGAGCTGCGCCACCGTCCAGCCGACCGAGAGCGCCGCACCGAGAAAACCGGCGGTGATGGGGGAGAGCCCCGCCAACTGCTGCCCGAAGAGCGGAATGAATGCCTCGGTCATCGCTCCGGCGCTCAACAGGCCCAGGGTCAGGTACACCCACTTCAGCGGATTGCCGGAACGGTACGTCGACTGGGGGAGCACGGTTGCCGCTGCCCGGCGCTCGCGGAGCACGAATGCGACGAGCAGCGCAGTTGCGATGACGAGGCCGATGACCGTGCTCGCACCGCGAGGGAGCACCGCGGTCACGCTGAATGCGGCGGCGGCCAGCGCGAGCAAGACGAGCGCGAACACCGGCACAGGCGGTACCGAGGCGCTTTCGTGTCCTGCGGCGTGCGCGCCCGGCACGGCGCGCCGCGACACCCAGGCAAGCGCGAGCGCGATGACGGCGAGCAGCACGAACGCGCCGCGCCACCACCCCAGCTGTGCGAAGACCCCGCCGAGCGTCGGGCCGAGCAGGTTGCCGACGCCCCACATCGCGGAGACGAGCCCGGCCGCGCGCGTCCAGAGCCGATCGGGGAGGGCGGAGCGAATGACCGCGTAGCCGAGCCCGGCGAGCAGGCCACCGCCGAGGCCCTGGATCGCCCGACCGAGGAGCAGCACCTCCATCCCCGGCGATACGGCGTTCACGAGCGTGCCGGCGGCGAACACGAGAAACGCCGCGACGTAGGCGACGGCTGGGCCGAATCGCGCAATGGTGCGCGTGACGAGCATCGACGTGATCACCGACGCGGTGAGAAACGCGGTCGCCGCCCAGGCGAAGTACTGGGCTCCGCCGAACTCCTGGACGGCTGACGGGAGCAGCGCTGCGGTCACGTACACGTTCGTCGCGTACATCGCGACGCCACCGGCGAGCACGAGTGCGGCCGGCAGATACTGCGGGCTGAAGAGTTCGCCCCAGCTTCCCGGAGAGGGGGTGCGGCGCGCCTCGGGGCGCCGGGCGTCTGAAGCGATCGGGATCTCTGAGGTGTCACGTGGCATGATAGCTACGGTAAAACCTCAAGTTACGTTGAGGTCAAGTGGAGAGGAGCCGGCCGTGTCGCGAGCGCCCACCGACCTGCTCACCGTCGGTGAAGTTGCCAGACGCACCGGCGTCGCGGTGTCTGCACTGCACTTCTACGAGCGCGAGGGGCTCATCGCGAGTACGCGCACCGCGGGCAATCAGCGTCGGTATGCGCGACACGTGCTCCGCCGGGTCTCGATCATTCGCCTCGCCGCGCGCATGGGCATCCCACTTTCGGAGGTGGCGGCTGAGTTCGGTCGGTTGCCCGAAGACCGAATGCCGAGCAAGCGCGACTGGGAGCGCATCAGCGCGCACTGGCGCGGCCGCCTCGAAGCCCGTCGGCGCGAGATCGAACGGATGGAACGCGAGCTCACCGGCTGCATCGGCTGCGGATGCCTCTCGTTGCGGACGTGCCGCGTCTTCAACCCCGAGGATGCGCTCGGGGCCGAGGGAGCTGGGCCGCGCCTGCTGCCGGAGATCGACCCCGAGTGAACGGGCTATCGGGCGTCACTGATCCGATGCTCGTCGACCGTGCCCGAGATTGTAGTGCCGTTGAGGTCGAGGTACACCTGACCCTCGGTGCGCGACACGGTGAGGGTGTTGCGACGCGCCAGTGCTGAGACGGTGCCGTCGAGGAGCGTGGAATCGAGGGCGAAGAGGGCAACATCGTCGGCTCGGTGGATCGTCTTGCCCGACCAGGCCGCGAGTACTTTCGCCGGATCGCGATGCGTGTAGACGACGGCTCGCTCGGCGAGCTTGCTCCCGGAATGCACCCGCGCCGCATCGGGTGCACCGACCTCGATCCAGGCGGTCATCGCGCCGGTGAGGTCGCGGACGAGCACAGCGGGCTCGTCGGTCGTGGAAACGCCACCGCCGAAGGCGATGCCCTCGACATACTCGAAGCAGTACGCCAAGATGCGCGTCGCCATGAACGCCTCGGTCTCGGAGGGGTGCTTCGCGACCCGAAGCGTGAACTGCTCGTACACGCCGCGGTCCACGTCGGCCAGGTCCACCTCGAAGGTGTGCATCGTCGATCCGATCGCCATAACTCCCGAGTCTACGGGCTCACGGCGGCGAGGATTCTGGCAGCGGGCTCCCATGTATCGCTCAGCATGTCGGTTTATGTTGCTGAGTATCGTTCGAACGAGCATCGGAGGCGGTCATGCATCAGTCATTCGGAAGTTTCGGATTCACCCCGGGAGCTGCCGGGGAGTCGCTCTGGGAAGCTGTAGACCAGTTGCGCAGCGGCTTCGAGAAGCGCGCCGGTTCTCGGGTCGCTCGCGGAGACGTGCGGGCCGCCGTGCTTTCGCTGCTCGCCGAGGAGCCAATGCACGGCTACCAGATCATTCGTGAGATCGAGCAGCGCAGCGGAGGGTCGTGGAAGCCGAGCGCCGGTTCCGTGTACCCGACGCTGCAGCTGCTCGCCGACGAAGGCCTGATCAGCGCTGAAGAGTCGAACGGGCGCAAGACCTATGCGCTGACGGACGCTGGGAGTGACGCCGTCGCCGAGGGCGAGGGCGAAGCGCCGTGGAAGAGTGCTGCGACTTCGGGGGAATCCCCGAAGCGCCACGGCGCACTGGCCCAGGCCGGCTTCGATCTTGCCCAGGCGGCGACGCAGGTCGGTCGCACCGGCACAGCCGAGCAGGTCGCCGAAGCGGTCGCCGTGCTCGAGCGCGCGCGCCGTGAGCTGTACGGCATCTTGGCGCAGGACTAAGGGGTGCCGGTCGGAAGTCTGACTGAGTCGCGCTCGGACGCTGCTGCAGTCGCCGAGATCGACCGGGCCCGGTACCGCCGAATACTGCGATTCGCATCGCGGCACCTCGTGGTGGCGTGGTGGTTCGAATTGGTGCTGCCGCGGTTCGGTCTCGGGTTCATCGCGGAGCGCACGCGGTCGCGGCGCATGCAGCGGTTCGCGCGATCGTTTCACGCGTTCGCGATTGAGCTCCGCGGCCTCATGATCAAGGTCGGGCAGTTCATGTCGTCGCGACTCGACGTGCTGCCCCCGGAGGTGACGGCCGAGCTCGAAGGTCTGCAAGATGAAGTGCCGGCGGAGTCGTTTGCCGAAATCGCGCGTCTCGCGGAACGCGAGCTCCGGGTCTCGCTCGGCTCGGTGTTCACCGAGATCAACCCGGAGCCCGTCGCTGCGGCTTCACTGGGCCAGGCGCACCGCGCGGTGCTCAGCGGCGCACTAGCAGCGGACGCCGGGTTCGAGCGTGCGGTACTCAAAGTGCAGCGTCCCGGCATCGACGGGGTCGTTGCCGTCGACCTGGCAGCGCTGCGCCGGGTGGGGCGCTGGCTGAGCCATGTGCGCCTCGTTTCGCGACGCGTCGACATGCCGGCGCTCGTCGAAGAGTTCGCGGCAACGAGTCTCGAAGAGATCGATTACCTGCACGAGGCCGCGAATGCGGAACGTTTCCGCGAGCATTTCGCGGACGACCCAGGAGTCGGGGTACCCGAGATCGTCTGGGAGCGCAGCAGTACGCGGGTACTCACGCTCGAAGACGTCACGGCGATCAAGATCACCGACGTTGACGCGCTGCGCGCTGCCGGCATCGACCCCCATGAGGTCGCGCTGCGCTTCGCGCGCGTCATGTTCGATCAACTCTTCACCCACGGCTTCTTCCACGCCGACCCGCACCCCGGCAACGTCTTCGTCACGCCGACCGATGGCGATTGGCGGCTCACGTTCATCGACTTCGGCATGATGGGGGAGGTGCCGTCAGGCACGCGCTCCGCTCTGCGATCGCTGCTCGTCGCCGCGGCATCGCGCGACGGGCGCGGTTTGGTCAATGCCATGCAAGAGGTCGGTGTGCTGCTGCCCAGCGCCGACACCGCCGAGCTCGAACGGGCGATGACACAGCTCTTCGCCCGCTTCGGCGGCATGGGCTTCGCGGAGCTCCGCGATGTGGACCCGCGCGAGTTCCGCGACTTCGGCCGCCAGTTCAGTGATGTCATCCGTACTCTCCCGTTCCAGCTCCCCGAAAACTTCTTGCTCATCGTTCGCGCGATCTCGTTGACGTCAGGCGTATGCAGCGCGCTCGACCCCCGATTCAATTTGTGGGACGCCGTCGAACCCTACGCGCAACAACTCATTCGCGAGGAGCGCGGCAACCTCGTTCGCGACTTCGCGGGGCGGGCCCTGCGGACGGTGCAGGCAGCTGCGCGTGTGCCCGGTCGGCTCGACGCGATCCTTGGCCGCATCGACGATGATGATCTCGAGGTGCGGCTGCCGCGTCTCGAGCGGCGTCTGCAGCGACTCGAAACAGCGCAGCGCCGGATCATCGCCGCGGTGACCGGCACAGGCCTGTTGATTGCCGGCGCCGTGGTGGTCAGTGCGGTGCCGGTGCTCGGCACCGTGCTCATGATCGCGGCGGCGGTGCCGTTCATCGCGGTGTTGGTGGGATTCTTGCGGCGCTGATGCGCGCCTTGGCGAACCGAGGAGTAGGGCGTGCGGGGCTTGAATCCGCGACCGTCGGATTACGAGTTTGGCGCCCGGTCGAGGTACTTTCCGTATGGCGTGATGAGCGCGAATTGCGCGCGCTCGCAGCGGTGTGACACTTCCGAACGACGCGAAACTTCTCCAGGAGTACCGGCTTCACCTGCTCCGTCAAGGCCGATCGCCAGGGACACTCGAACAGCGTCTTGGTGACGTGCGGCGCTTACTCGAGGCGATCGGCCCCGCAGATGCGATCAGCCGGCAAACTCTCGAATCGTTCATTGATGAGCGCACCAAACATTGGTCCGCGGCGTGCCGCAAGAAGGTGTACGCGTCGTATCGGATCTTCTTCTACTGGGCACGCAAACGACAGCTCATCCAGAACAACCCTGCGAAGCACCTCGCCGTCGTGAGAGTCCCCAGGTACCTCCCGAGGCCGGCGCCAGAAGATGTCGTGATCGAAGCATTGGCGGAGCGCGACTTATCGAGTCCGCAATGCTGAGCCTCGCAGCAGCGCAGGGGTTACGCCGGGCGGAGATCGCGACCGCTCACCCCATGAATCGTGACGGAGACCTGCTGCGGGTGACCGGCAAAGGATCAAAAGAACGTGTGGCTCCGCTAGATGTGCTGACGTTGAGTTTGCTCGAGCAGTTCGAAGCGATGCAGGGGCGTCAAGAGTTCTACTTCCGGGGAAGGTTCGGGGGACACCTGCACCGAGCCACCGTGTACAAGTGGTTGAAGCGCTATCTGGGCGATGACTGGAGTACCCATAATCTGCGACATCGGGCTGCGAGTCTCGGGCTCCGTGTGACGGGGGATCTTCGAGGAGTACAGGAGCTGTTAGGTCACGCGTCGCTCGCGACAACTCAGGTGTACACGCTCGTGGACACGCATCAGCTAGCGGCGATTGTCGAGGCGACATCGCTGCAACGCAAAGTAATCGAGCACCGGCTCAACAAGGTGCTCCTGAAGTCACCGACTCAGGACGTCCAGACCGAGGATGTCCTCGCGGCGATGAATGTGCTCGCGACACATTTGCGCGACATTGAGAGCGACACGACACTCGCGGCTTGAAGTCGTGTCGCGCTAGGCCGACGACAGAATGCTGAGTGGCGCGACATCGTTGACGTCCTGGTAGATGTCGCGGATCGCGCGCAGAGCAGACATGTCGCAAGTCGATGTCGCGTCATATGGCGTGTCGCAAAGTATGTCGCTGGGTGAGTGGCGACCGTGTCGCTGTCGCTGTCGCTGTCGCTGTCGCTGTCGCTGTCGCTGTCGCTGTCGCTGTCGCTGTCGCTGTCGCTGAACGTGAATGTGCAGTGTCGCGGAAGTAGTTTGCCGCGTTTCGGCCCGGCCGTCTTCCTGAAGTGATCCTCACTAGAACCCGTCTAGGTGTACTGACCCGGATCGTTGTTGACATAAGAGAAGCCCCCGGTGTCGAGTTGGAGCTGTCTAGTTCTACATCTCGAACCACGGAGGCTTCTCATGTCCCACGCTAACGCCCGACTGGCTCCCGCGGGCCGTTTGATCATGATTCAGCGCATCCAGTCCGGGCGTGCGGTCGCGCATGTCGCCGCTGAGATGGGGGTCTCTCGCACGACTGCGTGGCGGTGGTGGCGCCGATTCCGTGAGTTGGGGATCGTGGGCTTGAAAGATCGATCCAGCGTCGCGCACACGCATCCCAACCGCACCAATGCGTGCGCGGAGACTCGTGTGCGGATCATGCGTGAGTTGACCCGCCGCGGCCCGGTCTTCATTGCGGGCAAGCTCGGCATGCACGCCTCGACGGTCGGACGGGTGCTGCGCCGCCACCGGGAACCATTGCTGCGCGATATCGATCCCGTCACGGGAACTCGGATCCGCGCAGAACGACGATCCGCGAACCGATACGAGCACGATCATCCAGGCTCGTTGATCCATATCGATGTCAAGAAACTCGGCCGCATCCCCGACGGTGGCGGTTGGCGGCTACACGGTCGTCGCGAACGACCGAACCGGAAACGGGGACACGGGTACGACTATGTCCATACCGTGATCGATGATCATTCGCGTGTCGCGTACGCCGAGATCCACGATGATGAGAAAGGTGTTACCGCGGCTGGGGTCTTGGAGCGTGCGATCGCGTTCTATGCGTTGCTTGGGGTGCGGGTCGAGCGTGTCATCAGCGATAACGCTTTCGCATACCGGCACTCCGCAGTGTTTCGTGGTGTTCTTGACGCTCACAACATCGCGCAACGGTTCATTCGTCCGCATTGCCCGTGGACGAATGGGAAAGTCGAACGCTTGAATCGCACACTCGCGACGGAGTGGGCGTACGCGCGGCCGTGGGCGTCGAACGAGGATCGCCGGGCAGGGTTGACTGCCTGGCTCGATTATTACAACCTGGACAGGCCCCATCTCGGTATCGGGGGCCAATCTCCGATCGATCGCGTCAACAACGGTCGAGGTCAGTACAGCTAGCCGGCTTGGGATTGGTCAGCGTGGGAGTGGCTCAGATGAAAGAGGCGAACAATCGTTTCGTGAGTGTCATCGCGTTGTCTGTCATCCTGGTTCTATGGGGTATTTGATTCACGGGACGCACGAGTATCAGTTTGAAGATCGCTTGCTCGGGCATCTGAAATTCGTCATCGGACAGAAACTGTTGAAGCAGGAGAGCTTCTTCTTGAGCTGGACGAAGTCGGCGGATGAAGGCAGCGGACGAGTGTCTCTCTGGATGTCGTCGTACGTCACCCTCGCGTTCAGGTTTCATGACAATGCGAACACTGAGTTGAACGCGACGTGGATCAAAGTGTTGTCAGCCCTCTCCCATTCAAGTCGTGGTCTTGTCGTGCTCACGGAAGAAGAAGCCGAGAAGTACGCGAAGACTAATCCAGCGATGCTCTGAGCCGGGCGCTGGATTTTCCGGCGTTATGAGGTGCTGCGCGGTGCCTGATCAAGGTAGTCGGGGAATTCGGCTGTGACTGTGATGACGATGTCTTGCATCTTCCAGTCGAGTCGATGCAGCTCGTCTCTGAGATGCTCAGCGCGTTCAACAGTGAGGCCTTCCTCGCCGGGTACGAGGAACGCTTCGAGATGGAACACCTGACCCTCATCGCGGAGTCGTATACCGGCCTCTTTCACCCACCGTTTGGAGCGAAGCACCCTGAGTATGTCGTCCGCGAGCGGGTGGGCATCCTGGTCATCGACTGTGCGGGAGCGCTGGTCCATGAGATCGAGCAGCGCGGCTTTCGTGTTGCGCAGGCCATCCCAGATGATGCCGAGCGAGATGAAGATGGCTGCTGCTCCATCGAGCCACCACCAGCCGATGCCGACACCGAGCACGCCCACGATCGAGGCCACGTTTGTTTGCCAGTCGGCCTGTGCCATGTCGGCGTCGGCGTGCAGCAACTTGTTGTGCAGCACCGGGGCGAGTTTCGCTTTCGCTGGTCCGTAGAAGAAGACGGGCCCGACCACGACGATGACCATCACGATGACCATGAGCCATCCGAGCCACACGGTGTGACCGAAGAGGTTCACGGTGCCGATTGTCGGGTGCTCGGTAGCGAACAGTCCGAGCGCGGACTCGACGGCCAAGCTTCCACCTACGGCGATCAACGCGACGCCGGCTACGAGGTGTCCGATGCTCATCGACCGGTGCTGACCGAATGGTCGATTCTTCGTCGGGCGACGGTGAATGAAAAACAATGCGACAAAGAAGGATAGCTGTGGCAGGAGCGACAGCATGTCTTCGATCCACGCCGTTTTCATGGCCTGCGAGCTCCCGAGCACGAACGCCACCAGCACAATAGTGATCGAGGTGTAGCAAACGGTAAAGATTTGCCAGCGCACGGCTTTGCGCAGCGCCTCGACCTGTTCTTCGGGCAGATGCTCGGCCAGCCTCACGCGCAGTTTTGGGCTCATCGTGAAATTCCGCGCGCATCGATGAATGCTTCGAAATTCGCGAGTAGCGCGTTCTCGCCGAGCGGTACGAAAGCGACGAGTTCGTTCGATTCGGACTCGCTCACTGAGAAGGGGCGTGAGAGGCCCGCGCGATCCAGCCACGGCGACTCCTCAGAAAAGTTGCCAAAGGCGATGTCGAGTCGTCCGTCCTCAAGTTGCCGCACGAGGCTCTCTTCGCCTGCGACCACCCACTCTGGGGTTGCATTTATCGAGTCTGCATATGCGCGTGCGAGTTGAGGGAGTGGCCCTGCCGGGGGAGAGCCGGGCTCGGCGAGCCCGGCTTCGACGGTAATGCCGATCCTGAGCTGTGCGCCGGCCGCATGGGACAGCGAACCATTTGGATCGGAGGGGATAGTGACGCCGCACCCGCTCAGTGCCACCAGAGCGAGGGCGACGAGCCCGACGCGCAGTCTGTGCAACATACGAGAATGGGGCATTGCTTTCCTTCCTCGACTCTTGTTCTTGATGGATCAGCTGATTCACCTTTGTCTGTCGGCAACCCACTGCGCAATCCCCTTGTCGGTGCCTTCGTCTTCGTCCAGGATTCGTTTTGGAGGACGGTACTACTCGTTCACACGTTTTAGGAGGAGGGCGAGCATGGAGAACCGGGCACCGTGCACCGTTTCCGAAGCGTTCGAGCATGCGAAGCACATCGCACGTGAATTTCCCTCGCCCGGCCTCGGAGCGACGCGGAAGCTCTGGGATCGTTTGGTGGCGCTCGCGTCCGATGACCTCGGGATTGCGCGAGCGATCGAGCCGCACCTCGACGCGTGTGCGATCTTCGAACAGGCAAGCCTGCCGCGACCCGAGGGGGTGTGGGGCGTGTTTGCTTCTGAGGGCGGCGCGCACCCCGTTCGCGCAACACAGGCTGATGATAGATGGACGATCTCTGGCGAGAAACAATGGTGCTCGCTCGCGGCTGAGCTCGACGGTGCGCTGGTCACCGCCGCCACTGACGCGGGCCCGGGCCTTTTCGCGATCGACCTGCGCGGTTCGGGGGTGCATGTGCGTGAGGGCGCGTGGGCGGCGCGCGGGCTCGTCGAGATTCCCAGCGGGCCGGTCGCATTCGACAACGTGCGGGCGACGCCCGTGGGTGGGCCCAGCTGGTATCTCGAACGCGATGGGTTCTGGTGGGGCGGTATCGGCGTTGCGGCCTGCTGGTTCGGCGGAGCGATCGGCCTGATACGTGCGTTGCAGCGTGCCGCGGCCGCGAAGCCCGATCCGTATCGCACGGCGCATCTCGGTGCCCTCGACACTCTGCTGCATGCGTGCCGATTGGCGCTGCACGACGCTGCCGACGCGATCGACGATCGCCGTGAGGTGAACGGCCCGCTGCTGGCGCATCGTGTGCGCTCCCTCGTCGCTCGCACCTGCGAGGAAGCAATTTGGCGTGTCGGGCATGCACTCGGGCCGGCCCCGCTGGCGATGGATCGGGATCATGCCAAGCGCGTGAGCGACCTGCAGTTGTACATCCGTCAGCACCATGCCGAGCGTGATGACGCTGCGCAGGGCACGCTGCTGCTGCAATCGGAGACCCTGCAGTGGTGACCTTCGACGCGGCAGAACCGGGCACGTCGCGAGAAATCTGGGAGCAGGACGCGCGATTCGCCGCACTCCCGGAGTTCGACCCGACGCAGTACCCAGCGGTGCTCGTGTTCGCCGCGCACCCCGATGATGAGACGCTTGGAGCCGGTGGGCTGATTGCCCGGTGCGCCGACGCGGGGATTCCGGTGCACGTGATCTGCGTCACCGACGGCGCGGCCTCGCATGCAGACGTGCACGACCTCGCTGCGATTAGACAGCGGGAGCTGCAGGAGGCGCTGCGGATCCTGCACCCCGACATCGTGCTGAGCTGGCTCGCCTTCTCCGACGGTCGCGCTGAAGCGCAGGCTGCCGAGGTATCACTGGCGATCGCTGAAATCTTGGACGCGGCACCCTCCGGGGCGCTCCTGGTGGCACCCTGGCGTGGCGACGCGCACCCCGATCATCGGGTAACGGGACAGCTCGCCGTGCGGCACTCGGGTGGGCGCACCGTGCTCGAATACCCGATCTGGATGTGGCACTGGGCATCGCCCCATCACGATGCAACCCCCTGGCAAAACCTCGTCCAGGTTGAGATCGACGCCGGCATCAAACAGCGGGCAATCGAGGCCTTCGCCTCGCAGGTCCGCGTGCCGACAACCGCGCAGGGAGAGCCACTGCTGCGAGCCGACTTCCTCGAGCACTTCCGCCGGCCGGTCGAATCCTTCGTTGCATCGACCGAAGCGTTCGGTGTCGACTACTTCGAATCGTTGTACGCGAACTCCGCCGATCCGTGGAGTTTTCGCACCCGCTGGTACGAGTCGCGCAAGCGCGCCATCACCCTGGCGTCGCTGACTCGCGAGCGCTTCGCGAACGCGTTGGAGATCGGATGCTCGGTGGGGCACCTGACTGAGATGCTCGCCGAGCGCTGCGATGCCGTGCTCGCGGTTGATATCGCGAAACGCGCGATCGCCGAGGCGAGCACGTCTGCGCTAGCACACGTGCGCTTCGAGGTGCGTGATGCGCTCGCAGATTTTCCCGAGGGCCCATTCGACCTGATCGTGCTGTCAGAGGTCGGCTACTACTGGGGCGAGCCCGAGCTGCGTGAGATCCGCGCGCAAATTCGGGATCATCTCACCACCGACGGGCTCCTGGTCGCGTGTCACTGGCGGCACCCGGTGGCGGGTCATCGACTCAGCGGTGACCGTGTGAACGCGATCTTGCGCGAAGAGCGCTGGCACCGATTGGTCACGCACACCGAGGAAGACTTCGTGCTCGAGGTCTTCGGCTGCGACGACCGATCGGTCGCGGCGCGCGAGGGGCTGACATGATCACGCACATCGCTGTGGTGGTTCCGGCGAAGAACGAGGAGGACCGCATCGAGGCGTGCCTGTCAGCCGTGCGTGTTGCGGCATCGCGATGCCCGGTTTCCGTGTCGATCACGCTCGTTGCCGACACCTGCACAGACCGCACGGTCGAGCGAGCTCTGACGTTTCGCGGGGTGCGCGTCATCGAGGTCAGCGTCTCGAACGTGGGAATCGGCCGAGCCACCGGAGTGCGGAACGCGCTGGGGCGCTGTGGCACGGACGTTCGCGGGGTGTGGATCGCCAATACGGACGCCGACTCGGTCGTGCCGGCGGACTGGCTCGTGCAGCAGCTCTCGCTCGCCAACGCAGGGGCGGATCTGGTTCTGGGGGATGTGGTGCCGCACACCGATGAGTACCCGCGCACGCTGCAAGAGGAGTGGGCGTACGCGCACCCACCGGGACGCGTGCGCACCGAGATCTACGGCGCGAACCTCGGCCTGCGCGCCGCGGCCTATCTGCGCGTCGGAGGGTTCGCCCCGCTCTCCGAGCACGAGGACGTCGATCTGGTGCGGCGGCTCGAACACTCGCGCGGAGTGCGGGTGCGGTACTCCGAAGCGGCCCCGGTGCAGACGTCGGCACGACTCGAGGGGCGAACACAGGGCGGCTTCGCGGGGTACCTCCGCGCGGAGCGAGCGGCGATGTCGGTGGGTGCTGCGGCGGTGTGATCAACGACAGATCGGCTGAAATCACCGCATTCCTGCCGCTACGGCGTCTCAGCGGAGCGGAGCCTCGCAAGCACTGCTTCAAGCGCGGCTTCAACGGTTTGGAGCATGACTTCGATCGGTGAGCCTCGAAACGCATGTGTTGCGACATTGGATGATCCGCCGGCGCTCACGACGGCCAATACGACGGTACCGGCTGGCTTTCCCTCATCCGGCTCCGGACCTCCAACGCCGGTGACGGCTACCGCAATGTCGGCGAGGAGATGACGCCGCGAAGACTCAGCCATCCCGATCGCCGTCTCTTCCGTTACCACCGGACCGCGCGGTGTCCCGAGCAGCGTGTACTTGACTTCCGGGTGATACGCGATGATGCCGCCTCGGAACCATGAACTGGAATCGGGGGCGGCAGCAAGCGCCGCTGCCAGCTGCCCTCCCGTAAGTGATTCGGCAACGGCAATTGTGCGGCTCTGCTGCGACGCCTGCTCAGCGACCTCGCGCGCGAGTTCATCTACTCGCCCTCCGAACACGGATTCAATCACGGTCGCTTTCTCCCTCACTGTTCGTCGCACGTGTGCACTGGCGAATCTGACGTTACGGGCTACCGGAAGCGAGCACATGGGGCTTGACCCGATACACTGCTGCGCGCAACCCCCTGTAACCGCCAGCGAAGTCACAGCAGCGTAGACCTCATACTGGCCAAGGTTCACGAACGAGGAGGAATTTGATGTCCGAATCGCAGTCTGCAACGTCCAACGATCTAGACCATCGGCTGCTCCGTGTCGCCATTGTTGGGGCTACCGGTAATTCCGGGACAGCGCTCGTACGCGCGTTAACGAATTCCTCGAAGGTGGAGTCAGTTGTCGGCATCGCACGTCGAAAGCCGGACATTTCTGTCGAACCGTTCTCCGCCTGTAAGTGGGAATCGATAGACATCGGCGCTGCGTCGGGCGAGGCCGAGGTCTCACACGAGCTCGCGCGAGCATTCGCGGGCGTCGACACCGTGGTCCATCTTGCCTGGCTCATTCAACCCATTGCTGAACGAGAACTCTTACGTCGAGCAAACGTCGAGGGAACGCGTCGAGTCCTGCATGCCGCCGCTGCAGCGGGCGTCGCGCATGTTGTGGTGGCCTCCTCGGTCGGCGCGTACGCAGCTGATCCGTCCAGCGTGCTGCGCACCGAGGAATGGGACCGGAGTGGTATCGAGTCGTCTCAATACAGTGTTGACAAAGTGGCACAGGAGGAGTTGCTTGATGACTTCGCCACTCAGTGTCCCGATGTCATTCTGTCTCGGGTTCGGCCCGCGCTCGTGTTCCAACGAGACGCTGCATCATCGATTCAACGGTACTTCCTGAGCCCCGCAGTGCCCGTTCAGGCACTGCGGCATGCTCGATTGCCTGCGTTGCCGCTGCCGTCCGGGCTGCGTGGTGTCCAGGCCGTCCACGCTGACGACCTTGCGGATGCGTATGCTCGCATCGTCGTGCAGCGGGCGGCTGGAGCGTTCAATGTGTGTGCGGATGATGTTCTTGGCGCTCAGGAGCTGGCCGAGATCGTGGATCACGGCCGTTACTTCGAACTCCCCATACCGATCATGCGCGGGTTTGTCACAGCAGCTCATCGATCAGGGCTCATTTCCGTTGATGCCGGCTGGTTTGACCTCGCGCTGGGTGCGCCACATATGGATGCGTCGCATGCCAAAGCGACGCTCGGCTGGGAGCCGAATCATACGGCCAAAGACGCTCTTCGCGAGCTCCTGCAGGGCATGGTCGACGGGGCGGGTGCCGACTCGATCCCGTTGCGTGCCCGATCCCTGGACGAGGCGCGACTCGCATCGCTGAACAGCACGCCGACGGAAGGTGCCGAATCTGCAGGTGCTCCCGAAGCGCTGGGATCGCTGGGCGAGTCACCCGACATCGATTGGGAACTGCTCGGACTGTACCTTTCCGACCATCTAACTGGTGCCACGGCAGGAGCTGAGCGCATCGGGCGCATGTGTGACACCTATGTGGATACTCCGGTCTACACCGAGCTCTCCGAGCTCGCCGAGGAATTGCGAGTCGAACGCGGGTTTCTCTCACATTTGATCGACGATCTTGGAGTACGCAGTCGACCGTATCGCCAAGCCGCGGCATGGGTGGGTGAGCGCGTGGGGCGCTTGAAGCTCAACGGGCGCGTGTTCTCACGGTCGCCGTTGTCACTCGTGCTGGAAGTCGAGTTGCTGCGCAGCGCCGTGGTCGGCAAATTGGGTCTCTGGCAAACTCTGGCCGAGCACGCGATCGAGCTCGGCCTCGACGCTGATGTCTTCGTAGCGCTTGGCCAGCGCGCACTCGAGCAGGCAGAAATGCTGAGCAAGGCTCACGAATTCGCCCGCGAGCGAGCGTTCCGAAAGAACCGCACGACGTTCGGCGTGGACGATTCGACGGGTAGCGCTGAGCCTTCGGAAACGCCGAGGGGCACAACGCGATTCGGGGCAACTCAATAAGGTCAGTACGTCAACAATGACCGTTTCGGTGTATTCAGCGCTTAGCGCGCCCGTATGCGCTGAGAGAGACTGAAAGTACTCACACTCTACGTTTGTCAATGGGATGGAGTACGCGACGGTGGGTTGTTAGGTTCAAGCACATGATGACCCCAAATCCTCGCAGCCTTGGCGATAGCTTCCCCGACGATCCTCGTTCGCTGGAACCCCATAGCGAAGCGGCCACAGAAAGCGAAGGTGGCGACAACGGTGGGGACCTGCAACGATCTGAATCTGAAGATGAGCAGAGCTTTCAAGATCCGATGACGGAAGAGGATGTCGCCTCAGGTGGCCCGGCTGATCCGCCGAAGAGCTAGACGATTTTGAGCCGTAGACCCCATCACTTATCCATCTGAATCTTGTGGCACGCGACCCGATCCCAGATGGTGTGGAGAAGGAATATGGAAACGAGCGTGCTTTCGGTCTAGCAGTAACCTTTGCGATCCTAACGTTAGCCATGAAGGAGCGGAACGTTCGCTCCGATCATCCCGTATTCATGATTTCCTTTAGGATCAACTCCCGAGCGTGCCGGTTCGCATTCATCTTCCCAAGGGGAGCGAGCATCATGTGTCAATGCTTCGTATGCCTTCGGCTCTGACTGAAGAGCATCTGACAACCGTTTCGAATCGGATGTGGAGCCGTACGGCTCCGACGTTCTAATCTTCATGTTGGCACCAATCCCACAGGCTTGCCGTGCCGAGCCGTCAATTTACTCGAGCGCGTGTGCACTATCGTCCTGCTCTCGAAAAAGGTTCGCACTGGGGTGGAGAAATCCCGTGTGGAGCGTAAAATCTAGAGACCTAGCGGCGGCGACCTTGGGCACGAGAAGCGTCGATCGACTCCTCGCGTACAAGTTCGCCTTCTCCTTATGTGCATTTCTCGAGGAAACGCCACCCGCGAGTTGCAGACACGATCCGTGTATGTGACCGAGCAAAATCCAGACCTCCGCCGGAATCGTTCTCCTGCGGCCGCTAACCTCACAGCTCAATGAGATAAATCTCTCACCTCAGATAGTGAGGCCAGACATATGTAGCGGCTCAAATCTGACTGCACCGCTGTGCGAGTTTTCGTCGTAGGGCGTGAGGGGCTTGAACCCTCGACCGACGGATTACGAGTTTGGCGCCGAGTCGAGGTCCTTTCCGTATGGCGTGATGAGCGCGATTTGCGCTCGCTCGGAGCGGTGTGACACCTCCGAACGACGCCAAACTCCTGCAGGAGTACCGGCTTCACCTGCTCCGTCAAGGCCGATCGCCTGGGACACTCGAACAGCGTCTTGGTGACGTGCGGCGCTTACTCGAGGCGATCGGCCCCGCAGATGCGATCAGCCGACAAACTCTCGAATCGTTCATTGATGAGCGCACCGAGCATTGGTCCGCGGCGTACCGCAAGAAGGTGTACACGTCGTACCGGATCTTCTTCTACTGGGCCCGCAAGCGACAATTCATCACGTCGAATCCCGCGAAGCATCTCGCAACGGTCAGAGTCCCGCGGTATCTGCCGCGGCCAGCACCAGAAGACGTCGTGATCGAAGCATTCGACGGAGTACCACTTATCGAGTCGGCAATGTTGAGCCTCGCCGCGGCACAGGGGTTACGCCGGGCGGAGATCGCGAGCGCTCACCCAATGAACCGTGATGGGGACCTGTTGTGGGTGACCGGTAAAGGTTCCAAGGAGCGTGTTGTTCCGCTCGACGTTCTTACGCTGAGTCTGCTCAAGCAACTTGAAGCGATGCAGGGCCGTCAGGAGTTCTACTTCCGAGGCCGGTTCGGGGGACACCTGCACCCCGCCACCGTGTACAAGTGGTTGAAGCGATACCTCGGCGATGACTGGAGCACCCATAACCTGCGACACCGGGCTGCGAGTCTCGGGCTGCGTGTGACGGGGGACCTTCGAGGTGTGCAGGAGCTGTTGGGTCATGCGTCGCTGGCGACAACTCAGGTGTACACGCTCGTGGACACGCATCAGCTTGTTGCGATCGTCGAGGCGACATCGTTGCAGCGAAAGGTGATCGAGTACCGTCTCAATAAGGTGCTGTTGAAGTCGCCAACGCAG
Organism: Leucobacter sp. WKLB1; assembly: GCF_059696215.1. NCBI lineage: Bacteria > Bacillati > Actinomycetota > Actinomycetes > Micrococcales > Microbacteriaceae > Leucobacter > Leucobacter sp. WKLB1. The sequence goes on along the minus strand of NZ_AP046115.1, from coordinate 1,856,520 downwards.
GGTGTCCAGACCGAGGATGTCCTCGCGGCGATGAGTGTGCTGGCGACACATTTGCGCGACATTGATCGCGACACGACACTCGCGGCGTGAAGTCGCTGCGCTACTTGTCGACGGCAGGCTGCCGAAGACAGTGCCATCGTTGACGTCTAGGTGCATGTCTCGAGTCGCGAATAATGGAAAGGTCGCGAATCGATGTCGCGACAATCGGGGTGTCGTTCCATGTGTCGCCGGGGGGAGTGGCGACCGTGTCGCTGTCGCTGTCGCTGTCGCTGTCGCTGTCGCTGTCGCCTTTCTCTCAGTCGCCAGCGAATGCGGACCGAAGTTCTGAAGCGCGCACGATGTCACCTTCAATCGCGCGAACCTCTTCTGGTCGGGCGGTCGGATTCCGGTTGAGTTGCTCGAGGATTGCGAACCCAGCAGTGATTTCTTGATCAAGACCGGCGAGTACGGACTGCTGTACGCTCTTAGGCAGGCGTAAAAAAGGCGTCAAGTTCTTTGTCATACTTTCAAACTTACTGACGAAGTGTGGCTGGGTCACGAGGGTCCACTAATGAAGGTCTTTCGAGCGCGATAGGCCGTGCGTGTGCTTCTGGCGCTCTTTGGGACCTTGGGGATGGAATGGCAATCGTCCCCGTTCAGGACTCCGAGATCCCGGGCTTGGTGCGGAACTGCCCCGAGGTCCAAAGTTGGGAAACAGGGACCACGGGGCAGTTATCCCATCATGCCTGCGGGTTCTGGCAAGCGCAAGCACCCCATCTTCTTAACGTGAGGGTCGGAAGACGGGGCGCTTCCTGCGTTTATCGCGCAGGGTTTGCCGACTCCGGCTGGGCATCGGGGGATGAGCATCGGGCGACAAGCCACGGTCCCACACCGCATGCACATTTAGCGATTTGTCTAACTTTGAATCGCAGATTCTTCGTCACTTGCACAAAGACCCCCTCACTTTGCCGGGGCTTCGTGAGGGGGTCGTGCTGTGTATGCAATGCAAGCGCTGGCCTCGAACTATCAGCATTGGGGATGTATCAAGGACTCGAGGCCAGCAAGATAATCATGGCACATGCTCCGCAAAGATAAAGCGGCCGTCTTCATAACTTCACCAGAGAAGACGGCCGCCTGTCGTCGCGAATCTGAGTGGCTATGGGGCTACACGCGCGACGACGGGATTAATCGTTTCACGGGGCTGTGTGCCGCGACACTCGGTTGCGCGAGAGGCGGAAGTCCGACATCCTTCCCCAGACATGAGCTGCCCCCTCGCCCGGGTGTGGAAACGAGGGGGCAGAGTGTCTCATCTGTGCGAATCAACGTGTCCCGAGCCTCGACGGTGTATGGGGTACACAAGGACGATCAAGGCCGGTCGAAAGACGAGCTTGCCATGTTTCCCAAGATTATGGAAGTCACAGCAACTAACCCAACTGATGAATTGCTTTCTGGATTGCACAACTTATGACATACTTTTCGGCATGGGGTACATTACACACGGAGACCGTGAATACGAATTCGAAGACCGCACGCTTGCACACCTCAAGGTGGTGATCGGGCAAAAGCTCAGCCGGCGTGAGGCCTTCTTCCTCAGCTGGGCGCTTCCGACGGTTAAGGGCAGCGGGCGATACGATCTCTGGATCTCGGGATATTCGCCGATCTCGTTCCGGTTCTCAGGTGGAAAGCAGCCCGACCTTAACCAAGACTGGCTCCGAGCCATGCTCGCGATCTCGCACAGTTCACGCGGCCTCGTCGTGCTCTCCGAGCTGGACGCCCTGAAATGGGCCGAACGCAATCCCGTACTCGCCGCTTAGGAAGACGTCATGACGGAAACGACAACACAGGACGGCTCTGAACAGCTCCGTGAAAAGTTGCGTGGGGCCTTGGAGTACGAGCTGCAGAATCATCCCTTTGCGTGCGGACCTTTCGAGAACCCATACGGTGGTGACGAGCCTTCGTTCGATGAGCTCATCCAACCGCGCCTGCTTGTACTTGACCGCTCAGACGATAGGCCCGTGCGATACGCGGACCGGCTTTTCGCCAGCACATAGCTCGTTGCTACCTCGATAAGACGTGTACCGGTTCGGGTACGGGATTTGGAGAGCTAACACTAGCCGTCGATAACGGCTGCTAATGACGATCTCGCCACCCCGCCAACCAACGTAAAGTGACGACGCCGCAGATCGCGCACACCCTCACCGGTCACCGCGGAGGCGCTTGTCCCGCAGATGGGGCGCCACTGAAGGGCTCGCGGTTTGGTGTGAGCACGCACTGCTTACGTTTCGCCCTTCCGGCACGCTGGTGATGGTGTGCTCAGGCCCGTTGCCAGGCCTTCCCGTTAAGTAGCCCTGGACTTCGTCGAATCCCTCGTCCCGGAGTACAGCGAGCTGGTGCGCGGTCTCGACGCCCTCGACGAGCACGGTGGCTGTGAGGGCGTGGCCGAGCGCAAGAATCGCTCGGAGGACGCCGCGAGTTCGTGAAGTTTGCAGCGATTCGTGAAGGACCGATCGGTCGATCTTGACGCGATCGAACGCGAAAGTGAGGAGGGTGTCGAGGGATGAAAAACCAGTGCCGAAGTCGTCCAATGCGATCAACACCCCAAGCTCTTGAAGTGACTCGAAGGTGGACACGACTTCTCTGCGATGCGAAATGAGGATCGACTCCGTAATTTCAAGTTCGAGTCGATGAGGCGCAAGCCCAGTGTTCTGAAGCGCGGTCTTGACGGTTCCGGCAAAGTCGGGGCCTTGCAGCTGCGCAGCAGACACATTCACCGCAATGCGGGCATGCTCACGCCATTGCGATGCCTCTTGGCAAGCGCGGGTCAGAACCCACTCTCCAAGCTCAACGATGCTGCCGTTCGCTTCGGCGAGCGGGATGAATTCGCCGGGGTGAATGACGCCAAGAATAGGGTGCTGCCACCGAATAAGTGCTTCGTATCCCACAACCGACCCATCACTGAGGGAGGCTTGGGGTTGATATTGCAGTTCGAATTCGCCGCGGTGTATTGCCCCGATGATCTGCCGATCAAGCGCGCGTCTCGAGGCGGAGGTCTGGTGAAGTCCTTCCCGGTAGCGTACTGGTGACTTCGCGCTGATTTCTTTTGCTTGATACATCGCTGTATCAGCGCAGACCAGAAGCTCTGACACCTCGATTGCGTCTTGGGGGAACGTGGCCACGCCGATGCTGGCATCGATGACACGTGCATCCTCGTCGACGGTGAGTCTTGAAGCCAGCGATTGAGTGATCGCGCTCGCGAAATGCGTGATGTCCGACGGTAGAGGAGTCAGTGCGGCGGCCGCGAACTCATCGCCGCCGAGCCTGGCGGCGATGATGCCGAGGTGTTCATTCGCTCGTAGCTGATCGGCGGCAGTCTTGAGTAAGGTGTCGCCAACGGCATGTCCGTAGGTGTCATTGACGAGCTTGAAGTCATTCAGATCTATGACGCTCACGGAAAATGACTTCTGCTCGCTGGCCCAGGCATCGAGCTGCTTCAGGAAGCTTGATCGATTCCACATTCCGGTGAGTGGGTCCGTGGAGGCCGCTAGGTGCAGGGCTCTTGCATTGTCGCGCGCGACGGTAACATCTCGGGTGATTTTGGCAAAGCCGATCAGGATGCCTGCGTCGTCGGTGACGGTGTTCATCGTGACGTGCGCCCAGAATTTGGAGCCGTCTTTTCGGACACGCCAACCTTCAGTTTCGAAACGACCCGCGTTTTTTGCCTCCGCGAGATTTCGTTCGGGAACTCCGGCTATTCGGTCTTCGCCAGTGAAAAATGTGGCAAAGGGTTTACCAATGATTTCGTCGTTCTCATAACCCTTAATGCGCTTCGCGCCAGCATTCCAGCTGCCCACGATTCCGTCGGGTGTCAGATAGTAGATCGAGTAGTCCTGGACTGCCTCGACAAGAAATCGAAACATCTGTGCGTCATTGTGCATTGCAAGCTTTCGACTGGTGGGCGGCAGCCGAACCCTGTAGTGAGCATTTAGTGAGGAATACCCCCATGTGTTCTTCGATGAGCGTTTCGCTGCGTGCATAAGCAACCTAACAGTGCGGCAAACAGCTACTGAACCCATTGTCAAAATGCAACCGGTGGAGTAGGACCCCGATGCTATCTACTGTGGATCGGAGGCGAGTAGGGGAATGCTCGTTTTCATAAGGTGCAACATTAGGGGGCTAAGTAATGAAGTATCCGATGAGTCCAGAGCAACTGGCAATCGAATTGGGGCACCGCGAGGGAATTCATGCTGGAAGTCGAGTGCGTAAGTTCTTACGACTACGGTATCCGGAGCATGTGAAGTACGAGCCGTGGCAGATCGACGAGGCAATGGCGGATGTCGTCCGCTCTCACTTTAAGATTCGCGCTCACTATGATCGTCGAGCGGGCCGTCGCCCGAGAATTCTTGACCGGGATAGGTGATCGCAGCGACACCCGTGAATGATCGATCTACTGATGTGAACGGCGCGCAGCCTTTTCGGCATACATTGCTGCGTCTGCGACATCGATGGCAAGTTGCATCATTTCGTCATGGGGCATGCCTAAGGAGTATCCAATCGAGGCTGGGACGCTTGCCTGCGACAAGGCATCACCGAACCTCTCAAAGTGGGCTGAGATGGTTTTGCTACTGACCCCATGCGCGAGAATCGCGAATTCGTCCCCGCCAATGCGGGCTACTCGATCTTTCGTGCCGGCTGCTTCCTGCAGCGCGTGAGCGGCGCGTATCAGGAGCGCGTCGCCGGCCCCGTGACCTTGAGTGTCGTTGACCGATTTGAGGTTGTCGAGATCGACGATTGCGACCGCGATCGGGTCGCCGAAGGCGGATATTCGTTGTTGTGCGTTTTCAACGTTCTGCATCCATCCGCGGCGATTCAGTAGACCGGTGAGCGGGTCGGTGTGGGCCCGCGCTTCTGCTAAAGCTGCGCGTTGCTTTTCCCTGTCGACGTCTCTTGCTAGTCGAAGCTGAGAGGCAAGCAACCCACTCAACATTTTTAGGAGGTCCTCGTCTACGTGCTCGCGTCCTTTCAGCGGTTCTCTACGTCCGCCGCAAAGCACGCCGAAGACGTTGCCGTTTTCATCGGGGATCATGTATCCGGCGTAGGAACCAATTTGGTGCGAGATTTCGAGTCCGGAGTAGTCCGGATCCTGTCGAGTGTTTGGAACGACATGCGCGGCGCCAGCCACCATGCGTTTACAGAACGTCTGGTTCCAATCCATGCGCGCATTATCGTCAAAGAACTGCTCGTGATACACGTGCACGAACACTTGCTCGTCATCAAATATTCGTGCCACCGACCAGTCTGTGAGCGGGGTGTGCTCATTGAGATAAGCGATAACCGATCTTGCCGAGTCCGTAAACGCCGTCGCGCCAGGCACTGAAGCAGAACCAGAACCGTCGTGAACGGCGAGATTTTCCGGATGGCGGGGGACAATCATCGTCACAGCATAACTTTTCTCTTTGGCCGCCACGAGGCCCTAGTCATCTATCAACCGCGCGCTTCCGTCCAAGCGCAGCTTGCGACTGGCCCTGGAACGACGTCCCTCTCCAGGGCGGATGTCAAAAGCCAGCGATGGCACCAGGCGATCATGTGAGTGAGACTGTCTGGCGGGTGATTCACGCGCCGATAAATGCGCGCTCAACCGGTCGCAGCAGACGTCTCGCACAGTGCGCAAGGCGAGATCACAAGTCGCGCGATGTCGCCTGCGAGCCTTGCCTTCATAAGGTCAGTCGAACCCAATTGTGCGAGGCTGATGGCTTGTCTCCGGATAGGACGTGGTGCAGGGGTCTCCTGCCGGAGAGGCGGTCAAAGAACTACCTGTCGTTTTAGCGCGGGAAGGCTACGCCATCTTTCTCCTAGCGCTTCTTATCGTCATCAGCGCCGCCGGCGACGTCAGTGCTCCCACTGGATGCAATGCAATGTCAATCGTGGTGAGAGAGCCTGCACCGATATTTGGGTTCCCCAAATACATCGGTACCCAGTTAGGAGGGCGACGATCCGCAAGGCACCAACGCCGCCGAAGGACCTTTCGGGCCGATACGACCGCGCGTAGAGAATGCGCGGTCGTAATCTGAGCCGGTGCCGAAGAACGTCGGAACGATGATCTACATGGGAACTCCGATGCGCCACATTGCTGAGGATCTTGGTGGTTGACGCGGTTGTGCCGCCGGCATCGCTGCGCGTGCAAATGGCGGCGCAAGACGTGGTGGCTGCCAGAATTAGGCGTGTGAATCGTCGCCGGTTGTCTCTCGTGTGCTCTTCGATAGTGGGGATGCTGTTTTGCATGACGGCGTGTTCGCCGCAGATTGAGGTGCAGCGGGCTTCTGGGCCGGATATAGCCGTTGCGCACTTGTCAGCCGAGGATGCACGGGAATGGTTGGACGATCTGGTGCCGGCGGCGTTGGAGCGGGAGGGAGTTGTCGGTGCGACTGTTTCGGTTGTTGCCGACGGAGAGATTATCGCCGCTCAAGGTTACGGGTATGTTGACGGGTCAGAGGATGCTGCGCACGCCGTGGATCCGGAGTCTTCTCTCTTCCGGATCGGGTCGATTTCGAAGGTGTTCACAGCGACGATCGTGATGCAGCTGGTCGAAGAGGGAGTGCTGGATCTGGACGCCCCGGTGCAGGAGGTGCTCGATTTCACTCTGCCGACGAGCTTCGAAAAGCCCATCACGTTGCGGCACCTGCTGAGCCACACCGCCGGGCTTGAAGACGAGCTCGCTGGCCTCATCACCGCGCCCGGGGGTGAGATCATGTCGTTGCATGATGCGGTGGTAATCGACCCGCCCGCGCAGATTTTCGAGCCCGGGTCGACGCCGGCGTATTCGAACTACTCCAATGGGCTCGCGGCCTACGTTGTTGAGCGTGTCACGGGTGTGCCGTTTGAGGAGTTGGTGCAGCAGCGCATCTTCGATCGGATCGGGATGGCCACGGCGACGATGGCTCAGCCGCTTCCCGCCGACCGGCAGATCGACATGTCGAACGGATACCGTTTCGAGGGGTCCGCGGAGGTCCCATTTGAGGTGGTGTCGCCCGCCCCGGCTGGTGCGATCTCGGCGACCGCGGCCGACATGGGCGAGTTCATGCTCGCGCAACTCGGAGACTCCGAGACACCGTTGATGAGCCCGGAAACGCTCGCGCTCATGCACGAGCCCGCCCTGACGAGCGCTGAACTCGGGGGCCTTGCGGCGGGCCCGGTGATGACACTGGGGTTCTTCGAGCGCGACCGCAACGGGCATCGGATCCTCAGCCATGCCGGCGACCTGACGGCATTCCATGCGCAGATGGAGATCTACCCGGATGATAGGGCCGGCATCTTCATCTCACTGAACAGTTCCGGCATCCACCCTGATTCCTCCACCGTCATCCGCGACGCCCTCACTACGGGTTTCGCTGATCGTTACTTCCCCGACGAGCGTCCGGCCCGGACTGCCACGACCACTGCCGCCGAACATGCAGAGGCGATCGCAGGGACGTATCAGCTGTCACGGCGCGGTGAGACGACTTTCATCCGCGCGTTCTTCATCCTTTCCAGCATCACCATTGCCGCCGACAGCTCTGGCGACGTGACGGTCTCGGCCATCGTCGGCCCGGACGGGCAACCCGTCCGTTTCGTCGAGACCGAGCCCTGGGTGTGGTCGGAGGTCGACGGTCAACGGATCATCGCCGTCGATCAGCATGATGGTGAGGTCGTCGCGATCGGATTCGACCCGGCGTTCACGCTGCAGCCGATGCCGGGGGAGCGGGCAGCGCTCCCGATCGTCGCCGCGCTCGCCTTGCTGATCCTGCTCACGCACCTGATCGCGCATCCTGTGGCCGCTCTCGTCCGCCGGCTTCGCACGCGGAACGATGGTCGCTCACGTGCCTGGCGTCGTGCGGGCTGGTTGACGTGGTTGGCCGTGGTAAGTCTGGCGGTGTCGGTGCTGCCGTGGTCTGCGGTGGCGAATGCCCTGCTGACGGATGGTCCGGCACCAGATTCTCTTGTCATCCGTGCAGGTCAGGTTCTGCTCGTCATAGCTGCTCTCGGCATCATCCCTGCCATGTGGCGGCTGGTGATGTCATTCCGCCCATCCCCACGCCGATGGATCACCGTGGCCTGGTCGATCTTGCTCACCGCAGCGTTCGGAGGACTGATCTTCACGCTCCTCGTCGGTGGGATCCTGCAACCGAGCCTCAGCTACTAAGACCACCAACGGCGCCCGCGCGAGGGAAGCGTTGCTCTGTGCGGGTGCGCTCACACTGTGCAGGGCGGCGCGTACACGGTCGAGAACAGCAGAAAACTAGCAGTTCGACAGCGTCTTGCTTCACGCTCCTGCTCCTGCTCCTGCTCCTGCTCCTGCACCCGCGTCGGGGCTGATCCTGGATCGTGTAGCCGCACGCGGGCGAGACTGTGATGCGTGACGCGTGTCAGAGCTCTGGTTGCGGGAGAGGAAGGGGCGCGGCCACGCGCCGAGCGCGAGCAAACCGAGAATGACCTGCGCCAGGCCGACGCCAAAGAAGACGGCATGGAGCGGTGACCATTGCGGGACGATGGCGAGTTCCACAAAGATCCAGATCAGCAGTGTCAGCCCTGCGGCAGCGTGCAGCCCACACCCGATCTGAATTCGGCGGGCCCGGGCTAAGAGAGCAAACACTTGACTCCCACCGACGAGAACGCCTAGAAGGACTCCCGGCATCACCCAGGTGGAGAAAGGCGTCGCATCAAGCTACTCAGTGGGGATGCCCATACCGCCCGCGAAGATGAGCCCACACATGCCAACTACCGCGGAGATCATGGTGAACGAAGCGAGTGCGGTGAGGCCCACACGGATCGCACGGAGAGGAAGAGTATGCGCGGTCATATGCTCAAAGATAGTGTTTGTCATGGGCTTGGTCGATGAACAATGAAGTCGACTAGGTTGCGCCGCTGCGGGAGTTGCCCCCCCCCCGAATGGTCCGACTTCCTTTCGGCGCATTCGGGAGGGGGCACCACGAGCGGCCTGCAATTCCTTGGCGACACCGACATCGCATCACCCAGATGTATCGCGAGCAAATGGGCTAACGACCCTGATCCGCTCGTGCAGCGTGCAGCAGTAGTAGCACTCTGCGAACCCTGTCTGCGCCGTGACCAGGCCACCGACCACAATCGAGATTTATAAAGACGGTATACAGCGCCAAGACTCAACATGATCACTTGTCGTGCAAACGGCCTTCTAGGAGAGAAGGCTTAACGGACAATGAGGCCGCCCACGATGACGTAGAGAACGGCACCCGTAACGGAAGCTATGGGGACTATTAGCAGAGCTTTTCGCGCCACACGCCAGCCTGACCGTTGAAGTTTCCGCGCGACGTACGCGCCCGCGCAGATGCCTCCCCAACCGGCTATGTGCAGCTGTAACGACCCATTGGTTGGGTTCGACATCCAGCGAAACAGTAATTCGGAGACAAGTCCGAGGACTGCAAGTCCCAGCATCACAGAGCTGAAAGTTATCCACCACGTGGGCGCACCAGTCGGGTCGGTGCCGTCGAGCGGTTCATCGGCCATGCATCCCACCGTATCTGCATCGAAAGCACCTGTCGCTAGCTGCGGTTTGTGACTTGTGGGCGCACTCTGCGTATGTTGGGCGCATGCCTGACAAGCCAACAACCACATCGACCCGATCGTTACATTTCGGCTTGATGGGGCCATGGTGGATATGGACTATGGTGTTCTTCGGTTGCTCTGGGGGAGTAGCCCGGCAGTTCCCACAAGCCGGGGAGCCTGCTAACGGCTGGTGGGTGGCCTTATTGCATCCGGGATATTGCTCTCGATCGCGAACATCTTCATTGGTGTGCGACGGTTAATGCGGGGAAGAAATGACCGTGGCAAGCCGGATTCAATGACCAAGATTCAATAAGCAAAATGATCATTTACGGTATGACCCCCACTGTTTGCATGGGTCTCGCTTATCGGTGGCGTTGTCTGCTCGGTTGCATCGATCAGGCGCGAAGTGATGGCAGCTCTCGACTGGTGCTGACGCCTCGCCCGAATCGTTCTAGAAGGCGTGAAAACGGTGCGGATGGGTCTGATGCACGTTGAGGTGACAGTTTGGTTAGGCAGCGAGTGCGACCTGTTTGTTCATGATGGTCTCGTATTCGATCGGCGTCAATCGGCCCAATCTGGCCTGTCTGCGGCGTCGATGGTAGGTGCGCTCGATCCATGCCACGATTGCTGACCGGAGCTCGTCCCGGGTGGCCCAGGTTTTGCGGTTCAGGACGTTCTTCTGGAGCAGGCTGAAGAACGGTTCCATCGCAGCGTTGTCGCCAGCAGCGCCCACCCGTCCCATCGAACCGGCCATGCCATGACCGGTGAGCGCGCGCTGTAGTGTCCGGCTTCGAAACTGCGATCCACGATCCGTGTGCAGCACACACCCTGCGACGTCACCGCGGCGACGCACGGCGTTGTTCAACGCGGTCACCGCAAGCGCGGACGTCATATGCGCGTCCATGGAGTAGCCGACAATCCGGTTGGAGAAGACGTCTTTCACCGCACAGAGGTAGAGCTTGCTTTCACTCGTCCAATGCTCAGTGATGTCTGAAAGCCACAACTCGTTCGGGGCAGCGGCCACGAACTCGCGCTGCACGAGATCGTCATGAACGGGCGGGCCAGGCTTCCTGCCTTTTCCACGGGCTTTCTTCTTCCCAAACGCTGACCACCACTGCTGGTCCCGGCAGAGCCGCCACGCAGTCCGGTCAGCCATCGGCTCGCCGAGTGTCTGTGCTTCGTCTGCGAGGAACCGGTACCCGAACTCGGGATCCTCAAGGTGGGCGTCGTGTAGCGCGTTCGCGCGATACGCCTGCGTAAGCTCTCGTTCAGTGACGGGGTTGCGTAACCAGCGGTAGTACGGCTGGCGGGAAAGCTTCAATACCCGGCACGACACCACGACGGGAATCCCGTCGCCGGCGAGCTCTGCTACGAGCGGGTAGAGCCTTTTCCCGGTAGGTGCGCCTGCGAGAGATACGCGGCCGCGCGACGGAGCACTTCCACCTCTTGTTCAAGGAGCTTGTTGCGTTTGCGAAGCTCACGCAGCTCAGCGTTCTCAGAACGCGTGACGCCAGATTTCTGGCCCTGTTCGACACGTTCTTCTCGCAACCATTTATCGAGGGTTCCGACGTGGATGCCGAAGTCTCTCGCGATCTGCGCGAGTGTCACTTCCGGGCCGCGATCCAACGCGATCCGGATGACGTCGTCGCGGAACTCTTTGGGATAGCGAGGGGGCATAGGTTCATCCTTCCAGGCCAGCCGAAACTAGCCAGGTTGAATGTCACCTAAACGTGCATCAGCCCCATCAGACCCTATGGACCATTTGAAAGTACGCAGCACGTGTATGCCGGCTCGAAACACGAACCCGGCCCGCAGGCGCGACCGCGGCGTCGGTTCAACGCTGGCGTGTAGCACCTACTCGGAATGCTGCCGTGACGGCATGATCCGGGGGCGTCAGCCCGGACGCGGATCAAAGTCCGCAGGTACTTTCACAGCCCGCAAGCGCAAGCGTTATATGGCAGCACGCCCAGGCCGGAAGTAATCTTTCGCAGCGTGGAGAATTCTCGATGAGGTCTCGTTAATAGACTGGCAACATGGGTTTGTTTACAAGACGTTCCGCCGCTCGCCCCGCATCGTCTTTTACCTTTGTGATTAATGAAATCTTTACCATCACTGGGTCTGGGCCCATTCTGGTTGGAACGGTAACCAGCGGTTGGATGACGAAGGGCCAAGATGCGTCGTTGTTGCTTCCTCATGAACACAGAGATGTGACTATTCGGCGCATCGAGTCATCGAGACGTCGACCGCTTCAATTCGACGCCGGGGCAGAAGCAGGAGTCGTTCTGGACGGACTCAAAGAAGGCGACATCCCTACTAAGCCGGGCGGCGCTCATCTCGTATTAGACTCTGCTGGTCTTCGTGGAGTTGAACTTGTGAGTCGGTAGCTGGGACAACGAGACCGGGTCACGTGCATTCCACTCACACTTGCGCATTGTGCGCCTCGGGCCGACGACGATCGTTTTCAGTGTGGCCGATAGTAGGCTCGTCCCGTGCCCCATAAAACCTCCACGGCAACCCAGTCGAAAGCGGGACGCTATTTTGTTGTGGCCCTCTATGCCTTCGCTGTCTTCGGATGGGAACTGGTCATCAGTCTTCTGTTAGACCCAGTGTGGGCCCGCGAGGAAGCCTCCGTGGGTTCGCTCTTGCACTGGGGGATCACTGCCGCGGGATGGCTTTTAGGTGCAGTCGTGATCTATCGAGCAACCCGTAAGCCTGCCCGCGGATTCATTGATGTGTTCTCACGACCGCTCCGCGGCTTTGCAGTGGCGCGAGGTCTCGGCGTGGTTCTGGCTGTGCTGCTCGCCATCGGCATTCGCGCTCTGCTTCTCCAAGAATGGAAGCTGCCCAGCGAATACGAGCGACTCACCGCCACTCACGGCGAGGCCGCACCATTCGCGCTCGCACTCTTGGTGCTCTATTACCTTTGTGAAGCAATGGTCATCGTGCTCGTTATTGCGCTAGGGCAGCGGGCGGGAGAGCTGCGATTCGGTCGACCCGCTTTCCCCTGGGGCGGATTCGTGCTTGCGTGCACCTGGGGAGCAACGCATATCTTGCTTCAAGGACCGGCAACTGGGCTTTATGCGATGTGTGCTGCGGTGCTCTATGGCTGCATTCACTCGTTCGGTCCGCGCAGCGCTCTGGCGACCTACTTGCTTGTGGCGGTCGCATTCATGCTGTGAATGCCGTCAAAAATGATCGGTTTGGTTCATCAGGAACCGAGCGTTAATGCTGGTGTGCACAACCCACTATCGCAAAGTGGGTGCTGGCCTTTGACTGGTCGCAGCGCTCGGAGCGAGCGCGTACGATCCAGTTCGATCAGGAGGCTGGCATGAGCAGTACGGATGTGAAGAAGAAGTCGAAAGAGGTTGCACGGTTCAACCCGCTTCGTTTGGTGGGGTCGTGGGGTGTTCGAAGTAACCATCTCTACCTGGCGGGATTCGCGTCGGTGGCGCTTTCGTTCTTGACCTGGTTGGGATCTCGCGGGAAAAACGATTCACGTCCGCAGTCAGACCGCTGGGGGCTGTTTATTGGTGAGTGGGCACCGACGTTCTTCGCGCTTGGAGTCGCTTTGAAACTTCAGGAAGACGAGAACTAAACCTCGTGAGTCCCCCGGCAGGCCACCTAGTGGCAGCCGCGGGACTCACGGTTATTGACACGAGTCGTCATAGCCGGATTCGCTCGGACTGAGGCTGTGCTTGTGGGATGTTGAACGGATCAAATCTGGGCCCGGACGGTGGGTGCGTGGGTGAGGAATCCTTGCATCTCGTCGAATCCTTCGGCGGCGAGGACCTGCCGTTGGTCTTCCGTTTCGACGCCTTCGACCAGCACCGATGCCGTGAGAGCGTGTCCGAGATCCAGAATGGCGCGCAGCACGTCCCGGGCATGGGAAGGCTGCAAGCTCGCGTGCAGCACCGAGCGATCGATTTTGATCCGGTCGAACGCAAACGCGAGCAGGGTGTCAAGAGATGAAAACCCGCTCCCGAAATCGTCAAGCGCCACCTGAACACCTAGGCCCTTCAAGCGCGCGAATACTTCCACGTTGTGTTCTTTCTCATGCATGAGCGCGTGTTCAGTGAACTCGAGTTTCAACAATTGCGGCGTTAGCCCCGAAGATTCAAGGGCCAAAGTCACCACCTGCGCGAGATCTGCGTCATGCAGCGATGCCGCACAAACGTTCACGGCCACCCTGGAAGGAGTATCCCACGACGCTGCTTCGATACATGCTCTTCGAATCACCCACGCGTCAAGCTCACGAAGCATATTGGTGCGTTCAGCGATCGCGAGGAACTCACCGGGATGCAGCACACCAAGGACCGGGTGTCGCCATCGCACGAGCGCTTCCCATCCCACGATCTCGGAACTCCGCAGCGACGTCTGAGCTTGGTATTCGAGGAAGAACTCGTCTCGATGAATCGCCCCGGCGATATCGTGGCCGAGCATGCGACGTGATACTGAACGCATCATCAACCCGTCTCGATACGTCACTGGCACTTGCGAGCGTGTCTCTTTAGCCTCATACATGGCGGCGTCAGCGCGGGAAAGCAACTCAGTGACACCTGCAGCATCGTTTGGGAAGTAAGAAAGCCCACGCTGGCGGTGATCCTCACATCGTCAAGGCCTTCGCCTACTGGTGTATCGAACAACACCTGAATCGCTGCAGCAAACTCGGCAACGCTGCCCGCACCCGGGGTAAGGGCTGCCGCGGCAAACTCGTCTCCTCAAAGCCGAGCAGTCACGATCCAGCGACTTTTATCGGATGCGAGTTGATGTGCAGCGGTTTTCAGAAGCACGTCACCCGCGGCGTGCCCGAGGGTGTCGTTGACCCGTTTGAAATCGTTGAGATCAATGATCGCGACAGAGAACGCGAGCTGGTCGTGTTCCCATTTCTCGAGTTGCTTCAAAAACTCCGTACGGTTCCAAGTCCCGGTCAGAGGATCCGTGGTAGCTGCGCGGGTGAGCGCTTGAGCAGTTTCACGCGCGACCGCGATATTCCGGGTGATTTTCGCGAATCCGAGCAGAGTGCCGGCACTGTCAGTGACGGCGTTGACGACAACGTTTGCCCAAAAGCGTGACCCATCTTTACGAACACGCCATCCCTCGATCTCGTAACGCCCTGTTGTGCGAGCTTCCCGCAGTATGAGTTCCGGGGTGCCGTTGTCATGGCCTTCTGCAGTGAAGAAGCGCACGAAAGATGAGCCGATAATCTCGTCAGCTGTGTATCCCTTGATGCGCTGTGCGCCACGGTTCCAAGACGCCACCACACCTTCAGGCGACAGCAGATGGATCGAGTAGTCCTCGACTGCGTCGACGAGCAGCTTGAACATTTCCTATCGTTCAACATCACACCCCCATACTCCACCAGCGATGACTGGAGAAGCTGTCTCGACGTGCGGAATCAAAATTTTAGATTCCCATTCCCAGTAGCACGAAGTGAAGTTTTCTGAATCAGTAAACTGCGAGGATGAGCTTCCCCGGCCCCAATCGCGCCACGCACCTTGTCGCTTTGGCAGTCGGCGTGGTCGCTCACCTGGTTCTTTTCTTTACGAGGCCTGGAGTAGCTGGCTACCTCATTAATGTCGCTGCCTGCGTGGTAGCTCTCATCGTCACTCACCGCGCCGTTAGCAGGCGTGGTCCTTTCTTATGGGCTGCAATCGTGGGCTTGGGTCTGTCGTACTTAGCGGCGATTCTTGCTGTTGCCCTATTGGTGGTCCGCCTTACGCGGATCCTTATCTCGTACTAGGGGTCGCTCGACGCGTGCGGCAGGTTTATAGCGTCGGTAGATGAGTACTGTGCATCGAGGAGCGATCATGTAGACGCCCGCGTCGCCGAACCCGAGGCCTCCTGATTCGGAACTCACGGCAGTGGGACGAAGGAGCGTCGGAAAGCTCACGATCTGGCGTGCAGGGCATGAACCCCGCTTAAGAGCTGCCTCTCCCGACCGGTTGGCGGGGCGAGGTGGTCTAGTTTGAACAGGGAAGTCTGCATCGCATTCTTTTTTCACGTTCTGTGTTTGATTCAGAAGGAGTGCCATCATGAAGTCTCGGTTTATCGGTGTCGCCGCAGGTGCGCTTTGCACCGCCACGGCTCTGTCCGGATGCGTGAGTGCGGGGGCCGATAAGTCAGCGGAACCTGATGCTAAGGCTCTAAATCGGGCTAGTTCTTGCGAGACTGTCGTTTCTGACCTGTCGGAGTACACCGTCGCGTTAGAGAAGAGCGTCGATGGAATGAGTACTTACAATCCGTCGACGATGGTCTCTTTTCACCAGGGAGTGGTGAAAAAGTTCACTACTGTTGCTGCGAATTTAGAGCACGATGGTGTCAAGGAAGCTGTACTCGGGGTGCGTGATGCCTCCGTCGGGCTTGTGTCTGTATGGGAAGACGTTGCCAAGAATCCCGATACTTGGACGGATGGCTCCCTAGACACTGAAATAACCGCAGCCAACATTGTCAGCTCCACAGCGCTCAGTAAACTCGACAAAATGTGCCCGGAAACCGATGAGTAAGCCCCGGGCATTTTCTCTTCGCCGCAGGGATAAGTGGGCCTGAAGTATCGGGCATTACCTCGTATTTGTGGATGCCGCGAGGTGAATCTGAGAGTGGAGACTGTAAACGATGCAGCGCAGTTCAACCGAACGTATGTGGGCGAAGACCGGTTCGCAGGCGCCGGTGCTCGGTTATCGTGAGGGCATGCGACCTCTTGTTGTCACCGGTGTCGTTGCTGCAGGTCTATTCATAACCGGATGCGCTCCCAGCATTCATTCTGAGGGCATGCAATCTACTGCAGCACCGGCGTCGAAACTTGGCTCTCCGGTCACTGTCGGCGATTGGACGGTGACGATTCATTCTTGGTACGTAGGTGAAGCTGCCGAAGCCGCAGGTGGTTTACCCAAGTACATTGCGCCCGAAGCATCGGGGAAAGAGGGAGCAGTTATGAACGTAACCCTCACTTACGACGGCACGGGGTCGGGGCACACCTCAGACCTCAGCATTCTTTACGTTCCGGAATCGGGAGGAGTACCAAGTGGACGGCAGATACCCCTCACTGCCGATCCATCAGCTACAGCACTACCAGAGGGGACAATCGCTGCGGGCGAATCACTGTCGGGAGACGCGTATTTCGCGATCGATTCCGACTCTGCGGGTACTTTCCGGATTTCTGTACCCGGTACGTCAGAGCCAATCACGGTGACGCCGTAATGGTGGGGCGCGCGAGTGCAGTGTGCTGGACTGTCCACCACGAGCGCCCGTAGTCGCGGTAAAGCTAGAGTGCGAGCGGGAGAACAAAAACGGCTTCCGGCGTTAAGCTGTCGCGGGTCGATGAACAATGGGGAGAGTTACAGTGTCAGTTTCACGCACAAAGCGGACGTGGTCGGTAGTGGGCGCCAGCGCAGCGATTCTCGGTTCCATGGCGCTGACCGGATGCGGCCTACTCCCGAGTTTCCTTATGGATGAAAGCTCGTCGGGTGCTCCCGCAAAGCCGAGTACATCGGAGACTCGTAAGGATTCGGCAGCTCAGCATCAGTTTTTTGACAACGCAATACTCATGATCCCGATGGTCGCGAGCCTTGACCCCTTGTCATCGTGGGCCTCCGTCGAGCAGTTAGCGTGGGAAGACGCGGACGCGTCAGTGCGAGAGACGATTGTGGGCATGGGGCTTGACGCATGCTCGCGAGCTGATAGCGCGGCTGATGCAACCGAGCTCACGGACCCGGCGATGACGTGGCTTGCTGCGCGGTTCCTGTGCGCTGAGCATCAGGACGTCGCCGATGAATTTCTCTCGAATGATGCGAGCATTTCGCCAACGCACACGATGTCAGATCTTTTTGAACTGGCTCTCGTGCAAGAAGACGCCACTGCCTCGGAATTGCTTGATGCCAATACTGTCTGCATTGGGGCACTCGCTCTCGCGTGGGAAGTGCATGCGGGATTCACCCCAGACGCAACTTGCTGGCTCATTCGCGTGCAATCTGTCGAGGAAATCGAAGGCAATGCAGAGTTTCTATCACTGTTCACGGGTGGGGACGCCGCAGCGAACGCGGCGGCAGATGCCCGCTTCGCTGAACTCGCGGAGGCCTCGGGAGCGACCCCGAACTCTCTTTCGGACCTACTCGATGGCATGGAGTAGCGGACCTCAAACGCGCACGAAGGAAGAGATCACTATGCAGTGTCTCGCCGGTGCCGCCGAAGGAGCCCTGAGAATTGCGCCACCGGATATTGCATTCAACTCCAACATGCACGGTACAGCTCTTTTCGGCACTCTTGTTGCAACAAACTGATAGCCCCCCTTGGGGTTCAAAAGATGAAGCTACTTGGCCTCGCGGATCGCCACCGATGACGTTGCTGGAATAGAGATCGCAATTAGAACTGTTCGATCTGAACCCAGCGGTCGACACGCAAAGCCGGAGAGGGCGGGGTCCGATGAATAGTTCCTGACGCTCACCGTAAACGATTGATTTCGCCAGGATCACACATAACAATGAAGGATGCGCCTCGCAGTTTAGACACGGTGGGTACGCTTCAGATATGGCGTTCTCACTGTTCGGGTTGCTCGTCGCAGCAGCTGTGCTCGCCCCCAACTTCCTGCTGCTGATATTCCCCGTGCGCGGCGGGATTCCATCATCGACGGTGCCCAGACTGCTGACGTGGGTGGAACGAGCCGGACAGGCGCTGTGCCTCGTGATCCCGGTCATCACGGCTCCGGGAACGCTGTCTTGGTGGTGGTTACCCGCAGTCGTCCTCGCGGTGGCGGGCTACTATGCGCTCTGGATCAGGTACCTGGTCGAGAGACGTCGGTTCGCAGATCTCTACCGGCCGCTGTGGAAGCTGCCCGTTCCTATGGCGGTCCTCCCTGTCGTGGCGTTCCTCACGACGAGTGCGTGGTTAGGCAACCTGTGGATCGCGGGTGCCGCCTTCGTTCTTGCTGTAGGGCATATCCCTGCTTCTACGATCATCGCCCGCCAGTGCACAACGCGCCACTGAACGGTGGTGCATGGCGCCGAGACTCACATATGGTCGAGACATGTCTGACAGCGACTGGACTTCTCAACTCCGGGAACAAGCACCGAAGGACTGGCCGGCCTTCCTCGCGGAGAGGTCGGGCCTTCCCGGGCCACGAGCGAATCTCGCACTCGTTGCTGCCGCCGCGATCACGGCAGGGCCCGATACGGCCGCCATTCTGTGGGCGGACGGCGGCGAGTACACCGCAATGTGCTCCGCAGCCGCTTTCGCATACCGTGCGGGTGAACTCGCGGCGGAGGTTCGAGCCCGCATGTGTGCAACCGATACGCGCTGGAGAGTGAGAGAAGGCGTTGCGCTCGGCCTCCAACTCCTGGGAGACGCGAATCCCGACGCCCTCGTACAGATCGTGAGGACGTGGGCCGACGACGACCTCCCGTTCGTGCAGCGAGCCGCAGTCGCTGCAATCTGCGAACCCCGACTTCTCCGCGACGCTGACATCGCTGCCGCCGCGCTAGACACCTGCCAGCGCGTCACCGAGAGCTATGCCAAACTGTCGGCGACCCGGCGGAAAGAAGACGACGCACGATCGCTGCGCCAAGCGCTGGCATACTGCTGGAGCATCGCGGTCGCAGCGGGCCCGCTCGAAGGTCTGCAAGCTTTCTCCGCTCTCGACGCTGCTGATCGAGATCTCGCGTGGATCGTCGGTCAGAACCGCCGCAAGAAACGCCTGGCCAGACTGCTCTGACCTGACCGGTCTCTTACCCCTCAGTTGACGATCTCGCTCTGCGAGAATCAATCGTCTCATCGTCACGGGTTACGGAACTTACACATGAAGTATGCCGGTGCTGCTACATATACGACTTCTACGCGACCATAGGTATCGAGAGCGCCGTGCCTGAGGATGAGGAAGACATGACTTGGCGATGCAAGAGCAGGAAAAAGCGAGAAATCGTCGACCCGCACTTCACATGGCAATCGCGGTTATCGTGCTCACCACGCTCGGCGGGTGCGCCGGACAGGAGCGAGGACATGAACCTGACGCTGTGGACATCTCGGCAGCGGCGCGAAAGATATTGATCGAGTGGCCTATAATGGCGGCGTAATGTGTGTGAAGCGGGATAGTCGTGGGGTGGCCCCTCGCTCGGGAGTACGCCTAACACTTCGAGGGTCAGGTGTTTTCGGCGGGCGGCCACGCTTTGATAATTGGGGGGGGGCAAAGGTCCGTGCGGGCGAGAAAGGCTTGCACGGACTGGTCCTAGAGCGCTTCTATGAGCCATAGCGACCCGCTCGAGCCTCATTAGTTGCGCGATCCTCGCGGTGATTCTTCTATCCTCCGGGCATGAGCGATCAATCCGTTGATCCGGCCGACTGGTACCCGAATCAGCAGTGGCAGCTGCAATGGTGGGACCGGAAAGGGACGTTGACGTAGGTGACGCACGAGCACGAGGTTGATTAAAAGGGGCCTGGGCGAAGACTCGACTCTCCGCGGGCTCAGAGGCCGGGAGCGTTGTTCCAGGCGTCGATAAACCCCCGCACGTCACCATCGGCTGTTCCGGCCGACACCGTCACCAGGTTCTCGTGGAGCTTCCCGAGCACATCGAACGAGAAGAGTGTCCGGTCGGTAACGGGACCCCAGCTCGTTGAGCCGAAGACCTCTGCCTCCTGATCACGAAGCGCCGCCGCCTTGATCGCAGGGGCGACACTCGCAGCATCAGCACCGTGGTCGAGCACGACGCCGAGTTCGAGCGGACCGAGCGCGACCGAGCGCACGCCGTCTGTCTCCGCAAGTGCGAGCGCACGGTCGAAGTTACCGACGTAACCCTCGTCACTCATGGTCTTTACGGTGATGCGATTGCCGGGCTCCTCTTGCTGCAGCACGAAGAGCTGCAGTGAGTTGAACGCGCGCAGATCCACTGATGCGAGGAGTGTTTGTTGCACGGTCGCGGCAGTCTCAGCATCCGTCGTCGTTACCGACAGGTGCAGAGCCTTTGGGCCGTGAGTATCGATCGACGCGCCGACCACACCCTCGATCGGCGTGAGGATCGCGCCGAGGCGCGCAGCCAGATCGTCCTGCAGCGCGGGAGCGGTCATGATGCCGCTGCTCAGATTGACGTCGATCGGCAGCCCGGCGGCCGCCAATGTGTCGACAGCGGGTCCCACTGCCTTCACGCCTTCGGCCGTGCGCATCCGTAGCGAGAGCGAGCTGTCCTCGAGCGTGTACCTCTGGATTGAGCTGACGGCGGCCGCGGCTGCAATTGCCTTTAACGCTGGCTTCAGCATCCGCGGGTCCTGCGTCTCGACCGATGAGCGCTCGTGCACGTCGGAGACCTTTAGCCGCACCCCGTCGTGGATCGGGCCTCCCGCTGCTGCATCAGCCAGCGGAGTGATCACAGCAGCAGGGTCGATCCCCGCCTCGGCGATGGCCTCGATCCCGAGAGTGCCATTGTCGGACCAGACCTTTCCCTGAAGGATGCCGTCGATGCCAGACAGCGCTCCGGCCGCCTGTGCAAGGTCTGCCACTTCATCGCCGTCGCCCGTAATCGTCCATTGCCAAGCACCGACGCGCAGTCTCAGGAGCGCGTCGTTGTCGGTGACCGGCTCGGCGAGGTCACCTAGTCGCTGGGCGACTTCCGCGAGGTCTGCGGGATCGACTGAGTCATCGAGCGTGATCTGGTAGCCGCCGTCCGCAGCCTCCTCAACGAAGGAGACGGCCGCATCCCTGGCGACTTGCGCTTTGAGGTTCTCCGGCTTCCGCTCGGTGCACCCCGAGAGCGCCGTTACAGCGATCACCCCTCCGAGCAGCAGAGCAGCACCACGAACAATTCCTCGATTCTCACGCATTCCTCAAGAGTATGCGGAAATCTGTCTGCGCCTGTGTGAGTGAGCACTACCCGTATGCTCGTGTGGCGTGAACGGACATTGCATGGTCCTCTGCCCAGAACGATCTTTTTCGGAGCGACTGGCCTGCATTGACTAGCCGCAGGCCGCTCTCCTTTGGCCGTCCGATCGACCAAGGGCGGAACACCGCCAAAACGCTCCCAGGCATCAGGAACGCGCTTCACTCTCCCGCACGGAAAGCTCGCGGGGGCATCTCTTGTAGCCGGGTATTCGCTTCGGCCGCGGCGTCGGTCATGCGATCAAGAAATGCGTGGATGATGCGGAGCTCCGCCTCGGGCGTGTTCCGTGTAGCGGCGAACACCTCTGTCCCGGCAAGGCTGAGGAACCCTTCCGTTCCGTCCAACGCCGTCGCGGTCGGATGCAGCGCGACTTTGCGACGATCACTATCGTCGCGACGGCGCGACACGTACCCAGCGCGCTCGAGCCGGTCGATCAACACTGACACCGCCCCTGAAGTCATCCCGATCTGACGCGCTAATTGGGCCGGCGCCAGCGGCTCACCTGACTGGGCAGCCCACACAATTTGGCCGAGCGCCTCGGCGTCCGAGAGCGGAAGGCCCATCGATGTTGAGAAATGACGCGCCAGTTCTCCGGAGGCCATCTTCCAGTCGCGAAGGCGATGCATGACGGCGACCTCGAGCTCGGACCAGTCGTTGGAAAGCAAATTTAAGGCAGCCATGCGCTTTACTTTATAGTCAAGTAACTCTACTGTAAAGCTTAATTCATTGGTCTCGAGGAGCCCCCATGAATACGCCGCACGCTCTCATCTCTGGAGCAAGTAGCGCCTGCTTTTCCGCAGCCTGGTGGCTACGACGCATCGGGTGGGAGGTCACCATCATCGAATGCGCGCCCGAGTTCCGCGATGGGGGGCATAGTGTCGATATTCGCAGGGTCGCACGCGACGTACTTGACCGCATGGCGCTCACGGAAGCTGTGCGCGCGAGGAACACGACCGAGACGGGCACGGTGATTGTCGACAAGGACGGTGAGGTCATCGCGGAGATGCCTTCTGACGGGCCGGGCGAAGCGACTGCTGAACTTGAGGTACTTCGAGGTGCCTTCACCCGAGCGATGCTTGACGCGCTTCCGGACGGCGTCCGTTTAATTTATGGCGTCAGCATAACTGCAGCCGATGAATCCGGTGAAGACCTCGGCTCAGTGAGAACGGCTGGCGGCCACACTATTGAGGCGGACCTGTTCGTGGTCGCGGAGGGTGTGCGAACTTCTACGCGCGACATGTTGTTCGCATCGTCCGAAATAGAGAGGTGATCGCTCGGGGTCGTCATGGCCTTCGGCACGATCCCGCACACTGCCGACGATGACGACCGGTGGCGCTGGAACAACGCGGTCGGGGGCCGTCAGGTGCATCTGCGACACGATCCCTACGGGACCACGCGAGCAATCCTGGCCCATGCCGGTGACGACAACCTCGTCTCCCGGGACCGCGACGAGGCGCTCCGGATCCTGCGCGAACGAAATACGGATGCTGGGTGGGAATCCGATCGAGTGCTCGACGGGTTTGCGGCGTCTAACGACGTCTATATCGACGATCTCACACAGATTCGGATGCCGAAGTGGCACCGCGACCGCCTCAGCGTGATTGAGGATTCCGCCTGGTGCGTTACGCCGATGGGCGGCGGTGGGACGTCGCTACCCCTCACCGCCAGGTACGTTCTAGCGGCATCGGGTCTGATGCACGTTGAGGTGACAGTTTGGTTAGGCAGCGAGTGCGACCTGTTTGTTCATGATGGTCTCGTATTCGATCGGCGTCAATCGGCCCAATCTGGCCTGTCTGCGGCGTCGATGGTAGGTGCGCTCGATCCATGCCACGATTGCTGACCGGAGCTCGTCCCGGGTGGCCCAGGTTTTGCGGTTCAGGACGTTCTTCTGGAGCAGGCTGAAGAACGGTTCCATCGCAGCGTTGTCGCCAGCAGCGCCCACCCGTCCCATCGAACCGGCCATGCCATGACCGGTGAGCGCGCGCTGTAGTGTCCGGCTTCGAAACTGCGATCCACGATCCGTGTGCAGCACACACCCTGCGACGTCACCGCGGCGACGCACGGCGTTGTTCAACGCGGTCACCGCAAGCGCGGACGTCATATGCGCGTCCATGGAGTAGCCGACAATCCGGTTGGAGAAGACGTCTTTCACCGCACAGAGGTAGAGCTTGCTTTCACTCGTCCAATGCTCAGTGATGTCTGAAAGCCACAACTCGTTCGGGGCAGCGGCCACGAACTCGCGCTGCACGAGATCGTCATGAACGGGCGGGCCAGGCTTCCTGCCTTTTCCACGGGCTTTCTTCTTCCCAAACGCTGACCACCACTGCTGGTCCCGGCAGAGCCGCCACGCAGTCCGGTCAGCCATCGGCTCGCCGAGTGTCTGTGCTTCGTCTGCGAGGAACCGGTACCCGAACTCGGGATCCTCAAGGTGGGCGTCGTGTAGCGCGTTCGCGCGATACGCCTGCGTAAGCTCTCGTTCAGTGACGGGGTTGCGTAACCAGCGGTAGTACGGCTGGCGGGAAAGCTTCAATACCCGGCACGACACCACGACGGGAATCCCGTCGCCGGCGAGCTCTGCTACGAGCGGGTAGAGCCTTTTCCCGGTAGGTGCGCCTGCGAGAGATACGCGGCCGCGCGACGGAGCACTTCCACCTCTTGTTCAAGGAGCTTGTTGCGTTTGCGAAGCTCACGCAGCTCAGCGTTCTCAGAACGCGTGACGCCAGATTTCTGGCCCTGTTCGACACGTTCTTCTCGCAACCATTTATCGAGGGTTCCGACGTGGATGCCGAAGTCTCTCGCGATCTGCGCGAGTGTCACTTCCGGGCCGCGATCCAACGCGATCCGGATGACGTCGTCGCGGAACTCTTTGGGATAGCGAGGGGGCATAGGTTCATCCTTCCAGGCCAGCCGAAACTAGCCAGGTTGAATGTCACCTAAACGTGCATCAGACCCCCTCACTCCACGCGAGTTTCGTCTTGTACTTGAAGCTATCGGGCGAAAACGTGCAGTAATCGTGGAGTGATTTCGGCTTGCATTTGGCAGCCGTCCAGATCACGCAGTAAACGTAGTTCGAGGGAACCGAAATGAACGAGCTTGGCCGTTTATAACCACCCAGCGGCGTTACGGCATCGAGGGCCGGAGCAGTGGGGTAAAGAAACTCATTAGTTCCAGGGGCGTAGCTGTCGCCGAGCTCACTGGAGGGCGCTTCTCCTTCATATTGTTGCCCTTCCTCCCACTCTCCGGTCGGCTCTTCATCCTCGTCGAGGGGGGGGTCTCGCCCTCATCAATGACTCCAGCGGCCGGCCTGGCCTCTTCCGCAAGCATCGAAGCGAGCGTCGCGGGAGCTTCCGCAACTTCTTCCTTCCCGCTCTCTCCCGCAAGATACAGAGCGAAGACCTCAGCGTCCCCGAATGCTGTGACTTCGATCCGTTCATCGGTCATAGATGTGGCGTAGTCGACGAGCTCTCCGTTGAGCGTGAGAACTGCAGGAACGGCTGTGTACTGGCCTTCGGCGCACGTGAGGGTTCCTGGCTCCTCGGCAGTAGTGCAACCTCTAGGAAGCGGAAATGACGCGATGCGGTTCTGGGCACCTGATGCTTCCGCGGTGCGCACGTCAAACAGGGCAATCTGCGATCGAGAACCCTGTTCACTTAACTCAGTCAGATCGTCCGCGACTCTTGCGGACTCTGCGCTCGGCGAGGTGAGCGCTGGTACCTCCTCGTGTGAAGACAACCCAGCAGCTGGTGCTGCGACGGTCGTTGCAAGAGCGATCGTTGCGATAATCGTGCCGCCAATTCGGGGAATTGGCGATTGCTTAAGGGGATTCATTAAGTTCCTTTATTTTTTGGGCTATCCAAAAAAGTAACGGATTTTGGCGTCTCCATTCCTGCCCTGAGGGTGAACCGAGGGGTGAATTTGGCAGAGGTGAACTGGGGTCCTCGTTGTCTACATTGGCTTTTCGGCGCTGCGCGCCTTTTCAAACAGCAGGGCTGGGTTGCGCCGGAGCGGCCATGCGCGTTGCTCGAGGTGGTACGGAGGGCCCGGCCCGTCATTCCCGGCGTGATGGGGTGCGCAAAGCAGGACTTCTAGAGGGCGGGACCGGAGTTTCGTGCGTGATTTGCGTGCGGGGGTGTTCGGTTCGGGTTCCTCGCGCTCAGGAGTATCTCCGCCGCAGATCGGTGAGGGGAACCGTGACTCGGAGGTAATATTGCCCACACGACTGAACTCCTATGACAGCGGCGACTGGCTGGAACCAAAACCCTTGCCGACCGGCCCGGACGTCCCCGTCGATCATTTCGGCCGCGTCGACTTCGACAACGACGAGAGCGCCACGGTGTTCACTGTCCGTATCCAGAAGACCGAGGCCGCCTACATCGTCCGCATCGACGAGCACAGCGACATCCCGCTCACGATCGACACTTCGACGCAGCGGCAGGAACGCGAGACGGCGAGGCAGTACTTCGATTTGGAGCTCAACGTGATCTCGCGGCAGCACTTTGACAGCCCCCTTGATTACGAAGACCCGGATACGTTCGGTGCCGGCCACTTTGTCATTGAGAATGAGGGTGGCGATCGCCGCGTCGTGATCACGGAGCAGTACATCGGCTCAGATTCCTCTGACCCTGACCGCCCCCCAACTTGTGGACTCTCGAAGTCGACACCCACGACCGCCACAAGGGGTGAGTACAGCGGGAAACCGGTGCGTATCAGCCGGCGGAGGTGCAGCAGCTCGTCGACCGCGTGCAGACGTGGGCGCAAGAACAGGCACGCGAGTGGAACACTCGTGCGGCACTGCATGCGCAGAAGCGGCAGCAGATGCATCACATGCAACCGCCGGCGCTCGGGATCACGATGTAGCAGTACCGGGGAATGGCCTGTTGGGCGGGTGTGGACACGAACTCGCACTCACCCGATCGCCGTCACCCATACCGTGCATCTCAACTGAGAAGGCGACGTCGGTCCGGTAATTGCCGGGTCGACGTCGCCTTCCGTTTATGGGTGGTACGAGAGGAGCAGTGAGCTCCAGCTACTGCCGCCCATGCTCCTTACTGGTTCGCCACCAAGCTCGTGGGTCAAGCATGACCCAGAGCACAGTAAACCCGAACAACACCCACGATACAGCTGGGGAAATCGCTCCGTTAAGCGCGAATGGCAAAAGAACAAGAGAGCCGATCACCAGCACGGCCAGGCCTGCGAAGTACGTCGTCTTTGAAACGATTTGCTTGTGCGTAGTCATGCTTCATTCTCCCGCTTCTATGGTGTTCTTTCTAGCAATGAGCAGTGCCCCTGGGCTCGACGAACGGGCCCCAACCGTTCAGTGTAGTTCCTGGAATTCCGTACCCGATAACTCCGACACAATTGCCATTGGCATCTGCAGCGAGAGCGGTCGCAGCCACCGCGCCGAAGATTACGGCGCAGGCCCCTCCTGCGAGTGGGCCCCCGACTCCAGCGCAGCCAGCCGTAAGAGCCGTGGCTCCCACAGGACCTCCGGCGGCAATAGCCTTCGTTTCCTCGCGGTTAAAGTACACCGAGCACCAGCCAACTCCGCAGCCACTTGTGGGATCCGCGGTAACTGGGAAGGCTGCACCAGAAGTGTCTATGTGCTGCGTGAGGATGTTCTCGTGAACAGCGTAATGAGTTTCAAGCTCTGCGCCGTTAGCATCCTTTGCCCACGGGGCCAGAATATAGTTCACGGTCGTGCCGTTCTCATCCACAACGTGCACGGACCCATCATCCTGAAGAGCTAGATTCGTCCCCTTCTCGCCTACTACGAACTGATGTTCTGTGGGCGCCGAAGCGCCGGCGAGCACGATGAAGCTTGCATTCGTTCCGCTGGTGCCCTTGGCTGTCACGTATCCGAAGTTTGCTTCTGAAATGACGCTTGCACCGGTAGCTGGATCGACTGCACCTTCGGATTCACTCAGAGGGGTGAGGCTGACTTCACTGACCTCAAGGTTCTTTCCACCATCAACGCTCATCTCCACACTCCCGATCTGGGCGCCGAGACTGTCTTGAGGGGTTCCTAGGAGGTTTTGGGCTTCGACGACTTGCAGTGGATCGAAACCATCTTCCGCATTTGCCGGAGCTGCACTGCCAGTGAAAAGAAGAGCCGCCGCGATAGCGCCAACGATCGGCTTCGAAAAGCGGAACTCTTTTTCAAACTTGCCCTCAAACATATTTCCCCTTCTGTTCGAGATTTATATTTCCTTGGGAGTGGACCCAATTCCACGGTATTTTTGACGGTGTTTTTATGCAATCTTGAAGAATAATCTGGGGCGATGTATCACGCGCGTGAGTCAGTTCAGCGCGCCTGCCGCCACGGGCTGAGGCCGCGCCCAACGCGCGCCCTCAGCAGCGGACATCCGCTTCGCGAGCGGCTCAGCAGGCTACGTCTGAATTCATTTGCCGGGAAGCAAGCGACAGGGTAGCGACATTCCGTCTCCACACCAGGTGGCCGGCGACATCCTGCGCTGCGCTCCGGGATGTCTCCGGCCGTCACCGCCTCGCTCGTCGCAGCAGAGCTGCGCCGTGCGGGGCGGCTCCTCCATCTGCTGTTGCAGCTCCGTGACGCTGTCGGCGATTCTCGCCTCCCCGGAGATAGAAATGAGGGGGAGGGAACGACGATCAGGAGGAGACCATGACCGAGACCCAGACCGCACCCCAGGGCACCCTCGAGTACCACGACCCCAACACGATCGTCATCGACGACAACGTGCGCCGCGAGGTCGACCTCCCGGACGAGTTTGTGGAGTCGATCCGTCAGCACGGCGTCTTCAAACCGATCCCTGCATTCCGGGACCCGGATGGTGTGATCCGAGTGCGTACCTGGCAGCGCCGCACGTGCGATGCTCGCAAGGCCGAGCGAGCCCTGGTGCCGGTGTACGTCACCGATGTTCCCTCGACCACGGCCGCACGGATCGTGGAGCAGTTGATCGAGAACGGCCAGCGCCAGGAACTCAAAGAGTCCGACCGCATCGAGGCGTGGAAGCAACTCAAGTTCGAGGGGCTGAGCGTGAACGAGATCGCCAAGCACACCGGCGCGAAGCACGACCGGGTGAAAACCGGCGTGCGGGTCGCGACGGCGGAGCGCGGCGTCGAGTTCGTGGCCCAGGGTGTGACGCTCGACCAGGCCGCTGACATACTTGAATTCGCGGACGACCCCGCAGTGATCGACCACCTGACCGAGGTCGCGACCAAGTATCCCGCGAACTTCCGCCACCAACTGGAGCGAGAACGTCAGCGCCGCGAGCATCTCGCGGCGTGTGCGCCGATGGTCGAAGCAGCCGAGAATGACGGCTTCGAGGTCACCACGGCCTATGCGGACGCCAATGACGGATACCTGCTCTCATCACTCCTCGCCGAGTCGGGTGAACGTCCCACTGTCGAGGATGTGCGTGGCAGGGAGGGTGTGCTCGCATTCGTGCAGTACGCCTTCGATGGGCCCCGCACGGGCTACTACGTCAGCGACCCCGAAGCGCTTGGCTTCACCATCAACTCCTATGTCAGCCAGCAGGCGCAGTCGGGTCCGATGACAGACGAGCAGAAAGCTGCCCGTAAAGAACTGATCGCCAACAACAAAGACTGGGATGCCGCCGAAATCGTGCGCCGCGAATGGCTCACCGAACTCATCAACTGCAAGACCCACCCGAAAGACGCATCACTCGTGATCGCCGAAGCGATCGCGAAAGGTCACTGGCAACTCAGCGCAACGATGGGCCGAGGGAACAGCCTTGCGAAGAAGATGCTCGGCATCGGGCCACGAACCGTGAGGGCATGGCCATGTACCTCGTGAATCACCCGAACTGGGCACAGAACGTCACCGTCGCAGTCGTTCTCGGCGGTATCGAGGAGACTGCTGAACGCGATGTTTGGTGTCGCCCGCGTGACGAGTATGCGCACTACCTGCAAGCGATTGCGGCGTGGGGATGCCACCTCAGCGATGTCGAGAAGATCGCCACGAAACTCGGCGGCGACACCGTCTAATTCCTACACGCGACAGTGGCCCCGCCCAGCTGCAATGGGGGCCAAGGGAGTAGGGCGTGCGGGGCTTGAACCCGCGACCGACGGATTATGAGGCCGTCAGGACCACCATACGGCCTCTCACAGTTCCTCGCGATCCCTCGCACCGCTTACCATTCAGCGCTACTCGCTCACATTGGGGGCGCGGTGATTCTCACCCGGCACCGACCACCTGCCGACCCGGTTTCGGAGACGAATAGGGGCCGCCGCCCGACCAAGAACGGCGGCCCCAGAACCGGGAGAAATCATGGACAATCTCAACCCGGAAGTTGCGCGCTCACTCAGTGTATATCTGGGTGCCGACAACGGCCAGATCAGATCCTCGAGCGGCACGGAAGCCGCGCGTGCGAAGCGGAAGCGCGGCGGGAGTGCCGCCGCGAGCGAAGCGAGCGAGGCCGCCGGTACGGCGGCCCTTGATAGTACTCTGAGTTACTGTTGCGGGCAGAAGCCGGAGGAGAGTTCGGCCGATGAATCTCCCGACTCCGTGGGCGGACGCCGCGCATTGAGGTGGGGTGCCAGGGCGCTTCTTTGGCAGGCCTCTACTCTGCGGCCGGTGAGGATGTGCGGGCGCGTGCTTCGCGATGATCCTGGTGCACCTTCGACGGGTGCGGGAGTCAATCGTCGTGAGCTGAAGCGTGGTGCGGTAGCCGGGTACTCGGGCGTCACGCTGTGTGGTTCGGTGTGGGCTTGTCCTCGTTGTTCGGCGGTGATTGCGCAGCGTCGAGCTGAGGAGATCTCTCGAGCGGTTGACGCTTGTCATCGCGCGGGCGGATCGGTCTATCTGCTGACACTCACCGTCCGCCATAGCCGAAAGGATGCTCTGGCAGATCTATTCGATGCGATCTCCAAGGGATGGCGGGCAGGCCTCGGAGGCATCAAATGGTCCGGTCGTAAGGAGCAGACGCGGGCTCGCAACGGGCGTGTGTGGGTCGAGCCCGCCATTGTCGGAGACGCCGAACTGTTCGGCGTGGCTGGCCGGGTGCGATCCACAGAGGCGACTGTCTCATTGCCGCAATCAGGCGGGCACGGCTGGCACCTGCATTTTCACGCGTTGCTGTTCACAGTGGCCACACTCGGGGCCGGCCTTCGCGATGATCTGGACGCCGTCTTGAATCGGGTCTATGGATCGGATCTCTCCTGGGAACGTGACGCGTTGGGGCGTCTCGTATTCGGCAGTCGGATCTTCGGCCGCTATCGCAAGGCAGTCGAGAAGGCAGGGTTTCGCGCTGATGTCGACGGATTCGATCTTCGAGGGATCCATGATGGCGGGGCTGAGTTCGTCGGTTCCTACCTGGCGAAGTCGACCTATGACGTGGCTACTCGCGTCGGCTTCGAGGTAGCTTCTGGCTCGCACACAAAGAGCAGCAGGGCCGAGCGCAACGTCACCCCATTTGAACTGCTTTCACGCTGTGCTGAGGATCTACAAGCACGCCGGTTCGGGATTCGTACACCGCGGCGTTGGGAGATCGTCGATCTCGATGACGGGTCGCTCGGCCTCGTGGATCTCGATAGCGGCAGCATCGAATCGATCACATCTCCGGGTCTCTGGGCGCTGTGGCACGAATGGGAGCGCACCTCGCGCGGGCGTCATCAGATCCATTGGTCGCTGCCTGTGCCTGACGGCGAGACCGACCGCGCGCAGCTATGGAACGAGATCCTTACAGCAAGGGGCGAGACAGAGGACGATGAAGCCGTGGCACAGGTCGAGCTGCGTGGAGAGCGCCTGGGCGAGATCCCCCGGGAGGCGTGGTACGCAAGGCTCGTGTGGCGGCCGTCGTGGCTCGTTGGGGCGCTCGAGGCGGCGGAAGCCGGAGGACAAGACGCGCTGCGGTGGTACTTGAGGGTCCGGGGCGTGGAACTCGATTCCCCACCTGTCTAGGCATCTGTTCGGAAAGTATCGCAACAAGTCGATCAAGCCTCTTTGTGAGTGAGCCCGAGCAACGCACCCTAAGAAAGCTCCTGTGTCATCAACTTACGTCGAACGGGGGTACGAGGTTGCGGGAAGGTTCCCCATCAATCCACTCTTGACGTAGCCTCCTATATTCCTCTGTCTCGCCAAGTCGCCACGTTTGGTCCTCTTCACGCTTCTTGTACCCGAGCGCTAAAAAGATGGTTTCCATGATGTCTCTGTCTACGCCAAGGCGTTTCGCACCCTCGAAAGTGGTCCAGGATTCTCGAGTGGACGCCCACAGCCGAACGTCTTCCGTGTGGCGTACGCCTCGCTCAGAAAAGTCCTTCGCAAGTGTCTTAGCTCTCTTAGTCAGCGAAGAATTTTTCAGCCAGGCTTTGGGGGAAGGCAAAGCGTCGGCTGCAACCCAAGAGGCTCCGAAGAAGAACAGTTCCGTCAAGAACGGAACGAGCATATCGGCGGTTCCGCCGAGGCCTTGGAGGGGTGCAACGTAGATTGCGCGAGGCGTTCTATCAATGTACCTAGCCGAGTGGGATCGGTAGATATCTGACACTGAAAGATGCCCAGTGATTACTCCTAGCGGAGGAAACCGTGCACGGCCGTCTAAAGCTTCCCACACCGTGACGCGTTCGAGATCTCGCCATCGAGGTACATGCTCATCTGTATCTGAAACGAACAAAGCGAAGGGATAATCCCTTTCCGGAGCGGCACCAGAATCGTTGCGAGTCCAATCCGGGAATCGATCCGAGAAGTGCTCTTGCATCACCTGCGAGATCGCCACAGTAGAGGTCGGTGAAATAGCAATCTCACCGATCACTACAACCTCATCGCTGTCATAGGCCGATGGCAGATCGCTGCCTGGAAACGGCGTAAGTCGCAAAGTAAGCGTCACTAGAGAACTCCATCGATAGCAAATCAAACATGGATTTAAGGTTGGATTCTCTACAAATCTATCTCGCCGGGGGCTACGTGGAGACCGGCATCCCAGAGGAGGTAGACGCCTGCTCTGATGATCGTAATTGTCAAATGCGGCAGCTCTGAAGCGCGCTCCTACTGTGCCAGTGTCGGCGGGACGGAGTCGTGGGGTATCGTTGCTCTCTTATGCAGATGGCACGCAAGAAGCCCTATCTCGTGTACGTTTCAAGCGAGCACCGATGGTGGCTCCTCCATGTACCTGAACTGGGTGCCGTCGGACAGGCCGAGCAAAGACAAGATCTCGCGGAAGTCTCACGCGATCTGATCGCCCTCTGGCTCGACATAGATCAGCGAAGGGTGCAGGTGCGCTTACGGCGTCGCAGCGCCCAGTTCTGACAACGTTGTGAGGATCTAAAAGAGCCCCAGTTCCATTGCCTCGAGGATGAGAGCGTCAGGCCACCGCTCGCGCATTGTGGCTTCTTCCTCTTGCGTCATTTCGGGCTTCAGTCCGCGGCCCCTCAGAAATATCTCACGCTCCTCATCAGATAGGGCTACGCTCACGGCCCTTGACCCGGGCGCAGTGCAGTTCATGACGACACCCTACCGTTGCTACGCGATATAGCCCTCAAGCCATTTCCGCGGAATGCTGGTGATCTTGCCGAGATGACAACTACGACTCGAGCCTTGAGGGTCTCCGAGGGATTTCAGAAAACTCTCAGGGTTACTTATGGCCGTTCTCGCCTTCGCACTGAGGTGCTTGCGGACTGCTTGCAACTCGCAATACTGCGACCGCTCATCATCAGGCATTCTCGCTGACTGGCCCCCACTTGGCTTGCAGGAATATTGCAAGCAGATTGCTTGCAATATGCTTTCTGATCTGGGCTTTTAAGACTTCAAGCGTATGGACACGACGCATCGCGACCCCTAGTGTTCTGATTCCAGGAGCTGCTATCCGCTACCGGTAACAGAGAGGGGATCTGATGCACCAGAAGCGCGACTTTCCATACCCGCGGCTTGAGTACATGGAGAAGTGGACTCAGCGGGTCATTGCTCGAGCTGAGGGGCGAGACGTGCTCTCTTCCGCGATCGGGATAGATAGTCGCGACGCTCTGTTACAGGAGTTGCGGGAGACATGGCGGCTCATCGTCGAGGCCGAATTGAAACGGATGTTCCTTGTCGCCTATATGCGTCACCGAGCATCGCCAAGCTTCACGCTCCGCGAGATCGCGGAAGCAGCAGGCATCAGTGTCTCTAGGACTTCGCAACATAAACGTTTCGAGCGGCCTGGAAGTAGTCGATGAGCGACTTGAAGAACTTCAGAACGAGGCCGAGCACCCAGGAAAGGAATGAAACCATGCGCATGAAGATGAAGAGCGAGCCAGTCCCTCAAGTGGCATTCGAGGCTCCGAAGGACACTGTCCCGATGAGCCCTCCGGCGTTTCGGGCAAGTATCTCTATGGCGGTTTGGCTGGTCGCGCTCTGCGTGGCGGTGTTGACGGTCGTGTTCATCGTTCGCGGCTGGCCTGAGATGGGAGCGAGTACGGTGACTCCCTCTGTGCAGCAGGTGGAGGCTGAGACAGTCCCGGTTCCTCCGTGCGGATGGAATCAGGTCACTGCCGCGCTGCCGGGTGAACCCACGGTTTCCGTGTCGGTTGATTGCCCGGATGAGGCACGCTGATGTTCAAGAGGTGGCTTCGCTGGGTTCGGGCTGTCGGCAAGCTGGCCGTGATCCTCGCAGTAGGCTTGCTGGTCGTTGCGCTGGTGTCACCGGTCTTCGGGGAGGCTCGCCAGTGGCTGGTATTCCTGGCAGCGCTCGCAGCTCTTCTGATTCTCCTCGGCAGATCTCTCTTCCTGGATCCTCTGAAGTGGTACACGGTGTACCGCCCGAAGATGGCCCGTTCCCCGGAGGTCAGGAGGCAGTGGCGGTGGATTCTGCGGAACTGGGAACTGTTCTGCATCGCGACCGGGTTGGCAGGTGCAGAGCCGACGGGCAGCGGTTGAGCGCGCCTGTATCCGGCTGTGAAGCGGATTGTTTCTGGTCCGCGCGGGATCACGTGGGATGTTGAGGTGCTGGTGACGGATAGTGGCGCACAGACTCCCGGCCTGTGGATTCGTCGCTCTGAAGAGATCGCGAGCTGTATCGGTTGGCCGGTGGAGGTGACTGCGCTCTCCGCAAGTCGTGTCAGGATCTCGATTCTGAAGAGGACTCCTTCGCAGGAACGACAGTACGTTCCCCTGCGATCGAGTGTCGATTTGCGGGCTCCCCTCGCCGTGGGTCTTCGCTCGGATGGTTCACCGTTCCGGCTGCCGTTGGCGGATAAGCAGACACTTCTCGTCGGTGCTTCTGGCTCCGGTAAGGGAGCTGTGATCGCCTCGGTTCTTGCCGGGGTAGGTCCGGCGATACGCAGTGGAGCGGTGACGGTGGATGCCATCGACCTGAAGGGCGGCGTGGAGGCGTCCTCCTATTCGGGACTTCTCCGCTCGTGGGCCTGGGATTACGAAGCTGCGGTGAAGTTGCTGCGTGAGCTGGTTCAGGAACTCGAGGACCGCTTGACCACAATGCGGATGAGCGGCGTTCGTAAGATCGAACCTTCTTCCGCTACCCCTTTGCGACTGCTCATCATCGACGAAGCAGCCAGCCTCGTCTACATGGCTCCTGACAACAAGACGAAGTCCGAAGTCGACTTGCTGTTGAAACGAGTGCTCTCAACTGGGCGAGCTGCCGGATACGTCGTGCTGGCCGCTCTGCAAGATCCGCGCAAGGAAGCCCTCGCTTCTCGAGACCTCTACACCCAGACGCTCGCGCTTCGGTTCCGCACCAAGGATGATGCTGTGCTCGCCATTGGGCAGTCGGCCTACGACGCGGGGGCGCGGTGCGAGCAGATCCCTACCGCACTCCCCGGAACCGGTTACGCCATCGACGGGGAGACGGGAGAGATTGTGCGCTTCCGCTCGTACTGGGTCTCTGACACGGATCTCAAAGAAATGGTGAAGATCTACGCACCGAGTGCCAACGCGGGAGATTCAGCAGAAACCACCAAGTGACCCCGTGCCGAGAGTAACGCGCAGGGTTCCCCACCCTTGACCCACATCAATACGAACAACTCGAGAGAAAGGCCTGATCATGGCTTCAACTAACTCACTCGCTATCCG
Organism: Leucobacter sp. WKLB1; assembly: GCF_059696215.1. Taxonomy (NCBI): domain Bacteria; kingdom Bacillati; phylum Actinomycetota; class Actinomycetes; order Micrococcales; family Microbacteriaceae; genus Leucobacter; species Leucobacter sp. WKLB1. The sequence goes on along the minus strand of NZ_AP046115.1, from coordinate 1,821,135 downwards.
CCCGGAGGCAGGCACCATCGCCCTTGTCGGCGGCGGACGACTCACCGAGGTCGCCGAATACAAGGACGGCCAGCGCGTCGGCATTCAGACTCGCAACGGCCTTCCCCTCCGCCGTGCGGCCGGAGTCACGGCCATGATGGGAGGTGTACCGCTCGACGGCTTCACCGTCATGACGACCAGCCAGATCGACGATATTCCCGAGGGAAGTCTGCTGGCTGTCTCGGGAACGGTGGAGGTCAACATCCGCGGCGAAGCCAAGCCCGGATTTGGAGATAACGCACCCCGAGCATCATTGACCGGCTCCGTCTACGTCGAGCAGATCGAGCCTGTCGGCACGATGGCCCAGCTTCTCGCACAGGCGACTCGTCGCAAGGGTGATTGACCGATTGAGGCAACCCGCTCAAGGCAAGGGTTCGACGTGTCGAACCCGCGGCAGCTCAAGAAGGAGGTGACCAACTCATGGTTGCAACAACAAAGCAGGCTGCAGTTCCAACGCTGCTGACGGAAGCTGAGGCCGCACGCTATCTGACGGTGAGCGTCGGGGCTGTGCGTGCGTGGCGTGGTGCGGGCAGCGGCCCGGCCTATCTGAAGATCGGGGCGGCAGTCCGGTACCGGCCTTCCGACTTGGATCACTATCTTGAGTCGGCAAAGTGCGAACCGGAGAACTGAGCACGTGCGCCCCGCCAGGAATCGGCGGGGCGCACTCGTTCCAAGGAGAAGGATGATCGAGAAGCGACCGAACGGCAGCTATCGCGTTCGGCTCTACTATCGTCGTCGCTACGTCGGAGGGAAGACGTTCTCGCGTCGTCGCGACGCGGAGGTGTGGGAACGCGAGGCCAAGGCGGCCCTTGCCGCTGGCCGGTGGCTGGATCCCTCCAAGAATGAGGCGGTCACTATCTCCGAATGGGCGGAGCTCTGGCTTGCGACGCTCGAGGGCGGCAAGCCCTCCGCTGTTGCAGACAGGAAGGCGAAATTCCGCCTGTACGTCGAACCGACCTTTGGCCGTCGTCCAGTCGGAGCACTAAAGCACTCGGAAGTAGCGGCTTGGGCTCGCGATCTTGCCGTCCGCCTTTCGCCGTCTACAGCTCGTCGCGCGCTGGCGACCCTCCGAAGAACTATCGATCTGGCTATCCGTGACGGGGCGGCCAGTTCCAACCCGGCGTTGGGTGTGCGGTTGCCAGCTCAGCAGGCGGGAGAGCCAAATCCGCTCACACACGCCGAGGTTCTCAGGCTTGCGAGAGAGATGCCAACGCAGAAGGATCGCCTGCTCGTCCTGGTGGCTTGCTACGGTGGCCCGCGATGGGGAGAACTCACGGCGTTACGGCCTGCCGATGTCACCGGTCGGGGATCCCTGCGGCTTATTCGAGCCTGGTCTGAGACCGGCGGTGTTCTGCACCTGGGCGATCTCAAAACCCATCAGGCCCGAACGGTGCCACTGCCTGCGTCTGTGGGCGGAGAACTCGTAGAATGGTCTGCGACATTACCGCGAGATTCGTACCTCTTTCACGCATCCCAGCCACCTATTCCACTCAGGAACAATAACTACCGCCGCCGCGTACTCGATCCCGCGCTCGAGCGAATCGGCCTTGCAGGTATCACTCCGCACAATTTCCGAGACACCTGCGCATCGCTCGCGATTCAGGCCGGGGCCACGGTCCCCGCTGTTGCGGCGCTGCTCGGCCATCGAGATCCCAGTGTGACTCTTAAGCACTATGCAAGCCTGTTCCCGACCGACCTTGAAGCAGTTGCCGACCGGCTCGAACAAGCGCTATCCGCTGCTACGCACATCGAAGATCTACTCAACGAATCGAACCAGACCACCGACCATACACCGACCAAACCGAAACCGACGACGCAGGACGATGCCTGAGAATCCAAGCGATACGGGTAGTAGGGCGTGCGGGGCTTGAACCCGCGACCGACGGATTATGAGTCCGCTGCTCTGACCGACTGAGCTAACGCCCCCTGAGTAACCGTTCCATCTTAGCGATGGCTCGGTTCAGCTGATCGACTCCCGAGCCGCCGCGGGCGCGTCGAGGTGTTCAGCGGCGGCGACCGGGTCGCCCGAGCTCTCGCCCGGGTCGTAGCCCGCGTCGATGAGCGATGCTGCTCGCTCCGTGTGCTGGCTGAAGTCGAGCATGTCGGTGCGGAGCCCGAGGTCGCGGTCGACGTGCAGCGCCATGGAGTGCGCGGCGTTGCGCACATCGCGGGCCTCGATGGCGCTGAGCACGGCACCGTGATCGAGGTGCATCGTCTCGAGCGTAGTGCCGAGGATCACGCGGCCCTGTGCGCTCGCGCGCTGCAGCACCGACATGACGCCGAGGTAGAGATCGAGCAACAGCTTGCTGCCGCTGGCTTCGACGACGAGCAGGTGGAAAGAGCCGGGGTTCGTGCTCTGTTCGCACGATGCCACAGCGTCGGCTTCAGCGTGCTGGTCGCGGAGTGCAGCTTCGCGCAGCGCGGTGAGGTGCTCCTCGGTGCGGTGCACGGCAGCGTGCTGAGCCGCCTCGATCTCGAGTGAACGCCGGTAGACCAGCACCTCTTCGAGATCGTGGTCGCCCAGAAACTCGGTGAGGAGTGTGCTGACCGGGGTGCGGGATCGCACGAACGTTCCGACACCCGGAACGGTCTCGAGCATGCCGAACGCCGCGAGCGAGCGAACGGCTTCGCGGACCGTCGACTTGCCGACACCGATGAGCTCCATGAGCTCCGGTTCTTTCGGGATGAGTTCGCCGACGGCCCACGCGCTCGAAGAGATCTTGTCGCGCAGATAGTCGAGGGTGTCTCGGGCCTTTTGCGAGCCCCGAATGGCACTGGACATGGCGGACCTCTTGCTGCGTGGGACGGATGGTGATCCTATGTTATCGGAGCACACCTGTGGGGCCTGTGCTGGTGGGGATATTCAAGGCATCAACTCTGCTTCTGCCCCGATCTGCATGGGTGAATTCCGCGCCACGCCGCACATCCGATCTTATACATCAGATCTACAGGAAACCCGGTGGTAGCGTGCAGGTATGACCGCACCTGCGCTGCCGTATGACGCCCTGCTGCTCTGCTCCTTCGGGGGCCCGAATGCCGTTGACGATGTGATCCCGTTCTTGAAGAACGTCACTCGCGGCAAGGGAATCCCTGAGGATCGCTTGGCCGAGGTGGGGGAGCACTACCACCACTTCGGCGGGCGAAGCCCGATTAACGACCAGAACCTCGCACTGGTGACGGCGCTGCAGCAGGAACTCCGTAGCCGGGGGATTACGCTCCCGGTCATCTGGGGCAATCGCAACTGGCACCCCTACACGGTCGACACGCTGCGTGATGCGTCGGCCTTCGGTGCGAAGCGGATCCTCACCCTCGTGACGAGTGCGTACGCCTCGTACTCCGGGAGCCGGCAGTACCGCGAGCACCTGGCCGCAGCCGTCGAGGTGCTCGGCGAAGATGCGCCCGCCGTCGACATTCTGCGTCCGTTCTTCAACGACGCCGGGTTCGTGCACGCGAACCGCGAAGCGATTGAACACGCAGCGGCGGAACTCGAAGGTGGCCTGGCGGGCGCGCACATCGTCTACGTCACGCACTCGATCCCTGACACGATGCAAGACGCATCAGCGGTGACCGGGCCCGGGTACCGGGAGCAGCACGAAGACGTGCGCGCCACGATCGACGCCGACCTGCGCGAGCGCCACGGCATCGAATTCACCTCGTCGCTCGCCTACTGCTCCCGCTCGGGCGACCCGCGCACCCCGTGGCTGGAGCCCGACGTGAACGACCACATCGAGTCGCTGGTCGCCGAGGGCGTGCGCCGGATCATCTTCGCGCCGATCGGTTTCATCTCCGACCATATGGAGGTCGCCTTTGATCTCGATATCGAGGCGATGGAGACGGCTGTCGAGCACGGGGTGCTCGCGGTGCGCGCGGGCACGGTCGGCGTGCGCCATACCTTCGTTTCCGGCCTCGTCGATATGGTGCTCGAGCGCGCGGTGCGCGAGCGCGGCGAGTCGGTCGAACCGCACGTGCTCGGCGACTTCCCGGCGTTCCCCGACGAGGCGCCGGCCGACAGCTGCCGCATGCGCCACGGCGAAGTCACGGGCATTCCGGTGCTCGCGAGCGTGCTCGACTGACCGGCGCACGGCGATCCCGAACGAACTTCACGAACGCATCACGAGGAGAACAGATGTCTGACGCACCACGACCGCAGGTCGATCACAGCCATGTCGCCGAAGCCATCAACGCTTCGACGAACTTCACCATGTACTCGGTGTTCAAAGAGACGCGCCCGTCGGGTGGCGTGGGCGTCTCGCCGGCGCTGAACGGGATCGTGCGCGGTCTGCTCGCCGAACTCGATGCCATCGAAGGTCTTACGACTCGAGGCTGGTATGACGTCTCGGGGTTCCGTGCCGACGCCGATGTGCTGATCTGGTGGCACGCGCCGACCAGCGAATCGCTGCAGCTCGCGTATCGCACCGTGTGGGAGTGGAGCGGCGGTCGGCTCGCGCCGGTCTGGTCGAACGTCGGCGTGCACCGCGCGGCGGAGTTCAACCGCGGCCACGTGCCCGCGTTTCTCGCGGGGGACGCGCCGAAGGACTACGTGTGCGTTTACCCGTTCGTGCGCGGCCGAGACTGGTACCTCCTGCCCGATGCCGACCGAGGCAAGATGCTGCGCGAACACGGAATGGCGGCGCGCGACTACGGTGATGTGCTCGCCAACACCGTCGCCTCGTTTGCGCTCGGCGACTACGAGTGGTTGCTCGCGTTCGAGGCGGATGATCCGGTGCGCATCGTCGATCTGATGCGCGAACTGCGAGCCGTTGAAGCGCGTCGTCATGTCATTGAAGAGACCCCCTTCTTCACCGGCCCACGGCGCGCTCCTGAGGAGCTGCTGCGACGCATTCTCGGTTAGGCAATCCTGCCCTTCATCTGGGAGTTTCCCATTGTTAAGCCAAGCCTCGCCTTGCTTGCGCGGCGCCGAAATCGGCGTAGTGTGAATGTTGTCAACGCACACCAACGAAAGGGATTCACTCGATGTCTACCAAGCAGATCACCGTTCCCGCAGCCCAGGGCGACCTGCACCGCCCGACCGGTGTCGCGCAGTACCTGACGCCCGTCGTCCACGACCTCGTGGCGCTCGCCGTGAACGGCAAGCAGGCGCACTGGCACGTACGCGGCGAGAACTTCGTCGGCGTGCACGAGTTCCTCGATGAGGTCGTCGCGCACGCTCAGGATGCATCGGACACCGTCGCAGAGCGCATTGTCGCTCTCGGCCTGCCGATCGACGCCCGCATTGGCACCATTGCGGCGCGCACCACGACTCCGCAGCTCAGCGACGGCTTCCAGCAGTCGAAGGTCACCGTTCGCGAGATCGTCGCTCAGATCGATGCGACGCTCGAGACGGTCTACGCCGCGGTCAAGGGCCTCGATGACGTCGACCTGGTGAGCCAGGACGTGGTCATCGCCGTAGCTCAGCAGCTCGACAAGGATCGCTGGTTCCTGTCGTCGCACTTCGCCGAGTAATCCAGCGTGTCGCTGAGCAGCCCTGGCTGACCGGCGACCGCGTCTGCACGGGCGCGACCCTCTCGGGGGTCGCGCCCGTTTTTTTGCGTAAACATCACATCAGATGAATCTATGGTAAATTCACTCCGTAAGGCGTGCCTTACTCAGATCGCATGTTTGATGAAAGGTCGCCGCGCATGATCGGGACGCTGATGATCGGCCTCCGCGAAGGCCTCGAAGCCGCACTCGTCGTGAGTGTCTTGCTCGCCTATGTGAAGCAACTCGGGCGGCGCGACGCTGCAGTGAAGATCTGGATCGGCGTTGCTGCGGCGATCCTGCTCTCGATGATCGTCGGTGCCGTGCTGACTTTCGGCGCCTACGGCCTCTCGTTCCAGGCGCAGGAGATCATCGGCGGTTCGCTCTCGCTCGTCGCCGTCGTGATGGTGACCTGGATGGTCTTCTGGATGCTGCGCGCCGCGCGCGGTCTCAGCTCGGAGCTTCGCGGCCAGGTCGATCGGGCGCTGCTCGGCAGCGGCTGGGGCGTCGCCCTGCTCGGCTTCGTCTCGGTCGGGCGCGAGGGTCTCGAGACCGCCCTGTTCATCTGGGCGACCACGCGGGCGAGCCAGTTGTCGCCGTTGCTCGGCTTCGTCACCGCGGTGTCCGGCATCATCCTGGCAGTCATCATCGGGTGGGCGCTCTTCCGTGGCATGATCAGGATCAACCTGACCCGATTCTTCCGCTGGTCCGGGATTCTGCTCATCGTCTTCGCCGCGGGCGTGTTCGCGTACGGCATTCACGACCTGCAAGAGGCAGCCGTGCTCCCCGGACCCTTCGCCGAGCCCCCGCTCGGCGCGAGCGCGTTCGTCGCGAGCTGGTACGGCGAGGCGGCATGGGCCTTCCAGATCTCGCACGTCATTGCTCCCGACGGCTTCCTGGGGGCGCTGCTGAAGGGCACCCTCGGGTTCTCGCCCGAGATGACGAAGCTCGAGGTCGTCGCCTGGTTCGCGTACCTCATTCCGACCCTCACCCTCTTCCTCCGCGCTTCGTTCGCGCAGGAGCGCACGATACGTGCACACCGCGCGGCAGCCGAACCGGCCGTCGCTTCCTCGAAAGGAACCCTGTGAATCTCGTCTCCTCCCGCCGCACCGCCGGTGGACTGATGGCCGTCGCAGCCGGAGCGCTGCTGCTGACCGGTTGCGTACCCAACGCGGCGCCGAGCGGTGACGCGATCGCCGTGACGGCAAGCGACACCGACTGCACCGTCGAGACCGCGACCGCGCAGAGCGGCACCGTCACCTTCACCGTGGAGAACGACGGCACCAAGGTCAACGAGTTCTACGTGCTCGGCAGCAACGAGCTGACGATCGTCGGCGAGGTCGAAAACATCGCCCCCGGTGCGAGCCGCGACCTCACCGTGCAGGTCGGCCCGGGCGACTACTTCACGAGCTGCAAGCCCGGCATGATCGGTGCCGGCGTGGGCCAGGCCGCCTTCTCGGTGAGCGGTGACGCGATCGAGACGTCGCCCGAAGACGATGCGGTGATCGCGCAGTACGTCGGCTACGTGAAAGCGCAGACCGAAGAACTGCTGCCCCAGGTGCAGGCGTTCGTCGATGCCTACGTCGCCGGCGATGACGACGAGGCCAAGCGCCTCTTCCCGCTCGCGCGCATCAACTACGAGCGCATCGAGCCGACCGCCGAGCAGTTCGGCGATCTCGACCCGAAGATCGACTACCGCAAGCCGGGCGCTGATGAAGAGGGACTCGACTTCACCGGCTTCCACCGCATCGAGATGGATCTGTGGAACGACGCAGCCGTCGCAAACGGCGACTACCCGGGTGACCCCGATCTGACGCCGTTGACTCCTGAACAGCGCAAGGTGCTCGGTGATCAGCTCGTTGCTGACATCACCGAACTCAAGGAGAAGGTCGCGTCGCCTGATTTCACGCTGACGCTGGCCGACATCACCGAGGGCGCCAAGGGCCTCCTCGACGAGGTGGCGGCACCCGACGGCAAGCTCCCCGGCGAAGAGAACGAGTTCGCACACACCGACCTCTACGATTTCACCGCCAATGTGGAGGGCGCTCAGGTTGCGTTCGACACGGTGCGTGAACTCGCTGTCACGAACGGTCATCAGGACCTCGTGGACGAGCTCGACGAGCGCTTCGACGACATGTTCGCGCTGCTCGCCACCTACGGCAACTACACCGACGGGTTCGTCTTCTACGACACCGTGACGCAGGCGGAGCGCAACGAGCTCGCCGCCAAGCTGAGCGCCCTCAGCGAGCCGCTGTCGAAGCTCACCGCGGCGGTCGTGGCAAGCTAGTCGCATGACTGACCACTCTGCATCCGGCACGCCGGATGACGCGAGGGGCTCCGAGGCTTCGGCCGCGGGGCCCCTCCGCCCGTCACGCCGCGGACTTCTCGGCCTCGTCGGCGCGGGTGTCGCGGGCCTCGCGGCCGGTGCGGCCGCAGGCGGTGTCGCCGCCTCAGTGGCGTATGCCGGCGGCGGCTCGGGCGGATCCGGCACCGTACCGTTTTTCGGCTCGCACCAGGCGGGCATCGCAACGGCCGCGCAGGATCGCCTGCACTTCGCATCGTTCCGCATGCTCTCGGGCACGAACCGAGACGACCTCATCTCCCTGCTGCGCGACTGGACGGAGGCCGCTGCGGTGCTGACCCGTGGCCGCGCCCTCGGAACCGGTGTCGAGCCCGACAACGCCTTGCTGCCCCCGGATGACACGGGGGAAGCCGAGGGGCTCGAAGCCGCGCATCTCACCCTGACCTTCGGGCTGGGGCGCGCGCTCTTCGACCGACGCGATGATCAGGAGGATCCGTTCGGCATTCGCGACCGACTGCCGAAGGCGTTCGAACCGCTGCCCTCGTTCGCGTTCGACCTGCTCGACGCCGATCAGAGCGACGGCGATCTCTGCATTCAGGCGTGCGCCGACGACCCGCAGGTCGCGGTCCACGCCATCCGCAATCTGTCCCGGATCGCTGCGGGTCGCGCGCACCTCGTCTGGAGCCAGTTAGGGTTCGGGCGCACCTCTTCCACCTCGCGCGTGCAGGCAACGCCGCGCAACCTCTTCGGATTCAAAGACGGCACGGCGAACGTGATGGCCGAGGAAACCCAGGCTCTCGACGAACACGTGTGGGTCGGATCGGAAGCACCCGCATGGCTGCAGGGCGGAAGCTACCTCGTCGCTCGCAAGATCCAGATGACGATCGAAACCTGGGACCGAGCTTCGCTCGGCGAGCAGGAACGCATCATCGGGCGCACGAAGCAAGAGGGCGGGCCGCTGTCGGGCGGCACCGAGTTCACGGCTGCTGATTTCACCGCCCCCGACGCCGTCGATACCTCGGCGCCGGCAATCGACATGGCCGCGCACCTGCGGCTCGCGCACCCCGACCAGAATGCCGGCGTGCGCCTCCTGCGCCGCGGCTACAACTACGTCGACGGCTCGAATGGCCTCGGGCAGCTCGGTGCCGGACTGTTCTTCATCTCGTTCCAACGCGACCCTGCCGCGTTCGTGCAGGTGCAGCGCTCGCTCAAGACCGATTTGCTGAACGAGTACATCCGGCACATCGGGTCAGGGCTCTGGGCCGTGCCTGGGGGCGTGCAGCGCGGCGACTACCTCGCTCAGGCGCTCTTCGAGTAGTCGCTCGACGAGGCCGGGGCCCGGTCGCCGCGGCCGGCATCGAGATACTCCTCCACGAATCGCCCGAGCACCATGTGCGAGGCGCGCACGTCGGCCGCCTCCGCCGTCGCAATGATCGTGTCGGCCTGTGCCGGCTCGAAGTATCCGTGACCGGCATACGAACGCACACGAGACGTGAACGCCGCCGTGTCGAGCTCGGGGTGAAACTGCGTCGCATAGACGTTCTTGCCCACGCGAAACGCTTGCACCGGGCAGGTGGGCGAACTGGCCAGTACGGTGATGCTCGGCGGCACCTCGCTGATGGCTTCCTTGTGCCCGACAAACGCATCGAACGAGGTCGGGAGCTCGTGGAGCAACGGGTCCGCGCGGCCCTCGTCCGTGAGACTGATGCGCACCGCTTGAGAGGGCTCGCCATACGTTCGGTCGACACGGGCGCCCTGGTGCGACCCGATCGTGCCGACACCGTAGCAGACGCCCAGAAACGGAAAGTCGCGACGCACGACATCATCGAGCAGCGTTGCGAGTTCGCGTTCGACGCGGCGCTCGGTCGGTGATTTGCGTTCCTCGGGCTCGCTGACGGTGAACGGGCTCCCGGCGAGGATGATGCCAGAATACGCGCTGAAGTCGATCCCACTGAGTGGCGCTCGATCTGCGCGAATCCACGCGAGTTCGTCGGGAAGGAGCCCCGTCAATCGGCAGTACGCTGCGTGCTCATCTGCGGCGACGTCATCTTCGCCGCGAGTCGTGATGAGCAAGAACGGCGTCATCCGTCTACCGTACCGCGTGGATGAGGTGCGGCGTGCCATCGGCGTCACGCGACGTCATCGGTCTGCTTGCACGCCTGTGCGGCACGAGTGAGAATACCCGCATGGCACTGCACTGGAAACTCGTCGTCGATTCAGCGAACGCCGACCATCAGGCGGCGTTTTGGGCGGCCGCGCTCGACTATGTCGTGGAAAGCCCGGAGCCGCTCATTGCGGAACTGCTCGCGGCGGGGCGCCTGCCTGAGGCCGCGGTCAGTGGGGCGCCCGGCGCGCGCACGTTCCGGGGGCTCGCCGCCGTGCGGCATCCCGAGGATCCGTTCGATGCGCACAGCGGTGTCGGTGCCGGCCGTCGCATCCTCTTTCAAGAGGTGCCCGAACCCAAGCAGGGAAAGAACCGTCTGCACCTCGACGTGCACGCGGGGGATTTGTCGTTGGACGCGCACGTGGCCCGTCTCGAGGCACTCGGGGCAACACGGGTCACCGAGGTCGATCAGGGGGCAGCGGGTCACTGGTGGGTGCTCGCAGACCCTGAGGGCAACGAGTTCTGCGCGGCCGGATAGGTTCGACTCAGACGCCCGGGCGACCAAGCGAAAGGCGCACACCCCCGACCCTCTCGCAGAGGTTCGGGGGTGTGCGCGGTGTCGGAGGGGTTACTCGTACGAGCGAATCGCCAACACGGCGTTGTGGCCGCCGAAGCCGAAGGAGTTCGAGATCGCCAGCTGCGGGCCATCACCCAAGGGCTGCGCCTCGCCGGAGACGGAGAGCGGAATCTCGGGGTCTTGATCGACGAGATTGATCGTCGGGGGAGCGATGCGGTGCTGCACGGCGAGCACGGAGAACATCGCTTCGAGTGCGCCGGTGCCGCCGAGGAGGTGACCCGTCGCGGCCTTGGTTGCCGACACCGGAATCTCGGTGACGCGCTCACCGAATACGCTGCGGAGCGCAACGTATTCCGCGATATCGCCCACCGGCGTCGAGGTGGCGTGCGCATTGATGTGCGTCACCTGATCGGGCGTGGCTCCCGCCTGCTCGAGCGCGAGGTGCACGGCGCGAATGGCGCCCTTGCCCTCGGGATCGTTCGCGGTGATGTGGTACGAATCGGCGGTCACGCCGCCGCCCGCGATCTCGGCGTAGATCTTGGCGCCGCGAGCGAGCGCATGCTCTTCGGTCTCGAGCACGAGCGCTGCAGCGCCCTCGCCCATGACGAATCCGTCTCGGTCGATGTTGTACGGTCGTGACGCGGTCGCCGGAGAATCAACGCGCTTCGAGAGTGCCTGTGCCGAGTTGAACGACGCAAGCGTAATGGGGTGGATCGCGGCTTCGGCGCCGCCGGCGATGACGACATCGGCGAGTCCCGCCTGCAGATGCTCGTAGGCATTTGCGATGGACTCCGTACTCGACGCGCATGCGGAGGCGACGGTGCGCGCGAACGCACGCGCTTCGAGATGCATCGAGACCGCAGCTGCGGGGGCGTTCGGCATGAGCATGGGCACCGTGAGCGGCATGACCCGACGGGGGCCCTTCTCGCGAAGGGTGTCCCAGGCATCGAGCAGGGTCCAGAGCCCGCCGATACCGGTGGCCCAGTCGACACCGAGGCGCTCCGACGCCACCTCGGGAGTGCCCGCGTCGGCCCAGGCCTCGAGTGCCGCGACGAGCGCGAATCGGCTCGACGGGTCAAGTCGTTTCGCGACCGGTCGATCGAGCACCTCCGCGGGATCGACCTTGGCCGTTCCCGCAAAGTTGACCGCGAGTCCGTAGGTCTCGGCCCAGTCGTTCTCGAAGGTGCGCACGCCGGATTCGCCGGCGAGCAATGCCTGCCAGCTCTCTGGAGCCGTTCCGCCGATCGGCGAGGAGGCTCCGATGCCGGTAACGACAATCTTCTTCGTCATGTGTGGGTACTCCGAGATGTGGGGTGGGCCGGATAGTAGTGGGGGAGGTACGAGCGAGCGCGGCGGGAGCGTCCCGCACATGAGCTGGAGTGCTGCGACCGCCGCGCTGCGCTCGAAACCGAGTGCTTAGGCCTGAGCCTTGACGATGAAGTCGACGGCGTCGCCGACGGTCTTCAGGTTCTTGACTTCCTCGTCGGGGATCTTGACGTCGAACTTCTCTTCGGCGTTGACGACGATGGTCATCATCGAGATCGAGTCGATGTCGAGGTCATCGGTGAACGACTTGTCGAGTGCGACAACGTCCGCTGCGATGCCGGTCTCGTCGTTGACGAGCTCAGCCAGACCTGCGAGGACCTCTTCATTGCTGAATGCCATGTGTGTTTCTCCTTGATATGGGTTTCGGTCGGTGAAAAGTGTATGTCGGTCGGCCTCGTGCCGGGGGAACACTCCCGGGTGTGGCGCGAGAGGTCAGGGAATCTCGACGACCTGAGCGCCGTAGACGAGCCCGGCCCCAAAGCCGATGGTGAGTGCCAGGCCGCCCGAGAGTTCAGGCTGCTGCTGCAGCAGCGCGTGCATCGCGAGCGGGATCGATGCTGCAGAGGTGTTGCCCTGCATCTCGATATCGCGAGCGATCGCAACGGTCTCCGGCAGTTTCAGCTGTTTTGCGAATTCGTCGACGATGCGCATGTTGGCCTGGTGCGGAATGAACGCGGCGAGATCTCCCGGTTCGATCCCTGACGCCTCGAGCGTCTGCCGTGCGACCTTCGCCATCTCCCACACGGCCCAGCGGAACACCGTCTGGCCGTCTTGGCGCAGCGTCGGCCAAGCGACGACACCCGGATTGTTGCGGTACTCCTCGAAGGTCGAGGTGACCCGGATCGTGTCCCACTTCTCGCCGTCGGAGCCCCATACCGTGGGGCCGATGCCTGCATGGTCGCTCGGCCCGATCACGACGGCGCCGGCACCGTCGGCGAGCAGGAACGAGATGCTGCGATCGGTCGGATCGACGATATCGGAAAGCTTTTCCGCGCCGATCACGAGCACGTTGCGGCAGATGCCGGCGCGCACGAGCGCGTCGGCCTGGGCGACACCGTAGACGTAGCCCGCGCACGCTGCAGAGATGTCGAAGGCTGCGGCGGGGGTCAAGCCGAGTCGGTGCGCGGCGAGGGCCGCCATCGACGGGGTGACTGCGACGTTGGAGATCGTGGAGATGATGACGCCATCGATCTCGGATCGGTCCAGGCCAGACGCGACGATTGCCTCTTCGCCGGCTTCGACGGCGAGGTCGACGGCTTCGACTGAGCGACTCGCGCGTCGACGCTGAATGATTCCGGTGCGCTGGCGAATCCACTCATCAGACGAGTCGATGGGGCCGACGAGGTCGTCATTCGGCACGTCGAGGTCGCCGCGGGCGGCACCGATCGAAAGAATGCGCGTGTGCGCGGGGCCCGAGGGCTGCACGAGAGCAGTCATATGCGATTCCGTTTCGGTCAAGCTGCGGGGCCGGTGATCAGAGCCACGGCCGCGTCGAGATCTTCGGGGGACTTGATGGCGACTGCGGGAACGCCCTTGAGCGCGCGCTTCGCGATGCCGGTGAGTGCGCCGGCGGGGAGGAGTTCGATGAGGCCGGTGATCCCCGCGCTCTGGAAGCTCGCCATGCAGGCATCCCAACGCACTGGCTGCGCAATCTGCGACACGAGTGAGTCGACGAACGCGGAACCATCGGTCACCAGGGCACCATCGGCATTGGACCAGAGCGGGTGCTTCGGCTGTTCCGCGGAAATGCCGACCGCGGCTTCACGGAGCACCGGGATCGCCGACGCCATCGCCTCGGTGTGGAACGCGCCGGCGACCTGCAGTGCGATCACACGCGCCCCTCGCGGGGTATCCGCGGCAAGCGCGTCGAGCGCCGCTCGCGAGCCGGCTGCGACGATCTGGCCACCGCCATTGCGGTTCGCAGCCGTCGCACCGTGTTCGGCGATCTTCTCGAGCACATCGCTCTCGACTCCGCCGACGACCGCAGCCATGCCGGTGTCTGCGCGCGACGCGGCATCTGCCATGGCGCGTCCGCGCACCGCGACGAGGCGCAGCGCGTCGGCGTCAGCAAGTACACCTGCAGCGACGGCCGCTGCGAACTCACCGACTGAGTGTCCGGCGATGCCCGCATCGGCGACGGAGACGCGCGCCGAAAGTTCGCGCCAGGCGAGCAGGCTCGCCGCAACGATCAGCGGTTGGGCGATCGCGGTGTCGCGAATCGTGTCTGCGTCACTCGTTGTGCCGTGGGCGATGAGGTCGATACCGACGTACTCGGATGCCTCGCCGAGAAACTCGCGAGCTCCGGGGAGCTCGAGCCAGGGGGCGAGGAATCCGGGGGTTTGTGAGCCCTGTCCGGGGCTTGCGATGACGATCACGTGTTCCAGTTTCTCAGATCGGGGTCGTTTGGCCTGCATATTCTCGACCACACTTCGCGGAATTCTTTGTGGGAGTGCTTCAGAAAGGCGGTGTTTCGAGGTGGACTCGTGCGCTCAGCCGCGATTCGACTCGCGCTTCGGGGCGGGAGATCGGCGGCCGCTCTGAGCGATGGATCCGGCGATGAGCGCCGACTGCAAGATCAGCGCCTCGCGTGCACCGGTCGCATTCCACCCGATGACGTCGGAGACCTTCTTCAGGCGATAGCGCACGGTGTTCGGGTGTACGAAAAGCTCGCGTGCGGTGGCCTCGAGCGAACGGCCGTTGTCAAGGTAGCACCAGAGCGTCTCCAAGAGTTCGCCCGAGTGCGCGGCGAGCGGCTCGTAGATCTGCTCGATCAGTGTGCGGCGCGCCAGGCCGTCTCCGGCGAGTGCACGCTCGGGGAGCAAATCATCGGCAGCGACGGGGCGCGGGGCGTGTCGCCATGAACGTGCGACCGCAACACCGGCGAGTGCCGCCCGTGCGCTCCGGGAGGCATCCACCAGGTTGGCAACTGCGGGCCCCAGTACGAGTGGCCCCTCGGAGAATCCATCGGCGAGACGATGAGCGATATCGATGAATGACAGCGGATCGCCGCCATTCGCCTGTTCTTTCGCAGGCGGGTCGAGCCGGCCGAGCACCAGCACGAGTCGCGTCCCTTGCAGTCCGATGAGCACATCGGCCCCAGCGTGTCGTGCTGACCTGCGGAGTTGATCGACGTCGACGAAGCGCTCGGCCGTTCCGACCAGAACCGCGGCCTCGCCGTCGCCGTGCCAGCCGAGTGCGGCAATGCGGCTGGGAAGCTCGTCGTCGCTCTCGCCGGTCAGGATTGAATCGACGACGAGTGCCTCCAGACGCGCGTCCCACAGCCCTCGTGCCTCAGCCGCTCGTGCGTAGACATCGGCGGCGGCGAATGCGACGTCGCGCGAATAATGGAGCACCGCCTCGCGCAACGATTCGCTGCGCGGGGCGACGCGATCCTCCACGACCGACACGACGACGCGAATCAGCTGCAGCGTCTCTTGCAGGCTGATCGAGCGCAACAGCTCACGGGGAGCTGCGCTGAAGACGTCGGACGCGATCCACGGTGTCGAGGTCGGGTCCTCGTACCACTGAATGAACGAACTGATCCCGGTCTGCGCGACGAGGCCGACGGCGGAGCGTCGGCTCGGCGGCATGTTTCCGTACCAGGGGAGCGTCTCGTCGAGCCGAGTAATGGTTCGTGTCGAGAGCTCCCCCGTAATGGTGCGGAGCCAGGCGAGTTCCTGGGACTTGGTTCGATCCATGGGATTCGAATCGCTCGCCGCGGGGCGCGCTTAGGACTCCCCGCCGGCGCCGCCGGTGGTTCCGGCGTTCACGTCGTTCAGCCGGTACTGCTCGGCGGCCCGGCGCGGCACGTCGGCGTCGATCTTGCCCTGCAGCGCGAGGCGCTGGAGCACCTTCACGACGACAGACTCGCGGTCGATGCCGAAGTAGCGACGGGCCGCGGCGCGGGTGTCGGAGAAGCCGAAGCCGTCGGCGCCGAGCACCGAGTAATCTCCGGGCACGAATGCGCGGATCTGCTCCGGGACCTGCGTAGCCCAGTCGCTGACCGCGACCACGGGGCCTTCGGCGCCCTGGAGCTTCTCGGTGAGATACGGAACGCGCGGTGCGTCGCCGAAGTTGCGGAAGTTGTGATCCTCAGCCGCCACGCCATCGCGACCCAATTCGGTCCAGCTCGTCACGCTCCATACATCGGCTGCGACATCCCAGTCGCGCGCGAGAATCTGCTGCGCTTCAAGCGCCCACGGCACTGCGACGCCGGAAGCGAGGATCTGCGCGCGGTGCGTTCCCTCAGTCGCGGCTCCGACCTTGTGAATGCCGCGAACGATGCCGTCGACATCAACATTCTCGGGCTCGGCCGGGTGCACGAGCGGCTCGTTGTACACCGTGAGATAGTACATCACGTTGGGATCCGGGTGCGTGCCGCCGTACATGCGCTCGATGCCCGAACGCATGATGTGGCCGATCTCGTACCCGTACGCGGCGTCGTACGAGATGACCGCCGGATTCGTTGCCGCCAGGGCGATCGAGTGGCCGTCGGCGTGCTGCAGGCCCTCTCCGGTCAGCGTGGTGCGCCCTGCGGTGGCGCCGACGATGAATCCACGCGCCATCTGGTCGCCGGCGGCCCAGAACGCGTCGCCGGTGCGCTGGAACCCGAACATCGAGTAGAAGATGTAGATCGGAATCAGCGGTTCGCCCTGTGTGGAGTACGAAGTACCTACTGCGGTGAACGCGGCGGCAGCGCCGGCCTCGTTGATGCCGACGTGCAGCAGCACGCCCTGGGGGCTCTCCTTGTACGCGAGCAGCAGTTCGCGGTCGACGGAGACGTAGTTCTGCCCGTTCGGGTTGTAGATCTTGGACGTCGGGAAGTACGAGTCCATGCCGAAGGTGCGCGCCTCATCGGGGATGATCGGCACGATGCGAGGGCCGAACGACTTATCGCGCATCAGATCCTTGAGCAAACGCACGAACACCATAGTGGTCGCGGCCTCTTGCGTCCCCGAACCCTTCGCCGCGATCGCGTACGTCTTGGGCTCCGGGAGTGTGAGTTCCGTGTGCTTCGTGCGACGCTCAGGCAAGTAGCCGCCGAGCGCGCGACGGCGCTCGTGGATGTACTGGATCGCCTCGTCGTTCTCGCCCGGGAAGTAGTACGGCGGGCGGTACGGGTCGGCTTCGAGCTGCGCATCCGAGATTGGGATGCGCATCGTGTCGCGGAACGTCTTCAGATCGTCCAGCGTCATCTTCTTCATCTGGTGGGTCGCGTTGCGGCCCTCGAAGTGCGGTCCGAGCCCGTAGCCCTTCACGGTCTTCGCCAGAATGACCGTGGGTCGGCCCTTGTGCGCCAGCGCGGCGGCATACGCCGCGTACACCTTGCGGTAATCGTGGCCGCCGCGACGCAGCTGCCAGATCTGATCATCGGTGTAGTCGTCGACCAGGTGCTGAGCCCGCTCGTCTTTGCCGAAGAAGTGATTGCGGATGTACGCGCCGTTCTCGGCCTTGTACGTCTGGTAGTCACCGTCGGGAGTGGTGTTCATGACGTTCAAGAGTGCGCCGTCGACGTCGCGGTTCAGCAGGTCGTCCCACTCGCGACCCCAGATGACCTTGATGACGTTCCAGCCGGCGCCTCGAAAGTAGCTCTCGAGCTCCTGAATGATCTTGCCGTTGCCGCGCACCGGCCCATCGAGACGCTGCAGGTTGCAGTTGATCACGAAGGTCAGGTTGTCGAGGCCCTCGTTCGCAGCGACCTGGAGCTGGCCGCGGCTCTCGACCTCGTCCATCTCGCCGTCGCCGAGGAACGCCCACACGTGCTGATCCGAGGCATCCTTGATGCCGCGGTTGGTGAGATACTTGTTCAGCTGCGCCTGGTAGATCGCGTTAATGGGGCCGAGACCCATCGACACCGTCGGGAACTGCCAGAAATCGGGGGCGAGACGCGGGTGCGGGTAGCTCGGGAGACCGCCGCCGAGGTGCGACTTCTCCTGACGGAATCCGTCGAGCTGATCTGCGGAGAGCCGGCCCTCAAGGAAGGCCCGAGCGTACATGCCGGGGGAGGCATGGCCCTGCGCGAAGATCTGGTCTCCGCCGCCAGGGTGATCTTGCCCGCGGAAAAAGTGGTTGAAGCCGACCTCGTAGAGCGATGCTGCTGACGCATACGTTGAGATGTGGCCGCCGACGCCGATGCCGGGGGCCTGCGCACGGTGCACCGTCATCGCGGCATTCCAGCGCAGCCAGGAGCGGTACTTGCGCTCGAGTTCCTCGTTGCCGGGGAACTCCGGCTCATCATCCGACGCGATCGTGTTGACGTAGTCGGTCGTCGGCACCTGCGGCACATTGAGGTGCAGCTGGCGCGAGCGGTCGAGCAGGCTCGTCATGATCTCCCGGCCACGGCCGGCTCCCCGCTCATCGACCACCGCATCAAGAGACTCTCGCCACTCGGCGGTCTCCTGAGGGTCCTGATCGTTGTTGTCGGGTGCGTACGGATCCTGCGTGTTCACAGCCAAGATTTGTGCTCCATTCACCATGAGGCGTGCGCGAGCCTGAGACGCTGGTTGATGCGTCGGCGCGCAGCACGAAAGGCGCCCGCTGGATTCGCGGGTGTCGCACCAGACTATCGAAGTTGCACGACCAATCAGGCAATCGGAGCCGCCCGGGTGTCATTTCCGCACAAAGTGACGGGTGAATATGGAGGCTGATCGGGGGGCGCTACAGTGTGTATCGCAATTGCATATAGAGGGGCGCGGCGTCGCCCGGAACAGGAGTCTCGATGGTTCTCGCAGTTGGTGCGCAGGCACCCGATTTCACGCTTTCCGATCAGCACGGTGAAGAGCTCGTGCTCTCGGAACTCGTCGCCGAGGGTCCGGTCGCACTCGTCTTCTTCCCGCTGGCCTTCTCGGGAATCTGCACCGGCGAACTCTGCGAGCTGCGCGACAATCTCGCGATCTTCGCCGACCAGAACGTGCGCCTGATCGGTGTTTCAGTTGATTCGGTGTACGCGCTCAAGGCCTGGGCTGAGCACGAAGGATACGAATTCTCGATTCTCTCCGACTTCTGGCCGCACGGTGCCGTGGCGCGTGAATACGGCGTCTTCGTTGAGGAAGCCGGCATTGCGACGCGCGCCACCTTGGTGATCGGCGAGGATCGCCGCGTGCTCGCTTCCTTCGAGGCCGCTCCGGGCGAGGCCCGCGATTTCGGGGCGTACCGAGAGGCTCTCGCGACACTCGCCTGAATCGAGCGATTTTTGAGTCGCGACTCGCCTCGCGTATGCTGATACGGCTGCGGTGCTGAGGCGAGTCGCGGCGGTTGGGGCCTGTAGCTCAGTTGGTTAGAGCATCTCGTTTACACCGAGAGGGTCGGGGGTTCGAGTCCCTCCGGGCCCACCCATTCATTCTGTTACTCTGCCCGCAGCACGTGCGGCACTACTCCGGCCAGTGCGTCGCCAGCTTGTCGAGCAGTCGCGCAAGCTCGGCCCGCTCAGCATCGGTGAACTGCTGAAGCGCGGTGCCCAGAGCTTCGCGTCGTTCGCCGCGCACACCGCGCGCAAACCCTCGACCGCGGTCGGTGAGGGCAATGCGTGTGCGCCGGGCATCATGGGGATCTGCCTCGCGCTCGACGAGCCCGCGCTCGGCCGCCTGCTGCACGAGCCGTGAGGCGCGCGGTTGATCAACGCCGATCGCCTCACCGATCGCGCCGACGCCCAGTGGTGCTTCTGCTGCGGCAAGGGTCTCGACGAGTCGCATGAGCGCGGGGCCGCCGAAGCGCCTGCCATCGTGCAGTCCGCGACCCCGGTGCTGCGCTTGCGGGCCCCCTGGAGCGTCGTGAACTTGAGCGTCGAAGGGGCCACCGTGGCCAAACGGGCCGCCGGGGCCCCATGGGCCGCGCGGGCCCCGGCCTCGGCCGCGAACGCGTGCGAGGGCGTGCGCGATGGCGTCGATGTCGTCGGATCTGCTCACAGCGAACATCTTACATGTACCTTGACATGCATTGAATTGAATGTCACACTCATATACATGCAACATGACAAGTAAGGAACACGATGCACAACGTATGTGAAAACGAAAATGTCGGCCACAGCGCCGGCGCCACGACACATGACCATTCCGATCTCCGCGCTCTGCGACACTCGCTGAAAACGGCCAGCCACTTCATGCGCGAGTCCCGGCGACAGACGCTCGGTGAAGCCGGGCTGACGCCCGACGAGTGGAGACTCTTCCGCCGCCTCGAACGCAAGAATGCCCAGGCTTCTGAGAAAACTTCGCAGAACGATACAGCTCAGAACGACGGCGCTCAATACGATGCCCGACAGGGCCGTGAAGACCGTTGCCTCGAACACCCTCGCGGCATGGGGCGGCGCGGCCACGGACCTCGTCGCCACTTCGCCGTCCGCCGTCTCGTCGAGATCGGCTGGGTCACGCGATCCGAGTCTGGCTCACACTGACGGAAACCGGTCGTGCCGGCGTAGAACGCACGCGTGCGTCGCTGCAGCGAGCCGACGACCACCTGTCCGAAGCGATCGGCGACGAGAGCCTTGCGGCTGCGGTGCGCACGCTCGACGGCGTCGCGCAGCATCTCGGGTGGGAACCCGGAACGAAGTTGCCGCGGGCCCCGCGGACGCCGCGCGGCATGCGTCGCCACCCTCGGTTTGCCGGGGGAGGCCACACATGCGGCGAGCGGCACGATCGCCACGATCCTCGCGCGGAGCGATTCCACGAGTGCGACTTCGAACGCGACACGCACTCCGAGCGACCGCATCCGCACCATCGCCACCCGCATGCGGGTTGGGGGCGCGGCCAATGGGCAGTGCGTGGGCGTTAAGCCTTAGCGGGGGAGCGCCGCCTCGATCGCGGCAACGATTGCCGGAGCATCGGGCTCCGTCGAGGGCCGGAACCGCGACACGGTGCCGTCGGGCGCGATGAGGAACTTCTCGAAGTTCCACTTCACGCGCCCGGCTTTGGCGTCGGCGTCAGTCGTCTCACGCAGCTCTGCGTAGAGCGGGTGCTTGCGGCGTCCATTCACCCTGACCTTCTCCATGAGCGGGAAGGTCACCCCGTAGTTCATGGAGCAGAACGTCTTGATCTCCTCGCCATCACCCGGCTCCTGACCCATGAACTGGTTGCAGGGGAAGCCGAGTACCGTGAAGCCGCGATCCCCGTACGTGCGCTGCAGCTCTTCGAGCTTCTCGTATTGCGGCGTGAGACCGCACTTCGACGCGACGTTCACCACCAGCACAGCGCGGTCGGCATAGTCGGCGAGCGAAGCCGGGTCGCCATCGATGGTGGTGAAGGGAATATCGCGCAGCTCCATACGGCTCAGCCTACGCCCGAACTCCTCGGAATGCGCTGCATCCCGGTACCGTTGAAGATCGTGTGGGTCGCGACAGCGCGACGACGAAGACTGAAAGGCACGGGTAGGTATGACCTCGGCTGCGCACGGCATTCCGGTTCAATTCGATGCGAGCGGGGTCAGCGGTGCCGACGCACTCAAACAAGCCTTTCGCGAGCACCCGGCGGGCGTCTCGCTCATCACTGCGATGACTGAGGACGGCCCGGTTGGCCTCACTGCGTCGAGCGTCGCCTCGGTCGGCATCGATCCGCCCGCGATTGCATTTTCAGTGACCCGCGCGACCGGAAGTGCCGGGGGCATCCTCGGTGCCGAGACGCACCTGGTGCACCTGCTCGATTCGCGTCATGCCGACGTGGCCCAGCTCTTCGCGGTATCGGGTTCCGAGCGATTCACGGCAGAGCAGGGCTGGGACCGGCTGACGACGGGCGAGCCGTATCTCCCCGCATCCCGAGTCGCACTTCGATGCCGACCGCTGCACACTCTCGGAGTGGGCTCGTCGGTGGTTGTGGTGTCCGAAGTGCTGGGCGCGGTCTTCGGTGACGCCGCAGATCCGATGGTCTACCACGATCGCCGCTTCCACACGCTGCCCCCAGCCGAGCACGCGTAGCCTGAAGAGACGACGGGGAGGGGCCAAGATGCCAGAGCGCGATGCCACCACGATGGGCAGCTATGTCACCGGAGGCGAGGCTTTCGAGCGAGACACGCAGTACATCGAAGATCGCATCGTCGCTGACCCGGATGCGGTGCGTGCGCTCCCGGCGCCACCGGCGTCGAAGGTTGGTTCCCTGCACGCGGGGCTCACTGCGGGCGCAGACGCCTGGCCGGTCGAACCGGGTCGCTACCGACTCATCGCCGCTGCGGCGTGCCCGTGGGCGAATCGCACCCTCATCGTCCGGCGTCTCTTGGGCCTGGAATCGGTGATCTCGCTCGGGCAGCCCGGCCCCGTGCACGACGCGCGATCCTGGACCTTCGATCTCGACCCCGGTGGCGTCGACCCGATTCTCGGCAGCGAGCGGCTCCAAGAGCACTACTTCCGCAGATTCCCCGGGTACCCGCGCGGGATCACCGTGCCGGCGATCGTGGATATCCCAACGGGTGGAGTCGTCACGAACGACTACCCGCAGATCACGCTCGATTTCTCGACGCAGTGGCGTGAGTTCCATCGCGCCGGCGCACCCGACCTCCTGCCGGCCGACCTGGTTGAAGAGATGTGGCCAGTCATGGAGCGGGTGTTCACCGAGGTGAATAACGGCGTCTACCGATGCGGCTTCGCCGGGAGCCAAGCGGCCTACGACGCAGCGTATGAGCGACTCTGGGACGCGATGGATTGGCTCGAAGAACGGCTGTCGACTCGTCGGTACCTGATGGGAGAGACGATCACGGAGGCCGACGTGCGTCTGTTTACCACGCTCGCCCGCTTCGATCCCGTGTACCACGGGCATTTCAAAGCGAACCGCAACAAGCTCAGCGAAATGGAGCACCTGTGGGGGTATGCGCGTGATCTGTTTCAGACGCCGGGGTTCGGCGAGACGATCGACTTCGCGCAGATCAAGCAGCACTACTACGCGACGCACACGGACATCAACCCGACAGCCATCGTGCCTGCTGGGCCCAGCCTGGCGAACTGGCAGCAGCCCCACGGCCGGGAGCGGCTGGGCGGCGCACCATTCGGCGATGGCACCCCGCCCGACCCGATTCGCTAGCGGGGAACCGGGATTCCGACGGTGTTGAGATTGCGTGCCTTGTCGTGCCGCTCGACCGCGACGCCGACCAGGGCGAGCGTCATGCCGATCGCACCGAGCGCGACTCCGACCCACCCGGGGGCGAGATAGCCGAGGCCGCCGGCAATCACGACACCGCCGAGCCACGCGCCCAGGCTGTTGCCGATGTTGAACGCGGAGTGGTTGACGGCCGCCCCGAACAGGGCGGCTTCGTCGCTCACCCGAATGAGGCGCGATTGAATCGAAGGCATCAGGATCGATGACGTGACGCCGAGCAAGAAGGTGCAGATGATGAGACCCAGCGGAGTCGTCGCGAACAGTGCGTAGGCGACGAGCACGGCGATGAACGCGGAGAACCCGAAGAGAATCGTGCGGGTCAAGTCTTTGTCGCTCGCCCAGCCGCCGGCGAGGTTGCCGATGGTCATACCGACTCCGAGCCCGGCGAGTACCCACGGTATTGCGCCAGCAGAGAGCCCTGCGACGCGAGTGGTCACCTCTGCAATGTACGAGTAGACCGCGAAGAAGCCGCCGAAGCCGATCGCGCCGACGCCGATCATGATCCACAGCCGGAAATTCTTGAGTGCCGACAGCTCTCGGAGCGGGCTGCGCTCGGGGTTGCCGGGGAAGCGGGGGAGGAACGCGACGCAGAGCAGCAGGGTCGCCGTAAAGATCACCGCAACCAGCACGTACGCCCAGCGCCACCCCGCGATCTGACCGATCCAGGTTGCCAACGGTACACCGATGACGTTGGCAACCGTGAGGCCTGAGAGC
The DNA here is from genome assembly GCF_059696215.1 of Leucobacter sp. WKLB1. Classification (NCBI taxonomy): domain Bacteria; kingdom Bacillati; phylum Actinomycetota; class Actinomycetes; order Micrococcales; family Microbacteriaceae; genus Leucobacter; species Leucobacter sp. WKLB1. The sequence continues at coordinate 1,797,523 of NZ_AP046115.1, read as the reverse complement.
GCCAGGGCGATGCCACGACCCTGCATGCCGGGCCCCATGATGCGGGCAGCGAGCAGCGAGGCGACGCCGAAGTAGGCGCCGTGCGGCAGTGCGGCGATGAATCGGGTGAGCGCCAGGGTGCCGAATGTGGGCATGAATACCGACGCGAGCGTGCCGACGATGAAGAGCGCGAGCAAGAGAAACGCCAGTTTCGTCTGGGACATGCGAGCCGCGAGCACCGCAAATGTCGGAGCGCCGACGACCACACCGAGTGCATACGCCGTGATCAGCCAGCCCGCCTGCGCAATGACGGTGGTCGGGGAGTCAGCGAAACCGGGGAGCAGGTCGCGCGCGATCTCGGGGAGGAAACCCATGGTTGCGAACTCGGTCACCCCGATGCCGAAGCCGCCGAGCGCAAGCGCGAACAGGGCGAACGCGCGCCGGGCCGGGGTGAGTTGCGTCATCGAATGCGGGCCTTTCGGAAGGTGGTGCTTGGCTGTGTTGCCGCGGCACGGCGACCACGCAAGCCTAGTCGGTGCGCGCGACGTGACCCGCACCGACCAGGTTCACCAGCCGCGCGCGATCCATTCGGGCAGGGCGGACGCTTCGGTCGCAATCGTCGTGCTGTCGCCGTGACCCGGGCGGGCGACCGTGGCTTCGGGAAGCGTGAACAGGCGCTGCTGAATGGAGTCGAGGATCTGCGGGAAGCTGGAATAGCTCCAGCGAGTGGCGCCGGGGCCGCCCTGGAAGAGGGTGTCACCCGAGAACACCGTGCCGAGTGCGGGCGCCGCGAAGCACACCGAGCCCGGGGTATGGCCGGGAGTATGCAGGGTCAGGAGTTCGACGCCGGCGACCGCAAACTCGGCGCCGTGGGCGAGTTCGATGTCGGGCAGCGTATCGCCGTACGTATCGGCCCAGATGAAGAGATCGTCGGGATGCAGATGAAGGAGGGTGTCGAGTCGCTGCGCGAGTTCGACTGCCGCATTCACGTGGTCGTTGTGGCCGTGCGTGAGCAGGATTCCGAGCGTGTCGCGATCACCGACAGCGTCCGCGATCTGGGCGGCGTCGTGGCTGGCATCGATGACCACGACCTGTTCGTCGTCGCCGACGAGCCAGATGTTGTTGTCGATGGGAACCGCTTCAGGCTCGGGGCCGCCACGATCGACCATTATGCTGCCGTGGGTGATGACGCGCTCGATACGGACGGTGCTCACAGGTGGGGTCCTCTCTGTAGGGGGCGAAACGAGGGAAGCGGCACGCGCTACTCAGCCAGCGCGAGACGCAGGTCGGTTACCCGGATGGCGGCCTCTCGAAGGCGCTCCGGCGGCAGGGTTCCGGCGTCGACCGCCGCGGTGATCCCGCTGATCGATGCGGCGACCGTGGATTCGTCAGCACCGGCCACCAGCACCAGCAGATCGTTGCCGGCGAGCACGGATTGCACGGCGTTCGCCGACGGATCCGCATACGCCGGATCTCCCGAGTTCAGGAGCATGCCGAGGTCATCGGTGACGGCAACACCGGTGAACCCGAGGTCTTCGCGTGCGATGCGATGCCATTCTGACGAGAGCGAAGCCGGTGCGGCATCGACGGACGTGTAGGCGAGGTGCCCGAACATGAGCAGTTCGGCGCCGGCGTCGATGCCGGCGGCGAATGGCACCGACTCGTTCGCCGTCCAATCGGCACGCGTCAGGTCTGTGGTCGGTATCGAGCTGTGCGAATCGCCGGGGGCCGCGCCGTGCCCGGGAAAGTGTTTGAGAGTGGAGAGCACCGTACCGTGTTCTCCACTGACGGCTGCTGCGACGCGAGGTGCCGCGTCGTCGCCGGTGGCTCCGAGCGTGCGCGAGAAGATGAACGAGCTCGGGTCTGCGGTGACGTCGGCGACGATGCCGAAGTTGACCGTGACCCCCGATTCGGCGAGGAGCGCCGCACGCCCGGCAGCGGCAGCGCGGACGTCGTCGGGTGCAGCGAACTTGAGGGTGTCAGCGCCCGGAAGCGTGTCCCAGGGCAGGCGCGTGACGTCGCCGCCCTCTTCATCGATGCCGATCAGTCGAGGCAGCGCTGGGTCGGGGGAGAGTGCGGCCGTCACGGTGCTCAGTGCAGCGGCGTCCGCGGGCACGTTGGCACCCATCAACAAGAAGCCGCCAAGTCCGTGCGCTTCGGCGAAGGACCCCACGGTCGCTGGGTCAGCGCTGGGTGTCGACGCCATCATGATGCTTGCCGCACGCTGCGCCGTACTCTCGGCGTCGACGATCTCGGTCGCGCGCGCGCGTCGCAGCTCTTCCGGGCTCGGGGGAGCCGGAGTCGTGGGGGCCGAAGCTGACGTGGGCTCCGGCGGCAACGTCGGTGCCGGATCGCCCGCGGGCTCCGGACCGCAACCCGTCAGAGCAAGCGCGGCGAGCGCCACCCAGGCGATGCCGACGGAGGCGGTTCGGGCGCGGCGCGGGCGAGCGTGGGTGACGGTTCGTCGCGGGCTCACGCGCGGGTGACGACGGTCGGGCACGGCAGCGCTTGCAGCACGCCGTGACTGACCGAACCGAGCAGCAGCCGCGAGATCCCACCACGTCCACGGCTGCCCACCACGAGCATTTCGGCATTCTCCGCGGCCTGCACGAGGGCGGCGACCGGAGCCGACTGCACGATTTCTCGACGCACGTCGAGGTCGGGGTACCGCTCGGCGAGTCCCGCGATGCCGATCGCGATGGCTTCCTCAGCGACGCCGCGCTGCGACTCCACGAGCTCTTCGCTCCAGAGGTACTCGAGACCGGGGGTGAGCGGTGGCATCCACGCGTATACGGCGACGAGGGGGACCTCGCGGATCGAGGCCTGCGCAGCCGCGAATGCGATCGCTTTGCGCGACGCATCGGACCCGTCGACGCCGACGACCACGGGGGCGTTCGGCCGAGGCTCGCTCTTCGGAATCACCGCTACCGGGCAGTGAGAGGTCGCCGCGACTTTCACGGCGCGCGTACCGAAGAAGGAACCGGAGAACCGGCCACCCTGGTGCGCGCCGAGGATGACGAGGTCGGCACGCTTCGATGCTTCTTCTACTTCAGCGATCGGATGCCCGACGACTGCGGTGCCCGAGATCGCCCCGGCGAAGCCGAGTGCGCGCGCGTGCTCGGTCTCGGCCTGCAGCATCTGCTCGGAAGCCGCCTGCGCCTCCGAAAGGAATGCAACGCTTTCCGAGAGGAATGAATCGTCGGCGACGTGAATCAATTCGACGGAGGCCCCGCGCTCGGTGGCGCGGGCGAGGCCCCAGGCGAGGGCGACCCTGCTCTGCTCGGATCCATCTACTCCGATGAGGTACTTCTCAGACATGATCTGTCCTTTCTCTCTCTGTCGATGTTCGGGGCGAGCAGGGCCGCGGTGCCTCAGCTCTCGAGCGCCGGCAGGTGAGCGGGGTGCCCGCCTGCGAGCTGTTCGATGATGCGCACGACCTGGCAGCTGTAGCCGTACTCGTTGTCGTACCAGACGTACACGACGGCACTGTCTCCGGTGACGATGGTCGCGAGACCGTCGACGATGCCCGCGCGGTTGGAACCGACGAAGTCGGTCGAGACGATTTCGTCGGATTCGACGTAGTCGATCTGGGTGCGCAGTGCCCCCGTCAGTGAAACCTGCTGCAGTGCGGCATTGATCTCTTCGCGCGTCGTCTCCGCTTCGAGCTGCAGATTCAGCACGGCCATCGACACGTCGGGGGTGGGTACGCGGATCGCGTTGCCGGTCAGCTTGCCCGCGAACTCGGGCAGTGCCTTCGCGACCGCCTTTGCCGCACCGGTCTCGGCGAGCACCATGTTGAGCGCTGCCGAGCGGCCGCGACGGGCGCCCTTGTGGAAGTTGTCAGTGAGGTTCTGATCGTTCGTGTACGAGTGCACCGTCTCGACATGACCGCGGGTGACGCCGAAGCGATCGTTCAGTACCTTCAGTACCGGCGTGATCGCGTTCGTCGTGCATGACGCAGCGCTGAGGATGCGCTGGTCATCGGTAATCGCATCGTGGTTCACGCCGAAGACGACGTTGAGCAGATCGCCCTTGCCGGGTGCGGTGAGCAAGACGCGGTCGATGCCGGGGTTCTCGAGGTGCTTGCCGAGCCCCTCGGCATCGCGCCAACGGCCCGTATTGTCGACCAGGATCGCGTTCTCGATGCCGTACTGGGCGTAGTCGACACTGGCAGGGTCATCTGAGTAGATCACCTGGATGCGCACACCGTTGGCGAGGATGACGTTCTCGTCTTCGAGAACCTTGATGGTGCCGTTGAACGGCCCGTGCACCGAGTCGCGCTTCAGCAGATTCGCGCGCTTCTCGAGGTCGTTCTCTGCGCCCCGACGCACGACGATCGCGCGGAGGTTGAGGCCGTTTCCGCTGCCCGAGTGCTCGATGATGATGCGCGCGAGCAGACGACCGATGCGGCCGAAACCGTAGAGCACCACATCGGTGCCCGTGCCGGGCTGTGCTCCGATGGCGGGGGCGAGCGCCTCGCGGAGGTACGCGTGCAGGTCACCCGCGCCTGCGGCGCGGTAATCGTTGGCGAGCAGCGCGAGGTCAACGGATGCGGGCCCGGGCTGAATCTCGGCGAGCGCGGAGACGATCGCTGCCGTCTCTTCGAGGGGAAGCTCGGCGTCGTCGATCTTGCGAGCGAAGCTGTGTGCGCGAATGATGTCGATGGGCGATCGGCCGACGAGGCTGCGGCCGTGGATGGACATCACGACATCGTGGTCGCGATACAGCTGACCGATGAGCGGGATCATCCGCTCGGCGAGTTCCTGCTTCGCTTTCCACGCTTCGAGGTGAGCATCAGCACGCTGGTTCATGTGAACGGAGGGTTCCTTCCCTGGGGTTACCTGAGTAGTTCGGCCTGCCCGCCGGAGACGTTGAACGTCCGGCTCCAGTATCCCACGATGCCGCCCGCGCGTGGCGACCGGTGCGCCACGCGGTGCATGACGCCGTGTGACGCCAAGATTTCACGGCGTCCGAGCCCGTGGCGCATCCTGGAACGGTACCGTGGGCAATTGCCCGCATCCCCAATCACATTGAGGAATCTCATGACCTTCACGAAGCGCGGCACTCTGGCCGCTTCGCTCGCAGCACTTGCACTCGCGGCCGCCACGGCGCTTGCCGGCTGCTCAACCTCTGCATCCGACTCAGGCAGCTCCGACGCAGGTTCTGACGCGACCGTCAAGATCGGTGTCGTCGGCGCGAGCGATCCGTACTGGCAGACCTTCACCGATGCTGCCGCTGAAGAGGGCATCACGGTCGAACTCGTAGATTTCACCGACTACAACCAGCCCAACCCGGCGCTGAGCGAGGGCGAGCTCGACCTCAACCAGTTCCAGCACATCCAGTACCTCGCCGACTACAACGTGTCGAACGACGACGACCTGGTGCCGGTCGGGGCGACGGCGATCTACCCGCTCGCCATCTTCTCCACGAAGCACACGAAGCTCGATGAGGTTCCGAAGGGCGGAACCGTTGCGGTTCCTTCGGATCCCAGCAACCGGGCTCGCGCACTGAACGTGCTGCAGTCGGCCGGCCTGATCGAACTCACCGACGGCGGCACGCTCTTCTCGACCCCGGACGACATCGATGCCGCCAAGTCGAAGGTCACGGTGACCGAGATGGATGCGTCGTTCACCGCGACCTCGCTCTCTGACGTCGACGCCGCGGTCGTCAACAACGACTTCGTCACTGACGCCGGCCTGAAGTTCTCGGATGCTCTGTACCAGGACGACCCGAGCGATGAGGGTGCGAAGTACTTCATCAACATCTTCGCGGCCCGCGCCGAAGACAAAGACAACGAGACCTTTAAGAAGCTCGTCGAGATCTACCAGACCAATGCAGACGTCCAGGCGGGCGTGCTCGAGAACTCGGGCGATTCCGCGATCCTCCTCGACACCCCGGTGTCCGAGCTCCAGGAGATCCAGGACGATGCAGAGGCGCAGATCGCGGCCAGCAAGTAAGTCGCAGCCTGACGCGCGAAGCGCATAGGATCGGGGCGTTCGGTTTTCCGAGCGCCCCGTTTCCGTCTATCCGAAGGGAGACGCGATGACCCGCGTCCAGATGATCGGCGTCTCGAAGCGCTACCCGGGCCGTGGCCCCAGCTCAGAACCGATCGTCGCCGTTGACGATGTGACCATCGACGTCGCCTCGGGCGAGATCCATGCGATCATCGGCTACTCCGGCGCCGGGAAGAGCACACTGCTGCGCCTGGTGAACGGTCTCGAGCGGGCGACGGCGGGGCAGATCCTGGTCGGCGACGATGACATCACCGCGCTGCCCGAGTCGAAGCTTCGCGTCGCCCGAGGCAATATCGGCATGATCTTCCAGCAGTTCAACCTGTTCCACTCGAAGAAGGTGGCGAAGAACGTCGAGTACCCGCTCATCGTGGCCGGGGTTCCGGCAGAGGAGCGCAAGCGCCGCGTCGCCGAACTGCTGCAGTTCGTGGGTCTCGCCGACAAGGCCGGCGCCTACACGGATCAGCTCTCGGGCGGGCAGAAGCAGCGTGTGGGCATTGCGCGCGCACTGGCCACGAACCCGGGCGTGCTGCTGGCCGATGAGGCGACGAGCGCGCTCGACCCGCAGACCTCGCACGAGGTGCTCGCGCTGCTCAAACGTGTCAATGCGGAGTTCGGGATCACCATCATTCTCATCACCCACGAGATGGAGGTGGTGCGCGAGATCGCGCATCGCGTCACGGTCATGGACAGCGGGCGCGCGGTCGAGCAGGGTGATGTCTTCGACGTGTTCTCCGCACCGAAATCGCAGACGACACAGCGCTTCGTCGCGACCGCTCTGCCGACGCAACCCGAGGCCGAGCACCTGGAGGCGCTGCGCGAGCGGCATCGCGGGCGCCTCGTCTCACTGACGTTCAGAGATGGCGATGTGGATCAGCCCGTCGTCTTCCGCACGCTCGCCGAGCGCGGCGTGGGCGTCAGCATCGTGCACGGCGGAATCACCGATGTCGGCGGCCGCAGCTTCGGCAAACTCACCCTCGAACTGATCGGCGAAGACCTGAAGGTGGAGCACGCCATCGCTGCCCTGGCTCAGGAGACGACCCTGGAGGTGCTCGCGTAATGGACAACCTCATTCAGCTGCTCGAGAGCGGCAAGTTCCTCGAGGCGACGTTTCAGACGCTGGTGTACGTCGTCTTCGCGATGCTCATCGGCGGGGTGCTCGGGCTCCTCATTGGCACGGCACTCACCGTCACGCGACAGGGCGGCATTCTGCAGAATCGCGGCGTGTTCCTCGTACTGAATCTGCTCGTCAACTTCTTCCGACCGATTCCCTTCGTGATTCTGCTGGCGGCGATTCAGCCGCTCGGCCGCGTCATCGTGGGCACCGGCATCGGCGATCGCTTCCTGATCTTCGTGCTCTCGTTCGCCGCGACCTTCGGCATCGCGCGCCTCGTCGAACAGAATCTGCTCACGGTGCCTCCGGGCGTGATCGAGGCCGCACGCGCCATGGGCGCGGGGCCGGTGCGCACCATTGTGACCGTCTTGATTCCCGAGGGCCTCGGTCCGTTGGTTCTGGGATACACCTTCGCGTTCATCGCGGTCGTCGACATGACCGCGATGGCGGGCGTGATCGGCGGTGGCGGACTCGGAAACCTGGCGCTGCAGTACGGCTATCGCCAGTTCAATCCGTGGATCACGTGGGCGGCGGTGCTCGTCATCATCGCTATCGTGCAGCTCGTGCAGCTGCTCGGCAATGTCATCGCGCGAAAGCTGCTGCGTCGATGAGCGCCGGGCTGCCGACTGCGCCGCTGCTTGCCGACCTGCGCGCTGCGGCGGAATCGCTGTGGCCGTTGGAGACCGCCGAGAACTGGGATCGCGTCGGTCTCGTCTCGGGCGCCGACGACGCGCCGTTGCGGCGCGTACTGCTCGCGGTCGACGCTACGGCGGAAACCGTGGGCGAAGCGCTCGACTGGCATGCCGACGCCCTGCTGACGCACCATCCACTGCTGCTTCGCGGCATTCACAGTGTGGCCGAGGACACGGCGAAGGGGCGACTCCTTGCAGACCTGATCCGCGGCGGCTGCGCGCTGTATGCGGCTCACACCAACGCTGATCAACCCGCTGGAGGTGTCTCCGCGGTCATCGCCGAACGGCTCGGGCTCACCGGTGCCGTTCCCATCGTGCCGCACGCGAGCGATGCGGCGATCGGGATCGGACGCGTCGGGGACCTCGCGGCACCGCTGACACTTCGCGCCTTCGCCGAGCAGGTCGACGCGGTGATGCCCGCGACCGTCTCGGGTGTGCGGGTCGCGGGCGATCCGGAGCGAACGATTCGTCGTGTCGCCCTGCTCGGCGGCGCAGGAGACAGTCTGCTCGACCACCCACTGGTGCGTTCGGCGGATGTGTATCTGACCTCAGATCTCCGCCATCACCCGGCGCAGGAGGCGAGCGAGACTGCGGCTGTCGGAGGAGGCCCGGCCCTGATCGATGTCGCCCACTGGGCAAGCGAATCGTTGTGGCTCGAGGGGGCCGCGGCGACGCTGGGACGGCTGCTCCCGGGCGTGGAGTTCCGGGTGAGTGCCCTGCGCACCGATCCGTGGACCTTCTCGGTGGGCGCCCACGTCGAGTGAATCGTGGGATCGCCACACCGCGATAGGCTGAACCTCATGAAGGCCAGCCCGCGACAGCAGCGACTCCTGCTCGATCTCCAAGATCTCGATACGACGCTCGCGCGACTCCGCCGTCAGCGCAAGACGCTGCCGGAACGCGAGCAGCTTGCCGGTCTCGCCGGTGAGACATCAGACGTGCGCACGCGGTACATGGCGGCGCAGCGTGAACTCGATGCGCAGACCGCTGAGCTCGAACGCGTCGAGTCCGATGTCGCACTGGTGCAGCAGCGTCGCGACCGCGATCAGCAGCTGCTTGCCGCGAGCACGTCGAGCAAAGAAGCGCAGGCCCTGCAATCGGAACTCGAGACACTGACTCGTCGTCAGTCGGAGCTCGAAGACCGCGAGCTCGAGCTCATGGAGGTGCAAGAGCAGGCGCGCATCGCCTTCGACGAGGCGCAAGGCGTGCTCGATGGCGTCGACGCGCGCCGCACCGATATTCAGGCCGCGATCACCGCGTCCGAACAGCGCATTGATCGCGACATCGCATCGCAGCAGGAGGAACGCGACGGCCTCGCCGCCGAGGTGCAGCGCGATGTGCTCGGTGTGTATGAAGATCTCCGGGCCCGCATCGGCATCGGTGCCGCCCGTCTGCGCGGCAACGTGTCCGAGGCGAGCAACATGGCGCTCGCGCCCGCCGAGCTCAGCGACATCAGGTCGGCGGCCCCCGATGAGCTCGTGTTCTGCCCGGGAACCGGCGCCATTCTCGTCCGCATCGAGGAGTAGCGGCCGCAGTGCTCTAAGCTGGTCTCTGGGAATGGGCCGGTGAGACGGTCGCGTCGTTCCGGAGCTTCGGCTTCTGAGCGCCGAGGAACGTCCGGGCTCCGCAGGGGAGAACGGTGGGTAACGCCCACCCGGGGCAACCCGCGAGAAAGTGCAACAGAGAGTAGACCGCCCGCACGGTTCGCCGCGCGGGTAAGGCTGAAAGGGTGGTGTAAGAGACCACCGGCGCTCGTGGTGACACGGGCGGCCAGGTAAACCTCGTTCGGAGCAAGGCCAGACAGAGGATGATGACGCGCCCCGCCGAGTCCTCGGGTAGGCCGCTAGAGGGTGTCGGCAACGGCACTCCGAGAGAGATGACCGTCACTGGTCGGCTCGCCGATCACGACAGAACCCGGCGTATGATCCGACCCATTCCCCCCACCGCGACGAAGCGCCGTGTCAGTCTCCCGAGACGGTCAGCAGCTCGAACCCGTCCTCCCGAATGACCACGGTGTGCTCGAACTGCGCGGTGATGCTATGGTCGCGCGTGGTAACCGTCCAGCCGTCGTCCCACTGATCCCATTCGTGCGTGCCGAGCGTGAGCATCGGCTCGACGGTGAACACCATGCCGGGCACGATCACATCGTTGTACGCCGGAGCAGAGTCGTAGTGCGGAATGATGAGCCCGCTGTGGAATGACGTGCCGACGCCGTGGCCGGTGAAGTCGCGCACCACGCCGTACCCGAAGCGTTTCGCATAAGTTTCGATGACGCGGCCGATGACGTTGACTTCGCGACCAGGCTTCGCCGCGCGAATTCCGCGCAGCATCGCCTCGTGGGTGCGCTCGATGAGCAGGTCGATCTCCTCGGATACCTCGCCGACGCGGTAGGTACGGTTCGTGTCGCCGTGCACGCCATCGAGGTACGCGGTGACATCCACGTTGACGAGGTCACCGTCGCGCAGCACGGTATCGTCAGGGATCCCGTGGCAGATGACCTCGTTGACCGAAGTGCATGACGATGAGGGGTAGCCCCGGTACCCGAGCGTCGAGGGGTACGCGCCTTGAGCGATCACGTAGTCGTGCGCCACGCGATCCAACTCGGCCGTGGTCACGCCTGGTCGCACAGCCGCGCCCACCGCGTCGAGCGCTCCCGACGCGATGCGCCCGGCTGCTCGAATGCGATCGATTTCCGGCTCGGAGTAGGTGTTGTCGCCGACGTAAGCGGGCGGCACAGCGAGGCCGACATAGGGCGGCCGCGTGATCATCGCGGGCACTGCGCGCGGTGCGGGGCGAGTGCCGGGTACGAGATGGCCGTGTGCGTCGAAAGGCATGCCTCTAGTCTAGGAAGTACGTTCGGCACCGCCGACCGCGAACGTCATCTGGCAGCGCGCGAGCGCAGAAGGAGAGAACGATGAGCAAGCGAGAGTGGGGGATCGAGGATCCTTCGGAGACGTACTGGTACAACTCGCGCACCGGCGACATCGAAGAGGGGCCGCAATCGCTTTCGGTCGACCGCATCGGCCCGTTCGCCACACGGGAAGAAGCTGCCCGTGCCAATGAGATCGTCGCCGAGCGCGCTCGCGCCTGGCGTGAAGAAGAATCGGCTGACGACTGAGACGTAACACGATCGTCATGGTCGCGGGATAGTCTGAGGCCAGCGGTGCGCGCGGGCCTTTCAGGGCGGCGCGCACGAGTGCAACATCCTGAGCAACGGACGGAGGAAGCGTGAGCAAGCAGCGAGATTTTGTTCTGCGCACGATCGAGGAGCGCGGTGTCAGGTTCGTTCGGCTGTGGTTCAGCGACGTCTCGGGCACGCTGAAGTCAGTCGCGCTCGCACCGGCAGAGGTCGAGGGGGCGTTCAGCGAGGGCATCGGCTTCGATGGCTCAGCCATTGAAGGCCTGACGCGCGCGTACGAGTCCGATCTGCTCGCGGTTCCGGATCCCTCAACCTTCCAGCTGCTGCCCTGGCGCAGCCAGTCGGCGCCGACCGCGCGCATGTTCTGCGACATTCGTACGCCGAACGGTGAACCCGCCGTCGCCGACCCGCGCAACGTGCTGAAGCGCACGCTTGCCACGGCCGCGGAAGAGGGGTTCTCCTTCTACACGCATCCCGAGATCGAGTTCTACCTGCTGAAGTCGAAGGACTTCGATGATCGTGGGCCGGTTCCCGTGGACCGTGCGGGCTACTTCGACAACGTTCCCGGCGGAACAGCGCACGATTTCCGGCGCGAGAGCGTCAACATGCTGGAAGAGCTCGGCATCTCGGTGGAGTTCAGCCACCACGAGGCCGGTCCGGGCCAGAACGAGATCGACCTGCGATATGCCGATGCGTTGACGACCGCCGACAACATCATGACCTTCCGCACGGTTGTCAAAGAGGTCGCCATTGCGCAAGGCGTGCATGCGACCTTCATGCCGAAGCCGCTCGCAGGGCACCCGGGATCGGGCATGCACACGCACCTCTCGTTGCTCGAGGGCGATACGAATGCGTTCTACGACCCGGGCGCCAAGTACCAGATCTCGCAGACCGGACGTCGGTTCATTGCCGGCCTGCTGCGTCATGCCCCAGAGATCACCGCAGTCACCAACCAGTACATCAACTCGTACAAGCGTCTGTGGGGTGGTGATGAGGCCCCGTCATTCGTGAGCTGGGGGCACAACAACCGCTCCGCACTCGTGCGCGTACCGATGTACAAGCCGGGCAAGGGCGATGCCGCACGCGTCGAATACCGCGGCATGGACAGCGCAGTGAACCCGTATCTCGGGTTCTCGATGCTGCTCGCCGCAGGTTTGAAGGGCATTCGCGAGGAGTACGAGCTGCCGCCCGAGGCCGAGAACAACGTCTGGGCGTTGAGCGACGGCGAGCGTCGCGCGATGGGGTTCGATCCGCTGCCGACGAGCCTCGACCACGCGCTCGCCGTGATGGAGCGGTCAGAGCTGGTCGCCGAAACGCTCGGGGAACAGGTCTTCGCCTACTTCATCCGCGACAAGCGCCGCGAGGTCGCCGAGTACCGCAGCCAGGTGACCCCGTACGAGCTGTCGTCGATGCTCGACACCATCTGACGCGTAGTCTGGACGTATGGCACGGGAGCACGCGACGATCACCCTCTCCGAGATCGCACGTGCGGGGTTTCAAGACCTCGGCGAGGCCCGCGACTCTCTGACGACGCTGGGCACTCAGCTCGGCTACCCGCCGAGCGCGTTTCTCCCTGCACTGAGCGCTGCCGCTGACCCGGATGCGGCGCTGCGGAGAGTGCGCCGGTTGGCAGATCAGCACCGGGAGGTGCTGAGCGAGATCGATTTCGCCGAGTTCGGCACATTGTGCCTGCTCGTGGGCGCTTCGCCCGCTCTCGGCGATTTTTTTGCTCGGCACCCCGACCGGCTGGTCGAGATCTTGCGCGTCGGCGGGGCCGTGGTCGATGCTGAACGCGCGCGGGTCGAGCTTGCCCAGGCCGTCGTCGACCCATCCGACGGTTCGGTGCGGTGCGGTGAGGCAGGTTGGATCGCGCTGCGCGCCCGGTACCGAGAACTGCTCGCCACACTCATGCTCTACGACCTCGACGCCGGGCGTCGAGGCGTTGCCACCGAGGTCTTCGAAGCGGTCGCCGCTTCGCTCTCGGGCCTCGCCGCAGCGGCGATCGACGCGTCGTTGACGGTCGCGCGCGCAACGATCGCCAGTGGTGCATCTGGCCCAGCGGCGAGCCAAGAACGGCTTGACGCATTGCGCTTGGGAATCGTGGCGATGGGCAAGTGCGGTGCCGGTGAACTCAACGTCGTCTCGGACGTCGACGTGGTGTTCGTCGTCGACAGCGCCGACGACGATGTGCTCGACGGCGATGCGCTGATCAGGCTGGGTACGCGGCTCGCGAGTGAAGTGATGCGCGGCATCCATGATCCCGCGGTCGAACCGCCCCTGTGGCAACTCGACGCGAACCTGCGCCCCGAGGGGCGGCACGGCGCACTCGTGCGCACACTGAGCTCCATGCGCTCGTACTACGACCGCTGGGCCAAAGCGTGGGAGTTTCAGGCGCTGCTCAAGGCTCGGCCCCTCGCGGGCGACCTCGAGCTCGCGGCCGAGTTCGTGGATCAGACCCGCGAGGGCGTCTGGGCTTCAGCTGCTCGTGACGACTTCGTCGGGTCGGTGCAGCGGATGCGCGAACGCGTGACCGAGCACATCGCCGATGCAGATCTCGACGTTCAGTTGAAGCTCGGCCCAGGAGGGCTCCGCGACATCGAATTCAGCGCCCAGCTGCTGCAACTCGTGCACGGTCAATACGACGAGCGCCTCCACGTCGCCGGTACGCTGCCGGCCCTGCGTGCGCTGGTCGAGGGTGGATACATCGCACGAGGCGACGGGGACCGGCTCGCCGCGGACTATCGGCAGCTGCGGGTGCTCGAGCACCGATTGCAGTTGCGAGACCTCCGCCGCACAGCCCTGATGCCGGTCGACGAGCATGGGCTTCGTGTGCTCGCTCGCGCGAGCGGACTCGCGAAGAGTGCTTCAGAGTTGCAGCAACACTGGGAGCACATCAAGCGAGAAGTGCGTGAACTGCATGTCAAGATTTTTTACGCCCCACTGCTGAGTGCCGTTGCCGCGTTGCCGGAGGAAGAGCTCGTGCTCGGCAGTGCAGCGGCTCGGGCTCGCCTCACGAGCATTGGATTCTCGGACCCCGACGGCGCGATGCGGCATATGGCGGCACTGACGCGCGGCACCACTCGTCGTGCGCGTATCCAGCGCAATCTCATGCCCGTTCTTCTGCAGTGGTTGGCCGAGGGAACCGACCCAGACTTCGGTCTACTGGCGTTTCGACGAGTCAGCGAGGCAAATCGGGAGTCGCCCTGGTATCTCCGACTGCTGCGTGACGGAACCGAGGCAGCCGAGCGTCTCATGCGTGTGCTCTCGAACTCCCGATTTGCCGCTGACCTGCTGGAGTCGGTGCCCGAGGCAGTCGCCTGGTTGGAGCGCGATGAACGTTTGCAACCGATGCCGCTGCCGATGCTCTTCGATGAGATGCGCGCAATCGCTTCGCGGCGCGCAGGCCTCGACTCCGCAGCCACCGCGTTGCGCACCGTGCACCGACGTGAAGTGCTTCGCCTGGCGCTCGGGCGCGTGGTCGGCGCCATCGACGACGCAGCCGTTGCAGCTGGGCTTGACTCCGCGCATACGGCGCTCCTCGACGCACTGCTCCTCGCCATCCGCGCCGAGGCGTCACCCGGCTCGTCGCACGGGCTCGAGATCGCGCTCATCGGCATGGGACGATATGGCGGGCGCGAACTCGGCTTCGCGTCAGACATCGACCTGGTCGCCATCTATCGGGCCGGAACGGGGACGCCGAACGACACCGCGGCGCGCGAGGCGGTTCGACTCGTCTCAGAACTCCGGCGTGCCGTCGCCGACCCACGCTTTCCCGTCGATCTCGACTTCGATCTGCGACCCGAGGGCAAGAACGGGCCAATGGCCCGAAGTCTGGACGCGTCACGGGCCTACTACGAGCGGTGGTCGGTGACGTGGGAGGCACAGGCGCTCCTGCGCGCGCGCTTCGTCGCCGGCGATGCACAGCTCGGCGCCGATTTCATCGCGCTCGCTGATCAGATCCGCTATCCGGCTACATTCGGCGAGGCTGAGACGCGCGAGGTGCGACGCATCAAGGCCCGTGTCGAGGCGGAGCGCCTGCCGCGCGGTGCGGATCCCAAGCGCCATCTGAAGCTGGGGCCCGGTGGCATCAGCGATGTCGAGTGGCTGGTGCAGCTGCTGCAACTGCGTGGTGCGTCTCAGCATCCCGAACTCAGAACGGTGTCAACGGTGGGGGCACTGCGCGCGGCGACTGAGCTCGAGCTCCTCACGACAGACGATGCGGAACACCTCCTCGAATCCTGGAGGTTCGCGAGCCGGGTGCGCACCGCATCGAAGCTGTGGACCGGACGAGGCTCGGATTCACTGCCGACCGACTGGAACGATCTCGCCGGAATCGCCGGAGTACTCGGCCTTCCGCGCGACCGTACGTCAGAGCTCGAGGAGCAGTGGTTCGGGGTAGCCCGCCGCGCGCGTGCTGTGGTGAATCGCGAGTTCTTCGGATACGACGACGACCCCCGATTCCCATTGCACTGATTCGATCCTTCAGCGCCTGGGCGACTCCCGCGGTCACGCTATGCAATATTTACACGGCGTTCACACTCGGGGCTAGCGCAATTCGTTATCGAAGTGTAATTTGATCGTTATGCAGTACTTACAAACATTCCTTGAGGCGTTGCTCGCAGAAGACGGCGCCGAGTTCGAAGACGAACTCGAGTCCTAAGTCCCTCCCACCCGTTGACGACGACGTCATCGGTACGAACGAGTGAGCCCCGCTGACCTGAACCGGTCAGCGGGGCTCACTCGCTTCTCCGAGAGATCAGACGCCGTAGTACAGCTCGAACTCAAACGGGTGCGGGCGGAGCGCCATCGGAGCGATCTCGTTCTCGCGCTTGTACGAGATCCAGGTTTCAACGAGCTCTTCCGTGAAGACGCCGCCCTCGAGCAGGAACTGGTGGTCGGTCGACAGCGCATCGAGCGCCTCTTCGAGCGATCCTGGAACCTGAGGAATGTTTTTGGCCTCCTCGGGTGGCAGCTCGTACAGATCCTTATCGATCGGATCCATCGGCTCGATGCGGTTGCGGATGCCGTCGAGGCCCGCCATCATCTGTGCGGCGAACGCGAGGTACGGATTACCCGACGCGTCAGGGGCGCGGAACTCGATGCGCTTTGCCTTGGGGTTCGACCCGGTCAGGGGGATGCGCACTGCGGCCGAGCGGTTGCCCGCCGAGTAGGCAAGGTTCACCGGAGCTTCGTACCCCTTGACCAAACGGCGGTAGCTGTTGATCGTCGGGTTGGTGAACGCGAGCAGCGCAGGGGCGTGGTGCAGAATGCCGCCGATGTACCAGCGGGCGATGTCGGAGAGCTGCGCGTAGCCGTTCTCATCATAGAAGAGCGGCTCGCCGCCCTTCCAGAGCGACATGTGCGTGTGCATGCCCGAACCGTTGTCGCCGAAGACCGGCTTCGGCATGAAGGTAGCGGTCTTGCCCCAGAGCTCAGCCGTGTTCTTCACCACGTACTTGAACTTCAAGACATCGTCGGCAGCCTTGACGAGGGTGTCGAAGCGGTAGTTGATCTCTGCCTGGCCGGGTGCGCCCACCTCGTGGTGCGAGCGCTCCAGCTCGAGTCCGGCTTCGATGAGTCGCAGCGAGATGTCATCGCGCAGATCCGCCTGCTTGTCGACGGGGGAGACGGGGAAGTAGCCGCCCTTGTCGGGAGTGGTGTTGCCGAGGTTGCCACCCTCGACCTTGCGAGCCGAGTTCCAGTTCGCCTCTTCGGAGTCGATTTCATACATCGTGCGACGCGGCGTCGTCTCGTACCGCACGGAGTCCAGAATGTAGAACTCGGCTTCAGGCGCGAAGAACGCGGTGTCGGCTATGCCGGTCGAAGCCAAGTACCGCTCGGCCTTCTTGGCGACCTGGCGGGGGTCCTTCGAGTAGATCTCACCCGTGCGAGGGTTGAAAATATCGCAGATCACGATCAGCGTGCGCTCGGCGCGGAACTGGTCGAGGTACGCCGTCGTGACGTCGGGGATGAGCTGCATATCGGACTCGGCGATGCCGGCGAACCCGCGAATGGAAGAGCCATCGAACATCTGGCCGACCTCGAAGAAATCTTCGCCTACCGTCGCTGCGGGAATGTTGAAGTGCTGCTGCACCCCCGGCAGGTCGGTGAAACGAATATCGACGAACTTGACGTCGGTTTCCTTGATGAAGTCGATGACTTCCTGCGGGGTAGTGAACATGCTGCTCCTCGGGTGTTGTTCGGCCAGAGGCATTCGGTTCCTCAGCGCGCCGATCGTGTGGTTCCACCCTACGCGAGCATGATTTCAAAACCATGAGTCCCATGTTTCGCGCGTGTTACGCGATGTTCATCGGCGTGCACTCGGCGAACACTGCTGAGCAGGATCGCTTAGCCGCGAAGGAGCACGGTTCCAGCGATCTTGTCGTGGAACGCACGCTGATCTGAATCCCACACCAGTACAGGGATGACGAGGCAGAGCAGCAGCGTGCGAACGACTGGGCGCCACAGGCCGACCCACCCGCCGGTCAGCGGCACAACACGCAGACCGAGCAGCCGGTGGCCGAGAGACCCGCCGATCGTCGGAATGAACACGACCTGCATGACGGCGAAGACGACCACATTCCAGAGCTCGGGGTGCAACCCACCGATCAACAGGTACGCCGGGAGGGCGGCAAGCGCCCAATCGATCAGGATCGCCAGAACTCGGCGACCGAAGCGAGCTACCGAACGCTGCCCGGTCTCCGGGAGTCCGAGTCGTTCGCCAGGCCACTCGCTGGGTTCGAGTTCTCCGAATCGCTGCGGCGACGATGCGGGCATTGGTTAGCGGGGCCGCTGTGAACGGACGCGGTTCGGATCCATGCCCTTGGGGATGCCGACCGGGGTGCTCTGGAGCGAGGAAAGCCGGCTGTGGACGGCATCGACTTCTGCACGACTCATCACCGTCTTGAGCTTGACGAGCGTGCGAGACAGCTTCGGCAGCGGCACCCCGTCACCATCAGGGCCGACATACAAATGCACAACGGCAACATTGCGGAGTGCGCGCTTCACTTTGCGCTCTTCGTCTGCGGCCATGCGCTGCGTGCGCTGTTTCGACCCCTCAGAGATGAGCACGACTCCACCGCGGCCGACGACGCGATACACCGCATCCTGTGCGCGGTTGATCGCGACCGGAACTTCGGAGCCGCGCCAGGATCGACGCAGCGCGCTCTGCACAACCGCGCCCACGGCGCCGGGGCGACCGGAAATCTGCTCATACGCGGTGTGCTCTGCGCGACGGCCCAGCACGATCATTACCAGGAGGATGCCGACGAGTACGCCGGTAATGGGCCACAACACCCACGCGAACCAGCTGCCGGGAAGCAGCCAGGCGAGGAGCACCGCCACGAGAATCGGAGCGATGAAGCACACCAGCAGGATCCACGGCAGATTCGTGTCGTGCACCTTCGTGGTGCGGTAAATCTCGATCATCTGCCGGATTCGGCCGTTGCGCTTCGCCTGCTCTGCTGCCATACCCTCCAGGATACCGGCAAACGAGGGGAGTGTTGACGAACTCTGCGCGGACGGGCGGCCAGTAAAGGCTCGACGCGCGCACACTCACGGCTCGGAGCCGATTCGCTTGACTTGTGCACATTCACGCACGAGTACGCAGGGCGATGGCGGATCGCGCGGCAGGCTGCCCTACATGAGCCAGGGATCGACTTCACATGCTGAGCCGGATCTGCCGCGCGATGCTGCGCGCAGCCGGCCGCGCTCGCCTGGCACGACGCATGCGGGCGCGGCGCAGGCGCTCGTGAATACGGCGTGGCAGTGGCTCGAATCGGCGTGGGAGCGACGCGCGACTGGGCGATGTGGCGTGCCGAGAGGTGCAGAGCGTCGGCACCGACGATTGGGCCACGATCTGGGCTGCGTCGGACTCGGCCTGCCCTTGCATGAGCTCCGACGCATGCTCCGACGGGCTGACACCGTCGAAGTCGCAGACGTGCTGGGCGACGTGATCGGTCTCGCCGCCGCAGAGCTGGCGAACCCTCGACAGCCGTGGTCTGTCGAGCGGGCGCGTGAGGCGGTCGCTGCGGAGTGCGAACGAAAGTTCGAGTTCGTCAATCACGAGTGGCCACCGCGGAGTGCCGAGATTTCGACGGAAAAAGCGCTGCGCCGCGGTCGATTCACAGAACGACCGCGGCGCAGCGCGTAACGGGGTGAGCGTGAGCCCAGAGGCGTTAGATTCCGAGGTTGCCCTCGAACTGTCCGGCCTCGAGCCGTTCGCGCACGAGCGACAGGAAGCGTGCCGCGTCCGCACCATCGACGATTCGGTGATCGTACGAGAGCGCGAGGTACACGGTCGACCGCACCGAGATGGAATCACCCTCGGGGCCCGAGATGACGACCGGCTTCTTCACGACTGCGCCGGTGCCGAGAATCGCGACCTGCGGCAGGAAGACGAGCGGGGTGTCGAAGAGCGCCCCACGCGATCCCGTGTTCGTGAGTGTGAAGGTGCCACCGCTGAGCTCATCAGGCGTGAGCTTGTTATCGCGCGTGCGAGCCGCGAGGTCGGCAATTTCGCCCGAGATCTGGGCGAGGTTCTTCTCGCCGGCCTCCCGCAGCACCGGCGTGAGCAGCCCGCGCTCGGTATCGACGGCGATGCTGATGTTCTCGGTGTCGGGATACACGATCGAGTCGCCGTCGACGGTGGCGTTGATGATCGGGTAGGTGCGAAGCGCCTCTGCCGCTGCAAGTGCGAAGAACGGCAGGAACGAAAGCTTCGAACCGGACTTCGCCAGGAACTCGTCCTTCTTCTTCTGCCGCAGTTGGGCAATGCGTGTCACGTCAACTTCGACCACGGTCGTGAGCTGGGCCGTCGACTGCAGCGACGCCACCGCGCGCTCAGCGATCACCTTGCGGAGACGGCTCATCTTCTGCGTCGTGCCGCGCAGCTCGGACACCTCGACGGTCGGTGCCGAAGCAGCAGGAGCCGCGCTTGCTGCACCTGCGGGTGCCGCGACTCGCTCTGCAGCGGCCAGCACATCCTCCTTGCGGATTCGACCGCCAACGCCGGTGCCGGAGATGGTGCCGAGATCGACGCCCTTTTCATTCGCCAGCTTGCGAACGATCGGCGTGACGTACCCGGCGTTGCTCTCGGTTTCGGCGGGAGCGGCGTGCGAGGCCGCGGGAGCCGGAGCCGCAGGTGCGGAGCTGACCGGAGCCTCGACTGCAGATGCAGGTGCAGGTGCTGCAGGTGCAGCCGGCGCCGGAGCCGCAGCGGGCGCCTCGGGAGCAGCCTCAGCGGCCGGAGCCTGACCGGCCGGCGCCGACGGTGCCGCACCGCTGCCGATGCGCGCGAGTTCGGCGCCCACCTCGATGGTCTCGTCTTCTTGTACGAGGATTTCCTGGAGCACCCCAGCGATCGGTGAGGGCACTTCGGTATCGACCTTGTCGGTCGATACCTCAAGCAGCGGCTCATCGACCTCGACGGTGTCGCCCACGCTCTTCAGCCAGCGGGTGACGGTGCCCTCAGTGATGCTCTCACCGAGCGACGGCAGGGTGATGCTCTGCGAATCGCCGCCCGCGGGAGCAGGTGCCGACTCGGCTGCCGTCGCTGCCGCGGGAGCGGGCTCTGCGGCAGCGGGCGTCTCGGCCGCGACCGGCTCAGGGGCCGATGAGGTTTCGGCCGGGGAAGCTGCAGGCGCTGCTGCTGCAGAACCGCTCCCGTCTCCGACCTTGGCGAGCACGGCTCCCACTTCTGCGGTCTCGTCCTCTTGCACGAGAATCTCCTCGAGCACGCCCGCGACGGGCGACGGGATCTCGGTATCGACCTTGTCGGTCGAGACTTCGAGCAACGGTTCATCGACCTCGACGGTGTCGCCGACGTTCTTCAACCAGCGGGTCACCGTGCCCTCAGTCACGCTCTCGCCCAGTGCGGGGAGGACCACCGATTCACTCATCGTGCATATCTCCGTTCGTAGTAATCAGTCTGTGCGCAGCGCTTAGATGGCGTGCAGCGGCTTGCCGGCGAGCTTCAACATGGATTCGCCGATCGTCTCGTTCTGTGTCGGGTGGCCGTGCACGAAGGGGGCGACATCTTCGGGGTAGGCCTCCCAGTTCACGATCAGCTGCGCTTCGCCGACCAGCTCGCCGACGCGGGCGCCGATCATGTGGACGCCGACGACGGGGCCGTCAACCACGCGCACTGCCTTGACGCTGCCCGCCGTGCCGAGAATCGAGCTCTTCGCGTTGCCGGCGAGGTTGTATTCGTAGCTGACGACGCGGTCGTCGCCATACTGTGACTTCGCCTTCGCCTCGGTCAGGCCGACCGAAGCGATCTCGGGGTCGCAGTAAGTGACCTTCGGGATATTGACGTCTTCGACGATGACGGGATTGAGGCCAGCGATCTCCTCCGCGACGAAGATGCCCTGCTGATAGCCGCGATGCGCAAGCTGCAGTCCGGGAACGATGTCGCCGATGGCGTACACACCCGCAACGTTCGTCGAGAGGCGCTCATTCGTGAGCACGAAGCCGCGGTCCATTTCGATGCCGACCTCTTCATAGCCGAGGCCCTGGGTGACGGGCCCGCGTCCGACGGCGACGAGCAGGTAATCAGCCTCGACGGTGTTGCCGTCTTCGAGAGCGACGGTCACGGTGTTGGCGTCCTGGGTGACCGACTGGAAGCGGACACCGAGCTTGAAGTCGATGCCGCGCTTGCGGAAGGCGCGCTCAAGCTGCTTCGAGATCGACTCCTCCTCGTTCGGCACGAGATGGGGGAGACCCTCGATGATGGTCACCTCTGCACCGAACGACTTCCAGACGCTCGCGAATTCGACGCCGATGACGCCGCCGCCAAGAATGGCGACGCGCTTCGGGATCTCCTGCAGCTCGAGAGCCTGCTCACTGGTGATCACGCGACCCTCGATGGCGAGGCCGGGGAGCGACCGCGAGAAGGAACCTGTCGCGAGCACCACGTTCTTGCCGATGATGCGATCTTCGCCCACCTGCACCGTGTTCGCGGCAACCAGCTTGCCCTCGCCCGCGATCACCGTGATGTTGTTGGCTTTCAAGAGGCCCTGGAGGCCCTTGAACTTGCCGGCGACGAGGTTCTCGCGGAACCGCGTGACGCCCGCGATGTCGACGCCCGAAACGCTGGACAGTACACCGTATTTCTCGCCTTCGCGGGCGACATCCGCAATCTCTGCGGAGTGCAGCAACGCCTTCGTCGGGACGCAGCCGCGGTGCAAGCACGTGCCGCCCAACTTGTCCTTCTCGATGACGGCGGCGCTCAATCCCAGCTGTGTCGCACGGATCGCCGCGGCGTAGCCGGCGCTTCCGCCGCCCAGAACCACGATGTCAAACTGCTGATCGGCCAAGTGGGGTCTCCCTCGGAATACTCGCAATGTGAAGGGCGTCCGAAATGTGCAGGGCGCGCCTTGACCAGCCTACACCGGAGCGCCCGAGTACCATTGCGCAGGGTTTCGCTGAGGGCGTGATGATTTCGCGGCTCAGGACGCGCGCCGTTCGTAGGATTGAAGCGTGACGGAATCGATCTTTTCTGCTGATTACTCGGAACGCCGAGCTCGGGTACCGCGCGGCCTGCCCCTGGTCGTGGCGATGCAGGGCCTGAGCGATGCCGGCGGCGCGATCGCGCAGCTTGAAGAATTCCTCTGGAAGCACGGTGAACCCGAAGAACTGGTGCGCTTCAACGCCGATCTGCTGCTCGACTACCGGGCGCGACGTCCCATCATTACGTTCGATGAAGATCACTTCGTCGACTATGCCCCCGAAGAGTTGACGCTGTCTTTGCTGCGCGACGAGCTCGGTGCCCCGTTCCTGTTGCTCAGCGGCTACGAGCCCGATTTCCGATGGGAGCAGTTCATCGACACGGTCCTGCTGCTTGTGCACGAGTTTGAGGTCTCGATCACGGTCTGGTCGCACGCGATCCCGATGCCCGTACCCCATACGCGGCCGATCTCGATGACGGTCAGCGGCTCTCGCGATGATCTAATCGAAGCGCGATCTGTGTGGAAGCCGACCACGAAGCTCTCGGCCTCGGCGTCGCATGTGCTCGAATACCGCTTGCACGGGCTCGGTGAAGAGGTGGCTGGGTTCGCCTTGCTGATCCCGCACTACCTGGCGAACACGGACTACCCAGATGCGCTCTACTCCGCGCTTGATGGCATCATGGCGGCGACCGGGCTTATTCTCCCCACCGATGAGGTGCGACGGTTGGCGCGACAGTTCACCGCTCAGGTCGACACGCAGATCGCAGAGAACGAAGAGTCCGCGGAGATGGTGCGCAACTTGGAGCAGCGCTATGACGCATACATGGAAGACCAGAGCCCGCGATCGCCCTTGGTTGCGGAAGACGGTTCGATCCCGACGGCCGACCAGCTCGCCAGCGAGTTGGAGCGGTACCTGGCGGAGCACCAGCGTCGCCGCCCCGAAGACGACGCTCCGGAAGCGTTGTGAAAATAGCACCCGGCGCGTCGAGTGGCAAGAACTTCCTGGGGTCCGTGCAATAATTGACGTGCAGCCCATGCAATCCGGCTCCCATTCTCGCTCGCGGGAATACGCCGGGCTTGACATGGGTTTTCATGCTGTGAGCACCTGACGGCGATTTCACCGTCAGCACAGGCCGAGATCTGAACGAGAGAGGCGGCTGCGTGGCAACTGCATCCACGACCACGACTCGAGCATCCAAAGCGGGTGCGACCCAGCAGGCAGGACAGACCGAGGAGGCCGGCGAGATGACCGAGACCACTGCGGCTCCGCGCAAGACGGCAGCAGCCAAAAAGACGACTGCTGCGGCGAAGAAGGCATCAACGGCGGCGAAGAAGCCAGCCGCGACCAAAGCGAAGCGCACGACGAAGAAGACCGAGGACGAGATCGATCTCGACGCTCCCGAGGTCGATGAGGAAGCCGAAGCCGCTGAAGAGGAGAAGGCGGCTCCGGTGATCACCGAGCCGCTGCCGACCGGGGCGATCGTGCTGAAGGCCGGTGACGAGGAAGACGTCCCGACCATCACGACCGCGATCCCCGGTGCGACCGCCGATCCGGTGAAGGATTACCTGAAGCAGATCGGCAAGGTGGCGTTGCTCAACGCCGCTGAAGAAGTCGAGCTCGCCATGCGTATTGAGGCCGGCCTGTTCGCTGAAGAGAAGCTCTCGACGGAAAAGGGTCTGGCGAAGAAGCTTGAGCGCGAGCTCAAGTGGGTGGCCCGCGACGGCCAGCGCGCGAAGAGCCACTTGCTCGGAGCGAACCTCCGCCTCGTCGTGTCGCTTGCAAAGCGCTACACCGGCCGCGGCATGCAGTTCTTGGACCTCATTCAAGAGGGCAACTTGGGTCTGATCCGCGCGGTTGAGAAGTTCGACTACACCAAGGGTTTCAAGTTCTCGACCTATGCGACCTGGTGGATCCGTCAGGCCATCACGCGCGCTATGGCCGATCAGGCGCGCACGATCCGTATTCCGGTACACATGGTCGAGGTCATCAACAAGCTCGCCCGTGTGCAGCGGCAGATGCTGCAGGATCTCGGTCGCGAGCCCACGCCTGAGGAGCTGAGCCGTGAGCTCGACATGACGCCTGAAAAGGTCGTCGAGGTGCAGAAGTACGGGCGCGAGCCCATTTCGTTGCACACGCCGCTCGGCGAAGATGGTGACAGCGAGTTCGGTGACCTCATTGAAGACACCGAGGCGGTCGTTCCGGCTGACGCGGTGGGCTTCACGATGCTGCAGCAGCAGCTCGAACAGCTGCTCGATTCGCTCTCGGAGCGCGAGGCGGGCGTGATCCGCATGCGGTTCGGCCTGGGCGACGGTATGCCGAAGACGCTCGACCAGATCGGTGACACCTTCGGCGTCACGCGTGAGCGTATTCGCCAGATCGAATCGAAGACGATGGCGAAGCTGCGGCACCCGTCGCGCAGCCAGCAGCTGCGCGATTACCTCGACTAAGTGATTCGCGGCGTCGATCGACGCCCATGAGAAAGGGCCCCGGTGAAGATCGCTTCACCGGGGCCCTTTCTGTCTCGCGAGTTACGCGTTGAGCTTATGGGTCTCGTCGTGCCAGGTCTCCGCCATCGGGCGCAGCTTCGACTCGTGCTTGTTCGCGTGATGCGCGCAGAAGAGCAATTCGCTTCCG
Organism: Leucobacter sp. WKLB1; assembly: GCF_059696215.1. Taxonomy (NCBI): domain Bacteria; kingdom Bacillati; phylum Actinomycetota; class Actinomycetes; order Micrococcales; family Microbacteriaceae; genus Leucobacter; species Leucobacter sp. WKLB1. Next base: position 1,772,506 of record NZ_AP046115.1, on the reverse strand, counting down.
CCCAGCAGCACCCGGACGTATGCCTGCGCACCGCAGCTATCGCAACGGTCCAGCGCACTCAGGGGACGATCTGCGGACTCAACCTCTTGGGTTCGATCCTGCTCGAGTGTCGTCATGGCATCCTCCTCTTCCTTCATCACTACGCCACCATCCAAGCACGACCTCCCGAGAATTCCCGCATTCTGTCACCGTGGTTCGCTGACCGCGTAGCCCGGGGAGTCGACCTGGGCACTCGCCGGATCACCTGACCGCCGATGTCCGTGGTGTGGCCTAGGGTAGATCCGTCATCAACCTGAGGAGATCCGAGTCGTGGCAGATTCCAGCTATTCCGCGAGACATCTCACCGTGCTCGAGGGGCTCGAAGCGGTGCGAAAGCGGCCGGGCATGTATATCGGCACCACCGATTCGCGTGGATTGATGCACTGCCTCTGGGAAATCATCGACAACTCGGTCGATGAAGCGTTGGGTGGGTTCGGCAATGCCATCGGCGTGGTACTGCACGATGATGGCAGCGTCACCGTTGCCGACAACGGCCGCGGCGTACCCATCGATATCGAGCCCAAGAGTGGGCTCAGCGGCGTCGAACTCGTCTACACGAAGCTGCACGCGGGAGGTAAGTTCGGTGGCGGTGGCTACCAATCGTCGGGTGGCCTGCACGGTGTCGGTGCTTCTGTGGTGAACGCGCTCTCCTCACGGCTCGATGTCGAGGTCGACCGAGAGGGCAAAACCTGGGCGATGTCGTTCCGTCACGGCGAGCCCGGGATCTTCGCAGGCGAAGGCCCTGACAGTGCTTTTACGCCCTTCGAAGAGGCGTCTGAACTCCGCGTGGTCGGCAAGGTGAAACGGGGGGTTACCGGAACGCGTGTTCGCTACTGGGCCGACCCGCAGATCTTCTTGGCGTCGGCACGATTCGAGCCGGAGTCGCTGGTCGCGCGCGCGCGGCAGACGGCGTTCCTCGTTCCGGGCCTGGCGATCGCGATCACCGATGAACGGTCAGAATCCCGAGGCGACGACGGTGTCGCTCCCGTGCATGAATTCGCGTACGAGGGTGGCATTTCGGAGTTCGTCGACTTCCTCGCGGTCGATGCGCCGCTGACCGAGACCTGGCGCGTCACTGACACGGGCACGTTCCGCGAGACCGTTCCGGTCATGGACGCGGAAACGGGCCATCTGGTTTCACGGGAAGTCGAACGCGATTGCGAGGTCGACGTCGCGCTGCGCTGGGGAACCGGGTACGACACCGAGATTCAGAGTTTCGTCAATATCATCTCGACCCCAAAGGGCGGCACGCACCTCACTGGTTTCGAGCAGGGGCTGACCCGCTTCTTCCGCAAGCAGATCGAGACCAATGCTCGGAAGTTGAAGGCGGGAAGCGACAAGCCGGAGAAGGATGACATTCTGACCGGGCTCACCGCGGTCGTGACCGTGCGGGTCCCCGAACCCCAGTTCGAGGGGCAGACGAAAGAAGTGCTCGGCACTGCAGCCGTGCGCGCGATCGTGACGAAAGCAATCGTTCAGGGGCTGACCGAGCGCTACGAGTCCACGAAGAAGACCGACAAAACCCAAACGGCAGCGCTGCTCGAGAAGATGGTCTCGGAGATGAAGGCGCGGATCGCGTTGCGCGCACAGCGCGACACCGCGCGACGCAAGAGTTCGCTGGAGAGCTCGTCATTGCCAGCGAAACTCATCGATTGCCGCTCCAAAGAGGTCGCCGAGACGGAACTGTTCATCGTCGAGGGTGACAGCGCGCTCGGCACGGCCCGCCCGGCCCGCGACAGCGAGTTCCAGGCCCTGCTTCCGATTCGCGGCAAGATTCTGAATGTGCAGAAGGCTTCGGTCGCCGAAATGCTCAATAACACGGAGTGCGGCGCCATTATCAAGGTGCTCGGCGCGGGTTCGGGGCGCGACTTCGAACTCGAATCCGCACGTTACGGCAAGGTCATCCTGATGAGCGACGCCGACGTCGACGGTGCGCACATTCGCACACTGCTGCTCACGCTGTTCTTCCGCTACATGCGACCGATGCTCGAAGCGGGTCGCGTGTACGCTGCCGTGCCCCCGCTGCATCGCGTCATCGTGCAGAATGCCGGCCGGAAGCCCAATGATGTGATCTACACGTACAGCGAACGCGAACTCAACGCCTTGCTCGCTGATTTGAAGAAACGCGGAAAGAAGTACCAGGAGCCGATCCAGCGCTACAAGGGCCTGGGCGAGATGGACGCAGATCAACTCGCGGAGACCACGATGGATCGAGAGCACCGTGCGCTGCGGCGCGTTCGCGTCGAAGACGCCCACTCGGCCTCCCAGATCTTCGAGTTGCTCATGGGCAACGATGTGGCACCGCGCAAGGAGTTCATCATCGAGAACGCCGATGATCTGGATCGCGAGCGCATCGACGCCTAACCCGTGCGAGGCGTTCACCCCGACGTTTGCGGTGTGAGGATGCATTCGGCCCCGTGCTCCCGCGTTCGCGGAGGCACGGGGCCGAAGTATCGCCGGGGCAGCGAACGTCAGGGAGCGACGCCCACGTAGGTAGCCGAGCCATCGATGGGCTGGCCGGAGCCATCGCGCTTGCCGAGTTCGACGGGAAGTTTGCGGGCGGTGCCATCAGAGGCCAGCGCACGCGGCTCTCCGGTACCCACCCAAGCGCACGCGATCTGGTCTTCCCACTTGAGGAAGCGCTGGGCTCGGACGCCACCAGTGCCCCTGCCCTTTGCCGGGAACTCGGCCCAATCAGTAACTTTCGCTGTTGCGACATCGGTGCCGGGGAGGGTGATCGAACTGTCAGCGATGGTGACGACGCGGGCCTCGGCGTCAGCCGCGACCGATCCTGCGAATACAACACGTGCGTCGGCAGCGAGACGAATGCCCGCCATACCCGCAGCGGGCCGGCCCTGGGGGCGAACCGACCCAGCACCGAACCTCAGCAGTTGCGCGTCGCTGGTCACGATCGCGAATTCATCAGAGTCTGCGGCGACGAACGCGCCGACCAGAGCATCACCGCTCTTCAACGTGATCACTTCAAAGCTCGGCTTGGCAGGCAGATCGGTGAGTACGACGCGCTTGACGGTTCCCTGCAGGGTGAAGAGCCCGATGGGGGTCTCCGTGTCGAGCGGAACGATGCCGACGACGCCGAGCTTCTTATCGGTGACTCCGATGTATTCCGCAAGTTTTGCACCCGCGGAAAACGCGATGCTCGCAGCGGGAACGGACGGAAGGTCGACCGGGGTGAATCGCTGCAGTGTGCCATCAGAGAGAATCGCCCCGAGCTCACCGCGAACCGTGCCGTCGATGCTCGCGAGCACGGCGCCGTGCTTTGTGGCGCGCGGTGCCGGCCGGGTCGACTCGGGCGTTTCAGGATCGCGTTCGATGCGCAGGGCTCGACCGGTGACCGAGAGCAGCACGGTGCAGGGGGAGTCGGCGACCTCAAGCGAGGCCGTTGAAGCCGCCGAACGGGTCGGGCGCATGACCGCTCCGGTCAGAACGGTGCGCCGTGGGGTGCCGAATGCTTCGGCTGCAGCGTCCATCTCGTCGGCGACCACGCCGCGGAGTCGCTCGTCGCTGCTGAGGATGGCCAGCAGCGACTCGATTTCTGATTGCAGTTCGTCACGCTCGGCTTCGAGCTCGACTCGCGAAAACTTCGTCAGGCGACGCAGGCGCAACTCAAGGATGTACTCGGCCTGCAGCTCGGACAGGTCAAAGACCTGCATAAGTCGAGTGCGTGCGGTTTCGGCATCATCGCTTGTGCGAATGAGCTGAATGACTTCGTCGATGTCGAGGATGGCGAGGAGCAGCCCCTCGACCAGGTGCAGACGTTCGCGACGCTTCCGCAAACGGAACTCGGTGCGTCGGGTGACGACGGAGATGCGGTGATCGAGGAAGACCCGCAGCATTTCGCGGAGTCCGAGCGTCTGCGGCTGCCCCTCGACAAGCGCCACCGAGTTGATGCTGAACGAGTCTTCGAGCGGCGTATACCGATAGAGCTGCTCGAGCACGGCTTCGGGGGAGAACCCGGTCTTCAAGGTGATGACCAACCGCAGCCCATTCTTGCGATCGGTCAGGTCGGCGACATCGGAGATGCCGGAGAGCTTCTTCGCGTCGACGCCCTGCTTGATCTTCTCGATCACGCGCTCGGGACCCACGAGGTAGGGGAGCTCGGTAACGACGAGCCCGGTGCGTCGCGGTCCGAGCTGCTCGACGGACGCCTTGGCTCGGGTGCGGAAGGCTCCGCGCCCGGAGCGGTAGGCGTCTTTCACGCCGTCGAGGCCGACGATCGTGCCGCCGCCAGGAAGGTCGGGGCCGGGGATGAATTCCATCAGCTCGTCGACTGTCGCCTCGGGGTGCTGCAGCAGGTGTTTGGCACCGTCGACAACCTCGATGAGGTTGTGCGGTGCCAGGTTCGTGGCCATGCCGACCGCGATGCCGCTGGCTCCGTTCACGAGCAGGTTGGGAACGGCAGACGGCAGCACTTCGGGCTGCATGATCTGGTTGTCGTAGTTCGGCACGAAATCGACGACGTTCTCGTCGAGCGATTCCGTCATGGCGAGCGCTGCGCCCGCGAGCCGTGCTTCGGTATATCGGGACGCGGCGGGCCCGTCATCGAGCGAACCGAAGTTGCCGTGCCCGTCGATCAGCGGCAAGCGGAGGGCGAATCCCTGTGCGAGACGCACGAGCGCGTCGTAGATCGACGAATCACCGTGCGGGTGCAGCTTGCCCATGACCTCGCCGACCACACGAGCGGACTTCACGTGCCCCTTCTCGGGGCGCAGACCCATGTCCTGCATCATGAAGAGGATGCGGCGTTGCACCGGCTTCAACCCGTCACGCGCGTCGGGAAGTGCGCGCGAGTAGATCACCGAATAGGCGTACTCGAGGAAAGAGCCCTCCATCTCTTGCGAGATGTCGATATCTTCGATGCGTTCGCCGGCGAGCTCATGGGGTGCGTCCGGTGCGCCGGCGGATGACGTGCGGGGGTCGGTCATAATGGAAATCATGCTACCGACGACGACCGACAACGGTGCGAGGCTTGCCGCGATTCTGCCAAGCGGCCTGGCAGCGATGGCCCGCGGTGCCGGGCACGCAGCGCCAGAGGAGCTGCGCATCGCGTCCGATGTGACCTTCCCGGCGATCCGTTCGTTCGTCATGATCGTTGTCGACGGTCTGGGGAGCGCGAATCTTTCTGCCGCAATCGATCATGCGCCGACCCTCGGGCGATTGCAGCGCAAACGCATCGAAACGGTCGCCCCGTCGACAACGGGAGCCGCGCTCACCTCCCTCGTGACGGGAGCACTTCCGGGGGAGCACGGGCTGATCGGCTACCGAATTCGGCACCCCGAACTCGGGCTGATCACGACACTGCGTGACTGGGATGGGATCGCGGATCGTGCGGCGTGGCAACGCGTGCGACCGCTGTTCCATCTCGCCGGAGATATCGGAGCACGCGCCTTCACGATCGGTCGGCCGGCGCACGCGTCAGGCGGGCTGACCGAGGCGATTCTCGCCGGGGCGCAATACATCGGCGGGCAGCGGATCGAAGATCGTTTCTCGGCCGCATCTCAGCTGCTGCGTGGCGGCGAGCCGGCAGTCGTCTACCTCTATGTCGATGAGCTCGACAAGGTTGCGCATGAATCCGGCTGGCAGAGCGAGGCGTGGTTGCACCGGCTCGAGCAACTCGACGGCGCGCTCGAGTCGCTGCTCAGAGGGTTGCCCGGTGATGTCGGGGTCGTCGTGACCGCGGACCACGGCATGGTCGATGTCGCGGCGCATCAGCAGATCGTGATCGGCTCCGATTCACCGCTGCTCTCCGGGGTCGATGACATCGGCGGGGAGCCGCGCTTTCGCGCTTTGTACCTCGGCGACGGCGCCGATGCGGAGGAGGTGGCACAGCGCTGGCAAGATGCCGAAGGTAGTCGTGCGTGGATCTTCACGCGTGACGAGGCCGTGCGATCCGGAGCCTTCGGGAACATCGCGCCAGAGGTCGCTCCGCGTCTCGGTGATGTAATGGTCGCCGCGCGCAAGCAGGTCGCCTACTACTCGCATCTCGACGACCCGAGATCGCTCTCGATGGTGGGACAGCACGGTTCATTCACCGACGAGGAACGCGGAGTGCCGCTCGCGCTCGCCGGTGCGCTCGCCGGAACAGGGTTCGCGAACGCCGTGGCCGCGGTAGCTCGAGCACGGGCCTGAGCGGCCATTCATTCAGCGTTCACTGCACCGGATCTTCGTCGCTGCGGGTGCCGAACAAGATGTCGTCCCAACTCGGAATCGACGCCCGACCTTTCTTTGCAGGGCGCTCTGACTCGCCGGACGAAGCCGGTTCGTTCGCGCGCGTCGAACTCGGTCGCTCCTGAACTTCAGGGGTGCCAGAATGACGCTGTGGTGCCTGATCGCGCGTCGAGCCGGATGCCGATACCCCGGCATTGCCCCAGATGCTGCGAGGCGACACAGCGCGTTCTGTAGTTTCTGGAAGCGAGACGGGTGCGGTCGCGTCGTTCGTCGAGTCGTTGTCATCGCGTTCCGCGGAAGTCGGTGTGACCGCCGGCTCAGAATCTACGAGAGCGTCCAGATCAAGCTCCTGAGGGTGCAGTGCGGCCTCGCGTTTGACTTGGTCGCGCTCCCCACGCCGCTTTCGCAGCGCATCGAGCAGATCTGCAGTCTGGCTGAGATCCGTCGGGGCTGCGGCGTCTGATGAGATGGCGCGCTGATCGATCTCCTTGCGGCGCTCGTACTCGGCATTCGAATCTGCGGGCGGCGTCGCGTCGGTGTCCGCTTCAAGGTCCGACTCGGTCTCGATGCCGGAATCGTCGGCAGAGCGTTCTTCCGCGGTATCTTCCGAGAACGTATTCGCTTCGAAGCGCCCGCCACGTTCCCCACCGTCAACTGCGCGCAGCTTCGGAATCAATCGGTCGCCGACTTCGCCCTGCTTCGACAGGTTCACGGCGTCCGGATTGATCGGCGCGAGAATGCTCTTGCGATGATCGAACGTCCACACCGCGCGATGCGCAACGTCATGCGAGATGAACTCGAGACTGACCATCCATCCCCGCTCCTCATCGCGCCACGAACTCCACTCGCTCGTGTCCGACGCAAGTCCGACAAGTCGCTCGGCGATGACCGCACCGAAACGCTCGTCTGCTTCGTCAAGCGCATCCGTGCGCACCGGCACTGCGTGCGCGCGCTCAAGGATGTAGCGACGCTCTGCGAGTACCGGCTCCTCGTAGCGCTCGACGTCGGCCTCGTCGAGTCCTGTCTCCGCGATGACCTCGGCGCGTGACTTCCCCGAGCGGATGAGCGCCTGGATTTCACGTGGCCCGACTTTTCCGGGCTCACGCTCGCGACGCGACAGGTGACGGAGCTCGCTCAGCGCGGCCTCGTCTACCAGGAAGCGGAACTCGTCGCCGGCGTCGTTCGCGACGATCAGCGACCGGTCATCTCGGCGCACAAAGCGCAGTTCGTCCATCGGCGCATCTCCTTCGTGAGTCGCGAACCAGAGTGACATAGAGTGTTGGCGATTCTGCGCATTGACGCGGGCGCGTGGCGATATGCCCGCGCGTAGGGTGTGTGCGACTTCGCGCTCAGAGAACTCTGAGCGGAACAGTTTGCGCCAGACAAGGTTCGTGCGGCAGACTATGGCCGCTCGAAGGATAAGGTGCCGACAGACCGGCACGGGAATGCAGGAGAGAATGGCCACCGATTACGACGCCCCGCGCAAGACCGAAGAAGACGCCGATTCGATCGAGGCGTTGAAAGAGCGTGGACCAGCCAAGGGCGCCTCGGGTCTTGACTCAGAGGACGCCGACAACCCCAGCTTCGATCTGGGAGGAAACGACCTCTCCGACGTTGAACTCGATGTCGTCGTGCTGCCGCAGCAGGATGACGAGTTCACCTGTGTGAGCTGCTTCCTGGTGCGTCACCGCTCACAGATCGATCATGAGACCGATCTCGGGCCGATCTGTCGGGAGTGCGCGGCGTAATTCCCGCTGTGACGACCGTGGCTGCGTGCCGCCCGGAATCGGGCGAACTCGCAGCCACAGTCGTGTTGCGAGAGATTCAGACCTCGTGCGAGTCGCTTTGCGTCGCTGCAATCGCCGCGGAGAGCTTCTGCGGGTGTCGGGTCGTCAGAATCCAGAACGGCGCCGGGTCGTTTGCATCCGTGACCTCAATCCGGACACCCCGATGAATCCATCCGCGCAAGAGCAGGTAGTTCCGCGCGTCGGCTCCCGGTCCGATCGCCGCTTTCAGCGCTTCGGCTCCGAGAAGTTCGACGGCTCCGAGGTGATGGAGCGGGATCCGCGCACGCCCGGCGACGAGCGAGTGGTCGGCGACCTCGATAGACGGGCTGAGCAGCAAAAACGTGAGCGCAAGAATGACGTACACGATGATGCCCGTCGGAATCGCCCACTGCGCATTGATCGGAGTCAGCACCAGGGCCACTGCCGGGATTACCAGGATCAGTGAAATGAACAGGCTCGGGCCGGGGAGCAGCCGCTCCCGGTAGGAGGAGGTCGTCGGCGCGGAGGCATCACGGGTCATGCTGCCATTATCTCGCGGGCCGAGCTGGGAGCGGTCGATCCAGCGCAGGTGCGGCCCGATCAGATACGCTGAGCGCGTGAGTGATGTTGTTGAGGTGCCGATTGTCGCCGAGTTCGCCCCCACGTATGCCCATCCCGGAGATGCGGGAGCAGATCTCAGGGCTGCGGAGTCAGTCGTGCTCGAACCGGGCGAGCGAGCACTCATTGGAACTGGTGTCTCAATCGCTCTTCCCGACGGGTACGTTGCATTCGTCGTGCCGCGGAGCGGCTTGGCAGCGAAACACGGCATCACGGTGGTGAATTCGCCCGGCACCGTCGATGCGGGCTACCGCGGTGAACTCAAGGTCACGTTGCTGAATACGGATCGCACGGCAGCGTTTGCCGTGGAGGTCGGGGATCGCATTGCCCAGGTCATCATCATGCCCGTGAGCCGTGCCGTCTTTACCCCGGTGCAGCAGCTTCCCGAGAGCGTCCGCGGCACCGGCGGCTTCGGCTCCACCGGCGTACAGAACTGAAGACAGGCAGACGGCGCATCGGCGCCGCAATCGGCCAATACCGGCCGCAGGAGGAGACGCAATCATGAGTGATGCACAGACGCCCGAGTCCGACGAACTCGAACAGAAGACCACCGACGCCGTTGAGGTGCGCGACGCAGAGGTCGCCGCGCCCGACGACAGCAAGTCCGCGCCGACGGATCGCGAGACGGCGGGTCCGTTCGATGTCAGCGAAGTCCCTGCGATGCGTCCGTATGTCGACCTCGGGGGCATCAAAGTTGCGCCTCGTGAGGGATTGCAGTTGCGCCTCGAGGTCGATGAGCGTGCGAATCGTGTCGTCGCCGTGTCACTGGAGTACGCGGAATCGCTGCTGCAGGTGCAGGCATTCGCCGCGCCGAAGACGACCGGACTCTGGCACGGGGTGCGCTCGGAACTCGCCCATCAGATGACCACTCAGGGCGGTACCGCTCGTGAAGAGGAAGGCCCGCTCGGAACCGAATTGTTCGTGCAGACCCCCGCGCCTGATGAGCAAGCAGGCACTCGCGCTGCGCGCTTCATCGCCGTCGATGGACCACGATGGATGCTCCGCGGCGTCATCATGGGCAAGGCGGCTGTCGATGCAGGTGCGCGTGAACGGGTCTTCGACCTGTTCCGTGAGCTCGTCGTGGTGCGCGGTGATCAGCCCATGCCGCCGAGCGAGCTGCTGCCGCTGAAGGTACCCGCCGGAGTGCAAGGCGAACGCCAGGCGCCCGAAGGCGGAACGCTCGCAGTGTGAACGGCCCCGAAGGTTCCGCAGAACCGGAACGCGGCGCACGTGAGGGTGCGCAGCCTGAATCTGAGCGGACCCCGCTGAGCCCGCCGCCTGCGCCCGAACGCGCGTCGGCAACGCGTGAGTTCGGAGGCGCGCTGGGGCGCACCGTGCGCGCTGGAATGTCTGGAGAGGCGCTTTCGGGTCGCGGAGTGCTCGAGGCGATCGGCGGGTGGCGGGGTATCGCCGAGACCCTCGTGCCCGGCCTACTCTTTCTCGTGCTCTTCACGCTCACCCGCGACGCGAGACTCTCGGCGATCGCGCCGGCTGCACTCGTCGTCGTGCTCATCGTGATCCGTCTGCTGCGGCGCGAGCCGCTCGTGTCGGTCTTCTCTGGGGCGGCGGGCGTCGCGGTTGCCGTCGCGGCAGCGATCTTTACGGGGCGCGGAGCCGACTACTACGTTCCCGGCTTCATCACGAATATCGTCTGGTCGTTGGGGCTGCTCCTGTCGGCGGCGGTCGGATGGCCGCTCATCGGACTCGCGCTCGGTGCATTGCGCGGCGATCTGACCGGCTGGCGCCGGGTGCGGGCGCTGAAGCGCATCGCAACGTGGCTCACCCTGCTCTGGGCGGCGCTGTTCGTGGCGCGGCTCGCCGTGCAGCTCCCGCTGTACTTCGCCGCGCGTGGCGACGATGGAGGAGCGGCGACCGACGCGCTCGGGATCGCTCGTCTGGTCATGGGAGTTCCGCTCTTCGCACTGGTGGTGGTCTTTACGTGGATGGTCCTCAATCGCCTGCCCCGATCATCAGATGATCCAACGGGGGAATCTGAGGAGAACACTGGGCAAAACGCCCCGTCGGCGTGACAATGGTGGTGTCGGTTCGGGTATAGAATTATCTCGACATCGAGACACATTGGAGGAGCTCAATGGGAGCCGTCAACAGCTTCGACGCGAAGAGCACCCTCGCCGTCGGCGAGAACGAATACGGAATCTATCGCATCGATCAGGTCCCCGGCCACGAGCGGCTGCCTTACAGCCTGAAGGTGCTGCTGGAAAACCTGCTCCGCACGGAAGACGGCGCGAACGTCACCCGTGAACACATTGAAGCCCTGGGCAACTGGGATCCTTCGGCGCAGCCCGACACGGAGATTCAGTTCACCCCCGCGCGCGTCATCATGCAGGACTTCACCGGCGTGCCCTGCGTCGTCGATCTCGCGACGATGCGCGAAGCCGTCGTCGACCTGGGCGGCACGCCTGACAAGATCAACCCGCTGGCGCCCGCCGAGATGGTCATCGACCACTCGGTCATCTCCGATGTGTACGGCACTCCCGGTGCGGCCGCGCGCAACGTCGAGATCGAGTACCAGCGCAACGGGGAGCGCTACCAGTTCCTTCGCTGGGGCCAGGGCGCGTTCGACGAGTTCAAGGTCGTTCCGCCCGGAACCGGCATCGTGCACCAGGTCAACATCGAGTACTTGGCCCGTGTGACGTTCACCCGCGACATCGACGGTGAAACCTTCGCGTACCCCGACACCTGCGTGGGCACCGATTCGCACACCACGATGGAGAACGGCCTCGGCGTGCTCGGTTGGGGTGTTGGCGGCATCGAGGCCGAGGCAGCCATGCTGGGTCAGCCCATTTCTATGCTGATTCCCCGCGTGGTCGGCTTCAAGCTCTCGGGCAAGATTCCTGCGGGCGTTACCGCCACCGACGTGGTGCTCACGATCACCCAGATGCTGCGCAAGCACGGCGTCGTTGGCAAGTTCGTCGAGTTCTACGGCGAGGGCGTCGGATCGGTTCCGCTTGCGAACCGGGCGACCATCGGCAACATGAGCCCAGAGTTCGGCTCGACGGCGGCAATGTTCCCCGTCGACGATGTGACCCTCGACTACCTGCGTCTGACCGGCCGCCCGGAAGAGCAGCTCGAACTCATCAAGGCGTACACGCAGGCGCAGGGCATGTGGCACGACGCGTCGCGCGAGCCCGAATTCAGCGAGTACCTCGAACTCGATCTGGGTACCGTGGTCTCGTCGATCGCCGGCCCGAAGCGCCCGCAGGATCGTATCGAGCTGTCGCACTCGAAGTCGCAGTTCGAGACGGACCTCAAGAATTACGCCCAGGCGGCCAACCCCGCCAAGGTGAAGGACGCGCAGGGGCGCGAGTTCGAGATCGACCACGGCGCGGTGACGCTCGCGTCCATCACCTCGTGCACCAACACCTCGAACCCCTCGGTGATGCTCGCAGCGGGCGTGCTCGCTCGCAATGCGGCAGCGCGCGGCCTCCAGGCGAAGCCGTGGGTCAAGACGACGCTGGCTCCCGGGTCGAAGGTCGTCACCGACTACTACGAGAAGTCGGGGCTGAACGTCGACCTCGAGAAGCTCGGCTTCTACACCGTCGGCTACGGCTGCGTGACCTGCATCGGCAACTCGGGTCCCCTGAACCAGGAGATCTCCGACGCCGTAAACGATCACGATCTCGCGGTGACTGCGGTGCTCTCGGGCAACCGCAACTTCGAAGGTCGCATCAACCCCGATATCAAGATGAACTATCTCGCCAGCCCGCCGCTGGTGATCGCGTACTCGCTTGCCGGAACGATGGACTTCGACTTCGAGACTCAGGCGCTCGGCCAGGATTCCGAAGGCAACGACGTGTTCCTCCGCGACATCTGGCCCGACCCCGTCGAGGTGCAGAAGATCGCCGACGAATCGATCGACTCCGACATGTTCACGGAGAAGTACGCCACGGTCTTCGATGGTGACGAGCACTGGACCTCGCTGCCGACCCCCGACGGCAACACGTTCGCCTGGGATGAGAAGTCGACCTACGTGCGCAAGGCGCCCTACTTCGACGGCATGGAGCTCGCGCCGTCACCGGTCACCGATATCTCGGGTGCGCGTGTGCTCGCGAAACTCGGCGACTCCGTGACGACGGACCACATCAGCCCGGCAGGCAGCTTCAAGGCCGAGACGCCGGCAGGCCAGTACCTTGTCGAGAACGGTATCGCACCGAAGGACTTCAACACCTACGGCTCGCGTCGCGGCAATCACGAGGTCATGATCCGCGGCACGTTCGCGAACATTCGTCTCCGCAACCAGCTCCTGGCCTCCGAGAACGATGGTGCGGGCGTCGAGGGCGGCTTCACGCGCGACTTCACGCAGGCCGATGCGCCGAAATCGTACATCTATGATGCGTCGCAGAACTACCAGAGCGCAGGTATTCCGCTGGTGGTGCTCGGCGGCAAGGAGTACGGTTCGGGCTCGTCCCGCGACTGGGCGGCGAAGGGCACCCGACTGCTGGGCGTGAAGGCGGTCATTACCGAGAGCTTCGAGCGTATCCACCGCTCTAACCTCATCGGCATGGGCGTGCTTCCGCTGCAGTTCCCCGAAGGGCAGAGCGCCGATGACCTCGGTCTTGACGGCACCGAGACCTTCGACATCTCGGGCATCACTGCGCTCAACGATGGCGAGACGCCGCGCACGGTCGCTGTGACGGCAACCAAGGCCGACGGTTCGCAGATCGCCTTCGACGCGGTGGTTCGCATCGACACCCCGGGCGAAGCGGACTACTACCGCAACGGTGGCATCCTGCAGTACGTGCTGCGATCGCTGGTCTAGGCGCTGCGTGCACTGCGCGGGCCCGGTCGCTTCGGCGATCCGGGCCCGCGCTCGTTTGCAGCGCTACTAGACTGATCAGATTCGCGGTTCTCATGCGGCGAAACGGAACGGAGGCGGGGTTCATGGCGATCCTGGATCGAATCTCAGGGCCTCGAGATCTCGACGCGCTCACACTCGATGAGTGCCAAGACCTGGCCGCGGAAATCCGCGAGTTCCTCATCGCTGCCGTCTCGCGGACGGGAGGTCATCTCGGGCCGAACCTGGGGGTCGTCGAGCTGACGATCGCGCTGCACCGCGTGTTTCAGTCGCCACGTGACCCCATCGTGTTCGACACCGGCCACCAGAGTTATGTGCACAAGCTCCTGACCGGGCGGAAAGACTTTTCCGGGCTCCGCAGTCGTGGCGGCTTGGCCGGGTATCCTCAGCGCACTGAATCCGAGCACGACATCGTCGAGAGTTCGCATGCGTCGAGCTCGCTGAGCTGGGCGGATGGAATCTCTCGAGCCTTCGCGCGGCGCGCCCAATCTGACCCCACCCAGCTGCACCGGCACGTCGTCGCCGTGGTGGGTGACGGCGCGCTCACCGGCGGGATGACGTGGGAAGCGCTCAACAACATCACCGACGACAACGACCGTAACCTCGTCTTGGTTGTCAACGACAACGGGCGTTCATACGCGCCGACGATCGGCGGCATGGCGCGGTTCCTGAATTCCGTGCGCTCGAAAGACGCCTACCGCGACCTGCAAGAGGGCAGCGAGAAGCTGTTTTCACGTCTGGGCGCGCCCGGTCGCACCGTCTACCGTGCTGCGCGCGGAGCGATGCGCGGAATGGTCAGCCGGGCATCGGACAACCAAGACCTCTACTCGAATCTTGACATCAAGTATCTCGGCCCCGTCGACGGACACGACCTCGCCGCGGTGGAAGAAGTACTGCGGCAGGCGAAAGGTTACGGGCGCCCGACTCTGGTCCATGTGATCACTGAGAAGGGGCGCGGATACGCTCCCGCAGAGAACGATCTCGCTGACCAGTTCCATGCGATCGGGCAAATCGATCCGGGCAGCGGCGAACCCGTCGAATCAGCGCATGGACGCAGTTGGACGTCGGTCTTTCGCGATCGGATCATCGAGCTCGCCGCAGGCGATGACCGCATCGTCGGGATCACCGCTGCGATGCTGGCGCCGACGGGACTGGACGGCCTCGCTGCAGCATATCCCGGCCGCGTGATCGACGTCGGCATCGCCGAGCAGCACGCAGTCACCAGTGCTGCCGGGCTCGCCTACGGCGGGATGCACCCGGTCGTCGCGGTCTATGCGACCTTCATGAATCGTGCGTTCGATCAGCTGCTCATGGACGTGGCCCTGCACCGCGCCGGCGTGACGTTCGTGCTGGACCGCGCCGGAATCACGGGGCCCGATGGGGCGAGCCATAACGGCGTGTGGGATCTCGCAACCCTGCAGGTCGTGCCGGGAATTCGGATCGCTGCGCCTCGCGATGCAGCGCGCTTGGACGAACTCCTGGCAGAGGCCGTGCGCATCGACGATGCACCCACCGTGCTTCGGTACCCCAAGGGTGCAGTCGGTAACGATATCAGCGCGCTTCGACGTACCGTCGACGGTGTCGATGTGCTCCGAGATGCGGTGCGTCCGTCGAGCCTCGCTGATCACGGCGCTGGCGGTGATGTGCTGTTCGTTCCCGTCGGGCCACTCGCCGAGGTCGCCTTGGATGCGGCTGACTTGCTTGAGCGCGACGGTATCACTGCCTCAGTGATCGATCCGCGATGGGTGGTGCCCGTCGCCGCATCAGTGATCGACGCAGCGCGGAACCATCGACTGGTCATTACCCTGGAAGATGGCATTCGCGTCGGTGGAATCGGCACCCGTATTCGTCAAGCACTTCGAGATGCGGGCGTCGACACAGCGGTGAGCGAGCTGGGAACGCCGGATGCGTTTCCCGACCATGCTTCGCGCGCCGAACTGCTCCACGATGCCGGATTAACGGCGTCTCAGATCGCGGCGAATGTCGTGCAGCAGGTGCAGGGCACCCGTATTCCGATCGCGCGCCCCGAGACGGAAACCGTCCCCGAGAACTGACAGGAGCGGGGCGCCCTCGTTGAGCCCGAGGACGCCCCGCCGAACAGCCGCACTACGACCGGTGCGCCCCGGCAATACGCGGATCGTGGAACGTACCGCCGAAGGCTCGCTCGCTCGCTCCTGAACGATCCAGGTACGGTGTCGCTCCGCCGGCCTGGAACGGCCAGCCTGCGCCAAAGATCAGGCACAGATCGATGTCTTCCGCCGCCGCGACCACGCCCTCGTCGAGCATGATCTTGATCTCGTTCGCCAGTTCGTTCTCGACACGGCGCAGGATCTCATCTTCACCGACGGCCTGTTTGCCGAAGACGCCCGCCTTCTTGGCGGCCTTTGACAGCTCCTCTACCTTGCCGAGCTTCGTCTTCACCAGGGGCGACTCAACCTCGGCGAGCCGGTGCAGATTCTCTGACGCGTAGAACCGGTCGGGGAACGCATGGACCATCGTATCTTGCACGTGAGCCGCGACTTTCCAACCGACGAGATCGATGAGCTCGAACGGCCCCATCGGCAATCCAATCGGTGCGAGCGCGCGCTCCACGACGGGGAGCGGGGTTCCCTCATCGAGAGCACGTGCCGCTTCGCCCATGACCTTCGCCAGCAGACGGTTGACCACGAAGCCGGGGCGATCCGCGGTGATTACCGCGTTCTTCCCCAGCTTGCGAGCCGTGACCATTGCCGTGGAGAGTGATGCGTCGTCCGTTGCGGGCGTGCGCACCACCTCGATCAGCGGCATCACGGCGACCGGGTTGAAGAAGTGGAAGCCGACGAGTCGCTCAGGGTGAGCGAGGTTTGCGCCGATTTCTTCGACCGAAAGGGAAGAGGTGTTCGTTGCGAGCACTGCAGTCTCGGAAATGAGCGGCTCGATCTCCGCGAATACCTGTTGCTTGACGCCCAGCTCCTCGAACACGGCTTCAATGACCCAATCGCAATCCGAGAACTGCGTCTTATCGGTCGTACCGTGCACGAGCTCGGTGATCTGATTGGCATCGTCAGCGCTCAGGCGGCCCTTGTCGCGCAGCTTGGCGATTTCGCCGCGGATGTACTCCAGGCCCTTGTCGACGCGTGACTGATCGAGATCGGTGATCAGCACGGGCACCCGCAGTTTCCGGGCGAAGAGCAGCGCGAACTGGCTTGCCATGAGCCCTGCACCGATCACCCCGACCTTGAGTACCGGCTTGGCAAGCGCCTTGTCGGGCGCGCCGGCCGGGCGTTTCGCTCGCTTCTGCACCAAATCGAAGGCATAGATCGAGGCCGCGAACTGGTCGCCGGAGATCAACTCGGCGAGCGCGTCGTCTTCACGTTCGAATCCGCGCTTCAAGTCGTTGTCTTTTGCGGCGCTGAGCAGATCGAGCGCGACGTACGGCGCCCGGGTGGCGGTGCCCAGTCGCGCCTTCAACGTGTCGCGTGCGATCTTGATCGCGGCCGGCCATTTGGTCAACCGCTCCAGCTTGCCCGGCACGTGCGGCCGCTGCACGGAGACGGATCCTTCAAGCACCCCGTCGGCCCACGCCAGTGAGCGCTCGAGGAAGCTTGCGGCCCCAAACATCGCGTCGAAGAGGCCCATGTCGAGGGCCTGCTGCGGCTTCAGCATCCGATTGTTCTTGAGCGGGTTCGAGATGATGACCTCGAGCGCCGGTTCGATCCCGATGAGGTTCGGAACAATGGTCGCTCCGCCCCAGCCCGGGATGATGCCCAGGAACACCTCGGGGAAAGCGAGCGCAGCGGCCGAAGCGTCGAGGGTGCGGTAGGTGCAATGCAGGGCGATCTCCATCGCGCCACCGAGTGCGAGACCGTTCACGAATGCGAATGACGGAACGCCGAGCTCGCCGAACTTACCGAGCACGAAGTGGCCGTACTGTGCCATGAGTCGGGCATTCTGCTCAGTCGCGAGCGTGGATACCTTCGAAAGATCGGCACCCGCGGCGAAGATGAATGGCTTCCCCGTCACCGCGACGGCAACGATCTCGCCGGCGGCCGCGCGGCGTCGCAGGTCGTCGAGCACAGTGGCGAGCGACTGGAGAGTGCGCGGTCCGAGAGTGTTCGGTCGCGTATGGTCTCGTCCGTTGTCGAGCGTGATCAGCGCGAGCGTGCCGCCGGACGGCAGGGTGACATCGCGCACGAACGACTCCGTGATGACCTCGTCGTCAGACGCTTCGATCAGCGGAGTGAAATCAATGCTGCTGTAGTCGGTCATTGCGCTACTTGCCCTTCTTGCCGTCGAAATGCGGGTTTTCCCAAATCGCCGTGCCGCCCTGTCCGAGGCCGACGCACATCGCGGTCACGCCGTATCGCACGTCGGGTCGCTGCGCGAACTGGCGCGCGAGCTGCGTCATCAGACGGACGCCCGATGCAGCGAGCGGATGCCCGATGGCGATGGCGCCGCCCCAGGGGTTGACGCGCGGGTCGTCATCGGAAATGCCGAAATGGTCGGTGAACGAGAGCACCTGCACGGCGAACGCCTCATTGAGCTCGAAGAGGCCAATGTCGTCGATCGTGAGGCCGGCGCGGCGCAGTGCCTTCTCCGTCGACGGCACCGGGCCGAGTCCCATGACTTCGGGCTCGACACCGGCGAAGCCGAAGCCGACGAGCCGCATCTTTGCGCCGAGGCCGAGTTCGCGGGCGGTGTCGGCACCGGCGAGCAACGAGACGGTCGCGCCATCGGTCAACGGGGATGCGTTGCCCGCGGTGACACGACCATGCGGGCGGAACGGGGTCTTCAGCGTTGCAAGGCCCTCCATCGTCGTCTCCGGTCGACGTCCCTGGTCTTCGGTTGCGAGGCCCCATCCGGTTTCCGACCGAGTCGCTACCGGAATCAGGTCGGCCTGGATGTCGCCGCGGTCGTAGGCGGCCTGCACTTTCTGCTGGCTCAGCATGCCAAAACGATCCGCGCGCTCCTTGGTCAAAGCCGGGAATCGGTCGTGCAGTCGTTCCGCGGTGATGCCCATGTTCAGCGCATCCGGGCTCACCAGCTTCTCGGCGACAAAACGAGGATTCGGATCTGCGTCGAGTCCGATGGGATGCTTGCCCATGTGCTCGACGCCGCCGGCAATAGCGAGGTCATACTGGCCCGATCCGATCGCTGCGCCCATGAATGACGCGACCGTGAGTGCGCCGGCGCACATGCGATCAAGGGCGAACCCGGGCACGGTGACGGGGATGCCCGCAAGCATCGACACCGTGCGGCCGAGCGTGAGCCCTTGGTCGCCTTGCTGGGTCGTCGCGGCGATGCCCACGTCGTCGATGCGCTCGAGCGGCAGCCCGGGATTGCGCTCGATCAGCCCTTGCAGCGCCTTGACCGCCAGGTCATCGGCACGAGTCCCGGCGTAGATTCCCTTGTCGCCGGCACGCCCGAACGGGGTGCGGACACCGTCCACGAACACAACTTCTCTCATTGCGGCCACTTCGCCTCCATCAGCATTGGTGATCTGCGTTTCTTCCATCCTAGAGAGACGGAGTCTCACGCGTCACGACCTGGCACCGAGAATGCTGAAAATATGCGGGAATCACCGTACGGTGTTATGGGAGGTCTACAATTTCATCGGCAATAATTGGTGCGGTTATGCCAACCTGCCAGGGGCGCGCTCCGAGCTCCGTGAGACGGAGTGCGATCCCTGCTGCGGAGCGGTCGGCGGGGGGCTGGAATACGACCCGGCGAAGTGTGTCGGGGGTGAGTAGGTTCTCCAAAGGAATCGAGCGCGCCTCGGCTTCGGCCTCGATTGCTGGGCGGGCGGCCTCGAGTCGCGCCGCAGCTTCAGGATGACGCTGCGCCCAAGCGCGGTGATGCGGGATTGCCTCGGGGTCGCGCTGCTTCGGCCCCGGCAAGTCCGTGGTCGTCTTCCCGCGCAGGATCGCTGACCACCAGCGCTCGAGCTCGCTGCGGCTGGCGCGCCCTCGGAATGTCTGCAGGCGCGCGAGGTCGCCGCTCGACCTGGGATTGGCTGCCGCGGCGGCGACGATCGAGGCGTCCGGGATCAGCCGACCGGGTGCCACATCGCGTTCGCGGGCGAGTGCGTCGCGGGCGTTCCAGAGCTCCCGGGCGAGTGCCAGGGCGCGCGCAGATTTGAGGAGGTGGCCGCCGGAGAGTTTGCGCCACGGTTCTGCGGGGCGCGGCTTCTCGGGTTTGGTGCGCGCCGCTTCGAATTCTTCGAACGCGAACTCTGCTTTTTGCTGCGCGTCAAGATCTGCCGCGATGGCATCGCGCAGGTCGGGCAGCAGCGCAACGTCGAGCGCCGCGTACTCGAGCCAGGATTCTGGGAGCGGACGCTGCGACCAGTCCGCGGCGGAGTGCGCTTTTTCGAGCGTGATGCCGAGCTTGAGTTCCACGATCGCACCGAGGCCGACGCGTTCGTACCCGAGGAGTCGCGCAGCCAGTTCGGTGTCGAAGATTCGCTGCGGCGCAAGCCCGATGGAAGCCAGGCAGGGGAGATCTTGAGTTGCCGCATGGAAGATCCATTCCTCTGCCGCGAGGGCGTGCTGCAGCGGGGCAAAATCTGGGATGTCGATGGGGTCGACGAGAAATGTGCCCGCACCGCGGCGGTACACCTGCACCAGGTAGGCCTCGGACCCGTAGGTGAAGCCGGAGGCGCGCTCGGCGTCAACGCCGACTGGTCCGGTTCCGCCAGCGAGGGCGTCAGCGGCGCGTTCGAGCCCCTCGGGGTCGCTGACCATGGTCCAGTGGGTATCGAGCTCCGACTGGGAGACCGTCATGCGTTATGCCCCTTCCGCGGCTTGGCGCGAGCGTCGCGCCGCGATGGAGTCTATGCCCTCTGCGTGGGGGAGTCCGGCCAAGAGGCACAAGAGCTCCGACCATGCCTGGGCGTGGACTCCGAAGTCGTCGCCGATCGGCGTCCACGACGCGCGCAGTTCGATCTGCGCGGATTCTCCACGGGCCTCCAGGGCGCCGTAACTACTGGAGAGCGTCTTCGTGGCGGTGGCAGAAAGGTAGGTGTACTCGGCGCCGCGAGAGTCCAGCGCATCGACGAGCCAGGACCAGGCGACATCGGAGATGAACGGGTCGACGCCGATCTCCAATTCGAGCGGCGCCTGGGCGAAGCACACGATGCGGAACTGGCCGCCCCACTCGTCGAAAGCGTCGGGGTCGTGCATGAGCACGATGCGCCCGGCACCATAGGGCGAATCGGTGGCCGTACTCGATGCAGGGCCGTGCTGCGACGTGCGCGACACGCCTGCGGCGAGCGCGATCGAGTGCGGCGCGATGCGCTCGGGAGCCGCGATCTCTTGAGAGATCAGTTCGCTGCGCAAGCGCGCGGAACGGAGCTGCTCTGCAGCCGTGTCGAAGTCGACGGGGGCGCCATCGATGCGTGCCATCACACTGGTGACACTAGAGTTTGCTGTGAACTTCGGGTCGATGCCACGCCGGGATCGGTGAAGCGAAGGAGGAGGCCGTCACCATGGTGAATCATGACTCGCGACGGGGCCGGGCGGTCGGGCTCGGGGTGCTGGGTGCGCTCGCGGGAACGGTGCTCGCCGGAGCTGCGGGCGCCGTGCTCGGTGGTGTCGCCCTTGCGCGACGCGCCGTGACCCCGGCTGCCGTACCCGAGTCGCCAGTCGAAGTCGTCTCGGTCGATGCCGCGGGGCTCGATGGAGCGGCTCGGCCGAACGGGGGCGTGCCCACGGTGCGGCTTCGGGGAACCGATGCAGACCTGCCGGGGCGATACTCGTACCTGTTCCAGGGCGTGGCGGGTCACGCGCGCGTCGGCGAAGTCGTGGCGCATCTCGGCGGTGACGTCGTACGCGAGCTCATCGCGGTAGATCGGGGTGAACTGCTGCCCGGCGTGTTGGGGCGCATTACGGGTTGGTGGTACTCGGAACCCGAAGAACTCGGATTGCGCACTGAACACATCACCTATACGACGGAACTCGGCGATGCCGATGCCTGGATCGTGCACCCGCGCTGGCCTCGTAAACGCCGGTGGGCGATCCACGTGCATGGCCGTGGAGCATTACCGGGGGAGACGCTGCGCGGCGTGACTGCGCTCGCGCAGAGCGGGGTCACCAATCTGATCATCAGCTATCGGAATGATCCCGGTGCGCCGCAGGGCTTGCGCGGTCGGTACGGAGTCGGATTCTCCGAGAGCCGGGACGTCGATGCCGCCATCGCGGAGGCCGTGAGTCGCGGGGCGGAACGCGTGACCCTGGTGGGCTGGTCTATGGGGGGCACCGCCTGCCTGGTCACGGCTACTCGTGGTCCGCACCGGGGCGTCATCGATGGTCTGATTCTCGATTCGCCAGCCGTCGATTGGAATGCGCTCCTCCGCTATCACGCTGCGGCAGCCTCGGTGCCCGAGGCGATTGCCGGTATCGGTGTGGGCTTGCTCTCGCGCGGGTGGGTCGGGGCCGGAGAGAACGGTGGGCTCCCGATCGCGGAGTTGCGCCCCGAAACCTTCGCCCGCGAACTCTGCATTCCGGTGCTGATACACGCAAGCCGTGGTGACACGTTCGTTCCTTCAGATGGCTCAGAGCGTCTTGCCGATCTGCGGCCGGAGCTGGTGCACCTGCGTCTAGTGCAGCGGGCGGAGCACGTGAAGCTGTGGAATATGGACCGGGAAGGTTGGGAGCGGGCGACCCGCGTCTTCGCGCGCGGGCTGCCGCATCCTCCCTGGCGCGGATAAGCGCGATCACGCGGGTACACTGGCTCCGATGGTCTCAGACACCCAGCACAACGCCGCCCGGCTCGTCGACCGGCGACCCACGATCTCCGGTACCGAACTCGTCGCGACCCTGGTGCCCCCGCCCCAGTTCGATCGCGCCTCCTTCGATTCGTACCGGCCGGATCCCGACTACCCGTCTCAGGACGAGGCCCGCGAGCTGCTGCGCGCGTTCTCCGCGCCCGCACCAACGGTGTCTCGAGGTGGTTTCTTCGGCTTCGGAAAAAAGAAGTCGGCTGACACAGCCGCTCCTGCGCCGACGAAGCCGGGCATCTACCTCGATGGCGGCTTCGGCGTCGGCAAGACCCACCTCCTCGCGGCCACGTGGCACGCCACGGCCGGTCGCAAGTACTTCGGCACCTTCATCGAATACACCGCGCTGGTCGGTGCGCTGGGCTACAGCGGCGCCGTCGGCGTGCTGCAGGGAGCCCGACTGATCTGCATCGATGAGTTCGAGCTCGACGATCCGGGCGACACCATGCTCATGACGCGTCTGATCGGCGATCTCACCGCGACCGGCACCAAGTTTGTGGCCACCTCGAACACGCCTCCCAACGCGCTCGGCGAGGGGCGGTTCGCCGCTGCCGACTTCATGCGCGAGATTCAAGCGATGTCCGATCGCTTCGTGACGATACGCATTGACGGTGTCGATTACCGCCAGCGCGACCTCGAGAGCGACGCCATCTCATTGACCGATGATGAGTATCGCTTCGTGCTGGCGGATGTGGCCTCCGCGCACGAGCGCATGACCGACGATGATTTCTCAGGTTTGATCGAGCATTTGGCGACCGTGCACCCGTCGAGCTACAGCGGATTGCTTTCGGGTGTGCAGTGCATCGGTCTGCGTAACGTGCACGAGCTCACCGATCAGTCCTCGGCACTTAGATTCGTCGCGTTCATCGACCGTGTGTACGACGCGCAGATTCCCATTCGCGCGACCGGTGCGCAGCTCACGACAATCTTCGGCGGAGGCATGCTCGACGGCGGCTATCGCAAGAAGTACCTGCGCTGCATGTCTCGATTGAACGCACTGACGGCCAGCGAAGTATCTCAGTAACGCCATCCGCATCACTGAGCGAGGAGACGATATGAACGGAACCCCGTCGAACAAAGGTTGGGCGCGAGCGCTCGGTGAATTCGGCCGTTCGTTTCTAACTGCGTTTCTCAAGTCTTCGGGCCGTCAGAATTCCGAGCAGCACTCGGGGTCAGTGCCGAAGCCTTCCGCGCAGGATCGCCGAAACGGTCAGGCAACTGCGACGGCCTCGCACGATGAGCGTCTGAGCCCGGGGCGCGACGGCCAAGCGGCAACGCGCGAACTCACCGCGTCGGAGACACGTCTCTTGCGACCGAGCTACGAGCCGAACCCCGACGGCGATCCTGACCCCGGGGAGGTCGTCTGGACCTGGGTGCCCTACGTAGAGAACGATGGTCGCGGCAAAGATCGACCGGTGCTCATCATCGCGCGCATCGACGACGAGACCACCGCGGGGTGCTACCTGAGTACGAAGCAGCACCGTGGCTTCGTTTCAGTCGGCACTGGAGGCTGGGACAGCCAGGGGCGCGAGAGCTTCCTCTCGCCCGAACGCGTACTCCGTGTCACGAACGGCGGGATGCGCCGCGAAGGGCACGTGCTCGACCGGAGCCGCTTTGTCGATGCGGTCGCCGCGGTCGTTCGCGAACATGGGATCCGTGGGTGAGCCTGAGCGGTTGATACTCCGTTCCCCCGTGCGCCGTTCTGGGCGCCGGCTCGCTTTGCGGACGCTCGCGGCTCAGCCGCGCACCGTACAGAACAGGTGTCCGACCGGATCCCGGTACACGCGGAACGTCTCGTGGTCGGCCGCGAATCGTGCCCCGATTTCGAGGAGTGCGCGGTGCGCTTCATCGAGGCTGTCGACACGAATGTCGAGGTGCGCCTGTTGCGCACCGTCATCGCCCGGCCACTCCGGTGGCACATAACCGGGGGACTCCTGGAACGCGAGTGTCGTGGAGAGCCCATTGATCTGGAGGTCGACCCAGTCGTCGCCGTCGGTCACCACCGTGCCCCCGAAGATGCGCCGATAGAACTCTGCCAGAGCGGCAGGTTCGGGGCAGTCGAATACGAAACTGTGCAACTTCGCGATCGGGCTCATGCGGGTCTCCGTTCTCAGCACTGAGTGTGCCACCAGTCTGCGCGCCGGTGCCGCACGGTGCAATCATCTGCGCGAGATGCCGGTCACGTCTTCGGAGGCGGGGTGACGTCGGGGGAACGGCGAGCTTCGATGATGCACTGGGGGCGGGCACCCGGTTCGTGACGTTCGGTGAGCGAGAGTACGCTGAAGCCTGACACGAGAGAACTGACTGGGAGGCCAGCGATACGCTCGAATGACGGCGTGCTCGAAGGGCTCGAAATGTGACCAGGTAAACAGGCCGACGAGCAAGCTCCCTCCAGGGCGCAGCACTCGGCGGAACTCCGAGAGCACCGCAGCAAGGTCTTCGGGGCGGGCATGGATCACCGAGTACCACGCAAGGACACCGTCCAGGCGTGTATGGGCACACTCGGTCTGTTCGAGGGATGCCCGGCGGAATCGAGCGTCGGGGAATCGGCTTGCGGCGATGGCTAGGAACTCGGGGGAGTGACCGATACCTTCGACATCGACTCCGTGCTGCCGCAGCTCCTCGGTCCAGTGCCCGGGGCCGCAGCCGGCGTCGAGCACGGGCCCGGAACGTGCGAGGGCCCAAGCGCGAATGCCAGCGCGGTCGTCGGGATGCGCAGCTGCGACGTCCGCGAAGTGCTCCGCGTATTCGACGGCGCGCTGGTCGTAGGCCTGGCGCACCGCCATGGGGGTCGGGTCGAAGGCTCGCATTCTTCCAGCGTATGTCGAAGCGCTGCAGTGCCTTGACACGTGGGTCTTCCCTCGGCGGATGCCATGGAGTCATAATGAAAGGAGATGCGCCGCGACCGGCCGGTGCGCTGACGAAAAGGACGAACGAATGGGCATCGAAGATCTGAGCAAGAGGGCCTCCGACCTCGCCGGCAAGGCCGGTGAAGTGGTGAACGAGAATGCTGAGAAACTGCAGGATGCGCTGAAGAGTGATCAGGCCGAGGAAATCAGCGACAAGGTGCTCGACGGCGTCGCCGGTTTCGCCGACAAGATCACCGGCGGCAAGTTCAGCGACAAGATCACTGAAGTTCGCGACAACATCGACGGCGCTATCGGTAACGAGTAAGTTTTCGCGGCTGTCCGCAACTTCGACCCCCGACAACATCATTGCGCGGGGGTCGAAGTATGTTTGCCAGCGCGTTCGCGATTCTCGCGAGGTCACGGAATGCAAAAAGCCCCGGGGAAACCGGGGCTTTTCTTCTGTGCGCGATACTGGGATCGAACCAGCGCGAGAATCTGGGGCGAACGCATCGCGTTCGCGATTCTCGCGAGGTCACGGAATGCAAAAAGCCCCGGGGAAACCGGGGCTTTTCTTCTGTGCGCGATACTGGGATCGAACCAGCGCGAGAATCTGGGGCGAACGCATCGCGTTCGCGATTCTCGCGAGGTCACGGAATGCAAAAAGCCCCGGGGAAACCGGGGCTTTTCTTCTGTGCGCGATACTGGGATCGAACCAGCGCGAGAATCTGGGGCGAACGCATCGCGTTCGCGATTCTCGCGAGGTCACGGAATGCAAAAAGCCCCGGGGAAACCGGGGCTTTTCTTCTGTGCGCGATACTGGGATCGAACCAGTGACCTCTTCCGTGTCAGGGAAGCGCGCTACCGCTGCGCCAATCGCGCCTGTACAGGCTATGAAATTATAGACGAGGTGGCGACGGGATTCGAACCCGTGTATACGGCTTTGCAGGCCGCTGCCTCGCCTCTCGGCCACGCCACCGTAGTGGTTGTTACCACAAGCGGCCGAGCAAGCTCGGCCACTGGAGCGGATGACGAGACTCGAACTCGCGACCCTCACCTTGGCAAGGTGATGCGCTACCAACTGCGCTACATCCGCATTTCCGCCGCGTTTCCGCGACCTGATTAACTATAGGGAAGCCTGAGCGGGGGTGCAAATCAGGCTCGCCATCCCGGGCGCGCCGCACGAGGCATCGGCGTGTTTTCGCCGTTCTTGGAAGTTTTCGCATGCGTGTCGGTGGCCCCGGATACTGTGGATGCATGTCCGAAAGCGCGGGGTCGGTGGTGAAGCGATGGGTGGGCTTCACGGTCTTCCTCCTCGTCGTCGCGCTCGTGGCGTTCGTCATGATGCATCGGCAGGAGCTCAAAGATCGCTTCGCCGCAATCGGGTTTGAGGTCAGCCCGCAGGTCGCAGACCTCTCTGAATCACTGCAGCTGACTGATGCGGGTCTGCGCATCTTTACCGCGACTCACCCGACCATCGACGGGAGTCAGCACTTCAATGAGCAGTGCGCCGAGGTCGACCACTCCGAGCAGGGTCACGTGCTCGGGTGCTACACGGGCGACAGGATCCATTTGTTCGACGTCACTGACGAGCGCGTGAGCGGCATCGTCGAGGTCACCGCGGCTCACGAGCTGCTGCACGCCGTATGGTCGCGCATGGGCGAGGGCGATCGCACGCTCATGACGGCGAAGCTTCGTGAGGTCTACGATGACTTGGTTCCCACGCACCCCGAACTTGCAGAGCGCATGTCGGTGTACGAGCATTTGTCGGATGCCGCGTTCGCGAACGAACTGCATTCGGTCTTCGGTACCGAGGTGCGCGAGCTACCACCCTGGCTCGATGAGCACTACGCGCAGTGGTTCGAGCACCGATCAGACCTCATCGACGGGTTCGACACGTACCACACGGTGTTTCAGGAATTGCAGCAGCAAGCCGATCACCTGCAGTCCGAAATGACGGCGCTGCGCGCCGATGTGAAGACGCGCAAGCAATCGTACGGGCAGGCGGTTGAGGCTTTCAACGTTGACGCGAGCGCATTCTCGGCCGATGTCGCGGCCGGCACATATGCGGAAGACCCCGACGCGCAGACCGCGGTCGCCGGCGCACTCACCGAGCGTCGCGCAGCCCTCGATGCGGAACTTGCCGACCTGCAGGGCGACATCGACCGATACAACGGGCTCCGCCATGATCTGCGGCAACTCAGCGAGGTGAGCGCCGAACTCGATGAGCAACTCAACAGTGATCTCGCGCCGATCACGACACGCCCGACCGAATAATCCCGATTCCGCGAAATACTGCGCCTCGCGACTGGTGGCGCAGAGGCAACCTGCGATCCGTGTATGATCGATCAGGTTGGCACCGCGCAGTTTCACTCGTGAAGCTCCAGTGCAGACGGGCGATTGGCGCAGTTGGTAGCGCGCTTCCTTCACACGGAAGAGGTCATCAGTTCGAGTCTGGTATCGCCCACCACACCGACATCAGGCCCGCAGCGCACACGCGTTGCGGGCCTGATGCGTTTCCCACCCATTGCCTTATTCCGGCGAATCTGGGACAGTTGACCCACATTCTCGACGAGGAGGATCGATGGGTGTTCCCGTGCATCAGCGCCGCGCCGCGCTCGTCGATGCCGCCTTGCGTGTGCTCAGCCGAGACGGGCTGGCGGCGACATCCACCCGGGCGATCGTTGAGGAGGCGGGCATGAGTCTTGCCAGCCTCCACTACGCGTTCGACTCCCGCGATGCCCTGCTCGAGGCGGTCGTCGGGAGAGTCGTCAGAGACGAACGCGAAGCGGTGCATGCGGCGCTCGCAAGCGGGGCCGGCGCGCAACGCGGTGACAAGGTCTCAGGCGCCGCCGGCGACGCCGTGCTTCAGGAACTTATCCGCAACGGCATGGAGCGCTACGTGCAGACCGTGGTGCAGTATCCCGGCCGCGAACACGGCATGCTCGAATTGACGCTCGATGCGTCGCGGCATGCGGACTCCCGGGCACTCGTGCGCTCGCAGTACGACAGCTACCGGTCAGTCGTCGCCGACCTGCTTGTCGAGGCCGGGCAGATCTCGGGAACGCGGTGGCGCGTTCCCGTCGATGAGATCGCGACCGTCGTGGTCGCGTTGACCGACGGCCTGACCATCGCGCACATCGTCGACGGCGTCACGCCCGTGCTCGCCTTGGATACCGTGGTTGCGGCGATCCTCGTGCACGCGGAAACGCGGTCCCTGTGAGCCGGGAGCGCGGCCAGGCACCCGCGACCGAGGTGCCGTCTTCGGCTGAGGCGGCAGCGGCTTCGGCACCATCACACCGGGTCGCGGCCCCGTGGATCGCTGCATTCTCGGTTGCGTGGCTGGGGGTGTGGATGGCTCAACTCGCACCGATGCAACTGCTGCTCCCGACGCAGGTCGAACGGCTGGTGCGGGCAGACGGTTGGGTTGGCAGCGTCGTCGCCTTCGGCACGGTGAGCGGGATCTCCGCCGTCTGCGCGATCGTCGCGTATCCGCTGGCGGGGGCGCTTTCTGACCGCACGAGGTCGCGGTGGGGGCGACGCCGCCCCTGGGTCGCCGGAGGAGCCCTGCTGTTCGGCTGCAGCCTGATGGCACTCGGGCTGCAGGAGTCGTTCTGGGGCGTCGCAGTCTGCTGGTCACTCGCTATTTCAGGGTTCTGCACGCTGACAGCGGCGCTGACCGCGATGATCGCGGATCAGGTGCCCGTGTCTCAGCGAGGCCTCGTCTCCGGGTTCGTTTCGGCGCCGCAGGGCGTCGGGGTGGTGTTCGGTCTCCTGCTGGTGACGGTGGTACTGACCGGCATCAGCGCCGGATACATCGGCCTTGCAGTGGCGCTCTGCGTGCTGGTGCTTCCTGCACTGCGGCTGCCGGATCCGCCGCTCGACCGCCGTCACCGCACGCCCTGGAGCGCCGCTGCAGTCGCCCGCGGGTTCTGGATCAGCCCGCGTCGCTTCCCCGACTTCGGTTGGACGCTGTTGTCGCGCATCCTCGTCAATACGGGCAATGCACTCGGCACGGGCCTCCTGCTGTACTTCCTGATGTTCGGGCTCCACCGGGCACACGCTGACGACGACCTGCTCGTCTTGTCGCTCATCTACACGACCATGACCGTCGTGGCCTCGCTCGTATGCGGCAGGCTTTCTGATCGCCTCGGCCGTCGTAAGGTCTTCGTTGCCATCTCGGCCGGTTTGCAGGCGATCGGCGGCTTGCTGCTTGCTGTGTGGCCGGGCTATTCGCTCGCGTTCGTGGCCGCAGTGCTGCTCGGCCTCGGATACGGATGCTTCCTCGCCGTCGATCAGGCGCTAGCGACGCAGGTGCTCCCTGACGCGGCCAGCCGCGGCAAAGATCTCGGCATCATGAACATTGCGAACGCCGTGCCGCAGGCGCTTGCACCACTGCTCGGGGCGATCGTCGTCAGCGCTACCGGAGGATTCATCGCCCTGTTCCTCGTCAGCGGCGCGTGCTCGCTGTTCGGAGCCTGGAGCGTGCAATACGTGAGGAGTGTTCGATGATTGATCTGACATCGCCGCGAGGGGACCCCTGGGCCAACCCTGCGGCGTACTGGCCGCGCATCGATGCAGCGACACGCGAGCTCGATCCACCGTTCGGCGTGTTGCACCGGGGCGCCCTCGCGCACAATGCTCACGACCTGCTGCGGCGAGCACAGGGGACGCCGATTCGTGTCGCGAGCAAGTCGCTGCGCGTGCGGGCCGTGCTCGAATCGGTGCTCGCGATTCCCGGGTTTTCGGGAGTGCTCGCGTACACCCTGCCCGAGGCGCTCTGGCTCGCGGATGCCGGGTTCGACGACATTGTGGTTGCGTACCCCACTGCGGATCGTGGGGCGATCGCCGCGCTCGCGACTGACCAGCGGCGGTCCGCCGCGATCACTCTGATGGTCGATCACATGTCTCAGCTGGACTGCGTCGACAGTGTGCTGCCACCGGCGCAGCGCGAGACCGTTCGGGTGGCGTTGGAACTCGACGCCTCATTGCAGTCGCCGGTGCTCGGGCATGTTGGGGTCTTCCGTTCTCCTGTGCGGTCGCCGGCGGCGCTCGCGAGTCTGGCGTCCGCAGCGGCGGGGCGTGACGGGTTTCGGGTGGTCGGCGTCATGGCGTACGAGGCGCAGGTCGCAGGCGTTCCGAATTCGGGTCCGGGCAGGATCGCGATTCGCGCCATGCAGCGCGCGTCCGTCGCCGAACTCGCCGAACGGCGGGCGGAAGCGGTGGCCCTCGTGCGGTCGGTCGTCCGAGCGCATGGCAACGACCTCGAATTCGTGAATGGGGGAGGCACAGGGTCGATCGAGTCCACGCGGCTCGACGATTCCGTCACGGAGATCGCGGCGGGATCCGGTCTTTTCGGCCCCGGCCTATTTGATCACTACGAGCAGTTCGCGCCGGCGCCCGCGGTGGGGTTCGCGCTCTCCGTGGTGCGCCGCCCCGCCCCAGCGGTCGCGACGGTGCTCGGCGGTGGGTGGATCGCGTCGGGACCACCGACGGCGAGTCGCCAACCGCTCCCGGTGTGGCCTCCAGGGCTCAGCACGTTGCCGCGCGAGGCCGCAGGCGAGGTGCAGACCCCGCTGCGCGGAGTGGCCGCGCGCGGCCTCGAGGTCGGCGATCGCGTGTGGCTGCGGCACGCGAAATCGGGGGAGATCTCAGAACATCTGAATGTGCTGCACGTCGTCGATGGAGATCAGGTGATCGACTCGGTACCCACATATCGTGGCGAGGGGAATGCGTTTCTGTGACTGACTCAAGATCGTCGTCGGATCCGAGAGGCGACCGCCTGCGCATCCGCCGCGGTCGCATCGTCGAGAACTGGGGGCGCAGCGTCCGTGCTCACCCAACCCGGGTTTCGGCACCGACGACCGCCGAAGAGCTCTCGGACATTGTGCGTCGTGCAGCGGCAAATGGTGAGACCGTGAAAGCCATCGGCGCCGGGCATTCGTTCAGCGACATTGCGATGACGGATGGCGTGCTCGTCGATGTCGCTGCGTTCTCCGGGCTGATCGCGTTCGATCCGGAGTCGATGCGTGTGACCATCGGTGCCGGCACACGCTTGCGACAACTCCCGATGATTCTGCGTCCACTCGGATTGGCCGTCCAGAATCTCGGCGACATCGACACGCAGACGATCGCTGGCGCCGTCTCGACTGGCACTCATGGCACTGGGATCGGCTTCGGCGGCATCGCGACGCAGATCACTGCGGTGACGCTGGTCGACGGCACCGGGGCGATCCGCCGGATCGCGACCGATGCGCACCCCGAATGGCTTCCGGCCGTACGACTGGGACTCGGCGCACTCGGCGTACTTGTCGCCGTCGAGCTGCGGTGCGTACCGACGTTTCTGCTGCACGCCGTCGAGCGCTCCGAACCATTTGATGTCATCGACGACCTGCTCGACCGTGCGCGCGCGATCGACCACGTCGAAGCGTACTGGTGGCCGCACACGGACCGATTGTCGACCAAGTCGAACGCGCGTCTCACCCCAGACGCGGCGTTCGCCGCCCCGCACCCGGTGCGGGGCTGGCTGGAGGACGAACTGCTCGGAACGGCGGCGCACTGGGCGATCTGCAGCGTCGGCACTGTAGCGGGGTTTGCCACGCCCGCGATCAATCGATTCGCCGCTGCGGTCTACGGGAGGCGCTCGTTCACCGACGACTCCCACGCGGTGTTCACCAGCCCGCGACGCGTACGCTTTCGTGAACTGGAGTACGCCATTCCTGCGGAGGCTCTTCCCGAGGCACTCCGCGAGGTGCGCGCGCTGATCGAGCGACGACGGTGGCGGGTTTCGTTCCCGATCGAGGTGCGCTTCGCCGCAGCAGACGATTTGTGGCTCTCGACCGCGTACGGTCGCGAGAGCGCCTACATCGCGGTGCACCGGTACTGGCGAGAGAATCCGGAGCCGTACTTTTCCGCAGTCGAAGCGATCTTGCGCGACTACGACGGCCGCCCGCACTGGGGCAAGATGCACGGTCGTAGTCGGTCTGATCTCGCATCTGCGTACCCTCGATTCGACGACTTCCTCGCCGCGCGCGATTTCTTCGACCCCGAGCGAACGTTCGCGAACGACTACACCCGCCGGGTGCTCGGGCACTGACCGGCGCAAGTAGGCTGAGAGGCATGCTTCTTCCGGCCCTCACCGCGCTCGATGTCGTTCCCGGCGTCTTCGCCTTGACGCATGCCGCTATCGGGCTCATCGCGATCCTGTCCCTGGCCAAGTTCGAGCCGCAGCTGACGTGGCCGAAGATGATCGCCTGGATCGTGTTCATCGCCGTCGTTCCGCTGGTCGGCGCGATCGTGTGGTTCACCGCGGGTCGACCGCGGTTCCTCACTGCGTCGGGAGTCGACGCGGCCGCGGACTCAGCGCCGCACGTCGGGGGAACGCAGTAGGATCGTACGGTGATCGGCGCATTGCCGATCCTGCGCGACCGCAACGGCGAGCGCAGCATTTCCGACACCCACAGTGCAGGAGTTCACCCGTGGCCGATGGCTTCTCCCGGTTCCCCGATCGTTCGATCGTCGCGATGCGCGTCAACGGCGAGTTGCGCGACCTTGCGACGGAGCTGACGGAGACGGACACGGCTGAGCCGATCTCGGTCGAGTCGGCCGACGGTCTCAACATTCTGCGCCACTCGGCGGCCCACGTGCTCGCGCAGGCCGTGCAGCGCATCAACCCCGAGGCTCGCCTCGGCATCGGCCCGCCGATCACCGACGGGTTCTACTACGACTTCGACCCGAAGACGCCGTTTACGCCTGAAGATTTGAAAGCGATCTCCGCTGAGATGCAGAAGATAGTCAAGCAGGGTCAGCGCTTCGTGCGCCGCGTCGTCACTGAAGATGAAGCGCGCGCCGAGCTCGCGAACGAGCCGTACAAGCTCGAACTGATCGGGCTGAAGGGTGGCTCGGCGGGTGACGAGAACGGCGAGAGCGTCGAGGTCGGCGGAGCCGAGCTCACAATCTACGACAACGTCGATCCGAAGACCGGCGAGCTGTGCTGGAAAGATCTGTGCCGCGGGCCGCACGTGCCCAACACGCGCCTGCTCGGCAACGGTTGGGCGCTCATGCGCTCGGCAGGCGCCTACTGGCGCGGCAGCGAGAAGAACCCGATGCTGCAGCGCATCTACGGCACCGCCTGGCCGACCAAGGATGAGTTGCGCGCCTACCAGACGCGCCTCGAAGAGGCGGCGAAGCGCGACCACCGCAAGCTCGGCGTCGAACTCGACCTCTTCAGCTTCCCCGACGAGATCGGGTCGGGCCTCGCGGTCTTCCACCCGAAGGGCGGCATCATCCGCCACGAGATCGAGACGTTCATGCGTGAAGAGCTGCTGAAGAACGGCTACGAGGTCGTGAACAGCCCCCACATCACGAAGGGCTCGCTCTTCGAAACCAGCCAGCACCTGAACTGGTACAAGGACGGGATGTTCCCGGCGATGCACCTCGACGAGGTCGAAGACGCCGATGGCAACGTCATCAAGCAGGGCCAGGACTACTACCTGAAGCCCATGAACTGCCCGTTCCACAACCTCATCTTCCGCGCTCGGGCGCGCAGCTATCGCGAACTGCCGCTGCGTCTCGCGGAGTTCGGCACGGTGTACCGCTACGAGAAGAGCGGCACGCTGTCGGGCCTCACCCGTGTGCGCGGCCTCACCCAGGACGATGCGCACATCTACGTCACCGACGATCAGGTGAAGGGCGAGATCAAGCAGCAGCTCGAGTTCGTGTTCGCGACGCTTCGTGCCTACGGTCTCGATGACTTCTATCTGGAGCTGTCGACGCGGGATCCCGAGAAGTCCGTCGGCTCCGACGAACAGTGGGAGATCGCGACGGAGACCCTGCGCGAGGTTGGAGAGGAATCGGGTCTCGAACTCGTCGCCGACCCCGGTGGCGCCGCGTTCTACGGACCGAAGATCTCCGTGCAGGCCCGAGACGCGATCGGTCGCACCTGGCAGCTCTCGACGGTGCAGCTCGACTTCAACCAGCCCGAGCTGTTCGAGCTCGAGTACCAGGCGGCCGATGGCACGCGTAAGCAGCCGGTCATGATTCACCGTGCCCTGCTCGGTTCAGTGGAGCGCTTCTTCGCGATCCTGCTCGAGCACTACGCCGGCGCGTTCCCCGTCTGGCTCTCGCCGACGCAGGTCGTGGGTATTCCCGTGGCCGAGCAGTACGGCGAGTACCTCGACGGAGTCATCGCCCAGCTGCGTGAACACGGGGTGCGCGCCGAAGTCGATCACGGCGACGACCGCATGCCGAAGAAGATCCGCACGCACACGAAGGCCAAGATCCCCTTCCAGCTCATCGCGGGCGAAGAGGATCGCGCGGCGGGCGCCGTCAGCTTCCGCTTTCGTGACGGAACCCAGATGAACGGCGTGCCGGTCGCCGATGCGATCGCGCGCATCACTGGTGCGATCCGTTCCCACGAGCAGGTCTCCACCGCATGGTCGGAGTAGGCGACTGCGCCGACGGCACCGCTCCGGTCGAGTCCCTCGACGAGAGCGGTGCCGTCGGCGTCGCCGACGACCTGCAACGACTGTGGGTGCCGCACCGCATGGTGTACGTCGCCGATCACTCGCAGCCCGAGCAACACGACTGCCCGTTCTGCGCAGCGCCCGGCCGCACCGATGCCGAGGCGCTCATCGTTGCCCGTGGCGAGCACGCCTACGTACTCCTCAACCTGTTCCCCTACAACAGCGGACACCTGCTCGTCTGCCCGTACCGCCATGTCTCGACCTATGACGAGGCCACCGCAGACGAGGTTGCCGAAATCGGTGAACTGACGCAGACCGCGATGCGCGTCGCGAAGCAGGTGCTGCGCTGCGACGGCTTCAACATCGGCATGAATCAGGGAGAGGTTGCGGGGGCCGGTATCGCCGCGCACTTGCATCAGCACGTCGTACCCCGCTGGCGCTCTGACGCCAACTTCTTCCCGATCATCGCGAAGACGAAGGCCATGCCGCAGTTGCTCGGTGAAGTGCGCGATTTGTTCGCCGAAGCCTGGCCGGCGCCGTCAGATGCCGGGCCGCAGCGCTCGTAGACTCAATCCCAGACCACCCTTTTCCATCACGATCAAGAGGAGCTCCCGTGTCCGGACACTCCAAGTGGGCGACGACCAAGCACAAGAAGGCCGTCATCGATTCGCGTCGCGCCAAGGCGTTCGCGAAGTACATCAAGAACATCGAGGTTGCGGCGCGCATCGGTGGCGCCGACCTCTCGGGCAATCCGACGCTCGTCGACGCCGTGCAGAAGGCCAAGAAGAACTCGGTCCCCGGTGACAACATCGACCGCGCGATCAAGCGCGGAGCCGGCCTCGACGGCGACGCCGTCGAATACATGACCATCGTCTATGAAGGTTACGGCCCGAACGGCGTCGCGCTCATGATCGAGTGCCTCACCGATAACAAGAATCGCGCCGCCGCCGAAGTCCGTACAGCACTCAGCCGCAACGGCGGTACCCTGGCGGATCCCGGGAGCGTCGCCTACAACTTCGCCCGCAAGGGCGTCATCATCGTGCCCGCAGAGGGAACGACCGAAGACGACGTGCTCGGCGCCGTGCTCGAGGCCGGCGCAGAAGAAGTGAACGCTGCACCCAACGGCGAGACCTTCGAGGTCGTCACCGAGGCGTCTGAGCTCGTCGCCGCCCGCACCGCGCTCGTCGATGCCGGAATCGACTACGACTCGGCCGACGCCGAGTTCGTGCCGAACCTCAAAGTCGAGATCGACGCCGATACGGCGCGCAAGGTCTTCCGACTGATCGATGCACTGGAAGACAGCGACGACGTGCAGAACGTATTCGCG
The DNA here is from genome assembly GCF_059696215.1 of Leucobacter sp. WKLB1. Classification (NCBI taxonomy): domain Bacteria; kingdom Bacillati; phylum Actinomycetota; class Actinomycetes; order Micrococcales; family Microbacteriaceae; genus Leucobacter; species Leucobacter sp. WKLB1. The sequence continues at coordinate 1,736,689 of NZ_AP046115.1, read as the reverse complement.
AACTTCGACCTCACGTCCGAGGTGCAGGCCGAACTCGCTGAAGACGAGTGATCCGGGCGCTCGGCGCGACCTTCGCATGACGCGCATCATCGGGATCGACCCCGGTCTCACCCGCTGCGGTATCGGCGTGGTGACGGCCGGGGCCGGTCGTCGAGTCACCTTCGAGCACGTCGAGGTACTGGGCAGCCCGGCGACCGCCGAGCTGCCCGCGCGCCTGCACCAACTGGGCTCCGCAATCGAACGTCTGCTCGACGGCGAGAAGCCAGCAGCGATCGCGCTGGAGCGCGTCTTCGCACAGCAGAACCTCCCCAGCGTCATGGGCGTCGCCCAGATCAGCGGCGTCGTGATGTTCCTTGCGGAACGCCGGGGGATCCCGGTGGCGCTGTACACCCCGAACGAGGTCAAAGCGCAGGTGACCGGATATGGCAGCGCCGATAAAGCGCAGGTGACCACCATGGTGACGCGCCTGCTCGGGCTCGCCGCACCGCCGAAACCGGCTGACGCCGCTGATGCGCTTGCGCTCGCAATCACCCACGCTTGGCACCTGTCCCGCGGAGGCAGCGCCGATCGCTCGCAGCGCGGAGCGGCACCCGGTGGTGAAACGCCCGCCCAGCGCGCCTGGCGGGAGGCCGAGGCGAAGGTCGGTCGGCGTCGCAGCGGCCCGCGGGCCTGAGCTCTCCCGTCTGCGACCGAGCGCCTAGCGCTCGCGAGACGTCGGATCGTCGTCGTCCTCGCGATCCGGCATCGCCGAATGGCGCCCGTACCCGGCGACATCATCAGCATCGGGAAGCGTGATCGGCAACGTGAGCGTTCCGGTGTGCAGCGCCTCTTCGATCGCCTGCTCGACCTGACGCTGCCGACGCAACTGGATGCGACTGATGGCGCGCTGCTCGGGAAGACTCCAGCCGAAGCGCACAGCGAGCAAGCGCACGAGGGCGGTCACGATGACGCAGACGATGCCGGCAGTGATCACCGGCACTCCCAGGGCGAGCAGACCCACGAGCACGACCACGCCGGCGAGGCTCGCCACGGCGTACAGCGAGCCGACATGCATGACCGCGATCGGAATGTTGAGCATGAGATCGCGCAGCACCCCGCCGCCGATTGCCGACACTGTGCCGATGAAGAGCGCGGGGATCACTGGCAAGCCGAGTGCGAGCGCCTTCGTCGCCCCGATTGCGCCGAACATGCCAATGCTGATCGCGTCGAGCACCGTGATGGCGGGGTCGACCTTCTCGAGAACCCGCGACAGCAGCATGCCGAGGAACGCGGCACCGGTCGCGACCAGCAGGTACAGGTTGTCGGTGAACGCGGCGGGCGATTGACCGAGGAAGACGTCGCGAAGAAAACCGCCGCCGACCCCCGAGAAGATGCCGATGATCGCGACGCCCAGCAGGTCGATGCGTTTGAACCCGGCGGCGAACATCGCGCCCTGCAAGCTGCCGACCCCCACGGCGGTGAGATCGGCATACAGCGGGATCCGGAACGTCTCGTCGAACACCCGTCCATTCTCGCGCACCCGGAGTTGCGCCGCTCGCGGAATCTCCGCGTCGATATCACCTCCTGCGCGATACTGAGGGGGTGCCCCTCTACCGCGAACCCGGGGTCGTGCTGCGCACCCACAAGCTGGGTGAAGCCGACCGCATTGTCACCCTACTCACGCCCGGGCGCGGGCTGCTGCGTGCGGTGGCCAAGGGCGTGCGACGCACCTCGTCGAAGTTCGGCGCCCGTCTCGAACCTTTCATGGTGGCCGATCTCCAGTGCTTCGAGGGCCGCACCCTCGATACGATCACTCAGGCCGAGACTCTGGGAGCCTATGGCCCGCAGATCAGTGCCGACTACGACCGGTACCGCGCCGGCAACGTGATCGTCGAAACCGCCGAACGGTTGGGCGAGGGCGACACGTCGCGCGAACTCTACGGCCTGCTCGTCGGCGCGCTGCGTACACTCGCCGCGGCCCGGATTCCACCGGAGCTGGTGCGCGACGGCTATCTCCTGCGTGCGCTCTCGATCGCAGGTTGGACTCCGGGGTTCACCGACTGCGTGCGATGCGCTCGCCCCGGGCCGCACACGGCGGTGGTCGTGCAACTCGGCGGCGTGGTCTGCGAGGAATGCCGTACGCCGGGGTCGCCCCGACTCGATCCTGGGAGCATCGCGCTGCTCGAGGCGCTGCTGGTCGGTGACTGGGACGGGGCCGTCTCGTCGACGGAGCGCGAGCGGGGCCAGGCGGCCGGGATCGCGGCGGCGTACACGCAGTTTCACCTCGAGCGCGGGCTCCGCTCCTTCAGCGCGCCGCGCAACTGACGCTCGGCGGCCCGCCTCTACACTGGCAGGCATGCACTCCGCGCCCACCATGCTCGTTCCGGTCGATTGGACCGGAGAGCAACCGCCGCAATTCGACGGACCGGCCCCGAAGCACGTCGCGATCGTCATGGACGGCAACGGACGGTGGGCGAATCGGCGCGGCCTGCCGCGAGTCGAGGGCCACCGGATGGGAGAGCAGGCGTTGCTCGACGTCGTCGCCGGGGCGATTCAGGCGGGCGTGGGGCACCTCAGCGTCTACGCTTTCTCGACGGAGAACTGGCGGCGCTCGCCCGACGAGGTGCGGTTTCTCATGGGCTTCAACCGTGACGTGCTGCGTCGACGGCGTGCGCAGCTCGATGCGTGGAACGTGCGCATGCGCTGGGCTGGTCGACGGCCCAGACTGTGGGGATCGGTCATCAGCGAGCTGCAGGCCTCCGAGCGCGCAACCGCGAAGAACACCGGGCTCACACTCACGATGTGCGTCAACTATGGTGGTCGAAACGAGCTCACCGATGCGGTGCGAGAGATCGCGGCAGAGGTGCGCGCCGGGCGTCTGTCGCCGAACGGCATCACCGAGCGCACGATCGAGCGCCACCTGTATGTGCCTGAACTCCCTGACGTCGACCTGTTTCTGCGCAGTTCGGGGGAGCAGCGCACGAGCAACTTCATGCTGTGGCAGTCGGCCTACGCCGAGATGGTGTTCCAAGACACGCTCTGGCCCGATTTCGGGCGGCGCGAGCTGTGGGAGGCGATCCGCATCTACCATGCCCGCGACCGCCGCTTCGGCGGCGCAGTCGACACGCCCACCGCCTCCTGATCTGCGAGAATGGAGGAGATATGACTTCCCAGACTCTCGGTGACGCCCGCCTGCGCATCGGCCCGCTCGCACTCGACGTGCCGGTCGTACTCGCACCCATGGCCGGCATCACCAACACTGCGTTCCGTCGACTGTGCCGTGAATACGGCGCCGGTCTGTACGTCAGCGAGATGATCACGAGCCGTGCGCTGGTCGAGCGCACTCCCGCGTCGCTGCGTTTGATCAAGCACCACGAGAGCGAAACACCGCGATCGATTCAGCTCTACGGCGTCGACCCGAAGACGGTTTCCGAGGCGGTCCGCTTTCTCGTTGATCAAGACCTGGCCGACCACATCGATCTCAATTTCGGCTGCCCGGTGCCCAAGGTCACGCGCAAGGGTGGCGGTTCGGCGCTTCCCTGGAAGAGCGATCTGTTCCGCGCCATCGTCGAGGGAGCGGTGCGCGCCGCGGGCGACATCCCGCTCACGGTGAAGATGCGTAAGGGTATCGATGAGGATCACCTGACGTACCTCGATGCCGCTCGCGCGGCAGAGGGTGCGGGCGTGGCGGCCATCGCGCTGCACGGTCGCACGGCAAACCAGTTTTACTCGGGTCACGCCGACTGGAGCTCGATCGCGACGCTGAAGGAGACGATCACCAGCGTCCCCGTCCTTGGCAACGGCGACATCTGGTCTGCGGAAGACGCAATTCGTATGGTGCGGGAGACGGGCTGCGACGGCGTCGTGGTCGGCCGCGGATGCCTCGGGCGCCCGTGGCTCTTCGGCGATCTTGCTGCGGCGTTCCGCGCCGAGGCGGGGGAGATCACCGAGGAGGCGGCGGAAGCGGCGATCGCGAAGCCGCCGCTCGGCTTCGTCATGGAGGCCATGCGTCGCCATACCGAATTGCTCGTCGAGTTCTACGACGATGACGAACCGCATGCCTGTCGCGACATCCGCAAGCACGTCGCCTGGTACTTCAAGGGCTACGGTGTCGGAGGCGATACGCGCCGTGCGCTGGCGGCGGTCGAGTCGATCGCGCAAATGGACGAGATCTTCGCCACGATGGACGGCTCGATGCCGTATCCGGGCGAGGGCGCCGAAGGGCAGCGCGGTCGCGCCGGCAGCCCGAAGCGTGTAGTACTGCCCGATCGTTGGCTCGAGAGCCGCACCAGCGAAGGCATTGACTACGCCGACCTCGCCGAGGCCGAGCGAGACGACTCCGGTGGGTGATCCCGGCCTGCCCATCGGGTACGACCGAGCAGACGCGGAACGCTACGTTCCGGAAGCGCACGGCGGCGGTCGCAGCGATTTCGCCCGCGATCGCGCGCGCGTGCTGCACTCCAGCGGCTGGCGTCGGCTCGCCGCCAAGACGCAAGTGCTCAGCCCGACTGCGGGCATCGATTTCGCGCGCAACCGCCTGACGCACTCGCTTGAGGTCGCGCAAATCGGACGCGAGCTCGCGGTCGCCCTGCATCTCGCACAAGACGTGGTCGATACGGCCTGCCTCGCCCATGACCTCGGTCACCCGCCCTTTGGGCACAACGGTGAAAAGGCCCTCAACGAGTGGGCCGCCGATGCGGGTGGGTTCGAGGGCAATGCGCAGACACTGCGCGTGCTGGCCAGGCTGGAGCCGAAACGGTTCGATGCCGACGGTCGGAGCGTGGGGCTCAATCTGACCCGGGCGACGCTCGACGCGAGCTGCAAGTACCCGTGGAGTTTGGATGAAGCGGAGCCCGGCAGCGCGAAGTTCGGATACTTCGCCGACGACGCTCCCGTCTTCTCCTGGCTCCGGGCAGGCGCACCGGAACGGCAGAAGTGCGCGGAGGCGCAGGCCATGGACCTCTCCGATGACATCGCCTATTCCGTGCACGACTTCGAAGACGCGGTGGTGAGCGGGTTCATCGATCCCGAGATCTTGACCGCTCGCTCCGGGCACGACGGGCTCATTACCGACGTCTCGGAGTGGGCCGACGGCTCGTTCTCGCGCGACGAGCTGGGTGCCGCGTACGATCGGATCGCGGAAACCTCGAACTGGCTCACCCGATGGGATGGCACGCGCGCTCATCAGGCACAGCTTAAGAATTTTACGAGCGACATGATTGGGCATTTCGCGCGCGGTTCGATCGCTGCGACCCTCGAGTCTGCTGACGGCACTCCACTCGCTCGGTACGGCGCCTCGGTGATCGTGCCGCGTGAGATCCGAGCGGAGATCGCCGTACTCAAGGGCATCGTCGCGGCGTTCGTGATGGCCAGCGGCCGGCGGCAACCGACCTACCGTCGGCAGCGCGAACTGCTGAACGAACTGCTCGACGTCCTGTGGCAGACCGGCGACAGCGAGCTCGAGCCCGCATTCGCCGCTGATTTCCGTGAAGCGTCGGACGACGCCGGGCGGAAGCGCGCCATCGTCGATCAGGTGGCCTCGCTCACCGATCAATCGGCGATCGCTTGGCACAAGCGACTCTGCGACATCCCGCTCGTCTGATCCGACCGGGGCCGCGCCACGCGCTGAACCGAGAGGGGCATGCGCAGGGAGCGTGTGGGCGCGCTCTGAAGCGCGTCGTGCGGCGCTAGACTCTGCCCTATGGCAGGCAGGATTCGGGCGAGCGACGTTGAGGAAGTGAAGCGGCGCACGAATCTCGCGGATCTCGTCGGCGACTACGTCACGCTGAAGAACGCCGGCATCGACTCGATGAAGGGGCTTTGCCCGTTCCACGATGAGCGGAGCCCGAGCTTCCATGTGCGGCCGGCGCTCGGGTATTACCACTGCTTCGGGTGCGGCGAGTCGGGCGACGCGTTCACCTTCGTGCAGCGCATGGACCACCTCACGTTCGCGGAGACCGTCGAGCGCCTGGCCGCACGCATCCACTACGTGCTGACGTACGAAGAGGGTGGTTTTCAGCGCGAAGATGGGCCGAATCGGGCGCGTCTGCTCGCGGCGAACCAGTCAGCTGCGGCGTTCTTCATGGAGCAGCTGCAGAGCGACGAAGCCACGACCGCACGCGAGTTTCTCACGGCCCGCGGGTTCGATGCGGCCGCGTGCGCGCACTTCGGTGTCGGCTATGCCCCGCGAGGGTGGGATGGCATGACCGGGCATCTGCGCGCGCAGGGCTACACCCCGCAGGAGCTCGTGCTCTCGGGGCTCGCTTCTGAGGGCCAGCGCGGTGCCTACGATCGTTTCCGCGGCAGGATCGTGTGGCCGATCCGCGATACGAGCGGCCAGACACTCGGCTTCGGAGCCCGCAAGCTCTACGACGACGATAACGGCCCGAAGTATTTGAACACCCCAGAGTCTCCCGTCTACCACAAGTCCCAGGTGCTCTACGGGCTCGATCTCGCGAAGAAAGCGATCTCGCGGGGCAAGCGCGCCGTGGTGGTCGAGGGGTACACCGACGTCATGGCCTGTCACCTCGCGGGCATCGAAACTGCCGTCGCGACCTGTGGCACTGCATTCGGCAAAGATCACATCGCGGTACTTCGCCGCATCATGGGCGATGACTCTGCGGCCGAGGTCGTGTTCACCTTCGATCCCGACGAGGCCGGTCAGAAGGCCGCACTGCGCGCATTCAGCGAAGAGAAGCGGTTCACCGCGCAGACGTACGTCGCGGTCGCTCCGGAAGGCCTCGACCCCTCCGACCTCAGACAGCATCGCGGGGATGAAGCCGTGCGCGAACTGTTCACGCGCAAGGTGCCCCTGTTCGAGTTCGCGCTGCGACAGGCGATTGCGCGATTCAATCTGAATAGCGTCGAGGGGCGCGTCTCGGCGCTCCGCGAGGCCGCACCCATCATCGCGGAGATCAAAGACGCCTCGCTTCGCCCCGGGTACACCCGCGAGCTTGCACGCATGCTCGGTGCGGAACTGGGGGAGGTGCAGCAGGCCGTGCGCGGCGCGGAGCGATCCCCCCGCCCGCAGCCGCGCACAAACGGTGGCACGCAGCAGCGCGGGCAGCATCGCGGGGCGCCGGCCCGTCAGCGCGTCGCTGCGCAAGCCTCTGGCCCGGGCGACCCGTATGGGGACTCCCTCAGCGAAGCGTTCGAGGGAGACGACCCCTACGGCAGTGCAGGCGACCCCTATGCCGGTAGCGCCGGGGCGGCAGGCTCCGAACCTCAGGCACCACGGCGCGTCGGCGTGTCGACGTTGCGCAATGCCCCGACAACGCGCCTCGAACGCGACGCCATCATTGCGATGCTGCAGCAGGGCGACAGTATCGGCGCGGATTTGCTGCAACAGGCCGTGACCGCGCAAGTGTTCGAACCCGATCTCCGTATCGTGCGCGACGGCCTGGCAACAGGTCTCACGCAGCTCGGCGCCCCCGGCTGGCTCGACGCGGTGATCGCAGCGGTTCCCGAGACGCATCACGGGTTGGTACGTGAGCTCGCGATGGTGCCACTGCCCATCCCGCAGAGCAAAAGCGGACAGCTCGCCGCCTACTCGAGAGACGTCGTGGTCTCACTGCTCGATCGAGACCTCGTTGAGCTGAAGCGCGAATTGCTCGCCCGGCACCAGAGACTCGGTGATTCGAGCGACCCCCGCGCGCGTCGCATCCAGGAGCAACTGGTGGCGCTCGAGGCGGCGCGACGGAGCCTGCGCGATGAATGAGCAACGTGCCGGGAGATTTCCTGGACCGAACTCGCACATGCCCTAGGCTTTCGACAGCCGCAGGACACCGCGAACCCCGGAGGAGTTTCCAGGATGCCCCAGCCCGTAGTCGATGCCGATCCCACGATCCGCGTCTCCGATCTCTCACTCTCGTACCCGGCGCACGCCGGCGGTCGGGAATTCGAAGCGGTCGAGGGCCTGACGTTTGAGGTCGCGCGCGGGAACGTGATCGCACTGCTCGGAGAGAGCGGCTCGGGGAAGTCGACGCTCACACGGTTTCTGGCGGGTCGGGCGCTTGATGCGAACGAGAAGTCGTCGCGCATCAAGCTGACGGGCGGCGAAGCCACGGTGATGGACGTGCCGATGAAACGTCTGGGTCGTCGAGCCAAGGCACGACTCACCGCCCACGTCGGGCACCTGGCGCAAGACGCGGGGGCGACGCTCACGCCCGAACTCAATGTCGGCGACATCCTCTTCGAACCGATCGTCGAGCGCAGCAAGCACTTCGACCGCGAATCGCTCGGCGAGCGCATCGCGGAGATGATGGACATCGTGGCGATGCCGCTCGCGAAACTCCAGGAGTATCCCTACGAACTCTCGAAAGGTCAGCGTCAGCGCGTCGCGGTGATCCGGTCGCTCATGCTCGACCCGAGCCTGCTGATCGCCGACGAGCCGACCCTCGGCGTCGACGCGAACAATCGACCCAAAATCGTCGAACTGCTGCGCTGGTATCGCGAGCGCACGGGAGCGACGATGCTGCTGATCAGCCACGACATCGGAATGCTGGAAGCGCTGGTGCAGGAGGTGCTCGTGATGCAGCAGGGTCGCGTTGTCGGACGTGGCGACATCAACGAGATCTTCCGCAATGCTGATCACGGCTATGTGCAGCGCCTCGCTCAGGCGCTGCGCGCCACCGCATACGACGAGATTGCGGACGAGTAGCGGCCTGCGAATCGCCCGGGCCGGCTCGATTTGCACTGCTCGTTTCGAGCTTGCTAACCTTATGGGGTTGCAGACGCAATGATCCCCTGTAGCTCAGTTGGCAGAGCGCTTGACTGTTAATCAGGATGTCGCTGGTTCGAGCCCAGCCGGGGGAGCGACCACAGCCCTTACCATTTCGGTAAGGGCTGTTTGCATTTTCTGGCGAGTTGCTCTCCGCTGAACGATGGGATTCGATGATGACCGAAAACCCCAATCTGCACGGACGCGTCATTGCGGTGGCCCCGTACGGCGCGCCCGAGATCCACAAGTCCACATGGGTCGCCCCTGGGGCCGTGGTGGTCGGCAACGTGCAGATCGCTCAAGACTCCAGCGTTTGGTACAACGCGGTCGTGCGCGGGGATTCTGATGCCGTGCGCATCGGCGCTCGCACGAACATTCAAGACGGGGCCGTGGTGCACACGCAGCGCGGCGACGCGGCACTCATCGGCGATGACGTGTCGGTCGGTCATCTGGCGATGATCCACGGCGCGATCATTGAAGCGGGCTGTCTGATCGGCATGCACGCGACGGTGCTGACCGGTGCCGTCGTCGGAGCTGGGAGCCTCGTTGCCGCGGGCGCCGTCGTGCCGCAGGGCATGGTCGTCCCCCCGAATTCCCTGGTCGTGGGTGTACCTGGCCGGGTCGTGCGGGAATTGAACGCGGACGATCGCGAATCCGTGCGCCAGAATTCGGCGCGATACCTCGAAACCGCGGCACATCATCGCAACGCGACACGCGCCGAATAAGCCACCGTTCGAACACTCGTCGCGAATGCACTATGCTCGGTGAGGTGCTTCGGCACGACGCGCTGCACGCAGCACGGGGATGTAGCTCAATGGTAGAGCCTCAGTCTTCCAAACTGATTACGCGGGTTCGATTCCCGTCATCCCCTCCACTTCTCAGGCCCCGCTCCGGCGGGGCCTGTTGTGTTGCCGGAGCCATTGCACACCCGCGCTGACACTCGGAGCGGTTTCACGTGCATGTGTTCAGCCCGTGTTTCGGCTAGACTTGCTCGGGTTGTGCGCGTTCGCGCGCCATCACACGGGACACCCGGGTTCACCGGGGCGTAGCTCAGCTTGGCTAGAGCGCCCGCTTTGGGAGCGGGAGGTCGCAGGTTCGAATCCTGTCGCCCCGACCAGGGTCCGCCGGCCCGAAACCGGCATCCGATCGAAATTCAGATGATGAGAGGCCAAATTGCCGAAGACGACAGCTGAGAAGCTCACTGCCACCCGCGCCAAGCTAAGCGTGGAGGTCACGCTCGACGAGCTGGAGCCGTACCTCAAGCAGGCGTACAAGACCATCTCCGAGCAGGTCTCGATCCCCGGTTTCCGCAAGGGCAAGGTGCCCGCGCCGATCATCGATCAGCGCGTCGGCCGCGAGGCCGTCATCCAGGAGGCTGTCAACGCCTCGCTCGATGACTTCTACCAGTCGGCGATCGCAGAGGCCGAGGAGCGCCCGATGGGTCGCCCCACGGCTGACGTCGCCCAGTGGCCTGACGCAAAGGATCCGAAGAGCACGCTCGAACTGGTCTTCGAGGTCGAGGTGCGCCCCGAGTTCACGCTGCCGAAGTATGCCGGCATCAAGCTCACCGTCGACAACGCAGAGGTCGACGAAGCTGCGATCGAAGACGAGCTGACCAAGCTGCGCGAGCGCTTCGGCACCCTCGTGACCGTGGATCGCCCGGCCAAGTCGGGCGATTTCGTCGAGCTCGATCTCACCGCAACCATCGACGGCGTCGAGGTCGACCAGGCGAGCGGAGTCTCGTACGAGATCGGCGCAGGCAATCTGCTCGTCGGCACCGATGAGGCGGTCGAGACGCTCACCGCAGGTGAGACGACCAACTTCACGTCGCAGCTGCTCGGCGGCGAGTACGAAGGCCAGGACGCGGAGGTCGAACTCACCCTGACCGCCGTCAAAGAGCGCGAGCTCCCCGAGGCCGACGACGAGTTCGCGCAGCTCGCGAGCGAGTTCGACACCATCGCCGAGCTTCGCGACAGCCTCAAGGAGCAGGTCTCGAAGGCCTCGGTCTTCGCTCAGGGCCAGCAGGCACGCGACCTCTTCACCGCGACCCTGATCGAGCAGGCCGGTATTCCCGTGTCTGAAGAACTCGTCGAAGAAGAGGTGCACCGCCACCTCGAGAGCGAAGGTCGCCTCGAAGACGACGAGCACCGCGCTGAGGTGCGCAAGTCGTCTGAAGAGCAGATCCAGTTGCAGCTGCTGCTCGACGCCATCGTCGAGGCAGAGGGTGTCACGCCCACGCAGAACGAGCTCTCGCAGTACATCTTCCAGTCGGCGCAGCAGTACGGCATGGAGCCCACGCAGTTCCTGCAGGCCATCAGCCAGGGCAACCAGATGGGTGTCATCCTCGGCGAGGTCACGCGCAACAAGGCACTCGCAGTGGCGCTGGCGCAGGCGACCGTCGTCGATCAGGCCGGCAACACCGTCGACCTGAGCGAGTTCACCGCGGTCGATACCGATGACGAGTCGGGCGAATCTGCGGAGGGCGCAGACGAGGCCGAGGCCGCTGCAGCACCGGCGAAGAAGTCCGCTGCCAAGAAGCCGGCCGCGAAGAAGGCCGCAGCTGAGCCCGCTGCAGACGATGAGGAAGCCAAGAAGGCTGCCCGCTCGGCCGCCGCGAAGAAGGCCGCCGCAACCCGCGCCGCCAAGAAGGCCGCTGCTGAGGCAGCTGAGGGCGACAAGTAAGTCGAACCTCCCGGTCTCCAACGATCCCCCGTCTCGGTGAGAGACGGGGGATCGTTGCGTCTGCGGAGGTTCACAGTCGTCGAGCACCACCATGCGCCCACGGCGAACACGACTCCCGTGCGGCCCGCGAATCGGTACGCTCGAATCAAGCAACAACGAATGGAGCGCCGCATGGCTGAACAGACGCCACCGAACAGTGTGTTCGAGCGACTGCTGAAGGATCGCATCATCTGGCTGGGGTCGGAGGTGCGCGACGACAACGCGAACGAGATCTGCGCGAAGATCCTCCTGCTCGCGGCGGAAGATCCGGAAGCAGACATCTACCTGTACATCAATTCGCCCGGCGGCTCGATCACCGCTGGTATGGCCATCTACGACACGATGTCGTTCGTGCCGAATGACATCGTCACCGTCGGTATCGGTATGGCGGCGTCGATGGGACAGTTCCTGCTCACCGCGGGCACGAAGGGCAAGCGCTACATCACTCCGAACGCGCGCGTGCTTCTGCATCAGCCCCATGGCGGCTTCGGCGGCACGGCGAGTGACATTCAGACGCAGGCGCAGCTCATCACCTCGATGAAGAACCGTCTCGCTGAGATCACCGCAGCGCAGACCGGAAAGTCGGTCGAGCAGATCAACGAAGACGGGGACCGCGATCGCTGGTTCACGGCCGATGAGGCGCTCGCGTACGGCTTCATCGATTTCATTCGCGACTCCGCCTCCGACGTCGTCGGCGGCGGAGGCACGAGCAGCAACTGACGAGACGGACAGGAAGAATCGACTCGATGAATACTTCATACGCACCCCAGGCCGGCGGCTCGCACCTGCAGATGCCTGAATCGCGCTATGTGCTGCCCTCCTTCGAAGAGCGCACCGCATACGGATACAAGCGCCAAGACCCCTACGCCAAGCTCTTCGAGGATCGCATCATCTTCCTCGGGGTGCAGGTCGACGACGCATCCGCCGACGACGTCATGGCGCAGTTGCTCGTGCTCGAAAGCCAGGACCCCGAGCGCGACATCACCATGTACATCAACTCGCCGGGCGGCTCGTTCACCGCGATGACCGCGATCTACGACACGATGCAGTACATCCGTCCGCACGTGCAGACGGTGTGCCTGGGCCAAGCAGCGTCAGCTGCAGCGGTGCTGCTCGCCGGCGGTACTCCGGGGAAGCGGCTCGCACTTCCGAACGCACGCGTGCTGATCCACCAGCCGTCGAGCGGCCAGGGCGGTCACGGCCAGGCATCAGACATCGAGATTCAGGCGCGCGAGATTCTCCGCATGCGCGAGTGGCTCGAGGAGACGCTGTCGAAGCATTCCAAGCGCAGCATCGAGGAGGTGAACCGCGATATCGATCGCGACAAGATCCTCAGTGCGCAGGAAGCCTTCGAATACGGCCTCGTCGATCAGGTGCTGACGAGCCGCAAGAATCCGCAACCGGTGATCGCGCAGTAGTATTCCGGAGCCCCGGGGGTGACCCCGGGGCTCCGGCGTGCCGCCCATCAATGTCGGAGGCTCCCGCTAGTCTCGAAGACACCGGATCAGACCGAGTAGGTGAAGGAGCTCCGCATGGCGAAGATCGGCGAAAGCAGCGAGCTGCTGAAGTGCTCCTTCTGCGGCAAGTCGCAGAAGCAAGTGCAGCAGCTCATTGCGGGCCCGCAGATCTACATCTGCGACGAATGCGTCGCGCTCTGCAATGAGATTATTGAAGAGCGGCTCGCCGAGCACCAGGCTCCAGAGACCTCAGACTTCACGCTGCACAAGCCGCGTGAGATCGCCGACTTCCTCAACCAGTACGTCATCGGGCAAGAGCGTGCGAAGCAATCGCTCGCCGTCGCGGTATACAACCACTACAAGCGCGTACGAGCGATGTCCACACTGGCGAGCGCTGAGGTGGCCTCCGAACAGGTTGAGATCGCGAAGTCGAACATTCTGCTCATCGGTCCGACGGGGTGCGGCAAGACCTATCTGGCTCAGTCGCTTGCACGGCAGCTCGGCGTGCCCTTCGCTGTCGCCGATGCGACGGCGCTGACCGAGGCCGGGTACGTCGGCGAAGATGTCGAGAATATCCTGTTGAAGCTGCTGCAGGCGGCTGACTTCGATGTGCAGCGAGCTGAAACGGGCATCATCTACATCGATGAGATCGATAAGATCTCGCGCAAGGCGGAGAACCCCTCAATCACCCGAGACGTGTCGGGGGAGGGAGTGCAGCAGGCGCTCCTCAAGATTCTCGAGGGTACGGTCGCCTCGATTCCTCCGCAGGGCGGTCGCAAGCATCCGAACCAGGAGTTCATCCAGCTCGATACGACGAATGTATTGTTTATCGTTGCGGGCGCATTCGCCGGGTTGGAAGACATCGTCGGCTCGCGACTCGGCAAGGGCGGTATCGGGTTCGGTGCTCCGGTATCGAGCAAGCGAAACGACGACCAGCTCTTTTCTCAGGTGCAACCCGAAGATCTGCACAAGTTCGGCCTGATTCCCGAGTTCATTGGCCGACTGCCGGTCGTTGCCACGGTCGATCCACTCGACGTCGATGCACTGACCCGCATTCTGACGGAACCGAAGAACGCGCTCGTGAAGCAGTATCAGCGCATGTTCGAACTCGACGGAGTGAGTCTTGAGTTCGAAGACGCCGCTCTCGAAGCTATCGCTGAACAAGCGGTTGAACGAAAGACCGGTGCGCGTGGCCTCCGGGCCATTCTTGAGGGCATTCTCGGCCCCGTCATGTTCGAGGTGCCGTCAGATGGCGATATCACCAAGGTGATCGTCACTCCGGAATCAGTCGTGGGAGACGCGGCTCCGCGCATCCTTCAATCACGCGGTGGCCTCGAGATCGCCTAAGTCGGGTCGCCGTCGGATTGCCTCGCTCACATTGCCAGTGAGACGCCGGCGACATCATCGACGCTCCACTTTCCGTCAGCGTCTCGACTGAGCAGCGACATCTCCACGTTTCCGATTCGTGGGATGCGCTCGACCCGGGTACCGGCGACGTGCGCGAGAAGATGCCGAATGAACGACCCGTGCGATACAGCGAGCACCCGCTGCTGAGGGTGACGCCCCGCAATGCGTTCCAGCGCCCTGCTGGCGCGTGCAGCCACCGCTTGAGCGCCCTCCATATCCGGATACTGTCGATCAGGCCAACGCTCGAGCGCTTCCGCCGGCGACATTCCTTCTGCGGCGCCAAATGAGCGCTCGACGAGCTCTGCCACTGGCAGCACCGCCCCCAGGTCGAGCTGATTCGCCAGCACCTCAGCTGTCATCGTCGCGCGAGCCAGCGGGCTCGACACCACCGCGTCCCACGGTTCGCCGTCGGTGAGTGACCTCGCCAGCTCCGACGCCTGTGCGCGTCCGGCCGCGTTCAGCGGAATATTAGTGCGACCCTGCATACGACCGGCACGGTTCCAGTCAGTCTGGCCGTGACGGATGAGCGCGAGTCGCACCGACTAGCCTGCGTGCTCGAGATCGTAGCTCAACAGTACAGAGCCATCGGCGTTCGGGATGAGCAGCGCCTCGACGCTGAGCCCACCCCCGTCGAGGTGCGCTGAAATTCCGCCATCGCCCGACTCATCTGAGGCCGACACGGTGAATCCACTCTGCGAGATGACGCTCTGCCACAGCGCGTCAGCACCAGCGCGATTCGGCGCACGCAGCACGACGAACCAGGCGCTCGCTGAACGCTCACCGGCATCGTCGATCGTTGCTCCGGCGGGCACGACGAACTGAGTGGTCGGGAACGATGCAGGGAGCACCGCCGATTTGCCCTCGCCGCCGCCGGGAATGCCGGTCTCCTCCCAGCTGCCGCTCCCATCGCCGCCCTTCGCAGAGCTGTCGGCGGTGGCGTGAGCGTTCGCGTCGTCTGAGGTTTCTCCCGTGTTCTCGGCCGCACTGTCACTCGAGGCATTGGGGGTTGACGGGGCGCTCGTCGAAGTGGACGTCTTCGAGTCTGACGAACCTCGACCCGCAGTGGGTTCGGGGGCGCAGCCGACGAGCATGCCGGCCAACGCCGCACTGGTTGCGAGCAGCACCGCTGCACGAAGCTTCACGGGCGGTCGTTTCGTCATGCGTACTCCTCAGCTCAACCAGTCATCTTCGTCGCCGTCGAGATGCTCACCGCGACCTGTTGCAGACAGCGGCGAGCCGCTGACCGGCTCCCATGCCCCCGCACGATCTGCCGGGGATGCGGCAGGGAGTGCTCCGCTCAGCACGCGACCGCGCGCGTCGAGCCCGACGAAGGCGATGTCGTCAAGCACGCAGCGCGGTCGGCCCTCCAGCCACGTCAGCGTCCAAGAGACTGCGTTCGGATGTACCGATTCCTGGTTCGCGATAGCGGCATGCAGCAGCGGGGGCACGCTGCGGTGCGGGGCCGCCCCCGTCTGCCACCGCGCCCCCAGCTGCATGCTTAGGCCTCCACCGGCGCCAGCTGAATGTCGGCGACGACCACACCCGAGGCGTCGTCATCCGCCGCAACGAGCTGCAGTTCCGCGATGCGACCGACGGCCGCGAGATCGACCGAGGCAGACTCAAGGCGCGGCAGGTCAGCGACGGGCGCCTGAATGACTGCAACGGAGACCGGCGTCTTCTGTGAGGCCTTGGCGGCGGTCTTCGCACCGCGGATGCCGACCAGTGCAGCACCGACGAGGCCGAGCAGCCCCGCATCGGCGCCCTCGCCCGCGAGATCGGTCGCTTCCGCGGCCACCGGCCACGCGGCTTGGTGCACCGAACCCTCGCCGAACCACGACCACACTTCTTCGGTCGCGTACGGCAGGAACGGAGCCAGCAGCCGCACGAACACCGAGAGGGAGGTGCGGAGTGCGGTCACCGCCGAGGCCTGGGTCTGTCCGCTGCCGTTATGGGCGCGCTCCTTCACGAGTTCGAGATAGTCGTCGCAGAAGGTCCAGAAGTAGAACTCGGTGAGCTCGAGCGCGCGGGCGTGATCGTAGTTCTCGAACGCGCGCGTCGCGTCATCGATCACTGTGGCGAGTCCGGCGAGCACCGAGCGGTCGAGTGCCTCAGTGACGGTACCCGCGCCAGACGCGTCGAAGCTCAGAGTGAACTTCGCGGCGTTCAGCAGTTTGATCGCAAGGCGGCGACCGATCTTGATCTGCGTCGGATTCTGCGGGTCGAACGCCGCATCGGTGCCGAGCTTCGCGGAGGCCGCCCAGTAGCGCACTGCATCCGAGCCGTGCTGGTCGAGCATGCCCGCGGGAGTCACCACGTTGCCCTTCGACTTCGACATCTTCTTGCGATCGGGATCAAGAATCCACCCCGAGATGCCCGCGTGCTGCCAGGGGAGCTGACCGCTCTCGAGTTCTGACCGCAGCAGCGTCGAGAAGAGCCACGTGCGGATGATGTCTTGGCCCTGTGGGCGAATGCTGTAGGGGAAGACGAGATCAGAGAGCTCGGAGTCTCGCTCCCACCCGCCCGCAAGCTGCGGGGTGAGCGACGACGTCGCCCACGTATCCATCACGTCGACCTCGCCCTGGAAGCCACCTGCGACGCCGCGCTGATCGGCGGTGTACCCCGCAGGCACATCGCTCGACGGGTCCACCGGCAACTGCTCAGCGGCAGGGAGAATCGGCTGATCGAAGACGGGGTTGCCTTCCGCATCGAGCGGGTACCAGACCGGGATCGGCACGCCGAAGAAGCGCTGGCGCGAGATCAGCCAGTCGCCCGAGAGGCCTTCGACCCAGTTCTCGTAGCGCACGCGCATGAAGTCGGGGTGCCACGACAGCTCACGGCCGTGTGCCAGCAGCCGCTCGCGCAGCGACTCGTCACGCGCACCGTTGACGATGTACCACTGACGGGTCGAGACGATCTCGAGCGGCTTGTCGCCCTTCTCGAAGAACTTCACGGGGTGCGTGATCTTGCGGATGTCGCCGACGAGCTCGCCCGACGCCTGCAGCGCCTCGACGACCGTCTGCTTGGCACTGAAGACCGTCTTGCCCGCGATGTCCGCGTATGCGGCGAGACCGGCCTCACTGGTGATCGCATCGGGGGCCTCGGCGATGACGCGCCCGTCGAAGCCAAGAATTGCGCGGTTCGGCAGGCTGAGTTCGCGCCACCAGATGACGTCGGTCACATCGCCGAAGGTGCAGATCATGGCGATGCCGGTGCCCTTGTCCTGCTGCGCGAGGTGGTGCGCGACAATCGGCACCTCGACGTCGAACAGCGGGGTGCGCACGGTGCTGCCGAACAGCGGCTGGTACCGCTCGTCGTCGGGGTGCGCGACAAGCGCGACGCACGCGGCGAGGAGTTCGGGGCGGGTCGTGTCGATGAGGATGTCGCCCGATCCGTCTGACTTGTGGAACGCAAGGGTGTGGTAGGCGCTGGGCTGATCGCGATCTTCGAGTTCGGCCTGCGCGACCGCGGTGCGGAAGGTGACGTCCCACAGCGTCGGCGCCTGAGCCTGATAGGCTTCGCCGCGCTCGACGTTGCGGATGAACGCGAGCTGCGAGGCGCGCAACGACTCGGGTCCGATGGTGCGGTAGCTCTGCGTCCAGTCCACCGACAGGCCGAGGGTGCGCCACAGCGCCTCGAACTGCTGTTCGTCTTCCTCGGTCAGACGCTCGCAGAGCTCGATGAAGTTGCGGCGCGAGATCGGCTGCTGATCCGCCGCCTTGATGCTCTTGCCGTCGCCGCCCTCGTGCGGAGGCACGAACCCTTCGACGTAGGGCAGCGTCGGGTCGCAGCGCACACCGTAGTAGTTCTGCACGCGTCGCTCGGTGGGCAGGCCGTTGTCATCCCAGCCCATCGGGTAGAACACGTCTTTGCCCTGCATGCGCTGATAGCGCGCGACAGTATCGGTGTGCGTATATGAAAACACGTGCCCGACGTGCAGCGAACCCGAAGCGGTGGGCGGCGGCGTATCGATGCTGTAGACGTTTTCCCGTGTCGCGCGCTCGCGCGGGAAAGCGTACGTGCCCTGCTGTTCCCAGACCGGGCCCCACTTCGCTTCGAGGCCTTCGAGTGCCGGCTTGTCGGGAATCGCGCTCATGCGTGGGGCTCCGCTTCTCGATCCCGTGACGTCGCGGGATCGGGGTTCGATGTGGACGGCACCGCGTGATCGTGCGGCAGATTTCGCTGCACTGGTGCCTGATGGTGTGACCTCCAGCTTACCCGGGTCATTGAGCGCGGAGCGGCACCCCGAGCAGTGTTTCATTCAGTGCCGGGTCCCCGCCCGGTTCGGGTTCGGTGAGGTACTGCTCCCAAGAGATATCGCTGGCTGTCTCGCCCGCTGCGACGATCCACTCGTGCAGCCGCTGATATCCAGGGCCGATACCCGAGTAGTCGCCGCGCACGAGCAGCGTTGCGGTGCGCGCGGCCGGGATCGTTTCCGAGGACACCGCCACATCATCCGGGTCGCCGAGCTCCGCGAGCGAACACGCAACCGGCACGGCTACGGAGAGGTCGAGGCCGGCGTCAGTGGGGTTGCCGTGCACGACCGCCATCGGGGGAGCGGCGGGGGCGCCCCCGAAGCGCTCGAGCGCGCCAAAGAGCGTCGGATACGCGCGATCGTAGAACGACGGCAACTGATCGAAAGGAACGGTCTCGCGCACCACCACGAGGTGGATGAGCGGCAGTTCGCGGATCTCTGGCCCGGGTGCTGCTTCGGGGGACGTACTCATCGGGTGCCTCCTGGGGTGCCGTTCGGGCCGGATCCGCCCGCCGTTTCGATTCTAAACGCCGCGCACGGGCCGACTCCGGGGAGTGTCCCGTGAGTCGGCCCGCGCGCGGCGCAGCGAAGGAGACGATCAGCTGGCGATCAGCCCCGGGTAGGCGTCGCCGTACTCCTCGAGCCACGCATCCACGGCGCCCTGCGGGTCGTTCTTGTATTCGTCACCGGTCACCAGGCTTTCGAGAGCGCCGTAGGCCTCATCATCGAGCTTGATCTTTGCGATGTAATCGGCAACCTCGGGCATATCTTCCGAGAAGCCCTGCTTCGCGAGGAAGTGGAGCGACTCCGGGTCGCCCATGGCACCCTTGGGGTCTGCAAGATCTTTTAGGGGGAACGCGTCGTTCGCCCAGAAGGGGCGCCACAGGGTCACTACGACGTCTTCCTGGCTCTTGATCTTGTCCTGCAGCGTCGCGAGCATCGTGGCGGTCGATGAGGTCACGAGCTCGTAGTCCGAGTCGAGGCCGTACTCGGGCATCGCCACCTCCTGCGTCTGCTTGGTCAGGCCCGCACCGGGCTCGATGCCGATGATCTGGCCGTCGAAGCGCTCCGCGTCGCCCGCAAGATCTTCGATCGAATCGATGTCGACGTAGTCGGGAACCGCCATCGTGAGCACCGCGCCGTCGTAGTAGGCGCCGAGATCTTCGATGTCGTCGGAGTACTGCTCCATGTACGACGCGTGGGTCAACTCGGGCCAGGCGGAGGGGTAGATGTCGAAGTCGCCGCCGGCGAGTCCCGCATAGAGCACGCCCGCCTCGGTCAGCTCGTCCATCTCGACCGAGTAGCCCATCTTGCCGAGCTGGTCTTCGAGGAGGTAGGCCGTGCTCAACCCGTCGGTCCAGGCCGGCAGGTAGCCGAGCTTGACGGTGCCCTTGTCGCCCCCATCGGCCGATCCGCCGTCACTCGAGCACCCCGCGAGGGCCAGAGAAACCGCGGCGCCGAGGGCGATGACTCCGGCAATCGTTCGTTTATTCTGCATCATTCGTCCTTTCGTGCGGCGCACCGGGGTGCGCCAAATGGGAAGTGAGGTGTGGTCAGGCGGCCTTCGCGACGGTCTGCTTGCGCGCGGCGTCCCGTCGCCGGCGCAGCGTGCCCAGCACGGAGCGGGGGTAATCGCCGGGGTTGCCGAGGGCCGCGGTGACGCGATCGAGGAATACGGCGAGGATCACGACGCCGAGGCCGGCTTCGACGCCCTTGGCGGTGTCGAGCGTCGAGATCGCCGCCACCACCTCTTTGCCGAGGCCGTTGGCGCCGGTGATGCCGGCGACGACTGCCATGGAGAGCGCCAGCATGATGACCTGATTGATTCCAGCCATGATGGTGGGCGTGGCGAGGGGGAGCTGGATGCCCCTGAGGATCTTGCCCGGAGCCGCACCGAACGCGTATCCGGCCTCGACGGTCTCGGAGTCGACGCTCCGGATTCCGAGCTCGGTGAACCGCACACCTGGCGCGACCGAGAACAGCACGGTGGCGAACACGCCCGGCACGAAACCGACGGTGAAGAACGTCACTGCGGGAATCAGGTAGACGAAGGCCGGCATCGTCTGCATGAAGTCGAGCACCGGCTTCAACACGGCACTGAAGGTGTCATTCCGGGCCGCTGCGATGCCGAGGGGCACCGCGATGACGATGGCGATCGCAGCGGCGATCAGCACGAGTGCGAGCGTGAGCATCGCGTTCTCCCACTGATTCATGGCGACGATGAGGAGCATCGTCACCATCGTGCCGACCGCGAGCTGCCACGAACGCACCACCCAACCGATGAGGGCGAACACGACGATGAGCACGATGGCCGGCACGGAGGCGAGGCCGTCGGCGAGGCCCTCGACCAAGAACTTCACGATGATCGTGATGACGTCGAGGAGCCCGTCGAAGGTGTCCTTGATCCAGTCGAGGGCCGAGGCGACCCAGTCGCCGAGCGGAATGCGGAAGTCGTCCATCAGCGCACCTCCTCAGTTCCGAAGGCGAGATCTTCGGCCGCATCGGCCTCCGAGGTCTCGCCGAGCGTTGCGGTAATCATGTCGGCGGGAATCGTCGGCGTCGGTTCGATGACCGGAATCTCCGTCGTGACGGCGGGGAGGTCGGTGAGCGCTGCGAGCAGCGTGACACGAGGCACCACGCCGATCAGGCGATCCTCATCGTCGGTGACGGCAACCGGGAGCGGACTCTCGACCGCGAGTTCGAAGAGCTCGGAAATCAACTGCTCACGTTTCACGATCGATGGCGTCGGGCGCAGCCGTTCGGTGATGTCGGTGCCGCCCTCGCGCACCTGACGGAGCACGTCCTTGTCGCGCACGACGCCGAGCAGCCTCCGCGACCCGCTGGTGACGAAGCACGCGGACGTCTGCAGATCGCGCATGGTGCGCAGTGCCGTCCTCGGTCCGGCGCTCGCCGGCACCACGGCGCGTGGTGGTTCCATCACGTCGCCGGCAGTCAGCACCCGAGCCCGGTCGACGTCTTGCACGAACTGGGCGACGTAGTCGTTCGCCGGATCGGTCAGGATGTCATTGGGGGTGCCGACCTGCACGATGCGGCCGTCGCGCATCACGGCGATCCGATCGCCGAGGAACATCGCCTCGTTGAGGTCATGCGTGATGAAGACGATCGTCTTGTTCAGTTCCTGCTGCAGCTCAACCAACTGCTCCTGCATCTCGCGTCGGATGAGCGGGTCGAGTGCCGAGAAGGCCTCGTCCATGAGCAAGATGTCAGTGTCTGCGGCGAAGGCGCGGGCGATGCCGACGCGCTGCTGCATCCCGCCCGAGAGCTCTCCAGGGAGGCGGTCTTCCCAGCCCGAGAGTCCGACGCGCTCCAGCCAAGCGCCGGCGCGTTCGCGGCGCTCGGCCAGGCCGACGCCCTGCAACTCGAGCCCGTACGCGACATTGTCGAGCACGGATCGGTGGGGCAACAGGGCGAAGTGCTGGAAGACCATGGACATCCGGTCGCGGCGGAGCTCGCGGAGATCAGATCCGCTGAGGCCGACGACCTCGTTCCCGAATACGGTGATCGACCCATCGGTCGTCTCGTTCAGGCCGTTCAGCATACGAATCAGGGTCGACTTTCCTGAACCGGAAAGTCCCATCACGACGAATATCTCGCCCTGGGCCACGGTGAAACTGGCGTCGATGACCGCTGCGGTTCCCTGACCGCGAACTTCGTCGCGCGTCGCGCCCTTCCGGAGGCGCTTCACCACTTCCTTCGGGCGGCGCCCAAACACCTTGTACGCATGTGACACCTCGATTGCGGGTGATGCGGTTGTACTGGTCACTCTCAACTCCTCGTTTCATGGCACGACGAAATCGGAGGCACGCCACATACATCAACGGTTACGCGGCAGTTTCAGGGCGCGTCTCGCCTGGCGGCCTCACGATTGGCCAGTTATCTATTGCGGAGACGGAGCCGCCCGTGATCCTCCGACGCATCGGGTACCGAATTTCGGCAGAATTTCCCCGGCGTGATTTCGGAGGTCTGGCACGCGGCCGGCCTCAACGCTGCTTCGACGCTAACAACGTGTTGCACGGATGTGCAAGGTGCGGAGGGCAAAAACACGCCCGGGATACTGAGTTTTATGCGACGTGAGCTGGGGTTTTGCACAAATCGTATCGTTACCTCTTCGTGATCAAGTGGGCGATCTCGGCTCGGCTGACGGCCTCGTGCACGGCTTCCTGGTCCGCGCGCACCCCTTGCTGATGCCCGCAGGGGAGACGCTTCCTGCTGAGGTAGACTCTCCCTAGCGACTGCGATCCGGCCATCACCGGGGAGTCTTCGGAAGAACCGCCGGCTGGGTTCCGGGAAACCGGAATGCGCTCGGCGCAGTAGAACCGAACGGTCACGGCCCGTCATCGCCGAATGAAGCGGTTACCGCGACGCCCGGCACCGGGCGAGTGGTGGCAAGCGGGGTGGTACCGCGGGAGACGGATTGCGATCCGGAGCTCGTCCCGGCAGCAGGAGTAACGACCGACGCCGGAATCGAGAAGGACCCATGCCGTATCCCCAGCAGCCCACGGGAACCCCGTCAGACCACGCCGCAACCTCGTCGCCCGCAGCGGGCGCAGCATTCGGCGTTTCGCCTTCCCCCAGGTTCCCCGAGATCGAGCAGTGCGTGCTCGACTTCTGGTCGGCCGACGACACATTCGCGGAGTCGATCCGTCAGCGCGAACACGCCGAAGAGTGGGTGTTCAACGACGGCCCGCCCTTCGCGAACGGCCTGCCGCACTACGGTCACCTGCTGACCGGTTACGCCAAAGACGTCTTCCCGCGATTCCAGACCATGCTCGGAAAGAAGGTCGAGCGGCGGTTCGGATGGGATACCCATGGCCTCCCCGCGGAACTCGAGGCGATGAAACAGCTCGGCATCACCGAGAAGTCCGAGATCGAAGAGATGGGCGTTGCGGCGTTCAACGGCAAGGCTCGTGAATCGGTGCTGCAGTACACCCGCGAGTGGGAGGACTACGTTACCCGTCAGGCGCGCTGGGTCGACTTCGAGCGGGGCTACAAGACGCTCGATCTGACGTACATGGAGAGCGTCATCTGGGCGTTCAAGCGATTGTACGATCAGGGTCTCGCCTACGAGGGCTCACGGATTCTGCCGTACTGCTGGCGTGACGAGACCCCGTTGTCGAACCACGAACTGCGCATGGACGACGACGTCTATCAGATGCGCCAGGATCCGTCGGTGACCGTCGCGTTCCCCTTCACCGGGGAGCGCGCGGCTGAGCTCGACCTGACCGGAGTGCGCGCTCTGGCCTGGACGACGACGCCCTGGACGCTCCCGACCAATGCCGCGCTCGCGGTCGGACCGGCCATCGCCTACGCCGTGGTGCCCGCCGGCCCGGCGGGGGCGGGCGACGGCGCCGACGCTACAGCCGCGTACCTGTTGGCCGAAGATCTGGTCGGCGCGCACGCCAAGGATCTCGGCTACGACTCGGCCGACGCCGCAGTCGCTGCGGTTTCCCGGGTCATCCCGGGATCAGAGTTGAGCGGTGTCCGGTACGAGCCACTCTTCGACTACTTCTCCGATGTCGAGACGTGGGGCACCGAGCACTGCTGGCAGGTGCTCGCCGACGACTACGTGTCGACCACCGACGGCACGGGCATCGTGCACCAGTCGCCCGCCTACGGCGAAGACGATTACCGCATCACGACCGCTGCCGGCATGCCGACCATCGTGAGCGTCGACGCGGGTGGCCGATTCATTGCTGCCGTGACCGACGTCGCCGGTGAGCTCTGGATGGATGCGAACCGCCCCCTCATCCGTCTCGTGCGCGAGCGCGGGCGCCTCCTGCGCGAGCAGAGCTACGAGCACTCGTACCCGCACTGCTGGCGCTGCCGCAATCCGCTGATCTACAAGGCGGTCTCCAGCTGGTTCGTGCGCGTCACGGACATCAAGGAACGCATGCTCGAGACCAACGAACAGATCACCTGGGTCCCCGAGAACGTGAAGCACGGTCAGTTCGGGAAGTGGCTTGAGGGTGCGCGCGACTGGTCGATCAGCCGCAACCGCTACTGGGGCAGCCCGATCCCGGTGTGGAAGAGCGACGACCCCGAGTACCCGCGCGTCGACGTCTACGGCTCGGTTGCCGAGATCGAGGCGGACTTCGGCGAGCTGCCGCGGAATGCCGACGGCGAGGTCGACCTCCACCGCCCGTACATCGACGATCTCACGCGACCGAACCCCGATGACCCGACTGGCCGATCGACGATGCGCCGTATCGAAGACGTGCTCGACGTCTGGTTCGATTCCGCATCGATGCCGTTCGCGCAGGCCCACTATCCGTTCGAGAACCAGGAGTGGTTCGAGACGCACCAGCCTGCCGACTTCATCGTCGAGTACATCGGCCAGACCCGCGGCTGGTTCTACGTGCAGCACGTGCTCGCGACCGCGCTCTTCGATCGCCCGGCATTCACCAACGTGATCAGCCACGGCATCGTGCTCGGATCCGACGGCAACAAGATGTCGAAATCGCTGCGCAATTACCCCGACGTGAACGAGGTCTTCGACCGCGACGGCTCCGACGCGATGCGGTGGTTCCTGATGGCGTCGCCTGTGGTTCGCGGCGGAAACCTCGTCGTCACCGAGGAGGGCATTCGCGAGGGCGTGCGACAGTTCATCCTGCCGCTGTGGAGCACCTGGTACTTCTTCTCGCTGTATGCGAATGCCGACGGTCTCACGGCCGAACGTCGCACCGATTCGACCGACCCGCTCGATCGGTACATCCTTGCGAAGACGGGGCGCCTCGTCCGCGATGTGCAGTCCCACCTCGAAGGGCTCGACACCACCTCGGCCGCTGAAGCGTTGCGCGCCTATGCGGAGGTGCTGACCAACTGGTACGTGCGGCGATCGCGCGACCGGTTCTGGGAAGGCGTTGCGGGTGACAACGGCAAGCCCGAGAACCAGCAGGCCTTCGACACGCTGTACACCGTGCTCGAGACGGTGGCGCGCGTCGCCGCCCCGCTCGCTCCGCTCGTCACCGAAGAGCTGTGGCGCGGCCTGACCGGAGGCCGATCCGTGCACCTCGCCGACTGGCCCGATGCCGCGGAGTTCCCGGGCGACGACGAGCTCGTCGACGCGATGGACGAGGTGCGCCAGATCACGTCGCAGGCGCTCGCCCTCCGCAAGAGCCGCGGCCTGCGCGTGCGCCTGCCGCTCGCAGAACTGACCGTCGTCGCGGAGCACCCCGGCGCGATCGAGCCGTTCGCGGCCATCCTCCGCGAGGAACTCAACGTGAAGTCCGTGCGCCTCGTGCAGCAGACCGAGACGAGTGCGGACGAGCACGGCATCGTGCAGACGCTCGCGGTGAACGCCCGCGCGGCAGGCCCCCGACTCGGCAAGCACGTGCAGCAGGCCATCAAGGCGGCGAAAACCGGTGATTGGAGTGAAACCGATGGCGTCGTTGTTGCGGGAGGCATCGCGCTCGAACCGCACGAGTACGAGCTCACCCTGCGCGCGGGGTCCGGCGAAGCCGACGGCGGACCGGCTCTGACGCTATTGCCCGGTGGCGGTTTCGCGATCCTCGATACCGTGCTCACGACCGAGCTTGAGGCCGAGGGCATCGCGCGCGATGCGATCCGCGCCGTCCAAGAGGCGCGGAAGAACGCCGGCCTCGACGTCAGCGACCGGATCGTACTCGCGATCAACGCAGAGCCTGCACACGTCGAGGCGCTGGAGGCGCACGCCGCACTCATCGCCGCCGAGACGCTCGCCGAGGGGTTCGCGGTGCAAGAGGCGATCGGAATCGATGCGATCGTCGATGATCTCGGTTCCCCGGGTGGCGGGGTTCACGTGTCGGGAGCCCGCGCCATCGGTGCTGAGAAAGCCCCGATCGTCATCACGATCGATGCGACCGAGTCCGCTTCGACGCGCGGAGGCGCGGAATGACCGGCCCGGCGGAACGCGTCTACGCTGAACTCCTCGAGCGCGTCGGCGAGGCGAATCCGCGCCCACGCATCGAGCCGGTGCGCCGACTCGCCGAACTCGCGGGGTCGCCCCAGCTCTCCTATCCGGTGATCCAGGTCGCGGGCACGAACGGCAAGACGTCGACGAGTCGCGCCATCGCCTCGCTCATGCAGGCGCACGGGCTCCGCACTGGATTGTTCACCAGCCCGCACCTTGTCGAGTTCACCGAGCGGTTCCAGCTCGATGGAGAGCCGATCGACGGCTCCGTGCTCGCCGGAGCGTGGGACGAGCTGAAGCTGCCCCTCGAGGTGGTCGATGCCGAGCTCGTCGCCGCCGGGCACGGGCCGATCACCTTCTTCGAGGCGCTCGCGGTGCTCGCGTTCGCGGCGTTCGCCGACGCACCGGTCGATGTCGCTGTGATCGAAGTTGGCATGGGCGGTGAGTGGGACGCGACGAACATCGTCGAGGCCCAGGTCGCCGTGTTCACGCCGATCGGTCTCGACCACACCGCGATTCTCGGCCCCGATGTCGAGACGATCGCGCGGACGAAGGCCGGAATCATCAAGGACGGCTCGACGGTGGTTACGGCTGAGCAAGAGGTCGACGCGCTCGCCGAGCTCGAAGACGCGGCTGCCCGCCACGGCGCGCGACTCTACGTGCAGGGCCGCGACTTCGCGCTTGCCGATGATCGTCTCGCAGTCGGCGGGCGCCAGATCGATGTCGTCGGGCTCTCCGGTCTCGCCTACGATCCGATCTTCGTGCCGCTGTTCGGTCACCACCAGGCCGAGAACGCGGCACTCGCGATCGCCGCGGCCGAGGCGTTCTTCGGTGCGGATCGCCCGCTGCCGACTGAGGTCGTCGACGACGGCTTCGGAGCGTTGACCTCACCTGGTCGACTCCAGCTCATCGGAACCGAGCCGATCGTGTACGTCGACGCGGCGCATAACCCGCACGGTGCCGCCGCGCTGGTCACGGCTGTCAGCGAGTCGTTCTCGTTCGAAGAGCTCGCGCTCGTCGTGGGCGTGCTTGCCGAGAAAGATGCCACCGGGCTGCTCTCGACGCTGGCACCGATTGCGCACCGCGTCACGGTGACCCCCGTCGACTCGCCGCGCACCACGGACGGCGATGAGCTGCGCGAGCTCGCGGAGGAGGAGATTCCCGGCACGCCGATCGAGGTCGCCGAGTCGCTCCCCGAAGCACTGGATGAGGCACGCGCCTGGGCGGCACGCGCCGACGGCCGCGCCGTGCTCGTCGTGGGAAGCGTGCTCCTCGCCGGCGAAGCCATCGCGTTCGCGCGTGCCGAGGGCTGGGGGATCGCATGAGCGGCTCGCAGCCCGAGCGCGACGGGCAGGGATCGGGCGGGCAGGATCCCGAACTGCAGTTGTCTCCGTCTGAGACCGCGGCCCACAACTCTGCCATGCGCATCGCGGGTGCCCGGCGTGGCCCGGCGTCCACGCAGAAGGCCCTGGCCTCCGTGGTGCTCGGCTTCGAGCTCTTCATCGTGGTGCTGATCGGCCTCACGCTGTTCGGGCTCGCGACGTTGGAGCCGCGCGAGCTCGGCCTCTACCTGGGCGGCGGGCTCGCGGTCGTGATTCTCGTTGGCCTCGCCGGGATGCGTCGCGGCCGCTTCGGCATTATCACCGGATGGGTGCTGCACGCACTCATGCTGCTCACCGCAATCATCCTGCCCATGGCGCTGATCGTCGGCGTGCTGTTCACCGCGCTCTGGATCTACTGCATGGTGCGCGGTGCCCGCATCGACCGCGACCGCGCCGCGTGGATCGCAGCACAGGGCGACACCGCCTGAATTCGCTACACTCAGTGCTCGGGCCACCCGCCCGAGCACTTCCCGATCACCGAACCATGAGGAGTATGCATGTCGGCAGAAGAGACCCTGATCCTGGTGAAGCCCGACGGCGTCGCCCGCGGACTGACCGGCGAGATCATCCGTCGCATCGAGGCCAAGGGCTACACGCTCACCGATCTTCGCTTCGTGCACGCCGACCGCGAGCTGCTCGCCGCGCACTACGCCGAGCACGAGGGAAAGCCGTTCTTCGAGCCCCTGCTCGAGTTCATGTCGTCGGGCCCGTCGGTCGCGATCCGCGCAACCGGTGACCGCGTCATCGAAGGGTTCCGCTCCTTGGCCGGCACCACGGATCCGACCACCGCGGCTCCCGGCACCATCCGTGGCGATCTCGGCCGCGACTGGGGCCTCAAGGTGCAGCAGAATCTCGTGCACGGTTCCGACTCGCCCGAGTCGGCAGCACGCGAGCTGGGACTCTGGTTCGCCTAACACGCAGCACACCATGATGGCCGCGGGGGAGCAACTCCTCCGCGGCCATCATGGTGTCTCGGCGACGCTCGTCTACATCTCGGGCACGACGCGTACCGCACCCTTGTCGGCCGACTGCGCGAAGGTGGCGTACGCGCGCAGCGCCGGCGACACCTCGCGTTCGCGGGAGCGTGGGCGATAGCCGCCCGCCAGTTCCAGCGCCGCGCGCCGTCGGTCGAGCTCTGTCGCGGGGACGTCGAGCGTGAGCTCGCGCGTCGGGATGTCGATGACGATGCGGTCGCCGTCTTCGACGAGCGCGATCACCCCACCGGCCGCGGCCTCGGGTGAGATGTGTCCGATCGAGAGCCCCGAGGTGCCGCCTGAGAATCGGCCATCGGTGATGAGCGCGCAACTCTTGCCGAGGCCACGGCCCTTCAAGAACGACGTCGGGTACAGCATCTCCTGCATGCCCGGGCCGCCCTTCGGGCCCTCGTACCGGATGACCACGACGTCGCCAGCGCTCACCCGCTTGTTCAAGATCTTCTCGACGGCTTCGTCTTGCGACTCGCACACGACCGCGGTGCCCTCGAAGTGCCAGATGGACTCGTCGACGCCGGCCGTCTTGACCACCGCGCCGTCGACCGCGACGTTGCCCCGGAGCACCGCGAGCCCGCCGTCCGCGGAGTACCCGTGCGCGATATCGCGGATGCAGCCGTGCGCGGCGTCGAGGTCGAGGCTCTGCCAACGTTCTGACTGAGAGAACGCCGTCGAGGAGCGCTTGCCGCCGGGGGCTGCGTGCCACAGGTCGAGCGACTCCTGAGAAGCGGTGCCGCCGCGCACGTCCCACTCGTCGAGCCATTCACCGAGGGTGGCCGCGTGCACCGTGTGCACGGTGTCGTCGAGGTGCCCACCGCGGCGCAGCTCGCCGAGGAGGGCCGGAATGCCGCCGGCGCGGTGCACGTCTTCCATGTAGTAGGTGCGATCGCCAGCGACGTTCGGTGCGACCTTGGCGAGGCACGGCACGCGGCGGGAGACCGCGTCGATCTCGTCGAGTCCGAACGCCACCCCGGCCTCGTGCGCGGCCGCGAGCAGATGCAGGATGGTGTTCGTCGAGCCGCCCATGGCGATGTCGAGCGCCATGGCGTTGCCGAATGCCTCGGGGGTCGCGATGCTGCGGGGGAGCAGCGTGTGGTCGTCGCCCTCGTAGTGGCGCTTCGTGATGTCAACGACGAGCGATCCGGCACGCTCGTAGAGCGCCCGCCGCGCCGTATGGGTCGCGAGCGTGGAGCCGTTGCCGGGCAGCGAGAGCCCGATCGCCTCGGTGAGGCAGTTCATCGAGTTGGCGGTGAACATGCCCGAGCAGGAGCCGCAGGTCGGGCAGGCGGATTCCTCGATGGTCTGCAGGTCCGCGTCCGAGATGTTCTCGTTCACCGCGTCCGAGATCGCGTCGACGAGATCGAGTGTGCGCACCATGCCGTTCGCAAGCACGGCGCGTCCCGATTCCATCGGGCCTCCCGACACGAACACGGTCGGAATGTTCAGCCGGAGGGCAGCGAGCAGCATTCCGGGCGTGATCTTGTCGCAGTTCGAGATGCAGACGAGCGCGTCGGCGCAGTGCGCGTTCACCATGTACTCGACCGAGTCGGCGATGAGGTCGCGCGAGGGCAGCGAGTAGAGCATGCCGCCGTGGCCCATCGCGATGCCGTCGTCGACCGCGATGGTGTTGAATTCGCGCGGTACCCCGCCGGCTTCGGTGATCGCGTCAGAAACAATGCGCCCGACCGGCGCGAGATGCGTGTGCCCGGGCACGAACTCGGTGAAGGAGTTCGCCACGGCGATGATGGGTTTACGGCCGATGTCGGCACCGGGAACGCCGGCGGCGCGCAGCAGTGCGCGCGCCCCCGCCATGTTGCGTCCGTGGGTGACCGTGCGTGAGCGATATGGAGGCATGGTTCACTTCATCACGGGCGCCGTATCGCGCGGAAGTGAGCGTGAATCCTAGTACTGGCAGTACTATCAGGGCATGCCCCGGCCTCGCACTCCACGACGCATGCAGCTGGGCGAGTTTCTGGCTGCTCGCCGACGCCAGCGGGATCGCGCAGGGCTCGGTCTCCCCGCAGCAGCGGGCCGCGGCCGCGCCGGTGCGGCCCGATCGCGGGGGCTCAGCCGTGAGGAGATGGCGACGCTCGCCGGCATGAGTGTGAGTTGGTACACCTGGCTCGAGCAGGGACGCGACATCAACGCGTCGCGCCAGGTCATCGACGCGGTCGCCCGGGTTCTTGCATTGACCGATGCCGAGCGCCAATACGTGCGATCGCTCGTCGATACGGGCGATGTCGCCGGCGACGTGCCCGACCGTGCCGCTCCGGCGCATCTGCAACGACTCATCGATGCACTCGACCACCCGGCGTTCATCGTCGGCACGGACTGGGCGATCTTGGGCTGGAACCACCACTACGAATGGCTCTACGGGCCGATCGCCTCGACTCCGGAGGCCGAGCGCAACCTGCTCTGGCTCATCTACGCCGACCCTCGGCTGCGCGCGCTGCTCCCCGACTGGGAGCGCGACAGTCGGCGCTTCCTCGCCGAGTTCCGGGCCGAGTCGGGGGTGCGACTCGACTCTGACCGGCATCGCGCCCTCATCTCGCGGCTGCACGCGCACAGTGCCGATTTTCGGATGCAGTGGGCCGAGCACGCCGTGGAACGCTTCGCCTCGCGGCAGCGCGCGTTCGTGCACCCCGACGTCGGGCCGGTGCTCTTCGAGCATCATCGTCTGGTCCCCTCGGATGCCACGGAGTTGCACGTCGTGATCTACGTGCCGATTCCCGCGCACACGCCCGCCGACACCGACGGGGCCGTGCGGTTTCCGGTCCCGCACATTGGCAGTGCCGGATCACCCGGCGCTCCTGACCAGGCGCGCCGCGATGTCGGTGGCGCGCGATAGCGTACCCGCATGACACTTTCGCTCAGCGCCCCAGAGGCCCGACGCGTCGCCCTCGCCGCACAGGGCTTCGCCAACACGGCGAAGCTGCGCGTGCGCCGTCCCTTCGACACCGCCCTCGATCGGCTCCACGTGCTGCAGATCGACTCGGTGAACGTGTTCGCCCGGAGCCACCATCTGCCGGTGTTCTCGCGCCACGGTGGATACGACGCCGACGCGCTCGACCGGCATCTCTGGGAGAGCGGGGAGTTCACGGAATACTGGGCGCATGAAGCGGCGTTCATCCCGGTCGGCGACCGTCCGCTGTTCCAGTGGCGCATGGCCGAGCGCCGCGTCCGCGATCAGCGGTCGGGCCGCGCGGACGCCCTCACTCCGGTGCTCGACCGTGTGCGCGCGCACCTCGCCGACGCCGGCCCGTCGCTCGTGCGCGATCTCGACGACGGCCCCCGCGCGAACCGCGGTCCCTGGTGGGATTGGAGCGACACGAAACGCGCGGTCGAGGCACTCTTCTCCTGGGGCGAGGTGGTCACCGCGGGGCGTACCGGGTTTCAACGCAGATATGCACTCGCAGAACAGGTGCTGCCGGCGGCCGGCCTCGACGTTGCGCCCGCGGCGCGCGCGCAACGCACCCTCATCGAGCGAGCCGCGCGGTCTCTCGGCGTCGGTACGCTCGCCGATCTCGCCGACTATCATCGGCTGAAGTCGACGCCGGCGCGCGCGGCCGTCGCCGAACTCGAAGCCGAAGGCGTGCTGTTGCCCGTCATCGTCGACGGCTGGCGCACGCGCTCCGGAGCACCCGAACGCGCTTGGATGCACCGCGACGCAGCGGTGCCGTCGCGCCTCGCACCGAACGCCCTGCTCACGCCGTTCGACCCGGTGGTCTGGTTCCGCCCCCGCGCCGAGCGCATGTTCGACTTCCACTACCGCATCGAGATCTACACGCCGAAAGAGCAGCGCAAGTTCGGGTACTACTGCCTGCCGCTGATGGTCGGCGGCACACTGGCCGGACGCATCGATCTCAAAGCGGATCGCGCCTCCAACACGCTGCTCGTGCAGGCCGCATGGCAAGAGCATCGAGCGCCCGCGCGAACGCCCGAAGTAGCGGCGTCATTGCTGGCGCAGGCGGCGGCGTGGCAGGGGCTCGCAAACGTGCGCGTTTCGGGAATCGGCAACTTGCCGCTGCCCGCGACGATTGCCGTCGGCTGACCGACACCCGGCCCGCGTAACAGCGGCCGATCCGATCTGGCAGCGGTACGACAGTGCCGTGACAGCGCCGGGCATCACACTGATGCCATGAACCAACAACACAGCGAATGGGCCGTCGAGGCCGAGTCCCTGGTCAAGGTGTTTGGAACGCACCGCGCGGTCGACGGAGTCGACCTGCAGGTGCGCACCGGAACCGTGGTCGGCGTGCTCGGCCCGAACGGCGCCGGCAAGACCACCACCCTCAGCATGCTCGCGACGCTCCTGCGTCCGGACGGGGGCTCGGCCCGCGTCTTCGGACACGACGTCGCGCACGAACCCCACATCGTGCGTCAGCTTCTCGGCGTGACCGGGCAATACGCCTCGGTCGATGAGGCGCTGTCGGCAACGGAGAACCTCGTCATCTTTGGTCGGCTGCTGGGCCTGTCGAGCCGTGACGCGCGCGCCAAATCCGAGGAACTGCTCGAGCGCTTCGGCCTCACCGAGGCCGCGCGTCGTCCCCTCAAACATTTCTCGGGCGGCATGCGGCGGCGTCTCGACCTCGCGGCGTCCCTGATCGCCCAGCCACCGCTCATCTTCCTCGACGAACCGACCACGGGTCTGGATCCCCGCACCCGCGGCCAAATGTGGGAGACGATTCGCGAACTCGTCGCCACGGGGTCCACCGTGCTGCTCACCACGCAGTACCTCGATGAGGCCGACCAGCTCGCCGACCGCATCGCCGTCATCGACCACGGCCGCGTCGTCGCGGAGGGCACGGCGGAGGAGCTCAAATCCTCTGTCGGCACGGCATCACTCCACCTGCGAGTCGCAGAGCGGGGTGACCGCACAGAACTCCAGGTGCAGACGACCCTCGACGCGGTGCAGCGCGTACTCGGAGTGCCGGCCGTGCGCTCGCCCGAGGGGTCGCGCCTCACCGCGCCGATGACCGATCCCGATCGCCTCGCCGACCTCCTCATCGAGCTGCGCGCAGCGGACGTCTCGGTCACCGAGATCAGCGTGCAGAAACCCACCCTCGACGAGGTCTTCCTCACCATCACCGGGGCGCCCGACTCCACGGCCTCGTCAGATACCCCGAGCGATACCGATCGCTCCGGCGCAGAAGAGGTTCACGCATGAGCACCATCGCACCCGCACCCGCATCGCTCACGCCAATCGTCCCGGCGCACGCGCGATCACTGCGCCATCGTCCGAGCCTCTCCGAGAGCTTCGCCCACACGCGCACCATGGCGTACCGCGGCCTCATCAAGATCCGGCGCACCCCCGAGCAGCTCATCGACGTGACGATCCAGCCCATCATCTTCACCCTGATGTTCGCGTACATTTTCGGCGGCGCGATCGCTGGCGATGTGCAGACGTACCTGCCGCAGCTGATCCCGGGCATTCTCGTCCAGACCGTCATCACCGGCTCCGTCGTGACCGGCACTCAGCTCCGCGAAGACATGGACAAGGGGGTGTTCGATCGTTTCCGGTCCCTCCCGATCGCGCGCATCGCCCCGCTCTCGGGAGCGCTCCTCGCCGACACCGTGCGGTACGCGATCGCCACGACGATGACGATGCTCATGGGTGTGCTGATGGGGTGGCGCCCGGGCGGCGGGTTCACCAGTGTCGTGCTGGCCGGCCTGCTCGTTATCGCGTGCGCCTGGGCGCTGAGCTGGATCTTCGCACTCTTCGGTGTCGTCGCGCGCACCGCGGCCAGCGTGCAGGGAATCTCGATGCTGATCCTCTTTCCGCTGACCTTCCTGTCGAACGCGTTTGTCCCCGCCGATTCGCTCCCGAATTGGCTGCAGTGGTTCGCCGATATCAATCCGGTGTCGCACCTCGTGACGGCGGTTCGCGACCTGGCGAACTCGGGAACCGTCGGGGTCGATCTGTGGACCTCGCTGCTCGGCGCCGCCGTGGTGGTCGCAATCTTCGCGCCGCTCACCGTCCGGGCCTACATGCGGAAGGCGTAGACGCGGGTCAGCCTCGGGAAGCGCGTGCCGCGAGTGCCTCGAGTGCTCGCGGCACGCGCTTCTCCGCGGCGGCAGCGGCCGCACGCGCGGCGGCGTCGGCGATGCGCGACGCGCCGTCGACCCCCCGAGCTTCGAGCACCTCGATCGCACGAGCCCGGTGCGATTCGAGGCGCAGCGCCGGCTGGTCCTGACGCGCCCCCAGCACACCGGCCCAGGCGAGCGCCTCGATGCCGTGGTCCACCAGCTCGTCATGCTCGATTGCCCACGCGCCCCAGGCGATCAATGCGGTGCCCAGAATGGGGCGATCGATGTATCCCTGCTGCACGCGATGCATGGCGATCACGCGGGTGCGAATTCGGTTCGCCCACGATGCGCGTTCAGCGTTCGTGAGTGTGCCATCGAGGCACGCGGCGGCAAGCATGCCCGACATGGCGACCAGATACCACGGCGATGCGCGCTGCTCCGGGGTTTCGAACGCGAGCATGGCACGGGCGAACCGCCGCGACGACTCCGCGGTGTCGCCTTCGGCGCGCGAGACTTCGGCCAGCCCGAACCAGGAGATTGCTGCGAACTCGTGGCGATCCCGCGACCCTGGATGGGCATCGACGAGCCCCTCGAACAGCGCTCGAGCTTCTCCGGTGCGACCGAGCGACAGCAGAGTCAACCCTCGCAACCAGTTCCGCTCGTCGGCTTCATCCTCCGCATCGAACGCGTGCAGACCTGCCGCCGCGCGATCGAGCCAGGTCAGTGCGTCGCCCGGGCGAGCCGACTGGCTCGCGAGTTGTGCCAGCGTGTTCGCCGCCATCGATTCCAGCCACACTTGGCCAGAGCTCCGCGCATCGCGCCAGGCCTCCCGGGCCGATTCCTCCGCACGGCGATGCTCACCGAGATTCTCATCGAGCATCGCTGCGAACAGTGCACCGGCGAGCATTCCTTCGGGATCGCCGACGGCGCGCAACCGAGCAATTTCTGCGGCGACCCGCTCGAGATCCGGAAACACCGCGATGATCGCGGCCATGCCGCGCAAGACCGAGCGCACCGCGCTCACCCGTCTCATCACCAGGCGGAGCAGCGCGACAAGTCGGGGCAGGCGCACATCTTCGATGCCCGCCAACCAGACGATGCAGGTCAGCTGAGCGAGCACGATCGGCTCGTCTGGGAGCCCATCGAGCTCCGAACGCAGACGCGCGCGCGCCGTCTCAATCACGAGGTCCGCGGCTTCTGCGCACACCACCTGGAGCTCGGTGTGAGCACCGCGCACGATGTCCGTGTGCCCCAGGAGACACACGATCAGCACCGCTGTCTCCGAGTCGTTCTGGCGGATCGCGTGACGCAGAATCGCCACCAGGTTGTCGCGTTCCGCGCGTACCTCGCGGTGCCGCGCCGCGCCGATCGCTCCAGGCACGCCGTACAGCTGCGGGGCGCACCCGCGCACGAAGCCGCGTGCCCACTGCGTGACGGCATGCTCGGCGCGTGCCACCGTTGCCGACTCACGGAGGCGATCCAGGCCGAATTCACGCACGGTTTCGTACATCCGGAACCGCACCGTGCGGGTTCCGACATCGTCGTACGCGGTCAACATCGATTGCTCGACCAGGGAGGTGAGCGCCGCATCCGCGTCTTCGGCGGCGACTCCGCTCAGTTCGAGCACCGCGAGCGCGGTCGCCGTGCTCCACCCGCCGGGCAGCAGCGCGAGCACCGCCAACGCCTCTTGCGACGTCGCATCGAGCAGTTCCCAGCTCCAGTCGATGACCGCGCGCAAGGTCTGGTGGCGCTCGGGTGCGCTGCGATCTCCGCCCTGCAGCAGGGTGAACCGCTGCTGCAGTCGGACTTCGATCTCGGAGATGCTCATCGTTCGCGTGCGCGCCGCCGCGAGTTCGATCGCGAGCGGAAGTCCATCGAGGGCGCGGCACAAACGGGCAATGGTCGCGACGTCTCCGGCGGCACTGGCGCGAATCGAGCGCGCGCGGCGCTCGAAGAGCTGTTCCGCCGAGCCGGTGCCGTCGTCGGCGACCCGCAGCGGGGCCAGCTCGAACACTTGCTCACCCGGGAGTCCGAGCGGCGCCCGACTCGTCGTCAGTACCGAGAGCGTCGGAATCTGGCTGAGCACATCGTCCACCCAGCATGCGACGTCGGCGATGATCTGCTCGCAATTGTCGAGCACGAGCAGTGTGGGGCGTTCAGCGAGTTCTGCGAGCACCAAGGCACGGAGATCCGATCGCACGTCTGAGAGGCGTGCATTGGTGGTCGCTTCGCGCACACCGAGGGCGCTTGCGACGGCGCCGAGGAGATCGGCGCCCGCGCGGACGCTCGCCAAGCGAACCATCACCACCGCTTGTTCAACTCGATGGGCGCCAGCCTGTACGAGGCTCGTCTTGCCGAGCCCGCCGATGCCGAGCACCGTGACCAGGCGGTGACTGTCGAGCAACGACTCCAATGCGGCCAGGTCGGCAGCGCGCCCGACCAATCCGTCTAGCGGCCCCGGCAGCGCACCGCGCGTGCGGTTCGCAGTGTGAGTATCAAGCTGAGACCCATCGACCGCACCCTCCGATGCGCGCAGCGCCTGGAGATGGGCCGACACGACCTCGGGGCCTGGGGAGGCGCCCCAGACTTCGCGAAGCCGCACCTGCAGGTCTGCGAAAACCGCGAGTGCTTCCGCAGTGTCGCCCTGTGCAACGAACGCTCCGATCGCCTCCGCATGCAAATGCTCGTCGAATGGACGTTCTCCGAGCAGGCCTCGGTAGGCGTCAAGAGCGTCTCGCCCGCGACCGGCGTGACGCAGACCGAGTGCGCGCTGCATGCGAATCTCGAGATGCACCGCGGCTGCCTGCTCCGCGAGCAGCAGCCCGACCGGCGCATCGCCCAGATCGGCACCCGGTTCACCGGCCCAGAGCGTGAGCGCCGCATCGAGATTCTGCAGGCGTTCGGGCGTTCGCGCCTCGGGGTCTTCACGATCCTGCGCAACCGCTCGCGCGATGTCCCAATCACTCCTCCCGTACTCGGCAGAGAGCGCGTACCCGACGGCCGTCGTCACGATGACGGGCCCGCAGGCCGCGCGCACGCGTGACACCAGGCTCTGCAGTGCCGCCTTGGGATGGGCCGGAAGCGCATCGCCCCACAGCAGCTCGCCGATCGCGGGAACACTCATGCCGGATGCCGACCCGCTTGCCACCGCGGCCACGAGTGCACGGGGGAGTCGCCCCCCGGGATTGACGCCATCGACGCGAATCTCGCCCAGCACCGTGATGCGTGGCGGCTCGATCGACATGGGAACGAGTGTATCGCCGCGGGCCTCCTTCTCGGCTCGTTCTCGGAGCCGCGCCGACGAATGTCGGCGGCCGCGAGTACGCTCGGAGACATGGAACCCACGCGCAGCGTCCGCCCTTTCGAAGTGGTCAGCGAGTACGAGCCGAGCGGCGATCAGCCGAAGGCGATCGAAGAGCTCGCGCACCGCATCAACGCCGGTGAAACCGACGTGGTGCTGCTCGGAGCCACCGGTACCGGCAAGTCCGCGACGACGGCCTGGTTGATCGAAGCGGTGCAACGCCCGACTCTCGTCCTCGCCCATAACAAGACGCTCGCCGCGCAGCTCGCGAGCGAGTTCCGAAGTCTGCTTCCGAACAACTCGGTCGAGTACTTCGTGAGCTACTACGACTACTACCAGCCCGAGGCTTACGTGCCGCAGACGGACACGTTCATCGAGAAAGACTCCTCCGTGAATGCCGAAGTTGAACGCCTGCGGCATTCGACGACCAACGCATTGTTGAGCAGGCGCGACACCGTGGTCGTCTCCACGGTCTCCTGCATTTACGGACTCGGTAAGCCGGAGGAGTACTACGAGGCGATGGTGCCACTCGCTGTCGGCGATCGGCTCGATCGCGATGTGCTGCTGCGCCGCTTCGTCGACATGCAGTACCAGCGCAACGACATTGAATTCGTTCGCGGCAACTTTCGCGTCCGCGGCGATACGGTCGAGATCATCCCGATGTATGAGGAACTGGCGATTCGCATCGAGTTCTTCGGCGACGAAATCGAAGCGCTGTACTACCTGCATCCGGTGACCGGTGACGTCATCAAACAGGTCGAGACGATCTCAGTGTTTCCCGGCTCTCATTACGTCGCGAGTCGCGAGGTAATGCATCGCGCAATGGGGCAGATCTCTGAAGAACTCGACGCGCGCACCCGAGAGCTCAAACAGCAGAACAAGTTGGTCGAGGAGCAACGATTGCGCATGCGCACCACCTTCGATCTCGAGATGATGGAGCAGATCGGATTCTGCTCGGGTATCGAGAATTATTCGATGCACATGGACGGACGCAGCCCCGGCGAGGCTCCGCACTGCCTGCTCGATTACTTCCCCGACGATTTTCTCGTCGTCATCGATGAGTCGCATGTCACCGTGCCGCAGATCGGTGCGATGTTCGAGGGTGATGCGTCGCGCAAGCGTACGCTCGTCGATCATGGCTTCCGCCTGCCGAGCGCGCTCGACAATCGACCGTTGAAGTTCAGTGAATTCAAAGATCGCGTCGGCCAGACGGTCTATCTCTCGGCCACTCCCGGAAAGTACGAGCTCGAGCGGGCCGATGGCGTCGTCGAGCAGATCATTCGACCGACCGGCCTCATCGATCCGAAGATCGTGGTCAAACCGAGTGAGGGGCAGATCGACGACCTCCTCGAAGAGGTGCGCCTCCGC
This sequence comes from Leucobacter sp. WKLB1, assembly GCF_059696215.1. Taxonomy (NCBI): domain Bacteria; kingdom Bacillati; phylum Actinomycetota; class Actinomycetes; order Micrococcales; family Microbacteriaceae; genus Leucobacter; species Leucobacter sp. WKLB1. The sequence continues at coordinate 1,697,178 of NZ_AP046115.1, read as the reverse complement.
GCCGAACGCGATGAGCGAGTGCTGGTCACCACGCTCACGAAAAAGATGGCCGAGCAGCTGACCACGTTCATGGAGGAGTCCGGCGTACGCGTGCGCTATCTGCACTCCGATGTCGATACCCTGCGCCGCGTCGAACTCCTCTCTGAGCTTCGCGCCGGTGTGTATGACGTGCTGATCGGCATCAATCTGCTGCGCGAGGGTCTCGACCTCCCCGAGGTCTCTCTGGTCGCCATTCTTGACGCCGACAAAGAAGGGTTCCTGCGCTCGAGCACCTCCTTGATCCAGACGATCGGCCGCGCCGCGCGCAATGTTTCCGGCGAGGTGCACATGTATGCCGATCGCATCACGCGCTCCATGCGCGAGGCCATAGATGAGACCGATCGTCGCCGAGAAATCCAGGTCGCGTACAACGCGGAGCACGGCATCGATCCTCAGCCCCTGCGCAAGAAGATCGGTGACATCACCGAAATGCTGCAGCGCGAGGCGGCAGATACCGAAGACGTGCTCTCTCGCACGGGGGCGCACGCGCAACGCGGTTCGGGAGGATCGTCGCAGCGGAGCAAGGGCAAGGCAGCCGCGCGCGCGGGAGCGATCGCAAGCGAAGGCGCCGGCAAGCTGCAAGAACTGATCGCTGATCTGACCGACCAGATGCTGGTCGCCGCCGAAGAGCTCAAGTTCGAGCTCGCCGCGCGACTCCGCGACGAGGTCTCAGAGCTCAAGCGCGAGCTGCGCAGCATGGATCAGGCAGGCCACCTCTAGGCCGGAATCGGAAGCGGCCGAGATGTACCGGGAATTCGCCGTAGCGGGCATCGGTGTGCTCTGGCGCGCCGATGCCGATGACCCCGGTGATCGCGCGCATGCGTTGCCCGCTGAGCCCGCTCGCCGTATGCTCATCCCCGCGGATGGCTGCACCGATATCGTGCTGCATCGCGATGAGTTGCGCATTGCGGGGCCATCGACGCGCGTCATCCATGCTGACGCGGCGACGCCAGGTTCATCAGCGTCTGTCGGTATTCGCTTCCAGCCGGGAACCGCCAGTGAATTCCTCGCCCACCCGCTCACCGAACTCCGCAATCAATCGACCGTCGCGGACGCGGTCGTCGATTCACGTCTCGCCCGAAGGCTTCGGCTCCGCATGGAGCAGCTGGCTGCGGCTCCCGCTGATTTCGCACCAGACCTCGGAGAGCAGCTATTCCGCGAACTGCGGGAGGTCCGTGCCAGTCGGCGAGGCATGCACACGTTCGACCGCGAGAGCCCCGTCGACTGGCGACAGTGCGTGCGGCGAAGCGCCGAACGAGGCCTCTCGCTCCCGGCAATGCTCTCCGAACTCGACTCCTCAGAACGTCAACTGCACCGCCGTATGGCGTCGGAGTTCGGCTACGGGTACACGGCACTCCGCAAAGTGCAACGGTCGATCAGAGCCCGCACCCTGCTCCGGTCGGGAGCCACACCGTCCGACGTTGCCGCTCGCCTGGATTTCGCAGATCAATCGCATCTCACCCGCGACCTGCGCAGCACCGCGGGAGTCACCCCGTCCGCGATGCACCGGCGAATGGCGCCATCGGCAGAACGCCCGGCGGCGTCACGCTAGGTCGCGTCTGGCAACGCCGCCGCGTAGAGATCGATCGAATTGCCGTCAGGGTCGAGCACCGTCGCATAGCGCTGACCCCATGGGGCATCCCATGGCGCTGTCTCACCGGCATTTGGATGCTCGCGGACGATACGGGAATAGGCCTCGTCTACGGCGCTTGGGGACTCGGCGCTGAACGCGAACGCGATGCGATTATCGCCGGTCGGCAGCGTGAATCCGGGAATAAAGCTTTCGAGTGTCGAGACCGGGTCCCATGCGAGCTTCATGCCATTCGGAAGCACGTGCTTGACATGCGGAGCGTCGTCCTGCCCGTCCGGGATGTTCAGGCCGAGCGAACGGTAGAACGCGAGCGAAGCGCCGAGGTTTGCGGTAACAATGCCGATGAAATCGAATGTGAGCGTCATGGCTTCAGCGTAGGCGGCGCGGAGCCTGACGTATTGAACAATTCGGACACCGACGCATCGGACTCACAGGATCAGGTACCCGTAGCGATCAGCCGCTCGATCAACCACGCCCGAGAACTCATCCCGGTCCAAACGCATGCGCGCGAGCGGATGGCGGGGGAGCGCCGACTGCGCCGGCGCCCACATCGCGACGACGCGCTCGCTCGGGATCACCGAAGACGCAGAGATCACGCCGTCGAGCTGAGGGTAGGCCTGTCGGATCGCGCGTGCCCATCGCCGGCTCTGCGCTCGTTCACCCGATGAGATCGCGGCGTTTCCGCCGGCGACGGAAATCCAGTCACTGTCGCTGACGTCGAGGAGCCGGAGCTCTCGGGTCACCGCAAAGATCGTCACCTCGGGCGCATCTTCGGAGCGTCGGATGATGCGCGTCGATTGAAACACTTCGAGCACGCAGGCGTCGAACGCCGTGATCGCTGGCCGTTCGAGGACCGCGTAGAGCACGCCTTCCCCGGGGTGCTCACCGACCGGTTCGGGGTGCGGGTCGAACCGGGCGTCGAGCGGGCCGTAGCTCCGGAAATCATGCCAGCGAACGGGGTGCGGGCCGGCGGTCTTCGAAATACGAGCGAATGCGGTGCCGGCAGGGAGTGAGCGCACCCAGGTGGGGTCGGCCTCGAGGCCGGGGAAGCGGGACGGATCAACCTCGGGCAATCGTTCACTCATGGGAGTCGATGCAGCGCATCGTCGACCGCAGTGGCCGCGGCTGCCGGATCTCCGCCCTGTGCGAGCCATTCGAAGGGAGCGAGTTCCTCACCATCGACCCGAAGCGATGCTGCCGGTGACGTCAGTACCCGTTCAGCGAGCAGCATTGGGGTGCCCGCCGGGATTGCCCGCGCCACCATACCCCAGCCGTTGACCTCGCGGTCGTGCGGGAACTGGAATCGCGGCAGGTACCAACCGTCGCTGCGACGCTGCGCGAGCAGCGAGCCAGCCGCGCACCGCTGCCGCACCCGGGCCGCAGTCACGCCGAGCATCTCGGCAGCCTCCGCCACCGTCACGCTCTGATCGGCGACTTGGCGATCCCACAGCATTCCGCGCGTCGTCGCTGCAAGCGGGGTCGGCTCACGGAGTTCGGTTTCAGTCACCCCGAAACGAGCCAACGACTGAACTTCGGAGGCGCTCAGCCCTCGTGAGTCTGCGGCTTGATGCGCGAGCACGCCGGCGAGCAATGCCTCGGCGGCGTCCAAGCGCTCGTGATCGATCTGCGTGACGAGAGCATGAACGCGCTCGACGGCGGGATCTGTACGTGCGCGGGTGGAGCGGCGCACGACGGGGGAGAGCTGCGGCAGCGACACGACGCATCCTTTCGTTGTCTTATGTCGATAGTACTCGCGTGCGGCGGAACTCGCCAGAGCCGAGGGGCGAGTCGTCGTACGTATGTTCGAATTCTCGGCAATGACGACGTAGAATGGAGCGGTGACTACGACGCCCACTGCTCCCATCCGCTCCTCATCCGCGCATGCCCAGATCAGCGTGCAAGGGGCGCGCGTCCATAATCTCCAGAACGTCGACCTGGCGATTCCGCGCGACTCGATGGTGGTGTTCACCGGGTTGTCCGGGAGCGGCAAATCGAGCCTGGCTTTCGACACGATCTTTGCCGAGGGGCAGCGTCGTTACGTCGAATCGTTGAGCGCCTATGCCCGACAGTTCCTCGGGCAGGTGGATCGGCCGGACGTCGATTTCATCGAGGGTTTGAGCCCCGCCGTGTCCATCGACCAGAAATCGACCAACCGCAATCCTCGATCGACCGTGGGTACGATCACCGAGATCTACGACTACATGCGTCTGCTCTGGGCCCGTATCGGCGTGCCGCACTGCGCGGTGTGCGGGGAGCGAATCGCCTCACAGACGGTGCAGCAGATCGCCGACCAGTTGATGGAGCTTGACGAGCGCACGCGCTACCAGGTGCTCGCGCCGGTCGTGAGTAAGAAGAAGGGGGAGTTCGTCGACCTCTTCCAAGACCTTGCCGCGAGCGGGTATTCTCGCGCACTCGTCGACGGCGAGATGATCCAGCTTTCCGATCCGCCCCAGCTGAAGAAGCAGGTCAAGCACGACATCTCGGTCGTCGTCGACCGGCTCGTCGCCGGCCCCGAGATCCTCGGCCGCCTCACCGACTCACTCGAAACCGCACTGAGACTTGCTAGCGGCATCGTTGCGATCGAATTCGTCGATCAAGACGCCAATGCCTCTGATCGAGTGCAGCTCTTTTCGGAGCACCTGTCGTGCCCGAATCAGCACCCCGTGCAACTCACCGAAATCGAGCCGCGCACATTCTCGTTCAATGCGCCATTCGGCGCATGCCCGACCTGTTCCGGTCTCGGTACCAGCATGTCGGTCGATGAAGATCTGGTCTTGGGTGACCCCGAGCTCTCCATTGCGGAGGGCGTCATCGTTCCCTGGACCAGCCAGGGCAAGAGCCTGTACCAGTACTACGAGAAGCTGCTCGTCGGCCTGTCCGACGACCTCAATTTCTCACTGAAGACCTCATGGTCAGATCTCGGCGAAGAGGTGCAGCAGGCCGTTCTCTATGGCAACGACTTCAAGGTGAATGTGCGCTGGCGCAACCGGTTCGGGCGCGAAGTGAAGTACTCTTCAGGCTTCGAAGGGGTGATTCCCTTCATCGAACGCCAATACGCGGAGGCGGAGTCCGACACGAAGCGCGATCGCTGGTCTGAGTTCCTGCGCGAAGTGCCGTGCCATGCGTGCCAGGGGCAGCGGCTCAAGCCGGAGGTGCTCGCGGTGACCGTCGACGCGCAGTCCATCGCGAGCGTCGGCGAGTACAGCTTGACCGACGCGAAGCGATTCTTCGACGAGGTCGTGCTTTCCGACCGTGAGGCGAAGATCGCCGCGCAGGTGCTTCGCGAGATCCGTTTGCGCTTCGACTTCCTGATCGAGGTCGGTCTTGGCTACCTCACCCTTGCACGGGCTGCAGGCACCCTCTCCGGCGGCGAAGCGCAGCGTATTCGTCTCGCCACCCAGATCGGCTCCGGTCTCACGGGCGTGCTCTACGTGCTCGATGAGCCGAGCATCGGGCTGCATCAGCGAGACAATCGTCGCCTCATCGAAACCCTGATCAAGTTGCGCGATCTCGGCAATACGCTGATCGTCGTCGAGCACGACGAGGAAACGATCGAGGCTGCAGACTGGATCGTCGACATCGGCCCAGGTGCCGGCGTCGAGGGCGGCACCGTCGTCCATTCAGGCAAGTACGACGAGTTGCTCGAGAACACCGCTTCGATGACGGGTGACTACCTGGCAGGTCGGCGAGGCATCGACACTCCGAAGCGGCGACGCAAGCGCGACCGCAAGCGCGAACTCAAGGTCGTCGGTGCGCGCTCGAACAACCTTCGCAATGTCGATGCCACGTTCCCGCTGGGAGTGATGACCGCGGTGACCGGTGTATCGGGGTCTGGCAAATCGACGCTCGTGAACGACATCCTCTATCGGGTGCTCGCCAACCAGTTGAATGGCGCGCGCCTGGTGCCGGGCAAGCACACTCGGGTGACGGGCCTCGAACACCTCGACAAGGTCGTGCACGTCGACCAGGCTCCGATCGGCCGCACGCCGCGTTCAAACCCCGCGACGTACACCGGTGTCTTCGACAAGATCCGCAATCTCTTCGCGGAGACTCCTGAGGCGAAGACCCGAGGCTATCTGCCCGGTCGTTTCAGCTTCAACGTCAAGGGCGGTCGGTGCGAGGCATGCTCCGGTGATGGCACTCTGAAGATCGAAATGAACTTCCTCCCCGACGTGTACGTCGCGTGCGAGGTCTGCGGCGGGTCGCGGTACAACCGAGAGACGCTGCAGGTGCGATACAAGGGGAAGAACATCTCCGAGATCCTCGAGATGCCCATCGCCGAAGCCGAGCAGTTCTTCGAGCCGATCTCGTCGATCCACAGGTTCATGAAGACACTGGTCGACGTCGGCCTTGGCTATGTGCGCTTGGGTCAAAGCGCGACGACCCTCTCCGGCGGTGAAGCACAACGCGTCAAGCTCGCGACGGAACTGCAGAAGCGGTCGAACGGTCGCAGCATCTACGTGCTCGATGAGCCGACGACGGGGTTGCACTTCGAAGACGTGCGCAAGCTTCTGCTCGTGTTGAACGGCCTGGTCGAGAAGGGCAACACGGTGATCACGATCGAACACAACCTCGATGTCATTCGGAGCGCCGACTGGGTGATCGACCTGGGCCCCGAGGGCGGGTCCGGTGGCGGCATGATCATCGCGGAAGGCACGCCTGAACAGCTCTCGACCGTCGCCGAAAGTCACACTGGCCAGTTCCTCGCCGAGGTCTTGAACGGTCGCGCGAAAGCGTCCGCTTGATCGACACCGACCGCAGAGCCGATTTCCGACCGGCTCAGGGGGAGATCCCGACGTCACCTGGGGTGTATCGCTTCAGCGACCGACACGGTCGCGTGCTTTACATCGGCAAGGCGAAGAACCTGCGTGCGCGGCTCGCGAACTATTTCCAGCCGTTGCACTCGCTCATGCCGCGCACGCGCACCATGCTCTCGCTCGCGGCGAAGCTCGACTGGACCGTGGTCGCGACGGACACTGAGTCCCTTGTGCTCGAGCACACTTGGATCACGGAGTACAAGCCGCCGTTTAACGTTCAGTTCAAGGACGACAAGACCTATCCGTATCTTGCGGTGACCCTGCGAGAGGAGGCGCCCCGCCTCGTCATCACGCGGAATGAGCGCATTCGCGGCGCAAAGTACTTCGGGCCGTATCCGAAGGTATGGGCGCTGCGTGAAACCACAGCTCTCCTGCAGCAGGCGTTTCCGATTCGCACCTGCAACGACAGCGACTACCATCGCGCGATGTCGACGGGCCGTCCGTGCCTTGCCGGCCAGATCGGGCGCTGCAGCGGTCCGTGCTCGCAGCTCGTCACCCTCGATGAGCACCGGGAACGAGTGAATGATCTGGTCTCGTTCTTGAACGGGGGAGACACGCGTCACCTGAAAGAATTGCAAGTCGCCATGCGCTCAGCCGCACTCGAACAGCGCTATGAAGACGCTGCTCGACTGCGCGATCAAGCCCAGGCGGTCGAGCACGTCATGGAGAAGAACGCGGTGGTACTGGCACTCGACGTGAACCTCGATGTGTTCGGACTGCGCTCGGATGAACTGGCCGCAGCCGCCCACCAGTTCATCATTCGCGGCGGCAGAATTCGCGGCGAACGCAGTTGGATCGTGGATGTTGAGCTCGACGATTCCCCCGAAACTCTGCTCGAACAAGTACTCCAATCCGCATACGAAGGCGAGCGCGAACCGCCGCCTCAGGTCCTGGTACCGCGGCTTCCCGCCAATGTTTCCGATGTGGAAGTGGCGCTCGCTGCACGACGCCCACGCAAGGGAAAGGTGCAGATCCGCGTCCCGGAGCGCGGCGACAAAGTGCAATTGATGGACCGGGCGGTGCTCAACGCCGGCGAGCATCTGATCCGGCACAAGTTAAAGCGTGCCGCAGATCTGACCGCGCGTACCGATGCGCTTGCCGAGTTGCAGCGCTCGCTCGACATGGACGAGCCGCCGCTGCGTATCGAGTGCATCGATGTGTCACACTTGCAGGGAACGGGTGTCGTGGCGTCTCTGGTGGTGTTCGAGGACGGACTGCCCGCCAAAGGCGCGTACCGCAAGTACCGGATCGAGCAGACCACCGACGACACCGATTCGATCCATCAGGTGGTCTCGCGCCGCGCCGCGCAATTGAACGCCGCGCGCGAGTCTGGCGAGGCTCCCAGCGGCATCTACCGAGACCGGCCGCAACTCCTCATCGTCGATGGTGGAGAACCGCAAGTTCGCGCGGCGGCGCGCGCGCTCGCGGAAGCCGGAATCACTGATGTGGCTCTCTGTGGCATCGCCAAGCGCCTCGAAGAGATCTGGCTGCCGAACGACCCGTTCCCGGTGATCCTTCCGCGGACGAGCGAGGCACTCTTCCTCGTGCAGCGGGTTCGCGACGAAGCACACCGCTTCGCGATCACCTTCCAACGGCAGCGACGCAGCACATCGATCTCGAGTCGGCTCTCCGAGATTCCTGGTCTCGGGCCCAAGCGTGTACAGGCGCTCCTCAAGCACTTTGGGTCGGTGACCCGTCTGCGTGCCGCCTCACTCGCCGAGCTCGCGGCAGCGCCGGGCGTCGGCGAGAAATTGGGTGAGCAGATTCTCGCCCACCTGCAAACGGATCCCCAGCCGGGCGCTAAGCTAGAGGCCGCACCGGACGCGATGCAAGGAGAGGAGCACGGCGCATGAACGACGCGGCAACTCGACAGGAAATCCTCATCGTCACCGGGATGTCCGGCGCAGGTCGCAGCACCGTCGCGAACACCCTTGAAGATCTGGGCTGGTACGTCGTCGATAACCTTCCCCTGCCGATGTTGAAGACACTCGCCGACATGGCCGATCGTTCCGGGGGAGCACTCCCGCGCATCGTCGCGGTCGTCGACGTTCGCGGGCGCGATCTGTTCGAAGACATTCAGGCCACCGTCTCCGAGCTCCGCGATAACGCGACCGTTCGCGTCGTGTTTCTCGACGCAACGGATGACATCCTGGTACGTCGATACGAATCCGTTCGCCGACCGCACCCGCTCCAGGGCGATGAGCGAAGCCTTGCCGAGGGTATCGGCTTGGAGCGCGAGCGCCTCCAAGAGCTTCGGGCGTCTAGCGATGTCGTCATCGACACTTCGCGCTACAACGTGCACGAACTCTCGACGGCGACTCGCGAGCTGTTCTCCGATGACAACACTCCCGGCCTGCAACTCTCCGTATCGAGTTTCGGCTTTAAATACGGCGCGCCGACCGATGTCGACCTGATGGTCGATATGCGTTTTCTTCCGAATCCGTTCTGGGAGCCCGAACTCCGCGCCCTGACCGGAGTCGACCCAGAAGTGAAAGACTATGTGCTCAGTCGCGAAGGTGCGACGGAGTTTCTGGACCACTACGTCGCAGCTCTTGCTCCTGTGCTCGCTGGCTTCCAGCGAGAGAACAAACGACATGCTTCGCTCGCGGTAGGATGCACCGGCGGCAAACACCGCTCCGTTGCGACTGCGCGAGAACTCGCGGACCGGCTCGCCGGGCTTCCGGGCGTCAGTGTGAATCTGCGCCATCGCGACCTCGGTCGCGAGTAGTCGACCCTGCACCGTCGACTGATCTACCGAACCACCCCTTCCCGAAAGGACCCCATTCGTGCTGTCTACCACCGAGGTCAAAAGTGAACTCGTGCGATTCCCGGTGCAGCGCACCGGCGAACGCGTCGCCGAGGTCGCCACGATCCTCCGTCTTGCAGGCGGGCTGCACACGATTTCCGGCCGAATCGCTCTTGAGGCCGAGCTGCACACTCCGCAGATCGTCCAGCGTGTGCGTAAGGATTTGGCCGAGTTGTACGGCATCCGCTCAGAAGCGAAGCAGTTGCCCCCGTCGAGCACCCGTCCGGGTGCGCCACAGTTCCTCGTCCGCGTACTCGATGGCGAAACCCTCGCGCGTCAGCTCGGACTCCTCGACCAGCGTCGTCGCCAGATCCGCGGTCTTCCGAATCGTTTGACCACGGGCGCTCAGCCCGAGCTCGCCGCGATCTGGCGCGGTGCGTTCCTCGCCCGCGGCGGACTCACAGCGCCTGGCCGATCCGCAAACCTGGAGATTGTCTGCCCGAGCAACGAGGTCGCCATGGCGTTGGTCGGTGCCGCGGGGCGCATTGGCGTCGATGCGAAGAGCCGTGAGATTCGCGGGCAGCACAAGGTCTTGATCCGCGACAGCGAAGCCATCAGCCAGATGCTCGGGCTCATGGGCGCTGAAGATGCCCGGACGAGCTGGGATGAGCTGCGTCGCGCGCGCGAGACTCGTGCGACGGCGAATCGTCTCGTGAACTTTGACGACGCGAATCTGCGTCGCTCCGCCCAGGCTTCGGTGGCGGCTTGCGCACGCGTGGAACGCGCGCTCGAGATTCTCGGCGACGGGGTACCTGAACACCTGCGGTACGCGGGGGAACTGCGCCTCACTCACCGTGAGGCGAGTCTCGATGATCTCGGCGCGCGCGCCGAGCCGGTGTTGACAAAGGACGCTGTAGCCGGTCGCATTCGACGCCTCCTCGCCATGGCTGACAAGGAGGCCGAGTCGCGCGGCATCCCGGGTACCGAGGCAAGCCTCCCCGAGGAGCTTGACGCAATTTAGCGCAAGGCGAACATCCCGGCAATCCCCGGTGTCACTCGGCGCCATCCTCTCCACGAGGGTGGCGCCGAGCCATAGACTGAAGTTGATCGACTGTCCCCGAGAGATTGGATCGCCACATGGCTGCCTACTCACTTCCTGAACTTCCCTATGATTACGCTGCCCTTGAGCCGCACATCAGCGGCAAGATCATGCAGTTGCACCACGACAAGCACCACCAGGCATACGTGACCGGAGCGAATACCGCTCTCGATCAGCTTGCTGAGGCCCGCGAGACCGGCAACCTTGCTGCCGTGAACAAGCTCGAAAAGGACCTGGCGTTCAACGTCGGCGGTCACGTCAACCACACGATCTTCTGGAACAACCTGTCGCCCGAGGGCGGCGGAAAGCCTGAGGGCGAGCTCGCGGCTGCGATCGACGAGTACTTCGGCGACTTCGAGAAGTTCCAGGCCCACTTCACCGCCACCGCACTCGGTGTACAGGGTTCGGGCTGGGCAGTGCTCGCCTGGGACGCGCTCGGACAGCGTCCGAACATCGTGCAGCTCTTCGACCAGCAGGGCAACCTTCCTGCAGGCACCATTCCGCTGCTGCAGCTGGATGTCTGGGAGCACGCGTACTACCTGGATTACCTCAACGTGCGCGCGGACTACGTGAAGGCCTTCTGGAACATCGCCAACTGGCAGGACGTCGCGCGTCGCTTTGAGGCAGCGCGCACGCAGACGCCTGGCCTGATCTAACTCACCGGTCAAGGAGCCCCCACACCCTATGCGCACCATCGACACTCTGGGATCCTTGCGCGGAAAGACGGTTGTCGTCCGCGTCGATCTCAATGTTCCGCTCAGCGACGGCGTCATCACCGATGACGGCCGCATTCGCGCGTCGCTCACGACGATCCGCGAGCTGAAAGATGCGGGCGCCAAGCTCGTACTGATCAGCCATCTGGGCCGCCCGAAGGGCGAGCCCGACCCGCAGTACTCACTGCGGCCGGTGGCGGAACGCATGGCCGAACTCTTGGGGGCTCCGGTCGAGTTCGTTCCGGAGACGATCGGAGATGCAGCCTCTGCGGCGATCTCCGGTCTCTCCGAGGGCGACATCGTGCTGCTCGAGAATCTCCGATTCAATACTGCGGAGACCAGCAAGAACCCTGATGAGCGGCTCGCCTTCGCTCAGCGACTCGCCACTGGCGCCGATGCGTTCGTCTCCGACGGTTTCGGAGTCGTGCACCGTCAGCAAGCGAGTGTCTTCGAGCTCGCGCAGATTCTCCCGAGCGCTGCCGGACGCTTGGTCGCGGCCGAACTCAAGGTGCTGCAGCGTTTGACGGTCGATCCGGCTCGTCCGTATACGGTCGTGCTCGGCGGGTCGAAAGTCTCCGACAAACTGGGCGTCATCTCGCACCTAATCGAACGCGTTGACACGCTCCTCATCGGTGGCGGTATGGTCTTCACCTTCCTCAAGGCACAGGGTCATTCGGTTGCCTCGAGCCTCCTCGAGGAAGATCAACTCGACACCGTTCGCGGGTACCTCGCGGATGCGGAACGCCGTGGCGTGCAGATCGTGCTCCCGACCGACATCGTGGTCGCGGAGAAGTTCGGCGCCGATGCCGCGTTCGAAACCGTGCCTGCTGACGCGATCGAATCGTCCAGCTTCGGTGCGTCCGGTCTCGGTCTCGATATCGGCCCTCAGTCAGCCGCAGCATTTGCCCAGATCATCGCCGAATCGAAGACGGTCTTCTGGAACGGGCCCATGGGCGTGTTCGAGATCGACGCATTTGCGGCAGGAACACGCACGGTCGCCCAAGCGTTGACCGACACCAACGGTTTCACGGTCGTCGGCGGGGGCGACTCAGCCGCTGCAGTTCGCGCACTGGGCTTCAGCGACGATCAATTTGGTCATATCTCCACCGGCGGCGGTGCGAGTCTCGAATATTTGGAGGGCAAGACTCTCCCCGGCTTGGAGGTACTCGCATGAGCGACACCGCACCCGATCAGTCCACCGTGCCGTCCGTGCGCGAGCCGCTCCCGCCGACCGAGCGCACGCCGCTCATCGCCGGCAACTGGAAGATGAATCTCGATCATCTGCAGGCGATCGCGCTGGTGCAGAAGCTCTCGTGGGGGCTGCAAGACGTGCGCCACGACTACAGTGACGCCGAAGTCGTCGTCTTCCCGCCCTTCACCGATCTCCGCTCGGTGCAGACTCTGCTCGCGGCCGACAAGCTCTCCCTGGGTCTCGGGGCCCAGGATCTCTCGCCCCATGCATCCGGCGCCTACACCGGAGACATCTCTGCTGCGATGCTCTCGAAGCTCGACGTCGCGTATGCGCTCGTCGGGCATTCTGAGCGACGCGATGGCCACGGCGAAAGCGATGAGGTCGTAGGCAACAAGGCTCGTGCCGCACACGAGGCCGGCATCGTTCCGGTGATCTGCGTGGGGGAGACCGCCGAAGATCTCGAACGTCACGGAGCCGCGGCGATCCCGGTCGCGCAGCTCACCGCTGCGCTCGCGCTTCTCCCGAGTGACGCCGAGTTCGTCGTCGCATACGAGCCGGTCTGGGCGATCGGAAGCGGGCAGGCGGCAACGCCCGAGCAGGCCGAAGAAGTGGCTCGCGCGCTGCGCGAGCATCTCCGTGACATTCGCGATGACTCGCGAGCGGCATCGACGCGCATTCTGTACGGCGGATCTGTCTCCAGCCAGAACATCGCGGGGTTCCTCGCCCAGCCGAATGTCGATGGCGCGCTCATCGGAGGCGCCAGCTTGAAGGTCGATGAATTCACGCGAATCATCCAGTTCAAGAAGCACATCACGGCCGGCTGAACCAGACCCCGGTATACTGGGGTCTGGCCTCTTGCGCCCGCGACCCCTGAAAGGTGCACTTCGTGCTCATTCTGAAGATCATTCTGCTCGTTATCCTGGTGCTGACGAGCCTGCTGTTGACGCTGTTCATCCTCCTGCACAAGGGGCGTGGCGGCGGCCTTTCCGACATGTTCGGTGGCGGCGTGACCTCGAGCCTCGGTTCATCGGGCGTGGCAGAGCGCAACCTGAATCGCATTACGATCGTCGTCTCTCTCGTGTGGTTCGCGGCGATCGTCGGGCTCGGGCTGATCGCGCGTTTCACCGTCGTCTAATCGACGTCGCGACCGCACCCCGCACCCGTATTAGAAAGGCAACTCTTGGCAGGCAGTAACGCCATTCGTGGCGCTCGTGTTGGATCCGGCCCGATGGGCGAAAAGGATCACGGCTCGCGCGCCGAACGCACCCAGATCTCGTATTGGGATGCTCTCGGCAACGAGACGGTTCGCTATTTCGCGGCCGACGTCCCTGAAGACGAGATTCCCGAGCAGATCGATTCTCCGACGACTGGCCTTCCGGCTGGCCGTGACAAGGAGAATCCGCCGCTGCTCCCGAAGAACGAACCCTTTAAGACGCACCTTGCGTATGTGAAAGAGCGCCGCACTCCTGAGGAAGCCGAAGAGCTCCTCGAAGCCGCGTTGGAGAAGCTGCGAACCCGTCGCGGTACCGCACGCAAGTCAGCGTAGTTCGGCCCGAGATACGACGAAGGCCCCGGTGTTCCACCGGGGCCTTCGTCGTTGGTGCAGGTAGGGCTCAGGTCAGAGCGCTGCACTCAATGCACGTGTCGTTGCCGCGACATCACCCGCGGCCAATGCAAACACCGGTCGCCCACGCTCGATGAGCACGCTGCGATCGCCTCGCGCCTGAGCGGTGATGAGCGCATCAAAGCCGCCGTCGCCGCCCGGAATGGGGAGGGACTCAGGCGATGCGTCGGAAATCTGCAGGAAGACGGCGTTCGCCGGCCCGCCCTTGTGCAGTTGTCCGGTCGAGTGCAAGTAGCTCGGCCCCCAACCCAGCGCGACCGGAATCCGCAGCACTTCGGCGAGCTGATCTCGAAGCTGTTCTAGGGGAGCGACGGCGTCGCCGTGCGGATCTGCATAGGCCTGAAGCGACAGATATCCGGCGCCAGCGGCCGCCTGCTGCAGCGCGGAGACGAGCGACGCGGCATCAGCGACGTGCATCCCTTGGGGTTCCGCAAGAAGGACGGCACCTGCGAGTTCGGCAAGCACCGTGCCCGTGGAGGCAGAAGGCGTCGGCTGGGAGGCAAGTGCGGAGCGTGCAGCGACCTTTGCCGATTCGACGTCGGGCTGGTTGAACGGGTCGATCCCCATCAGCCGACCCAACGCTGCAGTCGCGACCTCCCACAGGAGGAACTGACCACCGAGGGAGCCCGACACCGAGATGTCGGGGGAGAACGACGCGGCAGACTCCGCGTCGGACTCATCGGTCACCGCAACCACTTGGGCGCTCTGCGGCACCGTGCTCAGCTCTGGCGCATCGGCATGGAGCGCGATCGGCAGCACCCCGAGCCCGTTCTTGCCCGTCGACTCTGCGACGAGCTGCTCGATCCATCGTCCCAACCCCCAGCGTGCGCTTGCCGACTCAGCAACGGCCAGCACGAAACGACGGGGGAGCCCCGCGAAGATTGCCGCCGCGAGGCGCAGCGCCGGGTTCTCCGCGTCATCCAACGCGACGAGGTCACGCACAGCCTGCTCCTCGGCGATCAAGCGGGCGAGATCAACGCCCGCCAATCCGGAAGGCACGAGCCCGAACGCGGTGAGCGCCGAGAAGCGTCCGCCGATGGTGGGATCTGCGGTGAAGATATGACGCCCGGCAGCAATCGATTCCGCCTCGAGCGGGGAGCCTGGGTCGGTGACGATGACGACACGTTCCGACGGCGTAATTCCTGCGACGCGGAATGCGTCTTCGAACGCGGCGAGGTGGCTCCTGGTTTCGATCGTGCTGCCCGACTTCGAACTCACTACCACGGCGGTTCCCGCGAGATCGCCCGCAAGTACACGGCGTACTTCGGTCGGAGCGGTGGAATCAATCATGGTCAGCTCGACGTCCGCCCACTGCGTGATGACGGCGGGAGCCAAACTCGAGCCACCCATGCCGCAGAGCACAATGCGATCGATACCCGACTCGTGGAACGCGTCG
Organism: Leucobacter sp. WKLB1; assembly: GCF_059696215.1. NCBI lineage: Bacteria > Bacillati > Actinomycetota > Actinomycetes > Micrococcales > Microbacteriaceae > Leucobacter > Leucobacter sp. WKLB1. Next base: position 1,681,961 of record NZ_AP046115.1, on the reverse strand, counting down.
CGAAGCGCGGTGATCCGAGGAATCAGATCATTGGCTGCAGACGCAATTTCCGTCCAGCCGAGACGAATCGATGCTTCGGGCTCCGCGGCTGCTCCCCAGAGCGTCGCATCATGCGCAAAGATACGACTCGCGACGCGATCTGCGACGAGCTGCGCAAGGGCGGTGTGCGCAGCCTCTCCGAACTGCGCTACTCGAACGTCGAGCGCCATGATCAGCGTGCCTCGCGGAGCGCACGCTCCACGGTGCCGAGCAGGTCGGCCCACGATGCATCGAACTTTTCCAGACCCTCGCGTTCGAGCAGTTCGGTCACCTCGGAATACGCAATGCCCTGCGCGTCGATTGCGTTGAGTACCTGGTTCGCTTCGGCGTAGCCCGAGGTCACCGTGTCACCCGGGGTGTCGCCGTGATCGGCGAACGCATTCAAGGTCGCCTCGGGCATCGTATTGACCGTATGCGGCGCGATCAGCCCCGTGACGTAGGCGGTGTCGGGAAGCGCCGGATCTTTCACGCCCGTCGATGCCCAGAGCGGACGCTGCGGGTTGGCTCCGAGACCGAGCAGGAATCGGGCCCGTTCGCTCGCGAACGACTGCTCGAACACCTCGTAGGCGAGTCGCGCGTTGGCGATGCCAGCCTGGCCAGTCAGCGCCAGCGCTTCGGGAGTACCGACCTCGCGCAGTCGACGATCGACCTCGGAATCAACGCGCGAGACGAAGAACGACGCGACCGAGTGGATGCCCGCGAGGTCGATGCCGGCGTCACGCGCACGCTCGAGACCGGTCAGATACGCGTTGATGACTTCGCGGTAGCGCTCAAGGCTAAAGATCAACGTGACGTTGACACTGATGCCCGCAGCAATCGTCTCGGTGATGGCATCGAGCCCCTCGACCGTCGCGGGGATCTTGATCATCGCGTTCGGGCGGTCGACGCGTGCCCACAGCTGCTTCGCCTGCGCCGCGGTGCCGACGGTGTCACGCGCCAGGCCGGGTTCGACCTCGATGGAAACGCGGCCGTCACGACCGTCGGTCGACGCGAACACGCCTGCAAGCAGGTCGCATGCGTCGGCAACATCGGCCGTCGTGAGCTCGACGATCGCGGCCTCGGCGTCGAGTCCGCGCGAGGCGGCGTCGGCGAGACGATCGCCGTATCCGTCGCCCCCACCGATCGCGTTCGCGAAGATCGTCGGATTCGTGGTGACACCGACGACGTTGACATCTTCGAGCAGGCGCTCCAGTTCGCCACTCTCCAGTCGTCGACGTGAGAGATCATCGAGCCAGATGCTGACGCCGGCCTCGCTGAGGGCGGCGGTACGGGTATTCGACATCGCGTGATGTTTCCTTTCGGGAGGGCGGGTTCAGGCGGCGAGCGACGCGTGGGCAGCGGCCACAACGGCGTCGGTCGTGATACCGAACTCGCGGAAGAGGGTCTCGTAGTCGGCCGAAGCTCCAAAGTGCTCGATCGAGACGGAGCGGCCGCGGTCACCGACGATGCGCTCCCAGCCGAGCGAGAGGCCGGCCTCGACGCTGACGCGAGCAGTAACGTTCGCGGGAAGTACGCTCTCGCGGTACTCCGCGGTCTGCTCGGCGAACCATTCGAGGCTCGGCGCCGACACGACGCGTGCGCCGATACCTTCGGCTGCAAGTCGCTCACGCGCTTCGACGGCCAACTGCACCTCGGAGCCCGTGGCGATGAGCAGCACGTCGAGCGAATCGTTGGGGGTGTCGGCGAGCACGTACGCACCGCGGCGCACGCCCTCGGCGGCCTGCTCTGCGGTGGCGAAGCCGTCGCCCTGAGGCAGCACCGGCACATTCTGACGGGTCAGTGCCATGCCAGCAGGACCCGCGGTGCGCGTGAGAATCTCGTGCCAGGCAATCGCGGTCTCATTCGCGTCGGCCGGGCGCACCACAGCGAGATTCGGGATCGCGCGCAGCGTTGCGAGTTGCTCGATGGGCTGGTGCGTCGGGCCGTCCTCGCCGAGAGCGATCGAGTCGTGAGTCCATACGAACACACTGGGCACGTTCATCAACGCGGCCAGGCGAACGGCGGGCCGCATGTAGTCGCTGAAAATCAGGAACGTGCCGCCGTAGCTGCGGGTCTTGCCGTGCAACTGGATGCCATTGAGGATTGCGCCCATGGCGTGCTCACGAATACCGAAGTGGAGCACTCGGCCATACGGATCGCCCTGCCAGCTCGACGTGGAATGGTCGGCGGGCACGAACGACGGGACGCCAGGAATCGTGGTGTTGTTGGAGCCCGCGAGATCAGCGGACCCGCCCCAGAGCTCAGGCATGACCGGTCCGAGGGCGGCCAGCACCTTGCCGCTCGCCGCGCGGGTCGCAATGCTCTCACCAGGAGCGAAGCTGGGGAGCACCTCGAGCGCTTCGGCCGGCAACTCCTGCGCCTCGACGCGATCGAAGAGCGCCTTCCGCTCGGGGTTCGCGGCGGCCCAGGCGTCGAAGCCGACCTGCCACTCGGCGCGCTTTGCGGCTCCGCGGGCCACGGCCTCGCGGGCGTGCTCAATGACATCGGGAGCCACGGCGAAGTTCTGATCCGGGTCGAACCCGAGCGCGGTCTTGAGGCCTGCGAGCTCCTCAGCACCCAGCTTCGATCCATGGATGCCGCCGGTGTTCTGCTTGCCGGGCGAAGGCCAACCTATGATTGTCTTCAAGATGATGAGCGACGGCTTCGTCGTCTCCACCTGGGCCGCCGTGATCGCGCGATGCAGCTCGGCAATGTCTTCGACGTACTCGCCGGTCTTCTTCCAATCGACCTCGAGCACCTGCCATCCGTAGGACTCGTAGCGCTTCGCGACATCTTCGGAGAACGAGATATCGGTGTCGTCTTCGATCGAGATCTGGTTGGAATCGTAGATCGCGATGAGGTTGCCCAGATCTTGGTGGCCTGCCAGCGAAGACGCCTCGCTGGTCACGCCCTCCTGCAGGTCGCCATCGCCCGCGATGACATAGATGAAGTGATCGAAGGGACTCGTACCGGGCGCAGCCTCCGGATCGAACAGCCCGCGCTCGTATCGCGCTGCGTAGGCGAAGCCGACCGCCGAAGCGAGCCCCTGGCCGAGCGGACCCGTCGTGATCTCCACACCGTCGGTGTGACCGTACTCCGGGTGGCCCGGCGTCTTCGAACCCCAGGTGCGCAACGATTCGAGGTCTTCGAGCTCGAGCCCGTAGCCGCCGAGGTAGAGCTGCACGTACTGCGTGAGCGACGAGTGGCCCACGGACAGAATGAAGCGATCACGGCCGACCCACTTTGGATCGGTCGGGTCGTGGCGCAGCACTTTCTGATGCAGGAGATACGAGACCGGTGCCAAGCTGATCGCGGTGCCGGGGTGACCGTTACCGACCTTCTCGACGGCGTCAGCCGCCAGCACGCGCGCAGTGTCCACTGCGCGATCGTCGAGTTCGTTCCACTGCAGTTCGTTCGCCAAGAGTTCCCTTTCGACCGGAAGCGTGCGCGCAGCCTTGCCGCACCTCGCACAATCTTATCGAACGGCGAGGTACCATAGGAGGTGATGTCCACGCAGATCCCAGCCCAGACTCAGGCCCGCGCTACCGCCGGGCGACCCTCGTTCGGCCGCACGGTCAAGAACTATGTCGCCCTGACGAAGCCTCGGGTCATGGAGCTGTTGCTGGTCGTCACGGTGCCGGCGATGATCCTCGCTCAGGGCGGCCTGCCGGACCTCTGGTTGGTGCTCGCGACGCTGATCGGCGGGGCGATGAGCGCCGGGTCTGCCGGCGCGTTCAACTGCTACATCGACCGCGACATGGATCGCAAGATGAAGCGCACCGAGAACCGTCCGCTCGTCACCGGAGAGATTTCGGATCGCAACGCGCTCATCTTCTCTTGGGTCATGGGCGCACTCTCCGTCGTGTGGCTCGCCGCCACCACGAACTGGCTCGCCGCGGCGCTCTCCGCCGGCGCGATCTTCTTTTACGTGGTCATCTACACGATTGTGCTCAAGCGCCATAGCGAGCAGAACATCGTCTGGGGCGGTATCGCCGGGTGCTTCCCGGTGCTCATCGGCTGGGCTGCCGTCAACAACTCGCTCGACTGGCCCGCGTGGGTGCTGTTCCTCGTGATCTTCCTCTGGACACCGGCTCACTATTGGCCGCTCTCGATGAAGTACCGCAACGACTATGCGAACGCTGGCGTGCCGATGCTCGGCGTGGTCCGCGGGCGGGTCACGGTCGGCCTGCAGGTGATTCTCTACACCTGGGCGACGGTCGCTGCGAGCCTGCTCCTCATTCCCGTGGCCGATATGGGATGGACCTACACCGTTGCGTCGCTCGTCTTCGGCGGCTACTTCATCTCCCAGGCGCACCGCCTATACGCGCATGCGATCCGCGGCGAGGCGGGGAAGCCGATGCAGGTCTTCCACACGGCCAACATCTACCTGTCGGTGCTCTCGCTGGTCATTGCGATCGACGCGCTGTTGCCGTTCTAAGGCACGACCGCGCGCGCCTGAGTGCGCTACCGGCTCGCGGGCGCTGCCCGAACCGTGACCTCGCGGCCACACGCCGGGGTGAGTGGTTTCTGTCGCGCATCTCCTGGGTGAGCATTTCTCGCTGACTTCACGCTCAAGGAGCACGGAAACCCCTCACTCGCAGGGTGCCACATCGGAGAAGAGGTCTTCGTCAGAAGCCATCTGGTATCACCCGGCGAAGTGGGCAATTTTCGTCAGTATCTGCACGCAGAATGGCAGAATTTGCTCACTCACGGGCGTGTCATGCCGCAGGCTGCACGACCTTAGAAGTTCCGCTCACAGGCAGTCTCGACGTGGCCTTTTCTGGGCCACAGCCTCGCGACGGGTAACGACACGTTCTTGCGCCCCGATCGCAGTGAGTCATGCTTGCGCGATGGATGCGGGGGAGAGCGCGGCGCGCTACTCCGCCGCGATCGGACGCTTGAGTCGCAGCACGACGACGGTCATCGTCGCGGCGGTCAGCGCCGCGAGCACCATGTGCACGCCGACCGCGAGCTCTGGCAGGCCATGGCGCGCCTGGTAGACGCCGACGGAAATCTGCACGATCAGCGCGGCGAGCAAGACGACCGTCCACTTCAGCGGGCGGAGTCGCCGGGCGGCCGCCCACACGAGCACGGCCACTGACAACGCGAAAGCTGCGTACCCGGGCAGAGAATGGATATGACTCATGAGCGTCGCATCGACGCCGTCGCGCTGAATGGTGGCGTCGCCCGAATGCGGCCCCGAGCCCGTGGTGAGCACCCCGAACAGCACCGTGATCGCCATGAAGAGCGTGGTGACATGGGTGAGGATCGCAAACCCCTTCGGGACCGCCCGTTCGCGTGCCGTGCCCGGCTCGTACATCCGCGTGAGAAACGCCGCGGTGATGCAGACAAGCGCGAGCGAGATGACGTAGTGGATACCCACAAGGTTCGCATTGAGGTGGAGCCAGACGATGACACCGCCGATGAGCGCCTGGAGCAGCACGAGCCCGAACACGACGAGCGAGATGACGAACAAGTCGCGACGTGCGGTGCGAATGCGCCACGCGAGGATCACGACCAGGATTGCACTGATCAGCAGCGGTCCCGAGATCGTACGATTGCCGAACTCGATCAGGGAGTGGTAGCTGAGTTCCTCGGTTGGAACGAGGGAACCGGGGGAGCAGAGCGGCCAGTTCGGGCAGCCCAAGCCGGACCCGGTGAGGCGCACCGCGCCACCGGTACCGATGATGACCGTGTTCAACACGAACGAGATCCAGGCGACGACCCGCAGGAACCGCGACGGGGCGCCGATCCCTGAGCACAAGGCTCCGGGGGCGGACGTGCTGGCGATGGGCGCGCTGGACAACGAGTCTCCTCTCGGGCGCTTCCCTTGAGTTTGCGAAGCCCTGAGCGGACATCCCACCGAAACTATCGGAACCCTGTAGAATGGGAAGCTGTGGTTGCGAACGATACGTCGGGCGTTCGATGCTCCGCATCGGATCGCTCCGGCCCCGTCCGAGGCCCAGAATACTGCACCGCTGCAGGGAACCCGATGTGTGCGTGAGCTCGCCGAGCTCACACGCCGTCAGGCCGGATCCCTCCGGCTCGACACCGGGTTCCCGTGCGAGACGAAGAATGAGGGAGGGATCATGCCTGAGGTACTGATCGACCGACCCGAGCTCGAAGGCTTGGGCCAGTACGAGTTCGGCTGGCACGACAGCGACGAGGCCGGCGCGATCGCCAAGCGCGGTCTCAGCGAGCAGGTCGTGCGCGAGATCTCGGCGCTGAAGAACGAGCCCGAATGGATGCTGAAGCGTCGGCTCAAGGCATTGCAGATCTTCGATCGCAAGCCGATGCCCGCGTGGGGCGCCGATCTCTCCGAGATCGACTTTGACAACATCAAGTACTTCGTGCGCTCTACGGAGAAGCAGGCCACCACCTGGGAAGACCTGCCCGAAGAGATCAAGGAGACGTACGAGCGTCTCGGCATCCCGGAGGCGGAACGCCAGCGCCTCGTCGCCGGTGTCGCAGCTCAGTACGAGTCCGAGGTCGTCTACCACCAGATCCGCGAAGATCTGGAAGAGCAGGGCGTCATCTTCCTCGACACCGATACCGCGCTCAAAGAGCACCCGGAGATCTTCGAGCAGTACTTCGGCACCGTTATCCCGTCGGGCGATAACAAGTTCGCGGCGCTCAACACCGCTGTGTGGTCGGGCGGCTCCTTCGTCTACGTTCCGAAGGGCGTGCACGTCGAGATCCCGCTCCAGGCCTACTTCCGCATCAACACCGAGAACATGGGTCAGTTCGAGCGTACGCTCATCATCGCTGACGAAGACAGCTACGTTCACTACATCGAGGGCTGCACGGCTCCGATCTATCAGTCGGACTCGCTGCACTCGGCAGTTGTCGAGATCATCGTGAAGAAGAACGCTCGCGTGCGCTACACGACGATCCAGAACTGGTCCACCAACGTGTACAACCTCGTGACGAAGCGTGCGATCGCTGAAGAGGGCGCCACCATGGAGTGGGTCGATGGCAACATTGGCTCGAAGGTGACGATGAAGTATCCGTCTATCTATCTCACCGGTGAGCACGCCAAGGGCGAGACGCTCTCTGTTGCGTTCGCCGGCCCGGGGCAGCACCAGGACACGGGTGCCAAGATGATTCACCTCGCTCCGAACACCAAGTCGTCGATTCTCGCGAAGTCCATCGCCCGCGGTGGCGGCCGCACGGGCTACCGCGGCGAGGTCCGCATCGAGGCGAACGCACGCCACTCCGCCAACTCGGTGGTGTGCGACGCGCTGCTCGTCGACACGATCTCGCGCAGCGACACCTACCCGGCGATCGATATTCGCACCGACGACGCCGAGCTCGGCCACGAGGCCACTGTTTCCCGCGTCAGCGAGGAGCAGCTGTTCTACCTCATGAGCCGCGGCCTCGCCGAAGAAGAGGGCATGGCGATGATCGTGCGCGGCTTCATCGAGCCGATCGCACGCGAGCTGCCCATGGAATACGCGCTCGAACTGAACAAGCTCATTGAGATGGGCATGGAAGGATCCGTCGGATAATGACCGAAGCTGTCGCTACGAAAGAAACGGCTCAGCACGGCCTGACCGAGCATTCCGACGGGGACTGGGCGAACCGCGTGCCCGTGCAGACCCGATCGGATCGCCCGAAATCGACGAATGTCGCAGATTTCGCCGCGGTCACTGGCCGCGAAGCGGTCTGGAAGTACACCCCGGTCGCGAAGCTCGACGCGGTGTTGCACGGCGAGCTCGACGGTGCGCGTGTACCGGTAGCGGTGACGGAGATCGCCGGAGTCAGTTCCGAGTGGATTCCTCGCGATGACGCACGCGTCGGCCGCGCCGGGATTCCCGAGGAGCGCGGTGCCGCCGCGGCCTGGTCTGCATTCGGTGAAGCGCATCTCGTGACGATCTCGTCGGAGGAGCAGGTTACCGCGATCATCACGCGTGACGCACTCGATGCCGAACCGCGCGCGGCGCACACCATCATCGAAGCGGCTCCGCACTCGCAGGGCCTGGTCATCATCGAGAACTCGGGCGACGCGCAGCTCTCCGAGAACGTCGAGATCGTCGTCGGCGACGGCGCCAAGCTGACCGTCGTGAGTGTGCAGCAATGGAACGACGAGGCGATCCACCTCGCGAGCCACTACGCCACGGTGGGCCGCGATGCCTCTATTACGCACATCGTCGTCTCGTTGGGAGGCGGCATCGTCCGCCTGAACCCCTCGATTCACCTCGACCACGAGGGCGCGAACGGCGAAGCGCTCGGCGCATACTTCGCCGATGCCGGTCAGCACCTCGAGCACCAGGTCTACCTCGATCATGATGCGCCCCACACGCGCAGCCGCGTCACCTACAAGGGTGCGCTGCAGGGCGAGGGGGCGCACACGGTCTGGATCGGTGACGTACTCATCCGCAACAACGCCACCGGCACCGACAGCTACGAGCAGAACCGCAACCTCGTGCTCACCGAGGGCACGCGAGCGGACTCGATTCCGAATCTGGAGATCGAGACCGGCGACATCGAGGGCGCCGGTCACGCGAGCGCCACGGGTCGTTTCGATGACGAGCACATCTTCTATCTCCAGAGCCGAGGCATCTCGGCAGAAGAGGCGCGGAAGCTCGTCGTCCGCGGCTTCCTCATCGAGGTCATCGCCCAGATCGGTGATGCTGCGACCGAGGAGCGCCTGCAGGCGGCGGTCGAGGCCGAACTCGCCGGCTCCGTACGCTGATGCCGAGGCAGAAGGTGCTCGCCGTGAGCGATCTGGTGCAAGATCAGGCGACCCGCGTGGTGGTCGACGACGTACCGATCGCGATCGTGCTCGACGGCAACGGCGAGATCCACGCGATCGGCGACACCTGCAGCCACGGTCAGATCAGCCTTGCAGAGGGTTTCGTCGAGGGCGACACCCTCGAATGCTGGGCCCACGGGTCGGCATTCTCCCTCCGCACGGGCGTTCCGCAGAACCTTCCGGCGTATGAGCCGGTTCCCGTTTACGCCGTCGAGATCGCAGACGGCAACGTGTACATCGACCCCAACGTTACGAAAGAGATTGAACAATGAGCTCCGTTCTGGAAATCAAGGACCTGCACGTCAGCGTCGAGACCGAGCAGGGTGCGAAGCAGATCCTCAAGGGGGTCGACCTCACCATCAAGCAGGGTGAGACCCACGCCATCATGGGCCCGAACGGCTCGGGCAAGTCGACGCTGGCGTATGCCATCGCCGGCCACCCGCGTTACGAGGTCACGGGCGGGTCCATCCTGCTCGACGGCGAAGAGGTGCTCGAAATGGGCGTCGACGAGCGCGCTCAAGCGGGCATGTTCCTCGCGATGCAGTACCCGGTCGAGATTCCGGGAGTGACGAACGCCAACTTCCTTCGCACGGCGAAGACCGCCATCGACGGTGAAGCGCCCGCCATCCGTACCTGGATGAAGGACGTCAAGGAAGCCATGGGCAACCTGCGCATGGACGAGTCGTTTGCCGCCCGCAACGTCAACGAGGGCTTCTCGGGCGGCGAGAAGAAGCGCAACGAGATCTTGCAGCTCGAACTGCTCAAGCCGAAGTTCGCCGTGCTCGATGAGACCGACTCCGGCCTCGACGTCGACGCGCTGAAGATCGTCTCCGAAGGCGTGAACCGCGCCAAGGAGAACACCGGCCTCGGTGTCCTGCTGATTACGCACTACACCCGCATCCTCCGCTACATCAAGCCCGACTTCGTGCACGTGTTCGTCAACGGCCGTGTTGCCGAGCAGGGCGGCCCCGAGTTGGCCGATCGTCTCGAGAACGAGGGTTACGATCGCTTCCTCGAGTCGGCCTAGGGCGTAGGCTGGTCGTATGAGCGAGGAAACCACGACGGCACCGCAGTCGATCGACCCGGAGTTCCGCGAGCAGGCGATTGACTCGTTGAAGAACGTGTCTGACCCCGAGCTCGGCGTGAACATCGTCGATCTCGGCCTGATCTACGATCTCGCCTTCGATGAGGAGCACGATGCGCTCGTCATCAGCATGACGCTCACCAGCGCGGGCTGCCCGCTCACCGACGTCATCGAGAACGATATTGCTGAAGCGCTCGACGGGCTCGTCACGGCGTTCCGCATCAACTGGGTGTGGATGCCGCCGTGGACGCCGGAGCGCATCACCGACGACGGGCGCGACATGATGCGCGCGCTCGGCTTCGCGATTTAGCGCGCCGCGTGAACGACACGGAAAACGCCTTCGCGGTGCCCGGACTGGGTTGGGAAACTTCGGGTCCCACCCGCCCGGGCAATCCGCTGCGCTCAGGAGACGACCCGCGGCTCAGCCGCATTGCCGGCCCGAGCTCCCTCGTCATTTTCGGGGTCACCGGGGACCTGTCGCGGAAGAAGCTCATGCCTGCGGTCTACGACCTCGCGAACCGTGGCCTTCTGCCCCCGGGCTTCGCACTGGTCGGGTTCGCCCGTCGCGACTGGAAAGATCGTGACTTCGCGGAGATCGTGCACGATGCTGTGCGGAAGTACGCTCGCACGCCGTTCCGCGAAGACACCTGGCAGCAACTCGCCGAGGGCATTCGTTTCGTGCAGGGCCAGTTCGACGATCCCGAGGCGTACGATCGCCTGCGCGACACGGTCGAGACGCTCGACCGTGAGCGTGGAACGATGGGCAATCACGCGTTCTACCTGTCCATTCCGCCGACGGCGTTCCCCGAGGTCGCGAAGCACCTCTCAAGTTCTGGACTGGTCGATCGCACACCCGATGACCAGAGGTGGCGTCGTGTCATCATCGAGAAGCCCTTCGGCCACGACCTCGCCTCGGCGCGCGATCTGAACGATGTGCTTGAGTCGGCGTTCCCCGCCGACTCGATTTTCCGCATCGATCACTATCTGGGCAAGGAGACGGTCCAGAACATCCTTGCGCTGCGGTTCGCAAACGCGATGTACGAGCCGATCTGGAACCGGAACTACGTCGACCACGTGCAGATCACCATGGCGGAAGACATCGGCGTGGGCGGCCGCGCGGGCTACTACGACGGCGTGGGCGCGGCACGCGACGTGATCCAGAACCATCTGCTGCAATTGCTGGCGCTCACCGCAATGGAACAACCCATCAGCCTCTCCGCGCAGCATCTGCGCGACGAGAAGGAGAAGGTGCTCGAAGCGGTCGTGCTGCCCGAAGATCTGGAGCACTCGACCGCCCGTGGCCAGTACGCGGCCGGATGGCAGGGCGGCGAGTTCGTCAACGGCTTCCTCGACGAAGAGGGCATGGCGCCCGATTCGCGCACGGAGACGTTCGCCGCGATGAAGCTCGGCGTGCAGACGCGCCGCTGGACGGGCGTGCCCTTCTACCTCCGCACCGGGAAGCGCCTGGGTCGCCGTGTTACCGAGATCGCCGTCGTCTTCCGCAAGGAGCCGGGCGAACTCTTCGGGCAATCGCAGCGGCAGGAACAGGGTTCGAATGCGCTCGTGATTCGAGTGCAGCCCGACGAGGGCATTACGATCCGGTTCGGCGCGAAGGTGCCGGGCAGCGGCACCCGTGTACGCGACGTGACGATGGACTTCGGCTACGGCCACGCGTTCACGGAGGCGAGCCCCGAAGCCTACGAGCGCCTCATCCTCGACGTCTTGCTCGGTGACGCCCCGCTCTTCCCGCGGCAGCGCGAGGTGGAGCTCTCATGGCGCATCCTCGATCCCATCGAACGCCACTGGGCAGCGCAAGACGCATCGCTCGAGCCCTACGTTCCCGGCTCGTGGGGCCCGGCATCCGCCGATGAGATGCTCGCCCGCGACGGCCGCACCTGGAGACGCCCATGATTGAGAGCCTGCCGAACACCACCGTCAGCGCCGTCACCCGACGGCTCGTCTCGATGCGCCAGGAGAGCGGCGTCTCAGCCTTGGGCCACGTGCTCACGCTCGTCATCTCGGCGTCGGGCGAACTCGACGAGTCCGTCATCGAAGCCGCGAATCATGCCTCGAGCGAGCACCCCATGCGGGTCATCGTGCTGCAGGCGACTCCCGATGCCGAAGCACGTCTCGACGCGGAGATCCGTGTCGGTGCCGACGCGGGCGCGAGCGACGTCATCGTGCTGCGGGCGTTCGGCGATGTCGCCAGTGGCGTGGAGGGCTTGGTCACCGGCCTGCTACTGCCCGATGCACCGGTCGCGGTCTGGTGGCCCGATGAGGCTCCGGATCGCCCGGGCGCCGATCCGCTCGGTCGCATCGGGCAGCGCAGGATCACCGACGCTGCAGCGCCGGACGGCTCGGGGTGGGACACCCGCATCGAGGGGTATTCCGCCGGTGACACCGACCTCGCCTGGACGCGTTTGACGCGGTGGCGCGAGTATCTCGCCGCGGTGCTCGATCAGCCCCCGTTCGAACCGGTCACCGCGGTCGAAGTGGTCGGGTCGGAGGCGTCGCCATCGACTGAGTTGCTCGCGGCCTGGCTGGAGCTCGCACTCGGCGTGCCCACGACCTGCACACTGCTCGACCGTGCCCTGCATGCCGAGGGATTGCACTCGGTCAAGCTGGTGCGCGCGAGCGGTGAAGCGAAACTGAAACGGCTCTCGCCGACGCATGCTGCGCTCAGCCAACCGGGCCAGCCCACCCATCAGATCGTGCTGCCGCGGCGCACGCTGAGCGAGTGCCTCGCGGAAGAACTGCGCGGACTCAATGAAGACGTGATGTACGGCCGCGTGCTCGAGCAACTCTCGCGCACGCGCGCTGCCGCATCCCAGCACTCAACACACTGACGAAGGAGCGAGCGTGACTGACAGCGCAGCGAACATTGGGGTCGTCGGCCTCGCCGTGATGGGTGCGAATCTCGCACGCAACCTCGCGAGCCGCGAGGGCAACACCGTCGCGGTGCTCAACCGCAGCCCGGAACGTACCCAGACGCTGATCTCGGAGCATCCTGAGGCCGGATTCGTGCCGGCTTACGATTATGCGGAGTTCGCGGCGTCGCTGTCGCGCCCCCGCACCGCGATCATCATGGTGCAGGCCGGTGCCGCGACCGACGCGACGATTGATGCCCTGGTCGAGGTGTTCGAGCCGGGCGACATCATCGTCGATGGCGGCAACGCGTTCTTCCCCGATACGATTCGTCGCGAGCGCGCGGTGCGCGAGACCGGTATCAACTTCGTCGGTGCCGGCATCTCCGGTGGTGAAGAGGGCGCGCTGAACGGTCCGAGCATCATGCCGGGCGGCTCCGACGAAGCGTGGCAGACGCTGGGGCCGATCCTGAAGTCGATCGCGGCGGTCGCCGAGGGCGAACCGTGCGTCACGCACGTCGGGCACGACGGCGCGGGGCACTTCGTGAAAATGGTGCACAACGGTATCGAGTACGCCGATATGCAGCTCATCGCGGAAGCGTACGACCTGATCCGCCGCGGCACCGGCAAGTCCCCGGCAGAGATCGCAGACATCTTCGCTGAGTGGAATCAGGGCGAGCTCGAGTCGTACCTGATCGAGATCACTGCCGAGGTGCTGCGTCAGATCGATGCCGCGACGGGGGAGCCGCTGGTCGACGTGATTCTCGACCAGGCCGGTGCGAAGGGCACGGGGGCGTGGACGGTGCAGACCGCGCTCGCGCTCGGGGTGCCGGTTTCCGGAATCGCCGAGGCGACGTTCGCCCGCTCGCTGTCGTCGCACCCGGAGCAGCGCGCCGCCGCGTCGGCTCTGCCCGGCCCCGCCGCGGGAGTCGCGGTCGCCGATGAGGCCGCCTTCATCGAAGATGTGCGACAGGCGCTCTACGCGTCGAAGATCGTCGCGTATTCGCAGGGATTCGACGAGATTCGCGCGGGGGCGGCGGAGCACAACTGGACGATTGACCTCGGAGCCATTTCGCGGATCTGGCGCGCAGGGTGCATCATCCGCGCACAGTTCTTGAATCGCATCGCCGATGCCTATCACGCGGAGGCCGGCCTGCCGCTCCTGATGAGCGCGCCCTACTTCGCTGAGGCGCTGACCCGCGGGCAGGAAGCGTGGCGACGGGTCGTGGTGCATGCGACGCAGACCGGGATTCCTGCGCCCGCCTTCTCCTCGTCGCTGGCGTACTACGACGGGCTGCGCGCAGAGCGCCTGCCCGCGGCGCTCATTCAAGGGCAGCGCGACTTTTTCGGCGCGCACACCTATCGTCGTACGGATCGCGACGGCAGCTTCCACACGCTGTGGTCGGGCGACCGCACCGAGATCAGCGCGTAGTTCGGCTGCATCATGCGCATCGAGTCACGCACTGACCTGGCGAGCCTCGCAGCCGATGCGGCAGCGTCCGCCATCGAATTGCTCGCCGGCCGCCAAGCGCAGGGGGAGATTCCCTGCGTCGTGCTCACCGGTGGCACCGGGGGCGCACGGGTGCTCGAGGCTCTCGGCGCACACGCCGACCGCGATCGCGTGGAGTGGTCGCGCGTGCGCTTGCTGTGGGGCGACGAACGGTGGGTGCCTGCGGGGCACGAGGATCGCAACGACCTGCTCGCCGACCGCGCATTGCTGCAGCACGTCGTGACCGACTCGGCGCTCGTGCACCGAGTGGCGGGCGCAGAGTCGGGGCTGACGCTCGATGACGCCGCAACCGCCTACGCCGCGATCGTCGCCGGCATCGATCGCATCGATCTCGCACTCAACGGCGTGGGGGAGGACGGCCACGTCGCCTCGCTCTTCCCAGGCCGCCCGGAGATCGATGCGGTCGCCGCCGACACTCCGAGTGCTTTGGCGATCCGGAATTCACCTAAGCCGCCTCCCGAGAGAGTCACGCTTGCACTCTCCGCGCTCAATCGAGCGGAGCACATGTGGCTCATTGCGGCCGGTGCGGGCAAGGCCGATGCCGTTTCGCAGGTGGTCACTGCGGCTGAGCCCGTGCTGCCCGCCGCTCGGCTCGTCGGGCGTACCGACACTGTGCTCTGGGCCGACGAGGCCGCTCTCGCTGGGGTGTGATCTCAGCACCGTCCACTAGACTGTTGCGGTTGCCGTGCAGACGCACGGACGGTGTATCTGGGAGCCCCACAGCATGATTTCGGTCGAAGACCTCGCCATCGACGTCGGTGCACGACGCCTCATGTCGGAGGTGACCTTCCGCGTGAATCCTGGCGACAAGATCGGGCTCGTGGGGCGTAATGGTGCCGGCAAGACGACGCTGACGCGCACGCTCTCCGGAGAGCTGCAGCCTGCGGAGGGCAAGATCACGGTAACCGGCGAGCTCGGGTTCCTGCCGCAGGATCCGCGCACCGGCGACCCCGAGCAGATCGCCCGCCATCGCATACTCGATGCGCGCGGGCTCGGCACGCTGCAGCAGAACATCGCGAAGGCGACCGAAGACATGGGCTCAGATGACCCCGCCGTCGCGGAGAAAGCGATGAAGCGCTTCGGCAACCTCACCGATCGTTTCCAGGCTCTGGGGGGGTACGCCGCCGAATCCGAGGCCGCCTCGATCTCGAACAACCTCGGTCTGCCGGATCGCATCCTCGATCAGCCGCTGAAGACGTTGTCGGGCGGCCAGCGTCGTCGCATCGAGCTGGCGCGCATTCTGTTCTCGGATGCCGACACGATGATTCTCGACGAACCGACCAACCACCTCGATGCCGACTCGATCGTCTGGCTGCGGGAGTTCCTCAAGAACTCGAAGGCCGGGGTCATCGTCATCAGCCACGACATCGATCTCGTCGGCGAAACCGTGAACCGCGTCTTCTATCTCGACGCGAACCGCCAGGTCATCGATATCTACAACATGAACTGGAAGCTGTATCTGCGGCAGCGCGCCGCCGATGAGGAGCGCCGTCGCAAGGAGCGTTCCAATATCGAGAAGAAGGCGTCGGTGCTGAAAGATCAGGCAGCGCGCTTCGGCGCGAAGGCGTCAAAGGCGGCTGCAGCGCACCAGATGGTCGCGCGAGCCGACAAGATGCTGGCGAGCCTCGAAGACGAGCGCCAAGTCGAACGCGTCGCAAAGCTCCGTTTCCCGGACCCGTCACCCTGCGGCAAGACCCCGCTCATGGCCGAGGGGCTCTCGAAGTCGTACGGGTCGCTCGAGATTTTCGCTGGTGTCGACCTCGCAATCGATCGCGGGTCGAAGGTCGTAGTGCTGGGGTTGAACGGCGCCGGCAAAACGACGCTGCTCCGCATGCTCGCCGGCGTCGACGAGCCCGATACTGGCGAACTCATCGCCGGTCACGGCCTGAAGGTCGGGTATTACGCGCAGGAGCACGAGACGCTCGACGTCAAGGCGAGCGTGCTCCACAACATGGTCTCGGTGTCGCAGCACCTCACCGAGACCGAAGCGCGACGCGTGCTCGGCTCCTTCTTGTTCACGGGCGACGACGTCCACAAGCCCGCCGGCGTGCTGTCGGGCGGTGAAAAGACGCGCCTCGCGCTCGCCATGCTCGTCGTCTCGAGCGCGAATGTGCTGCTGCTCGACGAACCCACGAACAACCTCGACCCAGCCAGCCGCGAGGAAGTACTCGATGCGCTCGCGCACTTCTCCGGTGCAGTGGTGCTCGTATCGCACGACCCGGGAGCGGTCGAAGCGCTCAACCCGGAGCGCGTGCTCATCATGCCCGAAGCAACCGAGGATCACTGGTCGAAGGAGTACCTGGAGCTCATCGAGCTCGCCTGAGCAGACGCCGCAACTGCGTGCACCGCGGATGGCGCGCGGCAGCTCAGCCGTCGGCCTCGGGCGATGTCGGAGTCGGCGCGACGCTCGGCGACGGGGGAGTCCGTGACGTGTTGTCGTTGGTCACCGACTTCTCTGCCGCTTCGATTCGAGCCAGCACAAATTCGGCGCCCTCGGACGGCATGCCGTTCGAGTAATACGCGATATGCGGCTTCTCGTCGAAGTCGAGGCTGCTCTGGCAGATGAAGTCACCGGCGACGCAGTAGTCGCGCACTCGGTCGGCGACGGCATCGAGCGCGTCTTCGGGTCTCGGGAGGAGCCCGTTGAGCGACGCATCGAAGCTTCCGACGTTATACTCAGCCGCTCCGTCGAAGCGCGGATCGCCGAACAGCACGACCGCGAGCACGCGGTCCATCGCGCCCTCATCGACGGTGCCGACGGTCTCGCCGACCATCCGGTCCTCGGGGGAGGCGAGGGCGTCGCCGATGACAAGTGCGCCCTGCGAATACCCGAGCAGCACGAATCGCTGATCAGGGCAGGCCTCCGACTGCACATTCAGAATATCGACCAGGGTCCGCGCACCGATTGTGCCGCCCTCCTTGACATCACTGTCTGCCGGGTAGTCGACGTCGAGTACACGAACATCGCCGGCGCGCGCCTTCGAGATCTTCCGCGTCATGCCGGTGACGAGCTGTCCGGAACTGGGTTCGCCGGTTCCGCGCGCCGTGATCAGCAAATAGGGCTCGCACGGTCCGGCATCCACGACTGGATCCGGGTGCAGCTCGGCACTGTACGCATCAGCCGCCTCGGGAGGCGCCGGATCTTGGGTGACGTCCGATAGCGACTCGCGCGCCTCGACGGGATCGACCGGTGCCGCGCAGGCGGAGAGCAGTAGGACGCTGCCGAGCACGACCGCGAGTGCGGAGATCGCCGTCAGTCGCGAGCCCCGGCGCGGGAAAGCATCACCCATCGAGCAGCGCGTCCTCGATATCGGCGTCACTCGGCCCGCGACGCCGCTTGCGTTCGGCCTCTCGCCGATCCTGCGCGGCGACTTCATCGCTGCCGGCGTTGAAGGTGCGATACTCCCGACGAGCCGCATAGACGACGCCGATCGCGGCGATGATGATGAAGATGTACCACTGCACCGCGTACGACAGATGGGGGCCCTCGTCGCGCTCGGGTTTCGCGGGGAGCACGCCGTGATCAGCCGTTGGCGACTCGCCGACGAGCATGCCGTACGCCCCGGTATACGACTCGTCCGAAGCGCCGGCGAGCGTCGCGAGTTCGGGCAGCTCGATACTGGCGACGGCGCGACCAGCGGTCGTGCGGTTCGCAATCGCGGGCTCCGAAGCGCGCAGGCGCACCTCGACGGTCACGCTCCCGGACGGGGGAGTGGGGAGGTCGGCATCGTCCACGTGCTCCGCGGCCGCGCCATCGACGGGCACCCATCCACGGTCCACGAAGAACAGCGGCCCGTCGTCGGTGCGCAGCGGCTGGATCAGGTCTGACCCGACACCCTGCGGCCCGGGTCGATTGCGCGCGAGATAGGGATCGCCGACGTACTCGCCTGTCACGGTGACCGTGCGCCACTTCTGGCGATCCTCATCGAAATGCGCGGGGTCGGGCAACTCTTCCGTGAGAGCGACTGGTACCGCGTCATAGTTGTTGTCGATCCGATCGATCTCAGCGCGCGCTTCGGCGCGGCGAGCGAACTGCCAGTTGCCGAGCAGCACGCACGCGATCGAGAAGATGAGGAGCATCGCGACATATCCTGCCCATCGACCGGACCGCAAGAAGCTCCACCCCACGTGTGTCGGCACACGTTCAGGCCCCGCCGCATCGTCAACGGACGCGCGCAGATCAGTCATCAAGTTCTTCCACCGTTCGTACCTCAAGCGGGAAGCCGCGAGCTTCCAGGAAATCGTGCAGCACCTGGCGGTGCTCAGTGCACGCGAGCCAGGTCTTGCGGCGTTCGGGCGTGTGGATCTTCGGGTTGCGCCAGAGGATCGCGAATTCCGCGGCATCCCGACAACCCGCCCGCGAGCACATGAATCGATGCTCCGGCGTACCCCCAAGGGTCAGCGTCGGAGTGACGACGCCGCTCACGGAGCCTCCTCGGTGTCGGTCGGATCGGTTTCGGCCGCTGCTCCGGTCGCTGGTGCGCTCCGGCGCTCGGGATCAACATCGATCACGATGACCTCTGATGCCGCACTCGGCGGTGCGACCGGCCCCGGCTCGGTCGCAGTGAGTTCCAGCGGGTCGGGCGCATCGGGCGTCTGCTCACCGCCGTGGGCCACCGCGTTGCCCACGAGTACCGCGAACCACGGGAGGATGATCGCTCCGGCAGCGGCGAGGAGTACCCACCACCCGCGCACCCAGAAGAGCGACACCACGCAGACCACGCGCAGACTCATGGCGATGAAATACATGCGCATGCGGTGCGCGCGATCCTCGACCGGGTTCACCCCGGCCGACGTCACGTCGTAACTCTTCGCCATGCGCCCCTTCTCCGTACCCGTCTAGCCTACGCCGTCCGACTGTATCCAAGCCCGACAACGCGCATGCGCGTCCACCGTGTTGCGCGTCGGTAGGCTGGTGCGCAGTTGTCCGTAAGGAAGGAACCCCATGACCATTTCGCGCACTGTCCTCGTCACCGGAGGGAATCGCGGCATCGGCTACGCCATCGCCGAGCGCATGATCGCCGAGGGCCACCGCGTCGCGATCACGTCGCGTTCGGGCGAGGGTCCGGAGGGGTCGATCACCGTGCGTGCGGAGATGACCGATGCCGCATCGATCGATGTCGCATTCACTGAGATCGAGGCGAAGCTCGGGCCCGTTGAAGTCGTGGTGGCGAATGCCGGTATCACGAAGGACACGCTGCTGTTGCGCATGACCGAAGAGGAGTTCACGAGCGTCATCGATACGAACCTCACCGGCACCTTCCGCGTCGTCAAGCGCGCCGCGAAGGGTCTACTGAAGGGGCGTTTCGGTCGTGTCATCCTGATCTCGAGCGTCGTTGGTCTCTACGGAAGCCCGGGTCAGATCAACTACTCCTCGTCGAAAGCCGCGCTCGTCGGCTTCGCCCGTTCCCTGACGCGGGAGCTCGGTTCGCGCGGCATCACGGCGAACGTCATCGCCCCGGGGTTCATCGAGACCGATATGACGGCTGCGCTTCCTGAAGCCCAGCAGCAGCAGTACCTTTCCTCGATCCCCGCTGCGCGCTTCGGCCAGGTGGCCGAGATTGCGGGAGCCGCGGCCTTCCTCGCCGGTGACGACGGCGGCTACATTTCGGGCGCGGTCATCCCGGTTGACGGCGGCCTCGGCATGGGCCACTGACACTCTGCCGCGTTCTCCGAAGGAACACCGTCGCCTGTTCGCGCAGAGCGAGCGGTCGACGGCGTTCCTGTGCGCCTCCCCCCTTTCGCGGGGTTCGATGCTCGCACTAGCCTGAGCGCATGAGCACTCCAGAGCAGCCCCGTACCGCCACTCGCGTCGCAGTCGACGCCCAGACCCTCGCCGATCTCTACGCCGCACCCGAGGTGCTGCGTGTCGTGAACGTCTGGGACGCAGCGAGCGCCCGCGTCGTCGCAGACCTGCCCGGCACACGCGCGATTGCGACCGCGGGGCACGGCATCGCTGCGAGCCATGGCTATGCAGACGGAGAGCAGATTCCGCTTGACTCCATGATTGCCGCAATCGCACGTATCGCCGCGGTGACCGATCTGCCCGTCACGGCCGACCTCGACGGTGGATTCGCCGACGCAGGGGAGACGGTACGACGCGCGATCGGCGCCGGCGCCTCGGGCGCCAACATCGAAGACCGGCTGCGCCCGCTCGACGAATCGGTCGCGATCATGCGCGCGGCGGTGCAGGCCGGTGAGCGCGAAGAGGTCTCATTCGTGCTCAACGCCCGCACAGACGCGCTGGTACGCGGTGGCGACCGGCCGCGCGCCGAATCGATCGCCGACGCGATCGAGCGAGGCCGAGCCTATCTCGACGCCGGCGCGACCGCGATCTTCGTGCCGGGCGTGCTGGACGCCGACGACACCCGCGCGCTCGTGGAGGGCATCGGTGAGCGCAAGGTGAGTGTGATCGGGCTGCCCGGGGCACTGACCGCCGCAGAGTACGAGGCGCTCGGCGTCGCACGGGTCTCGTACGGTCCGATGCCGCAGAATGTGGCGCTGACGGCGCTCAAACACCTGGGTGTTTCGCTGCTCGACAACGGGGTGATCCCGAGCGATACCGAGATTCTCAACAACCTCTAGGTGTTCACGAGAGCCGGTCGAGCAACGGGATCGCGAGCGACAGATCGTCATCGATCGACACGTCGGCGCGCTCGCGCACGACCGGCTTTCCGTTGAACGCCACCCCGATCGCCGCGATCGCCATCATATCAAGGTCATTTGCGCCGTCCCCGATGGCGATCGTCGCGCTCAGCGGAATACTCTCCGCCTGCGCCCACTCGCGCAGGGCGGCGGCCTTCGCGGCTGCGTCGATGATCGGCCCGACGGTGCGACCGGTGAGCACGCCGTCCACGACCTCCAGACGATTCGCACGCCAGGCGTCGAGCCGTAAGTCGCGCGCGAGCGGGTCGAGCACCTCATGGAAGCCCCCGGAGACCACGCCGACGCGGCCGCCCCGATCGTGCACCGCAGTGATCAACTCCGTGATGCCCGGGGTCGTCCGAACGCGTCGGTAGGCGTCCTCAAAGACCGTCTCCGGCGTACCGGCGAGCGTCGCCACGCGCGCCGTGAGGCTCTCGGCGAAGTCGAGTTCTCCGCGCATCGCGCGTTCGGTCACCTCGGCGACTTCGGCGCGACTGCCCGCCGCATCTGCGAGCAGCTCGATCACCTCGTCCTGGATCGTGGTGGAGTCGCAATCGAGCACGACCAGGGGGCGTGTGGCGCCGAGAGAAGTCATGGTTCCCAGGATAGGGTGAGGGCCATGGTCAATGTGCTCCGCCTCACCGATGTCAGCTTTGTGCGCGACCGCCGGCCGATCCTCGACGGGATCACCTGGTCGGTTGACGACTCCGAGCGGTGGGTGATCCTCGGCCCGAACGGAGCCGGCAAGACCTCGCTCATGAAGCTCGCCACAGCGAACGACTTTCCGACGAGCGGCAGCGTGGAAGTGCTCGATGAGCGACTCGGCAAGGTCGACGTCTTCGAACTGCGCAACCGCATCGGCTTCGTCTCGTCGGCTTCCGCCCGTCGCATCCCGGCCTCGGAACTCGTGCGCGATGTGGTGCTCACCGCGGCGTATTCGGTCGAGGGCCGCTGGAATGAGCAGTACGACAGCATCGATGTGCGTCAGGCCGATCGCATTCTCGCCGAGTGGGACCTCGCACAGTTCGCGGATCACGCCTTCGGCACGCTCAGCGATGGCGAACGCAAACGCGCTCTGATCGCCCGCGCGGTCATGACCGACCCCGAGCTGCTGCTGCTCGACGAGCCGAGCGCCAGCCTCGACCTGGGCGCTCGCGAACGCCTGCTCCAGATGCTCTCCGGTTTCGCGGCATCGCCGGCGTCACCGGCAATGATCATGGTCACGCATCACGTCGAGGAGGTGCCGCCGGGCTTCACGCACGTGCTGCTGCTGCGCAACGGCACGATCCAAGCCGCCGGCCCCATCGCCGAGACCCTGACCGCCGACGCGCTCGAAGCGACGTTCGGGCTGCCGTTCGACCTGTCAGTGCACAACGGACGCTACTCGGCGATCGCGCGCCCCGCCCCGCAGGCGTGATCGCGTGTGAGCGCACCGGCTACAGATCGAGTCTGCTAAAGTAGAACGTTGGTGCGGTGAATCCGCCGATCCCAAGTCCTCAGAGCGTGCTGCTACACGCTCACCCCCAGGCAAACACTAAGGAACTCCCATGAAGACCGAAATCCACCCCGAGTACAACGCGATCGTGTTCCGCGACCTCGCGTCGGGCGAGACCTTCCTCACCCGCTCCACGCTGACCAGCGAGAAGACCATCGAACTCGACGGCGAGACCTACCCCGTCATCGATGTTGAAATCTCGAGCGCATCGCACCCGTTCTACACGGGCAAGCAGCGCATCATGGACTCGGCCGGCCGCGTCGAGAAGTTCAACCAGCGCTTCAGGGGCTTCGGCGCCTAAGTCGCAGTTCCGCGCGAAGGGCGGGCGATCCGATCAGGATCGCCCGCCCTTCGTCGTCCCCCCACGTTGCAGGCGAGGAGCAAGAGTGCGCTCAGCGGAGCGGCCACCGCCCATCGGCGACGAAGCTGGGGTCGCGCACTCGCCGCATGTAGTCCTGGAAACTGGCGGCCTGGGCAGCAGCCCACCCGACCTGAGCCTGGTGGAGTTCGTCGAGTTCGCCCGGAATCACGTCCGCGTACTTCGTCGCGATGTGCTGCAGCACGCGGCCGGCCGCGATCGCATCGTCACCGGCGTCGTGCGCATTGCCGATGACCACGCCGTAATGTCCGGCAACGGCCTCGAGAGTGCGCTTGCCTTTGCGGTACCGGTCGAACTGCTTATCGAGCACGAGGGGGTCGATCACGGGTGCGAGCTGGCGGGGGAGCAGCACACCGTGCCGTGCGGCTTCGGCGGAGAGCAGGGACAGGTCGAAGGGGGCGTTGTACGCCACCACCGGAAAACCTCGCTCGATCATTTCGAGCAGCTGCTCGACGATCTGTCGCACACCGACCGACGCCTCGATGCCGCTCGTGCGCGCGATCTCGGTGCTGATGCCGTGCACCTGCACCGCGGCAGCGGGAATCTCCACGCCCGGGTCGAGTAGCCAGTCGTAGCGCTCCTTGACGTCACCGCCTTCGCTGAGCAGGGCGACCGTCGCGCTCACGATGCGGGCCTCGTCGGTGTCGATGCCGGTCGTCTCCGTATCAAAGACGGCGAGGTCGGTCGCCCAGAGCGGAAGCGTTGCGGTCACATCAGTCCTTTCGACGGCGGAAGATCGTCTCCGTCGATGCTATCGAGTGCGGAGGCTACGCGTGCCGCATCAGGATGTTTGTCGGCGGCCACCGATAGAATTTCCCTGTGATTTCCGACCCGACCGACTTCGTCGTTCCCACGCTCGGCACACAGACGCGCGCGTGGCGATACGGTGCTGACGCAGGCGCAACCCTAGTGCTCGTGCACGGGTTCCGCGGTGATCATCACGGTCTCGCCGGCATCGCCGCACGCATCGTCGAGCTGCGCCCTGAGCTGCGTGTGATCGTCCCAGATCTGCCCGGCTTTGGCGAGACTCCACCGGTTCCCGAGCGAGCTCACGACATCGACCTCTACGGGGAGTGGCTGTCGGTGTTTGTCACTGCCGTCGCTCCCGATGGCGCCGATGTGCTCGGCCATTCGTTCGGCACCCTGGTGGTCTCTGCTGCAGTCCGCGCGGGTCTCTCGCCGCGACGGCTGATCCTCATCAACCCGATTTCCGCGCCGGCACTCGAGGGGCCGCAAGCCGCGCTCACCCAACTCGCGATCGGGTACTACCGGGCCGCCGATCTGCTGCCGGAGCGTGCTGCGCGGCAGTTGCTCGGCAATCCACTGATCGTGCGCGTGATGAGCGAGGTGATGGCGAAAACTGGAGATCGCGATCTGCGCCAGTGGATCCATGGCCAGCACGCGCAGTACTTCAGTGCATTCGCGGACTCGGCCACCCTGCTCCAGGCGTTCCGCGCGTCGGTCTCGCACACCGTCGCCGAGGCCGAAGCCGCACTCTCGATGCCGACCCTGCTGATCGCGGGCGACCGCGACGACATCACGCCACTCGCCAAACAGCTGGAGCTGCGACGGCGCCTGCGCGACGCGAGACTCCATATTGTGCCGGGCGTCGGGCATCTCGTGCACTACGAAGCCGTCGCAGACGCATCAGGTGCAATCGTCGATTTTCTCGCTCCGCTCGTTCGATCCACTGGTCGACCAGCTACTGAACTGGCGGCCGTCCATCACCACACGGGGGAGTGCACCGCGTGAAGCTGACACGAATCGACGATCTCTCGGCGCCCGAGCTCGCGGACTATACGCAGCTCACCGACGTCGCGCTGCGCCGCGTGCGGGAGCCCGAAGAAGGCCTCTACCTGGCGGAGTCGCCCAAGGTCATCGAGCGCGCCCTACGCGCGGGCCACCGCCCGCGGTCCGTGCTGCTGCTCGAGGAGTGGGTGCCGAAGGTCGAGCCTCTGCTTGCGGGCTTCTCAGATGTTCCGGTGTACGTGGGGAAGACCGATCAGCTCGCCGCGCTCACCGGGTTCCATTTGCACCGCGGCGCCCTGGCGTCGATGCATCGTCCCGCTCCGCTCGACCCCGGAGAGCTGCTACAGCAGGCCCGTCGCATCGTGGTGCTCGAAGACCTCGCAGACCATACGAACGTCGGAGCGATCTTCCGATCCGTTGCGGCACTCGGTGCCGATGCCGTACTCCTCACCCCGGCATGCGCCGACCCGCTGTATCGTCGGGCTGTCCGCGTCAGCATGGGCGCCGTGCTGCAGGTGCCGTGGGCGCGTCTGCCCGAGTGGCGCGAGGCCGGCCCGCTGATTCGCGATGCCGGGTTCGAGCTGACCGCCTTCGCGCTGCGAGACGACGCCGAAGATCTCGCCGACTACGCCGACGCGCTCCCGCACCGCCTGGCCCTCATGTTCGGCGCCGAAGGCGCGGGGCTCAGCAGACGCGCTCTGGCGGCGTCCACACGATCGGTGGTCATTCCGATGGAGCACGGCGTCGATTCGCTGAATGTGTCTACTGCCGCAGCATTGGCACTGTGGGCCGTGCGCACCGCGGATCAGCGAGCGCCCCGGCGAGAACTCGGCGCGTCTCGGTGACCGGGATCCGCGTGAGCGGCCGCCGTAGAGCCCTCTGGTTCCTCATCTTCTGGTCTGCCGTCGGCATCGCCTCATATGTCCTCGGAGTGCGCAATGCGCTCGGACAGCGCGCAGAAGACAGCGTGCTCGATGCGGCGCAATTCACCACCGATCCGCCGCCGCCGCTGAATCTCGTCTCCATTCCGACCGTCGCGATTGCACTGATCATCGTCGGTGTCATTGCCTGGATCTCACATGGCTTCGCTCGGGCGATCGCGGTGACCGTCATTCCTGCAGCCGCGATTGTCGCGTCGCAACTCCTGAAGCTCCGTCTCCTCACGCGACCAGAACTCTTCGAGCTCGACGCGGCGAACACGTTTCCGAGCGGACACATGACGGTGTTCGCCGCACTCACCGCGGCCCTGGTCTGGGCCGTCCCTGCAGCTGCCAGAGGTTTCGTCGCGCTTGCCGGCGCCGCACTCGTTGCAGCAGTCGGCTGGCAGTTGCTCGCCTATGGCTGGCATCGCCCCAGCGACGTGTACGGGGGAGTCGCGCTCGCCGTCATCGCGTTCTCGCTGGCCGCCCTGGTTCGTCCCGCCGCATCCCGCGGTGCTGTGGTACTCGGCGCAACGGTATCAGTCGGGCTCGCCCTTGTCGGTTGGATCATCGTCGGGGGAGCGCTGCTCCTCGCCGCGATCGCGGCTGCAACGAGTAACCCCACCTTGATGCTGAGCGCCGGGGAGTTCGGGGGAGTCGCCGCTGCCGCACTTGCCATGCGCTCGATGCTGCATATGGCCACGGGGCGCGTCTCAGCGCTTGTGAGCGCGGACTCAGTGGGCGCTTGACGGCACCTCTGCAGCGTCGCGCCAGGTCGCAGGCTCCCACGCCCGGTTCGCCAGGGGGAGTCGGTGCATGTCTTCGAATGCGAGCTCGGCTGCGATCGGATCGCCGGTGAGGAGCGCCGTGCGCATGCCCGACCATCCGTGCAACAGCAGTTGCCAGTTCGGCGTGCGCTCTTCGAGCTTGCGACCGTACCGGATGCGCATCTGGGCGAGTGTCGTCGCCGCGAGCTCCGAGATCGTCGCGTTCGGACACCGTTCGATGAGCCATTCGTAGAATTCAAGCGCGACAGTGGTATGCGCTGCGGCATCTTGTTCCTCCGCAGCAATACAGGCGCGCTCGATGATCTCGAGTACGTGGAGCTCACCGTCGACGTCGAGCTTCGGGGTCACGATACGCATGACACCGCCGAGCACGACGCCGAGCGTCTGAATGGCGTCCTCCGCGTTGCGGCGGTCGTAATGGGTCGTGACCGCGCGTCGCGCGCGTTGTGCAGGCATGGAGCAGGTTCCTTCCGGTGGGGCTCACAATTCACATTTGGGTGCGTGCTGATTCGGGAAAACCAGCACCAAGGTGTCGCAGGGCGCACACCGCGAGCGCCTCGTCGCGCGCACCGAGGGCGACACGCAGGAGTCGCGCGCCATCGGCCGCCTGACGCGCCGCATCAGCTGGCCATTTGCGCACCGGTAGCTCATCAGCGGCGAGTTGCAGCAGGTCTTCCGCGGCTCGAGCGAGGGCACTGCCGAACAAACTGAGCTCGACGATTCGCATCGCGAGCCTCATGACGTTGTTCGAGATCTCATTCGAGTCAATTACCGAAATCTCTCCACAGAGCGCGGCAGAATCACGCAACAGTTCGTCGACCGATACGCGAGACCACGAGCTCATCGTGTTCTCGCGGACTTCGAGCACATCCGTTCGGCTGCGCAGCAGCACCGACATTCTTGCACCCTTTCACTGACTCGTACTTTATATTTTAGATTCTAGTGGATCGTACCCACGTTGGCTACAGACTGACGCAAGTCATCGTGAAGACCAACCGACTGGCCAGCGAATATTGCGCACCTCGCGACCCGTGCAGCAGGAGCCGGTCAGTCAGTCGCGAGGTCCTTGAATTCGGCAACCCAAGGGCAAATGCGGGGCGTGACGGCCATCGAGCGATCGGCGCGACACGAACGCGCGAGCAGGCGATTTACGCAATTCGCGATCTGCACGATAATCTATATTATGTCAGCTTAAGTGAATGAAGCCGGCCCAGAGCGATACTCACACCGCTCTGCACCTGTTGAGCGCACAGCAGATAATGAGCTCAGAGCAGTTCGCCTGCAGCCTCCTCCAGTGGACCAGACCACCAGCACGAATCGTCGAGTGCCGCAGGGTCGGCCGTGCCCAGAGCCGCCCGGAAAACCGCAAGACGCTCATCGTGCGTTGCCGGAGCGGCAACCGGCGGCGCGGGCACAACGGCTCCCGCTCGAAAGGCGGCAAGTTTCGCCGCGGCCTGTTCCGCCGTCATCATGGTGGGAGCCGTCGTCGGCGCGCCGGAGTTCATATACCGACTGAACGCGGCGAGACAGACTTCCGCAGCATCGCGATTGCGATTGAGGTGGTGCCACTCCCCGGTGCCGGCGTCGACAATGCGCATGGTCCGGTCGTTGACGACTTCGACGACGAGGTGTTCGCCAGCCCAGAGCGTACCGACGACGCGACCTTCCCAGGCGTTCTCGTGTACGCCCCCGAATACTGCTGGGTACTCAGCGTCACGATCCAACCAGGTAAATCCGAGCACGGGTGGAAAGGCATCACCGACCATGGTGTCATCGTAGTCGGGCGCCATCGCTCCTCTCCTGCTTCCCGCCTCGACTTACCCCAGCCACCCGAGCGCGCCGCTGAGCGCCCCGCCGAGCACCACTCCCCAGGGCGGCACGCGCGCGTGCAGCGCGGCCAATGACGCGCCCACCAAGATGACTGACTGAAGACCGTCGACACCGTGCACGAGCACCGGATCGAACCACGCGGCCGCAGTACTCCGACGACCGCAGCGTTGATACCGCCCAGCGCACCGCGGGTGCGCGACGAGCGCAGCATCAGAGCCCACGCGGGTGCCACCGCGGTGACGAGAAGCATTCCGGGAAGGAATATCGCGATGGTCGCAATGCCCGCGAACGCAATGCGCGCACCCCACGCGGCATCGGGTTCGAACATCATGCCCAGGTATGTCGCGAGGGTGAACATTGGCCCCGGCACTGCTTGCGCCGCGCCGTAGCCGAGGAGCAGGTGATCCTCAGCGATGCCCCGCCCCACAGCGGGTTCGCTGTGCAGCATCGCCAGCACCACGTGCCCGCCTCCGAACACCGCGGCACCCGCCCGCGTGATCGCGTCGAGCAACTGCACCGTCGGGTCGCGCGTCAGCACTGTGAGCAGCGGGAGCGTTCCGAGCAACACGACCAGTGCGATCGCCGCGCCCGCCGCACATCGAGGAGTCTCTGCGAGCGGCGGTCCCGGCACCGCTTCGGACGCATCGGTACTCCCCCGGATCCAGACGAGACCGACGGCGGCACCGACGACCACCGCGCCGAGGGATGCCCCGAGGCCACCCCAGACGAGCACGAGCGTGCCGCACAGGATCGCGATCAGCGCGCGAGCCAGATCCGTCACGAGCGCGACCGCCATGCCGCGCACGGCAAGCGCGACGACCGCGACCGCGACCGCGAGCACCCCGCGAATCGCCCCCTCTCGTGCGCGTTCGAGATTCGGATCGCTGAGGTCGCCGTTCGACGTCGTCACCCCCACGGCCAACGCACCGAGCAGCAGTGCGGATGGCAACGTAAAGCCGATCCAGGCCGCGACTCCTCCAGCGACGCCGGCGCGATAATGACCGACCGCGAATCCCACCTGGCTCGAGGTGGGCCCGGGCAGTACCTGGCACAGCGCCACACACTCCGCGTAAGCGAGATCGGTGACCCAACGGCGACGGACCACGAACTCAGTGCGGAAGTACCCGAGATGCGCGATGGGCCCGCCGAATGAGGTGCACCCGAGGCACAGGCACACGATGAACACTTCCCAGATCGCGCGCACGAGCCGATCCTAGGGGCCGAAGTGGCGCTCGTGTATTGCATTTACAAGGAATTCATATGCGCTCTCCGGCACCCCGCTCCGACATGAACCGGAGCGATCGGGCTACGCTGAAGTGTCGAAGAAGCCCGGTATCACGAGTGCGGGGCCAGTGCCGAACGAGGGACACCGGATGTACGTAAAAATTTGCGGACTGCGCGAACCGCAGCATGCCGCCCTCGCCGCTGACCTCGGCGCCGACGCGGTCGGGGTCGTCATGAGTCCCGCGAGCCCGCGCCACGTCAGCACTGACGAGGCGCGTGGCGTATTGACTTCCGCGCGAGCTGTTCGCGCCGACATCGACACGGTACTGGTCGTGAACACGTTGCCCGCCGACGAAGCCGCTCGTATCGCAGCGGACCTCGGGTTCGACGTGCTGCAGCTCCACGGTGCATACACCGCGCGCGACGTCACCGTGGCCCAAGAGATCATTCCGCGAGTTTGGCGTGCGACGTCGCTCGCCGACGCCCCGCAGCTCCGCGCCAGCGAGTTCGGCGAGGAGCGCCTGCTGCTGGATGGGACCGTACCCGGCTCGGGATCCTCCTGGAATGTCGCACCGCTCGGCGTCCGTGGCGAACTGCGCGAACGCATTGGCGACTCCTGGCTGCTGGCTGGGGGCCTCTCTCCCGAGAACGTTGCCGAAGCCATCGTCTCGGCACGGCCGGGTGGAGTCGATGTTTCGAGCGGCGTGGAGTCGAGCCGCGGGGTCAAAGACCCGGATCGCATCGCCCGTTTCATCGCCGCCGCGCACGGCTGAGCGCGCTTTACCCTGCACCGACCGCTTCGACCTTAGAGGGATCCCACTCATGAGCGCTTCGCAGCCGCCCGGCAAACGCACTCGCAAAATCACGCTGCCCGCCCCGCCGCCGCTCCCCCATCCCGGACTGATTCCCGGTATCGGCGTGGAGCAGACGGGCCTGCGTTTCGCGACGAACTGGGTCGTGTTCGGCGTCGCCATGACGTTGACCCTCGGTGTCATCATCTGGGCGTTTATCGCACCGGATTCGATTGCTGTCGTTGGCGGCTCGTCGCTTCAATGGGTCACCGAGCACTTCAGTTGGCTGTTCGGTGCGCTCGCCATTTCAGTGGCGGGCTTCATGCTGGTCGTGGGCTACGGTCGCACCGGCGGTATCCGACTGGGCGCCGACGACGAAGAGCCCGAGTTCACGACGACGTCGTGGATCTCAATGCTCTTCGCGGCGGGGCTCGGAATCGGCCTGCTCTTCTACGGGCCGCTCGAGCCGCTCACCTACTTTCTCAATCCAGCACCGGGAGTCGACGTCGAGCCGGGCAGCGCCGATGCAGCATTGCCCGCACTGGCGCAGACCATTCTCCACTGGGGCCCGATCGCCTGGGCGTTCTATGCTCTCGTCGGCGGCGCCATCGCCTACAGCGCGTATCGTCGCGGGCGCGCACCACTGATCTCAGCATTGTTCGAACCCGTCTTCCCAGGCAGCAGTCATCGCGCACTCGGGCGCGTGATCGACATTTTCGCCATCATCGTGACGCTCTTCGGTACCGCGGTTTCGCTGGGCATCGGCGCCTTGCAGATCGAGAGCGGGTTTCGATTCGTCACCGGACTCGGCCCGATGGGCAACGCGTTCATCATCGGCGCGATCGCCATTCTGACGGCGTTGTTCATCGCATCCGCGGTCTCCGGCGTGAAGAAGGGGATCCGGCGGCTCTCGAACCTGAACATGGCGTTGACGGGCGCGCTCGGAGTCTTCGTGCTGATCGCAGGTCCGACCGTCTACATCCTGAATTTCATGCCCGCCTCACTCATCGAGTTCTTCGCGCAGGCGCCCGCCATGCTCGCCCGCAACCCGAACCAGGGTGAAGCGGCGACAACCTTCCTCTCGAGTTGGACCACCTACTATTGGGCGTGGTGGGTGTCGTGGACGCCATTCGTCGGCATGTTCATCGCCAAGATTTCACGCGGTCGGACACTTCGAGAGTTCGTGACCACGGTGGTACTCGTGCCCTCGGCAATTGTCGTTGCCTGGTTTGTGATCTATGGCAGCACCGCAATCTTCCAGACCTCTCAGGGCGCCGATCTCGAAGCCGGCGGTTCGGGTGAGGCGGTCCTCTTCGAAGTGCTCCATGAGTTGCCTCTCGGCGCAATCACTTCGGTGGTCGCGATGATCGCCGTGCTCGTGTTCTTCGTGACCGCGGCCGACTCGGCCTCGATCGTCATGGCATCGATGTCGCAGGGTGGGCGCCCAGAGCCGGCAAAATGGGTCACGATTGTCTGGGGTCTCCTCCTCAGTCTGATCGCCGTGGCGCTCCTGCTGGCCGGTGGGCGGGATACGCTCTCCGGTCTGCAGTCGCTGATGGTCGTGTCCGCGCTCCCGTTCGCCGTGATCGTGATTGGGATCATGATTTCGTGGGCGAAGGATCTGCGCACCGATCCGTACCTCATCCGCCGAGCGTATGCCCGAGCCGCCATCGCGCAGGGTGTGCGTCGCGGCATCGACGAGTACGGCGACGATTTCGTCTTCGGCACCAATCAGGTGCCCGCCGACGAGGGCGCCGGTGCCGGCTTTGACAGCGACGATCCGGCGCTCACCGACTGGTACGTCGACGCGACCACCGGCCCGATCCAGCAGATCACTCCGCCAGATGTGCAGCGCACGCTCGACCCCGGGCGCATTCAGCCGCGCGGGCCTGAACGCTCCGATCACACGGCATCGGGCGACGCGTCTCTCACCACGAGTCGCCGCTCCCCCGACGGTCGCCCCATTGCGAAACGCGATCTGTCAACCGAATCGGACCACACACGCGACACGGCTGAGGGCGACGACACGCGCTCGTGACTCCCCAGAAACATTGACGTCGTTTCTGACCGTTCACTAAGCTGGAACCGCACTGTTTTGAAACGATTCAACTCAACGGCGAGTGCAGAGGTGCATTGACGCCGTTGTCGCAAGGGGGCGTACACGCATGTCATCACCCGTTCACGGGCAGCCGTCTGGACTGACTCGCCGACAACTGCTCAGATACTCGGCGATCACAGCCGCCGGGGTCGCCGCAGCGACAACCGCGAGCCCAGCTTGGGGCGCTCCGTCCCTTCGCGCGGTCGATATTGCGACCGCCCCGCCCACGCTCGACGGGTTCACGGCGCCGACCGCGGCGACCGCGCCCCGATTCCGCTGGTGGTGGCCGAACGGTCAGGTCGACCTCGATGAGATCGCTGCAGAAGTGCAGCAAGCGGCACGTTCGGGGTTCGGCGGCCTGGAGATCTCCGACGTGCATCACAGCGTCAAGGGCGGGCTCGATCTCGACGAGTACGGCTGGGGCGGCGAGCACTGGGTCGCCGCCGTCGAACGCGCGTTACACACCGCGACTGAAGAGGGCATCGAGATCGACATCACACTCGGGCCATCGTGGCCCGCGGCGACGCCGAACATCACACCGCAATCCGCGGCGGCCATCAAGGAGCTCGCGCACGGCAGCGTGACCCTCGCACCGGGAGCCGAATTCAACGGCGCGTTGCCCGAACCGATCACTCCGCCGGATACCGGCGTAACGGAACGCCACCTGATCGCGGTGCACGCCTTCGAGATCGTCACCGTCGTGACGAACAAGCCGACCGTACTCAAGCGCGGCAGTTTCGTCGATCTCACCGCGCAGACCTCCGGCGAGACGCTCTCGTGGACCGCACCCGGCGCGGGCGGCAACTGGGTACTGCTCGCCTATTGGGAGCGCGGCAGCGGTCAACGCCCAGAAGGCGGCGATCACACCAACCCCACCTCCTATGTCGTTGACCATTTCAGCGCGGCGGGCTCCCAGACGCTCATCGACTACTGGAAAGCGAACCTGCTCACCCCGCGCATCATCGAACTCCTCGGCTCGGTGGGCGGTACGTTCTTCGAAGACTCTCTCGAAATTGAGACGCACGCCACCCTGTGGACTCCGGCGATCGCCGCCGAGTTCCAGACCCGCATGAGTTACGACATCCTTCCCTTCCTCGCCGCCATCGTCGAGACCAAGGAGAAGTACCAGTACGACTTCGACGACATCGTGACAACCCGGGTGCGCGACGACTACAACCAAGTCATGAGCGAGCTGTACTCGGAACACCATCTGATCCCGCTTCGCGACTGGGCGCACTCGTATGGCCTCGAGTACCGCGTACAGGCGTACGGCCTCGAGCAGGATTCGCTCGAGCAGGCCGGCGTCGTCGACATTCCTGAGACCGAGTCGCTCGGGGCGAAGAACATCGACGATTACCGAGTGCTCGCGAGCGGTCGCGACATCGCCGGACGCACGCTGCTCAGCTGCGAATCTTCCGCCTACCTCAACAAGGCATACCTCACGACTTGGCGCAACGAGGTGCTGTTCACACTGGCTGAGACCTTCTGCGGGGGCGTCAATCAGACCGTGCTGCACGGGTTCCCCTACGCAGCGGCACCGGGCGCCGGATGGCCAGGCTTCGCGGCGTTCTCCCCCTACAACGGAGGTGTCGGCTATTCGGAGGCCTGGGGACCCCGCACTCCGGTATGGGGTCATCTCGATCGCGTCGCCGCAGCGATCGCACGAACCCAGTGGGTGCTGCGCCAGGGGCGCGCGGAATACGACATCGCGTTCTATCGACAGAAAGGCTGGGCCCAAACCGGCATCGGTGCGCCGTGGGCAACCGCCTCGGGCATTCCGATTGGCTGGACGCACGGATTCCTGAACGAGTCCGGGCTTTTCCAGGAGGCATCCGTGCTTGCCGGCGGTCGCTTCGCTCCCGACGGTGGAAACTACCGGGCCCTCATTCTCGATATCGACCGTTTCCGCGGCAACGAGGCGACGATGTCAGTTCGCGCTGGAGAGCGACTACTTGAACTGGCGCAGGGCGGGCTGCCACTGGTGTTCTTCGGCGATTGGAGCAAGCCGGCCTCGACCGGCTACCGCGACGCGGCGACTAACCAACGGGTAGTCGAACTCATCGCCGCGCTGCGCGCGCTGCCCAACGTGGCGTCGGCCGCCGGTAACGATGACATTCCCGTCGCGCTCGCTGCGCTCGGCGTGCAGCGCACCGCCAGCTATGCGTTCTCAAACCTCAAGCACATCCACCGAGTCGCTGATGGAGTGGATTTCTTCTACATCGTGAACGCGAAACACAATCCGGCAAAAGACAAGCTGGTGCGCATTGAGCAGGAGGTGACGCTCACCGCCCGCTCCGAGACGCACGTGCCGTACGAGCTCGACTCATGGACCGGAGAGGTGCGACCGATTGCGCGATACACCCGCGACGGTGCCACGGTTTCACTCCTCATTCGGCTGAACCCTGCGCAGTCCACCGTGGTGGTGCTCGCGCCGGAAGGCTGGGCCGGTACCGTCACGCCCCGAGCTGTGGTCACCGCCACCTCGGGTGACGCGATTGCCGTCGACCGTGACGGATCGGTCGTCTTGCATTCCACCCAACCGGGAACCCACACGGTCGCGTTCGCGGATGGCCGCGAGAAGCGCACACTCGTCCCCGCGCTTCCCGACCCCATTTCGCTCGACGACTGGTCGCTCGCGCTCGAGGATTGGCACCCCGGAGGGGACGGAGTGAGTACGGAGCGTTCGACGACACAGATCGACTCGACGCCCCTCGGCGCGTGGAAAGATCTCGGATTCGCGGACACCGCAGGCGTCGGTACCTATCGCACCACGTTCAGCCTCGACGGCGCGTGGCGCGCAGGAACCGGGGGCGTCCGACTCTCACTCGGTCAGGTACTCGACACATTCAAAGTCTGGGTCAACAGCGCACCGGTCGCCCACGTTGACCTCACGGACACCGAGCTCGACATCTCGGAATATGTGCGTTCGGGTCGCAACACGCTTCGCATCGAAGTCGCCTCTCCGCTCATCAATCGCCTGCGTGTGGTGAATCCGGCCGTGTATGGCTCTATTGCCAGCCAGTCGTATGGGCTCATCGGCCCGGTGACCGTGCTCCCCTTCGGGAAGGCGCGGGTGGCCTGATTATGCACCTCAACCAATTCGTCAACAGAAAGCCCACGATGTCACTTCCCCACACAGCGCCCCGCATCGACCGCGCCATCGACCGCCTCGCGGCGGTGTCGGGGTCACGACGGGCGATGCGCAGTTCGGGTGCCGGATCGAACCGGCTCGTCGGCACCGCCGTGGTCGTCGGTCTCGCGCTGGCTGGCATTTCGCTCCCGTGGAGTTCATCGGCTGCCCACGCGGTTGATGCCACCATCGGCGGAATCGTCCGTGAGGGCGATGCGGTGCTCGATCGCGTCGAGGTGTCCGCCTACCGATGGGATGACGGGGTCGGTGCCTACGTGTTCGAGCAGGAGACCGAGTCCGACGCCAGCGGGGCCTGGCAGCTCGGGTTCCTGCCCGACGGTGCGTACACCCTGGATTTCTCCACCGATGTCTCAAATGCCCGGTTTGCACTTGGGGAGTCACTCGGCGGCAACGCCGACTACGCCGACGATTCCCCAGAGTTCACGATTGCTGACGGAGCAACGAACGATGGTTCATTCGCCGATATCCGCCTCACCCGGCTGGGAGGCGAAGCGGTGCTGCGCGTCGTCGAAGGCAATGACACCCTCATCGACCTCGATGACGCGGCCGCACAATTGCGCGGCATCGATGCGACGGGTGCATCAGTGTCCTCGGCCCGCGTCTTTGCCGACGCGGATGGCACCGTGACTATTCCCCGGGTTCCCCCCGGGGGCTATGTGCCTTGGGTGGCAGCCCGAGGCAGTGACTTCGCGCCGTCGACGACCGACGCGCTCATCTTCGCCCAGGATCACATCGATTTCGGCGACCTCGAGCTCGCAACCGGCCCCGAAGCCGCCATCGAAGCCGCCTCGCCGACGCTGTCGGGCGATGCCCGGGTCGGAGCGGTGCTCACCGTCATCGACCCGGAATTTGCTGCTGCGCCCGACTCGGTCTCGCACCGCTGGAGCGCCGACGCCGTCACCCTCGAGCACGCGGGCACAGAACTCGCGCTCACTGATGCACACGCCGGCGCGACAGTGTCTGCCTGGGTCTTTGCACATGCGGCCGGCAGCATCCCGTATGTCGGGGTCGTCTCTTCTCCCCCAGTCGCTCCGTCAACCGCGGGTTCCGCGGATGCCAACTCAGACGCCGACTCGGCGGAAGCCAACGCCGCAGTCGACGGCGGATCCGGTTCAGCGGGAACAGCAACTGCCGCGAGCAATGCTGGTGCCGCGGCAAACTCGATCGCTGCCGAAGCCGGTTCACGCGGTGCGGCCGGCAGCAGCGACGGGAGCGGATCCGGAACCGACGGACACGGGGCACTCCCCCTCACCGGCGGTGCGGTCGCGGCAACGGCGCTCCTGGGCGTGGCACTCATCGCGGTCGGAGCTCTGTTCTTCGTGCGGCGACGGCGCGTGCGCTGACTCGAGGAGTCCGCATAAATGCAGGTCGGGGCGGGTTTTCCGCCCCGACCTGGCACGTGGAGTCCAGACCTTGTAACCTGAACGTTATCTTTCGGGTTGAAGATCAGCACCCCGATCCCGAACCGAAAGCTCGAATGACCGCTCCTGAGCTTCGCCCCGCGCAGCACGTCGGCACCCCCAGCACGATGCTCGGACCCGGCGACTCCGTGGTCAGCCCGCGCGTCGCCCATGTGCCCGACGACGCTCCGATGACGGATCCCGCTGCGCCTCGGCCGCGACATCGCTTCGCACGAATTGCCGCCGGCATCAGCGTTTGCGCGCTCGTCGGAACGCTCGCATTGCCGCTGGTGCAGCAGTCGAGCGCGCTCGAGACGCCTGCCGCACAGCAGAAGCTCTTCTCGGAGATCACGGGCGACGAGGTGCCATCGACGCTCTCAGAAGTCGCGATCGTCGACACGGACGAGCCATCGACGATCGGCTACGAGTTCCGCGCACGCTCCGTGGTGAACTATCCGTTCGCTTCACCGGTTCCGCTCACAGACACGTTCGGGTATCGCACTGCACCCGTGGCGCAATTCCATGACGCGCAAGACTTCGGAGCGGGCGCCGGCACCCCCGTGCTCGCGATCGCCGATGGGACCGTGCTTGAGGCGGGTTACGCCACCGACGGTTGCGGGTTTGGCCTGAAGCTCAAGCACGAGATCGACGGCCAAGAGGTGACCAGTCGATACTGCCACATGCAGAACGACTCTCACACGTGGAAGGTCGGAGACACCATCAAGATGGGCGAGCCCGCCGGCAAAGTTGGCGCAACCGGAATCGCCTTTGGCGCACACCTCCACCTCGCACTCCGCGTGAACGACACAGCCATCGATCCGATGCCGTTCCTTGCGAAGTACTACCGGCTCGACCGCGACGCCCCTGCCCGGTCGCTGCAGAGCGCCACCGCAACGACGGAGCCAGCAACTACTGGGAAACCGGAGTAGCGCCGGCCGCTGAGGTCGCTCCAGCCCATGCTGCGAGCTTTGCGGCCGCTCGTCCGGAATCGATGGCGTCGGCAGCGACCAGCAGTTTCTCTGCGAGGCGATCGAGCAGTGCTCGCTCCGCCGACTCGGGATTCTGAGCCAGATCAAAGGCGACAAGGCCGGCCGCCGCGTTCAGCAACACGATGTCGCGAACCGGGCCGGTCTCGCCCGCGAGCACACGATGCACTACCTCGGCATTCTCCTCCGGAGTGCCGCCGACCAGGTCGCTGATCTGAGCGCGCGGAATCCCCAGATCTCGCGGGTCGATGTCGTGCTCGGTGAGCCCGCCTCGGCTGACCTCCCACAGTCGGGAGTGACCGGTGGTGGTGAGCTCGTCGAGCCCGTCATCTCCCCGGAAGACCAGCGCGGATGCGCCGCGAAGTCGGAACACACCGACGAAAATCGGGACTCGATCGAGATCTGCAACGCCGACTGCCGATGCTTCTGGACGCACGGGGTTACACAGTGGCCCGAGGAAATTGAACACCGTAGAGATCCCGAGATCTTTGCGGGCCTCGGCCACGTGTCGGAAACCTGGGAGGAACCGTGCGGCGTGTACGAACGCGATCCCGGAATCTTCGAATGCCGTCACCAGCTGCCGTGCGTCAAGACTCAGGTCAATGCCGAGTGCGCTCAGCACATCGGACGCTCCCGACAGACTGCTTGCTGCCCGGTTACCGTGCTTGACGACCGGCGCACCAGCGGCTGCCGCGGTGATCGACGCCATAGTCGAAATATTGACGGTACCGAAGCGATCGCCACCAGTCCCCACGATGTCCAGCGACATCGCCGGAAGTTCAATCGGCAGCGCTTCCGCAAGAATCGCGTCGCGGAAACCGATCGTCTCATCGACCGTCACGCCTTTGGAACGGAGTGCAACCAGAAATGCCCCGATCTGGGCGCCGCTGGCCTCACCCGTCATGAACCTTGACATCGCCCACTCGGCCTGAGAGACGCTGAGATCGTCACCCTCGAGCAGTGTTGTCAGTACGGTCGGCCAGGTGCGTTCGTCGATCATGGCTCGATTCTATCGAGGGGCCGAAAACCGCGTCATAGCGCCACTTCATCGGATGAATGCGGGGCATCCGAGGCGCTTCGAGGGGCTCGGGAACCGGTAGGCTACCGGGGAAGGATGCAGAAAGTTCGGCGCGCCGTGTCCGAGTGAAAATGCACACCTGACTTTCAGCCATAATGGAGGGGTGACAACGACCACTATGAATACCAAGTCAGCCGTGCCTGCGGTGAAGCGACCGAATATCGTCGCCGTCGGCACGATCGTGTGGCTCGGCAGCGAGGTCATGTTCTTCGCGGGCCTCTTCGCGATCTACTTCACGCTGCGCGCAATGAACCCCGAGCTGTGGGCAGAACAGACCGAGAAGCACAACTTCACGTTCGCGCTGATCAACACGCTGATTCTGGTCGCGTCTTCGTTCACCGCTCAGGCCGGCGTCTTTGCCGCAGAGCGCATGCAGCCGCGCGCCACCGGAGCGAGCCCGAAGAAGTGGGGCACCGTCGAGTGGTTCTACCTCACGTTCTTCATGGGCGCGATCTTCGTCGCGGGCCAGTCATTCGAGTACGCGACCTTCGTCTCCGAGGGCATCACTCTCGCTTCTGATCCTTACGGTTCAGCCTTCTACATGACCACCGGCTTCCACGGCATCCACGTCTCGCTGGGCCTGGTCGCATTCCTGCTGGTCATCGGTCGCATCTACGCGGTCAAGAACTTCACGCACAAGGAAGAGACCACCGCGGTCGTGGTGTCGTACTACTGGCACTTCGTCGACATCGTGTGGATCATCCTCTTCATCGTCATCTACGTCCTCAAATAGGGTCAGGAGTCATCGACAACATGGTTCGCACCAAGAAGAACCTGCGCAAGTCTGGCCGCCGGCACCCGCTGGCAACAGCCGCTCTTGTCGCAGTCGGTCTGCTCGTGACCGGCGCCGCGTATGCCGGCTTCAGCCAGACGTCGGCAACGGCAGAGGTCGATCTGACCTCCCCCTCCACCATCGAAGCCGGCGAGAAGCTCTTTGGCGCCAACTGCGCCACCTGCCACGGTGCCGCAGCTCAGGGAACGGACGACGGCCCGACGCTGATCGGTGTCGGTGCGGCTTCTGTGAACTTCCAGGTCGGTACCGGCCGTATGCCGCTGGCGTTCCAGGGCCCGCAGGGAATGGTGAAGCCTCAGCAGTTCACCGAGGAGCAGACGCTGCAGATGGCGGCCTATGTCGCCTCGCTCGCTCCCGGACCGGCACTGCCCGAAACGCAGTACCTCCAGGCTGACAGTGACGACGAGGGCGTCGCGAACGGAGCCGAGCTCTTCCGCATCAACTGCGCAATGTGCCACAACGTGGCCGCGGCGGGTGGCGCTCTCACCGAGGGCAAGTTCGCACCGAAGCTCACCGGGGTGGCCCCGACGCACATCTATGAGGCCATGATCACCGGCCCGCAGAACATGCCCGTGTTCAATGATGCGAATATCTCGCCTCAAGACAAGGCCGACATCATCTCGTACCTCAAGTACATCGAGAACCAGCCGGCTGTTGGCGGATTGACCCTTGGGTCCATCGGCCCGGTCGCAGAGGGCCTCTTCATCTGGGTGATCGGACTGGGCGCCGTGATCGGTCTCACCGTCTGGGTCACCGCGAAGTCGAACTAGTCGACGACGCACACAGCATTCATGAGTCAGGAGTCAAGGAGCAACATGGCAGAGGAAGCGAAGCACAACGGCGAACACGCCGTTGTCGCCGCGGACGGCCACGGCTCGGTCGAAGCCGCCGTCGGTACCGCGGTGATCTCGTCCGACGCCGTGCAGAATCCGGGCCTGCCCCCGCATCGCAAGCGCGTCACGGATCTTGATCCGAAGAAGGCGAAACGTGCTGAACGCACCGTTTACACCCTCTTCTACCTCTCGATCGCCGGAAGCCTCGGCGCCGTGCTTGCCTACATGTTCTTCCCGATTGAAACGGGAGATCTCATGGCAGTGCGCCTGCACACCATGTTCGTCGGCCTTGGCATGGCACTCGCCTTGCTCGCCGTCGGAATAGGTGCGGTGCACTGGGGTAAGGCCATCATGGCCGACCACGAGTCGATCGACATCCGCCACGACGTCGCCAGTGATACGCCGACCCGCGAGGCTTCCGCCGAGGTCTTCAAATTGGCCGATGAGGAGTCGGGCTTCTCCCGTCGCTCGTTGGTGCGCAACAGCTTGATCGGCGCATTGATCGCTTTCCCGCTGCCGGGCATCACGCTGCTTCGCGGCCTGGCACCGCAGGATCGCGACGCTGTGGAACTGCTGCACCATACGATGTGGACCGAGGGCGTGCGTCTTGCACGCGATCCCTCTGGTGTTCCCATCAAAGCCAGCGAAGTCACGATCGGTTCCGCCTTCCACGTCATTCCCGAAACCCTCAATCACGAGGACTTCGAGAAGATGACGCTCGACGAGCGTGGCGGCAGCACGCATCTGCTTGATGCCAAGGCCAAGGCCATCGTTCTGCTCATGCGTCTTGATCAGAAGGATCTCAAGGAGCTCCCCGAGCGAGAAGGCTGGTCGTACGACGGCATCGTCGCTTACTCGAAGGTCTGCACCCACGTCGGGTGCCCGGTGGCGCTCTACGAGCAGCACACGCATCACCTGCTGTGCCCCTGCCACCAGTCGCAGTTCGATGTCTCCGAGCACGCCAAGGTGATCTTCGGGCCGGCGAAGCGACCGCTTCCCCAGCTCCCGATCACTGTTGATGACGAGGGCTACCTCGTTGCGCAGAGCGACTTCCACGAACCCGTCGGCCCGAGCTTTTGGGAGCGTCTCAAGTGAGCAGCACCGTCACCGAATCACCGTCGAGCCAGCAAGCTCAGAGCGGATCGAGCCGCTTCACCGCCGCTGCGGCGAACTACATCGACGAGCGCACCAAGATCGGTGTCGCCGTCAAGGAGTTCGGCCGCAAGGTATTCCCCGACCACTGGTCGTTCCTGCTCGGTGAAGTCGCGCTCTACAGCTTCGTTGTTATTCTGCTCTCGGGCACTTTCCTGACGCTGTTCTTCCAGGCATCGATGGTTGAAACGCACTACACCGGCCCGTACGTGCCGATGAAGGGCGTGGAGATGTCCGCCGCGATGGCGTCGACGCTCGATATCTCGTTCTCCGTGCGCGGCGGCCTACTCATGCGCCACGTGCACCACTGGGCTGCGCTCCTCTTCGTGGCTTCCATCGGCTTGCACATGCTCCGCATCTTCTTCACGGGGGCATTCCGCAAGCCGCGCGAGCTCAACTGGGTGATCGGTTTCGTGCTCTTCATCCTGGCCATGGCTGAGGGCTTCACGGGCTACTCGCTGCCAGACGATGTGCTCTCCGGAAACGGCCTCCGCATCATCGACGGCATCATCAAGGCGATCCCGGTTGTTGGCACCTACCTCTCGTACTTCTTCTTCGGAGGCGAGTTCCCCGGTACTGCCATCGTCGGTCGGCTCTACATGCTGCACATCATGGTGCTGCCCGCCTTGGTCATTCTGTTTGTTGCGATGCACCTTGCGTTTGTGATCATTCACAAGCACACCCAGTACCCTGGCCCGGGCAAGACGCAGCAGAACGTGGTCGGCTTCCCGATCCTCCCGGTCTACGCAGCGAAGGCCGGCGGCTTCTTCTTCATCGTGTTCGGTGTGATCGCGCTGATCGCCTCACTTGTCGGTATCAACCCGATCTGGAACTACGGACCGTACGACCCATCCCCCGTCTCGGCAGGTACGCAGCCTGACTGGTACATCGGCTTCGCCGACGGCATGCTCCGTCTCGTACCTCCGGGGCTCGAGACCGAGTGGTTCGGTTGGACATGGTCGTGGAACATGCTGCTGCCGCTCGGCATCATCGGCCTGTTCATCGTGCTCGTGATGGTCTACCCCTTCATCGAAGCTTGGGTCACCGGCGACAAGCGTGAGCACCACATCCTGGACCGCCCCCGCAACGCGCCGACGCGTACCGCAATCGGCGCAGCCGGTGTCACGTTCTACGCAGTCATGTGGGCGGGTGCGAGCTCCGACCTGATGGCGACTCACTTCCAGCTGTCCATGGAGGGTGTCATCCACGCCCTGCAGTTCCTGCTCATCTTCGGACCGATCTTCTCCTACCAGGTCGCGAAGCGCATTTGCCTCGCTCTGCAGAAGAAGGACCGCTCGATCGCACTGCACGGCTACGAGTCCGGTCGCATCGTCCGCATGCCCGGTGGTGAGTTCATCGAGGTGCACAAACCGCTCGACGCATACGAGTCGTGGCAGCTGGTGAGCTACCACGACTACGCACCGCTGATGCTCCGTCCGAACGATGATGGGCGCATCCCGTTCTCCAAGCGACTGCGTGCCGGCTTCAGCCGTTGGTTCTTCGAAGACCGCATCGTTCCCCCCAGCAAGGGTGAACTTGAGCAAGGACACCACGAGGGCCACTAACCCCAGTTCCGCTCCGCGGCTCACAAGAACGCCCCATCCGAACGTGTTTCGGGTGGGGCGTTCTTGCCTTCTCCTCCCCCACAGCGCGTACAGTTCGTCGGCCCGCAGCATCGACGCAGAGGTCAGTATGCCGCGCCTGCAGCCAGACGCAGGTCTGAATGCAGCACCCGACAGACATACCTCCGGTGAACGCAAGCCGTCACCAAAGTCACTCCCCCTTGGGGAACAACCCTCAGCGGCTACTCCGCTGACAGCTGCATTTCACCGAGAACGGTACGCGTCCCGTTCTGCCCGAGCCCGCACTGCGCAGGCACCATACCAGGCGTTACTCGCCAACGTAAGGCACTTCTCTGCCTGTCTCAGTCATGCCTGCGGTGCACTACGTCCTTCGCACCCCTCGTTCACGAAACGCGGTAGAGTGCCGCACGGCTGAGATCGATCGGTGACAGTCGAGAGCCAGTCTCAGGGACTCGCATACATCGTGCGAGCGAGCTTCAGGCGTCAGATGGCGTCGCGAAGGGCACAATCCAACGCGTCAATCGCTACGCTACCGAACCGAGCAGCAATCCACTCGGCTCCGTGACGATCACGAAGTTCCGCAAGAATCCTTGCGAGTGGGTCACGAAGCTCGGTGACACCCAGCGCTGCGAATGCCTGTAGCACGCACTGAAACGCGGCCGGCGCCGTGAGACGGTCGATCGATTCGTCAATGGTGCCAGAATGCGCCTGAAGGTCGACTCGAGAAAGGTCTGCGTGTTCCCGTGAGACGCCGACATTACCTGCGGCGGGACGAGGCACGACAGGTTCAGTGAGCATCTGCGATGCGAGGGCGCAGCATTCGAGAAAGAGAGCCTGCTTCGTCGTAAAGCTCGCGTAGACGTGCGGTTGCGGCACATCAGCACGCGCGGCAATACCGGCGGTCGATGCCCCGTGAAAGCCAAAGAGGCCGAACTCAATGAGTCCGGCCTCTCGAAGACGTTGACGGTTCTCGCCGGGCTTTCGCCGCGGGCGACGTTCCGTCATGTGTTATCCCAGTTCGAGAATCTTGCGGTAGTGCTCACCGACGGCTTCGAAACCACGATGATTGTAGAACGAGCCGAATCGGGCGGTCGAGGCCGACAGCTGTCGAACCCCACGCCCCATGCAGTAGTGCTCGTTGGCCTGCATCAGTCGATCGCCGACCCCGTGCCCGCGTGAGCCTTCGTCGACGACGATCTCTTGGAGATGTGCGGTGAGCCCCGGTGCGTGCAACAGCCGGGAGACCGTCATCAACGAGTAACCGACGACGCGATCCTCGAGCTCGGCAACGAAGAGTACGTTCGCCTCCTGGTCGCGGTGCCGCAGCACGTTATCGAAAGCTACGGTGAACTC
The DNA here is from genome assembly GCF_059696215.1 of Leucobacter sp. WKLB1. Lineage (NCBI taxonomy): Bacteria > Bacillati > Actinomycetota > Actinomycetes > Micrococcales > Microbacteriaceae > Leucobacter > Leucobacter sp. WKLB1. The sequence continues at coordinate 1,637,482 of NZ_AP046115.1, read as the reverse complement.
ATCGCGACCGATGGGCTCGCGGCCCGTGGTGAACTGGCGCGCCAGTCCGAGAACGTCAGAGCCGTCTTCACTGCGACCGCGTCGAATGATGATTCCCAATTGCAACCGCCTTAGCGCGCGAAGTTACCGCGGTAGTACTCGTACACCCAGCCGACGACACCGACGATGACGATGGGGAGGGTCAAGAACGACAGCCAGAAGTTGAATCCGATGCACAGTCCGAGCACCACGATTGCGGCGCCGAACGCAAGCACGAGCGGCCACCAGCTCCAGGGGCTGAATTCGCCGAGCTCCGGGTCGCCATCGTCGATATCGGAGTCCTCGAGATCTTCGACCAGCACACCGCCCTGCTTGCGCTGCACGAGCACGAGATAGGAGGCGATAAAGCCGGTCAGGGCACCCGACAACAGGATCGCCGTGGAACCAACCCATTCGACATAACCGTGAGCAATAATGTTCCACACGGTGTAGACCGCGGCAAGCACGACCAAGTAGACCGTGAGAATCCAGAAGATAACGATATTGGATTTCATAACTGGTTACTCCTCAGCTCACTGCTTGTCAGCGAGCTCGCGCTCGGTCTGCCGAATCGGCTGCTCCACACCACTGATCTCGGGATGGTTGAGATCGAATGCGGGCGACTCCGAACGGATGCGCGGGATCGACGTGAAGTTATGACGAGGCGGCGGGCAGGAGGTCGCCCACTCAAGCGAACGTCCGTAGCCCCAGGGGTCGTTGACGGTGACCTTCGGCGCGCGACGCGCGGTGATGTACACGTTCAGCAGGAACGGGATCATCGAGGCGCCGAGGATCATCGCGCCGACGGTCGAGAGCTGGTTGCCCCAGGTCACGCCATCAGAAGGCAGGTAGGTGTAGTAACGACGCGGCATCGCCATCACGCCCAACCAGTGCTGCACCAGGAACGTGGTGTGGAAACCGATGAAGAGCACCCAGAAGTGAATCTTGCCAAGTCGCTCGTCAAGCATCTTGCCGGTCCACTTGGGCCACCAGAAGTAGAAGCCCGCGAACATCGCGAACACGACCGTTCCGAAGACCACGTAGTGGAAGTGGGCCACCACGAAATATGTATCCGACAGGTGGAAGTCCAGTGCCGGCGACGCGAGAATGACGCCCGTGAGACCGCCGAAGACGAAGGTGACCAAGAAGCCGATCGACCAGAGCATGGGGGTTTCGAACGTGATCGATCCGCGCCACATGGTGCCGAGCCAGTTGAAGATCTTCACGCCCGTCGGAACGGCGATGAGCATCGTCATCAGCGCGAAGAACGGCAGGAGCACCGAACCGGTGACGTACATGTGGTGCGCCCACACGGTCATGGAAAGCGCGGCGATCGCGATGGTCGCATAGATCAGCGTCTTGTATCCGAAGATCGGCTTGCGGCTGAATACCGGGAAGATCTCGGAGACGATTCCGAAGAACGGCAGCGCGATGATGTACACCTCGGGGTGACCGAAGAACCAGAAGAGGTGCTGCCAGAGGATGGCACCGCCCTCGCCGTTGTAGATCTGAGCGTGGAAGATTCGGTCGGCTGCGAGGCCGAACATCGCTGCAGCGAGCACCGGGAACACCAGCAGCACCAGGATCGAGGTGATCAGCGTGTTCCAGGTGAACACGGACATGCGCCACATCGTCATACCCGGGGCGCGCATCGTGATGATCGTCGTGATGAAGTTCACGCCGCCCATGATGGTGCCGAAACCGGAAACGCCGAGGCCGAGCACCCAGAGATTGCCACCCACACCTGGCGAGTACGTCATGTCCGAGAGAGGCGCATACGCGAACCAACCGAACGAAGCCGCCCCCTGCGGGGTGAGGAAGCCGCCGACGGCGATCAGTGAACCGAACGTGTAGAGCCAGAACGCGAAGGCGTTGAGTCGCGGGAACGCGACGTCAGGAGCGCCGATCTGCAGCGGCATGATGACGTTGGCGAAGCCTGCGAACAGCGGGGTCGCGAACATCAGCAGCATGATGGTGCCGTGCATGGTGAACAGCTGGTTGTACTGCTCTTTGGTCGGAATGACTTCGAGGCCCGGCGCAAACAGCTGCGCACGGATGACGAGAGCCATGAGGCCGCCGATCAGGAACCACACGAAGGAGCTGATCAAGTACATGTACCCGATCACCTTGTGGTCCGTGGACGTCAGCCACGAGACAATGACATTGCCCTTCTTCATGTTTTCGTATCCCTCGTTACTCGTTCTGAGCCTTGGCCTGGTCGCTCTGGAACTTCTCCTGGTTCGGGTTCAGATCTTCAGAGACCTGCCCCTCGTTCCCGGATTCGCGGAGCGACTTGACGTAAGCGTCGTACTCGTCTTGTTCGACGACCTTGACCTGGAAGAGCATCATCGAGTGGTACTCGCCGCAGAGTTCGGCGCACTTGCCCATGAAGGTGCCGGTCTTGGTCGGAGTGAAGCTCATGTAGTTCGTCTGACCCGGGATCATGTCCTTCTTGTACAAAAACTCCACCACCCAGAAGGAGTGAATGACATCGCGGGTCTCGAGACGGATCTCGGTGGTCTTGTCGACCGGCAGGTAGAGCACCGGCATGGTGTCGGCCTCGGCCTCGCCGTCGTCATCGGTCTGCACCTGGACGCCCTGGAAGTAGACATCGTCATTGACGTAGTTGAAGTCCCACGACCAGCGCTTGCCCACGACCTCGACGATGTTCTCGGGGTTGTCGTAGCGCGCCTCGATCTTCGACTGTTCCTGTGCGGTGAACGCGAAGAAGCCGATCACAAGGATCACGGGGACGACCGTGAAGAACGTCTCGATCGGCATGTTGTAGCGCAGCTGCACGGGCAAGCCGGTCTGGCCCTTCCGACGCCGGTAGGCGATGGTGGCCCAGATAATGAGACCCCACGTAATGACGCCCACTGCGAGCAGCACGATCCAGGAGGTGACCCAGAGGCCCGTCACTCCATCGGTGTGGTTCGTGGCCCCCTCGGAGCCCGCGGGGAGGAAGCCTCGCTGCTGCTCGGGAGTACAGCCCGCCAGGAGCAACGCTGCGGAGAGCGCTACCGGGGCCGCGACCCATTTCATTCGACGATTGGAACGCACCGCATACCTTTCGAAAACATTGTTTCGCTTCGATTCGCACGCATGCGAGCGAAGCTGATGACTCCCTGACAGCTTAGCGCGAACACGACCGTTCCCCGAACCACGAGGGGGTGTCGCGGATACTGGTGTCGCGCGGGCGCGGATCAGCTGAAGCTGTCACCGCACGCGCAGCTACCCTGCGCGTTCGGGTTGTCGATCGTGAAGCCCTGCTTCTGAATCGTGTCTTCGAAATCGATCGTGGCACCGTTGAGGTACGGAATGCTCATGGCGTCGACGACCACGCCGACACCGTCGAAGTCGACCACTGCATCGTTGTCGAGCTCGCGCTCGTCGAAGAACAATTGGTAGATCAAACCCGAGCAGCCGCCGGGCTGAACGGCGATGCGCAGACGCAGGTCGTCTCGCCCCTCCTGGGCCAGCAGACTGCGCACCTTGTCTCGTGCGTTTTCGCTCAGTGCGACGCCGTGCGCCTGTTCTGCTGCGGCCGCGGTACCCGCCGGTGCGATCGTATCGATGCTCATGCGTAACTCCTCGCTCACGTCGTGATCGTTCGCAAGCAGTCTACCGCGCCGGGCGCGTCGTGAACGCGGAGCCGAGCACGGTACTCTGGGGGTATATCGGCGCAGGCCGATCACCGCGTGCACCGAGCGCGTGCAGCATCACCGGGCGCAGCGTTTGCGTGCAGCCCACGACTTCCGCGCCTCGGCGCGGCCAATGGAGAGGATTCGCGTGGCAGAGAAGGGCGCTGCGAACGAGCAGCACGCATCAGATGGCGACGGTGCCGTCGTAGGCAAGGGCCGCCCGACGCCCTCGCGCAAGCAGGCCCAGGCCGCAAACGCTCGCCCGATCGTCGGCTCACGCGACAAGTCCGCGGTCAAAGAGCAGCGACGTCAGCAGGCAGAGACTCGCGAGCGCATGCGCGTTGGCATGATGCAGGGCGATGAGCGCTTCCTTGGTGCTCGCGATCGCGGCCCGCAGCGCCGCTACGTCCGCGAGTATGTGGACGCTCGATGGAACGTCGGCGAAATGTTGATCCCGATGATGCTCGTGGTCTTGGTGATGACGTTCATCCCCGGCCCCATTCAGGTCGTGAGCCTCTTCGTGATCTGGGCGTTTGTCGGTCTCGCCGTGCTCGACGCCGTTTTCCTCGGTGTGCGGTTGAAGCGCAAGCTGGGCGATAAGTTCGGTGAGGATCGCGTGCAGCCAGGTTTCCGGTGGTACGCAGCGATGCGCGCGTTCCAGTTCCGCCCGCTCCGCGCGCCCAAGGCGCTCGTCAAGCGAGGCGCATTCCCCAGCTGAGGTTCATGCCGCATACGCAGTGAGCCCCGCGCCCCTCATCTGGGGTGCGGGGCTCACTGCGTTGCAGAACAGAGGCAATGCGGAACGCGGGATTGCGGAACCCGCCGGGTTACTTCGGTGCGGCGCTCCCCCGGTAGCCTGCACGGCGCAGTCCCCGGTTGATTGCGCGAGCCCACAGCGGACCCTCGTAGATGAAGGCTGTGTACCCCTGTACGAGGGTTGCCCCGGCCCGCAAGCGCTCGAGCACGTCGAATGCGCTGGTCACTCCGCCGACGGCGATGACGCAGAACTCCGGGTCGGGTTCAATCGCTCGGATGCGTCGCAGCACCTCAAGTGCGCGATCGCGCAGCGGCTCGCCCGACAGGCCGCCGGCGCCGATTCGCTCGATCTCCGCCGAGGATGCACTGAGCCCATCACGGGAGATGGTGGTGTTCGTCGCGATGATCCCGCTCAGTCCGGTCTTGCGCGCCAGCGCGACGATGCCATCGATCTGTTCGTCGCCCATATCGGGGGCGATCTTCACGAGCACCGGCGTCGTTCCGGCCGCATCACGCACTGCTGAGAGCAGGGGCTCGAGCATTTCCAGCTCCTGCAGCCCGCGCAGGCCAGGGGTATTCGGCGAACTGACGTTGATCGCGAGGTAGTCCGCGATGGGGGCAAGTCGCTCGGTGCTCCACACGTAGTCGTGCACGGCGTCTTCGACCTCGGTCACCCGGCTCTTGCCGATGTTCACACCGATGACCGGCCGGTGGCGTGTGAGTCGCGCACGTTCGATCCGCGGCACGGCCGCTGCGGAGCCACCGTTGTTGAATCCCATGCGGTTCACGAGCCCTCGCTCGCCCACGAGTCGGAACATGCGGGGCTTCGGGTTGCCAGGCTGCGCGTGTCGCGTCAGCGTGCCCACTTCGACGTGGCCGAAGCCGAGCGCTCCGAGCCCAGCGATCGCAGTCGCATTCTTATCGAATCCGGCGGCGAGCCCGAACGGGCTGGGAAACACGGTGCCGAGCGCCGCGACGCGCAGCGATGGATCGGCACCGGTCACGCGCCGGGCGAGTGCACCTGCGAACGGAATCGCCTGGATCACGCGGAACGCGAGGTGGTGCGCCCGTTCGGGATCCATGCGGCGGAGCACGGTCTGGAACAGCAGCGGATAGCAGCGCACGGGTCAGGCCTCCGGATCAGTGGTGGACGTAGCGGTCGCCGCGGCCGGGCGAGCACGCAATTCTTCGATCGCGGCATCGAAGTCTTCGAGCGATTCGAATGCTTGGTACACGCTCGCGAAACGCAGGTACGCCACTTCGTCGAGTTTGCGCAGATGGGGCAGGATCGCCAGCCCGATCTCGTTGGCATCGAACTGGGCGATGCCGCTTGAACGAACCGACTCCTCGACCTGCTGGGCCAGCACGGCGAGATCTGCCTCAGTGACGGGGCGCCCCTGGCACGCTTTGCGCACGCCACTCATCACTTTCTCGCGGCTGAACGGCTCGACGACGCCGGATCGCTTGATCACGGTCAAACTCGCCGTCTCAGTCGTGGTGAATCGTCGCCCGCACTCCGGGCACTGGCGGCGTCGACGAATCGACAATCCGTCATCAGCGGTGCGCGAGTCGATAACACGCGAGTCGGGGTGGCGGCAGAACGGGCAGTGCATCAGCGGGTCTCCCTTGCTGATTCGAATCGAACGCTCACGGCATCGCCGTGGGCGGGGAGGCCTTCGGCCCGCGAGAGTGCGCGCAACGGTTGCTCGACGGACTGGAGCGCGTCACGTTCGTAGCGGATGATCTGCTGCGGGCGCAGAAACGTGTGAGCGCCGAGCCCCGAGGCGAATCGGGCGGTGCCGCCTGTCGGGAGCACGTGGTTCGAACCGGCGAGGTAGTCCCCGAGACTAACCGGCGTGTAGGCGCCCAGGAATATGGCACCGGCATCGGTGATCTGCGCCAATACGGCTTCATCGTCGCAGGTGTGGATTTCGAGGTGCTCGGGCCCGTAGGCGTTGCTCACCTGCGCTGCTGCCGCGAGATCGTCGACCAGAATGATGCCGGATTGCGGGCCGCGAAGTGCCGTCGCCACGCGTTCGGCGTGGAATGCGATGACTGCGCGATCCGCGATCTCGGCCGCGACTCGATCAGCGAGCTCAGGCGAGTCCGTCACCAGCACCGAGGCCGCGGCCTCATCGTGCTCGGCCTGACTAATGAGATCGGCGGCCACGAATGCGGCATCAGCCGTGGCGTCGGCGATCACGAGAATCTCGGTCGTCCCCGCTTCGGCGTCGATGCCCACGAGTCCGCTCACCACGCGCTTGGCCGCGGCGACGAACACATTGCCCGGCCCGGTCACGACGTCGACCGGGTCGAGGCCGATCTCAGGCACACCGTGCGCGAACGCCGCGATCGCTCCTGCGCCGCCGATGGCGTAGACCTCAGGAATGCCGCACAACGCAGCCGCCCACAGCACCGCGGGGTGCGGCAGGCCGTCGTTATCGAGCTGCGCCGGCGACGCCAGCGCCAGGCTGGGCACGCCTGCGGTCTGCGCCGCAACCGCATTCATGACGACCGACGACGGATAGGCGGCTTTTCCACCGGGTGCATAGAGCCCCACCCGAGACACCGGCTGCCAGCGCTGACGGATCACCGCGCCATCCGCGATGCGAGTTTCTCGATCCTCGGGTACCTGTGCTTCCGAGGCGACTCTGAGCCTCGCGATGAGCGCTCGCAGCGCCGCTTCGACGTCAGGCGGGCAGTCGTCCAACGACGCGCGCACCGTTTCTGTCGGCACGCGAAGCGCATGATCTGCTACTCCGTCGTATGTGCGGGCCTGGTCTCGCAGTGCGGCTTCACCGCGTTCCGCGACGTCGGCGACCAGCGGCCGCACGCGCTCCACGGCGACATCGGCGCTGACGGCTGCACGCGGTACGAGTTGCAGCAACGCAGATCGCGACAGGTCGGAGCCGCGCAGGTCGATCGTTCGCATCACCGAATCAGTCTACCGGCGCAGCTTGACCGCCCGGCACGGCTGCATTCCCGGGTGCGACCATCCCGAACCACGCGAGTTCGGTGATTCCGGCGACGAGTGCGTCTGCGGCCGCTGCCGCGTCGACCTCGAGGAGGGTCGCGAGCGCGTCGGCGATCTGCCGCAGTGTGAGCTCTCCGTCGCAGGCTCCGACTGCGGCGGCCAACAATGCATCGGCGGCAACACGTCGGGCGATGGGTTGGTCAGTGGTCAGGGTGATGCGGCGCGGGGATTCCTCGCCGGGGCGATGCTCCCGCTCTTCGACCACGGCGTCGTCAAGCACCCAGCGGGTCGCAAGCACCGTCGCAGCGTCGGCTGCCGCGGTGGCAGCACCGACGGAGAACGCACGCTGCAGCCGGTCCCCCGGTGCTGCAGCGAATGCGCCCAGCGCCGAGTCGAGTTGGACCACGGATTCGGCGGCCGCGGGGCGTCGTCGAACGCGCACGGACCCCAGACCGATCGCCGTGATACGGCGAGCGGTGAAATCTGCGAGCCAGTCGTCAAGGAGCCTTTCGAACGTGGGATCCCCTGGGCGCGCTCCTCCGTCGCGCACCCAGGTTTCCGCGTACGTTGCCGGCTCGACGCGATCCCGCTCGAGTACCCAGGCCGCGAGTGGTCCGGCGATCCCGATCGCGCGTTCAATCCAGTCGCCTACGCGCCCGAGTCCGTTGGTGCCCCACGGCGACTCCCAGTTCGCCAGGCAGAGGAGCGTGCCCCCTTCTTCGAGGTGCTCGGGCCCCTGCGTGATCACCCGTTCTGCGAGCGCGTCACCCGTGAGTCCACCGTCACGGTACTCGTACACGGGTGCGCCGGCATCACGGGGCGTGATGACGAACGGAGGGTTCGACAGGACCAGGTCAAACTTCTGGTCGCGCACCGGCGCGAACAGATCTCCCCGCCGAAACTCGATCTGATCGGCGACGTCGTTCAGTACGGCGTTCGTGCGGGCGAGCGCGAGGGCCCGCTCCGAAATGTCGGTCGCGACCACACTCGAGGCGAATCGCGTCAGCTGCAACGCCACGATGCCACAGCCGGTGCCGAGATCGAGCGCTCGTTTCACTGTTCCGCGGGGCGACTGCGCGAGCAATGAGCGTGTTGCGCCACCGACACCCATGACGTGGTCGGGCCTGGCCGGGCCGCGGCGCAATTGGTCGTCGAGATCGGACAGCACCCACCACTCAACATCGGCATCGACGACCACGGAATTGAGCGAGAGTGCGGCACGCCATGCCGACGACGGAGTTCCATTGCCATCGATCGCGTCGAGGGGCTGCTCTGCAGCGACCCCGTCGGCCACGATCAGGCCGAGCTGGTGCGCGCCGGTGGCGCCGAGTGCAGGGAGTGCCGTCTCGATGTCGCGATCCGGCACCGACTCCCCGAGCAGAAAGACGCGAACAAGCGTCGCGAGCGCACCGTGCGCACCTGCGAGGGCCTGGCGCGCCGGCGCGAACACTCCGCGCTGACGCGCGTCGTCGGCCACGGACCCAAGCAGAGCGGTTACGGCGGCGGCGCGGTACGGCGCCGCCGCGAGGTCGGTTCGAAGACGTCGAGCGAGTTCATCGTGCACCTGCCCAGCGTAGTCCGCCCCGCGGCGGTGTCCGTTCAGACGAACGCGCGGTCGTGCGCGGTGACCGGGCTCGGCAGCACGGTGTCGCCCGTGAGATACCGATCGACCGACGCGGCGGCGGCACGACCTTCGGCAATCGCCCAGACGATCAGCGACTGACCGCGGCCTGCGTCGCCGGCGACGAATACCCCGGGCAGCTCGGTGGCGTAGTCGCGTTCCCGTTCGAATGCGCCACGCTTCGAGCGCTCCAGACGATGCGCGGGGTCCTCGATCTCCTCGGGGCCGGTGAATCCCATCGCGATGAGCACGAGATCTGCATCGAGCAGTTCCTCGGTACCGGCGATCGGCACGCGGCCCTCCTCGGTGAAGCCGGTCTCTGCCACACGGAGGCCGATGACCTGACCCTCCTCGCCGGCGACGAATTCGACGGTCGATGCGAGGAACTTGCGCTCTCCACCCTCTTCATGCGAACTCGACACCTCGAACAGGGTGGGGTGTACCGGCCACGGCTGACCCGTGCTGCGGAACTCAGACGGCTTCTTGCCGATCGCGAGATTCGTGACCGACTTCGCGCCCTGACGATGCGCGGTGCCGATGCAGTCGGCGCCGGTGTCGCCGCCGCCGATCACGATCACATGCTTTCCCGCGGCGTCGAACGGCGTCTCGGAGAGCGCGCCCGACTGCACGCGGTTCGAGGCCGACAAATACTCCATGGCGGGCATGATGCCGGCGAGTTCGCGGCCGGGCAGTGGCAGCTCGCGGGGCACCGTGGCACCGGTGGCGACGATGACGGCATCGTAACGTCGACGAAGCTCGCTCCACGACATGTCACGGCCGATCTCGATGCCGCACCGGAACCGTGTGCCTTCGGCTTTCAGCTGCTCCACACGGCGCGCGACAAGGGTCTTCTCGAGTTTGAAATCGGGGATGCCGAAACGGAGGAGGCCGCCCGGCTCCTCATCGCGCTCGTAGACGGCGACGGTGTGGCCGGCACGGGTCAGCTGCTGCGCCGCGGCGAGGCCCGCGGGCCCCGACCCGACGACCGCCACGGTCTTTCCCGTGAGTCGCGACGGCGGCTGCGGTACGACCCAGCCGTTCATGAACGCTTGGTCGATGATGCTGTTCTCGATCTGCTTGATCGTGACCGCGGGCTGGTTGATTCCCAGTACGCAGGCAGACTCGCAGGGTGCCGGGCACGCGCGACCCGTGAACTCGGGGAAGTTGTTCGTCGCGTGCAGACGCTCGATGGCCTCCCGCTCCCGACCGCGGAACATGAGGTCGTTCCACTCGGGAATGAGGTTGCCGAGCGGGCAGCCCTGGTGGCAGAACGCGACGCCGCAGTCCATGCACCGCGACGCCTGCTTGGCGACGAGTTTCGGGTTCGCGGGGTCGACGACCTCGCTCCAGTCCTTGAGTCGCAGTTCGACGGGTCGCTTCGGCGCGAGTTCGCGCTCGCGCACTTTCAGGAATCCGCGGGGATCAGCCATGAGTCGCCTCCAAGATCTCGGACCAGACACGGTCACCATCGGGGTCGATGCCCTGTTCACCGGCGCGCACTCGAATCTCGAGGACGCGCGAGTAGCCGCGCGGGATCAGACGCGTGAATCGGGCGAAGGTGCCCTCGGGGTCGCGCTCGATGCTCTCGAGCAGTTCGGCGGCGACAGACGATCCGGTCTGCTCGCCGTGCCGCTTGACGAGCCCGACAATCTTTTCGCGCAGCGCGCGCTCTTCACCGTCGGGAAGCCCCGGGCCCAGGTCGTCCGCTCCGCCGAACCGCTGCAGCAGCAGCGAGCCCGACGCGAGCTCGGCCGAATTGACGTCGGCCGGATCGAGATCGAGCAGGATCGCCTCGCCGCCCGACATGCCGGCGCCGATGTTGCGGCCCGTCGGCCCGAGAATCAGCGCGAAGCCACCGGTGAAGTACTCGAGCGCGTGGTCACCCGTGCCCTCGACCACGGCGGTCGCTCCCGAGCCGCGCACCAGGAACCGTTCGCCGACGACGCCCGCGATCCAGAGCGACCCGCTCGTCGCGCCGTAGCCGATCACGTTGCCGGCGATGACGTTGCCCGAAGCGGGATGCCCGGATTCGGGGTGCGGGCGAATCACGACCTCGCCGCCCGAAAGTCCCTTACCGACGTAGTCGTTCGCGTCTCCCACCAGTCGCAGCGTGATGCCGGCGGGCATGAATGCGCCGAGCGACTGCCCCGCCGAACCGGTGAGGGTGATGTCGATGGTTTCCGGGGCGAGGCCCTCCGCGCCGAAGCGCTTGGTGACCTCGTGGCCGAGCGTGGTGCCCACGGCCCGATCGATGTTGCGGATCGGCAGGTCGATCAGCACAGGATCGCGACGCTCGAGCGCATCCGCTGCCATCGGCAGCAACTGCACGTCGAAGTGCTCTCCCAGCTCATGATCTTGCTCCCGTCCGTGACGGCGCGGCTCGCCCTCGGCGAAGACCGGTCCGCGCAGGATCGGCGTGAGGTCGAGCCCCGATGCCTTCCAGTGCGCGATCGCGTCGTTGACGTCGAGCGCCGAGGTGTCGCCCACGGCTTCGTCGAGCGAGCGGAACCCGAGTGACGCGAGGATTTCGCGCACCTCTTCGGCAATGAAGCGGAAGAAGTTCACCACGTGCTCGGCTTGCCCCGTGTACCGCGCACGCAGGTCGGGGTTCTGCGTCGCGACGCCCACTGGGCAGGTGTCGAGGTGGCAGACGCGCATCATGATGCATCCGGAGACCACCAGCGGGGCGGTCGCGAATCCGAACTCTTCGGCACCGAGCAGTGCGGCAATCACCACGTCGCGGCCCGTTTTCAGCTGCCCGTCGGCCTGGAGCACCACGCGCTCCCGCAAGCCGTTGAGCATCAGCGTCTGCTGCGCCTCGGCGAGGCCGAGTTCCCACGGCGATCCGGCGTGCTTTAGCGAGTTCATCGGGCTCGCGCCGGTGCCCCCGTCGTGACCCGACACCAGAATCACATCGGAGAGCGCTTTGGCGACACCGGCCGCAACCGGCCCGATACCGCTCTGCGCGACCAGTTTCGTGCTGATCCGTGCCGACGGGTTCGCACGCTTCAGGTCGAAGATCAACTGTTTGAGATCTTCGATCGAATAGATGTCGTGGTGCGGCGGAGGCGAGATCAAGCCCACGCCCGGCGTCGCGTGACGGGTACGGGCGATCCAGGGGTACATCTTGGTCGGCGGCAGCTGCCCGCCCTCCCCCGGCTTGGCACCCTGCGCCAGCTTGATCTGGATTTCATCGGCGTGCGTGAGGTACATCGAGGTGACGCCGAAGCGACCGGACGCGACCTGCTTGATCGCGCTGCGGCGCTCGGGGTCGAGGAGACGATCGTCGGCCTCGCCGCCCTCGCCCGTGTTCGACTTCGCGCCGAGCCGATTCATCGCGATCGCGAGCGTTTCGTGCGCCTCCGGCGAGATGGAGCCGTAACTCATCGCTCCGGTGGCGAACCGCTTCACGATCTCGCTCACGGGTTCGACCTCGGCAAGCGGCACCACCGGGCGCTGCGGAGAGAATTTGAAGAGACCGCGCAGCGTCATGAGGCGTTCCTGCTGCTCGTTGACGCGTTCTGTGTAGGCGGTGAAGATGTCCCGACGCCCGGTGCGCGTCGCGTGCTGCAGTTTGAAGATCGTCTCCGGGTCGAAGAGGTGCGGCTCTTCCCCGCGCCGCCAGCGGTATTCGCCTCCGGTTTCGAGGGTGCGATGCGCATGAGCCGCGACATCGTCGGGGTACGCAGAGCGGTGCCGTGCGGCGACCTCTGCAGCGATGACATCGAGTCCGATCCCGCCGAGCCGTGAGGTCGTGCCGGTGAAGTACCGATCGACGACCTGCTGCGAGAGTCCGATGGCCTCGAAGGTCTGCGCACCGCAGTACGACGCGACCGTCGAAATACCCATCTTGGACATCACCTTCAGCATCCCCTTGCCGAGCGCCTTGATGAGACCGGCAATGGCAGCGTCCTCAGACACCTCCGGAATCGAACCGTCACGCACCAGAAGTCCTACCGTTTCCATCGCGAGGTACGGGTTCACCGCGGCGGCGCCGTAGCCGATGAGTGCCGCCACGTGGTGCACCTCGCGCACATCCCCGGCCTCGGCGACGAGAGCCACGCGCAAACGCTTGCCTTCGCGAATCAGGTAGTGATGCACCGCCGACACCGCGAGCAGGGAGGGCACTGGGGCCTGATCCTTGTTCGAATCGCGGTCGGAGAGAATGATGAACTCGGCACCGGCATCGATCGCGGCGTTCGCCTCGCGGCACATCGCGTCCAGCCGGTCGGCGAGGCCTCGGGCACCCGAATCAACCGGGTAGAGTCCACGAATCGTGACTGCGCGTTCCCGCTCCGGGTCGTCACCGAAGTGCTGGATGCGTGCGAGCGCGTCGTTGTTGATCACGGGGAAGTCGAGGATCACCTGGCGCGCATGATCTGCCGACTGCGTGAGCAGATTCTCCTGCGGCCCCAGACCGGCGCGCAGGCTGGTGACCAGTTCTTCGCGAAGCGCATCGAGCGGCGGGTTCGTCACCTGCGCGAACTGCTGCACAAAGTAGTCGAAGACGAGGCGGGGGCGATCCGACAGCGTCGCAATCGGTGTGTCGCTCCCCATCGCGGCGAGCGGCTCGATCGCGTCCCGGGCCATCGGAGTGAGCAACACGCGGAGTTCTTCCTCGGTGTATCCGAAGGTGCGCTGGCGCCGCTCGATCGAGGCGGGCGGATGCACCAGGTGCTCGCGCTCCGGTTGCTCCGAGAGTCGGATGCGCCCCTCGGCGAGCCAGTCGCCCCACGGCTGCGACGCCGCGAGCTCGGCCTTGACCGCATCGTCCTCGCGGATGTGACCGGTCGCCAGGTCGACCGCCAGCATGCGTCCGGGCTGCAACCGACCGCGCCGCACGACGCGTTCAGGCGCGATATCGAGCACCCCCGTCTCGCTCGCGATCACGAGCACCCCGTCGGAGGTCACGAGATACCGACCCGGGCGCAGACCATTGCGATCCAGCAGTGCGACGAGTTCAGTGCCGTCAGTCGCGATCATGGCGGCCGGCCCATCCCAGGGCTCCATGACGAGCGAGTGGTACTCCAAGAAGTCGACGAGTTCGGACGACAGACCCGACTCCGACTCCCACGCTTCGGGCACCATCATCGCCAGCGCGTGCGGCAGCGACCGACCCGCCTGCACGAGGAGTTCCAAGACCTCGTCGAAACTGGCAGAGTCGCTGCCTCCGTCCGAGCAAATCGGCAGCAGCGGCGAGATGTCGCCGAGGCGCTCCGATTCGAGCTGTGCTTCGCGCGCACGCATCCAGTTGCGGTTGCCACGCACAGTGTTGATCTCGCCGTTGTGCGCGACCATGCGCAGGGGCTGGGCGAGGTGCCATGAGGGGAAGGTGTTCGTGGAGTAGCGGGAGTGCACGATGGCGAAGCGGCTCGCGAATCGCGCATCGGAGAGCTCCGGGTAGAAGGCGGGAAGCTGCAGCGTCGTGACCATGCCCTTGTAGACGATGGTGCGCGCGCTGAGCGACGGCAGGTAGCAACCGGTCTCATGCTGCACGCGCTTGCGCGTGCGAAATGCTTGACGGTCGAGGTCGTCCGTACTGAGGGTCGTCCCTGCAGCGGCAACGAGCACGAGTTGCTCGATGACCGGGCTCGCGATGCGCGCGCTTTCCCCCAGCACGTCAGGACGCACCGGCACCGGGCGCCAGGCGAGCACGCTCAGCCCTTCTTCGGCTGCGATCGCCGCGATGCGATACTGCACGGCACGGCGTTCCGTGGTGGCCTGCGGCAGGAACGCGAGGCCGGCGGCATATGCGCCCGGCTCGGGCAGACGCAGCGAGGCGTCTTGCGCGTGGAGCTCCCCGCGGATGAGCAGGTCGGGCAGATCGCTCAAGATGCCGGCGCCGTCACCGGTTCCCGCGTCTGAGCCGACCGCGCCGCGGTGCTCGAGATGCTCGAGCGCTTCGAGTGCCTGTTCGATGATCGTATGGCTGGCCTGACCGGTCAGCGCGACGACGGAGGCGAGCCCGCAGGCATCTCGCTCGTCGGCGGGATCGTAGAGTCCGACAGGGGCGGGGAAAGTCGAGCCCGGGTGGGTGATCGGCGAGCGCTGCGGCATCGACGTCCTCTCGATCGTCGGGACGTCGTGCGCCCCGGTGCGGTCATGCGCTCATCGAGGCGCCCAGGGGCTCCCCGTCGCTTGCGCGGTGGCTGAGCTCAAAATGTAGCACTCTGTTTCTTCGGCGAAATGCGAACGACATCGCAGTTCCTGCCTCGCGTGCGGGGACGCGCGGAAGATTGCCGAATTTTTGACGGAACTTATTGACTTTTGCCGCAGACGTATTCGATTCGTAACATCCCGGAAACACAGCATCGCAGAGGCGTTACTTTGATAGAACAAACGCGGTGTTCGATAATCGAATCAGGTAGGGGGTACCATTCGATTATCGAACACCGCGTCGGCATTCTGGAAGAGCCAGGCTATGCGTCACCGCCGAAGCTCGATGTGTCACCCACGAGTCGCGTGTGGTCTGCAGGCACCGGATCGATCGCCGCACGCGCCACCTCCGCGGCGAACTCCGAAACGTTGTAGAGCTTGCCCGCCTGCTCACGTCGCTCCTCAATCGCGCCGGGATTGAGACGGTTGAGCATCGTTGCGGTCACCGTGCCCTCGATCATGTCGCCCGACACGACGGTGAAGCCGATGCCACGCGATTCGAGTTCGGGGATGCGCGCTCGAAGCGCATCTTCACCCGCGCGCTTCGACTCAGCAACGGGCACATACTCCGGCATCGTCGGCGTCGAGCGAATGAAGTGCGCCTGGTGGCTGGTGACGAACACCACGCGCGATCCCTCACCCAGTAGCGGGAGCGCAGCGTCGAGCACCGAGAGTTGCGCGTCGCGGTTCAACAGCAGTGCGTAGTCTTCGCCCATCCCGCTCTCCATGCCGCCCGACGCGTTGAGCACCAAGATGTCCAGGCCACCGAATTCCTCGCGCACGGCGTCGAACATCGACTGCACCGAAGCGGGATCCGTCAGATCAGCGCCCTGCACCAGCGCGCGAACGCCGAGCTCGCGAAATTCATTCGCGAGCTTTTCGGCCCGAGGGGCCTTGTTGCGGAAGTTGACAACCACGTCCGCGCCCGCCTCAGCGAAGTAGCGCGCCGTGTCCGCTCCGATACCGCGGGATGATCCCGTTACCAGGGCGCGTCGGCCGGCGAGACTGCCGGCCTCGAGAATCTGGGTCACATGTACTCCTCAATCGTGGTGATACCTGCATCCAGGGTACTGGACGGCCAGTCAATCCCCAGGTCGGGGGTATCGCGGAGCCAGGCACGAGCGGTACTCTGCCACTGGAGGCACCGGCGCCACGACGAGACGTGGACGGCACACACGAGGGGGTTCCCACATGGCCGATCGAACACTCCGAGGAACGCGCATCGGCGCGACCAGCCTGCAGGGCGAAGCGGGCGTCGAACTCTCCCCGCGCCGTTCGATCGAGTATCTCACCGACCGCGGCATCCGTTTTACCGTCATGTTCGATGCTGATGCGGAGCCACCTGCGGAGTGGGTCGATCAGAAGAGCGGCGAGATCGGGTTTCTCGACGACGAAGCCGGTCGAGTCGCACGTGCGGAATTCGAGGAGAAGGGCGCCTCGCAGCGCACTCCCTGGGACATGCTGATCGAGCGTCGTACGCGCGAAGAGCTCGAGGAATTGCTCGAAGAACGTCTCCAGCTCTTGCGGCAGCGCCGCGGCACCTCAAGTTAGCCTGCGCCGCGGCCGCCCCAATCCGACGATTCCAGCGACCAGGCCCGCGATTCCCAACCCGGTCGCGACACACGCAATCGCTGCGCCGAAACGTAACGCCGGGGTCTCCCCGACCACCAGCGGCACTTCCGCGACCATAGCGTCTGCCGTGAACGCGCGCAGCCGCGCGAGATCCGATCCGTCCGGGGCAATGATGGCGCTCGTGCCGACCGTGGAATCGTTGACGACTGCGCGCCCGGTTTCCACCGCGCGCGTTCGCGCGATCGCCAGTTGCTGCACGCTTTCATCGGTGTGCCCGAAGTCGGCGTTGTTCGTCTGGGCGAAGATCACTTGGGCCCCGTCACGCACCATTTCGACCGCTTGCGGGTCGAAGATGATATCGAAGCAAATGGCGATGCCTGCCTGAACGACCCCCGCGGGCGTATCGACGTCGAGCGCGGCCGGCCGGGCGCCCGGCGAGTACTCGAGCTGCACGAGATCGACCAGGTCAGGCACAATCGCGTGGAAGAACGTTCGGTTGGGCATGTACTCCGCGAACGGCACCGGGTAACGCTTGTCGTAGCGCTCCCCCGTCGGGCCGTCTTGCCGCCAGACGAGTGAGCTGTTGCTGTAGGTGCCATCCGGGTTCGCGAGCACCGACCCCACCACGATCGGCGCGCCCGCACGCTGCGACAGCTTCGCAAGCCGTTGACTGCGAATGACGTTCTCCGGCAGACCGAACTCCGCACTGTTCTCGGGCCAGACGATGACGTCGACTGATTCACCTGTCGCCTCCAACCGATCGAGCAGATGCTCCGTCGCGTCGAAGTGATCCCGGATCACGCCGCCCGCTTCGCGGTCGTCGAAGATTCCGGATTGCGAGTTGCCCTGCACTGCGGCGACGCGCAGCGTGCCCGTCCGCTCGAGAGGCGCCGCAGGCAGCAACGCCAATGCGACGAGCAGGGCGAGCCCGGCTCCCGTGCCCACTGTCAGTGGTCGCCGCAGCAGGCCGAGACGCTCGGAGCCCACCACGGAGCTCTCAGTCGCGCGCGCACGACAGCTGAACGCGACCGCGACGGGAAATGCGCACACCACGGCAATGCAGGCACCCAGGCCGGCGAATCCGAACCACGATACCGATTGCAGCAGCGGACTATCTGCTTGGGTCGTCGCCAAGCGTCCCCACGCGAACCCGCCGTAGGGCCACGCTCCCTGCACCTGCTCGCGGAGCACCCAGAGGCCGGCGACCGTGACCGCCTGGGCAATCGGGATCGCCCAGGTGAGTCGACGGTCACGCGCTGTCGTGCGGGTGTCGCTCCCGAAGCGAGCGAGCCCGCGCGTCGCGATCGCGGCGAGCATCCCGAACAGGCCGAACCAGAGCAGCATGAGTGAGCTAAGCGCCGCCCACGGAATCGGCCCGAGGTACAGGGTCAGCCACGAGATGTGGGGCATCCAGAACGCTGCGCCGGCAGCGGAGCCGCTCAGCAACGCCCACGCCGCAGGCTGCTGCCATACCGCGGCACCGATCAGCGCGACCGCGGGGAAGACGAGCGGCCACCAAGCGAGGCCCGGTGTCGCCGCATCGAGCAGTAGACCGCCCGCGACCGCACTCACGAGGGCGACCCACCGCCGCAGCGCGACCACTCCTCTGAGGTCGGCGCGGAGCAGCACCGACCGGCGTACCCACCGCGTCACGATGAGCTCGACGCTTCGACGATGCCGCGCTTCACCGATCGCTTGGCCTCCCGCGCCAAGCGAGCGAGCGCACCGAGCCGGTCTTCATCGAGTTCGTCGAGCACGGCTGCTTCGCAGGCCTGAGCGACCTGGTCGAGCAGGTCGATCGTTTGCTTCGCCCAGCGCACGAAATCACCCGCGCCGATTCCTGAGGCCTCGAGCACCCGCTCGATCGGCCGACCTGTAGCCCAGCCATGCATGGTCGCGGCGAGCCCGGCATGCGGGAGCTCGCTGCGCGTGAGGCGGGATCGCTCGGCGAGATCATCGAGACGCACCCAGAGGTCGAGCACACGGTCGTAGGCAGCTGCAAACGCCGGCCCACCCGGGAGTCGCGGTTCGCCCTCATCATCCCGACGAGGCTCGTAACTGAGCACGCAGGCCATGGCGGCGAGACCGGCGGCATCAAGGCCGCGCCAGGCGTCTTCCCGAATGCACTCGGCAATCAAGAGATCGCGGTCACCGTAGATTCTGCGCAAGAGGTTGCCCCACTGCGTCACATTCACGTCGCCATTGCGATCCGCCTCGACGTACTCGAGCTCCAGCAACTGATCGACGACGCGGTCGAACGTGCGAGCGATGGTACCCGTGCGCGAGGCGATCTGACGCCTCCCGCGCTCGACGCGTCGACGCAGCTTGCGCGCGCGATCCTCCCATCGCTTCCGATCCGCCCCCTGAGCCCTGGCGGCGGCGTCGTCGTATCCGGCGAGCGACTCCTGCTCAGCGCGCAGCTCGCGCGCCTGATCGACGACGGCGCGGTCGGCTTGGAACTGCGCGAACGACAGCTCCAGCGTGTCGCGCGCTCGCGTGAGATCCATGCGCTGCAGGAGGTTCACCGCCATGTTCGCGGTGGGGCGAAAACTCGAACGCACCGGGAACGAACGCGCCCCGGCCAGGTGCGCCAGCGCCTCGAGATCGACGCCATCGCTCCACACGACGACGGCGTGCCCCTCGTGGTCGATGCCTCGTCGCCCGGCGCGGCCGGTGAGCTGTGTGAACTCCCCCGAGGTCAGCGGCACGCGCTGTTCGCCGTTGAACTTGTCGAGGCGCTCGATCGCCACGGCCCGAGCCGGCATGTTGATGCCCAACGCCAGGGTCTCGGTCGCAAACACCAGTTTCACGAGACGTCTTTGGAACAACCGTTCGACAACCGCTTTGAAGGCGGGCAGCAAGCCGGCGTGGTGGGCCGCGACGCCGCGCTCGAGACCGGCGAGCCACTCTCGCGCACCCAGCACACGCTGCTCTTCCTCGGTCATGCCGGCGATCTCGGCGCGGGCGATACGACGGATCTCGTCGCGTTCGTCCCGAGTCGTCAACGCGATGCCCTCGTACAGGCACTGCTTCACAGCCTGGTCGCACCCGTTGCGGCTGAAGATGAAGACGATGGCCGGGAGCAGGTCGGTCTCATCGAGTGCTCGGGCGATGTCGGATCGCGAGATCCGCTTCGACCGCCGCACCGGGGGCCGCCCGCGCGCGCGATCTCGACCCGAGTCGTAGCCGTGACTGCCCCGACCGGATCGTCCGTCGCGACCCCCGCGACCACCCCGCGAGCCGCCGCGACCTTCGAGCGCGTGCAACTCCGGGTTGATGCGACCTCCGGTCGCAAGTTCGCCAGCACGATCGACGTACAACGGCAGGAGCGCCCGCGATGTGAGGACGTGCTGGTACAGCGGCACCGGACGGTGCTCGGAGAGGATCACGTCGGTGTCGCCACGCACCGCGTGCATCCAGTCCCCGAATTCCTCGGCGTTTGAAACGGTCGCGGAGAGCCCGACGATGCGCACCCGCTGCGGCAGATGCAGGATGATCTCCTCCCACACTGCCCCGCGGAACCGATCACCGAGGTAGTGCACCTCGTCGAGCACCACGCACTCGAGCTCGTCGAGCGCGTCCGATCCCGCATAGATCATGTTGCGGAGCACCTCCGTCGTCATGACGACGATCGGCGCGTCGCCGCGCACGTTCACGTCACCGGTGAGGAGCCCCACTTCTTCCTCGCCGTATGTCGCACAGAGCTCGCGGAACTTCTGGTTCGACAGCGCCTTGATGGGCGCGGTGTAGAAGATTCTGGCATCGCGCTCGCGGCGGGCAAGATAGACCGCGAACTCCGCGACCGTTGTCTTGCCTGACCCGGTCGGTGCGGCAACAAGGACGCTGCGCCCCTCTTCGAGGCGCTCGCACGCGGTGCGCTGGAACGCATCGAGCGGATACTGCAGCGACGCGGCGAACGCATCCACGGCGGTCTCGATCAGCGGCGCCTCATTCGGCACGGTGTCCCCCTCTGTTGCGCCGGTCATCGCTCAGCGATGGCCGGGCTGGTTCGTATCGTTCGCGCGTTGCGGCGCATCGAGGTCGTAGGCGGCGAACTCCTCGGCGCGGCGCTTGTCGACGCGCCGGTCGTGCAGAATTGCGATTCCTGCGGCCGCAAAGTACAGCACAACGATGGGCGCCGCGAGCAGGAACATGCTCATCAGATCGGCTGCCGGCGTTGCGATCGCGGCGAAGAGAATGATGACCAGAATCGCAATCCGCCAGCTCCGCAGGATCGACGCGCCTCGAAGCACACCGATGAAATTCAGCATGACGAGCAGCACCGGCATCACGAACCCGACGCCCACAGCGAGCACCAGCTTGATCGCAAAATCGAGATAGCTTCGCGCGTTGAGATTGAAGGTGTCTTCCGTGGGTTGGAAGCTTGCGAGCAGACGAACGATGTTCGGCAGAACGAGCCACCCGGCGTAGGCGCCGCCGAGAAACAGCGGCACCGCTGCGGCGAGGAAGCCCACACCGGTGAGCTTCTCCCGGCGGGTCAGACCTGGCGCCAGGAACGCCCAGATCTGGTACAGCCACACCGGCGAGGCAAGAATGACGGCGATGAACAGCGCGATCTGCACCTTGGTGTCGAACCCACTTGAGATGTCACCGTATGAGATCTGCGCGTCACGCCCGACCGCAGCGAGATCTTGCACCGGACTGCGCAGCATGTTCCATACCCAGTCGGAGAGAAACCAGCCAGCGACCAGCGCGACGACGATCGCGACAGCGGAGATGAGCAGGCGCTTACGGAACTCGACGAGGTGCTCCCCGAGGCTCATGCGCCCCTCGGGATTGCGCCGCTTCCGCGCCTGTTCAGCCATTGCCTCAGTGTATCTCAGCAGATACCGAGAACCCGCCGTCTGTGCCCCGTCACTCGTCGTACGACGCCAGGGCGCGGTCCGCCCACTCCGCCACGCTGGCGCGCGCCGACGCTGGCGCGACGATCTCGATGTCACCGGGGAGCACCTGCACGACCTGCACCGCGGCCCACGGGTGCCACGCTGCGATCTGCAGACGCAGACGTCCGTCCTCGAATTCCTCGATGATCTCGGGGGCGAATCCTCGTAGCCGGGCAGCCGCCTGCGGTGAGGCGAGCGCCTCGATGACGATCGCCGGAGGGTCCTGATCGGCCGGCTGGCTCGCAGCGGGCTCGCGAACCGCGGCGATGCGCGGGCCGGATGCAGA
This sequence comes from Leucobacter sp. WKLB1, assembly GCF_059696215.1. Lineage (NCBI taxonomy): Bacteria > Bacillati > Actinomycetota > Actinomycetes > Micrococcales > Microbacteriaceae > Leucobacter > Leucobacter sp. WKLB1. The sequence continues at coordinate 1,615,554 of NZ_AP046115.1, read as the reverse complement.
TGCGTCCGGTGACGGCGCAGCCGTGACGTCGCCTGCGGGTACGTCTGAACCGACCACGCGCAGCCCCGAAACTTGATCGAGCCGGAACGTGCGCTCCGCAGCTCGCTCGAAGCAGTATCCGCGCAGATACCAGGTACCCGTCCCCTGCGTCAGCAACCGCGGGAGCACCGTGCGGCTCGTCTCCGCACCCGCCGCATCGCGATAGCGGAACGAGAGACTCCGCCCCGTTTCGATTGCGGAGAGGATGACCGCGACCTCCGAATGCTCCGTCGACGGCGCAATGGAGACCGCAGCAAGGCCAGACGAGCCCAGAGCCGAACCCAGTTTCTCTGCGGTTCTGCGCGCCAACGCCGCGTCTTCAGGCCCGAGCATGGCGGTGAGCGCCTGCAAACCGGCCACGAGTGCCGCGGTCTCCTGTGGCGCAAATCGAGGCGCTTCGTCAACGGCGACCGTGCGCGTGAGGCTGACCGTGTCATGCACCTCGAGCGCGTCCCAATCGATATCGAAGAGGTCTTCGTCTTGGTAGCTCAGCGTCTCGCCGGGCACCCCGGCTGTGCCGAGAAATCGAACGAGGGTGCGGAGGAGCCGCGGGGTGACCCCGAATCGCTCGGCGAGTTCCGGCACCGGTACGGGGCCGGACTCGCGCAAATAGGCGACGAGTGCCAGAAGCAGGGTGACACGATCGGGGCCGAGGAGCGCGCTACGCACGGTGGCCTCCTTCGTGAGGTTCGGCACGAGACGGGTCGATGCCGGCATCTGTGCCGTGCACAGCCGCAATGCGTCGAAGGCCCGCGACGACGAGCGCCCGCAACTCCGGAGGATCGCACACCGTCACATCGGGGCCAAAGCCAATGAGCTCAGCGGCGAGCAGGTGCGGATCGAGCACTCCGACTTCGACGTCGGTCGTGCCGTTCTCCGCGCCTGCATCGGTGCCGGGAGCGTCCATTCGAGGCACCCGAGCACCGCGCGAGGTCAACCGCGCCTCCGCGAGACTGCCGCGTCGCACCCGCAGCACGGCACGGCGCTCAACGCGCAACCGTTCGAGGTCGGCGATCGCGATGTCGACGACCGGCGCGAGGTCATCGGCAATGCGCTCTTCGAGCACGTGCACCGTGCCCTCGATGCGCGCGAGCAAAAAAGTGCGCGGTGCGGCGCGGTCGAGATCCCACGACACCAAATGCCAGCGGCCTTCGGCTCGATGCAGGCGCAGCGGGGCAACACGGCGTTCAAGCGCCGTGTCGCGATCCGGCATGCGATAGGCGAACGTGACGACCAGGCCCGCGTCGATCGCGGATTGCAGTGGCGCGGCCGCGGGCTCCACCGAACCGAGTCGCGGAGCAATGCCGAGGTGCTGGACGTCGAGCCCGGCTCCCAGCGCCTCAAGTTTCATGGCCGCGCGTCGCGATTCGGCGCTGAGGCTTCCTTCGCTCCAGGCAAGCGCTGCAAGACGGAGCAGCATGAGCTCGCGCTCGGTGAACCGCAGGTCGGCCGGAAACTGCAGCAGATCCTTGGCGATCCGGTACCGCGTGAGCTGGTTGTTGCCGATCTCGGAAGGATCGTCGAACGTCTCGATTGCAATGCCGAGTTCCCGCAATTGCTCCTTGTCGCGCTCGAACTGCTTCTCCAACGACGCACTGATCTCGCCATGCGAGTAGCGATCAGCGTAACCGTACACCGACGAGAGGAGCTCGCGCTTCGTCGAGCCGTTCGGGCTCACGACGAGCGCGAGTACGAGGCTGAAGAGCCGCTGCTCGCTCGGCACGCGCGATCGCTGCGCGGACGCGCCGCGATCCGCACCCGCCGTCGTACCGGACGAGCCGCCTGCCATTGCCGAGCTCAGTTGACTCCGACGATGTCAACGACAACCACGCGTGCAATCGACCCCGACTCGTGTTCGAGCACGACCACCTGCGAGCCGACCTTCGCGCCGGTGAGTTCCGTGCGGTAGGTGTTCCCGGACTGAGCAATGTCGGCTTCCGACCCCACGCGGATCACGCTGGAATCCCAAGTGTTCTGCTGCACGTTGCCGCTCCAGTCGACTGAGAGCACCTGAGCAATCACGCTGTCGTCAGCGGTGACCTTCTTGCCGTCGCCTTCGATGCGCACTGCGGAAGTCGTCGCACCCGGCGCTTCCGTGGGCGGCAGCACGAGGCCGGGGCGACCGTCCTCCGTCGTCACGATTGCGGGGTACCCGTTGGGCAGGCCGCGCACCGGGCCATCAGCGCGGAGTGGGCCGGTCGTCTCGACGTCGATCACGCCCACAATGGAGGCGCCGGTCGGAGCACCCAGCTGCCCGGCGAGCTGCGCGCTGTCATCTGGCGAAAGCGCAAGCACGACTCGGTCACCCGGGACCGTGCACCGCACGGCCTCGCTGAGCGGGTTGGAGACGTCAGCGGAGACGAGCAGCAGTTCTGGGCTCGCCGCGTCATCCGAGAACCCAGCGCTCTCGTAGAGCGGGTCGCCTCCCGTCGACGCGAAGAACGCCATGTTGACGCCCACAACCGTGCCCTCGTCGGCAACATGACCATCCGCCTCGCCGGAGTCGACAACGGTGCGCTGCGTCGTGTCGATCGAGACATTCTTCGGCACCGAGACCTGCGGCTCCTCACCGAATGCGCCGAGCACCGTCGTTCCGTCGCTGAGCGCGCCAGGCTGCAGCACCGACGAGCAGTCGGCCGACTGCGCCTGCTGCGCACTGCAGCCGGTGACCCCGGCCAGAAGCAGCACGGCGGCTGCGGTTGCGGGAACGATGCGACGAAGCATGAGCACCTCTCGAGGAAGCCGATGTGAACCCGGCCATCTTATCGAATCGGGCCTGTGCACGAGCACACGGAGCGCTCGCACCCGGGCCCGCACTATTCGGATTCGGGCAGTTCCGCGCCGCGCTCACCGGCGAACTGGCGAGCCTCGCGCACCTTCTTGCGCAGGATCTTGTCGCTCTTGACCCGCTCGCCCACAGCCTCCGGGGTCCAGACCTCAGAACTCTCGGGCGCCTCGCCCTCGGGTCCGAGATCGGGCAGCCAGTTGCCGAGATCAGCCGCACTAAAGTCGCTCTTCGACGCACGGCGCTTGAGCTCGGGAAGCACCGTGCCCGGTGCCAACCGGCGCGCGGTCACCAGGAAGCCGGTGTGCGCCACCATGCGGTGATCCGGGCGCACCGCGAGCCCCTCGACGTGCCAGCCCCGTACCAGCGTCTCCGACGCTTGCGGGTGCGCGAATCCGCCGTGGCGACGAATCTGCTCGACGGTGCGCGACAGCTGGGTCACGGTCGCGACGTAACAGATGATGACGCCACCGGGTGCCAGCGCATCGGCGGCGACGTCAACGCACTCCCATGGAGCAAGCATGTCGAGCACGACCCGGTCGATCGTTCCGCCGCTGCAGACCGCGGGCAGCGTTTCCTGCAGATCACCGACAGTCACCGTCCAGTTCGCCGGAATCGCGCCAGCGAACGCTGCCACGTTGCCTCTGGCGACGTCGGCGAACTCCTCGCGACGCTCGAATGAGAACAGCTCCCCCGTGGTACCGACGCCGCGCAAGAGATGCAGGGTGAGTGCTCCCGAACCCACCCCGGCCTCGACCACGCGAGCGCCCGGGAAGATGTCGGCAAGCGAGAGGATCTGCGCCGCGTCCTTCGGATACACGATCGCCGCGCCGCGGGGCATCGACATCACAAAGTCGGAGAGCAACGGGCGCAGTGCCAGGTATTCCTCACCGCTGCTGTTCGCGATCACCGATGCGTCGGGCAGCCCGACGATATCGGCGTGGGCGATGACGCCGCGGTGGCTGTGGAACTCGCCGCCAGTCACGAGCGTGATCGTATTGATGCGGCCCTTTGGCCCAGTCAGTTGGACGCGATCGCCGTAGACGAGCGGGCCCCGGAGTGCCGGTGATCCGGTATCCAAGCCTTCGGCAGCAAGACCCGCGGACGGATGCGCATCGCGCAGTTCGGCGAATCGGGCGCTCAGCGCCTCGGCGTCAATGCCCGAGAGCGTCGGCCAAATCTCGTGCGCCGGAGAGGTCGAGAGGTCGAGCAGATTCGGGATGCCGATCGCAACGGCACCGGATGCCTCGGCCGAGGTCACTCCGGTCACCGAGTCTTCGAGCGCAAGGCAGTCTGAAATATCGACGCCGACCAGCGCGGCCCCGCGCACATACGGATCGGGATGCGGCTTCTCGTGAGCGACCTCGTCACCGCCGATGATGTCGACGAAGAGCCCTTCAGGGAGCATGGCGACAACCGCATCCGCAATCTCGCGCACCGCCATCGTGACGAGTGCACTCGGAATGCCCGCGTCGCGCAGCGAATGGAGCAGTTCGACCGCGCCCGGGCGCCACAGCGGCTCGGATGACGAGAGGCCGGCGACGACTGAGGTGGTCCACTCGGAGATGATCTCGTCGGTACTCAGGGGCACCCCGAGTGCCTGGAAGCGGCGCGCTGCGGCCTGCAGCCCAGACCCGACGAGCGCGTCACGGATCTCATCGGTGAACTCGATGCCGTACCGATCGAGCATCCCCGTTTCAGCTTCGAGCCAGAGGGGCTCAGAATCGATCAGGGTGCCATCCATGTCCCACAAGACGGCGGCGGGGCGGGTGGCGGGTGTCCGCTCAGAGAGGAATGCATTCATCAGCACCAGTCTACCGATGCACAGCCGATACCCTGGATGCTATGTCTGTTCCTCCTGCACGGCCCCGAGTGCTCATTCTCGCCTTCCAAGGCTGGAGCGATGCCGGCGACGCGACGACGGAGGTGCTCCAGCATCTCGGGGGGCTGATCGATTCCGAGGTGCTGCATGTCATCAGCGCCGAGGGGTACGTCGACTTCCAGGTGCATCGCCCCAAGCTGGTGTTCGATGACGCGGGCAAGCGTCAGTTGGAATGGCCAGACACGCGCCTCTACGGTCCGGTCCAGCGCCCGGGTGAGAATCCGGCTCCCGGTGACGATGAAACTCGCGAGACCGTGCGACGCATCGACGGCACCCCGGTGACCGATCTCTTCTTGTTGGCCGGCGTCGAGCCGGCCCGCGACTGGCAGAACTTCGCCGACGAGATCGTCGAGCTGGTCGATGTCTGGGCAGTCGATTTTGTCGTGATTCTCGGCTCAATGTTCTCGGACGCGCCGCACACCCGCCCGATCGTCACCACGATGACGTCGGAGAACGAGGCCCGACGCGCGGAAACCGGTGCGGTGCGCAGCACGTACGAGGGGCCTGCGGGTATCTCGTCGGTCATCGATCTCGCACTGGGCGACGCAGGTATCGAGACCCTCTCGCTGTGGGCGCAGGTGCCGCACTACGTGCACAGCACACCGTCGCCGAAAGCCACACTCGCGCTGCTCGACAAGCTCGAGGAACTCCTCGACATCGTGATTCCCCGCGGGGAACTGCTCGTGCAGGCCAACGAGTGGGAAGCGAACATCAACCGCATCGCCGAGTCCGACGACGAGATGACGCGTTACATTCGCAAGCTCGAAGAGAATCGCGATGAGGAGCTCGCCGCGGAGACGACCGGAGACGCGATCGCGCTCGAGTTCGAGAAGTTCTTGAAGGGCGGTTCGCGGTTCGCCCGCGATGTCGACGCTGTTGCGACGGCTCCTGCGCAGGATCGCCCGGCACCCGACGCATCCGGTACCGAAGCTGGCGGTGCGCCCCCCGAAGACGACGAGAACGACGACTCCGAGGAGCGGCCGGGAGCGCAGCCCTAGAGTCGTACTCCCAACAGCGCGAGCACTGCATCGGAGATCAGGCCGGGCGAATCCACGCCCTGATCGAGCGCAGCATCGAGCGTCGCCAGCATGACGGGCGTGTCGAGGTCGTTCGCGATCGCCGAGCGCAATTGGCGCAGCACCGCAGCCGCAGCCGCAGGCTCCGCGCTCTCCCGCGTCAGGCCGGCCCGCCAGGCGTCGAGGCGCCGCTGCGCGGTCTCCAGATCGGCGTCGTGCCACTCCCATTCTGAACGGTAATGGTGCGCAAGCAGACCGAGTCGGATCGCCGAAGGGTCGGCGCCCCCGTTCAGGAGTTTGGAGATGAAGACCAGGTTGCCCCGAGACTTCGACATCTTGTGACCATGGTAGGCGACGAGGCCGGCGTGGCAGTAGGCGTGAGCGAGCGGCGTGCCAGAGAGCGCCGTCGCGTGTGCCGCGGTGAACTCATGGTGCGGGAACACGAGGTCGGAACCGCCGCCCTGCACGGTGAACGCACCGCCGAGTGCGCCGCGAGCGATCACCGAGCACTCGATGTGCCAGCCGGGACGTCCCTCTCCGACCGAACTCTCCCAGCTCGGCTCGCCCGCGCGCGCTGCGCGCCAGAGCAACGGGTCGAGCGCACCGCGCTTCCCGGGCCGCTCGGGGTCACCGCCGCGCTCCGCGCTCAGACGCAGCATGAGATCGCGGTCGTAGGGCGCCACGTCGCCGAGCCGCCACTGCGATTCGCGTTCCGCAGCCGCAGTGTCGAAGTAGACATCCGATCCGGCTGCGTCCTCCGTCGGCACGTGATAAGCAAACCCCCGGTCGAGCAACTCGCGCACGGCGTCGGCGATCTCATCGATCTGCTCGGTGACCGCGACATAGTGCTCGGGCGGCAACATGCCGAGGCGGTGCATATCGGAGCGGTAGAGCCCGATCTGCTCGTCAGCCAGTGCTCGCCAATCGACCCCGGTATCGTTCGCGCGATCGAGGAGCGGATCGTCGACGTCCGTGATGTTCTGGGCGTAGACAGTCTCGATGCCGGCATCGCGCCAGGCGCGCTGCATGATGTCGAATGTGAGGTAGGTGAAGGCGTGCCCGAGATGCGTCGCATCGTAGGGCGTAATGCCGCACACGTAGAGGTGCGCGCGGCCTTCCGGAATCGCGGGGTGCTCGAGGCGCTCCGTCGCGGTGTTGAAGAGCTTGGGAGCGACGCCCTGACCGGGCAGGTCGGGCAGCTCCGGCGGAGTCCAGGTTCTCAACGCAGTGCTCCCGCCACGAGCACCGCCTGGCCAGCATCAGCCGCGCCCTGCGCGACGGCTCCGCCGTCGGCCGAGAGCACGCCAGTCGAGAGCAGCACAATGATGACCGCTCCGATGACCACGCGGTAGATCACGAAGGGCAGGAAGCTGCGCTTCGAGATGTACTTCATGAACAAGCCGATCACGAATAGGGCGATGATGAAGGCGACGACGGTGGCGATGAGCGTCAGCCCCATCGGAGTTTCACCGGCCGGCGCGCGCAGCGCCTTGAACACCTGATAGAAACCGGAGCCGAGCACGGCGGGGATGGCGAGCAAGAAGGAGTAGCGTGCCGCAGCCTCACGACGGTAGCCCATGAAGAGACCCGCAGTGATGGTGCCGCCCGATCGTGAGACGCCCGGAATGAGCGCGAGCGCCTGTGCGAACCCGTAGATGAGCCCGTGCTTCCAGGTGAGCTTCTCGAGCGGGCGCGTGTTGCGGCCGACACGATCGGCGATCCCGAGCAGCAGGCCGAAGACGATGAGGCTGATCGCCACGAACCACAGTGACCGCAGCGTGGTCTCGATCTGGTCCTGGAAGAGCAATCCCAACACGACGATGGGCAGTGTGCCGATGATGATCCACCAGCCCATCAGCGCGTCCGGGTCGTTGCGCGGCACGCGCTTGCCCCCGAGCGACTGGGCCCATCGGCCGATGATGCGCACGATGTCTCGCCAGAAGAACACGATGACCGCGGCCTCCGTGCCGATCTGGGTGATCGCGGTGAACGCTGCCCCGGCATCGCCGATGCCGAGCAGCTCGCTCGCGATCCGCAGGTGCGCACTCGACGAGATGGGCAAGAACTCGGTGAGCCCCTGGATGATACCGAGGAGGATCGCCTCGAAGATTCCCATGATTCCTTTCCTGGCTGCGCGGCCTCGTCAATCGGACGCGCGGCATGTGGACCGCGGACCAGAATAACCCACCGGCCGGGAGAAGTCCCCGACCAGCGGCGCGCGGCGCGGCTCGCGGACGATCGGTCGGCGCCCGCGAGCACCGGGGCAAGGCCGCCGCGACCGCGCGACGCGTGTCAGTAGGTGCGCAGCAGGTCGACGAGCACGGCATGGCCGAAGTCGAGCGCATCGAGCGGCACGCGCTCGTCGACGCCGTGGAACATGCCCGGGAAGTCGAGGTCGGCGGGGAGCCGAAGCGGAGCGAATCCGTACCCGGTGATGCCGAGTCGCGCGAGCGACTTGTTGTCAGTGCCACCGGAGAGCAGGTAGGGCAGCACGCGGGCGTCGGGGTCGGCACGGCGCAGACTGGCCGTCATCGCCTCGACGAGCTCACCGGCAAATGGCACTTCGAGACCGATGTCGGAGTGCACCTGCTCCACTTCGATGTCGTCGCCCACAATGGCGCGAATCTGTTCGAGCACGGTGTCTTGGTCGGCGGGCAGCGCACGGACGTCGACGAGGGCCTCTGCCGTATCCGGAATCACGTTGTGCTTGTAGCCCGCCTGCAGCACTGTCGGGTTACTCGTACTGCGCAAACTCGCTTGAATAAAGCCGCCCGCTTTGCCGAGACGCAGAATCAGCTCCTCCGGGGCGACCTCGTGCGGGTCCTCCCCGAGAATGCCGGCGATGGCGTCAACCAGTTCGCGCGTGGTATCGGTGAGCGTCACGGGCCATTCATGGCGACCGAGCGCGGCGATCGCTTCGGCCAGTCTCGTCACCGCGTTGTCGTGCCAGACCCGAGAGCCGTGCGCAGCGGTGCCGCGCGCGCGCAGACGAATCCACTCGAGCGACTTCTCCCCCGTCTGAATCAGGTACGCGCGCGTTCCCGAGATATCGATCGAGTACCCGCCGACCTCGCTGATCGCCGTAGCCGCACCGGCGAAGAGTTCGGGATGGTGGTTGACGAGGTACTGGGCGCCGTAGACGCCACCGTTCTCCTCATCCGCGAAGAAGGCGAGGATGACCTCTCGCCGCGGCCGATCCCCGGCGCGCAGCAGTTCGGCGATGGCGGTCAGGATCATGGCGTCCATGTCCTTCATGTCGACGGCGCCACGCCCCCACAGCATGCCGTCCTTGATCACTCCGGCAAAGGGATCGACGGTCCAGTTGGTCGGATCCGCGGGCACGACATCGAGGTGGCCGTGCAGCACCAGCGCGGGCAGCGACGGGTCTGAACCGGGGACGCGCGCAATCACGCTCGCCCGGCCCGGATCGGACTCGAAGATCTCGGGCTCGAGTCCGAGATCGCGCAAGTAGGCCGCGACGTAGTCGGCGGCCGGTCGCTCGGGCTCCGCATCGCCGCCGCCACGATTCGTCGTATCGATTCGAATCAGGTCGCGGGCGACTCGTGCCGTTTCTGACAGCTCATGCTCGGCGCTTTCGGGGGTTTCGACGGTCATGCTCCCAGCGTAGTGTGCGCGAGGGCGAGCGGCCCGGAGATGACGCCCAGGGGCATACGCACGCCCGCGGCCCGTCGTTCGGTCGAGCCGCGCGATAGGCTCGCGACGTGATGACGCGCTCCGTTCCCGTCACGGGATTCCTCCTCGCGATCGGCTCCGCGGCGAGCTTCGCGCTTTCCGGCATCTTCGCGAGCGCACTGATCGCCGCCGGCTGGTCTCCCGGTGCGGCTGCGACCGCGCGTATCGGATGTGCGACGATCGTGCTCGCGGGCCCGACCCTCGTGATGCTGCGCGGCGAATGGTACCTGGTACGGCGGGCGTGGAAATCGCTGCTGCTTTTCGGGCTGCTCGCGGTCGCCGGATGCCAGCTCGCGTTCTTCCTCGCCGTCGAGTTCATTCCCCCGAGTCTCGCGCTGCTCATCGAGTTCACCGGACCGGTGCTGCTCATGCTGTGGTTCTGGGTGCGCACCCGCGTCTCGCCCGGTGCGATGACGCTCATCGGCGCCGCGATCGCGCTTGCAGGTCTCATCGCGATCTCCGCGAGCGGTGACGCCGGGGCGGGATTGCACCCACTCGGCATCGCATTCGCGCTGGTGGCCGCGGTGGGCAACGCGGCCTACTACGCAACGGGCGCTTCGGCAGACCACGGCATCGCACCGCTGCCGTTCGTGGGCCTGGGTCTCGCGGTCGCGGCGATCCTGCTCGCCATCGTAAGCGGCACCGGCCTGCTGCCGTTCCGCACGACGGCCGACCCCGTCGTCATCGCGGGCGCAGAGCTGCCCCCGACGCTTGCGGTCACCGGCATGGTGCTCATCTCGACGGTGCTCGCCTACGTGCTCGGCGTGGCCGCCGCTCGCCGCCTCGGGGCGACCGTCGCCAGTTTCACGGGCTATTCCGAACCCCTCTTCGGCATCTTCTGGACCATTGTGCTGCTCGCTGTTGTTCCAACAGGAAGACAGTGGCTCGGAGCCGCATTGATCATCGCAGGCGTGATCGCGGTGAAGGCCGGTGAGCTCGTGCGGGCGCGCGGGCGGCGCGGGATCACCGGGCGCACGCCAGCCGATCGGCATTGATATTGCACACATGAGTGCATTATTCTGCACTCATGTCACTGGAACCCGAAGCGCTCGCAACCCTCATCGGCCAGCGCGTCAGAGCAGAACGCACCGCGCTCGGCTGGAGCCTCGACCGGCTCGCCGACGTCGCGACCGTGAGCCGTCGCATGGTCGTCAACGTCGAACAGGGGGCGGTGAATCCGAGTATCGGCACCCTGCTGCGCCTGAGCGATGCGCTCGGCATCGGGCTCGCCGCGCTGGTTCAGCCGCCCGAGCCCGCCATCGCTCGAGTCACCCCGGCCGGATCCGGCACCGCCTTCTGGCGCGGCGAGCACGGGGGCGTCGGCACCCTCCTCGCCGCGACTGACGCCCCTGACGTTGTCGAACTCTGGGACTGGACGATGGAACCCGGTGACGCGCTGGTGAGCGAGCCCCACACCGACGGCACCCAGGAGCTGCTGCACGTGCTGGAGGGCGCCCTGAACGTGCGCATCGATGGCACGGATTACTCGTTGAGCCGCGGCGACGCCATCGCGTTCGCCGGGAGCACCGCTCACGAGTACCGCAACGACGGCGACGCGACGACACACTTCACCATGACCGTGTTCGAACCCGGCGTGGGCGCCGCCCGTCGCATGGAGTCGCCCCATGCGTGAGCGCACACCCATCGCCACCGGCCACCCGAACGCGGCGCGGCGCATTCCGCCCTGGAGTCTCGCGGTGACGGCAATGTTCCTCATTCAGATGTCGAGCGCCCTCTCGGTGACGCTCATCACCGAGGTGGGCCCCGCCACCACGGCGTGGCTCAGGCTCACGATGGGCGCCATCATCTTCCTCCTCATCGCGCGCCCGCGCCTGCGATCGATCCGACGGAGTGACCTCATGCCACTCTTGGGACTCGGCGCCGCGAGCGCACTCATGAGCGTGGCGTTTCTCGCCGCGGTCGCCCGCATTCCGCTCGGCACCGCCGTGGCCATCGAGTTCCTCGGGCCGCTCGCGGTCGCCGCACTGCGCAGCCGGTCGAAGAGCATGATCGCTTGGCCGGCGCTCGCCCTCATCGGCGTCGTGTTGCTGACCGAGCCGTGGCACGGAACCGCAGACCTGCCCGGAATCGGCTTCGCCTTGCTCGCGGGAGTCGGCTGGGGCAGTTACATTCTGCTGACGCAGCAGGTCGGCGACCGATTCCCCGGCATCAGCGGGCTCGCAATTACGATTCCTATCGCTGCCCTCTGCTCAACAGTCGTCGGGGTGCCCGGCCTCGCCGCGAACTTCGAGTGGCGCTTCCTCATGGTCGCGATCGGCCTCGCCGTCATTGCCCCGGTGCTGCCCTTCGGCCTCGAGATGCTCGCACTCAAGCGCATGACTCCGACCGCATTCGGCACACTGATGTCCATCGAACCGGCCATCGGCCTGCTGCTCGGCGCAGTCGTACTCGGACAAGCCCCGGGGACGGTGCAGTTCATCGGGATCGCCATCGTCGTGATCGCCGGTGTTGCGTCGCAACGCGGAGGCACCCGCGCCGGCGTCGGCGATCCTGCCGTCGCGCCGCTCTCAGAGTAATCGTAGGCCGACGAAAAAGAGGCCCTCCCGAAGGAGAGCCTCTTGCGTTCGTGCGCGGAGGGGGACTTGAACCCCCACGCCCTAATACGGGCACTAGCACCTCAAGCTAGCGCGTCTGCCATTCCGCCACCCGCGCGAACGATCCGGACCTTCATCGGCCGAACAGAAGATAACTTAGCACGAATTCTCGGGGCGAATCGAATCGGCCTGGGATCTCGCGCGCGTCGCGCACCGCGACCCGTCATCCCCGCCCGGAAGCGCGTCTGATCGCCGCGCGGATCGCCGCCGTGGCCCGCACGAGATCGTCCGGAGCGAGCTCGATGTCGAGACCGCGACGTCCCCCGGAGACGAGCACGGTGTCGAACGCATCCGCCGTGCGATCGAGCACCGTCGGCAACGCCGTGCGCTGCCCCAGCGGGCTGATACCACCGACCACATAGCCCGTCTTGCGCTCCGCGACCGCGGGATCCGCCATGACGGCGCGCTTCCCGCCGAGGGCGCCCGCGAGCGCCTTGAGATCGAGCATCCCCGAAACGGGAACCACGGCGACCGCGAGCGCGCCGTCGACCTCGGCGAGCAAGGTCTTGAACACCCGCTCCGGGGCGATGCCGAGCTCGCGCGCGGCCTCCACACCGAAGTCGGTGGTCGACGGGTCGTGGGTGTAAGCTCGCGCCGAAAACGTGATTCCTGCACGGGTCAGAGCGACGGTGGCGGGGGTGGACACTCCCCCGGACTGCTTCTTGGCCATAGCGGCCAGCTTACGGTTGCAGACGCCGCCGCAGCAGTTCGATGCGTTTCTGCAGCTGCGTCACCGATGCCTGAGCTACAGCCGGGCCGCCGCAGACGCGACGCAACTCCGAATGGATATCTTTGTGCGCGTCACCCGAGACTTTCGAGTACATGCCGACCAGCGAGTTGAGCAACTTGCGCTGTTCACCGAGGGTGCGATGCAACGCCTCGGGCGACTCCGATCGCTCGGGCGCGTGCTCGAGAATGCCCTGACGATTCGCACTGCGTCGCGCCTGGCGCGCCTGGCGCTGTTGCAACAGCGCCGCGACTTCTTGCGGTTCGAGCAGCCCGGGGAAGCCCAGGAACTCGAGCTCTTCCTCGGTTTCGACCTCCGCGTAGCCGCCGAACTCGGCACCGTCGAAGACGGCACGGTCGAAGTGCGCATCTGATGACAGCGCCTGATAGGTGAAGCCTTCGCCCTCGAGCAGTTCGGACGATGCCTGATCTCCGCGCTCGGCCTCCGCCATCAGCGCGGCCTCGGCATCCCACATTTCTTCGGCGCTCTTCGGCCCTTCGAGCACATGGTTGCGCTCTTTCTCGAGTTCCGAGGCGAGTTGCATGAGCGCGGGCACATTGGGAATGAAGACCGAAGCGACCTCGCCGCGTCGCCGCGATCGCACGAATCGGCCGATCGCCTGCGCGAAGAACAGCGGGGTCGACGAGCTGGTCGCGTAGACGCCGACGGCGAGCCTGGGCACATCGACACCCTCGGACACCATGCGCACCGCCACCATCCAGCGCGACTCGCCCTTCGAGAATTCGTCGATCTTCTCCGAGGCTCCGGAGTCATCCGAAAGAATGAGCGCGACAGGCTCCCCAGTGATGTCGTGCAACTGCTGCGCGTACGACTTCGCTGATGCATGATCTGTCGCGATGACGAGCCCGCCGGCGTCGTGGATCTGCTGGCGCACCTCGGTCAGGCGCCGGTCTGCGGCACGCAGCACCTTTCCGATCCAGTCACCGGCTGGGTCCAGCGCCGTGCGCCAGGCCTGCGAGGTGACATCTTTGGTATTGCCCTCACCGAGCGCGGCCTCCATCTCTTCGCCCGCCGACGTCTGCCAGCGCATCTTGCCGGCGTAGACCATGAAGATGACGGGGCGCACGATGCCGTCGGCGAGTGCGCGGCCGTAACCGTAGTCGTAGTCCGTCATCGAGAGCCGGGACCCGTCGCCCTGCGGCGCGTATTGGACGAACGGAATGGGTGCCTCGTCGGAGCGGAACGGGGTTCCGGTGAGCGAAAGGCGCCGACGCGCGTTGCCGTAGGCTTCGCGGATGGCGTCGCCCCAGCTCAGCGCATCGCCACCGTGGTGCACCTCGTCCATGATGACGAGCGTGTCTTCGTGCTCGGTGAGCAAGCGGTGCTGCACCGGCTTCATCGCGACTTGCGCGTAGGTGACGGCGACGCCGTGATAGTGACGCCCGTAGGCGAGACCGTCGCTGTTCGAATACGACGGATTGAGTCTGATGCCGGCTCGCGCCGCTGCATCCGCCCACTGCGTCTTGAGATGCTCGGTCGGTGCGACCACGATGATCTGCTTCACGGTGTGGTTCGAGCGCAGGATCGCCGCGAGTCGCAGTGCGAACGTCGTTTTGCCGGCACCGGGCGTTGCTGAGGCGAGAAAGTCGCGCGGGCTTTCGTCGAGGTAGCGCTTGATGGCTTCCTCTTGCCAGGCACGGAGCGTGCCGGCGGTGCCGTGCGCGGCGCGCTCCGGGTAGGCGGGGGGCAGGTGCTCAGCTGCACTCGTGCCCGGAAGGTGGAGGCCCGGGTCCGAATCTGTCACGACGTTCTAGACTATCGCTGTACGCCGAACGCCGCGCGCTCGGCAGAACCTGTGCGATGCGTATGCGACGGCCGGGTTCTTCGAATTGAACCCGCAGTCAACCGAATTCCCCGAGGTGAGCAATGGCACACGATGGCAGCGTCGACCGGAGCGACGTCGAACTCCCCTGGTCTCGATTTGTCGCGCTCGGCGATTCGTTCACCGAGGGCGTGGGCGACCCCGACGCCGACAGCCCGGGCGGGTTGCGCGGGTGGGCCGACCGGTTCGCCGAGGTACTCGGCGCCTACAGTGATGAGTTCGCCTACGCGAACCTCGCGGTGCGCGGCAAGCTGATTCAGCAGATCACCGACGAGCAGGTGGAGGCCGCGCTCGATTTGCGCCCCGACCTGATCAGCGTCTGCGCGGGCGGCAACGACGTGATTCGCCCCGGCACCGACCCCGATGAGGTCGCCGCCAAGCTGGAGCGCATCGTCGAGCGGCTGAGCGTGGGCGGAGCGACCATTCTGCTCTTCACAGGAGTCGACACTGCATTCCAGCCCGTGTTCCGTTCGATTCGCGGCAAAGTGGCGATCTACAACGAGAACGTGCGCAAGGTCGCGCAGCGGCACGACTGCATTGTGGTCGACCAGTGGGCGCTCGAAGAACTGCACGACAGCCGCTACTGGGCGGGCGATCGACTGCATCTGAATGCGCTCGGCCACCACACCATCGCCCTCGCGGCGCTGGATGCGCTCGGCGTACCCCACGACCTGGTGCCGCTCGATCCGCCGCCACTGCCGATCCGCAATTGGCGCGAGGCCCGGCGCGAGGACGTCGTGTGGGCGCGCGAGCACTTCGTGCCGTGGGTCATTCGTCGTATCAAGCACGTGTCGTCGGGCGATCACATCGAACCGAAACGCCCCGTTCCCGCGGTGGTGCGCGCATCGCGTCACGGGGCTGACGAAGCCTAGGTCGAGCGAGTAGGGTGGGCCGCATGACTCACCTCACGAAGCAGATCGCAGACACCCTCGTTCAGGTCGGCGTCCACTCGGCGTACGGCGATCCTGTCGAGGTCGACGGCACCACCCTCATTCCCGTGGCGTACACCGCCTACGGATTCGGCGCAGGCGAGGGCGCCGGTGCCGGTGAGGGCGTCGCACAGGGTGAAGGCTCAGGCGGTGGAGGTGGCGGTTTCGCCGTGCCGCTGGGCTCCTATGTCACCCGAGAGGGGACGACCCGGTTCGAACCCAACATCATCGCGCTGCTCGCCGTGGGCGTGCCCTTCGTGTGGGTCGCCGGGCGGGCGCTCTCCCGCATCATCAAGGCCCTCAAGAAGTAGCGGGCCGCCAGGTCCACGGCTCGGTCGGCACTGCCGCCGGGTCGAACCTGCTGAGCACGGTCGCCGCGGTGACGCGCTCCCCCGGCTGCGCAAGGTGGATCGAGGTCGCGAGCCACCCGAGCACCTCGCCGTCGGAGGTGCCAGCGTCGCGCAGCTGCCCGAGGGTGACGGCGCCGTCCCGCTTCGCGAGTCGTGCCCCCGACGGCCCGAGCACAAGTGGTACATGCGCGTAGTCGACCTCGGGCGGCGCGGGAAGGCCCAGCACACGCTGCAGCAGAATTTGCCGAGGTGTCGACGGCGCCAGATCGTCACCGCGCACGACCTGATCGACGCCCATCGCAGCATCGTCCACCACCACTGCGAGGTTGTACGCGACCGTGCCATCACCGCGCAGCAGCACGAAATCATCGATGTCGCCGTGCACCGGGCCGAGCACTCGATCGATGAAGCTCGGCGCCGACGTTCCCTGGGGCACGCGCAGCCGCACGGCGGGCAGCCTTGGAGCAATGCGCGCTCTGGCCTCGGCGCGCTCGGTCGGCGTTCGCTCGCGGCAGGTCCCGGGGTAGGCGCCGGGTGGCGCGTGCGGCGCGGTCGGGGCAGCCAAAATGTCTTTGCGGGAGCACGTGCACTCATATACGAGGCCGGCATCGCTCAGCTGCGCGATCGCGGCGGCGTAGGCGGCGGCCCGACCCGATTGCTGCACCGGTTCATCGTCCCAGTCGATGCCGATGCGCGCGAGATCGTCGAGTTGCCGCTGAGCCGCGCCTGCATCCCGCGCGCGGTCGAGGTCTTCGATGCGCATCAGGAACCGCCGCCCTGAGGCGCGTGCGAAGCACCACGCGAGCAACGCCGTGCGCAGATTCCCGAGGTGGAGATCGCCCGAGGGGCTGGGCGCGTATCGACCGGCTCCGGGTGGTGACGTCATGCCTGCCATCCTGCCATGCGCACGATGTGCCAGACTGCTCACCCACGATAGCCTGGGCTTCGATGAAGGAGGCCCGTGTGATTGCCGTTCCGAACCCTCACGCAGCACCGAGCGGTGCGGAGCCGCCGATTGCCGAGTTGCGAACGTCTCTGGGAGATCGACTGGTCGCCGATCCCGAGCTCGTCGCTCCGTTTGCACGCGATTCCTCTCGGGCGCTTCTGGAGGGCGCCCCCGTCGCCGTCGTACTCGCGGAGTCAACCGCAGACGTTGCGACAGCGCTGAGTTGGGCGCACCGTTCAGGCGTCGCGGTCAGCGTGCGCGGCGCCGGAACGGGGCTCGCGGGCGGCGCGATGGCGTACACCGGCGGGCTCGTCATCTCGCTCGAACGCATGAGCCGCATCATCGACATCGACGCAGAGAATCGTCTGGCAGTCGTGCAGCCCGGAGTGATCACTGCTGAGCTGGACGATGTGGCGCGCGAGCTGGAGCTGTTCTTTCCGCCCGATCCGGCCAGCGCCCGCATCAGCACCGTGGGTGGCAACATCGCGACCAATGCCGGCGGCCTGCGCTGCGTCGCGCACGGAGTGACGAGCGACTCGGTCGCCGCGCTCGAGGTCGTGCTCGCAGACGGGCGAGTGCTGCGCACCGGTTCGCGCACCCGCAAGAACGTCGTCGGCTACGACTTGACGCGCCTCTTCGTCGGTTCGGAAGGCACCTTGGGTGTCATCACCGAGGCCACCGTGCGCCTCAAGCCAGTGGCGCCGGGCACGCCCCGCACGTTCCGCGCGAGCTTTCCGACGCTCGAATCGGCGGGCCGGGCCGTGACGGCCATTGTGGGCAGCGACCTGCACCCCGAGGTGCTCGAACTCATGGACGCGTTGAGCGTCGAGATCATCGAGTCGTTCCAGCCCAGTGGATTACGCGTTCCCGCGGGCGCGATGCTCGTGGGCCAGACCACGGGGCTCGATGCCGAGCAGCGCGCCGTCGGCATCACCGCCCTGTGCGCGTCACTGGGCGCCGACGACACCGAGGTGTCTGACACCGATGCGCTGCTCGAGGCCCGCCGTCTCTCGAATCCGGCGCTGAACGCGCGCGGCCTGAAGATCTCCTGCGATGTGGGGGTTCCCGTCGCCGCACTCGCGATGGTGTTCCACGGGATCGGCGAGATTGCGGCCCGACACGGAAAGCGCGTGTCCACGGTGGCGCACGCCGGCGACGGAAACCTGCACAGCACCGTCGAATCACCGGATACGCCCGAGGGCATCGCCGCTGCCGACGCGGTGATCGACGACATCACACGCCTCGCCCTGTCGTTGGGCGGCACGATCTCGGGTGAGCACGGCATCGGCTCGGTGAAGCGCCACGAGCTCGGGTGGCAACTCGACGACACCGCCCTCGACGTGCAGCGCGCGATCAAGGCCGCGCTCGACCCGCTCGGAGTCCTCACTCCGCATCGAGCCATTTGACCCGTCCTTGTCAACCGCCTCCCCAGCGGCATGCGGTCGCGTAAAGCTGGTGATCCCGGCACCCCAGACAAGGAGCACACATGACGCACAGCGAGCTGACCTCGGAAACCGTCGTCGAGCTCATGCGCGAGGAGCGGTTCGTCATGCTCTCCACCGCGACAGCAGCAGGCAAGATCGTCTCGCATCCGATGACGCCGCAGCAGATCACCGACGATGGCACGGTCTGGTTTTTCATCGGCCTCCAGGGGGACCAAGCGGATGCGATCCGCGCAAATCCACAAGTGAACCTCGCGTTCGCCGAAACCGGCAGCTGGCTTTCCGTCGCTGGCGAGGCCGCATTCGTTGACAATCGGGCGAAAGCCGCAGAACTCTGGGACGGCGAGGTCGACGCCTACTTCGCAGGTGGGCTCGACGATCCGAATCTCGGATTACTGCGCGTCTCGGGCGAATCGGCCCAGTACTGGGGCGTGCCCGGAGGCCGGGCCATGGCCGCCGTCAAGATCGCGGCGGCCAAGGTGCTCGGCCGGGAGAGCCCCGGCAAGTCGGGTACGACCGAACTCTAGGATTGGCCGGGGCTCCACCGCACCGACCGTCCGGCACTGGTCCACGCGCACCGACCAGAACTGGTCTACGCATTGGACCAGTGCCAGTATCGATGCCATGCGCGTTCTTTCGATCCAGTCCTCAGTGTCGTACGGCCACGTCGGCAATTCGGCCGCGGTGTTTCCCCTGCAGCGCATTGGCGTCGAGGTCATGCCGGTGTATACCGTCGCGTTCTCGAACCATACCGGGTACGGCTCGTGGCGCGGCCCGCTGATGTCAGGTGACGACGTTCGCGACATCGTCATCGGCATCGAGGAGCGCGGCGGGCTCGCCGGCGTCGATGCGGTGCTCTCGGGCTACCAGGGCGGCGACAGCATCGGTGACGCGATCCTGGATGCCGTCGCCCGGGTGAAACACCACAGCCCGGATGCCCTGTACGCGTGCGACCCCGTGCTCGGCAATGCGAAATCGGGATGCCACGTGGCACCCGAGGTGCAACGCCTGATCAAAGACCGAGTCGTGCCTCGCGCCGACCTCATCACCCCGAATCAGTTCGAGCTCGGTTTCATTACCGACACGACACCCGACACGCTCGACGCTACGCTCGATGCAGTCGACCGCGCTCGCGACCTCGGGCCGCGCACGGTGCTCGTCACGAGCGTCGATCGCCCGGAACAACCGGACGACGTCATCGAGATGCTCGCGGTGACGCCCCACGGCGCGTGGATCATCGAGACGCCCCGAATCCCGTTCAAGGTCAACGGTTCGGGCGATGTTACCGCGGCGCTGTTCACGGCCCATGTGCGCCGCAGCGGAGACGCCGCAGACGCGCTCGAACGCACGACCGCCAGCGTCTACGCTCTCCTCGAGCGCACCTACGCGGCCGAATCCAGAGAGCTGCTGCTCGTGGAGTCGCAAGACGCGTACGCGCACCCCGATCTCCGGTTCCGTGCGCGTCAGGTGCGGTAGCTCGCGCCGGCGCGTGTGACGCTCACGTCATCGCGCTCACAGTTCAGCGCAGCAGGGCCCCGCACAGCAGGCCGGCGATGGCCAGCGCCACAGCGACGACGAGCATGCCGACTCCGTTGGCCAGCGCAGCGCCCCAGCGACGCGCCATCAGCAGTTGCGCGGTATCGAGGCTCGCCGTGCTGAATGTGGTGTACCCACCGAGTAGGCCGCTCCCGATGATCGCGGCCAGCGGGTGATCCCACATCATTCCGGTAACGCAGCCGAGCACGAATGAGCCGGTGAGGTTGATGATGAGGATGCCCCAGGGGTACCGTTCGCGCCAGCGCACGGGCACGCTGATGTCGACGGCGTGGCGCAGCGCCGACCCAGCGCCACCGGCGAGCGCGACGACGACCGCCAGCCACCCCGCACTCACGAGGCCACCCCGCCCGCCTGACCCGCGGGCGCGACCCGAGTTGCGAGAGCTCGCCCCGCACCCAGGCCGAGCCCACTCGCGACCACTCCCCCGAAGAGGGTGGCTCCCGCGTAGCCGGCAACGACGCCCCAGTGGTCAGCGATAGCCGCCTGCGCAAGATCGGTCGCGAGCAGGCTGTAGGTGGTGAAGCCGCCGAGCACGCCCGTGCCGAGCAACAAGCGCAGCGTGCGCCAGCGACCCGCACTCCCGCGGGAGGTGACGATCGCCACGACGATCCCGAGGAGAAATGCGCCGAACAGATTGATGAGCATCGTGGCGAGCGGAAAACCACTGGTCGACTCCGGCCCGCCGATCGCCGAGGTGATCCCGTATCGCGCCAGTGTGCCGAACGCGCCACCGACGCCGACGACGCCGAGGTCGGGGATCGCACTGCGAGACATCACGGTGATCGAGTGTACAACTCCCTGGCGATCCTCGCGGATCAAGCAAGAGTGCGCTAACCTGAATTCCAAAGTTCGTCAAGGCGAACTTTTGTATCAGCATCACCTCACCTTGGGAGTCGTATGACCTCGTTCTCGGGACGCACGTTCGCGCGCCGCATCGGCCTGGGCACCGCAGCGCTCGCCGTCGTCGCCCTGCTGCTCGCGGGGTGCAGCGGGGGATCGCGCGACACCTGGTCGGATGACGACTGGGACGGCGATCCTGAGGCCCCCGTCGTACTCACCACGTTCACGGTGCTCGCCGATATGGCGCGCACGGTCGGCGGCGACCGCATCAACGTGCGCTCCATCACCAAGACCGGCGCCGAGATCCACGGGTACGAGCCGACGCCGCTCGACGTTGCCAAGGCATCCGAGGCCGACCTGATTCTCGACAACGGCTTCGGGCTCGAGGCCTGGTTCTCCCGGTTCGTTGCCCAGGCCGACGTGCCGCACGTCGTCGTCTCCGACGGCATCGAGCCCATCGACATCGCCGGCGACGCCTACGCGGGCAAGCCGAATCCGCACGCCTGGATGAGCCCCGCGAACGCGCAGATATACGTCGAAAACATCGTCACCGCATTCAGCGACCTCGACCCCGCGCACGCCGACGAGTTTGCCGCGAACGGCGCCGCCTATCAACGACAGCTGCAGGCGGTGCAGGATCGCCTGAGCGAGGCGGTGGCAGATCTCCCTGAGGCACAGCGCGCGCTCGTGACCTGCGAAGGCGCATTCTCCTACCTCGCGCGCGACGCCGGACTCACCGAGCAGTACATCTGGCCGGTGAACGCGGAGCAACAGGCGACGCCGCAGCAGATCGCCGGCACGATCGAGTTCGTGCGCACGCATGACGTGCCCGCCGTGTTCTGCGAGTCGACGGTCTCCGATCGCCCCATGCAGCAGGTGGTGTCGAGCACCGACGCCCGCTTCGGCGGCACGCTGTACGTCGACTCGCTCTCGCTTCCCGACGGCCCGGTCCCCACCTACCTCGACCTCCTCACCTACGACGCCGACACCATTGCCGCCGCCCTGCACGGCACGAAGGGATCCGCATGACCGCCTCCCCCGCGATCTCCGTCGATCGCGTCACCGTACGATACGGCGATGTGCTCGCGCTCGACGCGGCGTCGCTCGACGTGTCGGCCGGGGGCGTGACCGGGCTCATCGGCATGAACGGCTCCGGCAAGTCGACGCTCTTCAAAACCATCATGGGTGCGATTCGCCCCGAGCAGGGCACGGCTCGCCTCGCCGGCCTCGCTCCGGCCGTCGCCCGAAAGCGCGGCATCGTCGCCTACGTACCGCAAAGTGAGGACGTGGACTGGGCGTTTCCGGTGTCCGTCGCCGACGTCGTCATGATGGGCCGCTACGGCTCGCTCGGGGCGACCCGACGCGCTCGGGCGAGCGATCGCCGCGCAGTCGCCGATGCGCTCGAACGCGTCGACCTCGGCGACCTCGCTGAACGGCAGATCGGCAAGTTGTCGGGCGGCCAGAAGAAGCGCGCGTTCGTGGCCCGCTGCATCGCACAAGACGCCGAGATCCTGCTGCTCGACGAACCGTTCTCAGGCGTCGACCAGCGCAGCGAAGCGACGATCGTCAGGCTCCTCCGCGAACTGGCCGAAACCGGGCGCACGGTGCTCGTATCGACTCACGATCTGCACGCGTTGCCCGCACTCGCCGACGACGCCGCCTTGCTGCTGCGCCGCGTACTCTTCCACGGTGCGGTCGCCGACGCGCTCGATCCCCCGCAACTCGCACGCGCCTTCGGGCTCGGCGACGTCACGTCTCCGGAGGACGCCGCATGAACCCGCTCGACTACCTGCTCGAACCTCTCCAGTACGACTTCATGATTCGAGCGCTCATCACAACGGTCATCGCCGCAGTCGTCTGCGCACTGCTGTCGTGCTGGCTCGTGCTCACCGGCTGGTCGCTCATGGGCGATGCGGTGTCGCACGCCGTGCTCCCCGGCGTGGTTCTCGCGTACCTGGTCGGCGCCCCGTTCGCCCTCGGAGCACTCATCTTCGGCTTCCTCGCCGTTGCACTCATCGGCGCCATCCGAGATACGAGTCGCGTGAAAGAAGACGCGGCGATCGGCATTGTCTTTACGACCCTGTTCGCGCTCGGCCTCGTACTCATTTCGGTGATCCCGAGTCAGACTGATCTGAGCCACATCGTTTTCGGAAATATCCTCGGTGTCTCTGACGGCGACCTCCTACAGATCGGCGTGCTGGCGGCGATTGCGTTCACGATCCTCATCATCAAACGACGCGATCTGACGCTCTTCGCCTTCGACCCCACCCACGCACACGCCATCGGCCTCAATCCGCGAGCCCTCGGCGCACTCCTGCTGGGCCTGCTCGCCCTCACCGCAGTCGTTGCCCTCCAAGTCGTCGGGGTGATCCTCGTCGTCGCGATGCTCATCATCCCCGGGGCCACCGCGTATCTCCTCACCGACCGATTCGGGCGCATGCTCATCATCGCGCCGATCCTCTCGGCGGCCTGCTCCGTCATCGGCATCCTCGTGAGCTACTGGCTCGACGCCGCCTCCGGTGGCCTCGTGATTCTCGTGCAAGGCGCCGCGTTCACCCTCGTGTATCTGTTCAGCCCGCGTCAGGGCGTGCTCATCCGCGCACTGACGCGTCGAGCACGTTCCGCCCGTGGCCAGCGTGCCACCGCCGCGTAAGGACTCCGTATGCAGGGGCTCGCGCCCCGTATGGAAACCGTAAGGATCTTCCACCCGGCACCCCTCGGGGTGTTCGATAGTGACATGCACACCTTCGCAAACGCATCATCGCTCGAAGCCCCAACCCTGGGCGCTCCGCAGCGCGATGCGCGCACCCGCCTGCGTCGCTGGCTCCTCGCCGACACCACGGTCTCCCCCGGCCAGCAGCCCGGCCCGCACGGCCGCCCCGAGCAGCACCAGCGCACCCACTGGCTGCGCGTCATGTGCCTCACCGGCCTCGACTACTTCTCAACGCTCGGGTACCAGCCCGCCATCGCCGCGCTCGCCGCAGGCGCTGTGGCGCCGCTCGCCACCATCATCCTGGTCGCGGTCACGCTCGCGGGCGCGCTCCCGGTTTATCGCCGGGTCGCGGAGGAAAGCCCGCACGGCACCGGATCGATCTCGATGCTCGCGAAGCTGCTGCCGCGGTGGGGCGGGAAGCTGACCGTGCTCGCCCTGCTCGGGTTCGCAGCAACCGACTTCATGATCACGATGACACTGTCGGCCGCTGACGCCACGGCGCATCTCGTGGAGAACCCGTTCGCGCCCGAGGCGCTCCACGGTCAAGAGGTGGTGATCACGCTCGCACTGCTCGCCGGCCTCGGCATCGTCTTCCTGCGCGGATTCCGTGAAGCGATCAGGCTCGCCACAGTGCTCGTCGGCGCGTTTCTCATCGTGAACGTGGTGGTCATCGTCGTCGCGATCGTGCAGCTCATCGCGCACCCCGTCATGCTCGGCGACTGGTGGAGCGTGCTCACCACACAACACGGCAACCCGCTCTTCGTCGTCGCGGTGGCCCTGGTGGTCTTCCCGAAACTCGCCCTCGGCCTGTCAGGTTTCGAGACCGGCGTGGCCGTGATGCCGCAGATCAAGGGCGACCCCGGCGACACGGAACTGCAGCCGACCGGCCGCATTCGAGGCGCCAAGCGATTGCTGACGACGTCAGCGCTGATCATGAGCGGCTTCTTGATCACCTCATCGATTACGACCGTTGCGCTCATTCCCGCGGCGGAGTTTCAGCCGGGCGGTGCGGCGAACGGGCGAGCGCTGGCGTACCTCGCCCACACGTACCTCGGCGAGGGCTTCGGCACGGCATACGATCTGATCACGATCGCGATCCTCTGGTTCGCCGGCGCTTCTGCGATGGCCGGCCTGCTCAACCTCGTTCCCCGCTACCTGCCGCACTACGGCATGGCGCCGGCGTGGGCGCGAGCAACGCGCCCGCTCGTGCTCGTGTTCACGGCGGTCGCGTTCTTCATCACCGTGATGTTCGAGGCGAGCGTCGACGCGCAGGGCGGCGCCTACGCCACCGGCGTGCTCGTGCTGATCACCTCGGCCGCCATCGCTGTGACGCTCGCCGCCCGCCGTCGCTCGCAACGCGGCGCGACGATCGGGTTCGGCATCGTCTCGGTCGTGTTCGTCTACACGACCATCGCCAACATCGTCGAACGGCCCGACGGCATCAAAATCGCGGCCTGCTTCATCGTGGGCATCATCGTCGTGAGCTTTTTCTCGCGAGTGAAGCGGTCAACCGAACTCCGAGCGACCGCGGTGCGCCTCACCCCGAGCGCGCAGGCATTCATCGATCAGGCGCCGGGCGGCATCGTGCGACTTATCGCGCATGAACCCAACGATCTCGGCGCCGAACGCTACCGCGCAAAGCTCGAACACGCGCGCGTGGCGCACCGACTCCCCGACGACGACGTCTTGTTCATCGAGATCGTGGTCTCGGACAGCTCGGATTTCGAAAACGAATTGCTCGTCGAGGGGGTCGAGCGGCACGGATATCGAATTCTTACCGTGCACGGCAGCACGGTGCCGAACGGCATCGCGGCCGTCGCGTTGCACCTGCGGCAGGATCTGCGGTGTACCCCGCACATCTTCTTCCGCTGGACCGAGGGCAATCCCCTCGCCAACCTACTGCGATTCCTGCTCTTCGGCGAGGGAGAGATCGCTCCGATGACGCGCGAGGTGCTTCGGGAGGCCGAACCCGACCTCACGCGCCGCCCCTGGGTGCACGTGTCGTAAGGGCTAATTCGCCGACTCGACCACCTGCGCCAGCGCACGGAACGCGGCATCGGCTGGATGCCCGGTTTCCACGTTGGAGGCGTTCATGTAGACGACGATGCTGGCATCCAGGTCGGGGTTGAAGAACGTTGCCGCGGTGAACCCCAGCCCTTCACCGTTATGCCCCCACCAGTCACCGGTGTGCCCCATGCCGGCGCCGTAGGTGTCATAGGGCGGCTTCGGGATCGCATGACCCTCACGACGCAGTTCCTGCGTGGCGGCGTTGAGCAGTGCGCCGCTCCCGAGCGTCTGCGCCCACACGCGACCATCGTCGAGCGTCGAGAACAACGCGCCGGCCGCGCCGAGAATCGAAGGCGTCTCGTCCTGCGGCTCGAGCCCATTCGCCTTCGGGATGTACCCGGTCGCGTGCGGAGCAGCCCAGTCATGGTTGCTCCCCAGGTATGTCGTACCGCTTTGGTCGAGCGGCGACAGGATCATCTCATCCAGCGCCTCCGCGTAGGGCTTGCCCGTGACCTTCTCGACGACGGCACCGAGCAGATTCGTGTTCGCGTTGGTGTACAGGAATTCGGCACCGGGCTCGAACTGCGCCGGCTGGTCGAGCACGAAGGCGTTCAGTTCATCGATCGTGTACACGTGGTCGGGGTGCGTCGCGAAGTCGGCGACGAACGCGTCGTTCACGTAGTCGGCGTTGCCGCTCGACATGTTCGCGAGCTCGAGCAGCGTAATACGGTCACCGTTCGTCACTCCATCTACGTACTGATCGATCGTGTCGTCGAGGTTCAGTTCGCCGGCATCCGCGAGTTGCAGTATCAGGGTGACGGTGTACGACTTCGTGATGCTCCGGATCGGCCACACCATGTCCGTGCTGACAGGCGACTTGGTGACGACGTCGGCTACCCCGCTCGCCGCCGTCCACGAGCCCTCGCCGTCGATCCACACCCCAGCCACCGCGCCGGGCACCCCGTACTCCTGCATCGTCGTCTCCAGTGCGGCCCCCAGTTGCTGCTGCAGAGACGCGGGCAGCTCACCTTCAGGGGCCGCCGGGCGCTCGACCGCTGCACTGCCGCTTCCGGTTTCGGCGACTGCTTCGCCAGCACCGCTCTGCGGCGCGCTCGACGTGCTCCCGCAGGCGACGAGCGTCGCAGCAATGAGGAGAGCGGGGATCGCACGCGCGGCCCGGCGGAGTGAGCGCGACTGAGCGTATGTGCGCGGGTGCAGGTGAAGCGTCATCGTGAGTCTCCCCAAGCATCACACGTGATTCCCATGACCACGTTATGCGTCAAGTGTGAGTGAGCTCTCGCGACAGGGCAAGCATCGATTCGACAACACCCGCGAAAAACATGAATGCCCCGCCGAAGCGGGGCATTCATTTGGTGGATCTAAGGGGACTCGAACCCCTGACCCCCTGCATGCCATGCAGGTGCGCTACCAGCTGCGCCATAGACCCGTGGAAGTCGAACGAATACTCGCTCGACAACGCTTTTACTTTACCGTACGTGACCGGGAGGTAGCCAAATCGAGCGTTCCCGGGCGCGTCACGACTCCGCGCCGGCGGTGCCCGCGTCGGACTCCCGAGTAGGCAGCATCTCGGCCGTGTCGATGAGCGGCGCGTCTTGCCACAGCTTCTCGAGCTGGTAGAAGTCGCGCTCTTCGCGATGGAAGACGTGCACGATCAAGTCGCCGAAATCGAGCAGCACCCAACGTCCGCTCTCACGGCCCTCACGGCGCACGGTGCGCACGCCGGAATCATTGAGTGCATCCTCGATGCCGTCGGAGATCGCTTGCACGTTGCGCTCCACGGCGCCCGTGACGATCAGGAAGACATCGGCGAGGCCGAATTGCTCGGTCACTTCGAGTGCGACCGGTGCTGTCGCGCCTTTCTCGTCGGCGGCGATCACGGCCGTGCGCACATCGGCGCGCACGTCCCGGGTCTGAGCAGCTGCTGCGTTCAGTTCATTTCCTTCGTTCAGAAGTGGTCAGGTTCGGCGATTCAGCCGAAGAATCCGTTGCTCGCGCCCCAGGCACCCAGTGCCACGACCACTATCAGCAGTCCGCCGCCGGTCAACGACAGGATCAGCGGAAGCTTGCTCTTCTCGCGCGCGGGCTTCGCGACGACCGGCATGCCCGAATCAACGCGTGCGCTCACCGCGTGACGCGCCGACACCGGGGCCGGGCCACTGCCATCGCCCGAAGGCTCGCTGAGCTGGTCACCCGTGATCGGGTCCATCTCGATCGAATCGTGAATGGCGGAGTGGCCGCCGGTCTCGCCGAGCGACTTCGGCAGGTGCAGGGAGCCCGTGACGTACAGATCACCGGTGGCTCCGAGCGGGCCTGTGAGTCCACCCGTATCCTCCGGCATCGTCGGAAGGATCAGCGCCGATGTGCCGGTGCCGCCGGTCGAACCCTCCTGTGCGACTGCGCGCGAGATGAGATCATCGAAATCGCCGCCCGGCTGCGCGCCCGGAGTCGGGAACTGCCGCGAAGCGGGGTCGTCAAAGACAGAGCGCCACTCTTCTGGCGGTGCGATATCCGGGAACGAATAGCTGGATTTCTGCTCGGGGCTCCTTGGGGCAGCCTCAGGCTTTGGTTGGTTCGGCGCGACAGCTGCTGCCTGCGTGGGCAGGGCGACCGTCTCTGCCGCAGGCACAACCGGAAGATCATCTGCGGGCTCACGAGGCGGAACCACCTCAGGGATTGACTCCGGCGCCTCATCCGAAATAGCTCGCACCGCATCGCTGTCGATGACCGCAGTCGGCGCGGCGGCATCAACCGGAGACCCCGCTGAGACGTTGGTTCCATCTGCCGCAGCGGACTCCGCTTCGGGAGCTGACGCCTCGGCCGTCTCGTTCGGGGCTGGCACGACCCCCGCGAATTCGGTCTCCGCGGACTCCGCAGGCACCGTTTCGGGGGCCGACATTGCCTCATCAGCTTTGCCACGCTGCCAGGGGAAACGTCGCTTCGGCTTCGCAGGCTCACCAGCCGGCGAAGCCGCCGATTCAGCGGGTGTTGCTGACTCGTCAGCGGCGGAGTGAGCAACCTCGTCCGCAGGACGAGCCTCGTCCGCAGCAGCATTCGCTGCAGATTCGGCCTCGCGCAGCTCGTCAACGGTGAAGGGCTCGGTCGGCGGGGAAATCAGTGAGTCGAAATCAACCTCGGGTGCGGCTGACGGCGTCGCGACGTCATCCACTGACTGAGCGGAATCCGCACCATCTTCGCCACCTTCGACAGCGGGTTCGGCAATCTCGGGTGCAGCGCTGGGGTCAACAACGGTAGGCTCTTCTGCCGCAGCGGGTTGCGGTTGGACCGGAGCCGTGGTCACGGCAGCGTCGACCTTCGCTGGCTCAGTGCTCGACGCGTTGACCGGCTGGGCCGCGGCACGCTCCGCAAGCGCGGCTTCGCGCAACTGGCGCATCTCGCGACGACTGCGTGGGGTCCCGTCAGGGTTCACGGGCGAGATCTCGATGTCGCCCGTCGCGGGGTCCGCCTGCGCATCCGGTGCCGAGCCTGTCGGCGCATCTGGCTCCGATGCCTGCGTCGCCGGGGTATCACCCGTCGGCTCTGATTCGACGGCGGCCGGGTCGGAGGTTCCGGGCAGGACCTCAGCCAGGTCCATGGCGCCGGTCTCCCCCAGCTCCCGCATGCGCCGCTCTCGGCGGGTCAGCGGTCGTTGTTCGTCCTGCTCACTCATCACTCTGTCGCTTCCTCGGTGTAAAGCCCGTGCTTCGCAATGTACTGCACGACACCGTCAGGAACGAGGTACCACACCGGATAACCTCGTGCGACTCGGCCTCGGCAGTCTGTCGACGAGATCGCGAGCGCGGGAACTTCCAACAAGCTTACGTGTTCTGATGACAATCCTGAAAGCGAGAGCTCATGCCCCGGGCGAGACACCGCGATGAAATGTGCGAAATCCCACAGGTGATCCGCGTCTTTCCAGCCCAGAATCTGCTCGACAGCATCCGCGCCTGAGATGAAGAAGAGCTCATCGTCGGGCATCTGCTCGTGCAGATCGCGCAGCGTGTCGACCGTATACGTCGGGCCGGCGCGGTCGACATCGACCCGACTCACGGTGAATCGCGGATTCGAAGCGGTGGCGATCACCGTCATCAAATACCGATGCTCACTCGGAGATACGTTCTCTTTCTGCCATGGTCGCCCCGTCGGCACGAAGATTACTTCATCGAGGTTGAAGCTCTGCGCGACCTCGCTGGCCGCAACCAGGTGACCGTGGTGAATGGGATCGAACGTACCGCCCATCACCCCAATGCGACGCGGATTCGACACGTCGACTCGTTCGGTTAGTGGTGCGAGTCCGAACCGTGCTCGCGTGCGTAGGCCTCGGCCTTCGCGGCGTGACGATTCGCGACGTCGCGGAACGAGAAGACGACACCGGCGAACACCGTGAAGATCGCGAAAGCGATGATGCCGTAAACGATCGCCGGGAACGGCAGCTCGTTGACGACGTGGTGCCCCTCTTCGGCGGCGACTGCGATCGTGGCAAGAAGTGACATGGGGTCCCCTGCATTCATAACGGTTGGGTGGTACCGATCCAGTGTATCGGTTTGGATCAACGAATCTGGCCAGTGCCGCGCACCAGCCATTTCGTGCTCGTGAGTTCGGGAAGGCCCATCGGGCCTCGTGCGTGGAGCTTCTGAGTGGAGATGCCGACCTCGGCACCGAACCCGAACTCTCCGCCGTCGGTGAACCGCGTCGACGCGTTCACCATAACCGCCGCAGAATCGACTTCGGCGAGAAAACGTTCGGCATTGACGTAATCGCTCGTGACGATGGACTCCGTGTGACGGGTCGAGTACCGGTCGATGTGCGCAATCGCCTCGTCGAGCGAGTCGACGACCTTGATGCCCATCTCCAGCGCCAAGTGCTCGGTCTCCCAGGTCTCTGCCGTAGCAGCCGCAAGATCGCTGCTCACGGACTGAGCTGCCGGGTCGCCCCAGAGCTCGACGTCCGCGGCACGGAGTGCAGCAACCAGACGCGGCAGCAGACGAGGTGCGGCGTCACGATGCACAAGCAGCGTCTCGGCGGCGTTGCACACGCTCGGTCGATGCGTTTTCGCATTCAGTACGATGGCTTCCGCCATCTCGGCGTCTGCCGTGGCATCGACGAATACGTGCACGATACCCGAACCGGTTTCGATCACGGGAACGGTCGATTCGTTCACCACTGTCGAGATGAGCCCTGCGCTGCCGCGGGGAATGAGCACATCGACATACCCGCGCGCCCGCATCAAGCGGCCGGCGCCTTCTCGCCCGAACGGGTCGATCGTCTGCACCGCGTCGCCCGCGAGTCCCGCACTCGAAACGGCCTCCTGAATCACCCCGACCAGCACACCGTTGGTGTGCTCGGCGGCGCTGCCACCCCTCAGCACGACGCCGTTTCCACTCTTCAGAGCCAGCGCGGCGATATCCACGGTCACATTGGGTCGAGCCTCGTAGATCGCCCCGATGACACCGAACGGCACACGCACCTGACTGATGCCGATGCCGTTGGCCAGCGTGCTCCCGCGCACGACCTCACCGATCGGATCGGGAAGCGCGATGACGTCGCGAACTGCCACTGCGAGCCCGCGCACGCGCTCCGCGTCGAGTCGCAGTCGGTCGAGCAGGCCGACACCGATCTGTTGCTCCCGCCCGCGCGCCAGGTCTCGCTCGTTGGCCTCCACGATCTGTGGAATCGAGCCTTCGAGCCGATCAGCGATCGCGGCGAGTGCCGCGTTTTTCTGAGCCGTGGTGGCGGTCGCGAGCGTACGCGCCGCGGTGCGTGCGAGCGACAGGCGCTCGAGGAAGGCATCTCCTGCAGACATGAGATTCAGCCTAGTGCGTTCCGGGCGAGTCAGCCGCCCGCGGGGCGCGCCTCGAACCGCGTGCCGTGATCCGCGCCGTCGAGCACCGCCGAGAGCAGCCGCGTCTCGGTGAGCAGCACCGTCGCACCGGCGTCGGCAGCGAGTCGTGCCGCCTGCACCTTCGTCGCCGCGCCGCCGGTGCCCCACCCCGACTGACTTTCGCCGATCTCGATGCCCGCCAGAGGATCCCCGTATGCGACCTCGGCAATGCGCTCCGCTCCGACGATCATCGGCGGCGCCGTATACAGCGCGTCCACATCGGAAAGCAGCACCAGACGATCAGCATCCACCAGTCGAGCAACCAGCGCCGCAAGGCGATCGTTGTCGCCGAAGCGGATCTCGTGCGTCGCGACGGTGTCGTTCTCGTTGATGATGGGCAGGATCCCGAGTTGCAACAGTCGCTCGATCGCTCGACGGGCGTTGCCGCGATGTGTCGGGTTCTCGATATCGTGCGCGGTGAGCAGCACCTGACCGGCGATGATCTCGTGAGTCGTCAGCGCTCGCTGATAGCGGTTGACGAGAATGTTCTGGCCGACCGCAGCCGCGGCCTGCTGCGTGGCAAGATCTTCGGGCCGCTCGTCGAGCTTGAGAAACGGGACCCCCGTCGCGATCGCACCGCTCGAAACGAGAATCACCTGCGCGCCACCCGCGTGCAGTCGGGCGAGTGACGCGACCAGATCGGGAATCTGCGCCGCATTGTCGCCGCTCACCGACGAGGAACCGACCTTGACGACGACGCGCCGCGCCGCGAGCAGGTCGGCGCCGTGGGTCACGATTCGTCCTTCCAGAGCCCCGCCTCGCGTTCGCGGTCAAGTTCGGCGCGGGCCTCGGCCTTCGCGTCCATCATGCCGTGATACTCGACGCGACGTTCCTTGTTCGTGCGACGGTCGTTCTGGTCGACGCGCAAGTCGGTGCCACGCGCACCCATCTGCACCTCAGCAGCGCTGGTGACGGTCGGCTCCCAATCGAATACGACGCCGGATCCCGGGCCGATCACCACCGTAGAGCCCGCGGTGGCGCCCGCCTTCACGAGGGCGTCTTCGATGCCGATCTTCTGCAGACGATCGGCGAGGTAGCCGACGGCCTCATCGTTCTTGAAATCGGTCTGCGCCACCCAGCGCTCGGGCTTCGCACCGAGGATGCGGTACAGCGTGCCGTAGCTTCCGCCCTCCGTCACCACGCGATAGCCGCCGTCGTTGACGGCCTTCGGCTGCAGCACGATGCGCGGTTGCACCGGCTCGGCTGCGATACGCCGCTGGCGATCCTCGTCCACGAGTTCACCAAGGGCGAAGCCGAGCTCGCGCAGCCCCTCGTGCGAGACCGTCGAAATCTCGAAGACGCGGTACCCCTGAGCTTCGAGATCGCCGCGCACGAAGTCCGCGAGCTCACGCCCCTCCGGTACATCGATCTTGTTCAGTGCGATGAGCTGGGGTCGCTCGAGCAGCGGAGTCTGGCCCTCGGGCACCGGATACGCGGCGAGTTCTGCCTTGATGATCTCGAGGTCTGAAAGCGGGTCACGGCCGGGTTCGAGCGTCGCGCAGTCAAGTACGTGCAACAGCGCACTGCAACGCTCGACATGACGGAGGAAGTCGAGACCCAGCCCCTTACCCTCGCTCGCGCCCTCAATCAGCCCGGGAACGTCGGCGACGGTGAAGCGATGATCGCCCGACTGCACCACGCCGAGGTTGGGATGCAAGGTCGTGAACGGATAGTCCGCGATCTTCGGCTTCGCCGCGCTCATCGCCGCGATCAGGCTCGACTTGCCCGCTGAGGGGTACCCGACGAAGGCGACATCGGCGATGGTCTTGAGCTCGAGGGTGAGCGATCCGGCCCACCCCTCGGTGCCGAGCAGCGCAAACCCCGGCGCCTTGCGCTTCGTGCTCGCGAGGGCGTTATTGCCGAGACCGCCGACACCGCCCTGTGCGGCGACATAGCGTGCGCCGGGTTCGGTGAGATCGATCAGGGTCTCCCCCGCCTCATTCTTCACCACCGTGCCAACGGGAACCGGAAGCA
The DNA here is from genome assembly GCF_059696215.1 of Leucobacter sp. WKLB1. NCBI lineage: Bacteria > Bacillati > Actinomycetota > Actinomycetes > Micrococcales > Microbacteriaceae > Leucobacter > Leucobacter sp. WKLB1. The sequence continues at coordinate 1,582,297 of NZ_AP046115.1, read as the reverse complement.
GCAGCTCGGCACCGTTCGTGCCATCGCGATAGTCGCCGGCGCCGAATCCGCCGTTCTCGGCAGTGCGGTGCGGTCGACGATGGTACTCGAGCAGCGTCGTCACTTGCGGGTCGGCGACGAGCACAACGTCACCGCCGTGTCCGCCCGCGCCACCGTCAGGGCCGGCGAGCGGCTTGAACTTCTCGCGACGGATCGACACGCAGCCGTTCCCGCCGCGCCCGGACTGAATGTGCACCTGCACCTGATCGACGAACGTGACCATACTGTTTTCCCTGCCCTAGATACGGCAAAAGGCGAGCCGAAGCCCGCCTCGCCGTTGACTGCCTGTAATTAGGCGGCGGTCACAATGTTGACGACCTTGCGGCCGCCCTTTGCACCGAACTCAACCGCGCCCGCTGCAAGAGCGAACAGGGTGTCGTCGCCGCCACGCCCGACGTTTGCGCCGGGGTGGAAGTGCGTGCCGCGCTGACGCACGATGATCTCGCCTGCGTTCACCTGCTGGCCGCCGAAGCGCTTCACGCCGAGGCGCTGAGCGTTCGAATCGCGACCGTTACGGGTGGAGCTGGCGCCCTTCTTATGTGCCATGAGTCTCTACTCCTTGAATCGTTGCGAGGCGGATTACTTGATGCCGGTGACCTTGAGGCGCGTCAGATCCTGACGGTGCCCCTGGCGGCTCTTGTAACCGGTCTTGTTCTTGTATCGCTGGATGACGATCTTCGGGCCGCGGAGGTCGTCGAGCACCTCTGCAGTCACCTTGACCTTTGCGAGCTTTGCAGCGTCGGTGGTCACCTGGTCGCCGTCGACGAGGAGCACCGCGGGAAGCTCGAGCTTGCCCTTGGCGTCACCCGAAACACGGTTGACGGTGATGATCGAGCCAACCTCGACCTTTTCCTGACGTCCGCTTGTGCGCACTACTGCGTAAACCACTTCATACCCTTTTCTCGAGGATCGTCTTACGAGCCGAATCGCAGCAGTGCCGCATTCGAAGCCTGTGTTTGCTGCCCGACAGAGCAGCACCAACGGTCAATATTATCTCGAAGCACCGATTTTGGTCAAATAGGCGCCCCCGCGTGTCACTCTCGTTCTGCGTCTCGACGCAGTGCCGTGAGGTCGAGCGCCTCCGCAAGCGCCCGCTGGGCCGCCTGCTTCGCATTCGCCGGTTCGTTCTCCGTCGTCGATGCATCCGCACGACTCGGCTCGGCTCCGCCCCGCACAGGCGCCGTGCTCACACGACGGTTGCGCGCGCGCCCGTTGCCGGCAGCCGGAGCATCCGGAAGCGCGTTGAGAACCGAATCGAGCAACCCGGTCGCCGGCGGCTGGGAGTCCGTTCGCGGGGCGCGCTGACCCGGCGAGCGCTGACCCGCATCAGCGCGGTCGGTGTCGCGCGACCCGCTCCGCGATGACACGCGGCCGGTCACCTGAGCGGAGGACTCAGCTGCAGGGGCAGACTCCACCTCGCGAGCTGCCGCCTGAATCGCCTGAGCCAGCTCTTCGTGCTCGGGCTTCGGCGCGTGCAGCGTCGAAGCCGCAACCTGAGCGAGCATGTTCTTCGCGCCGTCGCTGATCGCGTGCGTCTGAGACTTCGTATCGACGTGCGGCTGCTGCCCCTTCGCGCGCTTCGCAGTGCGCGGCGACGATTCTGCTCGGTGGTGCTTGGCCACCGGCTCATGGTGCACGATCACGCCACGCCCTGCGCAGACGTCGCACGGCTCACTGAACGACTCGAGCAGTCCGAGCCCCAGCTTCTTGCGGGTCATCTGCACGAGGCCGAGTGACGTCACCTCGGCGACCTGATGCTTCGTGCGATCTCGGCTCAGACATTCGACCATGCGGCGCAGCACCAGATCGCGGTTCGACTCGAGCACCATATCGATGAAGTCGACGACGATGATGCCACCGATGTCGCGCAGACGCAGCTGACGCACGATCTCCTCAGCAGCCTCGAGGTTGTTCTTCGTGACCGTCTCTTCGAGATTGCCGCCCGAACCGACGAACTTGCCCGTATTAACGTCGACCACCGTCATCGCCTCGGTGCGATCGATGACGAGCGATCCGCCAGAGGGCAGCCACACCTTGCGGTCCAGCGCCTTGGCGATCTGCTCGGTGACTCGGTACTCGTCGAAGATGTCTCGCTCATGCGTGAAGCGCTCGACGCGCTCGAGCAGGTCCGGAGCCACCTGCGACAGGTAGCGCTCGATCGTCTCGTACGTATCTTCGCCCGAGATCGTCAAGCGGTGGAAGTCCTCGTTGAACACGTCACGGACGATCTTGATCAGCATGTCGGGCTCCGAGTGCAGCAGCACCGGCCCGCCGCCCTTCTCCACGCGCTTCTGGATCGACTCCCACTGACGAGTGAGGCGCTGCACATCGTGGGTCAGCTGATCCTCGCTCGCGCCCTCGGCAGCCGTGCGGACGATCACGCCGGCACCGCTCGGGAGAACTTCCTTGAGGATCTTCTTGAGGCGCGCGCGCTCCGTATCGGGAAGCTTCCGCGAAATACCGTTCATCGCACCGCCGGGAACATAGACGAGGAAGCGGCCCGGCAGCGAGATCTGACTCGTCAGACGCGCACCCTTGTGACCAACCGGGTCCTTCGTCACCTGCACGAGCACCTGATCGCCCGGCTTCAGCGCATTTTCGATGCGGCGGGCGGTATTGCCGCCCTCGAACTCGGACCAGTCGACCTCGCCCGAGTACAGCACCGCATTTCGGCCGCGGCCGATGTCAACGAATGCCGCTTCCATGCTCGGCAGCACGTTCTGCACGCGACCGAGGTACACGTTGCCAATGAGCGAGTTCTCGCTCGACCGTGCAACGTAATGCTCGACCAGCACCTTGTCTTCGAGCACGCCGATCTGCACGCGATCCGCAGTCGTGCGCACGATCATCTCGCGATCGACGGCCTCACGGCGCGCCAGGAACTCCGACTCAGTGATGACCACGCGGCGGCGGCCGGCATCACGACCGTCACGACGGCGCTGCTTCTTCGCTTCGAGCCGAGTAGATCCCTTCACCTTCTGCGGCTCCGTGATGACGGGGGCCTGACGCTGCGGACGACGCGGCGACTCTTCGTCGGGGTGCGCAGCCGACTCCGCACCGTTGCGCCGCCGGTTGCGGCGCTGCTGCGCGGGCGACTCGCGATCCTCTGGCGCATCTTCGCGCGAGAAACGCTCGTCGAGTAGGTCGTCGAGCTGACGCAGCTCAGACGGGCGGAAATCGGAGCGCCGCGAGCGCGGGGCCACCGGCGGCACGTCGGGCGCCAGGAAGATCAGCCGAGTCGTGGCCCGGAAACGCTCCTCCGGCGTCATGTCGGCGAGCGGCAGCAGCAACTGCGGCTTGGCCGGAGCCTGCGGCGACACTTCGGACGCGTCGGGGGTCGACACCTCATCTGCCGGCTTCCCCGCATCAGCGGCGTCACCATGCGCAGCGGGTGCGGCTTCTCGGTCGACATCGGCAGACTGGGCAGATTCGCTTGCAGCCGATTCGCCCGCAACCGGGGTGGCAACCGATGTCGCTTCCGCAAGCTCAGTGCTGTCTGCCACCTGCTCGGTGTTCGGTTCTGTATTCGTCTCGTTCACCATTGCTGGTGTCTCCTCTGCCCCGAGGTGCAGAAGCATTGCCCGGGGACACTTCTCGTGCGGTGTGACCCGCGAATCCTATTCTCCGCGAATGCCCCGCATCCGCGCTCGGTCGTTCTTCGACCGGTGAGGGTCTTGCGACCATCAAAAGACTGTGCGCACGTTTCGCCGGTTCGGCGCGCCGTACGCCCTCCATTATGTCACGGAGGTGTCGCCTGGTGCAGAGCAGATGAATTCGCAGGTGCGGCCGCTACGATCACCCCATGAGCTCTGAACTCCGCGCGCATTCGCGGCCTATCGCGTTCGCCCTGTTCACCCTGATCGGCGGCGTTGTGGGTTGGTTCGCCTCATTCGAACTGCTCACCGAATACATCAAGACGCTCCAAGATCCCGGCTACATTCCGAATTGCTCGGTGAGCATCCTCGTCACCTGCGGCCCCAACATGGCTTCGTGGCAGGGCTCGCTCTTGGGCTTCAGCAACACCATCATCGGCGTCTCGGCGTTTGTCGCGCCCATCGCCGTGGGCGTCGCCCTGCTCGCCGGGGCGCGCTTTTCTGCTTGGTTCTGGGCGTTGTACCAGGTTGGTCTGCTGGCCGGGTTCACCCTCGTTTGCTGGCTCTTCAGCCAGAGCGTCTTCGTCATCGGAACGCTGTGCCCGTGGTGCATGGTGGTGTGGACCGTCATGATCCCGCTCTGGTGGGTATCTTTCTTCCGCCCCTACGCCGTTGGAGACATTCCGGTTTCGGCCGGCGCGCAGCGCGTTCTCGCGAAGTGCTACTCGTGGAGCTGGGTCGTCATTCTCGTCTGCTACGCGGTCATCGCATTCATTGCCCAGTTGCAGCTGAACTGGATCGCCGAGTTCAGCCGGATGTAGTGAGGCTCCGCCATAGACGGTCGACCTGAGCGATCGTCTCCGGCTCCGAACCCGAAGTGTCGATTACGTAGTCGGCGACGGCTCGACGCTCGGCATCGCTCGCCTGGTTTGCGATACGTCGTCGAGCATCGTCTTCTGCCATGCCGCGGAGGTGCACCATGCGAGCGACACGGGTCTCCACATCAGCTTCCGCGACGACGACTTGATTCCATTCGCCGTTACGAGCTTCCGTCTCGACGAGCAGCGGTATCTCATACACCACGATGGCCGAAGCATCCGCCGCTTCCGCCGCGCGTGACCGTTCGGCGAAGAAGCGCCGCACTTCAGGATGCACGATGGCATTGAGTGCGTCGAGTGCGTCGGGATCGCCGAATACGCGAGCGCCGAGGGCAGCGCGATCCAACGCCCCATCGGCGAGCAGCATCTGAGGCCCAAAGAGATCAATAACGGCCGCGAGTCCCGGCGAACCCGGCGCAACCGCTGCACGCGCCAACTCGTCGGCGTCGATTCGCGTGGCCCCGAGCTGTTCGAGCCGCTTGCCAATCGTCGATTTTCCCGCGGCGATCCCGCCCGTGAGTGCGATCACCTGCATGCCGCTCAGCCTATCCGGTGATCTGCGTATGCTGAGACGCAGGAGGTGACCATGCTCGAAATCCTCACCGGCATGACGCTCGCGGCGTCAGCCGGCTTGAACGCGTACATTCCTCTCCTCGGACTCGGCCTGCTTTCACGCTATACCTCGATCGTGCAGCTGCCCGATGGATGGGTCTGGCTCGAGAACGGGTGGAGCCTCGGGATTCTCGGCGTGCTCCTGGCCATCGAGATACTCGTCGACAAGATTCCCGCACTCGACTCCGTGAACGACGTGCTCCACACTATCGTTCGGCCGGCTTCGGGCGGCATGGTGTTCGCGGCCGGCACGGGCAGTGACACCTGGGCCGTTTCCGACCCGTCGACCTTTGTGCAATCCGGGAACATCTGGCCGTTTGCGCTCGGTGTGATCACTGCGCTGGTGCCGCATCTCCTGAAGATGATCGCCCGCCCCCTCATCAATGCGATGACCGCGGGGGCTGGCGCGGCGGTCTCAAGCACGCTCGAAGACATCGCGGCGGCCGCGCTCACGGTGCTGGCCGTCATCGTACCGGTGCTCGCGCTCGTGGGTGTCATCGCGGTCTGCACCCTCTTGATCAGGCGACTGCGGCGCGCGCTGCGCAATCGTCGTCAGAGCACCGCACCCGCAACCGTCTGATCTCACCGGCAACGCCGAAGGCCCGGCCCCCGAGAACGGGGACCGGGCCTTCGTGACTGGCACGCAAAGCGTGCCGTGAGGGTTAGTTGCCCTCGAGCTGCGCCTTCAGAGCGGCGAGTGCCGCATCGTCGGCGAGAGCACCGGTCGAAGCCGAATCGCTCGAGAAGCTCGAAGACGGTGCCTCGACTGCCGGAGCCGCAGCGGCCTCGGCGAGCATCGAAGCGACCTGCTTCTTGTGCGCTTCCCAACGCTCCTGGGCAGCAGCGTACTCCTGCTCCCACTTCTCGCGCTGCGACTCGAAGCCGTCCTTCCACTCCTGAGTCTCGGGATCGAAGCCCTCGGGGTACTTGTACTCGCCGTTCTCGTCGTACTCCGTGGTCATGCCGTAGAGCGCGGGATCGAACTCGGTGCCCTCGGGATCGACGCCGTCGTTCGCCTGCTTGAGGCTGAGCGAGATGCGGCGACGCTCGAGATCGATGTCGATGATCTTGACGAACACTTCCTGGCCGGCCGAAACGACCTGCTCAGCGAGCTCGACGTGCTGACCCGACAGCTCCGAGATGTGCACGAGACCCTCGATGCCATCGGCAACGCGGACGAATGCACCGAAGGGAACGAGCTTGGTCACGACGCCCGGTGCGATCTGACCGATCGCGTGGGTGCGTGCGAAGACCTGCCACGGATCCTCCTGCGTCGCCTTCAGCGAGAGCGACACGCGCTCGCGGTCGAGCTCGACGGAGAGCACCTCGACGGTGACTTCCTGGCCGACCTCGACGACGTCAGAGGCGTGCTCGATGTGCTTCCACGAGAGCTCGGAGACGTGCACGAGGCCGTCCACGCCGCCCAGGTCGACGAACGCACCGAAGTTGACGATCGACGAGATGACACCCTTGCGTACCTGGCCGGGCTTGAGCTCAGCGAGGAACGAGGAGCGAGTCGCCGACTGCGTCTCTTCGAGTAGCGCGCGACGCGAGAGCACCACGTTGTTGCGGTTCTTGTCGAGCTCGAGGATCTTCGCCTCGATCTCCTGGCCGAGGTACGGCGTCAGATCGCGCACGCGGCGCAGCTCGATAAGCGAAGCCGGGAGGAAGCCGCGGAGCCCGATGTCCACAATGAGGCCGCCCTTGACGACCTCGATGACGGTGCCGGTGACGACGCCCTCGTTCTCCTTGATCTTCTCCACGTCGCCCCAAGCGCGCTCGTACTGCGCACGCTTCTTCGACAGGATCAGGCGACCCTCTTTGTCCTCTTTCTGGAGCACGAGCGCCTCGACCGAGTCACCGACGTTGACAACCTCATCAGGGTTGACGTCGTGCTTGATGGACAGCTCGCGCGAGGGGATGACACCCTCGGTCTTGAACCCGACGTCGAGGAGCACCTCGTCGCGGTCAATCTTCACAACGGTGCCCTCGATGAGGTCTCCGTCGTTGAAGGACTTAATGGTCTTTTCGACCGCTGCAAGGAAGTCTTCGGCCGAGCCGATGTCGTTTACTGCAACCTGCTTGCGTTCGGTCGTTGCGTTCGTCATGTAATTGGTCTCCAGAATGGACAGGGTATTCAGGCGGAAGCGCGCCGATCTTGGTTGAACCTGACGGTTCGCGAGCGCTCCCACGTGTGGACATGGTTGAGTCGCCACAGATGTGACGCTCTATGATACCCCGGGAACACGCCCGGGATCAATTACCCGATGGGAACGGCGCGTCCGGTGCGGGAGGCACGGACGATCGCGCTGACGCCGAGCACGAGCGCGATGAGCAGTGCGCCGGCCAATACGAAGAACTGCACATTCGCGTTGATCGTGGTGTCGTCCCAGCGTGTGAGATCGAGGGTGCCGCCTGAATCTTCACCGAGCACTCGATCGACAGCACGGTCAATCGCAAATGCGCACGCACCCGCAATCGCGACCGCGACCGCCCAGCGGCCGAGACGATTCACCGGGAGGTACCGCAGCACCAGTGCAATCACCCAGATGGGGGCGAGCGCAATCGCCGCGAGTGGGAGTACGGGGTGCAGCCAGAGTTCGGGGGCTCCCATCGACACCATGATTACGAGCAGGAGGAGGAGAGCGCCCACCGTGTCGAGTGCGAGCGAAATGACGGTTCGATGCTGGGACAGCGCAGTGGGGAGTTCGAGCAGCGACAGCCAGATCGGGCCGAACACCACGATCAGACCGAGGAGCACGGAAGCGAGCGCGATCGGCAACCAGGATCCCCCGTCGGAACCGATCCAGACCACGCACAGGAGCGCGGCGAGGCTCAGTACAGCGCCCCACAGCGCACTCCATCCCGGCTTCGGGATCGGGAGCAGTGGCAGGCTCGTGAGGCAGAACGCCAACAGCACAGCAGGAAGCACTGTCCAGAACCAGGTCAGCGTGTGCGAAACCGAAAGGTTGACGATGAAACAGGTCAGGATCGCCGCGGCGTACACGCTCAGGGTCGTCCAGAGCACGGCGCCCCGCCAGCGCCGGTAGGTGCGTGCGTCGCGCCGGTCGGCGCGAGCGAGTCGGTCTTCGCTGGCGTTAATGAGTTCTTGGGTACTTACGCCGAGTGCGTCGGCAAGATGGGCGACGATCGTGATGTCGGGGTACGACAGACCGCGCTCCCACTTGGAGACGGCGGATTCAGTGACGTGCAGGTGCTCGGCGAGTTGTCGTTGAGTGAGGCCGGCGTCACGGCGTCGTTCCGTAACGAAAATACCGAAGTCGTGTTTGGTGATGTTCATGGGAGTTATCCAAGCAGCGCGGGTCACCCGGTCAGCCCGAAACCCGTGATTTCACCACTCGACTGTTGAGCCAGTGGCGAAATCACGCGGAAGTCGGGATGCGCGAACCGGTCAGTGCGCCGCCGCGTTCCAGTTCGGACCGTGCCCGACCTGCACCTCGAGCGGCACCGAGAGTTCGGCGGCGCCGGCCATTTCCTCTCGCACAATTGCTTCGAGAGCGTCCCACTCACCATCGGCGACCTCAAACATGAGTTCGTCATGAATTTGGAGCAACATGCGCGACGAGAGATTCGCCTCGCTCATGCGGCGTTCTACTTCGATCATGGCGCGCTTGATGATGTCGGCTGCCGAACCCTGAATCGGCGCGTTCAGCGCGGCGCGCTCAGCATTTTCGCGAAGCACACGATTCGGGCTCGCGAGGTCTGGGAATGGGCGGCGTCGGCCGAAGATGGTTTCGGTGAACATGTCGCGCTTCGCCTGGTCGACGACGGAGCGCAGGTAGTCGCGCACGCCGCCGAAGCGTTCGAAGTAGTCGGTCATCAGCTGCTTGGCCTCGGCTGCCGAGATGTTGAGCTGCTTCGAGAGCCCGAATGCCGACAGGCCGTATGCGAGACCATACGACATCGCTTTGACCTTCGATCGCATCTCATTGGTCACCTCGTCAGGTGCGACTCCGAAGATGCGGGCGCCGACGAACCGGTGCAGGTCTTCGCCCTCGTTGAACGCCTGGATCAGCCCGGCATCGCCCGAAAGGTGCGCCATAATGCGCATTTCGATCTGGGAATAGTCCGCTGTCATCAGCGTCGAGAATTCACCGCTGTGAATGAAGCCCTCGCGGATCCGACGCCCTTCTTCCGAGCGCACCGGGATATTCTGGAGATTCGGATCGGTCGACGCCAGTCGTCCGGTGCTCGAGCCCGTCTGCACGAAGGTGGTGTGAATTCGGCCATCAGGCTGCACTGCTTTGATGAGCGACTCCACCATCTGACGCAACTTGTTCGCGTCGCGATGGCCGAGCAGTGCGTCGAGGAACGGGTGAGGCTGCTTGATCTGCAGGTCGGCGAGTGCCGCCGCATCGGTGGTGTATCCACGAGTGGTCTTGCGCGTCTTCGGCATGTCGAGCTCGTCGAAGAGCACTTCCTGCAGCTGCTTCGGCGACGACAGATTGACCTCATGGCCAATCGAGTCGAACGCCTGTTGCTGCAGTTCGGCGACGCGTGCCGTCAGTTCCGCGTCTTGCGCGGCGAACAGCGGCTCATCGATCTGCACCCCGCGGTGCTCGAGTGCGTGGAGCACCGGTACGAGCGGCAACTCGATATCTCGATAGACCTCGCCGGCTCGCGACTCGAATCGTTCAACGATCGCGGCGTGCAGGCGCACGACGTACCAGGCGAGTGTCGCGATATCGGCGACGCTGCCTTCGTCGGGGACGAGCTGATTGGGATCTCCCTCGGGCACTTGCTCCCCCAAATACCGGAAGACAGCATCGTTGATGCTCTTCTCCGCGTTCGACGGGCGCAACACCCACGCGGCGAGCAGAGCATCGCCCGCGATCCCACCGATGATCACTCCCCCGCGCCGCGCGACGGCCAGTTGCTGCTTCGCGTCATAGAAGGTCTTCGGCGCATCTGATGCGAGCCACTCCTCGAAGAGGGTGTAGTCACGCCCGCCCGGCTGCCAATCGAAGCGAACCGAGGAGTCGGGAGTCGCCACTCCCACTTCGAAGCCACCATCAAGCTCGCGAACCAGTACTGCGGGGTTCTCGTGCTTCTTCAGCCAATCTGCGAGTTCCTCATCGATGAGATTCTTCGACTCCGGCCGCTCGGGCGCGAGCGGCACCGCGGCCGACACCGTCGACCCGCCCGTGGGCACCTCTGCCCCGGCAAGCTTGCCCACGCGCTGGAGCAGCGTGCGGAACTCAAGCTTCGCGAAGATCTGCTGCACCACCGCCATGTCGATCTCGCCGCGCTTGAGTTCATCAAGCTCGACATCGAGCTCGACATCGCGCACCAGTCGGTTCAACCGACGGTTTCGTTCGGCAAGGTGCGCGTGCTCACGTAAGCTCTCGCCGACCTTGCCACCGACTTCGTCTTGCCGACGCAGAATCTCTTCGAGGGAACCGAACTGATTGATCCACTTTACGGCCGTCTTCTCGCCCACGCGGGGAATACCCGGCAAATTATCGCTCGTCTCCCCGACGAGTGCGGCGATCTCCGGGTATTGCTCGGGCCGGATGCCGTACCGCTCCATGACTTTCGCGCCGTCGTAGCGCGTCAGCTCGCTCACGCCCTGCTTTGACGGGTAGAGCAGCGTCACTCGATCATCGACGAGCTGAATGGTGTCGCGGTCACCGCTGACGACAAGCACCCGGTACCCACGCTCTGCGGCGCGCGTCGACAACGTCGCCAGAATGTCGTCGGCCTCGTAATTCTCCTTCTCAAGAGTACGGATTCCCATCGCATGCAGCGCCTCCTGCAGCAACGGGATCTGCCCCTTGAACTCCGCGGGCGTTTCGCCGCGAGTGCCCTTGTACTCCGGGTACTCCTCGGTACGGAACGAGTGTCGAGAAATATCGAACGCGACCGCGAGCGCATCGGGCTGCTCGTTGCCGAGCAGATTGATGAGCATCGCGATAAACCCGTGAATCGCATTCGTGTGCTGACCCGACTGCGTCTGGAAGCTGTCTACCGGCAAGGCGTAGAAAGCACGGAATGCGAGCGAGTGGCCATCGATGACCATGAGAGTAGGCTGAGTGTTCGACACGGCATCAGCCTACAATCCGCCGCCGACATTCCCCAGGGCGTGCACCGATACCGTCGACTCGCGCGTGTCACATCGCCCCCGAGAGGATCCCATGACTGACTCCCCTGCACGCGCAGACGCCGCACCGCTCGACGGTCTCGCCTACATCCGTGAACGCGGCATGGGTGCCCTTGCCGATCGTATGGGCATCGAAGCCATCGAGTTCACCCGGGACCGCGCGGTCGCCACCATGCCGGTCGAAGGCAACACGCAACCGATCGGCCTCCTGCACGGCGGCGCGTATGTGGTGCTCGGCGAATCGCTCGGATCCATGCATGCGAATCTCGTCGCCCCTGAGGGGTATGTCGCAGTCGGCGTCGACATCAACGCGACGCACACCGGCTCGGCTACGTCTGGCCTGGTCACCGGCGTGTGCACTCCGATCAAGCTGGGGCGCAGCATTGCGGTCCACGAGATCGTCATCACCGACGAGCACGGCATCCGTTGCTCCACCGTGCGCATCACCAATTTTTACAAGCAGCAGCGCGCTTAACCGCTGGCGCACACGAAGGCCCCGGAACCCGCATGCGCGGGCCGGGGCCTTCCTGTGTTCGCGGTCGAACTCGACCGGGCGACAGACTACTCTTTCTTCTGCCCGAGCTGATCGATGATCGTCTTGGCAACATCTTGCATGGTCAGACGGCGATCCATCGACGCCTTCTGAATCCAACGGAACGCCTCGGGCTCGCTCAGGCCCATCTTGTCGTTCAATATGCCCTTGGCGCGATCAACGAGCTTGCGGGTCTCGAAACGCTCAGCGAGATCGGCGACTTCGCTCTCCAGCGCCACGATCTGCTGGAATCGCGACAGAGCGATCTCAATAGCGGGGATCAGGTCGGCCGGGGTGAACGGCTTCACGACGTAGGCGAGCGCACCGGCTTCGCTTGCGCGCTCCACCAGCTCGCGCTGGCTGAACGCGGTGAGCAGCACGACCGGGGCCATGTGCGTCTTGTTGATGCGCTCGGCTGCGGAAATTCCGTCGAGCTGCGGCATCTTCACATCCATGACCACGAGGTCTGGGCGCAGCTCCTCGACGAGCTTGACGGCGGTCTCGCCGTCACCGGCCTCGCCGACCACCTCGAAACCGTTATCGCGCAGGGTCTCGACGATATCGAGACGGATCAGGGATTCGTCTTCCGCAACGACGACGCGTCGCGGAGCGCTCGGTGCAGTGCTCTGGTCATTCACCCGTCCAGCTTACGACATTCATACTGCGGAATTCCGAAAGCGGCTCGAATTCGAGCGCTCGCACCGAAGCCCAAACGCACAGATGCCCCGCTGCGGTGACGTGAGTCACCGCAGCGGGGCATCAAGTTCGTGCCGAATGCGGGACTTGAACCCGCACGCCTTTCGGCAACGCATTTTGAGTGCGCCGTGTCTGCCAATTCCACCAATTCGGCGAACTCCACCAGCCTAGCGCACAGTCAGGGGAACCTTGCGCGCGACGCATCCCCGATGGGCGCGTCGCGCGCTGTCGAACGAGCTAGTTGCTGAACGAACGCGGACCCGCCTCGGGCAATTGCCCGGTCGATTCACCCATGCGGTGAATGCGAAGCGTGTTCGTGGTGCCGACCACTCCGGGAGGCGATCCGGCAATAATCAGGACCTTCTCGCCGAGCTCCGCGCGTGAGTGTTCAAGCAACACCTTGTCGACCTGCTCGAACATCTCATCGGTACTGGCGACGCGAGGCACCTCATAGCTTTGCGCGCCCCAGGTCAGCTCCATGCGACGGCGCGTCCCTGAGTCGGGCGTAAAGCCGATGATCGGAATCGGTCGACGCAATCGCGACATGCGACGCACGGTGTCACCGGACTCCGTGAAGACGCAGATGAAGCGGGCTCCAATGAAATCAGCGACCTCAGAAGCCGCAAGGGTGAGTGCACCGCCCTGGGTGCGGGGAGCGCTCCCGAGAGGTTCGATGCGGCCGAGAGCGTGATCCTCCGTGGCCTCGATGATTCGAGCCATCGTCGCGACGGCCTGCACCGGGTACGCGCCGACGCTGGTCTCGCCCGAAAGCATCACCGCGTCAGCACCGTCGAGAACGGCATTCGCGCAGTCGGAGGCTTCAGCTCGGGTCGGGCGCGGGTTCTCGATCATCGACTCGAGCACCTGTGTGGCCACGATGACCGGCTTCGCATTGCGTCGTGCGATCGACACTGCTTCAGCCTGCACCAACGGCACCTGCTCCAGCGGCAGTTCGACTCCGAGATCGCCACGTGCCACCATGATGCCGTCGAAGGCTGCGACGATCTCTTCGAGGTGCTCAACCGCCTGCGGCTTTTCGATCTTGGCGATCACGGGCAGACGCACACCGGCTTCGTCCATGATCTCGTGCACGCGCGTGATGTCGGCGGCGTCACGCACGAAGGAAAGCGCGATGTAGTCGACGCCCAGCGCGAGCGCCCAACGAAGATCCTCTTCGTCTTTATCCGAGAGCGCCGGCACATTGACGGCAACGCCCGGCAGGTTGATGCCCTTGTTGTTCGATACCTTGCCGGGAATCTCGACGGTCGTGTACACCGTGTCTTCCGTCACTTTCACTGCTCGCAGAGCCACCTTGCCGTCGTCGACGAGCAACGGATCTCCGGGGCGCACATCTCCGGGAAGTCCCTTGTGCGTCGTGCCGCAGATCGTACGGTCTCCTACGATGTCTCGGGTCGTGATCGCGAATTCATCGCCGACCTCGAGCTCGTACGGACCATCGGCGAACACACCAAGGCGGATCTTCGGCCCCTGCAAATCGGCGAGCACCGCAATGGGACGCTGCACCTCGGCCTCGGCGCGACGGATGTTGCGATAGATGCCCTCATGCACGTTGTACGTGCCGTGAGACATGTTCAGTCGAGCCACGTTCACGCCCGCCTGGATCAGCGCGAGCGTGTGGTCGTAACTGGAAACAGCGGGGCCCCAGGTGGCGACGATCTTGGCGTGACGCATGCAGCGGTCTCCTTCGGTTAGTGGGTCTTACCGGGGGCGTCCGTCTCGGCAACCGGAGCGGCCTCGACGACGTCTTCGGCGTCAGATGGGGTGTCGACAGCGTCCGCAGCGTTGCGTTCGCTCGCGTCTCCACGATCGATGATGTGGTAGAACTCATCGGCGTTCGCCGTGTCCTGGAGCACCGTGTCACTCGGGTTTCGGCGCCCCGGCAAGTACACCGAGTTCTCGATACCGACGTGACGCTGACGACGCACGATGAAGAGGATGACACCGACGAGAATGGCGATCAGTGCGGCAAGGACGTTGGTGCGAATGCCCAGGAAGAGCAGGCTCGGGTCCACACGGAGCGACTCGGTGAACGAGCGACCGATGCCGTACCAGATGAGATACAGCGCGAAGAAAGTGCCCCAGCGCGGGCGCCACTTGCGCTCAATCGCGAGGAGCACGACGACACCGAGCAGGTTCCAGATCGCCTCGTAAATGAACGTCGGGTGGAACAGGGTCCCCTCGGGCAGTCCGATGGGGAACGCAGCATTGCTCGCCTCGATCTCCAGACCCCAGGGCAACGTGGTCGGTCCGCCGAACAGCTCATGGTTGAAGTAGTTGCCGACACGACCCACCGCTTGCGCGATGAGCAGGCCCGGTACCAGTGCGTCAGCGAACGACCAGAATCGGATTCCGGTGATGCGCGAAGCAATGAGCACACCGATGGCGCCGCCGATCAGCGCGCCGAAAATGGCGATGCCGCCGTTCCAGAATGCGAAGATTTCGAGCGGATTCTTGCCTGCGCCGAAGTAATCGCCCCAGTGCGTCACCACGTGATACAAACGCGCACCGATGATGCCGAGAACGAGTGACCAGACGAGGAAATCGAACACTGCGCCGCGTTCACCGCCGCGCTGACCGAGGCGACGGGCAGTCCAGATCCCGGCGATGATGATCCCCAGAATGATGCAGAGTGCGTAGAAGTAGATCCGCAGCGGCCCGATCTGCAGATACTGCAGCTCTGGGCTCGGAATGCTCAACGGGAGAATCATTCACTCCTCTTTCGGTCGCGGCGCGCTGCCGCGGGACTTCAATGGAAACCGCGCGGAATCGCCGTGCGGAAGACGGGTCAATCTTACCGCGCGGTACCCGCCGCGATACCGCGCACCGTATCGGCGAGCTGTGCCACGCCGCCGTCGCGCAGCGCGCGAACGAACGCTGTTCCGACGATTGCACCGTCGGCATAATCGAGAGCTGCGGCAACCTGCTCGGCAGTGGAAATACCGATTCCGACGCAGGCGATCTCTGCTCCCTGCTCGCGCAGTCGCTGAGTCAGCCCGCGGGCCGCCGCATCGAGCTGGGCTCGCTCACCCGTGATGCCCATAGTCGACACGGTGTACACGAATCCGCGACTCGACTCACTGACGAGCGCGAGACGCGCATCGGTCGAGCTCGGTGCGGCGAGAAAGACGCGATCGAGCCGGTGTGCTTCGCTGGCCACGATCCAATCCGACGCGGAATCCGGAGTGATGTCGGGCGTGATCAGCCCGGCGCCACCAGCAGCGGACAACTCCCGCGCGAAACGATCGACACCGTATTGCAGCACTGGATTCCAGTACGTCATGACGAGTACCGGAGTATCCACCGCTTCGCGAATGCGCCGAACGGCCTTGAAGACGTCCGAGAGACGAAACCCCTCAGCGAGCGCCGTCTGCGTGGCTTCTTGAATCACGGCCCCGTCCATCACTGGGTCGGAGTACGGGACGCCCAACTCGAGCACATCAGCCCCGCTGCGTGCCATGGCGATCGCCGCATCGATACTCGTGTCGAGATCGGGGAAGCCGACGGGAAGGTAGCCGATCAAGGCTCCGCGGCGATCCTGCTGCGCCGCGCGAATCGCGCGTGCGACCTGTGATTCCGCCGCGCTCATCCGTCGACCTCCGGTCCGTTCGCGTCGAGAAGACCGAAGTATCGGCCAGCCGTCGCCATATCCTTATCACCGCGACCGGAAAGACTCACCAAGACGATGCCGCCCTCGCCCAGCTCCGCGCCGATGCGTTGCGCACCGGCGAGTGCGTGCGCCGACTCGATTGCGGGGATGATGCCCTCGGTGCGGCTCAGGAGCCGCAGCGCCTGCATCGCTTCGTCGTCGGTCGCCGGAATGTACTCGGCACGACCGATGTCGGCGAGCCACGCGTGCTCAGGCCCGACACCGGGATAGTCGAGACCCGCAGAGATCGAATGCGACTCGATGGTCTGCCCGTCCGCGTCCTGCAGCACATAGGTTCGCGCACCGTGCAAAATACCGGGTCGACCGCGTTCGATCGATGCGGCGTGCTGTTCCGTTTCGACGCCGTCTCCAGCCGCTTCAACGCCATATAGCCGAACATCGGCGTCGTCGAGGAACGCATCGAACATACCGATTGCGTTCGATCCGCCGCCTACGCACGCGACGACGGCGTCCGGGAGACGACCGACGCGCTCGAGCAGCTGCGCGCGAGCCTCCTCGGAAATGATCTTCTGGAAGTCGCGCACCATCGCGGGGAACGGGTGCGGGCCCGCTGCCGTACCGAAGATGTAGTTGGTGCGATCCACGCTCGCGACCCAATCGCGGTATGCCTCGTTGATCGCGTCTTTCAGCGTGCGCGATCCGGTGCGCACCGGGATGACCTCGGCGCCGAGCAGTCGCATGCGAGCGACGTTGAGCGCCTGACGCTCGGTATCGACCTCGCCCATGTAGATCGTGCATTCGAGACCGAACAGCGCAGCGGCCGTGGCCGTGGCCACCCCGTGCTGCCCCGCCCCGGTCTCCGCGATGACGCGGGTCTTACCGAGGCGCTTCGTAAGGAGCGCCTGTCCGAGCACGTTATTGATCTTGTGCGAACCGGTGTGGTTGAGGTCTTCGCGCTTCAAGAAGACGCGTGCGCCTCCGGCATGCACGGCGAAGCGGGGCACCTCGGTGATCGGAGACGGGCGGCCCGCATACGAGAGCAGCAGCTCCGTGAGTTCGGCGCGGAACTCGGGATCTGCTTGGGCCGCGGCGTACGCCTCGGTCAACTCGTCGATGGCAGCGATGAGCGACTCGGGCATGTACCGGCCGCCGAATTCTCCGAAGAACGGGCCGTGCTGGTCGCGCAGGCTCGTCGTCGCCGGGTTCTGATCGGTCACAGTGTCCTCTACAGATTCAGTCAGACGCTGAGATAGGACTGCAGCGTAGCGATGGGGTCGCTCGTCACGAGCGCTTCGCCGACGAGCACCGCGTCGGCACCGGCTGAGCGATAGTGCTCGACATCTGCCACGTTGAGCACCGCCGATTCCGCAACCCGAGTCACTCCGGCGGGAATCTGGTCGGCCACACGGCCGAACAGATCGCGGTCGAGCTCGAACGTCCGGAGATCTCGGGCGTTGACTCCGATGAGCTGTGCACCGAGGTCGACCGAACGGGCGACTTCGGTATCGCTGTGCGCTTCGACGAGCGGGGTCATGCCCAGTTCAAGAATGAGGTCGTGCAGACGCTCGAGTCGGGGCTGCTCAAGTGCCGCGACGATAAGCAGCACGAGGTCGGCGCCGGCTGCTCGCGCTTCGAGCACCTGGTACTCGTCGCCGATGAAGTCTTTGCGCAGCACCGGAATGCTGATTGATTTGCGCACCGCTTCGAGGTCGGCGAGCGAGCCCTTGAACTTGCGCTCCTCCGTCAGCACGCTGACCGCGCTGGCACCACCGGCTTCGTACTGCGTCGCCAGGTCCTGAGGTTCAGGAATCTCGGCGAGATCGCCGCGTGATGGGCTTGCGCGCTTCACTTCGGCGATGACCTTGATGTGATCGGCCGGTGCCAGTGCGGCGAGTGCGTCGAGGGCCGGCCGCGCGGCCAGCGCATCCGCCTCAACCTCGGCAAACGGTCGAGTCAGCTTCCGAGTCGCAGCGTCTTCGAGCGAGCCTGCGAGGAGATCTTCGAGCACGTCAGTCGTGAGCCGGAGGGGTGAACTTCGGTCCGTTCACGCCGTAGCCGGCCTTGGAGAGAACCCACCCGAGCAATGCGCCCACCACGACAACGCCGACGCACACCCACACCATCAGTGCGTTGTGCAGGAAGAAGAAGACGGTGCCGGCAGCAATGCCGAGCAGCATCACCACGACCGCCGTCCATGCGGCGGGCGAATCGCCGTGACCGGGGTCTCCGTGCTGGGTACTCATGAATCTCCTCTGAACAGATTTCGACAGTTCCAGACTAGCGGAAATCAGAAGCACCGTTCGGCGCCTCCCCGGCGACATCGTCATCCCCCGCAGATTCCGCGTCTGTATCGGAGGTGCGGTCGGCATCGAGGTCGTCGTCGTCGCTCGGGTCGTCGCCGCCGGAGAGGGCATCCCAGTCGGAGATGCGATCCGGTTGACCTGCTGCAGTCGCAACCGTCGGCGCAGACGCATCGTACTTGCGCCCACCGGTCACCCAACGGCCGCCCCAGACGACGACGGTCACCCCGAGCAGCGCGGCGATCACCCCTGCGGCGACACACACCCAGACCCAGGCCGAAAGCTGGCTCCACACCACCAGTGACGTCGTATTCGCCCCGGTGATTCCCGTGAGTGAGGTAATGGTTCCCGCGATTGCCTCGAGCGGTTGCGCGATGACGCTGATGGTGAGCGCGGCAAGGCCCGCCCCGAGCAAGACGATCAGCGCACCCAGCACCCGCCGGAACACCCGTCCGGCAATCGTGAGCGCCAGCGCTGCGGCGAAGATTGCGATAGCGATGGGCGACACCGCGGAGTTCACGTCGTGCCCGGCGACGGTTTCGAGGCTGTGGGTGCCATCGAGCATGAAGGAGATCCAGGTCTGCGATCCGGCGAGCAGTGCAAGCGCACCGGCAGCCGCCAGCCCAGTGATGGTCAACAGCTTAGGCCGCATCGTGGGCCTCCCCCAACGCGTGCAGCGTGTTCGCGATGGCGATCGCTCGCAGCGGCGCCGCGGCCTTGCTGCGGCACTCGGCGTCCTCTGTCTCGGGTACCGAGTCGGCAACCACTCCGGCCCCGGCCTGCACCATCGCGACGCCGTCCTTGATCGTTGCCGTGCGGATCGCGATCGCGAGATCCGCGGCTCCGCCCAGCCCGAAGTACCCGACGACGCCGCCGTAGACGCCGCGCTGCACGGGCTCGAGCTCATCGATGATCTGCAGCGCACGCGGTTTCGGGGCACCCGAGAGCGTACCCGCGGGGAACGTGGCACGGAATACATCGATCGGGTTCTGACCCGAGCGAACACGGCCTTCCACACTTGACACGATGTGCATGATGTGGCTGAACCGTTCGATGCGCATGAACTCGGTCACCTCGACAGACGAAGGTTCGCACACTCTGAGCAGATCATTGCGCGCCAAGTCGACGAGCATGAGGTGCTCTGCGCGCTCCTTGGCATCGGCGAGGAGATCGCGCTCGTGCTGCTGATCCTCTTCGACCGAGGCTCCGCGCGGCCGTGAGCCGGCGATCGGGTGCGTCATGACGTGACCGTCCTCCTGAACCGTCACGAGCGCCTCAGGGCTCGAACCGACGACCGCGAAGGGTTGGCCTGCAGCGTCTTCGAGCTGCAGCAGGTAAAGGTACGGGCTCGGGTTCAGATGGCGCAGCACTCGGTAGACATCGAGTGGCGCGGCCGTGCACGGCTGGTCGAATCGTTGCGATGGCACTACCTGGAAGATGTCGCCGTCGACGATGTACTGCTTGGCGGCTTCGACCGCTGCGACGTACTCCGACGTCGAAGTGAGACGCTTCGGGTCGGGGGCGGCACCACGATCCACCGAGTTCAACGGGGAAGCTTCAGGAGCGGCGAGCGCGAGTTGCAGCGCGTCGAGTCTCGCCTGCGCATCTGCCCACTGCGCGTCAGCGAGCGTACGGTCATCGGTGGCATCTGAGAGTGCGGGATCGCCGAGCGCGGCATCGTGCAGCACGTTGGCGAGCAGCACCACGCTCCCCTCTCGATGGTCGATGACGACGAGCTCGGAGACGAAGCTGAGCCCCTGCGTCGGCAGACCGGGCCCGTCGACGGGGCCGTGCTCAAGCTTCTCGAACTGACGCACCGTCTCCCACCCGAGGTACCCGACGAATCCGCTCGCGAGCGGCGGCAAACCTTCGACCTGCGGTGACCTCCAGCGCTCGTAGACCGCGCTCAGCGCCTCGACGGGCGCCAACTCGCTGATGCCGCCGGGAAGCAGGCGCTCCTCCGACACTTCACCACCGTAGGCCGGCGACCAGTGTGCACGACCGCCGCGCTCGCCGAGCACACCGAAGCTGCCAGCACCCACGAAGCTGAACCGCGTCCAGACGCCGCCCTGCTCGGCCGATTCCAGCAAAAAGGTTCCTGGGCGCGACCCCGCAACCTTCCGGTAGATACCGACCGGAGTATCTGCGTCGGCGAACACTTCGCGGCACACCGGAATCACTGCGTGGGAGGCGCGCGCGGCGTCGAACGCGGCGCGCGAGGTCGTCAAGCTCACCGTGTCAGCCTACCGCGCGTTGGATGTGAGCCTGGAGCCGCAGAGGCCCCCGACGCCTCGAATCTCGGTGTCGCTCAATCGTCGGCAGGGTCACCGACGAGCGCAGTGATCTCACGATCGTCGAAGCAGGTGCGCGTGCCGGTGTGGCACGCCGCACCGACCTGAATCACCCGGACGAGCAGGGTGTCGCCGTCGCAGTCCATCGACACGCCGCGCACATATTGTCGGTGCCCCGAGGTGTCGCCCTTGCGCCAATATTCTTGCCGCGAGCGCGACCAGAAGGTGACTCGTCCCGTCGTGACGGTGCGCCGCACGGCTTCGCGGTCCATCCAGGCAAGCATGAGCACGTCGCCGTTGGCGTCGTCTTGAATGATCGCCGGCAATAGACCGTCGGCCCCGAACACCAGATCTGCGGGTACAGGATCGATCGAGGTCATGATGCCCGCTCAGCATCGCTGAGGCGCACCTCGTGCCCCGCATCCGCGAGCGCGCGCTTCACTTCCCCGATAGTGAAGGTCCCGTCGTGGAAGACGGACGCGGCAAGCACGGCGTCGGCTCCCGCATCCACAGCGGGGGCGAAGTGCTCCAGCGCCCCTGCGCCGCCGGAGGCGATCACTGGTACCGGCGAGATTTCGCGCACGAGTCGGGTGAGCTCGAGGTCGAAGCCTGCGAGCGTCCCGTCCGCATCCATCGAGTTGACGAGCAGTTCACCTGCGCCGCGCTCGACTGCCTCGCGGCACCAGGCGAGCGCGTCGATATCGGTCTCGCGCTTGCCGCCGTGCGTGGTCACGACGAAGCCCGAGGGCATGCGTTCGCTCCGCTTCACGTCGAGCGACAGCACGAGCACCTGGGCCCCGAATCGATCGGCGATCTCGCCGATCACTGCGGGTCGCGCGATTGCGCCGCTGTTGATACCCACTTTGTCGGCGCCGACACCGAGCAGACGCGCCACGTCGTCGACGCCGCGCACGCCACCGCCAACGGTCAGCGGAATGAACACCTGTTCAGCCGTTCGCTGCACGACGTCGTAGGTGGTCGATCGGTCGTCGACGGTCGCGGTGACGTCGAGGAAGGTGAGCTCATCGGCGCCCTGCGCCGCGTAACGTGCCGCGAGTTCGACCGGATCACCGGCGTCGCGGAGGTTGAGAAAGTTGACCCCTTTGACGACGCGCCCGCCGGCGACGTCGAGGCACGGGATCACACGGATTGCGATGGACATGATGCTCCGCTCAGAGACGCGCGGCGTGAATGGCAGTCACGAGGATCGCGCGTGCGCCGAGGTCGTAGAGGCGGTCCATGATCTGGTTCGCGTCATCAGATCGCACCATGACGCGCACGGCCACCCAGCGCTCGTCTTTCAGCGGCGACACAGTCGGCGATTCGATGCCACCGGCGATGCGCGTCGCCTCCTCGAGCTGTTCGACCGGCAAGTCGTAGTCCATGATCACGTACTTTCGAGCCACCAAGACGCCGCGCAGGCGACGCAACAGGCGTTCGATGTCGGCGTGCTGTTTCGGGCCACCGATCAGCACCGCCGTGGACTGGAGAATCACCGGTCCGAAGATCTCCAGACCGGCCGCCCGCAGTGTGGCGCCTGTCGAAACGACGTCGGCAACGGCGTCGGCGACGCCGAGCTCCACGGCCGATTCGACTGCGCCGTCGAGTTTGACGAGCTCTGCGATGACGCCGCGCTCGCGCAGGAAATCGTCGACCAGCTTGGTGTAGCTGGACGCCACCCGGCGGCCGGCGAGGTCAGCGAGCTCGGTGATGCCGCTCCCGGCAGGCGCGGCGAACCGGAACGTCGAGTCCGCGAATTCGAGCTCTTCGATCTCGGACGCGCCCGAACCGGAGTCGAGAAGCAGATCACGCCCCGTGATACCGACGTCGAGCGCGCCCGAGCCGACGTAGGTCGCGATGTCTTTCGGACGCAGGTAGAAGAATTCCACCTGGTTGCGCGTGTCGGCGTGCACGAGTTTGCGACTGTCGGAACGCCCCGTGTAGCCGGCCTCCGCGAGCATCTCGGCGGCGGTCTCGGAGAGCGAGCCCTTGTTGGGAACTGCGATGCGAAGCATGGTGCGTGGAAATCCTTCCGTGCGGCCGGTTCTGCCGGCCAAGAGTGAGAGGTCAGCGGCGAGCATCGGCGCTCGGGAATCCCGGCGCGCCGATGCTACAGATGCGCGTAGACGTCTTCGAGGGTGAGGCCCTTCGCGAGCATCAGCACCTGCAGATGGTAGAGCAGCTGGCTGATCTCTTCCGCGCAGTCTGCGTCGGATTCGTACTCGGCAGCCATCCAGACCTCGGCGGCTTCCTCGACGATCTTCTTGCCGATCGTGTGCACGCCGGCATCCAGACGCGCGACAGTGTCGCTGCCCTCGGGGCGGGTGGCCGCCTTCTCGCTGAGCTCGGCGAACAGCACCTCGAACGATTTCACGGGACTAGCCTAGCGGGTTTCATCGTGGGGCCGGATCGCACCGTCGCTCACGGCTCAGTGCGTGTGGGCGGACGCGGCGGCTCGCAGCTCTGCGATACGTGCTTCCGGAACGCCCCCGTAGACGGCGGAACCCGCGACAAAGGTATCCGCTCCGGCTTCCACGGCGACCCCGATCGTCTCGGTCGTGATGCCACCATCGACCTGCAGCCAGACATCGAGGCCGAGCCGCCGCTTGGCGTCTGCGAAGCGACGCAGCTTCGGCATCATGTCGGGCATGAACGATTGCCCGCCGAAGCCGGGCTCCACGGTCATGATGAGGACCTGATCGAACTCGGGAAGCAACTCGAGATAGGGCTCGGGGTCGGTGCCCGGCTTCAGAGCGATACCGGCTCGGGCGCCGCGCTCGCGCAACGCGCGTGCGAGCGAGACGGGTTCTGCTGCGGCCTCTGCGTGGAAGGTGACCGAGTAGGCCCCGAGCTCTGCGTAGGCGGGCGCCCAGCGATCCGCATCCGAGATCATGAGGTGCACGTCAAGCGGCACGGGCGACACCGCTTGGATGCGCTCGACGATTGGCGGGCCCATGGTGAGGTTCGGGACGAAGTGATTGTCCATGACGTCGACGTGCACGAGGTCTGCAGAACGAATCGCCTCCAGCTCGGACTGCAGGTTAACGAAGTCGGCGGACAGGATGCTCGGGTTAATGCGCTGCGCGGTCACGGGAACAGCCTACGGCCTCCCACCGACGCTGACTTCGACGCTCTAGTCTGGAGCCATGACGGACCCCGAGGACGCGCATCCGCTGCTGCCCGATGAGCCGCAGCCGACCTCCGCTGCTCCCCCGGGGCTGCTCCCTCCGCCTGGCCTCGGGCCGTCGCCGGGGCTGACCCCGCCGTCGTTCGGACCACCACCCGGCCTGACGATGCCGCCCGGCATGGATTCGCCCGGGCCAGGGGCCGCGCCGGCGCTGCCCGAGGCTCCCGCGATGCCTAATCTCACCTCGGCTGACCCGTCGTTCCTTGCCGTCGATCCCGAGTTGCAACCCGCGGTGACGGCACCTCCCGAGGTTCCCGTCGCGCCACCGCATCCCGAGCCCGTGCGCGCGGATTTCGCCCAGTCGAATCCGGCACCCGCTCAGCAGGCGACTGCTTCATCCACGCCCGCACCACCCGCGCCAGCTCCTTCGGCGCCCGCTGCCCCAGTTCCTGCGCAACCCGGCCCGAGCACCTCGCCCGCACCCGGGCCCACCGGTCTCGCCCGCGGCTCCCGCAGCATGGTCACCCCCACCGAATGCCGCCAAGCCTCTCGCACACCCCGGTGCGAAGGGCACGGGCAAAGCCGGCTGGGGCGCCCTCATCGGTCTCGGTATCGTGGCGATCTTCTTGGTGATCGGATTCGCCTCGTCGAACGGTGACCCGTCAGATGAGGCACCGAGCGACCTTCAGCTGAGTGCAAGCGACGCGGCAGTCTCCTATCTCACCGCGCTGGCGAATGGCGATGGCACCGCAGCCCGTGAGCTCGCCGGTGTCGACGGCCTCGAGCCGCTGCTCACCGACGAGGCGCTGCGCGACGCGATCGACGCCGCTCCGATCACCGATATTGCGGTGCTCGACGAGCGCGACTCGGATGACCTCGGCGACCGGGTCGTGACGGTCGCATACGAGGTCGGGGATGTCGCGGTCACCCGAGAATTCTCGTTCTGGGAGTTTCCCGATTCCTGGTTGATGACGAACGGGACCGTGCACCTGTACACCGGGGCGTTCGAGGGGATGGATCTGCGCATCGGCGGCGCCGCCCCGGAAGACAGCGCGCTGGAGGGGTTCCCGATCGCATATCCCGTCGAGCTCACGTCGGACTGGTTCGAACTGTCGACGGGCACGGACCGGCTGGTGCTCGCGGACGACTCTGCGCTCACCGAGTTTTCGACTGCGACTCCGGTGCTCTCAGACGCTGGTGTCGCAGAGTTCCGCCGTCTCGTCACGGCGTCGCTCACGGAGTGCCTCGCTGCGCAGACCCTGGAGACGAGCTGCGGGATGTCAGTGCAGCGCACATTCTCTGAGGGGTGGGCCGCGGTCGACGGCACCGTGACTCGAACGCTGCAGGCCGGGGTCGACGACCGGTTGGCTGCGATGATTCCCGATCCGGATTACGGCACCCCCACCCGGGTGACGACCTATGAATGGATCGCCGCCGACATCGCGTTGGACGTGTCGCGATCGGGCGAGGTGGCGCGTGCCGATCTTGAATACGGCGAAGAAGCTCTGCAGCCCTACGTCGACTTCAGCAGCGCTTCGCCCACGCTTATGTGGGAGTGACGGCGCCCGCACCCGGAACGGGCGGGACCTCGCCGGCGCCCGTCGATCCGGCGGAATCATGCACGTTCGGCACCGGAACCGCCGCATAGCTCCGCGACAGCACTCGATAGGAGCGAGTCAGAAACGCCCCGAGACCGAGGAGCACCATCGCGACGCCCGCCCATACGAAGATGAGGGCGATGCCGCGGCTTTGGCCGCCGCCGAGCAACCACCCCCAGTCCGCTGCCCCTGCCGGCTCGCGCATGTAGGGCACGATCCAGAACTCGGCGATGGGCGCGATGAGCAGCGAAGTGATCGGAGCTGCGGCCGCTTCGAAGGTCATGGCGAGCCCGAACACGCGGCCTTGCTTCTCGAATGGCACGACGCGTTGGATCACGGTCTGCTCCGCCGCTTCCACGGCGGGCATCAGTGCCATAAACACCCAGATTCCCGCGATGAACAGCCACGGCCACTCGCGCAGGGTGAAGCCGATTCCGAGCACCCCGAGCAAGACCACGAGCACAAGCATGGTGCGAATCGGATTCTTCCCGAGGCCAAACTTCGCCACCGCGAGGCCGCCGACGATGAATCCGGTCGAAGCGAGCCCGAACACCATTCCCCACACCTCGACGGGGAACATCTCGAGACCGTACGGATCGAGCAGCGCCATGAACACCCCGCCCGAGAGGTTGTTCAACGTCGAGAAGAACACGAGTGCGAGAAGTCCCGGCACTGCGAGCATCGCAGCCATTCCGCCCCGAAAGTCCACCGCGCTGCGGGTGGGATCGGGCACGATCTCGGGTTCGGGGATGCGAAGCGCGAGGAGATGCAGGATCGGCGCCCCCACGCAGACCGTCGCGATGATGATCGTGCCGCCCATGCCGAGCAACCCGACCGACAACCCGCTGAAGACGCTGGTGGCGATGAACGCCAAGCCCTGCACTGTGCCGACGAGGCCGTTCGCGTTGGCGTGCTTCTCGACCGGAACCAGCAGCGTCACCGTCGTGGCCAGCGCGAGGTTGCGCAGCAGCTCGACCACGCACCCCGCGAGCACGACGAGGGTGAACACCCAGAACCAGGGCCGGTCGAGTCTCAGCAGCTCCGGGCTCGGCACGGCAAAGAAGATGGCGCACCCGACTCCGAACGCCGCGAGCGACGACCATGCCGAGATCAGCATCACGCGGCGCTTGCGCAGTCGGTCGACCAGTGACCCGAACCACATCGAGCACACCGCCAGCAGGATCATGTACACGCCGCCGAGCACCCCGGTCGCCAAGATGCTTCGGGTCTCCAGATACACCCAGAAGACGACGGCGAACCAAAGGAAGTTGGTCGTCAGATTGGCCACAGCGGTATTCACGAGCACGTGCGCGAACGTGCGCGAGCCACCGACCGGCGGTGCGATCGGCACCGGCGGTCGCCCTGCCTCCGGGCCCAGATTCGTGGTCATGGCCTCAGGCTAGACGCGACCACCGACATCCGCTAGAGCCTCGTCGTGCGTGCGTCACCGGTCCGACGCCGCAGACCAGTCGTCAGCGCCGTTCGAGCAGCGCGACGAACATCGCATCCGTGCCGTGCCGGTGCGGCCAGAGCTGCGCGCTCAGCGTCTCCCCCGGAAGGTCGATCGCTCCCCGGGCCACTGCGGCAACGGCGTCGCGCGCACTGCGTTCGACGAGCTCGGGGTGTCGGCGGAGCAGACGATCAACGGTGACCCGGGTTTCGGCCAAGTGCGGAGAGCACGTCACATACGCGAGCAGCCCGCCGGGTGCGAGGTGATCCGCCGCCGCATCGAGCAACTCGCCCTGCAACTGCGTCAGCTCGGGCAGATCCGATGGCTGCTTGCGCCAGCGCGCCTCGGGCCGACGGCGCAGCGCACCGAGACCCGAACAGGGAGCATCGACGAGAATCCGATCGAACGTCGCGCCCGAAGACGGTCCGAAGGCCGCTTCAGAACGGCCGTCGTGCGAGACGACCTCGACGACCTCCGCGACTCCGGTCACGGATCGCCGCACGAGCTCGGCCCGGTGCTCGGATACTTCGTTCGCGCGCACCGTCGCGCCGCCCGCAATGGCTTCGGCGCCCAACACGGCCGTTTTTCCGCCGGGCCCGGCGCACAAGTCGAGCCAGCGCTCCCCCGATCGCACCGGGCGAGCCCGGGTAAGCGCAAGCGCAGCGAGCTGCGATCCCTGATCCTGCACCCGCGCGAAGCCGGACCGCGCTCCGGTCTCCTCGATCGCTCGTGCCGGATCGCCGCCGCCGACTTCGAGTCCGAGCGGCGAGGGGCCGCTGAGCGTGAGTTCCACCAGGTTGTCACGGTCGGCGATCTCTTCCGGCGCGACGCCGGCACCCGGCAGCACTGCCAGACTCACCCGCGGTGCGATGTTGTCTGCGGCGAGCAGCTCCTCGAGCTCATTCCGCCGCCCTTCGGCGTGCAGTGCATCGCGCACGGCTCGGATCACCCAAGCGGGGTGCGAGGACTGCGCGGCAAGTGCGTCGTCGGCGTTCCTCGCGTTCTCCGCGATGCGCGTATCCCACTCGGCAGACTCAGTGCGCCCGATCGTGCGCAAGACCCCGTTCACGAATCCCGCTGCCGCACGGTTGCCGACGCGTCGCTGCAGCTCGACGCTCTCGTTCACCGCAGCGTGGGCGGCGGTGCGCATGCCGAGCAGTTGATGCGCGCCGAGCCGGAGCACATTGCGCGTACGACTATCGATCCGCTCGATCTCGCGCCGAGCAGCGAGCTCGATGATGCGGTCGTAGCGGCCGCGCCAGCGCAGGGCACCCGCCGCCAGCTCGGTCGCGAGGCCCGCGTCGCGCGCGTCGAGTCCGGCTTCGCGGATGCGCGCAGGCAATGCCAGGTTCGCGTAGGCATCGCGATCCTCCACATCGCGCAGCACATCGTAGGCCACAAGTCTCGGCTTCGAAATCGCACTCATGAAACCATCGCCTCTCCGTCGCGGCCGCGCAACCAGGCGGCGCCATCCATCGCGGGCTTGCCGGCCGGCTGCACGCGCTCGAGCACGAGCGCGCCGTCGACGAGCTGTACCACGGCCGCTCCGCCTGAGAGCACCACCTGGCCCGCCGCCACGCCGGGCAGAGCCTCCGCACGACGCACCGCGTGCAGCTTCAGCGGTGCCTCGTCATGGAGCACGAACGCTCCGGGCTCGGGCGTCATACCGGCCCACGTCGCCAGTACCTCGGAGGTCGGCCGTGAGAGGTCAAGACGGCCATCGTCTCGCGACAGTTTGTGCGCGTAGCTCGCCTCGCCCTCCTGCGGTTCCCCGGCTTCGGCGTTCTCTGCGAGCAGCGCCACCGCGGCGACCAATGCCACCGTGCCGAACGACGCGAGATCGGTGAGCGCCGCACCAGCGGTCGTGCCCTCGGGCACCTCGCGAGCATCGCGCGTGAGCACGTCCCCGGCATCAAGCGCTTCCACGAGACGGAACACGGTGACGCCGAGCCGCTGCTCGCCCGCGGCGAGTGCGCGCTGCACGGGAGCTGCGCCGCGCCACTGCGGCAGTGCCGAAAAGTGCAGGTTGATCCAGCCGTGCACAGGGGTCTCGAGCAGCGGGGTGCGCACGAGCCCGCCGTAGGCCACGATCACGCCGAGTTCGGGCGTGAGACCCGCCACCCACTCGGTCGCCGCAGCATCCAAACGATTCGCCTTCAGCACAGGAATGCCGAGCGCTTCTGCCGCCGCCGCCACGGGTGATGGCGTGAGCACGCGCTTGCGGCCCAAAAGTGCGTCGGCGCGGGTGATGACCCCCACTACGTCATGACCGGCGGCGACGAGCGCCTGCAGACTCGGAACGGCGAACTCGGGAGTGCCCGCGAAGACGATACGCATTCGACCATTCTCCCACCTGACTCGGGCTCGTGCCGCCCGCTGCGATCCTGCTATGCTCCTCGTATGCGTACCGTGCAGCAGTGGTGGACCGCCTAGGCGGTCTCCCTCTCGTGCGCATGCACACCGACACCGCCTCTCGAGGGCGGTGTTTTTTCGTCTCCGAGTGGCGCAATGAAGCAAAGGACCACCCATGACACAGACCTCCCCCTACCGTGCCGACGCCGAGGGCAATTTCGGCGAGTTCGGCGGCGCAGAACTGCCGCCGTTCCTCGCCGGCCCGATCGCCGAGGTCGCCACGGCATACGCCGAGGCGATGCAGGATCCGGATTTCCAGGATCAGCTGCAGGCGCTCCTGCGTACCTACGTCGGTCGCCCTTCGCTGCTCTACTTCGCCGAAAACCTCACCCGCAGACTCGGCGGCGCGAAGATCTACCTCAAGCGCGAAGACCTGAACCACACCGGGGCCCACAAGATCAATCACTGCCTCGGCGAGGCGCTGCTCGCCAAGCGAATGGGCAAGACAAAGGTCATCGCCGAAACGGGTGCCGGTCAGCACGGCGTCGCGCTCGCGACCGCGGCCGCGCTCGTCGGGCTCGAGTGCGAGATCCATATGGGTGCGATCGACGTTGAGAAGCAGCATCCGAACGTCGTACGCATGGAACTGCTCGGCGCAAAAGTCGTTGCCGTCGAGGAGGGCGGTCGCTCGCTGAAGGAGGCCGTCGACTCGGCATTCGGCGTCTATGCGGCGTCTCCCGACGAGTACTTCTTCGCCATCGGCTCCGTGGTCGGGCCGCATCCATACCCCTCGATGGTGCGCGACTTCCAGTCGGTCGTTGGCCGCGAAGCCCGCGCACAAATTCTCGAGGCCGAGGGCAAACTGCCCGATGTGCTGGTGGCCGCGGTGGGCGGTGGCTCGAATGCGTTGGGCCTGTTCGATGCGTTCCTCGAAGATGAGTCAGTGCGCATTCAGGGCGTCGAGCCCGCCGGTGAGGGGCTCGAGGGCTCTCGTCACGCCGCAACGATGACCCTCGGCACGCCGGGCACGCTGCACGGCATGCGCACCAAGGTGCTGCAGACCGAATCGGGAGAACCATCGCCCGTACACTCGATCGCTTCGGGGCTCGATTACCCGGGAGTCGGACCGCAGCACGCCCACCTCGAGCAGCTCGGGCGCGTCGAGTACGTATCGGTGACCGATGAGGAGACGCTCGCCGCGTTCCAGACGCTTTCGAAAGTCGAGGGAATCATTCCGGCGCTCGAGTCCTCGCATGCACTCGCGCAGGTCATCAAGCTCGCCCCGACGCTGCCCGCAGACGCAGTCATCATCGCGAACCTGTCGGGGCGCGGCGACAAAGACGTGGACTTCGTCGCGGAGCGCCTGCGCGACGCCGCAGCGGTCTGAGCCGAACGACGCGACCGGCCTACCCGTCGAAGACCCCGCGATCGTCGAAGCGCAGCCGGAGCGCTTCGGGGCGTGCCCGCCCTGGAGCGCTCCCGCGTGTGCGCGATGCCGAGCCGGCTGCATCGGCGACGAGTGCGCCGCGCAGGCGGCTCGCGACTTCTGCACCGTGACCGTAGTCGAACCGAACGATGGCGCGCACCAAGCCCGCCGGCGTCTTCGCAGGGCCCCCCGCGGGCACCTGCGTCGGCCCGAGATGATCGGTTCCCGGAACCTCCGCGAGTTGCAGCAGCGCGCGCTCGACTTCGTCGGGCCCGCCGCTGACGCTCGCCACGCGCACCGCTGGCGGATACCGCAACGCGTGGCGATCCCGCAGCTCACCGTGCAGCCACTCCTCGGTGCGACCGGTCACGAATGCACGCACCACCGGGCCACCGCCCGAAGCCATGAGGCAGACGCCGTCTACCGCAGTGAGGGCTGCAGCGTTCTCCCACCAGCGCAGGCAATCTTCGCCTGCCCGCAACGTTTCAATGCTGAGCAGGCGCTCGGCGTCGAGCAGCACGACGGCGCGGTAGCCTCCCGCGGCCAACGGCTCGGCGCCGCGCGTTGCGACGACGATGGCAGGTCGAGCGTCGACGCGTTCCCGCGGATGGTCCCCGTCGCTGAGCAGCACGCGCGCGCCGGCGAACTGCCGCTCGAACTGTTCGACGGTGCGTCCGGACCCCATACCGCGCTCTACGAGCGTGCGCCCGTCGCAAGTGCGGCACTGCCAGCGAGCCGGGTGCTCCCCGCACCAGCGGCATGACGCCCGACCGATCGCTCGGAAACCGATCGGCCCCGCGCAGACCTGGCATCGAGCCAGGTCGCCGCACTCGGCGCACACCGCGACCGGAGCATAGCCCGGCGTGGCGACTTGTACGAGCACCGGTCCACTCCGCAGCCCTTCGCGGATCGTGCGCGCGGCGAACTCGGGGACGCGGCCCGCAAACGCGTCGGGCGCCAACGACGCGTCGGCATGTTGGATGCGGGCACGCCGCGGCGGGTTGCGCTGCGCACGCACGTAGCCCAGGTCGACGAGTCGTTGCACCTCGGCGCTGCGCGTGTGCCCGGCGAAGAACAGCCCGGCACCGGTCTGCTCGGCGCGCACGAGGGCGGCGTCACGCGCGTGCACGTAGGGGGTCAAGGGCTCGGCGAGCACGGGGTCTCCGTCATCCCAGATGAGGATCGCCCCGAGTTCGTGGGCTGGCGCGTACCCGGCAGAACGGTTGCCGAGAATAATGCGGGGCTCTGCGTCGAGTGCACGGAGGAATCCGGCATAGCGCTCACCGTTCGACTGACGCGAATCGACCCGTACCACGTGCTCGTGCCCGAAGGCGGCGAGTGCATCGCGCAGTTGGTCGAGGTCGCGATAGTCAGGAGCAATGATGATCACGCTGCGCCGTGACTCGTACACCGCGAGTGCAATGCGTGCCAGCTGCCCGGCCCACCCTCCGACCCACTCCCCCGTGTGCAGCCGCTCGGGGCCGTGCGACGCAGTCAGCGCAAGACGTGCGCCGGCGATGAGCTGTTCGGCGATGGTGTGCTCCGCCGACTGCGAGACGTCTTCGGCGATTGCGACCGCCGTGATCGCTTCGGCCTCGGCTGGATCGACGCCATCGGTCTCCGGCTCTTCCACGAGCTCAGAGTCTTCCCTGGATTCCACGACCGTCGAACCCTCTGCGCCCGAACTCTTCGTATCCGGGGTCGACGCCGCCGCCAAATGCTGCTTCTCGACGCGCACTTGGCGCGTGGGAATGGCAAGCCGCAGGATGTCACCCGCCGAGCCTCCCGCGCGATCGGCGACCGCACGAGCCAAGCGCCAGACCTCCGGGGTCAGCTGGGGTACGGGGGTGACGAGATCGGCGACGGGCGACAGCTCGCCGCCGAAGTCGCTGCGCTCGGAGAATCCGACGACGAACCCGAACGTCTTGCGTTCTCGCGAGCGGAACGGCACGCGTACGCGTTGCCCCACTCGAATCTCGTCGGCCAGCTCGGGCGGCACCGCATAGTCGAAGAGGTGATCGAGTTGCGGAAGCGCCGAGTCGAGCAGGATCTGCGCGATGGGTCGACCCTGTGCGCCTTCGGCCCGCTCATACCCCGACCATCCGTGCGCGGAGACCGGTGATGCGCTTGATGCCATACGCGGGCCTAGAGCCCGGCGGCGGCCCGCAGCTCTGCAACGCGCGGGGTAGCCTCCCAGGTGAACTCAGGCAGTTCGCGGCCGAAGTGTCCGTACGCGCTCGTCTGGGCATAGATCGGACGCAGCAGTTCGAGATCACGGATGATCGCGAGGGGGCGCAGATCGAAGGTCTCGCGCACGGCGCGCTCGATACGGTCAAGCGGCACCGTCTCCGTGCCGAAGGTCTCGACGTAGAGTCCGACCGGGTGGGCACGACCGATCGCGTACGCCACCTGCAGTTCCGCGCGCGAGGCCAACCCGGCGCGCACCACGTGCTTCGCGACCCAACGCATGGCATAGGCCGCCGAGCGGTCAACCTTCGACGGATCCTTGCCGCTGAAGGCGCCACCGCCGTGTCGGCTCGCGCCGCCGTAGGTATCGATGATGATCTTTCGGCCGGTCAGCCCGGCGTCGCCCATCGGGCCGCCGACGACGAACGGGCCGGCCGGGTTGATGAACAGGTCGGCGTCTGCACTCGAGAGCTCGACGCGCTCAAGCACCGGACGAATGACGAGGCGTTCGATCGCGTCGCGGAGCGCGGGCTGCGTCAAATCGGCGTGGTGCTGCGTCGACACCACGACGGCCTCGACGCTCGCGGCACGATCTCCGTCGTACCCGATCGTCACCTGCGTCTTGCCGTCGGGACGCAGCTCGGGCAGCTCACCGCTCTTGCGCACCTCGGTGAGGCGCTCGGCTAGCCGATGCGCGATCCAGCTGGGAAGCGGGTGGAGCTCTGGCGTCTCGTCGGTGGCGAACCCGAACATGATGCCCTGGTCCCCCGCGCCCTGACGGCTCAGCGCGTCGTCGTCACCCGAACCGCTGCGCACCTCGAGCGACGTGTCGACACCGCCCGCGATATCGGGCGATTGCTGACCGATCGACACAGAAACGCCGCAGGACGACGCGTCGAATCCCATTTCGGAACTGGTGTAGCCGATCTCACGCACAGCGTTGCGCACGAGCTGCGGGATTTCGACGTACCCCGTCGTGGAGACCTCACCGGCAACGTGCACCAAGCCCGTGGTCACGAGCGTTTCGACGGCGACGCGAGCGCCCGGATCCTGCGCGAGCATCGCGTCGAGGATCGTATCCGAGATGCGGTCGCAGATCTTGTCGGGGTGCCCCTCGGTAACGGACTCTGAGGTGAACTGACGCAACGACACGGGTCTCCTAGAACTGCGATGACGGGGCGGAAATACATCCACCAGATGAAAAAACGCCGATGGCGTCGGACCCTTTCAGGGTATCCGACGCCACCGACATCGCTGAGCTGCATCACTCAAGATTGCAGAGCCAGCGAAAGATTGCGGCTGCAATCGCGACTTATGCCTCTTCGTCGAGCTCCGGCGTGGCCTCAGCGCGCCGGGTCATCGTGAGTTTGCCCTCGACGATCTCGTGCAGGGCGATCGAGAGCGGCTTGTCGTCGACCGACGAATCGACCAGCGGGCCGACGTTATCGAACAGATTGCCGTCGTGCAGATCGGTGTAGTAGTCGTTGATCTGACGGGCACGCTGCGAAGCGAAGACCACCAGGGCGTACTTCGAATCGACCTTCTCGAGCAGATCGTCGATGGGCGGGTCGATGATGCCGTTGGGGTTGGCCATTACACACTCCTCTTGTTGACCGTCCTATCCTACCCGAGGAACGAGGGATCTGCTTGACGTGCGGCTCGTCTACCCCAGAAGCGAGCGCACCAGCACATGCCCGCGCGCCGCGGAGAGTCGCGTCCACGTCAGCGAACGCGCGATGTGGACCGGCGCGTCATCAGCGAGAAACCCCAGTGTCTCGGCAGCGAATGCGGCCGCTGCCGGCACACCGGGCGCCATCTCCAACCCCCACACCGTTGCTCGAACGCGGTGCACCACAGCTTCGCCGGGATCGGCGGGCAGCGCCGCGGCCACGCGGTCGATTCCTTCGAGTGCAACCCCGCGCACCGAAACCGCGTCCAGCGAACCGGCAGCGATCCAGCCCGAGGTGGGCGGCAGTACGCCAGCCCATGCCGCCATCGGGCTCGGAACCGGCAGTTCCAGCTCACGGCCGATGAACCCGAGTCGGGCAATGCGATCGAGCAGCGCGCGCGCCTCGACCGTGGTGTCGACGTCAGGCTCCGTCGATGTTGCC
This sequence comes from Leucobacter sp. WKLB1, assembly GCF_059696215.1. NCBI lineage: Bacteria > Bacillati > Actinomycetota > Actinomycetes > Micrococcales > Microbacteriaceae > Leucobacter > Leucobacter sp. WKLB1. Next base: position 1,547,356 of record NZ_AP046115.1, on the reverse strand, counting down.
AGAGCGAACGCACGCATGACGAGCACCACAGGCACCGGATCGGTGATCCCGCGCGGCGCCTGCGTACACCCGAATACCGCGAGCACGGCCCCCCGCGACACGATCCGCACCTCGGGTTGCCCCGCGCGCAGGAGTCGTTCGAGGAAGATCTTCAGGTCGTCGCGTGTCGCCGCATCGGCGAGCGAAAGGGTCGCAGGCATCGCTGCCGAGTCTAGTCCGCGCAGGCCGGAGCACCCCGGTCGCAGCCCTAGACTGGGGCCATTCCAGTCCGCGCGCACACGACGGAGGCCCCATGACCGCATCACCGAACCTGCTCGAGATGCTCACCGTGCTCGATTCGGGTGCACGCACCCGTGAGAACATCCTGACCGGCCCGCCGCTGCCCACCCCGCACGGGCGATCCTTCGGAGGACAGGTGCTCGGTCAGGCGATCGCCGCCGCCGGCACGACGGTCCCCGACGATCGGCAGATCCACTCGATGCACGGCTACTTCCTGCGACCAGGCGATAGCGACGAGCGGATGACCTTCGAAGTCGACCGCCTCCACGATGGGCGCTCATTCTCGACCCGACGCGTTCAGGCGTATCAGCACGGTGAGGCGCGCATGTCGATGATCTCGTCGTTCCAGACCCCGGATGCGGGTGTGGAGCACCAGCAGATGATCGATCTCACGACGGTCCCCGACCCCGAAACGTTGCCGACAGTCTGGGAGAAGTACGGCCACCTCGGCGGCGATGGACGTGCCTCGTGGGTCCTCAATCGACCGTTTGACTTTCGCTATGCCGAGTCGGACATCATCCTGCGCGTTGCCGAGCGCACCTCGACACAACGCGTCTGGATGCGCAGCCGCGATGCATTTGACGCCTCACCACTGCTCAATGCTGCGGCACTCGCCTTCGGCAGCGACTACCTGCTGCTCGAACCGGTGGCGCGACGGCACGGCATTCCCTGGGCCACACCGGGGATGCGGGCGGCGAGCCTCGACCATGCCATGTGGTTCCACCGCCCGTTCCGGGTCGACGAGTGGTTGCTCTACGAACTCGATTCGCCGACGTCACAGGGCGGTCGCGGGCTGGCGCATGGCCGCTTCTTCGACCGTGACGGCAACCTGGTGGCAAGCGTGGCGCAAGAGAGCATGATCCGGCTGCCTGGCCAAGAGTAAGCCCGGAAACCGTCTTCAGCCCCGCCGCATGCGCAGCGGCTCATCCATCCAAGGCTCGACTGATGCTCGGCCGGCATCCGACAGGCGCATCGGACGCAGCGTCGCCCCGTCAACGATGACGATGTGGGAGATCGCCTTCGCGACGACCGAGCGCTCGGGAGCCGCGCCATCGACGATCTCGTAGTGAACTTCGAGGCTCGATCCCCCGAGTTTGCCGACCCACAATTCAACGGTGATCGGACGCTCTGAGTACTCGAGCACGCGGGTGTACTCGATCTGCTGGCTCGCCACGAGCATTTTCGGGCCGTTCGGATCGTCGCCCCGGAAATGACGTTCCATCCCCGTGCGCTCGCGCCCCGACCCCAGCCAGAAGGTGCGCACGCGCGCCTCCTCAAGAAATCGCGCGAATGCGACGTTGTTCACGTGCCCGTAGGCATCCTGATCGCCCCAGCGCAGTTCCATATCGACGCGTGTCCGTGTCATGAGTGTTCCCCTCTCGCCTCGCCAGGCTCCTGCCCGCGAGGCGATCGATGTGCGCCCCAAGCAAGCGAGGCGCGGCCCCTCATCGGGAGCCGCGCCTCGCTGCGGTTCAGTCGCGAGTGAGCTTGCGGTAGGTGACTCGCGATGGCTTCGCCGCGTCGGCACCGAGCCGCTCAATCTTGTTCGCCTCGTAGGCCTCGAAGTTGCCCTCGAACCAGTACCAGTTCGCGGGGTTCTCCTCGGTGCCCTCGTAGGCGAGAATGTGCGTTGCGATGCGATCCAGGAACCACCGGTCGTGCGTGATGACGACCGCGCAACCCGGGAACTCGAGCAGCGCGTTCTCGAGGCTCGTGAGCGTCTCGACGTCGAGGTCGTTGGTCGGCTCATCGAGGAGCAGGAGGTTACCGCCCTGCTTGAGCGTCAGGGCCAGGTTCAGGCGGTTGCGCTCGCCACCGGAGAGTACGCCGGCCGGCTTCTGCTGATCCGGACCCTTGAACCCGAAGGTTGAGACGTAGGCGCGCGACGGGATCTCGACGTTGCCGACCTTCATGTAGTCGAGGCCCTCGGAGACCACCTCCCACACGGTCTTCTTGGGGTCGATGCCGCCTCGCGTCTGGTCGACGTAGCTCAGCTTGACGGTCTCGCCGATCTTGAGTTCCCCACCGTCGAGCGGTTCGATGCCGACGATTGTCTTGAAGAGCGTCGTCTTACCCACGCCATTCGGGCCGATGATGCCCACGATGCCGTTGCGCGGCAGCGAGAACGACAGGCCATCGATGAGCGTGCGCCCGTCGAAGCCCTTGTTCAGCGATTTCGCCTCGAGCACGACATTGCCGAGACGCGGGCCCGCGGGAATCTGGATCTCTTCGAAGTCGAGCTTGCGCGTGCGCTCGGCCTCAGTCGCCATCTCCTCGTAGCGGGCCAGACGTGCCTTCGACTTCGCCTGACGCCCCTTGGTGTTCGAGCGAACCCACTCGAGCTCCTCTTTGAGGCGCTTCTGCAGCTTCTGATCCTTCTTGCCCTGCACCTCAAGGCGAGCTGCCTTCTGCTCCAGGTACGTGGAGTAGTTGCCCTCGTAGGGGTAGAGGCGGCCGCGGTCGACCTCACAGATCCAGGTTGCGACGTGGTCGAGGAAGTATCGGTCGTGGGTGACGGCCATGACCGCACCCGGATACTTGGCGAGGTGCTGCTCGAGCCACAGCACGCTCTCGGCATCGAGGTGGTTCGTGGGCTCGTCCAGGAGCAGCAGATCCGGCTTCTCGAGCAGCAGCTTGCAGAGCGCGACGCGGCGCTTCTCACCGCCTGAGAGGTTCGAGATGATGGCGTCGGCCGGCGGGCAGCGGAGTGCATCCATGGCCTGCTCGAGCTGGTTGTCGAGGTCCCAGCCGTCGACCGCGTCGATCGCTTCCTGCAGCTCGCCCATCTCGGGAAGAAGCTTGTCGTAGTCGGCGTCGGGATTCGCCATCTCCGCTGAGATCTCGTTGAAGCGATCGAGCTTGCCCTTGATCTCGGCGACGCCCTGCTGCACGTTCTCGAGCACAGTCAGGTGCTCGTCGAGCTCCGGCTCCTGCATCAGAATTCCGACGGAGTATCCGGGGGTGAGGATCGCGTCGCCGTTCGACGGGGTATCGAGCCCCGCCATGATCTTCAGAATCGTGGACTTACCGGCCCCGTTCGGGCCGACCACACCGATCTTCGCGCCCGGCAGGAACGCCATGGTCACGTCATCGAGGATCACCTTGTCGCCGTGCGCCTTGCGCGCGCGAACCATCTGGTAAATGTACTCAGCCATAGACACTTTCGGGCGCGAAGGCGCCCCGAACTCCTTTGTGGGCAGGAATGGATGCGGATCGCCACCACTCTACCGCGCGGAGCGTTGCTCAGCTGATGGGCGCGGTCTCCCCGATCAGGCACAGATCCTGATTCGGCCCGACTGCGGGTTCATTCTGTGCGACGAAGCTCCGATCAGCTGCGACGACTTGACCGATCAGGCAGTCCGTACCGATGCGCACCGACACGAAGATGTTGTCGGCGGGCAGATTGGTCTTGCTCGCGTCGAAACTCACCTGCATCGCGCTCTTATCGAAACCGGCATCGGCGACGGCTTGCACGATCGGTGCGCCCTGCACGGCCCCCGTGCCGGCGCTATACGCCCGTAGCACTTCCGTGAAATACGGCAGATTCTCGGCGGCAGACCCCCCGGGAACCAGCTCGGGGGTGGTCTCCGGCGGAGCCTGCGTCTCGCGCTTCGGCGTCTCGGGTGTGGGGCCCTCCAGCAGGGCGCACCCGCCGAGCAGCAGTGCGCTCAGCGCGAGCGCTCCGGCAGCGGCAAACGCAGATCGGCGGGCGGGATGCGGATCAGTAGGCACACGCACAGTGTACAAAGCGGGCGCGCGACCTTGCTGGTGATGCGCTGGAACAGGATCACCTCCCCACAATCAGGTGGAATGATCCGTCCACTGTCGGGCTTTCTTCCCGTGTGGCTCCTCGGCATCCACAATTCGAGCGCACCCGACGGTGGGGGTCGCAGGGATCGCACAGGCTATGGGTGAGCGGGCGGCACGGACTCCGCACGGCACGCGCCGTCCGCTCATCACATCACCGCCGTTCGCGGCACCAACGAAGGAGCGAAGCATGACCATCTCTGTCTGCGTCGTCGGCACGGTTGCGACGACCCCCAAACTGATTGCGACACCTGGCAAGGTAACGCTCTGCACGTTCCGAATCGCCGCGACCGAGCGGAAGTACGATCGCGAGCGTTCGCAGTGGGTCGATGGCGAGACCAACTGGCTGACGGTCAACACCTTTCGGGGGCTCGCCGACCACTCAGCCGCCTCGTTTTCGACCGGCGACCGCGTCATCGTAAATGGGCGATTGCGCGTCCGCGCGTGGGAGACCGAGGAGAAGTCCGGTACCTCCGTCGAAGTCGAGGCCGATGCGATCGGCCACGACCTTCGCTGGGGCACGAGCACATTTGCGAAGCAGAACGCCGCAACCCCGGCAATCGAATCCGACGCGCCAGCAACATCAGCGGATCCCGGAGCCTTCACCGATGACACGCTTACCCCCGCAGATTCCGGATGGTCGGTGACACCGGTGACCTCTGACGCTGTCGAGAGTGCGCCGTTGGGCGAAGGCGACGTCACTGAGTCGGAGGTGCTGCCGAGTGCCGCCTAACGCAGGTACTGTGCGAACGACGCCCGAACCTTATTCACCTTCGGCACGGCGACCGCGAGGCAGTATCCCTGAGTCGGATTCTTCGCGAAGAAATCCTGGTGGTATTCCTCAGCCGGATACAGCGCGCCGAGCGGTTCGATCGTCGTAACGACCGGACGAGGCCAGAGTCCGCCCGCCCGCTCGCGGGCGGACTCGAACTCGACCCGTTGCGCGTCATCTGCTGGGAACATCGCGGATCGGTATTGCGTACCCACGTCATTGCCCTGCCGGTTGAGCTGAGTCGGGTCGTGCATCGTGAAGAACGCATCCAGAATCACCGATGAAGGGATGACTTCCAGGTCGAACGTCACTGCCACGGCTTCCGCGTGCCCCGTTGCTCCCGTGCACACCTGCTCATACGTGGGATGGTCACTTTCGCCACCTGTGTAGGCCGACACCACATCAGTAACACCCCGGAGTGCGCGATACGCGGCATCCAGGCACCAGAAGCAGCCCCCGGCCAAAACGTACGTCGTGTTCGTCATTTCTCTCCTTCAGCCGGCACCCACCAGTCATCACTGGGCGAGACCGGCTGACGGCGCTTGTGCTCCGTCGCGCGGTACCGGCGCTCAAGATTCTCAACGCTTGTCGGGTCGACCGTGTTCCCGGTGAGGAACTCGTCGATCTCGGAATAGCTGACGCCAAGACTCGATTCGTCGGTCTGACCCGGCTGGTCGTCGAGCAGGTCTGCGGTCGGCGCCTTCTTCCAGAGACGCTCCGGGGCATCGAGTGCCCGCAGCAGCGAGGCACCTTGCCCCTTGGTCAATCCGTCGAGCGGCACGACGTCGGCCGCACCGTCGCCAAACTTGGTGAAGAAGCCGGTCACGGCTTCCGCAGCGTGATCCGTGCCCACGACGAGGAGTCCGCGGTCGCCCGCGATGGCGTACTGGGCGACCATGCGCATGCGGGCTTTGATGTTGCCGCGGTTGAAATCAGTGACCGGTGAGCCGAGGGCATCCGACACTGCCGCATCGAGCGCGGATGTCGCGGGCTTGATATCTACAGTCAGCGTCTGATCGGGTGCGATGAACTGGAGCGCGAGTTGCGCATCATCCTCATCCTGCTGCACGCCGTGCGGCAACCGGACGGCGACGAACTCTGCCTCGCGACCCGCGGCACGCAGGCGCTCGACAGCGAGCTGCACCAGCCGACCCGCCAACGACGAATCTTGGCCGCCTGAAATTCCGAGCACGAAGCCGCGCACTCCCGGAATGGAAGCGGCGTATGCGGCGAGAAAGGCGACGCGACGTTCGATCTCCGCCTGCGGGTCGATCTCGGGTTGCACGCCCAGGGCTTCGATGATCTGCTGCTGTGACTCGCTCATACGCACACCCTACTCCGGCCGGATTGCTGCACGGTTACAGCAGATCTTCCACGGGCAGCAGACACCGCGGGCCGAGCAGGCCCTTCAGCTCGCCGAAGAGATCAGCCGTGATGCGCACCTGCTGCGGAAGCTCGAAGACGCGGATCGCCGTCGCCGTCATCAAGTTCAAACGCACCTCGCTGTCACCCCGGTGACGCGTCAGGGTATCCTTCAACTCCCCCATCACCTTCTCGGTCGCTCGGGAGTCCGCAAGGGAGATCATCAGCATCGACGCGTCGTCTTGGGCAGAGACATCGATCGGCTTGACGCCGTAGGCGTGCATGGACATGCCATCGTCACGCGCATTCATCTTCCCTCGAAGTGCCACCACGCTGTCTGGCTGCAGCAGGCTGCCGAACTCTTGATACGACTTCCCCATGAACAGTGCCTGCACCTCGCCGGTGAAGTCCTCGATCGTGACCATGCCGTACAGGTTGCCGGACTTCGCCGTGCGGTGCTGCACACTCGTGAGGAGCCCGGCGACCGTGACAATCTCACCGTCAAAGCTCGGACTCGCTTCGGGGTTGGTCACCTGCTGCACGGTGGCACTCGCTTCTTTCGCAAGGGCGGCGTCGAGTCCGCGAAGCGGGTGATCCGAGACGTACAAGCCGAGCATCTCTCGTTCGAACGCGAGCTTGTCTTTCTTCGTCCATTCCGGGCGATCGGGTACCTGCGACACCGAATCACCGGCTCCGTCGGCCTCGGCGACTTCGGCGAACAGGCTATCGAAATCGAAACCGACATTGCCGTTCTCGGCGTCACGCTTCTCCTTGACCGAACTTTCAATCGCGGATTCGTGGATTTCGACCAATGCCCGTCGCGTGCCCCCGAGTCCGTCGAAGGCACCCGCTTTGATGAGCGATTCGATCGTGCGCTTGTTCAGCGCGACCAGCGACACCTTCTTCAGATAGTCGTGGAACGTCTCGAAGTTGCCCTTGGTCTCGCGCGCCTCCCGCACCGCCTCGACAACGTTCGTACCGACATTGCGAATCGCGCCAAGGCCGAATCGAATATCGGTGCCGACTGCGGAGAAGTTCGCGAACGATTCATTCACCGCGGGCGGCAGCACCTTGATGCCCATGCGGCGGCACTCGTTGAGGTAAATCGCGAGTTTATCTTTGGAGTCGCCGACGCTCGTCAACAGCGCCGCCATGTACTCGGCGGGATAGTGCTCTTTGAGATAGGCCGTCCAATAGCTCACCACGCCGTACGCCGCAGAGTGCGCCTTGTTGAATGCGTAGTCCGAGAAAGGCAGCAGAATGTCCCAGAGCGCTTTGACAGCCGCCTCGGAGTACCCGCGCTCTTTCATGCCGCCCGCAAAGCCTTCGTACTGCTTATCAAGCTCAGACTTCTTCTTCTTGCCCATGGCGCGCCGCAGAATATCGGCCTGGCCGAGCGAGAAGCCCGCAACCCGCTGCGCGATCGACATCACCTGCTCCTGGTAGATGATGAGGCCGTACGTTGTCTCGAGGATGTCCTTCAACGGCTCGGCCAGCTCCGGGTGAATCGGAGTGATCTCTTGCAGGCCGTTCTTGCGGAGCGCATAGTTCGTATGAGAATCGGCGCCCATGGGGCCCGGGCGGTACAGTGCGAGCACCGCGGAGATGTCTTCGAAGTTGTCGGGCTTCATGAGGCGCAGCAGGCCGCGCATCGGCCCTCCGTCGAGCTGGAACACCCCGAGTGTGTCTCCGCGCGCGAGCAACTCGTACGACGGTGCATCGTCGAGCTCGAGTCGCTCGAGGTCGAGCTCCTCGCCGCGGTTCAGGCGGATGTTCTCCAGCGCGTCCGAGATGATCGTGAGGTTGCGCAACCCCAGAAAGTCCATCTTGATCAGCCCGAGGCCCTCGCAGGTGGGGTAATCGAACTGGGTGACGATCTGACCGTCTTGCTCACGTTTCTGCAGCGGAATGATGTCGATGAGCGGATCGCTCGACATGATCACACCGGCGGCGTGCACACCCCACTGGCGCTTCAGGCCTTCAAGCCCGAGTGCGGTGTCGTAGACCGTCTTAGCCTCGGGGTCTTCCTGCAGTACTGCGCGAAACTCGGCTGCCTCTTTGTACCGCGGGTGCTTGCTGTCGGTAATCCCCGAGAGGGGGATGTCTTTGGCCATGACCGCGGGCGGCATCGCTTTGGTCAGCTTCTCGCCCATTCCGAAGGGGAACCCGAGCACGCGCGACGAGTCTTTCAGCGCCTGCTTCGATTTGATCGTGCCGTAGGTGACGATCTGAGCGACACGTTCATCGCCGTACTTTTCGGTCACGTACTTGATGACTTCGCCGCGGCGGCGATCATCGAAGTCGACGTCGAAGTCGGGCATGGAAACACGGTCGGGGTTCAGGAAGCGCTCGAAGATCAGCCCGTGCTGCAGCGGATCGAGATCGGTGATGCGCATGGCGTACGCCACCATCGAACCGGCACCCGAACCGCGGCCGGGACCCACGCGGATACCGTTGTTCTTCGACCAATTGATGAAGTCGGCGACGACGAGGAAGTAGCCGGGGAACCCCATCTGCGTGATGACGCCGATCTCGTACTCGGCCTGCTTGCGCACATCATCGGGAATGCCGTTCGGATACCGGTATCGCAGGCCTTGCTCGACTTCTTTGATGAACCAGCTATCTTCGGATTCGCCCGCGGGCACCGGGTATCGCGGCATATAGTTCGCCGAGGTGTTGAATTCCACATTGCAGCGCTCGGCAATGAGCAGGGTGTTGTCGCACGCCTCCGGGAAGTCGCGGAAAATGTGCCGCATTTCAGCGGCCGTCTTCAAGTAGTACCCCGAACCGTTGAATTGGAAGCGGTTCGGATCGTCGAGGCGCGACCCCGACTGCACGCACAGGAGCGCCGAGTGCGCCTCGGCATCGGCCTCGTGCACGTAGTGGAGGTCATTCGTCGCGACGAGTGGAATCGAGAGGTCGCGAGCGATCTTCACCAGATCGCTCTGCACACGGCGTTCGATCTCAAGCCCGTGATCCATCAGCTCGCAGAAGAAATTCTCGCGCCCGAAGATGTCCTGGAATTCTGCCGCTGCCTGGCGCGCCTCCTGGTACTGCCCCAGGCGCAGTCGAGTCTGGATCTCGCCCGACGGGCAGCCAGTCGTGGTGATCAGCCCTTTGCCGTAGGTCTGGAGGAGCTCGCGATCCATACGCGGCTTGAAGTAGTACCCCTGCATCGACGCGTAGCTCGAGAGCCGGAAGAGGTTGTGCATGCCCTCCGTCGACTCAGACAGCATGGTCATGTGCGTGTAGGCACCCGAGCCCGAGACGTCGTCGCCACCGCCGTCGCCCCAGCGCACACGAGTCTTGTCCGTGCGATGCGTGCCCGGCGTGAGGTACGCCTCAATGCCGATGATGGGATTGAGCCCGTGGTCTTTGGCCTGTCGCCAGAAGTCGAACGCACCGAACGTGTTGCCGTGGTCGGTGACCGCGATCGCCGGCATTCCCTGCGCAGCCGCGGCCTCCATGAGCGGCCCGACACGCGCCGCCCCGTCGAGCATCGAGTACTCGCTGTGCACGTGCAGATGCACGAACCCGTCTGAATCTGACACCGGTGAAACCCCTCTCGCGGACCATCACCAGGGTACTGCGCGCCTCTGACATTCGACACTTCTCGAGGGGGCGCGCGGCGCGGCGCGGTCAGGAGATCAGGCGAGCACTCCGCGCACCCAGGGGATGCAGCGCAAGAGGAGAGCGGCCCCGAGACTCAGCGCGGCGACAGCAATGGTGAGCACAGGCACCGAGATCCACGGGCTGGCGATCTCCGTCGTCATTCCGGCCTGCCTCAGGCACCACAGGAAAAAGGGATGCACGAGATAGATTCCGAATGATGCCGCGGCGAATACGGTCACCGCGCGAGACCACCCGGCGCTCAGTCGGTGCGAGACGTTCCAATCGCGCGCGCAGACGAAGACGGCGACCGCGACAACCGCCACCGTTATCGATACGAAGTCGAAGTACCGCTCATCGGTCTCTCCCGCGGCCCGCGACGCTTCGATCGTGCCCCATACGGTCGCCGCGATGCCCGCAGCCGCGCAGATGATCCACCCCACGCGTGCTCGTGTCGTGCCGCGCGCCGTGTGCAGCAGATAGCCGAGCACGAAGTAGCCGGAGTACCCGAGCACGAGGTCGAAGCGCATCGTGCCGAGCACCGACCGCAGCAGGTCGCCGGCACCGGGGATGGACTCGAGGAGCGGGAACACCGCCGCGAACGGAACCGCGAGTGCGACGAAGTACCACGAGATACGACGGTCGGTCGTGACCCGGCGCAGGATCGGCGTCGCCAGGTTCAGCCCGATCAATGCGATCAAGAACCACAGGTGAAAGTGACCGGTCACGAATTCTGAGATGAACTCCCACAGATCCTGGCTTCCACCGGGGCCGTACACCGTGAGCGCGGCGTACAGCAGCGACCACACGGCGTATCCGACCGTGAGACGTGCAATACGTCGCCGCAATGAACGTGCCCGAAGCGTGCGCCGGGGGTCGAGAAAGAGCGCTCCCGAGATCATGAAGAAAATCGGCACACAGAACCGCAGTGCGCCGTTGATCCAGGTCAACTCGACCCATCGGGTGTCGCTCATCGGAATGGCATGCCATTCGGTGATCGCCGCATGGATCCCGATCACCGCGATCGTCGCGATGACGCGCAACACCTCGAAATACTCGACGCGCTTCGGGCCGCCCTGTGCGGGAGTGGTCGTCGCTGCCTGAGTATCCATGCCTCGGAAGCGTATCAAGCTCTGTGCTGCGGGGCTCCCAGCACGTCTTCACAGCGGGGTCGTCACAGCGGTTCAAAACCTCACCGGGAGTAGGGTGAACGGACGGCGGGTACGAACGCGTTCTCCAAGCGCCCCGTTCCTGCGACGAGGTCCCATCGATATGGGCCGCCGGTGCCAGCGATACTTCGAGGAGTTGCCCAGTGAACGAACGCATCCCGCGCGTGAGCGTGGTGATTCCCGTCTACAACTCGATGCCCTACCTCACCGGGACGCTCGAGTCATTGGTCGCTCAAGACCTGCGCGATATCGAGATCATCGCCATCAACGACGGATCGACGGATGGATCGGGCGCAGAGCTCGACCGTTTCGCCGCTCGAGATGACCGGATCACCGTCGTGCACCAGGAAAACAGTGGATGGCCCGGGATGCCGCGCAATCGGGGCCTCGAACGCGCGGGGGGACGCTACGTACTGTTCATGGATGCGGATGACACGATGGTGCCGCATGCACTCCGCGTGATGGCGGATCAAGCCGACGACGCGGAGGCCGACGTCGTGATCCCTCGATTCGCCGGGACCGGAGGTCGCCACGTGCAGGCGTTGTTCGAGCGTCACCCCGAAGGCCCGATCTCGCTCGAACGCGCGATGGAGAGCCTGTCACCGCAGAAGCTCTTCCGGCGCGACATGCTGGAAGCGGAGGGACTCCGGTTCCCCGAGGGCAAAGTGCGCTTGGAAGACGGCATCTTCGTGACGCGCGCCTACGTGCTCGCCCGCCGAATCCTGTTCTCGGGAACCGGCCCGTTGTACCTCATCGCGTTGCGCGACGACGGCGGAAACATTTCGAGCCAGGCGATCGAGCCGCAGAACTATGTATCGTCATGTCGCAGCATTGCCGAGACGCTGCGTGCCGGAGTTCCAGATGCGACGCGCAGCACTACCCTCATCCGTCAGTTCTTCACTCGCAAGGGACTGCGGTTCTATGCGCCGAAGCGCTGGTTGCTCATGGATTCCGATCGTCAACACGAATGGGTTGAACTGCATCGCGCCTTCTTGAACGACTTCCTTCCCGACTCGAGCGATGCGCGGATCGCGCATCCGACGGATCGGTTGAAGCTCGAACTCATCCGGGCAGGAGACGTGCCCGGCCTGGACCGCCTCATCGCGTCGGCGCCTGAACTCGATCATCTCCCTCGAGCGCTCGGGGCTCGCGCAGTTCCCGGCGGGCTCGAATTGACCATCTCGATGTCGCCGACCTCGGACGATTCACCGTTGCGGAGTGCGGGATCGGGAATTCGAGCCCGCCTCGCGGACCGCGTGTACCGCACCTCGCGACCCTATCTCGACCGCCGCGTCGTCCGCGGAGGATCACGATGGATCGCGCGATTGCTCACCGGAGATGCCGCAGGGGCGACGCTGCTTCTTGCCGGGCGCAAGGTCGCGCGCGCGGCAGCAATTCCCGGCCGGCTCGCCTATCGCGCTGACGCGTCCTCGTCTGGCGACACCGACGGCCCCAGCTACCGATTCGTCGTGCCGAACTCGCTCCTGCGTCGATACGGTGCGGATCGCGTCGACCTCTGGACGGTCGCTCGTTCGGGGCGCCGGCTCAGTGGGGAGCGCATTCGCGTGACGGCGGATCGCAGGCCCGCTCGCGAGGTCGCCGATGTGCGGCTGTACACGACCGACCGCGGCAACCTGAGCCTGCACGGTCGCGCTGCGCGTCGCAGCACGAGCGACTAGGCGTCGAGCACGTCGAGTGCGTGCTGCAGGTCTGCAGGGTATCGACTCGAGTACGTCACCCGTTCTCCCGATCCGGGGTGACGGAAGCCGAGTCGCATCGCGTGCAGCCACTGCCGCGTGAGCCCGAGCCTGGCCGAGAGCGTCGGGTCGGCGCCGTACATGCCGTCACCCACGCACGGATGCCGCTGGGCTGCCATGTGCACTCGAATCTGGTGAGTGCGGCCCGTCTCCAACTGGATCTCGAGCAGCGTGGCATAGGGAAAGGCCTCGAGTGTTTCGTAGTGCGTCACCGAGGGTTTGCCGTCGCGAGTGACGGCAAATTTCCACTCATGACCGGGATGACGACCGATCGGCCCGTCAATGGTCCCCGCGAACGGATCCGGATGACCTTGCACGACGGCGTGATAGATCTTCTCCACTTCGCGCTCTTTGAACGCTCGTTTGAGGTCGCTGTACGCACGCTCGCTCTTGGCCACCACCATGAGTCCGCTGGTGCCCGCGTCGAGGCGATGCACGATCCCCTGCCGCTCGGGCGGGCCCGAGGTGGCGATCCGGTAGCCTGCTCCCGCCAACGCGCCCAGCACCGTGGGGCCCTGCCAGCCCAATGACGGGTGCGCAGCTACGCCCGCGGGTTTGTCGATCACGACGATTTCATCGTCATCGTGCACGATTCCGAGCTCCGGGAGGTCAACCGGAACAATCTCGGGGCCCCGCTTCTCCTGCCACGACACCTCGAGCCAGCCGCCCGCCGTCAAACGATCCGACTTGCCCAGCGTCCGTCCGTCCAGCACAACATCGCCCGAACCCGCGATCTCCGCAGCGAAACTGCGGGAGAACCCGAGCATCTTGGCGAGTGCGGCATCGACACGCTCGCCCGCGAGACCATCGGGGACCGGAAAACTACGGTGTTCCATGCGCCTGGTCTTCTGCACCGTGTGCGTCGTCGCGTGACTCCCCTGCGGGATCGGTGGCATCTGCAGCGCGCGCCGAGTCGCGGTTGCTGCGAGGTCGAGCATCGATCGAGACGCCGAGAAGCGTAATCAGGATGAACAGGATCATCCCGGAGACGATGGCGATGTCGGCGATGTTGTAGATCGCCTCATTGAAGCCGAGCCACAACCAGGGCGTCGAGATGAAGTCGATCACATGGCCCTGCGGAAAACCCGGCTCACGGGTCAACCGATCCGTGAGATTGCCGAGCACCCCACCGAGGAGCAATCCGAGGAACAGCGCCCACGCAACCGAGCGGAGTCGTCGAATCTGCCAGAGAACAACCACGACGACGGCGACCGCCAGGATGGTGAAGATCCAGGTCGAACCGGTTGCGAAGGAGAACGCGGCTCCGGGGTTGCGCACGAAGTGCCACCGCAGCAGCTCGCCCCACACGGGCACCGTCTGGCCCTCGACCAGATGGTCGACGACCCAGTTCTTCACGAGTTGATCGGCAGAGAACACTACGGCCGCCACTCCCAGAAGGAGCAGCGGCACAAGCGCACGCCTTCGCGAGGCGGTGGGGATGCCCACCGCCTCGGAACCGTTGTTCACGTTCGCGACTACTACTGCAGGCCGTCAGGCGCGCCGGCCGGCTCAGGGGAGCCGTCGAGTCCGCGCAGCTGCGACTGAATGTAGGAGCGAAGCGTAGAACGGTACTCGCTCTCGAACTGACGCAGGTCCTTGATCTTGAACTGCAGGTCGCTGCGCTCTTCACCGAGCTGACGAAGTTCTTCAGCCCGCTGCTTCTGAGCCTCATCGACGAGCTGCTTGGCGGTGCGCTCGGCGTCCTGGATCATTTGATCGCGCTTCGCCTCAGCGTCCGAGATGAGCTTGTCGCGGGTGGCTTCGCCCTCGTGCACGTGCTTGTCGTGCAACTCGAGCGCCAACTGGAGCATTGCGCTCGACTTGACCGCATCGGGCTGCGGAAGCGCAGTGTCGGTCGAGGCGGCCGGTGCCGATACGACGGGCGCTGCCACCGGCTGCGGTGCCGGCGCCTCGACCACGATGGTCTGCTCAGATGCTGCGCCGTCGGAGGCGTCAGCGCTCTCCGCCGCAGCAGTGCTCGACCCGGCGGCCGCGAGCTGCGCGGTCAGATCGTCGATCTGCGAGCGCAGTTCGGCCTTCTCCTGCTCGTGCTGGCGCAGCTCTTCGACGATGGTGTCGAGGAAATCATCGACCTGGTCGAGATCGTAGCCATCGCGGAACTTGGTGATCGTGAACTTCTGGTTCACGACATCTTCGGGAGTCAAGGCCATCGTTACGTCTCTTTCGCTTCGGGACCACTGACGTGGTCTAGAACAACGCTAGCAAATAAAGTCGGGTTCGCGCAGGCGAAGCGCAGCTGACTACAGGGCGGAAAGGATCGCGATGAGGATCCAGCACGCGATCATCGTAAGCATCCACCCCAGATCGAGCGCCACCTGACCGAGTCGAATCGGCGGAAACACCCTCCGGAACAGCTTGATCGGCGGGTCGGTCACCGAGTACACGAGCTCGACCAGCACGACCCAGAATCCGCGGGGCCTGAAATTGCGATTGAGTACGGTGACCCAGTCGAGCACGAACCTCGCCCACAGCACGAAAGTGTAGACGCGCAGCGCGAGGATCAGAATGAAGGCGATCGCCCCAACGATCTGCACGCTCAGGCCGAGGGCGCGACGAAGAACGAACCACTGTCGCTCTTCTGAGAGTCATCACCAGCGGTTTCGATGTGCTCGGGCGAGAGCAGGAAGACCTTGCTCGTGACACGTTCGATGCGCCCGTGCAGGCCCATCGTCAGACCGCTCGCGAAATCGATCAGGCGCTTGGCGTCGCCGTCGTTCATGCGCGACACATTGACGATGACGGGAACACCGTCGCGAAAACTCTCCGCAATGACCGTGGCATCGCCGTACGCCGTCGGGTGCACCGTAAGGATCTCGTTCAACGCCTGTGGCGCCGCCTGGCGTGTCGGAGTCACGCGGCGGAGCGGGGTCACGGACGCGCGCTGGGGCGCCTGGCGCGGCGCGTCGGCCTTCGGCGCAGATGCCGCGGGCTGGGCAGCGCGGGGGGCCGCCGGCTGCGGCGACTCGGTGCTCTGCGCGTCGAGGTCTTCCTCGGCGAGGCCCAGGAACACCATGGTCTTCTTCAGCGGGTTGCTCATTGTTTCTCCCAACGGTGCGGTGTTTCGAGACTACCGGGGGTCCGGGCGTTTCCCCGTGATTGCACTGCCGATCCGCAGGTGTGTCGCGCCGGCGGCAATGGCCTCCCGGAAGTCGTGCGTCATGCCCGCAGAAATGTCGGTCGCCTCCGGTGCGAGCGTGCGCACGCGATCGGAGTACTGGGCGAGACGCTCGAATGCCGCGGCTGGCGGCTCTTCGAGCGGCGCAACAGCCATCACACCGCGCAGGCGAAGATCTTCGGCGCGCAATGTGCGCTCGGCGAGTGCTTCGAGCCCTTCGGGTGCAACTCCCCCGCGCCCCGGATCGTCGGTGAGGTTGATCTGGAGAAACACGTCGAGCGGCGTACCGACACCATCCAGGGCATCAACGAGACGCTCGCGATCGATGGAATGAATCGCACGGGCGTAGCGGGCGGCCTGGCGCGCCTTCTTCGTCTGCAACTGCCCGATGAAGTGCCAGGACAGTGCGGGATCAGCGACCGCATCCGCCTTGTCCTGGGCTTCCTGGTGCCGGTTTTCACCCACATCGCGAACGCCGTGCGCTGCGAGTTCCGTGACCAGTGCAGCCGGGTGAAACTTGGTCACCACGATCAGCGTCAGGTCGTCGGGCTCCCGCTCGACGACCCGGGCAGCATCAGCGATCTCGGCGCGCACCGAGGCGAGGCGCTCCCCGAGCCCCGGGTATGCGAGCGTTGCATCGTCTGCCATGTGCGCGAACCGTCGCCGCTACCGGAGGAACTCGGGGATATCGAGATCGTCGTCGTCATCTCCGTCGAATGCCGGATCCGACAACTGCGCCTCGACCGGAGGGTTGGAGAGCACCTCGCCGAACTGCCCGGTCGGCGGATTCTGCGTAGCGGCCTCGCGATCCTGCGATGCATTGAATCCCGGGTACCCCAGGCCGGTGGCCTCGGCGGTCGCACCCGCGGCGCGCGACGCCGGAGCGGCGACGTCTTCCAGGCTCTCGACATGGCTGCCGCGCCGCCCGCGCTCGGGGCCGGTCACCTGCGGGCTCGGCTCCTCGTCGAAGCCGGCAGCGATCACGGTGACACGGACTTCATCACCGAGCGTGTCATCGATGACGGTACCGAAAATGATGTTGGCTTCGGGGTGCACGACGTCCTGCACCAGGGTTGAGGCCTCGTAGATCTCACTGAGCGCGAGGTTGGATGATCCCTGAATCGACAGCAGCACGCCGTGCGCGCCTTCGACCGATGCTTCGAGCAGCGGCGATGCGACGGCGAGTTCTGCGGCCTTGATCGCCCGGTCGGCTCCCCGTGCGGAACCGATGCCCATGAGTGCCGCACCCGCGCCCTGCATGACCGACTTGACGTCGGCGAAATCGAGGTTGATGAGACCCGGCGTCGTGATGAGGTCGGTGATCCCCGAGACTCCGGCGAGCAGCACCTGGTCCGCGGCGGCGAAGGCTTCGATCATGCTGATACCCGGCTCGCTGATGTCGAGCAGGCGATCGTTCGGCACGACGATGAGCGTATCCACGGCCTCGCGAAGCGTGTGCACGCCGGAGTCGGCCTGCGCGGCGCGGCGCTTCCCCTCGAAGCTGAACGGTCGAGTGACGACGCCGATGGTGAGTGCGCCGATCGACTTCGCGATGCGTGCGACCACGGGAGCGGCGCCGGTTCCGGTGCCGCCGCCCTCACCCGCGGTGACGAAGACCATGTCGGCCCCCGACAGGGCCTCCTCGATCTCCTCGGCGTGATCCTCGGCCGCACGTCGCCCGACCTCGGGGTCCGCGCCGGCACCGAGACCGCGGGTCAGTTCACGCCCGACATCGAGCTTGACGTCGGCATCGCTCAGCAGCAGCGCCTGCGCATCGGTGTTGACAGCGATGAACTCGACACCGCGGAGCCCGAGCTCGATCATGCGGTTGACGGCGTTCACGCCGCCGCCGCCGACGCCGACGACCTTGATCACCGCAAGGTAGTTCTGGTTCGCTGACACGTGGTTCCTCCGCCCCTAACCTTCAACCTCTACTTAAGGTTGAGTGTTAGTATCGCCGTATACATTTCCTGCGCCCCACCGTATGGGGAGCGACCCGCCGCAAGAGTCAGACACGCCGCGACCGGCACGAAACTTCGCCCGAACGCGTCCGCGCGTGTGCCGCCACGCCGTTACTGCACGAATACCGGAGCTTCGGACGACGAGACGTCGATTCGGCTCACAGACTGATCGGCGAGCGCGGTGAGCATGGTTTGCAGCACCACTGCCTTGCGACGCGTATCCGTCGCGTCACCCCAGAGCACTTCAATACCCGAGGCGAGCGTCAACGTCACGTCCTGCGCACTCGTCGCCGTCGCGCCCACGATCTGAGCCCGAAGCTCGTCGGGCATGTCGCGCAACGATCGAGCAGCCGAGTGAAACGCGTCGGAATCGAGGTCAGAGAGCGCTCCACCGGCAACCGGCACTCCAGCCGGCGCCGCCTCTGCGGTGCCCAGCAGCACTCCTGCCGCATCGACCATCGAGACCCCCGCGTCACCGGCGACCGAGAGCACGGGCACACGTTCTTGGATCCGCACAATCAGAGTGTGCGGCGGCACGCGCTCAACGGCATAGCGTTGGATGACCGGGAACGGTTCGAGCGCGCGATGCACCTCTGCATCGTCGACGAGAGCGAGGGGCACACCGGTAAAGCGCTGCAGGGCCGCCGAGATGTCTGCTTCGTTGACCGTCGCCGCACCCTCGACGCGCACGTCGCGCACGGCCATGAGTGGCGTGAACACCCCTGCCGCAACGAAGAGGGCGAGGGCGGCGACGGCGCTTCCGGCGATAATCCAGAATCGCCGTCTCCCTCTCGATGCAGCAGAGAAACGCTTCCGTTCCAGGCGGAAGCGTGCGCGCCGCTGCTTCGCGGCAGCTTTCAGTCGACGTTCTGCGGCACGCACACTGTCGGCCTCGCCCCGATCGCGCCAGCGTTCCGGCGACGTCTCTGCCCCCGCACGAATCGCGCGCACGTCACTGAGGTCGACCGTCGGTGCCACCGCTGCCTCGCCGCTCGACGATTCGGCGTCATCAGCTGCGGAAGTGGAGGAGCCCGCTTCGGGCGCTGTCTCTCCCCCGGTACCGGACCCGGATGCGTTCAGCGGGCTGCGTGCACCGACGCGGCGACCTCGGAGCCGATCCACAATCGATGGCGCGTCGCCGAGCTCCGCCGCGCTTGCGTCGAACGGCGTTGCATCGCGCGCCGGCTCCGGCGTGCGCGGCTCCGGGGAAGCGGGCCGCGATGCTTCGGGCTCTGGCTCTGGCGAGCGATCGAACCCGCTCGGCCGCTTCACCGCGCCTCGGGCTCGAACCGGTCGCGCAGCGCCTCGACGACCTGGGGAATGATGCGATACACCGTGCCGCAGCTCATCGTGACCATGACGTCACCGGGTCGAGCGATCTCGGCAAGGTACGCCGCGGCATCGCCCCACTCAGGCAAATAGGTCACTCGCTCAGCATCGACGAAGTCGTCAGACACGAGCGCGCCGGTCACCTCGGGCACCGGATCCTCGCGTGCGCCGTCAACAGCGAGCACCACAGTGTGATCAGCACCCTGCTCGAGCACCTCGGCAAATTCGCGATGGAACAGGCGCGTGCGGCTGTAGAGGTGCGGTTGGTGGATCGCGATGAGCCGCCCGTCCCCGACCACCGCGCGCGCGGAATCCAGCAGAGCAGCGACCTCGGTCGGGTGGTGCGCGTAGTCGTCATAGACTCGCACTCCGCCCACCTCAGCGTGGAATTCGAACCGTCGCTTCGTACCCCCGAATGCGGCGATCGCATCGAGTGCCGCTTCGGGAGCCCAGCCGAGCCCGGTCAGCACCGCGAGCGCACCGACGGCATTCACGGCGTTGTGCGTGCCGAACACGGAAAGCTGCGCGCTGTAGCGCTCGCCTGCGATTTCGACGGCGAAACGCACCGGCCCCGAGTCATCGATCTCGACGATGCGCACGTCGGCGCTTTCGTCTCTGCCAAAGGTGCGAATCGAAGCAGCACTCCCCTGCGCACGCACAGCCACGAGCACTTCGCGTGCGCCCGGGTCGTCCGCAGAGATGACGATCTGCTCGCTCGCCCCGCGGGCGAAATCGACGAATGCCTGCATGAATGCTTCGCGCGAGCCGTAGAAGTCGAGGTGCTCGGGATCGACGTTGGTGATCAGCGCGACGGCCGTGTCGTAGAGCAGGAAGGACTTGTCTGATTCATCCGCTTCGATCACGAAGAGGTCGTCTGCTCCGGTTCCGGAACTCGTTCCCAACGACTCAATAATGCCGCCGTTGACGAACGACGGATCGGCGCCGAGTCCGTGCAATCCGGTCACGAGCATGCCCGTTGATGTCGTCTTTCCGTGCGCGCCGGCAACTGCGACCAGTCGCCCGGAACGCGCGAGCCAGGCGAGCGCCTGTGAGCGGTGCAGCACCGGAATTCCGGCCTCCAGTGCGCGCTGGTACTCGGGGTTGTCCGTCCAGAGTGCACCCGTCACGACAAGGGTGTCCGCGTCGCCGACGTTCGCCGCATCGTGGCCGATGCTCACCTGAATGCCGAGTGCCTCGAGCGCCGCGGTTGAGTAGTTCGCGCTTCGGTCAGAACCGGTGACACGCACCCCCGCCTGATGCAGCATGCGGGCGATTCCGCTCATGCCCGAACCGCCGATACCGACGAAATGGACGTTGCCGAGATCTTCAGGGATCTCCAGCTCGAGATCGGGATAGATCATGGCGCCTCCTCAGCACGAACCGACAATCAAGAGTATCGCGCGACGCCCGCGCGACGAGTTCACGCGCTGCGCGTCGCGCTCAACGCTTCGCGCACGAGGCCCAGCAATCGCGCCGTTCCATCGAGCGAGCCGGCGCGGCGCGCGCGCTCCGACATGTCCGCGAGTCGCGCATCATCGACGATCAGCGGGATCAACGTGTGCCGCACCCATTCGGCGCCGAGTTCGCCGTCATCCACCAGCAGCGCACCGCCCGCTTCGACGACGCCCGCCGCGTTGAAACGCTGCTCGCCGTTGCCGACCGAATAGGGCACGAGTACTGACGGAATTCCCAGTCCGGCAAGCTCGCTCACGGTGGTCGATCCCGCGCGCGACACCGCAAGATCACAGGCAGCGAAGGCCAGATCCATGCGATCGCAATACGGCACCACTGAGTAGCCCGGCACTCCCGGGTCGGCGAGCTCGGTCAGTCCGCCCCAGACGTGCAGCACCTGTACGCCGGACGACACCAGTTCGCGGGCCGAACCAGAAACTCCCTGGTTCAACGCCCGCGCGCCAAGGGACCCGCCAGTGACGAGCAATGTGCGGTGGTCGGGTGCGAGCCCGAAGTGGGCACGGGCCTCGGCACGAAGCGCCTGCCGATCGAGCCCCGCGATCTCGGGCCGCAGCGGCATTCCGGTCACGCGGGCGCCGGAGATCGGGGTGCCCGCAAACGTCACCCCGACGTACGGCGTGCTCCGTGCACCGAGCTTGTTCGCCATACCTGGCTTCGCGTTCGCCTCGTGAATCACCACGGGAATGCGTTCGCGCGCGCCGGCACGATACGCCGGAGCCGCCGCGTACCCGCCGAATCCGACAACCACATCGATGTTGCGCTCACGAATCAGGGCGCGCACCTGGGAAACCGCACGAGCGAATCGCCAGGGAAAACGGAGCGCGGCGAGGTTTGGGCGACGCGGGAACGGCAGCCGTTCGATGTGCACGAGCTCGTATCCGCGTTCCGGCACCAGTCGCGCTTCCAGCCCTTCCCGGGTGCCGAGCACCACGATCACCGCGTCCGGCTCCTCGGCACGGATCTGATCGGCGAGGGCGAGTAGCGGATTCACGTGCCCAGCGGTGCCGCCGCCGGCGAGCAGATAGTGGGTCATTGCGGTGAGATCTCCTCTGAATGCTGTGCGGTATCGCGCGCGATCGAAATCACCACGCCGATGGCGATGAGACACGCAATCAGTGCGGTGCCTCCCGAGCTGATGAGCGGTAGCGGCACCCCGAGCACGGGGAGGATACCGACGACGACGCCGATGTTCACAAATGCCTGACCCACGATCCACACGAGGATGCCCCCGACGACCGTGCGGCCGAAGCGGTCCCGTGTACGCGTAATGAGACGCAGCATGACCACCGTGAGCACGACGAACAGCGCGATGACCAGCAGCGCGCCGATGAAGCCGAGCTCCTCGCCGATGATGGCGAAGATGTAGTCGTTGTCGGCCGCGGGGAGCCACGACCACTTTGCCTTCGAATTGCCCAAGCCGACCCCGAAGAACCCGCCGCCAGCGAGCGCCCAGAGCCCGTGGGTCGCCTGCCAGTCGATGCCGCTGTAGTCGTCGGTGCCGCCGGCGTGGCTGAGGAGCCGCTGCATGCGGTTCGGGCTGGACAGCACGAAGAAGGCCACCGCCAGGGCCCCGCCCAGAGCGGTCACCCCGAGTGTCTTCCAGCTGATGCCCCCGAAGTACATCGCTCCGAACACGATGGCCGCCATGATGAGCACCGTGCCGAGATCTCGGCCGAGCAGCACCACGCCGAGCGCGATGACGGCACCCGGCAGCACCACCGGAATGAGTTCGTGTCGCATTTGCCCGAGAAGCGGTTCCTTGCGCTGCAAGACGGCACCGACCCAGACCACGAGGGCGAGTTTCAGCGCTTCAGAAGGCTGAGCCGTGAACCCGCCGATCTGAATCCAGTTGCGGTTGCCGTAGACCTCGACGCCGAGTGGCGTGAACACGAGCAGCTGCAGCACGATGCCGATGCCGAGGAACAGCCACGCGTACCGCTTCCAGAAGCGCATCGGCATCGCGGCTGCCACCAGCATCAACGGAATGCCGATCACCGCGAAGATCACCTGTCGCCAGAAACCGCCGAAGAAGCCCTGGTCCGCAAGATAGGAGGTGATCGAAGATGACGACAGCACCATGATGAGACCGAACCCCACCAAGAGGAAGGTGATGGTGTAGAGCGCGACGACGGTGCGATCCGACCCGGTGCGCAGCACCCCGCCCAGGCGGATGATCGCCTGAATCGGAGCTTTGCCCGTACCCTCGCTCGGCCCCGCGCCCGCTGACATCACTCCAGCTCTCGCACAGCCGCCTGGAACCGACGGCCGCGATCAGAGTAACTCTCGAACTGGTCCATCGAGGCCGCCGCCGGCGAGAGCAGCACGATGTCTCCGGGTTGGCCGATCCCGAGCGCCTCCGTCACGACCGCACGCATGATCCCATCCGCATCCAGGTCTGCGTCGACGATGTCGACCACCGGGCGTTCGCCGAGGTGCCGCCGCAGCGCCTCGAGCACGGGAGCTCGATCCCGGCCGATGACGATGGCGCCCCGCAGTCGATGCGCGTGGGCGCTCACGAGCGCGTCGATATCAACACCCTTGAGAAGCCCTCCCAGCACCCAGACGACATCGGTCAACGCACGCAAAGAGGCGTCGGCAGCGTGCGCGTTCGTCGCCTTCGAATCATCGATCCAGCGCAAATCGCGGATTGCACCGAGTTGCTGCGCACGGTGGGGATCCGGCGTAAAGCTCAGGATCGCACTCGCGATTTCGCCGGGTTCGACTCCGCGCGAACGTGCGAGTGCGCTCGCGGCGAGGATGTTCTGCACCATATGGGGCGCACCGAGATCGTGATCGGCGAGCTCGTCGACGGTCACCAGCTCATACGCTTCGGATCGCCGACCCGCATGGAACCCGCGATCGACGAGAATTCCCTCGACCACCCCGAATCCGCTTGAGGGCGGGGTGTCGAGACCGAAGCTGATCGCGCGAGCACCCTCGATCACGTCGGCTGCCTCGACCATGCGTTCCGTCTCGGCGTCCGCGCGGTTGTAGACGCACGCGACTTGCGTGCGCTCGTACACCTTTGCCTTTGCGGCCCAGTAAGCCGCGGGGCTCCCGTGCCAATCGAGATGGTCGTCAGCGAAGTTCAGGCACGCACTCGCGTACGGCGATATCTCGCCGAGGCGCTCGAGCTGAAAGCTCGACAGTTCCACGACGATGACGTCGTAGCCCTGCGGATCACGGAGCGCGTCGAGAATCGGCGTGCCGATGTTCCCCGCCGGCGTGACCCGAAGTCCCCCCGCCGCGAGCATGTGCGCGGTGAGCTGAGTGGTCGTGGTCTTTCCGTTGGTGCCGGTGATGCAGATCCAGTCGGCAACGCGATCCGTCTTATCGCGCAGGCGCCATCCGAGCTCGATATCGCCCCACACCGTCACCCCGCGCTCGATTGCCCACGTCGTCAGTGGGTGGTCGGGTCGGTAACCCGGCGACACCACGATCAGTTCGGGATCGAAGTCCGCGAGATCCGCGAGCTGCGCCGCGTCATCGTCAGCCACAAATCGTTCCGCACCGATGACGTCGAGCAGCCGTTCGCGCTCCGCATTGGTCGCTCCGAAGATCACCCGCACCCTCGCGCCGAGTTCGACCAGCGTGTCGGCGACCGAGAACCCGGTCACGCCGAGGCCGAGCACGGCCACGCGCAGTCCACTCCAGTCGTGGTGCCAACTGGAGAGCGCCGAGACTCTGTCGGCCACCAGACGTGCGTAGATTGCCGCCGGCCGCCCGGGTTCCTGCGCCTCCGCGTTCGTGTCACCCATGCTCATCGCGTCGTGTCCTTTCACGGCTGCTGCAGCAGCCATTCGCCGTAGAAGGCACCGACCCCGGCGATGACGAACAGTGCCGCGATGATCCAGAATCGAACCACGACCGTGACTTCCGCCCATCCCTTGAGCTCGAAGTGGTGATGGATCGGACTCATCAGGAAGATGCGCTTGCCGTGGGTCACCTTGAAGTAGATGCGCTGCACGATGACCGAGCCGGTCTCGATGATGAAGAGCCCACCGATGAGCAGCAGCAGCACCTCGGTGTGGGTCAGGATCGCGAGTGCCGCGATGGCACCGCCGATGCCCATCGAGCCGGTGTCGCCCATGAAGATGTGCGCGGGGTTCGTATTCCACCACAGGAAGCCGGCGACGCCGCCCAGGAATGCCGCGGCGATGACCGCCAGATCCATGGGATCGCGCACGTCGTAGCAGCCGGGTTCGGCACCCGTGCTGATGCAGCTCTGCGCCGACTGCCAGAACCCGATGAGCAGGTAGGCGCCGAAAGCGAAGATGGCAGACCCTGCGGCAAGACCGTCGAGACCGTCCGTCACGTTCACGGCATTCGTCGTTGCCGTAACGATGACCATCACCCAGATCACGACCAGGCCGACGCCGATGATCGGCCCAAAAGTCATGAAGTCGAACGGCAGGTCGCGGAAGATCGAGATGTGGGTCGAGACGGGCGTAATTCCCGCCTCATTCGCGAACTGGAGTCCGAGCGCCGCGAACGAGACCGCGATGATGACCTGACCCGCGATCTTCGCCCAGCCGCCGAGGCCCGCAGACTGCTGCTGACGCGTCTTCATGAAATCGTCGACGAACCCGACGAGCCCGGCACCGACCGCCATGAGAATGACCAGCAACGCCGAAGGCGACGGCTGCTCTCCCATGATGAGCTTGCCCACAAAGTACGCGATCACCGATCCCGAGAGGAAGATAATGCCGCCCATAGTGGGGGTGCCCCGCTTGACCTCGTGCTCTTTCGGTCCGTCGACGCGGATCGGCTGGCCCCAGCGCAGACGGTTGAAGATTCGCACGAACAGCGGAGTCAGCAGCAGCGAATAGAGCAGCGAGAACCCGCCCGCGATCAGCAGCGCGATCATGCGTGCGCCTCCCCGAGTCGGTCGCCGAGTTGCTGGAGCCCCGCGGCGTTCGACGACTTCACGATGACGGTGTCATTCGGACGGAGCGTGTCGGAGAGGTAGGCAAATGCCTCGTCCTGCGTCTCGAAGAACACACTCTCGCCGTCCCACGATCCCTCGTTGATCGCGCTGATATGCAGTTGGCGTGCTGCGGCGCCGACGACGACGAGCTCTGAGATGCGCAGGCGCACGGCCTGCAAAGCGACCCGGATGTGCTCTTCGATGGAGTACTCGCCGAGCTCGCTCATCGCACCCAGCACGGCGACGGATCGCCCGTCTGGCTTGCGGATCTGCGCCAGCGTGCGCAGCGCCGCGCTCATCGAGTCGGGGCTGGCGTTGTAGGCATCGTTGATGATCGTGATGCCGTCACGGCCGCCGAGCACCTCCATACGCCCCGGAGCGGCGAGCGTCGCCCTTTCGAGCTCGGCGACGACGTCGCCGAGGCCCAGGCCGAGCTCGAGGCCGACCGTTGCCGCCGCGAGTGCGTTCATCACGTGGTGCTGCCCCAGCACCCGGAAGTGCACGGGGGCTTCGGCGCCGTCGGCGCGGATGGTGAATCGCGTGCCCTCGGCCGACGATTCGATGTCGGTGGCGCGCACGTCCGACTCCGCGCCCAGACCGAACCACCGCACGCGTGCGCGCGTCAGGTCGGCCATCTGCGCAACGCGCGGATCATCGCGGTTGAGCACGGCGACCGCCGACTCGGGAAGGTCGCGCACCATCTCGCTCTTCGTGCGGAAAGTGGTTTCGATGCCGCCGAACTCGCCGGCGTGGGCGAGCCCCACGGTGAGCACGACTCCGATGTGCGGGGGCGCCATGGCGGTCAACCGGGCGATCTCGCCCTCGCCGCTGGCACCCATTTCGGCGACCAGCGTGCGGGTGTCTGCGGCGACGCGCAGCATGGTCAACGGGCCGCCGACCTCGTTGTTGAACGATTTCGCGGAAGCGACCGTGGCACCGGTGCGTTCGACCATGGACTGCACGAGGTTCTTGGTCGTGGTCTTGCCGTTGGAACCGGTGATCCCGACGATGGTCAGCTCGCCTGCCGCACGCACACGACTCACGACCTCGGTCGCGAGATCGCCGAGCGCGATCGTACTGTCGGCGACCACGATCTGCGGAACTCGGTCGTCGACCTCGTGTTCGACAACGAGCAGCGACGCGCCTGCGTCGACTGCACGATCGGCGAAGCGGTGTCCATCGGTTTCCTCGCCACGGCGAGCGAAGAAAATGTGCCCGGGGCCGACCTCGCGCGAGTCAGTCTGGGATTCACCGGAGATGATCGTCGTGTCGGGCGCGACGGTCGCTCCCGGAACGAGGCGTCCGCCGACAGCGGCTGCGATCTCGGCGAGTGTCAGTTCAATCACGGGAGCAATCCTGCCTCGCGGAGTGCGCCGCGAACTTCGTCACGCGCCGAGTACGGAAGGAATTTCCCGGCGACTTCTTGGTGGTCCTCGTGTCCTGGACCGGCATACAAAATAACATCCCCGGGTTCGGCAAGCGAAATGGCGAGCCGCACGGCGGTGCGCGGGTCTCCCTCTTCAATGACCGTCGCGTGGTGTGCGGAACGCGCTCCGGCGAGCAGCTGTGCGCGAATCGCCTCCGGCGGCTCGGAACGGGGGTGGTAGTCGCACACGATCACGGTGTCAGCTCCTGCGGCGGCGATACGCCCCATCTCCTCGCGCTTCGTGGTGTCGCGATCCCCGTCAGCGCCGAACAAGAAGATCACCTTTCCAGAAGCGACCTCACCGAGTGCATCGAGCATGGCTTCAAATGCGCCCGGGGTGTGTCCGTAATCGACATAGAAGCGCGGACCATCGCTTCCGGGCAGCGTCATCTGCTCGAGCCGCCCCGGAATGAACACCGGAATGCGCCCCCGTTCAAGACCCGCTTCAACCTGGGCGAGCGGGATGCCTGCCTCGTGCAGCATGATGAGCGCCAACGCCGCATTTTCGGCCATGAACCGGCCGAACACCGGCACGCTGCCCCGAAAATGCGCGCCCTCCGGCCCTTGCAGCACGAACGATACGCCGTCGAGGTTTTGCCGGGTGACCGCCAAATGCCAGTCGGCGTCTTGGCCGTACTCAGTGGCCAGCCTGGTGACGGGGATCTTCGACTCGCGCGCAATGCGCTGACCCCACGGAGTGTCGACGACGACGACCCCGCGTGCGGCATGCTCCGGAGCGAACAACGCCAGCTTGGCCGCGAAATAGGTTTCGAGGTCGCCGAATTCGTCGAGGTGATCCTGCGAGAAATTATTGAACGCAACGACATCGAAGTGCACGCCGTCCAGTCGATGACGCACGACCGCCTGCGCTGAGACCTCGAGCGCGACACCCGACACTCCGACCTCGACCATGCGGGCGAGCAGTCCATGCAATTCGGAGGCCTCGGGGCTCGTCAAGTTGCTCACGATGACCTCGTCGCCGATGCGGCGCTCAGCGGTCGAGCTCAAACCGGCAGTGATGCCTGCAGCGCGCAGCAGTTCGGCAATGAGATAGACGACGCTGGTCTTGCCGTTCGTTCCGGTCACCCCGAAGGTGCGAGCCGACAATGCCGCCGTGCCGTAGACCTGCGCCGACACTTCGCCGAGCACCGTGCGCGGGTGCGACTCCGAAACGAGCACGGGCACATCGAGGCCCGCTTCGCGCACTCGATGCACACCGCCCGCGTCCGTGAGAATGGCGACGGCGCCCGACTGCACGGCTTGCGCCGCAAAGTCGGCACCGTGTCGGTGCGCGCCCGGCATCCCGACGTAGAGATCCCCGGGGCGCACGTCGCGCGAGTCCAACGAGACCCCGGTCGCGGCGAGCCCCGTGATGGATCCATCGACCGTGAATCCGAAGTCGCTGACCACCGCCTCGAGTGAAGCGGGATTGGGGCTCTGCGGGCGAATGCTCAAGGCATCTCCGGTACTCACGGGTGGGTGCCTCCTGAGGCGTGTATCAATATTCGGTCGGGAGCGGGGTGAACTCGCCCGTCGACGGTGGGATGTGGAATGTGCGAATGGTCGCTTCAGCGGCGTCACGGAACGCCGTGATCGCCGCGACGCCGCCGTCGCCGCCATTTGATGGGAACGCCACTGATGCTACCGCGACGTATTGCGGGTCGTCGGCCGGGAAGATACCGGCGAAGGAGTTCACGTAGTTGGTGCGATACAGGCCCGTCGCAGGATCAACCTGCTCGGCGGTACCCGTCTTTCCGGCGATCCGATACCCCGGAATCGCCAGGATGTCTTTGAACCAGGCCTCGGTGGTCACGGTCTCGAGCATGGCCATCATGTCGGCCGCCGTGCTCTGCTGAATCGCAGTCACGTCGTCGCCATGATCCATCGTGGTTTTCGTGCCGTCCGATGCGACGCAGTCCGCGACCAGCGCGGGCGGCACGCGCACCCCACCGTTCGCGATGGTCTGGTAGACGCCCGCGGTCTGCACGATCGTGGACGAGAGCCCCTGCCCGAACATGGTGTTGTACGCCGTCTGCCGGTCCCAGTCCGTGTAGTTCGCGAGTTGGCCCGAATCTTCGAGCGGCATGCCCGCCTGCGTGGACTCGCCGATCCCGAATTTGCGGAGATAGTCGTACCGAACTTCCGGGCTCAGCTGGTTGCCGAGCATCGAGGTGCCAACGTTCGACGATTGCGTCAAAATCCCGGTCAGCGTCCAGGGCATTTCCGGGTGCGAAAATGCATCGCCGAAGCGCACGTCGGGTTCAGGCGTCAGATAGTCGGGCGTCAGATTCTGCGACAGCGGCGTCGAGACACCCTGATCAATAAGTGCGGCTGCGGTAATCGCTTTGAACGTCGAGCCGGGCTCGTACGGGCTCGTGAAGGATCGCGCCTCACGCTTGCCGGGGTCGCCCGCATCGACATCGTTCGGGTCGACCGAGCCGTCCTCGGCCACTGCGACGAGCTCCCCCGTCTTCACGTTCATGATGACGAGGTATCCGTATTCGGCTCCAACATTCTGCACCTGCTGGTTGATCGCCTGCTGCGCCTCCCACTGCAGGTCGCGATCGAGCGTGAGCTCCACCGTTCCGCCGTCCTGCACCTTGCGCGTCACCACGACGCTGCCCGGCAGTGCGACACCGTCTTCGCTGCGCTCGTAGGTCTCGGTGCCGTCAACGCCCGTGAGGCACGCGTTCTGCGAGAGCTCGATGCCCGCCAGCGGCTCGTCGTCCGCGCCGAAGAAGCCGACGATATTGCCGCCGACCGCACCGTTCGGATAGGTGCGCTGATGCTGACTCTCGAAGGTCAGCCACGGGATCTCGAGCGCTTTGAGCGCGTTGAGTTGGGTGAGATCGATGGATCGCTTCACGTAGGCGAAGTCTGACTTCGGATTGTCTTTCAGCGCGTCATCAACGATTTGCTGAATATCGTCCGCGCTCTGTCCGGTGATCTTGCCGATCTCTGCAAAGGCCTGCGCTGCGGTCACTTCGACCGTGCCGACGCCGCGTTCGGTGTCGGCCCGGTAGAACACGCCCTTGTTGAGCTTCGTGTTCTTCGGGGAGAGTTGCACGTCGTAGCGTTCATCGGTCGTCGCAAAGACTTCTCCGTTGCGATCGACGATATCGCCGCGCACGCTCGGAATCGCCACGGGCACCGCGCGCTTGTCTTTCGCGTCTTCGTTCAGCGCCGCGGCTGACACCACTTGCACATCGACAAGTCGCACGAGAAACACGAGTGAGGCGACGACGACGATGCCGAGCGCAATGGCTCGGCGCAGCGACGAACCGCGCATTCTCAGCATGCCGTACCTCTCCCTCTTCGGCCGCCGACGGGACGCGCTAGTGGGTGTCGGGAGCCGGAAGCTTTCCCGACAACCGTACCGGCGGATCCATGGTTTCCGACTGAGCGCCCACGGCCTGTCCGCGAGGCACCAGCAATCCCGCAGCGTCGACGACCGGCATGTTTTCCAGCGTCGAGTTCGGAATCAGGTTGCCGTTGGCTTCGGTCGTCTCGGAATCGAGCGCACCCAGCACCGCGCCGTCGCTCAGACGCAGGGTTGCGGGGCGCGTGTTCTGCACCATCCCGAGGGCGGCGGCGTTCTCCGCGAGGTTCTGCGGGGAGGCCAGCTTGTCGACGTTCTGCGAAAGCACACGCTCCACGCGGCCCAGGTCGCGCTGCTCGGTTTCGAGCGCACGCGTCTCGTAGGCGCCCTGTGAAATCGCGATGCTGAGGCCGAGCTGCGTGGCGAAGATAGCGAGGATGATGCCGACTCCTGCGAGCGCGATGGCAAGCGGACTGCGGCGCGGGCGAGGTGCCGCTGTCGGCACCGAGACCGGCCGCAGATGGCGCTCCCCCGGCGTTGTCTTTGGCGCCTGGGCCGGCGCACCGAGCCGCAGCGCGGCGGAGTCAAACTTGACCGGAAGCGTTGCGCTCATCGCACGTCCCTCACTCGTTCGGCGGCGCGAAGCCGGACCGGGATGGCCCGCGGATTACGGGCCCGTTCTGCATCGTCTGCGAGTTCCGCGCCTCGGGTGAGCAGACGGAACTCGGGCCGGTGCTCGGGCAGTTCCACCGGAAGCCCGGCGGGAGCAGTCGACGTCGATCGCCGCGACAGTTCGCGCTTGACGAACCGGTCTTCGAGCGACTGGTACGACATGATGACGGCACGACCGTCAACGGCCAGCAGGTTCAGCGCTGCGGGAATCGCACGCTCCAGCACGGCCAGCTCCGCGTTGACTTCGATGCGCAGCGCCTGGAACACGCGCTTGGCGGGATGCCGCTGGTCGCGTACGGCTGCGGGAGTGGCCTCCTGCAGCACGTCGACGAGCTCTCCGCTGCGCGTGATCGGCGCGAGTGCGCGGGCAGCGACGATGGCTCGCGCGTATCGCCCCGCCAGCGGCTCCTCGCCGTAGCGTTCGAAAATCGCGCGGAGTCGCCCCTCAGGCGCTTGTGCGAGGACATCGGCGGCGGTCTCGCCACGGCTCTGGTCCATGCGCATGTCGAGCGGTGCGTCCTGCGCATATGCAAAACCGCGATCGGCCTCATCGAGCTGCAGCGACGACACGCCGAGATCGAACAGTACGCCGTCGATCCGGTCGAAGCCGCTGTCGTGTACCGCCCGCGCGATGTCGTCATATACGGCGTGCACGCGGATTGCGCGGGCACCGAAGCGCTCCAGTCGTTTTCCGGCCAGCGCGAGCGCTTCGGTGTCACGGTCGAGGCCGATCACCGTGAGGTTGGGAAAGCGCTCGAGCAGAGCTTCCGTGTGCCCGCCCATGCCGAGCGTTGCGTCGACGATGACCGGCCCGTCGGTACTCCCGGCAGTCATTGCGACCGGAGCGAGGAGTTCGATGCAGCGGTCGAGGAGCACTGGCGTGTGCAGCTCGCTCGGATCGCGTGAGATGTCGTGCGTCATGGGATTCCGGGCTAGAACAGCCCCGGGATCACCTCCTCCTCGATTTCGGAGAACGACGCTTCCTGCGCCGCCAAGTAGGTCTGCCAGGCGTCGAGATCCCAGATCTCAGCGCGCGTGCCGGCACCGATGACCGCGACGTCACGGTCGAGCCCGGCGTAGGTGCGCAGATTCTGCGGGATCGTGACGCGGCTCTGCTTATCCGGCGTCTCGGGGTGCGCCCCCGAGAGAAACACGCGCAGGTAATCGCGTGCCTGCTTGGAGGCAAGTGGAGCCGATCGGACCTGATCGTGCAGCACCTGGAACTCGGTTTCGCTGAACACGTACAGGCTGCGCTCTTGACCGCGAGTAATGACGAGACCATCCGCGAATTCATCCCGAAACTTCGCCGGCAGGATCAACCGGCCTTTATCGTCCAGGCGCGGCGTGAAGGTTCCCAGAAGCATGGACCCTCCCTCCACCGTCTCGTCCTGGTTCCCAGTTTACTCCACTTTCCTCCACCAGTTGCGTAATTGGCTCCACTTTATTCCCAGATTCACGAAAATTCGCAGATGCATGCCACCGAGATACGAGAACGATCCGGCCTACGACCGTCCACAAAATCGCCAAATATCGCCGAAGTACCGCGCCATCTCGACACTTTTCGCACCGCCGTGCGACGCCGGGGAGCAAAGTGGGGGGAATTCCGCCGTCGATGAAGAATCAGACGGTGCATCCCCACCACGGGGCACGAGAGGACGCGCCCGATGGCAGTCAGATATCTGCACTCAGGCCGAGGGGACGCGAGTATGCGCGAGCGATCATCCGGGAAACACAAAACGGGCGCCGGACTCAGTCCGACACCCGTTCATGGCGCTGTCAGGCGCGCACTCGGCGCATCGATCAGCGTTCCACCCCACGCTCCGCTCCCTGGGCCGGCGCTGTGGCCCCGCCGAACGCGGTTCAGAAACGCGATGCGTTTCTGATCAGCGTTCCACCCCACGCTCCGCTCCCTAGGCCGGCGCTGTAGCGCCGCCGAACGCGGTTCAGAAACGCGATGCGTTTCTGATCAGCGTTCGCCCTCCATGCGCTGGTCCCAGCGGCGCTCCATGCGCTCGCTGAACGACTCACGCGAAGCTTTGCTCGAACCGCCGCCAGAGGGGGTAGCAGTGATGTCTTCGACGGTCAGCGCGTCCGTGGACCGTCGCGACAACATGAGCATGACGCCGCCCAGCATGACGGCGAAGCCAATGAGCCCGAGCCAGAGCTGCTGCGCTGCAACGCCTCCGATGAGCACGCCGATGCCAATGATCACCACGACGATGCCAAGCACGAGCGACCGGTAGTTCAACCGGCGATGCTCTGATGATCCAGCCTGCATGACGTCGGCTTCGCTTTGATAGAAGCCGCGCTCCATCTCGTCAAGCAACCGCTGTTCGTGTTCTGACAGCGCCATGACGACCCTCCCGGCTCGGTGAAAACTTGGTACCCATCAGTCTACGACTCCCAGCCGTGAGTAGGCTAGGCGCGTGGAAGAAACGACCCGACTCGCAGCCCTCGTCCAGGAGCGCATCACTGACATCCTGGCTCGGCATCGCGAAGATCTGGTGCCGCTCGGCGATGACGCCGACCCGCTCCTCGACTCGGCGGAACGCTTTCTGAGCGGCGGGAAGCGCTTTCGTGCGCAATTCGCTGCGCTCGGGTACCGCTCCGTGCGCGAACTCGACATCTCCGGCGACATCGACGGCGCGTTCTCCGGCGTACTCGACGCCGCGTGCGCACTCGAACTCTTCCATGCGGCTGCGCTGATTCACGATGACATCATCGATCGCTCCGATACGCGACGCGGGCACCCCGCGGTGCATCGTGCGTTCGCCGAGCGGCACGCCGCCGCGAACTGGTCAGGCGCCTCCGAACATTTCGGTATCGCCGGGGCGATTCTGCTCGGCGACCTCCTCCAGTCCTGGGCCGACGAACTGATGCAATCAGCCTGCGCCCACGCGGCGACCGCCGCGGCCGCGATTCGCGCACGCGAGCACTTCAACCGGATGCGCAGCGAGGTCGCGATCGGCCAGTATCTCGATGTGCTCGAAGAGCAGCAGACCGAGTTCGCCGCGCACGACCTGCAGTTGGAGCGGTCAACCCGGGTACTGGTCTACAAGTCTGCGAAGTACAGCGTCGAGGCGCCGCTGCTGATCGGAGCCGCCCTCGCCGGCGCCGACGAATCGCACGAACAGGCGATGCGAGACTTCGGGCTTCCGATCGGCGTCGCCTTCCAACTGCGTGATGATCTGCTCGGGGTGTTCGGCGATGCCGAGGTCACCGGCAAGCCCACCGGTGACGACCTGATCGAGGGCAAACGCACGGTTCTGGTGACTTTGGCCCGGCACCACCTGCCGACGACTCAGCGACGCATTTTCGATGATCTGCTCGGCAACGATCTCGATGCGGAGCAGGTCTCCATCCTGCAGCGCACGATTCGCGAAAGCGGTGCGGTCGATCGCGTCGAAGAGATGATCAGTCGAAATGTCGAGCGCGCGCTCGGCTCGCTCGCCGGTGCACCCGTGCGTCGCGATGCGAGCGATGCACTCGCGCGTCTCGCGGATCGCGCCGCCCGACGCGAGTTCTGAGGCGGGCGACCGACGTCAGGTCGTCGCGTTAGAACGCGAGCGACTGCGTGGCGCGCCGCACCGCGCTCTTGCGCCCTGCTTGCAGCGAATCGACCGGGCGCTCACCCAGCTCCGCATTCTCCGCGAGCAGCCAGATCACTGCCTCTTCTTCCGAGAAGCCTGCGTCGTGCAGCACGAGCAGCGTGCCCCGCAGCGGCGGCAGCGGCTCGTCGCCCTGCAGAAACTCTGCGGGCACACGCATGACCCCGTCGATGCGCACGGATGCGAGGTAGTGCTCCTCGATCAGGCGATGGAGCCGTCCCGGCGTGACGCCGAGACGGTCAACCAGGTCGGCGATGCCGAGCATGGGCGCGGTCGTCAGCGGGCTGCGATCAGAAGAGGTGTTGTCTACCACGGTTCTACTGTGCCAGCGCCTCGCATCTCGCGCAATCCGCGCGACTCCGGCGCGCGTCATGATTCGCCGCATCAGACTTCCGTAGACTCGACGGGTGACTACCGTGCCCACCGACCCGTTGATCGGGCAGACGCTCGATGATCGGTATGCGATCCGTTCGCGCATTGCGCGGGGCGGCATGGCGATGGTCTATCTGGCGACCGACCTCCGTCTGGAGCGGCGCGTCGCGGTCAAAGTCATGCACGAGCATCTCGCCGAAGACGACAACTTCACGCGTCGCTTTGAGCAGGAGGCGCGGAGCGCCGCCCGCCTGTCGCACCCCAATCTGGTCAATGTCTTCGACCAGGGCCACGACCTCGGCCGCACCTATCTCGTGATGGAGTACCTGCCGAGCATTACGCTCCGAGACCTCCTGAAGCAGCAGCACCGGCTCACCACTGAGCAGACGATCGAGATCAGCGATGCGGTGCTCTCGGGCCTCGCTGCGGCGCATGCGGCGGGCATTGTGCACCGCGATTTGAAGCCCGAGAACGTCATGCTCGCTGACGACGGCCGCATCAAACTCGGCGATTTCGGCCTCGCTCGCGCTGTGTCGGCAAATACCACCACCGGCCAGGCGCTCCTCGGCACGATCGCCTACCTCTCCCCCGAACTGGTCACGCGCGGGATCGCCGACGCGCGCAGTGATCTTTATGCCTTCGGCATCATGCTGTACGAAATGCTCACCGGAGCCCAGCCGTTCACGGGCGAGCAGCCGATGCAGATCGCATATCAGCACGCGCACTCTGAAGTCCCCCTGCCGTCGCTGGTTACCCCCGAAGTTCCCGCGGATCTCGATGACCTCGTGCGGTGGATGACGCAGCGCGAGCCCGACGCACGACCCGATAACGCGGGCATCGCTCTCTCCGCCCTGCGCGACGGTGAAGTGCGTGACGCACCCCTGGGATCGACGCGGGTACTGCCTCGCGCGGCTGACGAGGGCATCCCGACGCCGTCCACCTCGGTTCTCAACCCGCAGCAGCAGTGGGCCGTAGCTTCGGGCGCCGATGCCACCACGGTCGCCCCGCAGATCGACGTGGCAGAGTCACCGGCGAACACCGCCGCAGCTGCCACGTCCATTGATCGCGCCGCTGGGTATGCCCGATCGCGCAGCCGCCGCGGCCGTTGGTTGGCGCTGCTCGCCGCAGTGCTCGTCGTGTCTGCCGGAGGCATCGGATGGTGGTTCGGGCAGGGTCCCGGATCCCAGGTGTCGGTACCCGATGTCTCCGGGCAAGAGATCGCGGCTGCGCAATCCGCTCTGGAACAGCACGATCTCGTGGTGTCGCTCGTCGAGTGCTCGAGCCTCGAGGTACCGGCCGGCAGCGCAGCAGGCAGTGATCCGCAGGCCGGTGCACGCGTCGATCGAGGCACCGCGGTACAGCTCTGCCAGTCGACGGGGCCGCAAATGCTGCCGGTACCGACCCTCGTGGGGCTCCCCCAAAGCGACGCCGAGTCGGCGATCGCTCAGGCCCAGTTCGCCTTTGGCTCCGTCGTGGAACAGCGTTTCTCCGACGCTGAGGCCGGTACGGTGCTGGCGGCGCTCGGCAGCGATGGCGATGCCCTCGGCGACACCTACCCTGAACAGGGGGTGGTCGACCTCATCACCTCAGCGGGCACCCTGCCCGACGTTGCTGGCGCGTCCGTCGCCGATGCGACGGCGACGCTCGCGGACCGCAAGCTGACGGTCGATGCGTCTCTGCAGCAGGATGCTTACAGTGACACCGTCGACAAAGGATCCGTGATCGCCCTGCTTCCGCAGACCGACCCGGTGCGCCCAGGCGACAACGTCGGATTGCAAGTGTCGCTCGGTCCCGAACTCTTCCCCATTCCCGACGTGTCAGGCATGGGCTTGCAAGAGGCGATGGACGCACTCACCAACGCGGGCTTCGCCCCGAGCACCTTGGTTCCTGATGCGCTGCGCAGTTTCGCCAAGGCCACCAGCACCGACCCGGCAGCCGGCACCGAAGTCGCTGCAGGCACCGAGATTCGCGTGCGCAGCACGATCTCGCTCTAATCCTCGCTCGAGTCTCTCAGACCTGGCGCACGAACGCCCCCGCTCACCTCGTCGGTGTGCGGGGGCGTTCATGGCGAACGGGTCAGGAGATCTTCTTGAGCTCCTCAGCCACCTGGAACGCGAGCTCGAGCGACTGCATGTGGTTGAGGCGCGGGTCGCAGAGCGACTCGTACCGCGTCGCGAGCGTGTCTTCGTCGATGTTCTCCGAACCACCGAGGCACTCGGTGACATCGTCACCGGTGAGCTCGATGTGGATGCCGCCGGGGAAGGTGCCGACCTCGCGGTGCGCCTCGAAGAAGCCACGCAGCTCGTCCATGACGTCGTCGAATCGGCGCGTCTTGTAGCCCGTGGCCGTCGTCATGCCGTTGCCGTGCATTGGATCGGTGACCCACAGCGGGGTCGCACCGGCGTCACGCACACCCGCAA
This sequence comes from Leucobacter sp. WKLB1, assembly GCF_059696215.1. Lineage (NCBI taxonomy): Bacteria > Bacillati > Actinomycetota > Actinomycetes > Micrococcales > Microbacteriaceae > Leucobacter > Leucobacter sp. WKLB1. Next base: position 1,509,958 of record NZ_AP046115.1, on the reverse strand, counting down.
GAAGGCCGGGAAGGACGTCGCGGATCTTGCCCGCCCCCATGCGCGTGATAAACGTCAGTCGGCCGGGCTCGCGCTCGGGATCGAGCTTGTCGATGAGACGCAGCGCATCGTCAACCGACGCCGTCGGGCCGAGCTTCACACCGATCGGGTTGCGCACGTGCGAGAGGAACTCGACGTGCGCGCCGTCGAGGTCACGAGTGCGCTCACCGATCCAGAGCATGTGCCCCGAGGTGTCGTAGAGGTTGCCCGTGCGCGAGTCGACGCGCGTCAGCGGTCGCTCGTAGTCGAGCAGCAGCGCCTCGTGGCTGACGTAGAACTCGGTCTGCGTCAGTGCTGCGTTGTCGACGCCGCACGCGGCCATAAACTTGAGTGCGCGGTCGATCTCAGCGGCCAGGGATTCGTAGCGCTGGTTCGCCGGGTTCGAGACGAAGCCCTGATTCCAAGCGTGCACCTGACGCAGGTCGGCGAAACCCCCCTGCGTGAACGCACGAATGAGGTTCAGCGTCGACGCGGAGACGTGGTACCCCTGCACCAGTCGCTGCGGGTCCGCGGTGCGCGAGTCGGTCGTGAAGTCGTAGCCGTTCACCAGGTCGCCGCGGTAGGCCGGCAGCGTCACACCCTCACGAGTCTCCTCGTTGCTCGATCGCGGCTTCGCGAACTGACCGGCCATGCGTCCGACCTTGATGACCGGCATCGAGGCGCCGTACGTCAGCACGACCGCCATTTGCAGCAGCGTCTTCACGCGATCACGGATCTTGTCGGCCGTCGCCGCGGCGAACGTTTCGGCGCAGTCGCCGCCCTGCAAGAGGAAGGCTTCACCGCGCGCAGCAGCGGCGAGGCGCTCGCGCAGCTGATCGGCTTCGCCGGCAAAGACCAGCGGAGGCTGCGCAGAAAGCTCGCGCGACGCAGAGGCCACGGCATCGGGATCGGGCCAGACCGGCTGCTGCTTGGCCTCGAGCGCCTGATAGGCGTCGAGCTCCGCGAACGCTCGTTCGGCAGCAGTCTCGTGAATCTGGGTAGTCATTGCGATCCCTCACAGTAGGTACGTGAAATCGTCGCGGCGGATCGCCGCAACCCTGTCAGCCTACTGCCTCAGGCGGGCCCCCGACGACGCGGAGACGGTTGAGCGAGACGCCCGAAGCGAACGTGCGGCGTCGCGGCGCGTGCTCCCCCGGTCGACGGGGGCGATCAGCGGTTGCGCACGCTCGACGCATAGACGTCGACGTAGCTCTGGCCGCTCAGTTTCTGGATCTCGAGCATGATCTCGTCGGTGACGCTGCGCAGCACGAATCGATCGGCGCTCATCCCTGCGAAACGAGTGAAATCCAAGGGCTTGCCGACGACGGTTCCAATGCGACGGATCTTCGGCACCTTTGCCCCGATGGGCATGGCCTTCTCCGTATCGATCATGACGATGGGCACGACCGTGGCACCCGATTCCACGATCAGACGCGCGACACCGGTACGTCCGCGATACAAACGGGCATCGGGGCTCCGCGTGCCCTCGGGGTAGATGCCGAGCACGTCACCGCGATCCAACACCGCGAGACCCGTGTTCAATGACGCTTCGGACGCCTTGCCGCCGGAGCGGTCGATGGGCAGCTGGCCCACGGCCAGCATGAACGACTTCACCAGCCAGCCCTTGAGCCCTTTTCCGGTGAAGTAATCGCTCTTCGCAAGGAAGTAGACCCGCCGCTCGATCATCGCGGGCATGAAGAAGGAGTCGATCACTGACAAGTGGTTTCCTACAAGAATCACCGGCCCGGTCGCGGGAATGTTCTCGGCACCCTCCAGCCACGGGCGGTAGATCGTTTTCAGCAACGGCCCGATGATCAGGTGTTTAAAAATCCAGTAGAGCACAGCCCACGATTCCTCTCGACTGAGAACACCATACCTGAGCCCGGGTGGACGCGGGGGTATGCATATAGGGTGGCAGAACAAGGTGCGACGCGAGACGCCGCGTCGCGGATGACGGATACATGAGTATCGAAGGAGCTGCCGTGAATCAGTCCGAAACCCCGATCCTCGTTCCGCCGGTGCCGGAGGACAACATCACGGATCTTCTCGAGCAGCGAGTTGAGGAGACGCCGGATCGCGCACTCTTCGCCGTCCCCGAAGGCGAGGGCTGGCGCGACGTCAGCGCGGCCGAGTTCCGCGCCGATGTGATTTCGCTGGCGAAGGGCTTCGCTGCCGCCGGCATCGAGCCGGGCGACCGCATCGCGTTCATGTGCAAGACGAGCTACCAGTGGACCCTGGTGGACTTCGCCATCCACTACACCGGTGCCGTGATGGTGCCGATCTATGAGACGTCATCCCCGCTGCAGGTGCACTGGGTGTTGGAAGATTCGGGCGCGCGCGCGATCCTCACGGAGACTGAAGATCACGCAGAACGGTTCTCTGAGATTCGCGACGACCTCCCTGCCGTGTCGCTCTCCTGGCGCCTGGACCAGGGCGCGCTCGACGAGCTCCGGGCGCAGGGCGCAGCCATCGACGACGCCGAGATCGTGCGTCGCCGCTCCATCGCCGTCGGAAGCGACGTCGCAACACTCATCTACACGTCCGGCTCCACCGGGCGACCGAAGGGCTGCGTACTCACGCACGCCAACTTTGTCGATTTGTCACGCAACACAGCTCCCGCACTCACCGAGCTGGTGCACCAGCCGGGCGCTTCGACGTTGCTCTTCGTGACGCTCGCCCACGTCTTCGCCCGGTTCATCTCGGTGCTCTCCGTGCACGGGGGCGTTCGCGTCGGGCACCAGGCCGACACCTCGCAGCTCCTGCCCGCACTCAGCACGTTCAAGCCGACGTTCCTGCTCGCGGTGCCACGCGTGTTCGAAAAGGTCTACAACTCGGCCGAGCAGAAGACCGAGTCCGAGGGCAAGGGCAAGATCTTCCGCGCAGCAGCCAAGGTTGCGGTCGCGCACTCCGAAGCTCTCGATGCCGGCAAGGTGCCGTTCGTACTAGGCCTCAAGTTCAAGCTCTTCGACAAGCTCGTCTACGGCAAGCTGCGCGAGCGTCTGGGTGGCAACGTACGGTTCGCTGTGTCGGGCTCAGCTCCGCTCAGCCACTACCTCGGTCACTTCTACCGCAGCCTCGGCGTCAAAATTCTCGAGGGCTACGGGCTCACCGAAACCACCGCACCTGCAACGGTGAATCTTCCGCACAAGTTCAAGATCGGCACCGTCGGCCCGGCGCTTCCGGGGCACACGATCCGCATTGCCGAAGACGGAGAAATCGAGATCAAGGGAATCGACGTCTTCAAGGAGTACTGGAACAATCCCGAGGCCACTGCGGCTGCGTTCACCGCCGACGGATTCTTCCGGACCGGTGACATCGGTTCGCTGGATAACGACGGGTACCTGTCTATCACTGGCCGCAAGAAGGAAATCATCGTGACCGCTGGCGGCAAGAACGTCGCGCCAGCGGCTCTCGAAGACCCGATCCGTTCGAATACCATCATCGGGCAGGTCGTCGTGGTCGGCGATCAGAAGCCATTCATCTCGGCACTCGTCACGCTCGATCCTGAGATGCTTCCGAGCTGGCTCAAGAACAATGGTGAAGACCCGAACATGACACTCGAGGAAGCCGCCGTCCACCCGAAAGTGCTGGCAGAAGTGCAGAGCGCCGTTGATGCCGGAAACGAGTACGTGTCGCGTGCCGAATCAATCCGCAAGTTCATCATTCTTCCGACGGAGTTTATCGAGGCGAATGGTCACCTCACCCCGAAGATGAGCATCCGTCGCGACAACATTCTCCGCGACTTCGCGGGTGAAATCGCCGGGATCTATGGCGAGAATCCGCAGACCGAGACCGTCAACGTCGCGCGGTAGCAGCTCCTTCTCTGACAGCACAGCCCGGGCCACTACGAGTGTGGTGGCCCGGGCTGTGTGCGTGACGTCGCTCCGCTCAGAACCAGGCAGAGGTGCGTATCTGACGCATTGCCTCGCCGCGTGACTCGCGGTCGAGACGAGAGAGGTACAGCTTGCCGTCAAGATGGTCGCACTCGTGCTGGAGCGCTTGCGCCATCAATCCCTCGCCCGAGATCTCGATCGAGTTGCCGTCGAGATCGATTCCTCGAACCGTCGCACGCGGATAGCGCAGCACGTCGAACCAGAGGTCGGGCACGGAAAGGCACCCTTCCCCGGTCAGCTCCGGTTCGCCCTCAAGCGCCACAATCTCCGGGTTCAGGACGTAGCTGATCTCTCCGTCGATATGCAGGCTGAACGCTCGCAGGGTATGACCGATCTGCGTTGCAGCGAGCCCGGCGCGGCCGTCCATGTCGACCGTATCAATGAGGTCTTGCACCAACGCTCGTACACCATCGTCAATGTCAACGATGGGGTCGCAGACCGTGCGGAGCACGGGATCGCCAAAGACTCGGATGTCACGAATCGCCATGACATCCGAGCCTACCGGCACGGGCCGTCAGCCCGAAAACGCTACTCGGTGATGGTGGCGATCAAATCGCCCGACTCGGTGGCCCGCGTCCCGGTGAACACGACCCGCTCCACACGACCCGATACCGGGGCCGTGATCGCGGCCTCCATCTTCATCGCTTCGATCGACGCGACCGGCTGACCCGCCTCCACGACATCCCCGACCGCGACCTTCACCGTCACCGTGCCGGAGAACGGCGCCGCGACATGCCCAGGAACCGTGCGATCAGCTTTCTCCGCGATCACGGCCTCAACCTTGACCGACTGATCCTTGACATACACCTGACGCAACTGCCCGTTCACACGAACCATCACGGTGCGCACACCCTTCGGGTCCGCCTCACCAATGGCTTCCAGGCCCACGTACAACCGCACACCCTTCGCGAGATCGATGGCATGCTCTTCACCGGCGGACAGACCGTACAGGTAGTCCGGAGTGTCCAAGACCGACACGTCACCGAACTGCTCGCGCGCATCCATGAACTGACGCGTCGGCTGCGGGAAGAGCAGTCGGTTCAATGCGTCGCGCCGCTCAGCACTCGTGCCGTCGAGCAACGCCTGGTCGGCGTCCGACACCGGCGTGACCGCGATATCAACGTTGCGCCCGGCGAGCACCTTCGAACGGAAGGGCTCCGGCCACCCGCCCGGGATCTCACCGAGTTCACCCGCGAGGAACCCGACCACGGAATCCGGAATGTCGTACTTCTCCGGGTTCGCCTCGAAATCAGCGGGATCGGCGTCAACGGCAGACAAATGCAGAGCGAGATCGCCCACGACCTTCGACGACGGCGTCACCTTCGGAATGCGCCCGAGAATCCGATCCGCCGCCGCATACAGGTCTTCGATCTTCTCGAAGTTGTCGGCAAGCCCCAACGCGATCGCCTGCTGACGCAGATTCGACAGCTGCCCACCCGGGATCTCGTGCGTGTACACGCGACCCGTCGGCGAGGGCAGCCCCGACTCGAACGGCTTGTACACGGCGCGCACGGCATCCCAGTACGGCTCCAACGCATACACCGCGTCCTGATCAAGGCCGGTGTCGCGGTCCGTGTCCGCGAGCGACGCCACCAGGGCGGACAGCGACGGCTGCGATGTCGTGCCCGACATCGGCGCGGATGCCGCATCGACCGCATCCACGCCCGCAGCACTTGCCGCGAGCAGCGTCGCGAGCTGCCCGCCCGGAGTGTCGTGCGTGTGCAGATGCACGGGCAGCGCGAAGCGCTCCCGGAGCGCGGTCACGAGCTTCGCAGCGGCAGCGGGCCTGAGGAGCCCGGCCATGTCCTTGATCGCGAGCACGTGCGCGCCCGCATCGACGATCTGCTCCGCGAGACGCAGGTAGTAGTCGAGGGTGTACTTGTCTTCGGCCGGGTTCAGCAGATTGCCCGTGTACGACATCGCGACCTCGGCCACGGCCGTCCCGGTCTCCCGGACCGCATCGATCGCGACCCGCATCTGGTTCACATCGTTCAACGCGTCGAAGATGCGGAACACGTCCACGCCCGTCGCAGCCGCCTCTGCCACGAACGCCTGGGCGACTTGCTTCGGGTACGGGGTGTACCCGACCGTGTTCTGACCACGCAGCAGCATCTGGATCGGCACGTTCGGCAGCGCTTCACGGAGCACCGCGAGCCGCTCCCAGGGGTCTTCTCCAAGGAATCGCAGCGCGACATCGTACGTCGCCCCACCCCACGCCTCAACCGACCACAGCTGCGGCGTCATCCGCGCCACATACGGGGCGATGCGGGCGAGATCGCGGGTGCGCACGCGCGTCGCAAGCAACGATTGGTGCGCATCGCGGAACGTCGTCTCGGTCACCGCGAGTGCGGTCTGCGCGCGCAGCTGGGCGGCGTAGGCCTCCGGGCTCACCTCCAAGAGCAGCTGGCGGTTGCCTGCGGGGGCCGGCGCGGCAATATCGATCGCGGGCACCTTCTGCGCGGGATCGATGTGCCCGGGCCCTGCTCCGTTGGGTTGATTCACCGTCACGTTCGCGACATGCTGCAGCAGCCTCGTCGCACGATCCTTCGGCTTATTCATCTGCAGTAGCTCGGGCCGCTCCTCAATGAACTGCGTCGACACATCCCCAGCCCGAAACGCATCATCCGCAAGCACCGCCTGCAAGAACGGAATATTCGTGGAAACGCCGCGGATTCGGAACTCCGCGAGCGCACGCTCGGCGCGGTTCACTGCCTCGGGGAACGAGCGAGCGCGGCAGGTCAGCTTCGCGAGCATCGAGTCGAAGTGCGGGCTGATCTGAGCGCCCACATCAATGGTGCCGCCATCCAAGCGCACGCCGCCGCCACCCGGCGAACGATACGCCGTGATGCGGCCCAGGTCGGGGCGGAACCCATTCGCGGGATCCTCCGTCGTGATGCGGCACTGCAGCGCCGCACCCCTGAGCTGGATGCGATCCTGCGTCAATTCGAGTTCTTCGAGCGTAGCCCCGGCAGCAATGCGCATCTGCGCGCGCACGAGGTCAACATCCGTGACCTCCTCGGTCACCGTGTGCTCGACCTGGATACGCGGGTTCATCTCGATGAACACATGCTCACCCCGACGCTCCCCCGCCGTATCCAACAAAAACTCGACCGTGCCCGCGTTCTCATACCCGATCGACTGCGCGAACGCGATCGCATCCCGCGTCAACTCGTCCCGCTTCTCCTGCGAAAGATTCGGGGCCGGAGCGATCTCCACGACCTTCTGATGCCGACGCTGCACCGAACAATCCCGCTCGAACAAATGCACCGTCGCACCCGTCGAATCCGCCAGCACCTGCACCTCGATATGACGCGGACGCAGCACCGCCTGCTCGATAAACATCGTCGGATCACCAAACGCGGACTCCGCCTCACGCATCGCGGACTCCAACGCGTCACGCAGATCCTCGACCTGTTCCACACGCCGCATACCACGACCGCCACCACCCGCAACCGCTTTCGCGAACACCGGGAACCCGATCTCCTCCGCCCCCGAAATCAACGCATCCACATCCGTCGTCGGCGGCGTCGAACGCAACACCGGCACCCCAGCCTGAATCGCGTGCTCTTTCGCAGCAACCTTGTTGCCCGCCATCTCGAGCGCGTTCTTCCCCGGACCAATAAACCGGATCCCTGCCGCCTCGGCCGCCGCCGCCAACTCCGGGTTCTCCGACAAGAACCCGTACCCCGGATAGATCGCGTCAGCACCCGACTCGACCGCGACCCTGACGATCTCCGCCACATCCAAGTACGCGCGCACGGGATGCCCGACCGTACCAATCAGATACGCCTCGTCCGCTTTCAAACGATGCAACGAGTTGCGATCTTCATAAGGAAACACCGCTACCGTCTGGGCACCCAGCTCATGCGCCGCCCGAAACGCGCGAATCGCGATCTCACCACGATTCGCCACCAAGATCTTCTGGAACACTCCGCCTCCTTGCTACTGCGCTTATCGCCGGGTGCCCACACCGTCGAACTGGTTTGATATCAAGATACATGGTCACGGTTACCGGCTTCGGCATTGAGCAACACCGGCACCCGACCGCGCCGCGAATTTCCCCACTGAATCCGTTGCGATCCGACTTCGCCGAGAACGAAGTCAGGCGATCCACACGCCAAATCCACTAAACTTGCCGTGTGCATGTATTGAGTGTGAGTTCCCTCAAGGGCGGCGTCGGCAAGACGACCGTGACGCTCGGCCTCGCATCGGCCGCGTTTTCACGGGGTCTACGGACCCTCGTCGTGGACTTCGATCCGCAGTCCGACGTATCGACCGGGCTCGCCGTCAACCCCGAGGGGTACGCCAATATCGCCAACGTTCTCGAGAGCCCGAAAGAGAAAACGGTGCGCAGTGCGATCGCGCACAGCGGGTGGAATGACTACCACGAGGGCGGCACCATCGATCTGTTGGTCGGCAGCCCCTCCGCAATCAACTTCGATGGGCCGCATCCATCGACACGCGACATCTGGAAGCTCGAGGAAGCCCTCGCGATCGTCGAATCCGAATACGATCTCGTGCTGATCGATTGCGCCCCCTCATTGAACGCATTGACGCGCACCGCTTGGGCAGCGAGCGACCGCGTGCTGGTGGTCGCAGAACCGAGCCTGTTCGCTGTGGCAGCGACCGACCGTGCGCTTCGCGCAATCGAGGAAATTCGTCGTGGCGTCAGCCCCCGCCTGCAGCCGCTCGGCATCCTGATCAATCGCACGCAGCCGCAGTCGATGGAGCACCAGTTCCGTATTCGGGAACTCCGCGAGATGTTTGGTCCGCTCGTGCTCAACCCGCAGCTTCCCGAGCGCCTCTCGCTGCAGCAGGCGCAGGGAGCCGCGAAGCCGGTGCACATGTGGCCCGGCGAGGCGTCTCAGGAGATGGCAGCGAATTTCGATCTGGTCCTCGATCGCATTCTGCGTTCCGCCGGCATCGACGCAGCGAGGGCTTCTGAGCCGGGAGCGCCGACTGCGACCGCGGTCACCGAAGACTGACGACGAACCGCGTCCCGTGAGATGACGAAGGGGCTGACCGCGAGTATGCGGCCAGCCCCTTCGTCATCTCAGAACCGAATCAGGATATCTTCCGAGTCTTCCGGCGAGCAGCGAGCTCATCGACCGCACGATCTTGTGATGCTTCCTCGCGATGCTCGTCCATGTCGACGAGAGACGTCTCCACCTCGCGCAGCACCTTCCCCACGGCAATGCCAAAGACACCTTGGCCGCGACTCACCAGGTCGATCACTTCATCATTCGAGGTGCAGAGATACACACTCGCGCCATCGCTCATGAGCGTCGTCTGCGACAGGTCATGCACACCGGCTTCGTGCAGCTGCGACACAGCCGTGCGAATCTGCTGCAACGAAATGCCCGTGTCGAGCAGGCGTTTCACGAGCTTCAGTACCAGAATGTCTCGGAATCCGTAGAGGCGCTGCGACCCCGAGCCCTGTGCGCTGCGCACCGTGGGTTCGACGAGACCGGTGCGGGCCCAGTAGTCGAGCTGACGGTAGCTGATTCCCGCGGCACGCGCCGCGGTCGCACCCTTGAATCCGCCGTCTTGGTTCGGGCGCGGAAGACCGTCGTCGAACAACACATCGGCATCGATCGCATACGACTGGAGCGTTTCAGCAGGCGCCTCAGAGTACGCCCCGGCGGAGACAACGTCTGGCTCCGCCTCCACAGATGGAGTCGTCGCATCGCCGTCAGGATGCCGAGTGTGCTCCATCGTGTTCCTTTCTCATCGGCGCACCGTGAGAGCGGCGCCGAACTCCCCCAACGCTACCGAGTGCTCGACCCCCCTGCAACGACCGTTGAGTCTCAATTTGATCGTGTCGACTTCAAGTGGAACTTGAAGGTTGAAAACACGCCGAATTCGGGTCGATCAGGCCGTTCCGAATCGCCGTCGCAACACGCCGGAGCGCACCGTATCAAGGTGCTCAGCGAGTTCAAGCGCCCCCTCGGTCGCCGCCGGCGAGGCCGGCTTGACTCCGCGGGTCGACACCGCGTGAGCGATCAGCTCGGCATCACGCTCGGCCGCAACGCGGAGCGGCCGGAGGTGTCGCGGCGTGATGCCCTGCTCGGCAAGCTTCAACAGCGACGTTACTTGCGCCACCGCGTCGTGCGGAAACACTTCTGCTGCCGGCAACAGGCCTGCCGCAATGGCTTCGCCGAGGAATCGCGCGCTCGCCCCCGTCAAGCGTCGGAGTTCCTCACTGCTCAGCACCCGCTTCGGGGTGAGGATGCTCGACGCGCTGCGCGAAGCGGCGCCGGGAATGATGGGATCTCTTCCCTGATCAATCTCGTCGAGCACCTCCGCAATGACCTTCAACGGCAAGTAGTGGTCGCGCTGCAGGGTCAAGATGAGACGCAGCCGCTCGATGTGCTCCTGTGAAAACTTGCGATACCCCGATGCCGTGCGTTCGGGTGTGATGAGCCGCTGCTCTTCGAGGAAGCGAAGCTTTGAAGGCGTGAGATCGCCGAAATCGTCTTGGAGACGCGCGAGCACCTGACCGATGCTCAGCAGGCCAGAGGAATACGGGTGGGCCTGCGCGGCCACCACCCTAGTTCTCCTCGGCGAGATCGAACCGCGAGGCGAAGAAGGTGAATCGGAACTTGCCGACCTGCACCTCTGAGCCGTCGGCGATCGAGACCGCACCCTCGATGCGCGTGCCATCGCTGAACGTCCCATTCAATGATCCGAGGTCGGCCACCGTGAACTCCGTGCCTGACCGACGGAACTCCGCGTGACGTCGAGACACCGTCACGTCATCGAGGAAGATGTCGACAGCCGGGTGTCGACCGGCGACGGTCACATCTTGATCGAGCAAGAACCGCGCACCCTGATCGGGACCGCGACGCACGACGAGCAGAGCAGCACCCGATGGCAGTGCCTCGACCGCCTCACGCTCATCGATCGTGAGGTCGGTGGCTCGGGTGCGAATGAGTGCTCCGAGATCTTCACGGAACTGCTGAGTCGATCGCACTTCTGTGCTGTCGTCGCGACGGGCATGATTTTCACTGGTCATGTCCTCACCCATTCCTACTCCCGGAGCCAATGCGAGCCGGTCGACTCGGTACTTCTACGCTATCGCAGCCCAGGCCAACGGCGCACCTCGGCATGAGGTTTTGTGCCGCATCGCGGCGTGGCGTCCAGCAGATTCACCGCGTTTCGTGTGATTCGAGGAACGCGTAGACTTCGTGCGCGTCCACTCCTGGAAACGTGCCGGTCGGCAACGCAGCCAGCAGACTCGTCGGTGTCGCTGCTTCCGGCCACGCCGCCGGCGCCCATTTCGTCGTCATCTCCGTCGAGGCGCTCCGACAACACCGATCATCAGGGCAGAACGACTGTGATCGGTGCGGCGTCTCGCGCCCGCGGAACCACTTGACGTCAGAGAACTGAACACCGACGCTGACCGAATAGAGCCCCTCTTTCGCGCGTTCGACTCGCGAGGTGCACCAATACGTGCCGCCCGACGCCATATCGGTGTACTGGTACCACGGGTTGAAGTGGTCTGGCTGCCCGAACACCGTGCGTGCAGTCCAATTGCGACAGACCATCGCACCCTCAACGTTGCCGAGTGCGTCTGAGGGGAACCGCACTCCGTCGTTCTCATACGCTTTGATCAGGGTGCCTGACTCATGCGCCTTCATAAAGTGCACATCGAGCCCCAGCCGCTCCGTGGCGAGATTCGTGAATCGATGCGCTGCCATCTCGTAAGAGACTGCAAAGGCGTCGCGCAGATCCTCCATCGAAATCTGCCGCTGCCGTTTTGCTTCGGCGAGCAGCGACACCGTCGCCGGCTCGGGAAGCAGCACGGCGCCGGCGAGATAGTTCGCCTCAATGCGCTGGCGCAGGAAGTCGCCGTAACTGGTCGGCTCTTCATGCCCGCGAACGACGCTCGCGAGCGCCCGCAGAATCGGCGCGCGAGCGTCACGCGACGGCGTTCCGCTGCCGAGATACACCCGACCGTTTCGACGGTCGATCACCGACCGAGTCGAGTGCGGCATATCGGCAACATAATGCAGACTGAAACCCAGCTTTTCCGCGATGTTTGAGACCAGCTGTTGCGAGACGGGACCTCCTGAGTATCCCACCCGTTCGAGCATCGCGGCCGCTTCCCGCTCGAGGTCGGCAAAGTAGTTCCCGGCCACGCGCATTTCCGCTCGAAGCTCGGTGTTCGCGCGTCGCGCCTCCTCAGGAGTTGCTGCACGTTCGCGGTGCAATCGCTCGACTTCGCGATGCAGACCCAGCAGGGCGCGCAGCGTCTCATCACTTGTCGTCTTCGACACCCGAATGGGCTGCAACCCAAGAGACTGGAACACGGCGCCGCGCTGTGCCCGTTCCACCGCGATCTCGAGCCCCGCGCGTTCCGAAGGAGCCTCATCGCGCAGCAGGTCGTCGACGCTCACTGCGAGCGCCGCTGCGAGGGAGCGAAGCATGGGCAATCGTGGCTCACGCCTGCCGTTCTCGATCGCCGACAGTTGCGATGGGGCGCGGTCGACGGCCTGGGCGAGTTGCTCGAGCGTCAAACCGCGTTGCGTACGGAGTGCACGAACGCGCCGGCCCAGTGTCAGAGCGTCGCTGCTCTCCTCGGCCGGGTCGAACTCGGCGGCGTGAGTGGGAGGTGTTGACTGCAGTGGCATGACGATATCATTTCAGAGCCCCGAACTTCCGACAAGCAGAACTTTCAGACTTCTTCGCAGCGCGAACGTCCGCGCAGAGCGCGGTGTGGGGCGATTCCGCGGAATTTATCGCGTGGCGCCGGAGTCGCCAACTCCCCGATCCGAGGGATCGACACGGTCAGGGAGTCGAGGCCCATACAGGTCGCTTCGTTCGATCGCGGGGCCCAGCTCATCAACGACGAGCGTGGCCGTATCGAGCTGCCCGGTGCGATACGCGGCGCGGCCCACCATGTGCGCAGCCACCGGAGCGGTGAGCGATTGGAAAACGAATACCGGGATGAGCGCGAGCAGCGTCGCGAAGGAACGTTGATCGAGCGCGATCGCGGCGATCACCAGCAGGAGACCGAAGATCTGAGGCTTGGTCGCGGCATGCAACCGACTCAACGCATCGGGGAACCGAAGGATCCCGATGCCTGCGGCAACCGACAATACTGCGGCCAGAAACACGCAGATCACCGCCGCCGTGTCGAGAATGATGTCAGACATGGCCCACCTCCGATGGTTGCGGCGGTGCCGGTTGCTCTGCACGACGTTTGACGAATCGTGCCACAACGATGGTCGCGAGCGTCGCCGTCGCGGCGATCACGGTCATGAGCGGAATCGTGTCGGTGTGCCCGCGAGCGACCATATCTGCCCCGACGGCGAGCATCAGCGTCGTGAGGAGCACATCGGATGCGACCATGCGATCGAGAATCGTTGGCCCCCGCACGATCCGAATGATGGCGGCAAGCGCGGTCACCGTGAGACCGGCGCCGGCAGCGATGAGCAGAGCAGCATTGACCACGGTCATTTGAGCGCCCTCATCTCTTCTTTGGAGCCGACCGCGCACACCAGCAGACGTTCGATGGTGCGCACGTCGCGCCGCATCTTGGTGAGCTCACGCTGCGTCGGCGTATTGAGCACGTGCAAATACAGGGTCGATTCGAATCGATCGATCTCGGCAACGAGCGAGCCAGGGATGAGCGAGTTCGTCAAGCCAACCATCGTCATGATGAAGTCGGAACGTGTGTTGAGCTTTACGGCAATGATCGACGTTTTGGGTGGTGGCCCGGGCCTCACCGCGAGCCACGCGACCTCCCATGAGGCGCGCCCCAGATGCCAGACGAAGTACGCCAGATACTGCACCGCGAACCACACGTTGAACCGACCGGCGAGTTCGACCGGTGGCAGGTAGAACAATCGCATGACGACGATGGCGACCAGGAGCCCGCTCACCACAGAGAGCAGCGATGCTTCGTGCCAGAGCATCATCCACAGCAGGACGAGTCCGATGACAAGTGGGAGTTCATGCAATCGCACTCCCCATTCCATCCGGCGGGCGGCACGTGGTGATCCGGCATCCGACTCACTCATGATCGCCCCCGTTCTGCAGCGTCGTCGTTCCGCTGCCGCCGCCGGGTCCACCGTTGCCCGCACCCGAACCGTCGCCGAGCACTTGGTCGACCACGGCCCCCGGGTGCGCGAGATCTTCCCCAGCGCGCGTCGCATACGCATACAGCGGGCCAGCGAAGATGGTGAGCGCGATGCTCACCACGACCATGCCCGTCGTCGCGGCGAACATGAGACGGGGAATCTCTTTCTGTTCGGCTTGCGGCTGCGCATCAGGCGCATCTTGCAGACGCTCGAAAAGCGCACGTTCGCGTTCGCGCAGCATGAGCGCTTCAGTGGTGGCGGGCTTCGCAGCCTTGGCCTCGACCCGCGATGGCGAACGCCAGAACGCGAGCACCCATGCGCGAGCCAACGCGTACAGTGTCAGCAAGGACACCAGTGCGCCGATCCCGATCAGCCAGTAGGCCTCAGGCGTTCCGAGGTCAGCGGCTACCGTGAACAGCCCGAGCTTGCCGATGAATCCCGAGAATGGTGGGATTCCCCCGAGATTGAGCATCGGGATGAAGAACAGCACCGCGATGAACGGCGCGCTGCGCATCAGTCCGCCCAGGCCCGAGATCGACGTGGTGCCGCCCTGCCGTTCGACGAGACCGACCGCGAGGAACAGTGTGGTCTGCACGATGATGTGGTGCGCGATGTAGTAGATCGTGGCGGCGAATCCCGCCGAATTGGCCATGCCGATGCCGAAAATCATGTAGCCGATATGGCTGATGAGCGTGAAGGAGAGCAAGCGCTTGATGTCGAGCTGCGAAACCGCGCCAAGGATGCCTACGAACAGTGTCAGGCCCGCGATGATCAGGAGCAATCGATCAACGCTTGAGCTCGGAAACAGTTGTGTCTGCGTTCGGATGATGGCGTAGACGCCGACCTTTGTCAGCAGTCCGGCAAAAACGGCCGTCACGGGTGCCGGCGCGGTCGGATACGAATCCGGGAGCCAGAACGCGAGCGGGAACACCGCGGCCTTGATACCGAACGCGATGAGCAGGGTGAGGTTGAGAAGCAGCTGCACTTCGCTCGGCAGCTCAGCGATGCGCACCGTGAGCTGCGCCATGTTCACGGTACCTGTCGCGCCGTAGATCAGACCGATCGCCGCCAGGAACAGCACTGACGAAACGAGTGAGACGATGACGTAGGTGACTCCGGCTCTGATCCGCTGGGCCGTTCCACCGAGCGTGATCAACACGTAGCTCGCGACCAGGAGAATCTCGAAACCGACGTACAGGTTGAAGAGGTCACCGGCAATGAATGCGTTGAAGACGCCCGCGCCGAGCACGAGGTAGGTGGGGTAATAAATCGAGACCGGCGTGTCGTCGTCACCGTCAGCGAGACCCTGACCGATCGAGAACAGAAAGACACCGAGCAGCACCACTGATGACACCGTCAGCATCAGCGCTGAAACACGATCAACGACGAGAGCAATGCCGAACGGCGCCGCCCAACCGCCGACTTCCATGACCAGGGTGCCGTGCGCGTCGACGAGATACATGAGTGCGCCGCTCAGCACCACGACGGAACTCAACGCGACCAGGGTGATCCCCTGCTGCAGCTTGCGGTGCCCGGGCACCGCGAGTGCGAGCGCAGCGCCGGCGAGCGGGATCAGCACTGCGAGCGGTACGAGTGGAATCATCGGGCGTCCTCCCCTGCGGAGGGAGCGGTGCTGCTCGTCGACGTCGCGACGGGATCAGCATCCGAAGCTTCGTCCGGGAAGTCCTCGGCGTCGTACTCCTGGGTTTCAGCCAGGTCTTCATCGGTGACCTCGGTCGCCGCGAGCGCTTCAGCAGTGGCAATCTCGAGATCGGCCTCATCGTCTTGCACGCGATCATCGTCCTCGTGCGCAAGTCGCCACGAACGATAAATCAGTGCGAGCAGGAAGGCGCTGACGCCGAACGTGATGACGATCGCCGTCAGAATGAACGCCTGCGGCAGCGGGTCGCTCATGTCTTCAGCGGCGGTCTCACCCGAAATCGGTGCGGCACCGAATGAGCCCGACATCAGAAAGATCAAAATGTTCGTCGCGTTGCCGACCAGAAGGAAACCCAGCAGCAATCGCGTCAGCGATCGGTCGAGCATGAGGTAGACACCGCAGGTGTAGAGCACCACCATCACTGCGACCAGAACGAGTGGCATGGTCATCGTGCGCTCACCTCCTCTTCCTCGAATGCTGCGATATCGGCTTCTTCATGTTCGTCGATCTCGGCTCCGAGGCTCCGCAGTACATCGAGAATCAGGCCGAAGACTACGAGGTAGACGCCCACATCGAACAGTGTGGACGTGACAAGCGGCAACGTCCCGAAGATACCGAGATCGACATCGACCCAGGCTGACGCCAGCGCGGATTGCCCGAAAAGCATGGGAAGGAAGGCCATCGACACTGCGATCGCTAGCCCAGTCCCCAAAATCCGCCCGGCATCGAGAGGTACCGTCGCGCCGAGTTCGTGCCGACCTCCGGCCAAGTAGCGGGCGACGAGCGCGAGACCGGCGACCAATCCCCCTGCGAATCCGCCACCGGGCGTATTGTGCCCCGTCAGCAACAGGTAGATCGACAAGATGATCAGCCCGTGGAAGATCAGCCGCACCACAACCTCGAGCAGGATCGAGCGTCGTGCGGGATCGAGGTGCCGCCCCGCCAGCACCCACGACATGCGTCGCGCCGGGTCTTGCGGATCCGCTACACGCATGAGGTGCTCCTGCGCAGCCGAACGCGCCGCGCGGCGGCTGATCTTCGGTCGGGTATCAACGCGGGTACTCACGAAAACGAGTGATGCGACGCCCGTCGCCGCGGCCAGGATCACCGAGAGCTCGCCCATGGTGTCCCACCCGCGAATATCGACCAGCATCACATTCACGACGTTGCTGCCGTGGCCGCCAGCGTAGGCGAGTTCGGGAAGCTGCAGTGAAATCGGCTCGGCAATTCGGGATCCCAGGGCAATCACCGCGAGGGCGCCGAAGACCAGACCCACGCCGAGACCAATTGCGCCCCGCGCCCAGCGCTTCGGCCGGGTTGCGCGGCTGCCGATCCGCTGCGGGAGTCGACGAATCACGAGCACGAACGCGATCAGCGTGACGGTTTCGACGAGGGCTTGCGTCAACGCGAGATCGGGGGCACCGTGCATGGCGAATATTGCGGCCATGCCGTACCCGGTGACTCCGACCAGCACCACTGATTGGAAGCGCGTACGCGCACGCAGCGAGAACAACGCGGCGATGATCATCACAATGGCAATCGGGATTTGCACCGGCGAGGTGGCAAACACCACCTCACTGGGCCACTCGCCCGTGAGGAGCAGGGTGCCGCCCAGTGACAAGACCAGCACGATGAGAATCACAGCCAAGTAGAACGGCAGCGAGCCGCGCTGCGTGATCGCGGTCACCCGAACAGCAAGCACATCGACGAAATGGGTAACGACCCAGTACGCGTGCGAGGCAAACCAACGCTCAGCGGGTGGTGGTGCGAATGTGCGTGTGCGGCTCAACCGCAGCGCGAGAAGCACGCCGAGCACCAGCACGACCACCGAGGCCAGCAGTGCGAGCGTCCATCCGTGCCACAGCGCGAGATGCTCGACTTCAATACCGCGCTCGTGCGCTTCGGGAACGAGCGGCTGCAGCACGCGATCGACACTGCTGGCAAGAATTCCGAGGAGAAGCGCGGCAGCTGAGAAGAGCGCCGGGGCAACGAGAATCGAGCGACCGGGATCATGGGCGACGCGACAGGATTCGACGCCTGTCTTGCGCCCGAAAGCGCCCCACAGGAATCGTCCCATGTAGGCGACGGTCAGCAGGCTACCGAGGACAGCGACGGCGAATGCGACCATCGCGATCGGCTCGTCGCGCCCCACTGCGAGCAACTCAGCGAACGCGGATTCCTTGGCAATGAACCCGAAGAATGGCGGAGCCCCCGCCATTGATGCTGCCGCGAGCAGAGTGATGACTGCGAGCACGGGCATCCGACGTCCCAACCCACTCAGCTTGCGCAGATCACGGGTGCCGGTTGCGTGATCGATAATGCCCACTGACAAGAACAATGGGGCTTTTGCAACGGCATGCGCGAAGAGCAAGGCAAACCCGGCGAAACTTGCGCGCGGATCACCTAAGCCGAACACCATCACGAGCAAGCCAAGTTGACTCACTGTACCGTGCGCCACAATCAGTTTGATATCAAACTGACGCAGAGCCCGAATACCGCCATTGAGCATCGTAATGGCGCCGAGAACCACGAGGGTCTCGCGGAATCCCGGCACGTCGGTGAAGGCGGGCGTGATGCGTGCGATCAAGTAGATGCCGGCTTTGACCATCGCGGCTGCGTGCAGATAGGCACTCACCGGCGTCGGTGCCGCCATGGCACCGGGCAGCCAGAAATGGAAGGGGAAGATCGCCGACTTTGACAGTGCTCCCGCAAGTACCAGGAACACGGCGGTGGTGCCCACCGCACCTTCGGGTGGAGTGGAAACAATCTCTGAAAGCAAAGAACTGTCGGCCTGGTGGGCAAGGAGCACCAATCCGACGAGCATCGCGAGCCCACCGAACGTCGTCACCATCAACGCTTGCAGAGCGGCAGCCGTCGAAGTCCGCAGCCGCGTGAGGTGCCCAATGAGCAGGAACGAGAAGATTGTCGTGCCTTCCCAGAACACGAAGAGCAGATAGACATCGTCTGCGAGCACCAGCCCGAGCATTGACGTCGCGAACCCCATAAAGACAGCGGCAAAGCGCTCGAGTCCGGGCTCACGGGGCTTAAAGTAGCGGGTGCAGTAGAGCAGCACCAGCGCGCCCGCGCCAGTCACGAGCAGTGCGAACAACAGCGCGACCGGATCAAGCCTGAATGTCAGCGAGAGGTCGATCTGCGGCACCCACACGAATGACTCGACAATCGTATTGCCGGCGTACACGCCTGGAGCGAGCGACAGAAGAACGACGAAGATCGCCGCCATCACGAGGGCGAATACGCCAAACACCCGACGCCCCAAGAGTCGGGCTACGGGGTGGGCGACAATCGAAACCAGAGCAAGGATGAGCAAGACACTCATCATCGCTCCCATAGGCGGCCCACTTCCGGTTCGGTCGTCGTTTGGATCTCATACACAGCCTACCGGAACCCAGCCTTCAAAACTTCGCAGTGCGCCCCTGGCGAACTCCCTGATCGCAACGGGGAAGCTCCGTGTACGACGAGCCGAACCAGGCGACACTGCTCTCGGCCGCAAACCGGTCCCAGAAATAGCGAAAGGGTCGCACGGTGTGAACCGTCATGGTTCACACCGTGCGACCCTTTCTGTAAAAGGTGTCCGGCGGTGTCCTACTCTCCCACAAGGTCCCCCTTGCAGTACCATCGGCGCTGTCAGTCTTAGCTTCCGGGTTCGGAATGTGACCGGGCGTTTCCCTGACGCTATGGCCGCCGTAACTCTATTCACATATGACCACACCCCAACCATCTCGGGGGTGTGTGGCCGTACGTCTAGAACCACAAAGTGGACGCTTACATCGTTACTGAAGATACTCATGCCCCAACCACTCAAGGTTGGGAAGAAATCAAGTCATCGGCTTATTAGTACCAGTCAGCTCCACAAGTTACCCTGCTTCCACATCTGGCCTATCAACCCAGTCATCTACTGGGAGCCTCACCACCACAAGGGTGACGGAGATCTCATCTCGAGGCCGGCTTCCCGCTTAGATGCTTTCAGCGGTTATCCATCCCGAACGTAGCCAACCAGCCATGCCCTTGGCAGAACAACTGGCACACCAGAGGTCCGTCCAACCCGGTCCTCTCGTACTAGGGTCAGATCCTCTCAAATCTCCAACGCGCGCAGAGGATAGGGACCGAACTGTCTCACGACGTTCTAAACCCAGCTCGCGTACCGCTTTAATGGGCGAACAGCCCAACCCTTGGGACCAACTCCAGCCCCAGGATGCGACGAGCCGACATCGAGGTGCCAAACCATGCCGTCGATATGGACTCTTGGGCAAGATCAGCCTGTTATCCCCGAGGTACCTTTTATCCGTTGAGCGACAGCGCTTCCACAAGCCACTGCCGGATCACTAGTCCCGACTTTCGTCCCTGCTCGACCTGTCAGTCTCACAGTCAAGCTCCCTTGTGCACTTACACTCGCCACCTGATTGCCAACCAGGTTGAGGGAACCTTTGGGCGCCTCCGTTACTTTTTGGGAGGCAACCGCCCCAGTTAAACTACCCACCAGGCACTGTCCCAGAACCCGATCAGGGTCCGTAGTTAGATGTCCAATATGACCAGAGTGGTATTTCAACAACGACTCCACCCAAACTAGCGTCTGAGCTTCACAGTCTCCCACCTATCCTACACAAGCCACACCGAACACCAATACCAAGCTGTAGTAAAGGTCACGGGGTCTTTCCGTCCTTCTGCGCGTAACGAGCATCTTTACTCGTACTGCAATTTCGCCGAGTTCACGGTGGAGACAGCTGGGAAGTCGTTACGCCATTCGTGCAGGTCGGAACTTACCCGACAAGGAATTTCGCTACCTTAGGATGGTTATAGTTACCACCGCCGTTTACTGGGGCTTAAATTCAAAGCTTCGACCAAGGTCTAACCTCTCCTCTTAACCTTCCAGCACCGGGCAGGCGTCAGTCCGTATACATCCACTTGCGTGTTGGCACGGACCTGTGTTTTTAGTAAACAGTCGCTTCCCACTGGTCTCTGCGGCCACCACACCCTTTCCGGAGTAAATCCGTATAAGTGGGTGGCCCCCCTTCTCCCGAAGTTACGGGGGCATTTTGCCGAGTTCCTTCACCATGATTATCTCGATCTCCTGAGTATTCTCTACCTGACCACCTGAGTCGGTTTGGGGTACGGGCAACAGCAAACCTCACGTCGATGCTTTTCTTGGCAGCATAGGATCACCTGCTTCCCCAAACGGGTCCG
The DNA here is from genome assembly GCF_059696215.1 of Leucobacter sp. WKLB1. NCBI lineage: Bacteria > Bacillati > Actinomycetota > Actinomycetes > Micrococcales > Microbacteriaceae > Leucobacter > Leucobacter sp. WKLB1. The sequence continues at coordinate 1,489,100 of NZ_AP046115.1, read as the reverse complement.
CATCATGTCTCACCCAAAGCCGAAAACTGTTCATAATCGACGGGCTACACATTTACACCGGGACAACCATCGCCCGGCACAGGCTACCTTCCTGCGTCACACCTCACGCTCACCACCCCAGTTCGGGTTCGCAACCGCCACCCCACATCACCCGAAGGATCCATGAAGTATTGGATAGCTGAGCACTACTGGTTAGGTCTTTGACGGTTTACCGCCGGTACGGGAATATCAACCCGTTGTCCATCGACTACGCCTGTCGGCCTCGCCTTAGGTCCCGACTTACCCAGGGCAGATTAGCTTGACCCTGGAACCCTTGGTCTTCCGGAGGACGGGTTTCTCACCCGTCTTTCGCTACTCATGCCTGCATTCTCACTCGTGTGGCATCCACGACTGGTTCACACCGCCGCTTCACTCGCCACACGACGCTCTCCTACCCATCCATACGGCTGGACCACGAAGGCCTACCTGTTATATGAATGCCACAACTTCGGTGGCGTGCTTGAGCCCCGTTACATTGTCGGCGCGGAATCACTTGACCAGTGAGCTATTACGCACTCTTTCAAGGGTGGCTGCTTCTAAGCCAACCTCCTGGTTGTCACAGCAACTCCACATCCTTTTCCACTTAGCACGCGCTTTGGGACCTTAGTTGGTGATCTGGGTTGTTTCCCTCTCGACAATGAAGCTTATCCCCCACTGTCTCACTGCTGCGCTCTCACTTACCGGCATTCGGAGTTTAGCTGACGTCAGTAACCTTGTAGGGCCCATCGGCCATCCAGTAGCTCTACCTCCGGCAAGAAACACGCAACGCTGCACCTAAATGCATTTCGGAGAGAACCAGCTATCACGAAGTTTGATTGGCCTTTCACCCCTATCCACAGCTCATCCCCTCAGTTTTCAACCTAAGTGGGTTCGGTCCTCCACGACGTCTTACCGTCGCTTCAACCTGGCCATGGATAGATCACTTCGCTTCGGGTCTAGGACATGCGACTGAACCGCCCTATTCAGACTCGCTTTCGCTACGGCTACCCCACACGGGTTAACCTCGCCACATATCGCTAACTCGCAGGCTCATTCTTCAAAAGGCACGCTGTCACACCTACAAGGGTGCTCCAACGGATTGTAAGCAAACGGTTTCAGGTACTATTTCACTCCCCTCCCGGGGTACTTTTCACCTTTCCCTCACGGTACTAGTCCGCTATCGGTCATCTGGAAGTATTTAGGCTTATCAGGTGGTCCTGACAGATTCACACGGGATTTCTCGGGCCCCGTGCTACTTGGGATACACACCACGCGGTAAAACCATTTCGGATACGGGACTCTCACCCACTCCGGCCGCCCATTCCAAGGCGTTCTCCTATAGCTTCACTCTCACGTCCGAAGCTCAGCAGCGCTCCGAGGCATGTCCCACAACCCCGACCATGCAACCCCTGCCAGGTATCACACATGATCGGTTTAGCCTGATCCGGTTTCGCTCGCCACTACTCCCGGAATCACTATTGTTTTCTCTTCCTGTGGGTACTGAGATGTTTCACTTCCCCACGTTCCCTCTACCCGCCCTATATATTCAGGCGGGAGTCACCAGGTACGCACGCGCCCTGGCGGGGTTTCCCCATTCGGAAATCCTCGGATCACAGCCCGTTTATCGGCTCCTCGAGGCTTATCGCAGATTACTACGTCCTTCTTCGGCTCCAGATGCCAAGGCATCCACCGTTTGCTCTTTGAGACTTGAAATCACATAAGTATTCAGAACCACACACCCACCACCAAAACCCGAAAGCTTCGACAGTCAAAGTGTGTGACCAATGAAATTATTAGTATCAGCAGCACCAAACCACCCCGAACCACACCCAAAGGCATGTCCCTGATGTTTTGACGCTGCAAGATGCTCGCGTCCACTGTGTAGTTCTCAACGTACGGTCGATCCCACCCCTGAAGACAACACGTTCTCCAACAGTGGGTCAAGGATCCAGTCCACCACACCCCAAGGTGCGGCCGGCTGGTCTCCCAGGACCCAATAGTATGCACTCTTTACGCAAACCAGACCACTCACCCACGCGTTCCAATCACCCCGCCAAAACGGAAGTGACGTACTAGCACAGGCGAGCCATCAAAGCTTGCTTTGTCGTATGTTCCACCCATGAGCTGTGTGCGTCACGCGTTTGGTGACGATCACACATTCTCTGCACCAACCAATGGTTGGTGAGTGCTCCTTAGAAAGGAGGTGATCCAGCCGCACCTTCCGGTACGGCTACCTTGTTACGACTTAGTCCTAATCACCAGTCCCACCTTCGACGGCTCCCTCCACAAGGGTTAGGCCACCGGCTTCGGGTGTTACCGACTTTCATGACTTGACGGGCGGTGTGTACAAGGCCCGGGAACGTATTCACCGCAGCGTTGCTGATCTGCGATTACTAGCGACTCCGACTTCATGGGGTCGAGTTGCAGACCCCAATCCGAACTGAGACCGACTTTTTGGGATTCGCTCCACCTCGCGGTATCGCAGCCCTTTGTATCGGCCATTGTAGCATGCGTGAAGCCCAAGACATAAGGGGCATGATGATTTGACGTCATCCCCACCTTCCTCCGTGTTGACCACGGCAGTATCCCATGAGTTCCCACCATAACGTGCTGGCAACATAGGACGAGGGTTGCGCTCGTTGCCGGACTTAACCGAACATCTCACGACACGAGCTGACGACAACCATGCACCACCTGTTTACGAGTGTCCAAAGAGTTGACGATCTCTCGCCCGTTCTCGTATATGTCAAGCCTTGGTAAGGTTCTTCGCGTTGCATCGAATTAATCCGCATGCTCCGCCGCTTGTGCGGGCCCCCGTCAATTCCTTTGAGTTTTAGCCTTGCGGCCGTACTCCCCAGGCGGGGAACTTAATGCGTTAGCTACGACACAGAACCCGTGGAACAGGCCCTACATCTAGTTCCCAACGTTTACGGCATGGACTACCAGGGTATCTAATCCTGTTCGCTCCCCATGCTTTCGCTCCTCAGCGTCAGTTACGGCCCAGAGATCTGCCTTCGCCATCGGTGTTCCTCCTGATATCTGCGCATTCCACCGCTACACCAGGAATTCCAATCTCCCCTACCGCACTCTAGCTTGCCCGTACCCACTGCAGGCTGGAGGTTGAGCCTCCAGTTTTCACAGCAGACGCGACAAGCCGCCTACGAGCTCTTTACGCCCAATAATTCCGGACAACGCTTGCACCCTACGTATTACCGCGGCTGCTGGCACGTAGTTAGCCGGTGCTTTTTCTGCAGGTACCGTCACTTGCGCTTCTTCCCTACTAAAAGAGGTTTACAACCCGAAGGCCGTCATCCCTCACGCGGCGTTGCTGCATCAGGCTTGCGCCCATTGTGCAATATTCCCCACTGCTGCCTCCCGTAGGAGTCTGGGCCGTGTCTCAGTCCCAGTGTGGCCGGTCACCCTCTCAGGCCGGCTACCCGTCGTCGCCATGGTGAGCCATTACCTCACCATCTAGCTGATAGGCCGCGAGTCCATCCCGAACCAAAATTCTTTCCACCTACACACCATGCGGTGATAGGACATATCCAGTATTAGACGCCGTTTCCAGCGCTTATCCCAGAGTTCGGGGCAGGTTACTCACGTGTTACTCACCCGTTCGCCACTCATCCACCCCCAGCAAGCTGGGAGCTTCAGCGTTCGACTTGCATGTGTTAAGCACGCCGCCAGCGTTCGTCCTGAGCCAGGATCAAACTCTCCGTAAAAAACGATTGTCACAAGCTCCCGGGGAAAAACCGGAAACCGCAACGAGTTCAATCAGGCAACAGAACCATCAATACTGACGATTCTTGTTATCCAAAAAAGGAATCTCCCACACCCACACGAATGTGAATGTCGGGGATTGTTAAATAATTGGCATATGACAATTAAAAGTGCACACTATTGAGTTCTCAAAGACCAGACACCACCCGTCACCCCCAACCAAGGAGGCTCCGAACAGCAACCTGTCTAACTTACCACATGAACTGTGGTGAGAAGCGCATGAAGAAGAACCGGACCGTTTCAGTCCGGCTTCGTCGCGCTGACAAGGGAATAGATTACGTGGATCCCACACCCCCAGCAACACGAGCCCACATCCCGGGCGTGTTGCCGCAGGAAACCGCCAATTCATGTTCCCGACAACCCCCAGACACCCACACCCACACACGGCGACCAGCAACCCAAAACACCCCAAAACCCGGCGTACACACCCGAAAACACCGAATCCCGGGCGCGCCACACACCCGAAACGACACCCACCGATGCGCACCCTCCCTTTTCCCCACTCGCATGACTTTCACGAGTGCTTAGATGGACGGGTGAATGACCCCTCCACCGCTTCGGCACTCCCCTCCCCCGCAGACTTCAGCTTCACGGTCGAGCACCGACTCGAATCCGGGGGCGCTACCGGAAGCGACGGCTCGCCCCTGGGACGTGCCGGCACGATCCGCACCCCGCACGGCGACATCCAAACTCCCGCCTTCATCCCGGTGGGCACGAAGGCGACGGTCAAGTCGCTGCTTCCTGCAACGGTGACCGAGCTTGGTGGCCAAGCCGTGCTCGCCAACGCGTACCACCTGTTCTTGCAGCCGGGCAGCGACCTCATCGATGAGGCCGGTGGCCTCGGCAAGTTCATGAACTGGGATGGGCCGACGTTCACCGACTCAGGCGGATTCCAAGTGATGTCACTCGGCGTCGGGTTCAAGAAGGTGATCTCGATGAGTGAAACGATGCACTCCGATGCCGAGGTCATCGCCAAGAACAAAGAACGCCTGGCGCACGTCGATGAAGACGGCGTCACGTTCAAGTCATTCTTGAACGGCGACAAGCATCGCTTCACCCCCGAGGTCTCGATGCGCATTCAGCACGAGCTCGGCGCCGACATCATCTTCGCGTTCGACGAGTGCACGACCCTGCTCAACACGCGCGCCTATCAAGAGGATTCCGTCGCGCGCACCGAGCGCTGGGCCGTCCGCTGCCTGGACGAGCACGCACGTCAGACCTCATCTCGCACGCACCGCCCGTACCAGGCGCTCTTCGGCGTCGTGCAGGGCGCGCAATACGAGGACCTGCGTCGTCAAGCGGCGTCCGGACTCGCTCACCTGACTGGAGCCGACGCGACGGAACAGCAATTCGACGGTTTCGGTATCGGCGGCGCGCTCGAAAAGAGCGAGCTCGGCACGATCGTCGGCTGGGTCTCCGATGAACTCCCTGAGTCCAAGCCACGACACCTGCTCGGTATCTCGGAACCGGATGATTTGTTCGCCGGGATCGCTGCCGGCGCAGATACCTTCGACTGCGTCGCCCCGTCGCGCCAGGCGCGAGGCGGCACGATGTACTCGTCGCGCGGGCGCATCAACGCGAAGTCGTCGGGTCAACGCCGCAGCTTCGAACCGCTCGACGCGGAATGCGATTGCTACACCTGCGAGCACTACACCGCCGCGTACTTGCACCATCTGTTCAAGGCGAAAGAGATGCTCGGGTCGACGCTGGCGACGATTCACAATGAACGGTTCATCGTGCGTCTGGTCGAGCGCATTCGCGCGAGCATCATCGACGGAACCTTTGCTGAGCTGCGTGATGAAGTGCTCGGACAGCAGTACGGGGTGGAGTTTGCTCGGCAAGCGGCCGCCCGGTACGCATCGCAACGCTAAGTGATGCCGGGAGTTCGCCCGACATCGGCCGAGTGCGGCAGCTGTCGGGCGAGCGCCAGCGTGTGAAGTGCGCTATTCGTCGACGCGACCGACGCCGAGCGCGCCGCGAATCATGTCGAGATTCAGCTTGGCCGCGACTCGGGCGCCACCGCCAGCGGCGATGATCAACTGCTGCGGACCGGGCGGCACGATGTCGCCGACGCCGTAGATGCCTCGGATCGACGACTCACCGCGATCGTCGACCTCGAGAAGCCCCCACCCGTCTCGAGCGATATCGAGATCGCCGAGGAACTCAACCGGGGCATGCCACCGCGGCCGCACAAACCCCCCGACGCGCGGAATCACGGTGCCGTCGGCGAGTCTCACTCCGGTCATCTCCGCGCGTTCGCCGAGGATATCGTCGATCGGACGTCGCTCGACACGAATACCGATGCGACCGAGCTGCTCCTCTTGCTCAGAGCGCACGGTATCGGCGCCATTCGTGAACACGATGAGATCAGAGCTGAAGCGGCTGATCAACAACGCTCGCGCGAAGACGTCGGTCGTCTCTCCGATAAGTGCCAACGGCTTGTCGGTCTTCTCGAACCCGTCGCATTCGACGCAGCTGTGGAGCGCCGTGCCGTAATACGCGCGAATCATCGGAAGCGCTGGCAGCTCTTCTGTGAGCCCGGCAGCGATGAGTACCCGACGCGCCGTGTACTCGACGTCGGCGGCGCCGCGGATTCCGGCAGCGCGTACCGTGAACCCGATTCCGTCGGGGAACCCTGCGGCACGCGCGTCGGCCTCGTCGAGCGGAACGACCTCTCGTGCGATCGCCTGTGCATACTGTGCGGTCGGGTACGCCGTGAATTCTTCCCGGCCGAGCCGTCGGAGTTCGAGCGGTGACACACCGTCGCGAGTCAGAAAACCGTGCGATTGCAGCGTCGCCGAATGACGCGGGCGGTTGCTGTCAATAATTGCGATGCGTCGATTCGCACGCACGAGTTGCAGCCCGGCGGACAGCCCCGCCGGGCCTCCCCCGATGATTGCGACACCGATCGGTGCTTCAGTCGTCGTCATACTCCCGCTCCGCGTGTTCGGAATCAGCTCGCGAGCTGGGTTTCCAGACGGCGCAAGCGTGCCAGCGACTCATCTCGGCCGAGCAGTTCGAACGACTCAAACAGCGGCGGCGAAACGCGACGCCCGGAGGCCGCGACACGCAGTGGACCAAACGCGAGGCGGGACTTGATGCCGAGCCCATCGATGAGGGCCGACTGCAAGGCCTCTTGGATGCGTTTCGTCGACCATTCGTTTTCTGCAATGGGGTCGAGCGCCCCGATGCTGGCGGCGAGCACCTGGGGCGCATCGTCTTTAAGCGAGGCGAGCGCGTCGTCTTCGTAGGAGAGATGCTCGGTCGTCGTGAACAGGAATCCCAGCATCCCCACGACGTCGGAGAGCACCGTCACACGGCTCTGCACCAGCGGCACGGCGCGCCGGATAGTCTCTCGCTGCGCCTCGGTGGGTTCGATCTGCAGTGCGCCCCCAGCGATGAGGTAGGGCAGAATTCGCTGGCCGAAGTCCTCCTCGGAGAGCAGGCGGATCTGGTCGGCATTGATCGAATCGGCCTTCTTCTGATCGAAGCGAGCCGGATTCGGGTTGACGTTGGCGACGTCGAACGCCGCCACCATCTCATCACTGGAGAAGACGTCGCGATCCGGAGCCAGCGACCAGCCCAGCAGAGACAAGTAGTTGAGCAGCCCCTCAGGAATGAAACCGCGGGATCGGTGATGCAGCAGGTTCGACTCGGGGTCACGCTTCGAGAGCTTCTTGTTGCCCTCGCCCAACACGTAGGGTAAGTGGCCGAACTGCGGGATCGCCTGGGCGATGCCGAGCTCTACCAGCGCGCGGTGCAGCGCGATCTGGCGGGGCGTGGACGAGAGCAGGTCTTCGCCGCGGAGCACGTGCGTGATGCCCATGAGCGCGTCGTCAACCGGATTCACCAGCGTGTACAGCGGAGCACCATTGGGACGCACCACGACGAAGTCAATAGTGGAACCCGCGGGGAAGGTAATGTCGCCGCGCACGAGATCCGTGAACGAGAGATCGGTGTCTGGCACGCGGAACCGCAAGGCGGGCTCGCGACCCTCGGCACGGAACGCTGCACGCTGCTCGTCGGTGAGGTCGCGATCGAAGTTGTCGTACCCGAGCTGCTTCGGGCGACCCGCGGCGATGTTCCGCGCGTCGATCTCCTCAGCAGTGGAGTAGCTTTCGTAGAGATAACCGCCCTCGCGGAGCTGGGCGATCACCCCCTGGTAGATGTCACCACGCTGCGACTGACGGTACGGGCCGTTCGGACCACCGATGTCGATGCCCTCGTCCCAGTCGAGCCCCAGCCACCGCAGTGAATCGATGATCTGGCCGTAGCTCTCTTCGCTGTCGCGCGCGGCATCCGTGTCTTCGATGCGGAAGACGAAGGTGCCGCCGCTGTGCCGGGCGTACGCCCAGTTGAAGAGTGCGGTGCGCACCATGCCGACGTGCGGCGTACCGGTCGGCGACGGGCAAAAGCGAACACGGACATCGGCTCCGGTCGCAGTGGAAAACTGGGGGCTCTCGGTGTGTGACATCATCGTCATTCTAGCGTCGTGCGGCCTCCCGTAGGCGAACGGTACACACGACGCCCGCAACGATGAGCACCGCAGCGACGCTCGAGAGCATAGGGAATCTTCCGGTCGCGAAGAGCACCCCCGACACTGCACCGAAGAGCGCGCCCGCCGCGTTCATCGCGGTATCAGCCTGCCCTTGGCGCGCCGGTCGATCGGCTGCGGGGGTGAGTGCGGTGACGAGCGCCGCACCCGCGACCGTCACCAGGCTCCACCCGACACCGAGCAGCACCAGTGAGATCTGCACGGCGGGCACCGACTCGCCCCCGAGTGCGGTGCCGATTGCTGCGAGGGCGAGCAACGCGAATCCCGCGAGCACCACGGGCACCGCACCCCACCGCCCAGCGGCCAGGCCGACCAGGGGCGACAGCGCATACATGCCGGCGATGTGCAGACTGATCGTGATGCCGACGAGCTCGATGCTGCCGCCGTGGTGCGTCAGGTGCAGCGGCGTCATCGCCATGATGCCCACCATTACCGCGTGCCCGATTGCCACGGCGGCGATGGCGAGGACCTGAGCAGTGCGTGCTTCGGGCAGCACGGGTGAGACTGTGGGTGACGGTGCCGTGCGCACGCCACCGAGTTCCGTGTCACGGTCGGCGTCGACTGCCGCGCGGCGACGCGCTTCGATCAGTGGGTCGGGTCGCAGACCTCCCCAGACGACGAGACCCGCTGCGAGCTGCGAGACGATCGTGAAGAGGAAGATGCCCGAGAACGGATGCAGACCCAGCGCACGCCCGAGAGATTCACCCGGGCCGATCAGATTCGGTCCGATCACCGCACCGACGGTGATCGACCAGACGACGAGCGACAGGTCGCGTGCGCGCTGCGCCGGGCTCGCCAGGTCGGTCGCGGCGAACCGCGCTTGCAGTTGCACTGCCGCTGCGATGCCGAGCACCGCGAGGCCGACGAACAGCAGTTCGCCGAGTTCCGCGCCGGCCGCGATGATGACGAGCGCCGCACCCACGACGGCGCCCAGGTTTCCCGAAGCGAGCGCCACACGGCGACCGCGACGCGCCGCGAGGCGAGCGAGCGGAATGCCCGCGAGGGCCGCCCCGACGGCATTCATCGTGGACCCGAACCCCGAGAGCGCCGGGTTGCCCGTGACGTCGGTGATCAGCAGTGCCCCTGCCGAGAGCGATGCGCCCACGCCGAGGCCGCCGAGTACCGTGCCGGTTGCGAGTACCGCGACCGTGCGGCGTTGCACCCGCTGCGGCGCGATCGCCTCAGACAGGCTGGCCAACCGCTTCGAGGTGCCAGGCCGACCCGTCGACCGCGGCGAGCAGGCGCTTGGCGAGCCGCACCTGCGGGCTCTCATTGGCGGTCGACATCGACACCAGCCCGATCGTGCGGTATCGCGGCGGGTCGAGCGGCAGAGCTCGAGCGTCATCGGGGAGGATGCGCGCTGCCGCCAGAGCCAGGCCCGGAACCAACGCGACCGCACCACCGGCCGCGGCCATCGCGAGCATCGCGGGCACGTTGTCGGTTTCCTGGATGATGTCGGGCTCGAACCCGGCGTCTGCGGCCGCAGCGAGCAGGTGGCCACGGCACTTCTCGCATCCGGCGATCCAGTGCTCTGCAGAGAAGTCGCCCAACCGTGCGGTCGATTCGCCGGCTGCTCGCTCGTCTGAGGCGACCAGGTGCACCTCTTCGCGCCACAGCGGCAGGAAAGCGCTGCCCGCCGGAAGTTCAGCCGCACCCTCGTAGTCGAAGATGAGGGCGCAGTCCACTTCTCCGTCGCGCAGCATCGCGGTGGCCGCCGGGGGTTCGGCCTCCCGGTACTGCAGCGCGACGTCAGGCGCTTCGATCGCGAGTTGGCGCATGAGGGTGGGTACGACGGTGGCACTCGCGCTCGGAAATCCGACGAGACGGAGGGTTCCGGCACGTTCGCCGCGCAGATCGTCGATCGCCGCCAGTGCCGCATCGATCTCGGTGACGACGGTTCGCCCGTGATCCGCGAGGATGCGGCCCGCAGTTGTCAGGCGGATTCCGCGGCCGTTGCGCTCGATGAGCGGCACGGCCAATCGGGTCTCCACGCGCTTGATGCGCTGGCTCACTGCGGGCTGGCTCAGACCGAGGCTCTGCGCCGCGGCCGTGAGCGAGCCCGTGGTGGCGAGTGCGTGGAGAATGCGAAGCTCGGTCGAGTCGATCGACCCGAGCGGATCGGCAGTGCGCGTCGTGCTCATGAGAGCAGTCTACACGAGACATAACGCAAAGCGAAGCAAAACATAAGAATGATTCCATTTCATTATGCCTAGCGCTCTTCTAGCCTGGCGTGATGATCTCCCACCCCGCGATCGCCGATGTACAGGCGCAGTTCCCCCGAGTCCCCGGATACCTGTCGGCCTGCACCGCCGGCCTCCCCGCGCACGCCACGACCGACGCGGTGCGCGCATTCGTCGATGCGTGGGCATCGGGGCGCATGCGCGCCGACACGATCAGCGCGCAGGTCGAGCAGTGCCGTGCGCTGTACGGGCGGCTTGCCGGGGTACTCGCGCACCGGGTCGCCGTGGGCACCCAAGCATCGCAGTTCGCATCGGTCGTCGCGACGGCCGTGCCCGACGGCGGGGAAGTGCTCTGCGTCGCCGGTGACTTCGCCTCGCTCACCCACCCGTTCGAACAACTCGCCCGGCGCGGCGTGCGTGTGCGCTATGCCTCACTCTCCGAGCTCGCCGCGTCGGTGCGCCCGACGACCGACCTCGTGGCGTGGTCGCACGTGCAATCCGCGTGCGGATCCATCGCAGACTCTCCGTCAATCGCCCGCGCCGCAGCATCGGTCGGCGCGCGCACGTGCGTCGACCTCACTCAGGCGCTCGGGTGGCTGCCCGTCGACGCGAGCGATTTCGATTTCACCATCTGCCACGCATACAAGTGGCTGAATGCTCCACGCGGCTCCGCGTTCCTCACCGTGCGCGAGAGTCTCGACGATGACCTGGTGCCGCTCGCCGCGGGCTGGTGCTCGGCAGATGATCCCTGGTCGTCGTGCTACGCCGGACACACACCGCTCGCCGCGGGCGCCGGACGATTCGACCTCTCCCCCGCGTGGCCGGTCATCGGCGGCACGGTGGCGGCGCTCGAGACGATGGGCAGTATCGACCCGGCAACGGCCCACGCGCACGCGGTCGGTCTGGCGTCGCATGCGCGTGAACGGCTCGGGATCGCCGGAGCCGCGCACGACCCGAGTGTTGCGGGCACCTCAGCGATCGTCACCTGGGCCGACCCCGACGGGCTTGACCTCGCGGCGATGACGCGCGCCAACATCGTGGCCTCCGGCCGCGCCGGGAACGCCCGCGTCGCCTTCCATCTCTGGAACACGACCGACGACATTGACTTGCTCGTCGCAGCGCTCGGGCGCTGACCCTGGCGCTTAGCCGGCGGCGGCGAAGGCCTCGGCTTCGGCCTTGTCCTGCTCCGTAGCAACCAGCTGGCCGCAGGCTCCGTCGATTTCTTTGCCGCGGGTATCGCGCAGCGTCGTCGGGATGCCGGCAGCATTCAACCGGTCGACGAACTCGCGCGTGACCTCACGAGTCGACGACGTCCAGATGGAGCCCGGCGTCGGGTTCAGCGGGATCGGGTTCACGTGCACCCAGCCTCGTCCGCGCGCATTGAGCTTCTCGGCGAGGAGGTCGGCGCGCCACGCGTGGTCGTTCATGTCTTTGATGAGCGCGTACTCGATCGAGACGCGTCGACCCGTCGTCTCGTAGTAGTGGTACGCCGCGTCGAGCACCTCTTCGACCTTCCATCGGCTGTTCACCGGGATCAGGTCGTCGCGCAGCTGGTCGTCGGGGGCGTGGAGCGACAGCGCGAACGTGATCGGGATGTTCTCGTCCGCGAGCTTGCGGATGGCGGGGGCCAGACCGACCGTCGACACCGTGATACCGCGAGCCGACATGCCGAGGCCCTCGGGCGATGGCGCGATCATGCGGTGCACGGCGTTCATCACACGCTTGTAATTGGCGAGCGGCTCGCCCATGCCCATGAAGACGATGTTGTTGACGCGCTCCGGCTCGGCACCGTTGCCCTCGCGGCGCTTGCGACCGAGGCCGCCCTCGGCGATGACGCGGTTGGCCTGCACGATCTGGTCGAGAATCTCGGCCGTCGACATGTTGCGCGTGAGGCCGGCCTGGCCGGTCGCGCAGAACGGGCAGTTCATGCCGCAGCCGCACTGGCTGGAGACGCACAGGGTGATGCGGCCCGGGTAGCGCATGAGTACGGACTCGACGAGCGCGCCGTCAAACAGGCGCCACAGGAACTTGATGGTGTCGCCGTCGTCGGTGACGAGGCGCTTCACCTCGGTGAGCAGCGGCGGGAAGAATGCCTCGGCGAGCTCCTCGCGGCGGTCCTTCGGCAAATCCGTCATCTGCTCGGGGTCGGTGGTGCGGTGCTCGAAGTAGTGCTTCGAGATCTGCTTGGCACGGAACTTGGGCACGCCCATCTCGACGACTTTCGCCTCGCGCTCTTCGAGCGTCAGGTCGGCGAGGTGCGTGGCAGGCTGCTTCACGCGGGGTGAGGCGAACTGCAGCGTCGGGCGGCCGTCGGGGCCGGCGATCTGCTTCCAACCCTCGGCCTTCGGGCGCACCTGCGGGCGCGACGCCGCACCGGCCGCGGCGGGCCGGGTCTTGATCAGCGGCGTGCTCTCGGGGGCGCGATCATGGTTGAGCTTGTTGGGATCCACACCGTCTATTGTCGCAGGTCGCGGCGCGAGCCGATCACAGCAGCCGTGAACGGATCAAGAAGCGACGACCTTCCGGCGCTTCGAGGGAGAACCCGCTGCCGCGCCCCGGCACCGCGTCGACGGTGAGGTGGGTGTGCGCCCAGACGCCGAACTGCTCGCGCGACATCCAGAAGCCGATTTCCCGAGGCTCGGGTGCGGGATCACCTTCCGCAGCGACTTCCGCAGCCGCAGCAGGCAGTTCGAGCGTGCCGAGAAGCACGTCTTGATCGCCCGTACGAAACTCGCCGCGCTGATAGCACATCGGTGAGCTGCCGTCGCAGCAGCCGCCGGACTGGTGGAACATGAGCGGCCCGTGCATCGCCCACAACTGTTCGATCAGGTGCAGCGCGGCCGGGGTGAAGGCGAGCCAGCTCTCCGACTCTCCCGCGACCTCGGGTCGCGCTGCGACGGTGCCGGGTATCTCCGCCGTACCCGCGGGGGCGGGAGACGCCGGCGATCCGGACACGCTGCACGCGTTACCGATCTCCGTCGGCGACGAAACTGTGTCTGGAGCACTCATGAGCGCGTTCCTCTCCGCGGCCGCACTGCCGCTGCTGATCCCCAGCCTACGCCGGGGGTGGGGATGGGCCCCGCGGCAGTGCGCCTCGGGGCCCATCCGGTCTCACGCCGCCGCGAGGCGGAGCACGACGCGACCATCGATCTTGCCTGCGCGCATCTCGTCGAGCACGTCATTGACGTCCTCGAGCGGGCGCTCCGCGACGGTCGGGTGGATCAGGCCGCGCGCATAGAAATCGAGCGCCTCGATCATGTCTTGCCGTGTGCCCACGATCGAGCCGCGGATGGTGAGGCCCTTGAGCACGATGTCGAAGATCGGCGCGGGGAAGTCTCCCGGCGGCAGACCGTTGAAGACAATGGTGCCGCCACGGCGAGTCATGCCGATCGCCTGCCCAAAGGCGGAGGGGTGAACGGCCGTGACGAGCACCCCGTGCGTGCCGCCGGTGAGTCGCTGGATCTCGGCCACCGGATCGGTCTCGCGAGCGTTCACGACGACCTCGGCTCCGTGGCGCTGCGCGAGCGCAAGCTTCTCGTCGGAAATGTCGACCGCGGCGACGCGCATGCCCATCGCCACGGCATATTGCACGGCGATGTGCCCGAGCCCACCGATTCCCGAGATGACGACCCACTGCCCGGGCCGCACCCCCGTCACCTTCAGCCCTTTGTAGACCGTCACCCCGGCGCAGAGCACCGGTGCGACCTCGACGGGGTCGGAACCGGCCGGCACCACCGCAGCGTAGGCGGCGTCGACGAGCATGTACTCGGCAAACGAACCGTCGACGGAGTAGCCGCCGTTTTGCTGCTGCTCGCAGAGCGTCTCCCACCCGGTGCGGCAGAATTCGCAGTGCCCGCAGGCGGACCAGAGCCACGCGTTGCCCACGAGGTCGCCGACCGCGACGTTCGTCACGCCCTCACCGATCGCTTCGACAATGCCGACGCCCTCGTGTCCGGGGACGAACGGGGGGCTCGGCTGCACGGGCCAGTCCCCCTCGACGGCGTGCAGGTCGGTGTGGCAGACCCCTGTGGTCAGCACGCGCACGAGCGCCTGGCCCGGTCCGGGTGTCGGGATCTTGAGCGCCTCGACGTCGAGGCGGGCGCCGAAGGCGGGCACGGATGCCCCGCGCATGGTCGCCCCGTCGGAACGGGTGTCGGTCGGTCGGTCGGTGGTCTGGGTCGGAAGCGTCGTACTCATCGTGCGGTGTCCTTTCTCAGTGCGGATGCGGGGAGGCTCGCCGGCTTAGAAGAAGCCATCGGCCGTCTCGCGGTAGCTCACGAGCAGATTCTTCGTCTGCTGGTAGTGGTCGAGCATCATCAGGTGGTTCTCGCGGCCGATGCCGCTCGACTTGTAGCCGCCGAACGCGGCGTGCGCCGGGTAGGCGTGGTAGTTGTTCACCCAGACGCGGCCCGCCTGGATCGCGCGGCCGGCCCGGTACGCCGTGGTGCCGTTGCGGCTCCAGACACCGGCACCGAGGCCGTACAGGGTGTCGTTGGCGATGCGGATCGCGTCGTCGAAGTCCGTGAACGTCGTGGCCGAGACGACAGGACCGAAGATCTCCTCCTGGAAGATGCGCATCGAGTTGTCGCCGCGGAAGATGGTCGGCTGAATGTAGTATCCGCCCGAGAACTCGCCGCCGAGGTCTTCGACGCCGCCGCCGGTGAGCACCTGCGCGCCCTCCTGACGGCCGATGTCGAGGTACGACTTAATCTTCTCGAACTGGTCGTTCGATGCCTGGGCGCCGACCATCGTGTCGGTGTCGAGCGGATTGCCGCGGGTGATCCGCTCCGTGCGCTCGACGACCGCGTCGAGGAAGTCGCCCGCGATCGACTCCTGGATGAGCGCGCGTGAGGGGCAGGTGCACACCTCCCCCTGGTTCAGCGCGAACATCGTGAAGCCCTCCTGGGCCTTGTCCCAGTACGCGTCGTCTTGGGCGCGCACGTCCTCGAAGAAGATATTCGGGCTCTTGCCGCCGAGCTCGAGCGTGACCGGGATGATGTTGTCGGAGGCGTACTGCATGATGAGGCGGCCGGTGGTCGTTTCGCCGGTGAAGGCGATCTTGCGGATCCGCGGGTTCGATGCGAGCGGCTTGCCGGCTTCGGCGCCGAACCCGTTCACAATGTTCACGACACCGGCGGGCAGCAGGTCCCCGATGAGTTCGAACAGGAACAGGATCGACGTGGGCGTCTGCTCCGCGGGCTTCAGCACGATGGCGTTGCCCGCGGCCAGTGCGGGGGCGAGCTTCCAGACCGCCATCAAGATGGGGAAGTTCCAGGGAATGATCTGACCCACCACGCCCAACGGCTCGTGGAAGTGGTACGCGACGAGATCCTCGTCGATCTGTGAGACCCCTCCCTCTTGCGCGCGAATCGCGCCGGCGAAGTAGCGGAAGTGGTCGATCGCGAGCGGAATGTCGGCGTTCAGCGTTTCACGGACAGCCTTGCCGTTGTCCCAGGTCTCGGCGACCGCGATGGCCTCGAGGTTCTGCTCGATGCGATCCGCAATGCGGTTCAGGATCACCGCGCGCTCTGCGGGGCTCGTACGCCCCCACGCTGGTGCTGCGGCGTGGGCCGCATCGAGCGCCGCCTCAATGTCTTCGGCGGTGCCGCGGGCCACTTCGCAGAACGCTTTGCCCGTCACCGGGGTGATGTTCTCGAAATACTGGCCTTTCACCGGCGCGACCCACTCGCCGCCGATGTAGTGCTCGTAGCGTGACTTGAAGGTCACGAGCGAATCCGGGTGCCCGGGTGCTGCGTACACGGTCATGGTGCATCTCCTCTGACGTCGTTGTCGATGCCGATCACTCGGGGAGGATCGGTTGCGACGACGCTACGTCGGCGGACGTTGCACGCACGTTGCGCACACGTATCGAGCGTGTTTCGCGGCGATTATCCGAGCTGTTCGAGCCGGGCGACCACCCGCGCACGCTTCGGCGACATCGCCGGCAGCACTTGCAGCAGGGTCTCCCACACCTGGGCGTCGTCGGACGCCCAGTTCTGCGCGTACGCGAACAGCGCGTCGGGGGCGGCCGACTGCAGCATCGATTCTCTCAGGGTGGCATCGACCGATGCCCGCAGCTCCTCGACGACGGGCGCACTGGAGGCGGGAAGCACCGGACCCTCGTAGGCCGCGAGCGCCAGGCGGTGGGCGCCGCGCCCGAGCGCCTCGAGGCTCTCAGTGGCGTCGACTCGCACGCCGGGCTCGAGCCGGTAGGGCCGGGAGGCGAGTGCGAGACCCGTGTCGTGCTGCTCGAGCCACTTGCGCAAGCGCACCATTTCCGGTCGGAGCGTACCCTCCGCGCCATCGTGCCCGTAAATCTGCCGGGCGAGGGCAGCTGCCCCGAGCCCGCGCGGTGACGCAGCCAGGGCGAGCAGGATCTCGGCGTGGCGACCCGCGACGGGCAGTGCGCGGCCTCCGCACTCGAGCACGGCGGGGTCGCGACCGAGCACGACGAGGCGCGGCGCGGGGCCAGCGGAGGCGAGTGACGCGCGGGAACGGCGGGGACTCGTGTGGGCACCGCGATCCTGCTCCATGCGCCGCCGGAGCGCCGCAAGCTGCAATTCGGCCTCGACGGCGGCCACCGTCGCATCCATGAGCGGCATCAGGTGCGGCGATGCCGCCCCGTCACCGCCCGTGACGTCGATGACGCCGATGATGGCGCCGCTGATGGGGTCGTGAACGGGCGCCGCGGTGCAGCTCCACGGGTGCACCGCGCGCGAGTAGTGCTCGGCGCCGAGCACCTGCAGGGCGTGGTCGAGGGCGAGGGCGCTTCCGGGAGCGCTCGTACCGACCGCACGCTCGGACCAGTCCATGCCCGCACGGAACCCCATCTCTTCCGCACGAGTGCGCAGTCGCGTATCACCGTCGACCCAGAGCAGCCGGCCGGACGCGTCGCCGAGCGCCACGATGAACCCCGACTCGCTCGCCTCTTCGAGCAGCAGGCGGCGCACCACCGGCAACGCCTCACCGATCGGATGCGTCCGTTGCAGATCGATGAGCGCGTCGGCATCGATCGCCGGCCGGTCGGGCACGCGGTCTGGGTCGACGGTGTGATGCTGCGCTCTGAGCCAGGATTCCAGCACCAGCGGCCGCACCGCGGTGGCCTGCGCGAACTGCGCTCGGCCGTCTGTGTCGAGCACGATACCGCGATCCGCCACGAACCGCTCGTGCGCGCGTTCGAGCAGTCGCCGCCGCTCCAACGCCGATTCTCCGCGCCGCAGCGCCTGCCAGGTGTGAGACATCACGACCCCCTCCTCGCGGTCCCGAATGCTCAGAGCGTACCCGACTCGGCGTGCATCGTGCCGAGAGTTACGCGACACCTCGCTGGAGATCGACCATGCCGGGATGACGCCGCGGGTCGGCCCGGTTACGCAATCCCGCCGCCGCGCACCAGGTGAGCACGCACTCGGGAGGACTGACATCTTCGATACCCGCGCGGTATCCGACGAGCGCAGCTGCCCCGATGAGGGCCGTCAGCGGGCGGGAGGCGCCGGCGATGTGCACGCGGGCATAGTCGGTGCCGGATCGCAGCATCAACCGAGTGACCGCGTTCCAGGGCAGATCGACGTCTCGTGAGCCGAGCGCGGCCGTGAGCCCGTGAGGTGTGATTCTCAGGTGCAGCGTGCCGGCACTCATGCGAAGCACGGCGGCCAGCACGAAGAATGCCGCGATACCGATCACGGCGGAGATCCACACCACCTGCCAGCGCGGCAGCCAGTCTCGCTCAGCGCCGGTGAGTGCGATAAGCAACGCGACGGCCGCCGTCCCCGCACACACAATGGTGCCGACCAGCAGTGCGACGAACGTGCTGAACGGCAGTGCGAGCGCACGCACGTGCAGCACAGCCTCGGCACCGTCGGCCGCGACGACCCACCCGACGGGCCGCTTCGCCCGCGTGCTCACGGTTCGCGATGCGCGCCGCGGTACAACTCCAGGAGGGCGCTGATGCCACCGGAGCGCCAGCGTTCCAGTTGTGCCCGCGCGCCACCGCCCTGCTTGCGACGTTCGACGAACGCCGTCACCAGTGCGAGGTCGCCCGTGCGTTCGAGCTCGGGCGCCACGTGGTCGAGCAGGGCGTCGACGACATCGAATGCCGGTCGCGGATCACCGGAACCCGGATCGACCAGCACCGACTCGAGCCCGTTGCGCGCTGCTACCCAGTGCGCGCCGCGCAGGTGATCGCGCTGAGGTTCTTCGACCACCGCGCCGAGCTCATGCTCCCGCAACGCCCGAGCGACCAGGGCCCGGAACAGCAGCCCGTACGCGACCGCGTCGCCCGCGGCCAACTGGGAATCGGCGAGGCGGGCCTCGATCGTCGGGTACTTGTCGGAAAGCCGCACGAGCCAGTTCACGAGCCCGCCGTCGAGCAGAGCACCCGAGTGCACGAGCCCGGAGACGACGCGATCGTATGCGGCCGCGTCGTCGAACTTCGGCGGGTACCCCGAGGTCGGCCACTGCTGAATCGACATGAACCGCCAGTCGGCGTAGCCGGTCTCTTCGCCGAGCCAGATCGGCGAGTTCGCGGTCAGCGCGACGAGTGTCGGCGACCACGGTGCGATGCGGGCGATCGCACCGACGCCGGCATCTCTCGAGGGCACCTCGACGTGCACGTGGGTACCCGTCGAGTAGTACCGCGTCACCATGCCGCGCATCGCGAGCTCGATGTCGTGGTAGCGCTGCTTGTCGACTCGGGTACCATGCCGTTCACCGCCGACCGGGGGCAGACCGGACCCAGCGAGCACGACGCCGATGTTGTCAGCGGCGTCGGCCGCGGCCACCCGGAACTCACTCAAGGCATCCAGCGCCTGCGCGTTCGAATCGCACACCGGAGTCGCGGTCTCCAGTTGGCAGTGGAAGTACTCGTGCTCCGCGAGCCGGCCCGGCAGCGCGGCGATCATCTCGTCGACGGCATCGCGGGGCACACCGGTCTGCGCGTCGAGCAGCAGGTACTCTTCTTCGACGCCGAATCTCGGCGACGCGGCGGGGGTCGCAGCCATCTCAGCACCTGCTCCTTCGTCGGGAGATTCCAGTGTGGCACAGGCCGTTCGCTCCGGGATCACGGCGCGTCATGAAGCGTACATGCCGGCGGGCGTCGATCGCGTTCGACCGCTACCCGGTGCCGAAGAGCCCAGCACCGTGGCGCGTGAGCACGCGATAGGCGTCGCCGAAGTTCTGCGGCGGATTCGCGCGTTCCTCGGGAGTGCCGTATCGCGAGAGCAGCAGCCCGATGAGGCCCTTCGCCGGTGGACTGAGCGGTCGCATCGGGTGAGCGTCAGCCGGATGCGGGCCCGCTTCTCCACTGGGAGGAACGTACGCCGCAGACGTCTGCGGCCAGTCGGCGATATTGCGCGGCACTCGCCGATTGAACGCCGCGTCGAGCGTCGGCGCCTCCGCATCGCGTCTCGTGAGGGGCTCGAGGCCGAAGCGTTCGCAGAGCGACGCGATCACCGACCCGTGGTGCATCGCCCCCGAAAATACGGAACCTCGCTCGACGTGCGCCGAGACCAGGATCGCCGGGACCCGACAGCCCAGACGATCGAACGTGAACCCCATCTCGCCAGCTCCAGAGTCGTCGGGCGGCGTCGCGGACGGCGGCGGCACATGGTCGTATGTGCCCCCGTGCTCGTCGAACGTGATGAACAGAGCCGTGTTCAGGTAGTTCGAACCGTGCTCCGACATCGCGTCACGCAGCGCCGAGTACACCTCGTGAATCAGCGCGTCACCCGCGCGGACGTCGGAGACCGCCCCGTCGACCACGTTCTCCCCCTCGACAGAGCTTTCGGCTGGCGTGCCGACCGGTGGATGAAAGTCGTTGTGATTGAAGATCATGCGCGGCTCGATGAACGCATAGGCCGGCAGCGTGCCCGCGGCCACATCGTCATGGAATTGCCGCATCGTCGCGAAGTGCTCCGTCTTCCAGTACTGCTCGAGCACGGGAGCGTGCAGCAGGCCGGTGAACGAGATGAGCTGCAACTCGTCGAAGTAGATGCGCCAGGTCAGCCCGGCCGCCTCAAGCCGATTCAGAATCGTCGGGGTCGGTGCGGCGTTCAGCCACTTGTCGATGCCTCCGAGCGAGTTCGTGACGAAGCCGTGCGACGTCGAAGCGTGGAAGAAGCTGCGATTGCAAAAGGTTTGGCTCGGGACCGCGCAGTGCCAGTGATCGAAGACGCCGAACTCACGGGCGAGCGTCGAGACCACCGGCAGCATCTCGGGGTCGAATGACCCCATGATCTGATCGCGCTCGGTAGCGTTCGGCGCGCGTCCCGAGCGGCCGACGAAATCGGCCTCATAGTCGAGCACGAAACCGTCCATGCGCGGTTGCGCTGCGTCACTCGGCGCGTTGTACGGTGCCGTCATGTCGGCAACGTCGCGCCCCCGGTTCTGCGGGTCGATCCGACCGAACAACTGCGTGTTGACGTGGGGGTACTCCTCGCCCGGGTCAGGGTCGGGCTGCCCCATGATGCGGTCGGTGGGGCCGGTGTAGCGGTGCGCCGGCACCTCAGTGCCGTCTGCCGCCGCATTGCGGTAGTCGCCGAACGCGAGTCCGGCGAATTCACCCGAGGCAGGCGGGGACTCGGGGGTGTACAGGTACCCGAGCAGGTTGTCGAAGGAGCGGTTCTCGCCCATGAGCACGACCAGGTGGTCGAAGCCCGGGTTCGCGCGCGGCTTCGGCACCGCGAAGCGCTCGGGCACATACGTCGCGCCATGCGTGTCAGCTGCGCGTTCACTCGCGACGCCCCACGCGGTGGCGGCGCCGCCCGCGCCGAGCGCTGCCCCCGCGGCGAGGATGCCGCCCCGTCGCAAGAATGCGCGGCGGCTGGTCCCGGAGTCGGCCTGGGCCGCTCCCTCCGGGTGCTCGTCCTCGGGCACGGGGGCAGGGCTCATACGACCCGGTTTCTCAGAATGCCGATGCCCTCGATCTCAACCTCGACGGTGTCTCCGGCTTCGAGCAACCCGACGCCCGCCGGGGTGCCCGTGAGAATGACATCACCGGGCAGCAGCGTGAAGGCCTGCGATGCGTACGACACGATGCGCGCGAGCGAATGAATGAGCTGCGACGTGCGGCCATCCTGTCGCACTTCGCCGTTGACCCGCGTGACCACGCGGGCGTCGGCGAGATCGGGATCAGTCTCAATGATCGGCCCGAGCGGGCAGAACGTGTCGAAGCCCTTGCCTCGCGCCCACTGCCCGTCCTTGATCTGCAGATCGCGCGCCGTGACATCATTCGCGCACGTAAAGCCGAATACGTACTTCAGCGCGTCATCTTCTGAAACGTCTTTCGCGACGGCGCCGATGACGAGAGCGAGTTCGCCCTCGTGCTCGACGCGGTTCGAGATCGATGGACGCACGATCGCATCGTCGGGCCCGATGATCGAGGTGTTCGGCTTCAAGAAGAGCAGCGGCTCCTCGGGCGCCCCGCCGTCGATGCCGGTGACGCCCTGCATCTCGGCGACGTGGTCGGCGTAATTCTTGCCGACGCAGACGATCTTGGAGCGGGGAATCACCGGAGCGAGCAACTGAGCGTCTTCCAGCTTGAATCGACGCCCGGTGGTGTCGTAGCCCGCCACCATCGGGTCGCCACTGAGCTCGACGAGCTCGACTCCGCTGCCGTGTTCGGCGTGATCGAGCACACCGAACGCGATCTCGCCGTCGATCTGAAAACGTGCGACCTTCATCGTGCGAGCTCCGCTGCGCCGACGATCACGTTGAGCCACCCGTGGCGATCTTCCACGGTACCGAACTGAATGCCAGTGAGCTCTTCGCGCAGCGACATCGTCAGCGCACCCGGAGCCGCATCGCCGAAGTCGATGGCGAACCCGTCACCCTTGAGCTGGCGAATCGGGGTGATCACCGCCGCGGTGCCGCAGGCGAACGCCTCGGTGATGGTGCCCTGCGCGACACCCTCGCGCCACTCCGACACCGTCACTTCGCGCTGCTCGACCGCGTGGCCGCGGTCTTCGGCGAGCTGGATCAGGCTGCGACGCGTAATGCCATCGAGAATGTTGCCGTTCAGCTGCGGCGTCACCAGCGTGCCGTCGGAACGGACGAGGAAGAGGTTCATGCCTCCGAGCTCGTCGATGGTGTCTTCCGTCGCCGAATCGGTGAAGAGCACCTGCTGGCAGCCGTTCTCAGCCGCGACCTGCTGCGGCAGCAGGGAGGCCGCGTAGTTGCCGCCGCACTTCGCCGCACCGGTGCCGCCGCGACCCGCGCGTGCGAAGTCTTCGGACAGCCAGATCGAGACCGGCTTCACGCCCCCCGTGAAGTACGGGCCGGCCGGACTCGCGATGATGAGGAAGCGCGCACGCTCGGCCGCGCGCACGCCGAGAAAGCTCTCGTCGGCGATCACGAACGGGCGCAGGTAGAGGCTCTGGTCAGCCCCGCTCGGCACCCATGCCGCGTCCATGCTCACCAGTTCGCGGATCGCCGCAACGAACAGTTCTTCGGGGATCTCGGGCAGCGCGAGACGACGGGCCGACTCGTTGAGCCGACGCGCGTTCGCCTCGGGCCGGAAGGTGACGACCGAGCCGTCGGGGCGGCGGTAGGCCTTGAGCCCCTCGAAGATCTCTTGACCGTAGTGCAGCACCGAAGACGCCGGATCCATAGGGATCGGACCGTAGGGCAGCACCTCGGCATTGTGCCAACCGGCCTCTTTCGTCCACGTGATCGAGACCATGTGATCAGTGAAGTGATTGCCGAAGCCGGGATCGGCGAGCAGTGCTTCGCGCTCGGTGTCGGAGAGGCGTTCGGCTTCGGTACGGGTGAACTGCAGGTCGGTCATCGAAATTCTTTCTCGCGTGAGTGGAAGCGGGGTTCAGGCCCCGCGCTGCGGAAGCTGTGCGATCACGGCGTCGCCGATCTCCGAGGTGCGGCGTGCGCCGGCGCCTCGAGAAGCGAGGTCGGCACGGACGGCGTCGCGGATGCGATCGCCATCGGTGACGAGCCCCAGATGATCGAGCATGAGACCCGCGGAGAGGATCGCCGCGGTCGGGTCTGCCTGCTGCTGCCCCGCGATGTCGGGCGCAGAGCCGTGCACCGGCTCGAACATACTCGGGAACGTGCCGTCGGGATTGATGTTGCCGGAGGCCGCGAGCCCGATGCCGCCGCCGATAGCGCCGGCCAGGTCCGTGAGGATATCTCCGAACAGGTTATCAGTGACGATCACGTCGAAACGCGACGGATCTTGCACCATGAAGATCGTGGCCGCGTCGACGTGCATGTAATCGACCGAGATGTCGGGGTACTCATCGGCGACCGACTGCACGATGCGCTGCCAGGTGGCACCGGCGTGCACCAGCACATTGGTCTTGTGCACCCAGGTGAGCTTCTTGCGCGGGCGCGTCAGAGCCGTTTCGAACGCGTAGCGCACGACGCGCTCGATGCCGAACGCGGTGTTGACCGAAACCTCGGTCGCCACCTCGGCGTGGGTGCCCGGCCGCAGACGTCCACCATTGCCGGCGTACGGCCCCTCCGTACCCTCGCGCACCACGACGAAGTCAACGTCTCCCGGTGCCGCAAGCTTGGACTCGACACCGGGGAACAGCGTGCAGGGCCGCACATTGGCGTAATGCTCGAAGTCGAAGCGCAGCTTCAGCAGCAGCCCGCGCTCGATATTGGCGTCGCGCAGGCGGGGGTCACCCGGCACTCCCCCGACGGCGCCGAACAGAATTGCATCGTGCTCGGCAATTGCCGCCTGCTCGGCCTCGGGCAGAGTGTCGCCCGTCTCGAGAAAGCGGTCGGCGCCGAGTCGGAACTCCGTTCGCTCGAGCACCACATCGCCGCCGTCGAGCACCGCGTCGAGCACCCGATTCGCCTCGGCGATGACCTCGGGGCCGATCCCGTCACCCGGAATGACTGCGAGCTTGATGGTACGGGTCACGTGGCGCTCCTTCGTTGCGTGCGAACCCCTCCAGCATACTGCCGGGATTCACGCGCAATTCGCCGGCGCCCCACTGCTGCACGGCGGCTCAGCAGCCCGCACCCCGTACCGATGAGAGCCGAAAACAGCAGAAGCCCCACCCGAAGGTGAGGCTTCTGCGTTCGGTGACCCCAGCGGGATTCGAACCCGCGTTACCGCCGTGAGAGGGCAGCGTACTAGGCCGCTATACGATGGGGCCGAACGTGATTCCCAGCTCTTCGGGCTTCCCCGTCGCGCTGGCAACTCATATATATAAACACACGCCGGGCCACTGAGCCAAATCGGGGCCCGTCGCCCGGGTGTGTCCCGCATGATTCCGGGGAATGCGTCTCGCGTGATCCCCGGAATCATGCATGTCAGAAATCAGCGGTGCGATGCGGGCGAGCCCACTTCGCCGGCGTGTCCGGGCCATCCCACACCTTGACGACTCCCCACGCGACTGCGGCAATGGGAACTGCGAGGATCGCGCCGAGGATTCCACTGAGCACCGTGCCGATGGTCAACGCCAGCAGAATCACCAGGGAGTGCAGCTTGAGTGCGCGCCCCATCAGCACTGGCTGCAGGAAATTGCCCTCGAGCTGGTTCACCAGGATCACGACGCCGACGACGATAATCGCGTTCACCGGGCCGTTCGCCACGAGCGCGACCAGGGCTGCGAGGATGCCCGCGACGGTCGCGCCGACGATCGGGATGAATGCGAGCACAAAGACGAGCACCGCGAGCGGCAGCGCGAGCGGCACCTGCAGGATCACCAGGCCGAGCCCGATGCCGAGCGCGTCGACGGCGGCGACCGCGGCCGTGCCGCGCACATAGGAGCCCAGCGTCTCGACCGTTTTCGCCCCGGCACGCTCCGCGCGGCGCAGGCCCTCCCCCTGGAACGGGCGCAGCAGGAAGCGCCAAATACTGGGGCCGTCCTTGAGGAAGAAGAACAGCACGACGACCATGAGCACGAGACCGGTGATGAAGCTGGTGACCGCACCCACTCCGGCGAGTGCCCCGGAGCCGAATTGCGCGCTTGTCAGGAAGTCGGTGATCTGGTCGCCCCACTCATGCAGCTGGGATTGATCGGGAAGGAACGGCAGCGTCTTCGACCAGTCGACGACCTGTGCGAAGCCGTCTTGCGCCTGCGACGACAGATCATCCCACTGGTCGCGCACGGCCCAGACGATGAGCCAGCCGATGCCCGTCAGCATGACGACGATTCCGAGCAGCACGATGGCGGCTGAGAGCGCGCCGGGAACTCGACGTCGACGCAACCACGCGGTGACCGGCGAGAACGTGCTCGCGAAGATCAGCGCGAGCAGGATGGGGATGACCACCGTGGTGAGCGAGCGCATCCCCCAAATCACCGCGGCTGTGAGCAGCAGCACGATGATGATCTGCAGCGATCGCGTCGCCATCAATCCGAACCCGTCGCTCCATGCGTGTTTCACGGAGCGCGGCGCGGGCCGCTCGGCGGCCTCACCGTACTCCAAACGCGTCAGGCGATCCTCGATCTCGCGTTTCGCGCCCCAGCCGAACATGTGCACTCCCCTTCGTCGATCGAGTTGTCTTGCACCCGCCGACCCGGCGGGTCTTGCTCCTAGCGCTGCACGGCGCGCGCCGCGATGAAGGCGCGGAGCTCAGCGGCATCGTCGGCCATCTCCGTGACGCGCTGCGGCAGCTCAAGCAGCCCTGCCAGGTGCTCCGGCATGCCGAGACGCTGCCCGGTCGCCTCGAAGACGATGTCGGGGAACTTCTCGGGTTTCGCCGTTTCGAGCACCAGCATCGGCACTCCGGGTTCACGATGCTCTCGCGCGACCTTGACGCCGTCGGCCGTGTGCGGGTCGATCAAGATGCCACTGCCCGTGAAGACCGAGCGAATGGTGTCAACGCGATCCGCATGCGTGCTCGTGCCGCTCTGCAGCCCGAACTCGGCTTCGAAGCGCGGCAGTTCTGCGGTGAGGTCGATGCGCCCCGTCTCGTCGAGTTCGCGCCAGGCCGCTGCCAGGCGCTCGGCGTCGCGTCCGAGCAGATCGAAGATGAAGCGCTCGAGGTTCGATGCCTTCGAGATGTCCATGGACGGGCTCGACGTCGCATGCGTGTCGGCTGCGCTGCGCGGGGCGTACACCCCCGAGCGGAAGAATTCGTCGAGCACATTGTTCTCGTTGGCGGCGAGCACGAGCCGGCGCAGGGGCAAACCCATCGATTTGGCCAGGTGCCCCGACAGGATGTTGCCGAAGTTGCCCGACGGCACCGTGACCGAGACCTCGAACGATGCTCGATCAGCCGCAGCAACCGTGTCACTCGCGCGCAGCCACGCCCAGAAGTAGTAGACGAGCTGCGCACTGATGCGGCCGAGGTTGATGGAGTTGACAGTGCCGAGCTCATGCGTGCGCTTGAAGTCGAGATCGCCCGAGAGCGCCTTGACCAGATTTTGGCAGTCGTCGAAGACGCCGGCCACCGCGATGTTGTGAATATTCGCATCGTCGAGTGAGTACATCTGCGCCCGCTGGAAGTCGCTCATGCGCCCCTGAGGCGACAGCATGAACACGGCGATACCCTCCTTGCCACGGAGAGCGTACTCCGCGGCCGACCCGGTATCGCCCGAGGTCGCACCGATGATGTTGAGCGCGCGATCGCTGCGCGCGAGCACGTACTCGAGCGATTGGCCGAGGAACTGCATGGCCATGTCTTTGAACGCGAGCGTCGGCCCTTCGGAGAGGCCGACCAGGGTGATCTCGTCATCAAGCTTGGTGAGCGGAACGATCTGGTCGGAGACGAACTTCTCAGCGCTGTAGGCCGCGCGCATCATCTCATCGAGGTCGGCTCGGGGAATGTCGGTGGCGAATCGACTCAGAATCTCGGCGGCGAGTTCGGGGTAGCTCAGTGAGCGCCACGACTCGATCTCGGCGGCGGTCACCTGCGGCAGCGTCTCCGGAACGACGAGACCGCCATCTGTCGCGAGCCCCTCGAGCAAGATCGCGCTGTACGGTGCCGGCTCCATGCCGCCGCGGGTCGAGATGTACTTCACCGATGCTCCTTACGGTCGTAGAAACACCAGTCTATGGGTCGCACCGTCACCAAGAGACGGGCAGGGCCTTCCCCTCCTCGTAGCCGGCAGCCGACTGCAGCCCAACACGGGCGCGAACGTGGAACTCGGCGACGCTACCGGCACCCGCGTAGGTGAACGACGAGCGCACGCCCGAGGTGATCATGTCGACGAGATCTTCGACGCTCGGTCGCTGCGGGTCCAGATAGATCTTCGACGACGAGATGCCCTCGGCGAAGAGTTCCTTGCGCGCGAGGTAGTACGCGTCGAGACCGCCGAAGCGCCCCTGCACCGCCTTGGTCGACGCCATACCCCACGACTCCTTGTACTGGCGGCCGTCGGCATCGGCGTGCAGTTCTCCGGGAGATTCCGCGGTGCCGGCGAACCACGATCCGATCATGATCGACGCGGCTCCGGCTGCCAGGGCGAGGGCGACATCGCGCGGGTATCGCACCCCTCCATCGGCCCACACGTGCGCACCGAGCTCTCGGGCCGCCTGAGCGGACTCGAGCACCGCCGAGAACTGCGGCCGCCCGACCGCGGTCATCATGCGGGTCGTGCACATGGCGCCCGGCCCGACGCCGACCTTAAGAATCGACGCACCCGCGTTCACCAGATCGTGCACACCCTCGGCGGTCACGATGTTGCCTGCGACAATCGGGAGGCCCAGGTCGAGCCCGGCAATCGCATCCAGCGCACGCAGCATCCCGCCCTGATGCCCGTGCGCCGTGTCGACGACGAGCACATCGGCGCCGGCATCGGCGAGCGAGCGAGCTTTCGATGCAACGTCGCCATTGATGCCGACCGCCGCCGCGACCGCGAGACGGCCGTTGCGGTCGAGCGCAGGGCCGTAGATTGACGCTCGCAGGGCTGAACGACGCGAGAGCGTGCCGAGCAGCACCCCGTCGCGCACCACGCACACGAGGTCGGCGGCGCCACCGGGATTTGCGGCCAGCGCGGCGTCCACGGCATCGAAAGCGGCCCGGGCGTCGCCCAGTTCTGATTCGTCGAGCGTGACGGTTTGCGCGTGCAGCAGATCTCCGAGACGCGCGTCGGCGGGCACCGAGGCGAGTCGGCTCGCGCTCAGCGTGCCCCGCACGCTGCTGATCGGGATCGCCCGGCCGACTGCGCCCTCGGTGTCGCCGGCCGATTCAGCAACGACGACCGACTGGCCTTCGGCGCGCGGGATCCATCTCAGCGCATCGGCGGCCGTTGCCTCGGGAGCGAGCACGATCGGAGCATCAACGGCCACCGGCGCTGCTTTCACCTGCGCAATCGCCCGGGTGGTCTGCTGCAAGGACAGGTCTTGCGGCAGCACAGCCAGACCACCGCGACGCGCGAGCACGGCCGCGAGGCGCGGACCCGTGACCGAGTTCATGTTCGCCGCGACCAGCGGAATCGTGGCCGGCGTGCCGTCTCCAGGCGCCAGCGAGACGTCGAGCCGGCTGCGCACGTCCGAGTGCCGGGGCACCAGAAAGACATCCGAGTAGGTGAGATCGACCGTGGGCAATGCTCCGAGGAACTCCATGTGCTCCACGCTAGGCCATGGAGTCGTGCAGCGCCCCGGAGTGCCGGAGATTCGCTCAGGACATTCGAGAATGCGGGTGTACCCGACCACCGAGTCTGTCGCTGGGTTCATCCACAGGATCATCACTGTTCAGGCAGGACTGCGTCTAGAATAATCTCCGTGCAGCGGGGAAACAGCTGCGCGAACCAGGGTCCCGCACGTCTCCGGACGCGGTGGATCGGCCCAGGGGAAGCCGATCTCTACGAAGGAGCGACACGCTCATGTCCGATCCCAACCTGCCGAACGATTCGAACGCATCGCGGTCGAGCGACGCCAACGACGCGCAGCCGACGACACCGCTCTTGCCTCCGAACATTTCGGAGCCGCAGCCCACGTCGAAGCTGCCGACCGACTTCGTGCCCGGCACACCGGTGCCGCCGCCCGCTTCCCCCGCGTTTGAGCCCGCCGCTCCCCCGGCTCCGGCCGCAGCGCAGGGCAACCTGCCTCCGCAGCCTCCGGCGTACGGCCAGCCCGCCCCTGGCGCACCTGTGCCGCCCGCCGGCGCACCTCCGCAGACCTACGGTGCGGTGCCGCCTGCTGCGGGCGCACCCCCGGTGCCGCCGAACGTGCAGTACCCGCAGCCCGCGTACGCCGCGGGCGGATACCCGGCACCGAAGAAGATGGGTCTCGCGATCTCCGCACTCATCGTCGGCATCGTCAGCCTGCTGTTCTGCTTCGTTCCCTTCATCGGAAACGCCATCGGCATCCTCGGCGGCATCACCGCGGTCGTGCTCGGCATTCTGGCCATCAAGAAGGCGCAGTCCAAGGGCATGTCGATCACCGGCATCATCACGGGCGGTATCGCCACGCTCATTGCCATTGCCTCGATCATCTTCTGGGTGTTCTTCATCGGAGCGGCGGTCAACTCGACAAACTCCGCACTCAGCGACCTGGAGGACTTCTCGAGCTCGCTGCCCACCGACGGCAGCGACGGATTCGCCGCCGACGTCGCGTCGGACGCGGCATCCAGCGCGGCCGCGGATATTTCCGCGAACGCGGCTTCGGAGGGCGCCTCGAACGGTGCGTCCGATGGTGCCGCTGACGGTCTTGACGAGTACTACTCCGAACTCGGCATCGAAGCGGGTGAGCGGTCGTCTGAATTCTGTGCGGCGTTCAACGACTTCGTCTCGGCACCCGTCACCGAAGACGCTCGCGCCGGCTGGATCAGCGCGCTGGAAAAGCTCGCGACCATCGACAGCCCGAACCAGGAGGTCTACGAGCGCTACCTGGAAATCACCAAGGACGGCGTCGATGCGGGAGTCACATCGGGTGACGGTGAGGCATTCGCTGAGGCCGTCACCAATGATGGAGTGAGCTGCTACTAGGCCGCACGTCGGCAGTCTGCAATTTCGGACTGCCACTCATCCACGAACGAAAGGACCCCACATGTTCAAGGGATTCAGAGACTTCATTCTGCGCGGCAATGTGATCGAGCTCGCGGTCGCCGTGGTCATCGGTGCCGCATTCAACGCGGTCGTGCAGAAGGTCGTCGATTCGCTGATCAATCCGATCATCGGTGCGGTGTTCCAGGCGGACAGCCTGGATGGCGCATTGAAGCTCCCCCTGCCCGGCGACAGCGGCAGCGAGATCGCCTTCGGCGCAGTCATCGGCGCGATCCTGAATTTCGTGATCGTTGCCGCGGTCGTGTACTTCGTCTTCGTGCTGCCGATGAACAAGCTGCGCCCGAAGGTTCCCGAGGCACCGACCGGCCCGAGCGATGTCGACTTGCTGGGCGAGATCCGCGATCTGCTCAAGGCGCAGGCCGCCACACACGCTCCGGTGCAGGCGACACCCGCGGTGTCGTCGCTCGAGGCGTCGGCTCCTGCGGCACCCGCAGCTTCAGCGGCCGACGCTGATGACGCGACCGGAGGTCCGGCGCACAAGCACTAAGCAGCACCGCACTCACCGGTGAATCGGTGTCAGTTTCTGCGCGAAATGTCCTTCGCATCGCGCAGATACTGACACCGATTCATTCGTTTTGGCCTGCCGCCAGAGGCGGGGCGTCTGGCTCTCAGCCCGCGGCTCAGGCGTCGTGCACGTTCACCCGGGCCAGGAACAGCGCCTCGGTGAGCAGCGCCTTGCGGAACGATTCGAGGTGCAGTGACTCGTTGGGGCTGTGCGCGCGGCCATCCGGGTCTTCGACCCCGGTCACCAGGATCTGCGCGGCCGGAAACTCTTCGACGAGCTCGGCGATGAACGGAATCGACCCGCCGACACCGATATCGACGGGCTCTCGCTCCCAGGCGTCAGCCATCGCGCCGCGTACGTCGGCGACGGCCCAGCCGCTGGTGTCGACCTGGAACGCTTGGCCGAGCCCCGGGTCTTCGAAGGTGAGCTTCGCACCGAACGGCGCGCGCTGCTCGAGGTGCTGCGTGAGCGCGGCGTAGGCCGCGCTCGGATCCTGCCCCGGCGCGATGCGGGCGCTGATGCGCACGCGCACGCTCGGAATCAGTGTGTTCGACGCGTTCGCGACGTCGGGCACGTCGATGCCGGTGATGGAGATCGCGGGTTGCGCCCAGAGTCGGGAAAGGATCTCCCCGCGTCCGATGGGGCTCACACCCTCGAGCAGTCCGGTCTCGAGGCGCAGGCGATCCTCGTCGTACGCCGGCACGTCGAGTTCCGAGGAACCGAGCCCGTCGACGGCGACCGCGCCATCCGCATCCCACAGCGTATCGAGTAGACGCACCGCGGCGAGCATCGCGTCGGGCACCGCGCCGCCGAACATGCCGGAGTGCGAGGCGCGGTCGAGGGTCTCGATGCGCACGTTGAACGCGACGGCGCCGCGCAACGCGACGGTGAGCGCTGGCGTCACCTCGTCCCAGTTGCTCGAGTCGGCGACGATGATCGCGTCGGCGGCGAGCAGCTCACGGTTCTCGCGGAGGAAGTTGCCGAATGATTGCGACGCCCACTCCTCTTCACCCTCGATGAACAGGGCGATGCCGAGGTCGAGCTCGCGACCCTCGGCATCGGCAGCAGCGGAAAGGGCCCGGATCGCACCGATGTGCGCCATCACACCGGCCTTGTCGTCGGCGGCGCCGCGACCGTAGAGACGACCGTTGCGGAAGGTCGGTTCGAATGCCGGGGACTCCCAGTCGGCGTCTTTGCCCGGGGGCTGCACGTCGTGGTGCGCATACAGCAGCACCGTCGGGCGGCCGTTCTTCGCCTCGCGCCGCGCCACGACGGCGGGGTGACCGAGCTCGGTACCGCCCTCGATCGGCGCGCGACGGACGTCGACGACGTCGAAGACCCCGATCTCGCGCAGCAGGTCGGCGATGGCCTCGGCACTCGCGGCGACGTGCGCCGGGTCGAACGCCGGCCAGGAAACGGACGGAATGCGCACGAGGCGCTGCAGGTCGTCGAGCGTGCGCTCGTGCCCCGCCGTCGCCGCGGCGCGAATAGCCGATTCGAAGGTGGACTGCTGCTGGTCGGTCATGTGCGCCTGCCTTCCCGCGGGGGTCGCCCGCGATGGGATATCGATGCGATGACCCGTCGATTCGGGCCGCGAATCCACCCTATCCCCGAGGCCACGACCCCACGAGCTCCGGTTCCGCGACTGCCTTCGCACGTTTTCGCCCGCGCATCTCGTGCTCGCAGTAGCATGACGCCATGACACTCCAGATCGACACCGTGCTCGAAGCACAGGGCCCGGCAACGGCCATCGAACTCACGGACGCGCAGGTCGAGGCGCTGGGCGGCGGCGGTCGAGCCGCAGTACGCGTCACCATCGCGGATCGCTCCGCGCGGTTGCGAATCGGTCGCATGGGCGGGCGCAACCTGATCGGCCTGTCGAAGGCCGCGCGCGCGGAACTCGGCGTCGAGATCGGCGATGCGGTGTCGGCGACGATCGAGCTCGACACCGTGGAGCGCGAGGTGGAGGTGCCCGAGGATCTCGCGGCGGCACTCGAGAGCGCCGGTCTGCGCGGCGCGTTCGATGCGCTCGCCTTCACGCACCGCAAGGAGCACGCGCGCTCGGTGACCGAGGCGAAGCGCGCTGAGACCCGTGAGCGCCGGGTCGCCGCGGTGGTCGCGAAGCTCGGAGGCGACGCGGCTTAGCGCGAGCCAGACTCGCGACTTGGGTCGGCGCCCGCTTTTGCGGGGGCATCCGCTGCGTCCCCTGCGTCCGCCGCGTCTTCTGAAGCCGTCGCCGAGCGTGCCGCTTTCGCGAGCTCCTGCTGCTCCGCGTCTTGCGCGTCGCGCAGTTCTCGGGTCGCCGCGTGCACGAGCTCTTCGGCGCGGCGACGCCGGTGCTGCGCGAGCGTCTCGGCACCGAACTTCTCACGGACGCGGTCGCGTGCCTCGGCGGTGGCCGTGATGATCACACTGCTGGCGATGAGGATCACCTGCGCCGACAGATTGATCCACAGCAGCAGTGCGATGAGTGCCGCGAAGGAACCGAGCAGCGGATTCGATGTCGCCCCGCGCACGAAGAGCCCCGAAAGTTCTTGCAGCACGACGAGACCGGCACCGCCGACGACCGCCCCGCTCCACAGTGCTCGCGCCGGCGCACGCACGCCTGAGAGCACTCGGAACACGAGCGCGATCGCGACCGTGTCGATGACGAACACGATGAGCACGCCGAAGATGCGCGTCACCGTCTCGGCGACGGGGCCGTCGCCGATCCCGATCCACGAGAGTACAGCTGAGATACCGACGGACCCGACGACGCTGAGCACCGCGGCGCCCGCGAGCAGCCCGCCGAAGACGAGCGCGACGAGCAGATTGCGCAGGATCACCCAGACGACGAAGACATCGTCGTGGATTTCGTCAGCGAGCGTACGCAGGGCCGAGCGCAGGCTGCCGATCGCGCTGATCGCAGCCCCGACCAGACCGAGGAGCGAGATGATGCCGGCGATCGTGAACCCGACGGGCGCGATCTCGGTGGTGTCGACGAGACCGCCGATGCCGGGAATGACGCGATCAAGCGTGCCGACGAGCGACGCCATCGCATCGGGGTTTGACCCCAGCCAGAGCGCGGCGATCGAGAAGCCGAGCAGTATGCCGGCGAACACGCTGAACAGCGCGCGATAGGTGATGCTGTCAGCGAGCATCGATCCCCGGTGCTCGCTGTACCGCAGGAATGCGCGCACGAGCCGCAATCGGAGCGCACGCGCAATGAGCTTCGGGATGAACCCGCGTTCCTCGACGGGCGGAGCCCCGCCGAGGTCGCGCGCCGCGCCTGCCGCAGACGGGGCCGAAGGCGATGCCGAGGCGTTCGGCGCTGCGTGCGTGCTCATGGTGCATCCTTTCTGACGATCGGCGGCGGCAACTGACGGGCCGACCGCTTCACCGTACCGCCGACGGTATCCGGCGCGCGCGGGGTCGACAACCGGGTTTCCGCACGCGAACCGGGTACCGTACACTCCAGCCGTACCCTGCGGGTCGCCGTGGCGCCTCGCGCTCAGGCCCGCCCCACCTCGCGAGACGGAGACCCGCCATGTCGATGACCGATGACCTGCTCGGCACGGGTCAGGCCACGACCCTCGCTAGAATCATGGGAGCTGCGCACGCGAGCCTTCCCGGCACTGCACGCACGGCGACGGCATCCGCCGCCCCGGAGCTGTCGGCTGCGGTTGAGGCTCTCACCGGGCTCGGCCTCAGTGAGCGAGCGCGCTTGCTCGCGAGCGCCATCGAGGCGGACTTCGGCAGCGACCCGGCGCGCATCGCGGCGATCACTCGGGACGCGCTCACGGATGACGACTTCACCGGCTGGATGCTGTGGCCGGCGGGCCTCGCCGTCGCCCGCACAGCTGTCGCCCGTGATGACACGCATGCGTTCGACGACGCGCTCGCGGTGCTGCGCGAACTGACCTCGCGCATGACCTCGGAGTTCGCCATCCGGCCCCTCCTGCTGCACGATCTGGATCGCGCGCTGCCCCAACTGCTCGACTGGACCCGGCACGACGACTGGAACGTGCGTCGCCTCGCCTCCGAGGGCAGCCGCCCCCTGCTCCCCTGGGCCGAGCGCATTCCCGCCCTCGTCGCCGACCCGGTACGCAGCCGGGCGATCCTCGATGCGCTGTACGACGACCCCGAGGAGTCGGTGCGTCGATCCGTCGCGAATCACCTCAACGATCACAGCCGCGCGCACGCGGCGCACGTCGTCGACGCCGTCACCGCGTGGCGCAGGAGCGGCGGCGTGCATGTCGAACGCACCGCGCGCCACGCCCTCCGCACGCTGGTGAAGCGCGGGGATGTCGGCGCACTCGCGTTTCTGGGGTTCGGTGCCGTCGAGGTCTCGGTGGCACCGCTCGCGCTGTCGCAGGAGCAGGTGCCGCTCGGAGGAGAGATCAGGTTCGCAGGCGCACTCGCCAACGTCGGCGATGCGGTCGCTCCCGTCATTGTCGATTACGTGCTCGGCTTCCCGGATGCCCGTGGCGGTGAGCGGTGCAAGGTCTTCAAGCTCGTGCAGCGCGAACTTGCCCCCGGGGAGTCCGTGACCGTCAACGGAGCGCAGTCTTTCCGCCCCCTCACGACGCGGCGCTACTATCCGGGCGCGGCGTGGGTCGCATTGCAGGTCAACGGCGTGGTGCAGGATCGCGCAGCGTTCGAACTGATCGAGAGCGATGGCGCGGTGCGCTCATGACCGATGGACGCATGCTCGATGCACACAAGATCGAAGCGCAGACGCCAGACGACCCGCCCGCGTTTCCGAAGCGCGACCTGAAGCGCGAGCTCGATGCGTATCGGGCGAAGCCGGGCGAGTTTCGGGTGTTCGAGGTGCCGCCCCAGCAGGCCGTGATGGTCGATGGGCACGGCGATCCGAACGTCGATCCCACGTATGCCGCCGCAGTCGCCGCGCTCTACCCGCTCGCCTACGCGGTGAAGTTCGCGAGCAAGCGGGAACTCGGTCGCGATTACACCGTGATGCCGCTCGAGGGACTCTGGTGGGCCGACGACTACGCCTCGTTCACCACCGCTCGCGACAAGAGCCAGTGGCGATGGACGCTGCTGATCGTGCAGCCCGATTGGATCGGCCCCGCACTCGTCGAGACCGCCCGAACGCGGGTCGCGTCACGGCCCGAGGCTCCGACCCGTCTCGCGGACGTGCGCTTCGAGACGATCTCGGAGGGCCGCTGCGTGCAGACGCTGCACGTCGGCTCGTACGACGATGAGGCGCCGGTACTCGCGCAGATGCACGACGTGTTCATGCCGTCGCAGGGCGTGCGCCCGCGCGGTACGCATCACGAGATCTACCTGTCGGACCCGAAGCGCACCGCACCCTCGCGGCTGCGCACGATTCTGCGCCAGCCCGTCGAAGATGCCGGCACCGTGCGCGCGCCCGACACCGCCTAACCCGACCGGAGCACTCGAACCGCCCGCGCGCCCCAGCGGCCTTCGGCGTGCGTGACCTCAATGGGGTATGCGAAGACCCGGGAGATGATCTCGGTGGTGACGACGTCGACGACCGGGCCAGCCGCGACCACCGCGCCCTCGGCGATCGCGACCGCGTGCGTGGTGGTCTCGGGCAGCTCCTCGAGGTGGTGCGTCACGAGGATCGTGGTGAGTTCGGGCGACCCCTGCGCCAGCCCGTCGACAGTTTCGAGAAACTGCTCGCGCGCAGCGACATCGAGGCCCGTGGTCGGCTCGTCGAGCAGCAGCAGCTCGGGCTGCGCGATCAGCGCGCGAGCGATCAGTGCCCGGCCGCGCTCGCCCTGCGACATGACCGGCCAGATCGCATCGCGCCGGTGCGCGAGGCCCACGGCGGCGAGCCCGGCGTCGGCCCGGGCGATGTCGTCGGCGGACGGCGACCACCGCATCGGCAGTTCGATCGTGCCGGTGATGCCGGTGAGCACGACGTCACGCGCCGAGAGCGCCGACCGCACCGGGTGCCGTGGATTCACATGCCCGATGTGCCGACGCAGCTCGGAGAGGTCGACCCGACCCAACCGGCGCCCGAGGATGTCCACGCTGCCCGACGTCGGGTGCGTCTGCGCCCCGCAGAACCCCAAGATCGTGCTCTTGCCCGCGCCGTTCGGCCCGAGGAGCGCCCAGCGCTCTCCGCGGCGCACCGTGAGATCGACCCCGTGCAGAATATCTGATCCGCCCCGGCGGATGACGATGTCGCGAAGTTCGAGCACCGGCGGTGCCAGGTTGGGGGCAGGGTGCGTGGTCATGCGAGGGCCTCCTTCAGTGCTTCGAGGTGGGCGCGACTGAGCGAGCGCGCGGCGTCGGCATCGCGCGACACCACCGCCTCGGCGAGTTCGGCGTGGGCTCGGTGATCCGCATCGCCGCCGAACACCCCGCGAATACGGAGCATCTCGATCATGGCGCGACGGGTGCGCGGGGTGAAGCCGTCGAAGAGTTCGAGCAGGATCGGATTGTGCGACGCGGCGACGATCGCGCGGTGCAGCGCGGTGTCGGCGTCGACGTGAGCCTCGAGGTCGTCGCGCTGCGCGTCGCGAGCGGCGAGCGCGGCGCGAATGGCGCGCACGTCAGCGGCGGTGCGCCGCCCTGCGGCGAGCGCGGCGGCCTCGGTCTCGATGCCGCTGCGGGCTTCGATGACGGAGACGATGTCGGCGCGCAGCAGCACGGCGTCCCAGTCTTCGCGGGCGTCGAGGGCGGTGACGAAGACTCCGGCGCCCTGTCGGGTGGCGAGCACGCCGCGACCGGCGAGCTGGCGGATGGCTTCGCGGACCGTGGAGCGGCCGACACCGAGCTGCGGCGCGAGCGTCGTCTCCCCCGGGAGCTTCTGGCCGAGTTCCCACTCACCGTTGCGGATACGCGCGAGAAGGTGGTCGGCGGCCTGGTCGGCCAACGGTGCGCGGCGCTCGACGCTGGAGGGGCTCGGGGCTGACATGCACCAGAGCCTACCACTCCGCTACTTATCTGAGGAGTTGTGTTACGCTCGTCGCTATGCGCACCTCCACGCTGCTCCTGCTTCGACGCCACGACGAGACCTAGCCCGGCCGGCTCCTCGTCGTGGTGGCATTCGTGCCGGCCCGCACGATCGAACCGAACGGAGCCCTTCATGCCTCTCACCATTCGCCCTACGGACCCGGCGCACCCTGTAACGGGGAATCACTGGAACCGGCAGTCCCCCTCGGCGATGCCCTCGCACCGCTACCGAGACGCCTTTGCGCGCGTGGCGATCCCGCACCCCGCGCCGGGCGCGACGCGCGCCTGGCCCGACGCCCGCCTGACCGAGGCACCGCTCTGGGTGCCCGTCGATCTGCGCGATGGCAACCAGGCGCTCGCCGAACCCATGGATCCGGAGCGCAAGCGCCGGTTCTTCGACCTCATGGTGCGGATGGGGTACCGCGAGATCGAGGTCGGCTACCCGTCGGCCTCGCAGACCGACTACGACTTCGTGCGCTTGATCGCCGAGACCGATATCGCACCTGACAACGTCACCATCGTGGTCTTCACCCCCGCACGGCGCGACCTCATCGAGCGCACCGTCGCCTCCATCGCGGGCATCACGAACGACGTCGTGATCCACATGTACACCGCGACCGCTCCCACCTGGCGCGACACCGTGCTCGGGCGGGATCGCTCGGCGCTGCGCAAACTGATTCTCGATGGCGGCCGCGACCTCCTGGAATTGGCGGGCCACCTCCCGAACGTGCGCTTCCAGTTCTCCCCCGAGGTCTTCAACCTGACGGAACCCGACTACGTGGTCGAGATCTGCAACGCGATCACCGAACTGTGGGATGCGCGCCCCGAGCGCCCGGTGATCCTCAACCTGCCCGCCACCGTCGAGATCGCGACCCCCAACGTGTATGCCGACCAGATCGAGTACATGCACCGCACGCTCGCCCGGCGCAACGGCGTCATTCTCTCAGTGCACCCGCACAACGACCGCGGCACCGGCATCGCGTGCGCGGAGTTGGCGGTGCTCGCCGGCGCACAGCGCGTCGAGGGGTGCATCTTCGGCAACGGCGAGCGCACCGGAAACGTCGATATCGCGACGCTCGCCCTCAACCTGCACGCGCAGGGTGTCGACCCGATGATCGATTTCTCAGACATCGACGAGGTGCGACGCACCGTCGAGTACTGCAACCGCATTGAGGTACACCCGCGGCACCCGTATGTTGGCGATCTCGTGCACACGGCCTTCAGCGGTACCCACCAGGATGCCATCAAGAAGGGATTCGCCGAACACCGCGAGCGGGCTGCAGCCTCCGGGATCCCCGAGCACGAGGCCGAGTGGCGCGTGCCCTACCTGCCCATCGACCCGGCCGACATCGGACGAACCTATGATGCGGTGATCCGCGTCAATTCCCAGTCGGGCAAAGGCGGCATCGCATACCTGCTTGAGGCGGCGTACGGCATCGAGCTGCCGCGCCGGTTCCAGATCGAGCTGGCGCGGCGGGTGCAGGCACACACGGACAGCAGCGGCGTCGAGGCGACCGCACACGAACTCTGGAGCGTACTGGAGCGGGAGTTCATCGAGCCGGCGCTCGTCGACGACACGCCCCTGCGCATCCAGCCGCACGTGCTCTCGGGAGTCGGCCCCGTCGAAGCACTCACTGCCGCGCTCGCCGAGCAGGGGGAGACTGTTGAAGTGCTCTCGCTGCACCAGACGAGCGTCGGCTCGGGCAACGGCAGTCGCGCGCTCACCCTCGTGGAGTATCGAGGCAGGCATGGCGACGTGCGCTGGGCGGGCGGCATCGATGCCTCGGTACTCGCCGCCACGACCGCCGCAGTCATGCGGGCGGCCGCAGCGTAGGCGCGTACGCGAGACCGCCACGTGGACGCCACTCGGGAGTCCACTCCCGAGGCACCGTCGCCGTCCTGAGCCACCCCCGAGATGCACGATCTCAGCGGTGGCTCAGGACGCGAACGGTAACCCGGGAGGGCGGGAGCGCCAGCACGCAAACTGCGGCGCTCCCACCCCGAGGGCTATGGCCGTGCGCTCTCCGGAGATGCTCCGAACAGATCATCGGTTCCCGTCGCCTCGCCGGTCATGGCCAGCCGTCGCCGACGCCCCGCCGCGAGGAGCAGCGCACCCGCGGCGAGTACTGCAATGGCGCCAGCCCCGAGCACCCAGGGCAGCATCCCCGACGATCCCGTCACCGAGAGGCCGTTCTTCGCGCCGGGAGCGCTCGCGGCATTCGTGCCCGTGGTTCCCGAGCCAGCCGTACCTGAGCCAGCGGCACCCGCGCCCGCCGCACCCGATCCGGCCGCGCCAGCATCACTGCTTGCCGATGCGGTCCCGGCGGCACCGCTCGTGGCACCGGCACCGGCGCTCGCGTCCGCAGTTCCGGTGGCAGTACCCCCGGCGGTCGCTCCAGCGGCGGCCCCGCCATCGGCATCCGCAGCAGCGTCAACGGCGCTCGGAGCGGCAGCGACTTCGAGGTCACCCCACCCGATGAGTTCGCCCACCGCCGACCGAATGGCGAGCTTGTGGCTGCGCACTTCGGCATCGGCCGGAATCGTCACGGCGAACGTGTCGCCGACCACCGGACCGCTGCCGAGCTCGATCGGATCGGAGAACAGGATTCCACTGAACGTCTCACCGTCGTAGGCGTCGCTCGGCAGCATCACCGTGATCGTCTGCCCCGGGTTCGCGGTCGCCGGAAGCTCGACCCCACCGCGGGTCTCGTCGGTGAGGTCGTCCTCTGTGATCGGGGGCAGTGCCGCAGTCGAGTGCGCGACCGAGCACGAGGTGCAGGTCACACCCAAGCTGTCGGCACGCGCCGCCACCTCAAACGCTGCACCGTGCGCACGCTCGCCGATGTGCGCGACGAACGAGGCCGTAGCCGTCGCCCCCACCCCGGTCTCGGGCACCGCCCACGTCAGGTGATCCCCCGCGAGCGACAGCTCGGCCGGCAGCGACGCAGCATCGACGACGACGACGGTGGGAAGCTCGCTCAGGTCGACCGAGACGACGCTCCCGACGGCGGGAACCTTCCCCGTGTTCAACGCGGAAAGCGTATAGGTCACATCCGACCCCACAGGGACCTGGTCGCCGGCAGGGTCGCTCGCGAGTGCAAGATCGAGCGTCGCCTGCCAAGCCGGCTTGTCGGCGTCGAAAATCCAGTCTTGGAAGAACGCCCCGAGGTCGCGGCCGGAGATCTGCTCGGCGAGTGCGCGGAACTCCGTGGTCGTCTGGCTGGTTCCGGCGTTGTCAGCGATCCAGGTCGTGATGAGTTCGTTGTACACGGGCGGGGTCAGGGCCTGCTTGAGAGCCTGGAACGTCATTGCACCGCGGTTGTAGACCTGCCAGCCGAACAAATCGGCGGGGTCTGTCATGGCCCCGGGCGGAATCGTCCAGCGTGCGTGCGTCGCCGCAGTCGAATTCCACGAGTTGTAGTACGTGGTCGCCGTCGTGGTCGGCGAACCCTGCACCTCCTCGGCGTACATCGCCGAGGAGTAGGTCGCCATCCCCTCGCTGATCCAGATGCTGTTCCAGTCGGCGGGGCTCACCTCGTCACCGAACCACTGGTGCGCGAGTTCGTGCACCAGGGTGCTGACGCTGACGTTGCCCTCGAAGTAGGAGCGATCCTGCGTCTCGAGTGCGTACCCCAGGCTCGTCACGTCGAAGACGAGGCCGGTGCTGTTGCCGGGGTACGGGCCGTACTTCGTTTCCAGGAACTGAATCATGCCCTGGATCTGGCCGCGTCGTGTGGCAATTGTGTCTTTCAGCGTTTGCCGCACCGAGGAATCGACGAACGACCATTCCGGAATCACGCGACCGTCGGTCAGCGTCACCGTCGACTCGTGCACGTCGTAGTTGCCGATCGACAGCATGGTGACCATCGTGGCCATCTGCTTCTGCTGCTGCCACACCCATGTCGTCTCGCTACCATCACTCGACGGCGTGCGCGAGATCAACTCGCCATTGCTCGCGGCTGCGGCGTCTTTGCCGCCGATCTGCGTCGGGATCGTAATTGCGAAGTCGAACGTCGCTTTGTCGGCCGGAGTGTTGTTACTCGGAATCCAGGTCATCGTGCCGACCGGCTGGCCGAGCGCGGTGGCTCCGTCGGACGTCGGCACCCAGCCCTCCGGAGACCCGTCGGGATCGGTGCGCGTGACCGGGGTTCCCGAGTAGGACACCGCGACGGTGAATTCGCCCGCCGCGACGGGCGCCGCGGGTGTGATGATCAGCTTGTACGCGCTCGTCTCCGGATCTTCGGTACGCGTGAACGCTGCAGCATTGCCGTTCACCAGCACCGAATCGACGGTGAGCCCCTCGAAATCGAGCGAGAACGATCGCAGCGCTTCGGGTGCCTGCGCGGTGATGGTCGTCGTCGCAGTAATCGATCCATCGGCGATATAGCGCAGCTGCACGTCGTAGTGACTGACGTCGTAGCCCGTGTTGCCGATGCCCGTGAAGAGCGAATCGCCGATGGATTGCCCGCCGTCGATGGGTTCCGCTGCCTGTGCCGCGGAGGAACCGAGCGCAAGGCCGAGCGGGGCTGCCAGCGCCAGGCTGGCACCCAGGGCGATCGTGCGGGTGCGCCTCCGCGCTCGAAGATGTGCGCGCTGGGGAGCACGCCACAGAGAGGTGATCTGCATGGGTCACGCTTTCTCGACGAGCGCAGGGCAGCGCTGCGGTGCGCTCGTCAGGTCGAGGACGTGGCCCGAGTGGACCACGACCTCACGCTAGCGAAGGCATGTTACGGCAGCAATACAGTTTCTGTGGGTGCACTCAAGGCTGCGTATGCAGCGACCGTGCGAGCGAGGCCTACCGGGTCGGGCTACTCGGGTCCGTCGGATCGTTTGGAGTCGTCGGATCGCTGGGAGTCGCCGGATCAGCCGAGGTCGTCGGATCAGCCGGACTGTGCAGGCCGAGCGGGTCTGCGGCATCGACCGCGCCACTCGCAGAATCCACGGCGCCCGGTGATCCCGCAGCCGGCTCGGCGATTGCCGCCGCGCGCCGCTTGCGCACTGCACCGAAGATCAGCAGCGCCGCCGCGAGAGCGATGACGACGATTGCGATGATGACCCACGGGAGCGTGCTCGCGCCGCCGGTCTGGGCAAGTTCATCAATGCCAGTCATGGTGCACTCCTTTCGGCCGCGCCCCGTGCAGGCGGGTCTGCCCCCACCCTACGCGGTCGACGCCTCGGCGAGCACGGCAACCTGTCGGCGCAGCGCCTCACGTCGGTCTTCGGCACTGCTTCCAGGCCCGAGCACGAGTTCGGCGAGTCGCTCGAGCGTCCACCACCCCGTCACGAGCGTGACGATGGTGAGCAGCAATTGCTCGGCACCCGCATCATCGAGCGTCGGGATCGCCCGCACCAGCGACGCCGCCTGCACCTCGCACGACAGCCGTCGATCGCTCGGCGCCGCGGGCTCCTCGAGCTCCAGGCTTTCCCAGGCGAGCAATCGGGCGAGCTCGGGCGACTCCCGATAGCGATCGAACAGGGCGATCGCGTAGTTCGCCGCCGCGTCAGGGCCACTGCCCTCGATCGGAGCGCTGTCGAGCAGGTGATCCAACCGGTCGGTGAGCACCGCGGAGAAGAACGCCCGCTTACTGCCGAAGTACTGGTACACCCGCTCTTTATTGACGCCCGAGTCGCGCCCGATCGCGTCCATGGTGGTGCCGGCGAACCCGTTCAGCGCGAACTGGCGCACCCCCGCCTCGAGCAGTTTGCGCTGTGTCGCCTGCGTATCCCACGCCATGCGCCCACCCTATCCAGCGCGCGCCTGAATGTGCAAACGAGCATTTGCAAACGGACCGTTGGAGCGGTACCGTCTTTTCCAACGATCCGTTTGCAAACAATCATTTGGATCAGCGAGGCGCCCCGATCGCGGCGCCAGAAAGGCAGCAGCCACGTGTCTCAACACCCCACCCCGTCCGCCGATCATGCACGCCTCGACACCCCACGGCGAACCGTATCCGCGCTCGTCATCGGCGCGAGCGGAGCCGTCGGCCGAGCCATCACCGACGAGCTCACCCGCACCGGTCACCGCTTCACCGCAGCGAG
The DNA here is from genome assembly GCF_059696215.1 of Leucobacter sp. WKLB1. Classification (NCBI taxonomy): domain Bacteria; kingdom Bacillati; phylum Actinomycetota; class Actinomycetes; order Micrococcales; family Microbacteriaceae; genus Leucobacter; species Leucobacter sp. WKLB1. The sequence goes on along the minus strand of NZ_AP046115.1, from coordinate 1,445,180 downwards.
CCGACGCGCTGACGACTCGGCCGCACGCATCGACCTCGGAGCAACGAACGGGCTCGCGGCCCTCAGCGCGGCCGCGAGGCAACATGACGTCGTCATCAACGCTTCGGGCATCGAGCACCCCGAGATCGCCGCCGCGCTGGCGACCACAGGCACGCCCCTGGTCGACATCTCGGCGACCGGCGCCTACCTGCACGAGCTTGCAGCAACCGCGAACGCAACAGAATCATGCACAGCAGCACCCGACCCCGGGCCCACCCTCGTGCTCGGCGCAGGCATCGCACCCGGCCTCAGCACCGCACTCGTCGCCGATCTGATCGAGTCGCGCGATGATTCGCTCGCGCCTGCGCAGATCACGCCGAGCGCACCCGAGATCGACGTCGCTGTCACCCTCGGTGCTGGCGAGGTGCACGGGCCCGCCGCACTGGCATGGACTGCCGGCCTCGCGGGTCGCGCCATCTACGGAGCACCAGAAACGCACAGCGTGCAGAACTTTATCGAGTGGCGCACGTTGCCGACAGCAATCGGGCCGCGCCGCTTCCTGCGGGCTGATTTCCCGGATCATGTGCTGTTGGCGACGCCGCCCCGCCCAGGTACTGCCCCCGCGATTCGCAGCTACCTCTCGACGGGCAGCCGTCTCGCGACGGCGGCACTCGGGTTGGTCGGTCGGATGCCCGCGCTGCGGTCGCTCGTCGCCCGCGCCCCGCACATCGGCGATGAGCGCTGGGAGATTCGTGCGATCGACCGCGCGACCGGAGAGTACCGCGTCGCTACTGGTTCGGGGCAATCCCGGGCGACGGGCATCATTGCCGCACACGCCGCCATCGCGGCGACGGAACAGCCCCGCCTCGGGGCCGTGCCCATGAGCGCTGTGCTGCGTACTGTGCAGTTGGCGCAGCTGCCCGGCATCACTGTTGGCATTACTGTCGACTGAGGCCAGGGACGCGAACTGAGGGGTGCACGCCGAGGGGAGCACCGGCTGCGCGCCAGCCTCTGCGGCCCGTCAATGCCCAGCGTGGTGGAACGTGCCGTGCGGCACCGCGAACTCGCCGGCTTCGCTCGCGGCGAGTGCCGGGGTCGCGATCGCTGCCACCAGCATGGCTTGAATCACAAGCGCGAGCGCGAAGACACCCGCGCGACGTTTCTTCGGGTTGTGAGCAGATGCGTCGCGTGCCGCACTCCCCCGACGAACCTCGATCACCGCGGAGATCGCGATCGACCACTGGAAGACGAAGAGGGCGAGAAATGGCACGAGGGCCAGAGGCCCGGTGAGCAGGAGAAACGCAGCGGCAACCAGCCCCACAAGCCCTCCAGCAATCGAAGCGCGGGGCGTCACGACGCGTTCAGCGCGCAGCACCGCGAAGGCCCACCCGAGATGCAGTGCCCCCAGGGCACCGACGGGGATCGCGACGGCGAGGGGTGACCCGGCCGCGGTCGCGAACCACACGAGGCCGGCTCCGAACGATGCCAGAGCCGGCCACAGTGCGCGAATCATCAGAAACCTCGAATCATTCGACGGTGGTGAACGGTGCGGTGGTGATCCGCACCGTTCCGAGAGACGCGACGATCAGATCGCCGCGCGAGGCGCAGCGGGAGCCACCTGCTTGTCGGCGCCGAAGGCGACGGCGAGCAGCACCAACGCGCTGCCGAGGTGGAGAATGTGGTCGGCCGTGTTCAGCGCCAGAATATTCGCCGCGGTGTTCGCGATGAAGAAGCCGACGATACCGAGCAGCAGGTAGACCGCACCGACGGTGCCGTTGACGCCCTTCGCCGCACGAACGTTCGCGAGACCGGCGAGCAGCAGCACGGCGCCGATCAACAGGTGGGCGATGTTGTGCAGCGGATTGACCTCGAAGATTCCGAGGAGCAGTCCGCCCTCGGTGGCGATGAAGCCAACGCCCCCGGTGACGGCGAAGCCCAACAGGCCGACCAATACATAGACCGCACCGAAGATCACTCCGAGAATGCGGTTGGGTGAGTTCTTCACGACGTTCTCCTTCATTGTTGCGGTGATGTTCGCCGTGGGACTGACGTGTCGACGCCGCGCGCATCACCTGGTTTCCCCAGTGTTGATCGTTCGGAGCCGAAGCGATAGCGGGTTGCGGGACACCGCGAACGTGCAGTAAGTTCCCAGCTTTCTCGGCAATCCGCCCCGCAGCCAGTGCTCGCCAGCTCACGCGTCCCGCGTCAAGGCCTGGGCAAAGTCAGTGCTCGGGGCTAGGTTGGCCCCATGGTCACGCAGATTCTTGGAATCGGCACCGCAGTGCCGCGCGCTCGTCTGGCCCAATCCCGCGCCCGGGACTTCTTCGCCGCCCAGCCGGGGGTCGATCGGCTCGCCGCCAGACTCATCTCGGCCGCCTTCGATCAATCGGCGATCGAGTCGCGTTACTCGGTCATCGGCGGGCTCGATGACGATGACGGCTCGTTTTCGCACGCCGAGCTCTTCACGGAGGATCGCGAAGTGCTGCGGGCCCCATCGACCGGCGAGCGAAATCTCGTGTATCGCCGGGAGGCGCCCCCGCTCTCGGAGCGCGCCGCCCGTGACGCGCTGGACCGCGCCGGCGTGGCCGCAACCGAGGTGACACACGTGGTCACAGCGTCGTGCACCGGATTCTTCGCACCGGGCCCCGACTATCTGCTGGTGCGCGACCTCGGCATTCCGACGAGCGCGGAACGCACCCACATCGGGTTCATGGGCTGCGCGGCGGCGTTCCCGGCCTTGCGCGCCGCAACTCGCATCGCCGACGCCCAGCCCGGCTCGGTGATCCTCGTCGTCTGCACCGAGCTCTGCTCGCTCCATATCCGCTCGTCACGCGATCCCGAGCAGATCGTCGCTTCGGCCGTGTTCGGCGATGGATCGGGCGCTGCGGTGGTCGCATCGGACCCCCTCCCGCACCACCGCGCGACGCCCACGCTCGAGGTCGGCGCATTCTCGACGGCGATCACGTCGGAGGGCGAGGCCGACATGGACTGGACGATCGGCGACCACGGGTTTGAGATGCGGCTCACGGCGAACGTGCCACGCATCATCGGGCGCGAGATCGCCGGAGTCGTCGGGCCGATGCTCGCCGATGATGCCGCGGGCGCGGGCGCGGATCGCACCGAGCCGCACGGCGTCGACGTGTGGGCGGTGCACCCCGGCGGGCGCAGTGTGCTCGATCGCGTCGAGAGCGGGCTGGAGCTCCCGGAATCGGCGATGCAGGTCTCCCGCGGCGTGCTGCGGGACTACGGCAACATGTCGAGCGCGACGATCCTGTTCATTCTGCAGCGCATCCTCGACGACGACGCGCTGCACGACGGCGCGAGCGTCGCGGGCCTGTGCTTTGGCCCGGGGCTGACTGTCGAAACCGCACGGTTCACTCGACGAGCGGCACCGTCGACATGAAGCTCGCTGAGCTCGACCGGCGGAACACGCAGCTGCGCGAGATCATGGACGACGCCGAGTGCGAGCCGGCGCAGTTGCGACGCACGCTCGAGCGCTTCGGCATCGTGAACTTCGCTGTCGCGCGCTGGGGTCGGGTGTACCGCTCGCACATCCGCGCCGCGCTGTCGGCCGCGCGCGCCGCGGGCGGCGCGGAGCAGTGTCTGCTCGATATCGGCTGCGGAGGCGGTGATGTGCTGCGGCGCTTGGTGCGACGTGCGCGACGCGACGGGTACCGCGTCTCGGGCCTGGGCATCGATCCCGACCCGCGCGCCATCGCCGTCGCCCGCGCCGCAGCGCCGCTCGACGGCGTGCGCTACCGTGAGTGCTTCAGCGACGAACTGGCGGCATCGGGGGCGCACTTCGACGTCGTGCTCTCGAATCATCTGCTGCACCACCTCGAGACGCCGGCACTCGAGGCGCTGCTCACCGACTCCGAGCAACTGGCGGATCGCCTCGCCGTGCACTCCGACATTGCACGCGGGCGGTTCGCCTACGCCGCGTTCTCCATCGGTGTCGCACCGGTGTCACCCGGCACGCTGCTGCGCGTCGACGGTCTGCGCAGCATTCGACGGAGCTACCGGGCCGCTGAGCTCTCGGATGCGCTGCCCGCCGACTGGCACGTGGAGCGCGTCGGGCCGTTCCGGCTGCTCGCCGTGCACCGGCCGAAGCGGGCGATGGCCCGGTGCGGATCAGGGCTGGTCTGAACCGATGAGTGGTCTGAACCGATGAGTGCGGAGCGCGAGAACTCAGGGGTGCACGAGGTGCTCATCATCGGTGCGGGGCCGAGCGGTACGCTCCTGGCCGCCGAACTGCGGCGGCTCGGCGTCGACGCGCTGCTCATCGAGCGTCGCACCGACGCGACGCCGGGCAGCCGGGCGATCGGAGTGCATCCGCCCGTGCTCGCAGCGCTTGAGTCGAGCGGAGCGACCGCACGCATTCTGGATGGCGCCGCTCGCATACCTCGGGGCATGGCCCGAGCAGCCGGGAGCACGATCGCGACGGTGCGATTCGATCGTCGGCACCCGCGCTTCCCATTCATCGCGGCGGCACCGCAGCACGTGACCGAGGCAGCGCTCGCGGCCATCGCACCCGAGCCCCTCCGCGGGATGCGGGTCGTTGGGGTGCATGCCGCGGGCGATGTGATGCAGGTGCGCGCCGAAGATTCCGAAGGCAATGCCGCTACCTGGTCCGCACGCACGGTGGTCGTCGCCGCGGGCGCCCGCGGGCGGAGACTGCTCAGCGGGTTTCTCCCGGTGCGGGCGCATGCCTACCCCGACCGCTATCTCATGACCGATCTTGAGGACGCCCCGGGAGAACCGGAGCACACCGCCGTGATCACCTTGGGAGCGACCGGAGTCACCGAGTCGTTTCCGCTGCCAAACGGTGGTCGACGACTGGTCGCGCGCGTCACTGCCGCAGGCCCGCATGAGGCGCGTGAGCGTGCGAAGCGCGGGACAGACCATCACTCCGATCTCGCCGGCCCGCCCTCGCGCGCCGCGCAAGCGGCCGACGTCGATCGCCTCGCGGCGGCGGTACGCGAACGGATCGGGAGCGTCGAGCTCGCCGAGCGTGTGACCACAGCATCGGCATTCGGCATTCGACGAGTGCTGCTTTCGCGGATGGTCTCGGGGCCGTGGGCACAGCGCGGTGACGGATCAGGCTATGTCATCGCCATCGGCGATGCGGCCCATGAGGTCAGCCCGATCGGAGGTCAAGGCATGAACCTCGGGCTCCTCGACGCAGTGACCCTCGCTCCCGTGCTCGCGCGTCTCCATGCGCGAGCACGGGCGGACGATACGCACGAGCTGGCGCACTGGGAGCGCAACCGCCTCGCGTCGGCACGCACCGCCGGGCGACTCGCCGGGCTCAACACCGCGCTCGGACGCCCGTGGCCCGGGCCGGTCACGGGCACGATCGCCGCCGCCATGCGCACGGCGATGCGCACTCCGCTCGTGCGCCTGCCCGAGCGCGCCTATGCTATGGGGTTCGATCGCGACGCCTGAACCCGCAGCAGCGCGTGGAGCTCCGCTTCGAGTGCGGGCACCCGAGGGTCGACGAGAAACCGTTCGTCGCGCGGGATGTCTCGACTGACCGTGACCGACCCCGCGATGGGCTCGGGGCGGTTCGCGAGCACGAGCACCCGATCGGCCAATCGAACCGCCTCCCGAATGTCGTGGGTCACGAACAGGATGCTCCAGCGGTGCACGCCCCACATGTCGAGCAACCACCGCTGCAACTCATCGCGCGTGATGGCATCGAGTGCCCCGAAGGGTTCGTCGAGCAGCAGGATCGGGCGATCCTGCACGACCGCACGCAGAAACGACACCCGCTGCCGCATGCCACCCGAGAGCTGCCGCGGATACCGATCGGCCGCGTCGGCCAGACCGAAGGGTTCGAGGAGCGCCGTCACCCGCTGTCGGGCCTCGGCGCGAGACATCCCCTGTACTTCGAGCCCGACCGCCGCGTTCGCGACCACGCGCCGCCACGGGAGCAGGGCGTCGCGCTGCGGCATGAACGCGAACGGACGCGGCGATGGCAGTGGCGACCCGTCGTACCGGATCTCGCCGCCGTCGAGCGGCAGCGCGCCCGTGAGCAGCGAGAGCAACGTCGACTTGCCGCTGCCGCTGGCGCCCACCAGTGCGACGATCTCACCCGGGTCGAGAGCGAACGAGACGTCGGCCAGCACACGGCGCTCGCCGAAGCGCTTCGCGACGGACGCGAGCTCGAGCGTTGCTGTGCCTGCACCCGCTGTCATCGCTCTCCCCCAGTCATCGCGCACCCGCCGGCTCGCCGCGCTCGATGCGCATCCACGGCAGTGCGACGCGCTCGACGAGCACGACGAGCCCGAAGAGCGCCAGCGTCAGCGCGGTGCTGACGCCCACTGCCGCGAGCACGAGGTCGGTGCGGAAAACATTCTTCGCCGATTGCATGTACACGCCGAGCCCTGCGACCGCCCCGGCATACTCGGCGAAGATCGCACCGACCACCGCATAGGTGATCGAGATGCGCAGTGCCGAGAAGAAGGACGGCATGGCCGAGGGCAGCCGCACGAGACGGAAGACCGAAACGCGCGACGCCCCCATCGACCGCAAGAGCTGCTCGGCGTCGGGGTCGGCGGATGCGAAACCGCGCAGCAGGCCCACGACCATCGGAAAGTAGGTGACGAACGCGACGAGCAGAATCTTCGGCACCAACCCGAACCCGAACCAGAGCACCACCAAGGGCGCGATCGCGATGAGGGGAAGGGTCTGACTGACGATCAGCAGCGGCAGCAACGCTGATCGGAGCACCCGTGAGAAATCGAGCACCGTCGCGGTGAGCGCGGCCACGACGACCGAGAGACTGAACCCGGTCAGTGTTGCCAGCAGGGTCGGCAGCGCATGGTGCAGCAGTGCGGAGCGCTCGGTGGCCCCAGACGATGCGACGCGGGTCGGCGACGGCAGCAGTTCTGAGGGAACGATGCCCGCGACCGCGACCCATTGCCAGAGGCCGAGCAACGCGACGAGCGCGACGGCGGGCGGGAGCACCCGCCGCACCGTCGCGCTCACCGCGTCTCGGACGAATGTCACTCGAGGTATTCGTCGGTGTAGTAGTCGCTCCAGTCGGGCGCTTCGGTCACCGTCGCGCCGTCGGCGTCGGTAAGGAAGCCGCCATCGACCAGGAACGCCCCGAATGCGTTCCATGCGTCAGGGTTCGCCGCTCCGATCTCGCGGTCGGGTGAGGTGAGGTACTCGTCGGCGAGCAATTTCGCGCTCTGGTGCACCAGCTCGGTCGCGGTGCCGAGCGTGTCAGGGTTCGCCTCGATGAGCAGATCGGCGGCTTCCTCCGGGTGCTCGGCAGCGTAGGCGTACCCGCGGGCGACCGCCTGCACGAACGCGCGGGCTTCGTCGGGGTGCGCGTCGAGGTAGGCCTCGCTCGAGACGATGCCCGTCGACTGCTGCTCGGGCACCCCGAAATCCTGGTAGCTGAACTCGCGGTAGGGGTGCCCGTCGATCTTCGCCTGCAGATCTTCCCAGGTCGCCACCGACAGCGTGAAGTCGATGCGGCCTTGTGAGAGCGCTTCGTAGGCACCGGTGTCGAGCGTGACCTCGGTGAAGTCGCCGGTGCCGCCGTCGCCCGCAATCGTCGCCTCTGCCAGCGCCGAGTACAGCGGGGCACCGAAGCCGCCGAACGTCTGACCGTCGAGGTCTTTCGGACGGGTGATATCGTCTCGGTCGGCCAGCGCCACGATGCGACCGGAGTCGCTCTGCGTCACCCGGTAGACCGACACGAGATCGAGCCCCGCGGTGCGCGCCATCTGCACCCCCGACTGCCCGCCGACGCCGAAGTCGGCCTCACCGGCCGAGACGAGCTGCGTCGCCGACGTCGTACCGTAGGGCAGAATCTCGACGTCGAGCCCGGCATCGTCGAAGTAGCCGAGTTCGTCGGCGACGTAGACCCCGATGTGGTTCGTGTTCGGCGCCCAATCGAGCGCGAAGGTGACCGGGGCGGCTGTGTCGGAACCGGTCGTCGCCGTGTCGTTCGCGTCGGCTGCGGTGGAGCAGCTCGCGAGCCCTGCGGCGAGCGCCGCGGCGATGAGCCCTGCGGCGATCCGGCGCGTGCTGAAGCCCGCGTCGCGGCGCGGATGGGTGGAGTGGTTGCGCATGAAAGCGTGCCCTTCTGTGGTGAATGGGGCACGGGTTCGTAGAGTGTCTCCCTGCGCTGGCATGATCCAGATCAGGTTCGACGGTCGAAAGTTGAGTACTTTCCTCTCAGCCCGGCCTACCGGACTCCCGTGTGGCACTCACCCTAGCAACATTTGTGCGGCGGGCGCGCCTCGTCCCCTAGGGTGGGCTGCGTGACACAGACCCCACCGAGCGCGCAGCCCGCATCGACCCCTCAGCCGGCATCAGGCGATCAGGCCGAATGTGGCGATCAGGCCCCGACCCAGCCGATGACGCCCGTGGAGTACGGCGTCGGAGCCCGCTTCACGCTCTCGGTGTACGACTCCGAGTACGTCCGGATCATCTTGGGCGCCCTCGCAAGCGCCTCGGCTGATGCGCTCACCGTCGAGACGAACGACATCTCGACGTTCATCACCGGAAGCGAGCAGCGGGTGCTCGAGTACGTGCGCGACGTGATCGCGGCGGCTGCGGCGAGCGGCGCGCACCTGTCGGCCGCGATCCTGCTGTCGCGGGGATGCCCCGGCGAGTTGCAGTGCGCGCTGCCGCCCGGGGTGCACGCGCTGGCGTCGGCTCCGATCGCGTTGTCGCCCACCGGGGTGCGCGCCCGAGCGCACTGGTCGCTCTATCCGCTGCTCGACGCGCACGCCGCAGACGGAGCGCTTGCCGGCTCTACGCGTGCTGACTCGGCGCCCACCGACCACATGACGCCGATCTACGCGGCCATCGAGCGGGCGAAGCACGAGGGCGTCTACTCGGGCTCCGACCACTACGCCACCCGGCTCGATGGTGACCTCGCGGCGGTGCTCGAGACGGCCGCGAACGCGTGGATCGGCGTGGGCGCCACGGTGCAGCACGTCGTGACGCACCTCACGGTCTCCATCAACAGCCCGTCGATCGCGGGCACCCCGGCTCCCGAGCCCACGGCATGACCGGCACCGGCGCACGTTCACTTACCGGTGCACCCCGCAGCATGCACCTGGTCGGCATGGTGAACCCGCCGACGAGCCAGTACTCCGAGAACTGGCGCAACCCGCTGGGGCGCTCCGACTGGCTGAGCGGCGCGTTCTACGCCGATCTCGGGCGCACGCTGGAGCGCGGCTGCTTCGACATGGTCTTCTTCGCGGATGCGCTGGCAGTGCCCGAAGACGGTGCGGGTGATTTCGCGACGACGCTGCGCACCGCGGGCAAGGGCGCGATCTACCTCGACCCGATCACGAAGGTGTCGCTCGTCGCGGGTGCCACCTCCCGCATCGGCCTGGGGGCGACGGTGTCGACGAGCTTCGTGCCGCCGTACACGATCGCTCGGCAGCTGCTCTCCGTCGATCACCTGTCGGGCGGCCGCGCCGCCTGGAACATCGTCACCTCGACCACCGACGCCGAGGCACACAACCAGGGGCACGACGGCATCGCTCCCCCGGCCGATTGCTACGATCACGCTGACGCGGTGGTCGACACCGTGGTCGAGCTGTGGCGCAGTTGGGAACCCGAAGCGCTGGTGCACGATCAGGCGACCGGCGAGTTCGCCGATGCCACCCGCGTGCACCGCGTCGCCGGGCCGCTCTCACGCGGTCCGCTGACCCTGCCGCAGAGCCCGCAGGGGTTCCCGGTGCTCATGCAGGCGGGGTCGTCACCGCGCGGCCGGGCGTTCGCCGCGCGCTGGGCCGAGGTGGTGTTCGCAATCGGCGACTCCCCCGAGGCCATGCGCGAGCTGCGCACCGAGATTCGGGATCGCGCGCGCCTCGACCACGGCCGGGATCCCGATGCGATCCGCGTGTTGCAGGGCGTGCAGCCGGTGGTCGGGTGGACCGACGCTGAGGCGCAGGCGAAGCTCGCCGCGCTCGTCGCCCAGATCGACCTGCCCGGCGCCCTCGAAAAGCTCGGCCGGTTGCTGCATGCGGAGTCGCTCGACCCGGGGGCCCGCGCGACCGAGGTGCTCGCCTCCCACCGCGGGGCGACCGGCAGCGTCGGGTTCGAAGACATGCTCGCCGCGGTCAGCGAACGGCGCGGGTTCACCGTGGCGGATCTCGCGATCGAGCAGGCGCTGAATCAGCTGCACCCGCAGTTCGTCGGCTCACCCGCAACGATCGCCGACGAGCTGCAGCACCTGTTCGAGAGCGAGGCCGCCGACGGGTTCATCATCATGCCGGCGCTCTATCACTCGTCGTTCGAGGACTTCGTGAACGGCGTGGTCCCCGAGCTGCAGCGACGCGGCATCTTCCGGCGTGACTACTCCGGCGTCACGCTGCGGGATCACCTCAGCGCGTAGCCGGACGCGCCGAGGGTCGAGACCCGGGTTGAATTCCAGATCAGGAAATTGAGCTCAATACGGCATCGGGATGCGTGCCACACTAAGCACATGGACACTTTAAAGCGGACCCCGTTGGAGCTGTTTAATCTTCCACAGCATCTCGTGATCCCCTTGTTCCAGCGTCCCTACGTTTGGGAAGAGTCAGATCAGTGGGCGCCGCTGTGGAAAGACGTCGTTCGGACCGTAGAACGACGATTGAGCTCTCCGCTCACGGCGCACTCGAGCCACTTTCTCGGGGCGCTCGTATTGCAGGCCGCGAACGCAGTGCCTGGAAGTCTCCCCGAGTGGAACGTCATTGATGGACAACAGCGACTCACCACATTGCAACTCCTCATGGACGCTACTGCTGCGGTGCTCGATACCCAGGGCCATGAGCGACTCGCGGGAAAACTTGAGGCGCTCACTCACAATCAGGCTCATTTCGTCGAACCGGGCGATAGCCCGTTGAAGCTTCGGCATCTCAACCGAGATCGCGAAGCTTTCATTGAGGTGATGAATGCGCCTCCAGGAGCTGACTACGCTGATCTGAATTTTGCCGATTCTCGCATCGTTCGAGCGCATGCATATTTCTCTCGCGCTGTCGAGTCCTGGCTTGGGGACCGTGACGCGGATCCCCGAGTGTTCGATTCAAAATCAGACGTACTTACCGATGTGTTGCAAAGCGGACTTCAGCTTGTGTCAATTAACCTGTCGGAGAATGAGGATTCTCAGGAGATCTTCGAGACCCTGAATGCTCGCGGGACACCCCTCACCGCCTCTGATCTCGTCCGCAACTTTGTATTTCAACGATTGCAAAACGAGGGCAACGACGGCAAGGAGTTGTACGCCAAGCATTGGCCTTTCGACGGTCGATTCTGGGAAAAAGAAGTAAGCGTCGGTCGTCAGCTCATCAGCAGAAGTTCTCTGTTCCTGAATCAATGGCTAGTGTCTCGCCTCGGAGACGAGGTCAGCCCACACGCCACGTTCGGTCGATTTAAAGAATTTATCGACTCGAACGATCACGTCAACATTCGCGAGCTACTCCCCGGTCTCCAGGTGGAAGCTGAGCTGTACCAGCGCTTCACGGAAGCGGCAGCGCGCACTGACGGCAACCTCTCGCGTGTTGAACTGGCCTACTACCGGCTCCGCGCAAGCGGGACCGAGCTGTTGAAACCGTTGCTGATTTGGCTCACCAACCCCCAACGATCCCTTGCGGAATCCACGATCAGCTCGGTCATCGAGATCGCGGAAAGCTGGGTGTACCGACGCCAGCTCCTCCGTTTGACGAACTCAGACTTGGGCCGCCTGGTAGCTGAGATGATCCGAACAAATTCGAGCACCGGAGAAGAGGAGCTCGTTGAGAGAATCAGATCTTTTGTCTCTCGGTTCAATTCCACAAGCTCGTATTGGCCGGCAGACATTGAGGTCCGGCATGCGTTGGCGGCTGAAGCTGTCTACTGGCGCTTTCCACGTGGCCGACTTCGGATGTATTTGGAATCGATCGAAGATTGGTTCCGCGGTGAGACCCGAGAGCCGCAAGTTCAGCGCGGCAAACTCCCGATCGAGCATCTGTTGCCTCAGCGTTGGCAAGACACGTGGCCTGTGGCAGATGAGAATGCTGAGCACGTCAGAGATTCATACGTGCACCGGCTCGGCAACCTGACATTGCTCACGAAGTCGTTGAACTCGAAAGTGTCGAACGGTTCCTGGGCGAAGTAGCGGCCCGACCTGCTGAAGCACAGCACAATCAACATGACGAGCCGAGTGGTACAAGCCACGGAAGCTGACGAGTGGGATGAGGGGCATATCGATTCCCGCACGGATGAAATGATCAGCTCTCTATTGAGCATTTGGCCAGTGCCCGAAGGTCATTCTGGCCTCGTCATAGATCCCCAGTCCAAAGCGGGTGATTGGGTCGAAGTAAAGCATCTGGTACGAGCGGGGCTCCTGGTTCCTGAGACAGTATTGAATGCGACGCATCGAGATGCCGTCGGCGTAACCGCCAGAGTTAAGCAGGACGGGTCGCTCGTCGTGGGCGATGAGGTGCATTGGTCACCGTCCGGCGCCGCTCGGGGCGTGAGACAGCGTGCCACAAATGGATGGCTCTTCTGGGCGCTGCCTGATGGACGACGGCTCAAAGATCTCAGATCAGAGTTCCTTGGGGGTATACCCCAGCACTCGGTTTCGAACTAATCACCTCGGCGGGTCGCGGCGCGCGCCCGGGGGTCAGTCCGCGCTCCCCGCGCTCATCTACTCCTCGAGCGCGCCCGCGAGCACGTCGAGCACCGCCGATCGTGCAGCCTGGCCGCGCTCACCCCGCAGTTCGACGAACGCGTCGACGAGATGTTCGGTGAGCAGCATGAGCGCGGCGCGCGAGGTGTGGATGAGCTCATCGTGGAAGCTGCCGCCCACGGGCGGGACGACGAGCGAGACATCGGCACGGCGGTCGACGGCGGAGCGCGCGAACGAGGTGATCGCGAGCACCTGGGCCCCACTCCGTTTCGCGGCATCCATCGCTTCGAGGGTGGCGCGGTTCGCGCCTGACCCCGAGAACACGACGCAGACGGACTCCGCACCGAGCTGGCGGGCGGCGATCTGCTGCGCCATGGGGTCGGCGAACTGCTCGACCGAGCGTCCCGCCGAGTTCAGGCGCATGGCGAAGTCGAGCCCGAGCGGGCTCGAGAGCCCGTTCGCGATCACGAGCAGTCGGTCGGCACCGTCGAGGGCGTGCACGAAGGCGTCGACCCCCTCGACGGTGAGTGCCGCCAGGGTGTCGTCGAGGCGTGCGGCGAGCCGGCCGATACGCGAGCGCAGCGCGCCGAGGATCGTGGCGTCGCCCGCCGCTGATCCGGCACCATCGCCCCCGCCCGAGCCACCTCCGAACCCACCGGCGGCGTCCGCAGCAGCACCCTCGAGCGCGAGCTCTTGCACAAGTGCGACGCGCAACTGCGGGTACCCCTCGTAGCCGAGCGATTGCGCGGCGCGGATCACGGAGGTGCGCCCCACCTCCACCCACTCCGCGAGCGACTGAGCGGTGCAGGCGACTGCGCGCTCGCGGTCGGCGGCGATCGCTTCGACCACGCGGCGCTCGGTGCGCTGCAGCGAGGGGGCGAGTGAGGCGATGCGTGCGCTGGGGCGCGCATCGGGAGCTCCGTGCCAGGCCACCGTTACCTGCTTCCGTTCATGATCCGGCGACGAATCGCGCCCGAGATCGTATCCATGAGCATCGTCGCCACGATGACGACGATCAAGAGCATTCCCACCGTGTCCCACTGCCGATAGTTGGTGTAGTTCGACAGCATACTTCCGATGCCGCCCGCCCCGACGAGACCGAGCACGGCGGAGGTGCGGATGTTGATCTCGAAGCGGTACAGCGCGAACGAGAGCAGCGCCGGAGCGACGGCGGGCCAGATCGCCCAGCGGGTCACCTCGGCGGTCGATCCGCCCGCGGCGCGCACTGCCTCGGACGCCCCCTCGTGCGCCGACTCGACCGTCTCGTACACCCACTTGCCCTGGGTGCCGATGCCCGCGATGCCGAGCGCGAGAGCGCCGGTGAGCGGCGTCAGGCCGGTCACGGTGAGCAGCACGAGCGCAATGATCACCTCGGGCACGGCACGGATCACGGCGAACACCCCGCGCAGCAGCGCGCGCAGCCACGCCGGGCCGACGGAGCGCGCGGCGAGCATGCCGAGCGGCACCGACACGATGACGCAGAGCATGGCGCCGATCCACGCCATCGAGATCGACCGCCAGGTCTCGAAGAGCGCCCGCGGCAGCTTCTCCCAGTTGGGCGACGCGAACATGAGTTCGAGGTAGTGCGCGATCTGCCCGGGCACGGCGGGAAGGTCGCTCCAGGTGATCTGCAGCGTGCCCCCGGCGACGAGGATCACCACCCCCGCGATCACCGCCCACGCCGTGGGTGCGAGACGCGACGGTCGGGCCGGCAACTGCAGCGGCGCGTACGCCTGGGCGGCAGCGCCAGTCAAGGGCCGAGTGTCGAGCGATGCGGTCATACGAGCCTTCGGCGGATGACGTTGGAGAGCACTTCGATGGCGATCACGACGACGAGGATCTCGAGGATGATGACCGAGACATCGGAGTAGGCATAGAACCCGCGGCGTTCGTCGAGCAGGCGCCCGATGCCGCCCGCGCCGACGATGCCGAGAATGGCCGAGATGCGCACGTTGAGTTCGAGTGCGTAGAGCCACTGGTTCGCGAACAGCGGCCACGCCTGCGGCAGCGCGGTGGCGCGGTTGATCTGGAACTGCGTGCCACCCGCGGCGCGGCCGGCCTCCATGTAGCGGTGATCCGCCGCATCGATCGCCTCCGAGACGAGCTTCACGACGATGCCGATGTTGAACAGGAAGAGCGTCACCACACCGGGCAGCGCGCCGACCCCGACCATCGCCACCAGCACGGTGGCGAAAACGAGGTCTGGCACCGCGCGATTGATGTTGTTGAGGGTGCGCACGAGCCCGCGCGTGACCCGGTTCGGGTTGGTGGGTGCCGCAGCCCAGAGAGTGAGCGGGATCGAGCACACGGCCGCAGCGGCCGCTCCCACGAGAGCCATCTGCAGCGTTTCGACCAGTGGCGCCCAGGTGCGCGGCAGGAAGGCGAAATTGGGCTGGGCCAACTGCACGAGCTTCGTCACGCCGTTGCGCCAGTTCTTCGCAATCGCCGCGAGATCGAGCTCGATGCCGCCGATCGCCGGCACGCACGTGAGCACGGTGAACGCGAGCACGGCCGCGATGATCATCGCCGTGCGGAGCGTGTGGCGCGGTCGCGGCGGCACGTCGAGATGCCTGTCACCCACGCTCGTCATGCCTGCGACCCCAGTCGGTCGCGGGGTTGGATCGGCCGGCCGTAGATCTGTTCGAAGTCGGCGTCGGTCGCCGAAGCCGCGGGCCCGTCGTAGACGACGCGGCCGTCGCGCAGCCCGATCATGCGGGTCGTGTACTGGCGCGCGAGATCCATGAGGTGGATGTTGACGAGCACGGTCAGGCCGCGCTCGGCGTTGATGCGCTCGAGGTCGGCCATCACGGCGTGCGCGGTGGGCGGGTCGAGACTCGCGACGGGCTCATCGGCGAGCATGACGCTCGGCTGCTGCGACAGCGCGCGGGCGATCGCGACGCGCTGTTTCTGGCCGCCCGAGAGCGAGCCGGCGCGCACCCACACCTTGTCGAGGATGCCGACGGAGTCGAGCGCCCGCAGCGCGATATCGCGATCCTCGGCGCTCGGGAGTCCGAGCAGCGTGCGGTACGCGGGCGAGTGCGCGAAGCGACCGACGAGGGTGTTGCGGTACACGCTCGTGCGCTCGGCGAGGTTGAACGCCTGGAAGATCATGCCGATGTGCCCGCGCGCCTCGCGCAGCGCGCGACCGCGGAGCTCGGAGATGCGGTGCGGGCCGACGGTGACACTGCCCGCCGTCGCGGTTCCGCCGGTTGCGCCGACGAGGCCGTTGATCGTGCGAATCAGTGTGGACTTGCCCGATCCCGACAGCCCGACGATCGAGACCATCTCACCTGGCTCAATGGTCAGCGACACGTCGTGCAGGGCACGAGTGCCGTTCGGGTAGGTGACGGAGACCCCGTCGAGGGCGATGCGCCACGAGGCGGCGGCCGGCGTCTGCCGACCGCTCGCCCCGCGGTGCTCATCGAGTGAGTGTGTCATCGAAGTGCTTCGTGCTCCTGCGTGTGGTAGTGTGCCGCGCTGCCGCGACGTCAGTTCGCGAACTGCGTGAGGATCTCGCCGTAGCGCGAGATCTCGTCCTCAGCCGTCTCGCTGGTCCAGTCCGAGAGGCCGACGAGGTCGAACATCACGGTCTTCGCCACGTCCGAGGAATCCGCGTAGTCGTCCATCAGCTTCGTGAGCTGCTCGACGAGGTCGGCGGGGAGGGTGTTCGAGACCGCGACGCCACCGTTGGGGATCAT
This sequence comes from Leucobacter sp. WKLB1, assembly GCF_059696215.1. Taxonomy (NCBI): domain Bacteria; kingdom Bacillati; phylum Actinomycetota; class Actinomycetes; order Micrococcales; family Microbacteriaceae; genus Leucobacter; species Leucobacter sp. WKLB1. The sequence goes on along the minus strand of NZ_AP046115.1, from coordinate 1,428,878 downwards.
CTCGGTGTACGCGAACGCGGTCACCGTGTCGGCGACATCGGGCGCCTCGGCGGTGACCGTGGTGCGCGCGTCCCAGTAGCCGAAGCTGACCTCGGCGTCGCCGTTCGCCACCGCGAGCACGGCGTTGTTGTTGCCCTCGACCGGCACCTGCGAGATATCGGCGTCGGTGTCGATGCCCGCGTCGCGCATGGCGACGACCGGGTACTGGTAGCCGGCGGGCGAGGTCGCAGCCTGCAGCGCAACCTTCGTGCCCTTCGAGATCTTCTTCAGGGCGTCGATGCCGGCTGCGCCCTGGCCGGTCGCGTCCGTGCCTGCCTCTTCGATGCCGTTGCAGTACGAGAGCTCGATGTCGCTCGCGGCGTACGTCGCCTTGACCGGCGCGGTCTCGCAGTACTTGTCGGGGTTATTGGTGTACGCGACCGAGGCGTACGAGGTCGCCCCGAAGCGCACGTCGCGCAGCACGAGCTGTGCGTCGTACTGGTTCATTGCCTGATAGAGCGAGCCGGCGTCGGTGATGACGACCTGAGCCTGGTCGGCCCCGAGCGCCTCGACCGTCGCGGCGTAGTCGCTCGCGACCACGCCCTCGACCTCGATGCCGAGACCGTCGGAGAGGTACGTCGTCAGCGGGTCGAGCGCCTCGGCGAGATCTTCGCCCTCGACCGAGGGAACGAGCGACACCGTGATGGAGTCGGGCCAGGCCTGCGCTTCGTCGGTGGCCGACGCCGAGGAGTCGCTGGCGCTGCAGCCCGCGAGACCGAGCGCGGCGACGGTCAGTGCGCCGATTGCGAGAACGGATGAACGCATGGGTGGGGTTACCTTTCGATGCCGGATCCCGCGCCGAGCGGCGCGGAGGTGCTGGAAGCCGCAAGTGCGGCCCAGGTTTCGATCTCGGTGCGCACCTGCGCGAGCGAGGCTCCGCGCATCGTCACCGGAACAGTGGAGGTCGCCGCGGTCGCGCCCACGAGCGCGGTATCCGCGCCGAGGGCGATCGCCGGAACGAGGTCGTATTCGGCGATATCGCCGATCGCGAGCACCGGACCGTCGGCGAGGAGTCGCTCGACGAGCGGCGCGAGCCCGGCGGGTTTGCCGACGGTGAAGTGACGCTCGTCGAATCGGTGCTGCACGCCCCACGACGCGAGTACGCGGTCGATGCCGGGCTCGGGAGCGTTCGTCGCGAGAATCAGACGCGCGGAGCGCCCCAGCGTCTCGAGCATGCTGTCGAGACCCTCTGCACCGTCGACGGGTGCCTGCTCAGTACCGAGCAGTTCCCGGCTCTCGGCGTACGCGCGCTGTGCCCCCTCTGCGGTGACACCGTCGGCGACTGCGAGCGATCCGACGATGTCGTAGCCGTCGCGGAAGGCGCTGTCTCCCGCGTCGTAGCGAGCGAGCTCGGCTTCGACTCGTTCGAGGTACCCGGCTGCGGCGGCCGCGGCGACGCAGTGCGCATAGGCGCGCACTGGCCCGTGGCCGACGGCGAGGGTGCCGTCGAAGTCGAATACGATACTCGGTGCCATGTGCGCTCCTCGATGTTTGGACGATGCATCCAAAGTTACGGAGCGATTTGGACGAAACGGCCATCAGCGCATGAACAGACCGTTACGAGTCGATGGCGGCATTCCAACGCGCGGTGGGTTCGCCCTCGAATTCGGCGATCAGCGCCTCGACATCGCCGCCGAACGGGAACGCCGTGATGAGCTGCAACGGATCGCCTGCGACGGGCGCGATGCCGTAGATCAGCGCCGACGATCCGCCAGATTCGCTCGCCGATTCGGCACCGACGAACACGACGCGACTCGCACGGTCGCCGATCAGCGCGTTCCCCTCTGGCGTGCCCGGTGCGGGCTCGCGCAGCGCCGGCAGCGCGACCTGCGACAGGCGCTGCAGCGGCGTCGAGTCGTCGATGGCTCCGCGCGTGAGGTGGAACGCATCAGGCGCGAGCCCGAATGCCCGCGCCACCTCGCCGTGCAGCCAGCGGTCGCGCTTGAAGCCGAACGGCGTCGGCACCTCCGAGAACCAGTACCCATAGACGTGCATGACGCCGGCGTTGCCGATCGGGAACTCCGCTGAGATGCCCGCGGCAGCGTGCAGCGTCTCGAAGAGTTCGCGACTGAACGAGGCCACGCTCGTGTGCTCGTCGATTACCGTCGATCGGCCCCAGTCGGCGAGCCGCCCGGCCGCCGCATCGTCGCGTACGCATTCGAGCACGAACGCGAGGTCGGGCACGAATGCGCGGCCGGGCGGAGTCTGGCGGGCGTCGATCACCCCACGATGATGCCATGTCGCGTGCGCGGTTGCCGCCCGGCCACTGCCCAATTGCGACGGTACAGTGGGTGCTACCCATGTTCCTCTCATTCTTCGTCCGCTCGCAGGCACGTGTTCCGTGGCTGCGCATCGGTTTCGGCGCGCTCACCGCCACCGCAGTGGTCGCCCTCATCAGCGTGTACGGCGGCACGCTCGGGCACCCGCTGCTGGTCGCGGCATTCGGCTCGTCATGCGTACTGGTCTTCACGCTGCCCGATTCACCCCTGTCGCAACCCGTCAACGTGCTGGGCGGCCACATCATCGCCGCGGCCGTCGGCATCGGGGCGAGCCTCGTGCTGCCTATCGCCCCGTGGAGCCTGGGGGTCGCCGTCGGCGTCGCTCTCGCGGTAATGGCGGCACTGCGCATGACACACCCGCCGGCCGGCGGCACCCCGATCGCCATCATGCTCGCCGATGAGCACTGGTGGCAGTTGGTTCCGCTGATCTTGGGCGGCGCGGGCATCATCGCGTTCGGCGGCGCGCTCTACCGCGCTGCATTCTCGGCGGTAGCCCGCCACCGCGATCGAGCACTCGTGCGGGCTGAAGCCGAGCGCCATCGCGCTGCGGCCGACGCCGAAGAGACCACGCAGCTCGCGCAGAACTCCCGCACGACCCTTCCCAGCGCCGAGAGTTAGCCGCCCCGCAGCGCTGCGACGGCGACGTCCGTGCGATCCGACACCACACCGTCGACCCCGAGTGCCATCAACCGGCGCATCGTCGCGGCATCGTTGATCGTCCAGAAGTGCACCTCGACGCCGTTCGTGTGCGCCGCCGCGATGAGGCGCGGGCTCAGCACGCGAATCGCCCCCTGCCGCTCGGGAATCTGCAGCGCATCGAAGCCCGCCAGCGCACGCGCGGCGAGCCGTCGCGAGCCGAGCGCCACCGCGAGCAGCACCCGGATGAGCGCGCCCCGACCCGGCGACGTGGCGGGCAGCGTCGCGGGCCGCTCCGAGCTCGCAGCCGCGATCGCCGCGCGACGAAACGTCTCGGAGAAGCTCGTGACCAGCACGCGCCCGGCGTGCGGGGCGACGATGCGTCCGAGCGGCACCGCGACTGCGGCCGCCTTGACGTCGATGTTCCAGTGCGCGTCGGGGAACTCTGCGAGCGCCTGCTCGAGCGTGAGCAGGCCACCACGGTCGGCGAAGATGTCCGCGAGCTCGGCAACATCGACCTCGGTGATCAGGCGTGGATCGCCCGTGACGCGGCCAAGGTCGGCGTCGTGGGCGAGCACGACGACACCGTCGCACGTGAGGTGGCAGTCGGTCTCAAGCAGGTCTGCCCCGGCGGCGAGCGCGGCAGCGAATGCGGCGCGAGTGTTCTCGGCGACGCCCTGCGCGGCGAGTTCGGCAGCCACGAATCCCCGGTGCGCAATGACGCGCGGATGGCGCGCCCCGACGAAGTACGGGTGCGGGGTGCGCGCGTGCGGCGGCGTCGAGTGCGGCATGGGTTCACCGTACCGCGGGCGCTGCGGCGGTGCTGCCCTGCCTCCCGCGCCGACACTGCGATTGGGGCAACTTTGGACCGGTTCGGTCGCGGTTTTGGAGCGCTGCACTGGTCCGAAGTTACCCCGATCTTGAGGTAGTGGGGTGTGCCGCGCCGCTCAGCGGCGCGCGTAGCGGTTGTCGGGGACCTCCAAGCCGAGGTTGCCGCGCAGGGTGGTGTGCTCATATCGGGTGCGGAACAGGCCACGCTGCTGCAGGATCGGCACCACGCCTTCCGTGAACGCGCGGATATCGTCTTCGGTGCGGAAGACGGCCTTGATGCCGTCGAGCGCCCGACCACGGAACCAGCGCTCGAGTTCGTCCGCCACGTGCTCGGCCGACCCGGTGAACGCCGGCGCACGGAACGTCGTCGCACCCGAGCTCGACAGCACGGCCTCACGGAGCGTCAGCCTCTCGCGTCGCGCGCGGTCGACGAGCGCGATCGCCTGCGGCAGTGTGACAAGTTCCGGTTGGTCCGAGAGATCGGGGAACGGGGCGTCGGGGTCGTAAGCGGAGAAGTCGTGCCAGTGGAAGTCGCGACCGAACTGCGCCAGGAGGTAGGCGAACTGGTGATCTTCCTCGAAATGATGCCGTGCCAGCTCGAGCGCCTCCTCCGTCGTCGCCGCGACCGTGGGCGTCACCCAGGGCAGCAGAAGCACGGAGTCGGGGTGCCGCCCCCGGGCCGCGGCGCGCTGTTTGATGTCGACGTAGTACGCCGCGGATTCTTCGAACGTGCGCACCGCCGCGAACGCCCCCTCCGCGATCGTCGCCGCGAACTCGCGCCCCTGCTCCGACCCGCCGGCCTGAAACAGCACGGGTTGCCCCTGCGGCGAGCGCGACACGCTCAGCGGCCCGGCGACCGAGTAGAACTCGCCGCTGTGGTCGAGCCGGTGCAGCTTGTCAGGATCGAAGAACCTGCCCGTGTCGAGGTCCGCGGGGAAAGCGCCGTCTTCGAACGAGTCCCAAAGCCCCTGCACGACGCGCACGTGCTCGAGCGCCATGCGATAGCGCGTGTCGTGATCGGCGTGCGCCGACTGCCCGAAGTTCGCTGCGGTGCCCGAGTCGCGCCCGGCGACGACGTTCCACCCGGAACGTCCGCCCGAGATGAGTTCGAGCGAGGCGAAGCGGCGCGCAAGGTTGAAGGGCGCGTTGTAGGTCGTCGATGCGGTGCCGACGAGTCCGATGTGCTGGGTGATGGGGGCGAGCGCCGAGAGCAGGGTGAAGGGCTCGAGGCGGTTGATCTCGTGGTTCGGCGAATGGTGCGTGATGAACTGGCTGTCGGCGAGGAAGAGGAAGTCGAGCAGGCCGGCCTCCCCGAGCGCCGCCCATCGCCGGTAGAAGTCGAAACTAATGCTCGCGTCGACGGGCACGCGAGGGTCTTTCCAGAGCGTGGGTTGGAAGTGCCCGACACCCCAGGTGCCGAGGCCGATGACGATGGTGTCGCGGGTCATGTGCGGGAGGGTTCCTTGTCTCGGCGCGCTCAGTGATGCGCGGCGGCGATGAGTTCTTGCGTGTACGCGTGCTCGGGGTGCGTGAACAGCTGCTCGGTGGGTGCGTGCTCGACGATGCGCCCGTGCCGCATCACGATGACCTCGTCGGCCACTTCGCGTACGACGCCGAGGTCGTGCGAGATGAAGAGGAGCGTGAGGTTGCGTTCGCGCTGGATGCGCACGAGCAGGTCGAGGATCTGCCGTTGCACGATCACGTCGAGCGCCGACACCGGCTCGTCGCAGATGAGCACGTCGGGTGACACGATGAGGGCCCGCGCGAGCGCCACGCGCTGGCACTGCCCGCCCGAGAGCGCGCCGCTGCGTGCGCCCAGCAAGTCTTCCGCGAGCCCCACTGACGCGAGGGTGCTGCGCACCAGCTCGGCTCGCTCGCGTGCGGTGCCGATGCGAGCGGCGACGAGCGGTTCGAGCAGCGTGCGCTCGACTGTGTACCGCGGGTCGAGGGAGCTCCCCGGATCTTGGAAGACGGCCTGCACCCGCCGTCGCAGGGCACGCGACCTGCGCCCGGCGATCCCGCGCAACGATGCGCCGCCCACCGTGACCTGCCCGGAACTGGGCACCAGGGTACCCAGGACGATGAGTCCGAGTGTGCTCTTGCCCGATCCCGACTCCCCCACGACCGCGAGCGTGCGACCGCGACCGATCGCAACCGTTGCGGGGTGCAGCGCGGGCGACGCCGCACCGGGGTAGGTGTGCGAGATCCCGGTCGCGTGCACCCAGGGGGCTGTATTCGCTGCGGCGGCGCTGTGTGCGGTGCCCGCTGAGTCAGTGGTGCCCACTGCGTCAGCGCTGCCCGCTGCGTCCGGGTCGCCCGCAACCGAGCCGGCCGCGATCCGCGATGCTCGCATCGAGCTGCGCTCGCGCCCGCCCGGAATCGCCTCAAGGAGCGCACGCGTGTAAGCGTGCTGCGGATTCGCGAGCACTTCGCGCACCGGCCCCGTTTCGACGACGCGCCCGCGCTCCAACACGACGACGGTATCCGCGTGACGCGCGACGACGCCGAAATCGTGCGTGATGATGAGCGCGCCGACGCGGTCCTCGAGTACGCGCGCGTCGAGGTGTTCGAGAATGCGCTGCTGCACCGTCGCATCGAGCGCCGATGTGGGTTCGTCGGCAATCAGCAGGTCGGGCGCGTTCACCAGGGAGGCCCCGATGAGCGCGCGCTGCCGCATTCCCCCGGAGAGCTGGTGCGGGTGGGCGCGAGCCGCACGCTGGGCGTCGGGCAGACCGGCGTGCTGCAGCGCGTGCTCGACCGCGCGCCGTCGCTCCGCGCGCCCGGTGCGTCGGTGCGCACGGATCGCCTCGGCGACATGCTCGCCCACCCGCATGAGCGGATCGAAGCTGCCGTGCGGATCCTGCGGAATGTAGCCGATCCGATCACCGCGCAGGTGCCGCCACGCGTGCTCACCCGCCGCACCGAGTTCGTGGTCGAGCACGTGCACGGTGCCGCCCTCGACGATGCCGCCAGCGGGCAGCATCCCGAGAATCGCGCGGGCGAGCGTCGACTTCCCAGACCCCGACTCCCCCACGACCGCGACGCGTTCGCCGCGGTGCACAGCGAGGTCAACCCCGTAGAGCACCCGCGCGCCGGAGCGTTCGTGCGTCGTACCGTACGACACGTCGAGCCCCGACACCCGCAACACCGCCTCGCCGCGCATCAGTGCAGATTCTCCGTGAAGGCTCCGCGGTAGGCCGCTGCCGGGTGCCGCTCGTTGAGGTGCGGCCCCGCGCCGAACGCTTTATCGCGGAAGGTTCCCGGTGCGTACTCGCGCTGGGCGAGTCCGCGTTCCTGCAGAATCGGCGTGACCTGCTCCGTGAAGTCGTGGAACGACCCGTTGAACAGGTAGTCGGCGACATTGATGCCGTCGACGCCGGCATCGGCCCAGGCCTCGATCTCGTCGGCGATCTGCTCGGGGGTGCCCACGATCGGTGCGGTGCCCGACTGCGACAAGATCTTGTTGATGGTGGTGTGCGTCTGGCCCGGCGCGAAAGCGGCGGCGCCGAAGGTGCCGAGGAAGCCCGAGGCCTGTTCGACGTCGAGGGGCTCGTCCGGGTCGTACTTTCCGAGGTCGAAGCCCAGTATCCCGCCGGCCTGAGCGGCGGCGCCCGCAGGGTGTACCCAGCTCAGCAGCTCCGCGTATTTGCGATGCGCCTCCTCCCCGCTACTGCCGACGACGAACTTCAGGTTCTGGAAGATTTTCAGGTCGCCGCGCTCACGCCCGTACTCCGTGAGGTACGCGCCAACACGGGCCACGACGCCCGCACCCTTCGCGGGCCCGTTGGCGTTGATGAGCAGGCCTTCGGCGTGCTTCGCCGCGAGACGGTGCGCCGACTCCGACATGCCGGCCGTATACAGAAACGGCACCTTCTGCGGGGACGGCTCGGACAGGTGGGGGCCCTCGACGCTGTAGAGGGGCCCCCGGTGGTTAATCTTGAATACCTTGCCGGGGTCGGCGTAGACGCCGCGCTCGACGTCGCGCTGCACCGCGTCATCGGCCCACGACCCCTCCCACAGCTTGTAGACGACCTCGAGGAACTCGTCCGCGCGCGCGTAGCGTTCGGCGTGCGTCGGGATCTCATCGAACCCGACGTTCTTGTACGAGTTCTCGAGCGCCGAGGTGACGATGTTCCACCCCGCACGCCCCTTCGACAGGTGATCCACGGTCGACGCGAGTCGCGCGAACTCGAATGGGTGGTTCTGGATCAGCGAGCTCGTAAAACTCAGCGACAGGTTCGAGGTTACCGCGATCAGCGCCGAGGCCAGCACGACCGCGTCGTTGTCGGGGAAGCAGATGCCCTGTTCGACGTGGATGTCGTAGCTGTCGGCGTACTTGCCGCCGATGCCGAGATGGTCCGCGAGGAACAGCCCGTCGAACTTCGCGTCTTCCAGCGTGCGAGCGATATCGATCCAGGTGTCGAGATCGTTGAAGTTGTGAGTGCGGCCCCAGGGCGATCGCCAGAGTCCGTGCGTGAGGTGCGAGGGAACGAGCTGGGTGAACCCGTTGAAGAGCAGTCGGGAGCGAGTCATGAGGCGTCCTTCGATGATGGGGTGGGCTGAAGCGCGGCGGAATCTCGCACGCGCGGGTCGATGCGCAGAATGATGAGTTCGATCGCGAGGTTGATGATCACGAAGACGACCGCGCTGAAGAGCACATACGCCTGGACCGTCGAGAAATCCTGCGACTGGATGCCCGACGTCACCGAGGCCCCGATCCCGGGCCACGAGAAGATGCCTTCGACGAGCACGCCACCGGTCATCAGCAGCCCGACGAGAATGCCGGCCGCGGTGAGCGAGGTGATTGCGGCGTTCGGCACGGCATGGCGCAGGATCGCGTGACGACGGGTGAGCCCCCGCGCGATGGCGATGTCGACGAACGGGCGCCCGGCTGCCACGCGGAGATTCGCCGCGAAGACCCGGGAGAGGAACGCCATCGAGTAGAGACCGAGCGCAATCGCGGGCAGCGCAAGGTGCGCGGCCGCGTCAGAGAACGAGGCCCAGTCGCCGGCGAGGATCGCATCGACGGTGAAGAGGCCCGTGACATGCGGGGGTTCGAGCACGCCGGTCGACAGACGCCCGCTCGATCCGGGCAGCCAACCGAGCACCTCTGAGAATCCGACGATGAGCAGCAGCGCGAGCCAGAACTGGGGCAGGCTGAGCCCGACGAGGTTCACGGCGTCGACGGTGCGACGCAGCCACCGGCGCTGCGACACCACCTGCAGGAGCGCGGTCAGCCCGGCGGCGACCACTGCGAACAGCGACGCGGCCAGGGCGAGCTCGATCGACGCGGGGAGGCGGTCTGCGAACAGCGTTCGCACGTCGACGCCGAGCGTGTAGGAATAGCCCCAGTCTCCGCGGAAGATGCCGCCGATGTACCTGAGGTACTGCGTCCAGACCGGCAGGTCGAGGCCCATCTGTTCGCGGAGCGTGACTTTCGCCTCGTCCGTCGCGAACGGGCCGAGCACCAGCGCGACGGGATCGCCCGGGGCGACGCGCAACAGGAAGAAGGCGAGCAGCGACGCGCCGACGATGGCGATCAGCGCGGTCGCGATGCGCGAGACGGCGGCCTTCATTATCGAGCCCCGTTCGATGCGTTGGAGGCTGCGGAGGGGGCTGCGCTTGACGCCGTCACGGGGGTCGTCGAAGGGGAAGCGGCTGGAGCAGGAGCGGAGACAGCGAGATCGCCGTGAGCCGAGATCCGATCCGCGAGAATGTTGGCCCCCGCCACGGCGAGGAACAGCCCGATGCCCGGGAAGGCGACGATCCACCACGCCCCGGTCAGCGAGTACTGCAGCCCCTCGGCGATCATCGATCCCCACTCCGGAAGCGGCACCTGTGCGCCGAGCCCGACGAAGCCGAGCGCCGCCAGGGTGATGATGGTCGAGCCGAAGACGGCGGCCGATTGCACGACCAGCGTGGGTCGGGCGTGCGGCAGGAGGTGGTGCAGCACGATCCGCCATCGCGGGAGCGCCGAGGTCTCGGCAGCGGTGATGAAGGGGAGCTGCGAGATCTGCAGCAATTCGGAGCGCACGAGCCGCGCCGTCACCGGAATGCACCCGAGCGCCGCTCCCACGATCGCCGCCGGAACCCCGCGTCCCAGGGCGATCGCGATCGCCATCGCGAGGATGAGCTGCGGGAACGCGAGCACGATGTCGAGCAGTCGCATCAGCACGTTGTCGACGATGACGCCGCTCCGTGCCGAAACGACGCCGAGCGCCGTGCCGATGAGCCCTGATGCCACCACGACGGCGACCCCGGCGATCAGCGAGATTCGGGCACCCGCGAGAAATCGCGCCAGCACGTCGCGTCCGCTCGCGTCGGTCCCCATCGGGTGAGCCGTGGTGGGCGGCAGCAGACTCTCGGCAAGATTCGTCGTGAGCGGATCGTGCGGCCAGACCCACGGACCGATGACCGCAGCAATAACGAGCACCGCCAGGATGCCGAGCGGAAGCAGGAGCCCGCGGGAGCGGACGGCGACCGTCAGCTCCCGCATTGCTCCGGCAGGGTTCGTCATGAAGACTTGCTCCACAGATGGAAGGGAATGTTGTTCTGGCCGTAGACGTACGAGTCGACGTCAGTGCCGAGCACCGCGGTGAAGTTCTGCGCGAAGGCGATGGCGCGCGGAGAATCGGCGTTCCAGAGCTCGGTCACCTGATCCCAGTACTGCTGCCGTTCCTCGTCAGTCGTCGCGGATGCCGCGTCGGTGACGAGCTGGTCGACCTTCGGGTTGCAGTAGTTGCTCTGGTTATATGGCTGGCCACAGAGAATGTCATACGAGGCCAGCCAGCTCGGCGTCACGACCGAGGGGCCATCGAAGCGAATGATGACCCATTCCTTCTTCTCGGCGCCCGCCGCATTCTGGTACTCGGCCGCCGACAGCTCCACCACGTTCAGTTCGACGCCGAGCTGCTTCCAGGAATCCTGCACGATCGTCGCGATCTGCTTCTGATCGTTGACGCCCTCGCGGACGTACGCATCGATCTTGACCGGGAGCTGGGCACCCGATTCGGCGATGAGTTCCTTCGCTCTCGCGAGGTCGAACTCGCGCGGCTCCGACAGCGATGCGTTGTAGGCCGGGAACGCCGGCGAGAACGGCCCGTAGTACGCCTCGCCGTAGCCCTTGGCGACCTGATCGACCAGGTCCTGCTGCGGCGTCGCGTAGGTCAGCGCCTCGCGGAACTTCGCGTTGTCGAAGGGCGCAACCTGGTTCGGAAGCCCGATGATCTGCCAGGCCGCCGCAGGGTGGTCGATGATCGAGACAGCGTCGTTGTCCTTGAGGCTCGCGACGGACTGCTTCGTGAGTCCGAGCGTGACGTCGGACTCGCCGTTGCGCGCGCGCAGCAGCAGTGCCGCGTCGTCGCTCACAAAGCTGACGTCGACCTTCGCCGCTTTGGGCTTGGCGCCCCACCAGTTCGAGTTCGCCGACAGGCTGAGGGTGCTTCCGGGCTCGTACGCATCGACGTTGTACGCCGCTCCACCGGCGAAGTGGCTGGCGAGCCACTCGTTCTGAGCGTCGACCGTATCGGCTGCGTCCTCGACCGCCTGCTGATCGACAATCGCCGCTCCCGAGGAGGTCAGCGCGAGCAGGTAGTCCGGGTTCCGGGCGCCGAGCGTCGTCACCACCGTGTGATCGTCGGGGGTGTCGATCGACACGAGCTCGGAGGCGCTGCCGCCCTTGCTGAAGCTAGCCCCGCAGGAGCCGAGCGCGATCGCACGCTCCCACGACCACTTGACGACTTCGGAGGTGATGGGGTTGCCGCTCGCGAACTTCGCATCGCGCAGCTTGAACGTGTAGGTCAGGCCGTCGTCGGACACCGTCCACGACTCGGCGAGGTTTCCTTCGACCTCGGTCGAGCTCAGCACCTGCTGGGTCCCGGCGGTGTCGTCGGCAACCGCGTACTGCGTGAGGGTTGGGTAGACGTCCGAAAGCAGGCCGAGATCCTCAATGGAGCACACAGCCGCGGGGTCGAGGGAGGCGGGAGGCGTCGCGATATCGACGCGGAGGGAGTCCGCGTTCGCGGATGGGGCGGCGCCGCTGGACGACGCGCACGACGTGAGTGCGAGCGCGGCAGCAGCGAACGCTGCCGCGGCGAACGCGATGCGCGTCGATGGCCTGGAAATGGTCATGTGCCGTTCTTTCCGTCGGGGGTCGCGGATCTCGCGATGCGGCATAACGTACCCTTATAATCCACATTAGGGAATTTTTGGGCGTATTATTCCGCAATAGAGAGATCTGGTCCGAAATCTGCGCCATGCTCAATCCCAGGCGACGCGCACGGCCGCGTGTCGCGCTACTGTCAATACGGAACACTCGCCCGGGGAAGGATCACGTGAGCACAGCAGAGGCCGGCACACGCGGCGGCATTCAGTCCGTGTCACGAGCCCTGGGCATCCTGCGCCAGTTTCAAGACGGCAACGCGCACCGCATCAGCTCACTCTCCGAACGCACCGGGCTGGGCCAGAGCACCGTGCACCGACTTGTGCGCACCCTCGTCGACGAGGGCATGCTCGAGCAGTCGCTCACCGACACCAGCTACCGGCTCAGTCTCGGCGCCGCCGTTGTCGGCCGGGTAGCGATCTCGCGCTTCGCCAATTCGCGCGCGGCGCACGCACTCGCGGGAATCCGCGAAACGCTCGGCGAGGGCACCAGCTTCGGCATCCCCACCGACGGCAAAGCGTTCGTGCTGCTGCGCTACACCGGCGACCGGGAGCACACCAGCACCGAGACCGAGGTGCTCGGCGGCCCCCCGCACGCCTGCGTGCTGGGCAAGGCGTTTCTCGCGTTCGGCGCGCTCGACTGGAACGACGTCGGGCCTGAACCGTATCGCCGCTACACCGAGCACACCATCACGCACGCCGACGAGCTGTGGGCCGACCTCGAGCTCACGCGCGAACGCGGGTACTCGATGCTGCACAACGAACGCGTGGACGGGAGCACCGCAATCGGCGTGCCCATCTTCAACGCGACGGGCGAGGTCACCGCAGCCTTCTCGACCTACGGCGACGCCGCGCGGTTCGACGACGAATTCGTCGCCCACGCGGTGCAGGTGCTGCAGCGCGCCGCCGGCAGCCTGACTCCACCGCTGCTGTAGCACCGCGGCGATGCTCGCAGCGCCGCCCCATCGCCACCACGCCCCATCACCGCCGCGTTTGGTAACGTCGCTGCCGTGACCACTCGCTCCCCTCGCCCGGCAGGCCCACGCTCCCCGCGCACGGCGGCGGCGATCGAGCGACGGGAGCTGCCAAGCTTTGAGGCGGGCGAGCTCAGCACGCCGTTCGGGTACCACGGCACGACCGAGGCGCTGACCGCGGACACCTACTGGGAGCCGCACTCCCACCCCACCCACGAGATCCTGTGGAACGATCGCGGTATGTCCGTCGCCACCGTCGATGGTCGCAGCTGGACCATCGGGCAACAGGTCGGGCTCTGGATCCCCGCAGGCACTCTGCACACCGGGCACGCCCCGAGCGGCACCGTGTACAGAACCGCACACTTCGACATCCGCACTTTCGCGTCCTACGGGCCCGAACCGGTGGCGCTCGACATGACCCCGCTCCTGCGGCTGCTGCTCGAGCGCCTCGCGACCGGCGGACAACACACCACCAACTCCAGCGCCCACACCAGCCCCGAACTCACCCCCGAGTCGCGCCGCCTCACCGAGACGATGGTGCGCGACGTGCTCGCTCCGGCCCGCGCGAGCCTGACGGTGCGCATTCCGACGAGCGCACTCCTCACCCCGATCGCGCGCGCGGTACTCGATGCTCCGGGCGAGGCGCCGCGGCTCGGAACATGGGCGGCGAACGCCGGCGTCAGCGAGCGCACGATCGCCCGCGCCTTCATTGCCGAAACCGGTCATGGCTATACCGCCTGGCTGGCTTCGGTGCGGGCGCGGTGGGCGATGCTGCTGCTGAGCGACGGCCTGCCGGTCGACGAGGTGGCGGATCGCGCGGGCTACGCCTCGGTCAGCGCGTTCGGGGCGGCGTTCCGTCGCACCACGGGTATCACGCCCAGCCAGGCGCGCGGGTTCGTCGGCGACTGACCGCAGCGGCGAGCGACGGGCACTGGCACCCGGCAGCCGCATCGCCTCGACGCGCACACCACGTGTCCATTTTGCGCGATCCCGAGTCACTTTCTCGCGATTGCGCCACCCGCCCGCGAGTTCATATGATGAAGCCAAGCCTTCCCTCAGCAGCTCGGATCGCCCCGGCAATCACCCGCAGAGCACACATGCGCCCGACTCCGGGCAACGTGCACCGCGGCCTGCACGGGCAGCGCGCCGGGCCGGAGGGCATTGTCATGTCCCCCACCGAAAGCGGGTTCCCTACCCATGTCTGCTTCACCCCGTCGACTGCTCACGGCTGCCGCCCTCGCCGGCGCGGCGCTGCTCACGCTCACCTCGTGCGCATCCGGCTCATCGGCCACCGATGCGGCGTCGGATTCCGTCATCGAGGCCCCCACGCCGACGAACGAATTCCCGCTCACCATCGAACACGCACTCGGCACGATCACCCTCGACGAGGCACCGGAGCGCGTTGCGACGGTCAACTGGGCCAATCAGGAGGTTCCGCTCGCGCTCGGCGTCGTGCCCGTGGGCATGGCCAGCGCCGACTGGGGTGACGATGACGGCAACGGCGTGCTGCCCTGGGTCGAGGATCGCCTCGACGAACTCGGTGCCAACACACCGGTACTCTTCGACGAAACCGATGGCATCGACTTCGAGGCCGTCGCCGACACGAACCCCGACGTCATTCTCGCCGCGTACTCCGGCCTGACGCAGGAGGATTACGACACCCTCAGCGAGATCGCACCGGTCGTCGCCTACCCCGAGGCACCGTGGTCGACGTCGTGGAAAGACGTGATTCGGTACAACGCTCTCGGCATGGGCCTCGAAGAAGCCGGCGATGAACTCATCGACTCACTCGAGAACGAGATCGACGAGACCGTCGCGAAGCATCCCGACCTGGCCGGCGCCTCAACGATGTTCGTGACGCACGTCGACACGACCGACCTCAGCACGGTCAACTTCTACACCTCGAACGACACCCGAGCGGCGTTCTTCACCGATCTCGGACTCACCGAGCCCGCGGCCGTCGTCGAGGCATCGAAGTCGGGCGAGTTCTCCGGCAGCATCAGCGCCGAGCAGGTCGATCGCTTCGACGACGTCGACCTCATCGTGACCTACGGCGACCAGGAACTGGTCGACACGCTCGAGGCCGACCCGCTGCTGTCGCAGATGCCCGCGGTCAAGAACGGCGCGATCGTCTTCCTCGACGGCTCCGGCCCCATGGGCACCGCGGCGAACCCGACCCCGCTCTCGATCTCGTGGGTGCTCGACGATTACGTCACACAGCTCGACGATGCGCTCGCGGGCAAGACCGCGAAGTCTGCCGAGTAATTGAGCGTTCTCACACGCGGACCGCAGGGCCCCGGTTCGGCCGTCGCCATCGTGCGGCGGCCGAACCGCGTTCGCGTGCTCTGGCTCGTCGCGGCGATCGCGGTGCTGGCCGGCCTCTCCGTGCTCTCCGTGGTCGTCGGCTCGCGTGCCGTGAACCTTGATGACATTCGCGCGGCGTTCACCGGTTCAGTCGACGGGCTCGGCGCCGCTGCGGTGTCGAAACGCATCGCGCGCACCACGCTCGCGATCTTGGTCGGTGCCGCACTCGGTCTCGCGGGCTCTGCCATGCAGGGCGTGACCCGCAACCCGCTCGCCGACCCCGGGCTGCTCGGCGTCAACATGGGCGCCTCGCTCGCCGTCGTCATCGGCATGGCGTGGTTCGCGATGTACCAGTTCACCGCGTTCATCTGGGTCGCGATTCTCGGCGCGGCAGTAGCCGCAACATTCGTCTACATCGTCGGATCGCTCGGCCGCGGCGGGGCCACTCCCCTGAAGCTCGCGCTCGCCGGCGCGGCAACGTCCGCGACGGCCGCCTCGTTCATCAGCGCGGTCGTGCTGCCCCGCGGCGACATCGCGGGCGGCGTGCGCTCGTGGCATATCGGCGGCGTCGGCGGGGCGAGTTTCGAGCCCATCATGCAAGTGCTCCCCTTTCTCGCGGTCGGCGCGCTCATCTGCATCCTCTCTGCCCGCTCATTCAACGCGCTCGCGCTCGGCGACGAGCTCGCCTCCGGTCTCGGCGAGCGCGTCGCGGTGATCCGTGGCGTCGGCGCACTCGGTGCGGTGCTGCTCTGCGGAGCTGCCACCGCCGTCGCGGGCCCCATCGGATTCGTCGGGCTCGTCGTGCCGCACGCGTGCCGCCTGCTCGTCGGGGTCGATTACCGCTGGCTCGTGCCGTTCTCCGCCGTCATCGGAGCCGCGCTGCTCACCGCCGCCGACGTCGTCGGCCGCGTCATCGCCCGACCCGACGAGATCGACGTCGGCATCATCACCGCACTCATCGGCGCCCCCGTCTTCATTTGGATCGTGCGCCGGCAAAGGATTCGAGAGCTATGAGTACGAGTGCCATCACCGCTGTGGCGACGCAGCGCCGCACGCGGGGCCGCCGTCGCGGCCTGGTCATCGCCGCACTGGCGATCCTGATCGCCGCCGTCTTCATCGTGAGCCTGCACCTCGGCCGCACCGTCTACTCCACGCCCGACGTGCTCGGCGTGCTGCTCGGACACGACGTGCCGGGCGCATCGTTCACGGTCGGGCGCCTGCGCCTGCCCCGCGCCGTGCTCGCCCTCATTGCGGGGCTCTGCTTCGGGCTCGGCGGCGTCACCTTCCAGACCATGCTGCGCAACCCGCTCGCGAGCCCCGACATCATCGGCATCACCTCGGGCGCCGGCGCGGCAGCCGCGTTCGCCATCATCATCCTCGGGCTCACCGGCGCACGGGTGTCGACGTTCGCGATCGCGGTCGGGCTGATCGTCGCGCTCACCATCTACCTCCTCGCGTTCCGTCGCGGGGTCGCAGGCACCCGACTCATCCTCATCGGCATCGGGATCGCCGCCATGCTCGACTCGGTGACGTCGTACGTGCTTGAGAAGGCGCCGCAGTGGGAGCTGCAAGAGGCAATGCGCTGGCTGTCGGGCAGCCTCAACGGCGCGCGCTGGCAAGACGTCGCGCCCGTGCTCATCGCGTTCGTCGTGCTCGCACCCCTGCTCTACGCACAAGCGCGAAACCTGTCACTGCTGCAGCTCGGCGACGACACCGCCTCGGCGCTCGGCGTGCGCAGCGAGCGCACCCGCATCCTGCTCATCGTCGCCGCCGTCGGGCTCATCGCGTTCGCGACCGCCGCTGCCGGGCCCATCGCCTTCGTCGCGTTCCTCGCCGGGCCGATCGCCGTGCGCATCATCGGGCCATATGGCTCGCCGTTGACTCCCGCAGGACTCGTCGGCGCGCTGCTCGTGCTGGTCGCCGACTTCGTGGGTCAGTTCGCGTTCGATACCCGTTACCCCGTGGGCGTGATCACCGGAGCGCTCGGCGCCCCGTATCTCGTCTATCTCATCATTCGCACCAACCGCGCAGGAGGATCGCTGTGACGATCGACCACACCCTCGACGTCGACGCCGTCTCGCTGGGCTACCGCGACCGCGAGGTCATCACCGGCCTCAGTCTGACCGTGCCTCCCGGCAAGATCACCGTGATCGTCGGCGCCAACGCGAGCGGCAAGTCGACACTGCTGCGCGCAATGTCGCGACTGCTCGCGCCGCGCGAGGGCCAGGTGCTGCTCGACGGCGCCTCTGTGCACCGGATGCGCGCCAAGGAGCTCGCGCGTACGCTCGGCCTGCTGCCGCAGTCGCCGATCGCCCCCGAGGGCATCACGGTCTCCGACCTCGTCGGCCGCGGGCGCAATCCGCATCAGAGCCGCTTCGCGCGGTGGAGTCACGACGACGACTCCGCGGTCGCCGAGGCACTCGAGGCCACCGACACGCTTGCGCTCGCCGACCGCGCCGTCGACGAGCTCTCGGGCGGTCAGCGGCAGCGCGTGTGGATCGCGATGGCGCTCGCGCAGCGAACCGACGTGCTGCTGCTCGACGAACCGACCACGTTTCTCGATGTTTCGCACCAGGTCGAGGTGCTCGACCTGCTCACCGATCTCAACCGCTCGCGCGGCACGACCATCGTCATGGTGCTGCACGATCTCAACCTCGCCGCACGGTATGCCGACCACCTCGTCGCGATCGCCGACGGCACGGTGCACGCAGCCGGCGCCCCCGATGAGGTACTCACCGAGGCACTCGTCGCGTCGGTCTTTGGTATGGCGAGCACGATCGTCGCCGACCCCGTATCAGGCCGGCCGCTGATGCTGCCGCGGGGGCGGCACCACGTGCGCGACGCGGCGCAGGTCGACGGCGCAGTGTTCGTCGGCACCGCGAGCACCGACGCCGCAGCACTCGCCGATGCGAGCACCAAGACCGCAGCTGTCGCCGAGGCGAGAACCAAGACGGGCACGCTCAGCTGACGCCCACAACGCACGCGGCCCGCGCATCCGTTCAGGATCCGCGGGCCGCGTGCAGTTCAGCGATCAGTGCGTGCGCCGCCGTCGAACGACGAGCACGGCACCGGCTGCGAGCAGCAGCGCGCCGAGCGCGACACTACCCATCACACCCGCTCCACCGGTTGCGGCGAGACCGCCCGCGCCCGCACCATCGGCGGACCCCGATGCGCCGGTCGCGCTCGAGCCGGCTACGCCCGAGCCCACCCCACCGGCGCCGCCGTCCGAGCCGGAACCCGAGCCCGCCGCCGTGCCGCTGCCCGTCGCATCGTTCGAACTATCGGCTCCTGCTCCGGCAACGCCAACAGCATCAGCATCAGCATCAGCATCAGCATCAGCATCAGCATCAGCACCGGCACCAGCACCGGCTTCGGCCGGCAGCGCCGAACCGGTGACCTCGGCGGTCGCCACCGCGATGTCGGCGTTGAACGATGAGACGACGATCGTCGCGGATCCGCTCGGCTCGAGCCCGGAGACGGTGACGAGCGCACCCGAGCGATCGAGCTGCGGCACCGTGGCCGCCCCAGTGGCGCCCGGGGCTTCGGCTGCCGCCGCCGGCGTGTTCGCGCCGCTTGCCACGACGCGCGCCGCACGACCGAGCTCGACGCCCGCGGGCGCGACGGTGTACTCGAGCGATTCGTCATAGTTCTCGATGCGGAACTCGAACCCGTCGACGAGCGACTGCGTCGTCGTCAGAATCGGCGCATAGCCGCGCTCCTGAGCACGCCCCTGCACGGTGCTGCTCGCACTCGTCGAATCATCGCGCGAGACCTCAACAGCAACGTCTGCCGTTGCGCCCGCCTCGAGGCCGCTGACGATGAGCAGCGAACCGTCCAGCCGGGCCGACACTCCTTCACGAGCCTCGACGGCGTCGACCCGGTACTGGGCATCGGCATCGAAGTTGCTGATCGGCGCCGTGTATCCGTCGCGCGTGCGCACCACAGTGCCGAACTCGGGTGCGATGCCTGCGAGCAGCGCGGCCCCCGTCACCGACGCTGTGGCCGGCGCGGAGCCCGAGAGCTCGACGGTGACGGCGATCTCCGCGCCTTCGCCCGCGGCGAGGCCCGTGACCGACAGCTGCGAACCGTCGAGTGCTGCGTGCGCCCCATCGGGCAGCTGCGCTCCGTCAAAGGTATAGCCGGCCGCGGCGTCGAAGTTCGTGATCTCGACCGCGAACCCGTCGGCGGTGCGCACTGGCGCACCGAATTCCGGCGAGATCCCCGCGAGCAGCGCGACGCCGGTCACCGACGCCGTCGCCTCCGTCGAACCTGCGAGCTGCACGCTGACGGGCACCGTGAGGCTTTCCCCGGGCTGCAGACCGGTGACGGTGATCACCGACCCGTTCCGCACCACCCGAACCGCGGCGTCGAGCGCCGTCGTGTCGAAGGCATAGCTGCCGGCGTCGACGAAGTTGGTCACCTCGACGGTGAAGCCATCGATCGTGCGCACGACCTCACCGAACTGCGGCGCACTGCCGGTCGACAGCGCCGACGCCGTGAACGTCTCGCTTCCGACCGCGTGGTCAGCCTGGTTCGCTTCGATCAGCACCGTCGCGGTTGCGCCGGCCGAAAGCCCGGTCACCGTCACCGTGCCGGTCTCGGCGTCGAATGCGACTCGAGCACCCTCAGGCGCATCGCTGAACGAGACGACGTAGTGCACCCGGGGATCGAAATCTTCGAGCGTGACCGCGTACCCGTCCACGGTGCGCGTCTCAGGCCCGAAGCGTACCTCGGGCGCTGCCTCGAGCGCCGAGCCGGTCGCCGTCGCAACGGCATCAGTCGAACCGGCGCGCGACGCGGTGACGACGGCACTGCCCTGCGCGCCGGCGTCGAGCCCGCTCACGGTGAGCGTCGCTCCGTTCAGAACCACCTCCGCCTGCGGGCTGAGCACGGTCGGCAGCGCGGTGTAGATGGCGTCGGCGTCGAAGTTCTCGATGTCAACGGAGAACCCGTCATTCGTTCGAGTGACGGAGCCGAACGTCGGAGCGATTCCGGTCGCCAGCGACCGGCCCGAGAGATCTGCGCGGGCGGCAACCGCACCGTCACGGTGCACGGTGACGGGCACGGTCGCCAAGGCATCCGGTGCGAGCCCGGTGACCACGACGGTGTCGCCGTCGAGCACGGCTGCGGCACCGTTCGGCAGCCCGACAAGTTCAAGGCCGTAGCGGGCGGCGGAGTCGAAGTCGCTGATCACGGCACTGAACCCGTCGACGGTGCGCTCGGGATCACCGAACGTCGGTGCGACCCCCGCGTCGAGGGCGGTGCCCGTCAACCGGCTGGTGGCCGGAGTGGCTCCCGATTTCGCTACGGCCAGGGTCACCTCGAGCGAGGCGCCCGGCTGCAGTCCGGTGACGCGCAACTTCCCGTTGTCGATGCGCGCGCTGATCGATGCATCAGAACCTGACCGCGTCACCGTGTAGGTCGCTCCCGCGTTCAGGTTGGTGATCGCGGCTTCGAATCCATCTGCGAGGCGCACGACCTCCCCGAAGGTCGGCGCGACCCCCGCGTCGAGCGCGGTGCCCTGCACGGTCGCCGTCGCATCGAGCGCCCCTGATCGCGTGACCCGCACCTCGACCGAGGCGGGAGTGCCGGGGGCGATGCCGGTCACGGTGAGCAGACCGCTCGCATCGACCGTTCCCGACACGTCGCCGCTCGCGGTAACCGCGTACTGCGAGGTCGAGGCGAAGTTCGTGATCGGCACCTGGAACCCATTCGCCGTGCGCGACACCGTGCCGAAGGTCGGCGCCGTGCCCGCGACCGCGGGCGTGACGGCGACGCGCGGGTTCGAGCGCTCGGAGTAGAGCTTGTCAGTCACTCCGGTCTGCGTCGCCTCGGTCTGCAGCGAGACGTAGTACGTCGTGCCGTTCGTCAGACCCGAGATCGTGCAGCTCGTGTTCGTGGTGGAGCAGGTCTGCACGGTCGCCCCGCCCGAGGCCGCGTTGAAAGCCGTTGCGAAGTAGTTCGAAATCGCATTGCCGTTCAAGTCGGCAGGTTGCCAGCTCACGACGGCGCTGTTCGTTCCGGGAGCGACGGAGATGCCGGTGGGCACCTTCGGGTATCCGTACGGGGTCGCAGTCACCGTGTTCGAAGCTGCGCCGGCGCCGGCGATGGTCAGGGCGCGCATCTGCACGGAGGTGGCGGTGCCGTTGGTGAGCCCTGAGATCGTTTTCGACGCACCGATGCCCGGCGACGCCTGCCACGTGGTGCCACCGTCGACGGTGTACTCGTACCCGGTGATCGTCTGGCCGTTGCCGCTCCCCGCGGTCAACGTCAGACGCAGCAGACCGTCACCGCGCGCCGCGAGGGCGATGCTCGGTGCGGCGGCGCGGGCCAGCGGCGTGACGGCGGGGCGCGGTGACGACTCCGGGCCGGCGCCCGCCGCATTCGTCGCGGTCACAGAGACCGTGTAGGTCTCGCCATTGGTGAGCGCGTTGACGGTGAACGGCCCCGTGTTCGCAATACCGCGGTAGTGCACGGCACTGCCATCGGCCGAGGTGATGGTGACCGTGTAGTCGGTGATCGGGCTTCCGCCATCGAACTCCGGGGCCTCCCAGCGCACGGTGGCCGTTGCGGATCCGCCAACCACCGACACGTTGCGGGGCGCCTCGGGCACCGTGCGGGGCGTCGACGTGCGCGTGGCCGCATCGCCGGCGCCGATCGCGTTGACCGCGCGCACCGCGACGGTCACGGGAGTGCCGTTCGGCAGGCCGGTGATCAGCGCATCGCCCGACAGGCTGCGCGTATCGATCCAGGTCTCACCGCCATCGATCGAGTACTCGATCCCGGTGAGCGGCGCACCCCCGTCGCCCGAGAATTCAGCGTGCACGCCGACGGTGCCGTCGCCCGGGGTAAGCGTCACGGCCGGTGCGGGCGGTGCCGATGCCGGCGCTGCAGTGAGCACATTCGACGCGCTGCTGGTACCTGCCGCGTTCACGGCGCGCGCCTGCACGGTGTAGGCCGCGCCGTTCTCGAGCCCGCTGATCGTGAACGCTCCGGCCACGACCTCCACTCCGTGCCAAGTCGCACCGCCGTCGACGCTGGCATCGATCGCGGTCACGGTCGATCCCCCATCATTTGCGACCGAGAAGTCGACCGAGAGCGACCCGTTCGCCCGCGCGACGCGGGTGAGGTCGGGGGCGCTCGGCGCCGATGCCGGCGTCGCCGACGCTGCGGCCGACGGCGCGCCCTCGCCCTGCGAGTTCACCGCACGCACGCGTACTTCCACTGCGACACCGTCCGCGAGTCCGGTAATGACGAAGCTGGGGGTCAGGCTCGGCGTGCGCTGCCAGGTCGCCCCCGAGTCGAGCGAGTACTCGTAGAAGTCGACGGGCACGCTGCCCCGATCGGCGGGGGTGAAGTCGACCTGCACCGCTCCGGGGCGCGACACGACCTGATCGATCACCGGAGCCCCCGGAAGCGCGACGGGAACCGGCCCGTTGCGCGTGGCACCGGCCGAAGCGGGGCCAGAACCGACCTCGTTCACCGCACGGATGACGAAGGTGTATTCGACGTCGGCGTCGAGCGTTGCCCCCGAGCTCGACTCGGTCAGTGCGGCGGGCGACTCGGTCGCGCCGAGTGCGCGCCAGGTGAGCCCACCATCGGTGGTGTAGTCGTACGCGGTGATCGGTGCGCCGCCGTTCGAGGCGGGCGCCGCGAACGCGAGTTCAAGCGCACCCGCACCGGTGTCACGCACACGGGTGATGGCGGGGGCACCGGGCACTCCGGCCGGTGCGGCCGTCACCTCAACCGCATCGCTCGCGCCGATCGCGTTGACCGCGCGCAGCAGAATGCGCTGCTCGGTGCCGTTTTCAAGACCACTGATGCTCTGCGGAGCGCTCGGCGAGAACGATTCCCAGCGCGCTCCCCCATCAAGCGAGTACTCGACCGAGGTGATCGGTGCACCACCCGAGGCTCCGAGTTGCCACGACACGACGATCGAGCCGTCACGGCGTTCGGCGGCGGCATCGATCAGCGCCGCCGGCACACCGGGCGCGCTGACGACGATGGGCGAGGAAGCCGCACCGGGGCCCGCCGCGTTGACGGCGCGAAGCTCGATCGAGGCCTGCGATCCTGCCGCGATGCCCGCCACCGTGACCGGGCTGGCGGTCGATCCCGTCGATGCCCAGTTGCCACCGTCGACGCGCACCTCGTAGTCAGTAATCGTCATGCCGCCGTCGAATCCCTCGGTGAACGCAATCGCCGCTGAGCCACCTGCGACTGCAGCGCTCGTGACCGTGGGCGCACCCGGCACCGCACGCGGCGTCGCCGAGGCCGGCGCACTCGTCTCGCCGATGCCGACAGCACTCGTCGCGCGGATCTCGATGCGCGCTGAGACGCCGTTGGTCAGCCCTGAGATCACCGCGGGGCGTGCCGTGGTGTCGAGCTGTACCCACGAACCGCCGTCGACGCGGTACTGGTAGCCGGTCGCCGCAGCACCCGACTCGGGAGCCGCGAATGTGACAGCGAGCCCGCCATCCCGCGCTTCGAGCTGCTCGATGCGCGGCGCCGACGGAACCGCGAGCGGCGTGACCGTATTCGAGAGCGTCGAGTACGTGCCGATGCCGGCCGGGGTCACCGCTGCGACCTCGAACCGGTAGGCCGTGCCGTTCGTCAGGCCGGGCACGGTGACGACGGTGTCGGTCGACCCGGTGAGGATCGGCTCGGTCCATGCAGTGCCGCCAACGGGGGTGACGCGCACGGCGTAGCCTTCGAGCGGCCCCTGGCCCACGCTGGTCGGAGCCGTCCAGCTGAGCGCGGCGCTGCCCGAGCCGGCGACGGCCTGCGGCGCCGTCGGCGCACTTGCGGTACCGGTCGTGTACGAGATCTTGATCGAGCCGTTCGCCGAGTTCGATGCGACGTACTCGACGGACTCCGTGAGTCCCGGCTGCGACGCCGTGGAGTTCTGTCCGAGCGAGCCGCCGTACCCGAACCACTCGTTCGACGTGCCGGCACCGAACTCGATCGCTCCATGCTTGCCGCCGATCGCGCCGCCGCCGCCCGCGCCGCCGCCGCCGCCATCGTCGTTGTTGCAGGTCGATGCCGCACAGGCGTCTGCGGCATTCTGCCCGCCCTGCCCGTCGGTCGAGGTCGGGTCGACCGTGCGCGCGACGAAGACGCTGTCAGCTGCCCGCCCGCGCGTCGGCGCGTACTGGCCCGAGCCGCCGTTGCCACCGCCACCACCGGCGACGATGTCGATGTCGCCGATACGCAGCACACTGGCGGCACCACCGGCACCACCCTGCCCCGACGAACCGCGCGATCCTGCGTTGCCGCCGCGGCCACCGTTGTATCCGTCGAGGGGGTTGTTGCCGCCGACCGCAGCAGCCGTCGACGCGTTCGTAGTACTGGCGCCCGTCGCGCCGCCCTGGCCCGGAACGACGGTCAGTGTCGAGCCCGGCACGACGTCGACGGTTCCGGTCACCAGTCCGCGGAAGGTGCCGATGTCGGGAGCGGGCGTGGCATCCTTGCCGCCGTTGCCGCCCTCGCCGCCGCGGATCTCGACATCGATCGACGTCACCCCGGCCGGTACGACCCACGACTGCGCAGTCGCCGAGTACGCGAACGAGACGACCTGCGTCTGCGGCGCACTGTTGCCGGCTGCGGCGCTCGCGATGAGCGCCCCTCCGACCAACGCGACCACTGCCGAACCTGCGAGTACGCGCTTTCCGCGCACGCCTGTGCTACCCACCCTTGTGACACCCCTCCAGTGCTCCAAGGCCGTCCCCAGGCAGACGCCTCGGACTCGGAGAGTTACATGCAGAACGATCTAACACTAGTGGGACGCCGTTCCCTTCTGCACCGTGTTCACGAAAATGTCGCCTGACGAATCGCGCACACTTCACTTCGCGCCTTCATCTGATCTTTGTTAGGGTCGGATCGGTGCGCCGGGGGAACGGCGCACGTCTCGACCGAAAGGCCTCTTCATGCCCTCGATTCGTACGCGCCGCGCTGCCGCCGTCACCGCCGCAGCCGCAGCCGCCGTTCTGTTCGTCTCCGGTTGCGCCGCTTCCGGAAACGCCGATGCATCGGGTGCGGGGGACGCATCCGACACCGCCGCCGGAACACACGCGATCACGCACGCTCGCGGCACCACCGTGGTGCCCGACGCCCCGCAACGCGTCGTCACACTCGAACCGCTCGAGCTCGATACCGCCGTCGCACTCGGCATCACCCCCGTCGGCGCCGCAGTCGCCAGCAACGTGGCCGGCGTTCCGGAGTATCTGGGCGTCGACGGCGTCGAGCCGGTCGGCACCGTGCCCGAACCCGACCTCGAGGCCATCGCAGCCCTCCAGCCCGACCTCATCCTCGGAACCGAATCGCGGCACTCGGGCCTCTACGACCAGCTCGAGAGCATCGCCCCGACCGTCTTCATCGGCACCCAAGCCGACCCCTGGCGCGAGAATGCCGCACTCATCGGCGAGGCGCTCGGCCAGCAGTCCGAGGTGACCGCACTCATCGATGACGTCGACGACCGCTGCGCGGCGATCAGCGACGACTACGACGTCGACGGCGCCACCGCGCAGATTGTGCGCCCGCGAGACGAGACCACGCTGAGCCTCTACGGCCCGGTCTCGTTCGCCGGCAGCCTCATCGAGTGCGTGGGCTACACGATCCCCGATCGCGAGTGGGAAGACGGACTGCAGGCCGACCTCTCCCCCGAGAACATCGTCGATGCCGCGGCCGACGAGGTGTTCGTCACAACCGCAGATATCGACGACCGCTCCACGGTTCCGTCGGCAATCACCAAGAACGCCGATGCCTTCCCGTCGGTCACGCTCGTCGACACCAGCACCTGGGTCTCGGGTGTCGGGCCCAAGGGCGCTCAGGTCGTGCTCGACGACATCGAGAAGTTCCTCGCTGCGGCGCAGTGATCCGCCGCAGTTCGGTGAGCGACCGCACCGGCACAATCCACCACCGACCACCTCCCGACCGACGACCGGTGACCTCCCGGCATTCCTCGCGGGCGGCCTGGGGCACGATCGCGCTCCTCGCCGCCCTCGCACTCGCGGTGGCGCTCTCGCTGGCCGTCGGTGCGAATGCGCTCTCACCGGGCACCGTGCTCGCGACCTTGCGCGGTGACGGCACGACCGAGACCGACTACATCGTGTTCACGCTCCGCATTCCGCGCACGGCCGCGGGCATCCTTGCCGGAGCTGCGCTCGGCGTCGCCGGCGCGCTGATCCAGGCGTTCACCCGCAACCCGCTCGCCGACCCGGGCATCCTCGGAGTCAACGCCGGCGCCGCGCTCGCGGTGGCGATCGGCGTCGCGTTCCTCGGGCTGCAGGGGGCTGCCTCGTTCGCGTGGTTGGCGTTTCTCGGCGCGCTCGTGGTCACCGTGGCGGTCTATCTCATCGGGTCCTCGGGCCGGGGCGCGGCCGATCCCATACGCCTCACCCTCGCCGGCGTGGCGCTCGGCGCGGTGTTCTCGGGGATCACGACGGGCATGACGCTCAGCAACCCCGATGCGTTCGACCAGATGCGCAGCTGGAACGCGGGATCGCTGCTCGGTCGCGGCTTCGACGTCTCGGGCCCGATCGCCCCGTTTATCGCGATCGGTCTGCTGCTCGCACTGCTGCTCACCCCGGGGCTCAACGCGCTGGCCCTCGGCGACGATGTCTCGACCGCGCAGGGCGCGAACGTGGCCGCCATCCGCGTCGGCGTCATTGCGGCGGTCACCCTGCTCGCCGGTGCCGCCACGGCGCTCGCCGGCCCCATCGCGTTTGTCGGCCTCATGGTGCCGCACATCGTGCGCTGGACGTTCGGCGTCGACCAGCGCGTCATCGTGCCGCTCTCAGCCCTGCTGGCACCGGTGCTCGTGCTCTTCGCCGACGTACTCGGGCGCATCGTCATCGCGCCCGCCGAGGTGCCCGTCGGCATCGTCACCGCCGTGCTCGGCGCGCCGGTGCTGATCGCGCTCGCACGACGCAGAAACGCGAGCGCACTGTGAGCGCCGCACCGCGCGACCGGTCAGTCGACATCGGCTACCGCCGCCTCGTGCTGCGAGCCGGGCCGTGTGCCGCCACCGTGCGCACTCGGAGCTTCGCCGTCGGCGCGCTCGCGGTCGCACTCATCGCGGCGCTGCTCGTGCTCGCACTCGGCCTCGGCACCTTTGCGGTCGCCCCGGCCGACGTGGTGCGCACGCTGCTCGGCGGCGGCACCCCGCTCGAACGCACCGTCGTGCTCGAGTGGCGATTGCCCCGCGCACTCGCCGCGATCACCATGGGCGCACTCCTGGCGATCGCCGGCGCACTCTTCCAGACGGTCACGCGCAACCCGCTCGCGAGCCCCGACATTCTGGGTCTCTCGAACGGCGCGTTCACCGGTATGCTGTTCGCGCTCGTCTTCGTGTCGAGCGGCTGGCCCGCGCTGACCGTGGGCGCGCTTCTCGGCGGCGTCGCCACTGCCGCCGCGATCTGGGCGCTTTCTATGCGGGGCGGCGTGCAGGGCTTCCGCCTGATCGTCGTGGGCATCGGCGTCTCGGCGATCCTCGCATCGATCAATACCTGGATGCTGCTGCAGATCGAACTCGAGACCGCGATGTTCGCGTCGTCATGGGGTGCCGGATCGCTCAACGGTGTCACCGCCGGCCCGCTCACGGGCGCCGTGCTCGCCGCGGCTCCGTTCGTCATCGCCGCGGCGCTGCTCACCCCTTCCCTGCGACAGCTCGATCTGGGCGACGACATGGCCGCCGCTTCGGGGTTGCGCCCAAACACGGTGCGCACCGCAGCCCTCGTCATCGGCGTCGCGCTCGTCGCCGCGGCAACTACGGTGGCCGGCCCGGTCGCGTTCGTCGCGCTCGCGGCCCCGCAGATCGCCCGGCGCCTCGCCGGTACCCCGTACCTCTCACTCACTGCCTCAGCTTTCATGGGCGCCCTGCTGCTGCTCGGCTCCGACCTCATCGCGCAGCACGTACTGCCAGTTGCGCTGCCCGTCGGCGTCGTCACCGTATCGATCGGCGGCGCCTACCTCGTCCTCATGATCATCCTGGAGATTCGCCGCCGTGCCTGACGTTCCCTCACCCAGCCGCACCGATTCCCGCCTTACGGCGGACGCCATCACGCTTGGTTACGACCGAACCCCGATCGTCGCCGACCTCAGCGTCGCGATTCCGCCGGGATCGTTCACCGTCATTCTCGGCCCGAACGCCTGCGGCAAGTCGACGCTGCTGCGCGGGCTGTCGCGCCTTCTCGCTCCGAGCAGCGGCCGCGTCGTGCTCGACGGCCGCGCCATCGCCGAGTACCCCGCAAAGGAGGTCGCGCGGCGCCTGGGGCTCCTGCCGCAGAGCGCGTCGGCACCCGACGGCATCACCGTCGCCGACCTGGTGGCGCGCGGGCGCTTTCCGCACCAGAAGCTCATGCGCCAGTGGTCCGATGCCGACGAGCGCGCCGTGCACGAGGCGCTCGAAGCGACCGGCACGCTCGACCTCGCGCCGCGCCCGGTCGACGCACTCTCGGGCGGGCAGCGGCAGCGCGTGTGGGTGGCCATGGTGCTCGCGCAGCAGACCGACCTGCTCCTGCTCGACGAGCCGACCACGTTTCTCGACGTCGCGCATCAGGTCGAGCTCATGGAGCTGTTCGCCGAACTCAACGCAGACGGGCGCACCGTCATCGCGGTGCTGCACGATCTGAACCACGCGGCCCGGTACGCCAGCCACATCATCGCGATGCGCGACGGCGCGATCGTGGCCGAGGGCTCCCCCGCCGAGGTCATCACGAGCGAGCGGGTGCGCGAGGTCTACGGGCTGCCGAACCTGGTGATCGAGGATCCGGTGACCGGCGGGCCGCTCGTCGTGCCGCTGCGTGGCAGCGCGGTGCGTGGCGGGCGTGCAGACTCCAGCCCTGAGGTGTCGTCGTGAGTGATGGGCCGTCTCCGCTCCCCGATCGTCCGTGGGCCTACAGCGCGTTCCCCGTCACCGTGCAGGCGATCCGGCGCATCAGCCCGGGGTTCGTGCGCATCACCTTCACCGGCGAGACGCTGCGGCACTTCGCGCCGTGGGGCCTCGACCAGCGCATCAAGCTGGTGCTCCCCATGCCCGGCGACGCACCGAGCGATTTCCGGCTCGCCGAATTCGGACTGCTCGACGAGCCCACACCGCACCCGTCCGAGTGGTACCAGGCCTGGCGCAGGCTGCCCGAGGGCGCGCGCAATGTGCTGCGAACGTACACGCCCGCCGCGATCCGCCCCGATGCCCGCGAGCTCGACGTCGACGTCTTCATCCACGAGCCCGCCGGGCCGGCCTCCGCGTGGGCACTCGCCGCTCGCCCCGGCGACCGCCTCGTCATCACCGGACCAGACGCGCGCAATGGCTGGACGGGCTACGGCATCCACTGGCAGCCCGCCGCGCACGACCGCTTTCTGATCGTCGCCGACGAGACCGCTTTCCCGGCCGCCCGCAACATCATTGCGTCGTTGCCTGCGGGCGCCGAGGCCGACCTGCTGCTCGACGTCGACAACCCCGCCGATGCGGCCGGCGCCGCAACCGCGGCCGCCGCCATCGTTCGCGTCGTCGTCGCCGAACGCGGTACGGCCTCCGGGCCAGATCAGCTCACCGGCATCGAACGGGCCGTGCGCGACTGGGGCGCGCGACACGGCGCCGCCGCCCGCGACGATCCGCGCTGGTACATCTGGCTTGCCGGCGAGTCAGGCACCACGACGCGCATTCGCCGCTCCCTCACCGGCGAATTCGGCATCGCGAAGGATCGCGTCGTGTTCCTCGGCTACTGGCGCATCGGCGGGGCGCTCGTCGGGTGATTCCGGGCGCCCCGTATCAGCTCCAGCGGCACTGGCGAGATACACCGTCGGCGTCACCCTGAAATGCGCTTTGAAGGCCCGGCGAAACGCGCTCGCATCGGTGTATCCGACGCGATGGGCGATGGTTTCGATGCCGTGCACCGAACCCAGCAGTGCGGCGGCGGCTTCCATGCGGTTGCTGATCCGCCATTGCCGCAGTGTCACCCCGGTATCGCGCACGAACGCCCGCTCGATGGTGCGCAGCGACACGTGCGCATCGGCGGCGAGCGCTGCGGCTGAACGCCGATCTCCGGGGTGCCGGCGCAGCACTGCGGCGACGACTGCGGCTTCGGGCGTGCGCGGCATCGTGAGCGCGCTAGTGATTGTCGGTTGCAGTTCGATGAGCGCCAGAATCTGGCTCGTCAGATCGATGTCGGGTTGCAAGGCGGTCTGCTGCGCCTGAATGCACGCGAGAAACAGGGTGCAGAGATCGTCGTCGGCACGGAACACGGTGACCCGTTGCGGTGCGGCACCCGTCTCTTCGAGCGCGAAGAACATCGGCAGCAGCACGGAGTTCTCGTGCACGTGCAGCGCGTGCCGCGTGCCGACCGGCACCCAGATCGCCAAACCCTCCGTCAGCACGTGGCGCTCGGCACCGGCGCGAACGTCGGAGCTGCCGCGGGCCTGCCAGAGCAGCACATGATCGCCGTGGTGCACGCGGGCGGAAAGGGTGACCGCAGGCACCTGCACGACCGCTCGATTTGTTGAACCCCGACGCACCGGTTCGATGCGGTTCATGCGTCTCCTCTCCAGCATGATGCGTGCCCACCCGGGTGGATCTCGCGGGTGGATCGCGCGGGTGGGCGGTGTCGCACGGCGCACCCAGGGTGTCGCATTCTGCACCGTCGACGATCTTAGCGTTCCCTAACCTAGATCACACGTACGTCGGCACGTCTGCAGCCGCGTCAGTGAAAGGCATCGTGAAACCCCTCTTCGTAACCCGTACCATCGCTCTGCTCACTCTCGGGGCACTCGCCCTTTCGGGGTGCGCCGCAACCGCGGGCGCCTCTGATTCCGTCGCATCCAGCGACGCAAGCCTGCTCCCCGCCCCCGAGGGAGACACGGTCTACCCCCTGTCGCTCGAAACCGAGTTCGGCACTTCAACACTCGAGCAGCGCCCCCAGCGCATCGCCGTGATCGGCGGGCTCGGCGACCAGGAGTCAACGCTCGCGCTCAACATCGCCCCGGTCGTCGCGTCTGACGACGACGGCTACCTCTGGAACGACGGCACTCGGCTCGACGAGGTCGACACGTTCATCGACCCGTGGGCCGACAGTTTCGCGTTCGAGAAGCTGCTCGCCGCGAAGCCCGACCTCATTGTCGCGAGCACGTACGGCAATCTCGAGAACGACTACGAGCGCCTGTCGAGCATCGCACCGGTGCTCGCCGTCGCACCGAGCGGCGATTTCGCCTGGGACTGGCGCGAGCTGGTGCGCGGCGTCGGCGAAGCCACCGATCTTTCGGATCGCGCCGAGCAGCAGATCGATGAGACCGAGAGCCGCATTTCTCAGGCGGCGCAGGATCACCCGGAGTATGCCGGCAAGACCGTCGGCATCGTGATCAACCGCGGCCAAGAGGCTGGTCTGCAGTTCGTCAACATCGACGGGTCGCCCGCGACGGAACTGCTCGACGAGCTCGGCTTCGCAGAGCACCCGCACGCCGATGAACTGAGCAGCTTCGACTGGGGCGAGATCAGCCTCGAGAACATCGGGCTCGTCGATGCCGACGGCTTGCTCATCGCTCGACACGGCGGCGAGGGCACCGTCGCGGAGGCGACCTCCTGGCTCGAGAGCAATCAGCTCTACCAGCAGCTCGGCGCCGTGCAGTCGGGCAGGGTCGCATTCGTCGATCCGAACCCCGAGACCGACGGTCTCGACCTCGCGTGGGCGTTCGCCTACCCGAACGTGCTGGCCAATCGGTGGACGGTCGATCAGTTGACCGACGCGTTCGCCGACCTGTACTGAGCTGGAGCAGAGTTCATGGCTCACTCGATGCGCCCCCTGTCGATCTACCCGATCACCACGCGCACGCTCGAGGTGCTGCGCGTCGCCGATGTCACCCCGGGCATGCGCCGGGTGACGCTGGGCGGCGCCGACCTCGCCGCGCACACGGCCGCGAACGGGTTTCCCGTCGCCGCCTTCCGCTCAGACGGGTTCGACGATGAGTTCAAGGTGCTACTGCCCCACCCCGATGCCGCCGAGATCGTCGGGCCGACGCAGGCCGACGGCGTCTTGAACTGGCCCCGCGGCGACGAGCATCTCGTGCTGCGCACCTACACGGTGCGCCGGTGGGATCCGGCTGCCGGGGAGCTCGACGTCGACTTCGTCGTGCACGATGGCGGGGCTGCCTCAACGTGGGCCGTCGAGGCGCAGGTCGGTGATCGCCTGCAGATCGCGGGCCCGAAGATGTCGGCCCCGCACCCCGTAGGCGCCGACTGGACGCTCATCGTCGGCGACGAGACCGCGCTCCCCGCGATCGCCCGGTGGCTCGACGAGTGGCCGGCCGGCGCCCGCGCACAGATCTTCATCGAGGTCGCCGTCGAGGCGCATCGCCAGCCGCTCCCGTGCCCCGACGGCGTCGAGATCACCTGGCTCAGTCGTGACGGCGCCGAGCCGGGCACGACGTCACTGCTGTTCGACGCGATCCGCGCGGCAGAGTGGTGGCCGGGCACCCCGTTCGCCTGGGTGTCCGGCGAGACACTCACACTGATCCCGATTCGCCGCTGGCTGCGCGGCGAGCGCGGGCTCGCGAAGGCGCAGGTCGAGGTCACCGGGTACTGGCGACGGCACGCTGCTCGCGTGGAGCACGCGGTTACCCTTCCCCCGGTGCAGGTCGCGGTCAAGCACGAGAACACGCTCCCGCCCGGAGCACCCGTCGACCGCGGGCACGAGCACAATGCATCTGCTGGCGATACTGCTGACACCGATGCTGCTGGCACCAATCCAGCCGGCACCGATGCAGCTGGCACTGCAGACACACCCGCAGATGCGCCCGATCCGAGCGACCGCTTCCACGAACTCACCGAGCTGCTGCCGGCATTCGCGGTGAGGATCGCCGCAACCATCGGGCTGCCCGCCGCATTCGGCGGCGCCTCGCGCACCCTCGAAGCACTCGCGGAGCGCACCGGAACCCACCCGCACGGCCTCGCCAAACTGCTGCGGTACCTGGAAGCGCTCGAGCTCATCGAGACGGTGACGCCCGCTGGCGCCGCCGCGCTCTCTGAACCCGCACAACGAGCCACAGCCGCAGCGCAGGATCGCGATTCCGAGCGCCCCGCCCGAACTTTCCGCCTCACCGCGCTCGGCAGCGAACTCGACGACGAAGACACCGTCGAAGATCTCGATCTCGACGGCTTGCGCGCGCAGCGGGAACTCGGCGGCGCGCTCGCGCTGCTCTCAGCAGTACGTACCGGTACCGGTGACTTCGCACGCTGGTTCGGCACCGATTGGCGATCTCACGCGTCGCGGCCGGGCACCGCGCTCGACGACCGCATCGCCGGCGAGGCGCAGGAGGCCGACTACGTGGCCAGCGCGCTCGCGGAGTCGCCGTCGTTCGATGGTTGTTCGAGCGTCGCACTCATCGGCCCCGGCACCGGCGTGTTCGCCGCGGCCCTCGTCGCACGACACACCGATCTGCGCGTGACCGTGCTCGCCGCACCATCTGAGATCGCCGTACTGAGTCGACTCCACGACGCGCACGACCGCATCTTCTACGAGCCCGCCGGCAGCTTCGCGACGCCCTCGACACCCGTCGATCGGGTGTTGCTCGCGACGGTGCTCTCGCCCCTTCCCGATGCCGACGCCGAGTTGACGCTGCAACGGGCCGCCGCCGCGATCATCCCTGGGGGCGCGCTGCTCGTGCTCGAAGAGCCGCTCGATCTGGACCTCGCCGACGAGCACGAGTTCGAAGACGATCTCCTCGACTTCGCGCTCACTGGCGGCGGGGCGCGCACCGATTCCGAACTGCGCGCGCGGTTCGCCGCAGCCGCGCTCCCCACTGCCGAGCGGCGCACCGTCGGCTGGGGCGCTGCGCTCTACTCCATCGCTCTTCCCGAATAAGGATCCACCATGCTGCACCACTCACCGATCAGCGCCCCGGACACCGAGTCGCAAGCCGCGCCCCACTCACCGCAGCGCAGGCGGGGTATGACCGCTCTCGCCGCCGTCGCCTCGGCGACGCTCCTGCTCGTCGGATGCGCCGGGGCCGCTTCGAGCGATACCGGCGCCGGCGCAGCCAACAACCCATTGCTCCCCGCCGCCGAAGGCACCACCGAATACCCGCTCACACTTGAGTCACCGTTCGGCGACACCGTACTTGAGGAGCGTCCCGAACGCATCGCCATCGTCACCGCATCGACGATCGATACCGATGCCCTGATTGCGCTCGGTGGCACCCCGGTCTTCGCACCGTCGACGGTAGAGCGCAACGCCTGGATCTCCCCCGAAACGATCGACGGTATCGAGACGCTGTGGGAATCGGAGGCGGGTGCCGAGGTCTCGGCCGAGCAGGTCGCCGCGAGCGATCCCGATCTCATCGTCGCGCTCTACGCCACAGATGCGGTCGACCGCACCCGATTCGCGCAGCTGAGCACCATCGCACCGGTGCTGTACGCCGAGAGCGACTCGCTGTCGTGGCAGCAGACCACCGCCGAGCTCGGAGCTGCGCTTGACCTCTCGCAGGCGGCTGCCGAGGCCGTAGATGCAGCCGAAGACGCCGTCACGTCAGCGCGCGCCGAGCATCCCGAGTTCGCCGGGAAGACCGCGACGCACGTCATCGTCTACGAAGAGGAGTACGGGGTGGCCTATGCCAGTGCTCCGGGAACCGACACCGCGGCGCTCTTCGAGCAACTCGGGTTCGCGCTGCCCGAGCCCGCGGCGCGCTTCGTCGATGACGACGTGGTGAGTGGCGAGCTCATCTCGCTGATCGATGCCGACTTCTTGCTCGTCAGCACCTTCGACGCGGGCACCGAGACGTACGTCACCGAGTCACCGCTGTTCGCCGCCGTTCCCGCGGTCGCAGATGGTCGTGCGGTGTTCGACGCCGCCGACCCCGAAACCGGCACGAACGCGTTCGCCTGGGGGCTGAACGTGCAGAGCGCACTCAGCGTGCCGTGGCTCATCGACCGCCTCACCGGGTTCGCGGAACAGGCCGTCTCCTGAGCTCCGAGACCGCTCCCGCGCGAGCATCAGCGCAAACACCCGTGCCCGCGCCGAACCGCGCGACTGCCCCGGCCGCCGCGACTCCCCCGGCTCCCGAGGCTCAGACTCGCGCGGCTCCCGAAGCGCCCGCCGCCACACCGCATCGCGTCGGCGGCCGGCTGCTCGCGCTGCTGGTCACGCTCAGCGCACTCGTCGCCGCCGTCCTCCTCAGCCTCGCCGTGGGCGCGAACCCACTCGGACTACCCGAGGTCTGGCGCGGACTCTGGCACCCCGACACCAGCGAGGCCTCGATCATCGTCTGGACCCTGCGCATTCCGCGCACCGTCGTCGGCATCGCCGCGGGCGCGGCATTCGGACTCGCGGGCGCACTAATTCAGGCGCTCACGCGCAATCCTCTCGCCGACCCGGGCATTCTCGGCGTCAATGCCGGTGCGGGGTTCGCGGTCACGCTCGGCGTCGGCGTGTTCGGCATCTCGAGCATCTCGGGCTACATCTGGTTCGCGTTTCTCGGCGCCATCGCCGCGACGGTGCTGGTCTCACTCATCGGCGGCACGGCGCGCGGCGGCGGCTCGCCTGTCACCCTGGTGCTCGCCGGGGTCGCGCTCTCGGCGGTGCTTACTGGCATCTCCACCTTTCTCACCCTCATCGACGAAGATACGTTCCGCGCGATCCGCTCGTGGGGCGTCGGATCCATCGCGCGCACGAGCCTCGACGACGCGCTACTGGTGCTGCCCTTTCTCGGTGCCGGGTTGCTCGTCGCGGCGTTCGTGGCGGGGCCGCTCAACGCTCTCGCCCTCGGCGACGACCTCGCTTCGTCGCTCGGCGCGCACCCGCTGCGCACGCGGGCGCTCGGCATCGTCGCAGTGACGCTTCTCGCGGGCGACGCGACCGCATTGACCGGCGGCATCGCGTTCGTCGGCCTGATGATCCCGCACATTGTGCGTTGGTTCACGGGCCCCGATCAGCGCTGGATCCTGGCGATCACCCTCGTCGCAGCGCCCGTACTCGTGTTGGCCGCCGACGTGTTGGGCCGCATCATCGCGCGCCCTGGCGAGGTTGAGGTCGGCATCGTCACCGCGGTGATCGGCGCCCCGGTGCTCATCGCGCTCGTGCGGCGCGGAAGGACGAGCGGGCTGTGAGCGCGGAGACCGCCCCGGCGCAGACCGCCTCGGCGCCCGCCACCTCGGCACCGGCCATCGACCCCGGGTACGCCTACCGCGACTTCCGCTGGGGGCGCGTCATGGCGCTGCGCCTGCGCACCCGCAGCATCGTCGTGCACGGTGTGCTGCTCGTCATCGCCGTGATGCTCGCGGTGCTCGCGATCGGGATCGGCGACTACCCGTTGTCGCCCGCGCAGGTGGTCGAGGGCTTGTTCGGCGGTGGACCTGGTGGCGGGGGCGAAGAGTTCACGCGCACGATCATCGTCGAGTGGCGCCTGCCCGTGGCGATCGCGGCGGTCGCGTTCGGCGCGCTGCTGGGCGTAGGCGGCGCGATTTTTCAGTCGCTGACGCGCAACCCGCTCGGCTCCCCCGACGTCATCGGCTTCGATGCCGGCGCCTACACGGCGGTCGTCATCACCATTCTGTGGATCGGCGCCTCGGGATACTGGGTGATCGCCGGAGCCGCGATCGCGGGCGGGCTGGCGACGGCGATCGTCGTGTACGCGCTCGCGTTCCGGCGCGGAGTGCAGGGGTTCCGGCTCATTATCGTCGGTATCGCCGTCTCCGCGCTCCTCGGATCGATCAACGCGTTTCTCATCACCCGCGCCGACCTCACCGACGCGCTCTCGGTGGGGTTCTGGGGCGCCGGATCACTCACGCGCGTCACCTGGCCCAGCCTGCTGCCTTCGCTCGCGATCGGTGTCGTGATTCTCATTGGTGCGGGGGTGCTCTCGCCGGCGCTGCGACAGCTCGAACTCGGCGATGACGCGGCCCTCGCGCAGGGCGTCAGCGTGGGGCGTGCTCGCGCGGGATTGCTGATCGCCGGTGTCGCCACATCGGCGCTCGTCACCGCTGCCGCCGGACCCATCGGATTCATCGCACTCGCCGCACCGCAGCTCGCGCGGCGCCTCACCCGCAGCCCGGGAGTCTCACTCATGGGGGCGGCGAGCATGGGCGCGGCACTGCTGTCGTCAGCGCACTTGCTGTCACTGTCGCTCGCCCAGGTGTACCGCCCGGTTCCCGTCGGGCTCATCACCGTGTGCGTCGGCGGGCTCTACCTCATCTGGCTGCTGTTCCGCGAGACCCGGCGCCGGGCGTGACCGGCGGCGAGCGCGCTTCGCCGCCCAGCCTCGCCCCGTATCCTGGCCGCATGGTCACGCTCATTCTCGTTCGTCACGCGAAGTCCGACT
The DNA here is from genome assembly GCF_059696215.1 of Leucobacter sp. WKLB1. Lineage (NCBI taxonomy): Bacteria > Bacillati > Actinomycetota > Actinomycetes > Micrococcales > Microbacteriaceae > Leucobacter > Leucobacter sp. WKLB1. Next base: position 1,391,356 of record NZ_AP046115.1, on the reverse strand, counting down.
GGGGCGACCCGGGTCTCCCCGACCACGATCGCTCACTGAATGCCCGTGGGCAGCGCGATGCGCCGGTGATGGCGGATCGCCTGGCCGCCCGACTCCATGCCCTCGGCGAGCCGGTGGATCGCCTGATCTCCAGCACCGCGCTGCGCGCCCGCACGACCGCCGCGGTGTTTGCCGACGCGCTCGACGTCGAGCTCGAACTCGACCCCGAGCTCTACCTCGCAAGCCCCGAGACCCTCACCGGGGTCGCCGTTTCCGCCGGCACCGCGGCCGATCGCGGCGGCGACTCCCCCGCGTCGACCGTGCTGCTCGTCGCCCACGAGCCCGGGCTTTCCGAGCTTGCCGCGCGCCTCACCGGCGGCGGCATTACCGAGATGCCGACGTGCGCGGTCGCCCGCATCACCTGGGGGCACGGGGCGGGTGCCTCCGGGCATCTCGAGCATTCCGAGCACGAATCCTGGACGACCGCCGTCTCGCGCGTCGCCGATGCGTGGGAGCTCTATACGCCGAAAACGCCCGCCGCGTAACCGGCGCCTCGGGCAGCGATGCCCGCCCACCACCGCAGTACGCTGAACGCATGGCGATCCTCATCGACCCGCCGGCCTGGCCCGCGCACGGCACCATCTGGAGCCACCTCGTCTCTGACACCAGCTACGACGAGCTGCACGCGTTCGCCCGGCAGCTCGGGTTTCCGCGACGCAGCTTCGACCTCGACCACTACGACGTCTCGGCCGCGAACTACGACCGCGCCGTCGCGCTCGGCGCGCTGCCAGTGTCGGGTCGCGAGGTCGTGCACCGCCTGCGCAACACCGGGCTACGCGTGCGCCAGGTCGACCGCGCAGCGGTGACCCCGGTGCGGAGGCGGCAGTACCTCCGCGACGAGTGGGCCCGGCTCGGCGAGCTGCTAGCGCGCGCAACCGAGCACACGCAGCACGCGCCGGATCGCCCAGTCCGCACTCCCCACCCTGCCTGGGCCGCACTCGGTGATACCGTCATCGCCCGCTGGAACGAGCCGCATCGCAGCTACCACGATGAGCGCCACCTCGAAGACGTACTCTTGGCCCTCGACCACATCGGCTCACGCGGCGAACGCATTGCCCCCGAGACGCTGCTCGCGGCCTGGTTTCACGACGCGGTGTACACGGGCGCGGTGCCTGACGAGACTGCGCACTCGGGCAGCGCCGTTATCAACGGCACCGGCACCGGTACCGACACCGCCCCGAGCGACGAGCAACGGTCTGCAGATCTCGCCGTCGCCGAGCTCACCCGAATCTCGGCCGTTTCGGCGGCCTCGGCCGAGTCGCCGACGTCGACAACTTCAGCATCGTCGGCGACCCCACCCTTCGCGTTCCCCGGTCTGACGCTCGAGATGATCGAAACGGCCCGCACGCATATCCTCGCGACGACGCCCGGGCACTCGCCCGCGAACCCTGACCCATCGCTCGCGCATCTGCTCGACGCCGACCTGTGGATCTTCGCGTCGCACCCCACCCGCTACGCCGACTACGCTGCTTCGGTGCGGCGGGAGTACGCGCACGTGCCCGACAATGCGTTCGCACGGGGTCGCGCGGCGATCCTGGAGGCGTATCTCGCCCGACCGCACCTGTATGCGACCGAGGCCGCCCGCGACTTGTGGGAAGCGCGCGCCCGAGCAAACGTCTCCCGCGAAATCGCTACCTTGCGCGGCTGACGTGCTCGATCGCGCGCATCCCGCGCGCCAAACTGAACTCCGCTGCACTGCGCTGCACTTCGCGTCGCTTCACTTCGCTGAAAAACCCTCAGCGGCACCGCACAATGCACTGAGACTCCGGCGATCAGGTCACTGAAAGACCGCCCTGCAAATATCGCTCAGAACGGGTGCCCCGTAGCCGCACCGTGTGCTCTTCGTCGACGCTCGACCTCTTCGCGAAGTTCCGCCAATCGCGCGCTGGTCGGGTGCCGCCGAATCTTCTCGGGCACGCCAACTGGGTCTGCATCGGAGCCGGGATCGGCGTCGGGGTCGGCGCCCACATCCACATCCGTTTCCAGGCGCCGCACAGCCGCGAACCTCACCCGGCTCGGCGGTCGATCCGGAATCTTGCGGCCCGTCGGGCTTGTCCAGAGCAGGTCGCCATCGTCTCGCTGTTCGACAAGCCACCCGGTGTGGTGTTTCAGGGTGTGGTGCCCGCGGCACAAGTGCGCGAGGTTGTCGGTGGCGGTCGCCCCACCGAGTGCGGCATCAATGGTGTGGTCGAGGTCGCAGCGGGCGAGCGGAACCCGGCACCCCGGGAATCGGCAGTGCTGATCTCGCGCGCCGAGACGGCGCTTCATCTGCTCGCTCGGGCGGTACCGATCAACGGCGAGCACGCCGCCGGTGTGCGCATCGATCGTGACTCGCTCCCACACGGGCGTCGCGGCCGCGATTCCGCTGGCGGTGCTCATCGGCAACGGGCCAACTCCGACGAGTTCGGCAACTGGCCCCAGACCTGACGCCGCGGCCGAGCCGGCACCAAACGATGCAAGCCCCTCCGCCGGCACGATCACCTGCACGCGCGCTCGCATCGACTCGGCGGACGCCGCCGAACAGTCCGCCTCAGCCGGATCAGAGTTCAGCAGCATCGCGACAAACACATCCGATCGCACCGCATCGCGGCCCCGCGACTCCCCGGAGCCGGAGCCGTCGGCGTTGACCGCTGCCGCAGACCCAAAATCTGAAGTCGCACGCGACTCGCGACCCTGCGCCTCCACACGTTGCACTTCACGCGCGATGCGCGTCAGTCGATCATGAATCGCGAACGCTTCGACGGTCGGCAGGTAGGCGGTGAGGTCAGACATCCCGTCTTCACGCTCTTGCACGGTCACGCGTCGTTCGAGCGCTGCTTCACGATGGCGCTCGTCGAGTGACCCGACAGCGTGCTGCTCAGCGATGCGACGCGCGATCGGCCGCAGTCGGTTCACGGTTTCAACGCGTGCCTGATCCAGCGCCGCAGCTTCATACGCAGAGCGGCGGGCCACCACCGCAGGTTCGGACCCGTGCCCCACCCGCACCCCGGCGTCGACGATGACGCGAGCGTGGCCGATCGTGATTTCGCCCGCGGCCAGCGCTTCGTGCACGGCGAGATAGTCGTGCCGCACACGCCACGCGGTGTCGAGCTGCGCTTCGGCGGATCGTTCACTCGCGCCCAGTACGCCAGCGAGGTCGGCTCGCAGCGCGCGATACTCGAGCTCGCTCCCGCGCGTACCCGATGGTTGAGAGGGCGCCTCACCGAGCCCCGTCGCCGTCTCGAGCGCTGCGTTCAGCAGTTCGAGGCGGGCGGCGTCGAGGGCGCGCTGCTGGTGTTCGAGCCGCTCGATCCACCACATGATTTGCGTCACCGATTCAGAACCGGCACCCGACCCAGCGCCTGCCCCGCCCGCGCCGACTATCGCGCTCGGCGAGAGCGATGGGAGCGACGCAAGTGGTGCGATGGTGACGGGTGCCATGTGTTCACACAACCAGCAACCACCGACATTCAGAGGCCCAGGGAGTGCCGCCAGTGGTGATATCCACGGATTCACTTTTCACGCGGGTGCGCATCTCATACACTGCCCACATGCCCGCCGCACCCACCCCCGACGCCTACCCCGCCGCCCTCCGCGAGGTGTTCGACACCATGGCCTCCGACGCCCAACGCAGACTCGCGATCGTCGCCGACGCCGCACGCGCGGCGGGCCTCACCGAGGTCGTGCTCGACCTATTCATCGACGACGACGCCGAGGGACCGTTCGACATCTGGGCCCGCTTCCCCGAGGAGTCGGTATTCGAAACCCAGCGCCGCGTGGGCGACGAACGCCAGATCATCGGCGTGGAGTGGACGGAAGACGGCTGGGATCCCGACGTACCCCCATCGCCTCGTGGCTGGGGGCGCATCGATCTCGAAGACGCGGTGCTCACGGCAGTGACGGGGTGGATCGCTCAGCTGCTGCCCGAGGCCAGCGCCGACCAGCGGTGGACGCTCGAAACCCCCGACGGCGCCACCGACCCCATCGAGCTGCGCGCGCAGTGACGGGACGCAGTGCCCGCCTTGCCCGCGACACACGCCCGGCCCGCCACCAAACCCGTCCGTAGACTCGAACGCATGCGCATCGAAGTCATGGTCAGCGGGTGGGAGCAGGTCTGCTGCGGCGACGCGTTCGCGGTCGGTGACGAGATGAGATGGAATCTCGTCGCGGCGGATCCGGCGCACACCCCAGTGGGAGCTCTCCCCCGGTTCGCCGACGAGCGCCACGACGAGACTCCCGACGAGGTGCCGCACTGGCCGGTCGCCGGCACCGTGATTGCGATTCGGGGCGTCACCTATCCGGATCTCGCGGCCCCCGGCGCACCGGGGAGGTTCGAGCCCGACACCGAGCACCCGCAGGTGACGACGCTGATCAATGCCCCAGGCTCAGATACCGACACGGCGGATCACCATCACGCCGAATACCTCGTCGAATTCGAAGTACTCGAGTCCACCGAGCTCCCCACCTTCGTGGAAAGCACCAACACCCGCGAATGGCGAGAAACCGAGGAACGCGACCGCTCCCGCGATCGCGCACGGATGCTCGACCCCGTTGGCCAGATTCTCGAGCAGGCCGCCGACTTCGTCGAGGCAACGTTCAGCGACGTGGCCATGATCAGGCGCAGCACCGATCGCTCGGCGCTCTCGATCGTGCCGCATCGCGAGGGTGTGACCGCCGTGCACTGGGTGCGAACGTCGGGCGATTCCGACCGCATCGGAGTGCACGTCGGTGACGGCGAGTGGTGGCGAGATGCCAACGTCGAAAACGCCGCACTCGCCCGCGAGTTCGTCGAAGCGGCGGCAGCCGGGCGCGTCACGGAGTCAGTCGTCGATCAAGGCGACGGTCGCACGTACTTCGAGACTCAGGTGCGCTCGGCTGACGGCCGCGAGTGGTCCGCCCGAGAGCACTTCACCCCGCTCGGCGCAAGCGCAACCGAGGCCGGAGTCGTCATGATGGCGCGAACGGACCAGATCGAGCGCATGCAGCGCGGGGACGTACAGTATCTAGCGTGGAACGACCCGGCATGAGTGCGCCACAACACCCCGACCTCGCCGCCGCACTCATGTATGGTCCCCGCGGCCGGCGACTGCTGCTCGAATTCGCGCTGCTGTCAGATCGGCTGGGCGATCCGGAACCGCGCGACGACTCGTTCAGTGCCGCCGTCTGGGATGCGAGTTATGAACTCGACCCCGGCAAGGGAACCTCGGTGATTCGGTTCGGCACCGAGGACGACTCCGATGACGAGACGCCGCCGGTACCGCTGTCGCAGATCGCCGATCGACTCGCTGCCGTTCCGCTTGCTGCGGTGACGCCGGATCGCCTGCACGATTGCCTGCTCGAAGTCGTGGGCAGTGCCCGGTATTGGCAAGATCCGGAGGGTCGCGATGTACTCGCCGCGACACCCGAACTCGCCGCGCAGCTGCGACGCGTTGCGACCCATATCGCAGCATCACCGCACGTGGCGTGGTGGAGTTCGCCGGTCGATCTGCGCGGTCAGTGGCAGGTGGATTGGGACGACGATCCGCCCCGGCCGGTGCCCAGCGACCCCGCGGCGGTGCTGAGACGCGATCGGGAGTCGACCGTTGCGACCGAGCGCGCTGCGCTGCAGGATCGCCCATCCGACCCAACGGCGCTCTACGGTGGCGAGTGGTGGTCGAATCCCCGCGAAAGTTCCCCGCCACAACGCGCCCGCTCGCGAGCGGAGCCCCAGCGGGCTTGTGGTTCGTCGAAGACTATCTCGGGTGGGTTCGCGCCACCTCATGGAGACTTGGCGTGCCCGGTTCGCTGCGCGTCTACGAGATCGATTCGGCCGAGGCGTGGGCTGCGCTCTGCGCACGATTCCCGTTAGAGGTCACAGCGCAGAAGCGCCACGACTGGTATCGCACGACCGGTCGCGCGGGTGACTGGGTCGTGCCTGACTGGGTGCAGGTCGCCGAGCACTACGATGCCGTGCACCTGCAAGCGGCCGGTTACCTAGAGGCAGCGGGCACGGCGATTAATGTTGACGAGCGGTATGGATCAGTCATCGCCGGGTGGGGCCCGGACTCCACGTTCTGGTTCAGCGGCCGCGTGCGGTGGAGCGGCGATCGCGTCGACTGGGTGCTGCGGGAAGGTGATGGTAGTGAGCGGGATGAATGGATTACCGAATAAATATCGCCTCAAACGCGGGACGTGTACAGGTTGAGGTTTTGTCACTCTTTATCTGTTGCGGGTAACAGAATCCAACATCGTGCAAGTGCATTTTCCTCTGACTTTGCAACGACAAAAGCAAAAGAGAGTCCGACTCCACCCACTCGAACCAAAAACAACTGAGGGGCTCTGGCTCTCCGGGCTGGTCCGTGCAAAGCTGCTCGATCCGCGTATTCATGCGGTTCTTACGCATACTAGTCTACGCGTTGCTGCGGATTGATACGAGCTCATTCGGACCCAGCGGAGGGGTTTAGGACCCCGTTTCGGACCCTGTTGGAAGGCTCGTCATGGACGTCAGGGCGGCGTTGTCGGCTGCACCGTCACGGATGTAATCCACTCACGCGCGCCCAGACTGTGCGACGTCTTTATTTAAAGCCGCCCGCCCAGTCGTCATCCTCTCTAGCAGCCGGCGCCATGACCTCGAACCCACAACATCCAGCAGAAACCATAACAGGTATGCTGTATCTGTAACAGAATCTGCTGACTGGAGGTGAAGATGGACATCGCGACGCTGCCCGATCTGCTGAGCTACGACGAGCTCGCCGCGCAGGGCCTCACCCGGCATGGCCTAGACCGCTTGATCGAGGCCGGCGAGTTCGAGCGCATCGCCCCTGGGCTCTTCCTCAGGTCAGGACTCGCAGACGACACAACGGCAGCGTGGATCGCTATCGCCTCCAAGCGACCCGACGCCACGCTCTGCATGCTGACCGCGCTGTCGCTGCACGAGCTGACCGACGAGATTCCCACTCGGAGCGACATCGCCATCCCCCGCGGCACACAGCCGGTCACCGTTCACCACGCGCCTATCGCCTGGCACCGCTTCGATGCCGACACGTTCAGCATCGGCCGCACCGAGCATGCGTTACCGGACGGATCATCCATCGGCCTCTACTCCGCCGAGCGAACCCTCATCGATATGTTCCGCCTGCGCCACGCGTGGGGCAGCGACCTCGCCATCGGTGCGCTCAAGCAGTGGTTGCGTGGACGAGGCAACAGCCCCGGTTCGCTGCTCACGATGGCCGAGGACTTCCCGAAGGCGCGCCCCGCGATCCAGCAAGCCTTGGAGGTCCTGCTATGAGCCCAAACCCGCAGCACGGGACTCCGGCGGGCGACGCGACCATCGCGCTCCGAAAACTCGCCCGGCAAACCGGCAGAGACGTGCAGGAGCTGATGACCCTGTACGCGCTCGAAGGGCTGCTGGCACGCATTGCGATCTCTGAGTACCGCGATGACTTCGTTCTGAAGGGCGGTGTGCTACTCGCCGCTTTCGCCGCACGCCGTCCGACGAAGGACATCGATCTGCAGGCAACGCGGCTCACCGATGATCCCGACGAGGTCGCCGAGCGCGTCCGCGCCATCGCGAGGTTAGAGCTTGCCGACGGCCTTGTGTTCGATCCCGCGAGCGTCACCGCGACAACGATTCGTGACGAGGACGAGTACGCCGGGGTCCGGGTCAAGCTCATAGCAACGCTCGGCACTGCCCAGCTGACCATCGGGATGGACGTGAACTTCGGCGACCCTATCTGGCCGGCACCCCAGCTCATCGAGCTGCCTCGTGTTACCGATCTCGGCCTCCCGCCATTGGCAATACTCGGATACCCGCTGACGATGGTGCTCGCTGAGAAGCTTGTCACCGCCGTCGACCGCGGCGTTGCCAACACTCGCTGGCGCGACTTCGCTGACGTCTACACCCTCATCCGCCTCCACTCGGTCGATGGAGGGGAACTCCGCGCATCGATCGAGACCGTCGCTGAATACCGCAAGGTCACGCTTGCACCACTACTGCCGACGCTCGCGCCGATGAACGAACGTGCTCAGCAGAAGTATCATGCATGGCGCATACGATCCCACCGCGAAGGAGAGCTCCCAGCAGCGTTTGCCGACGTTCTCTCGGCGCTCGCGAGCTTTGCCGACCCGGTGCTGTCCTCTGCAGCAAGAGGGCGATGGAATCCCCGCCTCCGCACCTGGGAGTGAGAGGTCGACCAAGAGATAGGAAGACTCGCGCCAGGCGCCGGTTTCCGCCTACGCGGAGGGCACGGACGTCTGCGTTCCGCCGACGAAAGAGATCGCGTCGCAGAGAAGTCGAGCCTGCTGGATGGCAAGGTGAGCATCGGCATCCGTGACCACAACTCGTTGACCGACCGCAAGGTGAGACGCTGGAACGGCACGAAGGTAACGATCGTCGACGAGCCCGCCCGTGTGAGTGTGGACGTGCCGGGCTGCCCACAAGCGCACTAACTCTGGCCAGCGAACTCCGTCAACTGTGGCAAGTTCGACGCCAAACGCGTCGCGGAACAGTCCGGCCATGTCATCGAGCCGCTGAAACACGTTCCCCTTCCTGCGAAGGGCCGCCTCCCCGTTCAGCACATGGTTCCTGAACACCGTTGACGCGCACGCCTCTACGGCACCAACGACTCGACCAAGCACGTCGACATTGATCCTCTCGAACACGCCTTGTTCGCGAAGGATCGGAATCTGGTCGGCCGGAATGGCAGAGAGCGCACTCAGCTTGGCTTCTTCCGAAGCGAGAGCGTCGGCCGCGATATCACCGGGCGCAAGGAGCCCGCTCACCGGGCAGAAGCGATGCTCGCCGAACACCGCGTACCGCACACCGCACGTCACGCACCTACGCTCGCGGATGAGCGACTCCTCATTGATACCAGGAAGCGGTCGCGGGTAGAACGGCTTGGAGCGGAAGGTAAACGTGACTCCACTCCGTCGGCTCGATCCAGTCGATCGGCGCGACAGGCCCTTGAATGCGTCGCTGACCATCTGGAGCGCGGCGTCTCGCGCAACCTGCATGACCCGATCCCGCTGCTGCTCGGTCATGAACTCCGAGTGCTCGCTGACGTGCCCACATTACGGACAGGTCAGCTGCAAGTCATCAGGCAGATGGTGATAGTCCTCACCATGCATCCGGAAGATCTGCATGCATGAGGGGCATTGCCGCCCAAAGTAACCGTGCTCGTCGAACGGAATCGACACGCGAAAACGCTCGTGCCCCGAGCCGTCACGTCCCTCGTGGCTTGCCCCTTCAGCTGTACGAAACCTCATGCTTCATTCTCTCCCGCGGCGAGGGTGATCCCCCAGCGACCGGGCGGCTCCTCGAGCTCCAGCTGGGACGAGGTCGGTCATCGCTCCTCTACTTGTGTTTCCTGTTCACCTTGATAGGCGATACATCGGGGTCATATGAGCTAACGATTCCGTGTCGCTTCAAGCGCTCAAGGAGGGCTCGGTTTGCAGGGGTATTCGTGACATGCAGGGCAGTGCGTCCCACGGTGGTCAGCCTCGAATAGTCCCCACTCAGCGCATGCAAGATCGCGAAGAGGTCTGCGCGCGTGAGGGTGTCAAGGTGAGGTTCAAGGAGGGGCACTACGTACTGCGCAGAAGCACCACCCTGCGCCATCTTCTGCACGACAACGGACGGGATGGTGTGCCCGTACTTCACAGCAAGGCGCGCCAGTTCATTCAGCCCTCGCTGCGCAGCGATCTCGGCGTACGCTTCAGACTGCTCAACGATCACCCGCTTGATCGCGTCATCGATTTCATTGTCGGCGAGGAGCACCGCCAGATCCGGCTGCACCAGTTCCGGCGTCATGTAGCTTGCGAACTTCTCCGACTCGCGGATGAACGCCCTTCGCGTTGGCCAATCAGTCGCCGCAAGGTGCTCGTATGACTCGGCGGTGTCCGAGATGATGACGTGCTTGAGCAGCAATGCGAACAAGTCGCCCGTCTCGGCAGCAACCTCCCCAATCTCGACGTAGCTGCCCAGCTCCAAGCTCGCGACAAGATCCGCTCGCAGCTTCGCGGCTGGCAGCTGCTCCCGTGCCGCAAGAATCTTGACCGCCAACGTGGTCTTCGCGTCCTCGTCAGCCAATGCAGCCTCGGCGATCGCGCCTACCGCCGCCAGCAGCGGAGCGAGGTGGACATCGACTCCACGAGCAGCCACGTATCGGCTGACGTTGTTGAACGTTGCAGGGAACCGCTGATGCATAGCCAACGCCGGCCACGCTCCCTCGGAGATGGCACCAAGATCGACAACCTGGCACGCTGGCGCAGCGCGCTCAACCACGTCGGCCACACGAGGCACCCCTTGCTCAAGTAGTTCCTCGAGCACTGCGATGAACTGCTCACCTGTATCGACCGTCGCGGAAGAGCCTTCGATCGCGCCCAGATAGGCATCGATATGTTCGAGGACGTAGTCATAGACCGTCTTGTTCGCCGCTCGGATGACGTCGAGGGCAACCGTCTCGTCATTGCCAATAGCGAGGGTCAGGTTCTCCTGCGTGATGTCGTACAAACTGCGCGAGACGAACGACGGACGGGCGCTTGCCGAGAGCGGCGTCAGGCTAGGCAGCGTGATGCTCGCCTCGGCGAAGAGCGATCCAACTCGCTCTGCCTGGGCAGACGTCCCGTCGTTCGTAAGGACGGAGAACTCCGCGTAGTGCGTTCGCAGATAGTCAACGACCCGTGCGTCCGTGCGCTGCGCTGACGCTGGCAGATTCTCCAGTGCAGCGTCCACTAGTTGTACTGACCTCGACCGTTGTTGACGCGATCGATCGGAGATTGGCCCCCGATACCGAGATGGGGCCTGTCCAGGTTGTAATAATCGAGCCAGGCAGTCAACCCTGCCCGGCGATCCTCGTTCGACGCCCACGGCCGCGCGTACGCCCACTCCGTCGCGAGTGTGCGATTCAAGCGTTCGACTTTCCCATTCGTCCACGGGCAATGCGGACGAATGAACCGTTGCGCGATGTTGTGAGCGTCAAGAACACCACGAAACACTGCGGAGTGCCGGTATGCGAAAGCGTTATCGCTGATGACACGCTCGACCCGCACCCCAAGCAACGCATAGAACGCGATCGCACGCTCCAAGACCCCAGCCGCGGTAACACCTTTCTCATCATCGTGGATCTCGGCGTACGCGACACGCGAATGATCATCGATCACGGTATGGACATAGTCGTACCCGTGTCCCCGTTTCCGGTTCGGTCGTTCGCGACGACCGTGTAGCCGCCAACCGCCACCGTCGGGGATGCGGCCGAGTTTCTTGACATCGATATGGATCAACGAGCCTGGATGATCGTGCTCGTATCGGTTCGCGGATCGTCGTTCTGCGCGGATCCGAGTTCCCGTGACGGGATCGATATCGCGCAGCAATGGTTCCCGGTGGCGGCGCAGCACCCGTCCGACCGTCGAGGCGTGCATGCCGAGCTTGCCCGCAATGAAGACCGGGCCGCGGCGGGTCAACTCACGCATGATCCGCACACGAGTCTCCGCGCACGCATTGGTGCGGTTGGGATGCGTGTGCGCGACGCTGGATCGATCTTTCAAGCCCACGATCCCCAACTCACGGAATCGGCGCCACCACCGCCACGCAGTCGTGCGAGAGACCCCCATCTCAGCGGCGACATGCGCGACCGCACGCCCGGACTGGATGCGCTGAATCATGATCAAACGGCCCGCGGGAGCCAGTCGGGCGTTAGCGTGGGACATGAGAAGCCTCCGTGGTTCGAGATGTAGAACTAGACAGCTCCAACTCGACACCGGGGGCTTCTCTTATGTCAACAACGATCCGGGTCAGTACAACTAGTTCCAGCTGCGAAGCTTCGTCCAGCTCCGCTTGGCTCAGGAGGTAGACAAGCGCTCGCGACGACATCGTCGTGAACCGCTGGACGAGTTGTGCGCGCTGCTCACCGGCGGTCAGGTACGCCTGCAGGAACTGCGTCTGACTCTCTCCCAGACCAACCAGGGAGCGAATCATGATGTCGGCTGCATCAACGTCGGTTGCAAGGAGACGGTCGAGGATCGCGATGTTGTAGAGCGCGGGCTCTTTCAGTGCGCTCTTGCCACGCTCCCGGACGACGGCATCGACGTCCTTCGGGCCAAGTTCAAAGTGCGCATCCATCAGGTCTCGCTCGACGTGGTGGATGATAAAGTTGGTCGCCGCCGGACTTACGCGGTCGCCGTGAAACGTCGAGGTATACAGCGTGAAGTTGCGGTTGACGTGTCCGGCCCGAACAAGCTGGTAGGCCAAGCCGGGCTTGAGCAGTGCCTTGGCGACGTACTCAAGCGACTGCTTCGTCTCCTTGTAGGTCGCAGGCGTACCTTCGCTCGCAGGTGTGTCGAGTTCCTTGAACATGACAAGAAACTCTGGGCGCTTGATCAGATCACCCATGTCCGCACCGCGCAGAAAGTTGATCGCGTCCGTCTTTTCCTGGATCTGCTCCGTCAAGGCTTCGTGATCGGCATCATCCCAACTGTCGGCGTCGAGCGGATCGCCGAGGACAGCCGAGAGGCTGGATCGGGAGAATCTGAGCTGGTTCCCCGATGACATTTGCTGACGCAGTTCCGGATCCCCGTCGGCAGCGACGAACGATGCCCAGAAGTCCGCTGAGCGCAGGTCGGCATCGGACTTTGCGGCGCCATCGACCGACGACGACACTCCGTTCCGTCGTCGTGTTCCGAGCACCGCCGCCGAAGTCGCGGTTCGTTCAAGGTGCGCAATCAACGAAGCACCAAGGCGATCGCTACGCGCTTCCGCAATGTTCTTGCGTGCAAGCCTCTGACTAAGCCCACGACGTTCGCGTTCGAGCCGCTTGATATTTTCAGTCACCAGCTCGCGATTGAGCTTGTAGAGGGTGTCCAGATTGCTCTTGCCGAGTCGGATTGTCTCGAAGTCGGTGAGGTGGGTGCTCTTGTAGAGCATCATCGCGAACAGGTCCGTCTCACTCAGGTCGAGTTGCTTACCGTCGCCTGAGAAGATTCGATCGCGGAAAACGATGAACTCGTTGCGGACGTTCTTCAGCAGCCGCATATCAGGAACGTACTGCGCAGCCAGATCGAGCAGTTCCGGCGCCACCTTGTGCTCGATCTTGCCCAACAACCGGGTCGCCAGATTCCGGGCACTGCGATGTGTGATGAACGGAACCACCGGAATCACGAGATCGAAGAATTTGGTGCGGTTCGCACGCACCGCCTCGGCCTGCGCAGGATCCTCGATTGCGAGCACGCCTGTCTCGAGCTTGCGGCCTTCCGCCTCCAGCCCGATTCGGTCGAAGATGCTGTCCTTGATCGCGTAAATGAAGCGGATCGGTTTCTCGATCTGAGGCGAGGCGTTGAGCAATGAATTGAGCGCGCGAAGCGTCTCGAAGATGTGTGAGTCGTTAAAACGGTCGATGTCCTCGAATATCACGACGTCACGATCCGACACGTCGAAGAAGTAGACGATCTCGTCGAGGTACTGGTCGAAATACGACACAGAGTTGTCATCGAGGGTGACAGTCGCTGCGCCGGCGGACAGCTGCTTGATGCGGATCTTCCCGTAGAACAGCCAGCGCACCAGAAGCACCGCAGTCGTTGCCGCGGCCCAAACGATCAGATGCGTCCAGACGCCGAGGTCGTTCAGCGCCGTGAAGGCCACTGCAATCTGCGCAGTCCAGCCAGTCAGCAAGAAGATGACGGCAACGGCCAGACCGATCAGTGCAGCCGTGCCGGACTCTCTCCACCACCGGAAGCGCTCGATTCGACGAAATCTGGACGCAGGCGTCTTGCTCGGATCTTCCCGGTAGAGCAGCTGCTTAACGATCTCCTGCTGGATGCGGTTCGTCGGAGTCGTGGCCTGCAGCGGCACCGACTCGTCAATCTTGGACGCTTCGATCGGGGCAAGGGTTGACAGAGAGGTCGACAACGCGGCCGTCGAGTCGCTTCCCGAGCTCGCGCAAGATGCTGCTCTTACCGACGCCGTAGTTTCCGGACAGCGCGATGTTACGGATCTCACCGTCCTCACGTGCAGCCTCAAGTGCCGAGACGTAGCCACTGTGCTCAGCTTCTTCATACTCAGGGGTGAGCGGGATGAGGTTCCACCTGGGCTTCTCGGTCAGTTCCTTCGGGGCGTGGTTCATCCCTCCGATGCCTCCCCCTTAGCGAACAGCTCCGCCTGCTCCAGCACCAGCTCGATCGCCTTTGCCTCAGCGTCGGGCGGGTAGTCGTATTTGGCGAGCAGACGCCGCACCTTCGAGCGCATCGAGGCGCGGACACTCTCCTTCTGATCCCAATCGATGACGACGCTGGTGCGCACGGCCCAGACAAGGTCGACGGCGATCTCCTTGAGGGTGGCATCGCCCATCTCCAGCACGGCAGCATCGTTCTGGGCAATGGCGTCATAGAGAGCGACCTCGGCAGCGGACAGGCCGAGGTCGTCCTGGCGCTTGGCATCGTCGCGCATCTGCTTGGCAAGCTTGACCAGCTCCGCGATGATCTCGGCCGTCGTCAGCGATCGGTTCGTGTACCGGTTGATCGCTTCATCCAGTAGCTCGGAGAACTTCCGCGCCTGCACAAGGTTGGTGCGCTGCACAGTGCGAATCTGGTCGTTGAGGAGGCGCCGCAGCAACCCCAACTGCAGGTTGGGCTTGTCCTTGTCGGCGAGCGAGTCAAGGAACTCATCGCTGAGGATCGACAGCTCTGGCGTCTCGACACCGGCGAGCTTGTAGATGTCGACCACCTGGTCGGCGGCGACCGCTTCGTTGAGCAGCTGCCCGAGTGCCGTGTCGATCTCGACAGCACCGGAGCCGCCACGCCCAGAATCCGGGTTCTGGATCTTCAAGATGGCTGCACGCACGTCGGTGAACAATCGCACGTCGTTGCGGATCGCTGCCGCCTCGTCGCGCGCTCCAGCCAGAGCGAACGCCTTGGCCAGTGCGAGCACCTGGTCGTTGAAGCGCTTCGTGCGGTCGGGGTCAGCCATGACGAAGTCGAGCACCTTGGCGTACTCCGCCAGGCGCTGGGAGGAGGTGAGTGTCGGCGAGGAGTCGTAGTCGACGCCGTGCAGCAGTCCCCGGATGATGTCGTGCTTCTCCAGCATGACGGCGACCATCTCGTCGATCGGTACGCCTGCCTGGTCACGGTCGGAGGGTGAGTACTCCTGGAGGGCCGCCTGGAGGTTCGAGAACACGCCGATGTAGTCGACGATGAGGCCGCCGGGCTTGTCCCGGAAGGTGCGGTTGACGCGAGCGATGGCCTGCATGAGCCCTGCACCCTGCATGGTCTTGTCGACGTACATCGTGTGCATGGACGGCGCGTCGAAGCCGGTCAGCCACATGTCGCGGACGATCACCAGCTCGAGTTCGTCGTCGGGGTTCTTCGCCCGGAGCTTGAGATCTTTGCGGACGTCCTTGGAGTGGATGTGCGGCTGGAACTCGGCCGGGTCCGCGGCCGAGCCGGTCATGACGACCTTGATCTTGCCCTTGGCAGGATCATCAGAATGCCAGTCGGGGCGGAGCGCGACGATCTTCTCGTAGAGCCGCACCGCGATACGGCGGCTCATCGTAACGATCATGCCCTTACCGAACAGCGCCTCGCGTCGTTTCTCCCAGTGCTCGACGATGTCGCGGGCAATGAGGTCGAGCCGTGAGTCGGCGCCGACGATGGCCTCCAGGCGCGACCAGCGGGACTTCGCAGCCGTGGCGGCATCCTCTTCGACGGTCTCGGTGAT
The DNA here is from genome assembly GCF_059696215.1 of Leucobacter sp. WKLB1. Classification (NCBI taxonomy): domain Bacteria; kingdom Bacillati; phylum Actinomycetota; class Actinomycetes; order Micrococcales; family Microbacteriaceae; genus Leucobacter; species Leucobacter sp. WKLB1. Next base: position 1,375,656 of record NZ_AP046115.1, on the reverse strand, counting down.
CTCGTCCGCCAGTTCGTCGAGCGCGGCGAGGTCATCGTCGGACAGGTCGATCTTCGCCAGGCGCGATTCGTAGAAGATCTTCACCGTCGCGCCGTCCTCGACCGCACGCGTGAGGTCGTAGACGTCGATGTAGTCACCGAACACCGAGCGCGTGGACTTGTCGTTCGACTCGATCGGCGTACCGGTGAAGCCGAGATAGGTAGCACCCGGCAAAGCATCTCGCATGTGCTTCGCTAGACCTCCGCGCAAGCGGCCATGACGATCCAACGTCTCACCGAAGCCGTACTGGCTGCGATGCGCCTCGTCCGCCACAACCACCACGTTGCGACGATCCGTCAGCACTGGGTTGGCATCGCCATCCTCGCCGGGAGCGAACTTCTGCAATGTCGTGAAGACGATGCCACCCGAGGCACGCTTCAACTTCGTCCGCAGATCGGTGCGAGTCGCGGCCTGTACTGGGGTCTCCGGCAGGATACGAGCAGGGGCGAACGCCTCTCCGAACAGCTGATCGTCCAAGTCGTTGCGATCCGTGATGAACACCAGCGTCGGATTCGCCATCCGGGGATCGCGCATGATCTTCGCGGCGTAGAACACCATCTCGAAGCTCTTGCCCGACCCCTGGGTATGCCAGACCACACCACCACGACGATCACCGTCTGGCCGCGAGGCCTGCACGGTCGACTCGACCGCCGCATTTACCGCCCAGTACTGGTGGTACTTCGCCACACGCTTCACCAGCACCCGCGTCGGCTGCCCAGTGGCCTTGTCGGTGACGGTTTCGTCGCTGAAGACGATGAAGTTTTGCAACAGATCAAGGAGCCGCTTCGGCTCGAACACTCCCTTGATCAACACTTCAAGAGCCGGGCGGTCGCTGACCACCTCGCGGCCCTCGATCGTCTTCCACGGCGCGTAGTGCTCGAACGCTCCGGCGTAGCTGCTCATCGCCGCCGATGTGCCATCGGAGATCACGGTGACGGCGTTCGGGACGAACACGGACGGGATGTCCTGCCGGTACGTCTGTACCTGGTTCCACGCTGATTTCAACGTGGCGTGCTCGGCAGTCGGATTCTTCAGCTCCAGCAGTGCCAACGGCATGCCATTGACCAGCACCAACACGTCAGGCCGGCGATTCTTGCCGTTCTCAACGATCGTAAACTGGTTGATCGCCACCCAGTCGTTGTTCTCCGGCTGCTCGAAGTCGACGAGCCACAGCCGGGTCGTTCGCAGCGCACCGTCGGCATCCCGGTGCTCGACAGGCACGCCCTCGGTAATGAGCTGATGCAGCCGGTAGTTCTCATCGATCGGGCTCTGCGACTCCGCACGCCGCACCCGCTTGATCGCCTCGTCGACAAGGGCAGGGGAAGTCTCCGGATTGATACGACGGATCGCATCACGCAACCGGCCCCACAGGAACACCTCCTCATAGGAGTCGCGCTCCGCGCCCGGCTCGCCAGGAGCGATGTCCGGCCCGTGCAGGGTGCGGTAGCCCAGCTCCGCGAAGTACTCCAGCGCCGCCAGCTCGACGGTGTTCTCGTTGAATGCGCTCACGATGCAACCTCCAACGTCGATTCATCCACCCAGCGCGCCAGCACACTGAGCGCCGCCAAGTACTCCAGCGCTTCTTGCTCGGGCATCTCCTGGTCAGCCTCATGAGCAAGCGGGTTACGGATACCAGCAAACACACCCTCAGCAAGCATGCGAGCCCCACGCTGCACCGACTTGAAGGTCTTGCTGCCGTCATCCGGCATACGGTGCAGACGCGGATTCTTCGCAGCAGCGGGCTGTTCGCTGAACGCCTGGTTGAAGAGATCCGTCTCGCTCACATCACGACGGCCGAGCTTGTTCTGCGTCTCCGCATTCAGCTTGCGAATCGCGCCTTCGACAGCCTCACGAAAGTGCCCCGAGTGCCACAGCGACGAAGCACCGCCCCAAACCCACGGATGCAGGTTCGCAGCTGACAGCTCCGGGGCGTCATCGCCAAGGTTCTTAAGGATCTCCTCCTGACGACGGAGGTTCTCCCGGGCACGAAGCGAAGCCTCGTGGTGCAGTGCCCACTTCTTTCGGCTTGTGCTGACCTCAAGGGAACGCCAGTTGGGAAGCACCCGATCAAGGATCTGTTCAGCGACCTGAGCTCGCTTGACTACTTCCTCTTCCGAGTCCGCCGTCCGATAGCTCCCAGCGCTTATGACGCCGCTCGGCGGCGGCACATGATACACGGTGGTAGCTCGGATGAAATCTTCGAGCTGCTCCAGTGCCCACTCGATATTCAGCGCACTCATACCGCGACTCCTTCGGTAGGGACGCGCATGCGACCCGAGAGGAGTTCGGGGAGGAGGGTGTCGCGCAGCGCAGCAAGACGTTCCGACTCAGCCCGAGCCTGAGCGACACGGCGCCGCAGCGGCATCGTGTCTGCCTCGAACTGCTCGGCGGCAACGGCTTCCTTCGGTACAACAACCGGATAGCTGCCCATCGCCTGAATACCGACGGCGGGATACGCACTACCGTGGGCGACCGATTCGAGGTACTCAGCGAACTCTGGCGCGCCCACCACGCTCGTTAACATCGATGAGCCCAGTCGGACGCTCGGACTCATGACGGCAAAACCGGTCGAGGCGACGCTGCCGGGGGTCGGGTCAACAATCAGAGCAGAGGCGCGGTTGCCAGGGCGCACGGTCGAGTAAATTACGTCACCATCGCTCACACCACGTCGTGCCCGACTCGGCGCCTCATCCCAAGTCAGCTCCTGAACCGAGTCGATCTGCCCCGGTGATACTGACGAGATGTCGATGTAGCGCAAGGCATCGGTCGAGTGTGGCTTCACGTTCAGTCGATTGAACTCCACAAGGTCGGCGAGAGGAAGAACCTCCGTCGATGTGCGCGCCAGAAGTTGCGAGGCAAATGCATCGATCACCGCCGACGCTCGTTCAGCAAGTTGCCGGTTCGACTCGATCTTGTCGTCGAGCGCACCGAGTGTCGCGGCGATGGCACGCTGCTCCTCCAGTGGAGGAATGTCGAAGTGGAAGTCCTCGATACGTCCCGGTGAGGTGTGAAGAATCTTGCTGCCCGATGCCGTGGCAAACAGGTGCTGGTTGAACATGTTCCAGCGGGCAAGCTGAAATACGAACGGAAGATAGACGCGCTCGGGATCGAGGACTTCGACCTTCCCGAGCCGCTGGTTGTGCAAGTAGGTCTGACCGTCATCAGGAACAATGCCCGGGATGCCAAGGATCTCTCCGCCTGCAGTCTGGCAGGTCATCGCCAGCAAGACGTCGCCCGGTGAAAGATTGAACTCAGGCGGATACTCACCGACGTATCGCTTGACGCTGGTCGATCCGAAGCGGAAACCGCCCGTGTAGTCGAGGTTGCCGATGCCGACAACCACTGGAAGCGTCCTGTCAGGATTCTCGGCCATGCCGGAGAACGCGAAGCCATGCTTGACGCGGACAACGTCACCCAGGCGCGTAGGCGTCCAGGCGCCTGTCACGATGCCAGCCTCCCCAGTCGCTGACGGATCTCATCTTCCAGCTCCCGCCCGCGCTCGAACTCGGCAAACAGGTCGTTCGTGAGGCGTGCGACCTTCTCGTCGATCGGTTCGTCGTCGACCTCAGCCTCGGCAGCGCCGACGTAGCGGCCTGGGGTGAGCACGTAGTCGTGCTTGGAAATCTCTTCTAGTGAGGCGGCCTTCGCGAAGCCCGGCACGTCCTCGTAGCCGCCGTCGTGGTTGCGCCAGGCGTGGTAGGTATCGGCAATCTTCGCGATGTCGTCGTCGGTGAGCACGCGCAGACGGCGCGACTCCATCGTGCCGAGCTTTCGGGCGTCGATGAAGAGCACCTCGCTGCGGCGTTCGCGGTGCCCGTTGCCGTGCCGGGCCTTGGAGACGAACCAGAGCGCGACGGGGATGCCGGTGTTGAAGAACAGCTTGTCGGGCATCGCCACGATGCAGTCGACTAGGTCGGCCTCGACAAGCTTGCGGCGAATCTCGCCCTCACCGCCGCTCTTCGACGACAGGGATCCGTTCGCAAGCACGAACCCCGCCGTGCCCTTCGGGCTCAAGTGGTAGATGAAGTGCTGCACCCATGCAAAGTTCGCGTTGCCCTGCGGCGGGGTGCCGTACTGCCAGCGTGGGTCGCCCTCGAGCTTCGCATCCCACCAGTCAGAGACGTTGAACGGAGGGTTGGCAATCACGAAGTCGGCCCGCAGATCCGGGTGCAGGCCATCGGTGAATGAGTCGGCCGAACGCGGCCCCATGTCGGCTTCGATGCCTCGCAGTGCGAGGTTCATCTTGGCGAGCTTCCAGGTCGTGTCCGTGTACTCCTGCCCGTAGACGGAGATGTCGGTGCGCTTGCCGCCGTGAGCTTTCACGAACTCAGCCGACTGCACGAACATGCCGCCGGAACCCGCCGCAGGGTCATAGACGCGCCCCTGGTAGGGCTCCAGCATCTCGACCAGCGTCTTCACGACCGAGCGCGGCGTGTAGAACGCCCCCGCGTCCTTGCCTGTTTCCTTGCCTGCGAATTGGCCGAGGAAGTACTCGTACACCCGGCCCAGCACGTCGTCGGCACCGTGGTCGTCAGTCTCGGTGAAGCCGATCGATCCGATCAAGTCTACCAGCTCGCCCAGACGTCGCTTGTCCAAGCCGTCGCGCCCGTAGTTGCGCGGGAGAACGCCGCGCAGGGAAGGGTTCTCCTTCTCGATGAGATCCATCGCCTGGTCGATCTGCTGACCGACCTCGGGCTGCTTCGCGACCGACTGGATGTAGCCCCAGCGCGCCAGCTCTGGCACCCAGAACACGTTGTGGCTGGTGTACTCGTCGCGGTCTTCGAGGAAGTCCGGCAGCCGCTCTGGCTTGATGCCCTCCGCGGCGAGCTCGGCCTCGAGCGTTGCCCGTCGCTCTTCAAAGCGGTCAGAGATGTACTTGAGGAACACCAAGCCCAGCACGACGTGCTTGTACTCGCTCGGTTCCTGGTTGCCGCGCAGCTTGTCAGCAGCCTCCCAGAGGGTCTGCTCAAGTGTCTTTGTCGGTTTCGGCTTCGCGGCGCGTGCCATGCTGTGGGTCTCCTCCGCGCCGCAGGGCGCGTCTTAAGTTGTGCTCATAGTGCCGTGTTCTACGCTACCGGCGGTCACCGACGCCTATAGAGTGCCGCGCCGCTTGGGCGGAGTCGTGACGTCCCAACAGCGACCCCACTGATACCCACGTTCGCTAATCTGCTACAAACCAAGGCGTGGAGGCGGCCGGTGCGGGTCGCTGTCTCGGTGCCGGGTCCACGCAAGACGGTCTTCGTGTGTCTCTTCGGCACGGCGGGACATCTCGCCGGCGAGACGCTGGGCCACGTCCTGGGCGGCACGCTCGCGGACGAGCTGCACCGCCTTATCTGGCGGGAGCGCATCAAGTTGGGCGAGGTAGAGTCGATCCTGCGCGGCCTGCTCGCGCAGGGCCTTCACCCGCGCAGCGACCGCACTTGGCCGGCGGTTGCCGAGCACCCGCTCATACAGCGCCGTGTGTTCTCGCGACTGCCTCGCGGCGATCTCCTTCGCGATCTGGTGCGCCTTCGTGGCTTCCTCACGTGCTTCGATGATCTCGGGCACGTGGTCGGCCTGACGCTGGGCGACTGCCTCGGCCCACGCAGCGAGGCCACTCTCGCTGTGCGGAATGCTCTGCCACCTGGCGTGCACGAGCCGCTCTACCGCCTCGCGGTGGGCGTCTGCGTCTTTCCCAGTGCGGGTAGCCGAGCGCTTACGAAAATGGGGTGCGTTCGCTTGGGCGCGGTGTGCCGCGTAGGTGGCCCGCTCCGCAGCCAGGAGGTCAGCACCGTCCGTAGTTGCTTCCAGGGCCAGCGATTCCACAACATCCGCGAGAAGTGCGGCAACCTTCGCATCGGCGGCTTCCGCCAGCTCGCGCTGGTGCTCGTACTCGGCCTTATGGCGCTCGGACTGGTCATGCAATCTAACGGCTGCCGATACCCAGTGCTCTCGCTCCGCGTCAGCCCGCGCGATCCGCTCAATGACGCGGTCGCGCTCTGCGTTCACGATGGACATGGGCCCGTCCGCGACGAGGTTCGCAACGGCCTCGCGAGCGCGTTTGGTGGCGTCTTCCAGGCCGCGGTCGGCGCGGTCTCGGGCGAGTGCTTCAACGAACTGCTGCTTCGCATCGTCGAGGTCAGCGGCGACGACGTGCAGAGTGTTCGTCTCGCGGCCGCGGGTCATGCCGACGTAGACTCCGGCAGCATCGAGCACGTCGGAGAGAACCGTGTGCGAAGTGTTCACGGTCGCGCCCTGGACGCCGTAGGCGGTGACCGCATAAGCCAGATGCGCATCCGCGGTCACGTACTCCGCGGGCAGTGTCACGGTGCGCTGCTGCTTTCGGCCGCTGACGGCCTCCACGACACTCAGCGTGTCGTCGTCGCCCACGTGCTGCACCGCCCAGGTCTGCCGGTTGGTGACACCGAGCGTACTCTCGTTGCGGCGGGTCTGGATCACATCACCCTTCCCGATCGGAAGGGTGTCGCTGCTGAACACCGTCCGCTCGTCATCGACCTCGCCGCGATCGATGCGCTCAGCGCGGATGCATTCGCTCAACGTCCGAGCCTCGTCATTCGTGGCGGCGGTGATGGCGTCCTCGGGGCACGCAGTCTTCGCGATGGTCTCCTGCATGTCGTCGTCGCTCTCGTGAAGCTCGATGAGCCCGAGCGCGTTGAGCTGGTCGAAGATCGCGGCGGGGTTACGGCCGTAGCGAAGTTCAAGAGTGAGCGCTGCGTAGGCGTCGTCGGTGAAGCGATGCAGGCTGGTCATATCCACGACGACTGGAGTGAGACGGACGGCGAAGTCGAGCACACCACCGCGCCCGACAGCGGGGAGTTGCGCGCGATCGCCGACGAGGGCAATGGTTGCGCCGGCTTCGTCGGCGATGCGCAACAGTGCGAGTGCGCTGTCTTGGTCGAGCATTCCGGCTTCGTCGACGACGATCCGGTCACCGTTCTCGAGTCGTGCTTCCGTCACTGGCCCCCGGTAGGTTCTGCCGGTTTCGGGGTCAGCGTCACCGGGCCGCAGGCGCGTCCACACACCGTCGCTGTTCCACCGGAATCCGTGTGCGTAGACGAGCGCGGCTACGGAGTCGGTGGGGATGCCGAGTTCTTGGGCTGCCACGTCGGCGGCCTTCTTCGTCGGCGTCACGACCAGCATCGAACGGCCCTCCGGAGCGGCGGCTGCAATTGCAGTCTTGAGCATCGTGGTCTTGCCCGATCCGGCCGCACCTTCGATCACAACGAACGGGTTGGCGGATGCAAACGCTGCGGCTGCGCGCTCCTGATCCTCATCCAGGCCCGCCCGCACAGCGAGGTCGTGCACATCGGGCGTGCTACGACGGGATTGTTCAGCGCGTCCGGTCAGCAGGTCGCGCAGTTCCGTCTCTGCCGCAACCACGCGCAGCGAGGTGAGATGCGCGACGTGCTCCGGTATCGGTGCGCCGGGCGGGAGCACGGAGAAGCAAGCCTCCGCAGCGAGCTGCGTCGCGAGTTGCACAAAGTCGCGCAGCTCGCGCGGGCCGGATTGCACGCCATGTTCCGTCGTGATCCTCGTGACGTGCTCGCGCAGGGTGTGTACCGTCCACGCCGACGCTCCTGCGGCGCAGCGGTCGAGCGCACGCGATGCGATCTCCTCGATGTGCAGCTCATCCAGCGTGACAGATGCAACGCGCCATGCGCGGGGCAGGTTCGCGGTGTATCCGGCGTTCTCGAGTTCGGTGCGCCAGCCGGCTTCGCTGCCGAGCACGGTGGGCTTCTTGCCCGGGCGCTCGTGCTCCCACGCTTTCGCCTTCAACCGTGCGCGCACTACTGGGCCGGGCTCCTCGCCGGGATGGGCGGCTTCCCACTCGGCTTCGAAGCGGTCGACGTTGCGTTCGACCTGCGCGCCCCGCTTCGACATGACGGCGTTGAAGGGCTCCAGCTCTGCCACTTCACCGGTCGCCGGGTCGAGGGTGAGGCGGTGCTGATCGAGCACGGCGGCGAGCTGCGGGTGCGCGGCGATGATCGCGGTACCGAGCGCGCGAATGGCACCCTGCTGCTTGAACAGCGCCGCGGTGTCGAGGCCGCGCCACTTGCCTGCGGCGTAGACGCGAGTGCCGATCTGGAAGTGGATGTGCCGGTGCGGGTCACCGGCCCGGCTGGTCTTGTGGGCGACCGCGTTGGTCTGCAACTGCTGTACCGGCACGATCTCGCGTGCGTTCCGCGGGCCGATCCGGGTGACGGAGTGCTCGGCGAGCCAGCGGCGGATCTCCCCCGCCGCGTCCTGCTGTGCGGCGTCGAGCGCGTAGGAGACTCCCGGGTGCAGGGCAGCGGCGATCGAGAGCGACTTCGGTGCGTTGATGACCATCTCCGCAAAGCGCGGCGACTCCTGCGACCTATCGCTCGCCGCTCGGGGAGCCCCCATCGACATGCCCGTGATCGGGTCCGTCCAGTCGACCCAGGCCGCATAGCCTTCCGGATCGAGCGTTTTCGTTTCGATGACTTCGCCATCGTGACCGCTCACGGCGAACTCGGCGAGCGCGGTGCCGCCCTCCAGGTAGTACTCGTCGGCGGTCGATCTATCCGACTCCAGGTAGCGGCGCGCCGCGGCACCGGTGCCGCGGAACAGGATCACGCCGCCCTTCATCTCGGGCCTCCTCACGAGTCGTCTCATGAGGGAGGTGCGCACGCCCCACCATCGGTGGCATACGTCCATGAATCAGTTGTCGAGCAGGAGGGGAATCGAGAGGGAGCGTCTCACAGGCGTGAGTTTCGTTGAGCCGCAGGGCGTGATGAGGATCACGTGGGCATCGCAGCAGCTTCTGCGGTTGACGACGCTGAGCGCTGGTCAGGATGAGACGAAACAGAGAATCAGCTCCAAGGGAGGAGCTTCACGGTGCGGGAAAATCTCCACCACCGTCAGGAGCATCTCGGCGTCCCAACAGTTGAGAGGCCAGTAGCGGATACATCCGGCGCGGCAATTACGGTGGCGGCAATTTTCCGGAGCCGTGGGGGTGCCGATTCGGCCCGCCCGTGTCGGAGCCGTTCACGGTGGTGCCGAATCGACACCACCGTGGTTTCCGGCCTTGCGGCGAGCAGAAAAACTGACCACCGACCCGCGCGGACATGACCGCGGTGCAAGAACCGTAGCTCACTCTGACAGGTACGGCAAGCAAATGGTGAGCACATCCGGGTGCACTCCTAGCCTTCACAGCAGATCACTTTCGAGGCTGCTGCCCGCGGTGCCGAGCATCGCCGTGAACGCGTCGTCCATGATGTCGGCAGTAACGGGGTCGACCATCTCGGCGGTGACGACGTAGTTGCTGCGGGTGACCTGCTCGTTCGCGTGACCTAGCAGGCGCGAGGCGAGGGTGATGCCGGCTGCGGCGTCAATGATCGTCGCGGTGGTGCGGCGGAAGATGTGCGTCGAAAACTCGGTCGGATCGATACCCGCCTGCTGCAGGGCTTCCGCGTTGTCGTCCACGAAGGTGCGCAGCAGACGCTCGTAGTTGCTGACGCTGAGCGGTCGGCCCGTCTTCGTCGAGAACAGGAACGCTTCCGGGTCGCGATCAGCGGTCGCGAGTTGACGGCGGATCGCGGCGGCGGAGAAGCTCGGCAGCGCGACGCGGCGCTTCTGCCGCGAGCGTTTCGGGGTGTTCTTCCGATACAGCCCGTTCGCTTTGCTCTGCTTGATGGTGCCGGCGATCAGCACCGTCGCGGGGCGAGAGATCACATCCAAATCGCAGCGGCGCAGACCGAGCACTTCGCCGATGCGGGCACTGGTGCCGATCATGATCCACATCACGTGCTCCAGCACCGCGACGTTCGGGCGCGGGCCGTAGCTGCCCCCCCCCCCGTCTTTGCGCCAATCGTGGATAAGGTTCTGCACCACCATCGCCTGCGCGGGGTTCAGCACCAATTCCTTTTTCTCCGGCAGCGGCAGCCGTCTCGCGTCTCGGATCGGGTTCGCGGTGAGCACCTCGTTCTCGATCCCGGTCTGGCACACCTGTGAGAGCACACTCCTGGCGCGCCTCGCGGCAGATAGCGACTTCTGCTCGCGGATCGATTGGAGGATGCGGTTGCAGCGCAGCACGCTGTGGTCCTTCAGCGGCAGGTTGCCGCAGGCGGGGTTCACGACGTGCCTGATCGTCGAGCGGTAGGACCCCATCGTGGTGTCCTCAACGGTCTGCGACTGTTCCTTCTCGTAGACGAACACCTCGCACGCCTGGGCGATCGTGGCGTCCAAACTGAGCACGGGGCCGACGGTGCGATAGCGGATGTCTTCGGCCCGCTTCGCGAGGCCGGTTCGCGCCTCATCCTAGGTGTCCCCAGTGGCCTTCAGGCGGCGCAGCTCGCCGACCTCGTCACGCATCTTCGCAGTGGCCTGCACGCGGCCGGAGGCGAGGGTGCGGATCTGGATCGCGCTGATCTCGCCGGGTTCGGCCCTCGGCCTAGCCATGCCACACCAGCTCCTGGAAGCAGGCGAGCACCTCGGGGCGCAGGTAGCGCAGGTAGCGCACGTGGCGTCCGACGCGACGGAAGGGAGGGCCGTTGTTCGTCTGCCGCCATTCCTCGATGGTGCGCGGCGATACCTGCAGCAGCTCGGCGACTTGTTCGCCGGTCATGATCAGGGACTCGTCTCGAGTATCCATACCCCATAGGTGCGCTCGCCACACCACAGCCATTGCGGCCAGCACTCGGGCGACACGGAACAACCCGTGCCGAGCCTCGGCGAGCACCCTCCGAGAGGGGTTTTGGACCCCGTTTAGGACCCCGCGGCCGGTTCTCGAGTGACCAGGAACCATGAAACTCCTCCGATTCCCGCGGAATCTGGGGAGTTTTGCGCTGGGGTACCTGGACTCGAACCAAGAACAACTGAAACAACAAAAGCCCCAGCGACTACCGGGGCATGAATGGCTGGGATACCAGGACTCGAACCTAGAATGACGGTACCAGAAACCGTAGTGTTGCCAATTACACCATATCCCAAAGCGGAAATCCGCAGCTCCGAGGAGCGCGGCACCGAGAGATAACTCTACCCTGGAACTCCCCTGAACTCAAAACGGGGCGGCCGCACGCGCAACCCGCGCGCGTCGCCACCCCGTTCAGAGCAGAAAAGCTCCGAAAAGCTACCCTTCCAGCGCCGGTGCGTGCAGCGCCAGCAGCTCTTCGTAGGTCTCGCGGCGCGCGACCAGGCGCGCCGCCCCGTCGCACACGAAGACGATTGCGGGCTTCAGTGCCCCGTTGTAGTTGTTCGCGAGGGTGTACCCGTAGGCGCCGGTCGTCGCCACGACCGCGAGGTCGCCCACGCGAGCCTGCGGCAGCGGCGCGCGATCGACGAGTAGGTCGCCCGACTCGCACTGGCGCCCCACAAGCTGCGACGTCTCGGTCCAGGGGTCGAGCGCTCGGTTTGCGAGCAGCGCCTCAAAACGCTGCCCGGTGAGCGCAGCATCCATCTGGTCGGCGAGGCCGCCGTCGACGGCCACGAAGGTGCGTCCCGTGCGCTTCACGGTGGTCACGCGGTAGAGCGTCACGCCGGCACGAGCGACAAGTGCACGACCAGGTTCGATCATGATGCGCGCGCCCGCAGGCAGGTGCTCGCGGGCGGCAGCGACGATCGTGTCGAGGTAGTCCGCAACTGACGGCGCGACCTCGTCGTACGTGTACTTCACGCCGAGCCCGCCGCCCACGTCGTAGACGTCGAACTCGCCGGCGGTCGAGATCTTCGCGACCGCCTCGCCGAACTGCTCGACATCAAGAATCTGCGAGCCGATGTGCAGGTGCACGCCCTCGAACTCGAGCAGCGGGTGCGCCCGCATGCGCTCGATCACGGCCAGCGCCTGATCCATGGGCAAGCCGAACTTCGAGTCGTCTCCCCCGGTCGCCTGCGACGCGTGCGTCTTCGCCTCGACCCCCGGGATCACCCGCAGCAGCAGCTTCTGCGGCTTCGTGAGCAGGCGCTCCAAGCGATCGAGCTCATCAGTGTTATCGACGATGATCGTGTCGATGCCCGCCTCAATCGCCATGCGCAACTCGGCGTCGGTCTTCGCGTTGCCGTGAAAATGCAACTTCGACGGCGACACTCCGGCCGCGAGTGCAAGCCGCAGCTCTCCCCCACCGGCGATGTCGACCGACAGACCTTCCTCGGCGGCGATGCGATACATGCCAACCGCAGGGAACGACTTTGAGGCGAACAGCACCTCGGAGTCGGGCCACCGCTCGCTCAGACCATCGATGAAACGACGGATCTGTCGGCGCAAGCCGGCCTCGTCATACACATACAACGGCGTGCCGTACTGCTCGGCCAGCGCCTCAACGGACACTCCGCCGAGGTGCAGCACGCCGTCAGCATCGACCGCCGATTCTTCGGGCAGGATCGACCACAGCTCATCGAGCCGCGTGCCCTCGGCAGCGGGCTGCGTAAGCACAGGCGCCACAGCAGAAGTCGCAGCAGTATCTGTCGTGGGTGTGGATTCAGTCATGTGGGTACTCCAAAGTTCAGGCCGCGGGGCGTAAGCCGAGCGACCGCGCGAGCGCCAAGACGCCGCAGATACGGGTGGGATGAGTGCGTGCAGCGGCTGCGCTACACGTATCCCGTCCACACCTGCAGCAGATCCACCGGAGGGTGTGTCGGGTGCTCACGAGTCACAATGCGCAACTCCCCCACCTCCTTGCTTCCCTGACCAATGAGTATCGAGTACTCAGTCTCACCGAAAACGTCTACTCGCGATAGGGCGGCGGCTCGACCGGCGTGGACCGAGCCCCAGACTGCTCCTCGGAATGCTTCCGCAGGGCTGACAGTACCGCGCCGCGAATAATCGCCCAAAGAATCCACAGACCGACGATTGTCGCGAACAACCACATCGCGATGTTGAACACGAGCGCCAACTTGGCTGCGCGATCCAGAGCTTCAGCATCCATGCAGCCAGCCTATCGATGGCATGTCAGCAGCTCGGCTCACGCGCAGCACAGCGGGCGAGCACGGCGCACAGACACCACGCTACGCCCGCCCGCCCGCACACGCTTAGTCGCGCGACGCTCCGCGATCCGACGCAGTGCCGACCTGGGCAGCGTCAGACGCCGCCTCCTCCAACTCCCCACCGTCGTACAGATCGCCGTCGGCAGAGCCGAGGCGGTACTTGCCGGGCCCGACGAGCACGATCATGCCGGTGTCGATGCGGCGCCCGAGCACCGAGTTCTTGCGACCGGTGAAGTAGTACCAGACCAGCACGACGGCGGTCCAGATCACGAAGACGATGATGGTGATGGGGCGCAGATCCTTGATGATCCAGAGGCAGCCGATGATCGACAGAATCGGAATCACGGGGTACAGCGGCACGCGGAACTTGCGCTCGAGGTCGGGCTCGCGGCGGCGCAGCACCATGACGGCGACCGACACGACGGTGAAGGCGGCGAGCGTGCCGATCGAGGTCATCTCGGCGAGGAAGTTGATCGGAATCACGCCGGCGAGAATCGCGACGATGATCGACACGATGATCGTGTTGGCGATCGGGGTGCCGGTGCGCGGGTTGACCTTGCTGAAGATCTTCGGCGCCATGCCGTCGCGCGACATGGTGAAGAGGATGCGAGTCTGGCCGTAGAGCACGACGAGCGTGACGCTGAAGATCGAGATCACGGCGCCCGCGGCGACGACGGTGCCGGGCCACGAGGCGCCGACGATGTTCTCGAGAATCGCCGAGAGCCCGGCGCTCTGCCCGTCGAATTCGTCGGTCGCCTGCGCACCGAGTGCGGTGACGGCGACGAGCACGTAAACGGTCGTGACGATGATGAGCGCCGCGATAAGCGCGATCGGCAGGTTGCGACGCGGGTTCTTCGCCTCGTCACCGGCGGTGGCGACGGCGTCGAGCCCGACAAACGAGAAGAAGATGAGCCCGGCACCGGTCATGACACCGGCGAAGCCGAAGGGTGCGAAGTTCGCGAAGTGGTCGATGTTCCAGCCGGTGATGCCGACGGCCACGAAGAAGAGCAGCACAGCGATCTTGATGCCCACCATGATCGTGTTGGTGACGACCGAGTGCGAGGTGCCGCGAATGAGCAGCAGGCAGCAGAGACCGATCAGGATCACCGCGGGCAGGTTGATGATGCCGCCCTCTTCGGGTGCGTAGAGCAGCTCATGCGGAAACTCGAAGCCGAACACGTTCTTGACGAGCTGATTCACGTACTGCGACCAGCCGACCGCCACCGCGGCGGTCGAGACACCGTACTCGAGTAGCAGACACGCCGCGACACCCATCGCCGGCAGCTCGCCGAGCGTGCTGTAGGCGTACGAGTAGGAGGATCCGGAGACCGGCACGGAACTCGCGAGCTCGGCGTAGCACAGCACCGACAGCCCGGCGACGAGGCCGGCGATGATGAACGACCAGATGACCGCGGGGCCCGCGATCGGCACGGCCTCGGAAAGAATGAAGAAGATACCGGTGCCGATCGTGCCACCGACACCGATCATGGTCAGCGGCACGAGGCCGATGCTCCGCTTCAGCTGGCTCCCGCTCTCACCCCCGTCTTGCGGAACGGGCTTCACTCGGAAGAGCTGCTGTCGCAGAGTGCTCGCCATACGTGTGTCTCCAGACTTCGTTGTCGCAGGGCCCGAAGGCCCGGTTATTCGTCCCGAGTCGCATTGCGCGACCGGGTGCCCGGTCTTCCGGGCGATGCCCGTACTTCGGGCAATCCGCGGCGGTGGGCCGCGAAGTCAGAGCGGCGCCGTCGCAGGCGCCGCAGGGCCTCTACCCCCGCAAGACTCGGAAGCGGTCGATCTTCGGATCGATCGCTCCGCGCACGTATCCGGTCGGAGAAGCCGCGACAGCCTGCAAAAAGGCTACCGCCTCTTCGGTGATCTCTTCGCCGGGCATCACGTTGGGAATGCCGGGCGGGTACGCAGCAAGCGTGTCGGCGGAGACCCGGCCGATCGCTTCGGCGGCCGAGACGACCTCGGTCTCGCCGAAGAACCCGTCGCGCGGGCTGACCCGGTAGGCACCGGGCTTCGGCAGGTTCGGGAAGTCGTGGGCGTCGCCGGTGGCCCGGCGCTCGATGTCGGCCTCGGGCGACTCGATGCTCGCGACCATCGCGCGATAGACGGCATCGAAGTTGAACGACTTGCCCGCACCGATCACGGCGACGATCGACGTCGCCGTCGACATTTCGAAGAAGATCTCGTGCTGCTCGATGAGGTGCTGACGCAGCCAGTGCCCGGTGACGCCCGCACCACTCACGTCGATTGGCACGCGCAGCAGATCGGTGTCGACGATGTCGGTAAAGCGGTCGAAGGTGTCGCTCACGATACTGAAGCGGGCATCTGCGCGCAGGATCTCGCGGAAGCGGCGCGCTCCCGCGACCGAGCGCCCGATCGCCTCCTCGCCCGTGGCGAGTGCGTGCCGGGCGATGTCGAGCGAGCCGCGCAGCAGTGCGCTCGTCGAGGTCGACGCGGTCATGCTGAAGGCGCGCTCGATGAGGGGCTCCAGGCGATCCGCGAACGGGCCGTGCCCGAGGTGCAGCATCGCCGACTGCGTGAGCGACCCCGCGAGCTTGTGCGTGCTCGAGATGACGACGTCGGCGCCGAGCCGAGCCGGCGACTCGGGCAGCTCGGGGTGGAAGCCGAAGTGCGGGCCCCACGCGCCGTCGACGATCAGTGGGGCGCCGTGCGCGTGCGCCACCTCCGAGAGCCCCCGTACATCAGCGACCGACCCGAAGTAGCTCGGCGAGATGACGTACACCGCGTGCGCCGGCGCGCCCTGCTGCTCGGCTTCGGTGAGCGCCGCGTCGAGCGCCGCGGGTGACACGCCGTGCGCCATGCCGTGCTCGGCATCGACGTTCGGCATAACGTAGCTCGGCGTGATGCCCGCGAGCAGAATGCCGTCGCTGAAGCTGGAGTGCGCGCTGCGCTGGGCGAGAATGCGATCGCCGAGGCCGCGCGCCGCGAGCGCGATCGTGCGGTTCGCCTGCGAGGCGCCGTTCGTCAGGAACCAGGTGCGCTTGGCCCCCCACGCGTCGGCCGCGAGCGCGAGCGCTTCGTCGAGCGGGGTGACGGTCTGGCCGGGAACGGCGAGATCGACGCCGTCGATGAACATCGGGATGTCGAGGTGCAGCGCGCGCTCGCCGAGGAACTGGGCGAGGCGGCCGCTGAGGTCGTCTTCGGTGCCGCCGTGGCCGGGCACCATCAGTTGCACCGGGCCGCGCGCGACGTGCGCTTCGAGCGCGTCGGCGTAGGGGGCGCGGCTGTGGTCAAGGGCGAACCGGGGCGCGACGGTGAGAACGGAGTGCAGCATGCCTCACATCGTGGCCCTCCGCGCTGCGCGGCGGAATCCCCGCAACCGCTGTGAGGTCACATACACTGTGTGTGACTCGCTTCGATTTGCGTTCGAGATCACGACATGGCATAAGGGACATCATGATCGATCTGCGGCAGCTCCAGGCGCTCCGAGCCGTGCACCGGGAGGGTTCGGTGACGCAGGCCGGGCGATCCCTCGCCTGGAGCCAGCCCACGGTCGATTACCACCTGCGCAATCTCGAGCGCCTCATCGGCTCCCCCGTCATCGCGCGGTCGAAGCGCGGCTCGACGCTGACTCCGGTGGGGGTCTTGGTGCTGGATCGCGGTGAAGAGATCTTGACCCTCACCGATCGGGCGCTGCGCGACGCCCGAGACCTCGCGCAGATGGGTCGCGCACGGCTCAGCTTCGGCACGTTTCCGACGGCGGCCGCAAAGCTGCTGCCGTCGATCGTGGCGCAGGTGGCCGACCTTGGCATCGAGATCGACGCGACGTTGCTTGAGGTCGGGCCGTTGGTCAGCGCGGTGAACGCCCGCACGCTCGACGCCGCGCTGCTCTACTCCGTGCCCGGATACGAGGCGCCCCTGCGCCCCGAGATCATCACGACCGAAGTGCTGCGCGATCCGCTCATGCTCGCCCTCCCCGAGGAGCACCCGCTCGCCGCCCGTGCGACGATCGACCGCGAATCGCTCATGTCGCTGCGGGGCGAGCGCTGGCTGCTCGGCACAAGCCTCGACGACCCCATGGACACCGTGCTGGTCGACGCGTTCGCTGCAGAGGGGCACGAACTCGAGGTCGCGATTCGCACCGACGACTTCCAGGTGATGCTCGGCATGATCGCCGCCGGCATGGTCATCGGCCTCGTCGCCAAACTCGCCGCCGGCCCGCTGCACCCCGGCGTCTTGCTGCGCCCCATCGACGACCCCGGCTTCGCCCGCTCCGTGCTGCTCGCCGCGCCCCGGGAGGGCACCAGCGACCAGCCCACGACGGCGGTGCGGCAGCTCGCCCAGGCGATCCGCCACGCCGTCGCGCTCAGTGAGCACCCGGCGGCGGGGTGAGCGCTGCGCACCGTGAGCGATTCACGACGCGCAGCACCCGTCTCGGCACACTGACGCGCTGCCGCTCGCGGTGAGCTCGGAGACGGAGGTCGCGCAGCACGCATCTCCACGCCACGCATTGATGCCCTCGCGCACCGCGAAGCCGGCGATCACCAGCGCGGCGACCGAGTCAGCCCACGCCCACCCGAACACGCTGTTGAGTACCAATCCGACGAGCAGTGCAGCGGAGAGATACGTGCAGATCAGCGTCTGCTTCGAATCCGCGACCGCCGACGCCGAGCCGAGCTCGCGACCGGTGCGCCGTTCGAACCAGCTCACGAACGGCATGACGATCAGGCTCAGCGCGGCCAAGACGATTCCCACCGTCGAGTGCTGCGGGTCGCGGGCACCCGTGAGAGACAGCACCGCATCACCCGACACGTAGGCGGCGAGCAGAAAGAACGAGATCGCGATGACGCGAAGCGCCGTGCGCTCGCGCCGCTGCGGGTCCGTCGCACTGAACTGCCACGCAACCGCTGCCGCCGAGAGCACTTCGACGATCGAGTCGAGGCCGAATCCGATGAGCGCTGCAGACGAGGCGACCCCACCGGCACTCAGCGCGATGATCGCCTCGATGACGTTCCACGCGATCGTGAACGCCACGACCCAGCGAATGCGGCGACGCAAGATGTCTGGGCGACTGCGCACCGATGCCGTCGCGGTCATGCCGCACCACCCGGGTCACAACAACCCGGCACGCGGCACGAGTCATCCATGCACGGCGCGGCCTCATCGACCGCGAGCGTCACGTCGACCAGCGAGCCGAGCGCCGCCGTCAAGTGCGGGTCTGCAATCTCGTAGCGCGTCTGACGCCCCTCCGGCTCCGCCACGACGATGCCGCAGCCCCGCAGACAGGCGAGGTGATTCGACACGTTCGTGCGCGTGAGGTCGAGATCGCGGGCGAGTTGCGCCGGGTAGCCCGGGGCCTCGAGGAGCGCGAGCAAGATGCGCGATCGCGTCGCATCGGACATCGCCCGACCGAGTCGATTCATGGCGTCAAGGCGATTTGAAATGGTCAGCATGTGCTGACTATACAGCGATCAGTGACCTATTGGGAAGCGCGTCGACCGCAGCCCTTCAGCGGGCCGGCATCCCGACGCCGACCCGCTCGAAGATTCAGCGCTGGTCGAGCTCCGCGCGATCCGACGCCTGATCTTCGGCCGCGTGGGCACCAGCCGCAGCACGCTGCCCGCGCGTCTTTCTGAGGCTCAGCACCGTCGCGACGGTGATCGTGAGGCCGATGAAGCCGAGCGAGAACCAGATCGGAATCTCGGGCACCCAGCGCAGCGGCTCGCCGCCGTTGATGAACGGCAGCTCGTTGACGTGCAGCGCGTGGAAGACGAGCTTGACGCCGATGAACGCGAGGATCACGGCGAGACCCTGCGACAGGTAGACGAGACGCTCGAGCAGCCCGCCGATCAAGAAGAACAGCTGACGCAGGCCCATGAGCGCGAAGGCGTTGGCCGTGAACACGATGTACGCCTCGTTCGTGAGGCCGTAGATCGCGGGGATCGAGTCGACCGCGAAGACGAGGTCGATGAAGCCGATCGCCACGATCGTGAGGAACATCGGGGTGAAGAAGCGCTTGCCGTCGATCTTCGTCGTGAGCTTGTCGCCGTGGTACTCGTCGGTGACGGGCAACACGCGGCGCACGAGCTTCATGAAGCGACCGTTCGCCGGGTCACTCTCATGATTCGAGAACGCCTGCTTCCACGCGAGGAAGAGCAGGAGGGCACCGAAGGCGTAGAAGATCCAGCTGAGGTTCTCGATGAGCGTCGCGCCGACCGCGATGAAGATGCCGCGCAAGATCAGCGCGATGATGATGCCGACCATCAGCACCTTCTGCTGGTACATCTTCGGCACCGCGAACGCGCCCATTACGAGCAGGAAGACGAACAGGTTGTCGATAGACAGCGCCTTCTCGGTCAGGTAGCCCGCGAAGTATTCGCCACCGAAGTTCCAGCCCGAGACGACGCCGATACCGACGCCGAAGGCCAGCGCGAGGCCGATGTAGAACGCCGACCAGCGTGCCGACTCACCAATGGTGGGCTCGTGCGGCTTGCGCACGTGCGCGAAGAACTCGTAGACGAAGAAGGCGATCGTGACAAGGATCGTGATGATCCACACCAACGGCGTGATCTGCATGGGTGCTCCAAGGGTTCGGTGATACTCACCAAGGTCTCCTCCGCTCTGCCCCTGCGAATGCAGTTCAGAGCCAGCGACCCGGGCTGCGACGACGCAACCGTAATGACGGGCACACTGCGAGCGGGAGTACTCCCCTTGCTCGCACCACTGTAGCAGGTGCTGAGTCGAACTGCGCCGAAATCACCCCGCGCGACGTCGCCGCCAGCGCGTGACGCACACCAGCAGCATGCCGCCCACCACCGCGACGGCGCCCAGCGGCGCGACCGCGATGAGCACCAGTGCGGCTCCCGCGGCAGCCACCACCAGCACACCGTCGAGCGCCCACGCGAGCCGCACGAGCACGCTCACGTCACCGACGGGGGTCGGAATCGGGGTGAGCATCGCAATCGAGAGCTGCCCCTTGAGCGCCGCGTTCACCCGGGCGAGCACCGCGACGAGTGCCAGGCCCGTGGCGACGAGCAACGGCGCCAGCACGCTCAGATGCGAGGCATCGGGGCCGTGGCTGATCAAGCCGAGCACGACCAGCGACGCGGCCCCGCCCACCGCCGCGACCAGAGCCGCCACGACCGCCGGAAACACCGCGTGCATCGCCACCAAGCGCTCGTCGCTGACGCCGTAGAGCGGCAAGTCGGAGGCGACGCTCGCCGCGTGTCGCAGCCCGTCGGTGAACGGGCCCACGCCCGCGAACATCAGCACTGCCGCAATCGCGCCGAGCGCCCAGATCGGCGTGGGCGCGGTGCAGGCGAGCACCACCAGCACGCTGCCCGCGGCGATGCCGAGCACACCCGCGAGCAACCGCCCCGGCGTGCGCACCGCACCGACCGCGTCACGGCGCACGAACGTCGCGGTGAGCGAGCGTGCCGGGCGCACCGCACGGAGCGACCGACCGATCTTCGGGCGGGCACCATAGATCGAGATCGCCGCGGCGAAGTCCATGCCGTAGGCGTGCGCGCTGAGTGATTCCCAGCGTGCCGCCTGAGCTTCGAGCGCCGCGCTCTCGAGACGGGTGAGCAGCAGCGGGGCGAGCGCGAGCAGCACCGCCGCGAGCACGGCGAGTGCGGCGAGCGGCGGCAGGCCCGGAATGGCGAGCGCGGCGCCTGCCGTCGAGGCGGTGCCGGCCCAGGCCGAGGCGATCCAGCCCCACGGAGTGACCGAGGTGAGCGCGGTCGCCACGGCACCCGCCGGGGTCAGTAGGGCGACAGCGAGCAGGATCGCCACCCCGCCCGCACCCTCGACCGCCGCACGCGGTGCGGCCTGACCCACGAGCCACGCGACCGTCGCGATGACGCCGGTGAGCGCGCCGAGCACCACCAGCTGCCCCGCGTGCCCCGCACTGATGAGCCCGTGGCTCGCGAGCACGACGGCGAGGAAGCCCGCGACCAACGTGGTCGCGGCCGCGAGCGCAGCACCGGCGAGCAGCACCGCGCCCCCGAACGCGCGGCCGCGCGGCACATCACTGCGGGCGAAGATCGTCGTGAGCAACAAGGGGCGCAGTGCGGGCCCGCGGAATCCGCCGGCGACGAGCGCCAGCGCCCAGAGCACCGCGGCGACGGCCCCCGCGATCGTCGCCGCGCCGGGGGCCGCGAGCGCTGCGAGCGCCTCCGGGGTCGTGGCGACCAGCCAGAGCGCGCGTACGGCCGGGGCGACGCAGATGATCGCCACCATCAGGATGAGGTAGGCGACGTACCCGCGATCCGCCCCGCTGCGCGGCCGGCGCGCACGCCAGATCGCGAGCGCGCGGCCCGAACCCGAACTCATGCCGCCGCCGGCAGGCGCACCGCGCGGCCGTCGAGCCCGCGCTCGAGTACGTCACTGTGCGTGGCGACGACGATCGCGGCACCGCGGGCGCGACGCTTGCGCAGCGCCGCGCCCACCAGCTGAATGCGGTCTGCGTCGAGCCGCTGCTCCGGTTCGTCGAGTACGAGCGCGTCGAACGGGCGGGCGAGCACAAGAGCCAGGCCGAAGAGCTGCGTCTGCCCCGACGAGAGCTCGTGCGGAAAGCGCTCGCCAAGCGACGTCAGCCCCAATTCGTCGAGCACCTCGGCCGCCAGACGCTCGGCGCTCGGCGCGTTGCCGGCCCAAGTCGTCGCCACGAGCCGCACGTGATCGCGCACGGTGAGATCAGGGGCCATCGGCGGAAGGCCGATCATCGCGGCAACCGTGCGGCGCAGCGCCCGGTGCTTCGCAGTGGCGCGCTTGCCCGCGACCGTGACCGACCCGCGTGACGGCTCGCGCATGCCCGCGACCAGTCGCAGCAGGGTCGACTTGCCGGCTCCATTCGGCCCGCGCACGACGACGGCGTCGCCCGCCCCGGCGTGCAGGCTGGTCTCCGGGAGCAGAGTGACGGCCCCCTCGCTGACTACGGCTCGCTCGACCTCGATCATGCATCCATCCTCGCAAACACGAGGGGCGGGCGCACGCCGGATAGCCTGGTCAGCCCCGCACCGGCTCCGCGCCGCGCGGCCGACACCACCCGCCGAGGCGGAGAAATCTCGTCGTGCGGGTGATCCTGCCTGAGATCGACCGCGTGACGCGATTTTTCCTGCGCGACGGAAGGCGCGAAGTCAGCCCCGCACCGGCTCCGCACCGCGCCCGTCGAGCGCGTCGATGTAGCGCAGCACGATGCCCTCGCGCAGCGCCCAGGGCGAGATCGTGAGGGTCTCGACATCGAACACCTTCATCGCCGTGCGCAGCACGACCGCGCCGGCCATGATCTGATAGCCGCGCTCCGGGGTGATGCCCGGCAGGTACTCGCGCACCGCGCCCGGCATCTGGCGCAGCGACGGCTCCCACTCGCGCAGGCCGACATAGTGCAGTTGCGCGAGGTCGCCGGTCACGGGGTCTGACGGTCCGCCGACGAGCCGCGCGAGCGAGCGGATCGTCTTCGACGTGCCCACCACGCGCTTCGGCCGCGGCCGATCGGCGAAGAGGTCGTCGCGCACGCGCGTGAATTCCGCCCGGGCGTGCGCGCGCAAGCGCGAGACCGCTTCGCGGGGCGGCGGATCCTCCGCGAGAAAATTGATTGTGGATCGCCCGGCCCCGAGCGGCAGCGACACCTGCACATCGGGGTACTCATCAGCGCCCTGCGCGATCTCGAACGAGCCGCCACCGATGTCGAACAGCAGCACCTCCCCCGCCGACCAGCCGAGCCAGCGGCGCACGGCGAGCATGGTGATGCGCGCCTCGTCTTCCCCCGACAGCACCCGTAGCACAACACCGGTCTCGCGGGTCACCCGCGAGAGCACCTCGTCGCCGTTCGCGGCCTCGCGGATCGCGCTCGTGGCCGTCGAGATCAGGTCGTCGACGCCGATCTCGCGGGCCGTATCTGCGCACTCGCGAATCGCCTCCACAATGCGCACGACGCCCTCCTCCGAGATGGCACCGTCGGCGTCGAGGTACCGCATCAACCGCAGCACCGAGCGCTGCGAATGGTAAGGCACTGGGCTCGCGCCCGGATGGGCATCGACGACCAGCAGGTGGACGGTGTTTGATCCGACGTCGATCACTCCGAGACGCATGGTGCGATTCTAGTGGGCGTTACGCTGACTGCATGAGCGACGCCGCACTCCACCTGTTCACGATCGATGCGGGATCAGCCCAGCCTCCATTCCGCCAACTGCACGACGCGGTGGTGCGCGCGGTCTCCGACGGCGCCCTGGCGCCAGGCGCACAGCTGCCGACCGTGCGCGGTCTCGCAACCCATCTCGGCGTGGCGGCGAACACGGTGGCCTCGGCCTACCGCGCGCTCGAAGAGAGCGGCGTCATCGAGGGGCGGGGCCGCGCGGGCACGTTCGTGTCGCTCGGCGACGACCCCATCGAGGCCGCCGCACGCGGCATCGCCCTCGCAGCCGTCGCGCAGCTCGCCGAGATCGGCGTCGTCGGTGAGCGCGCCGAAGCGCTGCTCACCGACGCCGTGCGGCGTGCCGCGGCCGGGTGATCCGGCGCGACGTTACTTCTTGTACCAATCGGGTGAGGTCGCCTTCTCACCCGAGGCCGTGATGATCGGGCCGACGTCGGTCGAGTTGGTCGGCGCGGCAAGCGTCACCTCGTTGACCTCGATGCGCGGGGCACCGGCGCTGAGCTCGGTGACCGCTTTGACCTCCTTGCGCACGCCGCCGAGGCGACGACGTCGATCGCTCGAACGCGTCAGGTCGCGGCGCAGACGGCGGTCGCCGTGGTACAGAATCGCCTGCCAATTGACCTCGGCATCGGGGTCTACGAGGCTCTTGGCCTTCTTCCGCTTCGGCTTCGGAGCCACGTAGAGCCAGCCGACCACGCCGAGCACGGCGTCGACGATCGCCGCGCGCACGCCGATGTACGAGACCGCGGCCCAGGTGGCCATGATCGCGTTGAAGCCCGCGAAGATGAAGTTGCCCCAGTTGCCGAGCATGAAGTCGCGGTAGGCGGTGATCACCGAGAACGCGATGATCACGAAGGGCAGAATCACGTAGATCGCGGGCGATGCCGTGCGACCCGTGACCTTCGGGGTACGCGCGAACGGAATCTTCTCACCGGTGACGCCCTGCTGCATCGACTTCAGCACACCCGCCAGGTTCACCGGCAGCAGCACCAGGTTGAAGCCGTAGATGCGGAAGATATCGCTCAGGCGGTGGCCGCTCGCGCGCAGGTCGAGCGCCTGCGAGATGAAGTATGGCAGCGCGGCGGCCACGACGAGCGGGCTCAGCAGACGCGAGTCGAACGGGAAGAAGAGGAGGAAGATCAGGCCGAAGCTCGCCCATGCCAGCGACGACATGTAGTTGGTGCGCAGCAGCTTCTCGGTGAGACGCACGCGCGCCGGGGTGCCCTTGCGGATGCGGATCATCTCGAACATCTTCGGCATGATCAGCAGACCGCCGTTCGCCCAGCGGCGGCGCTGCACGATGAGCGAGCCGAAGTCGGGCGGCGTGGCGCTGTAGCTCAGGCGCTCCGGGTAGTTCTCAAGCGACCAGCCGTGCGCGCCGAGGTCGATGCTCGACTCCGTATCTTCGATGACGGTGCGGTCTTGCACGTACGTCGTGATCTCGAAGCCACCGACCGTCTCGGTGACGGCGATATCGGCAAGCGCTTCCTTGCGAATCACCGCGTTCGCACCCACCCAGAAGGTGGCATTGAAGTAGGTGAGGCCCTGGTGCTGGATGTGCTGCAGGTCGGTCGTCGCGCCGGCGATGCGCTCGATGCGCGTCGGGGCACCGCGGAACGACGAGTACGGCGTCTGCGTCACCGCGACGCGCTCGTTCTCGGGCTGCTCCAGCAAGTAGACGAGACGCACGCAATAGTCGCGCAGCAGTTGGGAGTCGGCGTCGAGCGTCAGCAGATAACGGCTGTCCGGGATCACGAGGTCGGGTTCGACCTCGTCGCGTTCGCGGATCGGCTCAAGCAGCTGCACCCCGGTCTCGTCGGCGATGCGGTAGCGGCCGCCCATCAACGAGATGTACGAGTTCAGGTTCATCGCCTTGTTCGGCTCCTGCGAGAGCGAGGCGTACTTCTTGCGCTCGAAGAAGCTCATGTCGGCGCTGAAGATCCAGATCAAGCGGCGGTACAGCTGCTCGAGGCGCTCGCGATCGGGCGAACCGCCCTGCTCGAACGCAGCATTCAGCGCCAGGCGCGTGAGACGCAGATCGTTCGACAACCCCAGCAGTACCTGTTCGGCGAAGAACTCGGCCATGTGGTCTTCGATCTTCTCCGCCGCCGCGAACTCGTCGAACCACGTCGCTGCCGCGGCATATGCGTCTGCGGCGCGCTTCGCGTCTTCGGGCCCCGGAACCTCGGGGGTCTCTTCTTGGAACCGGCGCATCGCCTCGAGCGCTTCGTGCAGCGGCGACTCGAGTGCCTGCTGGATGTCGTCGAGCAGCCCGCGGGTCTGGTTCAGGCGCGCAAGCGCCTCGCCCTCGAGCCCCTTTTCCTTGTCGTCGATGAGCAGTACGACCCGCACCGACGGGAACTCTTGCAACGCCGCCGACCACAGCGTGTAGCGCACCACCTCCGGTTCCTCGTCGTAGCTCGGGATCAGCACCGTGACGTCGGAGTCAGACTCCGCGAAGTGCTGATCGATGAGCGCGCGCTCCACACGGCGATGCTCACGGAAGCGCACCAGGGCGCCATAACGCGCCGTGAGATACATCAACGCCGAGAAGGTAAGAGCCGTCACCGTCAGCCCATAGACCCACGTCTGCACGTGGAAGATGAACGACTCCGTCGGCCCCTCGATCACCATGCGCACGATCGTCGTGATCATGTAGAAGAACCACGCCAGCACTGTGACGACGATCGCCGCGCGCGCCCACACGACGGCACCGCCACTCGGGCGAGAATGCATGATCGCGAGCGGCTCCGACCGCCGCTCCGCACCCCACTGCCGTCTACGCGCGTTCGCGCTCGCCTCTGTCTGCTTCGCCACCCTTGAAACCCCCTGAAGAACCGGTCGTCCACGCGTCGGTCCTACCGAGAGTGCGCCGAAGCACACGGTCGTCTCTTCGCGGGTTTTCTGTCAGACACTCAGAAAATCACCGAGTATTTGACAAGATTCGTGTTATCGCTCATATAGCATAGCTGACGGAAACAGCCAGTAGAGGGTGCATCCCAGACCCGTCGGGCGAGGGCGCGGGTGAAGGGGCAGCAATGGCGAAGTGGTATCCGGGCAGAAAACTGTCGTGGGCGAGGCTCAGCGTTGTGCTCGTCGTGATCGCGGGGCTCGTGGGCGGAGGCATCTACGCGTGGTCGCGCGTACAAGACGTCGCGGTCGCTACCGAGCGCACCCCGTGGTTCGACTCGTACGTCGACGTCACCGCGACCCCGACGTTCCCCTTCGAATCGCCGGGCGAAGAGGGGCAGAAGAATGTTGTGCTGTCGTTCATCGTCGCGGCACCCGACGACGTCTGCGCGCCGTCGTGGGGCGGCTACTACGGCCTCGATGAGGCCGAGAATTCACTCGATCTCGACCGCAAGCTGCAGCGCCTGCGCAATCTTGGTGGTTCGGCCATGGTGTCGTTCGGTGGGCAGGCGAACCACGACATCGCGTACGAGTGCACCGACGAGGCGAAGCTGGTCGACGGGTACACCAGCGTCGTCGATCGCTATGAACTCGCCAGCATCGATATGGACATCGAGGGCGCGTTCCTTTCTGACGAGGACGGTATCGCGCGTCAGGCCGCAGCCATTCGCACGGTGCAGGATGCTCAGAAAGACGGGCTCGATGTCTGGCTCACGCTGCCGGTCGCACCCGATGGGCTGACGTTCGAGGGCCTCCAGGCGATCCGCGCCTACCTCAAGGCCGGCGTCGACCTCGCGGGTGTGAACGTCATGACAATGAACTACAACTCCGAGAAAGAGAAAGACTTCTACCCGGCGGTCGAGAGCAGCCTCGACGCCACGCAGTCGCAGCTGCGTTCGCTCTACCAGGAGATCGGCGCTCCCATTGGTGAGGCCACCGCGTGGAGCCGTGTCTCGGCGACCCCGATGATCGGCCAGAACGACACGCGCAAAGACATCTTCACCCTCGAAGATGCCCAGAAGCTGGCGACGTTCGCCGACGAACGCGGCATGGCCCGCATGTCGATGTGGTCGCTGAACCGCGACCAGCAGTGCGACGCGAACTGGCCCGACCCGAAGACCGTCTCGGATTCGTGCAGCGGTGTGACGCAGGAGAAGGGTGACTTCACGAAGATTCTGCGCGAGCACCGCTCGGGCGCGATCGCTCAGGTCGCCGAGGAGGTCGACAGCGACGGCCCCGTCGAGCTCGTCGAAGACGACCCCGATACCAGCCCGTACCCGATCTGGAACGAGACAACTGCGTATCCGGCAGAGACCAAGGTCGTCTGGCACCGCAACGTGTACGAGGCGAAGTGGTGGACCGAGGGCGATCAGCCCGATCAGGCCGCCGAGAACGGCTCGCAGCCGTGGCGTCTGCTCGGCCCGGTGCTCGACGGCGAGAAGCCGATCGAACGGCCGAAGCTGCCCGCCGGCGCCTACGCCGGTTGGGATAAGACGAAGGAGTACCGACGCGGCGACCGCGTCATGTTCGATGGTGACGGGTACGAGGCAAAGTGGTACTCGCTGGGCGACAGCCCGGACGCCGCGCTCGTGCAGCCCCAGGATTCGCCGTGGCGGGTGCTCACCGATGCTGAGATCGCGGAGGTGACCGGTTCGTCGAACGAGGCGGCGACGGGCGCGAACGGGTCGGGCGCGGCAGTGCAAGCCGACGCGTCGAGCGACACGGCGGGTGACGCGGGGAGTTAATCCCGGTTCCCGGGAGGTGCGGGATCGCCCGGCGCGTTCGAGCGCCGGGCACCCGGCATCCTAGGCCTCGAAGGCCCCGACGCGTTCGACGCGCACGATCGGCTCGCCCTCTGCCTCTGACTCTGCCAGATCGACCGAGCCTTCGATGGCCCAGTCGTGGTCGCCTGCGGGGTCGAGCAGCACCTGACGGAATCGCCAGAACCCTTCGGGCGCGCTCGATCGGTCGATCTCGAGCAGCCCGGCTGCGCGGGCGTCGGCGTCGACGCGGATATCGTCGTACTCGCTGAAGTAGTCGGCGAGCGCGTCGCGCCAGCGCTGTTCGCCGAAGCCGCGCGATCCGTCGAGGTCGGCGAGCTCGGCATAGCGTTCGAACGAGGCCGCCTGCACCCGGCGAAACAGTGCGTTGCGGAGCATGACCAGGAACGCGCGCTGATTTGTGAGCACCGAGCGGGTCGGCGGCGCGAGCGCGGCCGCAGCTTCGGCGTCGTCGGCGTCAAGCCCGAGCAGTTCGCGTGCCTTGCGGTGCGCCTCGACGTCAGGGTTCGAGAGCTGTTCCCACTCGTCGATGAGGCTCGAGTCGACCTGCCGCACGAGTTCGCCGAGCCAGTCGAGCAGCTCTTCGAGTTCGGGAGTCTTTGCTCGCTCAGGCACGGTGCGCTCGATGGCTCGGAACGCGTCGCTGAGATATCGCAGCACTCCGCCTTCGGAACGCCCCAACTGGTAGAACGACACGAGGTCTCGGAACCCGAAGGCGCGCTCGATCATGTCGCGCACGACCGACTTCGGTCGCAGCGCGAAGTCACGGGCCCACGGCACTTCTTTCGTGTACTCGCCGAACGCTTCGTCGAGCAGCTCTTCCAGCGGCTGCGGATGCGTGACGGCTTCGAGCAGTTCCATGCGCTCGTCGTACTCGATGCCCTCGGCCTTCATTGCGGCGACGGCTTCGCCGCGCGCCTTGTGCTCTTGCGCGCGCAGGATCGCGCGCGGGTCTTCGAGCGTCGCTTCGATGATGGAAATGACGTCGAGCGGGTATTCGGTCGATTCGGGGTCGAGCAGCTCGATGGCAGCAAGGGCGAACGGTGAGAGCGGTTGGTTGAGCGCGAAGTTGGCTTGGAGCTCGACCGTCAGGCGGAGCAGCTGCTGCCCGCGCCCGTCGGTGTGCACTTCGACGATGCCGCCTTGACGCAGAGTGCGGAAGATCGCGAGTGCGGTGCGGGCGTGCGCGAACTGCGCGGAGCGCGGTTCGTGACTGTCGAATACGAGAGTGCGCATCGTCTCGAGCGCTTCGCCCTCGCGGGTTTCTCCGCGACCGATGACACCGAGCACCATCGAGTGCGTCACCCGCATGCGACTGACGAGCGCTTCGGGCTGCGACCCGACGAGCTTCTCGAGCGTGGCTTCGCTCCAAGCGACGAAGCCCTGAGGCGGGGACTTCTTCTTTGCCGGCTTCGCCTTCTTGCCGCCAGACGCCTTCGCGGCCGCTTTCGCCGCTGCTTTGGCGTTCTCGACTTCGTGCTCAGGCGCGAGCGCGATCACGTCGCCCTCGGTGTCGAAGCCCGCTCGACCAGCACGCCCGGCGATCTGGTGGAACTCGCGTGCCGACAATCGGCGCATCTTCTCGCCGTCGAACTTGGTGAGCGCCGTGATGACGACCGTGCGGATCGGCACGTTGATGCCGACGCCGAGTGTGTCGGTGCCGCAGATCACGCGCAGCAGCCCGCGTTGTGCGAGTTGCTCGACCAGACGGCGATACCGGGGCAGCATGCCCGCGTGATGCACGCCGATGCCCGACCGCACCAGGCGTGAAAGCGTCGAGCCAAAGCCGGTCGAGAACCGGAAGTCGCCGATCGCGGCCGCAATCTCGTCGCGACCCGTGCGATCAACGATGCGAATGCTTGCGAGCGCTTGCGCTTGCTCGACCGCGTGCGATTGATTGAAGTGCACGAGATAGGCGGGCACCTGACGATCGTCGAGCAGTTGCTCGACGACCTCGTGCGCCGGAGCGACCTCGTAAGCGAACGACAGGGGTACCGGCCGTTCGACACCGGTGACAAGCGCCGTGTCGCGGCCCGTGCGTCGCGACAGATCATCGGCAAGGTCGGTGACGTCGCCGAGCGTGGCCGACATGAGCAGGAATTGCGCATCGCGCATCAGCAGGAGCGGCACCTGCCAGGCCCAGCCTCGATCGGGCTCTGCGTAGTAATGGAATTCATCCATGACCACCTGCGTGATGCCGCCCGCGGTGCGGTCGCGAATCGCGAGGTTGGCGAGGATCTCGGCGGTGCAGCACAGAATCGGCGCATCCGGGTTGATCGAGCTGTCGCCGGTCACCATGCCGACGCGATCGGCACCGAATACATCGACGAGGTCGAAGAACTTCTCGCTGACGAGCGCTTTGATCGGGGCGGTGTAGACCGTGCGACGCTGCTCGGAGAGTGCAATGAAGTGGGCGCCGAGCGCGACCAGCGACTTTCCGGTGCCGGTCGGCGTCGCCAGAATGACGTTGCTGCCCAGGGCGATGCCGAGCACGGCTTCCTCTTGCGCGGGATACAGGCGGAGCGCGCGTTGCTCCCACGCCCACTCCTCGAACGCTGAGAAGGCGTCATCGGAGGATTCGAAGCGGGTGGAGTCGAGAATCGATCCCAAATTCATGAGTGTTCGGGCTCCTGTCGCGCCTCAGCGCCGGGGGTTTCGTCGCCGCGTTCGAGCTCGGCGAACTTGGTCTGCATCGTCGGGTTGCCACGGGTGAGCTTCTTGATGGTCACGCCTTGCGCTTTATCGTTCGCGAGGCGCAGGTTGTTCTCCGATTTCAGCAGATTGTCTTTCACCTTCTGCATTTCGGCGATCGACGTGTCGATGCGTTTGATCGCTTCTTGGAACTGACGCGACGCCAGTTCGTAGTTCTTTCCAAACGCGTTTTTGAAGGTGTCGAGCTCGGCTTCGAAGTGGGTGATATCGATGTTCTGCGACTTCACCTGTTCGAGCTCCGCCTTGTACTTCAATGAGTTCAGGGCAGCATTGCGCAGCAGGGTGATGAGCGGAATGAAGAACTGCGGTCGAATGACATACATCTTCGGGTACCGGTGCGAGACGTCGACGATGCCGCTGTTATAGAGTTCGCTTTCGGGTTCGAGCAGGCTGACGAGCACGGCGTACTCGCACCCCTTCTCGCGCCGATCCTTGTCGAGCTCTTTCAAGAAGTCTTCATTCTTGTGCTTCGTCGCCGTCGTGTCGGCCTCGTTCTTCATCTCGAACATGATCGAGACGATCTCAAGGCCCGAAACATCGAGGTCTTTGAAGATGTAGTCGCCCTTGCTGCCGGAGCGGGCGTCGTTGTCTTTCTCGAAATACGCGTTCGGAAACGCAGTCGCACGAATCTGGTTGAAAGTTGTCTCGCAGTGCTGCTCGAGCGTCTCGCCGATCATCTTCGTCGACAACCGCGCCTTGAAATCTTTCAACCGCTCAATCTCGCCGTCGCGATCGCGCAACTGCACCGCGTGGAACTCTTTGAGCGACCGCTCGGCGAGCTCTTTCTCGAGTGCCGCACGCTCAAGGCCGCTGCGCAATTCATCGCGCTCGCGCTCGATCACACTGACGGCCTCGGTGATCTCGAGCTTGCGGGCCAACTCGGTCGAGTCGAGTTTCGCGCGCAACTGCTGCACCTCGGCCAGTTGTGCAGCCGCCTGTTCGTGCAGTTCACGTGCGCGCTGCGCCTCGGCGAGTTCGGCCGCGGCCTGCTGCTCTCGCTTCGCCTGCGCGAGGTCATTGACCAGCGCGTCGCGCTCCCGCTCGATGGCGCTGAGGGCTTCGGCGACCGCGAGCTTCTGCGCAGTGGCGCCGGCGTCGAGCCGCGCCGTGAGCTGCTGAATTTCGGCGTCTTTCGCGGATGTGGCCCGCTGCAACTCGCCCGCAGCGGCGGCCTCGGCCAACTCGAGTGCTCGGGCTTGGTCACGCTCGGCGAGTTGCAGACGCTCGTGCAGCTGCGCGTCGAAATCACGGTCGCGTACCTGCTTCAGAATGTCGGCGTACCCGGCTTCGTCGACGGTGAACGCCGTATGGCAGTGGGGGCACTGGATCTCGTGCACGGTGCCTCCTTCAGAGTCGTCGGGAATGCCTACCCACAACACTGGCACAGACCACCGACAATGCAGCGCTCGATCAGCCGAAGACCTCGAAATCACGCAGTCGCTTACGGTCGTCACGCGTCGATGACGACTGCAGATCGAGCAGTTCGGCGTAGATGCCGCCCGATCGAGCGAGCTCCGCAGGGGTACCGATCTCATCGACTCGACCGTCGCGCAGTGTGACGATGCGATCGACCTCGGCGATCGTCGAGAGCCGGTGGGCGATGATCAGGCTGGTGCGCCCACGCATCAAGTCTTCGAGGCCCGCCTGAACGAGACGCTCCGACTTCGTGTCGAGTGCTGACGTCGCCTCGTCGAGCACCAGAATCGGCGCGTCCTTGAGCATGGCTCGAGCCACCGCGATGCGCTGACGCTGGCCGCCCGAGAGCTTCACGCCGCGCTCTCCAATCAGTGTGTCGTAACCGCGGGGGAACCGACGCACGAACACGTCGACGGCAGCGCGCTGCGCCGCCGCTTCGATCTGCTCGCGGGTCGCGTCGGGCTGCCCGTACGCGATGTTCTCAGCGATGGTGCCGGAGAACAGCGCCGGATCCTGAAACACGACCCCGATGCTGCGTCGGAGGTCGTCGATGCTGTCGCCCGCGCCGGCCACCTCGATGGTTCCCGACCGCACACCGTACAGCCCCATCAGCAAACTCGTGAGTGTCGTTTTCCCTCCGCCCGACTCTCCAACGAAGGCCACGCGCTCCCCCGGAGCCACGTCGAACGAGATGTCGGTCAGCACGTCGTCATCGGCGTCGTACCCGAAATGCACGCGGCGGAATGCGACCGCAACACCGCCGGCACGCCCGTCGGCAGACGCACTCGATGACGCGTCAGCCGGTAGCACGTCGACGGGCCGCGAGCCACCGCCGTCGACGACGACCGGGTCGAGATCCATGACCGCGAAGTACGACTGCGAGCCAGCAATGGCTCGCTGCGCGGTGTCGACGACCCAGCTGAGACTCGTCACCGGCTGACGCGCCATGGCCATCAGCTGCACCAGCATGACCATTTCGCCGATCGTGAAGTAGCCCAGCACCGTCCGCGCGAAAATGATGGCGTACAGCCCGAAGAAGATCAGGTGGAGCACCCCCTGGCGCAGTGCATCCATGCGGTGCCAGTGACGTGATTGCTCGGCCGTGAGCGTTTCAGTGGCGTCAAACCGGTCGCGAAAGGCGCGGAGTTCACGGGTTTCACCGACGAACGACTTCACCACGCGCATCTGCCCCACGACCTCCGCGAATCGGCCGGAGGCGACATCGACATGCTCGTTCTTTTCGCCCTCGATGCGTTGCCAGCGGCGGCTCGTGAGTGCGGTGAGCCAGAGGTAAACCGGGTACGCGACGGCGAGCAGCACGGCGAGGGGCCAGTAGAACCAGGCGCTGATCGCGAGCACCGAGATCGTGGTGAGCAGCAGCGTCACAAAGAGGTTCGAAAACGACTTCATGAAGTTGGTGATCTCGGAGATCGAGCGATTGAGCCGTGCCACGATCGTGCCGGTCAACTCGGTGTCGCAGTAGCGCTGCGGCAGCGCGAGCAGCTGGGCGAAGTACCGGGTCGACAGAATCGTGCGCATCTTCGCGCTCATCACGTCGCCCCAGTACCCGCCAATGTTGCCGATGATGGCTTCGATCAGGCTGACCAGGAGCAGTGCTGCGGCGAGCGCGAGCACGGTCGCGATGGTTCGCCCGGGGTCGACGTCCGCAGTCGCAGCACCATCCTCGCTCGCAGCACCGCCGAGTGCCGCGACAATGACGTCGGTCGCGCGGCCGGTGATGAACGGGACGGCCAGACCCGCGGCCGTGACCACCGCCGCGGCGATCATGATGCCGATGTAGTACGGCGTCAGGCTGCGGGTGAATTTCAGGATGCGCATCAGCGTGCCCATGGTTCGGCCTCCTCTGCGGTGTTCGTCATGGCATGCAACGTACCAGCGACCTCCCCCATTCCGGCCGCTGGGTCGGCTCGGGCGAGGGGCGCGCGCGAAACATCGCCGGAGTAGGCTCGGGAGGTATGGCCGTTCCTCATCTGTTCCGCTCGTTCACGATTCGTGATCTCGAGGTGCGCAATCGCCTCTGGGTCGCCCCCATGTGCCAGTACTCGGTCGATACCGAAGACGGCGTGGTCTCCGACTGGCACCTGCAGCACCTGGGAGGGCTCGCCCGAGGCGGGGCGGGTGTGGTGTTCATGGAGGCGACCGCAGTCGCTCCGGAGGGCCGCATCAGTCCGCGCTGCCCGGGCATCTGGAGCGAGGAGCAGGTGGCGCCGTTGCAGCGCATCACGCGCGCCGCCCACGCCCATGGCGCCGCGATCGGCATCCAACTGGCCCACGCCGGACGCAAGGGATCGACGTACCCGTCACTGCCGGGCTTCGCCGATGGCAGTGTGCCCCTCGATGAGGGCGGCTGGCAGACCGTTGCTCCGTCTGCGGTCGCGTTCGGAGAATTCGCGGTGCCCCGAGCATTGGAAGTCGACGAGCTAGCCGAGGTCGTCGAGGCCTTCGTAGCAGCGGCCGATCGCGCCGTGCGCGCCGGCTTCGACCTGGTCGAGATCCACGCCGCGCACGGCTACCTGCTGCAAGAGTTCCTTTCGCCGATCTCGAACCGGCGTACCGACGCCTACGGTGGTCCGCTCGCGCATCGCGCTCGACTGCTCCGCGAGACGGTGCAAGCGATCCGCGCGGCACACCACGGCTTGCCGATCGTCGTGCGGGTCTCGGCCTCCGAGTGGGTCGATGGCGGTTTCGACGTCGCAGAGGCCGCTCAGGTCGCCGCCTGGTTGCAGACTGACGGCGCCGATCTCGTCGATGCGTCGAGCGGCGGCAACGTTCCCGATGCGCGCATTCCGGTGGGGCCGTCGTATCAAGTGCCGCTCGCGGCGCATCTGCGCGCGGCCGACGCGCTCCCCGTGAGCGCCGTCGGGCTCATCACGAGCGCCGCGCAGGCCGAGGGCATTTTGGCGTCGGGTCAGGCCGACATCATCACTCTTGGCAGGCCGCTGCTCGCCGATCCGCATCTGCCGATCGCCTGGGCGCACGAACTCCGAGCTCCGGGTGCCGCTGACCTCGTACCCCCGCAGTACGCGCGCGCACGTTTCTAGAGGGCGCCGCGCAGCAACTCCGCCGATCGGTCCCATAGTTCGCGTGCGATCCAGGGGTCGTGCACCTCGGGGCTCACGCGGTTCGAGATCGCCCGCGACTCGTAGTACGCACCCGGTGCGAACGTGCGTCCGGGCACGCCCTCGGCGAGCCAGACCAATTGATCGGCGCCGCGCTCCGGGCTGACCGTGAAGAGTCGCTGCAGCGGTCCGTGATAGAGCCAGCGCATGACATGAGTGGTGTCGTTTGCGAACCCGGTACCGACGATGCCCGGGTGGAACGCCGCGGCCGAAATGCCTGCGTCGCCGAAGCGGCGCTGCAGTTCGACGGTGAAGAGAATGTTGGCGAGCTTCGCGTTACCGTAGGCCCGCTGCGGGGCGTAGTTGCGGGCGTTCTGCAGATCCTCGATATCGAAGCGGCTGAAAACGCGTGCGGCCAGGCTCGCCGTCTGAATCACGGTGGCCCGCCCCGCGATGAGCGTCGGCATCAGGTCCGTCGTGAGGAGGAACGGCGCCAGGTGATTCACCTGGAACGTGCGCTCGAAGCCGTCGATGGTCTCAGCACGCTCGCCCATGATGCCGCCGGCATTGTTCGCGAGCACGTCGATGCGGGGGTAGGCGTCGGCGAGCGCTGCGGCGAGCGCGCGCACCTGCGCAAGGTCGCCGAAGTCGGCCGTGAACCAGTGCGCGCCGAGCGAGTCGGCGATCGTCGCGGTCGTCTCGGCCGAGCGCCCGACGAGCACCACGGTGTGCCCGCCGCGGTGCAGCCGGCGTGCCGCTGCAGCCCCGATGCCGTCGCTCGCTCCGGTGATGACGATCGTCTTGCCCATGCCGTGCTCCGATCTGCCCTCAACCTGCCCCGGCGCTTGCCGCCCGTGGGCCGTACGCGTACGGTATCAGCAGCGACGCCGCACCGGGCGTTGCCTGCGCCGGAGGTGCGTGATGGTCGATGTCGTACTGTTCCACCATATTCAGGGACGCACTGCGGGCGTGCGCGATCTGGCCGAGCGCATCGCCGGGTCTCGGCACCGGGTGCACACACCAGATCTCTACGCCGGGCGCACCTTCGACTCGATCGAAGACGGGTTCGCGTTCGCCCAGACGCTGGACTCCGGCGACCTGCAGCACACGATCGGCGACGCGCTCGCTCCCCTACCCGATCGCCTGGTCTACGCCGGGATCTCGTGGGGAGTGACGCATGCGCAGCGCCTCGCGCAGACGCGCGCGAATGCCGCGGGCGCCCTGCTGCTCGAGGCGTGCCTGCCGGTCACCGGGGAGTGGGCCATCGGCGCCTGGCCGGCTGGTCTGCCGGCGCAGATTCACGGTCACGATGGCGACGAGTTCTTCGCGCTCGAGGGCGATATCGAATCGGCGCGGCAACTCGTCGTGCAATCGGGCGGCGCGGCGCAGCTCTACAGCTATGCCGGTGACAGTCATCTCTTCTGCGATCGCGCACTCTCGGGCTTCGACGCCGAGGCCACCGATCTGCTCGTGGCACGTGTGGGCGCCTGGCTCGATCAGCTGTGAGCGGTGCCGGATCGCGCGGCGCCCCTCACCCGCGCGATGTCTGCGGTGCGGCCTACACTGAGCGCATGCCTCACGATCTGACTCCGCACGACCAGGTGCGTCTCCGCATGCGGGCGCAGGGCCTCACACTGCATGGCGAGGGCTCGACCGCTGCGGTGCACAGCCCGGCACCGGGCACAGCGGCTGCCGCACACGCTGGCACCGCAGGCACAGGCACGGCACGCACCGGCGCCGAGCGCATCGCCGAAGTCGCCCGCCGCATGCTGGCGGTGCAGGGCAAGACTGGCGTTCGGCTCGCTGGGCGCTGGGAGTTCGGGCCCCTGAAACGACCGTCACCGACGTCGAGGCGGCCTTCGCCGAGCACCGCATCGTGCGTTCGTGGCCGATGCGCGGCACGGTGCACCTCGTCGCTGCCGAAGACATCGGTTGGATGCAGCGTGCGACGAATCACCGCGTACTCGCGGGCGCCCCCAAGCGACGCAAGATGCTCGGCATGAGCGACGCCGCCCTCGAGCGGCTGGTCGAGACGTCGCTCGCCGCGATCGACAGCGTACGGCACAACGCAGCCTCCCCCGGGCTGGATCGCGAAGCACTGTCTGAGGCCTGGACTGCTGCGGGCATCGACTGGCAGAGCTCGTGGAGATATCACCTCATCTGGTGGATCTGCCAGAACGGGTGGGCCACGTTCGGTCCGGTTGGCACGTCGGGAGAACCGCTGCTCGTGCGCTCCAGCGACTGGATCGCGGCTCCCCGCGAACTCTCGGGTGACGAGGCATTCGCAGAGCTCGCGACGCGATATGCCGCAGCGCGCGGCCCGGTCCGCGACACAGACTTCGCGTGGTGGACGGGCTTGACGGTGACCGAGGCCCGCACCGGCATCGTGGCCGCCACCGAATCGGGCGCCCTGGTCGAAGCGCGCGCACTGGACGACGCGGGCGACCCCGTGCACGGCGTCGCCGGCAAGATGTGGGTCGATCCCGTACTGCTTGATGCGACGCCCGATTCCGATGCCGACACCGACAGAGACGCCGGTCTTGCCGAGTGGCAGCTGCTCGCGGCATTCGACGAGCACCTGCTCGGCTATCAGAACCGCGATGCCCAACTCGATCCGAAGCACTTCGAGCGCATCGTGCCCGGCCGCAACGGCATGTTCCTCGCGACCGTCATCAACCGGGGTCGCGTCGTCGGCACCTGGAAGCGCGGTCGCACGAAGGCGGGCGGAATCGAGGTGACTCCCTTCCCCGGAGCACGCATCGACACTGCGGCGCTCGAGGTCGCGAACCAGAGCTGGTCCGAGTTCCACGGGGTTTCCGCGGGTGGCGTAATCGTGCACTGAAGCATACCCCGGACCCGTATTCGCCGAGGCGACCCCGGTACCATTGGGTCATGGAACTCGGCCTGATCGCAGTCGCCGCCGTCGTCGTACTCGTCGGCACCTCGATCCTGGGCGGGCGCATCGGCGTCGCGGCTCCGCTCATCCTCGTCGTCGTCGGCATTGGCGCCGGGTACCTGCCGTTCGTGCCCCGCGTCGAGATCGACCCCGAGATCATCCTGCTCGGCGTGCTCCCGCCGCTGCTCTACTCGGCCGCCGTCAACGTGCCGCTCGTCGACTTCCGCCGCAATTTCAGACCCGTGGTCGGCCTGTCGGTGCTGCTCGTCATCATCTCGGCCGTGATCGTCGGCTTCGTGATCCATCTGCTCGTCCCACCGATTCCACTTGCGGTCGGCATCGCACTCGGCGCGGTGATCAGCCCGACCGACGCGGTCGCCGCTACTTCGATCGGCAAGCGTCTCGGCATGCCCGATCGACTCGTCTCGATACTTGAAGGCGAAAGCCTGGTCAACGACGCGACCTCCCTGGTGCTCCTGAAAACTGCACTCGCCGCCATCGCGGGCAGTTTTGTTTTCTGGGACGCCGCCGGCTCGTTCGGCTACTCCGTGATCGCAGCGATCGCGATCGGCATCGTGATGGGCGTCATCACGGTCTGGGTTCGCTCGAAGCTGCACAACCCGGTTTACGACACCATCATCTCCTTCGTCGTCCCGTTCGTCGCATTCATGCCCGCGGAAGAGATCGGCGCCTCGGGCGTGCTCGCCGTCGTCGTCACCGGCTTGTACACCGGTCACCACGCGGCCAAGCGCTTCAGCCCGCAAGCCCGCATGAATGAACGCCTCAATTGGCGCACCGTGCAGTTCGCGCTCGAGAACGGCGTCTTCCTGGTCATGGGGCTGCAACTGCACACCCTGCTCGACGAGGTCGACGACACCGAACTGCAGCTTGCGCACGTCGCCCTCATCGCGGTCGGGCTCGTCGTCATCCTCATCCTGCTGCGCGGCGCCTTCATGGTGCCCATGATCTGGACGATGCGCGGTGACGAGGGGCGCATTCAGCAACGCAGCGACGGATTCACGCGCATTCTGTCGCGCGCGCGGCGAGCTGACACCGACTCCCGCAAGCTGCGCAAGCTCGAGATTCTGGAGCAGCGTTCGCGCGCCGATCTCGCCCATGAGCAGGAACAGCAGCTGGGCTGGCGAGACGGTGTGCTGCTGTCGTGGAGCGGAATGCGCGGCGTGGTCACGCTCGCTGCCGCGCAATCCATCTCGACCGATGTGCCGTACCGCCCGCAGTTGATCCTCATCGCGTTTCTCGTCGCCGTGCTGACCCTGCTGCTCCACGGGCTCACGCTGCCGCTCTTCATCCGCAAGCTCTGGCCCGAGGGCGCGAACACGGGCTCGAACAGCGGCGAACTGCAGTCTCTCAGCCGCGACCTCTTCGATGCGGCGAACACGGCACTGGAAGACGAACTCGAAATCGACGAAGACAACGACGAAGGTCACGTACTGCCCACGGAAGACGTACTCAAACGCGTGCGGCTGAACGCGAAGAGCGCGCTCGCACCGATCTCGTTCCTGAACGCGCCGGTGACCGGGCCGATTCCGCACCAATCCCAGGAAACGCAGGCGGCATGCTTCCGCCGACTGACTCGGGTCGCCCTCGATGCGCAGCGTGAGGCGCTGCTCGAAGAACGCGCAATCGGCCGCTACAGCTCGCACACCCTGCGCGCCGCAGAACTCGCACTCGACGCGCACGAAGCACGCATCAACCCCAACGCTTTCTAGACGAACTCGACCCCGGCTTCGGCGAGCTCGCGGAGCGAGGCAGTCGATGACTCGGGCGCCACACCCGCGATCAGATCGGTGAGCACCCGCACCTCAAAGCCCGACGCGACCGCGTCCAATGCCGACGCCCGCACGCAGTAGTCAGTGGCGATGCCTGCGATGTCGATCGACTCGATTCCGGCAGATCGCAACACCTCGACGAGGCCGCGCCCGTCGGTCGTGCGGCCCTCGAACGCTGAATACGCCGGCTCGCCCATGCCCTTGCGCACGTGCACGTCGATGCGATCCAGCGGCATCGCGGGGTGGAATTCGGCGCCGTCACTCCCCTGCACGCAGTGCACCGGCCAGGTCGTGATGAAGTCGGGATCGACGCCCGGCGCCGCGAAGTGACCGCCGTTCGAGCCGTCGGCCTCATGCCAATCTCGGGAGGCCACGACGAGTGCATACGACGGCGTCTCGAGCAGTGCAGCGATTCCGATCGCGACGTCCGATCCGCCGATC
Organism: Leucobacter sp. WKLB1; assembly: GCF_059696215.1. Lineage (NCBI taxonomy): Bacteria > Bacillati > Actinomycetota > Actinomycetes > Micrococcales > Microbacteriaceae > Leucobacter > Leucobacter sp. WKLB1. Next base: position 1,335,526 of record NZ_AP046115.1, on the reverse strand, counting down.
ACCCCGAGCGCACCGCCCTCGGTGAAGTCGTTCTGCACGTCGACGGCAAGCAGCGCCCGGGTCACGATACCTCCATGCGGATCGGATTCTGATGGTGACTGAAGACGATGCTCGTGCGCGTCGACGACACCGCAGGATGCGCGGAGAGGTGCTCGACGACGAAATCGCGCACGTGATCGGAATCTCGCACGGCGAGATGAATGATGAAATCCTCGACACCGCCGAGGAAGAAGAGTTGCATCACCTCGGGGAGGCCTCGCAACTCGTCGCTGAGTTCGGTGATGCGCTGACGAGCCCCCGAGCGAACGGTCACGCTCACGAGCACCTCGAGATCGAGCCCGATCGCGCGCGGATTCACCGACGCCGTGAACCCCGTGATGATCTTGCGCGACACCAGGCTGCGCACGCGGGCGATGCAGGTCGACGCGGCAACCCCCACGCGCTCGGCGAGCTCCGCATTCGTCATGCGCCCGTTCGCCTGCAGCTCGTCGACGATCTTGCGATCCACTTCGTCAAGCTCGATCACACCGCGCAGATTCTTCGAGGTTTCGGCCACTGCAACCCGTCTTTCGCTTATATCTCGATCACATCAACAAAAATTGCCGAAGAGAATTCAGGCCAAGTGTACAACGGGCGAACATACTGCACAATGAGAGGGTTCGACCGCAACGGATCGCGCCGTACCCGGCTCATCCGCGGTCTGGCACCGCATCACTCACCGCAGATTCCATTGGAGCATCTCATGCGCGTCGGCATTCCCACCGAAATCAAGAACAACGAGAACCGCGTCGCCATCACGCAGGCCGGCGTCGTCGAGCTCACCCGTCGTGGCCACGAAGTCTTCGTGCAGGCCGGTGCCGGTGTCGGCTCGGCGATCACCGATGCCGAGTACGCCGCAGCCGGCGCGCAGATCATCGAGAGCGCTGACGACGTGTGGGCTCAGGCCGACATGATCCTCAAGGTCAAGGAGCCGATCGCGGCCGAGTACGACAAGCTGCGCAAGGGCCAGGTGCTCTTCACCTACCTGCACCTCGCCGCCGACAAGACGCTCACCGAGAAGGTGCTCGAGTCGGGCACCACCGCCATCGCGTACGAGACGGTGCAGGCCGGTCGCGCACTGCCGCTGCTCGCCCCCATGTCTGAGGTCGCCGGTCGACTCTCCGCTCAGGTCGGCGCGTACTCGCTGATGAAGGCCAACGGCGGCCGCGGCGTGCTGCTCGGCGGCGTCACCGCGACCCGTCGCGGCAAGGTCGTCGTCATCGGCGGCGGCGCTGCCGGCGAGCAGGCCGCGCGTATCGCGTACGGCATGGGCGCCGAGGTCACCGTCATCGACATCGCGATCCCCCGTCTCAAGCAGCTCGAGGACGAGTTCAACGGTCGCATTCAGACCCGCACCTCGAATGCGCACAACATTACCGAGGCGCTCAAGGACGCGGATCTCGTCATCGGCTCCGTGCTGATCCCGGGCGAGAAGGCACCGAAGCTCGTCACCGACGAGATGGTTGCACAGATGAAGCCGGGCTCGGTGCTCGTCGACATCGCAATCGACCAGGGCGGCTGCTTCGAGAACTCGCGCCCCACCACGCACGACGACCCCACCTTCCAGGTGCACAACTCGATCTACTACTGCGTGGCGAACATGCCGGGGGCTGTCCCCGAGACCTCGACCGCTGCACTCACCAACGCCACCCTCCCCTACGTCGTCGCACTCGCCGACAAGGGCTGGGTCGCCGCATTGAACGCTGACGAGTCGCTTGCCAAGGGACTGAACGCCCACGAGGGCGTGCTGACGTTCAAGGGTGTCTCCGACGCGTTCCCCGAGCTCGCCTACTCGAGCGTCGACGAGGTCCTCGCAGCCAACGCCTAAGGCGTACGCTGGATCCCATGGATCTGAAGTTCTCATTCGGAGGGGCGTCGCCCGATCATCACCACGGTGATGACGGCGGCGCCCCTTCGGGCATTCCCCTCCCCTTCACCACGGTGACCCCCGGTTCGACCAGCACCGTACTCGACGCCTCGGTTCGCCGCGATGGCGGTCTGGTGATCGGCGAGATCATCACCGGCGACGGCGTGACCTACGCTCGGGCAGAGGTCGAAACCGCTGCGGATGCCGATGGGGCGATGCTCGGCAAGGCGGTGCGGTCAGCACTGGCTCGCGCCGTGGCGACGCTCGAAGGGCCGCTCGCCGAGTCGGTGACCGCCGTCGTCATCGACCTCGGGCCGACGGGTGCCGATGCGCTCGCCTCACTCGGCATCGACGCGGAGCAGCCGGTGGTCACCGATCAGCTGCAGAGCCGGATCGGCATCGCGACCGGAACGCCGATCCGACTGGCGGCCTGACCAGCGTCTGAATACGTTGGCCGGGCGGCCGACGTCAGCCGCGTTGGAAGCGGAGGATGCGCTCGAGCGCTTCCGCGACGGCTGATTCTCCGGCCGCATAGGAGAGCCGGATCGATCGCGACCCCCCGATCGGGTCGAAATCGACGCCGGGAACGACCGCGACGTCAGCACCGCTCAGCAGTTCACGGGAGTAGGTCACCGAGTCCGTGAATCGATCGAGCTGCGGGCCGAGTTCGGAGTAGTAGTAGAACGCTCCGTCTGAAGGCGCAGCAACACCCCAGTCGAGGCTCGACTCGGCGTCGAGAATCAGTTGGCGGGCTCGGCCGAACCCGGCGACGATCGCGTCGCGCTCTGCGTAGCTTTCGGGCGTGAACGCGGTGAGGGCGAGCTCTTGTGCGGGGGCGGGGGGCGACAGCGCGAAGTTCGATGCGAGGGCTTCGAACGGTGCGATCAGCGAGTCGGGCAGCAACGCCCAGCCGAGTCGCCACCCGGTCATGCCCCAGTACTTCGAGAACGAGTTGATGACGATCGCTTCCGCGTCGAGTTGACGCGCGGTCACGCCGCGCGCATCCGCGCTTCCGGGATCGGCGAACGTGATGCCGTGATAGATCTCGTCGCTGACGAGTCTGACGCCGCGCAGCGAGCACCAGGCCACGAGTGCGGTCAGCGCCTGGCGATCGAGCATGGTGCCGGTCGGGTTGGCGGGAGACGCCAAGATCAGCCCGGCCAGGTCGCCGCGCTCCGCGACCGCCTGGTCCAGGAGTGCGGGGGTCGGTTGGTACCGCGCCTCCGGGCCCGCGGGAATCTCGACGACCTCGACTCCCAGGGCCGTCAGGATGTTGCGGTAGGCCGGGTACCCCGGGCTCGCGAGCGCCACCCGGTCGCCGGGATCGAAGGCCGCGAGGAACGCGAGCTGGAAGGCTCCCGAAGACCCGGTCGTGATCGCGACCGATGCCGGGTCGACGTCGACTCCGTACCACTCCCGGTAGTGCCCGGCCACGGCTTCGCGTAGCGGTGCCGTGCCCAGCGGGCCGGTGTAGCCCGCCGGGCGCAGCGTGCCAGGTACCGGTCGCGCACTGGGCTCACCCGCGCAGAGCGACACGACGTCGCGCCCCTCGGCTCGGCGCTGGGCGATCTGCTCGGTGATGCGCATGACTTCGAACGCGGGAATGGCAGACCGGCGAGACACGCTCGGGGGTACCGCGACACGGCGCAGGCCGCCTGCGGCGAGTTCGTCGGCGTCGGCGGATGCCCGACCGACCGCGGGATCTGCGCCGCCGCCAGGCAGCGGGGGCAGTCCGCGTGACGGCGGTGTCTTGAAGGGACCTCCGGGATTCACCATGCCTCCACGTTAGCGGCGTGCGCGCGTTCCACAAGACGGAGATACCCCGACAAAGCGCTCACGCCTTCGGCGCTCGTCGGCAGCCCGTCGCCAAGGCGATCCGATGACACGAGATGAGCGGACCATTGCGCGCGACTGATCGCCACGTTGAGTCGATTGCGCATCAGGAGGAACTCCAGGCCGCGCGGCACTTCGGCGGCACTCGACGCCGCGAGCGTGACAATCGCGATCACCGCTTCCTGCCCTTGGAACTTGTCGACGGTGCCGACGCGCACCTCACCCAGGCCATGGGCGCGCAGCGCATCGCTGACGCATTCGACCTGCGCGTTGTAGGCGGCGACCACGATCAGGTCGGCGGCGGTCAACGGCCGTTCCGGCGCTCCGGCCTCGCGCAACCGGCCCGCCAACGCCGCTCGCACGGTCGCGACAACGGTTTCGGCTTCTTCCGGTGATGAGGTCGCGTTGCCGAAGTGCCGCACCGGGTGCCAGTGCAGCCCGGCGGGGCCCACTCCCATCACTTCGCGCCGCGATGCACTGGGATGCGCGCGGAGGCGCCCCTCGTACGCGAGCTCCGAGACGACGTCAGCGAGTTCGGGCCGCATGCGCCGCGTCTCGGCCAGGAAGTACCCCAACTGCTCGGGCAGCGTCTCGTGGTCGCCGACGAGCCAGCCGAGTGCCGAGGTGTCGACGGGCTCGGGGTGCGAGCCCTGCGAGACCTGCGGCAGCTGCTGCGGGTCGCCGAGCAGGAGGAGTCGCCGCGCGGCGACGGATGCCGCGATCGTCGGCGCGAGGGAAAACTGGCCGGCTTCATCGACGACGAGCAGATCGAGCTGCTGCCGACCCACGCGATCTGCATTGCTGAAATCCCAAGCGGTGCCGCCGATGACCGCTCCGCGGCCTGCCCGCTGGTGCCCGGCGAGAAACGCGGCTTGCCCCCCGCTGCGCAGCGCGGTGAACGGAAGTGCGGCGATGTCTGCGGCAGATGCACCGCGCTGCGTCGCCTTGCCGACGAGCCCGGCCGGCAGCCCTGCCGACACGACACCGCTCAACACATTCTCGACGACCCGATGAGATTGGGCGACGACCCCGATCGACCAGCCGTGATGCTCGACGAGGTGCGCAATGACCCGCGCGGCAAGATACGTCTTGCCCGTGCCGGGCGGCCCCTGCACGGCGAGCGCCGAGCGGTCGAGCGCGCGCACGGAGGCGATGACGGCGCCGATGCGGCCCGCTTCGGCGTCACCACCGACGAGCTCGATCGCCTCCGCTGAACGTTCGGAGACGAGTTCGGCGCCGCCACGCAGACGCGGCGGTTGACGTCGCAGAAGATCGACCACGGGGTCGGCGGGGAAGAATCCGGCGTCGAGCGAACGTGCCAGACCCGCACCCCACTCCTCGATCGCGCCTTTCTGGGCACCCGCTCGAGGCGGAGGCCCCGGGGTGAGCGCCACGGGCAGGTCAGAAAACGGCTCGACGCCTGCGGGCACCGTTTCTCGGATCACCGCACCGTCATCTCGGCCCTCGATCACCGTGACCTGACGGGCACCTCGCGCCCCGGGCGCGGCACCGTACTGCGGGAAGGGCGCCGGATAGGCGTACACGGCAAACGCATCACCGTCGTCTCGGAAGCGCGACCCGGGAGCCGCAGCACCGGCGAGTTGCACGTGCCTGCGATCGCTACGGGCGCGCGGAGGCGTGTGCCAGGCTTCGACGACCCGACTCCGTTGCGGGTCAACGATGAGCACATCTCGCGTGTCGGCCCAGTCGTCGACCGGATCGATCAACCGGGCGAAGTGCGCCCACCAGAACGACTTCTGCTCACGCTCGTGATAGTCGATCGCGCTTGCGGCGATGGCTGCCGCAGTGCGGTCGCCGGGCTGCCCGTCGCTCGCGAGACGTTCCGCGTGCGCGGCAAGCGCCACTCCGGTTGCGCTGAGGTCGAGCTGTGGCCCGCCTGCCTCGGCGAGCGGTACCGGTGTATACGGGGTGACTGCGTGAGCCTGGGCAATCTCGAGCAACCAGTTGCGCAGGTGCAGTGTCGAGACGCAATCGTATGCGTTGTAGTCACCGATGGCGTCCATGCGGCGCTGGCCCTCGGCACGGGTATCACTGTCGGCCGAGCTCAACTGAGCGCTCGCTTCGGCGTATTCGGTGACTGATTGGGCGCCCGACGTGACCCCGTCGGCATCGCGGAGCGCATCGCCCATGTAGAGCGGTTCGAGCTTCTTGATGGAGTAGGAGCGTGTGCCAATGCGCAGTGCTGCGCGCACCACCGGGTAGAGGTCGACCAGCACATGGTCGCGGAACAGTGCGTCGACTTCAGCCTCACCGACGCCGTGCCGGGCGGCGATCGATGCCAGGTGCGTGCGCTCGTAGGCGGCGTAATGGTAGATGTGCATGCCCGGGAACCGACGGCGACGTTCGGCGATCAGCTCCAGAAATTGCTCGAGCGCCTCGCGCTCTGCATCGAGGTCGTGCGCCCAGAGCGCGGTGAACTGCTCGTCGACGTCGACCATGCCGAACAGGTAGTCGATGCCCCAGCGGGCTGTGCCATCGGGGCCCGGAGCCCGGTACAGCGGATCGCCCTCGAAATCGAAGAAGAGATCGCCGGCATCCGCGGCGGGGATCGCGGCGAGCGCCGACGCGTCGACGATGGCAACCGGAGGCGGCGCGTCTGCGGTGACTTCGCACTGCAGACGCGCCTGCTCGGCGAGTCGATGCAGTATGGGTGCCGCCACCCCGGGAACCACCGATTCGGAGCTCGGAGCCGACTCGGTGAGCGCTGCGACGCGCTCGAGCGAATCGAAGCCCGCCGCGACGAGCGCATCGCGCTGCGCCGCGCGAATGCCTGCGATGAGCAGCGGATCGCGGGTGCGTTCGATCTCGGGCTCGCACACCTCGCACCGACCGCAAGCAACGACATCGAGCGACCCCCAGGCCACCGGTGGCGCTGATGAGATCTCGCCGTCATGCCCGCGCGCGATCGCGCGCTCCGCAATGAGCGCGTGCAATCGCTCGCGGCGCGCGCGGAACACCGGGGCGATGTCGGCGAGGCGATGACGCGACTGGGCGCCGTCGCCCAGAATGAGCACTGCGCTGTCATGCACGGGGACCCCGACCCGTTCGAGCTGCTCAGCATATGCCGCGAGCTGCATCAGGGCCGTCACCTTTGCGCGCCGAGCGAGTTTCGTGTCTTGCACCTCGAATCGGCCATCGGGGCGGCGTCTGAGGAAGTCGGCGAACCCCACGAAGCCGATCTCGGGAACATTGTCGTGGGCGGGCCGTTGCGCAGGGTCGAAGAACGTGGCCTGAAAGACGACATCGGCACCGCCGAGCAGCGCGTTGACGGTCGCGAAGGCGACCTCGGAGAGGTGCTGCGCCGACATCGATGTCGGGCGCGGAATTTCGACAACGCCGCCGGCGCTCCCGACGGAACCAGGCCCCAGTTCGGCGAGATACGCCTGCAGCACGCGTGCTTCGTGCGCGTCGCCCAGCTGGGCGGCACGACGCAGCATCGGGTCGTCGTCGGGCGGCACGACCACATCGCGCCCGAGCTTGGCGTCGAGCCGACGCAGGAACGCGAACTCGCAGATGCTCGCTGCGGTGAGGTCGCTGGCGCTGGTGACCAGCCGATAGCCCGACCCGTCAGGGTGCTGCTGCACGAACACACGCGCTCCTCTCGTCGATCACGCATCCGATGAGAGACGCGAGGCGCACCCCGAACACGGGGCCGCTGCACTCGACGCTACCGCGCAGCACCGACATTCGTGCGCGCTGCCGCGTCGCCACCGAGCGTCTGCGAGAGCGCCGACCCGGCTTGCCGAACGACGGCTCCGAGCGCATCGAGCTTGTCGCCGAGCCGCTCTTTCGGCCCGCTGACGTTGACCGCGGCAACGATGCGTCCGGTGTGATCGCGCACCGGTGCGGAGACCCCGACGATGCCGGTTTCGAGCTCCTCGTCAAGCAGTGCGTACCCGCACCCCCGAATGCGTTCGATCTCGGCTTGCAGACCTGCATAGTCGGAGATGCGCGAGAGCGCCGGGGGCTCGTCGAGCAGGAAGAACGGGTTCGACTCGCGCCCGAAGACTTGGTCATCGATGACGGTGCGATCCTGCCCGTGCGCCCGGTACCAGGCGTGCAGAGAGGGCTCATCCCAGTCACTGACGAGCACGCGGCCCGATGAGGTGCGCCAGGCCGCGGTGACCGTGCCCTCCCACCCCGCTGATCGGAGCTCGTGGGGGCTGAGTTCGCTCGCCAGCGTGAGTACGTTGCCGTGCGCGAGGACGCAGAGGTGCGCGGTCTCGTGGGTGGCGCGCACGAGACCGCGGAGCACCGGGCGTCCGCTCGCGACCAGTTGCGCTTCAGATGATCGCGCGGCGAGCGCAAAGAGCCTCGGGCCGACCGAATATCGACCCGTGCGGGCGTCGCGAGCCGCGAGCCCCGACTCGGCGAGCGTGGCGAGCGCGCGAGATATCACCGTTTTGCTGCGTCCGGTGAGGCGGGCGAGGTCGGTCACCCCGTACCCGCCGACGCGAGCGGAGCCGTCGCTCGCGAGCAGTTCGAGCAATCGGATGTCTCGGCCGAGCCCTGCGGAATTGGTGCGCCGCGCATCGGCGCCGGTTGGGGCGACGGCCTCGCGGGGTTGCGGATCAGCGGGCGTCGATGCGCTGGGCGTCGATGCTCGTGGCGGCGTCGCATTGGGCTCGCTCACGTCGCCCTCCTCTCAGTTCGCACCTCAGCATGCATCACGGTACCGATATGCGCAACTCTGTTTGCGCATATCGGCGATCAGTTCTTATCGTCATCCTCACTGCCGCACGCTCGGCAGACGAGATCGAAGCGCAGGGCCTCGGCACCTGCGCGCCCTCACCACCCGATTCCCAGACAGCGAGGTCCCCATGGACACGGTTCAGCTCGGCGAATGCTTCGTCGGCAGCGGCGTCAATGCCGCACACATCAACACGGTCTTCGGCGACCGTCGCGGCGCGGTCGGCACCGCGTGGGCGACCGCGCTCGCGTCGCCGAGCGCCGGCTTCGTGCCGTTCGTCGCGGTCATGCAGCCGTCCGTTCCGGTGAAGCCGATGACCCTGTTCGTCTCCAAGGCCGCGCCCGAGGGCGACTTCCACGGCACCGCGATCTGGGGCCCTGCGCAGGCGGGAGTCGCGGCAGGCGTCGCCGACGCCGTCGCCGAGGGCGTGATTTCAGAGGAGTTCGCAGACTCGCACGCGCTCATCGTCGCCGTCTGGGTGAACCCGGGCACCGATGACCACGACGAGATCTACCGCAACAACCGCGAGGCCACCCGCAAGGCGTTGATCGCCGGCGCCGAGAACACCCCGCGCCCGGCCGATGTCGTCGCACTCCGCAATTCCTCGTCAAATCCCTTCTACACCCCCAGCGAGGAGGTGGCGAACAGTGTCGCACGCTGATCTTCGCACCACTGAGAACACCATCGTCGGCTTCATCGGCCTCGGCAACATGGGGTCGGGCATGACCCGCAACCTCCTGAAGGCGGGGTTCCGCCTCGTCGTCACCGACGTGCGCCGCGAAGCCGCTGCCGATCAGCTCGCCGCCGGAGCCGAGTGGGCCGACACCGCCGCCGACGTCGCCCGTCGCAGCGACGTCGTCATCACGATGCTGCCGACGCCGCGCATCATCGAGGCCGCACTGCAGGGCACCGACGGACTGCTCGCCGGGCTCTCGCAGGGCAAGACCTGGATCGACATGTCGACCTCCGTGCCCGACGTCGCCAATCACGTGCGCGCCGAGGCGGCCGAACGCGGCATCGAGATCGTCGATGCCCCGGTGAGCGGCATGTCCGTCGGTGCGGCGAACGGCGCCCTGCAGATCTTCGTCGGTGCGACCGACGACCAGTTCGCCTCCCTGTTCCCGGTCTTCGAGGCGATGGGTGATCCCGAGCGCATTCTGCACGTCGGCCGCCCCGGCGCCGGCTACGCCGTCAAGCTCATGATCAACCAGCTCTGGTTCTCGCACCTCGTGGCGACCGCAGAGGTTCTGGCGATCGGCACGGCAGCCGGAGTCGAACTCGACGTGCTGCGCCGCTCACTCATCGCGAGCCCCGCGAACAGCAATTTCTTGGAGCATGACGTACGGTCGATTCTCGACCACGGCGACTACGACGAAGGGTTCGCGATCGCCCTCGCCTGCAAGGATCTGGGTCTCTCGATCGATCTGTCGCGCTCGGTGGGCATTCCCGCGGAGCTGTCTTCGCTCGTCGAGCAGATCTATCGCCGCGCGAAGCGCAGCTACGGTGATCGCGCCGGCGAGATGACCCCGTTCAAGCTGTATGAAGATCTGCTCGGCGCCGAGCTGCGACTCCCGGCCGGGGCCGACGCCGCCTCGGCGGAGGCGGCCGCGTGAGCGCGGCCCAGCTCCCCGCGGGCACGCCGACACAGCTGCTGATCGGTGGCGAATGGCGCGACGCGAGTTCGGGATCGACCATCACCGTGGTGAACCCGGCCACCGGGGCAGCCCTCGCCTCGGTCGCCGACGCCAGCGTGGCCGATGGTGCCGCTGCGCTCGATGCCGCGGTCGCTGCGCAGGAATCCTGGGCGGCGACGCCGCCCCGCGAGCGCGGTGAGATTCTGCGCCGTGCCTGGGAGCTCACCATTGCGCGCCGCGACGAACTCGCCCGCATCATCACGCTTGAGATGGGCAAGCCGCTGGCCGAATCGGTCGGCGAGGTCGCGTACGGCGCCGAGTTCCTGCGCTGGTTCTCGGAGGAGGCGGTGCGCATCGACGGCCGCTACACGCTCTCCCCCGACGGCCGCAGCCGACTGCTCGTACTGCACCGCCCGGTGGGCCCCAGCCTCTTCATCACCCCGTGGAACTTCCCGCTGGCGATGGCGACGCGCAAGATCGCTCCGGCGCTCGCGGCCGGCTGCACCTCGGTGCTGAAGCCCGCGTCGCAGACGCCGCTCACCGCGCTCGCCTTCGCGGCGATCCTGCTCGAAGCCGGCGTCCCCGCGGGCGTCGTCAATGTCGTTCCGACGTCGCAGGCGGGCGCGGTCACGGGCCCGCTCATCACCGACGACCGACTGCGCAAACTCTCGTTCACCGGCTCCACCCCGACCGGCAAGCGACTCATCCGCGACTCCGCCGACCAGGTGCTGCGCGTGTCGATGGAGCTCGGGGGCAACGCCCCGTTCATCGTGTTCGAAGACGCCGACGTCGATGCGGCCGTCGAGGGAGCGCTCGTCGCCAAGCTGCGCAACGGCGGCGAGGCGTGCGTCGCAGCCAACCGCATGCTCGTGCACGAGCGCGTCGCCGAGGAGTTCTCGCGCAAGCTGATTGCACGTATGGCCGGTTACGTGCAGGGCGACGGTCTCGACGCCGACGTCACCATCGGCCCGCTGATCGATGAGGCCACTCGCGCCAAGGTGTCGGGGCTCGTCGATGAGGCGGTCTCCGAAGGGGCAACCATCGCGCTCGGCGGGGCCGCGCCCTCGGATGCGGCGGGGTACTTCTACCCGCCAACGGTGCTCACCGCAGTGCCCCAGCACGCGCGCATCCTCAGCGAGGAGATCTTCGGGCCGGTCGCGCCCATCGTGACGTTCGCCGACGAGTCGGAGGCGATCCGCCTCGCGAATGCCAGCGAGTACGGGCTGGTCGCGTTCGCCTACACGCGCGATCTCAACCGCGCGCTGCGATTGGCAGAGCGTCTCGAGACCGGCATGTTCGGCCTCAACACCGGGCTCGTTTCGAACCCCGCTGCACCGTTCGGTGGAGTAAAGCAGTCGGGTCTCGGCCGCGAGGGCGGCGCCGAGGGCATCGGCGAATTCCTGGAGACCGTGTACGTCGGCATTGCGGATCCCCTCGCCTCGTAACTCGCCATCGTTCGACCGGCCCGGAAGCCCGCGCTCCCGGGCCGGTCGACTATCGTCAATGACGCCGAAAGCGAAGAACATGACTCAGACCACACCAGCAGCGCAGACGCAGACCGTCGATTTCGATCATCTGCCGCTTAACCGATTCCACTTCCGCGTCACCGCGCTGACCTTCGGCGCGCACTTCAACGACGGCTTCGCCGTGGGTATCATCGGCATGGCCATCGTGCTCGTCGGCCAGCAGGGTGCCATGGAACTGAATGCCTGGTGGACGGGTGCGCTCGGCGCCGGGGCGCTCTTCGGACTCTTTGCCGGGGCCATGCTCTTCGGCTCGGTCGCCGACAGATGGGGCCGCCAGAAGATTTTCACGATCAGCTTCGTCGTCATCACCGTTGCGACGCTCGCGCAGTTCTGGGTGCAGGAGCCCTGGCAGCTGCTCGCGTTGCGCATCATCCTCGGTCTCGGAATCGGCGGTGACTACGCCGTGGGCCACGCGATGCTCGCCGAAATCCTGCCGCAGAAGCGACGCGGTGAAATCCTGGGGTCGTTCTCGGTGATCTGGACCTTCGGGTACGTGCTCGCGACGATGCTCGGCATCTGGTTTATGCAATCCGGCATCGAGGATGCGTGGCGCTGGATGCTCATCGCGCCTGGCTTCATCGCCGCCATCGTGCTGGTCGCCCGTATCGGCACCCCCGAGTCGCCGCGCTGGTTGCAGCGCGAGGGGCGCGATGCCGAGGCGCGCGCGATCCTCGACAAGCACTTCGGCACGAACGTCGTGATGCAGCGCGAGGTCGAAACCGAGGCCGGCGGCTTCTCGGCGCTCTTCAGCCGCAGGTATCTGCGACGCACCCTCTTCAACTGCATCTTCTTCGCCTGCATCGTGATGCCGTACTTCACGATCTACACGTTCTTGCCCAACATCCTCGACAGCATGGGCCTCTCGAACCTCGCGAGCACCGGCAGCGGCTACGCCGTAGAGGTGTACCTCAACGTCTTCCTGCTGGCCGGCGCGCTTGCCGGTATCTGGGCGACGGCCAAGTTCACGCGTCGCGGGTTCCTCATCGGATCGCTCATCGTGCTGACCTGCTCGCTCGTCGCACTGGCGCTCGTGCCGACCGCTGCCACTGTCGTGTCGGTTGCGCTCTTCGCCGTCTTCACGTTCGTGCTGTCTGCCGTCTCGAATCTCGTCGGCGTCTTCCCCGCGGAGAGCTTCCCGACACCCGTGCGCTCCTCGGGCATCGGGTTCGCCACGGCGATCAGTCGACTCGGGTCGGTCATCAGCACATTCCTGCTGCCCGTGCTCATGGCGTCGTTCGGAGTCGGCCCGACCATGCTCGTGCTCGCCGGCGTACTGGCCGTCGGGCTCGTCGTGTCGGTGCTCTGGGCGCCCGAGACGAAGCATCAGTCGCTCAGCGACTCGGGTCTCGTCTCACTCCCGGAGCTGCGGGAGACCGACGCCCACTAGAGCCGGGCGAGCGTGTCGATGTCTTCGAGGAACGCAGACTGCTGTTCCTCGGAGACCGTCGCACGGGTCACGGTGAGCGCGGCCAGGTAGTCGTCACTCGTGAGGTCGGTGCGGGATCCGGTGGCCTGAGCCGCCCCCGCACCGCCCCGAAGCACTCGTGCCAGGGCGTCTTGCGAGGCGCGCCGAGCCGCGTACTCGATATCGGCGGGGGTGAGCCCGTCGCTCTCGTCGACCAAACGAGCGAAGTCGATCGCCCCCGCAACGCCGCTCGGCACGTACCTCCGCCAAATCGCCTCGCGTGCCTCTGCATCGGGCAGACCAATCGGCAGCACATAGTCGAATCTGCCGTGACGCAGGAACGCGGCGTCGAGCGCGCGCACGAAGTTCGTCGCGCAGACAAGCAGCATGCCCTCGCGATCGCGGAAGTCGGCGACGATCTTCAGGAGTTCGTTCGTCACTCCCTGGGTCGGCGTCGGCGGGTCGCTGCGCTGCGACGCGATCTCCTCGACCTCATCGATGAAGACGACGCCGTGCTCGAGTTCCGCGATCTGTTCGAACACGCTGCGCAGCGACGACGCCATGCTCGTGGAACCATCGCCGAGGCGCGACGGGAACACCTCGACGAATGGCCAGTCGAGCCGCGAGGCCACCGCTTTCGCGAACGTGGTCTTGCCGGTTCCGGGCGGCCCGAACAGCATCACCGCGTGGGGCGGCACGACCCCGTATCGATCGGCGAGGTCGGGCTGCGCGAGCGGCGCGACCAGACGCTCTTCCAGCAGCTGCTTCTCGCGGCGCATGCCCGCAACCTGCTCCCAGAGGTGGCGTGGCAGCATGCGCCCACCCAGGTCTTTGAGCACCTCCAGTTCGCGCCGTTGCACAGGCATCTGCCGCTCGAGGTAGCGGAGGTTGTGCTGCAGCTGGAACCCGTTCGCGGTGAGCAGGTCGATGCGACTGCCCTCGGGCATGAGCACCGACAGCGTGCCGAGCCCGAGCGGCGCCATCTTGCGCTCGAGCGCGTCGAGCAGCGCCCCCGAGATGTTCTCCGTGCGCGCGTTCTCATCGACACCGAAGAACACGATCCATCCCTGCGCATGTGCGGCACGACCGACCGCCGCCGCGACGATGCGATCGTCTCGGACGGCGACCATCGCGTGGTCTTCCCGGCACGACGCTGTGACCTCGGCGAGCGAGTAGACGGGCTGCTCCGACGTGGAGCGCGCCTCCCACCACAGCCGAACAACGGCGTCGAGGTCGTCGTCGTGGAATTCGCGGATCGTGATACGAGTCATGCGCTCATGCTGGCAGAGCCGATCCGACCGCAACATGCGCTCTCGGCAACTTGTGGACGAAAGTTCGCGGGTTTTTCCGCCTGTGGAAAGTTCCGCCAGGATGACGGCTCAGGGTCGCCTCCGCTAGACTGGCGGTTGCGAGTCGGCCGTGCCGGCTCGTGCGTCGCTGATTCTCAGCAGGCGGCGGCCCGTGAGCGGCTGCCAGACCTCCGACTCTCCGCGGCGAACGGATGCGCAACCGCGCACTCGCCGACATTGCCGCGACGCTGCTCGTCTCGCCCACCGCACCGGTGCTGCGCGACTGATGCACGCTCGCGCCTGTGCACGAAAGGTCCCCGTGACCGAACAGACCACTCCTCAGACGCCCTCGTTCCTCGAGCTCGGTGTCCCCGCCCCCATCGCCGAGGCACTCGCGAAGAACGGCAAGTCCGCTCCCTTCCCGATCCAGCGCGATACCCTTCCTGACACCCTCGCCGGCCGCGACGTGCTCGGCCGCGGCCGCACCGGCTCGGGCAAGACCATCGCATTCGGCATCCCCCTCGTCGCGAACCTCGCAGAGGGGGCCGCCCAGAAGCGTCGCCCGAACCGCCCGCGCGCCATTGTGCTCGCGCCCACGCGCGAGCTCGTGACGCAGATCGCCGAGACGGTCAAGATGCTCGCCGACCCGGTGGGCGTCAAGGTGACCACCATCTTCGGCGGCGTGCCGCAGCGTCGGCAGGAAGTCGCCCTCGAGGGCGGCATCGACATCGTCGTCGCCGCTCCCGGCCGACTCGACGACCTCATGAAGCAGCGTCTCGTCGACCTCAGCGGCGTCGAGATCACCGTGCTCGATGAGGCCGATCACATGGCCGACATGGGCTTCCTGCCCGTCGTCACCCGTATCTTGAACGCGACCCCCAAGCAGGGCCAGCGCCTCCTCTTCAGCGCGACGCTCGATAACGGCGTCGACAATGTGGTGAAGAAGTACCTGCACAACCCGATCCTGCACTCGGTCGATTCAGCCGAGTCGCCGGTGCCCCAGCTGACGCACCACGTCTTCGAGGTCGCCGGCAAGGAGCAAAAGGAAGCGCTCATCGAGGCGCTCGCCTCGGGCACTGCGCGTCGCATCTTCTTCACCCGCATGAAGCACCAGGCGAAGAAGCTTGCCAAGCAGCTCACGGCCCGCGGCATCCCCGCGGTCGAACTGCAGGGCAACCTGTCGCAGAATGCGCGCGATCGCAACCTCGCCGAGTTCGTCAGCGGTGACGCCAAGGTGCTCGTCGCCACTGACGTCGCCGCCCGCGGCGTGCACGTCGACGGGGTCGATCTCGTCGTGCACATCGACCCCCCGGTCGAGCACAAGGCCTACCTGCACCGTTCCGGTCGCACGGCGCGCGCCGGCAACGAGGGCGATGTCGTCACGCTCGTGCTCCCCGAGCAGCGAGGCGAGATGCGCCAGATCATGCGCGCAGCAAAGATCAACGTCAAGCCCCGCTCGGTGAACCCGAACTCGGCAACCGTCGACCCCGAAGTGCTCGAACTGATCGGCGAGGTCGCGCCGCGCGTCGACGCGCGAGAGACCGAGCGCAAGCGTGCTGAGGCTCAGGCCGCGCAGCAGCGGGCCGCCGGCCACAACCCTGCTGGGCAGGGTTCGAGCACGGGCGCCAATGCGAAACGCAAGCGCAGCCGCGGCGGCCGCGGCCGCGCCTCGGGCACCGGCAGCGCCGGTGGTCAGGGTGGCCAGCAGCAGGGCCAATCGGGCGATGGCCAGGGCCGTCGTTCGGGCGGCCAGGGCCAGGGCGGCCAGCGTCGCCGCCAGGGCGGGCAATCGCAGGGTGAGCGCGGCGACCAGCAGCGCAGCCAGGGCGGCCAGGGCCGCTCGGGCGAACAGCGCGGCGGGGGCGACGGCGCACGTCGTCGCACCGGTCGTCGCGCTCAGGGCGGCGGCAGCAGCACGGTGTACTCCACCAGCAGCTGAAGCCGCTGCGGCGGCCCGTTGCGCCGGTGACCTCGACGCCGGGCGAATCCTCCTGTGAGATGATTCGCCCGGCGTTGTTCGTTGGTCCCCCGCTATCCATAACCCCAGGCACACTTCGCCTCGGATTCGCGTGATCTTCACCTACTCGACGCACGAAATCGGCAATCACCAGCGCGAATTGCGCGGATTTCACGCGTATACTCGCCTGATGGGCGTTTATCGTGATTTGGGGCGGAACCCGGGGGTGTTCCGCGTTTTGGGCTCGCAGCTGCTGGCTCGTTTTCCGTTCGGAATGCTGTCGATCATCGTGCTGCTTCACATTCAGCTCGCCTACGGTGACTACAGTTCCGCTGGGCTCGTACTCGCGACGCAGAGCATCGGCCAAGCAATTTCGGGCCCGCTGAGCAGCCGTCTGATGGGGCGCTGGGGCATGCGCCCGGTGCTGACGGTCACCTCGATCGCCTGCGCCGTGCTGCTCGTGCTGATCGCCATCGTGCATCTGCCACTGGTCATCGTCACCGGCATCGCGCTGCTCGTCGGTCTCTCGACCCCGCCGATCACGCCGGCAGTGCGCACCCTCTACCCGAAACTCGTTCCCGGCAAGCAGCTCTCCGCGCTCTTCTCGCTCGACGCATCGGCGCAAGAGATCATCTGGGTCGTCGGCCCCGTTGTCGCGGTGTTCGTCACTTCCCAGTTCTCAACGACCGCTGGGCTCTGCGTGGCCGCCGGCTTCATGCTGTTGGGCGGCGCGTGGTTCATCTCGAGCCCGGCTCTCGGCACGGTCGTGCTGCCGCCGTCGAAGCGCGGCCTCGGCGCTGTGCTGCGATACCCCACCGTGGTCATCTCGACCGTCATCGGCTTCTTCCTCGTCGCCTCGTTCGCCGCGATCGAAGCCGGCATCGTCGCCGCTTTCGCTGGACCGCACGGTGGTCACGGCAGCATGGAATCGGGAATCGTGCTCGCGGTGTTCGCCGGCGGTTCACTCGTCGGAGGCCTGCTCATCGGCCATCGAGAGATGCGGCCCTGGTCAACAGCGCTGCGCCTGCTCGTCGTGCTCGTCGGTACGCTTGCGTGCCTCGTCAGCCTCAACATCTGGTGGCTCAGCGCGGTGCTCTTCATCGGCGGGCTCGGCACAGCGCCGACGTTTGCGGCGATCTCGACCATCGTGAGTTCCACCGTGCGCTTCTCTGAGACGGCGGAGGCCTACGGCTGGATTGGCACCGGCCAGCTCGTCGGCGTGGCGATCGGTTCGGCGCTCGCCGGAGTCGCGATCGACGCTGCGCAGGCACAGGGCGCCATCCTCGTATCTGCGACGCTGCTGCTCTCCGGCACGATCGTCGCACTCGCAACGATGAAGTGGATGCCCGATCTGCGCGGCCGTTCGATCGAGCCGCCCACTGAGACGGGCACGCTCACGATCCCGCTCCCCTGATCCGGCCGAGTCAGGAGACGCATCGGTAACGATACGGCCACGCGCAGTATTCACACAGCCACGCACGCTCGACAGCGAGAAATTCGCCTCTATCGTGTGACCATGCACCTCCGTCGATCACTGCCCGCGCTCGTCGCGGCCGCGCTCATCATTGCTCCGCTCACCGCATGCACGGCGTTCGGCCCGTCGAGTGCCTCCGATGCCTCGGCCGCCGGCGGCTCGACAGCGCTCCTCGACCAAGCCTTGCCCGAGGGCGGGGTGCAGAGCGGCAAGCAGAGCAGCGAACCGAGCAGTGCTGCAGATGCCGCTGGTGAGTCCGTGATCGCGACCGGCGATCTCACGATTGAGATCGCCGACCCCGAAGACGCGGTGGATCGCGCACGCGCCGCAGTTGCAGAGGTCGGGGGCACGATCGAGTCCGAGAACCTCACGCGAGGCGGCGATGGCTTCTCGGAGAGCGCGAGCTTGACGGTACGCGTCCCCGCCGATCGCATGGATGATGCGTTCGAGGCGCTCACCGGCCTCGGCGAGGTTGTCTCGCAGAATCGCTCATCGGTCGACGTCACCGCTCAGCACGTCGATCTGCAGGCGCGCGTCGACGCGTTGCAAGATTCCGTCACACGACTGACGCAGCTGATGCAGGGCGCGGCGTCGACGAGTGAGCTCATCGAAGCGGAGACTGCGCTATCACAGCGCCAGCAAGATCTCGATGGGCTGCAGGCGCAGCTCGATGCGCTCGAGGATCAGGTCGACCAGTCCACGATCTTCGTCACGATGACAGCGCCGAGCACGCTGCCCGGCGGCGGGCCTCAGAACTTCTGGGAAGGCCTGGTCGCGGGGGTCGGCTCGCTCGGAGCCGCCGGTGCCGGCGCACTCGTGGTGATCGGCGTGCTGCTCCCCTGGCTCGTGCTCGGCGGCGCCGTTGCGGCCATCGCCTGGTGGATCGTACGCTCGGTGCAGCGACGCCGAGCACACGGACGCGAGTCGTAGCAGGCTAATCGGTGGTCGACGTCGGCACCTCGGGTGCGAGGGCCGCGAAGTCGAGCGCGCTCCCGAGAATGCGTTCAGCGGCACGGTGCCCAGACCGCAACGCCGCGGTCACGGTCGCCGGATCCTCCGTCCAGGTCGCCTCGCCGGCGAGGTGCAGCACGGCACCGGCACCCGATGCGTCACCGATCGGCGTCGCGAGCAGATCGTGCTCCTCCGGTCGCGCCCCGGGCGTCATGAACGCGTACGATCCGCGTGCAAACGGATCGTCGCGCCAGCGCGACACGCGCACCACATCGGGGTCGGTGACGGCGACACCGTAAATCTCACGCAACGAGGCAAGCACCGATGCGGCGATCTCGTCGTCGCTCCACTCACGCGTCGCCTTCGCGGCAGGGCCGGCGGCGAACGTCAGCAGGGTCGGCACCCCGTGCAGCCCGGTGAGGTCGTACCACGAATGCCACCACTCCGCCGCCGGCCCCTGTCGACGCACCGCATACACGCGTTCGTCCCAGAAACGCTCCGAGAAACGGAGAAACACTTTCTCGAAGTCGTTCATCTCGAGCCCGGCGAGCGCGTGCGCTACCGGTTCGGGGAGCGCCGGCTCGATGACGAACGCGTCTGATTTGAGCACGCCGACCGGCACGGTCACGACCGCACGGTCGGCGGTGAATTCGGCACGACTCGTGGTGATCCTGACCCCACCGCCCGACCAGTCGACGCGCTGCACCACCTGTTCGAGCCTGATGTCGAGATTGGCACTGAGCCCGTGCGCCAACCGGTCGTACCCGTCAGGAAAGACGACCTCGTCGCCGTCGACCTGATCATCGTCGAGCCCGTGCGCGTCTAGCCGCTCCGCCGACGCGCCGTACTGCTCTTCGGAGCGGTGACGCAGAAACTCCCGCACGCGCGCGCTGCGTTCGTCATCCCACGCGAGTGCGGCGAGGGTGCGGTCGATCGCGTCGGCGTAGCTGGCCCCGGCTTCGGCCGCTGCGATCGTCTCTGCAAGTCGCGCATCCGCTGCGTGCACGTCTGCAATAAATGCACTGGTCTCCGCTGCCGTGAGCGGAGCTCCATCGACGCCGTAGTAGACGATCGGCCGGCCGCCCGGCTGATAGCTGCCGACCGTGAATTCGACCGCGCGCATACCGAACGCGCGCACCACATCGTAGAGCGGATTGTCATCGATGCCATGAATCCACGAGGCTCCGACGTCGGTCGTGACCCCCTCTGAGTGCTCGCTCCACGTGCGTCCGCCGATGCGATCGCGCGCTTCGAGCACGACCACCCGCTGCCCGGCGAGCGCCAG
Source organism: Leucobacter sp. WKLB1 (assembly GCF_059696215.1). Classification (NCBI taxonomy): domain Bacteria; kingdom Bacillati; phylum Actinomycetota; class Actinomycetes; order Micrococcales; family Microbacteriaceae; genus Leucobacter; species Leucobacter sp. WKLB1. Next base: position 1,315,555 of record NZ_AP046115.1, on the reverse strand, counting down.
AAACCTCGCCGCAGTCAGGCCGGAAACCCCGGCTCCGACGACCACCGTGTCGAATCGCTCCATTGTGACCTCCCGTGCCCCGCTGCGAGACGCCGCGCACCCCGCTCCTTCGCGTGGTCCTCAGGATAGCGGTGCGCTGCAGTCGAGCGGGAGTGCCCGGCCGCGTCGGCGAGCGAGACCGCAGCCAGTTCACCCGCGAGCGCATCGAGCCTCGCGCAGAGCTCCGCCTCGCGCTCGCGGTGCTCGGGCCGCCGACGCAGCCACGGAGCGAGCAGTCGAGTGACGGCCGGCATCATGACCAGGGTCATGATCGGCGCGACCACGGTCACCACGATCGCCGATCGAGCGGGAATCGCGACCCCGCCCCACCACGGCAGCATCGTAATGACCCACGAAGTCGCCACGTTCACCGGGTACATGCCGATCCAGATCGACAAGACCTTCTTCATCTGCAGCCGCTCACCCATGCGTCTATTTCACGGGAGACGCGTTACGGGGCCGTCACAGGTCGCGTGCGACTCCGTGAAGACCCCGTAACGGTTCGGGCGCTCAGGCTGGTTTACTCGTCGGGAACGAGGATCGGGGTGTCACGGTTGAGACTCTCGCGCCGGAAGTAGGGCTTGGAGTTCGGCCGCAGCCACCAGATGCCGAGCAGCACGAAGCCGAGCAAAATCGCCCCGACGCCGATCACGAACGCGCCGCCGATACCGAAGATGACGGTGTAGCTGTAGTCGACGCTGATCATGTCGATGCACGACTGCACGAACGCGTAGGCGAGCAGGATGCCGCCGAGAGCCGGCAGGATGCCCCGCATCCATAGGTTGCGGGCGCTGTCGCGCAAGGTGTCGCGGAAATACCAGACGCAAGCAAACGAGGTGATCGCGTAGTAGAGCGCGACCGCGAGGCCCATGGAGGTGAGCGAATCGGCGAGCATGTCTTCCGACAGGATCGACATGCCGACGTAGTAGACGATCGCCGCCGCACCCATCACTGTGGTCGAGAACCACGGCGTCTTGAATTTCGGGTGGAGTTCGGCAAACTTCGCGGGCAGCGCCCGGTAGACCGCCATCGAGAGCGTGCCGCGCGCGGTGGGCAAAATCGTCGTCTGCGTCGACGAGGCCGCCGACAGCATCACGCCGAGCAGCAGGAACCAGCCCCACGGCCCGAACAGCGCGCCGCCCAGCACCGTGAAGACATCATCGAGGTTCGCCTCATTGGTGAGACCGAAGCCGGTGTCTCCGAAGCCGGCGAACATCATCACGGCGATCGAGATGCCGACGTACAGCACGATGAGGATCACGATCGTCGAGATCGCCGCCCGCCCCGGGGTCTTCCGCGGGTTCTTCGTCTCCTCGTTCAGCGCGAGGCACGTATCCCAGCCCCAGTAGATGAAGAGCGCGAGCAGCACGGCTTCCATGAAGCCCGACCACGATGTCAGCTCGCCCGGATTGAACCACTGCCAGTCGAAGGCGATCGACCCGGCGTTGCTGCCGTCGAGCGCGTGCCAGAGCGCCAGCCCGCCGAACAGCACCATCGCGACGATCTGGATCGTCATGAGCACCATCTGCAGGCGCTCGCCGATCTGCACGCCGATGGTGCTCACAAAGGTCATCAGCGCCATGAAGACCACCGAGGTCGCCACGACGATCACGCGGTTGTCGGCGAACTCCTCGTTGCCGAGCAGCAGCCAGAAGTACTTTCCGGTGATCTCCCCGACGTTGGCGAGCACCATCACCGCCGACACCGCGACCGCCCAGCCGCCGATCCACCCGGTGATCGGGCCGAACGCCTTGGCGCCCCACACGAACGTCGTGCCGCAGTCGGGCATCTCGCGGTTGAGCTCCTGATACGCGAACGCCGCGAAGACCATCGGAATACAGGCGACGACGAACACGAGCGGCGCCTGCGCGCCCACCGCGACGATCACGTAGCCGAGTGTGGCCGCGAGCGAGTAGAGCGGCGCGGTCGAGGCGAGCCCGATGATGGTCGAGCCCACGACGCCGAGCGCGCCCTGATTGAGTCCCTTGCCGACGTGGATGTGTCCGGTATCCGTGGCATTACTGAGCGTGTGCTTCGCCATTGCAGGCTCCTCCTCGATGAGGTTCGGTACGTCAGCGCTCATCCTATACGCGTCGCGGAAGCTGGCGGAGGGGCGGATGATCCTGCGAGGATGGCGGCAGCCGACCCGAGGAGCCCCGTTGATCCTTCCCGATGCCGCCGTCCCCCTGCTCTTGAAAGCGCTGCGCGCGAATCGCCCCTTCGTTACTGCGCAGGGCGCGCGGGATCGCATCGCCGAGCGCGAGCTGCGTCCCGCGAGCTACGCACCGCCGCAGAAGCTGCCGCACGGGGTGCGGGTCGCCGTGGCCCGGTCGGCCGGCTGGCCCGTGTATACTGTCTCGCCCGCGACGAACGCTCGGCCGAACTCGTCGCGGGCCGTCATCGCGTACGTGCACGGCGGCGGCTGGGTCAATGAAATCTCGGGGTTTCATTGGAAACTCATCGCGCAGCTCGCGCACGAGGTCGAAGCCGACGTGTGCGTCCCCATCTACCCGCTCGTGCCGTTCGGTACCGCGGCCGAGTCGAACGACGGCGTCGTCGCACTCGTCGAGCGGCTGCGCGCCGAAGGTCGCACCGTAGGCCTCGTCGGCGACTCCGCCGGCGGGCAAATCGGGCTCTCAGCAGCGCTCACGCTGCGCGACCACGGCTTCCATCTGACGCACACCGCGCTCATCTCCCCCGCGCTCGACCTCACCTGGGCGAACCCGCGCATTCCCGAGGTGCAGCCCGACGATCCGTGGCTCGGGGTGCCGGGCGGCGAGGTGCTCGCCGAAGCGTGGCGAGGTGAGCTGCCACTCACCGACCCGATCGTGAGCCCGCTCTTCGGCGACCTCACCGGTCTCGGCCCCGTCAGCGTCTACACGGGCACCCACGACGTGCTCTACCCCGACGCGCACGTGCTCATCGAGCGACTCGAAGCGGCGGGCGTACCGCACACCCTGCACGAGGTCTCGGGCCAGGTGCACGTGTACCCGCTGCTGCCCACCCGCATCGGCGCCGCGGCACGACACAACCTGGTGGCGGAGTTGCGCACGGCGTTCCGGTGATCCGCCATTCGCCCGGTCACCAGTGACAACTGATTTCGCAGTTTCGAGGCACATTGACGCGCGAAATGCTCAGCGAAACCCCGGCTTATTCGCATGATTTCGACACGTCGGGCGGTAGTGCTCGGTGGTCAGGGTGTGCGAGACTGGGCGTGCACAAACCCCGACGATCACTAAGGAGTGAGTCACCTATGAGCACGTTCGCCGTCATCAATCCGGCTACGGGCGAGACAGTCGCCGAGTACCCCGACGCGACCGCAGAGGAGATCGAGGCCTCGCTCGCGTCGGCCCAGGAGGCCTACCAGAACTGGTCGCGCAAGACCACGGTCGCCGAGCGCGCCGCCCTCGCCAAGCGGGCCGCAGAGCTCTTCGACGAGCGCAAGGACGAGCTCGGTGCGATCATCAACCGCGAGATGGGCAAGCCCCTCGATCAGTCGATCGGCGAGGCCGAGTTCTCGGGCTCAATCACCGCAGCGTTCGCCGACAACGCCGAGAAGTGGCTGGCCGATGAGCAGCTCGAGGTCGAAGACGGCTTGAAGTCGTTCTTCCGCTTCCAGGGCACCGGCGTGATCCTCGGCATCATGCCGTGGAATTACCCGTACTACCAGGTCGCGCGCTTCGCGGTGCCGAACCTGATTCTGGGCAACACGATCGTGCTCAAGCACGCCGCGCAGTGCCCCGAGTCGGCACTCGCACTCGAGCAGCTCTTCCTCGACGCCGGGTTCCCGAAGGGCGCCTACGTCAACGTGTTCGCCACGCACGAGCAGCTCTCCGACATCATCGCCGACGACCGCGTTCAGGGCGTCTCGCTGACCGGTTCGGAGCGCGCAGGTGCGATCGTCGCCGCTCAGGCCGGCCAACACCTGAAGAAGTGCGTGCTCGAGCTGGGCGGCTCCGACGTCTTCCTCGTGCTCGACACCGACGACCTCGACCACGCGGTCGAGCACGCCGTGGGCGGCCGCATGGAGAACACCGGGCAGGCCTGCAACGGTTCGAAGCGCATCGTCGTCATCGACTCGCTCTTCGACGCATTCGCTGAGAAGTACAAGGCAGCCATCGGTGGCCAGTCGTACGAGGCAGGCGACTTCGGTCCGCTGTCGTCTGCGGCGGCGACCAGCACCCTGACGAAGCAGGTGCAGGGCGCGATCGATCAGGGCGCCGAGGTGCTCGTGGGCAACAACACCCCCGACGGCAACCTCTACACCCCGTCGATCATCACGAACATCACCCCGGCGATGGACGTGTACAGCCAGGAGCTGTTCGGCCCCGTTGCGCAGCTCTACAAGGTGTCGAGCGATCAGGAGGCGATCGATCTCGCCAACTCCTCGCCCTACGGCCTCGGCTCGGTCATCATCTGCGACGACCTCGATCGTGCGGAGCAGGTCGGTAACCAGCTCGACGTGGGCATGGTGTTCATCGGCGGCGCCGGCCTCGAGGGTGCTGACGTACCCTTCGGCGGTGTCAAGAAGTCGGGCTACGGCCGTGAGCTCGGCAAGGTCGGCATGCTCGAGTTCGCGAACAAGAAGCTCTTCCGCTTCGCCGCGAAGTAAGCCGTTCGGCTGCTGACTCGTGCAGTGGCCAGCATGGCTGAGGCCCCCGGATCCGATGCGATCCGGGGGCCTCAGTTGTACGCGCGGTGCGGCACAGGTGAGCGCGGTGCGGGTCAGCGCTCGAGCAGGAACCCGGCGAAGTACGCTGCGACACCCGCCGGATCGTCAAGCGGCAGAATCGCTGAGACGTACTGATCAGGGCGCACGATCACCACGGCACCCTCGCGGCTGATGCCCCGGGCATCGAAGATGTCGTCGTCAGCGTGCGCTGCGTAGACCTTTTCATAATCGGTGAGGCCGAACGGGCCCGACGCGGGCAGGAAGAGCTTCGAGACGCGCTCAAGATCGACGCCGTGGTGGTGCTGCTGATACACGGCCTTGACGTCGAAGATCGCATCGATATCGGCTCTTTCCGGCGTGAATCGGGCGAGCGGGGAATCGGCGGACTCGAGCATCCAGGCCGCCCAGGCGTCGAGCCGCTCGCCGGAAGCGTCGGCGAACGCGTAGACGCGGAATCGACCGTCGGCGCGGTGGTGATGACCGAGATGGATATCGACGGCATCCGAGACCCGCGTGGTGAGCACGGATTTAAAGCGCTTGCCGAGCGTGAAGCCGCTCGCGAGTTCCTGGTGCGCATCGTTCCCGATCAGGATCGAATCGGTGTACTCAGTCATAAAGCCGGCCGGGAACTCGGCCGTGCGTACGTAGAACTCCTCGACCTCGCCGGGGTTCTCGAACTCCTCGGGCTTCTTCGCCATGAGCGTCGACCACTCGTGATCGAAGTCGATGAGGTTCTTGGAGGTCACCCAGCGCTCGTCGGAGTACGTCTGCAGCAACGACTCCGGGCTGCGGCCCTCGAGCACGTAGCCAAGCTTCCAGCCCAGGTTCCACCCGTCTTGCATCGACACGTTCATGCCCTGGCCGGCCTTGGCGCTGTGAGTGTGGCAGGCATCCCCCATCAAGAAGACACGGCCCTTGCCGTCGGGCGACGTCGCGGCGTCGTCGAAGCGGTCGGTGAGCCGGTGCGCCACCTCGTACACGCTGTGCCAGGGCACATCTTTTACATCGAGCGTGTACGGGTGCAGGATCGCGTTCGCTCGGGCGATGACGTCGTCGAGGGCGGTGCCGCGCACCTTTCCCGCATCGTGCTCATCGGTTTCGCCCAGGTCGACGTAGATGCGCGCGAGGTGGTTGCCCTCGCGGGGGATGTGCAGGATGCTGCCCGCCTGCGAATGGATGATGCACTTCTTGCGGAAGTCGGGGAAGTCGGTCACAGCCAGCACGTCCATGACGCCCCACGCGTGCAGCGAGGTCGAGCCGGCGAGCGAGCCGCCGATGGCGCGGCGCACGTTGGAGCGGGCGCCGTCGGCGCCGACCACGTACTTCGCGTGCACGATGACGGTCTCACCGGCGTCGTCGTTCGTCTTCTCGGCGTTGATGCCGGCGCCGGTATAGCCCGTGATGCGATGGAGGGTCACCGTGACCGGGTACTCCCCCTCGCCGGTCACTTCGAGACCCACGAACTCGTACCCGTAGTCGACTTCTCCGCGGGCCGGGGCGCGACGCGCGTACTCGGCGAAGTAGTCGATGACCCGCGCCTGATTCACAATGAGGTGCGGAAACTCGCTGATGCCCTTCGGATCGTCGGGCGTGATCGAGCTCCGCACAATGTTCGCCGGGTTCTCGGGATCGGGGCTCCAGAAATCGGTCTCCGTGATCCGGTAAGCCTCCTGCGTGATCTGCTGCGCGAACCCGAACGCTTGGAAGGTCTCGACGCTGCGCGCCTGGATGCCGTCGGCCTGACCCAGCACGAGGCGACCTTCGCGACGCTCGACCACGCGCGTCACGACATTCGGGAACTGCGCGAGCTGAGCTGCGGTGACGATACCGGCGGGGCCCGAGCCGACAATCAGCACGTCGATGTTCTCGGGCAGATCTGCGGGCCGGTCGAGGCCGACTCCGGCCGCGGGAAGGATGCGGGGGTCGGTGGACACGTACCCGTGGTGGTGGAACTGCACTGTTTCTCCTCACTGCCCGGCGGTACAACCGCTGGGAGCGTGTTCCATAATTGAACACGCAGTCTGAATACTGCACAGAAAGAATATGCGTCGAGCGCGCCGCGCGCAATACGAGCACCGAGCTTCGGCACCGGATCCTGGAGAATGGAGCCATGACCCCTTCGAGCGAAGCTGCATCACCCGACCGGGTGAGCCGTGACCCCGAGTCGAGCAGCACCGCCGAAGCGACCATCGCCGCACGCGCCACCGCCGCTCCGGGCTCCGCGACCGCGGGCTCGCAAACACTGACCCGCGGCCTCCGCGCCCTCGAACTGCTTGCGGAAGCCGGGGCTCCGATCTCGATCGCAGAACTCGCCTCCGGCCTCGGCGTGCACCGCTCGAACGCCTATCGGATCCTTCGCTCGCTCGAGGAACGCCGCTTCGTCGCGCGTGACGAAGCGGGCCTGATTCGTCTGGGGCCCAAGCTCATGGTGCTCGCGCGCGGGGTCGCCCCCGCGCTCCACACGGCGGCAATGCCTGTCATCACGGAGGTCGCCTACGAGCTCGGCATGACAACGTTCGTCACCGTGCTCGATGCCGACGAAGTGGTCACCCTAGTGACGGCGGAGCCCTCGAACGTCGCCGCGACGATCGCCCGCAACCCCGGCGTGCGTCACCCGCTGCACCGCGGTGCCCCGGGTCACGCGATCGAATCTTCGCTCACCCGCGCCGAACGCAAGGCCTACCTCGGCGAACCAGAGATGAGCCGGGCTGGCAGCGAGGCGCGACGCAACGGCTACGCGATCAGCCGAGCAGAGGTCATCGACGACGTCACGGGCATCGCCGTGCCCCTGCGCATCGCGGGTGAACCACCAGCCGCGATCGCGGTGGTGCACTTCAAAGTCCCCGAGACGATCGGCGAGGTCGTCGACGCACTCCAGGAAGCCGCAGAACGGATCGCGCAGAGCTACCGCTAGCCCCGGCAACATCGTTGGGCGCCACCGCGCGCCATCAAGCGCAGTGCTGGGTTCGGCGCGCGATCCGCCAGTATGATGAGTTCGTCCAGTTCGGTCGGTTCACACCGACCCGGCCGGGGAAGGCGCTCGAAAAAGGGGCGCTGCTGCTGAGCGAAGTCGCCGGCGAGACATACACGGTTCCCTGTATTTCGTGTCCCTCCCGAAGGATCTGTGATGTCTGACACCACTCTCGTGCGCGCGCTCGCGACCGCACTCGCACCCCACTCCGCCGTCTCGTTCGGCCTCATGGGCAACGGCAACGCCCACCTCATCGAGCAGTTGAACGCGCTCGGCCTCCGCTACGTCGCGGTGCGCCACGAGGCCGGCACCGTCGCCGCCGCCGACGCCTACACGCGCGTGAGCGGCAAGCTCGCGATCGCGACCACCACGTATGGTGCCGGCTTCACAAATGCACTCACTGCACTCGCCGAAGCGGCGCAGGCGCATACCCCCATGCTCATCGTCGTCGGCGACGCGCCCAGCACGGGCCCGCGCCCGTGGGACGTCGATCAAGAGATGCTCGCGGCCGCACTCGGCATCCGCACGCACACCCTCTCGGTGACCAACATCGAACGCACGGTGGATCGCGCGGTCGCCTACGCACTGCGCGTGCGCCGGCCCGTAGTGCTCGCAATTCCCTACGATCTCGTCTCATCGGCCGTCGCGGCGCCCGCCGCACTCGGGGCTTCCGCTGTACCCGATACTGCCGCCGCATCCGGCGCACCCGATACCGGCATCGACCTCGATGATCCCGCGGTTATCGCGGCACTCTCGGCATCGGTCGCGGGGTCGGCGGTGGCGTCAGCGTCATCGACCTCGGCTGCGACTGCCTCCGGCTCCGCCTCTGGCCCCAGCGCCGGCTCCTCGAGCACCCTCGCTGCCGGCCCCGCGACGTCATCGACCTCGATCGTGCAGATGCGGCCCGCAGACCACCAGGTCGAGGCCGCCGTGCGCGCACTTCTGGGCGCCGAGCGCCCGCTCCTGATCGCCGGCCACGGCGCGCACCTCGCCGGCACCTCCGCTGCGCTCGGCGAACTCGCTGACGCGCTCGGTGCTGTTACCTCCTCGACCGCACTCGGTCGCGGGCATTTCCCGGCGCCGCAGTTCGATCTCGGTGTGACCGGCGGATTCGGGCAGCACGCCGCCATGGAACTCGTCGAGACCGCAGACGTCGTGCTCGTCGTCGGCGCCACCCTGAACCAGTTCACGATGCGCTTCGGCGATCTCTTCGGCGCGGGCACCACCGTACTGCGCGTCGACACGGAACAGGTTGCGGCGCCGAAGACCAACCGCCCGATCACCCACCAGTTGCTCCAGGGCGACGCGCTTGAGACGGTAGAGCGCATCCTTGCGGGCGTAACCGCCGTGCGTGAAGCCCGTGCTGCGGGTGCTGCCGGTGGCGACCGTGCGGCAGGTGGAGAAGCGTCCGCGACCTCCGGGGCCGGCGCGGGCTGGCGCGACCGCATCGCCGGGCTTGAGCCCGATGGGGCGCTGCGCGCGCGCAGTGCCGGCATCTCGGGAGGCCTCTGCGCCGACGGACGCCTCGACCCGCGTGCCGTTGCCGCTCGCATCGCCGAGTTGCTTCCCGCAGAGCGCCACGTGACCACCGATGGCGGGCACTTCCTCGGCTGGGCGAACATGTACTGGCCGGTGGAGTCCCCCGAGCGCATGATCATGGTGGGCACGGCGTACCAAACGATCGGCCTGGGGTTCTCGACGGTGGCCGGTGTGGCCGCCGCGGCGCCCGGAACCACGACGGTGCTCAGCACGGGCGACGGCGGCGGTCTGATGGCGCTCGCCGACCTCGAGACCGCGATCCGCACAGCGTCGAGCTGCGTGATCGTGGTCTGGAACGACGGCGCGTACGGCGCCGAGGTGCACCTGTACGGCGCGATGGGTCTCGACGAGGGCCCTATGCTCATTCCCGATGTCGACTTCGCAGGGATGGCGTCGGCGCTCGGGGCGACCGGCGTGCGGGTGCGCGGCCTCGGTGACCTCGATGCGCTGCGCACGTGGGCGGAGAACGGGGCGTATGGCACGATCCTGCTCGATTGCCGGGTCTCGCGCAGCGTCGTGGCCGAGTACCAGCGCGAGATCCAGCGCGTGAACGGCCTCGACGTCCCCGACGCCGAGTAGGTCCTGCGCCGACCCCGCCCGCGACCTCTTCGCGAGCGCACCGGTTTCTCTCGAGCGCACCCGATCTGCGCCGGTGCACTCGCACGAAACCGGTGCGTTCGAGATGCCATCCCTCACCCTGCTCGCTGCAGCAGTCTCACGATGTGCGCATCGTGAGACTGCGCGGGTCGCCCGGGCACGCGAATGCCGTGCGCAGTGAGCACCCCGGCCAATCCTTCGAGGGTTCTGCTGTCATGGGATTCCAGGCGCAGGAGCGGCTTGCCGGTGTGAGCCGTGATGCCATGATGTCGACGTTTTTCGGCGAAGAACGCTTGTTCAGGCGTTCCGCCGCGCACGAAAGAATCGAGATATTTCGCTCGGCCGTCGCACTCGATGAATACCTGTGCATCGACGAGTTCGAGGTCGACGAAGTACCGTCCGAGCTGCGGCACGACGACTTCGACCTGCAATCGAACCTCGAACCCGAGCTGCACGAGCCGAAAGCGCGCGGCGCTCTCGAACGGAGAATCGGCTCGCGGGTCTGCAAGGAGTCGCAACGCACGAACCGCTCGAACTCCGCGGCGCTCACACGAGGTTTCCGCGATCCTGCGCATGCTCGATTGCCATGCGTGCCATGCGGCATCGTCGACGACTTGCCCACGCCGGGCGCGTGCACGGAGCGACGCATCGGCGCACGCGAGGGCGAGAGTGAATCGTTCGGTTCGTGCAAGGTCAGCAACCGCGGGTTCGGCCCGCGTGACTCGCAGCCCTTCGATTTCCTCGATATCTGCGGCATGCACGTGGCTGCGGTGCCGCACGATCGCGGGTGTGGCGCCGCCTCGCCCTCCCGGCTGACCCAGTACATGCACGCGTCGAGTGTCGGGAATCGCTGCGCGCGCCGCTCCGCACACCCAGTCGCTCCATGCCGGGAGTCCGTGCAGCACCGCCGCTGACCGATGCGAAAACGTCAGCCGAGAATTCGCCGCGCGCTGCGCTGCGACGATTGCGGAAAGGTGCTGCGACTCGGGAACCGAGTTTCGCCAATACTCCCCCGCGACGTACCACCCCGCCCTCAGGCGCACGAAGTCGCCATGCGCGACCGCAAGCGCCAGACCGCGGGCGGTGACGCCTGAACGCGCGAGTTGGTTGCTGGAGGTGAGCGCGTCGGTCGCCCGCGTCAGTTGTCTGCCGAGATCATCCACCTCACGAGCATGCGGCACGTGACCGCGCAGGCATCGGGTATCCACAGGTTCTGATGCGAATGGCACCCGGGCCTGGCATGTGAGCGGATCACCTGCGCCCCGAACGCACCACTTTCTGCCGAGTGGACCGGCCCCCAAAGGGTTGCGCTCGAGAGAAAGCGGTGCATTCGGGGAGAGCGTGGCGGCGCGGGCTCAAGCGGCGGAGCAGAGGCGCGGACGCTCGGGAGAAAGTGGTGCACTCGAGGAGAGCGTGGCGGAGCGGGCTCAGGCAGGGCTCAGGCGGGGCACGCGGCGCCGCCCTAGCGCGTCTCTGCCTCGAACACCACGCGGCCGGCGACGATCGTGGCGGCCGTCGCTGTGGCGAGCACCGCCGCAGCGGGCCCGTCGAACGGGTCACGCGTCGCAATCGCGAGGTCGGCGCGCTCGCCGACGCGAATGCGCCCGGCGACTCCGAGCACCAGGCTCGACGAACCACTGGTGTAGGCGGCAACGCTCTCGGCCAATGTGAGCGCCTGGGCCGGGTCGAGTGCCTCAGCTGCACCGGCAACACCAGCACCCTCACCCCCCGCCACCGAGTCCGGCGCCGCCGGCAGCGACCGGTTCACGGCGACGTGGATCGCGAGCCACGGGTCGGGTGGCGAGACCGGCCAGTCCGAGCCCATCGCGAGGTCGGCGCCGCCGTCGGCGAGGGTGCGGAACGGGTAGCCGCGCCGCATCCGCTCCTCGCCGATCATGGGGACGACGTGCTGGTCGGGTGCGGCCCACAGCGCCTGCATGTTCGCGGTCACGCCGAGCGGCCCGAAGCGGCGGGCGTCATCGGGGTGGATCATCGAGAGGTGCGCGACATGGTGCCGCGGCCCCGGTCCGTTGGCGGCGCGGGCCGCCTCGACGGCGTCGAGTGCCACGCGGATTCCGCGATCCCCCATGATGTGCAGGTGCAGCGCGAAGCCGGCGGCGTCGAGCTGCTGCACAACGGCGCGAATGGCGCCCTCCTCGAAGTGCAGCTCGCCCGAGTCGGGCGCGGCATCGGGATCGCCATGCGAGCAGTAGGGCTCGAGCAGTGCAGCGGTGCCGCCGTGGGGCACCCCATCGATCATGGCCTTGGCGGTCGACGTCGCGAAGCCGGCCGCCGCGTTCTCCGTGCGAAGCCGCACGAAGCGTTCGACCAGCTCGGGCACGTCGTTCTCGCGCAGACCGGGGGCGATCCAGAGCGCACCCGACACCCGGCTCGGCAGCTCCGCCGATGCAATCAGCTCGCGGTACGCTGCCGAGCAGTCGGCTTTGCCGTTGTACTCGCCGAGAATCGCTTCGTGCCAGCCAGTGATGCCGAGCGACCACAGGTACTCCTGCGCGTTGAGCAGGCCGGCGGCGATTTCTGCGTCGGTCGACGACGGGATCACCCGGCCGACGAGTTCCGCAGCGGTTTCGTTGAGATACCCCGTCGGCTCCCCCAGCGCGTCGATGTGGATGTGCCCGTTGTGCGGCTGCGGCGTCGCGGCAGTCACGCCGGCGAGCTCGAGCGCACGCGAGTTCACCCAGAGCGTGTGGTGCCCCGCGTCGGAGAGCGCGACCGGGCGATCGGGCACGATGGCGTCGAGCTGCTGACGGGTCGGGTGCGGAAAGAGCTCGTGGCTCCAGCCGCCGCCGGTGATCCAGGTGTCTCGGTCGGCACCGGTACCCGCACCGGCACCACCAGCCGACTCGCGCGAGGCATCTCGAATCACCTCCAGCGTCTCGTCGACGCTCCGCGCTCCACTGAGGTCGCAGCTCAGTCGCTCGACCCCGGCGAACGCGGCGTGCACGTGCGCATCGACGAAACCGGGCGTGATGAGCCCGCCTCGCGCGTCGATTACCCGGGTGTCCGAGCCGCGGAGCGCGAGCACGCGCTCGTCGGAGCCGACTGCCACGATGCGGTCTCCCCGCACCGCCACGCCGGTGGCGTCGGTGCGCACGCGGCCGTCGAACACGCGACCGTTCACCAAGCAGAGGTCGGCGGGTGCGGGCTCCGCCGCAACGTCGTCGCGATGGTCGGTGTGACTGTCGGTGGGGGTCATATCATCGCTCCTTCGAGATGAGGCTGCCGCATGCGGCGTGGATCAGACGAGCCGGAACACGCGGATGACCACGTGCCCTGGCTCGGGCCTCGCGTACCCGATGAACTGGGACGCGGTGAGCCACTCCAGTTGGGGATGCTCGGTCTGGAAGACGAACGCGGTGCGGTAGTAGAGCGCGTCTTCTCCGACGTACTCGCCCGATTCGAGGCGCGCGAGGCCCCCTTCGTCGGTACGCCAGTATCCGCGGTTCACCACGTCGATCGCGGCCGTCACACCCCCGTCGAGTTCGGCCTCGATGATGTACCGGGCGTCGAGGCGCACGGTGAGCCCTCGACCGTTCCACCAGTCTCCGCCGCCGGGCAGAATGCGGCCGCGCAGGCGCGGGCCGTCGAACATGCCGCCGGTGATGGGGGCGAAGTGCAGCCCTTCCTCCGGAGTCGATCCGCCGATGGGCAGCGCATCGGCTACGGCGACGCGCAGTTCGAAGCAGTACTCGAACGCGGGCGTGAGCAGGGTGTCGGTCATGCGGGGTCCTTCGGTTCGGAGATGCGGCCACGAGTGCGGCCTCGGTCGAGATCGTAGCGAGGTGCGGCGGCGACCGGCCCGGTGAGGGTCGGGATCGCCGACGTGCGACCGAGGCGGCGCCGGCGCGGCACCCACCCCTCGCGGGGAATCGAGTCGAGCAGCAGTCGCGTGTACTCGGCCTGCGGGTCGTCGAGGATTTGCTCGGCCGTTCCCGCTTCTTCCACGCGCCCCGACCGCATCACGATGACACCGTCGCACAGTCGCCGGATCACCGTGAGGTCGTGGGTGATCATGAGCAGCGCGACGCCGGTCTCGCGGCGGATGGTGTCGAGCAGGCCCAGAATCTCGACCTGCGTGGTGACGTCGAGCGCCGAGACGGCCTCGTCGAGTACCAGCAGCTCGGGTTCTGCGGCGAGCGCGCGGGCGATGGCAACGCGCTGGCGTTGACCGCCCGAGAGTGCGCGCGGGCGCGCGTCGAGCAACTCGGGGTCGAGCCGTGCCTGCGCGACGAGCTCGGCGATGCGTGCGGTGATCTCGGGCTGAGATGCCCGCTTGCGGTGCACGCGGATCGCCTCGGCGAGGCACTGGCGCACGGTTTGGCGGCGGTCGAGCGACTGGTACGGATCTTGGAAAACCATCTGCACGGTTTTCGCCCGTGCCCGACGCTCCGTTCCGCCTCGCGCCGGCGTGCTCCAGTCGTCACCGGCGACGGTGACCGTGCCGGCATCGGCGCGTTCGAGACCGCAGATGATGCGGGCGGTGGTCGATTTGCCTGATCCGGATTCACCGGCGATGCCGAGCGACCCGCCAGCTCGGAGTGCGAATGCGACGTCGTCGACGGCAACGAACGTTTCGCGGGCGCCTCCAGCTCCCCGCACGCGGAACGTCTTGCGCAGACCCGCGACCTGCAGAATCGGCTCGGGCGCTTGCTCGGAAACGGAAGCGGACGCGGTAATGGAGTCCTCAGCGGCGTCGGTGAGCTCCGCGGCACCCGAGATACCGGCGACATCGGGCGCAGCCTCAACCGATACCGCCCGCGCCGTCCCATCGCCCAGCGACGCCGACATGAGCACGCGGGTGTACTCGTCACGGGCGTCGGCGCGCATGGTGCGGGCGTCGAGGGTCTCGATGGTGCGCCCCTGGCGCATCACGACGACGCGGTCGCAGACGGCGCCGGCGAGCGCGAGGTCGTGGGTGATGAACAGCAGTGATAACCCGCGATCGCGACGGAGGTCGCCGATGAGGGCCATGACCTCTTCTTGGGTGGTGACGTCGAGCGCCGTCGTGATCTCGTCGGCGAGCAATATCTCTGGGTCCATGGCGAGCGTCGCCGCGATCATGACGCGCTGCAGCAGCCCGCCCGAGAGCTCGGCGGGGTACTGTCGCAGTCGCCGAACGGGATCGGTGATCCCGACCTCGTCGAGCAGTTCGGCCGCCCGCCGTGCTGCGGCGTCGGGACGCACTCGCCCGACGGTCACCTGCGCCTCCGTGAGGAAGTCACCGATCGTGCGGAGCGGGTTGAGGTGAGCCCGGGGCATCTGAAAGATCATGCCGAGGCGGCGCGCACGCAGTTCGCGCAGTTCGGCGGGCGGGGTGCGCTCGAGGTCGTGGCCGAGCAGTCGTACGGTGCCGCCGGTGCGGAAGTGAGCTGGGAGCAGGCCGGCGACAGCGCGGACCGAAAGGGTCTTGCCCGATCCCGATTCACCGACCAGACCGACGGCCTCGCCGGCTCCCACGGTCAACGTGCAGTCGTGCACGAGCTGATGCTCGGGCGTCGCGATGGAAAGGTGGTCGAGATCGAGTACTGGGGCTGCGGTCATCGTTCCTTCTCCTCTGCCCAGGTGGTGATGCGTGCCCCGATGATGCTCACCGAGAGCACGGTGATGACGACGAGGATCGCGGGGTACATCGACTGCTCGGGTGCTCCGGCGAGAATGCCGGCCTGTCCGCTCGCGATCATCGACCCCCAGTCGGCGGCGGGCGGCTGCTCTCCGAGCCCCAGGAATGAGATCGCGGCGAGGTCGAGCATGGCGTACCCGAATCCGACCGCGACCTGCGCCGCGACCACCGGGACGAGCGCGGGCACGAGGTGCCCGAAGCAGATCGCGAGGCTCGAGACGCCCTGCACGCGGAGCGCGGCGATGTAGGGTTTGCCGAGCTCCCGAGACGCCGCGGTCTGCGTGAGCCGGGCGACGACGGGAATGTAGGCAATCGACAGCGCGATCACCGGAGCGACCACGCCCTTGCCGAACATCGCGACGGCGAGCACTGCGAGCACGAGGCCCGGAATGGCGAAGATGACGTCGATGACGCGGGCGATCGTGCCGCGGACGATCCCGCCGAACCAGGCGGCGACGATCGCGAGCGCCGAGCCGAGCACCGTCGAGAGCAGTACGACTGCGATCGGGGCGATGACGCTCGTGCGCGCGCCGGCGAGCACCCGGGAGAGGATGTCTCGCCCGACGTCATCGGTGCCGAACGGGTGTGCCAGCGAACCCACCCCGTTGATGTCGCCCACCGAGAGTTCGTTGGGGTCGTAAGGAGCGACCGACGGGCCGAGTGCGGCGGCCAGCGCGACGAGGCCGAACACGATCAGGGCGCTACGGAACAGCCAGTCGGCGCGTGCCGCCCGCTGCACCGCGCGCGGGGTTCGCCCCGCGGCGAGTTGTGCGACGCTCATGCGATCCTCCCGGACCCGACGCTGTCGGGGTCGATCAGGGCGCTCACGAGGTCGGCGACCGCGTTGAGCACGACGAAGATGGTGACGAGCAGCAGGGACACCAGCTGCACGACGGGCAGGTCTTTGCGAGCGGCGGCCTCGGTGAGCAGGGACCCGATGCCGCCGAGCCCGAACGCCTGCTCGGCGATGGCCGACGCGGCGAAGAGCCCGGCGACCGTCGTACCCGAGATCGCGAGAATCTGCGGTGCCGCGTTGCGGAAGACGTGCACCCGGAAGATGCGACCGCGCGGAATGCCTCGCACGCGTGCGGTTTCGACGTGCTCGGAGTGCAGCTGGGCCACCAGCGAACTGCGGGTCACCCGGCTGATGTAGGCGATGAACATGACGGCGAGGGAGATCGCGGGCAGGATCAGGTGCCACACGCGATCCCACCCGCCCGCGCCCTCGCCGTACACCGGGAACCAGCCGAGCGACTTCGCGAAGACCCAGATGAGCAGGATCGCCACGACGAAGGTCGGCAATGCCATGCCGAGCGCCGTCAGCAATCCGATCGCTCGGTCGACCCGGGGCCCGCGAGTCGCCGCGAGTACTCCGGAGCCGACGCCCGCGAAAAGAATGATCACGACGGTGAGCAGTACCAGTTGCAGGGTGACCCCGAAACGCGGTGCGATGAGCGTGAGCACATCGGTCTTGTAGACGAAGGATCGCCCGAAGTCGCCCGAGAACACCCCGCCGAGCCACTGGAGGTAGCGCGACCAGATCGGGTCGTCGAGGTGGTACTCCGCACGGATCTGCGCGACCAGATCGGGGGTCGGCTTCGCACCTCCCGCGAGAGCCGCGATGGGGTCGCCCGGGGTGAGGAGCAGCGCGGCGTAGATCACGATGCTCGCAAGAAACAGGGTGAGCAGGAGCCCGCCCAGTCGGCCCGCGAGTGCGCGCACGAGTGCGGTGTTCATGGCGATTCTCCGTTCGCGCTGCCCCGCTGCATCACTTGCCGCCGAGGTGCAGCGCCCAAGGGCTGCTGTACATGGCGACCGAGCTCGTGATGCCGCTGAGATCGTCGTTCAGGTAGCTCAACTGATAGGCGCCGGCGAGGGTGACCTGCAGCATGTCGGGAGCGAAGATCTGCTGCGCGGCGACGAACTCGTCGGCCGCGGTCTGCTCGTCGGTCGCGGTGCGTGCGGCCTGCATGTGCGCGGTCACCTCGTCGTTCCGGTACCCGCTCCAGTTGAAGACTCCGCCGAGATCCTCCGGCAGCATGAAGAGCGTCGGGTAGCCGAGCACGCCCGGCGTCTCGAGGTAGCCCTGCGTCGCGACGAAGTCGATGCCGTCTCGGGCCCCCGCGTCGTAGAACATCGCCCCGAAATCTGAGGCCTGCATCTCGTTGATCTCGATGGTAAGCCCGATCTGCTTCGCGGCGCTCTGCACGATCTGCGCGGTGTTCTTGAACTCCGTGGCGCCGGCTGGTACGGCGAGCACGAGCGGACGACTGACGTCTTCGCCGCTGTCGGCAACGAGCTGCTTCGCGGTATCGAGGTCGACTTCGGGTGCCGGCAGCGCGTCGTAGCCGGCCTGGTAAGTGTCTGCCGCAGCGAGCTCCTGGAAGGTGAACGGCGGCACGATGGTGCGCTGCACTTCACCGAGCCCACCCAGCACCGTCGAAATGTACTGGTCGCGATCGATCGCAAGACTCAGCGCGCGCCGAATGTCGGGGTTCGCTGCCGGTCCCTCCGACGTCGTCGGCCCGAAGCTGTACGAGGCCGTCGACGGCCCGACGATCAGGCTGCCCGCTCCGTCGCCCTCGAATGCGGCGCGCGAGCTCGGCGACACGTTGAGTGCGCCGTCGATCTCACCCTGTGTGAGCGCGGTCGCGAGCGTCGAGGAATCGGTCACGAAGACGTACTTCAGCGATTGCACGAGGGGCGCGCCGTTCCAGTAGTCGGGGTTCGCCGTGGTGACGATCTCGCTGCCCGGCTTCCATCCGCCGTCGGCGAGTTCGAACGGGCCGGTGCACATGAGACCGCCGTCAGACGTGCCCAGTGCGTCCCCCGTGCTCGCACCGTAGGCGGCGCTCATCACCGCGCCGCCCTGCCCGGCGATCGCATCGCGGAACGCCGAGTCGGGCGCTGTGAAGGTGAGCGTCACCTCGCGGTCGCCGGTCGCCGCAATACTGTCGACGAGCGCGAAGGCGCTGAACCACTGCGACTCGGGGGAACGGTTGCGCTCCAGGCTGTAGACCACATCGGCTGCGGTCAGCGGACTGCCGTCCCAGAACGTCACGTCGTCGCGAAGCTCGATCACAAAGGTCGTGGGGGTCGTCCACTCCGCACTCGTCGCGACCCCGGGCTCGACCGAGAAGTCGGGCTGCAGCGAGAGCAGATTGTCGCAGAGGTTCGGAATGATGAGGTTGGCCGATGACACCGGGTCGAGCGTCGCCGGCTCCCCCTCCAGCACCGACCAGGTGACCTCGTCGACGGGCTGCGTGCCGGCGGGCGTAGAGGCGACGAGGTCGGCCGCGCTGATCGGCGACCGATTACCGCTCGAGGCGGAGTCGCGCGGTGCGCAGGCGGTGAGGCCGAGCAGGGCGACGGCGCCGAGCGCGAGCCCGGCGGTGAGTGCCGTTCGTTTCATGATGTTTCCTTTCGCGGGTGCGACCGGTCGTCGTCGACTCGGCCGCGCGGTTCGGGGTGGATCGGAGATGATCTGGGGTGGCCGTGGCCGACGACTGCGACCACTGCGTGATGCCGTCGGTGTCAGCGCAGCACGAAGACGCGCACACACACTTGCCCGCGGTCGTCGCGCGCGAGCCCGACGAACTGGTGCTCGGCGAGCCAGCGGTGCGCGGGGGCGTCGGTCTGGAAGACCGGGGCCGTGCGGAAGTACAGGCCGTCGGTCGTCTCGGGCAGGTCCTCCCCCGCTTCCATGCGGCTCAATAAGTCGGGGGTCGCGCGGAAGTACCCACGGTTCACGATGTCGATCACCGCTCCGTCATCGGCGCGAATCAGGTAGCGGGCCTCGAGTTCGGCGGTGCCGGATCGCGTGACCGCCCAGTCGCCGCCACCCGAGAGCACCTCCCCGTTCAAAGCCGGGCCGCGCACGCTGCCGCCGGTCACCGGGGTGAAGCTCAGCGCCTCGTCGACGCCTCGCCCGATGTGGTGGTCGGGGGCGATCGAGGCGCGGATCTCGAAGACGAACTCGAGACGAGGCACGGGCAACTCGGCCAGCACGGCCGGGTCGGTATGCAGGGTGCGAGGATCGACGGTCATGCGAGGGCTCCGTTCAGCACGGGGAGTTCGATCGCGCAGGCGTCGGCGCCTCCCACGATCATGGTTTGGGTGTTTCGCGCGGTTTCGAGACCGTCCGTCCAGGGGTCGCGCCCCGTGCCGGGTTGCGGCAGGAACTCGGGGTAGTCGCTGCTCGACACGTGCACGCGCAGCCGGTGGCCCGCGCGCAGCAGGTAGCCGATGTGACCGAGATCGACCTGCAACTCACCCCCGCGCTCGGCTTCGCGCAGCTGCCGCTGCCCGCGGGCGATGCGCAGCGCGGTGCCGTCTGGAGCGACGTCGAGCAGGCGCACGAAGCAGTCGAGCACGGGGCCCGAGGAGCGCACGTTCACGGTTGCGGTGACGGGGCCCGCCAGTTCGACATCGGTCTGTTGCTCAGCGCCGGTGAAGACGAGCACATCGTCGCGGTCGCCGATCGGGGCCTCGTTCGGCAGGTGGAGCAGATACGAGAAGGCATCGGGAACGGTTGACGGAACCAGGTGGTCGGGGTTGTGCGCCCACTGCAGTTCGCTCGTCGAGGCGGGGCGATCCACCACCAACTCGCCTTCGGCGGTCGCGAACCGGGTCTCGTGCCGCACATTCGCCGGCGGCCAGACGGTCTCCACACGCTCCTCGTCGGTGCCCGCCAGGTTCCACACCACGCGCGGAATGTCTTCGGCGGCGCCGTTGCCGCGCACGAACACCTCGAAGAACGCGAGCGCGGGGTCGAGCGTGCGCGGCAGAATGTCGCGGATCTGTGCCTCGGTGCGATCCGGCACCCGATCGCCGGGAGCCTCGATGAGCTGATAGCTCTCGTGATCGATCGATTCGATGCGCAGGTGGTGATGCGCATCCCAGCCCGGCCGCGTCCGAATCTCGGCGACATCGGCCCACGAGAGCGGTGCGCAGTTGTCCCACCACCCGATCGTGTGCAGCACCGGCACGGAGCGACCCGCGAATGGACTGCCGGCCGGGAAGCGCGGCAGCGTCACGGGGTGCGGCACCCACTGGTCGTACGAGATCGAGCGCGAGCCGGCCCAGGTCTGGAACGCTTCGGCTTGCGCCTCGAAGTCGCGTCGCGACCAGTCGGGCTCCCACAAAAAGGTGTCGTTGCCGTGGAAGTGCGTGAGCGGGTACAGATTGGTGATGCCCATCTCGACCGCGCGCTCGCGGGCGTCGGCATCTCGGTGCACCGGTTCGCCGAGCGCGGTGCCGGTGACGCGCGGGGCGATCGCCCGGAGTGCCGGGTGCCCGCTCGCCGCCGCAGCCCACTGCGTGTAGCCGTAGTAGCTGTCGCCCCACATCGCCACCCGGCCGTTCGACCAGGGCTGCGCAACGATCCAGTCCAGGGTGTCTTCACCGTCGCGGACCTCGTTCACGAAGAGCAGCGCATCGCCCTCGGAGCGGAACTTGCCGCGCACGTCTTGCGCGACGACGCGGTATCCATGAGCGAGGAAGTACTCGGCGACCAGCGGAATGAACGTGTACTCGCCGCTCTTGTCGTAGGGCAGGCGGATGAGAATCGTATCCCCCGGGGTCGCATCGCGCGCTGCGGGGTCGGCGGTGCCGCCCGTGCCCGAGCTCGCGGGCAGATACACGTCGGTGGCGAGGTGCACACCGTCACGGGTGCGCACGCGCTCCTCAGTGGCGAGCGCACTCAGCGGTGCGGCTTCGATGCGCAGGTAGTCGGCCATGTCACTCCTTCGAGACGGGTCGATATAGGCAATCGCGCGGTGCGGATGCCGAGTCCGGGCGGTGCCGGTGGGATCACTGTAAGGACGATGTTAGTAAATAGTCAAGTCTGACTAGACAATTTTTACTTCGTCGAAATCATCGCTAGTCTTCGAGGGGAGCCTGCACGTGCAGGTCGCGCTGCGAAGCCCCGGCCTCGCCTCGGCACCCGGCATCCGCAGCCCGCTTCAGAGAGGATTCGCCATGGCACGCCCTTCAGTCGCCGACGAGCGCCGCGAGCAGATCATTGCCGCCACTCTCCAGACGATGGCGCAGCACGGCATCAGCGGCACGACGCTCGATCGCATCGCCGACACCGCCGGCATGTCTCGCGGCCACGTGCGTCACTTCGTCGGCAACCGCGACCGACTACTGCTCGACACGGCGCGGGCGTTCTACGCCGCCCCGGCGGTGCTGCCCGCCGAGATCGACGATCTACCGGCCGCGCTCAACTACCTCTTCGGCGACGAGTTCGCGAGCTCGAGCGCCGACAACGCCATCGTGCTCGCGTTCGTCGAGCTTGCGCGATCCTCCCCCGACATCGCCTCCGTGCTGGCCGAGGCCTACGGGTCGGCCCGCGAGCGTCTCATCGAGTTCATCGCAGCCGCGCACCCCGATGCGGCAACCCCGCTGCACGAGGTCGCAGCTCAAGGCGTATTGACGACCGCGCTCGGCAACGTCTTCATCGGCGACTTCGACCGCGAGCCGCAGCGCACCGAACGATCGCGAGCGGCCGTCGACGCGCTACTAGGGGCGCTCAAGCGCCACTGAGCCAAACCCGCAGCCCTTCACCGGCATCTCGGTGTATCCTCTCCGCAGAGGGCACCGGCGCCGACGGGCGCGGGCCGCAGCTCCCCGGGTTCCCGGGCACGATCGAAAGCATCTTTCATGGCACACGCAGCGACGCGAGCCGACCACGTGGCCGGAGCGACCATCGGGGGCGACGCGCGCGCACGCGACATCGAAGGGTTCCGGCGCATCGTTTCTTCGTCGTTCGTGCCACTGCAGGTGTCGGCCGAGCGATCCGGCCCGTTCGAGGCACGTATCGCATCGGCGGATGCCGATGATGTGGTGTTCACCGAGGTCGCGGCCCGACCGCACCTCGTCGAGCGTACTCCCGAGACGATCGCCCGCGGCGGCAATGGCTTCTATAAGGTGAGCCTGCTGCTCTCGGGTTCGAGCATTATCGTGCAAGACGGCCGCGAGATCGTCATGCGCCCCGGCGATCTCACGGTGTACGACACCTCGCGACCGTACTCGCTGCTGTTCGGCGAGGAATTCCGCAACCTGATCATGATGTTCCCGAAAGATCGGCTCGAACTTCCCGTGGCCTTCACCGATCAGCTCACAGCGGTGTCCCTGAACCGCGAGGACACGGGCCTCGCTCCCGTCATCACGGCGTTTCTGTCACAGTTCCCGGCGCAGCTCACCACGCTCGACGACCGGGTGCGCGCGAAGCTCGCCCACACGAGCATCGACCTGATGTCGACCCTGTTCACCCACATTCTCGATACCGACCCGGTGCAGCGCGATCCGCACCGCGTGCTGCTGCAGAAGATCACGGCGCACATCGACTCTGAACTCGGATCGCCGGATCTCTCCCCCGACAGCATCGCCGCCGCGCACTACATCTCCACGCGCCACCTACACGGTCTGTTCCGCGAGACCGGCACCACGGTCTCGACCTGGATTCGCGAGCGGCGACTCGAGCGCTGCCGCACGGACCTCATCGATCCGGTGCTCTCCGACCGCACCGTGTCGGCGATCGCCGCCCGCTGGGGCTTCACCGATGCGGCGCACTTCAGTCGTATCTTCAGAACGGCGTACGACGCGTCTCCGAGCGACGTGCGTCGCGGCGGCGGACCACCCGGCTGAACCGATCCGCCCTTTACCGGTGCGGCGGGAGATCCACCCTCGCCCAATCGCACCCAAGCGTGCTCGAATCGTCAAGGCGGCTGCCCCGTGAGACAAGCGCGCACACGCGCTCCGCTCGTAGCCTGATCTCATCAGGATCCGGATCTCGAAGCGGAGGACCCATGCACACCTACGACAGCTTGCTGGCAGCCATCACCCCGACGGGCGGTGAGACCCGAGAGGTCTTCGACCCCGCGACAGGCGCCCGCATCGGCACGGCCCCGGTCGAGGGTCTCGACGATCTCAACGCCGCGATCGATCGCGCCGAGTCCGCGCAGGCCTCCTGGGCAGCACTGCCCGACGCCGATCGCATCGCGACCCTGCACCGCGCCGCAGACGCGATCGAGGCATCATCCGAGGCCCTCGCCGAGCTCCTGTCGCGCGAGCAAGGCAAGCCGTTGAACGGCCCCAACGCGCGCTTCGAGGTCGGCGGATGCGTCGCCTGGACGCGTGCCGCCGCCGATACGCCGCTGCCGGTCGAGGTCATCATCGATGACGAGTCGGGCTACGCCGAGATGCACTACCGTCCCCTCGGTATCGTCGGCGCCATCTCGCCGTGGAACTGGCCCATGATGATCTCCATCTGGCAGATCGCACCGTCGCTGCGCATGGGCAACACCGTCGTCATCAAGCCCGCAGAGACCACATCTCTGTCAGTGCTCGCACTCGTCGCCGTGATGAACGAGGTGCTCCCAGAGGGCGTACTCAACATCGTGGCCGGCCCAGGCCGCACCGTCGGCGACGCCCTCACCCGGAGCCCGAAGATCGGCAAAATCATGTTCACGGGTTCGACCCCGGTGGGCAAGCGCATCATCGAGGCGTCCGCCGCGAACGTCGCGCGCCTCACGCTCGAACTCGGCGGCAATGACGCCGGGATCGTGCTGCCCGATGTCGATCCCGCCGCGATCGCGGAAGACCTGTTCTGGGGCGCGTTCATCAACACCGGTCAGACCTGCGCGGCGCTGAAGCGTCTGTACGTGCACGACTCGGTCTACGACGCGGTCGTCGATGAGCTCGCAAAGGTTGCCGCCGCCGTGCCGATGGGCGTCGGGCTCGAGGAGCAGAACGTGCTCGGGCCGCTGCAGAACCGCGCACAGTTCGAGGAGGTCGATCGCCTCGTCGAGTCGGCAAAGGCCTCGGGTGCGCGCGTGGTGCTGGGCGGCGAGCCGGATCGCGACGCCGTGGGCAACTTCTACCCGACCACACTGATCGCCGACATCGATCCGCACAACGACCTCGTGGTCGAGGAGCAGTTCGGGCCGGCCCTCCCGATTATCCGCTACTCGGATCTCGACGAGGTCATCGGGCTCGCCAACGAGCTCGAGTTCGGTCTCGGCTCCTCGGTGTGGTCGTCGGATCGCGCCAGCGCCCTCGCGGTCGCCGCGCGTTTGCAGGCGGGCACCACGTGGATCAACTCGCACGGCGGCCTGCACCCGATGATCCCGTTCGGCGGCGCGAAGCAGTCGGGATACGGCCGGGAGTTCGGCGTGGCGGGCCTGAAGGCCGTCGCTGAACCGCACGTCATCAGCGGCTGACGCGCACCACCGCTCCCTCGCGAGCTCCCGGCGGGCCCTCTCGCGGGCTCGCCCTGCCTGCGCTCGGGCTCGCCCTGCCTCGAACGCACCCCTCTCGCACGAACGCACCGGAAAACCGAGCGTACATTCGCGAGAAAGGGGTGCGTTCGGCACGGGTTGCGCGCCGTGGCGCGTGGCTCACCCTGCGGAGCCCCAGCACCCGCCCGAAACGACTGAGGGGCTGGATCCAGATGGATCCTGCCCCTCAGTTGTGACGCGAGAAGTTACCAGCGCGGCTTGCGCTTGCCGTCGGAGCGATCCGAACCGAAGTCGCGGCCGCCACGGTCGTCGCGGTTGCCGTAGCCGCCCGAACGCCCACCGCGATCATCACGATTGCCACCGTAGCCACCGCCCGAACGACCGCCACGGTCGTCGCGGTTGCCGCCGTAGCCACCGCCGGAGCGTCCGCCGCGATCGTCACGGCTGCCGCCGTACCCGCCGTCGCGCCCACCGCGATCGTCGCGCGACCAGCGATCGCCGCCGCCCGAACGCCCACCGCGGTCGTCGCGATCGCGACCGTAGCCGCCGGAGCGCCCACCGCGATCGTTACCGCCGCGATCGCCACGATCGTAACCGCCGCGGCCGCCACGACCACCGCGGTCGTCGAAGCCCTTGCCGCGGGGCGCAGGGCCGTTGTCTTCGCGGAGGTTGATCGGCTTGCCACCGATCTGCGTGTCTTCGAGGCGCGCGACCGACTCTGCGGAGAGCTTGGCGGGCAGCTCGACCAGCGAGAAGTCATCGCGGATCTGGATGCGGCCGAAGTCGTCGCGGGTCAGCCCGCCCTCGTTCGCGATCGCACCGATGATCTGACCGGGCTGCACGTTCTGGCGGCGGCCGACCTCGATGCGGTACATGCGGAGGTCGTCGCGGCGCTCGCGTGGGCCGCGGTCTTCGCGGGCCGGGCGGTCGCGGCCGCCGGCGGAGTCGTCGAGGAACTTCGCGGCCTGCTTGCGGTCGCGCTCGAACTTGCGGTCGTCTTCTTCGGTGAGCAGCAACGGGCGATCGCCCTGCGACACCACGGCGAGTGCGGCGGCGACGTCGGTCTCGGGCACATCGTGGTGACGCACGTAGTGCGCGATGATGTCGCGGAATGCGTCGATACGACGGGTCTCCGAGAGCGCCGAGGTGATCGCATCGTCGAAGCGCGAGAGACGGGTCGCGTTGACCTCATCGATCATGGGCAGCGGCATCTGGGTGAGCGGCTGCTTGGTCGCCTTCTCGATCGCCTTCAGCAGACGCTGCTCGCGAGGCGTGACGAAGCTGATCGCGTCGCCGGTACGGCCGGCGCGACCGGTGCGGCCGATGCGGTGCACGTACGACTCGGTGTCGATCGGCAGGTCGTAGTTGATGACGTGGCTGATGCGCTCGACGTCAAGGCCGCGCGCGGCGACGTCGGTGGCGACGAGAATATCGAGTTTGCCGTCTTTCAGCGCCTGCACGGTGCGCTCGCGCTGCGCCTGCTGGATATCGCCGTTGATGGCGGCAGCCGAATAGCCACGAGCACGGAGCTTCTCGGCGACCTGCTCGGAGTCACCACGGGTGCGAGTGAAGACGATCATGCCGTCGAACTCTTCGACCTCGAGAATGCGCGTGAGCGCGTCGAGCTTCTGCGTGTACGACACCACGTTGTAGCGCTGCGTGATGTTCGAGCTCGTCTGCGTCTTGCCGGCGATCTTGATCTCGCGCGGGTCGTTCAGGTGCTGCTGCGAGATGCGGCGGATCTGCGCGGGCATGGTCGCCGAGAAGAGCGCGACCTGCTTGGAGCTCGGGGTGTCGGCGAGGATCGTCTCGACGTCTTCGGCGAAGCCCATCTTGAGCATTTCGTCGGCTTCGTCGAGCACGAGGAACTTGATCTGCGTCAGGTCGAGCGATCCGCGCTTCAGGTGGTCCATGATGCGGCCCGGCGTACCCACCACGATGTCGACGCCGCGGCGCAGCGCGGAGAGCTGCTGGCCGTAGGCCTGGCCGCCGTAGACGGGGAGCAGGTGCACGTCGAGGTGAGTGGCGTAGCTTTCGAAGGCCTCGCACACCTGGAGTGCGAGTTCGCGGGTGGGGGCGAGCACGAGTGCCTGGGGCACTCCCTGGCCTGGAGTGATGCGGGAGAGGATCGGAAGTGCGAATGCAGCGGTCTTGCCGGTGCCCGTCTGTGCGAGGCCGACGACGTCGGTTCCCTCGAGCAGCACGGGGATGGTCGCGGCTTGAATCGCGGAGGGGGTCTCGTATCCGACCTCCGTTACCGCGCGGAGCACCTCGGGCGCGAGGCCCAGGTCGGCGAAGGTAATGCGCTCGCCCTCAGTTTCGGTCGGGGCAGCGTTCTCGGAAGAGGTCATCATACTAGTCTACCCCGTTCCCGCATGCCGCGAGTGCGCACGCCGTGACGTCATCAACCCGGCGCTCGCGGTCCATTCTGAGTTCACGCACGCCGCACCAGCGGGACCCTGGCGTCCGCGCAGTCAGATCGTATACGATCTACCCAACCGCGAACGACAACGGAGGTCACGTGCTCGAGCAGACGCAGATTGCAGCCATCGCCGACGAACTGGTGCAGGCGGACAAGGATCGCGCGATCCTCCCCCGGCTCACCGCCCGCTACCCCGACATGGTGATCGAAGACTCGTACGCCATTCAGAAGGAGTGGTCGGATCGCCGCATCGCCGCCGGGGCCCGCCTCGTCGGGCACAAGATCGGTCTCACCTCGAAGGTGATGCAGGTCGCCACGGGCATCAGCGAGCCCGACTACGGCGTCATCCATGACGACATGGTGCTCGAGTCGGGCGCGACGGTCGAGTTCGACAAGTTCTCGAACGTACGCATCGAGGTGGAGCTGGCGTTCGTGCTCGCGAAGCCGCTCTCGGGGCCGAACGTCACCCTCTTCGACGTGCTCGACGCGACGGCGTATGTCGTGCCGGCGCTCGAGATCCTGAACTCGCACCTGGAGTTGGAGGGTCGCACCATCGTCGACACCATCAGCGACAACGCTGCAATGGGCGCGATGGTTGTCGGCGGTCGCCCGGTGCGCGTCGACGAACTCGACCTCACGTGGGCGAAGGCCCTGCTGTACCGCAACGAGACCATCGAGGATTCGGGTGTGGCCGGTGCCGTGCTCGGACACCCGGCACTCGGCGTCGTCTGGCTCGCCAACAAGCTCGCGCAGCACGGCCAGTCACTCGAGGCCGGCGAGATCATCCTTGCCGGTTCGTTCACGAAGCCGATGTGGGTGGAGCGCGGCGACACCGTGCACGCCGACTACCACGAGCTGGGGTCGGTGACATGCCGATTCATCTGAGCCTCCCGGAGACCCTGCGGGATCGCCTGGCTTCCGCGGACCGCGCCCTCATCGGCCTGTGGGCCTCTGCCAGCAGCCCCGTCACCGCCGAGATCGTCGCCGGCAGCGGGTGCGACTGGGTGCTAC
The DNA here is from genome assembly GCF_059696215.1 of Leucobacter sp. WKLB1. Taxonomy (NCBI): domain Bacteria; kingdom Bacillati; phylum Actinomycetota; class Actinomycetes; order Micrococcales; family Microbacteriaceae; genus Leucobacter; species Leucobacter sp. WKLB1. The sequence goes on along the minus strand of NZ_AP046115.1, from coordinate 1,287,421 downwards.
TCGACGCCGAGCACTCCCCCAACGGCCTCGAGTCGGTGCTCGCGCAGCTCCATGCGATGTCGGCATATCCGGTCGCGCCCCTGGTGCGCGTGCCCTTCGGCGACACCGTGCTGCTCAAGCAGTTCCTCGATCTCGGCGCGCAGAACCTGCTCGTGCCGATGGTCGATTCGGCCGAGCAGGCCGAAGAGATCGTGCGCGCGGTACGGTATCCGCCGCGCGGCGTGCGCGGCGTCGGCTCGGCCCTCGCCCGTTCGGCCCGCTGGAACCGCGTCGAGGGCTACCTCGGTCGAGCGGACGAGACCATCAGTTTGACGGTCCAGATCGAGTCTGCGGCAGCCGTCGCCGATGCCGAACGGATCCTCGCGGTGGACGGCGTCGACGCGATTTTCATCGGCCCGTCGGATCTCGCGGCGTCGATGGGGCTGCTCGGTCAGCAGAACCACCCCGATGTGGTCGCCGCGGTACTCGCCACCATTGAGCGCTCGGTCGCCGCGGGCAAGCCCGCCGGCGTCAACGCATTCGTTCCGGACGACGCGGAGCGGTACATCGCCGCCGGCGCTGCGTTCGTCGCCGTGGGAGCGGACGTCGCGATCCTTGCCAGGCAAACCGAAGCACTCGTTGCTCGATTCGTCGGCGACAGCGCGGCGCCGCAGCGGGCCTCGTACTAATCCTGCAGCGGCACGTGCCGCATGTACGGAGTTTTCGAGCCGGCGGAGAGTGCGCCCTCGACAACTCGAACCAGATCGTATACGATTTCAGATACAACGAAGAAGTGAGGCCCCGATGACGTATGGAATCGAGCATCTCGGCATCGAGACGCCTGGCAAGGTCATTGCCGTACACCTGAACTACCCGTCGCGCATCGCGCAGCGCGGCCGTACTCCGGCGCAGCCGTCCTACTTCCTCAAGCCGGCGTCGTCGCTGGCGCCGACCGGCGGCACCGTCGAGCGCCCCGCAGGCACCGAGCTGTTGGCGTTCGAGGGCGAGATCGCACTCGTCATCGGCGAGCCGGCCCGCAACGTCTCCCCCGAGCAGGGCTGGCAGCACGTCGCCGCGGTCACCGCCGCGAACGACCTCGGCCTCTACGACCTGCGGGCCGCCGATAAGGGCTCGAACCTTCGCAACAAGGGCGGCGACGGGTTCACCCCGATCGGACCGCGCGCAATCTCGACGGCGAACATCGGGCAGGATGCCTGGCGTGTACGCACCTGGGTCAACGGTGAACTGGTGCAGGAAGATACGAGCGATACACTCGCGTTCCCCTTCGGCCGCCTCGTCGCCGACCTGTCGCAGCACCTCACGCTCGAGACCGGCGACGTGATCCTCACCGGCACGCCCGCGGGCTCCTCCGTGGTCGTGCCCGGCGACGTCGTCGAGGTGGAAGTCGACGCCCCGTCGGCGCCGGGCGCCCCGACCACCGGTCGCCTCTCGACCACCGTCACGCAGGGCACCACCGCATTCGGCGACTTCGGCTCGAAGCCGCAGATCGACGACCTGCAGCGCATCGAGGCGTGGGGCGATGAGACGGCGCACGCCGCTGCGGTCGCTGATGGCCGAGCCACCCCGCTCGACGCCAACACCGAGGCCGCACCTGCGGTACCCGCGCTGACCGATGAGATCCGCACGCAGCTCGACGGCGTCGCGGTCGCCACCGTTTCGGCCGCGCTCCGCAAGCGGGGCTATGTCGACATCTTCATCGACGGTGTGCATCCCAACCACGAGGGCGACACGATCCTCGGCACCGCGAAAACGCTCCGTTTCATCCCGTTCCGCCCCGACCTCTTCACACGGTTCGGCGGCGGCTTCAACGCCCAGAAGCGCGCGTTCGACACGGTGAACCCCGGTGAGGTGCTCGTCGTCGAGGCGCGCGGCGTGCCCGAGACCGGCACCGTCGGCGACGTACTTGCGCTGCGCGCGCAGGTGCGCGGTGCCGCGGGCATCGTCACCGATGGCGGCGTACGCGACTTTGCGGCGGTGCAAGAGTTCGACATCCCCGTGTTCTCGCAGGGGGCGCACCCGAGCGTGCTCGGCCGACGCCACGTACCGTGGGAGGTCGACGTCACCGTCGCCTGCGGCGGCGCAGCCGTGCAGCCCGGTGACATCATCATGGGCGACCGCGACGGCGTCATCGTCATCCCGCCGTTCCTGCTCGCCGAGGTGGCCGCCGAGGCTGCCGCGCAGGAAGCCGCGGACGCGTGGGTCGCCGAGCAGGTCGCGGGCGGCGCCCCCGTCGACGGACTTTTCCCGATGAACGCCGAGTGGCGGGCGAAGTACGACGCCCACGTCGCCGGCCGCACCGCAGAAGCGCAGGCCTGATCATGGCTGCCGAGTCCAAGTCCGAGATCGCCTACCGGCTGATTCGCGAGCGCATCGACAGCGGCCAGTACGTTCCGGGATACCGTCTCGTGCTGGCGCCGATCGCGACCGAGCTCGACATGTCGGTCGTGCCCGTGCGCGAGGCGATCCGCCGCCTCGAAGCCGAGCAGCTCGTGACGTTCGAGCGCAACATCGGCGCCCAGGTCGCGCTCATCAAGGAGACCGAGTACCTGCACACCATGCAGACGCTCGCGCTCGTCGAGGGCTCGGCGACTGGCCTGGCGGCGCCCGACATCACGGCCGACCACATTCGACGCGCACGTGAGATCAATCAGACGATGCGCGAGACGCTCACCGGCGCGTTCGACCCGCAACGCTTCACCGCGCTCAACCTCGAGTTCCACAGTGTGCTCTTCGAGGCGTGCCCCAATCCGCACATCCTCGACCTCGTGCACCGTGGATGGAACCGCATGAAGGTGCTGCGCAACTCCTCGTTCAGTTTCGTACCCGGACGCGCCGCCGAGTCGGTCGACGAGCACGAACAGATTCTGCAGCTCATCGAGCAGGGCGCCGATCCGCTCGAGATCGAGCTCGCGGCCCGCGCGCACCGCACCGCGACGCTCGATGCCGTCCTCGCGTACACCGAGGAGCACCACCACGCCGAACCATCGGCATCCTGACTCCCGCACGCTCCACGACTTCCATCCCCACCGCACACTTGGAGGACTCCGCATGACCCACCAGAAGCCCGCAGGCCTGCCCGACCGCATCCGCCACTTCATCGACGGCAAGTTCGTCGATTCGGTCGGCGGCGAGACGTTCGACGTACTCGATCCCGTGACCAATGAGAACTACATTCAGGCGTCCGCCGGCCAGCAGGCCGACATCGACCTCGCCGTCGCCGCGGCCAAGCGCGCGTTCCGCGAGGGCCCCTGGCCGAAGCTGCTCCCCCGCGAGCGCTCGCGTATTCTGCACAAGGTCGCCGACATCGTCGAGTCGCGCGATGCGCAGCTCGCCGAACTCGAGAGCTTCGACTCGGGCCTCCCGATCACGCAGGCGAAGGGCCAGGCCCGTCGCGCGGCCGAGAACTTCCGCTTCTTCGCCGATCTGATCGTGGCCCAGCACGATGACACCTTCAAGGTGCCCGGTCGCCAGATCAATTATGTGAACCGCAAGCCCATCGGTGTCGCCGGGCTCATCACGCCGTGGAACACCCCGTTCATGCTTGAGTCGTGGAAACTCGGCCCCGCCCTCGCGACCGGCAACACCGTCGTGCTGAAGCCGGCCGAGTTCACCCCGCTCTCGGCGTCGCTGTGGGCCGAGATCTTCCAGGAGGCGGGCATTCCCGACGGCGTCTTCAACCTGGTCAATGGACTCGGCGAGGAGGCCGGCGACGCCCTCGTGAAGCACCCCGACGTTCCCCTGATCTCGTTCACCGGCGAGAGCAGCACCGGATCGCTGATCTTCGGCAACGCCGCCCCGTTCCTCAAGGGCCTGTCGATGGAGCTCGGCGGCAAGAGCCCCGCGGTCGTCTTCGCCGACGCGGATCTCGATGCAGCGCTCGATGCGACCGTCTTCGGCGTCTTCAGCCTGAACGGCGAGCGCTGCACCGCGGGCAGCCGCATCCTCGTGCAGCGCGACATTTACGACGAGTTCGTCGAGCGCTACGCCGAACGCGCGAAGAACGTCGTCGTGGGCCTCCCCTCTGACCCCGCGACCGAGGTCGGCGCCCTCGTGCACCCCGAGCACTACGCGAAGGTGATGAGCTACGTCGAGATCGGTAAGGGCGAGGGTCGACTCGTCGCCGGCGGCGGCCGCCCCGACGGCTTCCCCACGGGCAACTACGTCGCCCCGACCGTCTTCGCCGACGTCTCCCCCGACGCCCGCATCTTCCAGGAGGAGATCTTCGGGCCGGTCGTCGCCATCACGCCCTTCGACACCGATGAGGAGGCGTTGGAGCTCGCGAACAACACCAAGTACGGCCTCGCCGCCTACATCTGGACGTCGAACCTGAAGCGCGCGCACAACTTCTCGCAGTCCGTCGACGCGGGCATGGTGTGGCTCAACTCGAACAACGTGCGCGACCTGCGCACCCCGTTCGGCGGCGTGAAGGCGTCCGGCCTCGGCCACGAGGGCGGCTACCGCTCGATCGACTTCTACACCGACCAGCAGGCCGTGCACATCACGCTGAACGAGGCGCACTCGCCCAAGTTCGGCGCCGGCAAGTAACCCCGACCGCACCGTTCGCGCTGCACTGACGCACAAGGAAGCACCCCATGGCAAAGCTCAATGATGCCGACAAGCAGTCGGCAGGTTTCTGGGTCACCACAGAGGCCCCGATTCAGTCCGAGAATCCGATCCCGACGCCCACGTCGCCCGCACCCGACATCCTGCGCTGCGCGTACATGGAGCTCATCGTCACCGACCTCGCCGCATCGCGCGAGTTCTACGTCGACGTGCTCGGGCTGTACGTGACGACCGAGGACGACGAGGCGATTTACCTCCGTTCGACAGAGGAATTCATTCACCACAACCTCATACTGCGCAAGGGCCCGGTCGCGGCCGTCGCCGCGTTCTCGTACCGGGTGCGCACGCCCGAAGACCTCGACCTCGCAGTGGCGTTCTACGAGGAGCTCGGCTGCGAAGTGCGCCGCAACCCGAACGGCTTCGTCACGGGCATCGGCGACTCGGTGCGCGTGGTCGATCCACTCGGATTCCCGTACGAATTCTTCTACCAGACGGAGCACACGGAGCGTATGTCGTGGCGCTACGACCTGCACATTCCGGGTGAGCTCGTGCGTCTCGATCACTTCAACCAGATCACGCCCGATGTGCCGCGCGCGGTCGGATTCATGCAGAACCTCGGCTTCCGCGTCACCGAGGACATCCAGGACCACGAAGGCACCGTCTACGCCGCGTGGATGCGCCGCAAGCCGACCGTGCACGACACCGCGATGACGGGTGGCGACGGCCCGCGCATGCACCACGTGTGCTTCGCGACCCACGAGAAGCACAACATTCTCGCGATCTGCGACAAGCTCGGTTCGCTGCGCCGGTCCGACAGCATCGAGCGGGGCCCGGGTCGCCACGGCGTCTCGAATGCGTTCTACCTCTACCTGCGCGACCCCGACGGCCACCGCGTCGAGGTCTACACGCAGGATTACTACACCGGTGACCCCGACAACCCCGTGGTCACCTGGGACGTGCACGACAACCAGCGACGCGACTGGTGGGGCAACCCGGTCGTGCCGTCCTGGTACACCGACGGCTCGCTCGTGCTCGACCTCGACGGCAATCCGCAGCCGGTCATTGCGCGCACCGACGATTCCGAAATGGCGGTCACCATCGGCGCAGACGGATTCTCGTACACCCGAGACGGCGACGAGCAGAAGGGCTTCAAGCTCGGCAACACGTTGTAATTCCTGCGGTTCGTTCGTGCAGGATCCGGGCCGGGGCGCGCATGCGCCCCGGCCCGCTGGCGTCGTTCGCCCATCCGCTCATGACTCGTCGGCGACACCGGCCGAGCGATCCGACACTATCCATTTGGACAGCTTTGCGCGCATGTCCATGCCCCCTGCGCTCACGGCATAGACCCCCGGAGGCCCGCTTTCTAGACTCGATCCATCAGCGGGCGCTGCATCGATGCGGCGTCACATACCCCGCATCGGCACAGCCGCCACCCGCGAGAGGACCTCCCCGATGAGCGCATCGAGTCAGACCCAGGCATCACCCCCGTCACCCACCACTGAACACGACCCGGGCCTCAGCCGCCGCACCCTCGGCGTCCCTGCGATCACGCTCATGATCATCGCCGCCTCCGCACCGCTCACCGTGGTCGCCGGCGGCGTCACCACCTCGTTCGCGGTCACCGAGTCGCTCGGCGTGCCCCTCGGGTTCCTGCTCATCGCCGTGATCTTGACGGTCTTCGCTGTCGGATACACCGCAATGGGCCGACACATCACCAACGCCGGCGCGTTCTACGCGTACATCGCACAGGGGCTCGCACGCCCGCTCGGCGTTGGCGCCTCGCTCATCGCGCTCGTCTCGTACAATGCCATGCAGGTCGGCATCTACGGACTCTTCGGCTTCCAACTCTCGATGTTCTTGGAGGCCAAGTTCGGCTTCGCATCGCCGTGGTGGGTGTGGATCCTCCTCTGCATCGTGGTCGTCGGCGTGCTCGGCGTGAACCGCGTCGACCTCTCGGCCAAGGTGCTCGGCGTGCTCGTCGGCCTCGAGTTCCTCGTCGTCATCATCTTCGACATCGTGTCGTTCGCCGCCGCCCCCGAGGGTGTGTCGACGGCCGCGCTGAACCCGAGCGCGCTCTTCGGCCCGGCACTCGGCATCATCCTGGTGTTCGGCGTCGCCGCCTTCATGGGGTTCGAGGGCGCCGCCATCTACGGCGAAGAGGCGAAGGATCCGAAGCGCACTGTGCCCCGCGCGACCTACGCGGCGATCGCGATCATCGGCATCTTCTATGCGTTCAGTGCGTGGGCGTTCTCCGTCGGCATCGGCCCATCTGCGATCGTCGGTGCCTCGCAGGAATCCGGCCCCGACCTCATGTTCGTCTTCATGACCGACCAGACCGGCGTCATCTTCTCCGACATCATGACGCTGCTGTTCCTCACCAGCCTCTTCGCTGCACTCCAGTCGTTCCACAACGCCGTCGCGCGTTACTTCTTCTCACTCGGTCGCGAGGGCGTGCTGCCCGCCTGGTTCGCGCGTACCTCAAAGGTCGGCGCTCCCTGGGCCGGGTCGGTCGCGCAGACTGTCATCGCGCTCGTCGTGGTCGTGGCGTTCATCTTGGGCGGCGAGGTCTTCGGCGGGGCCGATGCGCTCGGGGACTCGGCCTTCCTCTTCCCCGTACTGACCATGTTCACGTGGCTCACGAACACCGGTGCCATGGGGCTCGTACTGCTCATGGCAGTCACGGCCGCAGCCGTGATCGGCTACTTCGCACGCAACCGCCGGGGCCTGAGCGTGTGGGTGACGGCCGTCGCCCCCGCGATCTCGGGGGTCGCGCTGCTGTGGGTGTTCATCATGATCCTGCAGAACTTCCCGCTCATGCTCGGCCAGACCGAGCCCGACGCGACCACGTTCCTGCTGCCGGGCATCGTGTTCGCCGCAGCCCTCATCGGTATCGTATGGGCGCTCATCATGCGCTCGCGGACGCCCCAGCAGTACGCGCAGATCGGACACGGCACCGAACCCGGAGCGTACGGCACGCAAATCGTGGACGTGGTCGACGGCGACTAGCCAGGGCTGAGGCGCCCCGGCGCCCGCCCCGCACACCGAATCGACGAACCGCATACAGTTCCTGCCCGGAGCTGTATGCGTTTCGTTGAATCGGTGCCTGAAGCTCAGGCGGAGGGCGACGTGAAACCGGCGCTGTAGCGCCGCCGCAGCGTAGAAAACGCGATGCGTTTTTGTTCGGCAACCACCCCGCGCTTCGCTCCGTGGGCTGACGCTACGCGTCACCGCTGCGTAGAAAACGCGATGCGTTTTCTACGCAGCGCCCTCAAACATGGAGGTGACGGAGCCGTCTTCGAAGACCTCGTGGATCGCTTTCGCGAGCAGCGGGGCGATCGAGAGCACGGTGAGCTTATCGAAGCGCTTCTCCTCAGGCACGGGCAGAGTGTCGGTGACCACGACCTGATCGATGAAGTCCTGCGACAGGTACTCGGTCGCCTTGCCCGAGAAGATCGCGTGCGTGCAGGCGATGGTCACGCCTCGCGCACCGGCGGCCTTCAGCGCCTCGGCGGCCTTCGCGATCGTGCCGCCGGTGTCGATCATGTCATCGACCACAACGCACCAACGATCTTGCACCGTACCGACGATCTCGTGCACCGACACCTGGTTCGGCACCAGCGGATCACGGCGCTTGTGAATGATCGCGAGCGGCGCGTCAAGCTTGTCGCTCCACACGTCGGCAACGCGCACTCGGCCCATGTCGGGCGAAACAACGGTGAGGTCATCACGCGCGATCGTCTTGCGGAAGTGCTCGAGGAGCACCGGCATTGCGAAGAGGTGGTCGACCGGGCCATCGAAGAAGCCTTGAATCTGCGGCGCGTGCAGGTCGACCGACATGATGCGGTCGGCCCCGGCGGCCTTGAAGAGGTCGGCGACGAGTCGTGCAGAGATGGGCTCGCGACCGCGACCCTTCTTGTCTTGACGTGAATACGGGTAGAAGGGTGCGACCACCGTGATGCGCTTCGCGGAAGCGCGCTTCAGCGCGTCGACCATGATGAGCTGCTCCATGAGCCACTCGTTGATGGGGTTCGTGTGCGACTGGATCACGAAGGCATCCGAGCCGCGCACGCTCTCGTCGAAGCGGGCATACAGCTCGCCGTTCGCGAAGGTGCGGGCATCGGTCGGCACGAGTTCCGCACCGAGTTCGGCAGCAACCTGTTCCGCCAGCTCGGGATACGCCCGGCCCGTGATCAGGACGAGCTTCTTCTGCCCGGCCATCTCAATATTGCTCATCGCTGCATGCTCCTCATCGGTGCTGAAAATTCCAATGCTCTTCGTCAGTTCTCGCGCTCAACCGCGCGCTGCGCCGCCTCGGCGGTGCTCGTGCCCGGCCGGTTCTCGGCGACCCATCCGGAGATGTTGCGCTGAGGTGCCACATTCATCGCCAGCGAGCCCGCGGGTACGTTCTTCCGCACCACCGTTCCCGCTGCCGTGTATGTGCCGTCTTCAATGGTAACCGGCGCAATCAGAACGTTCTTCGATCCCACGCGAACGCCGTCGCCGACCTCCGCGCGGTGCTTCTGCACGCCGTCATAGTTCGCAAAGATCGTGCCCGCACCAATGTTGCTGCCGGTGCCGATCGTCGCGTCGCCGACGTAGCTGAGGTGCGGCACCTTGCTCCCGTCACCGATCTGCGCATTCTTGGTCTCGACGAACGCGCCGATCTTGCCGCCCGCGCCGAGCTCGGTGCCGGGGCGGATGTAAGCGAACGGGCCGACCTCAACGCCGGAGGAGAAGACCGCCAGTGTCGCCTCGCTGCGGCGAATGCGTGCGTCGACCCCGACTTCGCAGTCGATGAGCGTGGTGTCGGGGCCGATGATCGCCCCGGTGGCGATCGACGTGGCGCCCTGCAGGAACGTGCCGGGAAGCACCTCGACATCGGGCTCGATCGACACGTCCGCGTCGATCCAGGTGCTGGTCGGATCTTGAATCGTGACACCGGCGCGCTGGTGCGCGCGAACGATGCGGGCGTTCAGCTCGCGCCCGGCCTCCGCGAGCTGCGCACGGTCGTTCACACCTGCGATAGTCCAGGGATCGTCCGTGGCGACGGCCTCGACCGAACCACCGGTCGCAAGAATGCTGGCCGCGGCGTCGGTGAGGTACTTCTCACCCTGCGCGTTGTTCGTGTCGATCCCTGCAAGCGCGGTTTCGAGCGCGCGTCGGGCGAAGACGTAAATGCCTCCATTGATTTCGGTGACTCGGCGTTGCGCGTCATCGGCATCCTTTTCTTCGACGATACCGAGCACCGAACCCGCCGGGTCGCGAAGGATGCGCCCAAGACCGGTGGGATTGTCGAAAATCGCCGACAGCAGGGTCATGGCGCGGCCCTCCCCGAGATGCCCGCTGACGAGCCCGTCGAGCGTGGCGGTGTCGATGAGCGGCGCGTCGCCCGAGAGCACGACGACGGATCCTTCGAAATCTGCGGGGAGCGCGGCCAGCGCTTGCTCAACGGCACGGCCGGTGCCGGGAATCTCGTCTTGATCGACGATGACGGTGTCGGGGGCGTGGTCCAGGATGGCAGCGGACACCCGGTCGCGATCGTGTCGCACGACGGCGACGACCTGCGACGGCTGCAGACCGGCTGCGGCATCGAGCACGTGGGCGATGAGCGAACGCCCACCGATGCGGTGCAGCACCTTCGGAAGTGAGGACTTCATGCGGGTACCCTGACCCGCTGCGAGAATGACGACCGCGACGTGCTCTGCCATGTTGTCCTTTCGTCGACCGACGGAACTCCACCGACGCGATGCGCTGTGCGGAGCGAGAACCGACCGAGCTCGTCGACCGCTTCCGTTCCGCCTCCAGGATTCGAACCTAGACCGAACAGCTCCAAAGGCTGTCGTGCTGCCATTACACTAAGGCGGACCGTGCCGGATTCGGCACGCGTACTAGTCTGCCATGGGTCACGGCTGAGAAGTGCCACCGCGAGTCGCGCTTCGCGCCAGATTCATCAGATAATGGAGGGATGAAGCACGAGGACGAGGTCGACCGGATCATCTCTGATTGGGAAGCCGCCCGCCCTGATCTCGACTTCGCCCCACTGGCCATCTTCTCGCGCATGTGGCGTGTCACGAAGCACATCGACCGCGCGCGTGCGCATGCGTTCGAGCGTTCTGGCCTCATGTCTTGGGAATTCGATGTGCTTGCGGCGCTGCGTCGCAGCGGCGAGCCGTTCCGGCTCAGCCCGAAGATGCTCGGGCAGCAGACGATGGTCTCGAGCGGCACCATGACCAACCGCATCGACCGCATGGCCGAGCGCGAGCTGGTGCGCCGTTTGACCGATCCGAATGACGGGCGTGGCGTGCTCGTGGAGATGATGCCGCAGGGGCTGACACTCGTCGACGCCGCGATTACGCGCCTGACCGATTCCGAGGAGCGCTTGCTCGATGGCATTCCCCGGTCGGAGCGGGATCGTCTGGGCGTGCTCCTACGTCGTCTCGCGCTGAGTGTCGATCGATACGTTCCGGTGTCCGAGCCCCTCGACGGCGCCGACCGCACAACCGAACGGGCTGACGCGGAGTAGCCACGCCCGGAGGAGCGCGTACGGATCTGCGTCCACGCCGTAGCGCGCGGAGGAGGGCCCGGTGCCGAGCATGCTCGGTACCGGGCCCTCCTACTCCGACTACTTCACCTTCTGGGTGGCGGTCGCCGTCTTTCCATTGGTGTTGCCGTCGCCGACGAACTGGGCGGTCACCTTCGTATTCGCCTTCAGTGCCTTCGGAGCCTTCACGGTGAGCACACCGCGCTTGGCCGCGGCGAGCGACACGGTCTGCTTCGCGGAGCCGAACGACACGGTCACCTTGCCGGTCGGATACGCGCCGTTGTCGAGCTTGCCGAACGCGATCGTGACTGACGGACGCGTGCCCTTCTTCGCCGTCTTCGTGGTGATCTTCGCCGATTTCACCGACGTCTTCACCACCTGCACGGTGCCGGGTGTGGTGCGCTTCGCCGAGTCTGCATAGGTATCGTCGCCGAGGTACTGTGCCGTGACGCGGTAGCTGCCGACGGAGAACTTCGGGAGCTTCAGTGTGGCGACGCCGTTCGCACCGACTGCGGCGGTGCCGAGGTCGCGCGCACCCGAGGTGAAGAGCACCGTGCCGGCTGCGGCTCCCGAGACCGTCACGGACGCCGTGGGCTGCACGCCGTACACGACCTTGGTCGCGCTCAGGCGCACGGTCGACAGATACACGGGAGCGTGCGACACGGTTACGCGCTTCGCCTTGGAAGTCGCCGCATTGTATCGGGTGTCACCCGCGTAGACGGCGGTCAGCTGGTGGCTCGTGGCGACGGGCGGCGTGGTGCTGAGCGTCGCGACTCCGCCAGACACCGCGGCGGTGCCGAGGCTCTGCGATCCGGCACGGAATTCGACCTCGCCGGTGGCGTCTGCCGGAACCGAGGCGGTGAAATCGAACTCATCGAGCACGGTGCCGGTGAGGTCACCGGATACCGACACTGCGGGCACGATTTTTGCGATCTCGACGGACAGCTCGGCCGCCGCGTCGGCGAACGCCCCGCTCGCATCGTGGAACGTGGCCGCAGCGGTGAAGGATCCACCGGCCGCGAATGCAGCGCTCGCACAGGTGGCGGTTGCGTCGACAACGGAAACCGCCTCGCAGCCCGGCACGGCGACGCCGTCGAGGGCGAATGAAACGGTGCCGACCACGGCGCCCGCGCCCGCACGAGCCGCGGTCGTCGCGGTGAGCGCGCCGCCGTTTGCGACGGAGAGCTCGGCGCTCTCGAGCGTCAGCGTGGCCTCCGCGGCGCCGAGCAGGTACACGGCGGCGTAATCGGTGCCGTTCGCGCCGCCGACCAGATCGGGGACGCCGTTGCCGTCGAAGTCGGAAACGGAGCCGACCGAACGGCCGAGCTGCGCTCCGGCGGTCGCGCCGTCGATGCGGAACCCGGTGGTCGCATCGAGCGCGGCAGCCGAGAGCGTGCCCGAGAACGCAGGCTGACCGTAGATCACGTACAGCGCACCGGCGTTTGAGCCCGCGGAATCCTGGCCCCAGGCTCCGAGCACGACCTCACCGACGCCGTCGCCCGAGAGGTCGGCGATACCGGCCGCCGACCACCCGAACTTGTCGTTGTCGACGGCGCCTTCGATCCAGTAGCCGCGCGGGGCGGCGGTCGTCGCGCAGACACCGGTGGTATTCACCGACTCATCTGCGCACTGGTAGACCGCGTTCTGCGCGGCTCCGGGCGTCGTGAAGACGGTCTGCGTCGACGCCGAGCCGTACACGACCGCTGCGGCTCCGGCGCGCGGACCGGTCGCAGCGTTCGATACGCCGTCGCCGCCGACCACGAAGTCGGCGAGGCCGTCGCCGTTGATATCGCCGAGTGCGGCCGCCGAGGTGCCGAGGCGATCGCGCCCGCGCTGCGGGCCGTAGACGGCGAACCCGTGTTCACCGAGCGAACCGGCATCGAGGTGCTGGGGCGTTGCCGAGCCGAAGATCGCGTACGCGGCGCCGGCGACCGGCGAGGCGCTCCCCCACGGGGTGGCCGCGTAGCTGCCGATCACGAGATCGGCGAGGCCGTCGCCATTGATGTCGCCGACGCTCTCCGCGGAGATGATCTGGCCGGCGCGACCGTCAATGGTCTGGAGCACGCGCCCGACCGATTCCGGCGCGGCGACGTCGAGCGTCGACACGTTCTCGGATCCGGCGATCACCCAGACGCGGCCAATGTTCGCCACCGCGGGTGTTCCCGCCGTCGCATCGGCCGGGCGATCGTAGAGGTTGTCGACGATGGCGAAGTCAGCCAGGCCGTCTCCATTGACATCGCCGAGGCCAGTCACCGCGTACCCGAAGTTCGCGCTGCCACCGGGGGCGCTGTTCTCGGCGACCGCCGCCGAGTTCGTGATCTCGAACCCGCGCGTGCCGAGCGAGTCGACATCGACCGGCTCGAAGTCGCGTGCACCGAGGATCACCCAGGCGCGCTGCGTGCGGTTCGAACCGATGAGCAGATCGTCGATGCCGTCGCCGTTCACGTCGTTCAGGCAGGACACGCTCTGAGCAGCGAACGCGTTGGCGGTGTTCGGGCCGTCGATGCGCACCGCACCCACGGCACCGCCGGTGCCGATGGGCCCGCCAACGGGATTCTCGCCGCCGAGCAGCACGTATGCGGCCCCGGCATTCTTCGTGGTGCCGCGCGCCCACCACCAGTCGCCCACGATCGCGTCGTCGACGCCGTCGCCGTTCACATCGCACGACGTGCGGCTCGCCGCGTATCCGAGGTCGCCGCCGGCTTCGCCGGTCCAGCGCACCTCCGACACGTGGGGGGTGGCGACGGGTGCGTCGGCGAACGCCGGCGCTGCCGCCACCGCCGGAACGACGAGCGTCGCCCCGATCAGTGCGATCGCGGCGGCCGAGCCGGCCGCGATCCTCCCGAATGTGCTCTTCACTGCGGTCCTTTCCATCTGCCGAGGGCAGGGGTGTGCAGACCGAGAGTGCTCGGTCTGTTCCGACGGCTGCGGGCGGCGCCCACGCCGAATCAGTTGGGCGCGTGCACCCCGTTGCCGAGCCCGAAGTCGGCCTTGGTGTCGAACTTCTGGCGGGCGAGCTGCACGGTGCCGAGCACGCTTCCCGGGTGAATCAACTGCGGCACCGATCCGACGGTGGGTTTCGCCTGCGCGTTGCCGCCGTAGGGATCGGTGTACACGATGCCTGACGCGGTCCCCGGATCCGCGATCTGCAGATCGGCGAGGTAGAAGTCGCGCTGCGCGCCATCAAACGGGGATCGCGGATCGCGGTAGTCGAAGCGCTCCTCAGCCGCGAGGCCCGCCCAGAGGTAGTCGGTAGGCGCTCCATCGGTGAGCCAGGCCAGATCGAGCGGGCGGCTGATGCCGTTCACCGTCGCGGAGCTCGTACGAGCGTCGTAAATGCGACTCGGGTTGCGGATCCCGAACCAGGGATCGAAGCGCGCCAGCACGGCACCATCGGCACTCGTGATCGCGTTCTCTCCCTGCCAGAGCTCATACAGCGACCAGTCGGTGGGGTTCGCCGCGACGCACTGCTGCGTCGGAATGATGCGCTTGCCACCGTCGCCCGCTGGCAGTGTGCTGCCGACCGTGGCGATCGGGATTTCAGTCGCGCACGTCGAGAACATCTCGTTCGCATTGCCGAACCGGGAGAGCATCGACGTGATGATCTCGGTGCCGTCGGTGCACTTCGCGGTATAGAGGATCTCGTGGGCGTTGTTCGACGTGGCGTCGGGCGACCAGCTGCCCTGGTGCTGCTTGATCAGGAAGTCGCAGGCGAGCTGCGAACCGTCGGCGAGCTTCAACCAGTTGCGGTTCGCATCGAGCATTTTCACGTTGTTGGCGACGAACACCTTGTGCCCGCCGTTGTCCTCGTGCCGCATCGACATGTCGCCGTGCTCGTGCACATAGTTGTCGAGCTCCTCGCTCGTGTACCCGAACGGCAGGCCGGTGGGCTCGCCGTCGACCAGATCGTCCGGGGCGTACCAGGCGGCGACCCAGTCGGAGATGTCGGAGGTGGCGGGGTCTGCGCCGTGCTCGTGCCCGAAGGTGCACAGCTGACCGGTTGCGGGATCGGTGGCTTGCGCGGGGTGCCAGGTCGGGTAGTACTTCCCGTCGGGGCCCAGCACGCGATACGACGCGTGGAGTTCGGCGGGGCAGGTGTCGTACTCCGTGGGAGTCCAGTTGCGTTCGACGTAGGCCTTCGAAAAGCCGCGATCCGGATCTGGCTCGGGTTCGGGCTTTGTCAGGGTCACGGAGGTCGTAGCGGACACCGGCTCGGGGCTCGTCTCGGCGATCACCACCCGCTGCGCGGTCTCACCGGCGGCGAGCGCGTCGACCACCGTCTGCGACAGGGTGAACGTGACCGATTTCGCGCCCGACTTCGCGCTGACCTTCTGGGTGGCCGCCGTCTTGCCGCCGATCTGAAGCTGCACATTGGCGACGCACCCGGCGGATGCCGCGCAGCGCAGCGCGACCGGAACCGTACGATCGGCGCCCACCGCAATGGACTTCTGCGTGACGGTGAGCTGCGGAGTCGCCGGCTTCACCGTGGCTTTCGCAGCGAACTTCGCGGCGCTGGGCTTTTTCGCGGTGCCACTGACCGTCAGCGTGGCCTGCTTCTTCGCGGTGAAGGTGCGGTACTGGGCGGCGGTGAGTGTCCAGTTCAGGAGCTTGCTCGACCGCTTCGCGACGCTGTATGAGAGCGTCTTGGAGCCACCGGTGCTCAGCACGAGCTTCACCGTTCCCGAGCAGGTCTTCGATGCAGCGCACGCGATCGACACGGTTACCACACGATCCGTGCCCACGGCAGCGGTGATCTTCGCCTGTTGGGCGGCAGCAGCCGATGCGGGTGCCGGCGCCACGCCGAGTCCGATCGAGGCGATCAAGCTGCCGCAGAGCGCCGCCGCCGCCAGGGTGTGGCGGCGGTTTCGGGCTCGATCGTGGGTGTGGCGTCGCTGGCGCATGCGTCCTCGTTCTCAGAAATGAACTCGGCCGTTCAGCGGACGCGAGCGCCTCATCATATCTATATGAGGATCACCTGAACAACATCTGATGTAAGGATGCATGCGCCGGAGCGCCGGGCAACGCCCCAGGGTTACTCGCCGGCGACGTCCCCCTGCAGCGCCGGGGCAGACTCTGGCGCCCGACGGAGCGTGCCGCCGTCACCCGCCTCGAACGCTCCCGCGAAGGCCAAGAGTTCGGGGTCAGCGTAGGCGCGACCGGCGAACGTCAGGCCGACGGGCATGCCGATATCGCTCATCAGCCCCATGGCGACCGTGACCGTGGGGATGCCCAGGTGGCGCAGTGCATAGTTGCCGTTCGAGAAGAACACGCCATTCGCCCAGGCGCGATCAGCCGCCGCCTGATCGACATCGGCGTTCTGCGCGCCCACGTCGGCGTTCGCCGGGAACACCACGCCGTCATAGCCTTCAGCGGTCAGCCACGACTCGAACAGCTCCTCGCGCAGCCGCACCAGCGCGCGCAGTCCGTCTGCGAAGTCGGCGCGGTCGCGGGGGTCGGAGATGCCCTCCTGCGCCATGGCGACGGTTGCACGGTATCGGTTCTCGTAGTCGTCGACCTCTTCGTAGCGGTCGGGCAGCGCCCCCGGAGGCTGCGGGAAAATGGTGTCGGGGTCGACGACGCCCAGGTTCGGGATGGACGGGTCGCCATTGGCTCGCAGAAAATCGTCCCAGCCGAAGGCGAGAAAGTGGTTGAATTCCGTGTCCATCCAGCCGTCAGGCAGCACGCCGAGCGCTCCGACGTTCTCCTGCCCCGGGCGGTCGCCCTCGTACTGCTCGATCAGCGGGAAATCGGTCACGACGACCTCGGCGCCGAGCGCTCCCAGCCGCGCACGAGCGGCCGCGAAGAGCGCGAGCACCGATGGGCGCACCTCGATCGGAAAGTTCGGATCCTCGCCGAGGTACATGCGGGGCACCGCGAAGCGCTTGCCGCGCAGCGCATCGGGATCCTGCACCTCGAGATAACTCGCGGGCCGATGCGCGCTCGATGCCGGCAGCTCGATCACCTGCTGATTGCGCCAGAAATCACCGCGGGTGTTCGCGTCGTCTTGCACCAGCACGTCGAGCACCCGGAGCATGTCGGGCATCGAGCGGGTGTGCGGCACCACGACGTCGCGGGCGGGGAAGAGCGGCCAGTTGCCACGAATGCTGAGCACACCCCAAGACGGCGTGTAGGCGCACAGGCCGTTGTTGGATGCGGGGCTGCGCCCCGACGACACCGTCTCCTCCCCCATGCCGAAGACCGCGAGGTTCGCCGCGGTCGATACTCCGGAACCGTTCGACGACCCGGAGGCGTAGGCAGCGGCGAGGAAATCGCGGTTGTAGGGGCTCTCGGCGCGGCCATAGACCCCGCGCTGCATACCGCCGTCGGCCATCGGCGGCATATTCGTCTTGCCGATCAGCACCGCACCGGCCTCGCGGAGCTTGGCGACAGAGAACGCGTCCCACTGCGCGACGAGATGCTCGAAGGCCGGCGATCCCGACGCCACCGTGAGCCCCTGCACCATATACGAGTCCTTGACCGTGAACGGTACGCCCTCGAGCGCACGCGGGGTGCCCTCGCGCCAGCGGCGATCGGACTCGGCCGCCTGGGCCAGCGCGTCGGGGTTGTCGACGACGATGGCGTGCAGGCCGTCGGTGCCGCGATCGTAGGCCTCGATGCGCGCCAGGTAGCGCTGAGTCAGCCAGGTGCTCGTGATGTCGCCGCGCTGGAATGCGGCGAGCACCTCCTCGATCGTGGCCTCGATGATCTGGAACGGTGCGGCAGAGTCGCCCATGGGAACCTCAATTCTGTGCAGCGGTGCGCAGCCTCGCGCGCTTGCCCGACGGATACCCGTGCGCGTATCCTGAAAATAGTTTCAGTACTGACGCGTTCCCTGTCAAGCGGGCGCGCAAAACCGGAAGGATCGCATGGCCCACGACGCACGCGAACGCATTCTCGGCGCCTGCGAGCGCGTCATCGCACGCGCCGGCATTCGCGGCTTCCGCATGCAAGACGTCGCCCGCGAGGCCGGGGTGTCGATCGGCCTCCTCGCCTATCACTTCGGCGATCGCGACGGTCTGCTGCGGGCCGCGCTCGATCACGTCACCGCCGGCGCGATCGGACGCGCCGCCGAGAGTTCGGCCGATGCGCCGGCCGCCGAGCGACTCGCCGCACTGCTGTGCTCGGAGTTCGGCGACGACCCGGGGATTCGCGCCGGCTCGATCGCGTGGAACGAGCTTCGCGCACTCGCCGTGTTCGAGCCCGTGCAGGCTTCGGCCGTTGCGCAGTCGACCGCGACCTGGCAGCGTACGGTCGCCGAGCTCGTGCGCGAGGCGGCACAGGATCGCGGCATCCCGGGTGACCCCGACGACATCGCGCTGCTCCTCACCGCCCTCGTCGAGGGGCTCTCGGGGCGCTGGTTGACGGGTCAGATCGATGCCCGGGCCGCGCAGCGCGCCGTGCGCGACGCCCTGACGCACTTCGGCTTCTCACCGCAACTACCGTAGCTCGGCGGTGGCCCGCTCGAACACCTCACCGAGCCAGCCGACCGCCGGCGGCACGGGCCCGCGCCGCGTCACGAACGATACGCGACGCTCGCCGAGATCCTGCACCGCCGGGCGGAGCACCACGTCGAAGTCCGCATCGACGGCCGCGTCGGTGGTGAGCGCCGCACCGAGACCTTCCGCGACCAGGCCGTGGATCATGTAGAGGTCGTCGGTGCGCATCAGCACCCGCATCGGCAGCCCGAGCGCCTGGTGCACCCGTCGCAGCACGCGATCCGAGGCCTCGTCGTCGCTGCGGCTGCATACCCAGGCGGTGTCACCGAGTTCGACGAAGTCGATCACGTCGGCAGCCGCCCACGCGCTCTCGCGCCCGACGAGCACGCGGTACGGTTCGGAGAAGAGCGAGCGCTGCACGAGGTCAGTCCCCTCAAAGCCGGGTTCGGTCGAGACGTGGTAGATCAGCCCGGCATGCACCTCCCCCGCGCGCACCATGCGCACCACCTCCGTTGGTTCGGCCTCGACGACCTCGACCCGCACGTTCGAGCGGCGCTGCAGCTCGGAGACCGCTGCCGGAATCAGCCGGGACCCCATCGACGAGAAGCTGCCGACGCGCAGGGTCACCGTGCCCGCATCGCGCAGTTCGGCGACGCTGCGCTCGGCGCGTGCGATGCGCGTCAGCACGGGCGCCACCTCGTCGGCGAAGTGGGCGCCGAGTTCGGTGAGCCGTGCCCCCAGGCGGTCGCGCACGACGAGTTGCGTGCCGAGGTGCGCCTCGAGCCCGCGCAGGTGGTGCGTCACCGTCGGCACCCCGTACTGGAGCGCATCGGCCGCGCGGGTCAGGCTTCCCGCTTCACGGATCGCGAGCAGGACACGCAGTTGCTGCAGGGTGATCATGTGATAGAGGGTATGTCACGAACGGCGAATAC
Source organism: Leucobacter sp. WKLB1 (assembly GCF_059696215.1). Classification (NCBI taxonomy): domain Bacteria; kingdom Bacillati; phylum Actinomycetota; class Actinomycetes; order Micrococcales; family Microbacteriaceae; genus Leucobacter; species Leucobacter sp. WKLB1. The sequence goes on along the minus strand of NZ_AP046115.1, from coordinate 1,267,949 downwards.
TTGATATTCCGCAGGGGCTCACGGCTGCCTATCGTGGGGACGTGCTCGATTCACCCCGCCGCGCGGATGCGGCCCTCACCTCAGTCTCTGCCCAACAGTTGGAGACCCCGTACGTCGATGCGCTGCGGTCACTCGCCGCAGAGCCCTGGCAACGACTGCACGTGCCCGCGCACCACGGTGTCGCCGGCAACGCGCCCGGCATCGATGCGCTCGTCGGCACCGACGCGGTCGCCCTCGACTTCCCGATGCTGTTCAGCGGAGTCGACCAGCGCACCTGGCGCCTCACGACCCCGGGCCGGGTCACCCCGCTCATGCGTGCGCAGCAGCTGGCCGCCGAGGCCTGGGGTGCGAGCCGCACGTGGTTCATCACCAACGGCGCCTCCGGCGGCAATCACGTCGCGACGACCGTGGCGCGCGGACTCGGCCGTGAGACGGTGATGCAGCGCAGCGTTCATTCGAGCGTGATCGACGGAGCCACGCACGTCGGGCTCGATCCGCACTTCGTCTATGGGTCAGTTGATGCCGGGCTCGGTGCGTCGCACGGCGTGACGGCTGCGCAGATCTCGGAGGCCCTCGACGCGCACCCCGAGAGCGCTTCGGTCTACGTCGTCTCGCCCAGCTACTTCGGCGCGGTCGCCGATATCGCGTCCATTGCCCGCGTGGCGCACGACCACGGTGTGCCACTCATCGTCGACGAGGCGTGGGGCTCGCATTTCGGCATGCATCCGGACCTCCCCGTGAATGCGGCCCGCCTCGGGGCCGACCTCGTGATCTCGAGCACGCACAAAGCTGCGGGATCGCTGACGCAGTCGGCGATGATCCAGCTCGGGCACGGACCGTTCGCAGCCCACCTCGAATCGCTCGTCGACCGGGTGGTCCGTTCGTTCCAGTCGACTTCGACCAGCGCCCTGTTGCTCGCTTCACTCGACGAGGCCCGCAAGCACATCGCCACGCGCCCCGATCTGATCGGCCGTTCGCTGCACTCCGCCGACCGCATCCGCACCGCGATCCGCGAGGATCGCCGCTATCGCGACGCGACGCCCGACGTGCTCGATCGCGCGGATGCCATCGCGAACGACCCGTTCAAAATTGCAATCGATACGCGCGGTGCAGGCATCACGGGAGGCGAGGCGCACCATCTGCTGCTGCGCGACCACCGCATCTACTGCGAGCTCTCGACCCCGTCGGCACTGCTCGCACTGATCGGCGCGACGTCGAACATCGATGCCGATCGCTTCCTCGATGCGCTGCAGCAGCTGCCCGAGGCCGAGGTCGAGCCCGAGCGCCCGATCGCGTTGCCCGCCGCCTGCGAACGCGCGATCGGGCTGGGCGAGGCCTTCTTCAGCGATGTCGAGGTCGTCAGCGCGACCGACGCCGTCGGCCGCGTCTCCGCCGACGCGCTTGCGGCCTACCCGCCCGGTGTACCCAATGTGCTGCCCGGCGAGGTGCTGTCGGCCGAGGTCGTCGCGTTCCTCCGCGCCACCGCCGCGAGCCCGGCAGGGTATGTTCGAGGATCGGTCGACGCTGCCCTCGAAACGTTCCGCGTGGTCGCCTGACGCCCGCGAGTTCATCTCCCCACCACCGCACCAGTCGGCATCCGGCCGACTCACGAAGGAGTGTCATGACCAGTACGCACACGGGAACACCGCAGTCCCCCGGAGGCTCGGCAGCCGATGCCGCCGAAGAGCCCGACGGCGGCATGCAGCGCGGCCTGAAGAACCGCCACCTCCAGCTCATCGCCATCGGCGGTTCGATCGGCACCGGTCTCTTCCTCGGTTCCGGCAAGCTGATCAGCGTGTCGGGCCCCTCGATCATCTTGGTCTATTTGGTGATCGGATTCTTCGTCTTCTTCATCATGCGGGCCCTCGGTGAGCTGCTGCTCTCGAACCTGCATTACAAGACCTTCGGCGACATCGCAAAAGACATGCTGGGGCCGTGGGCCGGGTTCTTCGTGTCGTGGAACTACTGGTTCTCCTGGGTGATCGCCTGCGTCGCCGACATCGTCGCGATCACCGCCTACGTGCAGTGGTTCAACCCCCACATTCCGGCGTGGATACCCGCGCTCGTCACGGCACTCGTGCTCACCGTGCTCAATCTGCAGCCGGTGAAATTCTTCGGCGAGACGGAATTCTGGTTCGCGATCGTGAAGATCGTGGCGATCCTCGGTCTCATCGTCGTCGGCATCATTCTCATGGCAACGCAGTTCACCTCCCCCGACGGCACGACGACCTCGGTGACGAACCTCTGGACGCACGGCGGCCTCTTCCCGATGGGGGCGAGCGGCTTCGTGCTGGGCTTCCAGATGGGCATCTTCTCGTTCATCGGCGTCGAGCTCGTCGGCACCGCCGCCGCCGAGACCCAGAGCCCCCGAAAGACGCTGCCGAAGGCGATCAATTCGATCGTCGTGCGCATCCTCATCTTCTACATCGGCGCCCTCGTCGTCATCATGTCGGTCACGCCCTGGGACGAAATCTCACCCGACAAGAGCCCCTTCGTCGCCACCCTCGCCACAGCCGGATTCGGACTCGCGGCGGTCGTGATCCAGCTCGTGGTGCTCACCTCGGCGGCGTCGAGCGCGAACTCCGGCTTGTATTCGGGTACGCGCATGCTCTTCGGTCTCGCCAAAGACGGCCATGCTCCCCGAAAATTCGCGCTGACCGATCGACACGGCGTGCCGCGTCGCTCGGTGTTCTTCACCTGCGTCTTCCTCTTCGCGGCGATTCCCCTGCTCTTCGCCGGCGACGGCGTGATCGCGGCCTTCACGTTCGTGTCCTCAATGTGCGCGACGCTCATCCTGTTCACCTGGGGGTCGATCGTCGTGAGCTACATCGTGTATCGCAAGCGCCATCCGGATCGCCACGCGGCCTCGGTCTTCAAGTTGCCGCTGTCACGCGTCGCCCCGTGGCTGGTGCTCGGATTCTTCGTGTTCATCGCGGGCACGCTGCTCTACGGCGCCGACACACGGGCATCGATTCTCGCCGCCCCCGTCTGGTTCGTTCTGCTCACCGTGCTCTGGCAGTTGCGCAAGCGCCGCCTGATCAAGGAGGGACGCCCGCTCACCGGGGCGATCCCGACAGTCGCACACCCGCTCGACGACGAGTAACCCGCCCGGGGCTCGCCGGACACACGGCGTCATCTCGGCGAGCCCCGGGAATACCCGCCATCTTCGCGCGTTGCATCGCACATGGTTGAAACTTCACACACCACGATCGACGCGTTCCCGGCTGCCTTTGTGCGCACCCGCGTACGCATCCCCCTGCGCTTCCCCGACGACTACGCAACCCCCGCCGACGTCTTCACCTTCACCGACCTCGTCGACGGAAAAGAGCACCTGCTGCTCGGGCTCGGCGACTGGGAATCGGCGCTCGCCACTGGAGCCGCCGCGGCCGGTGCGGAGTCCACCGAGACCGATACCCCGCTCGTGCGCCTGCACAGCGAGTGCCTCACCGGCGACGTCTTCGGCTCGGAGCGCTGCGACTGCGGCCCGCAGCTGCGCGAGGCGGTCGAACGCATCGCCGAGCACGGCGGCTTCCTGCTCTACCTGCGGCAGGAAGGCCGCGGCATCGGCCTCTACGCCAAGCTCGACGCCTACGCGCTGCAAGATTCGGGCCTCGACACCTACGAGGCAAACGTCGCGCTCGGCCGCGGCGAAGACGAGCGCGACTACACCTCGGCCGCGCAGATGCTGCGCGCCGTCGGCGCCGAGCGCATCCGCCTGCTCAGCAACAACCCTGACAAGGCCGAGCAGCTCGGCGCGCTCGGCATCGAGATCGCGGGCCGCGTTCCCACCTCGGTGCACCTCTCCGGGTTCAACCGCAAGTACCTCGAATCGAAGCGCGACCACACCGCGCACACGATCGACCTCACCGCGGCGTGAGCAGCGGGAGCCCTGCCGAAGCGGGCGGCACGACGCCACCTGCCCGGACAGTGCCGAGCGTCGGAGACGCCGGGCGATCCGGCACCGAACGGCGCCTCGCCGACGCCGAGATGGACACGTGGTTGCCACTGATCCGCGTCGCGCAGCTCCTGCCGCAGGCACTCGATCGCACCCTCCGCGATGAGGCGGGCATCAATCACGCCCGCTATGCAATTCTGGTGATGCTCGCCCGCCCGACCGACGAGCAACCCTCGATGTCTGAACTCGCCCGCATCGCCGGGCTCAGCCGGTCGCGCCTCAGCCACGCGATCGATGCGTTGGTCGAACGCGGGTGGGTCGAGCGCTCGAGCTGCGGCGAAGACCGTCGATCACGCTCGGCACACCTCACAGCCGCGGGGCTCGAGGCACTGCGCGACGCGGCACCGGCGCACGTCGCGCAGATCCGCGAACTCGTGCTCGGCCCGCTCGACGTCGCCGAGCAGCAGCAGCTCGCCGTGTTGCTCGGCAAGCTGCTGCCCGGCATCGAGCGCGCCCTGTAGCGGGCTCAGGCGAACGCCGAGATACCCGTGATATCGCGACCGATGATCAGAGCCTGCACCGTCTCCGTGCCCTCATAGGTGTGCAGCGCTTCGATGTCGGCGAAGTGCCGCGCCACGCGGTTCTCGAGCAGGATGCCGTTGCCGCCGAGTAGATCGCGCGCGTTGCGGGCCAGGTCTCGCGCCGTGCGCGTGGCCGTGTACTTGCCGAGTGATGCGCCTGGGCCGCTGAGTTCTCCGCGCTCCTCGGCGCGCGTGAGCTGCATGAGGAGTGTCTGCAGCGAGGTCAACGCACTCAGCATCTCGGAGAGGCGTGCCTGCACGATCTGCGAGGCCGCAAGCGGGCGCCCGAACTGCACCCGCTGCTGCGCGTAGTGCACCGCCGTCTCGTACACCGCGGTGGCCTGACCGAGGGCACCCCACGCTACGCCGAGGCGCGTCGCCTGCAGCACCCGCGCGGTGTCCTTGAAGCTGTTCGCGCCCGGTAGCTTCGCGCTCGCCGGCACCTGCACGCCGTCGAGCTCGATGTGCGCCTGCCAGATCGCGCGCAGCGACACCTTCTGCTCGATGGTGCGCGCACGATAGCCCGCACTGTCTTGCGGCACGAGGAACCCCTGCACCTGTCCGTCGTCACCGCGCGCCCACACGACGGACACCTGCCCGACGCTGCCTGAACCGATCCACTTCTTGTGCCCGGTGATGCGGTACCCCTCACCGTCGGCCTCGGCCCGCGTCTCCAGACTGACCGAGTCGGAGCCGTGCGTCGGCTCCGTCAGCGCGAACGCCCCGAGTTCCGTGCCGCGGGCAAGCGGTTCACCCCAGCGCTCGCGCTGCTCATCAGACCCGCAGTACGCGATCGAACGGAGCGCCAGACCCCCCTGCACGCCGACAATGGTCGCGATCGACCCATCGCCGCGTGAAAGCTCCATCATCGTGAGGCTGGCGGCGAGCAGGCTCTGCGCCGGGAAGCCGGGCACATCGATGCCGTCGCGCAGCAGATCGAGGTCTCCGAGGCGCCGCGCAAGATCAAGCGGGTACTCCGCACGATCCCAGACCCCGGCGATCACGGGTCGCACCTCGTCTTGCACGAATGCCCGCGCGCGGTTCCAGTAGGCGCGGTCGTCGGACGAAACATCACGGAAGACTCCCGCGACATCGGGGTCGAGCGGCTCCCAGAGCGCGTACTCGGGCTCGGCGGTTCCCTGGCTGGTGACGGGCTTCGCGTGCGACATGCGTTCCTCTCGCGCGTCGGTCGGCACCGGCGCTTCGACTCCGAGCCTGCCTGAGACGCGGTGCCACGTCAAGTGGCTCGGGGCGCGGGATCACCGAGACTTCACTGACAGACCGGCGCCAAGTTGCGCTGGAACGGAGTCCCAAACTCACCGAAATGTGCTACGTTCGGGGCATGTCATCGAACGCCGCAGCACCGGCTCCCGAGAGTTCGACCGCCGCGATCCGCCACCTCGCCGAGCGCGGCTACGATGCCACGACGGCCGAAGACCTGGCCACGGCGGTCGGCATGAGTCGGAGCACGTTCTTCCGGCGCTTCGGCAGCAAGGACGACGTCGTCTTCGCCGATCACGACCACGCGCTCGCGCAGCTCGAGAGCGGCCTCGAGACGACGACGCTCCCCCCGGCAGCCGCGCTGGTCGAGGGAACCACCGAGGTGCTGCGCCTCCTCATCCGCGACCCTGACGCGGCCCGGCTGCGGTTCGAACTCATGCGGCACACCCCGGCGCTGCGCGACCGCGAACTCGTCATCACGCACCGCTACGAGCGCGTCTACACCCGCTACATCCGTGAGGTGCAGCAGCCTGGCACCCCAGCCTGGGTAGCCTCAGCGCTCGGCGCTTCACTCGTCGCGGCGCACAATGCCGCTCTGCGATCGTGGCTGCGCGGGCGCGTCACCGATGCCGTGCGCGCACTGCACGACGACCTCGACCAACTCACCGCGCTCTACACACGGTGGTTGGCACCCAGCGACGAGGTCTCCGAGCAGCGCGTCATGGTCGCGGTCTACGATGCGCTCGGCACTCCGCAATCGGTACTCGACGCGGTCGCGGAACACCTGCGCCGCTAGGCGTCACGCCTCCCAGCGGTAGCGCCCGCCGCGGGCCTCGAACTCCTGCTGCACCGCTGCGCGCAGCTCGGCATCCGCAAGGTAGTCGATCGCGGCCGACCCGAGTGCGACTGCTGCGTCGGCGAGCGCGTCGAACGCCGGGGGCTGTACCGTGAGGTCGGCGAAGGCAGCGTTGTGCGGGAAGACGTCGTCGGGCCCGCCGAGACCAATCGACGGGTGAATCGACGGGATGAACTGCGTGACGTTACCCATATCAGTCGACGGCCCACCCTGGGTGGGCACGGGCGGTGGGGCCGGCGTCTCGCGCCCGCGCGCGGCGAGCGCGTCGGCCCAGCGCCGACCGAGCTCGACGTTCGGCTCGAGTGGCAGGTAGGGCGGCACGGGATCGACCTCGATCTCGGCCGTGGTCCCGGTTGCCAGCGCAGCACCCTCCAGCGCCGCGACGACGCGATCGGTCAGCACCCGCAGGGTATCGATCTCGCCGGAGCGCACGTAGAACAGCGCTGAGGCCTGCTCGGGAACCACATTGGGCGCGGCTCCCCCGTCGGTGATGATGCCGTGCACGCGATCGATGGGCAGGATGTGCTGCCGCAGTTGCGCCACCGACTGGTACGCCGTGACCGCCGCGTCGAGCGCGTTGAGCCCGAGCCAGGGGGTGCCCGCGGCGTGGGCCGCGCGCCCGCGATACGTCACCGCGACGCGTCGCACGCCCGTCGTGCGTTCGCCCCAGATGGCCGATACGCGAGACCCGGCTGCGGGGTGCACCATCCCAGCGGCGTCAACGTCATCGAAGCCGCCGGCGCGCAAGATGTACTCCTTGCCTCCGCCGTTCTCCTCCGCGGGCGTTCCGATGAGCGAGAGCGTCGCGCCGAGCTCTCGCGCGATCGGCACGGCGCTCAGAAAGGCGCCGACCGCCACTCCGGCGATGATGTTGTGCCCGCAGGCGTGGCCGACGCCCGGCAGAGCATCGTACTCGGCGATCACCGCGAAGTGCGGCCCGGCCCCGTCGCCGACGGTCGCCCGAAACGCGGTGTCGAGGCCGAATACGCCGACCTCGGTCTCGACGCCGTGAGCGGTCAGCACGTTACTGATCAGCCCCACGGATGCGTGCTCGGCGAACCCGATTTCTGGAGAGGCGTACAGTGCACGCGCGAGCGTTTCGAGCTCGGGGCGCAGTTCGTCGACCGCGGCCGCGAGACGCTCGTGCGCCGCCGCTCCCGCCCCGGCGAACGTCGATGAGCGGTGCTCGGGCGGGTGCAGAGGCACCTGCGCCCGGCGTTGATAGTCGACGTAGATGTCGTAGGGATCAGTCATCTCGCGTGATTCCGTCTCGTACCGTGCGGTCAGAAGGTGACAGTCTCACCGTCGGCGCGCCGCAGTTCGAGGCGGTAGCCCGCAGTCTCGTCAGCGATGACCTCGGTCACTCCGTCCCCGAGATCGAGGGCATCGAGGGCCTGCTGCACCGCCGCGGCATCGACCTCGGCGCGCACGAACCGCACGAGTTCGATCGTCGGGAGGTCGCTGAGCCCGGGCTGCGTCGTCGCGCCCCAATCGATGAGGAACGGCACGTCGAGGCGATCCAGTGCGGCACCGGTGAGGCGCCACTCGAGCAGGTCACCTGCGGGTGTGCGCCTCGAGAGCTCCCACACATCACCGGGGTCGAAGCCGCGCGACCGCGCCCCGGCCACCACCGCATCGATGTCGGAAGGATGCACCGCGTACGCCTGCACCGAGGGCTCGGTGAGCCCATCAATGCCGAAGGTCGTCGGCACTGCGGGGTCTTCGCGATCGGGGTTCGGCCCGATGAGCTCGATGTATTGCGGGCCGCGCTGCCCATCGATCGTGAGCGCGACCAGCGCGTTCGCCGTGCCCGTAGGGTGAGCGCCGCCCGGAGCCGCGACGACGCCCGTACGTTCTGCAAACCAGTCGACGAGTGCGGGGAGGTCGGGGCCGGCGATGACGATGTGATCCAGAAGGCTCGGAATGCTCATACCGCGATTCCACCACACCGCAGGCGCCCGCGCCCAGCCCCGCCGTCACACGCGGTCACGCGGGCGTCGGGGCTCGGCGCGGGCGTCGCCTGCGCCGAGCCCGCGCCCTGATCAGTGACCGCGCGCGATCCATTCGTCGAGATGCGGCGCCTCGGCACCGATCGTCGTGGTGTCGCCATGCCCGGTGTAGACGGTGGTGTCTGCGGGCAGCGTGAGCAGACGCTCGCGAATCGATTCGATGATCAACGGGAAATCGCTGAACGAGCGTCCTGTGGCCCCCGGGCCGCCCTGGAACAGCGTGTCACCGGTGAAGACGGCCCCGAGCGCGGGCGCGCTGAACGAGGTCGATCCTGGGGAATGGCCGGGCGTGTGCAGCGCGGTGATCTCGATGCCTGCCACGGTGAACACGTCGCCGTCTGCGATCTCGGCGTCGGGCGCGGTCTCGTGCACCGTCTCCCACAGCATCGCGTCTGCCGGGTTGAGGTGCAGCGGTGCACCGAGCACCGCTGCGGTGTCGCGAGCGGCCCGAATGTGGTCATCGTGCCCGTGAGTGAGCAGAATCGCCCGCACGGTGCGACCCGCGACCGCTTCGGCGACCGCGGCGGCATCGTGGGCCGGGTCGATCACGATCACCTCGGCGTCGTCTCCGACGAGCCAGACGTTGTTGTCGACCTCCCAGGTGCCCCCGTCGAGCGAGAACGTGCCGCTCGTGACGAGGCGTTCGATGCGTGCGCCCATCAGAGCACCACCACCGAACGCAGCACCGTGCCGTCGTGCATGCGGTCGAACGACGCCTCGACGTCGCCGAGGCCGACCCGCTCCGTCACGAAGCCGTCGAGATCGAGACGTCCGAGCTTGTACTGGTCGATCAGCATCTCGAAGTCTCGGCTCGGCAGGCAGTCGCCGTACCACGACGACTTCAGCGAGCCGCCGCGCCCGAAGACGTCGAGCAGCGGCAGCTCGAGCTGCATCTCGGGCGTCGGCACGCCGACGAGCACCACGCGGCCGGCCAGATCGCGTGCGTAGAACGCCTGACGGTACGTCTCGGGGCGCCCGACCGCGTCGATCACGACGTCGGCGCCGAAGCTGTCGGTGAGCGCGCGAATCGCCTCGACGGCGTCCTCGTTCTTCGAGTTCACCGTGTGCGTGGCGCCGAAGCGCTTCGCCTGCTCAAGCTTCGCATCGTCGATATCGACGGCGATGATCGTCGTGGCGCCCGCGAGCTGTGCGCCCGCGATCGCTGCCGTGCCGACGCCGCCGCAGCCGATCACGGCAACCGACTCGCCCCGCTTGACCTCGCCCGTGTTGATGGCGGCGCCGATGCCGGCCATCACGCCACAGCCCAGCAGGCCGACCGCAGCAGCATCCGACTCCTCATCGACCTTGGTGCACTGACCCGCTGCGACCAGCGTCTTCTCGATGAACGCGCCGATGCCGAGCGCCGGCGACAACTCGGTGCCGTCTTCAAGCGTCATCTTCTGCGTCGCGTTGTGCGTCGCGAAGCAGTACTGCGGCTGCCCCTTCGCGCACGCGCGGCACTGCCCGCAGACGGCGCGCCAGTTCAGGATCACGCGATCCCCCACGGCCACCTCGGTGACGCCCTCGCCGACCGCCGCCACACGACCGGTCGCCTCGTGACCGAGCAGGAACGGGAAGTCGTCGCTGATGCCGCCGAGCTTGTAGTGCAGATCGGTGTGGCAGACGCCGCTCGTGATGATGTCGACCACGGCCTCACCCGGGCCCGGATCGGGCACGATCACCGTTTCGATGGTCGCCGGCGCATTCTTCTCGCGAACGACAACGCCTTGCACTCGGTACGCCATGGGGTTCCTTTCACCGGGATTTCTCGGGCGCGCGCCGTGGGTCGAAGACCGAGCAGCGCACATATCCAGGCTATCGATACCCGCCGACATTCGCCCCGGATCACGACGCCTCTGCAACTCCGACGGCACATCGGCGCGCACGCGATCGATGAGCTGAAGCCAACGTGGATCTTCCATGCACCACTGGTGCAGCGACCGCACGGAGCACGATGCGCTTCCGTTGACGGAGCCCGTCGCGCACCCGCAACCCGTTACCCGTTCCCCGTTCCCGCGGAAATTCAGCGGATCGCGGACCGGTTCGCACGATGCAGTCAGCGATCAGCCGAATCTCCGCGTCGAGGTCAACTCACGTGCGTGGGCTAACGCCCCTACTCCAGCTCGCCCGACAGCTCCAGCCAGCGTTCCTCGAGCGCGGCGACCTCGTCTTCGATGGCGGTGATCTTCGTCATCTCCGCGTTGAGCAGCGTGTAGTCGGTCTGGTCGAAGTTCGCGAGCCCGTCGCGCGAGCGCACGATGTCGGCCTGCAGGCGCTCCATCTTGCGCTCGACGGCGGCGAGCTCTTTCTCGGCGGCGCGGCGGTCGGCGCCGCTGAGACCCGCCGCGGGTGCGGGGGCCGAGGCGCTCGGTGATCCGGCAGCACGCGACACCGATGCGGCGCTCACGTCGCGGCCCTGCTCCTGCGCGGTGCGCAACTCAAGGTACTGATCGACGCCGCCGGGCAGATGTCGCAGGTGCCGGTCGAGAATGGCGAACTGCTGATCGGTCACACGCTCCAAGAAGTAGCGGTCGTGCGACACGACGATGAGCGTGCCGGGCCACGAGTCGAGCAGGTCTTCCATTGCGGCGAGCATGTCGGTGTCGAGGTCGTTGGTCGGCTCGTCGAGAATCAGCACGTTGGGCTGATTAAGCAGGATCAGCAGCAGCTGCAATCGCCGCTTCTGGCCGCCCGAGAGATCTTTCACGGGCGTGGAGAGCTGCGCGCTGGTGAACCCCATGCGTTCGAGCAGCTGCCCCGGCGTCAGCTCCTGCGCTTTCGAGCCGCTGCCGACGGTGAAACTCGTGCGCAGGCGTCCGATGACGGTGCGCACCGGCTCCTGCAGGTGCTCCTCGAGCTCGTCGAGGCGCTGTGTCAGGGTCGCGACCTGCACGGTCTTGCCGCGCTTCACGCGACCCGAAGTCGGCTCGATCGTGCCCGAGATGAGGCCGAGCAGCGTCGACTTGCCGGCGCCGTTGACGCCCAGAATGCCGGTGCGTTCGCCGGGCGCGAGCATCCAATCGACGTCTTCGATGATGGTGCGATCGCCGTACGTGACCCCGGCCTCGACGAGGTTCACGACCTCCTTGCCGAGGCGCGCGACGGCCATCGACTGCAGCGACACGCGGTCGCGGATCTCGGGAACATCGGCGATGAGCTCATTCGCGGCATCGATGCGGAACTTCGGCTTCGAGGTGCGCGCGGGGGCGCCACGACGCAGCCAGGCCAGCTCCTTGCGCGCCAGGTTCTGGCGCTTCTGCTCGATTGTCGCGGCCTGACGGTCGCGTTCGACGCGCTGCAGAATGTACGCGGCGTACCCGCCCTCGAAGGGCTCGACGATGCGGTCGTGCACTTCCCAGGTGGTGGTGCACACCTCGTCGAGGAACCAGCGATCGTGGGTCACGACCAGCAGCGCCCCCTGCCCCGGCTGCCACCGACGCTTCAGGTGATTCGCGAGCCAGGCGATGCCCTCGACGTCGAGGTGGTTGGTCGGCTCATCCAGGAACAGAATGTCGAACTCCTGCACCAGCAAGCGGGCGAGGGCCACGCGCCGGCGCTGCCCGCCCGAAAGGGCATCCAGTGACGCCTCCCAATCGAGGTCCGAGACCAGGCCAGCGATGACCTCGCGCGCCTTCGCGTCGCCGGCCCATTCGTACTCGGGGCGATCCCCTACGATCGCGTGCCCGACGGTTTCGCCGTCGTCGAAGTTGTCGGCCTGGTCGAGCACCCCGATCGTTGTGCCGCCGCGCATGGTGACCTGCCCGCCGTCGGGTTCGCGCCGCCCGGCCAGCATCATCAGCAGACTCGACTTGCCGTCGCCGTTGCGGCCGACGATGCCGATGCGATCGCCCTCGGCGACGCCAAGCGTCACCGAGTCGAAGACAGTCTTCGTCGGAACTTCGAGATGCAGGGCCTCGGCCCCCAAGAGATGCGCCATAACCCCTCCAGCGTAGCCGTGCGCGCCGCGTGCTCAGTACACTGAGCGCAGTCGCGAGCACGCGGCAATCCGCCTCGATCCGCGCTGGATCCCGCTCGGAAGGCTCACCGGTGGCCCGCACGTCTCAGCCTGCACCGCTCGCACGTATCGTTCACGCGCTCGGTGAGGCGCGCACTCCGCTCCGGATCGCCCTCGGCCTCGCCGCAGTAGCGCTCGGGGCGGTGCTCGTGCTCGCCCCGATCAGCGTGCACGGCATCGCGATCATCACGGGTTTCGGTCTCGCCGCGATCGGCATCGCGGCGGCGCTCCCGGGTGGTGCCTCGGCTGGCAGCGCCTTGGCGAGCGGCGCCTCGGCGCGCGGTGTGCGCACGTCGACGCTGACTCGGCGCCTCGGAGCGACCGTGCTGATGATCGTCGGCCTGATCATGGCGGCGTGGCCGGTCGCGGGCGCCCCGTGGCTGGCGTTTCTCGCCGGTGCCGCGCTCGTCGTGCACGGCGCACTGGCGCTCGTCGCAGCGGTCGTCGACCGCACGGCGACGCTCGATCATCGCGTCAGCGGCGTCTGCCTCGCGCTCGCAACGGTCTTCGTCGGCGGCATCACGTTCTCCTGGCCCGTGCTCACCCTCCTACTCTTCCGCTACGGTGTCGGCGCGTGGCTCGTGCTCCTCGGGCTGCAGCTCTTGCTTGATCCGGTGATCGCCGCGATGCGCGCGCGACGGCAGGTTCGCACTGTTGCTGCCACTGCACCGAGCCCAGAAACTCGCCGCACCGCTGCGCTCGCTGCACCGTGGCGATGGGCACGCACGATCGCGTCTGGCATCGCTCTCGTCGCTTCGGTCGCGCTCGCACTCGGCAGCGGGTTCGTGCTCGGCGGCGTGCCGATGCCGGCGCCCGACGCCTTCTACGCCGCACCGGCTGCCGCACAGATCCCCGATGCGCCGGGCCAGCTCATTCGTTCGGAACCGCTCACCACCGGCGTCGCCGCGGGCGCCGAGGCGTGGAAGATCCTGTACACGACGACGCACCCCGACGGCAGCCCTGCCATCTCGAGCGGCACGGTGATCGTTCCCGCAGATCGCGAGAGCACAGCACTGCCGCTGTTGAGCATCGCGCACGGTACGAGCGGCGTCGTCGCGGCCTGTACGCCCTCGCTCAGTGCCACCCCGTTCTCAGATGGGGCCGGCGCCGCGCTCGCCGAGATGGTGACGCAGCACGGATGGGCGGCAGTGACCTCCGACTACATCGGGCTCGGCACCGCCGGCACGCACCCCTACCTCGTCGGCGAGGCGGAGGCCCGGAACGTGCTCGATGCCTCGCGTGCCGCCCAGCAGCTCTCGGGCCTGACGCTCTCCACCGACACCGTGGTGTGGGGCCACTCGCAGGGGGGCCAGGGTGCGCTCTGGACGGGGCAGGAAGCGGCGTCGTACGCGCCCGAGCTCACCGTGAAGGGCATCGCTGCATTCGCACCGGCGGCGAACCTCTACGGGCTCGCAGACGCTGACAAGAACGACCCTGCGGGGAAGACGGTCTCGGCGTACATCGCGACGACCTGGAACGACGTGTTTCCGGAACTCGACCTCGAGCGGCATCTCACCCCGGGGTCGGCCGGCGGGGTCGAAAAGATTCGTGAGCTCTGCTTCAGCGGTCACGACGGACTCGCGGCGATCCTGCTCGGCACCCAGGTACCCAATCAGATCTTCCCCGACAGCGCACTCGCGGGCCCCATCGGCGACATGCTCAAGCAGCAGACGCCGGATGGCCCCTTCCCGGCACCGGTGCTCGTAGCGCAGGGGCTCGCCGATCCGCTGGTGAAGCCGCAGTTGCAGCTCGACTACGTCGAGGGCCGCTGCGCTGCGGGCGTCACCCTCGACTACCGCACTTACCCGGGCCTGAATCACGGCACGCTCGTGGCCGAGGACTCTCCGCTCACACCCGAGCTCGTGCAGTGGACGCTGGATCGCTGGGACGACAAGCCGGCGACCCCGAACTGCGACGCCCTGCCGAACTCGGTGGCCGACTAGCGGGGCAGCGCACGCGCGGCCCCGCGCGCTCCGCTTCCTCGCGAACGCACCACTTTCGTGCGAGCGCACCGTTCACAAAGACGTGCACTCGCGCGAAAGCGGTGCGCTCGCGGGAGGATGTGGGCCACAGCTCCCGGGCTCAGCGCCGGGTCACACCGAGCAGCAGGACCCGCCGCAGCACGAGCCGCCCGACTCGGCATCGCCGAGCAGGTTGAGAATCTCACGGGCCTCGGCGTCGGCGAATGACGCGGCGCCCTCCAGTCCGGCTTCGGCCGAGAACTGGGGTGCGGCAGGCTCTGGGGCCGGGGCAACGTCGGTGGTGGCGCCTACGGTGGGCTGCTGGTCAGTCATGAGAACTCCTTGCTGCGGTTCGATCGGGAACGCCGCTGATACGGCTGATATTACTGGGCGGTCGCGGGTGCCGCACCGCGCTGGAATCCGAGTACCTGCTCGAAAACGTTCGCGAAGGCGTCGGCTGACTGCGCCCCCGAAACGCCGTACTGCTGATCGAGCAGGAAGAAGGGCACCCCGCTGATGCCGAGCTGCTGCGCGCGGGTGATATCGCGCTGCACCGCCTCGCCGTAGGCCTCATCGTCGAGAGCGGAGCGCACCTCGTCGGCGTCGAGCCCGGCTTCGGCGCCGAGCCGCGCGAGCGCGTCAGCATCGGACATGTCTTCGCCCTCCGCGAAGTACGCACGGAAGAGCCGCTCCTGCACGGCAGCCTGCACGCCGCGATCTTTCGCGAGGTGCAGTACGCGATGCGCGCGCTGCGTGTTGGCGTGCTTCACGTCGTGGAACCCGAACTCGACCCCCTCGGATGCGCCGAGCTCGGTCATCTGTCCGAGCATCTGCTCGACCTGTTCAGCCGGCATGCGCTTGTGCTTCACGAGGAAATCGACCTCGCTGCCCTGAAAGTCGAGTGGCGTATCGGGGGCGAGCTCAAAGCTGTGACTCTCCACCTCGATGGCAACCTCGGGGTGCTGCTCACGAAACGCTTGCACCGCCGTTTCGAAGCGGTGCTTGCCGAGGTAGCACCACGGGCAGGCGATATCGGACCAGATGTCGACGCGGATCGTTTCACTCACACCGAGTGCAGCGTTCGCGGGCCGCGCCGTATTCCCGCCCGGGATCGCGGAGCCCGAGGAGTCCCGGCGGTCCCCCGCCGCTCAGCGAACTCAGATGACGCGGGCGCCCGGCACCGGCCCCGAGACGGTCAGTGCGCGAGTGCCCTGCCGCCCCAGCACAGCGCGCAGTTCCGCGGCTTCCTGGGGCGTGCCGACGAGAAACGCGATCGTCGGCCCCGAACCCGAGACGATGCCGGCGAGCGCGCCGCGCGACTCCCCCAGCTCCAGAATCTCGGTCAGCTCGGGCGCGAGTTTGAGCGCGGCGACCTGCAGATCGTTGTGCATGGCCTCGGCGAGCGACCCCGCATCACCGATGCGCACGGCCTGCAGCACCGCGGTCTCGACCTTGACCAGGTCGGGCTGCGGGCCGAGATCGCGCGCGTGGCGGTCTCGATGCTCATCGAGAGTGCGATAGACGACGGGAGTGCTCAAGCCGGAGTCGGACATGGCGAGCACCCAGTGGAAGTCGCCCTTGGCGAGCGCCGGGCTCAATTCGTCACCGCGTCCGGTGCCCACGGCCGTGCCGCCCTCCAGCGCGAAGGGAACGTCGGCCCCGAGCTCGGCTGCGAGCGGCAGGAGTCCGTGGCGACCCAGGCCGGTACCCCAGAGCTCATCGCAGGCGACCAGCGTGGCGGCGGCGTCGGCCGACCCGCCACCCATGCCACCGGCGATCGGCACGCGCTTCAGCACGGTCAGCGCCGCCCCGCCCGCGTACCCGGTGCGCTGGGCAAGCAGTTTCGCGGCGATGAGCGCGAGATTGGTGTCGTCGCACGGCAGCTGCGATGCGTCGACGGGCCCGACGAAGCGTACCGAGAAATCATCGGAGTGCTCGGCCGTCACTTCTTCGAAGAGCGAGACCGCCTGGTAGAGGGAGGCGACGTCGTGGTAGCCATCGTCTTGCAGCGCGCCAACACGGAAGAAGACATTGATCTTCCCCGGAGCCCGGACTGTGACCGGACCCCCTCCGCTCCTACCCATGCCCCTACGCTAGCGCACGCTCCAACATTCTTTTGACGCATTGCGCCCCATCGCCACGCCACTCGCACAGGTAGTTGACATCCATCAACCAAGTGCTATCGTTGATCTCCGTCAACAGTTGATCCAAGTCAACCGACGCGCGTCCGCCCGGCGCGACCCCGCAGCACACAGAAACCAGGAATTCATGTCTCTCCCCGCTTCCGCGCACACGGAGCGCCCGAAGATGACGCATCGGCAGGTTCTCGAAGCCCTGTCGGGCCTCCTCCTCGGCATGTTCGTCTCGATGCTCGCCTCGACCGTCGTCTCGAGCTCGCTCCCCGTCATCATCCACGACCTCAAAGGCGACCAGACCGCTTACACCTGGGTTGTCACCGCGACCCTGCTCACGACGGCGATCTCGACGCCGATCTGGGGCAAGCTCTCCGACCTCTTCAACCGCAAGGTGCTGTTCCAACTCGCGATCGCGATCTTCGTGCTCGCGACCGCAGCGGCAGGCTTCTCGCAGGATCCCGGTACCATGATCGCGTTCCGCGCGGTGCAGGGCGTCGGCGCCGGCGGCCTCGCCGCCCTCAGCCAGGTCATCATGGCCGACATCATCAGCCCGCGCGAACGCGGCCGCTACATGGGGCTCTTCGGCGCCGTGATGGCACTGTCGACCGTCGGCGGCCCGCTGCTCGGTGGCGTCATCACCGACTCGATCAACTGGCGCTGGAACTTCTTCGTCGCACTCCCCTTCGCCGTCGCCGCACTGATCATCGTGCAGAAGACACTGCACCTGCCGGCGCGCCCCGCGAAGCGGACCAGCATCGACTACTTCGGCATCGTGCTGCTCTCAGCGGCCGTCTCGCTGCTGCTCATCTGGGTCACCAACGCCGGCAAGGATTACGACTGGTGGAGCCTGACCACGGTACTCATGGTGGGTGGCGCCATCGTTTCGACAGTGCTCTTCATCATCGTGGAGCTCCGCTCGAAGGAGCCGCTCATCCCGCTGACGCTCTTCCGCAGCCGCACGTTTACTCTCGCCGTCGTCGCATCGATTGCCACCGGCATCGCGATGTTCGGCTCTTCGGTGTTCCTCAGCCAGTACATGCAGCTGTCGCGCGGCGCCACGCCCACCCAGGCCGGCATCATGACGATCCCGATGATCGCGGGCCTGCTGCTCGCTTCGATCGGCGTGGGCGCCCTCATCACCCGGTTCGGCACGTGGAAGCCGTACTTGATCGTCGGCGCCGTGCTGCTCATCGCTGGCTCGACGCTGCTCTCGACAATTCACTACGACACCAATTTCGCGCTGGTTTCGCTCTACATGTTCCTGCTGGGTGCCGGCGTCGGTATGACGATGCAGAATCTGGTGCTCGTCGTACAGAACACCACCAACCCTGAACAGATTGGCGTCGCGAGCTCGGGAGTCACCTTCTTCCGCAGCCTCGGCGGCACCATCGGGGTCTCGGTGATGGGTGCGGCTCTCGCGACCAAGGTCGCCGACCTCATGGGATCGGACTCGATCCTGGCGAAGATGGCTGCGGCGATCAAGTCGCTCGGTGAGGAGGGTGCGTCCGTCGCCGCCCAGTTGCAGTCAGGAACGCTGCCCGAGGTTTCGAAGATGCCGGAGGCCGTTCGAGTGATCATCGAGGACGTCTACGCGCAGGGCATCTCGCACTCGTTCTTGATCGCCGTGCCGTTCGCGGTGCTCAGCCTCCTTGCGATCATCTTCCTGCCGAACGCGCCGCTCACTCGCATGACGAACTCCGAGCGCGCACAGGCTGCCGAAGCCGACCTCGCCACTGTTTCGACCGCCGAGGGCATGGCCGTGCTCACCGCCACGGGCAGTGTTCCCGTGGTCGGCGAAACCGGCGAATCCGCAGGTGCAGCCCGGTCGGCACAGTCGAGCGAGCGGTAACGTCATGACACGCACTCCGGCGCCGTCACCCATCACCGCTCGCGGCGATGGGGGCGGCGCCCGTCTCCAGGCGTTCGAGGCGCTCGAGCGCGAATTCGAAGACCTGTTCAACCAGTTCCGCCGCTCGGCCATGGCGAACGCCGCTGCGGTCAGCGAGGGCATGCTCCCCGGCTCCTACAAGGTGCTCACGTCGATCTCGCGATGCGGCACCGTGTCGCTCTCGGAGCTCACCGAACTGCTCATGACCGACAAGGGTCAGCTCAGCCGCACCGTGCGAGACCTCGATGAGCGCGGGTTGATCGACCGCGCACCGGACCCCTCGGACGGGCGGTCGATCCGACTCTCGATCAGCGACTTCGGGGCTGAGCGCCTCGCTGCCACGCGCGGCGAGAAGGAGCACGAGCTCCGCGACGCGATGCAGGCGTGGTCGGTCGCCGACATCACGCGATTCACAGAACTGCTGCACGCACTGTCGACCGGGCTTACTCCGTGAAGTTCGCCGCGGCCCGGGCGATCGCCAGGTAGTCGTCGATGCCGAGCTGCTCGGCACGCACCTGGGGGTCGATTCCGGCGGCGGTGAGGATCGCCACTGTGCGATCAAAGTTGCCGAGTACGGGCTGCACGGCCTGACGCAGCATCTTGCGACGCTGCGCGAACGCGGCGTTCACCAGATCGAAGGTCGCACGGCGCTCCGCTTCGCTGCCTCGCGGCGATTCACGGCGGTCGTACCCGACGAGCACCGAGTCGACGCCCGGCACAGGCCAGAAGATCTTGCGGCTCACCGTGCCGGCGATGCGCCACGGCCCGTACCATGCCGCTTTCGCGCTCGGCGATCCGTACTCCTTCGAGCCCGGCTGCGCCGCGATGCGGTAGCCGACTTCTGCCTGCACCATCACCAGGCCGCTGCGCAGCTCGGGAATCAATTCGAGCAGGTGCATCAGGATCGGCACCGACACGTTGTACGGCAGATTCGCGACCAGGTGCTCAGGCGGATGCGGGAAGTCGCCTGCCGTGACCTCGAGAGCGTCGCTGCGCACGACACGGAGGCGCGGATGCGCGGGATCGGCAAAGACGTCCGGTTGCATCGCACGCGCCGTCGCCGGAAGCTCGGCCGCGAGGCGATGGTCGATTTCGACCGCGGTCACATAGGCGCCGATCTCGGTGATGCCGAGTGTCAGCGACCCGAGACCCGGGCCCACCTCGACCACGCGCGCTCCCGATTCGATGCCCGCGAGCCGCACGATCTTGCGCACTGTGTTCGGGTCGATGACGAAATTCTGCCCGAGCTTCTTCGTCGGCGACACCCCCAGGCGCTCGGCGAGCTCACGGACCTGCGTCGGGCCGAGCAGCCCGGCCGAAGACGCGTCGTGGGAGGGTTCGAGCGGGCTCATGCGTTCGCCTGCGTTTCGACTTCGGCGTCCCAGGTGCCGTACACGCGCTCCGTGTTGGCCGCGAGCAGGGCGCACAGCTCGTCGAGCGGCGTTCCGAGCGTCTCGGCGAGGCGGCGCACCGTGTAGGGCAACAGGTAGGGCGCGTTCGGGCGCCCGCGGTACGGCTCGGGCGTCAGGAACGGCGCGTCGGTCTCCGCGAGCAGCAGCTCCGGCTTCGCGATCGCGAAGGCTTCGCGCAGTGCCGGGGCATTTTTGAACGTCGTGGTCCCCGCGACGGAGAGATACCAACCGTGCTCGTTGCAGAGCTTGGCGAGGCGGGTGTCGCCCGAGAAGCAGTGGAACACGGTGCGCTCGGGTGCCCCCACGCGCAGCAGCGTCGCCACGACCTCGTCGTGTGCATCGCGGTCGTGAATCTGCAGCGCGATGCCGTTCGCCTTCGCGATGTCGATGTGTGCCTCGAACGACTCGATCTGAGCCTCGCGCCCGTCTTCTCCGGTGCGGAAGAAGTCGAGGCCGGTCTCGCCGATCGCGCGCACCCTCGGCTGGGCGGCGAGGCGCGAGAGCTCGGAGAGCTGCTCGCAGAGCAGCCCCTGCGCAGCGACGCGCGGCGCCTCGTTCGGATGCAGCGCGACCGCCGCGAGGACTCGGGGATCGCTTGCCGCGAGTTGCGCACTCCACCGGCTCGTCTCAAGATTCGTGCCGACTTGCACGACTCCGCGAACGCCGACCTGCTCGGCCCGCGCGAGCGAGTCGAGCGGATCGAGCTGGTCGACCCCGTCCTCGAACTCGAGGTGCGTGTGGTTGTCGTAGATCGCGACGGGCAGCGGCTCCGGGGGCTCGGGGCGCGTCAGGTCGCGGCCGCTCGCACTCGTGCGCTTCCGGATTCCCCCGGTTGGCACCGCTGCGGATGCGTCGTTCACTTGCTTGACTCGTCCGTTTCGATGCGCGGGAAGAGCACGGCGAGCGCGTGCTGCTCAGTGCCTGCGGGCAAGGCGCCCCAGACGCCCGCTTCGCGAATCGGGCGCGCATCAAGTGCACCGAGCGCTGCTTCAGCGCCGAGCGCCGCCCAGAGCTTTGAGGTTGCAAGCGGCACCACCGGAGCCAACAGCTCGGCGAGCACGCGCAGGCCCTCGGTTGCCGTGTAGAGCACCGTACCGAGACGCTCGCGCTGCGCCGGATCTTTCGCCAGTGCCCACGGCTCCTGGTCGGTGATGTACCCGTTGAGAGCGTCGACGAGCTCCCAGACGGCGGCAATCGCCTCGTGGATTACGAATGCCTCGATGCGCGCGTCCGCGCGCTGGGCAACCGACCCGGCCAGCTCACGAATCGCTGCGTCAGCGGGCTGCTCGGCCCCTGCCTCGGGCACGCGTCCGTCGAAGTACTTGGCGTTCATCGCGAGCACCCGGCTCGCGAGATTACCGAAGCCGTTGGCAAGTTCGGCCTGGTAGCGCGCCGCCAGGTCTTCCCAGCTGAACGAGCCGTCTTGCCCGAAAGAGATGGCGCGCATGAAGTAGTAGCGGAACGCGTCGGAACCGAAGGTGTCGGTGATCTCGTTCGGAGCGATACCCGTGAGCTTCGACTTCGACATCTTCTCGCCGCCGACAAGCAGCCAACCGTGCGCGAAGACGTGCTTCGGCACCTCGAGACCGGCCGCCATCAGCATCGCGGGCCAGATCACGGCGTGGAAACGGAGGATGTCTTTGCCGACGAGGTGGTTCGCGGGCCACCGGCGGTCGAACTCGGCGTCGTCTTGGCCGTACCCGATCGCAGTGACGTAGTTGAGCAGCGCGTCGAACCACACGTAAGTGACGTGCGATGCGTCCCAAGGAATCGGAATGCCCCAGTCGAACGAGGTGCGCGAGATCGACAGATCTTCAAGCCCCTGCTGCACGAATGCGATGACCTCGTTGCGCGCGCTGGCCGGCTGCACGAAATCGGGGCGCTCCTCATAGAGCGCGAGCAGGCGATCTTGAAATGCACTCATCTTGAAGAAGTAGTTCTTCTCCTGGAGCAGCTCCAGCGGCTTCGAGTGGATGGCACACACTTTCTGGCCCTCGAATTCACCCGTGCCGTCGACGATCTCGCTCTTCGGCTTGAACTCTTCGCAGCCGACGCAGTAGAGCGCCTCGAACTCGCCCGCGTAGACGTGGCCGTCGTCGTAGAGCTTCTGCAGAAACTTCGCGACGCCCGCTTCGTGGCGCGCATCCGTTGTGCGAATGAAGTCGTCGTTCGAAATATCGATGAGATCGAGCAGCGGCTTCCACGAGGATTCGACAAGCCGATCAGCCCACTCCTTCGGCGCGACCCCGTTCGCGGTCGCCGTGCGCAGGATCTTCTGGCCGTGCTCATCAGTACCCGTGAGGAACCACGTGTCGTCGCCCGACTGCCGGTGCCAGCGAGCCAGCACGTCGGCGGCTACCTCGGTGTAGGCGTGCCCGATGTGCGGAGCGTCGTTGACGTAGAAGATCGGGGTCGTCAGGTAGAACGGGGAGGGGTTGGCCATGGGTTCCATTCTATTGGCAAGCAGCCGAGCCGGCTGTCCGCGCGGCTCTGGCTGAGCACTACGCAGATGCCACGACGATTTCGGGTTCATGGCGAACCGGGAAGTTCACGGAACTCGCGATAAAGCACGCAGCGTAGGCATCGGCATGAGCCGCGCGAGCCGCCTCGACCATCGAAGCGTCGGTGATGGTCACACGCGGATGCAGCACCACCTCTTCGAACGCTCCCCCGACGCCGCTCTGCCGCATCGTTCCCGTCGCGGCGTCGGTGTACGCGGTCACCACGACCCCGGCGCGCACCGCCATGTGCAAATAGGAGAGCATATGGCACTGTGCGAGCGCGGTGACGAGCAGCTCTTCGGGATTCCAGCGATCCCGATCTCCATGGAATGTTGGATCTGCGGACGCCTCCAGCGCCGCTTTTCCGTCGGCATGAACGAGGAGCTCGCGACCGTACTCCCGATAACCGCTGGTGCCGCTCCCCCGGTTGCCCGTCCACTCGATGCCAACCCGGTACTCGTGCAGATCCTTCATGTGTCCAGACTAAACGGAACCCCCGACACGCGAGAGTAGGATCGACTCCATGAGTTCAGCGACCAGCACCGCAGCAGTCCGCACCGAATCCACCGTGCCGCAGGAGCGCCTCGTGCGCACCGCGATCCCCGGCCCCCGCTCGCAGCAGATCCATGAGCGACGTCGCGCCGTGGTGCCGCCCGGAGTGCACAGCGTGCTGCCGGTCTACATCGAGCGCGCCCACGACTCGATCCTGGTCGATGTCGACGGCAACCAGATCATCGATGTGTGCGGAGGCATTGGCGTCACCACGATCGGGCACACCGACGACCGCGTGGTGGCTGCCGCGACTGAGCAGCTCCAGAACGTCACCCACACGCTCTTCACCATGACGCCGTACGAGCCATACGTCGCCGTTGCCGAGCACCTCGCGAAGCACGTGCCGGGTTCGACCGCTGCCGCACCGTACAAAACACTGCTCATGAACTCGGGCGCTGAAGCCGTGGAGAACGGCGTAAAGATCGCGCGCAAGTTCACCGGCCGCCCGGGCGTTGCCGTGCTCGAGCACGCGTATCACGGGCGTACGCTCCTCACGAGCAGCATGAACCACAAGGCCGCGCCCTACGCGCTCGGCTACGGCCCCCGCGTCGGCGACATCTACAAAGCACCGAACTCGTATCCCCTCCACGACGGCCTGAGCGGCGTCGACGCCGCGAAGCGCACGATCGCCTACCTCGAAAAGCAGGCCGGCGCATCCGATCTCGCCTGCCTCGTGGTCGAGCCCATCCAGGGCGAGGGCGGCTTCATCGTGCCCGCCGACGGATTCCTCCCGGCACTCGCCGAGTGGTGCCGCGCGAACGGCATCGTATTCATCGCCGACGAGGTGCAGGCCGGCATGGCCCGCACCGGCTCCGTCTTCTCGATCGAGCAGTTCGGCGTCATCCCAGACATCGTGCTCTCCGCCAAGGGCATCGCCGGGGGCCTCCCGCTCGCCGGCATCACCGGCCGCGCCGAGATCATGGATGCATCGCAGCCCGGCGGGCTCGGCGGAACCTTCGGCGGCAACCCGGTGTCGTGCGCCGCGGCCGTCGCGGTGTTCGAACAGATCGAAGAGCTCGACCTGCTCGCAGAGGCACGCCGCATCGAGGCGAATTTTGGAGGCGGCCTGCGCGAACTGCAGCAGCGCTTCCCCGCAATCGCCGAGGTACGCGGCAAAGGCGCGATGCTCGCAATCGAGATGACGCGACCCGGCACGCTCGAGCCTGACGCTGAACTCGTCGCCCGCGTGATCGATGCGGCGGCGCAGCGCGGCGTGCTACTGCTCAGCAGCGGCGTGCACAACCAGGCGATCCGATTCTTGCCCTCGCTCAAGATCACCGACGAGCTTATCGCGGATGTGCTCTCCGTGCTCGACGAGTCATTCGCCATCGCGAGCCAGTAACTCCCGATTGACGACAGAGCGCCCCGAGCCGTGACCGGCTCGGGGCGCTCTGTCGTTTCAGGAGTACTGCAGCACAGTTGCCCGGCGAGTGCCGCACGCGCAGGCCCGTACGGTGAGTGCTGGCTTAGGCCCGCTCAGCCGTCGGAGTATCCGGGAGAACCACGGGCTCAGTATCGGCCGGCTCCTCATCTGCGGCGTCGGCTTCTGCATCAGGTGCGGCTGGGCGGGCTTCTCCCGATTCGGCGCCGTCGCGTTCGGGAGTGGACACCGTACCGTCGTCACCCGACACAGGGGCCTCTGACACCGGCTCATCTTCGAGTTCGATGCCGGAACCTGCGAGGCTGCCAGTGTCGACGACATCGCCGACCGCGTGCACGTCGATCACGACGACCGTGACGTTGTCGCGACCGGCGTTATCGAGCGCGTGATGCACCAGGGCCCGAGCCGCCGCCTCGGCGGTCGGCTCAGTCGCGAGGAAGTGCTGGATGCCGATATCGGTGAGCTCTTTGGTGAGCCCATCCGAGCAGATCAGCAGCCGTTGGCCGGGAATCAGCGCGAGCGACGTGTAATCCGGAATCGGAGCCTCATTGAACCCCACCGCCCGTGTAATCACGTTCGCGTGCGGGTGCACCTCGGCTTCTTCTTCGGTGATCGCACCCGTATCGATGAGGTGCTGCACAACCGAGTGATCCACGGTGATCTGGCTGAGCGCGCCCTTGAAGTACTGGTAGACCCGGGAATCCCCGATGTTGAAGACTTTCCAGGTCGGATCGGCGTCGGTGCCGAGCACGACACCGGTGACCGTCGTTCCGGCACCCAATTCGGTGTCGCCGGCATCGAGCTCGATATCGTCGACCGCATCGCCGAGCGTGTCATCGATGTCGGTCTCGGAAACCGTTTCTCTCCCGCCGAGCTCGGCGAGCCGCCGCACGACGGCAGCTGACGCGATTTCACCCGCGGAGTGCCCACCCATGCCATCGGCGATCGCGAACACCGGTGGCGTGGTCACGTAACTGTCTTGGTTCGTTTCTCGCCTGCGACCGACATCGGTCAACGCGAACCACGAGAGCTCGAGTTCGAGGTCGCCGCCGGCGCGGTAGTTCAGACGACGTCGAACGCCGTTCTCTCCGCGAGCCGTCACAGCTTCCCTCCCATAGACACCCGAGCCATACTACCCTGCCTCAGACGCACGCACGGAGGCCCGGCCCGGAGCCCCGTGGTCGGTGACCAGGGTCACGACGGCATTTGCAACGTCGATATGCATCTCCAACTGCTCGGCAGCCGCCCAGGCGAGCAGCCCATCGATGTCGTCGATGCGCGCGGCCGAAGTGGCGAGCCGACGCACGAGATGCCCCTTCGCCGACTTGTTGAAGTGGTTGAGCGCGCGCACTTCACCGTTTTCCGCACGTTGCGCAACGTGCAAGAACCAGCCTTCACCTTCCGGCAGCGGTGCGAGCGCAGCGTAGTCCTGGGAACGGAGATCGAGAATGAAGTCGCTCTCCGTGTGCCAGCCCGCATGCTCATGCGCCTCAGCCCAGATCCGTTTCATGGGCGCGCTGAGCGTTGGGAGCCGCGAGCTCGCCGAGAGCCGGTAGGCCGGGATCGGATCGCCAGCACCGATCAATCCGAACAGCGCGGACTGCACCGCGACGTGCGCATGCAACCATGCGCGCGCCTCCGCGTCGAGCGACGCAACATCGAGCGCATCGTAGAGCACTCCGGTGTACCGCTCGATCGCCGGGAGTACACCGCTCGACTCGAGCTCGAGGTTGCGTTCCGCCTCATCGCGGTTCTTCACGCCGAGTTTCAGCGCCTTGACGGCGCTCTCCGGGTCGCTGCTCACCGTTTCGAGCGCACCGCGCACACGTTCCCGCGCCGATCGCAGGGATTCAGCGTGACGTAGCGCGGTCGGATCGAACGCGCCGGATCCACCGGTGCGCTTCGTCTCCGATGGCGGAAGCAGGAGGAGCATGGAGAACCTTTCTGGCGTGCACACACGTGAGGCCGGCCGCCACTCCCGGAGGAGGGCGGTCGGCCTCAGTGTGGTGATATCGGGTTACGCGACGGTGGCGCGACCCGCGACGATGGTGATCGTGTCGTGGTCGACCGAGAGAAAACCGCCCTCTGCCTCGACCGAGACCTTCTCGCCACCTGCGGTGGTCACTCGCACCTCGCCCTGAGCGAGCAGAGCAAGGAGCGGCTCGTGACCCGTGAGGATGCCGATCTCGCCTTCGACCGTCTTCGCGATAACCTGGGAGGCTTCGCCCGCCCAGACCTGTCGCTCAGCCGAGACGACGCTGACGTTCAACGCCATGCTTATGCCAGGTCCTTCTGCATCTTCGCCCAGTTCTCTTCCACATCGGAGATACCGCCGACGTTGAAGAAGGCCTGCTCGGCTACGTGGTCGAACTCGCCCTTGGCGATGGCGTCGAACGACTCGATGGTCTCCTTGAGCGGAACCGTCGAACCCTCGACACCGGTGAACTTCTTCGCCATGTAGGTGTTCTGCGAGAGGAACTGCTGGATGCGACGCGCACGCGCGACGGTGATCTTGTCTTCCTCGGAGAGCTCGTCGACACCGAGGATCGCGATGATCTCCTGGAGCTCCTTGTTCTTCTGCAGAATCGCCTTGACGGTGGTCGCCACACGGTAGTGATCCTCGCCCAAGTAGCGGGGGTCGAGAATACGCGAGGTCGAGGTCAGCGGATCGATCGCGGGGTACAGACCCTTCGATGCGATCTCACGCGAGAGCTCGGTCGTCGCATCGAGGTGCGCGAACGTCGTGGCCGGAGCCGGGTCGGTGTAGTCGTCCGCGGGGACGTAGATCGCCTGCAGCGAGGTGATCGAGTGACCGCGGGTCGAGGTGATGCGCTCCTGGAGGATGCCCATCTCGTCGGCGAGGTTCGGCTGGTAGCCCACAGCGGAAGGCATGCGTCCGAGCAGCGTCGAGACCTCGGAACCGGCCTGCGTGAAGCGGAAGATGTTGTCGATGAAGAGCAGCACGTCCTGCTTCTGCACATCACGGAAGTACTCCGCCATGGTCAGAGCCGACAGCGCGACGCGCAGACGCGTTCCCGGCGGCTCATCCATCTGGCCGAACACGAGGGCGGTCTTGTCGAAGACGCCGGCCTCTTCCATCTCGTGGATGAGGTCGTTGCCCTCACGGGTGCGCTCGCCGACACCGGCGAACACCGACACACCACCGTGATCCTGCGCCACGCGCTGGATCATCTCCTGGATCAGAACGGTCTTGCCCACACCGGCGCCACCGAACAGACCGATCTTTCCACCCTGCACGTAGGGGGTCAGAAGGTCGATCGACTTGATGCCGGTCTCGAAGAGCTCCGTCTTCGACTCGAGCTGATCGAATGCCGGCGGGGTGCGGTGGATGCCCCAGCGCTCGGTGACCTCAATGGTCTCGCCCGCGGGCAGGTTCAGCACGTTACCGGCAACGTCGAAGACCTTGCCCTTGGTGATGTCACCGACGGGAACGCTGATCGGGCCAGCGGTGTCGACCACTTCCTGGCCACGGACGAGGCCGTCGGTGGGCTTCAGCGCAATAGCGCGGATGAGGTTGTCGCCGAGGTGCTGCGCAACCTCGAGCACGAGCTTCGACGACTCGGTGCCATCACCGAAGTCGACGGTGGTCTCGAGTGCGTTGTAGACGGCGGGGATGGCATCGTGGGGGAACTCGATGTCGACGACGGGCCCGGTAACTCGAGCGATCCGCCCGACAACCTTGGTGGCCTCAGTCGCCACTGCGGCGGTTTCGGTCATGATTCTCTCTCTTCGTGCTGTATTAACCGGACAGCGCGTCAGCGCCGCCCACGATCTCGGAAATCTGCTGGGTGATCTCCGCCTGACGCGCGTTGTTCGCGAGGCGGGTGTAATCCCGGATCAGCGAATCTGCGTTATCGCTCGCGGACTTCATCGCCTTCTGCGTCGCTGCGTGCTTCGCGGCCGCCGACTCGAGCATCGCGTTGTACACGCGGGACTCGATGTATGCGGGAAGCAGACGATCGAGCACAGTATCTGCGTCCGGCTCGAACTCGTACAGCGGTGCCGGCCCATCAGAGGCCTCGGCGACACCCTCGACGATCTGCAGGGGCAGCAGGCGGTGCACCTGGGGCACCTGGCTGACCATGCTCACGAGGCGGTTGTAGACGAGGTGGATCTCCTGCGCTCCACCCTCGGCCGCTGAGCGACCGAAGATCTCGAGCAGTGCTTCCGCGACCTCGGCACCCGTCTCGAACGTCGGGTTCTCGGTATCTCCGGTCCAGACGCGCTCCGAAGGGCGGCGACGGAATGCGAAGTAACCCTGCGCCTTGCGTCCGAAGAGGAAGTACACGACTTCCTTGCCCTCGGAACGAAGCAATTCGCTCAGCTCTTCGGCTTCACGCAGCACCTGCGAGTTGAAGGCGCCGGCGAGGCCGCGGTCCGACGTGAAGATGACGACCGCTGCGCGTTCGACCTTGTCGGCCTCGGTGAGCAGCGGATGATCGGTGTTCGAGTGCGTGGCGACGGCCGACACGGCGCGAGTAATCGCCGTGGCGTAGGGCGTCGAAGCCTCAACGCGTGCCTTCGCCTTCTGGATGCGAGATGCCGCGATCAGCTCCATCGCACGGGTGATCTTCTTGGTCGTCTGGGCAGAACGAATTTTCTGCCGGTAGACCCGAAGTTGCGCTCCCATGTCTCTCCTGTAGTGGTTGGGGCTGGCTGGTGATCAAGGTTCGGGACCGGGGCGGCGGCTCACACCGCCGCCCCGGAGGCCCTACTTCTTGGTGACGACCAGCTGCTCCTGCTGGATCTCGGCTTCGTCGATGGCGTCGAACTGCTCAGCGAGCGTCTTGCCGCTCGCGGTGCGGAACTCGCTCGAGAACTTCGCGATCTGGCTCTCGAGCTCGGCCACGATGTCGTCATCGAGCACGTTGGTGCTGCGAAGCTTCGACAGTGCCTCCGAGTTACGCCCGAGGTAGTCGAGGAACTCGCGCTCAAAGCGCAGCACGTCTTCGACCGGAACCTCGTCGAGGAAGCCCTTCGTGCCGGCCCAGATCGAAACGGTCTGCTCTTCGACAGGGTACGGGGTGTACTGCGGCTGCTTGAGGAGCTCGGTGAGGCGAGCACCACGAGCAAGCTGCTTGCGGCTGGTCGCGTCGAGGTCCGAAGCGAACATCGCGAACGCCTCGAGCGCGCGGTACTGCGCGAGCTCGAGCTTCAACGTGCCCGAAACCTTCTTGATCGACTTGACCTGAGCGTCGCCGCCCACACGCGACACGGAGATGCCCACGTCGACGGCGGGGCGCTGGTTCGCGTTGAAGAGGTCGGACTGGAGGAAGATCTGGCCGTCGGTGATCGAGATCACGTTGGTCGGGATGTACGCCGACACGTCGTTGGCCTTCGTCTCAATGATCGGGAGACCGGTCATCGAGCCTGCGCCGAGCTCGTCGGAGAGCTTTGCGCAACGCTCCAGCAGACGCGAGTGCAGGTAGAAGACGTCGCCCGGGTATGCCTCGCGTCCCGGCGGACGGCGAAGGAGGAGCGACACGGCGCGGTACGCCTCGGCCTGCTTCGACAGGTCATCGAAGATCACCAGAACGTGCTTGCTCGCGTACATCCAGTGCTGGCCGATGGCCGAACCGGTATAGGGAGCGAGGTACTTGAAGCCTGCGGGGTCAGATGCGGGCGAAGCGACGATGGTGGTGTACTCCATCGCGCCAGCGTCCTCGAGCGCGCCCTTCACCGAAGCGATGGTCGAGCCCTTCTGGCCGATGGCGACGTAGATGCAACGCACCTGCTTGGAGGTGTCGCCCGACTCCCAGTTGGCCTTCTGATTGATGATCGTGTCGATCGCGATGGCCGTCTTACCGGTCTGGCGGTCGCCGATGATGAGCTGGCGCTGGCCGCGGCCGACGGGGATCATGGCGTCGATCGCCTTGATGCCGGTCTGCAGGGGCTCGTGCACCGACTTGCGCTGCATGACACCCGGAGCCTGGAGCTCGAGAGCGCGACGCCCTTCGATGCCGGCGATCTCGCCGAGACCGTCGATGGGCTTGCCGAGGGGGTCGACCACGCGGCCGAGGTAGCCCTCGCCCACGGGAACCGAGAGCACCTCGCCGGTGCGGGTGACGGGCTGGCCTTCGGCGATCGCGGTGAATTCGCCGAGCACGACAACGCCGATCTCGTTCTCTTCCAGGTTCTGGGCGAGGCCCAGGGTGCCGTCGGCGAAGCGAACGAGCTCGTTCGCCATGACGCCGGGGAGACCCTCGACGTGCGCAATGCCGTCGGAGGCGTCGACCACGGTGCCGACCTCAGTCTTGCCAGCGTCGGTCGGCTCGTAGGACGCTGCGAAATCCTTCAGCGCGTTACGGATCTCGTCCGGGCTGATTGAGAGTTCTGCCATTTCGTTTCCTCTGTCTGTTCCGGAAGCGCCGCCCCCGGGTGTGAAAAGTTGTCGCTACGCGGCGAGCTGCTGGCGCAGATCGTCGAGTCGGGCACGGACGCTACCGTCGATGACGTTGTCACCGATCTGCACGCGGATGCCGCCGACGAGCTCGGTGTCGATCACGGTGGTGATGCGCACGGGGCGTCCGGCGGACTGCTCGAGAGCTCGAGCGAGGCGATCCTGCTGCGCAGCAGAAAGCGGCACGGCGACGGTCACCGTCGCGAGTTCGCTCCCGGCTTGGTCGGCCGCGGTGTGCGCAGCCTGACGCAGCGTCGCATCGAGACGACGACCGCGCGGGCTGGTGACCAGGTGCGAGACCACGGCGAGCGATGCCTCCGAGGTCTTGCCTCCGAAGAGACGCTGCACGAGTGCGGCCTTCCCTGCGGGGTCGGCCAGCTTGCTGCCGAGACTGAGCTGCAGATCGTGGTTGCGGTCGATCACGTCGACCACCGCGAGCAAATCGTCCGAGAGAGACGGGTTCGCCGCGCCCACGGCGCGAATTCCCAGCTCTTCGACGCCCGAGACGAACTCGTCGACATTCGACCAGCGTCCCTGAACGGCTGCGGCGAGAACAGAGCGCGCGCCAGCGGAGAGACCGCTGAACAGCCGCTCGACCACCTGCGTCTTGGCCTGCACATCGGCCGAGGCGTCGCCGAGCGCCGCAGCGAGCGCAGGGCTCCCCGCGATCTTGCGAGCGGCTGCAAGCAGCTCACTCCCGGCGTTCGAGTCGAGTCCGGCTTCCAGCGCGGTGCGCGCCTGAGCCAGTGCTTCGCGTGACGCGCTGCCCATTACTGTGCCGCCTTCTCGGATGCTTCGAGATCAGCGAGGAAGCGATCGACGAGCGCCGAAGCCTTCTGATCATCGGAGAGCGATTCGCCGACCACGCTCGAAGCGAGGTCGATCGCGAGCGAGCCGACGTCCTTGCGGAGCGAGACGACCGCGCTCTGGCGCTCGCCCTCGATCTGCGCCTGAGCCGCGTGAACGATGCGGGCCTGCTCGGTCGTCGCGTCGTCCTTCGCCTTGGCAACGATCTTATTCGCGTCAAGGCGAGCCGACTCGCGAATCTCGCCGGCTTCCTGGCGTGCGCTGGCGAGCTGCGCGGTGTACTCCTGGAGTGCGGCTTCGGCCTTCGCCTGAGCCTCGTCGGCCTTGGCGATGTTGCCCTCGATCGCCTCTGCACGTGCATCGAGCATCGTCTGCATCTTGGGGAGGAAGACCTTCCAGAACGCGACGAGGATGATGACGAAGACGACCGCAGACCACACGATGTCGTACGTCGCGGGGAGGAGCGGGTTGTGGTTCGCGCCCTCTTCCGCAGCAACGAAGACTGCGTTATTCATCGAGCCTCCCTTTCGAGACTAGGGAAAGGTGGAATCGGATTACGCGGCGAAGATGAACGGCGTAGCGATCGCGATGAAGGCCAGGGCCTCGGTGAACGCGATACCGATCCACATGAGGACCTGGAGGCGGCCGGCGAGCTCGGGCTGGCGAGCGACACCCTCGATGGTCTTGCCAACGACAATACCCACGCCGATGGCGGGGCCGATAGCGGCGAGGCCGTAACCGACGGTTGCGATGTTGCCCGAGATTTCAGCGAGAACAGACACGGTATGTGTTTCCTTCCGTATGTGAGTGCGGCGGTTGCCGAACCCGTGGGTTTAGTGCTCTTCAGCCAGCGCGAGCTGGATGTAGACGGCGGTGAGAAGTGCGAAGACGTAGGCCTGCAGAACGGCGACGAGAATCTCGAAGAGCGTGAACGCTGCGCCGAAGGCGAAGGTGCCGACGCCGAAGAGCTTGAAGAAGCCCTCTCCCGAGAAGAGGAAGAACTGCGTCGCTGCGAACAGCAGCACGAGCAGCAGGTGGCCGACGAGCAGGTTCATCATGAGTCGGAGGGTCAGCGTGACCGGACGGATGATGAAGGTCGAGATGAACTCGATCGGGGTGACGATGATGTAGATCGCCTTGGGCACACCCGAAGGGAACAGCGCGTTCTTGAAGAAGTTGCCGGGGCTCTTCTTGACGCCCGCGTAGATGAACGTCACGTACGAGACGACGGCGAGCACCAACGGGTAGCCGATGACCGACGTGCCGGCGATGTTCAGGCCGGGCACGATGCCGGTGATGTTCAGCGCGAGGATCGAGAAGAACATCGCGGTGAGAATCGGCAGGAAACGACGCCCGTCTTTCTTGCCCAGCAGATCTTCGGCGATGTTGACGCGCACGAAGTCGAGCGCCATCTCCGTGAGCGACTGGCCACGGGTGGGAATGACCCGCATGCGACGGGTGCCCAACCAGAACAGAACGAGCAGCACGACCATCATGAGGACGCGGATCATCATGATCCGGTTCATGGCGAACGGGGTGCCTTCGAAGAGCACGATGTCGGGGAAGAACTCGGCCATCGTCGGCGCGTGGAATTCACCCTCTTCGGCCGCAAAAAAGACGGGGGCCACGAGGTGCAAAGCGTTAGCGAACAGCGCCATTCTCCTGACTTCGGTGCGGCATCAGCCTGCACAGTGTCGAACGGTGGTCATACCCCGGGGCGTCGTAGGCACAGCTCAAGCCAGCCCTGCAGGGAACGTAACCGAGTCTACCAAGAATTCCGCTCCAGGAGAAACCCGAAACGGCTTGGTGTGATGAAGTCGGTTACGACTGAGTCGGTGCGGAGAGAATCGGGATGCGTGAACGAGTGATCACAACGACGTCGAGCGCCAGGGATGCGATGACGCTGGCGATCACGCCGAAGAACATCACCCGCGTGTCGAGCCACTCCGCGTCGCGCAGCAGTACGACCACGACAATGAAGACGATGAACTTGAACACCCAGCTGCCGAGCACGATGCCGAAGAACGCGGTGATGTAAAAGTCGCGCTCGATGAATCGGTTCGCGAACGCGATGCTGCCGACCGTCATCATGAGGAACAGGCCGCCGAGCGCTGTTCCGATGATGCCTCCCCAGAGACCGGCCGTGCCGCTGGCGAAGTAGCCGATCACGGCGAAGACGACGACGAGTGCGCCGATGACGACGAGCCCCCATCGCAGCGCCCGCAGCAGCACGGGCTGCGAAGCCGGCATCGGCCTCGGCTCGATTTCGTCGGGCTGCACGGAGTCACTCACTCTGGGGTCCTTTCAGCGGAGTCTTCCTGGCGAGCGATTCGGCGCGTGCTGCGTCGGCTCGGGAGCTCCGTCTGCTCAACGGTACCAAGTGACGGCGCGCAAGAGCTGCGCGCACTCGATTCGCCGGGAATCGTAGTAGCGCGAAGGTCGCAGCGGTACCTGCGGCGAGCACGACGCCCGGAAGGAGAAAGGCTTGGGTCGTGAACACCAAGAGCACCGCGATCGAAATCGTCGCGGTTCCCGAGTAGAAGATGCACACGGCCTGGATGGGCGAGTGGCCCATGTCGAGCAGGCGATGGTGCAGGTGCAGGCGATCCGCGGTGAATGGGCTTGTCCCGGCACGGAGTCGGCGGAAGACCGCGAGTGAGAAGTCCGCGAGCGGAAGCGCGAGCACCGCGATCGGCAGAATGATCGGGATGTAGCTCGCAAGCACCAGCTTCTGGTCGAGTGCCGCCGGGTTCAACTGGCCGGTCACCGACACCGTCGACGTCGCCATGAGCAGCCCCACCAGCAGCGCCCCAGTATCTCCCATAAACATGCGCGCGCGGTGCCAGTTGAATGGCAGGAAGCCGATGCAGATGCCGACAACCACGATTGCGATGAGACTCGCGAAGATCACGGAATCGACGCGACCGATCTGATCGTTCAGCAGCAGCGTGTAAACGAAGAAGAGCGCATTGGCGATGATGGCGACGCCGGCGACGAGTCCGTCGAGGCCGTCCACGAAGTTCACCGCGTTCATCACGAGCGTCATCAGAAAGACCGTGATGACGAAGTTGACGAGTGGCGACCCGATGATGAGGGTATCGCCGAACGGCAACGACACGATCTGCACACCGTTCCAGGCGAGCAGTCCCGCCGCAGCGAGCTGCGCGGCGAGCTTGATCATCCAGTCCAAGTCGAGCAGATCGTCGAGCACACCGACAACGGCGATGAGCGCGCAGGCGCCAAAAAGCGCCCACATCTGGTTGCTGCCCGAAAACAGCGATGCGAACTCCCGCTGAGTCGCAGCGACGATGAACGTGGTGATAATGCCGACGAACATCGCGATGCCGCCCAGTCGGGGGGTAGGGGCCTGATGCACGTCTCGCGCACGCACTTCAGGGGCAAGGTTGAAGCGCCGGCTGAGGCGCAGCACCCCCCAGGAGGCTGCCGCAGTGACGAGCGCGGCAACCGCGACGACCGTCACGTAGGCGAGCATGTCACTCCCCGAAAACAACCTGCGGCAGCAGCTCCGCGATGGCCTCGCGCGACACCCCACCCTGACGCAGAATTCGAATCACTCCGCCGGCTTCGGTCAATCCGGTCGCATCGACGATCGTGGAGGCAACCCCATCGGCCCCCGATTCGCCGGCTTCGAGGTACACGGCGACCGCATCGCCGAGCATGTCTTGCGCGGCGGCAGCGGTGCGGGCTGCGGGCTCGCCGGTGAGGTTCGCCGACGATACCGCGAGCGGCCCCGTTTCGCGCAGCAGTTCAATGGCGAGCGGCTGGTCGGGAATGCGCAGGGCCACCGTGCCGCCCGTCTCCCCCAGATCCCAGCTGAGCAGCGGATTCGCGCGCGTGATGATGGTGAGCGCACCGGGCCAGAACGCCTCTGCGAGCGCCTGCACGGGGGCGACGACCTCAGCGGCGAGGGCAGCGAGAGTGTCGGTGTTCGGAATCAGCACGGGTGGCGGCGATTGCCGCCCTCGGCCCTTCGCATCGAGCAACCGCTGCACGGCATCCGGACTGAACGCGTCAGCCGCGACGCCGTACACAGTATCCGTGGGCATCACGATGAGCTCGCCGCGTCCGATCGCCTGCCGAGCGGTGCGGGTACCCGCGAGCAGTTGCGTGTTGTCGGTGCAATCGAAGACTTCGGCCATAACGCGCCAGTCTACTCTCGCTCACGGGTTGGTTTCCGAGTGCTCTCCGACCGCCGGCTCCGGCAGGCTCAGCGTATCGCCGTCGTCGTGCGATCGCGCCCGGTGAGGTCGACATGGGTTTCGGGTTGCTGCCACCCATCGGCCGCGAGCAGTTCACGAATCGCCCGCCCCTGCAGCTCGGCGTGCTCGAGCACGAGAATCCCGCCCGGAGCCACCCACTGCTGTGCCGAGCGACTGATGACCCTGATGAGATCGAGCCCGTCGACTCCGCTGTACAGCGCGAGCTCGGGGTCGTGATCGCGCACTTCAGGGTCGCGAGGCACCATGCCGCTGGGCACATACGGCGGATTCGAGACGAGCACGTGCACCTTGCCTCGCAATGCTGCGAGCTCGGGCAACGCGTCGAGTTGCTCGACGTCGCCCAGAAGCAACGCGACGCGGCCGTCGCCCCACTCATCGACGTTGCGCTGCGCCCACGCGTGAGCTTCTCGACTCTTCTCCACCGCCCACACGCGCGCCCGCGGCACTTCGTGGGCGATTGACAAGGCAAGCGCTCCGCTCCCCGTGCACAGATCCACGACGATGGGCTGGGGATCCGGCACCCGCATCGCGGCATCGATGGCGAACTGTGCGACCGTCTCCGTCTCGGGTCGGGGCACGAAGACGCCTGGGCCGACGGAAAGCTCGATGGAGCGGAACGGCGCTCGCCCGGTGAGGTGCTGCAGCGGTACGCGTCGAGCCCGTTCATCGGCGATCGCGCGAATGCGGGCCGCGTCGTCATCGGATACCGCATCTGCCAGTATCGCCAACGCCTGGATCCGTCCCCGCGTCACGCCGAGCACGTGCCCGACGATCAGTTCGGCGTCCGTCCGCGCATCGACGACGCCGTTCGCCGCAAGCTGGGCCACGATCTCGTCGAGCAGTCGAGAAACCGGAGTGCCGGCATCGCCGGTCGCTGGAGTGTGCTGCACTCCCCCAGACTCGCACACGTCACCGACACTCCCGAATCGGCATCGAGCGACGCGCCGCACCTGTCATCTCACGTCTTA
Source organism: Leucobacter sp. WKLB1 (assembly GCF_059696215.1). Classification (NCBI taxonomy): domain Bacteria; kingdom Bacillati; phylum Actinomycetota; class Actinomycetes; order Micrococcales; family Microbacteriaceae; genus Leucobacter; species Leucobacter sp. WKLB1. The sequence goes on along the minus strand of NZ_AP046115.1, from coordinate 1,231,105 downwards.
CTGCATAACCCATTCGAACGACTCGAATAAGGAATCGATATAATTTGAGGCGGCCCCGGGGCGTCTCGCTGCCGGAACATCGATGCGGCCGGAACCCCATCCCAGACCTCAGGAGGATGCAGCACCATGGCACGGACCTACGACAACATCACGCAGGCATTTGGCAACACTCCCCTCGTACGCCTCAACCGGGTCACGGAAGAGGCCGGCGCAGAGGTGTTCGCGAAGCTCGAGTTCTACAACCCCGCAGGTTCGGTGAAGGATCGCATCGGCATCGCCATCATCGACGCCGCCGAGCAGTCGGGCGCTCTGCAGCCCGGCGGTACCATCGTCGAAGGCACGAGCGGCAACACCGGAATCGCGCTCGCGTTCGTCGGTGCGGCGCGCGGTTACCGCGTGATCCTCACCATGCCCGAGACCATGAGCATCGAGCGCCGCAAGCTGCTGCTCGCCTACGGTGCCGAGATCGTGCTCACCGAGGGCCCGCTCGGCATGAAGGGCGCTGTCGCCAAGGCGCAGGAAATCGCAGAGAGCACGCCGGGCGCGATTCTCGCGCAGCAGTTTGCGAACCCCGCGAACCCCGCGATCCACCGCGCCACCACGGGCCCCGAGATCTGGAACGACACCGACGGCAGCGTCGACATCTTCGTCGCCGGCATCGGCACCGGCGGCACCATCACCGGCGCCGGCGGTTACCTCAAGGAGCAGAACCCCGGGGTGCAGGTCATCGCCGTCGAGCCGATCGACTCGCCGCTCCTCACCGAGGGCACGGCAGGCCCGCACAAGATCCAAGGACTCGGCGCGAACTTCGTGCCCGACATCCTCGACCGTGAGATCTACGACGAGGTCATCGATGTCACGCTCGCCGATTCGATCGCGAAGGCTCGTGCATTGGGCGCCGAAGAGGGCATTCTCGCAGGCATCTCGGGCGGCGCAGCCGTCTGGGCCGCCACGCAGGTCGCGAAGCGCCCCGAGAACGCGGGCAAGAAGATCGTGGTCGTCGTACCCGACTTCGGCGAGCGCTACTTCTCGACCGTGCTGTTCGAGGATCTGGGCGCCTAGTCCCGATCCCCGGAGTTCTGCAGTGAGCGCGTTCTCCCGCATCCGCGAAGACATCTCCGCCGCCCGCGCGCACGATCCCGCTGCGCGCGGTTCGGCGGAGGTGTTCTTCGTGTATTCGGGACTTCATGCCGTCTGGTGGCACCGGGTCTCGCATACCCTCTGGCGGCGTGGTCTGAGATTTCTGCCGCGCGCGATCTCGCAGATCTCACGCTTCTTCTCGGGAATCGAGATTCACCCGGGCGCCACCATCGGGCGGCGCCTCTTCATCGACCACGGCATGGGCGTAGTCATCGGCGAAACCGCCGTCGTCGGCGACGACGTGCTGATCTACCACGGGGTCACCCTCGGCGGCACCGGCCACGACCGCGGCAAACGACACCCGACTATCGGCGACCGCGTCGTCATCGGTGCCGGGGCGAAGCTCCTCGGCAACATCGAACTGGGCCACGACAGCGCTGTCGGGTCGAACGCCGTCGTCGTGCGCTCCGCTCCCCCGTGGACGACGCTCACGGGCATTCCTGCACAGGGTCGGCCGCGCCGCGGGGCCCCGATCATGGAGCAGCCCGACATGGCAGACTTCTACGTCATCTGAACGCAGCGCCTCACCGGGTCGGTTCGAATCAGCTCAGCGCAGCGTGCGCCCGTTCTCGTCCATCCACCCCTTGGTCCGTCGCTGCTCGATGAGCACCATCACGATACCCAGGAGCCAGAACGGGATCTGCACGGCGAATGCCACCTGGAACGCGTGCAGCGAGTAATTCTCGGGTGATCCGGCACCCTGCAGGTCGAGCACGAGGCCGATCAGCAGAATCACGAGCAGTGAGGCCGTGAATCCGCCCGTGTTGACGAGGCCGGTGCCGAAGCCCGAATAGCTGCGCGGCGTGTGCGAGCGCGACACTTCGAACGAGATCATCGAAGCCGGCCCGCCGAGCGGGATGACCACGAGCAGCACGATGATGAGTGCCATCGGCGGCACGCCGGGCCACAGGATCACTGCGGTCCAGACCAGCGCGATCAACACCGTAATGCTCAGGTTGAACCAAACGCGACGCTCGATGAACCGCGAGCTCAGCGGCCCGAGCACCACGCTCGCCACCATGGACGACACGACGGTGAGGCTCAACAGTCCGCGAGCGGCAGCTGGGTCGAGCCCGAGCCCGCCGACGAGAAACGGGGTGCCCCACAGCAGCAAAAACACGTTCGACGCGAACGGCGACGCGAAGTGCAACCAGTACGCCAGACGCACTCCCGGCAACCGCAGCAGCTTGCGCGCACGGTTCCAGAACCCGAGACCGGGCAGCTTCGTCTCCGCGATGATCGGGATGAGCTCGGTCGACGGTGGTTGCATGGCCTTGAGCGCCGCCGTGTTGGTTTCGGCGAACGATTGCGCGTTCTCCGTCGTTCGGCCGCGCCGCCGGAGCAACCGTTCGAGCGGGGTGGCGTCTCCAGGGGCGTTGCGCAGCACTGCGCACCCCAGGATCACGACGAGCAGTGCGAGCGCGGCAAGCCCGAGGAAGCCGCTCATCCACCCGGCCGCGCCGACGAGGATCGCCAGCGGCACGACCGACACGAGTTGCCCCGCTTGCCCGATGAGGCCGGTCACCTGGCTGATCGTCGGCAACTGCCGCAGCGAGAACCACTCGGGCAGCATCCGCATCACGCTGATGAATGTGCACGCGTCACCTGCGCCGACGAGTACGCGGGCGAGAATCGCGAGCCACACCTCAGGCACCGTCGCCATCGCCACCTGACCGGCAATCATCGGGGCGCCGCCGATCAGAATCATCGAGGTCGCCCCGATGCGGTCGAGCAACACCCCGACCGGAATCTGCAGGCCCGCGTACACGAGCAGCTGAATCACCGGAAAGATCGAGAGCGTGGTGGCGTCAATACCGAAATGATCTTGCGCTGCCGGGCCGAGCGCCGACAGCGACGACCGATTGATGACGGCGACCGCATACGAGATCGCAGCGACTCCCCAGACCACCCACGGGAGGAATGGTCGAGTTGCACGCATAGTGCCATGCTACCGCCGCGCCACCGCTCGATCGCGCATCGGCGCGGCGCAGCGAGAGACTCAGGAACGCTGCGGCAACGGCGGACCGTCGGGGAAATCAGAACGCGTGAGGTCCAGGAACATCGCGTCTTCCAGGTGCCCGCCCGGCCGCACCTGGTAGTCGCGCAGCACGCCGATGCGGCGGAAGCCGAGGCGCTCATAGCTGCGAATCGCGCCCGCATTGTTCACGTTCGGATCGAGCGTAACGCGCGTCACACCATCGGCGAACTCGGCGCCGATCGCGAGCGCCAGCGCTTCCTCGCCGATGCGGCGCCCGCGGAAGCGCGTGCCGATGAACAGATGCATCACTGTGGTCGGATACTCGGGATCGTCCCCGCGCAGCACGAACATCGCTCCAGCTGTCTCTCCCCCGACCTCGATGATGCGGGCGACATCTGCGGCATCGATGAACTCGGCCTGCACGCGCTGCGGGGTGTACCCCACCCACCACAGCGACACCTCGGGTTCGTCGAGGATCGCCACGAGGGGTTCGAGATCAGCCGTCTGCGGGCCGCGGAGAGTAACGAGGGGGCCCACCAGGGGCTGCACTGCATCGGACATAGCTTCAGAGTAGCGGGTGCGAGCCGGGCCCGACGACTCTACTGGCCGAGGTCGGCCAGCCGCGCCTCTTCGTCCATGCGAATGCACGATTCGATCACGGCGTCGAGTGCGCCGTTCATCACATGGTCGAGGTTGTAGGCCTTGTAACCTGTGCGGTGATCGGCGATGCGGTTCTCGGGGAAGTTGTAGGTGCGGATGCGCTCCGAGCGGTCCATGGTACGGATCTGGCTCGAACGGTGGGCGCTCGCCTCCGCGGCGACCTCCTCCTGCTGCTTCGCGAGAATGCGAGCGCGCAACACGCGCATCGCCGCTTCACGGTTCTGCAACTGGCTCTTCTCGTTCTGCATCGCGACCACGATTCCGGTCGGCAGGTGCGTGATGCGCACGGCGGAGTCGGTCGTGTTCACCGACTGACCGCCGGGGCCCGACGAGCGGTACACATCGATCTTGAGGTCGTTCTGGTTGATCTCGACTTCTTCGGGCTCATCGACCTCGGGATACACCAGCACGCCGGTCGTCGACGTGTGGATGCGGCCCTGCGACTCGGTCACGGGCACGCGCTGCACCCGGTGCACGCCTCCCTCGTATTTGAGGTGCGCCCACGCGCCCTGCGAGGGGTCTGACGGGTTCGCCTTGATGGCGACCTGCACGTTCTTGTAGCCGCCCAGATCGCTCTCGTCTTTCTCGAGAAGCTCGGTCTTCCACCCTTTCGACTCGGCGTAATGCATGTACATGCGCAGCAGGTCGGCGCCGAACAGCGCGGATTCCGCACCGCCTTCACCGCCCTTGATCTCGAGGATCACGTCGCGTGCGTCATCGGGATCGCGCGGGATCAGCAGGCGCCGTACGCGCTCCTGCGCCTCGGCGAGCGCGGTTTCGAGCGCGGGAATCTCTTCGGCGAAGGCCTCATCTTCTTTGGCGAGCTCGCGAGCGGCTTCGAGGTCGTCGCCCACCTGCTGCCAGTGCTCGGACGCAGCCTTGATCTTGCTGAGCTCGGCATAGCGGCGATTGACCTTCTTCGCGCGCGACGCGTCAGCGTGCAACGCGGGATCGGCCAGTTCGTCTTGCAGCTTCGCGTGCTCGGCGATCAGCCCTTCGACCTGTTCGAACATCTTCTTTCCTCACCTCTCGCAGCCGCGACGTCGTCGCGCCCCAATCTACCGCCGGGATCCGGCAATGGCTGAGCCCGCCCCGGAGGATTCCAGGGCGGGCTCAGGTGCACTAGGACAGCGTGCCGGAACGCTGCAGCTCGACGAGCAGCGCCGCATTCGAGGCGCTCGCAGCCAGGCGCTCACGCAGGCGATCCTGCGCGCCCTCCTGCGTCAGCTCGGCGCGGAGGCGCGCAAGCACACCGGCTTCGTCGGCGCCGAGCACCGATTCTGCCTGGCGCGTGCGCGAGGCCGCGAAATCAACCTCGGCCGCGAGACCCGGGATCGCCTTCGCGATGCGCACTTCGCTGTTGACGACGGCAAGCACCTCGCGCAGCAGGAACTTGTCTGCGGACAGACCCGTCTTCGTCTGCACGGTCGCCACGACCGTCAGCGAACCGCCGTTCTCGACGTTACGTGCGGCCGAGAGCAAGCGCTTGATCTGGGCGAGCGCGAACTCGTCGATCTCCTCGAGCCCCGGGCGGCTCTGCGCATGCTGCGCCTGGGCGTAGGCGCGAGCGAAGCGGTTGAGCGAGTCGACGAGCACGACGACATCGTGCCCGAGCTCAACGAGACGCTTCGCACGGTCGATCGCGAGCTCCGCGATCGTGGCCTGGTCTTCAGCGCTGCGTTCGAAGGTGGCCGCGACCACTTCGCCGCGAACGGAGCGCTGCAGACGTGTCACTTCTTCGGGCTGCGCATTGGCGAGCACGAGCAAGAGGTGCGCGTCGGGTCGGTTGGTGCTGACCGCTTCAGCGAGTTCGCCGAGCAGTGCGGTGCCATCTGCACCCGCCGGGAGCACGAGCGCGGTGCGCTGGCCGAGCCCTGCGGGAGCCACGAGATCGATCGCGCGGCCGAGCACGCCCGACTGCGCGGTCTCGAAGCGCAGGCGCTCTTGCGGGTAGATGGGCGTCAGCTCCGCGATGTCTGCGCGCTGCTCCTGCTCGTCGACCGAACGACCGTTGATCGTATCGATCTTGACAATCGCGTTGTACTTCTGACGGCTCGCACCGTCGTTGGCGCCGGGCTGGCGAATCGCGCCGACCACGGCATCCCCGCGGCGCAGCCCGTACTTCTTCACCTGGCCGAGCGATACGTACACGTCGCTGGTGCCGGGAAGGTACCCGCTCGTGCGCACGAATGCGTAGTTGTCGAGCACGTCGAGAATGCCTGCGATCGGCAGCAGCACGTCGTCTTCGGTGATCTCGGGCTCAAGGTCGTCGCCCTGACCGCGTCGCTTGCGGTCGCGCTGACGGGTACGGCTGGAACGGTTCGAGTTGTCGCCGCCCTTGTCGTCCTTAGGTCCGTTCTGTCCCTGGCTGTTCTGGCGCTGCGCATTCTGGCTGTTGCCGCCCTGACCCTTGCCGTTCTGGCGGCTCTCGTTTTCGTCGTCAGCGGAGACCTCGGTCGATTCCGCGCCCTCGGCGTCGTTCTTCTGGCCGCGTCCACGGCCGCGACGATTGCGGCTGGGGCGCTCGCTTTCGCCGGCCTCCGTCTGCTCGGCGGCTTCTCCTGCCGATTCTGCTGGCGCATTTGCGGCGGGCTGTTCGGCCGCCGGCGTCACAGCGCCCTCGGCTTCGGCGGACTCAGTCGTCTGCGGTGCCGCGGTCGCGGCCGACGCACGGCGGCTGCGCGTGCGCTTCGCCGGCGCCTCGGGCGCCTCCGATTCAGCCGTGTCGGCAACGGGAGCAGCGGCGTCTGCAGCGGGAGCCTCAGCCGAGGCGTCGGCTGCAGGAGCCTCAACCTTCTTGCGGCTGCGCGTCGCGCGCTTCTTTGGCGCCTCAGCGGACTCGGCCGCTGGTGCCTCTGCAGCAGCGTCGGCGGCCGCCTCGGCGTCGGCTGCAGGAGCCTCGACTTTTTTGCGGCTGCGCGTCGCGCGCTTCTTCGGCGCCTCGGCGGCCTCTGCAGGAGCAATCTCTGCTGCCGGGGCGGCTTCCGCCCCCGGAGCAACCGCGGCAGCGGGCGTCTCGGTCGCAGCCGGCTCGCTCGCGACCGCAGCGCCTGCGGCAGCGCTCACGCGGCGCGAGGCACGACGGCGCGGCGCCGTCTCGGTCGGTGCTGCGGCGTCAGCTGCAGCAGGGGTGGTGGTGTCGTCAACGTTGGATTCCACGTTCTTCCTTTCGGAACGCCGCCAGAACAGCGCGCGCATATGGCCTCGCCCTCCCGCGGTGGTGCACTGATGTGCTTCGGGATCACCGTGCGATGTCTTCACGGTGAGATAACGATCCACAGTTCCGCATGAGCGGACATCGACGACTTCGGCTAGTGCGCAGAACCCGCGGGGATCGCCTCCACTGTAGCACCCTTGGTATCGACCGCCAGGGTGAGCACACGCCAATCCGGGTGCGTTTCGGTGACCTGGTCGGCCGCTTGCATACGGTCGAGCGGCCCGTTCGAGAGCACGAGCACGGAAGGCCCGGCACCCGACACCACTGCGGCGTGACCGGCGGATCGCAGTTCACCGATGAGGTCGCGCGTGGCCGGCATCGCGGCTCCGCGGTAGTTCTGGTGCAGGCGATCCTCGGTGGCTTCGAGCAGCAGTTCGGGGCTCTGCGTCAGCGCCGCGATGAGCAGTGCCGAGCGTGAGACGTTGAACACTGCGTCTTCGTGCGGCACCTGCTTCGGTTGCAGGCTGCGTGCGAGCTCCGTGGACATGGTGAAGCTGGGCACGAGTACGAGCGGCGCGACCCCGCGGTGCACCATGAGTCGTTTGAACCGGGGGCCCTGCTCGGTGGTCCAGGCGATCGTCAGCCCGCCGAAGAGCGCCGGTGCGACGTTGTCGGGGTGCCCCTCGAGTTCGGTGGCAAAGGCGAGCAGCTGCTCCTCGCTCAACTCGAGCGGCGCGACCGGGTCGCTCTGCAGCAGGCCTGCTGCGATCATCACGCCCGCGACGATCGCAGAGCCCGATGACCCCATGCCGCGGCCGTGCGGAATCCGGTTCTTCGCCGAAACGTCAAGCCCGGGCATGTCGCGCCCCAGCTGTGCGAAGACGTGCGCGGTCGAGCGCACCACCAAGTTGGTCTCGTCGGTGGGCACCTCCCCCTCGCCGACGCCTGACACAGATACGCTGGCCCCGGGCGCGTCGCGCACGACGGCGACGAGCTCGTCACCGTAGGCGAGAGCGATGCCGAGCGTGTCGAATCCGGGGCCGAGGTTGGCGCTGGTTGCAGGAACGCGAACCTTGACGGCGCGGCCGACGCCGCTCGCCGCGCTCACGCCTGACCCTCGAGTCGCAGCACGCTCGTGACGTCGGTGACGACGTCGGCGGCGCGCAACGCCTCGACCGTCGCTGCGAGGTCGGCCTCACGCGCGCGGTGCGTGCCGATGATGAGCGCGGCGCTCGGTTCAGCGCCTTCCGCGCCCTGCGCGACGGTCTGCTCGACGCTGGCCGCGGAGACGCCGTGTTCGGCGAGAATGCCGGCGATGCTCGCGAGCACGCCGGGCTGGTCGCGAACGGCGAGCATGATCTGATAGGCCGTCGTCACCTCGCCGACGGGCAGGATCGGCAGTTCGGCGTGGAGCGAACCCGGGATGCCGGGCCCACCGACCACGTGTCGACGCGCCGCGGAGACGACGTCGCCGAGCACGGCCGAGGCCGTCTCCGCGCCGCCGGCACCCGCGCCGTAGAACATGAGCTCACCAGCGGCTTCGGCCTCCACGAACACGGCATTCTTGCCGCCGTAGACCGCCGCGAGCGGGTGGTCGCGGCGGATGAGTGCCGGGTAGACGCGCGCAGAAACGCCCGAGGTGCCGTCGGCGGCCTCCAGGCGCTCCGCGATTGCGAGGAGCTTGATGACGTAGCCGGCGTTCTTCGCCGCGTCGATCTGCGCCCCGGTGATGCTCGTGATGCCCTCGCGGTGCACGGTGTCGACCGGTACCTCGGTATGGAAGGCGATGCTCGCGAGGATCGTGGCCTTCTGCGCGGCGTCGTAGCCTTCGACATCGAGCGTCGGGTCGGCTTCGAGGAAGCCGAGTTCACTGGCGACGCGCGAGGCGTCTTCGGCACTGTCGCCGAAGCGGTCCATGCGGTCGAGGATGTAGTTCGTCGAGCCGTTGACGATACCGAGCACCCGGGTGATGTGGTCGCCGGCGAGGCTCTCGCGGAGGGGGCGCAGGATCGGGATCGCCGCGGCGACCGCTGCCTCGTACGACAGCTGCGCGCCGACTTGCTCGGCGACCTCGGAGAGTTCGGGCCCGTGGGCGGCGATGAGTGCCTTGTTCGCGGTAACGACATCGGCGCCGCCCTGCAGTGCCTGGGTGATGAGCGCGCGAGCGGGCTCGATGCCGCCCATCAGCTCGATGACGATGTCAGAACCCTGCACGAGGCGCTCGGCATCCGTCGTGAAGAGCTCCTGAGGCAGCTCGACATCGCGCTTGCCGTTCACGTCGCGCACGGCGATGCCTGCGAGCGTGAGGCGCGCGCCGATGCGCGCTGCGAGCTCGTCGCCGTGCTCGAGGATGAGTCGTGCCACTTGCGCGCCCACTGAGCCGCAGCCCAGCAGTGCCACGCGAAGGTCGCGATATCCGTTCATCTGTATCTCCTTGAGGGGTGTGGTTCGGGATCGCCGCTTGCGGCGCACTGGTGAGGTCTGAGGCAGTTCGTCAGTCTGCGCGGGCCGGGGCCACCGGCGCCGGAATGACCGACTTCGCCAGCAGCTCGTCTTCGGTTTCGCCGCGCACGATGATGCGGGCCGCGCCGTCGGCGACCGCGATGACGGGCGGACGGGGCACATAGTTGTAGTTACTCGAGAGCGACCAGCAGTAGGCGCCCGTCGCGGCGACGGCGAGCGTGTCGCCCGGCCGCACGTCACCCGGCAGCACGTCGCGCTGCACGACGATGTCACCCGATTCGCAGTGCTTGCCGACGACGCGGACGAGCGCCGGGGCGGCGTCGCTTTCACGGTTGGCGATCCTGACCTGATAATCGGCGCCGTAGAGCGCCGGCCGCGCGTTGTCACTCATGCCGCCGTCGACGCTCACGTAGAGCCGTTCCGGGAAGCCGAGATCGGCCGGATCGGCTGCGGCATCGGAGCCGGCGAGCGCGACGGGCTTCGTCGTGCCGACGGTGTAGAGCGTGACACCGGCCTGTCCGATGATGGTGCGACCGGGTTCGAATGCGAGCTTCGGAATCGCGATGCCGACTTCAGCGGCGGTCTCCGCAATGATGTCGGCCAGTTCGGCGGCGATGCGCGCGACGTCGGGCGCTTCGTCGGCCTGAGCCGAGGTGTAGGCGATGCCGAAGCCACCGCCCAGGTTGAGTTCGGGAATGGGGCGCCCGGCGATCCGCTCGAGCTCGGGGTAGGCGCCGAGCAGTCGGCGCGCCGATTCGCGGAAGCCGTCGGTGGCGAAGATCTGCGACCCGATATGGCAGTGCAGGCCGACGAAGTCGAGGCTGTTCTGCGCCAGGATCGCCGTCACGAGTCGCGGCGCATCGTCGAGGGGCTGCCCGAACTTCTGGTCTTCATGCGAGGTCGCGAGGAAGTCGTGCGTGGAGGCGTGCACGCCGCTGTTCACACGCAGGCGCACGCGCTGCTGCCGGCCCGCAGCGCGTGCAGCCGCGGCGATGCGCTCGGTCTCGATCTCGCTGTCGATGATGATCGTGCCGACGCCGGCCTCGACCGCGCGCCGGATCTCACGCTCCGACTTGTTGTTGCCGTGGAAGCCGATGCGCGCCGGATCGACGCCCGCGGCGAGGGCCACAGCCAGTTCGCCGCCGCTCGCAACGTCGACCGCGAGCCCCTCGTCGACCATCCACTGCGCCACCTCGACGCAGAGGAAGGCCTTCCCGGCGTAGTAGACCGTCGCACTCGTGCCGACGCGTTCCGCTTCGCGCTGCAGCGCCTCGCGCACCTCGCGCGCACGGGCCCGGGCAGCAGACTCGTCGATCACGTAGAGCGGCGAACCGAACTGCGCGGTGAGATCGGTGGCGCGCACGCCTCCCAGCTTGAGCTGGCGGCATTCGCTGCCTCGACGGGCGGACGGCGGGAACACGCGCGCATCGATCGCGTTCGGGTTCGCGGCGTTCGCCTCGGCCATGTGTGCTCCTGGGGTCTCGATCTCGTGTCCGTCGGGCTCGCGGGCCGCGAGAGGGCGACCGATGGCGAGCGGACCCGGATTGGCCCCTGAAGCCGTGCGCGCGGAGGAATCCTCTGAACGAACCCGTTCAGCTTACCGGGTGAGCCACGTGGGCCGGGCATACGCCGAGGGCCGGCGACGACCCTGACGGTGCAGGATCGCGGCCGGCCCTCGAGCGAGTACCGTGCAGTCGGGTCGTGGGGCTAGCCCACGCCCTCGAGCATGTCGGTCTCAGTGTTGCCGATGTTCGCGATGACCTCGGGACGGCGCTTGCGGAGGAACACGAACCACCCGAGCGCGACGACCATGGTTGCGAGGAACAGGTACGGAATCACGTTGAGCGGGAAAGCCGGCACCGGGTACACGTTCGCGAAGAAGACGTAGACCATGGCGACGACGGCGATGAACGCGCAGATGCTCACGAGTGCGCTGCGCATCCCCTCACGACGCACCCACGCGACGCAGGCGATCGCGACCAGTGCGTAGGCGACCATGTATCCGAACGTGCCATAGGTGTCGACCCACACCACGATGTCCATCGGGTGCGTGCCACTGACGAGCAGGATCACGTCGAGCAGAATCGCGAGCGGACCTGCAATGAGCAGCACGCGGTGCGGGGTCAGGTGGGTGTCGTGCGTGCGGCCGAAGCGCTCGGCCACGACGCCTTCCTTGCCCATCACATAGATGATGCGTCCGACCACGTTGAGCGGTGCCACGACGACCGCGAAGAACGACGCGGCGACGCCGAAGGTCAGGATGGGGGTGAACCAGCCGGGCATGCCGATGCGCTCCGAAATGGCCTGCAACGGGCTCGCGACCTCGCCGAGATCATCGCCGAGCACGGCGATCTGCGTGTATGCGGCGAAGACGTACAGCACACCGACGACTACGGCGCTCCACATGATGGCACGGGGAATCGCGGTGTAGGGGTTCTTGGCTTCGCGCCCGAGCGCATCTGCCGAGGAGAAGCCGACGAAGCCGAGGATGCCGAGCACCATGCCCGCCGCGACGCCTTGGAACGGCACGCCTTCGAATGAGAACTGCTTCGGGTCCCAGGCGTCGGGTCCGATCGCGATGAGCGCCGTGACGAGCAGGATGAGGATGATGGCGACCGAGGCGAGCTCGAGCACGAGCGAGACGCGCGCGGAGATGCGGATGCCGCGAATCGTGAAGAACGTTGCGAGGCCGCCGATCACGATGGCGAGCGCGACGAGCCAGATCTTGCTCGACGCGGGCAGGCCGAACGACACGAGCAGATCAGACATGTACGAGACCGCACCGCCCAGCGAGCCGGCGGCGATGCCCCAGCAACCGATGATGAGCGCGACGCCCGCGATGTACGCACCGGTCGGGCCAAGGCCCTTCGCGACGTAGGTGTAGAGGGATCCGGCCGACGCGTTCTTCTTCGCGAAAACCGCGACGCAGTAGCCGACGCAGACGATGACGATCGTCGCGAGGATGAACGACAGCATCGTGCCGTTTCCGGCACCGATGAAGATCGACGCGGCGGTGAACGCGATGACCGCGCTCGGTGCGATGTTCGCGATGGCCTGAGCGGCGAGCTCGGGCCCCGACATCACGCCGCGGCGCAGGCCGGCATCGACCGGAGCCTGCTGGGTAGTGGTGGTCATATGAGTGACTCTCCTTCGAGTGGGTGGGTGATCCGCGAACGGATTACGGGATGAGCAGGGTGCGCAGCACGCCGCCCGTTTCGAGATCGTCGAGCGCTTCTGCGGCCTCGGCAAGGGGGCGCCGGCCCGAGATCAGCGGATCGAGCTTGAGCTGTCCGTCCATGTAGCGGTCGACCAGCGCGGGAATGTCGATCGACGGACGCACCGATCCGTAGTTGGAACCGAGAATGCGCTGGTCGGCTTCGGCGAGCACCAGCGGCTCGAACGACGCTTTCGCGCCGGTCGGCGGCAGCCCCACGATGACGGCTGCGCCGCCGAGCCCGAGCATGCGGATCGCCTGTTCCGTGGTTGAGGTGCGGCCGATGGCATCGAATGCGTAGTCGACACCGTCGGGAATGAGCTCGAAAAGCTGCTCCACAGCGTCACGGTCGGAGGCATCGATGCGATCTGTCGCACCGAACTGCAGGGCCATTGCGGTCTTCTCGGGCACCACGTCGACGGCGATGATGCGTTCGGCGCCGGCAAGCTTCGCGCCCTGCACGACGTTGAGGCCCACGCCACCGCAGCCGATGACGGCGACGGTCGAGCCGGGCTCGACGCCCGCAGTGTTGAGCACGGCGCCGACGCCGGTCGCCACCGCGCAGCCGACGACCGCGATGACGTCGAGGGGTGCGTCATCGCGCACCTTGATGGCGCCCGAGACTGGTACGACGACCTCTTCGGCGAAGGAAGAGACGCTGAGGTAGTGGTGAATGGGCTCGCCCGTGTCGGTGCGGCTGAGGCGCGAGGTGCCGTCGAAGAGCGAGCCGTGGGTGTTGTTCACCTCGACGACCTTCTGGCAGCGGGCCTCGTGCCCCTGCAGGCAATAGCGGCACTCCCCGCACGGCGGCACCCAGCTGAGCACGACGTGGTCGCCGACGGCGAGCGACGTCACGCCCTCGCCGAGCTCGACGACGACGCCGGAGCCCTCGTGCCCCATGACCATGGGAGCGGGAGCATCCCACTCGCCGCGCTTCACATGCAGGTCGGAGTGGCAGACACCGGCAGCGGCGATCTTCACGCGGACCTCACCGGCTTTCGGCGCCGCCAGTGTGACGTCGGTGACCTCTGCGCGGGTCGAGGGATCTCGGAACACGACAGCTTGCATGCTGCACTCCTTCGTTCAACGGATTCGGAACGCCTCGGATCACAGCGTGCGACCGCGATGGCGACTCAGATGAGGCTACGGAGCAGCGATGGCGCTTGTCATTGTGCCAAGTAACGATCTTCGCGCCTTATCTTCACCACTTGGTACACTCTCGACATGGCTCTCGATCTCTCCGCGGTGGTGCGCGCGGTTGGCGGGTCGGTTGCCGCTGGGCGGTTGCCGGATCGCACGCCCGTCGACGGCGTCGCCGACATTGACGGGTACGTCGTCATCGGCAATCCGGCATACGCCACGCTCGTCACCGGCCCTTCCGAGAAGTTGCTCACTGGCCTCGACTCCCCCGGAGACCGGCGCGAGACACTGCTCGGCGCGGTGTTCGTCTCCCCCGAGAACGACGAATTGCTGCGCTCAGCGCTGCAGGCGCACGGCATGACCGCGATCCTCGGCACGGAGCCCTCGGGTACGACGCTGCACGCCGCGCTGCGCGCACTGATCGCCGACGACCGCGCCGCCGCCGATCGCCTCGTCACCGCCGGCATGAACGTGCTCACCCAGGTCGCGCGACGCGGAGGCGTGACGGCGGTCATCGCCGAACTCGCCCACCGCATCGACGGCTGGGCCGTGCTGCTCGACGCGCACGGCCAGGTCATCGCGAGCGCAGGGGCCGGGCGCCTGCATATCTCAGACGCCGCAGCATTCGCACTGGGGCGCCCCGTGCGCGTGCGGCACGATGGCCTGCAGCTGCACCGCGTCGGATCGGATCAGGATCTCGCCGGTTCGCTCGTGATCGCGACGCGCTCGAGCCGCACGAGCCACGCCCGCGATCTGTCATCGCTTGCCGCCGCGCTCTTCGACCTGCTGCTGCGGAGCCACGACCCGTCGCTCACCGAGCATCTCGGTCGCGGCGCCCTCCTCGACACGCTCGTCGCAGGCGGAGATCGCGCCGAGCAGTTGCTGCACCGCTGGGGAGTGCATGAGCGCACACTCACCGCGTTCGAGCTGGGTGCGCGCACACGCACGATCGATCTCGAGCGGCTGCTGCGGCGCTGGTGCGACGAGCTCGGTGCCGAGCACGTCTTCGCCGCAGATCACGGCCACATTCGCGGATTCGTGCGGGACGATCTCGCTGCACACTTGCACGCCCGTGTGCTGGAGTTCGCCCCCGTCGGCGGCCTGCGCGTGCACCTCGGCGTCGGCGACCCCGCTCCGGTCACCGCGCTCGCCCAATCGGCGACGCAGGCGCACCAGGCGCTCGGTGCCGCCCTCGATGACGGCCGCCCCGCCGTGCGCTACGCCGAGTTGCCCACCGTCGACCTCGTGCTCTCCTCCCTGCAATCCGCGAACCGCGGCGGCCTCACCGTACTGCTCGATCCGTTGCGCGAAGCCAATGGTGAGCATGGCGAACTCACCAGCACGCTGCGCGTATTCCTCTCGGAGCATGGAGCGCACCGGTCGAGCGCGACGCGCCTCGGCATCCACCGGCAGACACTCGTCTCACGGGTGCGCCGCATCGAGGATCTCACCGGGCTTTCGTTCGATCGCGCCGACGACCGGGCCGCCGCGTGGCTCGCGCTGCGGGCTGCAGGATTGTAGACGTCTTTACTGACGTTAGCCGCAGGTACCCTGCTGCTGCTCGGCAGAGTCAGAGATGATGCCGGGTGCGAGCGAGGCTCGCAGGGTCACTGAACCCGTGCTCGAGAGGACGATGTCGGTCAGGGTGATCCCGCGCGGCAATTGGTCGGCGATGCAGACGGTCTGCGGCTTCAGGATCGGGTCGAGCAGCGAGCCCGTCGCCTGCGCGAGCTGCTCGGTCGAGAGGTCGAAGCCCGCAGCGCTCAGGCCGAGCGGATCGATCTCGACCGCTCCATCCACCGCTTTCACACCGAGTCGTGCCGAGATCGTGAGCTCCTGCCCGAACGTCTCCACCGAGCGACCGACGACCAACTCACCGTTCTGCACCGCTCCGGTCTGCGCGACGCCCTGGGTGAGCAGGGCGATCACCGGGGCGAGCTGATCCTGATCGAGTGTGAGATCGACCGTGCCGTTGGTGATATCGCCCGACGTCGGATTGAACGGCACGAGATCGGCGTGCAGAGTGCCGTCGGCCTGTATTCCGTCCATCACTGGCGCATCTGGAACTTCAACCGTGACGTCTCCGACTCCGCCGCGCACCGCATTCAGCAGCGTCGAACCGCCGAGTGACACGTCGACTGGATGATCATCGGTCAGCTTCAGTTCCGTGCGCACGGCACCCGCAATGACACCCGGAATGATGAGGCGCAGCGCGAACTCCGCTGCAGCCCCCAGCAGCCCGACAACCACCACGACCGCGATGAGCTTCGTCCACCATCTCGACCCCCGCCGCTCGGCCCCCATACCGAAACTCCGCTCTACAACCGCTCGGGGGCAGTCACGCCGAGCAGATCGAGCCCATTGCGCAACACCTGACCCGCAGCGTCGTTCAGCCACAACCGCGTGCGATGCAGATCTTCGACTGGCTCTTCGCCGAGCGGGATCACGCGGCAGCTGTCGTACCAGCGGTGGTAGGCCGCAGCGAGTTCTTCCAGGAAGCGCGCAATGCGATGGGGTTCGCGCAGCTCCGCAGCGCCCGCGACGATGCCCGGGTACTGCTGCAGCTTGCCGAGCAGTTCGGTCTCGGTCTCGTGCGTCAGCAACTCGGGTGCGAACGCGCTGCGGTCGATGCCGGCAGCTGCCGCGTTTCTGTCGACGGCGCAGGTACGTGCGTGCGCGTACTGCACGTAGAAGACCGGGTTGTCATTCGTGCGACTGCGCACCTGCTCACCGTCGAGCGCCAAGGGCGAATCGGCCGGGTAACGGGCAAGCCAGTAGCGCAAAGCGTCAGAGCCGAGCCATTCGAGCAGGTCGTCGAGCTCGATGATGTTGCCCGCGCGCTTCGAGAGACGCGCGCCATTCAGGTTCACGAGCTGCCCGATGAGCACGGTGACGTCGGTCTCGATGTTGTCGCCCGCGGCGCCCGCGATCGCCGTCAGACGACCGATGTACCCGTGGTGATCGGCTCCGAGCAAATAAATCTTCTCACCGAACCCGCGATCCATCTTCGACAGGTAGTAGGCGGCATCCGCAGCGAAGTAGGTGTAGATGCCGTTGCCACGGGTGAACACGCGGTCCTTGTCATCTCCGAATGCGGTGGTGCGCACCCAGATGGCGTCGTCTTCCTCGAAGACGTGGCCCTGTTCGCGCAGACGGTCCACCGCCGCAGCGATGGGACTCGGCGAGCCGTCGGCCCCCTCGGTGTGCAGCGTGCGTTCCGAGAAGTACACATCGAAGTGCACGTTGAAGCGTTCAAGTGAGTCTTTGATTTCGGCGAGCTGAATCTGGTAGCCGAGTTCCTGCGCCTGCTCGAGCGCCGCGTCGCGGTCGCTCCGTGCGAGCTCGGGCAGGTTGGGCTCGCGCTCGAGAATCTTGCGGCCGAGTTCCTGGATGTAGGCACCCGGGTACGCGTCTTCGGGTGCCTCTTCGCCAAGCGCCGCAGCAAGCACCGACCGGCCGAACTTGTTCATCTGCGCACCGGCGTCGTTGATGTAGTACTCGCTCGTGACCTGCGCGCCCGCGGCTCGCAGCACGCGCGCCGTCGAGTCGCCGAGCGCGGCCCAGCGGGTGTGGCCCATGTGCAACGGGCCGGTCGGGTTCGCGGAGACGAATTCGAGGTTGATGTTCTGGCCGGCAAGCATGTCGCTGCGGCCGTACTGCTCACCCTGCTCGACGACGCGACGCGCCGTCTCACCCGCACTCGCGGCATCGAGCGTCAGGTTAATGAAGCCGGGGCCCGCGACCTCGGCCTTCGCGACGCCGTCGATCTCGAGTGCGCGCGCCACAATTTCCTCGGCGAGTTCGCGCGGGTTCGCCCCGATGCGCTTCGCGAACTTCATGGCGGCATTCGACGCCCAATCGCCGTGCTCGCGGTTCTTCGGTCGCTCGACCTGCGTGTCCTGCTCGGTGACGACGATGTCGGAGCCACGGGCGGCGACGAGGTCGGAGAGGATGGCGGCGAGTGCGGTAGCGAGTTCTTGAGGCGTCACGAGCATCGATTCTAGTCGCCGCGGCGCACCCGGCCGTTCAGGTCGGGGTCGCCCAGTACGGAAGGTCAGGGGTTGTGCGCTAGGCTGGTCGGGTTGCATCTGCTCGCCTCCGTAGCTCAGGGGATAGAGCGCCGGTTTCCGGTACCGTAGGTCGGGGGTTCGAATCCCTCCGGGGGCACCGCAACATCAGCTCCCATCGCGTCAGCGATGGGAGCTTTTTTCATGTGCGCGGGCTTTCGTGTGATGCCCACAGCGACACGAGGCCGACATGCTGCTTGCGAGATCGCTCGGCACCTGAAGCGATCCGGCGCGGTCTCAGCTCCAGGCCCCCGTCAGCAACGCGATAATCAGGATGACCTGCAGGCCGCCCAGCACGATGCCGGTGATCGGCCAGGCATAGGTGCGCCTGGCCGAGATGGCGAAGCAGAGTGCGACGATACCGAGCACCGCACCGACCGCGCCGATCAATGCCGACAACGGCATGACGATGAGGAGCAGCCACCCGTAGTTCTGATCGATGGTGACCATCAGCAGGATCACGATCGCGATCAGCAGAATCCCGGCCGCCGATACGACGGTCGCTGCAAGCCCCCAGCCGAAGGCTCGACGATCAGGGCGAAGCTCGAGTTGGGTCATGCGCCCAGCATAATGAGCGGATTGGATAGGGCAAGAGGTTACGCGCGCGGCTGCAGCTTCCGGCTCACCCACACGACGATCGCGTCGAATCCAAGAATCACGATGGCGATCACGACGACGTAAATCGCAACGATGCCATACCCACCGATGCGTTCGGGATTCAGGAACGGGTAGGGGTACCATCCGGTCGCAGCGCCACGAATCAGCGTGTAGATCGCCCAGACGATCGGAAAAATCGCGGCGACACGCAGGTGGCGGAACGTGAGTGCTCCCCGCCCCGGAGCGAAGATCCAGGCGGCGACGACAAGAATCGGACCGATGAGGTGCAGCACCTCGTTCGACCAGCCGAGCGTCGCCTCTTGATCGAGTGAGATTTGGCGCAGCAGCGTGTTGTAGACGATGCCGGTGGTCGCCATATAGGTGGCGACGGCACCGAAGAACGCCGTGAACCACGCAGGATCAGACGCGCGTGTCGACGAGAACCATGCGGCCTTGATCAGTGCGATGACAGCCAGCACGTTCGACAGGATCGTGAAGAAGCTGAAGAAGTTCGTGTAGAAAAAGGCGCGGTCTGCGGGACCGAAGCTCAGGCTGTACACGAGTTGCCCAACGATGGCCGTGAGAATCAGGAGTGCAACCGCTGCGGCGAGCACCGCGAACAGGCGGCGTCGGGCGGTGGCGTGCGCGGGAGCGTCGGTCTGCGTCATCGGGGTCCTCACGTCTGAAGGTGAACTCCCCTATTCTGCCGCAGGCGTTGACCTGCCCACCACGAAAAATCGAGCGTCACCGGCGTTCTGCGACCAGCACCTGATGCATTCCTGAAGCCCCCTCTTGGGCGAAACCCAGAGATTCGTACACTCCAACCGCATCGTCACTGGCGAACAACCCCACGAATAATTCGACGTCGCCGGTCGGCCGCAGCAATTCGAGCAGTCGTGCAACCAGGTCCGTTGCGATCCCCCGCCCGGCACACTCGGGCGCGACAATCACGTCTTGCACGTACGCATACTGCAGCCCGTCGCCCACGGCGCGCGCCATTCCGATCACTCTGCCACCATCATCGACGCAGACAGCTCCTGCCAGTGAGGCTCGCAGCGAGGACGCGCGCACTTCGTCGTCGAAATGGTGCTGCCAGCCGACTGCTGCGGCGAGAGCCGCATGCTCAGCGGGAGTGGCGACGCGGTCGAGGATGCGGTGAGACATAGCGGTACCGTATCCGCTTGCCATGCGAAGGGGCGAGGGCCTTGCGATCCCGGCGCGGTCTCGCCTCAGCTCACAACGTGAACCCCGCGGGGAACGGGTCCTCGGGATCGAGCACGAATTGAGCGAACGAGGTGATCCATGCGCGTCCCGTAATGGTCGGGATCACCGCTTCCCGGTCGGCGATGGTTGTTCGATCGACCAGACGCCCCGTAAAGCTGGTGCCGATGAACGAGTCATTGATGAAATCGCTGCCGAGCGGGAGCTCGCCGCGAGCGTGCAGCAGTGCCATGCGTGCGCTCGTTCCGGTACCGCCCGGTGACCGATCGATCCATCCCGGGTAATTGACGAGCGCGTGGCGCGTATGGCGGGCATCGGATTCGGGCGCAAGAAACACCACGTGCTCGCACCCCGAATAGCCGGTGACCGGGTGCACCGGAAGCGCCTGAGCGTTGACCGCAGCCATGACCTCGCGGGCGGCCGAGATGAGCTGATCCGCCGCATCTCGTTCCCAGGGAATGCCGAGCGATGCGAGACTGACGAAGGCGTAGTAGTTGCCGCCGAAGGCGATATCGACGCTCACCGCCCCATGGGTCGCTGTTTCGATCACAACACCCTGCTGCTGCACGAACGACGGCACGTTCGTGATCGTCACCGACTGCGCCTTGCTGTCGCGCACTGAGACGTCTGCTGCGATCAGCCCGATCGGGGTGTCGAGCGTCACGCGGGTGACCGGCTCTGTCACATCGACCATGCCGGTATCCACGAGCACGGTGGCAACGGCCATCGTTCCGGCGCCGCACATGGGTAGCACCCCCGTGACCTCGATGAACAGCACTCCCCAGTCTGCATCCGGGTGGGTCGCAGGCTGCAGAATTGCCCCCGAAAGCGCCCCGTGCCCGCGCGGCTCATTCAGCAAGAACGTGCGCAGGTGGTCGGAGTGCTCAATGAACCACTCGCGCCGTTGCTGCATCGTGGTGCCCGGAAACGCAGGCACGCCTCCGGTGACCACGCGCACTCCCAACCCGGCGATATGGGCATCGACTGTATGAATCGTACGCGTGCTTCTCACGAGGCGAAGTCCCCCACCACCTCGGTGCCGTGCCCCGCCGCTTCCGTGAGCACATCGAGTACCGCGACCGGGATGTCGAACGTGTCTCGATCGGGCTTTCGCCGACCGAAGTCGGCACCGTGCCGACGCGCGAGATCGGCGAGGCGCTCTTCGGAACGGTCGATGTACGTCTCGTCGAATGCCAGGGGATCGATCGCGATGACGAAGAGTCCGAGGCGGGGTGACATCGTCTCACGGTCGGGCGACGACTCCTCGGTGATCGGTGCGGCAGCCGCACTCAACGTTGCAAGAAGTTCCACCATGAACGCGAGGTTGGCGCCCTTCGCGCCGCCGAACGGGAGCAGGGCGCCTTCGAGCGCGGCCGTCGCGTGCTCCGTCGGATCGCCGTGAGCGTCAATTGCCCAGCCACCTGGAATCCTCCCGTCACCGCTGGCCGCGTCGCGAACATTGACCCACGCGGTGACGCTCGACGCCTGATCGAAGAGTCGTGGTCCCAAGGGGTGCGGAATCGCGAATGACAACGGGTTGGTCCCCAGGATCGGACTGGCAGAACCGAGCGCTGACATCAGCGGCCTCGCATTGCTCGCCGCCAGAGCTAGCAGCCCTTGCTCGGCGATGTGCTGGGAGTAATAGCTGAGCGCTCCGGCACTGAAGGCGTTGTACACCGACAGAGCCGCGATTCCGAAGCCGCGCGCCCGTGCCACGAACGCGGGCGCGACCTCATCGAACGCACGCTGCACCGCCCCACTATCGGCGTCGACCTGCGTGACCGCCGGC
Source organism: Leucobacter sp. WKLB1 (assembly GCF_059696215.1). Lineage (NCBI taxonomy): Bacteria > Bacillati > Actinomycetota > Actinomycetes > Micrococcales > Microbacteriaceae > Leucobacter > Leucobacter sp. WKLB1. The sequence continues at coordinate 1,209,679 of NZ_AP046115.1, read as the reverse complement.
CGCGACATCGAGATCACCGGATTCGGTGCACCGTTCATTCCGCCGCCTCGCAGCGCTTCGAGGTAATCGAGCAGATGCGACGCTCCGACTTCTCCACGCCCGCGCCGCTCTGCGGCGATCGTTGCAGCCGCAACCGACTCGCAGGTGGGGGCATCGGCCCCGGCTGCTCGCAGAGCCGCTCGGCACACCTCCCCGAACTCCTGTGCGGTGATCGATACGGACGTTCGCTGCGCAGTCTCCATGAGGCCCCCACGCTATCGCAGCAGCGGTATCGCGCAAGATCTTGTATGCGAAAGCATCATATTTCGGCATGTGGTCCTTTAGGATCTAATCAGGAGGATCACATGCCCATTCCCGCTTCATCGAAGCCCAAGATCGCGCGGCGGCTGCTGCGCGATGAAGCACACGATGCGATTCGAGACGCCATTCTCGACGGAACGCTCGCCGCTGGCGAGCAGCTCGACGACGCCAGCCTGCAAGAGTGGCTGGGTATTTCCCGCACTCCGATTCGCGAGGCGATCATCGCCCTGCAGGTCGAAGGCCTCGTCGAAATCGCCGCGCAAACCCATACTCGGGTTGTGCAGCCGAGCCGAGAGAGCGTCGAGGACGCGATTCAGACGGTGGGGGTGGTACTCGGCGGTGTGATGCGCACTGTTGTGCCCGCGCTCACCGACGAGAGCCGTGCGACGATGCTCGCCTTCACCGACCGCGCACAGGCGGCCATCGACGCCAATGATGTGCGCGGCCACATGGCGGTCGCCGTCGAGCTCTACGACTTCCTCGTGCAGCAGTGCCCGAACCCGACACTGCAGAGGCTCGCGGCGGGCACGGTCACCTCGCTGAGCTTCCAGTACCGCATCACGATCGATTCGCGCACCCCGAACTGGGAGCTGCTCTCAAGCGGCTGGCGTCGCATGCGAGAGGGCATCGAAGCCGCAGATCCGATCGCCACCGAGCTCGCGTTCGAAGACATTCACCGCCTCCCGCTCCCCGGGCCGGCGTGGGCCCCGGCGACCTGGCACGAACCCGCCGAATCCTGACGGCTTCGACGTCGGCGATCACGCCGCCTCGCGAAAAGCGGCGCGGTAGTTCGCCGGCGTCGTGCCCGTCTCCGCATGAAATCGGTCCCTGAGTACGGCGGCATTGCCGAACCCGCAATGACCGGCGATCTCCTCGATCGAGGCGTCGCTCGTCTCGAGCCACTCGCGGGCCCGTACGACCCGCTGCTGGGCGACCCACCGAGAAACAGTCGACCCCGTGCGCTGCCGAAACGCGCGCGTGAACGAACTCCGGCTGGCGTGCACCTGGGCCGCCAGAGCATCGATCGTGAGCCGTTCATCGAGATGGTCGAGCGCCCAACTGCATGCACGCCCGACCGGATCGTCGATCTCGGGCACGATGGGCGACTCGATGAATTGCGCTTGGCCTCCCGGCCGGTGCGGTGCAGCAACGATGCGTCGCGCGGTGCGGTTCGCGATGTGCTGCCCGCTTCTCGAGGCCAAGAGATGCAAACACGTGTCGATTCCCGCACTCGCACCTGCTCCCGTCAACACCGACCCCTCGTCGACGTAGAGCGCAGATGGGTCGAGGCGCACTTCAGGAAAGCGAGACCGAAACACCTCGGCCCATTTCCAGTGCGTCGTCGCCGCCCGAGTATCAAGCACGCCTGCATCGGCCACCACGAAGGCCCCTAAGCAGAGCCCGACGATCATCGCGCCACGGTCGTGAGCGCGCCGGATCGCAGTGACGACAGGGACCGGGGCAGCCTCGTGCGGTGCACCCCACCAGGGCACGACGACGACGTCGACGTCTTCGAGCAGGTCCAGGTCGTGCGGCACCACGATGTCGAAGCCCGCACTCGTCGGCAGGGGGCCAGCCTGCTCTGCGCAGATGCCGATCGCCCAGGGCTCCGACTCCCCCGCGGGCGTCTCGGGCCCGAGCACCAGAGACGGCACGGAGAGGTGGAACGGGCTGATCACGGGAAACGCGATTACCGCGACACGTGGTGCTGACATGCGATTGACCCCGCGCTTTCGTCCATTTTCCATGCAGTGCGACCCGATCGCATCTGTTCCGGTGCAATCGGCCGAGTCACACTGTACGTGACGCAACCGAAAGGATCATCATGACCGCATCATCAACCCTCCGCGAGCTCAGCGGGCTCCCCACCGAGGCCGCGACCCTGGCAAACGCCACCGTCATCCTCGTCGATTACCAGAACACCTACACCACCGGGGTAATGGAGCTCGACGGGTGGGCCCCCGCACTCGACGCGGCCGCAGACCTGCTCACCCGAGCGCGGGCGGCCGGATCCACCATCATTCACGTCGTGCACGACGATGGCCCCGGCTCCCCCTACGACATCAGCTCAGAGATCGGAGCGATTCACGAGCGCGTCGCCCCGATTGACGGCGAGGCCATCGTTGTCAAGGGGGCACCGAACGCGTTCGTCGGCACCAACCTCGGCGATCTCGTCGATGCTGCCGGCAACGAGGAGGTCGTCATTGGCGGGTTCATGACCCACATGTGCGTGACGTTCACCTCGGAGGGCGCGTTCTTGCGCGGCAACCGCCCCACGGTAGTCGCCGACGCGACCGCGACCCGCTCACTGCCGACGGTGGGTGGCGGGGTCGTGCCGGCTGCCGAACTGCACCGCAGCGCACTCGCGACGATCGGCGACATCTACGCGGTCGTCGTGCCGAGCGCAAGCGACCTGAACTAGGGCGCGTCAACGGCAGCCCCTGCGCGCCCGTGTCCAGGGGCTGCCTCGCCTGTTCCCACTTCCATTACGCTCGACGCATGGATGATCGGATCCGCGAGGCGGCGCGTCAGACCGAGCGGTCGACCGCGTTTCGCGTACTCGCGCGCGGCGGGTACGTCGCCAGTGGTCTCGTGCACGCACTCGTTGGGGCGCTCGCGATCTCCGTTGTGGTGCGGAGCGGAAAGGCGGAAGCCGACCAGGTCGGCGCACTCTCGGCTATCGCCGCCGTTCCGCTCGGCTTCGCTGCACTGTGGATCGTCGCTGCGCTCCTCTTCGCGTTAGGGGTGTTCCACGTCGTCCACGGTTTCGCCCTCGATCTCTCGTCGCGCCGCAAGCGCTGGGGTCGCCGGCTTGCCGAGTGGGGCCAGGGCATCGCCTTCTGCGTCATGGGCGGCATCTCGGTCGCAGTGGCGTTGGGGGCCCGCCCGGACCCCGACGAAACGACGCAGCAAGCGAGTCGCGGCCTGTTGACGTTCCCCGGCGGTTCCGTGCTGCTGGTCATCGCCGGGATCGGCGTCGCCGTCGTCGGCGGTGCCTGGGTGTGGATGGGGGTCGCGCGGAGCTTTCGCAAGCAGATGGCCCTGCCTCAGACCGCCGCGGGTCACGCCATCGCGGCGCTCGGGGCCATCGGCTTTGTCGGCAAAGGTGCGGCTCTGCTGACCGTCGGTGGTGTGCTCGCGCTCGCCGGGCTCGAACGCGATTCGACATCGGCGGGAGCACTCGACGCCGCGATTACCTCGCTCTCGAAATTCCCCGGCGGCAACATCGTGATCGTGTTCATCGGGGCGAGTTTCATCGCGTACGGCGTCTTCTGTCAGTTCCGGGCACGGTTTGCCGATCTGTAGCAGCTGAAGCCCGCACTGCCCTCAGCGTCGCGTGAACGTGAGGTGCGTGACTCCGCTAGGTGTGGTCTCCGAGGCGACGTCGAATCCCTGTTCCCACCCCTCGAGGCCTTCCCACAGATGCGACCCACGGCCGAGCAAAATCGGAACTTGCACGACGTGCAGCACGTCGATCAGGTCGGCGGCCAAGAACTCGCGCACCGTACTCGGGCCGCCTCCGATGCGGACGTCTTGCCCGGCCGCCGCTGCGAACGCTTCGGCGAGCACGTCGTGCGGAGTCGCGTCGCGAAAGTGGAACGTCGTCTCGCCGCGGGTGAGCGATGCGCGCGGTTGGTGCGTCAGCACGTACACCGGCGAATGAAACGGCGGCTCGTCACCCCACCAGCCACCCCATTCCGCATCGTCGTGCCAGCCCGGAGGGCCGTACTTGCCCGCGCCCATGATTTCAGCTCCGATGTTCTGCCAGGCGCGGCGCGCGTGACGATCATCAGGTTCCGTCGCCGGGTCGACCGCCTGCCGCTCGCGATCGCCAGAAAGCGCCTGAAAGGTCGCGGTCGGGAAAAACCACTGCATCAGCCGCATACCGGCGTGACCGAATGGCGCATCGAGCGACTGGTCGGCGCCCGCTCCATAGCCGTCGAGCGAGATGGCAATATTGTGTGCGCGTGCGAGAGGCATCAGTGGCTCCATTCGTTCGGGGTTCGAAGAGTGCGATGAGCGTCAGCGGTCGTCGAGGGCGCGGCCCTTGCGGTCGACGAGCCCCCAGGTCGCCCCCGCGGCGATCACGAAGAACACCGCGAACACGGCGAACGTCAGGGCAGACCCCCCGGCGATCAGCAGGGCGGGCACGAGCAGAGGCGCTGCGATCGAGGCGATGCGCCCCACCCCCGCTGCCCAGCCCGCACCGGTGGCGCGCGCCGACGTCGGGTAGATCTCAGGGGTGACCGCATACAGCGCACCCCAGGCGCCCAGGTTGAAGAACGACAGCGCCATCCCAGAAGCAATGATCGCGGCTTCCGTGTGCACTGTGCCGAACACGATCGCGGAGGCAGCCGAGCCGACCAAGAAGACCGACAGCGTCAGGCGGCGTCCCCACACCTCGATCAGCCACGCGGCGACTGCGTACCCTGGCAGCTGCGCCAGCGTGATGATCAGAGTGAACCCGAACGAGCGCACCAGACTGAACCCCGCATCGACCAGGATGCTGGGGATCCAGATGAATGCGCCGTAGTAAGCGAAGTTCACGCAGAACCAGACGACCCAAATCGACAGGGTGCGGCCGCGGTACTCCGCAGACCAGAGTGTCGCGAGACGAGATACTGATGATGCGACAGCTGCGGGGGCCGCCTCACCGTCGGGGTCCTCGGGCACCGACGGCGCGCCTACGTTCGATCGCGACGGTTCGACGTTGACCGGTGATCCGGCAGCCGCTTCGAACAAGGCGACAATCTGCTCGGCCTCGGCCGTGCGCCCTCGACCGGCGAGCCAGCGGGGCGACTCGGGCAGCGCCCAGCGCACGACGAAGGCGTACACTGCGGGAATCGCCCCGAGCGCGAACGCCCACCGCCAGCCATTTTCGGATGCCGGCACGACGAAGTACCCGATCAACGCGGCCGCCGTCCACCCGACCGCCCAGAACGCCTCGAGAATCACGATGAGTCGGCCTCGGATGCGTGCCGGCGCGAACTCGCTCACATAGGTCGAGGCCACGGGCAGCTCCGCACCGAGTCCCAGTCCGACGAAGAAGCGCAGCACGAGCAGAACGGCGATGCCGCCCACCAGCGCACTGGCCCCCGTCGCGATCCCGTAGACGAGCAGGGTGATCGCGAAGACGTGGCGGCGGCCGAATCGATCTGCCAGCAACCCACCGAGACTCGCACCAATCGCCATACCGGCAAAGCCGACCGAGGCGATGAGGCCGCTCTGCCCTTTGTCGATGCCCCACTGCTGCGTGAGCGCAGCAATGATGAACGAGATCAGCCCCACATCCATGGCGTCGAGCGCCCAGCCGATGCCAGAGCCTCCGAGAATCTTGCCGTGCTTGCGAGTGAACGGGAGCGCGTCGAGGCGCTGCGCGAGCGAGCGGCGCTCGCCCGTCGAGGTTGCGGTCATGGGTTTATCGTAGGGCTCACCACCCACAATGCGCAGCAGTCGGTTGGCGAAGGCCGTCGAGGTCAGCAGGCCACCACGTTGACCGCAAGACCGCCCATCGCGGTTTCCTTGTATTTGTCGCTCATGTCTTTGCCGGTCTCGCGCATCGTCACGATCACCTCGTCGAGGCTGACGCGATGGTCACCGTCGCCCATCAGCGCCATCTTCGCGGCGTTCACTGCTTTCGAGGCGGCGATCGCGTTGCGTTCGATGCACGGAATCTGCACGAGCCCGCCGATCGGATCGCACGTCAGGCCGAGATTGTGCTCCATCGCGATCTCGGCCGCGTTCTCAACCTGCTCAGGGGTGCCCCCGAGCACCTGGGCAAGACCTGCCGCAGCCATCGACGAGGCGGAACCGACTTCCCCCTGGCAGCCGACCTCAGCGCCCGATATTGACGCCTGCTCCTTGTACAGCACGCCGACTGCGCCGGCGGCGAGCAGGAAGTCGGCGACCGCGTGCTGCCGGTGCTCATGAGTCCACGATGCCGCCCCGGGCGCGTAGTGCGTCGCGTAGAAGAGCACGGCCGGAATGATGCCGGCGGCACCGTTCGTCGGCGCGGTGACCACGCGGCCGCCAGAGGCGTTCTCCTCATTGACCGCGAGCGCGACAAGATTGATCCATTCCTGCCAGTACACGGGGTCGCGGTGCGGATCGCGCTCCGTCAGTCGGCGATGCCAGTCGGGCGCGCGGCGTCGCACCTCCAACCCGCCCGGCAACACGCCGGTGCGCTCGAGTGCTGAGTTCTTGCAGGCCTCCATGACGTCCCAAATGTGCCCGAGCCCCTCGCGCACCTCGCGTTCGGTGCGCGAGACGCGCTCGTTCGCGAGCATGACCTCGGCGATCGAGATCCCGGCACTGCGGGCGTGCGTGAGGAGTTCAGCCGCTGTAGTGAATGGAAATGGCTGCTCGGCGGCCCGGTGGTCGCGTTGATCGTGTAGATCGTGCTCGCTGCCTTCGCCGTCGCCGTCGCGCACGATGAACCCGCCGCCGACCGAGAAGTACGTCTCCGACGCGATCACGGCGTCGCCGGCATCGAGCACCGTGAAACGCATCCCGTTCGTGTGCTGCGGCAGCACCGTGAGCGGCCGCAGCACGATGTCGGCGACACCGAAGCGCAGCACATTCGGGTCTCCGTCGAGTTCGCCCCCGAGGCGCAGCTCACCACTCCCCTCCTGCCGTGCGAGCGCCGCATCGACTTCCTCGGGGAGCACGGTCTCGGGGTCGAATCCCTCGAGACCGAGCAGTACCGCAGTGAAGGTGCCATGGCCGTGCCCCGTCGCCGCGAGCGACCCGAAGAGGTCGACTCGGAGTTCGCGCACGCTCCCGACCCCGCAGGAGCGGCGGGCGAGCCCGGCAACGAACGCGCGCGCAGCGCGCATCGGGCCCACCGTGTGCGAGCTCGAAGGCCCGATGCCGACCGTGAAGAGGTCGAAGACGCTGACGGCCATGATGACATCCGCGAGGTTACGCGGCGGAGATCTCCGCGCCGTTGTCTGCGGCGTACTGCGCGGCGTCGAGCAGGGGGCCCTCAGCGGTGACGGCGACTTTGAACAGCCACGCGGCGCCGTACGGGTCGGAGTTCAGCAGGGCCGGGTCGTCGACGACTGCGGAGTTGACCTCGACGACCTCTCCGGCGACCGGTGAGAACAGTTCCGAGACCGACTTCGTCGACTCCACTTCACCGACGACGGCTCCGACCTCGATCGTCGCGCCCACCTCGGGCAGGTCGACGTAGACGATCTCGCCGAGGGCATCGGCCGCGACCTCGCTGATGCCGACGATGGCGGGGCTGTCGCCGGTGATCCATTCGTGCTCGGCGGAGTAGCGGAGTCCTGATTTGACGGTGCTCATGATGTGGGTTCCTTTACGGGTCAGGGGTGATCGGGGGAAGCGTGGAGGATGGCTCAGGCGCCGCGCCGGTAGAACGGAAGCTCGACGACGGTGAACGGTTCGGCCTTGCCGCGCAGATCGACATCGAGGCGGGTGCCGGCCGCGGCGTGCTCGGGCGTCACGTAGGCGAGCGCGATCGGGTAGCCGAGCGTCGGGCTCGGCTGGCCGCTCGTAATGCGCCCCACGGTCTCCGGGCCAGAGAGCACGGCGTACCCGCCGCGACCGGCGCGTCGTCCATCGCCCCGCAGACCGACGAGCACGCGCTCGCCGGGAGCATCTCGGCGCGCCTCAAGGGCCTCGCGGCCGACGAAGTCTTCGGTCTTCTTGAACGACACCACCGGGCCCAGCCCGGCATCGAACGGAGTGACGTCGCGGCTGAGCTCGTTGCCGTAGAGCGGCATGCCGGCTTCGAGTCGTAGCGAGTCGCGCGAGGCGAGCCCGGCGGGCACGAGCCCGTGGTCGGCTCCCGCGGCGAGCAGTGCGCGCCAGAGCGCCGGGGCTTCGGCATTCGGCACGTAGAGTTCGAACCCGTCTTCACCGGTGTACCCGGTGCGCGCGAGCAGCACGGGGATCTCTGCGATTACGGCCTGTTCGGCGGCGTAATACTTCAGATCGCCGACGAGCGCACGCTGCTCTTCGGGCACCAGGGTATGCAGGATCGCCACGGCATTCGGCCCCTGCACGGCGACGAGGCTGGTGTCTGCCGACTGATCCGTCACCTCGACGTCGAACCCGGCTGCACGCTCGATGAGAGCGTCGGCGACGGTCTGCGCATTGCCGGCATTCGGCACGACGAGGAAGACGTCTTCGGCGAGACGGTACGTGATGAGATCGTCGATGATGCCGCCGTCTGCCGCGCAGATGAGCGAGTACTTCGCACGCCCCACCGCGATCGCGGCAAGATTGCCGACGAGGGCGGAGTTCAGATACGTTGCGGCGTCGGGCCCCGCGACACGCACCTCCCCCATGTGCGAGAGGTCGAAGAGACCGGCGGTCTCGCGCACCGCGCGATGCTCGGCGAGCTCTGAGCCGTACTTCAACGGCATGTCCCAACCGCCGAAATCGGTGAACGAGGCGCCGAGTGCCGCGTGCTCGTCGTGCAGAGCGGTGTGCTTCTGGGTGGAGTTCTCGGGTGCTGCAGTCATCTTCGGCCTCAGTTCTCGAACGCTTCGGGCGCCGGGCAGGCGCAGATCAGGTTGCGGTCGCCGTAGGCGCCATCGATGCGGCCCACGGGCGGGAAGTACTTGTCGATGCGCAGCGCGTCGACGGGGTACGCGCCCGTTTCGCGGGAGTAGGCGCGGTCCCACTCCACGGAGATCAGGCTCTCGGCGGTGTGCGGTGCGAGTCGGATCGGCGAGGCTTCGACGGCGATCTCACCCGCCATCACCGCATCGATCTCGGCGCGGATGGTGACCATCGCTTCGATGAAGCGGTCGATCTCGGCCAGGTCCTCGGACTCGGTGGGTTCGACCATCAGCGTGCCGGCGACCGGGAACGCGAGCGTCGGGGCATGGAAGCCGAAATCAATCAGACGCTTCGCCACGTCTTCCGCGGTGATGCCCGATTGCGCGGTGAGCTCGCGCAGGTCGAGGATGCACTCGTGGGCGACCAGCCCCGTCGCTCCGGTGAACAGCACCGGGAAGTGCTCGGTCAGGCGCGCCGCGATGTAGTTCGCCCCGAGCAGCGCCGTCTTCGTCGCGAGCGTGAGCCCCTCGCCGCCCATCATCGCGATGTATGCGTACGAGATCGGCAACACGCCGGCCGACCCGAACAGGGTCGCAACGACCGGTACGCCGCCGCTCACCGAGTACGTGCCCGTTGGGTCGTTCGGCACGAAGGGCAGCAGATGCTCGGCGACGCCGATCGGGCCCACACCGGGCCCGCCGCCGCCGTGGGGAATCGCGAACGTCTTGTGCAGGTTCAGGTGCGACACGTCGCCCCCGAACCGGCCGGGCTGCGCAAGGCCCACGAGCGCATTCATGTTCGCCCCGTCGATGTACACCTGCCCGCCCGCGGCGTGCACCTGGTCGCAGACCTCGCGCACATCGTCGTCGTACACCCCGTAGGTGGAGGGGTAGGTGATCATGATCGCCGCGAGCTCGTCGCGGTGGGTCTCGATTTTCGCGGTGAGATCGTCGAGGTCGATGTGCCCCGAGTCGGTGTTCTTCACCACGACGACGCGCATGCCCGCGAGCACCGCCGACGCCGCGTTCGTGCCGTGCGCCGAGGCAGGGATAAGGCACACGGTGCGCTGCGCGTCGCCGCGCGACCGGTGGTACCCGCGAATCGCGAGCAGACCTGCGTACTCGCCCTGCGCCCCCGAGTTGGGCTGCAGCGAGACGCCGGCGTAACCGGTGATCTCGACCAGGCGACGCTCGAGATCTTCGATGAGTTCACGCCACCCACGCGTCTGCGACTCGGGCGCGTACGGGTGGATGCCCGCGAACTCCGGCCACGAAATGGCTTCCATTTCAGCGGTGGAGTTCAGCTTCATCGTGCACGAACCCAGCGGGATCATGGTGCGATCCAACGCGAGGTCACGATCAGCGAGGCGCCGCAGGTAGCGCAGCATCTGTGTCTCGGAATGGATCGACGTGAAGATCGGATGCGTCAGGAAGTCACTTGTGCGGGTGAGCGCCTCTGGGAATCCGAAGTCGCCCGGCTCGACGGCACCGTCGAACGCAGCACCGAAGGCCCGCACCACCGCAGCGACGTGCGCGTCGGTGGTGGTCTCGTCGGTGGACACGCTCACGGTGTCGGCGTCGATGCGGCGCAGATTGATGCCCGCCTCAGCGGCTCCCGCAATGATGTCGTCAGCACGGCCCGGCACTACTGCACGCACGGTGTCGAAGAACGATTCGGAAGCCAGCTCGACACCGGCCGCGACCAACGACCGTGCGATGGTGCGGGCATGCGCATGGGCGCGGGCAGCGATCGCGGTCAGCCCGTCGGCACCGTGGTAGACGGCGTACATCGACGCCGTAATTGCGAGCAGCGCCTGGGCGGTGCAGATGTTGCTCGTCGCCTTCTCGCGGCGGATGTGCTGCTCGCGCGTCTGCAGTGCAAGACGGTACGCCTGGCGACCGGCACTGTCGCGCGATACTCCGACGAGACGGCCCGGCAGCGAGCGCTCGAGACCCGAGCGGATTGCGAGGTACGCGGCGTGCGGCCCGCCGAAGAACAGCGGCACCCCGAAGCGCTGCGTGTTGCCCACAGCGACATCGGCGCCCTGCTCGCCCGGAGGGGTGATCAGGGTCAGCGACAGCAGGTCGGCGATGACCGTGACCATTGCGCCGCGCTCCTTCGCCGCAGCGATCACCGACGAGTGGTCCACGACGGCACCGTCGTCGCCGGGCTGTTGCAGCACGACACCGAAGATTTCGCCCTCGGGCAGACCCTGCGACAGATCAGCCACTTCGACTGTGAAATCGAGCGCCTCTGCGCGCCCCTGGATCACGGCGATCGTCTGCGGGAACAAGTTGGCATCGAGCACCGCCCGGGCCGTCGCCGGAGCACGACCGGCACGACGCATGAGCAGCACGGCCTCGGCCGCCGCCGACGACTCGTCGAGCATCGACGCGTTGGCCACGTCGAGTGCGGTCAGATCCGACACCATCGTTTGGAAGTTGAGCAGCGCCTCGAGGCGACCCTGCGAGATCTCGGGCTGGTACGGCGTGTAGGCCGTGTACCAGGCCGGGCTCTCGAGCACGTTGCGGCGGATCACGGGCGGCGTGTGCGTATCGGAGAACCCCTGCCCGATCATCTGCGTCTTCAGCACGTTCTTCGCGGCGAGCGCGCGCAGGTCAGCGAGGATCTGCTCTTCGCTGCGGCCCGCGGGGAGGTCGAGCGGCTCGGTCTTGCGGATCGACGCCGGCACGGCCGCGTCGACGAGGGCGTCGAGCGAGTCGAACCCGATCGACGACAGCATGGTCGCTACGTGTGCCGGGTCGGTCACCCCGATATGCCGGTCGGGGAAGCTGCGGATTGCGGGGAATTCGGTCACGGGATCTCCGAAGGTAGTCGCGCGGTCGCGCGAACGAACTGGGATCCTCCCCGCTCTGTAACGGACCTGAGAGATTCAGACGCGGGATCACCTGCGTCCTTGCACCGTCGGTGAGCGAGCGTTGCCGCTCACTGCTTTCCAGAGTTGCCGCGCTGCAGCGGTACGGGTGCCTGAGAGATTCCCGGGGAGGGATTGCTCCTACGGCGCCAGGGCTCCGTTGCCGGACCATGGACTCTCCCGCCACAGCTTGATGGCCGATATTCAGAAGTCGTGCTCACTCTACCATCGGAGAGCGAGCTGAGGAGGTGCGGGTCGGGGCCGTCATGCGCCCCGACCCGCAGGCTCAGCGCTCCTCGTCGCGCCCGTCGAGCGCGAGCAGCTCTTCCTCGACCGCGCCGCCATACCCTTCGGTCTGCGGGTCGCCGTGCAGACCGCCTGAGACCGCGTATTCCTCCTCCGGGGAGAGGATCAGACGGTGGCGCGTGTACAGGCCGAAGATGATGAGCCCGACGATGTAGACGATCACGATCGCGACGATTGCGGGCCGGAACGTCTCGTTGAGCAGGAAGCCCACGAAGATGAGCGCGGAGATCACGGCCGCAGCCGCGGCGCCGAAGACGCCCCAGGGGCTGACATACGGACGCTTCGCGTTCGGATACTTGCGTCGCAGAATGATGAACGACAGCATCTGCATGAAGTATGCGAGCACGGCGCCCCACACCGCGATATTCAGCACGATCGCGCCGCCCACGCCGCTGTCGCCGCCCGTGAGTTCGACGACAATCAGCGCGACGAGCCCGATGACGGCACCGGCGATCAGTGCCACCCACGGGGTCTGGCGCTTTCCGGTGAGCGACAGCCATTTCGGGTAGTACCCGGCGCGCGACAGGGAGTACATGTTGCGCCCGTAAGCGAACATGATGCCCTGCAGCGACGCGAGCAGACCGAAGAGCGCGAAGAGCGCGAGCAAGCCGGCGACCCAGGCGAGGTCGTCGCCGAGAATCGCACGGAATCCGTCGAGCAGGGGCTCACCGGCGACTCCGGTCGCGGACGCACCCAGCACGCCGGTGTTCAGCACCAGCACCAGCAGGCCGGTGACGATCAGCGTGCCGCGAGCCCAGAGGCCGGCACGCGGAATGTCGCGGACAGGATTGTGCGACTCCTCGGCCGCGAGCGGCAGCTCCTCGATGCCGAGGAAGAGCCACATGGCGAACGGCATGGCGAAGAGGATCGGCAGCACGCCGTGCGGCAGGAAGACGCTCTGACCCGGGTCGGGCTCGATCTCGAACAGGCTGCCCCAGTCGATCGCGCCGCTCGCGAACGCCATCACGGCGAACAGCACGAGCACACCGATCGAGATGAATGAGACGATGATGGCGAATTTCAGGGAGATCGCGGCGCCCGCTGTGTTGAGGCCGACGAAGGCGGCGTAGAGAATGATCCACCACAACCAGGTCGGCAGACTGAAGCCCATCAACCCCTCGGTGACACCGTTCGCGTACCCCGCCGAGAAGTAGACGATCACCGCCGTCGTTGCGACGTACTCGATGGTTTCGGCGAGACCCGTGACGAAACCGCCCCAGGGGCCCATCGCCGCGCGGCCGAACGAGTAGGCGCCGCCGGTGTGCGGCATCGCGGCTGCCATCTCACCGATCGAGAAGACGAGCCCGTAGTACATGACGACGAGGATCGCGAACGCGATGAGCATGCCGCCGAACCCTGCAGCTTCGATGCCGAAGTTCCAGCCCGAGAAGTTGCCCGAGATCACCGCGCCGACGGCGAGCCCCCAGAGGCCCCAGACGCCGGCGGCGCGCTTCAGCTGCCGCTTCTCGAAATACCCGGATTCTGCAGTGGTGTAGGTGGCACCTGAGACTTTCAGGGTGTCCTTGGCCATGTCGACCTCTTTCACTTCGCTGTGATGGAACCGATCACTGCGATGATAGCCACCTATTGGTCGTTTCGCACCACCTTTATCGTTCTCACCCTTGCGCACTCACCGACACAGTGTGGTGTAATGGTCTTCTATCCGACCTTTTGAGCACCGTCGCCGCGACGTGTGATTGCAGGTCGGTGTCGCAATCTCAACTCGATGACGAGCCGAAGGAGAGCACATGATTCCCGCGAGCGGCAATCTCACCCCCGATGAACTGCGTGAGGCGGTGGCTTCGGGCGAGATCGACACCGTGATCGTCGCCTTCACCGATATGCAGGGCCGACTGGTCGGCAAACGCGTCTCGGCGCGGCTGTTCCTCGAGGATGTGATGTCGCACGGCGCCGAGTGCTGCAATTATCTGCTCGCGGTCGATGTGGAACTCAACACGGTCGACGGCTACGCACTCACGAGCTGGGAGAGCGGATACGGAGACATGGCGATGCTGCCGGATCTCGCCACCCTGCGACGCACTCCCTGGATCCCGGGCACCGCCCTCGTCATTGCCGACCTCACACTCGCGAGCGATCACTCGGGCATCTCGGTGTCACCGCGACAGATCTTGAAGCGCCAGATCGACCGTCTCGCGGCCCACGACTTCATCCCCTACGTCGGCACCGAACTCGAATTCCTCGTCTTCGAAGACGACTACCGCAGCGCTTGGCGCAACGGGTATCGCGACCTCACCCCCGCGAGCGACTACAACACGGACTACGCCCTGCACGCGTCGACGCGCATCGAACCGCTGCTGCGCGACATCCGCAACTCGATGGACGCCGCCGGCATGTACTGCGAAGGCGTGAAGGGCGAGTGCAACCTAGGCCAGCAAGAGATCGCGTTCCGCTACACTCACGCATTGCCCACCTGCGACAACCACTCCATCTACAAGAGCGGGTCGAAGGAGATCGCCGAGGCGCACGGCAAGAGCATCACCTTCATGGCGAAGTTCAATGAGCGCGAGGGCAACAGCTGCCACGTGCACACGAGTCTCCGCAACAGCGCCGGCGACCCGATCTTCGCCGACGACTCCGACCCTGACGGCATGTCGAAGATCTTCCGCCACTTCATCGCCGGCCAGCAGGCGGCCCTGCGCGAATTCACGCTGCTGTACGCACCGAACATCAACTCGTACAAGCGCTACGTCGATGGCAGCTTCGCCCCGACCGCCGTGGCCTGGGGACACGACAATCGCACGTGCGCCCTGCGCGTCGTGGGTCGCGGCCAGGCGATGCGCGTCGAGAACCGGGTGCCCGGCGGTGACGTGAATCAGTATCTCGCGGTCGCCGGCATGCTCGCTTCGGGCCTCGCGGGCATCGAGCAGGAGCTCGAACTCGGCGAACCGCTGCGCGGCAACGCATATTCGAGCGACGTGGAGCGCGTGCCCACCACGCTGCGCGAGGCCGCCGATCTCTTCGAGCAGTCGGCCCTCGCACGCGAGGTATTCGGCGACGACGTGGTCGATCACTACACGCATGCAGCACGGGTCGAGGTCCAGGCCTACGATGCCGCCGTCACCGATTGGGAGCGGGTCCGTGGTTTCGAACGACTCTGAACTCGGAACCGGCTCGCCAGGCGCCGCACCGGTCATCGGCATCACCAGCTATCTTGAGCAGGCGCAGACCGGAGTGTGGGATGTGCGCGCGTCATTTCTGCCGCAGGTGTACCTCGACGCGGTCACCGACGTTGGAGGCATCGCATTGGTGCTGCCCCCGCAGCCCGTCTCCCCCGAGATCGCGCGCGGCATCGTCGCGTCGCTCGACGGACTCATCCTCTCCGGTGGCGCCGACGTCGATCCTGCACGCTACGGTGCCGCCGCGCACGAGCGCACCGGAGCGCCGCGCACCGACCGCGACGCGTTCGAAGCCGCAGTGCTCGACGCCGCGATCGAGGCCGAGCTGCCACTGCTCGGCATTTGCCGCGGCGCGCAGGTCATCAATGTGGAGCTCGGGGGCACCCTGATTCAGCATCTCCCGGACCTGGTCGGTGACGATCGCTACCAGGCGGGGCAGGGCGTCTTCAATGAAATCGAGGTCGAGGTCGATGCGGGATCGCGGATCGCCGAAGTGCTCGGCGACGACCGCAGTGCACGCGCCCACCTCTATCACCATCAAGCGCTCGGCGATGTCGCCGACGGCCTCACCGTGACCAGCCGCACCGCCGACGGCATCATCGAAGCGGTGGAGCTCGACGCGCTGCCCTTCGGCGTCGCCGTGCAGTGGCACCCCGAGGAGAACCGCGCCGATCGCCGCCTCTTCCAGGGTCTCGTCGATGCGGCGAGCGCCTACCGCGCTGCACGTCGCGCCACCCCACCGTCGTCCCCGATTGAGCCCGAATCGAAGGAGCAGCCGTGAGCTACACCGTCATCAACCCCGCCACCGGCGAAGCCGTCACCGAGGTCGCGCACCTCGACGCCGCGGAAACCGACCGCGCCATCGAGGCGGCTGCCCGTGCCCAGCGCGACTGGGCTGCGGTCGCACCGGCCGACCGCGCGCGGGTGCTGCGCCGCTTCGCCGATGCGGTCGACGGCGACATCGAGCACCTGGCGCAGCTCGAAACCATCAATTCGGGGCATCCGATCACGCAGTCCCGCTGGGAGGCCGGTCATGTGCGTGACGTGCTCGAGTACTATTCGGGCACCCCCGAGCGCCTTATCGGCCAGCAGATTCCGGTTGCCGGCGGCATTGATGTCACGTTCCACGAGCCGCTTGGCGTCGTCGGGGTCATCACCCCGTGGAACTTTCCCATGACCATCGCCTCATGGGGGTTCGCCCCCGCGCTCGCCGCCGGCAACGCCGTCGTGCTGAAGCCCGCCGAGTGGACTCCGCTCACCAGCATTCGTTTGGGCGAGCTCGCCCGTGAAGCCGGGCTCCCCGAGGGACTCTTCCAGGTGCTGGCCGGCCGCGGTTCCGTCGTCGGCGACCGCTTCGTCACGAACCCGACAGTGCGCAAGGTCGTGTTTACCGGCTCCACCGAGGTCGGCAAGCGCATCATGTCGGGGTGCGCCGATCAGGTGAAGCGCGTCACGCTCGAACTCGGCGGCAAGAGCGCCAACATCGTGTTCGCCGATGCCGATATCGAACGCGCCGCCGCCACGGCACCCTATTCGGTGTTCGACAACGCGGGCCAGGATTGCTGCGCGCGCAGCCGCCTGCTCGTGCAGCGCAGCGTCTACGACCGTTTCATGGAGCAATTCGAGCAGTCCGTGCAGGGTGTCGTCGTCGGCGACCCGACACTTGAGTCGACCGAGGTGGGCCCGCTGGTGACGCAGGCGCACAAAGAGAGCGTCGCGTCGTTCCTCACGGAGGATGTGCCGGTCGCGTTCCGGGGATCCTGCCCCGACGGCCCCGGCTCGTGGTTCGCCCCCACCGTCGTCACTCCGGAGCGCGGCTCGCGCATTGCCACGGAAGAGGTCTTCGGGCCCATTGTCGCCGTACTCCCGTTCGAGGACGAGGCCGACGCGCTGCAACTCGCCAACGACACGGAATTCGGCCTCAGTGGCTCGATCTGGACCAACGACCTCGGTCGCGGCATCCGCGTCGCCCGCGGCGTCGAGGGCGGCAACCTCTCCGTCAACTCGCACTCATCGGTGCGGTACACGACCCCGTTCGGCGGCTTCAAGCAGTCAGGGCTCGGACGCGAGCTCGGGCCCGACGCCGCCGAGCACTTCACCGAGACGAAGAACGTGTTCTTCGCCAGCGAGTGAACCCTGTTTCCCATTCCTCCTTCTTGACTGCAAAGGACACCCCATGAGCGACATCACCCCCATCGATCTCACCCAGCGTCTCGCCGGCAAGGTCGCCGTCATCACCGGTGGCGCGAGCGGCATCGGACTCGCCACCGCGAAGCGCTTCCGCGCAGAAGGCGCCCGCGTCGTGATCGGCGATATGAACCCGGAGTCCGGCGAAGCCGCCGCGGCTGCGGTCGACGGCCTCTTCGTGCAGGTCAACGTCACCGACGAGGCTCAGGTCAACAACCTCTTCGACACCGCCGCTCGCGAGTACGGCAGCGTCGACATCGCGTTCAACAATGCCGGCATCTCCCCCGACGACGACGACTCGATCGAGATCACCGAGCTCCCGGCCTGGGAAAAGGTACAAGACGTGAACCTCAAGAGCGTCTACCTCTGCTCGCGGGCGGCACTGCGCCACATGACCGCGCAGGGATCCGGCTCCATCATCAACACGGCCTCGTTCGTCGCGGTGATGGGATCAGCTACCTCGCAGATCTCGTACACCGCGTCGAAAGGCGGCGTGCTCGCGATGACCCGCGAACTCGGCGTGCAGTTCGCTCGCCAGGGCATCCGAGTGAATGCGCTGTGCCCGGGTCCGGTGAACACCCCGCTGCTGCAGGAACTGTTCGCGAAAGATCCGGAGCGCGCCGCCCGCCGACTGGTGCACGTGCCCGTCGGCCGCTTTGCCCGCCCGGAAGAGCTCGCCGCCTCCGTCGCCTTCCTCGCGAGCGACGACGCCTCGTTCATCACCGCCTCGACGTTCCTCGTCGACGGCGGCCTGACGAGCGCGTACACCACTCCGCTCTAACGGGCTCTTGCGCTCGGCGCCGAGTAGCCTCACGCTCCCGACGCCGAGCGCGCGTACACTCGCAGAGTCACACCGCGCGACCAGTATCGGAGGTACCCATGACCGCGACCGGCGACGGTATCGAGCTGCTCGTGCGCGCGGTGCGCCCGACGAACGCCTACGAAGAAACCATGCAGCGCCTGCTCCAGTCCATTCGACTTGGGCTGATCGGTCCGGGTGAACGGCTCCCCGCCGAGCGCGACCTCGCGGCGATGCTCAAGGTCAGCCGAGATACCGTGCGCGAGGCGCTCGCGACACTCGCCGAGGCCGACTACGTCGTGTCGCGGCGCGGCCGATACGGCGGCACGTTCGTCGTAGATACCCTGCCGCGCGAATCGGCACTCGGCGCTCGGCAGGGCGGGTTCGGCCCCGCAGAGGTGGAAGACGTCACCACGCTGCGGCGGGTGCTCGAAGTCGGTGCGGCCCGCGAGGCAGCCGCACGAGACCTGACCGCTGACGAGCGCGCATCGCTGACACGCGCACTCGAAGATTGCTCGGGCTCGGCGCAGGCCGATCACCGCCGCCTCGACTCCCGCCTGCATTTGCTGATCGCGGAGCTGTCAGGATCCACGAGCCTCGTGCCGCTGGTCGCCAACCTGCGTACCCGCGTCAACGCGCTGCTCGAAGAGATCCCGATGCTTGCACCGAACCTCGCGCACTCGAATGCCCAGCATGAATCCGTCGTTGCGGCAATACTCGCGGGCCGACCGGAGTCGGCGGCCGAGGCCATGCTCGAACACATCGAGGGCTCGTCGGCGCTCTTGCGCGGCTTCCTCTCGAATCAGTAGGCGTCGCCCGGAGCGACGTGCACGTCGGGGAGCTCGGTGAACACCGTTCCTCCGTCGCTCTGACCCGGCATCACGGGCGCGGTGAACGCGACACCCACGGGCGAGGAGCAGACCGAGAAAGCCGGCCATCGTCGCGCGCAGCACGAGCAGGTCACCGCGACGACGCCAGAGCTTTCGCGAAACGGTGACGACGCCAAGCCCGATCGCGCCGCCGAGCGTGTTCATGAGTACGTCGGTGAGGTCGGAGCGCCCCACGGCGAACACGTACTGCGCGGTTTCCAGCATCACGCTGCCGAACATGCACGCGAGGAGTGCGAGACCACTCCTGCGCGGCCGATTCAGTAGCGCGAGCAGCACCCCGAACGGCACGAAGAGCGCGATGTTCGCCAAGAGTTCGAGCGGCGCGTTTCGCCCCAGACCGGCGCCTGCCACGAACGGCACGAGCTTGATCGTGCGCAGCGACCCGTCTCCGAACTGAGGGAGCTCAAGCTTCCAGACGATCACCCAGGTCAGCAGCGCGAGATATCCGATCAGCACGACGACGAGCATGCGCGGTGAAGGGCGCCGCGGGTGACGCTGGGTGTGCGCGAGTGGCCGGGGCAGTGTCGCAGTCACGATGCCACCGGCAACGATACGCGCACCAGCAACCCACCGGCGTCTCGCGCGGAGAGCTGCAGTTCTCCGTGATGGGCGCGCACAATGCTGCGCGCGATGGCGAGCCCCAGTCCATGGCCGTCACGACCATCTCGCACCCGCGACGCGCCGCGTTGAAACGGTTCCACCAGGGTACTCAGCACGTCTGCCGCGATGCGCTCGCCGGGATTCTCGACGGTGAGCTCAACCGCGTCTGCACCGCGCGCCGTATTCACGGTCACCCAACCATCATGCGGGGCGTTGTGCGCGACCGCGTTCTGCACGAGATTCGTCACGAGTTGCAGCAGCAGTGCCGAAGATCCCGGAGTGATCGCCGTGTCTCCGCGCACCTCGAGCGAGATACCGCGCTGCTCCGCGATCGGCAGCAGCGTCTCGGCGGCCTCCTCTGCAAGCAATGAGAGATCGACCGGCTCAGTGGTGAATGCGCGCTGGTCGGCCCGGCTGAGCACGAGCAACGCTTCGGTGAGATGAATCGCACGCGCGTTTACCTCGCGCAGTCGTCGAAGCATGGCAGAGCGATCGGAAGCGGGGTCGTCTGCGGCGACATCGATCAGCGCCTGAGTGATCGCGAGCGGGGTGCGCAGTTCGTGCGAAGCGTTGGCCGCGAAGCGCTGCTGCTCGGCGAGTTGGGATTCGAGCTGGGCGAGCATGCCATCGAAACTGTCCGCGAGTTCACGAAACTCGTCTTGCCTGCCGGGCATCGCGATGCGGTGCCCGAGCGAGCCGGCAGCGGCCTGACGCGTCGCTCGGGCGATCTGCGTGAGCGGTGCCAGCACGCGCCCCGCGAGCAGCCAGCCGCCGAGCGTGCTCGCAGCGAGCAGCGCCGCGAGCATCCATGCCGCCGGAGGGAGAAAAGCGCGGAGCAGATCGGTGCGCCCCGGAATCAACCCCTCCGGCCCGACGTATGCCTGCACCGGCACGTAGCGCAGGAGGAAGACGTAGACGATGGCGAGCAGCAGGCCGCCGGTCACCATGACGACCGCGACATAGCTCAGCGTCAGCTGCCAGCGCACGCTGAGGCCCGGAGGCCGCGTCATTCGGCGCGCTCCACCGTTGCGGCGCCCGTCTTCGAAGCAGTCTCGGGTTCCGATGCGATGCGATACCCGACGCCGGCGACCGTCTCAATGATGCCGGGCTCGCCCAGTCGCTTGCGCAGTGCCGACATCGTGATGCGTACGGCATTGGTAAACGGGTCGGCGTTCTCATCCCACGCCCGTTCGAGCAGCGTTTCGGCACTGACCACGCCGCCTTCGGCATCCAGCAGTACCTCGAGCACCGCGAACTGCTTGCGCGTCAGCGCGACGAACCGACCATCGCGCACGACTTCGCGGCGGAATGCGTCGAGCCGCACTCCCGCGAACTCGCGCACGGGGGGCCGTGCATGGATGCGTCGGCGTGCCAGCGCGCGCAGGCGCAGCACGAGCTCACGCATGTCGAACGGTTTCGTCAGGTAGTCGTCGGCGCCGAGTTCGAACCCCGTCGCTTTGTCATCGAGCCGGTCCGCCGCGGTGAGCATGAGAATCGGCAGCCCCGATTCTGACGCGACGATGCGTCGCGCGATCTCGTCGCCGTTCGGTCCGGGAATATCGCGATCGAGCAGGGCGACCTCATAGGCGTTGAGACTCAGCAGTTCGAGCGCGGTCTCGCCGTCGCCGGCGATATCCGCTGCGATCGCCGCGAGACGCAGCCCATCACGTATGGCCTCGGCCATGAAGGGCTCGTCTTCCACGATCAGTACACGCATGCCTCAATGCTAGAAGGGGCCGCCTATCGTCGGTGTATCGGAATTTGCATACGCTGCGGCAACATCCTCTGCGATGCACTGAGGGCATGAGCATTCCCTACAGCACGTACGTGGCACGCCGTCGCGCGGTCGCCGTGATCGTCACCGCAGCGGCCGCACTCCTCATCGCCGCCGTCGCGGTCACCGTCTGCGTCATCGCTGTGCGCGCCGCGACGGCAGACACCGGCACGGCGCGCTCCGATCTGCAGACCGCGGTGCGTTCCGTGCTGCCGACGGGCTCGCTCTCAGCAGCGGACGGTGACCTACCCGAGGACGCCCGAGTGACCGATACCGATCTGCCGGGGGTCGGCAATCTCGACCCCGCACTCCTGGCAGCGGTACAGGCCGCTGCTGTCGACGCCGCCGCGAGCGACATCGAGTTCACGGTGACGAGCGGGTGGCGATCCGCCGCGTACCAGCAGCAGTTGTTGGACGACGCCCTCACGCAGTACGGGTCGGCTGAGGAAGCCGCGCGGTGGGTGGCGACACCCGAGACGTCCGAGCACGTCGCCGGCCGCGCGATCGACATCGGAGACTTCGATGCGGCGTACTGGCTCGGTCTGCACGGCGCAGGGTATGGGCTCTGCCAGACGTATGCCAATGAATCCTGGCACTTCGAATTGCAGCCCGACGCTCCGGTCAACGGGTGCGCCGAGCCCTACGCCGATCCGACGTTCGATCCGCGAATGACGGGGTGAACCCGAGTACCCGCCCCGACGTCGTCGCTTCAGGTCAAGTCGGCGACGACCTCGGCTGCGGGGCGCACACGTGTCACGTACCCGACGCCTTCGCCGGCATCTACCGGAACGACGGAGTAGTCGCCCGCGGCGACTGCGGCACGGAACGCCGCGCGCGCTTCCGTATCGTGCGCCAGTTCCACTTCTCGCCCGTGCCAGCGATCAATGAACTCGGTGCGCACGAGACGCTCGGGGAACCGCGCCGGCCACGGGCGTTCCAGGGCGACGTCGTAGGCGCGCGTGACGACCGTATCGGCGCCCGTCGCCGCGATCAGCGCAGCACGGGCGTCCACCGACGTCAGAGCTTCCTCCGCCGCCGCGAATGCCGTACCGACCCATGCGGCCACGGCACCGGCATCGAGCACCCTCGACACATCGGCCGCCGATGAGACTGCGCCCGCTGCGATCACCGGCACGTCTACGGTGCCGAGCACTGCAGCGAGCAGGGAGTCGCGCGGCTCTCGGTGATCCCCGTGCCCACCCCCTTCGCTGCCGCGCGCGACGATCGCATCGACCCCGCTTGCGGCCGCGACCTCGGCCTCTCGCAAGGTCGCGACCTGCGTCACGGTGAGGATTCCGGCGTCACGGGCCGCCGTGACCCAGTGCCGTGCAGGCGCCGGTGCACTCCAATCCCCGAAACTCACCGAGAGAAGCGCGGGTGCGGCCGCGATCGCACGACTGAGCAGTTCGGGATCGCGCGCGATTCCCCATTCCACGAGTCCGATGCCGAAGGGCAGGCCGCCGGCTCCCCGCAGATCGTCGCCGAGCGCGGCCAATTCGCGCTCCAGCGCGGCCACCGATCCGGCGCTCCCCATGCCGATCATGCCCAGCGCACCCGCACGCGAGACCGCGGTGGCCAGCGCGCCGCCCGCGACGCCGCCCATGGGAGCGCAGATCAGCGGTGCGGTGAGCCCGAGTTCACGGGCCCATTCGGTCAGTCGTCGCTCGCTCATAACGTCTACGCTACTCCGCAGCGCGTCGTCGCGCGCGCGCCGCTTCGCGCCTACGCGCGGCGATACGTGAGGTCACGGATGTGGCGCCCCACATCGATGCCCTTCTGCTCGAACGCGGTCAAGATGCGCCCGTCGAAGCGATCCGCCCACTCGCCCGAGAAACCACGGGTGAACCCCTCGGCGGCGTCGAGCACCTCGCGCATCTGCTCGGCGTAGTCCTCCCAGTCGGTGGCGAGTCGTAGCACCCCACCGGGGCGCAACGCACGGTACGCGATACGGGCGAAGTCGTCGCTCACCAGGCGGCGCTTGTGATGACGCACCTTTTTCCACGGGTCGGGGAAGAACACCCAGATCTCGTCGACCGACCCGGCGGGCAGATACTTCTCGAGCAGTTCGGGAGCGTTCACCTCGGCGAGCTTCAGGTTGTCGAGCGCGGCGACCTCGGCACGAATCATGGTGCGCGCGAGACCGGCGCGGAACACCTCGACGGCGAGGAAGTTCGTGTCGGGCCGCTGCTCTGCGGCGTGCAGGATCGCGTGGCCCTGCCCCGAGCCGACCTCGACCACGAGGGGCGCCGTTCGACCGAAGATCTCTTCGGGGTCGCCGTGCACGCCATCGGCGACGCTCGTCGCGGCCGGCCCGTGCGCGATGTCGAGCACGTACGTCTCGTGGTGATCGGCCCACGCACGCTCCTGCGAGGGCGTCATGCGGCCGCTGCGGCGCACGAACGAGACGGGCTTCTTGCGGAACGTCGTCGGGTCGAAGCTCTTGTACGGGAGTGGCTGCTGCTCGGTCACCCCATAACGGTAGTCGGGCGACGGCGCACGGGCAAAGCGGAGGCGCATCTCAGTCGCGCGGCGATCCCGAGCTCCCCTCCGCGCCCCGATGTCGCCGCTACCATGGAACTCAACCGCATTCGAGCGAAGGGGCCCATCATGACCAGACGCATCCTGCTGGTGAACGGACCGAATCTCAATTTGCTGGGCACCCGTGAGCCCGAGGTGTACGGCACCGACACGCTCGCCGATGTGGAGGCGCTCGTCACGCGGGTCGCCGCAGACTTCTCGCTCGATGTTCGCGCCGTGCAGAGCAACCACGAGGGCGTGATCATCGACGCCATCCATGCGGCTCGCGATGACTGCGCGGCGATCATCATCAATCCGGGCGCCTTCACGCACACGTCGATTGCGATTCGCGATGCCATCACCGGCGTTGCGCTGCCGACGGCCGAGGTGCACATCTCGAACGTGCACGCCCGCGAAGAGTTCCGCCATCACTCGTATCTCTCGGGTGTGGCTGCCGCGGTCATCGTCGGGTGCGGCGTTCAGGGATACGATTTCGCGGTGCGTCGCATCGCGGCGCTGCTCGCCGGCTGAGCGGCTCCGCGGCGCACCCGTTCACCGCGCAGTCGGAAACCAGTCGAAAAGTTCGGGCTGGTGCGCATGCACGAGCACGGCGAAGACGACCGCGTCGAACAGCAGATGCACGGTCACGACGTAAGACAGCGACCGGGTGCGCAAGAAAATAATTCCCTGCACCAGCGCGAAAGGAATCGTGAGCCACGGCCCCCAGGCGCGATACCCCAGTTCCCACAGGAACGACACGAACACGATCGTCTGCAGCAGGTTCGCCGCCCACGCCGGAAAGTGCCGCAGCAGCAGCGCGAACACCGTGCAGATGAAGAAGAGTTCGTCCCAGATTCCGACGGCGCCGACGCCGACGAAGAGCCGGGCGATGAGCTCGGGGGTGTCGACGACGGGCCAGTTCGCGTAGACGCCCGATGAGATGAAATACCAGGGCAGGATCAGCCACGCGAGCACGAGCACCGCGACCAGCCAGGCCCAGTGGTATCTGCCCCAGCGCTCGCCTCGGGCGCTCCCCGCGCCGCGCCAGGGGAATGAGGTGGCGCGGTCGCGGTAGACGTACCGCGAAATGAGATACGGCACGGCGACGGCGCCCCCGAGCGCAAGCGTGAACTTCACCATCGACGCAGTGTCGAGGTGTGCTGCGAGCGGGATCACCCGCACGATCGACAGGCCGATCACAATGAGTGAGAGATCGCGCAGCAACGACGGAGGGCGCTCGCCGGCACGGGCAATTGCCCCTGCCGGCGTCGCGTCGTCGCGCCCGGCGCGCGATGTCCAGGCCGCGAGCGCGAGGCCGACGACGCCGAGGCCGACCCCGAGCCAAATCTCATGGATCACGAACCATGCGGGCGCCATCAGGCAGACCATCAGCGCTGCGCAGACGGCCGCCGGGCGCGTGCGCCGCGCGAGCATCAGCGTCTCGGCTCCGCCCTCGCGCCCGGGCATCAGCTGAAGTGCCCGCTCACGGGGCCCGGCGCGTCGGCGAGCAGCACCAGTCGATCGTCGATGGGGAACGGCAGTGCGAAGTTCGCGACCACGGCACCGATGTCTCCGAAGTCGTCTTCTTTCGCTCCGATGCCTTCGGGCGACACCTCGACGATGCGCGCGCGGATCCACTCGCCGGCATCGGTGCGCAGTGCGTAGATCTCCGCGAGATACCCGATGCCGATCTCTTCGAGTGCGGCTTCAGCGTCGAGCCAGTCGATCGGCGCGGTGGCACGAGGCCGCCCCAGAAGGTCGAACGGCACGAACCCATCGCCCTCGGGTTCGATCCAGCCGACGAGCTCTCCGTCTTCGCGGCGATGAGGAATCCAACTCTTGGGGAGGCTCATGCAGCGAGCCTAGCAAGCTGCTCCGCTGGGGTTCGAGTGCGAGTTCATATGCGGGTTCGCGCGTGCCGCAAGAGTCGATCAGGATTGAAGAAGTCAATGTCGGCGGCCCCC
The DNA here is from genome assembly GCF_059696215.1 of Leucobacter sp. WKLB1. Classification (NCBI taxonomy): domain Bacteria; kingdom Bacillati; phylum Actinomycetota; class Actinomycetes; order Micrococcales; family Microbacteriaceae; genus Leucobacter; species Leucobacter sp. WKLB1. The sequence continues at coordinate 1,183,798 of NZ_AP046115.1, read as the reverse complement.
ATTATTCTGGCTCCATGACCTCATCTCACGTTGCAGATTCGCACGACCGAATTCGAGTCCGGGGTGCCCGCGAGCACAACTTGAAAGATGTCAGCGTTGACTTGCCGAAGCGACGGCTCACGGCGTTCACCGGGGTCTCGGGTTCCGGCAAGAGCTCGCTCGTGTTCGGTACGATCGCGGCCGAGTCGCAGCGACTCATCAACGAGACCTACAGCGCCTTCGTGCAGGGCTTCATGCCGTCGCAGAGTCGACCCGATGTCGACGTGCTCGAAGGCCTCACAACGGCCATCATCGTCGACCAGGAACGCATGGGCGCGAACCCGCGCTCCACCGTCGGCACGGCCACCGACGTCAACGCGATGCTGCGCATCGTCTTCTCGCGCCTCGGGGCTCCGCGCATCGGGTCTCCGAATGCGTTCTCGTTCAACGTCGCCTCGATCAGCGGCGCGGGCGTGGTCACACTCGAGAAGGGCGGCAAAACGGTCAAGGAGCGCCGCAGCTTCGAGATTCTCGGCGGCATGTGCCCGACCTGCGAGGGCCGGGGCACCGTGAGCGACTTCGCGCTCGATGAGCTCTACGACGCTCAGAAGTCACTGGCCGATGGCGCCCTGAAAGTGCCCGGGTTCAGCATGGACGGCTGGTACGGTCGCATCTTCGCCGCGCTGCTGCCCATGGACACGCCCATCGGCGACTTCACCGACGAGCAGATGCACGTGCTGCTCCACGACGAGCCCCGCAAGATCAAGGCCGACGGTGTCAACGTCACGTACGAGGGCCTCATCCCGCGAATCCAGAAGTCGATGCTCTCGAAAGACCGCGAGGCCATGCAGCCCCACATTCGGGCATTCGTGGATCGTGCGATCGTCTTCCACGCCTGCCCCGACTGCGGCGGCACCCGCCTCAACGAGACGGCGCGCTCCTCGAAGATCTCAGGCAAGTCGATCGCCGATGTCTGCGCGATGCAGATCACCGACCTCGCCGAGTGGGTGCGCGGCATCGACGATCCGGGCATCGCTCCGCTGGTCGAAAAGCTCACCGACACCCTCGACTCTTTCGTGCAAATCGGGTTGGGCTATCTCAGCCTGGATCGCCCGACCGGCACCCTCTCCGGTGGCGAGTCGCAGCGCACGAAGATGATCCGGCACCTCGGCTCCCCCATCACCGATGCGACGTATGTGTTCGACGAGCCCTCGATCGGCCTGCACCCGCACGATATCCAGCGCATGAATCAACTCCTACTGAAACTGCGCGACAAGGGCAACACCGTGCTCGTCGTGGAGCACAAGCCCGAAATGATCGCCATCGCCGACCACGTCGTCGACCTCGGGCCGCGGGCAGGCACGAACGGCGGTGAGATCTGTTTCGAGGGCACCGTCGCCGAGCTCCGCACCTCAGGCACGCTCACGGGTCAGCACCTCGACGATCGGGCGCGGGTGAAAGATTCGGTACGCACCTCTTCAGGTGCCCTCGAAGTGCGCGGAGCTGATCGCCACAACCTGCAGAACGTCGACGTCGACGTGCCGCTCGGCGTACTGTGCGCCGTGACCGGGGTCGCTGGGTCGGGCAAGAGCACCCTGATCGGCAACTACGTCGCCAACCGTGACGACGTGGTCGCCGTCGACCAAGGCGCGATCAAGGGATCCCGACGCTCGAACCCGGCGACGTACACCGGGCTGCTCGATCCGGTGCGCACCGCGTTCGCGAAGGCGAACGGCGTGAAGCCCGCGCTCTTCAGCGCGAACTCGGAGGGCGCGTGCCCCGAGTGCAAGGGCGCGGGCATCATCTACACCGATCTCGGCATGATGGCCACGATGGAGAGCGTCTGCGAGGTGTGCGAGGGCAAGCGCTTCGACGCCGCAGTACTCGACTACACCTACGGCGGCAAGAATATCGCCGAGGTGCTCGACCTCTCCATGGCCGAGGCCAGTGAGTTCTTCTCCGCACCCGACACCAAGATCGCCAAGGCCGCAAAGATTCTCGACCGGCTCGTCGACGTCGGCATCGGGTACATCAAGCTCGGCCAGCCACTGTCCACGCTGTCAGGCGGTGAGCGTCAGCGTCTCAAACTCGCGATCCACATGCTCGAGGACGCCGACATCTACGTGCTCGACGAGCCGACCACCGGGTTGCATCTCGCCGACGTCGAGCAGCTGCTCGGCCTCCTCGATCGCCTGGTCGATGTGGGCAAGAGTGTGATCGTGATCGAGCATCATCAGGCAGTCATGGCGCACGCCGACTGGATCATCGACCTCGGCCCCGGCGCGGGTCAGCAGGGCGGCACCATCGTATTCGAGGGCACACCCGCCGACCTCATCGCCGCCAAGTCGACCCTCACCGGCGAGCACCTCGCGGAGTACGTCGCGGGGTGACGCCGCTCGCCCATCATTCCGCGGCCGGGGCGCTCTCCGACTCGTTGAGCGCACGGATCAGACGGTAGAGATCGCCGACCGCTCGCCGGCGAGGCGTGAAGACGATGCGGTGCAGATCGAGCGCATCGTGATCGGCGCGCTCCGAATCGAGGGGCTCGGTGCGCGCGATCTCGCCGGCTTCGCACAGTCCGGCAAAGCGACGGTTCAAGTCGGCGATCTCGGCATCGGTGGGGGCGGCGCGCACTCTCAGCACCAGCTGCTCGCCTTGCCAGCGCAGCGAGTCGTAGTTGCGCCAGAACCCGGTGACCTCGGCGATCGCGGCCTCCGGAGAATCAGTGATGAGCACGCGGTCGAGGTCATCGACGGAGATCAAGCCGGCGCCCGCCAGCTCCTCGATCACGAAGCGTGCGAACCCGCGCCAGTACGTGCCGCCCGCACGATCCAGCAACACGATCGGCATCGGCTCCATCTTGCCGGTCTGTTGCAGGGTGAGGAGTTCGAAGGTCTCGTCCATCGTGCCGAATCCCCCGGGCAGGCAGACGAAGCCGCGCGATTCTTTGACGAGCATGAGCTTGCGGGTGAAGAAGTACTTCATCGCGACGCGGTGCCCATCATCGGCCGGCTCGTCGAGCGGTGTCTCCTCAAACGGAAGTCGAATCGAGACGCCGAGCGACCGCTCGGGCCCCGCCCCCGTCGCGGCCGCCTCCATGATGCCCGGCCCGGCCCCCGTCACGACCATCCACCCGCGCTCGGCGAGCCCGCGTGCGGCGGCCTCAGCGCCGAGCCACAGCGGATCCTTCGACTGGGTGCGCGCCGAACCGAAAATCGTGACCTTGGGGATGCCGACGAACGGCGCGAACAGTCGGAACGCGGCGCGCATCTCCTCGACCGCGGAAGCCGTGATTTTCAGGTCGAGTCGGCTGGTTCCGTCAGATCCCAGGCCCAGTCCCGCGGTGAGAATGCGACGGATCAGCCCCCGCTGCGCCCCAGCACCGGCGGTCTCGATGATCGCGTCGAGCTGCTCGCCCACAGCTTCAGGGTACGCGGCAGCCGCCTCCACACATGTGCTCACGGCCTGCGGATCATCTGAGTGTTGCTGCGCTTCGGTACTCACGCTCACAGTCTAGGAGCGCCGACCAGTAGGCTGGCCGCATGCCGACACGGCGCGCTCATCTCTCCCCTCAGACCGCACATGGACAGCTTGCGGCGGCGCTCGCCGCGCTCCGAGAGGCGAACGCAATCCCTGACAGGTTCCCCGAAGACGCCGTTACCGAGGCCGCCGCCGCGCAGACGACGGTGCCCGATCTCGACCTTCGTGAGATCCCGTTCGTCACGCTCGACCCACCAGGGTCGCAAGACCTCGACCAGGCGTTCCACATCGAGCGCGCTGCTTCGGGGTACATCGTGCGTTACGCGATCGCCGACCTGCCCGGATTCGTCGCACCGGGCGGCGCACTCGATCGCGAAGCACGCGAGCGCGGTCAAACCCTCTACCTGCCCGATGCCCGGGTTTCGTTGCATCCGCCGGAGCTCAGCGAGGGACGGGCGTCGCTTCTCCCGGGTGAAGATCGCGTCGCCTACGTGTGGACCGTCGAGGTCGATGCCGCCGGCGCCGACCATTCCGGTCGTGTCGAACGCGCGCACGTGCGCTCGCGCGCCCAGCTCGACTACCCGTCGGCCCAGGCCGACCTCGATGCGGGCACCGCTGACGCGATGCTGCAGCTGCTCCCGGAAGTCGGCAAACTCCGCATCGCGCAGGAGCGCGCCCGTGGCGGAGCGAGCCTGAACATGCCCGATGAGGAGGTCGTGCGCGACCCTGACGGGTATCGGATCGTGCGTCGTTACGCGCTCCCCATCGAGGAGTGGAACGCGCAGCTCTCGCTGCTCGCCGGCATCACGGCCGGCCGCATGATGCTGGAGGCGGGTGTCGGCATCCTGCGCACCATGCCCGCCCCCGACGACGATGCGCTCGCCAGTTTCCGCACGAAGGTCGCCGCGCTCGGGCATCCGTGGCCCCGCGGCCTCGCGTACGGCGAGTACCTGGAGCAACTCGATGAGCACTCGCCTACGACGCCGGGCGTGCTGCAGGCCGCCGCGACGCTGTTTCGGGGTGCCGACTACACCCCCTTCGATGGCACGATTCCCGAGCAACCGCTCCAAGCGGCGATCGCCGCCCCCTACGCCCACGTCACCGCGCCGCTGCGCCGCCTCGTCGATCGGTGGGGCCTCGTCATCTGCGCCGCGATCTGCGCGGGCGAGCCGATCCCGAGCTGGGCACGCGATTCACTCGACGAGCTGCCCGCCCTGATGCGCTCATCGAATCAGCGTGCCGGGCAGATCGGTGCCGCGGCGATCGACCGCGTCGAGGCGGCGCTCCTGCGCGACCGCGTCGGCGAGGTACTCTCCGCAGTCGTCGTGGAAGTGCGCGGCGAGCGCGCACGCGTGCAGCTCGACGACCCGGCGGTCACCGCACAGGTCTCGGCGAGCGGCTTCACCGCCGGCACGCGCGTCGATGTGCGCGTCGCGGCTGCGGATGTCGCGTCGGGAACCGTGCAGCTGGAGCCCGCAGAAGCGCCGGAACCCTCCGCGGTAGACACGACGCCATCGAGTGCGACAACGCACCGCGCGAGCGCCTGACCACTCGGCTCAGGCCGTGACGACCTCCGGTGATCCGGAGCCCACCGATGCGGGCATCTCAGCCGCGAGTCGGTTCGCCTCCTCGATCAACGTCGCCACGATCTCGCTCTCGGGCACCGTCTTGATGACCTCGCCCTTGACGAAGATCTGCCCCTTGCCATTGCCTGATGCCACGCCCAGATCTGCTTCGCGCGCTTCGCCCGGCCCGTTCACGACGCAGCCCATGACCGCGACCCGCAGCGGCACGCTCATGCCCTCGAGCCCCTGCGTCACCTCTTCGGCGAGTGTGTACACGTCAACCTGAGCTCGGCCGCACGACGGGCACGACACGATCTCGAGCTTGCGCTCTCGCAGGTTCAGCGACTGCAAGATCTGCAGCCCGACTTTGACCTCCTCGACCGGGGGCGCCGAGAGCGAGACGCGAATCGTGTCGCCGATGCCCTCGGAGAGCAGGATGCCGAACGCCGTCGCACTCTTGATGGTGCCCTGGAATGCCGGGCCCGCCTCGGTGACGCCGAGGTGCAGCGGCCAGTCGCCCCGCTCGGCGAGCTGCCGGTACGCCTTGACCATGACGATCGGGTCGTTGTGCTTCACCGAGATCTTGAAGTCGTGGAAGTCGTGCTCCTCGAACAGCGACGCCTCCCAGACCGCGCTCTCGACGAGCGCCTCGGGAGTGGCTTTGCCGTACTTCTGCAGCAGTCGAGGGTCGAGTGATCCGGCGTTGACGCCGATGCGCAGGGAGACACCGGCGGCCTGGGCTCGACGCGCGATCTCGCCGACCTGGTCGTCGAACTTGCGAATGTTGCCGGGATTCACGCGCACCGCGGCGCAACCGGCGTCGATCGCCGCATACACGTAGTTCGGCTGGAAGTGGATATCGGCGATGACCGGGATCTGACTCTTCTTCGCGATGATCGGCAACGCCTCGGCATCATCACGGCTCGGGCAGGCCACGCGCACGATGTCGCAGCCGGCGGCAGTGAGCTCGGCGATCTGCTGCAGCGTCGCGTTGATGTCGGTCGTGGGGGTCGTGGTCATGGACTGCACGGAGACCGGAGCGTTGCCGCCCACGGTGACCGACCCGACCTGGATCGCCCGGGATGTACGGCGCGGGGCGAGTACTTCGGGGACCTGGGGCATTCCCAAATTGACTGCTGGCACGCTGCCGAGTCTACTCTCGCGAGATGCGCGCGACCCCCGGGTCCGGCGTGCACGCGCGACGGTCACAGCTGCCGGTCAGCCGAACAGCGACACCGGCTTCACGATATCCGCGTAGACGAGCAGCACCAACATGGCACCGATAACGACAGCGACCGCCATCGTGACCGGTGCCATTTTTGCGGTGTCGATCGGCCCCGGATCGGGCCGGCCCAGCAGTCGAGCGATACCGCGCTTCAGCCACTCGTACACCGCACCGATGATATGCCCGCCATCGAGCGGCATCAGCGGCACGAGGTTGAACACGAACAGCGCGACATTGAGCGACCCGAGCAGCCCGATGATGGTCTGGGCGCGCGCCGCGACCGGCGCGTCTTCGAGACTGACGATCTCGCCCGCCATGCGGCCGACGCCGACGACGCTGATGGGCCCGTTCGGGTCACGCGCTTCCGACCCGAACGCGGCGTTCCAGACATCGACCATGCGTTCGGGCATGCGCACGACGATTCCAACCACGCTCGAAACGTTCTCGCCCAGGAATGCAGGGACGGCAGTGATGGGCTGCTGCACGTTCTCGCTGGCCGGGGTCGCGCCGATCATGCCGACGACTTCGGTTTTCACGGTGCCGTCGGCGTTCTCGACGACCTTGCCCGACGCGTCGGTCACGGCGCGCTCGTTTTCGACCGGGGTGAGCTGCAGCGTCTGCTCGGCGCCGTCGCGCTCGATGCGCACCGCAAGCGACGTGCCCGGGGCGTCAGAGACGATCGATCGGAACTGTTCCCAGCTCGTGATCGCCGTGCCATTTACGGAGCGGATCGTGTCGCCCGGGCGCAAGCCGGCGGCGGCGGCGGGCGCCGCGGGATCATCGCTGCTGCACGAGGTCGCCGTACTCGATGCCGACACGAGGCACTCGCTCACCTGGCCGAGCGTGGTGCTGTTCTGCGGCACGCCGAATCCGACGAGCACGATCGCGAAGAACACGAACGCGAGCACGAGGTTCATCAGCGGCCCGCCGAGCATGATGACGATCTTCTTCCACGGCGCCAGCCGATAGAAGGTGCGGTGATCCTCGCCCTCGTCAATGGACTCCGCGCTCGCGAGCCGCGCATCTTCGACCATGCCGACGACGCCGCGCTTTGGCGCCTCATCGGTTCGCGCCTCTGAATGCTTACTGGCCACCGACGTGCCGAGGGCGGACCCGTCCTGAACTACTGTGTTCAAGAAACCAGTCGTTGACTCGCGGGGGGCCTCCCCCGGCTTGCCCGGAGGGAACATGCCGGTCATCGCGACATAGCCGCCGAGTGGGATCAGCTTGACGCCGTACTCGGTTTCGCCCTTCCGCTTCGACCAGATCGTGCGACCGAACCCCAGCATGTACTGAGTCACTTTGACTTTGAAGAGTTTTGCCGGCACCAGGTGCCCGATTTCGTGCAGGCCAATGGAGACGGCGAGCCCGACCACGAAGATCAGGATGCCGAGCACGTAGAGCAGAACCTCAGTCACTAGCTCAGATTACTGCGCGGTGCTGTGGGGTTTCGGGGAGCACCCCGGGGAGGAGCCGTGCGTCACCGGGTACGGTCGGAGATCGCCTGCTGCGCGCGCTCGCGCGCCTGGCGCTCGGCCTCGGTGAGCGTTTCGACTGTCAGTGTTGCCGGTGTCGCATGCGCCTCGACCACCTCGCGCACCGCGTCGACGATGTCGAGGAATCCAATACGCCCCGCATGGAATGCCTCGACTGCCTCCTCGTTCGCGGCGTTGTAAGCCGCGGGGTAAGTCGAGCGTGCCCGCCCGACCTCCTTGGCCAGTTCGACCGCGGGAAAGGTCTCGTCGTCGAGCGGCGCGAAGTCCCAGCTCGACGCGGAACGCCAATCGAGCGGTACCCCGACGTTCGCCATGCGATCCGGCCACGACAACCCCAGCGCGATCGGCAGCCGCATGTCAGGCGGCGACGCCTGCGCAATCGTCGAGCCATCGACGAACTCGACCATCGAGTGCACGATCGATTGCGGGTGCACCACGACATCGATGTCTCCGTATGAGACGCCGAAGAGCAGGTGAGCCTCAATGACTTCGAGCCCCTTGTTGACGAGCGTCGCGGAATTCGTCGTGACCACACGCCCCATGTTCCAGGTCGGGTGGGCCATGGCCTCGGCCGGAGTCACCTCGCGGAGTTCGTCACGAGTGCGGCCTCGAAACGGGCCGCCTGAAGCGGTGAGGATCAGCCGGCGCACTTCATCGCGGCTGCCCGAGCGCAGTGCCTGCGCGATGGCCGAGTGCTCGGAATCGACCGGCACGATCTGGCCCGACTTCGCAAGTCCGGTGACCAGGTCTCCCCCAACGATCAGCGACTCCTTGTTCGCGAGCGCGAGAGTGCGACCGGCCTCGAGCGCAGCGATCGTCGGCCCCAGCCCGACCGAGCCCGTGATGCCGTTGAGCACAAGGTCTGCCTGAACGTCATGGATCAGCCGCACGGCGTCGGCCGCACCGAGCGCCGTGTGCTCCACGTTGAATTCATCGGCCTGCTGCTGCAGCCGATCCGCCTGCGTGCCCGCGACGAGGCCCGAGACTTGGTACCTTGCCGGGTGCTTGCGAATGACGTCGAGCGCCTGCTCGCCGATCGAACCGGTGGAACCCAGAATGATGACGCGCTTCATGCGTCCAGGCTACTCGGCGACCGCGCAGCCTGCACGGAGCCCCCGCACAGCAGTGCCCCGATGCTCGAAAGCACCGGGGCACTGCGCATCCAGGGATTACTGAGTTGACGCGTCGGCGTGCACCGTGCCCAAGATGTCGAGCACGAACACCATGACGTCGTCGCTTTCGTGCCCCATTTGTTCAAGCCCTGCGGCACCGTACCCACCGTCTTCTGCGGGTACGATCGAAATGATCTGCGAGCCGACCTTTTGACCCTCGAGCGCTTTCTGGAATCCACCGATCACACCGTCCGTGGTGAAGTCGGTGGGAGCCCCTCGGCTCCAGCTCGAGTCAAACTCTTCGCCTGTGCGCCAAATGACGCCGCGGTAGTTGACGTACACGCGATCGCCAGGTTCGACGGTCTCGCCGTCCCCCTCAATGAGCGTCGCGATCTCGAGCTTCGACGGCGGGTCGACGTCCTTCGGAATCGTGATTGTGGGCTCGCCATCGTCGGCGAGCGTCACAGTCGGGTAGCCATCGGGAGCTGCGACCGTCTTGCCTTCGGCTTTCTTGAGCAACTGGTCGTCAGACAGCGTGCCAGGCTCACTGGCTGCTGCGGAATCATCGGCCGAAGCATCGGCGATCTCGCCGAACTCCATGACGATGACGAGCGAGTCATCTTTCGTCACGCCCTCGAGCCCGCTATCCGCGGGATCCGCATCGCCGAACACCTCAGCGTAGGGTGCAGCGAGCGCGATCTGCTCGCCCTTCGTTGCACAACGCAGGCCATCGTAAGCCCACTCCGTCAGGCCATCCTTGGCGACCGCAATCTCGCTCGCCGGCAGCTGCTGCAGTACCGACCCATCTGCCCCGTTGAAGAGCGTCATCGAGGTGAGAACGTTCTGCCCTTCCTTGACGACGTCGCCCGAGCCTTCCTTGAGCACGGAACGCTCGACCTTCTTCGCCGACACCGGTGTCTTCGAAGTGAGCTTGAGGTCTTCACCCACCGAGCCCGATACCGTCACGCCCGAACTGGCGGAACCACCGGCGAGGCAGTCGGCTCCCGAAGCATCGGCCTTTGCCGACCCGCCGGTGGTGCACCCGACCAGCAGCAGGGCGCCGACGAGGGCAGCGGGAGCGAGTACGCGCGTCAATTTCACAGTGGTAGCAGTCCTTTGGTTCGCGAGAGGCCGCGCGACCCGATCAGCGTGCTGCGATGCGAGACGGTCGGAGTGCGGCCATGAATGCTCTCCGAGTATGTCGCATTTCGCGCCGTTTCGGCTGAGAGGCGCCCGATGTTCCCCTGTGCGGAGTCTCAGCCGCGATCGGCGAGCGCCGCAGCGTACAACTCGCGAGAGGAGAGACCGGTCGCTTCCGCCACCGCTCGCGTCGCGTCTTTCAGGCGTTCGCCGCCGCGCACCCGCTCCTGTACCTCGGCGAGTGCGGTTTCCGGTGAGGTCTCGGCTTCGGGAGCGCCCCCGACCACCACGACGATCTCACCTCGAACGCCATCCGCGGCCCACGCGGCGAGATCGCTCAGGCCTCCACGACGCACCTCCTCATGCAGTTTGGTGAGTTCTCTGCACACCGCGGCGGGGCGGTCGTCACCGAAGGCCGAAGCCAAGTCGGTGAGTGATGCGGCGAGCCTCGTCGGCGCTTCGAAGAACACCAGGGTGCGTCGCTCGGTGGCGAGCTCGCGCAGGGTGCGGGATCGCTCGCCCGCCTTGCGCGGCAGAAAGCCCTCGAAGGCGAATCGGTCGGTGGGCAGCCCCGCAACGGCGAGCGCGGTGATCACGGCACTCGGGCCCGGGATCGCACTCACCTCGACCCCGCTTTCCGCAGCGAGCTGTACAACGCGGAAGCCGGGGTCCGAAACGGTGGGCATGCCCGCGTCGCTGACGAGCACGATGTCTTCGTCCCGTGCGCGCTCCACGAGCGACGCCGCACGCTCGTGCTCATTGTGGTCGTGCAGGGCGATGAGTTCTGGGCGATTCTCGATCTCGAGAAGCCGCAGCAGCTGGGCGGTGTGCCGGGTGTCTTCCGCCGCAACGACAGTGGCGGCCTCGAGCGTCGAGCGCAAACGCGTCGATGCATCACCGAGATTGCCGATGGGAGTCGCGGCGAGAATGATCATGCGTCAATCGTAGGCGCAGCCACCAGTCGCTGTACGCGGTGCCGCCCGCTGACGGCCTTCGGAAGACTCAGGCCTGAGCTTCGATATCGGTGGTCGCTGCCAGAATGGAACATATGAGCGATCCCCAGTTGCCGACCGCCCCACCTTCTCACCCCTACGCCGTCCCCGAGCGCCCCTCCCCGCGAGGCTCGGGCGCGCTGTCGATCGCGTCGATGGGTGCCGGCCTGGCAGGCATCGTCACCGCGGTGATCTCGCTGCTGTACTTCGCCCCGGGCGCGATCCTCGCCGCGCTCCTCGGCCTCGCGGCGGTCGTTCTCGGCATCTTCGGCCTCATATCTCGGCTGCTGAAGGTTCCCGCGTTTGTCGGGGTGATCTCTGGCGCGATCTCCGTGGTCGCCGCGATCATCGTGGGCATCATGCTGCTGATCGTGTCGGCGACACCGACCGCCGCCGGCGGCTCGATCAGCGCTCCCGGCCAGTCGGGCACTACTGCGGAGATCGTGTGGCCGCAGAACATGGCGACGGGCGCAGTCACCTTTACCGCAGACGGAGTGGTGCCCTCAGACGCCCCCGAGTCGGAGGTCCCCGAACCGACGGAGTCGATCGCGACGAAACACCGGGTGCAGCTGTACGTCGACTACCGCTGCCCCTACTGCGGCCAGTTCGAATCCACGAACGGCGCGACCCTCGATCAGGTCGTGTCGAGCGGCCAGGTCACACTCGAGCTCACCCCGCTCTCGTTCCTCGATCGCATCGGCACCGACTATTACTCGTCTCGTGCGGCCGGCGCGCTCGCCTGCGTCGCCGATGCCCAGCCCGAAGCGGCCTGGGACGTGAACCGACACCTCTTCGACCGGAGCGTTCAGCCCGCAGAGTCCACGCCCGGACTCGACAATGACGCGCTCATCGACGCCGTCGACGCCGGTGCCGGCGGGTTGAACGACGATGCGCGATCCTGCATCGAAACCGAGAAGTTCGTTCCGTTTGCGCAGGCGCTGAATAGCTGGGCGTTTGCCAACCCGGTGCCGCACGCCGAAGACCCTGATCTCGCGGTCACAGGCACGCCGTTCGTCGTCGTAGACGGGGTGCCCTACTCCGGCGCGCTCGATGATTCGGGCGCGTTCACGAAGTTCCTCGCCGGTCAGGGCATCGCAGTGGGCGCCGCCTCCTAACCCCACCGCCCGCAAACTCCTGGTAGAGTTGGTCGGCTATGCATCAGACGAGCGAGCACCCAGGTTCCAACGCGTCAGCGGCCACGCCGACGCTTTTCTCGCGAACCGGTAAGGCGTACTTTCCGCTGGCCCTGATCTCACGGCTTCCGTTCGCGATGATGGTGATCGGGGTACTCACCCTGGTCGTCTCGGCCCGCGGATCGGTCGAACTCGGCGGCATCAATTCCGCAATGGTCGGCCTCGGAGTCGCCTGCTTCGGACCGATCATCGGCGCCGCTGCGGACCGCTTCGGACAGCGACCGACACTCCTCGTTGCCGCTGCGCTCAACAGCGTGCTGCTCGGGGCGCTCGCCTGGATCGCGTTTTCGTCGCTCCCGATCTGGGTGCTCTTCGTGGGTTCGTTCCTGGCCGGCGCCACCGTGCCGCAGACCTCGCCCATGTCACGATCGCGACTCGTCACGATCGTGACGCACGAGCTGCCCGCCGCGCGCCGTCCGCGCATGCTCTCGAACGTGCTCGCCTACGAGTCCGCTGCCGACGAAGTCATCTTCGTGTTCGGCCCGGTCATCGTCGGAGTGCTCGCGACCGCGTTCGGCGCCTGGGCGCCGGTTGCCGGAGCCGGCGCCCTAACCCTGATCTTCGTCACCGCGTTCGCTCTGCACCGCACCGCAGCACCCGCGCAGTCCGCCGCGGAGCGCGCCGCGGTGCTCACGCCGGCCTCGCAACTCGCGCGCCCCGCCTTGCTTGTCACCGTGGCCGGCATCATCACGGTCGGGCTCTTCTTCGGTTCGATGCTGACGTCGCTCACCTCCTTCATGCAAGATCGCGGTGACCCTGAGCGGGCCGGTTTGATCTATGGCGCGATGGGCGTCGGGTCCGCGATCTTCGCGATCGGTGTTGCCGCACTCCCCCCGAGGTTCTCACTGCGCGCACGCTGGCCGGTCTTCGCACTCTGCATCATCGCGGGCACCGCGCTGCTCCAGTTCGCGGTCGACATTCCGACGATGCTCCTGAGCCTGGCGGTCATGGGCATCGGTGTCGGTCCGTTGCTGGTCACGCTCTACAGTTTCGGCGCGCAACGCAGCCCGATCGGCCGCTCGGCGACCGTCATGACCATGCTGGGTTCGGGTCTGATGGTCGGCCAATCCGCGGCTGCCGCACTCACCGGCGTCATCGCGACCGACCTCGGCACGCAGGCCGCGCTGGTCCTCCCACTGGCGTCCGCGCTGCTCGCCCTCCTCACGGGCGCCGTGAACTGGTGGCTGAGCGGCCCGGGCGACCGCGCCGGCAGCGGACCGAACACCGCACCCGTGCATATCGCGGCCTCCGCTGCCGAGTAACCCGGGGCGACCCGTCTGCACGACGGTGCACTCGGAATAGGCCGAAGCATCACGGCGTTGCACGGGAGACCAGCATCGCCACTCACCGAGTGGAAGAATGGAGATCATGCCTGCATCTGCACTCAACACAGCGCTCACCGCGGCCGACGTCACCGAGCTGCGGGCCGCATTCCCCTACTTCGCGGCGAATGACGCGCTCCCCTCTGCGCCGGCATATCTCGACGCGGCAGCGACCTCGCAGCGCCCCGCGCGAGTGCTTGACGCTGAGCGGCGATTCCTTGAGACGGCGAACGCCGCAGTGCACCGCGGTACAAGCGGGGCTGTGGGCGAAGCGACCGCGGCGTTCGAGGGCGCCCGCGCCGCCGTCGCCGCGTTCGTCGGCGCAGCGAGCGCCGAGCAGATCGTGTGGGCAGAGAATGCGACCGACGCGCTGAACATCGTCGCCCTCGGCATCGGCGAGGCCAATGCGGGGTTAGGCGTCCCCGGCAGCGATCGATTCGCGCTCGAGCCCGGTGACGAAATCCTGGTGACCGAGGCCGAACATCACGCGAACCTCATTCCTTGGCAGCGGCTCGCGGCCAAGACCGGTGCAACGTTCCGCTACATCCCCGCGCGCGAAGACGGCACCTGGACCCTCGACGACGCTCGCGAAGCTCTGACCGAGCGCACGCGTATCTTTGCGTTCGCCCACGTCTCGAACGTGACCGGGTTCATCGCCCCTGTCGCTGAACTCGCAGAACTCGCGCGAGCGGTCGGAGCAATCACGGTGCTCGACGCCTGCCAGTCCGTACCGCACATCCCGGTCGACTTCGCAGCGCTCGGCGTCGACTTCGCCGCGTTTTCCAGCCACAAAATGCTCGGCCCGAACGGCATCGGTGTGCTGTACGGCAAACCCGAGCTGCTCGATGCGCTGCCGCCGTCGCGCACCGGTGGCTCCGCCATCACGAAGGTGACCATGGAGTCGGCGCTGTTCATGCCCGCTCCCCAGCGCTTCGAGCCGGGCACGCAACCGGTGTCGCAAGCCGTCGGGCTCGGCGCTGCCGTCGCCTTCCTCGAAGAGATCGGCATGTCGCGATCCGCAGCGCGTGAGCACGAGCTCGTCGACCGTCTCGTCGCCGGTATCGAAGCGACACCGGGCCTGCGACTGCTCGGCCCCGCCGACACGACGCAGCGCGTCGCGCTCACCGCGGTGTCGGTCGAGGGCGTGCACGCCCACGACGTCGGGCAGTTCCTCGACGAGCAGGGCGTGCTCGTGCGCGTGGGGCACCATTGCGCCCAGCCGCTGCACCGCGCACTCGGCATCACGTCGAGCACGCGCGCCAGCGTGCACGTCACCACGACAGAAGACGAGGTCGATCGGTTCCTCGACGCGCTCCGCGGCGCCCAGCGGTACTTCGGAGCGGAGGTGTCGGCGTGAGCGCGCTCGACGGGCTGTACCAAGAGGTCATTCTCGATCACTCGAAACGACCGATCGGCAAAGGTGACCTCGCCGCGGCCGAGTCGGCGCTCACCGCGTCGCATCACGAGTTCAACCCCAGCTGCGGCGACGAGATCGATCTCTCCATCTCGGTCGACCCCGAGACCGGTCGGATCGACCAGGTTGCTTGGGAAGGCCAGGGGTGCTCGATCTCGATGGCGTCGGCGTCGATCCTGTCGCAACTCGTGCGCGACGATCAGCTCACCATCGACGAGGCGCGCGTTCGCGTTGACGCGTTCCGCGAGATGATCCACGCGCGCGGCGAGGGCGAACCCGACGAGGAGTTGCTCGGCGACGCCGTCGCGCTCCAGGGCGTGTCCAAGTATGTGATGCGTGTCAAGTGCGCGATGCTCGGCTGGGTGGCACTCGAGGCCGACCTCAAGCAGGTCGAGGCGCAGCGGGGCTGACATCGCGTGTCGTCACCGCGAGGCCAATCGCGGCGCTCCCGTCACAGCACACGCGTGACGAGACTCGACAGTTCGGCCCCGGGAGCGGTCACCCGATCGGCGATCTCGCGCACCACGGCCTGCAGCGCAGCGCCGGCTCGTGTCGGGGCCATGTCGGCGCGGCGAGCCAGACTGACGGTGCGGGCGAGCGCAGCATCGGCAAGGGGAGCCGTGCGCAGCGTGGGATGATCCGCCGCGACCATCGCGGGCACCACGGCCACACCGATGCCGCGCTCCGCGAAGCTCAGCGCCGCATCCATCTCGGCGCCCTCGACGGCGACCAGCGGCGTGAGCCCGTGCGCACGAAACGCCGCATCGACGGTGACGCGCAGGTCATAGTTCTCGGGGAACACGACCTGCGGCACGCGTGCCAGCTCGGCCATTTCGATCGGACGCACCGGCGCGTCAGATGAGGAGTCGCGTCCGAACGGATCGGGGCGGCTCGGATCCGACACCACGACGAGACGTTCGCTGAGAATCTGCTCGCGCTCGAGCACCGCGCGCGCCGCCCCGGAGGAGACGCTGGTCACGATGAGTGCGAGGTCGAGTCCGCCCTCCATCAGTGCGGTGATGAGGGATCGGGATCCGCGCTCGAGGATCTCGATGTCGATGCCCGGGTAGCGCTCGCTGAACTCGGCCAGCACGTCGGCGACAAGGCTCGTGCACAGAGTCGGGGTCGCGCCGAGACGGATGCGTCCACGACGGAGACCGGCAAGATCGGCCATCTCATCGCGCGCCGCGTCGGCGTCGGCGAGCATGCGTCGCGCGATCGGCAGCAGCCGCTCCCCTGCCGCGGTCAGCGCCACGTTGCCCCGCACACGATGCAGCAGTTCGACACCGAGGTCGGTCTCGAGCGTGGCGATCTGACGGCTGAGCGAGGGCTGAGCGAGGTGCAGACGCTCAGCCGCGCGGGTGAAGTGGCCGGTCTGGGCGATCTCAACGAAGCCGCGTAATTGCTCGAGGTTCATGACGATAGCCTACGCGCATGACGATCATCAGCTCTATTCATTGGAGTAATGGATAAGGCAGACCTAACGTGGTTCGCATGACCACCTCATCTCCCACCGTCGACGCCCAGGGCACCGCCCGCGGCGAACGTCTCCTCTCTACCTCCGTGCTCGTCATCGGCACGGGCGGTGCCGGGTTGCGCGCCTCCATCGAGCTCGCCGAACGAGGCGTGCAGGTGCTCGCCGTCGGCAAGCGCCGCGCCCACGACGCGCACACCACACTCGCCGCCGGCGGCATCAATGCTGCGCTCGGTACGATGGACCCCGAGGATTCTTGGGAGCAGCACGCAGCCGATACGCTGCGCGAATCGTACTTCCTGGCCGATCCCGCAATCGTGGAAACCGTGACGCGCAACGCCGCGCGCGGCATCGAAGACCTGGAGCGCTGGGGCATGCCCTTCGCACGCGAGGCCGACGGCCGCATCAGCCAGCGATTCTTCGGCGCGCACAAGTACCGCCGCACGGCCTACGCCGGCGACTACACCGGGCTCGAGATTCAGCGCACGCTCATGCGCCGCGCCTCCGAATTGCGCGTGCAGATCATCGACACCGTCTACATCACCCGCCTGCTCGTCAGCGACGGCAAGATCTTCGGCGCCTACGGCTTCGACATCGTCGACGGCGCGCCCATCGTGATTCACGCGGACGCCGTCATCCTCGCGGCCGGCGGCCACACGCGCATCTGGCGCAACACCTCGTCGCGTCGCGACGAAAACACGGGCGATTCGTTCCGCCTCGCCGCGCTCGCAGGCGGCAAGATCCGTGACGCCGAGCTCGTGCAGTTCCACCCGTCAGGCATCCTGGAGCCGGCCGACGCCGCCGGCACCCTCGTCTCGGAGGCGGCGCGCGGCGAAGGCGGCATTCTGCGCAACTCACTCGGCGAGCGCTACATGGAGCGCTACGACCCGGAGCGCATGGAGCTCTCGACCCGCGACCGCGTGGCGCTCGCGAGCTACACCGAGATCTCGGAAGGGCGTGGCACCCCGAACGGCGGCGTCTACCTCGACGTGTCGCACCTGCCGCGCGAGCAGATCCTCTCGAAGCTCCCCCGCGTCTACCGCACGCTCATCGACCTGCAGATGCTCGACATCACCGAGCAGCCCATCGAAATCGCTCCGACCGCGCACTACTCCATGGGCGGCGTGTGGGTGACACCCGATGAGCACAGCACCGGCGTCGACGGCCTGTACGCGATCGGCGAAGCTTCAAGCGGCCTGCACGGCGCGAACCGCCTGGGTGGCAACTCACTCATCGAGCTGCTGGTCTACGGTCGCATCACCGGTGGAGACGCCGCTGACTACGTGACCGGGCTCACCGAAGTGCGTCGCGATCCGGCTGCCGTGGCAGAGGCCCGAGCCGAGATGCAGAATCTGCTCGTGGGCGACGGAGCTGCGGGCAAGAGCACCGAGAGCCCGCGCCGCCTGCAGCGCGCGCTGCGCGACCTGATGACCGAGCACGTTGGCGTGGTGCGCAGCGAGGCCGGCCTCACCGCGGGCCTCGAGAAGCTCGACGCTCTGCAGGAGCGAGTGGATCGCGTCACCTCGCACCCCGATATCGCCGGTTTCGACGATCTCGCGCACGCCTTCGACCTGTACGGTTCGATGCTTGCCGCCCGCGCGACGCTCGAGTGCGCGCGCGAGCGCCGCGAGACGCGCGGCTGCCATAACCGCTCCGATTTCCCGGAGCAGGATGCGGCGCTGCAGGGCAACTTCGTCTGGACGCCCGAAGGCGGCGCGGTCTTCGAGCCGCTCCCCGAGGCGCCCGAGTCATTCCGCGACCTCGCCTACGCCGACGCCGATGATTCAGTGCAGGGCAAGCTCGTCGAGTAGGGATCGCACGTCACCATCTGCGGCCGCCGATGTGGCCGAGCACGTCTGCTCGGTCACGTCGGCGGCCGCAGGCGTGATGGGCCCCGCCGCCTCCGTCGATGCGCTCCGGCGCGGGTCGGAACCGTAGGCGATCGGTCATGCGCTCACAGCCGGGGAGTTTCCTGATTTCACCGGCCCCATCGTCGGCGTCCTGTGGACAACGCTTCGACGCTTTCCGCGGCCGCGCAGAATCGACGCATGACCCCAGACGTACTCGACTCACGCCCCGTGGTGCGGTGCCAAGGCACCGCCGACTTCCTCGCGGCGCTGCCGCATCTCACCGGCTTCACCGCGACCGACAGCATCTTTATCGTATGCTTCGACGGAAGTCGCTCCGGGCAGGCAGTGCGCGCAGACCTGCCGGCTCGCGACTCACCGAGCGACACTCTGGCGCTCCTCGACTTCATCAGCGGCCTGTCGCGCGACATCTCGACTGCGCGCGGCACGCGATGCGCACTCGCCATCGTCATTGCGACCAGTGAACGTTTCGCTGACTCGCCTGACTCCCCACCGCAGCAGCGGTTGGCGCGACGCATCGAACGCCGACTGCGTCGCGAGCGTGTGCCGGTGCAAGAGCTGTGCGTGCTTGCCGCCGACGCCTGGGTGAGTTTCTTCGACACGCGTGCGCCTCGCGAAGGCAGACCCCTCAGCGAGATCGCTGAGAGCCCGGTCGCGCACGAAGCGCGCTCCCACGGTGCCGAGCCCAGTGATTTGGCCCACCTCGGTGTCATCCCCGAGCCAGATCCAGATTTGGCGGAGGCGGTCGGTGCAGCACTCGACCGCGTTCTGCCCCACGATTTCCCGGTCTCGGCGGGTGTCCCCCCGCACCTTTCCGAGACCGGGAACCTCACCGAGTACGCGCTCGGTTGGATGACGGAGACGGCGGCGGTCACACGGTGGCTCCTCGAGAACGCCGACTTCGATGCCGACGCCGTGGCGCGGCTCATCCGCGCCACCGCGCATCCTGGGCGCTGGTTCGTGCTCGCCCTCGGATTGATCACCCGACCCGAATTCCCCGTCGAACTCGGGCGAGAACATCCGCTCGGCAACTTCATCGGAATTCCGATCGAGCTCGATGTCGACCTCGGAATCGCACCCGCCTCGCGCCCTCAGCCATCTGCCGCGAGTGCAGCCGGGTGGGTGGGGCGCTGCGCGCACGGCGAGCCTGACTCAGATGGAGTATGCCGCAGGGCGCTGCATGCGCCCCCACCGGGCTGGTCGGTCTATCGACTGCTGGCGAGCATCTGCCCCGAGTTCACCGCGCATGAGCGCCTCCCTGAGTTGCGCGCCCGGTTGCGCGAGGCAATCTCGCTCACTCCAGAGGCATTGCGCCCCGGGCTCCTGGGGCTCAGTGCCTGGGTGTGGTGGCTGAGCGGCACGCAGTCGGTGGCGCAACGGCAACTCGACGCTGCGCAGGCCATCGATCCCGATGATCCGCTGCTCCAAATGCTGCGTCGGCTGACCGACCAGCCGCTGTACGCGCGCTTCGTGGCCGGAGCGGCCGGTGGGCCGACTACGCCGCTGGTGGAGCCAGAGGCCGCATGACCGTTCGATCACTGACTTCTGACCGCAGCACTGCGAGCACGCGGTCGATCACCGCGCTCGGCAGCACCGTCGGTAATGTGAACCGAATCGCGGTCTGCGCCAGCTCGGGGGTGATGCCCATCGCCAGCAGCACCGGTGACGGCTCGTCAGAGCCGGCAGCGCAGGCCGACCCCGACGAAACGGCGACTCCGGCGGCATCGAGTGCGACGAGCAAGGATTCTCCGCTCACGCCGGCGATGACAAATGAGGCGTGGCCGGGGAGGCGCTCCTCGCGGTGGCCAGTGAGCTGTGCGCCCGGTATCTCAGCCAGCACACGCGCAATCAGCGTTTCCCGTGATCCCAGCAATGCGACGCCTCGTGACCCGACATCGGCGTGCGATGCACGCACTGCAGCAGCGAATCCAGCAATGGCCGCAACGCTCTCAGTTCCCGAGCGCCGGCCGCCTTCCTGCCCGCCTCCGTGCAGCAGCGGCTCCATCGCGAGCCCAGGCCGCACCAGCAACGCACCGATTCCCTGCGGCCCACCGAATTTGTGCGCAGCGATCGTCAACGCGTCAATGCCCGGTCCGGGCCAGGCATCGTGAGGCTGCCCCATGCCGAACGAGACCGGCAGCGATGCTGCCGCCTGCACCGCATCGCAGTGCAGCAGCGCGCCCTGATCTTCGGTAATCGTGGCGATGCTCGGCAGGTCTTGTACCGTGCCGATTTCAGCGTTGGCGAGTCCAATCGACACCAGTGCGGTGCGGTCGGTCACGCATCGTGCGACATCACGGGGGTCGACACGGCCGTCGGAGTCGACCGACAACACATCGCACGAGAAACCGAATACGCGCTCCAGGTACCGGCAGCTCTCGAGCACCGACGGGTGCTCGATCGCCGAGGTGACCACGTGTCGGCCACGTGGATTCGCAAGCGCGAGACCAATGATCGCAAGGTTGTTCGCCTCGGTTCCGCCAGAGGTGAAGACAACCTCACTCGGCCGAGTATCGAACGCACGCGCGATCTCGGCGCGAGCCGCGTCGACGGACGCCCGCGCTCGATATCCGGCTTGGTGCACGCTCGACGGGTTCGCTGCGCCAGCGTCGAATTCCGCCACCATCGCAGCGCGAGCCTCTGGGCGCAAGGGTGCGGTCGCGGCGGCATCAAGGTACCAATGACCCGTGGCACCCGCACCCGCATCCGCGTTCATGCGGCGTCGAGACCGATGTCGAGCGCACGGGCACCGTGCGTCAGCTGGCCCACCGAGATCACATCGACGCCACTCTCCGCAATCCCGGCGACGGTATCGAGCGACACGCCCCCGCTGGCCTCGGCGACCACGCGCCCCGCGATCCGCTCGACCGCCACCGCAAGATCATCGGTCGAGAAATTATCGAGCAGAATTCCCGTGACATTGGCATTGAGCACTGCATCGAGCTGGGAGAGGTCGTCGACCTCCACAATGATCGACGTCGTATGCCCTGCGCGTTGGCGCAGCCCTCGCAGCGCTGACGTGATCGAGTCTGCATCATGCGCACCGAGCGCTACCAGGTGGTTGTCCTTGATCATCATCGCGTCCGAGAGCCCGAATCGATGGTTGGAGCCGCCACCTGCACGCACGGCGTGCTTCTCCAGCGCCCGAAGCCCCGGAGTCGTCTTCCGCGTGTCCGCAATCCGTGACGACGTGTGCGCGACAGCGCTCACGAACTGCGCGGTGAGCGTCGCGATGCCGCTCAGTCGCTGCACGAAATTCAGCGCCACGCGCTCAGCCGTCAGCACACCCCGTGCCGGCCCCGCGATTCGCGCGAGTGTGTCTTCCGCTGCAAACGACGTCCCGTCTGCGACGAGGTCCGTCACGGCGACACGAGGGTCGAGCTGCCGAAACGCCTCGCGCACGAGCGCACCACCGGCGAAGACTCCCGCTTCACGAGCCACCAGACGGGTGTCGAGCACCGCGTCCTCCGCAATGGCGAGTTCGACAGTGAGGTCTCCCCACGGCGCGTCTTCGGCGAGTGCAGATCGCACGACCGATTCGATCAGGGCTGCTGTCAGCATGCGGAAACGCTCCTCGGTGCTTGAGCGGCAGATTCGCCGCTCACGAATGGGTGTGATCGATCGGACGCGACACGTGCCCCCGCTCCCGCACGTTCGACCCAGCACAGTGCGCGACGCGTCGCGTACCGCTCATCGACCTGCGGAAAGTCTGCGCGTCGATGGGCCCCGCGCGATTCCTCGCGAACATCGGCCGCCTGGGCAATCGCGGCGGCGAGCGCTGCCCGGTTCACAACATGCACATCATTCGTCTGCATGGCGTGCGCAGCGCTGCGACGCATCTCCGCGAGCCCCGAAGCCTCGCGCTCGATCCCGAGATGCGCTCCGACAGCCCCAGAGAGCGCGGAGAGCACTCCTGAAGCTTTGCCCCGCGCGACGTCGGGTGACTCAGGCGAGGTTCCACTGCGGTGATCGTCCAAGCGACCGCTCTCATCAGCTGTCATCTTGTCCGGTATCTCCACAACCGCCGCTTCGTCGATCAGTGCGGCCATTCCTCCGCCACGCACCGGCCACGGATCGAGTCGTGCGCGATAGGCGGCCGCAGCGGCACCCGCCCGGGTGCCGAAGACGAGGCCTTCGAGCAGCGAGTTCGACGCCAGACGATTTGCTCCGTGCACGCCGGTCGACGCGACTTCACCCGCGGCGAGCAGCCCGGGCACACTCGTGCGCCCGTCGAGATCGCTCGCGACGCCACCCATCGTGTAGTGCGCCGCGGGGGCGACGGGTACCGGCTCCCTTCGCCAATCGAACCCGAGGTCGGCCAGCACACGCGAGATGGCGGGGAACAGGCGAGCAAGGGTGCCTGGTCCTCCGTCTCTTTCGATCCCGGTTGCGTCGAGCCACACCGCAGATCGGCCGCTGCGGCGCAACGCACGGTGCGTGGCGAGTGCCACGACATCGCGCGGCGCCAACTCCGCCAGCGGATGCTGCCCCTCGAGAAAGCGAACGCCCGCGTCATCACGCAGCACCGCACCGGCACCGCGTACCGCTTCAGAAATCAGGAAGGAGCCGCCACCCGCAGCGACGAGTGCGGTCGGATGAAACTGCACGAACTCCAGATCGGCGAGCACCGCACCCGCCCGCGCGGCAAGCACGACGCCGTGCCCGACCGACGACGGATGGTTCGTGCTCACCGGAAACAGCGATGCGTATCCGCCGGTCGCGAGCACCACCGCGTCGTCGAACACCCGTTCCTCGCGCACCGAGCCAGTCGCCGCAAACTCCACGCCGCGCACGGTACCGGCATCGATCACGAGAGACCGCACCCGACGGCGCTCGATCAGCCTGAGCCGCCCGGCGCTCGCCGCAGCGCGAACCCGCGCGGCCAGGTGAGCGTGCAGCACGGCTCCCGTCCGATCGCCGCCCGCGTGCACAATGCGCGCGCGACCGTGGGCCGCCTCGAGCCCGAGTGCCGGCTCGCCGCCCGCTCGACTGTGCACCGGCACGCGATCGGCCGCAAACCCATCCGCCAGCAGCCCCCGCATGATGCGGGCTCCCTCGCGCGTCAGCACTTCGGCCGCGCCGGGGTCGACGAGCCCCGCCCCCGCCGCCAGGGTGTCGGCGAGGTGATCGGCGGGCCGATCCCCTGCGCCGATCGCCGCCGCGATACCGCCCTGCGCTCGTGGCGTGTTCCCCACGGGGTCGTGATCGAGGTCGCCTTCGGTGACAACCGTGACGTCTGCCTCGCGCTCGAGCGCGGCGATCGCCGCCGAGAGCCCGGCGACACCGGTGCCGACGACGATCATGGTTTCGCGGCGAGCATGCGCTCGAGCGCCACTCGCGAGTCACCCGCAACCGCGTCGCTCACGCTGATGCGGTTGGGGGTTTCGCCGGCGAGCAGCGACTCGAGCGTCCAGGCCAGGTAGGCGGGGTGGATGCGATACATGGTCGAGCAGGGGCACACGACCGGGTCGAGGCAGAAAATCGTGAGCTCGGGGTGCTGCTGCTGCAGTCGGTTGACGAGGTTGATCTCGGTGCCGATCGCGATGACGCTGCCGGGCTCCGCGTTCTCGATCTCGCGACGAATGTACTCGGTCGATCCGGCACCATCCGCGGCTTCGACGACGGCGGCGGGGCACTCGGGGTGCACGATCACGCGAACCCCGGGAAACTCTTCGCGCGCGCGGTCGATCTGGGCCACGGTGAAGCGCTTGTGCACGGAGCAGAATCCGTTCCAGAGGATCACGCGCGCATCACCGAGCTGCTCCGCCGTGTTGCCGCCCAACGGAAGGTGCGGGCGCCAGAGCGGCATCTGGTCTTCGCCGATGCCCATCGCCTTCGCGGTGTTGCGCCCGAGATGCTGATCGGGGAAAAAGACGACGCGCTGGCCACGGGCGAAGGCCCATTCAAGTACTGTGCGAGCATTCGACGACGTGCACACGATTCCGCCGTTGCGTCCGCAGAATGCCTTGATGGCGGCCGACGAGTTCATGTAGGTCACCGGGATCACCGGCTGCAGGCCGCCCTCCTCGGCCGGGGGCAGCGCCGCCGTGAGTTCGCGCCAGCAGTCTTCGACCTGCTCGATCGTCGCCATGTCGGCCATCGAGCATCCGGCTGCCAGGTTCGGCAGAATCACGGCCTGCTCGGGGCCGGAGAGGATGTCGGCGGTCTCGGCCATGAAGTGCACGCCGCAGAACACGAACGCCTCTGCTTCGGGGCTGCCTTTCGCCGCCTGCGCGAGCATGAACGAGTCGCCCACAAAATCGGCGTACTGCACGATCTCGTCGCGCTGGTAGAAGTGACCGAGAATCTGCACGCGGTGACCGAGTGCAGCCCGTGCGGCGACGATCCAATCGTGCAGTTCGGCATCGCTCGCCGATGTGTATCGGGCCGGCAGCGCGCCCTGGCGCGGCGCGTCACCGGGTATGACGTCGACGTTCGACGCCCCCGGCCCGTATCCGGGTGCGCGGTCGATGGCCCAGGGATCCTGCACCAGCCCGGAATCGCAGCTCGACGCTCCGGTCGACCGCAAGGCGATCGGCTTGCGGTGCGGCGACGTCGGAGCGGCGGGGCGCCCCGTCGCGGATCGCTCGCGCGCTGCAGCACCGCGGATCAATTCGTGCACGCTCGTCATGGTCGACTCCTCGGTTCGGGACGATCGGTGGGAAAACTTGGCGCCGCCTCCTCGCGGAAGCGATAGAGCCGCGCGGGTCGGTACGGAGTGCCCACCTCGCGCGCTCCGGTGTCGGTGAGGGTGCCTTGAGCGAGCATCTGCCGTCGAAAGTTCGCCGGCTCGACGGCGTGGCCCAGCACTGCCTCGTGCACGGCCCGCAACTGTGCGATCGTGAACACGGGCCCGAGAAAACGGTGCGCGACTGCGGCGTACGCGGTCTTGCTGCGCAATCGCGCCAGCGCGTAGGCAACGATCTCCGCGTGGTCGAAGGCGAGCTCCGGGAGCCGGTCGGCGGCGCACCACGCGACGTTTCCCGGCTCATCGGCGGCGTCTCGGTCTCGCGGCAGGGGTGCGGCGCGCACCGACGCACGCTTCGGTGCCGGATCATCCCAGCGCGGTGTTTCTCGGCCCTGTCCATCGTCCGCGCCCACTGCAGCGTCCGACGCTTCCGGAGTCGTCGCCGTAGTGGAGAGGGCATCGGCCGACGGCATCGACGGCGCGCTCACCAGATCGGCCTCGCCAAAGAGCGCCCAATAGGCGATCGTCACGAGACGCTGCGCATCGGCCGACCGTTCGACGCCCCCGAACGCGTACAGCTGCTCGAGGTAGCCGGGGTCGTGCCCCGCGGCGTCGCGTATCGAACGCAGGGCGGTGTCGGCGAGGGTCTCATCCCAGTGCGTCGGCCCTCCAGGCAGGGCCCATTGGCCACGGAAGGGCTCGCGAATGCGCCGCACGAGAGGAATCCAGAGCGACGGCGCGTCAGTGTCGAGTTCCCCCTCGATGTCCGGCAAACCACTCCCGCCGCATCGCAACGCGCCGGGGGGCGGCTGCAGCGCGAAAGCGACGCTCGACACCGCCACGGCAGGCGGCAGCGTGCGCCGTGCGCTCGCATTCACCTCTGCGTATTCCATCGCTGCTCCCGGGTTCGCGGTGACCTTGCGCACGGATCCCTGATGGCATCAGGCGATCGACGCGCGGCAGCCACTTAGAGTCATGGTGACTGTAAGTAGCATCACGCGCGATCGCGCAACTGTCAAGCCGAATGAACAATCGTCACCCAAGGTAACGATTACGTAGCCGACGCTCGCGCCATGTCACACCGTGGGATAGGCTCACAGAGTAAGACCAGTAATGCCGAACGTAGGGATTCTCCAGCACGTTTTATTTGCCGCAGCGATGCGGCACGCTACCAGTCTCCACGTCGGCGCCGTCGCCGTGGCACCCCGGTCGCATCTGCGACCAGCAACATGAAGGAAAACAGTATGGCCACCGGCACCGTGAAATGGTTCAACTCCGAAAAGGGCTTCGGCTTCATCACGCCCGATGACGGCGGATCCGATGTCTTCGCGCACTTCAGCGCGATCCAGGGCAACGGCCGTCGCGACCTCTTCGAAGAGCAGAAGGTCGAATTCGACGTCGAGCAGGGCCCCAAGGGCCTGCAGGCAAGCAACATCCGCGCACTCTAAGTCGCGCGAATATTCGAGGTGCGGGGGTGTCCCCCGCACCTCGTTTTTGTATATTCGGCACATTTGTGTCGACAGGTTTTCAGAGCATCGCTACATTCGGAGCATCGCGCTCGTGCCGCACGGCCGGGCGATCCGATCCGAGAACACCCGGAGCTCCATGTCGACGCAGACGTACCCGCACCTCCTCGCCCCACTGCGCCTGGGCGGCATCACCCTCCCGAACCGCGTGCTGATGGGCTCGATGCACGTGGGCCTTGAAGAGCTGCCCGGTGGCTTCGAACGGCTCGCCGCGTTCTACCGCGAGCGGGCCGTCGCTGGTGCGGGGCTCATCGTCACCGGCGGGGTCGCGCCGAATCCCGAGGGCCGTTTGACCGCTCATGCCGCGATGCTCACCGACGCAGACGATGTCGCCGACCACCGCCTGGTGACCGACGCGGTGCACGAGGTGGGCGGGCGCATCCTGCTCCAGGTATTGCACTCCGGCCGCTACGGTGCGCACGCCGATATCGTGGCGCCGAGCCCGGTGCAGGCCCCCATCTCTCCCATCGCCCCGCGCGAACTCAGCGACGCCGAGATCGAGCGCACCATCGACGATTTCGCTCGCACGGCTCGTCTTGCTCGCGAAGCCGGGTACGACGGTGTCGAGGTCATGGGCTCGGAGGGCTACCTCATCAACGAGTTCGCGGCGGCGCACACGAACCATCGTGAGGATCGCTGGGGCGGTGATGCCGAACGCCGCCGCCGCTTTCCGTGTGAGATCGTGCGGCGGGTGCGCGAGGCGGTCGGCGACGACGGCATCCTGATCTACCGCCTCTCCATGCTCGATCTCGTGCCCGACGGGTCCACGCTCGACGAAGTCATTGCGCTCGCGCTCGATGTCGAAGCCGCCGGTGCGACGCTGCTCAATACCGGTATCGGGTGGCACGAGGCGCGCATCCCGACCATCGCGAGCTCGGTACCGCGCGGCGCGTTCTCGTGGGTCACGCACCGGCTCATGGGTGCGGTGTCGATCCCGCTGATCACCACGAACCGCATCAATACTCCCGAGACGGCTGAGCGGCTGCTCGCCGACGGTTGCGCCGACATGGTGTCGCTCGCCCGCCCCTTCCTCGCGGACCCCGAGTTCGTGGCGAAGGCGGCCGCCGGTACTCCGGAGCGCATCAATACCTGCATCGGCTGCAATCAGGCCTGCCTCGATCACACCTTCGCGGGCAAGGTCGCCTCGTGCCTCGTGAACCCGCGCGCCGCTCACGAGACCGAGCTGGTCATCGCCCCCACCACCCGGCGCAAACGCATCGCGGTCGTCGGCTCGGGCCCGGCCGGGTTGGCGTGCGCCACCACGGCGGCATCCCGGGGCCACGAGGTGGTGCTCTACGAGGCCGACTCGCGCATCGGCGGCCAACTCAATGTGGCGCTGCAGGTTCCGGGCAAGAGCGAGTTCCGCGAGACCCTGCGCTACTTTTCGGGCCGGATCGCCGAGACCGGTGTCGAACTGCGCCTCGGCGAGCGGGTGAGCGCCGCCGAACTCAACGCAAGGGCATTCGACGAAGTCGTCCTCGCCACGGGGGTGCAGCCGAGACGGCCTGAGATCTCCGGGCTCGACCACTCGAGCGTCGTCGGCTATCTCGACGTGCTGCGCGATCGCGTGCCGGTCGGCGACCGCGTCGCGATCCTGGGCGCCGGAGGTATCGGCTTCGACGTCGCCGAGTTTCTCACGACCGATCACGTGGAAGACCCGCGGGATGTCTCGGGGTTCCTCGCGCACTGGGGCGTCGACGCGGAATACGCGCGCGCGGGCGGGCTCACCGTCCCAGTGGAAACTCGGCTGAAGCGTTCGGTCGTAATGCTGCAGCGCAAATCGGGGAAGCTCGGTGCCGGCCTCGGCAAGACCACCGGATGGATCCACCGCACCGAACTCGCGCGCCGCGGGGTGCAGATGATCGCAGGCGCCGAATACCTCGCGATCGATGACGCCGGGTTGCACATCAGCGTCGATGGTGCCCTGCGCACCGTGGAGGTCGACACCATCGTGCTCTGCACCGGCCAAGACCCGGCACGAGAGCTGCACGACGAATTGCTCGCGGCTGGGCGCGCGTCGCATGTGATCGGCGGCGCCGATGTCGCGGCCGAGCTCGACGCGAAACGGGCGATCGATCAGGGCACTCGACTCGCGGCCGCACTGTGACGGCCGCGGAACGACGATCGGATACGGTAATGCCATGACGAGCTCATCCGGTGCAGCGGAGCGCCTCTCGCGCATGATCCAGATTCCGACGGTGTCGGCGGAGATCGACGAGCGCGGGGCCGAACCCTTCGAGGCCTTCGTCGCGCTGCTCGAGGAGCTCTACCCGCGGGTGCATGCCGACCTGCAGCGCGAGCGCATCACCGATCTCGGGCTGCTCTTCCACTGGCGCGGTGCCGATTCCGCGCTCGACCCGGTGGTGCTGATGGCGCACTTCGACGTGGTACCCGTTGATGCGTCCGATGCCTGGACCCACCCCCCGTTCGACGGACGCATTGCCGACGGTTTCGTGTACGGCCGCGGCGCACTCGATGACAAGGGGCCGTTGCTCGTCGTCCTCGAGGCCGTCGAGGCACTCCTCACCGACAACTTCGTGCCCGCTCGCGACGTCTATCTGTCGTTCGGCGGCAATGAGGAGACGTTCGGCGAGGCGGCGCGCACCATTGCACAGACGTTCCAGGAACGCGGCATCACTCCCTGGCTCGTCCTCGATGAGGGCGGGGCCGTGGTCGATGCCCCGCTGCCCTTCGTGCGCGGGCAGGCCGCGATGGTTGGTGTCGGCGAAAAAGGCCCGATGACGGTGCGGCTGAGCGCCCGAGGAGACGGCGGTCACGCGTCAGCCCCTCCGTCGCTCACCGCGGTCGCACGCATCGCGCGGGCTGTCGGACGTCTCACACCAGGCACCTTCCCCGCGCACGCCCCGGAGGGGGTCACCCGCATGCTCGCGCGCTTCGCGCCGCGCTCGGGCGGTGCCGCACGACCGCTGTATCGTTTACTGGCGGCGAAGCCCTGGCTCACCGCACGGGTGTTCGCGCGGCTCGGGGGCGAACCCGCCGCGATGGTACGCACCACGGTCGCCCCGACGATGTTCGCGGGCGGCACCGCCGCAAACGTGCTCCCCTCGCAGGCGAACGCCACCGTCAATCTGCGCATCGCCCTCGGCGAATCGGTAGCGCGGACCACCGACCGTATTCGCCGCCGGATCGCCGACCGGCGAGTCACGATCGAGGTCGTCGACGGTGAGGAGCCCTCACCCGAATCGTCGAGCGAGAACACGCAATTCCGACTCATCGCACACGCGGTCGGCCAATCGCATCCGTCTGCCGAAACGGTGCCGTACATCATGATGGCCGCCACCGACTCGCGGCATTTCCATCGATTCGCCCCCGCGGTCTACCGATTCGCACCGCTCGCCATGTCAGCCGAGCTCCGCGCGACCATCCACGGCGTCGACGAACGAGTCGCTGTCGTCGAACTCGAGCGCGGCACCCGTTTCCACCGCAGCCTCATCGAGGGCCTGCCCGGCGGGGATTCGGCCGCATGACCCGCGTGCGGCTCGGCGTACTCGCCGGCATCGTCGGCTTTCTGGCGTTCGTCGAGTTCACAAGTGGGTTTCTGCAGGGCTATTACACCCCCATGCTCTCCAACATCGCGCGTCACCTCGATGTGCCCGATGCCGATGTGAACTGGCTTGAGGGCTCGCAGTTGATGCTGTCGGCACTGGTCGTGCCGGCGCTCGCCAAACTCGGCGACATGGTCGGGCATAAGCGGATCCTGCTCTGGTCGACCGCGATCACCGCCGTCGCCAGCCTTGCGCTGCCGTTCGCTCAGACCTTCCCGCTCTTCCTCGCAGCGTGGACACTGCAGGGCGTCTACGTCGTGTGGCTGCCGCTCGAAATCGCACTGATCTGGTCGCGTACCGCCGGCCGCGACGGCCGTTCGCTGCTCACCGCTCGCGCCGCCGGCATTCTCGTCGCCGCGCTCGAGACCGGCGCGATCTCGGGGGCACTCATCGGCGGGC
The DNA here is from genome assembly GCF_059696215.1 of Leucobacter sp. WKLB1. Lineage (NCBI taxonomy): Bacteria > Bacillati > Actinomycetota > Actinomycetes > Micrococcales > Microbacteriaceae > Leucobacter > Leucobacter sp. WKLB1. Next base: position 1,153,359 of record NZ_AP046115.1, on the reverse strand, counting down.
AACTGATCGACTCGTTCCCGATCTTCGGCGTCCTGCTCGTACCGGGGATTCTCGTCACGCTGTGCTTCTTCGTGATCGCTTTCGGTGTCACGGAGTCGCCCGAGCAGCTCGGCGGCCGCCTCGATTACGTCGGTCTCATGCTCATCACCGTGGCGCTCCTGGCCTTCACCGGTGGCCTGAGCCTGCTGCGGCTGCAGGGCGTAGGAAGCGTGATCGCCTGGGCGGTCGTACTGCTCGGCCTCGTGCTCGTCGTGCCGTTCGCGCGCTGGGAGCTGCGCCATCCCGACCCATTGATCGACGTGCGCATGTTCCGTTCGCCGGCGCTCGCCCCGGTCTTCGTCACCGCCGCCCTCTTCGGTATGAGTGTGCTCGGGGCTCAAGCGCCCCTCTCGACGTTCATTCGCACCGACCCCGAGTCCGCGGGGTACGGCCTCGGCATCGGCGGCTTCGCGACTTCGCTTGTCATCGGGCTGTATCTCATTGCGATGGTGATCGGCGCATTGCTCTACCCGTTCGTCGCCCGGCTCAGCACGCCCCGCAACACGCTCGCGGGCGCCGCGCTGCTCGTCGCGATCGGATACCTGCTCTTCCTCCCGTTCCACGACACGTACACCCACATGGTCACCAACATGATGATCGCGGGCCTGGGCTCGGGCGCTTTGGTCGCCGCACTCCCCGCAGCGGCCGCGGCCGGTGCGCCGGATCATCTCACGGGCGTCGCGACCGGCCTCACCAATTCGACGAAGACCGTCGGCGGCGCCATCGCCTCCGCGATCTTCGGGATCGCCCTGATGCACGGTGTTGCGGGAGCTGCAGGAGCCGCGGGCGCTGAAGCCGGCGGGGGCACCGCGGGGTCGTTCACCGGCTATGTCATCGTGTGGTGCGTCTGCGGCGGATCAGCCCTGGTCGCTGCTATCGCTCTGAGGTTCATCGTGCCACAGCAGGCGTTCCGCGATCGGGAGAGTGTACCGGAGCCGGTGTTGCCGTCGCAGGCGGGGTGATCCCGCACCGCGATTCGTCTAGGCGAACACCGTGTCGGCCGCGTCGAGCGAGTCGAGCAGCAGCGCGTTGAGCTGGTGTCGCCCGGCTCCGAGGTGCGCCCAGCGCCAGACCGTGCTCACGAGCGCAGCTGCGTAGCCCGCTGCGTGGATCTCAGCGACCAGTGCGTTGACGCCGTCGCGTCGCAGTCGCGCGCCCACGAGGTCGGCAATACGGAGCTGGCGCTCTGCGCGACCGGCGGCCAGTTCTTCCTCCACGCCCATCGTGCGCGCTTCGGCGACGGCGAGTGCGAGCGTGTCAGGGTGCTCCCCCGCGGCGAACACGCGCAGTGCCGTTGCGACCGGTACCGAGGCATCGGCGAGTGCGGCATCGAGCGCCGCGATCCGGCGGTCGAAGACGTACCAGAGAATCTCTGATTTTGACGCGAAGTAGTTGAAGAAGCTGGATCGACTCACGCCCGCTCGGCGGGTCACCTCAGTCACCGAGGTCGCCTCGTACCCTCGCTCGAGAAAAAGCTCGCACGCGGCATCCGCGAGCATCTCGCGAGAGGAGGCGTGCGGGCGCCCACGAGTCGAAGACATGCTCTCACTGTATCGGCCGATCACCCCGGATTTCCCGTGCAGGTGCGGGCTTGCGCACAGATCGACTACACTCGGCTTGTTGAACTCAATCCAACAACAGTGGATCGCCCGAACCCGAGGAGCCGCCGCATGGCCTCGCAGCACCGCCCCCGCACACTTCCGCGCACGCTTGCCCTGACCGCCATCGCGGCGGCGAGCGCACTCACCCTCGCCGCGTGCGCCGGGGGCGGCACCGCCGCGGAACCGGAGACGGTGGATGGCGGCACGCTCGTCTACGCGACCGGCGACGCCGAACCCACCTGCCTCGACCCGCACGTCGGCGGCAACTACCCGCAGGCACTGATCTCGACGCAGTACCTCGAACCGCTCGTGGGCCGCGATGCCGACGGCACCATTACGCCCTGGCTCGCCACCGAGTGGACCACCAGCGCCGATGGCCTCACCTGGGACTTCACGCTGCAGAGCGACGTCACCTTTACCGACGGCACCCCGTTCGACGCGGAAGCCGTCAAGGCAAACATCGAGCACCTGCAGGATCCGGACACCGGGTCGTCAACCGGCGTGCTCGCCGTGTCGAAAGTGCAGAGCGTCGAGCCCGTCGATGCCACGCACGTGCGGTTCCACCTGTCGTCGCCGGACTCCGCGCTGCTCGAATCGCTGAGTCAGCAGTGGAACGCCATCGAGTCTCCTGCCGGCATCGCGCGCGGCATCGACGAGAACTGCCAGGCGCCCATCGGCACCGGCCCCTTCATCGTCGACAGCTGGAAGCCGCAGCAGAGCGTGACGCTCGTGCGCAACGACGACTACCGCACGCCGGGCCCCGAGGCAGACCATGAGGGTGCCGCCTCCCTGGACGCCATCGAATGGCGCTTCATCCCCGATGCCGCGACGCGTCAGTCGGCCCTCGCCTCGGGCGAGGTCGACGTGATCGACAACCCGCTTCCCAGCGATATCGTCGCCGCCGACGGCGCCGGCTTCACCCATATCGATGCTCCCCGCCCCGGCTCGGTGAACCGCATCGAGCTCAACACGGGCCAGGCGCCGTTCGACGACATCCGGGTGCGCGAGGCGTTCGTGCGCGCGGCCGACCCAGGCCCGGGCATCGTGTCGCTCTTCCAGGGCACCGCGACGCAGAGCTTCTCCCCCCTCGCCAGCACGGAACCTGCGGCGACCTCCGACGATGACCTCTTCGCCACCGACGCGCAGGCTGCGGCGAAACTGCTCGATGACGCCGGTTGGACCGCCGGCAGCGACGGCGTGCGCGAGAAGGACGGGAAGCGACTCACCGTGCGCTTCCCGGTGAGCACGAACCAGTCGGTCGCCGCGGAGCAGTCGCTCTTCGAGCAGGTCCAGGCGAATACGGCCGCGGTCGGTTTCGACGTGCAGCTTGAGCCCGTCGATCTGAGCACCTGGTACGGCAAGCTCGGCGCAAACGAGTACGAGGCCGTCGACGCGCCGTACACGAAGGTCGGACCGGACGTGCTGCGCTTCCTCTACCACTCGGACGGCATCACGCCGGCGCCGTCGGGCTACTTCGCGAATCACGCGCAGCTCAACGACCCCGAGCTCGACCAGCTCCTCGACGCAGCCGCCGCCGAGCAGGATACGGCGAAGCGCGACGCGATCTACTCCGACGCGCAGCAGCGCGTGCTCGAAAGCTACGCGATCCTGCCACTCTATGATCAGCAGAACCACTTCCTCGTGAACGGCGCGACCGGGGTGACGACGCTCGGCACGATCGCGACGCCGACGTTCATCAACGCGAAGCTCACGAAGTAACCGAAATCCCCTCCGGAGCCCTGAATACGGCACACTGCTGCAGTGAGCACTTCCGAGCATCCCCGCACATCGCGGGGCGCAGCACCGCGCGCCGATGCCTCACGCCTGCGGGCGCGTCGCATCGGCGGCGCGGTGCTGCGCCGCGTCGGCTCGGCGGTGCTCGTGGTCTGGATCACCGCAACCATTGTGTTCATCGCGCTTCGCGTGTCGGGTGATCCGCTTGAGGCAATCATGGGCGGCCCCGGCTCGCAGGCCACCCCCGAGGCCTTCGAGAGGGCGCGCATCGCCTACGGCCTGGACCAGCCGATCGCGGTGCAGTATCTGACGCAGCTCTGGAACACCGCGACGCTGCAGTTCGGGGACTCGTACGCACGCAAGCAACCGGTGAGCGGGTTGCTCGCGGCGAATTTCTGGCCGACAGTGCTCATTTCGACGCTTGCACTCGTCGTGGCCTGGGCATTCACTTTGGCCGGCGCGTTGCTCGGGGTGCTCGGCCGCGGACGCTGGGGGCGTGCTGCTCGGGCCGCACTTTCCGGGATCGCCACCGTTTCATCCGTGATTCCGCAATTCTTCCTCGGCGCCGTCGGCATCCTGATCTTCGCCGGCGCACTGCACTGGTTCCCCGCGACGAGCTCGAGCCACTCGCCGGCGTCTCTCGTGCTGCCCGTGCTGACCCTCGCGGTTCCGATCGCCGGGTATCTCGCGCACGTCATGCACGGCTCACTTGAGGAGGCCGGATCGCAACCGTTCGCCGCCACCGCTCGCGCTCGCGGCGCCAGCGAGACGCGCGTGCTCCTCGCCCACACACTGCGCCACGCCGCACTCCCGGCGATCGCGCTCTCGGGTTGGGCATACGGGTCGCTGCTCAGCGGCGCGGTCGTGGTCGAGGCGCTCTTCGCTCGCCCGGGACTCGGCCGCTTGCTGCTCGAAGCCGCGTCCGTGCGCGATGTGCCCGTGGTCATGGGCGTTGTCTCGATCATCGCGCTGCTGTACGTCGCCGTGATGCTGGTCGCCGATATCGCCGAACGGCTCATCGATCCGGCGGTGCGGGTGCGAGTGCGCACTGACAGCGAGGTGGCTCTGTGAGCGGCGGTTCGCTGAAGAGCACTCCTGGGAACCTCGCCCCGCGACGCGTCACCCAACGGCGCCCCCGCGGAGGCCAGGTGCGGACCGCACTCGGGTGGCCGGGAGTACTCAGCCTGCTCGTGCTCGCCGTCGCAGTGCTCGCCGTCATTGCGCCACAGGTACTCGCGCCCACGGACCCGCTCGCGATCCACCCGTCCGACGCGTTTCAACCGCCCTCCTGGGCGCACCCGTTCGGCACCGACGAATCGGGGCGCGACATCGCCGCCCGCATCGTGCACGGCACGAGCGCGTCGCTCGGCATCGGGCTCGCAGCCACCGCCATCGGCGTCGGCGTCGGTGCGGTGCTCGGCTTCGCGTCGGGCGTGGGCCCGCGATTGGTCGACGCGGCACTCGCGCGCGTGTTCGAGGTGCTCTTCGCACTGCCGACACTCGTGCTCGCCTTGCTCTTCATCTCGGTCATGGGCGGCGGCCCGCGCGCCTCGATTCTGGCAATCGGGCTCGCAACGATTCCCGGGTACGCGCGCCTGCTCCGCGGCACCGCGCGGCGCGTGGCTGCCAGTGGGTACGTGGAGTGGGCTCGTCTCGACGAGGTCTCGGCTCCCCGCAGGTTCGTGCGCCACATCGCTCCGAACGCGGCGTGGCCGCTCGTCTCGGCCGCGACGCTCGGAGTCGGGCAGGCGATCGTGTGGGTCTCTGCGCTCGGCTTCCTGGGGCTCGGCACGGAACCGCCGTCACCCGAGTGGGGCGCCATGCTGAACGCCGGCCGCGTGTATCTCACCACCGCGTGGTGGATGACCGTTTTCCCCGGTCTCGCAATCGTCGTGACTGCGACGGCGCTGACGGTGATCGGCCGCGCCCTGGCGAAGGGGGGCCGCGCATGAGTGCGGTCGCCGGCGCTGCTCCCGTGCTAGAGGTCGCCGGCCTCGAGGTCGGGCTCGGGCGAGGGCGCCGTCGCGTTTCGGTGCTCGAAGAGATCTCGTTCTCGGTCGCAGCAGGCGAGTGCGTCGCCGTCGTGGGGGCCTCGGGCGCCGGCAAGTCGGTGCTCGCCCGCGCGCTCCTGGGGCTCGTGCAAGCCGAGCCGGGCTGGTCGGTCGCATCGGATCGCCTCATCGTCGACGGCCGCGAGCTGAGAAACGCATCACAGCGAGCTTGGCGGGCCGTGCGCGGCAACGCGATCGGCCTCGTGCTGCAAGACGCGCTGCAGTCGCTCGACCCGTTGCGCACCATCGGGGACGAGGTCGGCGAGACCCTTGCAATCCGCCGGGTGCCGCGCAGCGAGCGTCGGTCGCGCGTCGTCAAGGCGTTGACCGAAGCAGGTCTGCCCGGCGCCGCCGACCGCCTGCGGCAGCGCTCTCCCGAGCTCTCCGGCGGCATGCGTCAGCGCGCCCTGATCGCGGCAGCCCTCTCGGGAGACCCGGCGATCCTCATCGCCGACGAACCCACGACCGCGCTCGACCCGACCACGGCCGCCCGCGTACTCGACCTCTTCGCTGAGATTCGGGATCGCGGCACCGGGGTGCTGTTCATCAGCCACGACCTGCGCAGCGTGGAGCAGCTCGCCGATCGCATCCTCGTCATCGACGACGGTCGCATCGTCGAGTCGGGGGCGACCGACGACATCTTGCACCGCCCGCAGCATCGCGCGACACGTGCGCTGGTCGCTGCCACCCCGCACGGACCGAAGCCCGGCCCCACCGGGCAACCCGGCGCTCCCCTGCTCGCGCTCAGCGCAGCGAGCCGGCAGTTCGCAACCCCGACGGGTGACCTCGCCGGAATCATCGGCGTGGACCTCGACGTGCGGCGCGGCGAGGCCGTCGGCGTGGTCGGCGAATCCGGTGCCGGGAAGACCACGCTCGCGCGCATCCTCGCCGGTGCCGAGCGCCTCGATGCGGGTCGCCTCGAACGGACCGATGCGGCTGCGCAGGTTCGCCTGATTCCGCAGGATCCCCTCGCGACGTTCGACCCGCGCTGGCGCGTGCGCCGCATCATCGAAACCTCCGTGCGCGCCGATGCGACGGGCGCCCGGCGCACCGCTGAGGAGCTGCTGGCCGAAGTCGGGCTCGGCGCCGATGTGCTGGACCGCTTCCCGATAACGCTCTCGGGCGGTCAACGCCAGCGCGTCGCGATCGCCCGCGCACTGGCGGCTCGCCCCGACGTGCTCGTCTGCGACGAACCGGTCTCGGCGCTCGACGTGGCGACGCAGGCCGGGATCCTGCGACTGCTGAGCTCACTGCAGCGCGAGCACGGGGTCGCGATCGTGTTCGTCTCGCACGACCTCGCGGCCGTGCGCACCGTCTGCGACCGGCTGATCATTATGCAGCACGGCGAGGTCGTCGAGCGCGGGGCGACGGAGGTGGTCTTCGCGAACCCGCAGCACCCGTTCACGCGCGAGATGCTCGCGCTCGTGTGAGGCGCGGCGGACCCCGGTTACAGGTGCTTGCCACCGGTCACGGGCACTACTGCACCTGACACGTATGAGGCTTCCTCTGAGGCGAGGTAGACATAGGCCCCCGCGAGCTCGGCTGGCTGTCCTGGGCGCCCGAGCGGGGTGTCTTCGCCGAAGTGCACCTGCTTCTGGTCCCAGCCCGTCGCCGGAATCAGTGGGGTCCAGATGGGCCCCGGAGCGACCGCATTCACGCGTACCCCGCGTTCGCCTTGCTGCTCGGCGAGCGCGTGTGTGAAGGCGACGAGGGCCGCTTTCGTCATGGCATAGTCGAGCAGATCGGGTGAGGGCTGGTACGCCTGCACGGAAGCGGAGACGATGACGCTGGCTCCCGGCTGCAAGTGCGGTGCTGCCTCGCGGAAAAGCAGGATCGGGGCTACGAGGTTGGTCGCGAACACCTGCTCGACCGCGTCTCGCGAGATCGCTGCGTTGTCTGCGCGCTCGCGCTGCGTCGCTGCGTTCAGTACCAGGATGTCGAGCCCGCCGAGTTCCTGGAAGGCGCGCTCAACAGTCTGGATGCAGTCTGATTCGCGACGCAGGTCGCCGGGCAGCAGCACGCCCTTCCGATTCGCCTGCTCAACCGCGGCCAGAGTCTGCTCAGCGTCCTCCTGCTCTTCGGGCAGATAGGCGATCGCGACGTCAGCGCCTTCTCGCGCGTACGCAATGGCAACGGCGCGACCGATGCCCGAGTCTCCGCCCGTGATGAGGGCGCGATATCCGGCCAGACGACCGCTCCCCCGATAGGTGTCTTCGCCGTGGTCGGGCTGCGGCTGCATTGGCTGGGTGAGTCCGGGCTGGCTGGGCTGTTCCTGCTGAGGCAGCGGCGCTTTCGGGTACTTCGTTCGGGGGTCGAGATTCGGGGTCATGCGTGCTCCTCTTCTTCGTGTCGTCGGCATGCTGTGCGTCAGCGGGGGACGTCAGTGGTCGCGCAGCAACTCGATGAGCTCTGCTTTGCGCAGCCCGGAGTAACCGCTGAGACCGAGCTCTTTCGCGCGATGGCGCAGTTCAGGCACGGTGCGATCCTCATAATCTTCAGCGTTGCCGCCGCGACGGCCAATCGTTGAACGGCCTTCTTTCGCGGCGGGATTCGAGATTCGGGCCGCCTTCTCGGCAGAATTGCCCTCATCGCGAAGACGTTCGTACAGCTCGGGATCCTTCACCTGCGGGGTGTTCGACTTCGGCATGCGTCATCCTTTCGTCGTCTGCACTCGACGCTACGCCGCGAATCGACCGCTCCGCAGGGCCTCGACAGGTCAGCGCGGCATTGTTAGCCTCCGGTCGTTCATCGCATGGGGCGCGAGATGGCACGTCCGACCGCGCGGAGGCGCAGACGGTAACTGCCTCGCGCGGTGGAACGCAAGGGGCTCGTCACGCCGGGGGCATCACTCGTAGCATCGAGACCACAGCAGCGATCGCAGCTCTCAATCAGTGCGCACCGCGCCCGGCCAGGTCGATGGTCAGCTCGAACGACACGAACGGGAGGTTCAGCGTGGGACTCGTGATGCCGGGAGGCGCAGCAGACGTACCCTTTGATTTCGGGCTCGAGTACCTCGAGCCGCTCGGCCACGATCACGCCTGGGTCGACGGACTCACGGCGCAGTCCACGCCCGAAGATGATCGACGCTCGCGCAGCATCGACTCGCTGTATGAAGTGGAATCTCTGCTGCGACGCCACCCCCAGTTGCACGTGCTCGCGGCACATGAGCCCAGCTTCAGCGGCCTCGTCAGCATTGATGCCGAAAGTGGACTCGCACTGCCCGGGCTGCCCGCTCACCCGCTGCAGCCGGAGGAGTGGTGGTATCGCCCGATCGGCGATTGGCTCGCCAGACAGGTCACTCACCTCGCAGAGCACCGGTTCGACGCCGACGCACTCTGGCTGGCGAGCGGACGGGTCGTGGGGCGTGGGCCCGATGGAGAGCCGCTCTTGGCCGATGCAGCGATCATCGGTGTCCTGGGTGAGCCCGCCATCGCGGAGGCCGGCGACCGCTATCGCCAACGGTTCGCGGACGCCGCGGGCTCCGCCAGCGCGGCGGAGTGAGCCGCGAAGATCACCCCTGCACGCGCCGCGCGAGCAGCACGAGCAAGCACTGTTCGTCCACGCTGAGATGCGCGCGCGGCCGCATCTTCGCTCGCGCCTTCCGAAGCCGAACTCGAGCCTCGGCGTCTTCCGCCAAGGCGAGCACTCTCGGGTCGATGTACGACGTACGAGTCACCGTCGGAGTGTTGCCCAGTCGCTCCGAAGCCGCCTGCACGGCCACTCGCGCTGCGGCTGAGGCCGCCCGATCGGTCGCGAACTCCGACTCATCCTGCTCCAGCAGCGCAGAAAGCGCGATCCGACTGCCGCCCCAGGTGCGAAAGTCTTTCGCCGTGAATTCCTCACCCATCACCCGCTTCACATACGCGTTCACATGGGTGCTCCGCACTCGCCGCGAAACGCCCGTGTCTTCGAGAAATCTGAACACCTCGGCTCCCGGAAGCTCCTCGAGGCGCGCGATCAGGCGAGCGACTCGAGCATCGGCGACGCGTCGCTCGTGCCGTTTACCGCTCTTGCCGACAAAGTCGAAGCGCACCGAGCTGCCAGTTGCCGAGATGTGCTCCTCGCGCAGCGTCGTCACGCCGTAACTCCCGTGCTGTTCGGCGTACTCGGCATTGCCGACGCGGAAGAATTCGAGATCGATCAGGTGAATCACGCAGGCGACCACCCGCTCGCGGCTGAGCCGACGACGGCGCAGATCACGGTCAACCCGCGAGCGCAATTTCGGGAGCGCGGTCCCGAAGCGACCGAGACGCGCGAATTTCTCGCGTTCTCGGCGCTGGCGAAACTTCGGATGGTAAATCATCTGCGTACGGCCGGCAGCGTCGATCCCGCGCGCCAGCACTTTCGCCGCGGGCGAGCGGGCGATGCGCACGTCATTCCAGGCGGGCGGGATCGCCAGTGCCTCGATTCGCGCGATCTCCTTGGCCGCAGTCACGCGCCGCCCGCCCCGACGGTAGATGAAGGCATCGCCCGATCGCTCGCGCGTGATCTGTTCGCCGCGGCGTCCGCGTCGGTGCGTCGCCCGGGATCGGCGGGGCCTCTCGGAGGCCCCGCCTGCCGCATCACCCATAGGGGGGCGAATCTGAGGGCGACTGCTCGGGCTCGGGCGCCTGACCTTGCGCCTCTTGATAGAGAGCAAGCAGCCCGTCCACACCGCCCTTGCGGAACGCCGCGAGCTGATGCTGCGCCGGCCCACCCATGATGCGCAGCTGCTCGAGATACGTGCCGACCCGCTCGGCATCTCCGAAGGCTTCGAGTGACGGGAGCGCGAATGCGAGCATCTCGTCGAGCATCGCCGACGCCGGTCGTGCGGCGCCGTCGACGGGGTCGATCAGCGATCCGGTGAGGCCATCGCGTGCCGCCATCCAGATCGCGCCGTCAACGAGTCCGGGAACCAGCGGACCGGGAGCGATCCCCGACTCGGCGTCGGTGAGAATACGATCGACGAGTCCGCGCACCAGGAGCGCGAACGACACCGAATCTTGCGCCCGCAACTGCGCGTCGGCAATGCGCAGTTCGATGGTCGGAAACCGGTCTGAGAGTCGCGCGACCCAGGTCACGACGCCGGAATCGATGAGTACCCCGGTGTCCACGAGCGTGCTGATCGCGCGCTCATACTCCGCACCGTTTGCGAACTCAGGCGGATATCCCGCGAGCGGCCACGACATGCTTTTGATATGCCGCCAACTCGCGAGTCCGGTCTCTTCGCCGCACCACACGGGCGAATTCGCCGTGATCGCCAGCAGTGTTGGAGCCCAACGGCCGAGTCCGCGCAACGCGATCACCCCGGCATCGGGCGAGGGCACGGCGACGTGCACGTGCGTCCCCGTGACGTACTGGTGCGCGGCTGCCGCGCGCAGTTCGGTGCGGATCTCGCGGTAGCGAGCTTTCGGCGTGACCGATCCCTCGTGTTCGCCGCCGACCGGTGGCAGCCCCGTACTCGCGAGCACAGCTCCGACCTCCGCCGCTGCCGCTCCGGCGACCGAGCGGAAGCGCAGCAGGGCTTCGTCGGCTTCCTCTCCCGACGTGCAGACCGGTGATGCCGTTTCGAGTTGGCTCGCGAAGAACTCGCGATCAACGTCGCCTCGCAGCTCCGGGCGCGACGCAACGACCTGTGCGGCGCGATCGACGGGGATGCCCGATTCGGCGTCGAGCAGCAGGTACTCCTCCTCGACGCCGAAGCTCCGCCGCGCGCCGTCCGCGCGGCCCACGCTCAGAGCGCCCCTCCGTCGGTGTCCTCAGCCCGGCGCGCGGGCGACGACGAGACATCTTCTCCCAGCTCTTCCAGCGCATCGCGCGGGTCATCGGCAGTGACCTCGACCGCCTGCTCCTCATCAGCGTCGACGAGCGGGCGATCCTCATCGCGATGATCCGTGACAACCAGCTCTTCGTCGCCGTCGATCTCGTCCGTGGGCTCCCACAATTCAGCCATGATCGTTCCCCTCTGCGTGAGCGTCGTCGGCAGTTCACCGGCGACGCATTCCTGTCACTCGATCGTAGAATTTCGCGGATCGAGTGTCAGCGGGGTTGATTTCGCCCGGCAGCGTGTGCCTGGGGTGCTCAGTCGGAGCCGATGACAATGCCCGTGCGCAGTTCGACCAATCGGGCGAGCACTGCGGCGACGGTTTCCGGGTCGGGCACGCGCCCGGTCGCCGCGGTGTCTCCTGGCCCGACCTTGATGCCGAGATCGTCGGGCCCCAGCACGGCGAACGCGTCTTCGTCGGTGACGTCATCGCCCAGGAAGAGCACAGGGCCGGTGGGCAGGGCTTCGCGAATGCTCTGCAGCACCGCACCCTTGTTCGACGCGCGCACCGAGAATTCGCGCACCTCTTTGCCCTCGCGCACGTGCAACCCCTCGGCGATGCCGAGTTCGACCGCCGCTGCCTGCAACTCGCGACTCTGGTCGGGGTCGCGCACTTCACGGGTGTGCACTGCGATGCCGAACGGCTTTCGTTCGAGTCGCACGCCGGGTTCTCCGCCGAGCACGCGTTCGAAGCGGCGATTCACCCGCTGCAGCCACTCGACCTCTTCGGCCGTGGGTGCTCCGCCGTCGGCCCCCGAGACGCCGGGCAGTTCAAGGCCGGTGAGTTCCGAGCCGTGCGATCCCGAGATGATCCACCCCTCACCCCCGGTGCCAGTGCCGGTTTCGGCCAGGCCGTCGAGCGAGCGGCCCGACAGCAGCGCGACACGCACCCCGGGCGCCGCATTCAGCAGTTCGAGGGCCTGGCGAGCGCGCGGCAGCATGCTTGCATCCTGCGGTCGGCGCACGATGGGCGCGATGGTTCCGTCGAAGTCGGTGGCGACAAGCAGCGAAGACGCAGTCGCGATGCGCCGCAACCGATCGCCGACGCTGCGCGGCACGAAGGCCGGGGGCACGATCGAGATCGGCCCGGTCATGCCGTCTTCTGGCCCGCCGGTGTGTGCCGTCGCGCGCGATTCCGAGATCGCGGTCATCGATCCCAAGAACCCCGACGCCCAGTGCGCCACATCGTTGTCGTGCACGGCGCGGCGCATGCCGTGCATGCGCCGGTGCTGCTCCTCCTGCGGCATGTGCACCGCCCGCAGCATCGCGGCCTTCAGTCCCTCGATGTCGTGCGGGTTCACGAGCAGCGCGTCGCGGAGTTCGTCGGCCGCGCCGGCGAACTCGCTGAGAATGAGCACGCCCTGCTCATCTTCGCGGCACGCGACGTACTCTTTGGCGACGAGGTTCATGCCGTCTCGCAGCGGCGTAACGACCAGCACATCGGCGGCCAAATACATCGCCACCATCTCTTCGCGCGAGTACCCGCGATGCAGGTAGACGAGCGGTGCGTGACCGATGGTGCCGTGCTCGCCGTTGATGCGCCCCACGGTCACCTCGACTTCGTCGCGCAGTTGCCGGTAGGCGTCGACGCGCTCACGGCTCGGGCTCGCGACCTGCACCAGCACGATCTGCGAGGCGTCGATCTCATCGTCGACCAGCAGCTCGTCGAACGCCTTCAGCCGATGGCGGATTCCCTTGGTGTAATCCAGGCGATCCACCCCCAGCATGACCGTCTTCGGGTTGCCGAGCTCGGCGCGGATCTGGCGGGCACGCTCCTGCGTCTCTGGGCGACGGGCGACCTCTGCAAACGCCGCGGCATCGATCGAGATCGGAAACTCTTGCGCCAGCACCGTACGGCCCGGGGCATCGGTGGTCGCCGGCAGCACCATCGTGTTGCCCAGTGCCTGCGTGTGCGTGTAGCGATCGGCGATCGTGCGGAAGCTGATGGCGTCGGGCACGCGCTGGAACCCGATGACATCGGCACCCAGCAGGCCCGAGATGATCGAGCGGCGCCAGGGCAACTGCTCGAAGAGGCCGCGCGGCGGGAAGGGGATGTGCAGGAAGAAGCCGATCGTCAGGTCGGGTCGCAGTTCGCGCAGCATCGCGGGCACCAGTTGCAGCTGATAGTCGTGGATCCAGGCGATCGCCCCCTCGGCTGCGACCGCGGCAACACGTTCCGCGAAGCGCTGGTTCACCTTGCGGTAACGATCCCACCACTGCCGGTGAAACTCGGGCGGGGCGATGACGTCGTGATAGAGCGGCCACAGCGTGCCGTTCGAGAAGCCCTCGTAGTAGAGCTCGACGTCGTCGGTGGAGAGTTCGACGGGTTCGAGGCGCATCCGCCCGATCTCGAACGGATCGACGTGTTCGTCGGCGCTGCCCGCCCAGCCCACCCACACGCAGCCGAGCTGCTCGACAATCGGCTCGACCGCGGTCACCAGGCCTCCCGGCGAGGTGCGCCAAGCCGTCGACCCATCGGCTTCGACGACCCGATCGACCGGCAAGCGGTTCGACACCATCACCAGCTCGCGCCCTCCGGTGAGTCCCTGCAATCCGGTCATCGCACCTCCCAGTGGCTTCACCCGAATTCTACTGATCGAGCCCGGGATCGCGCTGCCCCTTGACCCCCGATGACCGGTCATGGAACGCGCGTGCGATGGTTCGGCTTCGGCGCGATCAGACCGGTGCGTGCCAGAGGTACAGTAGTCCGGTGAACCGCACTCCCCTTGCGGCGCAGAACCGCGCCGCTGCCGAGCCCTCCGTGCTCGGCGCGCTCAGGTCGCCGCGCCTCCTCACTCGTGAGGTGCTCGCCGGTCTCGTCGTCGCGCTCGCCCTGATCCCTGAAGCCATCGCCTTCTCGGTCATCGCCGGGGTCGACCCCAAAGTCGGGCTCTTCTCCTCCTTCATCATGGCGGTGACGATCGCATTCGTCGGCGGTCGGCCCGCAATGATTTCGGCGGCCACCGGCGCCGTGGCGCTCGTGATCGCCCCCGTCGCCCCCACCTACGGCATGGACATGTTCATCGCCACGGTGATCCTCGCCGGCGTCTTCCAGATTCTCTTCGCCGTCAGCGGCGTCGCGAAGCTCATGCGCTTCATCCCGCGCAGCGTCATGGTCGGTTTCGTGAACTCCCTCGCGATCCTCGTCATGCTGTCGCAGCTGCCGCACCTCATCGGCGTGCCCTGGCTCGTGTACCCGCTGGTGGTATTCGGCATCGCGATCCTGCTCGGCTTTCCCAAGCTCACCACTGCCATCCCCGCACCACTCATCGCCGTGATCGTGGTCACCGTCGTCGTGGTCGTCGCGCGCATCGCGGTGCCGACCGTCGGCGATCAGGGCGAACTGCCGCAGAGCCTGCCCGAACTCTTCATTCCGCACGTGCCGTTCACCTGGGAAACCTTCGCCACGATCGCGCCGTTCGCGTTCGCGATGGCGCTCGTCGGGCTCATGGAGTCGCTCATGACGGCAAAGCTCGTCGACGAGATCACCGACACCCACTCGAACAAAACCCGCGAGAGCTGGGGCCAGGGCATCGCGAACATGATGTCAGGGCTGTTCGGCGGCATGGGCGGCTGCGCCGTGATCGGTCAGACGATGATCAATGTGAAGGCGTCGGGAGCGCGCACCCGCATCTCGACGTTCTTGGCCGGTGTCTTTCTGCTCGTGCTCGTGGTCGCCCTCGGCGACGTGGTCTCGCTGATTCCGATGGCGGCCCTCGTGGCCGTCATGATCATGGTGTCGATCGGCGCCTTCGACTGGCACTCGATCGCGCCCGCGACACTGCGGCGACTGCCCAAGAGCGAGACGTTCGTGATGCTTGCGACCGTCGCCCTCGTCGTCGCGACCCACAATCTCGCCGTCGGCGTCATCGGCGGCGTCATCGTCGCGTCCGTGCTGTTCGTGCGCCGGGTCGCGCGCGTCGTCGACGTGCAGCGCGAGGTGCACGAGAGCGATGCGGCGGGCGGGATCACCGAGCCGTCCGTGCGCTACACCGTCACGGGCGAGCTCTTCTTCGCCTCCAGCAACGATCTCACGACGCTCTTCGAGTACCACCGTGATCCTGCGCACGTCGTCATCGATTTGACCGGCGCGCACGTCTGGGATGCCTCGACGGTGGCGGCGCTCGACGCCATCGAGACGAAGTACCGCCAGTACGGGGCGACCGTTGAGTTCGTCGGCATGAACACCGTCAGCCGCGCGATGCACGCCCGTCTTACGGGCGAGCTCGGCGGCAGCGTGTAGCTGGCGGAGCACCAGAGAGACCTGAACCGCACATATCGCTCACTCGGACTCGTGTGCAATGCTTCCTGTGAACCGCGACGGGAAGGGCCGTGACGATGTCGACGACCGAGGTGGACGAGCAGACCGAACAAGCCGTGCCCGCAGCGCCCTCCCCCGCCGAGCTCGCCGCTCGACTCGCCGCCGCGCTCGGCCGCGCGATCCAGGGCCAGCCCGATGTCATCGAGACCGTCATCACCACGGTGCTCGCGCGCGGGCATCTGCTGCTCGAAGACGTGCCCGGTGTCGGCAAGACCACACTCGCGCAGGCACTGGGTCGTGCGATCAGCGCGAACGTGCGACGCATCCAGTTCACTTCTGACATGCTGCCCACCGATGTCACGGGTCTGTCGGTATACGACCAGGAAACGGGCCAGTTCGTGTTCCATCCGGGGCCGATCTTCGCGAACATCATCATCGGCGACGAGGTGAACCGGGCGACACCGAAGACGCAGTCGGCACTGCTCGAGGCCATGGAGGAGCAGTCGGTCACGGTCGACGGCCATACACATCGGCTTCCCGAGGTGTTCATCGTCGCGGCGACCCAGAACCCGCAAGACATGGCGGGCACCTTCGCGCTTCCCGAGGCGCAGCGCGACCGATTCATGACCCGCATCTCGCTGGGGTACCCCGATGCCGCATCCGAACTGCGCATCGCACTTGAGCAGTCAGGGCGCCGGATCAGCCAGTCCACCGCACCGGTCGCGTCTATCGCTGAGGTGCGCGCCGCACAGCTCGCCGTCGGCGAGGTGCACCTGTCGGACGCCGTCGGCGCGTACCTCGTCGACATCATTGCGGCGACGCGTGCGCACCCGAGTATCGCTCTCGGTGCCAGCCCGCGTGCGACCGTGCACCTGAGCCGCATGAGCCGCGCCCGCGCCGCCGTGCTCGGCCGCAGCTATGTCTCCCCCGACGATGTCGCACACCTCGCCGCGGCCGTGCTCGCGCACCGACTGGTGCCCCGCGGTCGCTTCGCACGAGCAGACGAGGCGGCCCGGGCTTCGACCGACGTCGTCGCCGAGATTCTCGCCGGTCTCCCCGTGCGCTGATGCCCCGAACTGCGCGACTGCGAGCCGCACGATCCCGAGACGCTCGACCCCCGGCCATGCACCCCCGCTGGGCGCGTGCCCGCGCCGTCTGGCGAACTGTGCCCGTGACCTTGACCGCGCGCGGATGGGGATGCCTTGCCGCCGCCGCCATGCTCGCGGCGGCCTGGTTCGCGATCGGCCTGCGCGACGTGTGGCAGTTCGCGGCGGCCTTCGCCGCGCTCGTCGTCGTGGCGATCGCCGCGAGCTGCGTGATCGGTGTGCTGGCGCGAGCCCAGGCTGCACTCCGCATGACCGACCGCAACCCCGCAGTCGGCTCGGCACT
Source organism: Leucobacter sp. WKLB1 (assembly GCF_059696215.1). NCBI lineage: Bacteria > Bacillati > Actinomycetota > Actinomycetes > Micrococcales > Microbacteriaceae > Leucobacter > Leucobacter sp. WKLB1. The sequence continues at coordinate 1,136,481 of NZ_AP046115.1, read as the reverse complement.
CGAACTCTCCGCGGTGATCTCGCACCGCATCCGGGTACCCGTCATCGCGACTGCGGAGTGGTCGCTTGACGGTATTCGTCGGTTAAGCCCGCTCGAGCTGCACCCCGGCAGTGACGCTCGGGCCGCAACGTCATGGATCGCCGACCGCCGCGGCGAGGCGCGACTCGAGGTCGCGGCGGTCCGGTATTCCGACCCATTTGGGCTCGCCGCAGTGCGCGTGCCCTGCGCGGCGCACACCGTGGTGCGCGTGCTCCCCGCACCGCTTCCTGCGCTCCGCCGACGGCTCGAGGCCGATCCCTCTCACGTGTCTGCTCCGGGCGACCTCGACGCTGCTGCGGTCGGGCGCACCGGTGAGGGCGCCGAGGGCGGCGGCGCGCTGCGCGAGTATCGCACGGGCGATGCAACTCGGCAGATCAACTGGAAGAAGAGCGCGCGCCAGGGCGAACTGCTGGTCAATCTCCCCGAGCCGGCAGCTCTTCCGGCTCGCTCCGTGCGCCTGGACGTCGACCCGGCAGGGTACGCGAGCGACGCCGAGTTCGAGCGCGCAGTCTCGGTAACGGCGACGGTGGTGGCCCTCTGGGCCGAGCAGGGCGTCGCGGTGCATCTCGAGCTGGGCGATCATCTGCTCGACACTCCCGATGGTGGGCAGATCGACCATCAGGGCAGCATCGACGCCCCGCTCCGCGAGCTCGCCGTCGTGGCGCGCGCCGCGGTCGATGCGCCCGCCCCTGGGACGCGATCGTCTCGGTCGCCCGCGTCAGCGGACCTCCCGGCGATCGTCGTCACCGGAGCCCCGCACCGGCGGCTGCTCGAAGCTCTGCCGCACTCGCCTGGCGGCACGATGATCGTGATGCGTGACGGGTTGTCATCGACGGGGGCGCTGCCGCTGCCGCCCGAGTGGCGCATCCTGCTCGTCCCGGAGCCCGCGTGACCGCCGCGACCTCGCTACTGCGCTCAGCATCGCGGCCGCAGCCCGAGCACCGACCTGCAGACCCCGAACGCCGTCGCCGCTCCCGACTCTGGTCGAGCGGCCTCCTCCTCGTCCTGTGGGGCGTCGTGCTCACAGCGCTGACGACGGTGCTCGACTGGGGCGCCTGGTGGTTCGCCTCGATGGGCGTGATCATTGGCACCGTTGTCGTCTCCGCCGTCGTGCGCGCGCGTCACCGGCGTCCCGTGTACGCCGCGCTGGCCGGCATATTCGCGGGTGCACTGGGTGTTGCCGTGTGGGTGTGGGGTGGTGGTCGCGCGGCGCTCTGGTGGAGCGATGCTGCAGCACTGCTCGAGCAAGCGCAGTTGCAGATCGTCACCGGCTCCGCCCCGCTGACCGTCAACGGCCCCCTCTCCGACCTCGTACTCGCGGTCGTGCTGCTCATGGCCGCAGCGACGGTCTTCCTCGCCGACGCCGCAGATACCCCTCTGATCGCCGGCGGTGTCGTCGGGCTGGTGTTGCTCGTGCCCTCGGCAGTGACGGGGGTCAGTGCGGGATCACCGGCGCTCATCTCAACAACGTTGCTCCTGGCACTGCTCGCGGCCGTATCCGCCCCACGGGTGACCTGGCAGGGCGGTGTCGCGGCGCTCGTCGTGACCGGCCTCGCCGCGGGTGTCGTCGCGGTGCTTCCCGCTTCGCGGGATCGACTCTGGAACGACTCACTGCTGGCGGCCCCCGTCTCGCAGTCGGTGCCAGACGTGACGCTCGCGCTTGCCGAGGATCTCCGCGCGCGGAGCAGTTCCCCCGTGTTCACCTACCGCAGCTCGGTGCCGGGCCCGCTTCGCTTCACCCTTGCGACCCTGGCAGATTTCGAGGGCGGTGTCTGGCAACCCGAAACCACACTGACCGACCAAAGCCTCACGAGTCGACCGGCACGCGCGGCTGATACGGTGCCGGCTTCCGACGCTGCCGAGCCGGGCGCCTCCACTGCAGCGCAGTCGCACCTGCGCACCCGTACCGTGCAGGTGACCGTCGAAGGCCTCCTCAGTTCCTGGCTCCCGCTGCCGCAATCGACCGAGCGCGTTGCGGCTCCCGGCGACGCGGGGACCTTCCGCCCCGATCGCTGGAACTGGGCCGAGCAGTCGAACACGGTGCGCTCCGAGCGCGACATCACCCGTCGCGACTCCCGATACACCGCAACCGCGACGCCGCTCGACGCCGATCGGTTGCCGGGCGAGGCTGTCGCGTCGCTCACGTCCACCGCCCTCTCGAGGCTTGACCCGGCGAGCGTCGACGACGACTCGGCTCTCGCGCCATACCTGGCGCTCCCCGACGGCATGCCGGCAGAGCTCTCGAGTGCCGCAGCGGAGGTCGCCGGGTCGGCCCCCGATCGACTCGCCGTGGGCCACGCGCTCCAAGACTGGTTCCGCAGCGGCAGCTTCGCCTACTCGGAATCAGCGCCCTACGAACCGGACGCCGACCCCGACGACCCCTATGCCGTGATGACCGAGTTTCTCACGACCCGAAGCGGATTCTGCGTGCACTACGCTGCCACGTTCGCGGTGATGGCGCGCGAACTCGGGGTGCCGACCCGCGTGGCGGTCGGATACGCGAGCCGCGCCGAACGCGACGACGCGACGCGCGTGCTCGGGCGGCAGCTGCATGCGTGGCCCGAGATCTATGTCGATGACCTGGGCTGGGTGTCATTCGAACCTACGCCAGGGGGCGCCGGAGCCACCGCCGACGGCACCTCCGACACGACCACCGCCAACGCTGACGCGGCCACTCCGGTTGACGACACCGGCCCAACGCCGACGTCTGCGCCGCAGCCCAGCGAACAGCCCACGCTCGATCCGACGGTTCCAGTGCCCACGGCAACGGACTCGCCGACCGTCGCGAGCCCACTGGCGCCCGTTGCACTCCTCTTGGCCGCCTGCGCGCTACTCGTGATCATCGCGGTGCCATCCGTATGGCGGGGCGTTCGACGATCGCGCCGAATGCGGCACATCGCACGCGGCGACCGACCGGGCAGCAACGCCTGGGATGAACTGCGCGACACCGCCCGTGACCTGGGATGGCTGAGCGAGGCCGCCGGCGATCCACCGCGCGCACGCACCTCGACCGCCTGGATCGACGCCTGGGAGCATCGTGGGGCTCTGACCGCAAGCGCAACGGCGAGCGCTCGGAGCATCGCGCAGGCGATGGAGCGCGAGCGTTACGGACCGAGCGTGCGAGCGGCGGGTGGCGCGGGCGAGCCGGGGCAGGATCACCGCACCCCGCCCGATGCACTCGCCGCAGAGTTGCAGCTCGCCCGGCAGTCGCTGCGCGCGTCGGCCGGTCGCGCTGCTCGCCTCCGGGCCGCGGTGCTGCCGCGTTCACTCGGCCGGTCCGGCTGACATCGTCCCCGTCGACGTCAACGTCAACTTCGCCGGAGCACGCACGCTACGGGGTGCAGGCGACGCAGCGCTCTCGAAACGGCCGTACCTCGAGCTGACCCTGCGGAATTCGCTCTCCGCACCGTGCGCAGACTCCGAAGGTTCCGGCATCGTGTCGGCGCAGCGCCGCCTCGATCTGGCGAGCATCGTCGTGCGCCGATTCGAGCAGGCCGGCGAGCAACGACCACCGCGCTGAGAGCGGCTCTCCATCGGGATCGTGCTCGTCATCGTCGACAGACCCGCGGCGAGCTCGAGTCAATGCCGCGATTTCGGCGTCCAGCTTCTCGACGCGCTCGGCCGTTCGCGCCTGCTCGATGAGGAGCAGCGCGCGGATATCGACGGACTCGACCATGGTGCTTCGACTGTACGCCCACCGGCACCGGGGCGCGACCCCGGAACCGCTCCGCCCGAGAGACCTCACGCTCGCACACCGCGCGGAAGCGAAAACGACAAAGGCCCGGAACCTCGCCGATTTCTCAGCGGAATTCCGGGCCATTTCGTCGGGATGACAGGATTTGAACCTGCGACCCCGTCGTCCCGAACGACGTGCGCTACCAAGCTGCGCCACATCCCGATTGCGTTTTTCACGCAAGGAATACTCTAGCGGCTCCGTCGGCAAACACGAAAACGAGGCGGTTCGGTCGTGTCGCGCGGGCGAGCCGCGAGTGGCCACCGAGCCGCGTGCGGCGCCTACACGCGCAGCGAGGCGAGCAACGCGTCGACCGCCCCAGCCCACTCGCCGCGCAGCGTCAACGTACCTGCCGGGTCTCCCCCGGCTTCGAGTGCGACAACGTGGTGCACCGCGAGGGTCGCGAATTCGGTCTCAGCGATGCTCGCCGCCCCCTCCGTCGCCAACCGCACGGCGGCAAGCTCAGGGCCCGCACCGTCGTCGTTTCCCGTACCGCGCACGCGCAGAGTGGGCTCGCGCTCTGCGGTCGCGCCTTCGGCATCTTGCGTGTACTCCCGGCTCCCCGTTTCACCGCGCACGATCGCTGCACCGAGCACCGCCCGAAACACCGGGTCACCGATTGCCGCGTACACCCACCGGGTGCCGAGCACCCCGTGCTCCGTGGTGCCGACGAGAAACTCCTCAGCGTCGTCGAGCGGTGCGCCACGGTAGCTCAGCGCCAAGTGGTACGCCGTCTCGTCGCCTGCGGTGAACACGTGCCCCTCGAGACCGACCTCGCCCTCGGGGTCGTCGAATCGGTACGCGCCGACCGGCTCCAGCTGTGCAGCATCGCCGGCGAACCACGGCTGCGACGGCAGCCAGGCCGCAAGCAGTTCGTACTTCGACGGGTTCAACGTGGTGCGGTGAATGATCGACATGGCCCGATCCTACGCCCGCACACGTGGCCGTCTCGAGCCAGGCAGCGTCACTCACTCCGCTCGCTCCCAGAAACACCGCAGGCCCCGAGCCGCGCACTGCGCGATCCGGGGCCTGCGAGGAACGGAAGACCGTTACTTCTGGTTCTTCTGACGCGATGCCGAGCGGGCGCGGAGGTTCGCGGCGAGCTCGACCTTGCGAATGCGCACGACCTCGGGGGTGACCTCGACGCACTCGTCCTCGCGGGCGAACTCGAGGCACTCTTCGAGCGTGAGCTTGCGCGGGGGCGTCATCGACTCGAAGGAGTCAGCCGATGCCGAACGCATGTTCGTCAGCTTCTTCTCCTTGGTGATGTTCACGTCCATGTCTTCGGAGCGCGAGTTCTCGCCGATGACCATGCCCTCGTAGACCTCTTCGGTCGGAGCGACGAAAAAGCTCATGCGCTCCTGCAGGTTGATCATCGCGAACGGCGTGACGACACCCGAGCGGTCGGAGACGATCGAACCGTTGTTGCGAGTCGTGATGACGCCCGCCCACTCGTCGTAACCGTGCGAGATCGCGTTCGCGATGCCGGTGCCGCGGGTGATGGTCATGAACTCCGAACGGAAGCCGATGAGGCCGCGCGACGGCACGATGAACTCCATGCGCACCCAGCCGGTGCCGTTGTTCACCATGTTCTCCATGCGGCCCTTGCGCGCCGCAAGCAGCTGCGTGATCGCACCGAGGTGCTCCTCGGGGGTATCGATGGTGAGGTGCTCGTACGGCTCGTGCTTCTTGCCGTCGACCTCCTTGGTGACCACCTGGGGCTTGCCGACGGTGAGCTCGAAACCCTCGCGGCGCATGTTCTCGACGAGGATGGCAAGAGCCAGCTCGCCGCGGCCCTGCACCTCCCACGCGTCGGGACGGCCCACGTCGAGCACGCGCAGCGACACGTTACCGATGAGCTCGCGGTCGAGACGGTCCTTGATCATGCGGGCGGTGAGCTTGTGGCCCTTCACCTTGCCGACGAGCGGCGAGGTGTTCGCACCGATGGTCATCGAGATTGCGGGATCATCAACCGTGATGGTCGGCAGCGGCCGCACATCTTCGGCGTCGGCGATCGTCTCACCGATGGTGATGTTCTCGATGCCGGCGATGGCGACAATGTCGCCGGGGCCCGCCTTCTCGGCCGGGTAGCGGGTGAGCGCCTTAGTGAGCATGAGCTCGGTGACGCGCACGTTCTGCACGGTGCCGTCATGCTGCACCCAGGCGACGGTCTCGCCCTTCTTGATCCAGCCGTGGTGCACGCGCAGCAGCGCGATACGGCCGAGGAACGGCGACGAGTCGAGGTTCGTCACGTGCGCCTGCAGCGGGAAGTCGGTGTCGTACGTCGGCGCGGGCACGCGCTCGAGGATGGTCTGGAAGAGGGGCTCCAGATCCGGGTTGTTCGGCAGCTCGCCGTCGACGGGGCGATCGTGCGATGCAGCGCCGGCGCGACCCGAGAGGTACACGGTCGGCACATTGAGTACGGCGTCGACGTCGATGTCGGGGTGATCCTCCGACAGATCCGAGGCGAGGCCGAGCAGCAGATCCTGCGCCTCCCCCTCGACCTCTTCGATGCGCGAATCGGGGCGGTCGGTCTTGTTGACCGCGAGAATCACGGGGAGCTTCGACTCGAGCGCCTTGCGCAGCACGAAGCGGGTCTGGGGCAGCGGGCCCTCAGAAGCGTCGACGAGCAGCACGACGCCGTCGACCATCGACAGTGCGCGCTCGACCTCGCCGCCGAAGTCGGCGTGACCCGGCGTATCGACCACGTTGATGACGATGGGGGTGCCGTTGGCGTGCGCACCCTCGTAGGTGATGGCCGTGTTCTTGGCCAGAATGGTGATGCCCTTTTCGCGCTCGAGGTCATTCGAGTCCATGACTCGATCGTCGACGTCGGCGTGCGCATCGAAGGAGTTGGTCTGACGCAGCATGGCATCGACGAGCGTGGTCTTGCCGTGGTCGACGTGTGCGACGATGGCAACGTTGCGGAGGTCTTCGCGAGTGGCGAGAGCCATAAAGGTGGAGTCCTAACGAGACGAGGTTGTGTCGGCACGGCGGGATGCCGGCCACGGAGCGGGTTCGCCCCGCGGTGGCACCGAAAAACGCCGACGCACTATTTTAGCGGATCAACCGGCGTGTTCACGCCGAATCGCGCACGGGGTGGGAGGAGCGCTCCTAAACCCCGCGCGCGACGGCGGTGCGCGCCCCTCCTCAGCCGGCGCGCAGCGCCCGCGAGGCCTCTCGTCGCTTCGCCTGCTCGGCCGGATCCGGTACCGGAATCGCGGCGAGCAGTTCGCGGGTGTACGCGTTGGTGGGGCTGCCCAGCACCTGCGCGGTGCTGCCCTGCTCCATGATGCGTCCCTGCTGCAGCACGATGATGCGGTCGGACACCGCATCGATGACCGCGAGGTCGTGGCTGATGAACAGCGATGCGAACCCCAGCTCCGCCTGCAGCTGCACGAAGAGTTCGAGCACCGTCGCCTGCACCGAGACGTCGAGTGCGCTCGTCGGCTCGTCGGCGATGAGCAGCTTCGGGTCGAGCGCGAGCGCACGCGCCAGTGAGGCGCGCTGGCGCTGGCCGCCCGACAGCTCGTGCGGAAAGCGGTCACCGAACACCGCAGGCAGACGCACCGCATCGAGCAGCTCATTCACCCGCCCGCGGGCCGCCGCCGGGCTGCTCGCGCGGCCGTGCACGATGAGGGGCTCGGCGATGCACTCCGCGATCGACAGCAGCGGGTTGAAGCTGGTCGCCGGGTCCTGGAACACGAAGCCGATGTCGGGCCTCAGCGGGGCGAGCGAGCGCGGCTTCGCGTCGCGCATCTCGTGCCCGAGCACGCGCAGCGACCCGTCGACGACCTTGGTCAGGCCCACGACGGCACGGCCGATCGTGGTTTTGCCCGAGCCCGACTCGCCCACGAGCCCCACGACCTCGCCCGGAGCGACTGAGAAGTCGACCCCGTGCACCGCGACGGTCGCGCCGCGGCCGAAGCGCGACGGGTACCCGATCTGCGCGCCCTCGGCGACGATGACGTGGTCGGTCGTATCCCGCGGCGCATCGGCGTCGACGACGTCGGCTCCGACACGGGGCTGCGTGCGCGACTTGCCATGGCCGACGTGCGGCACCGCGGCCAGCAGATCGCGGGTGTATTGCTCGCGCGGCGACGCGAACAGTTCGGCGACCGGCGCCTCCTCGACGATGTCGCCCTGGTACATGACCACCACGCGATCGGCGAGGTCGGCGACGACACCCATGTTGTGGGTGATGAGCACGATCGTCGCCCCGAACTCGTCGCGGCAGACGCGCAGCAGGTCGAGGATCTCGGCCTGCACCGTCACGTCGAGTGCGGTCGTCGGCTCGTCGGCGACGATGAGCCCCGCATTCAGCACCAGGGCCATCGCAATGACGATGCGCTGCTTTTGACCGCCCGAGAACTGGTGCGGATACTCGTCGACGCGGCGTTCGGGGTCGGGGATGCCGACGCGCCGCAGAATGTCGATCGCCTCGGCCCGCGCCTCTTTCTTGCCGATCTGGCGGTGCGCACGGAGGCCCTCGGCGATCTGCCACCCGACGGGGTACACCGGGTTCAGCGCCGTCGACGGCTCCTGGAACACCATCGCCGCATCGTCGCCGCGCATCGCGCGCAGCTCCGCGTGACTCGCGCGCACGACGTCGATCTCGGCACCGCTGCGTGAGCGCACAATCAGCGCCCCCTCAAGCGTCGCCGTCTCGGGGAGCAGGCCGAGCAGCGCGTTCGCGGTCACGGTCTTGCCCGATCCCGATTCGCCCACGATCGCGAGCACTTCGCCCGCGTTCGCAGCGATCGAAATGCCCTTCACGGCCTCGACCGGAGCGCCATCCGTGGCGAACGTGACCCGCAGGTCGGTGATTTCTGCGATGCGGTTCATCGTGCCACCCGCTTCAGTCGGCGCCGCTGTCGGAGGCGCGGATCGGATAGATCGTTGAGGCTCTCACCGACGAGTGTGATGCCGAGCACCACGAGCACGATGGCGAGGCCTGGGAAGACACTCGTCCACCAGATGCCGCTCGTCACGTCGGCGACTGAACGGTTGAGGTCATACCCCCACTCGGCCGCCGAGGTGGCCTCGATGCCGAAGCCGAGGAACCCGAGACCCGCGAGGGTCAGCAGCGCCTCCGACGCGTTGAGCGTGACGACAACCGGCAGCGAGCGCACCGAGTTGCGCAGCACGTGGCGCACGAGAATGCGCCCGGTCGGCACGCCGATGACCCGTGCGGCCTCGACGAACGGCTCGGAGCGCACCCGCACCACTTCGGCGCGAATCACGCGGAAGTACTGCGGCACGAACACCACCGTGATCGAAATCGCGGTCGCCGCGATGCCGCCGAACAGCGTCGACTGGCCCCGGCTGATCACGATCGACATCACGATCGCGAGCAGCAGCGACGGGAAGGCGTAGATCGCGTCGGAGAGCACGACGAGCAGGCGATCGAGCCAGCCTCCGAAGTAGCCGGAGACGAGGCCGAGCGCGATACCGATGAAAATCGAGCACAGGATCGCGGCGGCAATGACGAAGAGCGCCGTCTGGGCACCCCAGATGACTCGAGACAGCACGTCGAAGCCGGACACCGTGGTGCCGAGCAGGTTCGTCGCATTCGGGGCTTGCTGAGTACCGAAGGCGACGCCGTCGACCGATTGCTGCGCCCAGCCGTAGGGCGCGATCAGCGGCGCCAGCAGCGCAAGCAGCACGAAGACCGCCGTGAGCGCGAGCCCCGTGATCAGCATGCCGCGCTGCAGCCCGACGCTCTGCCGAAGGTGTGAGACGACGGGGAGACGTTCGCGCAGGCGCCGCCTCGGCACCGGCACCGACAGCGCCTCGGTCGTGAGGGTCGGAAGATCTCGCATGGACATGATCAGTACCTCACCCTCGGGTCGACGGCCGCGGCGACGAGGTCCACGATGAAGTTCGTGACCGCAACGATGACGGCGATCATCACGACGATGCCCTGCACCGCGACGAAGTCACGGGCCTTCAGATACTCGGCGAGCATGAAGCCGAGCCCCTTCCACTCGAACGTCGTCTCGGTCAGCACGGCACCGGCGAGCAGCATCGCGACCTGCATGCCCATGACGGTGATGATCGGAATGAGCGCGGGTCGGAACGCGTGCTTGGTGAGTAGACGGCACTCGCTCACGCCGCGCGACCGGCCGCTGGTGACGTACTGCTGCCCGAAGGTGCCGATCACGTTCGTGCGGATGAGTCGCAGGAAGACCCCGGCCGTCAGCAGACCAAGCGCGATGGCGGGCAGAATCGCGTGCTGCAGCACATCACCAATGAGTGCCGGATCGCCCAAACGAATCGCATCGAGCAGATAGATGCCCGTCGGCGAATCGACCCCGCCCATGACGAGCTCGGTTCGGGTGCCCGCGCGCCCGGCCACGGGCAGCACCCCGAGCCACACCGAGAAGACGAGTTTCAAAAGCAGCCCGACGAAGAAGATCGGGGTTGCATAGGCCAGAATCGCCATGATGCGCAGCACCGCGTCTTGCCAGCGGTCGCGGCGGTAGGCAGCGATGAGGCCGAGCGGAATGCTGATCACGAACGCGACGATGAGCGCGTAGAAGGCGAGCTCGAGCGTGGCCGAGCCGTACTGCAGCAAAATCTCGATCACGGGGCGGTGGTCGGTGATCGTGGTGCCGAAATCACCGCGGAAGATTCCCCCCAAGTAGTCGAGGTACTGCACGATCAGCGGCCGGTCGTACCCGGCCTCGTGCACGCGGGCCGCGAGCTGGTCGGCGGGCAGCCGGCCGCCGAGCGCGGCCGTGATCGGGTCGCCGGTGAGGCGCATGAGAAAGAAGACGACGGTGACGAGAATGAACACCGTCGGGATGATGAGGAGGAGCCGGATGAGCACGTAGCGCCCGAGCCCTCCCCCGGTCGGAGCGCGTCGCGCCGCGACGACAGATGCGGGAGCAGTCATGAGTGAAGCCTGTTCGCGTCGATCACGGCAACGGGCCCCGACCCGAGGGTGGAGCCCGCTGCCCTGACGATCGCTACTTGGTGATGGGGGCGTACCGGAACTTGAACGACGCGTCGAGGGTGGTGCCCTCGACCGAGGTGCCCGTGTAGGCCACCTGCTTGCCTTGGAGCAGCGGCAACGTCGACAGATCGTTCGCGACGAGCTCCTGGATCTTGCCCAGATCGTCAAGACGCTTCGCCTGGTCGGTCTCGGTCTGCTGCTCGACGATCAGGTCGTTGACCTCGGGGTTGTCGTAATGGTTGCCGAGGAAGTTCTCCTTGAGGAAGAACGGCGACAGGTAGTTGTCGGCGTCCGAGTAATCGGGGAACCAGCCGAGCTGGTACGCCGGGTACACGTCTGCGGTGCGGTCCTTGCTGTACTGCACCCACTCCGTCTGCTGCAGGTTGACCGCGAAGAGGCCGTCCTGCTCCAGCTGCGATTTCACCTGCGCGTACTCGTCACCCGATGACGGGCCGTAGTGATCGCCGTTGTACTGCAGGCTGAGCTGCACCGGCGTCTCGACACCCGCATCGGCGAGCGTCTTCTTCGCCTTCTCGACGTCGGGGCCTCCGTCGCCGTCGCCGTAGAGCTCCTTCAGCGGCTCGGTCGCACCTGGCAGGCCCTCGGGCACGAACGAGTACAGCGGGCTGTAGGTGTCCTTGTAGACGTCCTTCGCGATCGCCGCGCGATCGACGAGGTCGGCAGCGGCCTGGCGCACGGCCTGGGCCTTCGTCGGGTCGGCGTCGGCCGTGGTCGCGCCGTACGGCATCGTGTTGAAGTTGAAGACGATGTAGCGGGTCTCGCCGCCGGGGCCCTCGACGAGCTTCACCTTGTCGTTCTTCGCGAGTTCGTCGTTGTCGGTGGCCGACAGCGAACGGAAGGCCACGTCGATCGCGCCTCCCGCGATGTCGAGCTTCAAGTTCGACGCGTCGGCGTAGTACTTCACGTTCACGCCGTCGTTTTCGGCTGCACCGAGATTGCCCTGATAGCCGTCGTAGGGCGCGTAGGCGATGAGCTCGTTGAGCTTGTACGAGGTGATCTCGTACTGGCCGGCGAACGCTTTGCCCTTCACGATGTCGTCGTCGCTCGTGACCGAGTCGGCTGAGAACACGTCCTCGTCGACGATCGGGGCTGCGGGGCTCGAGAGAATCAGCGGCCACACCTGGTCGTCACCGTTCTTCAGCGTGAACACCACGGTCGTGTCATCGGGCGCCTCGACCTTGTCGAGGTTGCCGAGCAGCGATGCGGGGCCATTCGGGTCGTTGATCGCGACCTGGCGGTCGAACGAGAACTTGACGTCGCTCGAAGTGAGGTCGTTGCCGTTGGCGAACTTCAGCCCCGACTTGAGCTTCACCGTGTATTCGGTGGGCGAGGTGAACTCAGCCGATTCGGCGATATCGGGAGTGACCTCAGCGGTGCCGTACACACTGTTGAGCAGGAACGGGTAGACCTGGTTCATGACAGCGAACGAGCCGTTGTCGTAGGAGCCCGCCGGGTCGAGCGAGGTGACCTTATCGGTCGTACCGACGGTGATCTCGCCACCGCCCCCGCCGCCGTCTCCACCGGAACCGCCGCTTGTGCTGCTCGTCGCGCAGCCGGTGAACAGCAGTGCTGCGCCCATCAGAGCGGCCGCAGACATCATCGTCTTCTTCAATGCTTTCCCTCTCACTCACCGGACAGTGCGCATCACGTCGGTGTGGATGCTCCCGGTTTCGTACTCCGCAGCCTAGTGACGCGTCATCACGAAGCAGTAACGGAACGGTAAATCTGTCTGGCAGGTCGTGCTGGACCCCTCAATACCCTGTCTTGAGGGGTCCACAAGGCGCGGCCGTTACCCGATGCGCGTTCCGGCCCGCCACACGGCGTCGACAAGCGGCATTCCCGGCCGGTACGCGAGGTGCGTCACCGAGGGCGCGGCGAGCATCTGCAGGTCGGCACGCGCGCCGGGTCGCACGATGCCGACGGCACCCTGAGCCACGCCGGCAGGGTCGCGCCACCCATCACGCTCCATTCCCAGCGCCAGCGCACCGCCGAGTGTCGCCGCCCGCACGGCCTCCTGGATCGTCAGACGCATCTGCAGCACCGCGGTCGCGACGCAGAACACCATCGAGCTCGTATACGACGTCCCGGGATTCGCATTCGAGGCGATCGCGACCACCGCACCGGCATCGAGCAGTTCACGCGCGGGAGCCAGCGGCATGCGCGTCGAAAGGTCGCAGGCGGGCAGCACCGTCGCGACCGTGCCGCGCCGACCGGCGCCACCGCGCCAGTCGCTCCACGTCCCGGCCAGGGCCGCGACATCGCCCTCGCTCAGAAAGCCGAGGTGATCGACGCTCAGCGATCCCGCACCGACTGCGACGCGCACCCCCGGGCCGTGTCCCAGCTGATTGCCATGCACGCGCGTCGCGAGGCCGGCTCGGCCGGCGGCCTCGAGTACGCGACGACTCCCCGTTTCATCGAAGGCGCCCGTCTCGCAGAATACGTCGACGGCGCTCACGTGCGGGGCCACGGCATCGAGCATCGGCCCCGTTACGAGATCGAGGTACGATTCGGGGTCGGACCCGGCGGGAACCACGTGCGCCCCCAGGAACGTGACCGCGTCGACGTGGCGCCCGGCGATCTGCGCCGAGCGCACCTCGTCGGCGACGGTCAGGCCGTATCCGGTCTTCGTCTCCATGGTCGTCGTGCCGCCCCGCCGCGCCTCCGCGACGAGCCGTTCGAGATTCGCTTCGAGCTCGGCGTCCGACGCCGCACGCGTTGCCGATACCGTCACGTTGATACCGCCGGCCGCGTACGACTCCCCTGCCATGCGGGCCTCGAATTCGGCGGTCCGGTCACCGGCGAACACGAGGTGCGTGTGCGAGTCCACCCACCCCGGCAATACCGCGCGACCAGCGGCGTCGAGGCGCTCGTCGGCTGACGGCGCCTGCGACGACGGCCCGACCCACGCGACGCGATCCTGCTCGATCACCACCGCCGCATCGCGCATGCGACCGCCGTGGGCATCGTCGTTCGTCGTGAGTTCGCCGATGTTGTCGATGAGCAGGCTGCGCGTCGCGTGAGTCATCGGATCACCAGGCCGTGTCGGTGTTACGGATCACGGGTGCCACCGGAACACGGACCCCGCGCTCCTGCGCCACATCCACCGCGCGCTGATAGCCGGCGTCGACATGACGGATCACGCCCATGCCCGGGTCGTTCGTGAGCAGACGCTGCAGCTTCTCGGCTGCTAGCGGGGTACCGTCGGCAACCGATACCTGCCCCGAGTGCTGCGAGCGGCCGATGCCGACCCCGCCGCCGTGATGCAGCGACACCCACGTCGCACCCGACGACGCCGCGGTCAGCGCGTTCAGCAACGGCCAGTCGGAGATCGCGTCAGAGCCGTCAGCCATCGCCTCGGTCTCACGGTACGGCGACGCCACCGACCCCGAGTCGAGGTGGTCACGACCGATGACGATCGGGGCCGACAGCTTGCCCTCAGCGACCAGCTCATTGAAGCGCACCGCCGCGCGAGCGCGCTCACCGTACCCGAGCCAGCAGATGCGCGCCGGCAGACCCTCGAACTCGACCCGCTCGGCCGCAGCATCGAGCCAGTTGTGCAGGTGCGTGTTCTCAGGGAACAGCTCCTTGAGTGCCGCATCGGTGACGCGGATGTCTTCGGAATCGCCCGACAGTGCAGCCCAGCGGAACGGCCCGAGCCCCTCGCAGAACAGCGGACGGATGTAGGCCGGCACGAATCCCGGGAACTCGAACGCACGGTCGTAGCCGCCCTTGCGAGCCTCATCGCGGATGGAATTGCCGTAATCGAAGACCTCGGCGCCCGCATCCTGGAACTCGACCATGGCCCGCACGTGCTGGGCCATCGCCGCCTGGGCGTCCGTCGTGAACTGCTCCGGGTCGGCCTCGGCGCGCGCGAGCCGCTCCTCGACGCGGTAGCCGATCGGCAGATACGAGAGCGGATCGTGCGCCGACGTCTGGTCAGTCACGAGATCGATCACGACCTCACCGGCCCGATGCCGGCGCAGAATCTCCGGGAACACCTCGGCGGCATTGCCGACCAGCCCCACCGACCAGCCGCGCTGCTCCACCTTCGCCTGCTGCACCTTCGCCAGCGCCTCATCGAGATCATCGACCACTTCGTCGAGGTAGCGCTTGCCAACCCGGCGCTCCAGGCGGGTGCGGTCAACGTCGACGATGAGGCACGCACCGTCGTTCAGGGTCACGGCGAGCGGCTGCGCGCCGCCCATGCCGCCGCAGCCGCCCGTCAGCGTGATCGTGCCCGCGAGCGGCCCCTTGCCCGCAGCCGCAGCGATCCGCCCCTGCCCCTGCAGCTTGCGCCCGGCCGCCGCGAAGGTCTCGTACGTGCCCTGCAAAATGCCCTGGGTACCGATGTAGATCCACGACCCCGCGGTCATCTGGCCATACATCATGAGGCCCTCGGCTTCGAGCTTGCGGAACTCTGGCCACGTCGCCCAATCGCCCACGAGGTTCGAGTTGGCGATCAGCACGCGGGGCGCCCAGACGCTGGTGCGGAAGACGCCGACCGGCTTGCCCGACTGCACGAGCAGGGTCTCGTCTTCTTCGAGATCGCGCAGCGTGTCTACGATGGCATCGAACGCCTCCCAGCTGCGCGCCGCACGACCGGTGCCGCCGTAGACGACCAGATCATCGGGGCGCTCCGCGACCTCGGGATCGAGATTGTTCATGAGCATGCGCAGCGGAGCCTCCGTCTGCCAGCTCTTCGCCGAGAGTTCGGTGCCGCGGGGCGATCGGACGGGGCGTGCGCCGGGAAGTGCCATCATTGGACCTTTCGTGTGCAGTCTGCGGGGAAATCCGCGTGCCTCTATCCCATCGTGACCGAGAGGCTCCGACAACGCAGCGACGCCCCCGACTGTCCGGAATGCCGGACAGTCGGGGGCGTCTGTGTGCGTGGGTGCTACGCCTCGAGACCGAGCTCGATATGCGCGCCCGGGATGGCCGCGAGCAGGTTCTTCGTGTACTCCTCGCGAGGGTTTTCGAAGACCTCATCGGTGGTGGCCTGCTCCACGATGCGCCCCTGCTGCATCACGCAGACGCGATCCGCGATGAGGCGCACGACCGCGAGATCGTGCGTGATGAACAGGTATGTCAGCCCGAGGTCGCGCTGCAGTTCGGCGAGCAGATCGAGAATCTGCGCCTGCACCAGCACGTCGAGCGCCGAGACGGCTTCATCGAGCACGAGGATGTCGGGCTTGAGCGCCAGACCACGAGCCACGGCGACGCGCTGTCGCTGACCACCCGAGAGCTCGTTCGGGTACCGCGTCGCCAGCTCGCGCGGCAGCGCGACCTGATCGAGCAGCTCCAGCACGCGCGCCTTGCGACTCGCCGCATCGCCCACGTTGTGAATCTTGAGCGGCTCCATGATCGTGTTGCCGATGTTGTGCAGCGGATCGAGCGACCCGTACGGATCCTGGAACACGGGCTGCAGCGTGCGTCGCAGGCCGAAGAGCTCGCGCGACGACATGCCCCGGGTCTCCTTGCCCGCGATCTTCACCGAGCCCGACGACGGCTGCTCGAGCTGCAGCACCATCTTCGCGATCGTGGACTTGCCCGAGCCGGATTCGCCCACCAGCGCCATGGTCTCGCCGCGGTTGACCGTAAAGGTCGCCCCCGAGACGGCGTGGAAGTCTTCCGACCCGAAGTTGCCCTTGCGCAGCTTGTACACCTTGCCGAGATCACTGATCTCGATCATGGGTTCGCCGTGCTTGACCGTCGGTTTCGACTCCTCCGCGAGTGCGGCGAGGTCGAACGTCGCGGTCGGCGCCGTCGGGAGCGTCGCATCATCGCCGATACGGCGGGATGCGAGGCTCGGAGCCGCCGACACGAGACGCTTCGTGTACGGGTGCTGCGGGCGTTCGAGAATTTCGCGGCTCGGCCCCGACTCGACGATGTTGCCCTGATACATGACGATGAGCTTCTCCGCACGCTCGGCCGCGAGGCCCAGATCGTGCGTGATGAAGACCACGGCCGTGCCGAGCTCGTTCGTCAGCTTCTGCAGGTGGTCGAGCACGACCCGCTGCACGGTCACGTCGAGCGCCGAGGTCGGCTCATCGGCGATCAGCAGCTGCGGGTTCGCCGCAAGTCCGATGCCGATCAGCGCGCGCTGCTTCATACCGCCCGAGAACTGGTGGGGGTACTGCTTCATGCGCTGCTCGGCGTTCTGCAGACCGGCCTGCTCGAGCACCTCGACGGCGCGCGCGCGAACTTCCTTCTTGCCCGAGGCGAGTCCGTTGGCACGGATCGCCTCTTCGACCTGGAAGCCGATCGACCACACCGGGTTCAGGTTCGACATCGGATCCTGCGGCACGAGACCGATCTCGCGACCGCGAATCGATTCCATATCGCGACGGCCGATGCCGACCAGCTCGCGGCCCTGCCAAGTGACGGAACCGCCCGAGACCTGACCGGTGCCCGGAAGCAGATTGATGACGGCGTGCATCGTCGTCGACTTGCCCGAACCGGATTCGCCGACGATTGCGACGGTCTCGCCCGGGTAGACATCGAACCCGATGCCGTGGAGCACCTCGCGGCGCTCCTTTTTCGAGCCGAACTCGACTTTCAGGTCGCGGACGCTCAGGAGTGGCTGCTGGTCGCTCATCGCTGGGCCCTCGCCTTCGGATCGAGCGCATCGCGAACGACCTCGCCCAGCAGCACGAAGCCGAGCACGGTAGTCGCGAGCGCGAGTGACGGCCAGAGCAGGAGCTGCGGATCATTCCGCAGATCTCGCTGTGCCGCGGAGATATCGTTGCCCCAGCTGATGTACTCGGCCGGCGGCAGACCGACGCCCAAGAACGACAGAACGGCCTCCGCGACGATCGCTGCGGAGAGCGACAGCGTCGTGACGACGAGCAGCGGAGCAATCGAGTTCGGCAACACGTGACGAATCAGCGTCTTGAACTTCGAGAGCCCGAGCGCCGTCGACGCCATCACGAAGTCGGCATTGCGCACTCGCAGAATCTCCGAGCGAAGAATACGCGCGGACACTGGCCACGAGAAGCCGCCGATCGCGAACGCGATCACCAGCGGGTTGCGATACTCCTGGAACACGGTCATCACGATGACCGCCGCAAGGATGTAGGGAATCGAGAAGAAGATGTCGCCGAGACGCGACAGCACCGTGTCGACCCAGCCCCCGAAGAAGCCTGCCAGCGAGCCGGCGACGATGCCGACCACGAACGTGATCAGCACCACAAGGATGCCGACGGACACCGAGGTGGAGGTGCCGTAGATGATGCGGGCGAACACATCTTGACCCTGTGCAGTGAAGCCGAGCAGATGCCCGGCGGTCGGGCCCTCCTTCGACATCGCGAGATCGGCGGTTCGAGGGTCCACCTGCGTGAACCACTGCGGGAACAGTGCGACGGCGAGCACGACGACGATGATAACGGCGGAGATCCAGAACATCGGGCGGCCGCGCATATCGCGCCAGGCATCGAGCCACAGGTTCGATTTCTTCTCGTCGATCTTCACCGCATCGACGGCGGCGACCGGCGTCTCTTCGAACGGAGCGACGAAATGCTCCACGTTCGGCTTCTTCGGATCAGGCATAACGAATCCTCGGGTCGAGTACGGCGTACATCAGGTCGACGACCAGATTGACGCCGAGGTAGATGAGCACCATGAACGTGACGAAGGAGACGACCAGCGGGTTGTCACCCTTCAGGATCGCACCGAAGAGTGCGTTGCCGACACCGGGCACGTTGAAGATGCCCTCGGTGACGGTGGCGCCCACCATGAGCACACCGAAGTCGGTGGCCGTGTTGGTGATGGTCGGAATCAGCGAGTTGCGCAGCACGTGCACCGGAATGACGCGCCCGCGGCTCAGGCCCTTGGCGTACGCGGTGCGTACGAAGTCTTGGTTCATGGTGTCGATCACCGAGGCTCGCGTGAGTCGCATGCTCGTCGCATAGAGCGAGAAGCCCAGCACGATCGCGGGAAGCAGCAGATCTTGCACCGGTGCCCCGGTGCCGACGGTCGTGCGGAACCAGCCGAGCTTGATGCCGAGGCCCCACTGCGCGATAAAGGCGATCACGAAGATCGGCACGCTCATGAAGAGCAGACCGATGATCAGGTTGACGTTGTCGAACAGCTTGCCCTTGCGCAGACCCGAGATGAGGCCGACGGTGATCGCGATCGCGAGCTCGATGACGATGGCCATCGCTGCAAGCTTGATCGTCACCGGGAAGGTGCGCTCCAAAATGCTGGAGACCGACTGGCCCGACAGGCTGGTACCGAAGTCGCCGATCAGCACGCCCTTGAGATAGAGCAGATACTGCACGATGAAGGGCTGATCGAGGTTGTACTGCTCGCGGAGACGCTCGACCACCGCGGGGTCGGGCGTCTTGTCGCCGAACATGGCGAGGATGGGGTCGCCGGGCATGGCGAAGACCATGAAGTAGATGAGGAAGGTCGTACCCAGCAGCACTGGGATGACCTGGAGCAGTCGGAAGAGGACATATCTCAGCATGTGCCGTTCCTCCGAATCTGATTGTTGAACATGTCGCGTATTCTCTCGCAGTTGTGTTGCGATGCAAACTCAGGGAACGTCGATGTTTCCGGTTTACAGGTCTGGGTCCGGGCGGCGCGCGGGTAGCGCTCCGCCCAGCGCGGAGGCCCCGGGCAGTGCGCCCGGGGCCTCCGACTTCGGGGTGGTTAGTTCTTGGTGATCTCGTAGTAGAGCGGCACCGAGTTCCAACCGAACTCGACGTTCTGAACGTTCTCGCCGTAGCCGCCGTTCACGTTCGAGTACCAGAGCGGGAACGCCGGCAGGTCTTCGAGGAGGATCTCCTGAGCCTGCTGGTACTTCTCGTTCGCCGAGGCGATGTCGGTGTCGACCGAGCCCTCCTGCAGCAGCTTGTCGAACTCGGGGTTCGAGTAGTCACCGTCGTTCGAGGAGGCGTTCGTTGCGTACAACGGCCCGAGGAAGTTGAACAGACCCGGGTAGTCCGCCTGCCAACCGGTGCGGAAGGCGGTCTGGATCGTGCGGTTCGTCACCTCTTCGCGCAGCACGTCGAACTTCGGGTAGGCCTTGCCTGCCGCGTCGATGCCGAGCGTCGATGCGATGCTGTTCGTCGTCGCGTCGACCCAGGCCTGGTGGCCGCCGTCCGAGTTGTAGGCGATTTCGAAGGTGCCCGACCACGGCGAGATCGCGTCGGCTTCAGCCCACAGCTTCTTCGCCTCATCGGGGTTGTAGGCCAGCACGTCTGCGCCCTTGAGCGAGTCGCTCCAGCCGTCGATGACGGGCGACGTGAAGTCGCTTGCCGGCGTACGGGTGCCCTCGAAGATCTTGTCCGTGATCTGCTCGCGGTTGATCGACATCGAGATGGCCTGGCGGCGCAGCTTGCCCTCATCGCCCGAGAAGTGCTCGAGGCGCTCCGGGATGGTGAAGGACTGGAAAATCGCTGCCGGCTGGTTGACCGAGCGGCCGTCGAGGTCAGACTCGAAGTTGGCGAGCTGGGTCTCGGGGATCTGGTCGACGACGTCGACGTTGCCACCGAGGAGGTCGGAGTACGACGCATCCTGCGTGGCGTAGAACTTGATGGTCACGCCACCGTTCTGCGGTACGCGGGGTCCGTTGTAGTCCTCGTTCACGACGAGCTCGATCTGCTCGTCGTGCTGCCACGCGTCATCGCCGGCCAGCTTGTAGGGCCCGTTGACGACGGGGTTCTCGCCCTGTGCGTCCATGTCGTCGAACGCTGAGTCGGGAAGCGGGTAGAACGCCGAGTAGCCCAAGCGCAGCGGGAAGTCCGATGCGGCCTTGTTGAGCTTCACCGTGAAGGTGGTGTCATCGACGACCTTGAGGCCCGAGAGTTCAGCGACGTTCTCTTCGTAGCTGAAGCCCTCGATGTCCTCGAAGAAGTAGCTGTTGAGCTGCGTGTTCTCGGCATTGGCGCCGTAGTTCCACGCCTTGACGAAGTTCTCCGCCTTGACCGGCGTACCATCGGTGAAGGTCGCGTCGTCGCGAATCTTGATGGTGTAGTTCGTCGCGTCATCGCTTTCGATGGACTCGGCGATGTCGTTGTGCGCAGCGCCCTCTGCGTCGTAGTAGACCAGGCCAGCGAAGATCAGGTCGAGGATCTTGCCACCGCCGACCTCGTTGGTGTTGGTGGCGATCAACGGGTTCTGCGGCTCCGAGCCGTTCGTCGTGATGATGGCCGAGCTGTCTGCTTCGCCGCCGCCGCCGCTTCCGCCGCTCGACGAGCAGCCGGACAGCGCCAGGGCGCCTGCGGCGGCCAGGGCGATGAGCCCGTAACCGATCCGTGATCGCTTCACTGGTTTCCTCCTTGAAAGTGTCTGCCGAATGGCCGCGAATGTCTCCATTCCCGGACGCCCAACAGAATCGATGGTCGTTGACAGCCTAGCGACCTGTCAGACCGGATGCGCACAAATCGACAGAGCGTAACGCCTTCGTAACCGATTTCTGTAGAAGTTCGCTTACCGATTTCCATTCGAAAGTCTTCGAACTGTGCGCTCCCAACATTCGTCGCGCGACCTCGCAGTACGCTGTGGCCATGCCAGCTTCTGCATCTCGCACCCGGTTGCGCTGGGAGATCGCCATTGTGCTCGCTCTCTCGTTCGGTGCGTCCGCGGTCTACGCGATTGTCTCCATCACCGAGCGGCTCACCCGAGACACGGCACTGTCTACGCAGACGGCGACGATCAATCGATCGCTGTCGGATCGCCCGGTCTTCGATCTCGTCTACCAGTTGCTGCAGTTCGCGTTCGGGCTCGCCCCGATCGCGCTCGTCGTGTTCCTGCTGTGGTCGTATCGCACCCCGCACCTGTCACGCCTCGGGTTCGGACGCGTTCCCGGCGATGCCCGAGGGTGGTGGGCGCGGGAGGTGGGCGGCGGGTTCGGTCTGGCGGCACTCATCGGGATTCCGGGGATCGCGTTCTACCTCTTCGCGAAGCAGATCGGCATCAACGCGACCGTCGTTCCCACCGCACTCGACGCCGCGTGGTGGACCGTTCCGGTGCTCGTGCTGCAAGCGCTCCGCGCCGCACTCGGCGAAGAACTCATCGTCGTCGCCTACCTCTTCGATCGACTGCGGCGATTGGGGTGGGGCCCCTGGGCGACGATCATCGCCAGCGCACTACTCCGCGGCAGCTATCACCTCTACCAGGGCTTCGGCGGCTTCATCGGCAACGTCGTCATGGGGGTGGTCTTCGGCTGGGCTTACCAGCGCTGGGGTCGATCACTCCCACTGATCGTCGCCCACTGGATTCTCGATATCGTCAGTTTCGCGGGATATCCGCTCGCCGTGCTGCTCGCGCCGGGCCTGTTCGCCGCGCCAGCAGGAGGCTGACGCGACGACTGCGGCGCTACTCGGTGACCTTAATGGTCTTCACGAAAGCGTCGGTCAGCCCCCAGATCTCGTCATAAACTTCGGGTGCCGCAGCGCACTTCTCGGCCGGCTTCATCAGCGTGAACGTGCCATCGGCTCCGCGGGTAGCGCCCCACTGCGTGCGCATCGCGGCGCACGACTCTGGCAGTGACGCGATAAGGGGGCTTTCAAGCAGCTGCAGGTTCTCGCCCTCGATGTAGTACTGGGTGCGGCCGAACTTCTGACTCAGATCTGAAGTTGCGCTCCACTGCGTGATCAGGAGTTGAGATGTCGGCCCGACCTCGACATCGGGAACCGCGTTCGGGTCATCCGCGTCGTCGCCGTCGGCGTCGGCCTGCGCATCGGCCGAATCGTCATCGTCTGTCGCAGACGGAGTCGGGGTGGCGCTCGGCGTCGGCGACGGTGAACTGCTCGGCTTCGGGGATTCGGAGGCCTCCCCTCCGCGCGCGATATTGACGAGCACGATGCAGACGACGATCGCGACAATGGCGACAACACCGACGACAATCCAGGGCAGCGCTCGCGGAGCTTCACCGCTCTGCGCGCGCGCGGTGCGTGGTTCAGTGGACAATTGCGCCGTGCGCACGCGTTCCGCCTGCTCGTACGAGAGGCGCTGGCGCGCGGGAACCGGCTGCGGCTCCGTCGGCGGCTCTGCAGAGTCCGCCGGGCCGAAGAGTTCCTCGAATGGGTCTTTACTCACGCCGACAGCCTAACCACGTCCGACGGAAAGATCGGTGTCAACCCGCGGCGGGCCGCTCCCGCATCGCTGCCGCGAGCGCTGCGATGTGATCGACGTCGGTGCCGCAGCAGCCGCCAAACACGTGTGCCGACGGGGCGGAGTTGCGGAGTGCGAACTCGGCTGCGGCGAAGTCTGCTGCGGAATCGGCGGAGTCAGTTCCCGAGCGAGCGGCATTCAACCGAAAGCCGATCAATCGATCGAGTTCCGGCGCACCGTGCGCGCGCTCGAGCGCTCGTGCGGCCTCCGCGGGGTGCGCGCAATTCACCAGGAAGCCGACGGCACCGCCCTCGGTCGCCGCGTCGACCGCGGCGATTGCCGCATCGAGCGCGCTTCCGTCGGCGAGCAACCCCTCGGCGTCGACAATGAATGACACCGCACCCGGCACACGCGCCGCGAGTGCGGCACGCACGACCCCAATACCTTCCGCCGCATCGAGAGTGGTCACCGAGGTCACACGGTCGGCTCCGGCCTCCGCGAGTGCGCGCACCTGTGGAGCGTGATACTCCTCCGACTCTCCGGCCGTCATGCGCTGCGCAGCCTCGAATTCATCGGTTCGCGGCCCGACACAGCCGTTGACAAGGATTTCGGGTGACCCGAGCGGCGATTCCTCGTCGAGTTCACGTACAAACGCGACAGCGTCCGCATTGATCCGCGCGAGCGCATCAGCGCCGTAGCCGAGCCGTTCACCCCAGTCGGCGTTCGCGCGCCAGGTCGGAGTATCGAGCACGAGTGGCAAGGCGTGCCGCCTCGCCACTGCGATGAAGGGCGCGTAGTACTCGGTGAGGGCGATCCTGCCCGCCGCCGTATCGAGCAACTCGAACGCCGCGAACTCTCGGAGGTGCTGACCGAGACGATCGGTGAGCGCGGTCTCGATACCACCATCGGCGATGGACATGGTCATGGTGTCTCCTTGGTGCTCGGCGGCGCAGTGCGGATTTCACGACGAATCAGCTCGCTGCGTTCGCGGAATGCGGAGACGCGAGCCTCATGGCGACCCATGATGCCGGCGTCGCGCAGCGCGATGGTCCCGGGATCCTCACGGTCAAGACCGGCTTTCCAGCGCTCCGAGATCAGCGCCATGCGCGCATCGACGGCATCGAGCAGCTCGGGGACGTCGACACCTCCGTAGGCCTCGGCCGCAATGCCGAGTCGGCGTGCCGCGTCATGCGGCGGAATCTCGCGCAGTAGCGGGACCCCAGACCAGCACAGAAAAGCGAGGTCGTCGATCGGTCGACCCGGGCCAGCTCGATCCCAATCGATCATGCCTGCGAATGCGCCGCCGATCACCACCCAGTTGTAGAGCCCCGGATCGTTGTGGCAGATGACCTGATCGTCGCGCAGCGGCTGCAGCCCCTGACGCCACTCGAGCGCCCCCGGCCTGAAGCCTTGCACCGCGTCGTGGTAGCGCCGCAACCACGCCGCAGCTGCGGCGAGCGCGTCGTCGGACACGGATTCGCGTTCGGGGTCGAGCGTGTCGCCTGGCAAATAGTCGAGCACTTCGCGCCCGTTCGCATCCAACCCGTGCACACGAGGCACGCCGTCGAGGCCCTCAGCACTCAAGTATTCGAGAAGCGCATGCACCGCCGGGGTCCACGGGCCGGTCGGCCGGTGCACCCGAGTCTCTTGCCCGGGCTCTGATACGCGCCACACGCCGCCTGACCCTCCCGGCAGATGCTCGCTCACCATACCCGCGACGCTACCGGGTTTCGTCGATGCGCGCGCGGGCGCACGCCGTTGATCTCGTACGACGTCGTTGCAGGCACTCGTGTCACTCTCCGGTGCGTCGTCGCTCGACGAAGGCATCGGCCATCCCCCGCAACAGGCGCGCGATTTCCGGGGCCTCGATGTCTTCGGGGGCGACCGACGCAATGACCTGCGACCAGCGTTCGCGCAGTCGTGCAAGATTGGCGGCGGCAAGCGGTGTCGAACTCACGAGCACTCCTCGACCGTCCGGGTCCGAACGGCGTCGACCGACGAGACCTTTCGATTCCAGGCCACGAAGTGCGGTGCTCAGGTTCGAGCGCTGCACACCGAGCCGCTCGGCCAGTGCGCTCGGTGCGGTCTCTCCGTGCCGATCCAAGGTCCCCAGCACGAGGCGTTCGGTCTGCGTCAGCGGAATGTAGGCGTCATGAGCGTGACGGAACTCGATCTCGCGTGCGAGAGAGAGCACGGCACTGGCGATATCTGCGAGCGCTTCGGCGTCGGTGTGCGGTGCGGTCATGCTCACATGGTACGACGAGCCAAAGTAATTATGATAAGATAACTACTCGTGTCTACCGCTTCAGCTCCCCCGCTCCACGTCCTTTCCGATGCACCCGACCAGCGCCCGCCTACTCTTTCGGGCGGCCTCCTGTTCATCTTGGCGCTTCTCTCTGCCGTCGCCCCGTTCGCGACCGACCTCTATCTCCCATCATTCCCCACGATCGGCAACGAGTTCGGCGCCAGCGCGACGGGCGTGCAACTGACACTCACCGCATTCCTGCTCGGTATCGCCGCAGGGCAACTCGTGTTCGGGCCGCTCTCAGATCGCTTCGGCCGCCGCCCACTGCTGCTCATCGGCGCGGTGGTGCTGGTGCTCTCGAGCCTCGGCGCCGTATTCGCCCCATCGCTGGGAGCACTCATCGTCGCGCGGCTGCTCCAGGGCATGTCGGGGGCTGCCGGCATGGTGCTCAGCCGTGCGGTCATCTCCGACCTCGCTCGCGGGCCGGCTGTCGCGCGCGCGATGAGCCTCATGATGATCGTCACCGGCGTCGCCCCGGTGGTCGCTCCGCTCATCGGCGGCCTGTTCGCGGATGCCCTCGGATGGCGCGGCGTGCTTGCTATCGTGCTCGGCATCGCGGTGATCATGCTGCTCGCGGCAGTCTTCGGCGCTCGCGAATCCCTGCCCGCTGTCCGCCGCGTCGAGCTCGCACAAGCGCGCCAATCGCTTGGCTCCCCGCTGCGCGGGCTGCTGTCTCGCCAGTATCTCGGCTACACGATCGGCTTTGCCAGCGCATTCACCGCGATGATGGCCTATATCTCGGCGTCGCCGTTCCTCTATCAGTCGCTGATCGGGGTCACCGAGCTGCAATACGGCCTGCTTTTCGGATTGAATGCGCTCGGCCTCATGGGCACGAGCGCGGTCTCCGCGCGATTGGTGGGGCGCATCTCGCCACGCCGTTTGATCGCGATCGGCCTCTGCGGCCTTGGTCTCGGTTCAGTAGCCGTAGTGGCCTGCGCCCTCGCGCCGGTGTCGCCGTGGAGCATCGCCGTCGCAGTGTTCGTGGTCGTCGCATCGCTCGGATTCGTGCTCGGCAATTCGACCGCACTCGCGCTCAGTGCAGTGCCTCGCGCGGCGGGTTCGGCGTCTGCCGTTCTCGGTGCCCTGCAATTCGGTCTGGCCGCCCTCGCATCGCCGCTCGTGAGCATCGCCGGCGAACACACCGCAGTACCGCTCGGAATCGTCATGACCTGCGCGGCAACGATCTCGGTTGTCGCGTTCCTGGTGGCGCGACCGCGCAACTCCTGAACTCGCCCTGACTGAAACGCAGAAAGGGCGTCGCGGTTAGGCGCGGTGGATCTGCTCGGCGACTCGGTGGAGTTCGAGCGGCGTCGACTGAGACGGCGGTTCACCGTGCATTTGCACGTGCAACCGCTCCATGCGTGTATCGAGTTCTGCGGCGGTCTCAGCGGCATGCTTGAGTTCGCGAATGAGGGTGTCGGGCACCTGGCGGGCGTACTTGTAGTAGATCTTGTGCTCGAGACTGGCCCAGAAGTCCATGGCGATCGTGCGAAACTGCACCTCCACGGGCACATCCACGCGGCCGGTCGAGAGGTAGACCGGCACCGAGAGGATCGTATGCAGGCTCTTGTAACCGTTAGGCTTCGGCGTCTCGATATAGTCTTCAACCTCGAGCACGGTGATGTCGTCTTGCTGCGTCAGGAGATCAAAGAGCTGGTAGACATCGCGGATGAATGCGCAGGTGACACGCACTCCCGCAATGTCGTAGATCTCAGTGCGGATGATGTCGAAGTCGGTGCCGATGCCGCGTCGCTCGAGTTTTGCGACGAGACTGTCGACCGATTTCACGCGGCTCGATACGTGTTCGATGGGGTTGTACTCGTGCATGTGCAGAAACTCTTCGCGCAGAATCGCGAGTTTCGTCTCGACCTCTTGCATCGCGAATCGGTACTCGAGGAGGAAGCGCTGCATCTGATCTCCCAGCGATCGCAACGCGCTCGCCGAGATCGTGATCTCATCGTCTTCGGGTTCCTCGCCGGGGTTCGCTTCGAACCCCGGCACTGCCGGAATACTCATGGCCTCAGGTTACCTCTCGCTCGCGTGCATCGTCTGTGATTGCGCCCCGCATCGCCGGCATCGCAGCCCTGCGACCGACGTGCGCAGTCCTCTCGCCGCACCGCTCATCCGAGCCCCGCGACCAGGTTGATCACGGTCGCCAGAATGCCCGCTCCGAAGAGGTAGGCGAGCAGGGTTTGCGCGATCACGAGGCGCCGAATCTCGGTGCGCTGCACGTCGGTGTCTGACACCTGGTAGGTCATGCCGAGGCCGACCGAGAAATAGGCGAAATCGACGTAGCAGGGGTCGGTTTCTTGATTGAAATCGATTCCCCGTTTCACGCTACCGTCTGCCTCGGTGTCGTAATACTCACGCGCGTAGCGCAGCAAGTAGTCGACGTGAATGAGCGTCCATGACGCCACGATGCTGAGGAGCGCGAGCGCCGCGAGTACCGGCCCGAGCGCCCCTTCGACGTGCCTCGCCTGCACGATCACCACCGCGACCGCCCCCAGGCTCACGATACTGCCGATGGTGGCGACGAGGCGCGCGACCCGGCGCCCCGGGTCTTCCGCAGTCGCATGACTGCGGGTCTCCGCCGGCGACATGCGCCAGACCTGCAGGAGCACGGTGACCGCGCTCACGCCGGCAATCGCACTCCAACCCGCGAGCACACCGGCCGGGACTCCGAGCACCGGCACCGAGGCGGCAGCGACGGCGCCGCCCACGACGACCGCAATCGCCCAGCGCAAACGCACCTGCGCGCGCACCGGCAGGCGGGCCATGGCTTTTCAGGCTCCGTCGTGCTCGGCCCGGAAGACATGCACGAGCGCATTGGCATGGCCATGCCCCATGCCCTGCTCCTTTAGAAATGCCACCTGTTCCATGTGCTTCTGACCCGCAAATGGTCGCAAGCGTTCCATCCATTCATCGATCGAGTGGCCATACTTTGCTTCGATCGATGGGAAGTACGATTTGGGGCCTTTGACTGGCTCGGTCATGCCTGCCTCCTGATTCACCGTCGCAATTGCACCGTGGTGCGCTCAAGCTAACACGAAGGGCCGACATTCGACGGGCGCTCGACACCGCAGCCTGCGCAGCGCCGACGGCCCCGAGTAGGATCGAGCACGGCCGCAACCACCGAGTCCCGTCAGCTCTTGGCGGGAGGATGCAGAGGACACCCGTGACCGAACAGACCAGCACGGCGCACGACGCAGGCGCACCGCGACCGGACTCGCGCGGCGAGCGGGGCTTCTTCGGGCACCCGTGGGGTCTTGCGAACCTCGCCGGCGTCGAGATGTGGGAGCGCTTCAGCTTTTACGGCATGCAGGGCCTCCTCGCCTTCTACATCTACTACTCGGTTTCCGAGGGCGGTCTCGGCATGTCGCAGGCTGCCGCCACATCGATCGTCGGCGCCTATGGCGGGCTCGTCTATCTCTCCTCGGTGATCGGCGGGTGGGTCGCCGATCGTGTGCTGGGCGCGGAGAAGACGCTGCTCGCTGCCGCGATCATCATCATGTTCGGGCACGTCGCGCTCGCCGTGTTCCCCGGGGGCATCGGCCTCGCCATCGGTCTCGTGAGCGTCGCGCTCGGTTCGGGATCGCTGAAGACGACGACCTCGACCGTACTGGGCGATCTCTACGACCCGAAAGATCTGCGGCGCGACGCGGCGTTCTCGATCTACTACATGGGCGTAAACATCGGCGGCTTCGTGGGCCCGCTGCTGACCAGCCTGGTCTGGGGCTGGCAGGGCTTCCATTGGGGCTTCGGCCTCGCGGCCATCGGCATGGCGCTCGGGCTCGTGCAGTACCTGCTGCTGCGCCGGCACACGATCACCGCGTCGAGTGCCCGACCGACGAACCCGCTGACCCGCCCCGAACGCACGCGTTGGTCGATCACTCTGCTCGCGGCGATCATCGTCATCGTTGGCGCAGCCCTGCTGGGTGCGCTGCGCCCCGAGAACCTCTCGGTCATCGTCGTCGGGCTCACGGTCGTCACGGCGATCGCCCTGTTCACCGTCATCGGGTCGAGTCGCCGCGTCACCACTGAGGAGCGCAGCCGCGTCTTTGCGTTCATCCCGCTCTTCATCGCCTCCGCAGTCTTCTGGACGCTGTTCCAGCAGCAGTTCACGGTGTTGGCGATCTATGCCGATCAGCGTCTCGATCGCCATGTTTTCGGCTTCGAGCTGCCGCCGAGCGTGGTGACCTCGATCAATCCCGTGTTCATCATCATCTTCGCGGGCGTCTTCGCGGCGATGTGGACCAAGCTCGGTGAGCGCCAGCCCGGTACACCGATCAAGTTCGCGCTCGGCACGATGGTCATGGGCCTCGCCTTCCTCGCGTTCCTCCCCTTCTCGGGTGGCGCGAACGGCTCGGTGCCGTTCCTCGCGATCGTGCTGATTCTCTTCCTCTTCACGCTCGCGGAACTCTGCATCTCTCCGGTCGGCCAGTCGCTCGCCACGAAGCTCTCACCGCACGCGTTCCACTCACAGATGGTGGCGCTGTACTTCCTGTCGATCGCCCTCGGCTCGGCGGCAGCGGGCGCGCTCTCAAGCTTCTACTCCACTGACACCGAGGTGCCCTACTTCCTGACGATCGGCTTGGCATCGATTGCGGTCGGCATCGTGTTGATCATCGTTCGGAAGCCGATCCTGCACCTCATGCGCGGGGTGCGCTGACGATTCGAGTGGCCGTGTCGGTGCCGACCTCCGGACCCTCAGTGCACGGAAAAGCCGCCGTCGACGGGAATCGTCTGCCCGGTGACGTAGCTCGAGCCCGCGCCGGCGAGAAACACCGCCGGCGCCGCGAAGTCGTCGGGCACTCCATTCCGCCCGATGAGTGTGCGGGATGCGAGTGCGCGCACCGTCTCGGGGTCAGCGGAGAGCCGGGTGTTCAGTGCGGTCTGCACGAATCCGGGTACGAGCACGTTGGCGGTGACGCCGTGCGCCGACCACGCTTCGGCCTGGCTCCGCGCGAGCGCCTCAAGCGCTGCCTTCGAGACGCCGTACGCACCGCTCGCCGCAAAGGGCCGCTGTGCCTGCTGCGAGCTGATGTGGATGAGGCGACCGTAGCCACGCTGCGCCATTCCCGGCGCCAGCGCCTGGCCCAAGATGAAGGGGGCATCGAGGTTGACGCGCATCGTCGCGTCCCATTCCGCTTCACCGAGCTCCGGAAATGGAGGCCGCAGGTTGATGCCGGCGCTATTCACCAGAATATCGACGTCGCCGACGTCCTGCGCGAGCGCGTGCGCTCCGGATCGCTCGGACAGGTCGGCTACCGCGCCGACCGCGGATCCGCCTCGCTCGACAATCTGCATCACCGTGTCGTCGATCGCGGATTCGGTGCGCGCCGCGATGACGACCTGCGCGCCGGCGTCTGCGAGTGCGACGGCGATCGCTCGGCCGATGCCTGAGCTGCCGCCGGTGACCAGCGCCCGGCGGCCGTCGAGCGCAAAGAGATCGTGAAGTGCGGCGTGCGTCATCGTTCCACCCTAACGAGCGCGAGACCCGAGAATGGAAGGGTGATGCTGCACACCGAACGACTGAGCTTGCGCGAGATCCAGCCGACCGACCGCGCGGCGCTTTCGCGCATGTTGCAAGACGATGAAGCGATGCACGCCTATGAGGGCGCGTTCGATGATGCCGGGGTTGATGCCTGGCTGACGAGAATGCGGGATCGCTATCGCACCGACGGGTTCGGTTTGTGGGCGGTTGATCTGCAGGAGACCGGTGAGATGATCGGTCAGTGCGGAATCACGTGGCAGCAGATCGACGGCGTCCGCGTGCATGAAGTCGGGTACCTCTTCGAACGCTCGCACTGGCATCGCGGCTATGCGACGGAGGCGGCGGCCGCCTGCCGAGACTTCGCATTCTCTGAGCTCGACTCGGAGCGCGTCTACGCACAAGTGCGTGACACGAATCTCGCGTCGATGAACGTGGCGATCCGACTGGGAATGACGGTGCGGTCGCGGTTCGTGAAGCACTACCGCGGGGTTGATATGCCGCACTTCGCATTCGCGGTCGACCGAAACACTGCGTTGCCGCAGCCCCGTCAACCGGTGTATTCGGCAAGGGGTTGCCCGACGGTCTCCCCCGCGGCCTCTGCCGCAGCGCGCGCCGCCGAATCGACGCTTCGCGAGTAGTCGCGCCACCACTCGGCGTCTCCCTCCGGCAGATTCGTGGCCGCCGCGCGCATGCCTGCGGCACCGTCAATCTGTTCGCGCAGAATATCGGCATGGCCTGCATGACGGTGCGTCTCGGCGATCATATGGATGAGCAGTCGCCGCACGGTCACACTGGATTCGCTCCACCACGGCACGTTGCCGACTGCGTCGAGGCCAAGCTCACGCACCACTGCGTCGTCACTCGCCCAGGCGCGACGGTACAGCGCAACAATGTCGGCGCGGCTCTCGGCAGCGGTCGCCCACATGTCAGCATTCGCGGGAGCATCCTCGGCCATCCAGGGAGTCGCAATACCCCCGTCTCGGCCCAGGCATTCGGTGAGGTAGCCGTACTCCGTACTGGCAACGTGCTTGACGATGCCGAGCAGATTCGATCCGGTCGCGGTGAGCGGCCGCCGAACGTCGTACTCACCGACGCCCTCAAGTTTCCAGAGCAGGGCGTCTCGGGCGAGCTGCAGGTATCGCAGCAGAAGTTCGAGCTCTTCATCACCTGCGGAGCGTGTGGCATTCGGTGCTGAGTTCATGACGTCAGCGTAATCGGCACGACCGACATTCACGCCGACGTTCACACCGGCAATCGCGGTTGCGATCAACACGGTCGCGGTTGCGGGCTTCGTCGCTACGCTGAGTGCATGGTGAGCGCGTCACGATCGGCCCTGCAGCGGAGACGCCGCGGCTTCGTCGGCACCCTGCTCGGTGCGCTGCTCGGCGCTTCGGCGCTGCTCCTCGCCGCCTGCAGCGGCGATTCGGTGCGCGGGGATTTCGCGCGAACATTCGGTGACGATCCCGCCGTCGCCGGCTTCGAGCTCTCGACCGCCGACAACCAGCCCTTCACGGGCGGGCTGAGCGCCGACGTCAGAGTCGAACCGAGCGCTTCCGACGATGCGCTCCGCGGTCTGGTCGATCGGCTGAGTGGGTTCGATGCATCGCGACCAGGCACAGAGGTGCACATCACCGTGCGAACACCGACGCTCACCGTGCCGATCTTCGCAGAGGCAACGACCAGCGCAGCGACGATCGAAGCAGCACTCGACCTGGCAGCAGTCGCCGATGTGGGCTCTGTCGAGTTCACCGCAGCTGACGCCGATGAGCGAATTTCGGCGGTGACGCTGCAGCTCGAAGCATCTGCACCGCCTGAGTACTCGACGGCATTCGCGCTCGCGCGAGACATTCCGGATCGCCTGGCCGAAATCGCCATTGCGTCGGGGCCGCACATCACACTGCGCGATCCCGCAGCGCACTTCACCGTGCAGGGCCCTCCGGGAACCTGGTGGTCAGACGCGGAGGCAACACTGCTCAGCCTCACGGACCCCGCCCCAGCGGTCCCCGTGGCGGGAGTGCGAGCCTCCCCTGACGGCATCGTCATCACTGTCGGCGACGAGTCCGAGGTGCCCGCGGCGACGGCACGTCTCACCGAGCACGCACTGACGAGTGATTACCTCGTGGCTTTCGCGAGCCCGCAGGTGTCGCTCGGCACTGATGCGACCGGTGCACCCGCCCGTGCGTTGCTCGATGGGCTCGGCGACACCGAACGCGCAACGGTCGAGTCGCTGTGGACCGATGACGCACGCGCAACGTTTACCGCCGCATCACCAGACGACGCGGAAGCCCTCGCGTCGGCGCTCTCGGCGCGGCCGGAAGCCGCAGCCTTCGAGCTGCTCACGGTCATCGTTGGAGCACCCGACGACCCCAAATTCAGCGTCACCTCGGAGCCCTCACAACTCGGGGCACTCACCGCCCGGGCGAGCGCCGTGCTCGACGGCCCCGGCATCACCGCAATCACTGTGTCGCCGAGAAAGGTCACCGTCACCGTTCCGCAGAGTTCGGGCAGGGAAGCGCTGCAGGCGCGATTGGTCACGCTCGAACGGCTCGCGCAACCGGGAGCAAGGCTCTGCGCCGAGCGACCGGACGGCACCGCAGAGTGCGTGGACGCACCGCGCTAGCGACTCATCAGCTCAGACGTTGAAGCGCCACTCGCAGACGTCGCCGTCTTGCATGACGTATTCCTTGCCCTCCATGCGAGCCTTGCCCTTGGCGCGAGCCTCGGCGACCGAACCGGCCTCAACGAGGTCTTCGAACGAGATGATCTCGCCCTTGATGAAGCCCTTTTCGAAGTCGGTGTGGATCGCGCCGGCCGCCTGCGGCGCCGTGGCGCCCTGCTTGATGGTCCAGGCGCGCGCCTCCTTGGGGCCCGCGGTCAGGTAAGTCTGCAATCCGAGCGTTTCGAAGCCGATGCGCGCGAGCTGGTCAAGCCCGCTCTCTTCCTGGCCGATCGATGCGAGCAGTTCCGCGGCATCTTCCGCGTCGAGTTCGATGAGCTCGCTCTCGATCTTCGCGTCCAAGAAGATCGCCTGGGCCGGCGCCACCAGAGCGGCGAGCTCGTCGAGCTTGGCGCGATCCTGCAGCACCGTCTCGTCGACGTTGAAGACGTACAGGAACGGCTTCGCCGTCAGCAGGCCGAGTTCCTTGATCGGCTCGAGATCGATCTTCGACTGCGAGAGCACCTGACCGTCGTTCAGCGCGGCCTGCGCGGCCTTCGCCGCATCAACGACAGAGGCGTCGATCTTCTTGTTCTTGAGCTCTTTCTCGTAGCGCAAGAGCGCCTTATCGATCGTCTGCAAGTCGGCAATGATCAGCTCGGTGTTGATCGTCTCCATGTCGCTCGCCGGGTTGACGGCACCGTCGACGTGGATGACGTCGGGGTCTGAGAATCCGCGCACGACCTGTGCGATCGCGTCGGCCTCGCGGATGTTCGCGAGGAACTGGTTGCCGAGCCCTTCACCCTCGCTGGCACCGCGCACGATGCCGGCGATATCGACGAAGCTGACCGGTGCGGGCAGAATGCGCTCCGAACCGAAGATCTCCGCGAGCGCATCGAGTCGCGGGTCGGGCAGGTTCACCACACCGACGTTCGGCTCGATCGTCGCGAACGGATAGTTCGCCGCGAGCGCGTCGTTCTGGGTGAGCGCGTTGAACAGGGTCGACTTGCCCACGTTGGGGAGTCCTACGATGCCGATAGTCAGAGCCACGAGGCATCAGTCTACGCGGGGATGAGGCCGAGCATGACCGCTCGCCGCCGCGAGGCGATCCGACGCTACCCGATCGCGGGTGGCCACACCCCGATGATGATCGCCATGACGATGACGGTGACGAGTTCGTGCGCGATGTTCAACACGGTCAGACCTGCGGGGCGCCCCTCGAACGCGTCGTGCGTGATGAAACGCGATGCGGTGAAGCCCGCCCACAGCAGCAGCCCTGTCACGAGCGTCGCCGCCACAAACGAGCCGCCGTAAAA
This sequence comes from Leucobacter sp. WKLB1, assembly GCF_059696215.1. Classification (NCBI taxonomy): domain Bacteria; kingdom Bacillati; phylum Actinomycetota; class Actinomycetes; order Micrococcales; family Microbacteriaceae; genus Leucobacter; species Leucobacter sp. WKLB1. The sequence continues at coordinate 1,101,902 of NZ_AP046115.1, read as the reverse complement.
CGCGAAGGCGATCCAGCTCGCCCCGGCGAACACCCACGCCGTAATGAAACTGACGACCAGCGTGACCAAGATCGGGCCGACCGCGGCTTTCGCGTCGCCGCTCGGGTTCACCTTTGCGAGTCGCATCCACCGGGTGCCGAACACCTTCGGCGTGTACCACACCGACCCCACGACCATCGTGGAGAGCGTGGCGACGATCACCGCCCAGTAGTTGATCTCGGGAATCATGCGGAACCTCCGCGCAGAATCGACGTCATCTTCTTGCCCCGCGCGACCTCGTCAACGAGTTTGTCCATGTACCGGATCTGCTGCATCAGCGGATCCTCGATCTCTTCCACCCGTATTCCGCAGATGAGGCCCGTGATCAGGGTCGCATTGGGGTGCATGCGAGGCGCCTCTGCGAAGAACGTGCGCAGGTCGGTCTCGTCGTCGAGCACGCGCTGCAGGCCGGCGTCGTCGTAGCCCGTGAGCCAGGTGATGACCTGGTGAATCTCTTCTCTCGTGTGCCCCTTGCGTTCCGCCTTGGCGATGTAATGCGGGTAGATGCTCGCAAAGCTCATGCCGTAGATGCGATGCTCGGCCATGGTCGTCCCTCTCGACGGGTGGATCGTGAACTCCATTGTCGCCCCTCGCGCACGCATGCACACCCCGGCGCCCCGCGGATGCATCAATGTCAGGGGGGTGTGTCAGAGTGGACACGTGCCCGTCGACTTCACTGCGATCGATTTCGAGACCGCGAACAGCCATCCGTCTTCGGCATGCTCGGTCGGCATGGTCCGCGTGCGTGCCGGGGTGGTGGTGGATCGCGTGCACTGGTTGATCCGCCCTCCCGCCGCACACGCCGCGTTTCTACCGTTCAACATCAAGATCCATGGCATTACGGCGGCGATGGTCGCCGAGGCCCGATCGTGGAGTGAGCAGCTCGGCGAGCTCCGAGAGTTCATCGGCGCCGACGTCGCCGTTGCGCATAACGCCAGCTTCGACATGGGCGTGATTCGCGCGGCGTGCGCCGAGTCGGTGGCGCCAACACCCCGCCTGAAGTACCTCTGCAGCGTGCAGGTCTCGCGCAAGACATACGAGATTCCATCGCATCGCTTGCCGCTGTCGGCAGCTGCGGCGGGCTACGGCGAATTCGCGCACCACGATGCCCTCGCCGACGCCGAAGCCTGCGCCGCCATCATTTCGGATGCCGCTCAGCGCCACGGGGTCGACTCGGTGACGGCACTCGCGAAGCACACTGGGCTGCGCATTCAGCAGTTGAAGGCCATTCCGCTGAAGCTCTGATGCGACACCTGGGCCACCGCACCATGAATGTCGGTGGCCCATGAGAACGTGGATGCGAACCTTCCACTGATCGAAAGCACGGTGCATCATGGCGATTGCCACCCTCATCCTGCTCGGAGCGAATCTGCTCCTGCTCGTCGCGCTGCTGGTCGTCGTGTTCCTGCGTACCGGCTCGCGAACCGGGGCTCCGGCGTCGTCATTCGACGGGCGCGGTCTCGCCGCTGAGATCCGCGGCGACCTCTCCGCACAGCGCGGCGAAATCGGGCAATCGCTCACCGGCATCAGCGACCGGGTGCACGCCGGCGCGCAAGCGACGCTGACCGCACAGAACTCGTTGCGCGCCAGCGTTGAAGCACGGTTCGAAGACCTGCGCGAGGCCAACGATGCGAAGCTCGAACAGGTGCGGCTGGCCGTCGGCGAGCAGTTGCAGCATCGGTTGAAGGCCTCGCTCGACGAGAACTCCGGCAGAGTGCAGGCGCTCGCCGATACGCACGTCGCTAAGCAAGCTGAGCTGCAGCGGGTGCTGCGCGATGAGCTCGAGAAGCTTCGTGAGGGCAATGAAGCCAAGCTCGAGAAGATGCGTGAGACCGTCGACGAGAAGCTGCAGGGCACGCTCGAACGGCGACTCGGCGAGTCGTTCCGTCTCGTGAGCGATCGCCTGGAGCAGGTGCAGAAGGGTCTGGGAGAAATGCAAACCCTCGCCAGCGACGTCGGCGGCTTGAAGCGCGTGCTCACGAACGTGAAGAACCGCGGCAGTTGGGGCGAGGTGCAGCTCGCGCGCCAGCTCGAAGACATGCTGACCCCCGAGCAGTATGCAGAGAACGTCGCCGTGCGGCCGAGCTCCGCGGAGCGGGTCGAGTTCGCAGTCAAACTTCCGGGTCGCGGTGATCTCGGTGACACGGTGTGGCTGCCGATCGATTCGAAGTTTCCTCAGGAAGACTACGAACGCCTCCTCGAAGCTCAGGAGCGCGGGGAGCGCGCGGAAATCGAGTCCGCGAGCAAGACCGTGGAACGAGTCATTCTGACGCAGGCGAAACTCATCCGCGACAAGTACCTCGAGCCGCCGTACACGACCGATTTCGGCATCATGTACCTGCCGACCGAAGGGCTCTTTGCCGAGGTCATCCGTCGCCCGGGCTTGACGAGCAAGTTGCAGACCGAGTACCACGTCACCGTCGCCGGCCCCACCGTGCTCATGTCGCTCCTCAATAGCCTCCAGCTCGGGTTCCGCACGCTCGCCATCGAGCAGCGCAGCTCCGAGGTCTGGCAGGTGTTGAGCGCAGCGAAGGTCGAGTTCCAAAAGTATGGCCAGGTCTGGGAAAAACTCGGCAAGCAGCTTGCCACGGCACAGAACACCGTGAGCGAGGCCGGCCGACGCACGCGTGCGGTCGAGAAGCGCCTCAGAGCCGTCGAGACGTTCGACACCGCCGGCGAACGCAGCGCGCACGCGCTCGAAGAGTACGTCACCGAACCCGCGCCCGAACATGATGCGCTCGCAGCCGCTCGGGCACGAGTCGGTGCTGACGAAGTCACCGCAGCCGAGACGGACGCGCACACCGGGCTCTGGGAAGACCGATGAACGTGCACCTCGTTTGTCCTGTCATGAGACGAGGCTGCGCTAGCGTATGACCATGGCCACAGATGCGTTCCCCCTTATCGCTGACCCCGAGATCATTGCCGCCGGTTTCTCCGAAGCAGCATTGCACTCATACACGCACGCCGACGCGATCGAGATCGGCGAGGAGATTGTGCGACGCGGGCGAGAACGCGGGCTCGTGTTCACGGTGTCGGTAAAACTCGGTGACCACGAGGTGTACCGTCTGGCGTTCCCCGGCACGAGTACGGTCAACGATGAATGGATTCGACGCAAGCGCAATGTCGCCGAGGCTACGGGTCTGCCGAGCTTCCTCGTCGGGCAGCGACTCGCCGCACAAGGGCTGGGGCCGGTCACCGACGAGCTGCCGGAGGCCGACTTCGCTCCCCACGGTGGATCAGTGCCCATCGTCATCGACGGCTCAGTACAGGGGTCGGTCACGGTCAGTGGCCTCCCCCAGCAAGACGACCATGCGCTCATCATCGAGGTGCTGGGCGCTCGCCGATGAGCGCAGAGCGTGCACGCACAGACCTGCGTCTCGTCGCCATCGATATCGATGGCACCCTGATCAACAGCGCGAAGCAGATCATGGCGTTCACCCGAGCTGAAGTCGCACGGGTCGCCGAGGCCGGGGCGACCGTCTCGATCGTGACCGCGCGCAGCATCGCGGCATCGCGCATCATCGAGCACAAACTCGGCACCGCGACGTCGCACATCGCCTTCGGCGGCGCTCTCGTGCGCGCCCGCAGCACCGACGAATTCGAGACCATTCTTGATCGCCCCTTCACCTCGGCACCGGTGGGCACCATGCTCAGCATCGCGGCGGGGCGTCCGGTGCACGTGGGCGTCTACACCGAATCAGAGTGGCACGTGAGCGACATGGGCATCTGGGGCTTGCGCGAAGCACGGAACACCTCGATCTGGCCGAACCGCATCGACCCAGACGTCGCCGCACGCACCCCCGAGCACCCCGTCTACAAAGTCATGTTCCGCGGGGAGCCCGAGCACCTCGCACCGATCAAGGCCGGCATCGACGCATCGCTGCCCGAGGTTTTCGCCCATTTCTCTGGCCGCGTGCTCGAAATCACCACGACGCGCAAACACGTCGCGCTCGCAGCTCTCGCCGAGCATCTGAAGGTTCCGCTCGACGCGTGCATCGCGTTCGGCGATACCGAAGCCGACATTCCCATGCTCGAACAGGTCGGCGTAGGCGTACTGATGGGCAACGCTGACCCCGCATTGTCCGTCGCCGAACACGTCGTGCGCACACTCTCGAACGACGAAGACGGCGTCGGCCTCAGTCTTCGGGCGCATTTTCCGACCGACGCACCCTTCGACATCTGAGAACGACCGCACATACGAACGCGTACCTGCAGCAATGCGCCGTTCGCACGCGCGCGAAACACAGCGGAGGCCCGGGCACTCAGTGCCCGGGCCTCCGCTGTCACACCTGAATCACACCCAGCGGTTCGGATCCATATCGCTGATGACGTGGCGGATGGTGCCCGAGTGCGCGCGCATGACGATGCTCTCCGCACGAACGAACGGACCATTCCGCTTCACACCGTCGACGAACTCGGCGTCGGTGATGCCGGTCGCCACGAAGTAGCAGTTGTCGCTCGCCACGAGGTCGTTGGCCTCGAGCACGCGGTCGAGGTCGTGTCCGGCGTCAATAGCGCGCTGACGCTCGTCGTCGTCGCGGGGCCACAGCTTGCCCTGGATCACACCACCGAGCGCCTTTACGGCGCACGCGGTGATGATGCCCTCCGGAGTGCCGCCGATGCCCACGCACAGGTCAATGTTTGAGTCCCAGCGCGCCGCGTTCACGCCGCCGGCAACGTCGCCGTCCATGAGCAGTCGCGTGCCCGCACCGGCCTCGCGGATCTCGGCGATGAGCTGCTCGTGGCGGGGCCGATCCAGCACGGCAACACGGATGTCGGTGACATCGACCTTCTTCGCGCGCGCAAGCGCCCGAATGTTCTCGCCGATCGGACGCCGAATATCAACGACGCCGACGCCTGCGGGGCCGCAGACCAGCTTGTCCATGTAGAAGACCGCTGAGGGGTCGTACATGCTGCCCCGGTCGGCTACGGCGATCACCGACAGCGCACCTGGGCGCCCCTCGGCCGTCAACCGAGTGCCATCGATGGGGTCGACGGCGACGTCGCACTCGGCGCCCTCGCCGTTGCCCACAACCTCGCCGTTGTACAGCCAGGGGGCGTCGTCTTTCTCGCCCTCGCCAATCACCACCGTGCCACGCATGTTCACCGTGGAGAGGAATCGACGCATGGCATCGACTGCAGCGCCATCGGCGGCATTTTTATCGCCACGCCCGATCCACGGAGTCGCGCGCATCGCGGCGGCCTCCGTTGCGCGGACGAGTTCCATGGCGAGGTTGCGATCGGGCTGCCACTCGCCCAGCGAAACAGGTTCAGTCATGGCCCCAACCCTACCGCGTAGACTGGGCCGTCGAAGCTGACCCAACGAAGTCAAGGAGCGCGCATGCCCGTCGCAAGCCCGGAACAGTACGCAGCCATGATCGACGCAGCGAAGACGGGGGCGTTCGCCTTCCCCGCCGTCAACGTGTCGAGCTCGCAAACTCTGAACGCCGCCCTTGAGGGCTTCGCAGAGGCCGGATCCGACGGCATCATTCAGGTCACGACGGGCGGCGCCGACTACTTCGCCGGGCACACGGTCAAGAACCGCGCGGGCGGCGCCATCGCCTTCGCGAAGTTCGCGGAAGAAGTCGCGAAGTCGCACGACGTCACGGTCGCACTCCACACCGACCACTGCCCGAAGAACGCGCTCGACGATTTCCTCCTGCCGCTCGTGGCGGCCAGCGAGGAGCGCGTGAAGAACGGCGGGCTCCCCTACTTCCAGTCGCATATGTGGGACGGTTCGGCAGTGCCGCTCGAAGAGAACCTGCAGATCGCTCAGGAGCTCCTCCCTCGTCTCGCGGCAATCAACGTCATTCTTGAGGTCGAGATCGGTGTTGTCGGCGGCGAAGAAGACGGCGTGAGCCACGAGATCAACGATCAGCTGTACACCACGCTCGACGACGCCGTTGCGACAGTTGAGGCGCTGGGCCTCGGCGAGCAGGGCCGCTACCTCACCGCACTCACGTTCGGTAACGTGCACGGCGTCTACAAGCCGGGCGGCGTCTCGCTGCGCCCCGAATTGCTCGCGGAGATCCAGCAGGGTCTGCAGTCGAAGTACGGCGTCGGCGAGAAGCCGCTCGACCTCGTCTTCCACGGCGGCTCGGGCTCCACGCCTGAAGAGATCGCCGAGGCGGTGCGCAACGGCGTGATCAAGATGAACATCGATACCGACACGCAGTACGCGTTTACGCGCTCGCTCGCCGACTACATCCTCAAGAATTACGACGGCGTGCTGAAGATCGACGGCGAGGTCGGCAACAAGAAGGTGTACGACCCCCGCGCCTGGGGCAAGGTCACGGAGTCGGCGATGGCCGAGCGCGTCGCACTGGCCGCGCAGCAGCTCGGCTCGGCCGGGAAGTCGGTGAGCGCGTAGTGACAACTCCGCACGACGAATCCGCTCGCCCCGCGGAGCGCCCGCTTCCGGCCTACGGAGAGCTCGCGCCCGAGGGTTGGGAGTGGAAGCCGGAGACCGCCGAGGGCACCTCACTGCCGCAAGCAGCGGCGCCGCAAGGCGGGGCGACCCCCGGCCCGGGAGTGCCGCACAATCTCGGTGTGCGCGGCGATCAGTCAGCATCCGAACCGAAGGCCGCAGCTACCCCGAAGTCCGCGACCTCTGGCCGGGCGAGCGATCCTGAACCGTATCGCGCCGCTGCGCCGCAGCAAACGCAGACAGCACAGCCCGTGCAACAGGTTGCACCGTCGACGCCTGGCGCACCGAAATCACGCACGGTGGATCTCGTGTTCACGATCATCTTGCTCGTTCTCGGGGCGTTCGGCGCACTGCAGATCGCGGGCTCGCTGATGAACATCTCGGCGAGCTTCTCGCTCGTCGGCTCCGCGCTCGAGCTCGAAGATTTCTCGGTACCTGGTTGGATCGGCTCAGTCGGCACGATCTCGGCGATCGTCGTGATTGCACTGTATGCCGTCTCGCTCATCTTCTCGATCCAGCGCATGCGCGCCGGAAAGATCGCATTCTGGGTCCCGTTGACCGCGGGCGCTATCGCTGTGATCGGCACGATCGTGCTCACGACGGTGATGATGTTCAATGTGCCCGAACTGGTGAACGCGGCGTCAGACCCGAGCTCGACCGGCAAGATTCTCGACTACTTCGAGAACATGTCGCAGCCGTAACCAGCGCTGCTCTCCGCTGTGCCCTCGATGCCGTCGCGTCGGGGGCACAGCCTGTTTCACGCGTAGTGCGTGTCTCACCGTTCGCCGTGGGTGCAGCGATTTCAGACGAGTCAGCGCACGCGGCCGCCGAGCGCCCGGGCGTCGCGGTTGCCTGCGGCATCTTGCCGCAGTTCTTTCGGCAGCGAGAAGACGAGGTCTTCCTCTGCAGTCACCGCGGCCTCGACATCGGCGTAGCCCGCGTCGGCAAGATCGTCGAGCAGCTCTTGCACGAGCACTTCGGGCACCGATGCGCCGCTCGTCACGCCGACGGTGCGCACCCCATCGAGCCATTCCTGACGCACCTCGCTCGCGAAGTCCACGCGGTAGGCCGCCCGCGCACCGTACTCGAGCGCGACCTCTTTCAAGCGCACCGAGTTCGAGGAGTTGGCGGATCCGACGACGATCACCAGGTCGGCCTGCGGGGCGATCTGCTTGATCGCGACTTGGCGGTTCTGCGTGGCGTAGCAAATATCGTCGCTCGGTGGATCTTGCAGATTGGGAAAGCGCTCGCGCAAGCGGCGCACGGTCTCCATCGTCTCATCGACCGACAGCGTGGTCTGCGAGAGCCACACGAGACGATCCGGGTCGGCCACCTCGAGGGCGTCGACGTCATCGGGCGAATTCACGATCGTGATGCGCTCAGGCGCCTCTCCCGCTGTACCCTCGACCTCTTCGTGACCTTCGTGCCCGATCAGCAGGATCTCGAGATCCTGCTTCGCAAACCGCACCGCCTCGCGATGCACCTTGGTCACGAGCGGGCAGGTCGCATCGATTGCGTGGAGCCCGCGATCCGCGGCCTCGTGCACCACGGCCGGCGACACCCCGTGCGCTGAGAAGACGACGTGCGCGCCCTCGGGCACTTCATCGACTTCTTCGACGAAGATCGCGCCCATCTTCTCGAGCGTGCGCACGACGTGCACGTTATGCACGATCTGTTTGCGCACGTAGACGGGAGCACCGTAACGCACGAGGGCCTTCTCGACGGCGACGACCGCACGATCGACTCCCGCGCAGTATCCGCGGGGAGCGGCGAGCAGCACCTTCTTCATGCCGTCGACGGGGCGGTCACGCAATCGCCCGGCCTCACGGCGCAGGCGCGGCATCGCCAGGGTCACGACAGGCGCACCGATGGTGCGCTGATGCTGCACCCGCGTGTCGTTCATGGCTGAGATTCTACCGCCGCTCCCTGCACACTTCCGCCGCGGCTCACGCCGGCCCAGCGCACCGACGGCTCCCCCGATTGTCGGTACCGACGGATAGGCTGACTCGCATGACAGAGGCACCTGCTCAGGCTCCGGCCACGCGTGATGCGCCGTGGCCGGTCGCCCAGATGAGCGAGAAAATCGCGGCCTGGATTGATCGACTCGGGCAGGTGTGGATCGAGGGTGAGATCACGCAGTGGCAGTTGCGGGGCGGCCACGTCTACGGCAAGCTCCGCGACCTGCAGCAAGACGCGACGGTGAGTTTCACGGTCTGGCGTTCGGTCGCCCAGCGACTCACGAGCGACTTCGCGCAGGGCGACCGCGTGGTCGCCCTGGTGAAGCCGAACTTCTGGGTCAAGGGCGGCTCGCTCACCGTGCAGGTTTTCGACCTGTCCCACGTCGGCATCGGCGAGCTGCTCGAGCGGCTCGAACGGCTGCGTCGTCAATTGCAGTCGGAAGGGTTGTTCGCGGTCGAGCGCAAGCAGCGTCTTCCATTTCTGCCAAACCTCATCGGTCTGATCACGGGCAAAGATTCTGACGCTGAAAAAGACGTCATCCGTAATGCGACGCTGCGGTGGCCCGGAGTGAAGTTCAAGCTGCACTACGCTGCCGTGCAAGGCGACCGTGCAGCCGGCGAAGTGACCTCGGGTATCGAGGCGCTGGATCGCGATCCCGAAGTCGACATCATCGTGGTGGCTCGCGGCGGCGGCGATTTCCAGAATCTGCTGCCGTTCAGCGACGAGCGCGTCGTGCGGGCGGCCAGCGCCGCGACGACCCCAATCGTCAGTGCGATCGGCCATGAGGCAGACCGGCCGTTACTCGACGAGGTCGCCGATCTGCGCGCATCGACGCCCACCGACGCCGCGAAACGCATCGTGCCCGACGTCGGCGAGGAACTCGCGGGGCTCGATCAGGCGCGTGCCCGACTCAGCACGCGAGTCAGCCAACTGCTCGCGCACGAAACCGATCGCATCGCCCAGCTCAGAGGCCGACCGGTGCTCGCCGCCCCCGACCGGCTGGTCGATGAGCGAGCTGAAGAACTGGTGCGGTGGATCGCGCGGGGCGCGGAGCTGGCTGATCGCGCAGTGGAAGACCGATCCCGCGCGCTGGCCGAGACGCGCGCTCGACTGACCGCGCTCTCACCGCAGGCCACACTGGAGCGCGGCTACGCGATCGCTCAAGTGGTCACCGAAGCAGGCGACGCCGGCGACGTACTTCGTGATCCTGACGCTGCACCGACGGGCACTGTGCTGAGAATTTCGCTCGCGGGCGGGCGAATTGCGGCGGTGTCTCGCGGAACCTGATGTGGAGCGCCGTTCGCTCAATAACGTCCGAGACGACGCCCGACGCGCTCAGGCGAATCACGCCCCGCGCGGGTACTCAGCGTGCCATACTGCACAGCATGGCGAAAGTGCGGAAGTACGACCCCGAGTCCGACTCACCTCAGGTCGAGACTTCGGAGTCATTCGGAGCCCTCGATGAACTCGACGAGCAGCTCATCCTGTTGCTCGAGCGCGACGGTCGCATGAGTTACGCGGACCTCGGCGCCGAAGTGGGCCTGACGCCGGGCGGAGCGCGTGCCCGCGTCAAGCGGCTGCAAGAACGCGGGGTCGTCCGTGTCATCGGCGTGACGAGCCCCAATGCGGTCGGTCTCCGCAGCATCGCCAGCTTGCAGATCGAAGTGTCCGGCGACATTGACGCGGTCGCCGATCGCATCGCGGCATTCGACGGCGTTCGCTACGTCGTGCTCGGATCCGGCCGCTTCAGCATTCTCGTCGAAGTGTACGCGACGACGCCGGGTGAACTATTCACACTCATCAACCGGCAAATTCGCGAGATTCCGGGCGTCTCACACATCGAGACATTCCTCTACGACTCCGTGCACACGCATCGGCCGATCTTTCCGCTGACCAGCGGCCGGTAACTCGGTCGGCCCCAAGTTCCGTTCGGGGCCGACCGCATATTTCATTCGATAACGAGGCCGAGCGCCCGCGCGAGCTGGGCCGAACGTTGGATCACCTCGGTCTGCCAATCCGTGAGTTCGCGGGCCGGGGATTGACCGACCGAAAGGTCGAACGGATCCTCAACTCCGGTGCGCACCCCGCTTAAGGCTTCCAGCACCGCCACCCCGCAGAAGGGCACGTGCACCGGCGAATAGCCGCCCTCATGCGAGAATACGATCCGCCCGCCACATGCCTCGTCCGCGATCGCCAGCAATCGCTCGGCGATCCCACGGAATCCCCCCGACGTGACACTCATCCGCCCCAGCGGGTCGAGCGCCGATGGATCGAACCCGCTCGAAACGAAGATCAGATCCGGCGCGAACGCACGGATCGCGGGACCGGCCACTTCTTCGACCACTGACCAATAGGCTCCATCGCCTGAGCCGGCAGGAAGCGGGACGTTGATGTTCGATCCAGCCCCGGTACCCGTTCCCTGCTCATCGACCAACCCGCTGTCGACGGGGAAGAGGCGATCCTGATGCACCGAGATCGTGAGCACGTCGGGGTCGTCCCAGTAGATCTTCTGCGCGCCGTTGCCGTGGTGCACGTCGTAGTCGAAGATCGCCACCCGGCGCAGACGCCCGGCTGCCCGAAGAGCCTCGATCGCAACGGGCACGTTCGCAAAGAGGCAGTACCCACGACCTTGATCGGGCTCGGCGTGATGGCCCGGGGGCCGCACAAGGGCGTAGGCATTGTCGACTGCTCCGTCGAGAACGGCCTCTGCGGCGGCGAGCGTGCCTCCGGCGGCGAGCCGGGCGAGATCGTATCCTCCTCGCCCGAACGGGGAGAATCCGTCTCCCGCGTCTCCTCCCCCGGCATCCGACTGCTCGCGAATGCGTTCGACATGGCCCGCGGTGTGCACGCGCAGCAGATCCTCGGCCTCGACAGAACGAGCCGGGATGCGCACGAGAGATTCGAGCAGGCCTGAAACCTCGACGAGGCCCGCGAATCGAGCCTTCGATTCTGGGCTCTCAAAGTTCTGGTAAGGCTGCACGAATCGTCCCGAGGGATAGATACCTGCGTGCGTTCCTGTGTCATGCCACGCGTACTGCTCGTGCCACACATATCCGGTTCTGCGCTCCATTGCGTGTCCTTCCGATATCCGTTCGCCGAGCGGACCGGTGATCGTCGTCCACTCCGACGGCCATAACCATATCCTCGATAATTCAAAAATCACAACCAGAATCCCAATATGAATGTCGAAACGTAAATGAAACATTTAAATTGTTGACTGTTAAGCGCAATGCGTGTTGTCATAGTGACGCTGCGATCCAGGGTCGGCTCGCAGCGGACGGCATCGAAGCCGCCCGAGCACCGACGAAGGAGTCACCTCATGAAACGCACCCGTGGAATTCTCGGCGGCATCGCCCTCGCTGCGGCCGCGGCGCTCGCACTGACCGGCTGCACATCCGACAGTTCGGGGAGCTCAGCCGATGGCGGAACCTCGGGCGATGGCTCGAAGGGCGCGGTGGCCATGAGCTTCGCGGGCCTCGACATTCAGATCTGGAATGACATGCTCCCGTTCATGGAAGACATCGTGACCGATGCCGGCTACGAGTTCGTCACGGACGATCCGAAGTGGAACGCGCAAACGCAGGTGCAGGACTGGGAGTCCTGGCTCGTTCGAGGCGACATCAAAGCAGTGATGGGATATCCGGTGCAATCCGATGCGATGGTCGCCGTGACCTCGCAGGCGGCGGATGCCGGGATCCCGGTGCTGGGATACGGCAGCAGTTGGGACGGCGTCACGGCCGCCGTGACGCTCGACCACGAGGCCGATGGCCGGAAGGCCGGTGAAAAGGCAGCCGAGTGGATCAAGGAGAAGTACGGCTCGGAGCAAGTCGACGTCGCATTCCTCGGCTGGCCCGACACTGACCTCGGGCGATTGCGCGGAGCCGGCATGCAGGAGGCACTCGATGATGCGGACTTGAATCTCAACATCACGGAGCACAAGGTGCTGAGTCTTGATGACGGGTACGCCGCCGTGCAGAATCAGCTGAACACCGCACCGAAGACGAAGGTGTGGCTGGCGATCGCCAATGATCCCGCTCTCGGCGCGTATCAGGCGCTCACCGATTCGGGTGTCTCGCCGACCGACGACAGCATGCTGCTGCTCAACCTCGATGCGACTGACGCCGAACTTGAGGTCTTCCAGGAGCCGAACTCGTTCTGGCGCTACGCGTACATCGCTCCGGCACGCCAGCTTGCAGAGGCGAACGCACGCATGCTCGTGGATGCTGCCGAGGGCAAGCCGGTCGAAAACCAGACTGTGCCGGTGACCGAGGTCACCAGCGAGAATGCCGAAGACTTCCTCCTCGCGAACCAGTGACGGAGCGGGTGACGGCCGCGTTCGGCCGTCACCTCACCCATCTCCGTGCGTCTCAAGCGCACCCCACCACTGCGAGAGGATGCACCATTACCACAGGCGACGACCGCCTGATTTACGACGGAGTCACCGTCGATTTCGGCGCCACCCGCGCGCTCGAAGACATCAGCTTCGCCGTGCGCCCGGGAGAGATCGTCGGGCTGCTCGGGCATAACGGAGCGGGCAAAAGCACGCTCTTCAATGTGACGACCGGAGTCATCGGAGCGACCGCCGGTGCTTTCAGTATCGACGGTACCCGAATCGATGGGCAACTCACGCCCCGCGAGGCTGCGCAGCGAGGAGTGACGGTGATCCATCAGGAGCCCACTCTCGCACCGAACATGAGCGTGCTCGAAAACCTGTTTCTTGCGCGACCACGACGTCGCGCGTCCGAGCGGCGCGCGATCGCCCGCGATGCGCTGTTGTCGGTCGGAGCGGATCTGCCGCTCGACATGCCCGTCGAGGCGCTGGGTCTGGGCGAACGTCAACTGGTCGATCTCGCGCGCGGTGTACTTTCGGGCGAGATGAAGGTGCTGCTGCTCGACGAGCCGACCGCGGCCCTCGGCCGTGCCGAGACGGATGCCCTCCACGCGCTCATCCGCAGCTTCGCGGATCGTGGCGTCGCGGTACTGTACGTCTCCCACCGCCTCCCCGACATCATGGAGGTCTGTACCCGCATCATCGTGCTCCGCGGCGGTCGCATCGTCGTGGACGGCCCCAGCGACGAGTTCACTCCGACCAAGCTCGCCGAAGCTTTGGTGCCAGATCTGCGCACCCTCGACTTCACGCACACCGAACCCGGCGACGAGGTTCTCTCGATCGAGACCCCGGGCGGTGAGATCTCCGCGCGCGCGGGCGAGGTTGTCGGAGTTTTCGGCATGGCCGGTGGAGAGCAATTCGCCCTGGCTACCCAGCTCTCGGGGGCCGCCTCGGATCCCATACCGTATCGCCTCGCCGGGCGAACGGTACGCTTCACCTCGCCCGCGCGGGCGATTCATCACGGCGTCTTCTCCGTGCCTCCAGATCGCGACACCGAGGGCCTCATCGCGTCCGAGACAGCACTCGATAACGTCATGCTTCCCTGGTACTCCTCAAGCCGGTCACGCGGGTGGTGGGTGTCGGGGAGCTCCGGCGCCGAGATCTATGCCCGCGCTCGCACAGCGCTCGATATCCGAGGCCCCTCCGCCAACGCCGAGGTGTCCCAGTTCTCGGGCGGCAACCGGCAGAAACACCTGTTGGCCAGATGGCTGTACCCTGCCCAGCCCACTCTGCTCGTGCTCGCTCAACCGACGCAGGGTGTCGATGTGGGCGCCAAACTCGACATCGTGGAAGCGGCTCGCGACGCCGCTGCGCAGGGTGCGGCCGTGATCGTCGCCTCGAGCGAGTCCGACGAGATCGCCAGCATGTGCGACCGCGCCTACACCATTCTCGGCGACCAACTCACCCAGGTCTCCCGCTCCGACACTTTTAACGCCGATTTGCTCACTTCACTGCTCGCCATAGCCGAGCCCGCGCGCGCCTGAACGGAATCCTCACATGAATACAGAACGCGTCAAAATCTTCGCCGCAAAGAACGGTATCTTCCTCGCCCTCGTCGTCCTCATCGCTGTCTTCTCGATCCTCCGCCCGAACTTCTTCACTCTGGCGAACGGGCAGAGCATCCTGCTCCAGGCCGCCGAACTCGGCCTGATCGCGATTCCCGCTACGTTCCTGATCATGTCGGGCACGATCGATCTCTCGGTCGGGTCCGTCGCCTCGGTGTCCGCGATCACCGGTGGACTCACGATGAGCGCCACCGGGTCCACGATCGTCGGATTCGCTGCGGCACTCGGCACGGGCGTTCTCGCTGGTGCGATCACAGGCTTCCTGGTGTCGTACTTGCGCCTCAACTCGTTCGTGGTGACGCTCGGCGCACTGAGTGTCTGGGGAGGGCTCGCACTGCTCCTCTCTGATGGTCGCACGATCCCGCGTGCAGAACTCCCAGAGTCTTTCCGAGCGATCGGCACGATGAAAGTGGGGCCCGTGCCCATTCAAATCGTGGCATTGATCGTCGTGATCGCCCTTGGCTGGTATGTACTCAACCACACGACGTTCGGCAAATCAGTCAAGGCCATCGGGGGCGGCGAGCGCGCAGCACGACTCATGGGAGTGAACGTGCAGCGCTCACGCTTCCTGCTCTTCGTCGCAACCGGGGCATTCTCGGCCCTCGCCGGATTGTTCCTCTCCGCGAAGGTGCAGTCGGCAAACCCGAACATCGGTTCGGGACTCGAGCTCGAAGTTCTGACCGTGGTGCTGCTCGGAGGCGTCGCTTTCGAGGGCGGTGTGGGGTGTATCAGCGGAGTGGTTGCCGGGCTCCTCTTCTTCCGCGTGCTGCGAGCCGGGCTCGTATTCATGCAGGCCTCGCCGTTTCTCCAAACCATCCTGGTCGGAGCGACGTTGATCGTCGCGGTCGCGCTCGACAGCTCGATTCAGCGCATGATCAGAACGTCATGGGCGAAACTCGGCAAACGCGCAGTGGCATCCGCACTCGGCGACGGTTCCGCTCAGCCGCCGAGCGCCTCGAACCCGGAGCCGTCGGCGTTCATGCGAAATGATTCGGAACGGTAATCGTCGGACACGCTGAAGTTGATCACAACCGGACCGACCTGTTTCGCGAATGTCTCTGACGACACGTCGGAGTCCGTCGAACGCCCGATCGAGAAGCTCACATCATCGGTGTTCTCAATTCCAGCTTCGATGCTCGCCCGTTCGGCGGCGGGAGCGAGCCGGTTCCAGTCGACATCGTCAATCGAGAAGGCCTCGAGTGGAGTATCGGGCTGAATCGTCGCGGCGCCGTCATGCGTCACCGCTCCCCCTCGATACATCCATCGGTCTGTGGCGTTCTCACCGGGCACAAGCGGCGCCTCGACGATCAGGTACTCGTCGGAAACGACCGCACTGATGAGCTGATCGTGACCAATGGCGGCTTCCAGCGCGGCGAGTGCCTGACCGAGGGGCTCCGCTTCGCGGTAGTCGGGACGCAACTGGCCGTGCTGCAGCGCAGCGACCGTCTGCGCAGCTGCGACCCGGTAGGGCAGCACCACGGCAACGGCAGCAACCAGTGCGGCGGCGACGAAGAGCACGATGCGCAGCGGGCGCCCGCGTCTGCCCACGCTGATGATGGGGCCGCGGCGAGAACCGTCAGCGCGAATGACGCCGCCGTCACCGACGCGCACCGGGCCGGCGGTCGACGCATCGGGAATCACGATGCCGCGCCACGGATCTGCTTCGACGTCATCGGGAAGGAAAGCGACCTCCGGCCCCTCTTCGGTCAGAATCGCGACCACTCGACGCGCCCCCGGCTGCACGGCCGGAATGTGCGTGATCGGTACGATCTCCCGCATCGAGGTGCGAAACGCAGCTCCGGATCGCGGCTGCACCGTGAGCTCGATCTCGCAGAGCGGTTGATCGTTGATCTGCGTTCCCGTCTGACGAAGCGCGTCGACGCGTGCGACTCCGAGCCGCCCAGCCTCGCGGGCGGCCGCAATGACGTCGTCGCCCGGCATCTGCACCCCGCGCACCGACTTGCCGATGAGCACGAACGTGCCGCAGCCGATGATGAGCGTCATGCCCACGGGCAGGGCCCAGACCCCTGCCCCGGGCGGCCCGACCACCATGACGACAATGCCTCCGACGACCAATCCGACACCGACGAAGAACAGCAGCCTGAACATGCGTCCAGCCTACGGGCGTCTGCACGGTCACACCCGAATTCTGTTGCGGTCGCGCAGCGGATCCGCTCCGGGCGTTCGTGTCGGTGGCGGCGGGTAGACTGAAGCTCATGGCAGATACGGTGCTTCCGGATCCCGCCGCCCTCGGTTACGAGGAAGCGCGCGACGAACTCATTCAGGTGGTCGGCCGCCTCGAGCAGGGCGGTGCGACCCTTGAGGAGTCGCTGCAGCTCTGGGAGCGTGGTGAAGCGCTCGCTGCACGGTGCGAAGAGTGGTTGCTCGGGGCCCGAAAGCGCCTTGAAGCTGCGCGCACCTCTGCGGGCGAAGCCGGCGCTTCAACGGAGCACGACGCGTAACCGATGGCCAAAAAGCAGAAACCCCCGGTAGTCGTCGCCGAGCTCGGGCGCCCGGAAACCGCAGCGGAGACCTCGGCGCGCAAGTCGCGCGACAGCCGGCTCTACCGCGAGCGCAAGACGGTGAACAACCTGGTGCTCTCGCTACTCGTCAGTCTCGGCCTCGTGCTCGTGATCTTCCTGGCCGTGCCTCGCGGCGGCGCGAATACCTTCGCGGAGCAGAGCATCAATGTGCAGACCGCGGCGGTCGAAGCATCCCCCAGCGCGGGTCGCGACCTCGCCGCCCCTGAAGTTCCGGCGGCGTGGAAGGCGAAAGAGGCCGGGCTGCGCCGCAGCGGTGACGTGACCTCCTGGCAGATCAACTACACCACGGTCGACGAGGCGACGCGCATCGAATCGTACGCCGCCGTCGTGCAGGGCTTCACCGCTGACGGGAGCCCGGTCGACGACGTCTGGGTGTCGCAGCAGCTCGAACAGCAGTCTCCCACCGGCACTGAGACCCTCGGCGGCCTCGACTGGGTGACCTACGATCACTCCGATCGCAACCCCGACGAGTCGAACATGCTCTTCGGCCTGCAGACCACGTGGAACGGCGACACGATCCTCGTCTACGGCACCGACTCCTCAGCCACTCTCCGCGAACTCGCGATCCAGGTCGCCGAGTCGCTCGACACCCCGAAGGGAACCGCATGACCGCCCCCAGAGTCACGCCGCAGCAGGCGTGGAACGCCCTCGTCGACGGCAATCAGCGCTTCATCGCAGGCGGGCCGCAGCACCCCCGTCAAGATGTCGAGCGACGTCACGAGTTGGCCAAGGGGCAAGATCCTGACGCTGCTCTCTTCGGCTGCTCGGACTCGCGACTCTCGGCAGAGATCATCTTCGATGCCGGCCTCGGCGACCTGTTCATCGCCCGAAATATGGGCCATGTCGTCGCCGAGTCGATCACGGCGTCGATGGAATACGCCGTCGCCAACCTCGGCGTCGCGGTGATCGTCGTCCTCGCGCACGATTCCTGCGGCGCGGTCGCGGCCGCGATCGGGCAGATGGAGCAGAATCCGGCCGCCGTGCCGACGGCCGTCGAGAACACGCTTGCACCGATCCTGCCGTCGGTGCAGGAGCTCTGGCTCCGCGAGCACCGCGATACGCCCTACGTCGACGCATCGACGATCGACGCCGACGCCGTCGGCCGCGTGCACCTCGCTGCGACCGTGAATCAGCTGCTGCGCAGCTCTCGCATCATCAGCGACGCCGTCGCCGCCGGCACGCTCGGCATCGTCGGCTGCCAGTACCGTCTGGCCGAGGGCCAAGCCGTCGCGGTGAGCGCGGTCGGGCACCTCGACATCGCCGCAGGTACCCCCATCGCCGGCTGAGCCGCACCCCACGACTTTCTCCGACCCCGAGCAGTATCCACGAAACGAAGGATGATTGTGACCGAAGATCGCAGCGCCGCCGGCGCCGAGACCGAGTACCGCATCGAGCACGACACCATGGGCGAGGTGCGCGTTCCCAAGAATGCGCTCTACGCAGCGCAGACCCAGCGCGCCGTCGAGAACTTCCCCATCTCGGGCAAGGGGCTCGAGCCTGCGCAGATCGTGGCGCTTGCGCGCATCAAGCGCGCCGCCGCCATCGCCAATGGCGAGCTCGGCATTCTCGAGGCACCGATCGCGCAGGCGATCGTCGCGGCAGCCGACGAGATCATCGCCGGCGAGCACCACGACCAGTTCCCGGTCGACACCTACCAGACCGGTTCGGGCACCTCGTCGAACATGAACACCAATGAGGTGCTCGCCACGCTCGCGTCGCGCCACCTCGGTGCACCCGTGCACCCGAACGATCACGTGAACGCATCGCAGTCGTCGAACGACGTCTTTCCGACGTCGGTGCACATCGCCGTGACCGGGGCGCTCATCGAGCAGCTGAAGCCGGCCCTCGCGCACCTCGCCGAGGCATTCGAGGCGAAGGCCGAACTCTGGAAGACCGCCGTGAAGTCGGGCCGTACGCACCTCATGGATGCGACACCCGTCACCCTCGGCCAGGAGTTCGGCGGTTTCGCTGCACAGATTCGCTACGGCATCGAGCGCATCGACGCCGCCCTCCCCCGCGTCGCCGAGGTGCCCCAGGGCGGCACCGCCGTCGGCACCGGCATCAACACCCCGCTCGGTTTCCCGGAGAAGGTCATCGCTGAGATCGCGCAGTCGAGCGGCCTCCCCATCACCGAGGCCCGCAACCACTTCGAGGCGCAGGCGAACCGAGATGGTCTCGTCGAGGCGTCGGGCGCCCTGCGCACCATCGCCGTGTCGCTGACCAAGATCAACAACGACATCCGTTGGATGGGTTCGGGCCCCAACACCGGTCTCGCCGAGCTGCACATCCCCGATCTGCAGCCGGGCTCGTCGATCATGCCGGGCAAGGTCAACCCCGTGATTCCTGAAGCAGTGCTCATGGTTTGCGCTCGGGTCATCGGCAATGACGCGACCATCGCGTGGGCCGGCGCTTCGGGTGCGTTCGAACTCAACGTGCAGATCCCCGTCATGGGCACCGCGCTGCTCGAGTCGATCCGCCTGCTCTCGAACGCGTCGATCGTGCTCGCCGACAAGACCGTCGACGGTCTCGAAGCAAACCTCGAACGCGCCGCTGCCCTCGCCGGCATGAGCCCGTCGACCGTGACGCCGCTCAACCGCCTCATCGGCTACGAAGCTGCCGCGAAGATCGCGAAGCACTCGGTAAAGAAGGGCATCACCGTGCGCGAAGCCGTGGTCGATCTCGGCTACGTCGAGCGCGGCGAGGTCACCGAGGCCGATCTCGATCAGGCACTCGACCTGTTGTCAATGACCCACCCGGGCGTCGCCAAGTAATTCGTCACCACCCTTACAACGGGTGCAAGGGGCCCGGGATCACGCGATCCCGGGCCCCTTGACATATGTGGCGATGCGGTGGCGCCGCGGCGAGCGCGTGGGTCAGGTGCGGGCGAGTGTCTCGCGCAGCGCCGGCTCGAGCTCGGGGTGCGCGAAGACGAACCCCGCATCGTCGAGCACGCCCGGCAGCACCCAGCGGCTCTTGAGCACGAGCTCTGTTTCGGTGCGAATGCCGATCGCCCCCAGTTCCAGCATCCATCGTGGCAGCGGCGGCCCGAACGGAACGCCGACGATGTGACGGACGGTGCGCATGAACTCCCGATTGTCGACGGGGTTCGGCGCTGCAGCATTCACGGGCCCCGAGATATCGGCGCGTTCTTCCACAAAGTCGATGATGCGCGCCACGTCGTCGACGTGCACCCAACTGAAGCGCTGGGTGCCGCGACGGGCACCCGGGAAGTGCGCGGTTCCGGCCTCCCGGCGGCGGCGCGACACGGGCCAGGGCCCGTCGAACTGCGGCCCGCCGAGTCCGAGCCGCGCCAGACGCTGGAGCGGACCGAGCACCCCGCCATCGCCGATCACGATGGCACTGCGCAACGCGATGCGGCGCGTGTGCGGAAGCTCATCCGCGAACAGCGCGGCCTCCCATGCCGTCGCGACGTCAACCGAGAACCCGGTGCCGATATCGCCGGCGCGCTCGGTCATCGGGCGGTCTTCCGCGTGCCGGTAGATCGTCGCGGTCGAGGAGTTCACCCACACGGGCGGGGGCGATGATGCCTGGGCGATGGCGCGACTGAGCTGCGCCGTGGTGTCGAGACGCGATCTGAAGATCTCGGCGCGGTTCGCGGGTGTGTACCGACAGTTGACGCTCTTCCCGGCGAGCCCGACGACGAGTGCGGCCCCCTCGACCGCCGCGGCGACGCCGTCGCCGTCGCCCCAAGCGAGGTCGGCCCCGCTCCGCGAGATCGTGACGACCTCGCGCCCAGCCGCACGGAAGTGCCGCTGCAGATACTGCCCCATGAATCCTGATGCGCCGCCGAAGACGACCCGACCCTCGTTCATTACTCCTCCTCGATGCAGTACGTGAATGCACCGCCGTATTGGTACACCCGCCCGAAGAACGGAACGTCGATCGTGACGTTGACGCGCTGCCGCTGCGCCAGAGCGTCGAAGCGTTCGTGCAGACGCACCACGGGTGCGATCGCCCTCGGTAGTCGCAGTACGCGACGCCGGTCGCCCCGCTGAGTGAAGAGCACCAGGCCGACCTCACGACTGACCAGGCGAACACCATCAGCGCCCGCGCTCAGGTCGAAACTCGCCACAATCGTCGCGGGCTCACCGATCTCGTCGACGAGCCGACCCTGCGCATTCAGCCCGACGGAGTCGCGCATCTGCCAATGCCCATCCGGCAGTTCGAGGCTTCGGCGCCCGACCGCACGACCCGAAATCGTGCGGTTCTCTACGGTGAACGGAACGTCGCGCGCCCAGGTGGCGCGCACCACGCCGCGACGCTCGAGCAGACGGAACACAGGGTGCAACCAGCAGCGTGGTGTGCCGACACGATCGAACACGCCGCGACCGCGCCCGACGTGCCCCTCGGGTATCGTCGCGAAGTACTGCTGTAGCGTCAAGTGGAGTGCATCGACACCGCCCGACGCCTCGACGGTGCGCAGGCCCGTCACCCGAAGCGCCGCGAGCGCCCGCTCGTAGGGAGAGCTCGGTTCGGGCGGTTGGCGCGGCGACACACTCCCAAGCTAACAGGGGTGAGATTCAACTTTCTCGAACGGAGCGAAACGCGTGGAGACTTCAGACTGGCAGACTCGCATCGATGCGGTGTGGGCGGATGATGAGGCGACCCCTGACACAGTGATCGATCGGATCGCCGGGCTTGTCTCAGAACTTCCCGATGACGACCCTCGTGGCCCGTTCGAGCTCGGTGGGGCACACGATTCCGCGGGCTTGGAGGCCGAGGCCGCGGTGCTCTACGCCCGCGCGGTCGAGCTGGGCCTGTCGGGCCGAGCACGCGCGGAGCTCGACATTCAGTTCGCCTCGACGCTGCGCAATCTCGGTCGCTTCGAAGAGTCCGTCGCAATGCTCGAGAACGGCGCCGACCACCCCGATCTCGGGTCGGCACGAGCCGCATTTCTCGCACTCGCACTGCACTCAGCGGGTCGCCCCGGCGCTGCCCTGGCCGTCGCGCTGGAGGCTCTCGTGCCGACGCTGCCGCGCTACCACCGCTCTCTGCGCGGCTACGCCGCAGAGGTGCGCGCGTCAGACACGCACGAGGCATAGCCCGAACCACCGAGGGCCGGGCGGGGCCGAAGCCGCACCCGACCCTCGGCCGTCGACTTACGGGGTGTCGAGCAGATCGGTCACGAGCGCGGCGATCTCGCTGCGCTCGGAGCGCGTCAGGGTGATGTGCCCGAAGAGACGGTGGCCCTTGAGCTTCTCGATCACCGCGGCGATGCCGTCGTAGCGGCCGACCCGCAGGTTGTCGCGCTGCGCCACATCGTGCGTGAGCACCACGCGCGAGTTCTGCCCGATGCGCGAGAGCATGGTGAGCAGCACGCCCCGCTCAAGCGACTGCGCCTCGTCGACGATCACGAAGGCGTCGTGCAATGAGCGCCCGCGGATATGCGTGAGCGGCAGCACCTCGACGAGATCGCGCGCGACAAGCTCATCGAGCACGTTCTCCGAGACGATCGACCCGAGCGTGTCGAAGACCGCCTGGGCCCAGGGGTTCATCTTCTCTTGATGATCACCCGGCAGGTAGCCGAGATCCTGACCGCCCACGGCGTAGAGCGGGCGGAACACCATGACCTTGCGGTGCTGCCGGCGCTCGAGCACCGCTTCCAGGCCCGCCGCGAGCGCCAGGGCCGATTTGCCCGTGCCGGCGCTGCCGCCGAGCGAGACGATGCCGATCTGCGGATCGAGCAGCAGGTCGATCGCGAGACGCTGCTCCGCACTGCGGCCCGAGACGCCGAAGACCTCGCGATCCCCACGCACCACATGCAGCGAGCGATCGCCGTCGACGCGACCGAGCGCAGACCCGCGAGGCGAGGTGAGCACGAGGCCGGTGCCGAACGGAAGACCCGCGGCCCCCTCAACATCGTCGATGCGGTCGTCCTCCCAGAGGTGCTTCATCTGCTCCTCGTCGAGCTCGACCGAGGCGATGCCGGTGTACGCATCGTCACGAGCGAGTTCGGCGCGGTACTCCTCGGAGCCGAGTCCGAGCGCCGCGGCCTTGAGACGCATCGGCATGTCTTTCGAGATGACCGTGACGTCGAGTCCCTCGGAGGCCAGGTTCTGCGCCACCGCCAGAATCCGGGTGTCGTTGTCGCCGAGGCGCATGCCGCTCGGCAGCCCGTCCATGCTGCTGTGGTTGAGCTCGACGCGCACCGATCCGCCCGCGTCGCCGACCGGCACCGGGAAGTCGAGCCGCAGGTGCTTGTCGCGCAGCTCGTCGAGAATGCGCAGCGCCCGCCGCGCGAAGTACCCGAGTTCGGGATCGTGGCGCTTCTTTTCGAGTTCCATCACGACGACGATCGGGAGGACCACGCTGTGCTCGGCGAAGCGGAACAGTGCCGCGGGATCGCTGAGCAGCACCGACGTGTCGAGCACGTAGGTGCGCTGGGCCTGCAGGGTGTCGCCGAACAACTCGGGCGAACTCGGCGACAGGGTCGCCGACGAGTGAGCATCCGGTCTTGGGACGACCGGCGAGGGTGATGCGGAGTGATGGATCTCAGCCACGATGGCTCCTCTGCTCCGGGGCAGGGCCCCGACTCAGCGAGTTGGCCAGTAGCTCCGAGGTGGTGACCGACCGGCCTCCTCGATCGGGCACCC
Source organism: Leucobacter sp. WKLB1 (assembly GCF_059696215.1). Lineage (NCBI taxonomy): Bacteria > Bacillati > Actinomycetota > Actinomycetes > Micrococcales > Microbacteriaceae > Leucobacter > Leucobacter sp. WKLB1. The sequence goes on along the minus strand of NZ_AP046115.1, from coordinate 1,078,365 downwards.
TGCCCGATGCGTCACACGCTACGCCGCGCGACGCGAATCCCGCGACAAGACACGCATTGCGATCTGTGAACGCTTCGTGTCGTGTACGTCAACGAATTGCGTCACCGCACTGAATCGGGCGTGATTGTGGGAGTTCCACAGCGGGTGATGCGGGGGCCCGCCGTCGGGTATTCTGATGGCTGCGATACCGCAGTCTGGGGTGAGGACCTCTGCGCCTCCCTCTCGGCGAATTCCGTCACGAATAAGGAGCACCGCTTGCGCACGATCGACTGGGTCGACGGAGCCATCGAACTCATTGATCAGACGCTCCTCCCTCAGCGGGTCGAGATGCGTCGCATCACGGAGCTCCCGGAGTTGATCGACGATATTCAGCGACTCGCGGTGCGCGGCGCTCCGGCACTCGGTGTCGCTGGCGCACTCGGCGTCGCCCTCATCGCCGCGAGCGTGGCCGCCGAGCACGGCGACGATGAGCTCGATCGCGATGAGGTTCGACGCCAGGCACTCATCCTGCGTGAGGCTCGTCCTACCGCGGTCAACCTCTCCTGGGGCGTGGATCGCGCGCTGACGAAGCTTGATTCCGGCGCCGAGGCAATCCTCGCGGAGGCGCTCCTGATCCGCGACGAAGACATCGCGGCCTGCATCTCGATGGGCCTGCGCGGCGCTGACCTGACGCGCGAGCTCACCGGCAAGGATCGCATACGCGTGATGACGATCTGCAACACCGGCAGCCTCGCCACCGTCGAACGCGGCACGGCGCTCGGCGTGATCCAGACGCTGCTCGAGCAGGGCTCCCTCGAGGAGGCCTTCCCCCTGGAAACCCGTCCCCTGCTGCAGGGGGCACGACTCACGGCGTGGGAGCTGCAGCGCATGGAGGCGCCCTTCCGGCTCCTTATCGATTCGGCCGGCCCGTTCCTGCTTTCTCGCGGGATCGCCGACGCCGTCTTCATCGGCGCCGACCGCATCGCGGCGAACGGTGACTCCGCCAATAAGATCGGTTCCTTCTCCCTCGCACTCGCGGCGCAGCACGCCGGCGTGCCCTTCATCGTCGTCGCCCCCGAATCGACCATCGACATGCGCACCGCGAGCGGCGCCGACATCGAGATCGAGGACCGCGGGGTCGACGAAGTTGCCGGCTTTGGCGGCGTGCGCACGGCCCCCGAGGGCATCGGAGCCGTGAACCCCGCATTCGATGTGACGCCCCACGAACTCATCACGGCCATCGTGACGGAACGACGGGTGATCCTGCCCGGCCGTGGCGAGACGCCCGGCAGTGTGTCGCTCGACGCGTTGCGCTCGTAAGCTCTATCCCATCCCCCTTCCGTTCGAAAGGAACATCCATGTTCTTCACTCAGCGCCGCGTTCGTGCGGCACTCGTCGCGGGCGCGGCTTCGGCCGCCCTGCTGCTCACCGCATGCTCCGGTGGCGGCGGTTCGTCCGCTGATGAAGCGGCCAGCGACGGCCCGAACTTCATCTACATCACGAGCGACCCGATCGGCCAGAACGAGTTTCTAAAGTCGGGCAAGGTCGGCATCGAGTCGGTCGCGAAGACGTTCGAGGGCACCTCGACGACGTACGAGTCGAAGGACGACGCGACCCGTCGCTCGAACCTCGAGACCGCGATCGCCAAGGCACCCGAGGTCGTCGTGATGCTCGGCTTCCAGTTCGGCGACGTCGCCAAGGAGCTCGCCGAGCAGAACCCGCAGCAGAAGTTCCTCCTCATCGACACCTTCGTCGACGGTGCACCCGAAAACCTCTACCAGGCGACCTTCCGCGAGCAGGAGCCCTCGTACCTCCTCGGCGTCGAGGCCGGTCTCCTGACGCAGGCCAACAAGGTCGGCTCGGTCATCTCGGTCGACAACGATCTGCTCAAGAAGTACTCGGACGGCTTCGCCGAGGGCGCCAAGAGCGTCAACCCCGACGTGGACGCCGTCGCTCCGCAGGTCATCGGTGGCGACAACCCGTTCGCCGATCCGGCGCGCGGCAAGGAGCAGGCACTCGCCTTCGCAGCAACCGGTGTCGATCAGGTGTTCGCCGTGGGCGCTGCATCGAACGGCGGCATCATCGAGGCCGCGGCCGAGAAGGGCTTCTCGACCTACGGCGTCGACGCGAACCAGTGCCCGATCGCTCCCGGATCCGTTGTCGACGGCACCGTGAAGTCGGTCAACAAGGTCATCGAGACCGTCGTGGGCGAAATCGAGGACGGCACCAGCTCGAAGGATGCGACGACCTCGTTCGGCCTCAAGGAAGAGGGCATGACGATCGTCAGCCTCACCGATGACGCCGCGGATTCGCAGTGCACCGTCGTCGAGAACACCGAGGTGCTCGACAAGGTCAAGCAGACGCGCGACGACATCGTCTCGGGCAAGATCAAGGTCACCGACCCCCTCGCCTAAGCGCCCCCTCCGCCGGTCGATCGAGCGCAGCGGAGTCGGCACCCGACGCAGTAGCCTGGGTGTCGACTCCCTGCGCTCGCTCGATTGGCGAGTTCTATTCACCACCCGTCAGAAGGAGCGAGCATGGTCGCCGAAGTCTCGATGCGCGGCATCACCAAGCGTTTCCCCGGTGTGCTCGCCGACGACAATGTCGACTTCGAGGTCGAATCCGGCGAGATCCACGCACTCATGGGCGAGAACGGTGCTGGCAAGTCGATTCTGATGTCGCAGCTCGCGGGCGTCTACCAACCCGATGAGGGCGAAATCTACATTCGCGGTGGGCTCCGCACCCTCTCCTCCCCCCTCGACGCCATCGATGCCGGCATCGGCATGGTGTTCCAGTCGTTCAAGCTCTTCCCCTCGCTCACGATCGCGGAGAACGTGGTGTTCCGCAGCGAACCCACGAAGCGCGGTCTCATCGACCGCCAGGCGGCGAACCGCAAGGTCGCGGAAATCGCTGAAAAGTACGGACTGTCGCTCGACCCCACCGCCCGCGTCGACTCGGTGCCCGTCGGCGTGCTCCAGCGCGTCGAGATCGTGAAGGCGCTCTACCGAGAAGCCCGCGTGCTCATCCTCGACGAGCCCACCGCCGTGCTCACCCCGCAAGAGACCGAGCGCCTCTTCGAGGTGCTGCGCGCGCTCAAGGCCGACGGTCGCACCATCATTCTCATCACGCACAAGCTTGGCGAGGTCATGGCGATCTCCGACCGCGTCACCGTGCTCCGCGACGGGCGCAACGTTGCGCAACTCGTGACCGCCGAGAGCTCGCCCGCGGAGATCACCCGGCATATGACCGGGCGCGACGTGGATCTCTCGACGCCGCCTCCAGCCCACGACCCCGGTGACGTCGTGCTCGATGTCACCGAACTCTCCGTTCCGGGTTCTGGCGAACGCGACGCGGTCAGCGCGGCGAGTCTCTTCGTGCGCCGCGGCGAGGTCGTCGGCATCGCCGGCGTGGCCGGCAATGGTCAGGTCGAGCTCGCCGAGGCCATCATCGGCATGCGCAAGGCGACCTCGGGTTCGGTCTCAGTCGCGGATCGTGATCTCAGCGGCGCCTCGATCGCGCAGCGACGCGACGGCGGCATCGCGTACATCCCTGAAGATCGGCACGCCGTTGGCAGTGCGGGCTCTGCAGACGCGATCGACAACCTCGCGCTCGGCCACCACCGCAGCGCACCGATTCTCAGCGGCGGACTCCTCTCGCGCGCCGCGATGCTCGAGCATGCGAAGCGACTCATCAGTCGCTTCGGGGTGAAGATCGCCGGGCCTTCGACGCCCGTCGGCACGCTCTCGGGCGGCAACCTGCAGAAAGTCGTCGTCGCTCGTGAGCTCGACTACGGCTCGCCTGTGCTCATCGCCGAACAGCCGACGCGAGGCGTCGATATCGGCGCGATCGAGTCGATTCATCGCGAGCTCTGCGAGTATCGCGATGGCGGCGGCGCACTGCTGCTCATCTCTGCCGAACTCAGTGAGATCCTGTCGCTGTCTTCGCGCATCCTCGTGATGTTCGAGGGCCGCGTCGTCGCCGAGGTACCGAAAGCAGAGGCCACCGAGGCCCTGCTGGGCCTGTACATGGCCGGCCACGAGCCCGAAGAGCGCCACCGCCCCGGCGCATTTGCCGCACTGCGCGCAGCTTCCGGCACGGCATTCGCAACCGCTCCCGATCAGAATGGGGTCGCCCGATGAACGTCGCTCGCAAGGCCGGGAACTGGCTTGCCGGGCCGATCCCGGTATCGGTCGTGCTGGCGCTGCTCATCGGCGCCTGCTTCATGATCATCGCAGGCGTTGATCCGCTGAGCGGCTACGCTGCGATGGTCAACGGCTCATTCGGCTCTGGTGTGGGCCTCGCGAACACGCTCGCTCGAGCCGTACCGATCATCGGTATCGGCATCGCGATCGCGGTGGCATTCCGTGCCGGCGTGCTCAATCTCGGCACCGAGGGCCAAGCCGGCCTCGGTGCGCTCGCCGGCGGCATCGTCGCCATCTACCTGCCCGGCCCGGCGTTCCTGGTCGTGCCGCTGGCCTTCATCGTCGCGATCGCCGTCGGCGCACTCTGGGGGCTCATCTCAGCCCTGCTGCAGAACCTCCTGGGCGTACCGATTCTGCTCTCGACGCTGCTGCTGAATTACCCAGCACGCTACTTCTCCTCGTGGCTGATCCGATTCCAGCTCAAGGATCCGAGCACCGATCAGGTGGCCTCGCAGCAGTTGCGCCCCGAGGTGCAGCTCAACATGATCGTTCCGCGCGACTCCGGCTTGGCCGAGACACTTCGCAATTCATTGGGCCCGACAAGCCCGATCACGGCCGTGCTCACCGGCGTGAACTGGTCGCTCGTCATCATGATCATCGTCGTCATCGCGGCGATCTTCGTCAACCGCCGCACGCGGTACGGCTTCGAGGCCGGTCTCAGCGGTCAAAATGCAGAGTTCGTGCGCTACGGCGGCGTCAAGCCCGGACCGCTGGTCACCCGCACGATGGCACTCTCCGGCGGCATCGCTGGAATGTTCGGACTCATGCTGATCATCGGCGCTCCGAGCACCCGCCTCATCGAGGGCTACTTCGTGCAGACGAACTTCGCCTGGACCGCGCTGCTGGTCACCCTGCTCGCCCTGTACCGCCCGATCGGCATCGTCATCGCGGGCCTGTTCTTCGCCGCCATCATGGTGGGCAGCGACGCGATGGGTCGCGAGCTCGGGCTGTCACCCCAGATCGCAGCGGTCATCCAGGCACTCGTCATCATCCTGCTCGCGTTCCGCGTCGCGCTCCCCCGCTTCCGCAAGCGCGGCGGGGCGGCCTCCGCAAAAGACGGGCCACCGCTCGACGGCCCGCCACTCGCCGAATCGGCGCTCGCGGCGTTGCATACTCCCGTCCCCGGCGCCGCCGTCCCGGCCGCCGCCACCGCTTCCGCAACCGCGGAGCCCGCTGAGACCCAGGAGTCGGCACGATGAATCTGCTGGAACTCTTCGACCAAGACCTGATCGGCTCGGTGCTGCGCTCCCTCATCCCGATTCTGCTCGCAGCTCTGGGCGGCATGCTCGCGGAGCGCGCCGGCATCTTCAACATCGGCCTCGAGGGCATGCTGCTCGTCGGTGCGTTCTCCGCCGTCGCCGCATCGTATTTCGCGCACAGCTGGATCGTGGGCACCATCGTCGCCATGCTCGCCGGGGCACTCTTCTCGCTGATCCTCGGGTACGGTGCGGTGTATCGCAAGGGCGATCCGATCGTGCTCGCCGTCGCGATGAACATCCTCGCGGTCGGCGTGACCAGCTTCCTGCTCGTCGCCATCTTCGACGTGCAGGGCGTGTTCCAGAACCCGGGTATCGTCGGCATTCCGGTCTGGCGCATTCCAGTGCTGGCCGACATCCCCTGGATCGGCGTGCTCTTCTCGCTCACCCCGCTGGGCTACCTCGCGCTCCTCCTCGTTCCGACCCTCTGGATCGTGCTCTTCCGCACCCCGCTCGGTCTGCGCCTGCGCGGCGTCGGGGAGCGTCCGCTCGCCGCCGCGACGATGGGCGTCGACCCGCAGCGCTACCAGCTCGGCGCGGTACTCGCCTCGGGCGCCCTCGCGGGCCTCGGCGGCGCGCAGCTCGCGCTCGGCAACGTTGTGCAGTTCACCGAGAACATGTCGGCGGGACGCGGCTGGATCGCGGTCGTCGCCGTCATGCTTGCCCGCGCGCACCCGGTCGGCGTGCTCGGTGCCGCGCTGCTCTTCGGCTTCGCCGATGCCATCGGCTTCCGTCTGCAGTCGTTCGGTCTGCCGCAGCAGCTCACCGATGCCGGCCCGTATGTGGTCACCCTCATCGTGCTGATCCTGCTGAGCAAGCGCTTCCGCAAGACCCGCGAAGCCGCACTCGCGTGATGCAGTTTCCCCCTGAGGCTGCGCGGTGGGTGGATCGCCTCCAGCTCGAACCCCTCGAACACGAGGGTGGATTGTTCCGCCGCATGCACCTGGACGAGCACTCCAGCGCGATCTACTACCTGCTGGCAGACCCCGACTTCTCAGCGCTGCACGCGCTCGCGTCGGTCGAGGTCTACCACTGGTACGCCGGTGATCCGCTGCGTCTGCTCCTGCTGCACCCCGACGGGCGCAGTGAAGAGCGCATCCTCGGGCCAGATCTCGAAGCGGGGCAGCTGCCGCAAGCCGTCGTCGCCCCGGGCGTGATGCAGGGCTCCTCATCGCTCGGCTCATGGAGTCTCGTCGGCACCACGATGTCACCCCCGTTCGAGTGGAACGGCTTCGAGCTCGGAGAGCGCCAGGAGCTGCAGGCTCGCTACCCCGAGGCGGCGCAGCGCATCGCCGAGCTCACGCGCCCGGCGTCGGCGTAGTCGTCTCAGGCATCTCATCGGGTCGGGGCGGCTGCCACACCGCCTTTGGACGCTTCGGTGCGAGCTCGGGCTGGCGATCCTGACCGAACTGCCCAGTGAGCACCAGCACGACGAGAATCACCGCGACCACGATCCACCCGGCAACTCCGAGCGGCAGCACGAGCACGGGGTTCAGCGGCGTACCGGCAGCCACCAACATGGCGACCATGCCCGCAGATGCATTCAACGACGCGTGCCCAAACACCGCCGGCCAGACCGACCCGGTGCGCAGGCGCGTCCACCCGAGCAGCGCACCCCACAGCACGCACGCAACCACCATGAGCGCGACCCCGCGCCAGTCGAGCAGCCCGAAGTTGTAGCCCAGCAGAATCACCGGCGAGTGCCAGAGACCCCAGAGCGCACCGCTGACCGCCAGCGCCGGCCAGGTGCCGAGCGGCCGCAGTGCAGGGAGCAACCAGCCGCGCCAGCCGAGCTCCTCCCCCAGAGCGAACACCGCGTTGACCGGGGCGAGCAGCGGAATCGTGATGATCTGCAGCCAGACGAGCAGCCCGATGGGCGGCAGGCTCTGGCGAGCGATCTCGGCGGTGTCGGGGCTCACCGATGCGAGCTGTTGGTCGAGCAACTCTTGGAAGCCGGAGTATGTTGTCAGATCGAGACGCACCCACCCGAAGAGTGCCGCGACGCCGATGGTGGCGAGCGTGATGACGGGCGGTGCGAAGAGCGCCGCGACGACGAACCAGACCACCCGTTTCGCGGGTCGCAGCGGCCAGATACCGAGCAGGCGTAGGCGTTCGCCGCGCGGCGCACGGGCAATGAATACTGCGGCGAGGGCGCCGATCGTCGGCGTGAACATCATCGCGGCCGCGAGGGCGGTGAAGAGGAGTTCATAGCCTGGTTCGCTCGCGTCCTTGACCCAGAGCGGCAGCGCGACGACCCAGGCGAGCCCGAACGACACGACGACGAAGAGCGCGAGCGCACCCCAGGGCACGCGGGCGAAGCGATCCGGTCGCGCCGCCATCTCAGACTGCACGTCGACCGTCGACTCAGTAATTTCGTGCGGTTCCGGCATGTTCAGGCTCCTCGAATTGCGAGGCCGCATGCCCTGCCGCGCATCGCAGCACTTGGTTCGCGCCCCAATTCCACCCTAGCCCACTGCGAGATTCAGCCGTGTCGCGCTGACCGCCACGCACTCAGCGGAAGATCTGCGCCCAGAGGAACGACAGCCGGCGAATCGGTTCCTCTGAGTGCGGATCTTCCGCTGAGCGCGCGGGGAGCGGAGGGCGAGGGCGGTAGCGGCACCCGCCCACGCCCAGCAGACCGTCTAGAACGCGGCGATACCGGTGAGCTCGCGCCCGATCACGAGCTGATGCACCTCGTCCGTGCCCTCGTAGGTGCGCACAGACTCGAGGTTCGCCATGTGGCGCATCACCGGGAAATCTGAGGTGATGCCGTCGCCCCCCAGAATGGAGCGCGCGGTGCCGGCGATCTTGATCGCCTCGCGCACGTTGTTGAGCTTGCCGACCGAGATCTGCCCGTAGGTGAGGGTGCCGGCGTCCTTCAACCGACCGAGGTGCAGCGCGAGCAGCAGCCCCTTCTGGTATTCGAGGAACATGTCGGCGAGCTTCGCCTGGATGATCTGCTTGCCGCCGATCGGCGCGCCGAACACCTCGCGGGTCTGCGAACGCTCGACCGCGACCTCGAGGCACGAGCGCGCAGCCCCCATGACGCCCCAGGCGATGCCGTACCGCGCCTCGTTCAGGCACTTGAACGGCGACGACAGTCCCTTCGATCCGGGCAGGATCGCATCCGCAGGCAGGCGAACGTCGTCGAGCACGATCTCGGTCTGCAGCGACGCGCGCATCGACAACTTGTTCTCGATGGCAGTGGCCTGGAACCCGGGGGTGTCGGTCGGCACGATGAACCCGCGCACGATCCCCTCCTCGTCTTTGGCCCAGATCACGCCGAGCGTTGCGACCGTCGCGAGGCCGATCCAACGCTTCTTGCCGTTGAGCACCCACGTGTCGCCCTCGCGGCGCGCGGTGGTGAGCATGGTGTTGGGATCCGACCCGCCCTGCGGCTCGGTGAGCCCGAAGAACCCGATCGCTTCGCCGCGCCCCATCGGAGGCAACCAGCGCTGCTTCTGCTCCTCGGAGCCGAACTTGTAGATCGCGCCCATCGCAAGCGAGCCCTGCACCGACAGCGCGGTACGGAATCCTGAGTCGACGGCTTCGAATTCCATGGCGACCAGGCCGTATGCCACCGATGAGGCACCCTTCAGCCCGTATCCGTCGAGGTACATGCCGAACGCCCCGAACTCGCCGACCTCGGGCAGCAGCTCAACCGGGAGGCGCCGGTCTTCGAACGCCTGGTCAATGATCGGCTGGATGCGCGTCTGTGCGAATTCGCGCGCTTTCAGCTGCCACTCGCGTTCTTCTTCGGTGACGAAGTCGGCGACGTCGAACAGCTGGTCGATGGTGGTGGTCATGATGCTCCTCGAGTGGTGCGGGTGATGCGGAAGATGTGCAGGTGGGGCTGACGCGGAATCAGCGGGTGAGACTCAGCGCGGCAGCCAGGCAGCGTCTTGATGCTCGCCGATGCCGGGCGGCGGAACCTGGTACTGCGCGGGGGTCTCGGAGAACGAGATCGGGGTCGCCACGGAGCGCAGCGTCTGCATCGTGCCGTCTTCGGCGTGCGCTGCGGTTTCGGCGACCGGATCGAGTCCGAGTTCGCCGGCGAGCTCGAGCGCCTGCGCGATGGAGTTCACGCGCCCTGCGGGGATGTTCGCCGCGGTGCAGGCGTCGATCCATTCGGCGGCGGATCGCTTGGCGAGTGCACGCTCGATCGCCGCCCTCAGCTCCACCCGATGGGCGACCCGCTGCGGGTTCGTCGCGAATCGCTCGTCGTTCGCGAGTTCGTCGATGCCGAGCACCGCGCAGAGTCGGGCGAACTGCCCGTCAGTGCCTACCGCGAGCGCGATCGACTGGTCGGCAGCGCGGAAGGTCTCATACGGGGCGATCGACGGGTGTGCGTTCCCCATGCGCTCGGGGGCCACCCCGGTTTCGAGCGTCGACGAGGCCTGATTGGCGAGTGCCGAGAGCAGCGACCCGAGGAGCGTCACTTTGACGTGCTGCCCCTGACCGGCGATGGGTGATCCCGCATCGTCGCGTGCACGCAGTGCGGCTTGAATGCCAATCACGGAATTGAGGCCGGTGAGGATGTCAACGAGCGCGACGCCGACCTTTGTGGGTTCGCCGCCGTCTGCGTCGGCCTGACCCGTGATGCTCATGAGACCGCCGACTGCCTGCACGAGCAGATCGTAACCGGGAAGGTCGCGTCCGGCAGTGTCACCGAAGCCCGAGATCGAACAGTAGACGAGACCGGGGTTGGCAGCGGCGAGCTCGGCGTACCCCAGGCCGAACTTCTCCATCGTGCCCGGCTTGAAGTTCTCGATGACGACGTCAGCACTCAGTGCCAGTTCGCGGGCGCGGGCGAGGCCCGCTGGGTCACGCAGGTCACATACGACGGAACGCTTACCGCGGTTGACGCCCGCGAAGTAGGTGCTCTGACCGACCGCGTTCACCGGGGGGCGCCACTGGCGCGTGCCGTCTCCCTCAGGGCTCTCGATCTTGATGACGTCGGCGCCGAGGTCGGCGAGAATCATCGTGGCGTGCGGGCCTGCGAGCACACGCGAGAAGTCGGCGACGCGGATGCCCCGCAATGCGCCGCCCACCGGCTGACTGGCGGGCGCAGAGAGCTGCGGCTCGGCGGGGTGCTGCGGCAGGCCGGTCATCGGAAACTCCTCGTCATCGATCGCGGCCGAACTCGACGGCCGGCGCGGTGCTTCTCTGGCCAGTGTAGGTGCCGGAGCTGGACACCTGACGCGCGAGACTGCCCACTTGCTGATTGATGGACTGTGCAAGAATCGCATCATGGTTGCACTCTCCCAGCTGCTCGCCCTCCCCGACCTCGGGCTTCGACTTGTGCAGGCGGGTGCCGGGGATCCGGAGATCTCGTGGGTCTCGAACACGGAACTGCTCGATCTGGGCGCCTATCTTGAAGGCGGCGAGATTATTCTCACGACGGGCCTCGCGCTGGGTGCCGCTGATCCTCGGTGGCGCGATTTTGTCGCTGGCCTCAGCCGCGCCCGGATCGCCGGAATCGGGTTCGGTGTGGGTATCGCGCACGACGCCGTTCCGGCAGCGCTCGTGCGGGCAGCAAGTGCGTACCGGGTCGCGCTGTTCGAGGTGCCATTGCCTGTGCCGTTCATCGCGGTCAGCAAGGCGCTTGCCGGCCTGCTGCGTGCAGATGAGCTCGCAGCGGCACGCGACGCACTGCAGACCCAGCGGCAGTTGCTCGAGGGCGCCCGCAGCGAGCAGGAACCCGCACAGGTGCTGGCGCGACTCGCCCAGTCGACGGGCAAGCACTTCGCGGTACTGACCTCCGACGGGGCGACGTTGGCCAGCACCGCCGGTTTCGCTGCCGCACTGGATCCCGCACGCGCGGGGCGGCGCACTGGCAATGCGGCGGCGGGCAGCATTGCCGCCGACAGCGTTTCTGCGGGCCATATCTCCGCGGGCGACGTCGAGCTGATCGACCTCGACGCCTCCGGCGGGCACCGGCTCGCGCTCGCCGGGGGTGCGGCGTTATCGCCCGAGGGGCGATCGATCGTCGCCGCCGGCGCGATGGTACTCGGGCTGGCGCTGAGTAGCGATCGCGCGGATGCCGAGCGCGAGCGCGAGCGCTGGGAGCGCGCGGCAGATGCGGCGCTGCGGGGGCGCCCGCTCGATCCGATGCTCACCGTGCTCTCCCCCGAACTCCCGACCCCCGAGCGCATTCGAGTGGTGGTGGTGCAGGGGGCCGCTGAAGACGTTGCGCAGTGGCACCGATCCGCACGATCAGGCATCGATCGGCTGATCGCACGTGATACGGCCGATGCTCCGGCGGCCGGAGTCGCGCGCGCCTGGCAGATCGTCGTCGACGACCAGGCCGGCATTCGAGTCGCGTTGGAGCGCGCCGCCGCCCACAACTTAGACGCAGTGGTGGGACGAGGCGCGGATGCGAGCGCGGCATCACTGAGTCGGCGCTCGGCCGCGGCCCGACTGGGGGCGCTCTCTCCCACAGCACCGCTGTACGAATCCCCCCGCGTTCCCGTGGCGCTCTGGGCCGATCGCGATACCCCACTGCTCGACCTCATGCTCGAACTGCACGACCCGTCTGCCACGGGCGGCGTCGATGCTGCGCACCGCAGTCTGACGGCCGCCGTGCTCCGAACGCTCTCGCGGCGACCCTCGAATGCGCCGGATCATCAATCGACCGACGAGGTCAGCGAGATCGATCGGGTGGCGCTTCGCGAAACGCTCTATGCCGTGTTCGCCTCAGACGGCCAACGCGGGCCCGCGTCCGCCGCGCTGGGTATTCACCGCAACACGCTGCGCGACCGCATCGCGCGCATCGAACGGATCACTGGCCGGTCGCTCGGCGACCCCGACGATCGCGCGGAACTCTGGTTCGCGCTCCGCGTCGAAGATGCGTCCGCGGGGTAGCGGCGCTCACCCCGCGAACGATCCAGGTCAGACGAGTTAGACGGCAGGGGCCTCGGGCACGGCGGGTGCCTCGGGGTGGGGCTCGTGCAGAGCATGCAATACGCCACGCATGTCTCCATGGAGCAGGTCGTCGATGAGTTCGTCGACCGCGACGGCTTCATTCGTGCCCTCGGTGATCTCCACCTTGAGCCCGTTGCTGGGTACATGATTTCTGGTCATGCCTCACAGTACTCCCGCGAAGCTGAAAGTGGCACCTATTTGCGGTACGGCGACGCGCCTCGGGTTTCCCGGGCGTGTCCCGCTGATCAGTACAGCAGGAACTGTGCGGTTCCGGTGCCCTGCACACCCCCGGCAGCCGCACGCAGGTGGTACGACGCTCCCTCCGCTGACACCGCGTCGCGGGTGATATCGCAGGTTTCGGTGCTCGAGCGCGTGCGATCCCAGGCGATCGCCTCGCTCTCGATCGCTTTGCCCGGATCGAGGATCACCGCGAGGTGCTCGGGGTTCTTCTGGCAGTCGGCGGATCGCCAGACCTCGTCAGCCCCGCTCGCCACGACAAACTGCAGCTCTGCGCTGCCCAGGTCGGCCGAACAGGCAGCTTCGCCGGTGTTCTCCACCGTCAGCGAGAGCTGCGGCTCCTCCCCTGCGGCGTAGTCGCCCTTATCGGTCTTCGGGGTGACCGCGAGCTGCCCGGTCGCACACACGGCCACGTCGCCGTCATCGGTCTCGTCGTCATCGGGGGCGTCAGCGCCCGCCAAATCTTTGGGCACCGAGACCTGGCTCGCATCCTGCGCGCCTCCCGTCGACCCGGGCCGCACGATGATCAGCACGATCACCGCGACGATCGCGAGCAACACGGCCAGCACGATGAGGCGTCGGCGAATGAACACCCGGCGGTCAGGGGTCTGCGGCGCGCTTTCGCCGGGCTCTCGGGGGGTCGACATGGCGCCAGCGTATCCGCAGCGGAGGGTCAGAGGTGCTTGAGCATGCGCGTGTTGCCGAGGGTGTTCGGCTTCACACGGGCAAGATCCAGGAACTCGGCGACGCCCTCATCGCTCGAACGCAGCAGCTCAGCGTAGACCTCGCCCGCCACGAGCTCTGTGTCTTCGCCCACCTGCGAAAAGCCGTGCTTCGTGAAGAAGTCGACCTCGAAGGTGAGACAGAACAGCTGCGCGAGGCCGAGATCTCGGGCGCGGGCTTCAAGGGCGGTGAGCAGGCGGTGGCCGACGCCCGAGCCGAGCAGTTGCTCGGAGACTCCGAGCGTGCGCACCTCGCCGAGCTGATCCCACATCACGTGCACGGCACCGTAGCCGACAACGGCGTCGGTCTCATCGACCGCCACGAGGAACTCGGGCACGGCCGCGTACAGATCGACCAGGTCTTTGCCGAGCAGAATACGTCGGGCAACGAGGGGCTCCATCAGTGCGACCATGTGCGGCACGTCTCCAGTGCGCGCACTCCGGATGCTGATCTGAGGAGCTGTTGTCATCCCTCCAGTCTAGGTGGGTGCGCCACGCACATCGATCGCGCCACGAAATCGCACGAGGCCCCCGCTGCGGTGCAGCGGGGGCCTCGTCATACGAACGAACTACTCGGTGGTGCCGGGCGTCGCGGCCGTCGAAGCGACGGCAGCCGCCGACGATGCCGAGGCAGCGCTCGGGTCGCGGTCGGCGCGAGCCTCGGTCTCGAACGTGAACTGACCGTCCACGAAGTCGACCTTCACCAGATCGCCGGCCAGCAGCTCGGCGCTCAGGATGCGCTCGGACAGTCGATCCTCGATCTCGCGCTGCATCGCGCGACGCAGCGGACGCGCACCCAGCGTGGGGTCGTACCCGACGTCGGCGAGGCGCTCGCGGGCCGGCTGCGAGATCTCGATGTGCATGTCGCGATCGAGCAGACGATCTTTCAGCTGCTTCACGAAGAGGTCGACGATCTGCAGCAGCTCCGGCTTGGTGAGCTGCGGGAACACGATCGTGTCGTCGACACGGTTCAGGAACTCGGGCTTGAAGTGCTTCTTCAGCTCCTCGTTCACCTTGCCCTTCATCATGTCGTAGCCCACCGACGAGTCGCCCTCGAGCTGGAAGCCCACGGGGCCGCCGGCGATGGCCGTCGAACCGAGGTTCGTGGTCATGATGATGACCGTGTTCTTGAAGTCGATGACGCGGCCCTGACCATCGGTCAGGCGCCCCTCTTCAAGGATCTGCAGCAGCGAGTTGAAGATGTCGGGGTGAGCCTTCTCGATTTCGTCGAAGAGCACGACGGAGAACGGCTTGCGACGCACCTTCTCCGTGAGCTGGCCGCCCTCTTCGAAGCCGACGAACCCGGGAGGCGCACCGAACAGGCGCGATACGGTGTGCTTCTCGCCGTACTCCGACATGTCGAGCGAGATCAGTGCGTCTTCGTCGTCGAACAGGAACTCCGCGAGCGCCTTGGCGAGCTCCGTCTTGCCGACGCCGGTCGGGCCGGCGAAGATGAACGAGCCCGAGGGGCGCTTCGGGTCCTTGAGGCCCGCGCGCTGACGACGGATGGTCTTGGCGAGCGCCGAGATGGCCTCGTTCTGACCGATGACGCGCTGGTGCAGCGCCTCCTCCATGAAGCGAAGACGCGAGGTCTCCTCTTCCGTCAGCTTGAAGACGGGGATGCCGGTGGCCTGCGCGAGCACCTCGGCGATCAGCCCCTCGTCGACCTCGGCCTTCGTCGCGACGTCGCCCGAGCGCCACTGCTTCTCAAGGCGCAGACGCTCGGCGATCAGCTTCTTCTCTTCGTCGCGCTTGTTCGCGGCGGCTTCGAAGTCTTGGCCCTCGATCGCCTGCTCCTTCTCGGCGCGCACGACGGCGATCTTCTCGTCGAACTCGCGCAGCTCGGGCGGGCTCGACAGAATCGAGAGGCGCAGGCGTGCACCGGCCTCGTCGATCAGGTCGATCGCCTTGTCGGGCAGGAAGCGGTCTTGCACGTAGCGGTCGGCCAGGTTCACCGCGGCAACGATGGCGCCGTCGGTGATGGAGACCTTGTGGTGCGCCTCGTAGCGATCGCGCAGCCCCTTGAGAATGTTGATCGAGTGCGGCAGCGACGGCTCGGCGACCTGGATCGACTGGAAGCGGCGCTCGAGTGCCGCGTCTTTCTCGAAGTGCTTGCGGTACTCGTCGAGCGTGGTGGCGCCGATGGTCTGCAGCTCACCGCGTGCGAGCATCGGCTTCAGGATGTTCGCTGCGTCGATCGCACCCTCGGCCGCACCCGCGCCGACGAGCGTGTGGATCTCGTCGATGAAGATGATGATGTCGCCGCGGTTGCGGATCTCCTTGGTGACCTTCTTCAGGCGCTCCTCGAAGTCGCCGCGGTACCGGCTGCCCGCGATCATCGAGCCGAGGTCGAGCACGTAGACCTGCTTGTCTTTCAGCGTCTCGGGCACCTCGCCCTTGATGATCGCCTGTGCGAGGCCCTCGACGACGGCGGTCTTGCCGACGCCGGGCTCGCCGATCAGCACCGGGTTGTTCTTCGAGCGGCGCGAGAGGATCTGCATGACCCGCTCGACCTCTTTCTCGCGACCGATGACCGGGTCGAGCTTGCCCTCGCGCGCGGCCTGGGTCAGGTTGCGACCGAACTGGTCGAGCACCTGCGAGCCCTTGGACTCGCCACCCGTCTCGGGCGCACCGACGGTTGCGCTCTCTTTGCCGGCCTGGTAGCCGGAGAGCAGCTGGATCACGGTCTGGCGCACGCGATTGAGGTCGGCGCCGAGCTTCACGAGCACCTGGGCGGCGACGCCCTCGCCCTCGCGGATCAGGCCGAGCAGGATGTGCTCGGTGCCGATGTAGTTGTGGCCGAGCTGCAGCGCCTCGCGCAGGCTCAGCTCGAGCACCTTCTTCGCGCGCGGCGTGAAGGGGATGTGGCCGGCCGGCGGCTGCTGCCCGGTGCCGATGATGTCGGTCACCTGCGCACGCACGGCGTCGAGCGAGATCTCGAGCTGCTCGAGCGCCTTGGCCGCCACGCCCTCACCCTCGTGGATGAGGCCGAGCAGAATGTGCTCGGTGCCGATGTAGTTGTGGTTGAGCATCTTCGCCTCTTCCTGGGCGAGCACCACGACCCGGCGAGCACGATCAGTGAATCTCTCGAACATCTCCTACCTCCTTGCGACGCCATAGCACGGGAGTGGCGCCGCCGATGTGAACAGGCTACGTGGTGATGCGGGATCGCGGGGCCGTGTTCGCCGCAGGCGTGACACGCAGCGTCGCGCCGTTGCCCGGCCGGTGACGGCGTGCCGACGGCCGCCGCCGATTCGCCACGCTTCGGTCACCTCGCGTTCACCGGCTCCGCCTACCGTGTTCGCATGCCCGCACCGGATCTCGACGCACGCTTCGACGACGCCAGCACCGCGGCCGCTCCCCCGTCGGGGTCCGCGCTCGCGGTGATCCGCGCGCTCGCCGGCGGCCTCGGCCCGAGCGAGGGGGCTGTCGCGCGCGTGCTGCTGGAGCGAGCGGCGGAGGTACCGCAGTGGTCGACGCAGGAGCTCGCGGTCGCCGCCGGCACGTCGACCGCGACGGTGATCCGGGCCTGCCAGAGACTCGGGTTTCGCGGGTTCCAGCATGTCCGCCTCGAGCTCGCCCGGGAGTCCGCACCGGCCGCGTCGCACGAGGCTCCCGCAGGCGACGCCGTCGATCGCGTGTTCGAGAGCGCCCGGGTCGCGCTGCTTGTCGGCCAGCAGACCGTCGACCGCGTGGCGCTCACCCGCGCGGCGGACGCGCTCGCCGGCGCCCGCCGGGTCGTGTGCACGGCGAACGGATTCTCGGCACCGCCGCTCCAAGATGCGGCGATGCGGTTCTCGACAGTTGGGCGACCGGTCGAGGCACCGCTCGACATCCTTGCGCAGCAGTTCGCCGCGCACAGCGTGACCGACGACGACGTCTGCCTTGCGCTGAGCCATTCGGGTGCGAACGCGCACACGCTCGCCACGGTGCGCGCGGCGCGCCGGCGCGGTGCACGCATCATCGCGGTGGGCAGCTACGCTCGCTCGCCCCTCGCCGACCTGGCGGATGTCGCGCTCTGCACCGGCGCAGTCGGCACCGAGCACACGGTCGATCCATTCTTCAGCCGGCTCGGCCACTCCGTGCTCCTGCAAGCCCTCGTCGCCGAGGTCGCCCGTCGCACCGACCCCTCCGACGGGCTCGAGATGCGCGAAGTCGTGGCTGACGCCCTCGCCGAAACCACCGCGTAAATCGTCACTGATCAGGGTATCTCGCGAGGTTCTCTCGACCGTCACGCGCAGGCTCCCCACTGTTCACGAACGCGACACCCCACCCCGAGATGCTGCTCATGTAATCGCATTTCACGCTCAATGTAACGGGCGGCAACCGGCAGGGGAACTTCGCAGTGCACGTCATCTCGCTCGACGACAGCTACAACACCCGGGGCATCGGCTCCGAAGAGCGACCCTGGGTCGTACGGTCTGCGGCGCTCGACGACCTCACGACCGGCGGCGAGCGCGCGCTGCGCGATCTGGGAGTCGATCTGGTGGTCGACCTGCGCGAGACGGACGAGCACGGGCCGCGGTCGCACGGGATTCCCGTGCACTCGGCACCGCTCTACGGCCAGGCTCCGCCAGCCTCGGGGTCGCTCGAGTCGATCTACACCGGGCTGGTCACCGAGCGCGCATCGCGCCTCGTCGCCGCCGTCGTCGCGATCGCCGAGCACCCCGGGGTCGCCCTCGTGCACTGCACGGCGGGCAAGGATCGCACGGGCCTCGTCATCGCGCTCGCGCGACTGGCGGCGGGCGACCCCCGAAGCGCAGTGGTCGCCGACTACGCACGCTCCGGCGAGACCGTGCGCCCGGCGCGCGCGGCCATCGCCGCCGCGCAACTCGACGCGCTCGCGCTGAACGCGGAGGATCGCGCCGCGGCCGAACGCCTGCACCTCGACAGCCCGGCTGAGGCCCTCGAATCGACACTCGACCTGATCGATTCTCTCGGCGGCGTGCAGGCATACCTGCTCGCGCACGGCGCGGAGTCGCGCCATCTGACGTCCTTGCAACAGCGCGCGGCGCGATCCCGCACCGCAGCCCCGACCGGCCCCAACGCGGAGGCCGCCGCATGAGCCGCGACACCGGCCGCTTCACGGTGCTGCACCTGAGCGATGTGCACGCGACCGACAGCGGGCTGCTCTACGACGCGGTCGACGGGGTCGGGCGCATCGAGCGCGTGGGCGACTACGCACTCGCGACGGGCATCACACCGGAGGCGGTCGTGATCACGGGCGATCTGATCGAGCGCGGGCATGCGGGGGCATACGCCGACGTGGGGGCCGCGTGCCGCCGATTGGAGGATCGCCTGGGCGTTCCCGTGCTGACGGTGCTGGGCAACCACGACGACCCGATCGCGGCCCGCACCCTTCCCGGGAACGAGGCCGGGCACTTCGATGCCATCAACGTCGACGGCACCCGCATCATCAGGCTCGACTCGCATCACCGTACGCTCGACGCGGCTCAGCTCGAATGGCTCGCCGAAGAGCTCGCGACCCCCGCCGAGGGCGGCACCATCGTCGCCCTGCACCACGCCCCGATCGCATCACCGCTGCCGACCCTGCGCCGCCAGGGCCTCGCGAACGCCGACGCACTGCTCGACGTGCTCGTCGACTCGGACGTGCGGGCGATCCTCGCCGGTCATTACCACCACAGCCTCTCCGCATCGATCCGGGCCATCCCCGTCTTCGTCGGCCCGTCCCTCGCCTACCACCAGGTGATGAACGCGGGCCCGGACGCGGTCGCCGGCCACGACTCCCCCATGTTCTCGCTCGTGCAGCTCACCAGCGACGGGGTCAGCGCCTCAACCATCGCCCTGACCTCCCCCGAACCTCTCTTCACCCAACCCATCAGCAGCACCGCACAGAAAGCGACTCATGTCTCGTAACCGCACCACCGGCGTCATCGCCGCATTCGCCCTCTCGGCCCTCGCACTCACCGGGTGCGCCGCTTCGGCAGACGCCGCAGGGTCCGACGCATCTGATGCCGCCGAAGCATCCACCATTACGCTCTACACCTCGGAGCCGCAGGAGAAGATCGACGCGGTCATCGCAGCATTCAACGAGCACCACCCCGAGATCACCGTCGACGTGTTCCGCGCGGGCACCGGTGATCTCACCGCGCGCATCGCGACGGAGGAGAAGGCCGGCGAGATCGGCGCCGACCTGCTGCTCGCCGCCGACGCCGGCACGTTCGAGGACTACGCCGAGCGCGACCTGCTGCTCGAGTACGCATCGCCCGAGGCCGAGGCCATTCAGCAGGACCTCGTCGACCCCGAGCACTTCTACGTCGGCACCCGCCTGATCCCTACCGTCATCGCGGTGAACACCACCGTCATCACCGATGCGCCGACCTCATGGCAAGACCTCACCGACGCGCAATACGCCGGCAAGATCGCGATGCCGAACCCTGACGTGTCGGGCGCAGCGGCCTACAACGCCGCCGTCTGGCTCGACGACGCGTCGCTCGGCAAGACCTGGCTCGAAGGCCTCGCCGCCAACAAGCCGCTGATCGCCGAGAGCAACGGCCCCGTCTCGCAGGCCGTGGCCGACGGCAGCAGCCCGGTCGGCATCGTCGTCGATTCGCTGGTGCGCGACCTCGCCGCTGCGGGATCGCCGATCGAGGCCGTCTACCCGAGCGAGGGAGTGCCCTTCGTCTCGCAGCCGGTCGGCATCTTTGCGAACACGGATGAAGCCGAGGCGTCAAAGCTCTTCGTCGACTTCCTCATCAGCCAGGAGGGCCAGGAGATCGCCGCGTCACAGTCGTACCTGCCGATCCGCGAGGACGTCGACAGCCCCGAGGGTGCGCCGGCCATCGCCGACATCGATTTCTTGAACCCCGACCTCGAGACCATTCGCGCCTCGCAGGCCGACGCCGTCGAGACCTTCAATGGTCTCTTCCAGTAGCACCCTGGAGCGTGGCTTCGCGGGCTCGGTCGATTCCGGCCGGGCCCGCGGGCCGCGCTCCGGCGCACACCTGTTCGACGGATTCACAGCCGCCCGACTCGCCCTGTGGTGCGCCGTCGCCGCCCTCATCCTCGTCCCCATCACCGCGATCGTCGTGCTGGCGCTCGGCGGCGGCGGCTGGTCGGCGCTCGGCGATCCCGATGTGCTCACCGCCGCCGGCAACTCACTCGTCTCCGCGGGCGTCTCGGGGGCGCTCGCCGTGATCGTCGGCACCGCGCTGGCACTGCTGCTCGAACGCACCGACCTGCCGGGCCGCCGTGCACTGCGGCTCATCGCGCTGAGCCCCATGCTGATGCCGCCGTTCGTCGGCGCAATCGCCTGGCTGAGTCTGCTCGGGCCCTCCGCGACGGTCAACACGTTCTGGTCGACGCACTTCGGCGGCCCGCTCTGGAATCTCTACGGCGGCGACGGCGTCATCTTCCTGCTCACGCTGCACAGCTACCCGATCGCGATGATGATCGTCACCGCGGCACTGCGGCGAGTGCCCGCCGACCTCGAGCAGGCGGCGCGCATCGCCGGATCCTCTGCGCCGCGCGCCCTCTGGGAAGTCACGACCCCGCTGCTGCGACCCGCCATGCTCTCCTCGTTCACCCTGATCGCGGTGTCGAACCTGGCCGACTTCGGCATCCCGTCGATCATCGGGCTTCCCGAGCGCTACGTCACCCTGTCGACCCTCGTCTACCGGTACCTGCAGTCGGGCACCGTCGAAGACCCGCTCGCGGTCGTCGCGGCCATCGGCTTCGTGCTGCTCGTGATCGCTCTCGTCGGGGTCGTCGTCGATCTGCTCCGAGCGCGCACCCGCGTCGAGCTCGACGCCCAGGCCGGCGCGCCCGCGCTGCTGCCGCTGGGCCGGGCCCGAGTACCCGCGGCGATCCTCACCGCGGTTGCCGTGCTGTCGGTCACGGTGCTCCCCCTCATCACACTCGCGATTCAATCGGTGCTGCCGGCCCCCGGCGTGCCACTCACCCCCGAAACCGTGACGCTCGCGAGCTTCGAGCGCGCCCTGACAGCTTCGGGCACACTGCAGGGCATCGGCAACTCCCTCACGCTGGCGACGCTCGCCGCGCTGGGCTGCGGCATCATCGGGCTCGGGATCGGCACCTTCGTGACCCGCACCCGCGCTCGGGGCAACGCGGCCCTGCTCGGCCTGTCGCTGCTGCCGCAGGCGATCCCAGGCCTCGTCATCGCCGTCGCCTGGCTCGTCATCGCGCCGCGCATCGGCCTGTACAACACGCCCTGGCTCATTCTGTGCGCGTACCTCACGTCGTTCCTCGCGCTCGTCGTGCAGTCCGTGCACGCGCCGCTCTCGGCTACGCCGACGACTGCCGAGGAGGCCGCGCGCATCTCGGGCGCCTCGCGCCTGCGGGCCCTCTGGGACATCTCGTGCCGCATGGCGGTGCCCGCGGCGATCTCCGGTGCGACGCTCGTCGCCCTCACCGCGGTGCGCGAACTCACGCTCTCCGTACTGCTGCTCTCACCCGGATCCCAGACGCTCGGCGTCGTCATCTTCAACCTGCAGCAGGCGGGCGCGTACAACGCCTCGTCGGCGCTCTCACTCATCGTCGCGGTGGTCGGCCTGGCCGGTCTCGGACTCACCGCCCGCTCCCAGCGTTAGGACTCCCGTGTCATCCGTCACTCTCGACTCCGTCAGCCTCGCCTACCTCGGCGGTCACCTCGGCCTCGCCGACGTCGACCTCGCGATCGGCGACGGCGAGTTCGTCGCCCTCGTGGGCCCGTCGGGTTCGGGCAAGACCACGCTGCTGCGCACTGTCGCCGGGTTCGTCGCGCCCACTGCCGGAACCGTGCGCATCGGCGATACCGTCGTATCGCAGCCCGGCCGCAGCGTCGAACCGGAACGCCGCGGGCTCGGCATGGTGTTCCAGCAGCACGCCGTGTGGCCGCACTGGAAGGTCGGCCGCAACATCGCCTACCCGCTGCGCCGCGCCGGAGTCGCCCGCGCCGAGCGCACCCGCCGCGTGGCTGAAGCGCTCGAACTCGTGGGGCTCCCCGGCGCCGAACGCCGCAACCCCGCGACCCTGTCGGGCGGGCAGCGCCAGCGCGTCGCCATCGCCCGAGCGATCATCGCACGGCCGCGGGTGCTCCTGCTCGACGAAGCGCTCTCTGCACTTAACGAACCGCTGCGGGATCGCCTGCGCCTCGACCTCCGCGCCCTCACCCGCGAACTCGGCCTGACCGTACTGCACGTCACGCACGACCGGAGCGAGGCCCTGGCGCTGGCCGATCGGGTGGTCGTGCTCGACGGCGGCAGGGTGCAGCAGGTCGGCGCGCCCGCCGACCTGCTCGAGCGCCCGGCCTCGCCGTTCGTCGCTCGATTCATCTCGGACGCGACCGTGCTGCCCGGCCGCTTCGACGGCTCCGGGTTCCACGCCGACGGACTTCCGATCCGCGTTCCCGTCGACCGGGTTGTGGCGAACGGGGTCCCCGCTGCCCACGGGCGCCCCGAGGGCCAGAGCGAGGGGCGGTGCCAAATTGCGGTGCAACCCGAGCACGTGCGCGTCATCGCCGATGCCTCGGGGCCCGCAACCGTGACATCGTCGCTCTTCGGCCGCTCGGGCGACGAGCTGGTCGTCACGTGGGGCGATCTGCACCTCCGCTCCCGCGCGAACGGCGTCCGCTGCACCGCCGGAACCCGGGTGCGCATCGAGATCGACCGCGTCACCCTGTTCTCGCCGCCGCACGACGCAGCATCCCAGACCGGCGATGCGGCAGCCGAACGCCCCGCGACAGCCCATGAGCGAACGCAACCGGCTAGCGTGGGAACATGACCGATTCCGCAAGCCCCGCAGCCTCGATCGTCGTGGTGCGCCACGGCGAGACCGACTGGAACATCGGACGCCGCATTCAGGGGCAGACCGACATTCCCCTGAATGAGCGCGGCCGCGCGCAAGCGGGAGAGATCGCAGAACTGCTGGCTGACACCGGGCCCTGGACCCGCGTGATCGCCTCCCCGCTCGATCGCGCGCGCACCACCGCAGGCATCATCGCTGCGCGGCTGGGTCTGCCGCAGCCGGAGATCGTCGACGACGTCACCGAACGCGATTTCGGCTCGGCCGAGGGACTCCTCGTGAGCGACGCCTCGGCGCGATGGCCGGGGCTCGACGTCGACGACGCGGAGGGCCTCGACGCGCTCGCGCAGCGCGGTGCCGGCGCGTTCGCGAGGACGCTGCGAGAGGCGCCCGGCGCGATCATCGTCGCCCACGGTGCGCTCATTCGTGCGGCGCTCACCGAACTCAGCGGAGCTCCAGCTCCCCGCATTTTGAACGGCGAGGCCTGGCTCGTCTCGGAGCAGGCCGATCAGGGCGGCGCGACGGACGCGCGTATCTCGGTCGACCGCCTCGGCACGCCCGCGATGCAGCACGCGGTTTAAGACGCTGCCCGATCCCGACTACTGCCCCACTACCTGCGCCGGGTTCGACGGAGCCTGCGGCGCAATGGGCTCGATCACGACCGCGGTGCCGTAGGCGCAGAACTCGGTGAAGTTGCCGATGGACCCCGAGTCGAAGCGCATGGCGACCACGGCATTCGCACCGCGCGACTGAGCCTCGGCCCACATGCGGTTCATGACCTCCCAGCGCGATTCATAGATCACCTTGGTGTACTCGGGCATCTCGCCGCCACCGAGCGCGCGGAACCCGGCGGTGAAGTTCTGGCCGAAGTTCGCCGAGCGCACCGTCAGACCCATCACCTCCCCGAGCACCTGGGTGATCCGGTACCCCGGGACGTCGTTAGTGGTCACTGCAAACACGATGATTCCCCTCATTCGGTGTGAACTCGGCGGCCGTGACCGCCGAGTTCAGCGTAGACCTCGCGGCAGCGATCGACCTACTGCAGCGCCGAGGTCAGGCGAGCGATGCCGTCGAGCAGCTGGGAGGGCAGTGACTGCTTCTCCCATTCCTCAAGCGTCAGTTCGCGGGAGTTCTCGCGGTAGTAATCGTTGACCCCGTCGAGATCTTCGACGAAGCCGCGTCCGTGCACCACCATCGAGATCTCCATGTTCAGGCCGAAGGATCGCTGATCCATGTTCGAGGAGCCGACGACCGCGACCTCTTCATCGATGGTGAAGTGCTTCGAGTGCAAGATATACGGCGGACGGAACATCCAGATGCGCACGCCGGCCCGCAGCAGCTCCTCGTAGTACGAGCGCTGGGCGTGGTACACCACGGCCTGATCGCCGATCTCGGAGACGAAGAGCTCGACCTCGACCCCGCGGGCCGTCGCCGCACGCACAGCGTTCATGATGGAGCCGTCGGGCACGAAGTACGGGCTGGTGATGCTGATGCGGCGCTGCGCCGTGTAGAGCAGCGCGACGAACACCTGCAGGTTGTTCTCGCCCGCGTACCCCGGCCCGCTCGGCACGATCTGGCAATCGAGTTCGCCCGGCTGATCGACCGTGACCGCCTCCCCCGTGAGCTCGGTGAGGTAGTTGCCGGTCTCGAGATACCAGTCGCCCTGGAATACGGCTTCGAGGCCCAGCACGATCGGGCCTTCGACCCGCACCATGAGGTCTTTCCAGTGCAGGCCGCGGCGGCGGTTCGACGGCTTGTTGTAGCTCGAGTCGACGAGGTTCTGCGACCCCATGAACCCGATCTCGCCGTCGACGACGATGAGCTTGCGGTGGTTGCGCAGATCGGGTCGCTGGTACTCACCGCGCCACGGGCGCACCGGAAGCATATACGCCCACTCAGCACCGAGATCGGTCAGGCTCTTGCGGGTGCGTTTGGCACCCGGATTGCGCACCGCCGAGATGTGATCGAGCAGCACGCGCACCTTCACGCCACGGGCCGCGACCTCGCGCAGCGCGGCAAAGACCGGCTCGGTAGTCGAGTCGTGCACGAGAATGTAGAACTCGACGTGCACGTATTCTTTGGCGGTGCGAATCGCCTCGGCCATGCGCTCAAACGACTCTTCGTAGTCGATGCAAATGCTCGCAGAGTTGCCCTGCAGCATCGGCTGCGCACCGAGCGACCGTCCGAGCTTCACGGCGCTGTCGAGGCCGGGGAAGAGGCGTTCGTGCGGCGTGACGAGATCAGCTTCCTCTTCGTCGGCGATCTGCGCCACGAACTGGTTGATCGCCTCCTGTTTCAGCTCGCGCGAGCGTGGCAACCGCTTGCTGCCGATGATGAGGAAGAGCAGCAGGCCCGGCACCGGGAGAGCGAAGATCGCCATCAACCAGGCCATGCCGGCCGTTGGGCGGCGGTTGCGCGGCACGACAAACACCGCGACGACGCGAATGACATTGTCGACGACCAGTACGATCCAGGTCCAGACATACGGCCAGTTGACGCCCAACCAGTCGATGTCCATGCGACCCCCCTCGTGAATCAGCGCGCGGGTGCGCTATGCATCACTGTACCGGGGATCAGCGACTTCTCAGGATTCGCGACGCGACGGCAGACCGGCTTTCGCGCGCTCCTCGTCTTCGAGCTGCTGGTACACGCGGCGCTCCGTGCGATCGGCGCGGAGAATCAGTCGCAGCACCATCCAGAAGAAGAGCCCGATCAGCACGGTCGGCGTGAGCGACCACACCGCGTTCAGCCACCAGTTGTCCATAGTGCACCCAGTGTATCGGGCCTGCCCGTGAACATCCCGGGCGCGGCCCGCCTCCGCTACTTGACGATCGGGAAGAGGATGGTCTCGCGGATCCCGAGCCCGGTGAGTGCCATGAGCAGACGATCCATCCCCATGCCCATGCCGCCCGACGGCGGCATGCCGTGCTCGAGCGCGCGCAGGAAGTCCTCGTCGATGGGCATCGCTTCGACATCGCCACGCGCACCCTCGGCGGCCTGCTGCACGAAGCGCTCGCGCTGCACCACCGGGTCGACCAACTCGGAATAGCCCGTCGCGAGTTCGAACCCGCGAATGTACAGATCCCACTTCTCGACCACGCCCGGAATCGAGCGGTGGTGACGCGTCAACGGGCTCGTCTCGACCGGGAAGTCCATGACGAACGTCGGGCGCTCGAGGCCGCCCTTCACGAAGTGCTCCCACAGCTCTTCGACCAGCTTGCCGTGGTTCGGCAGGTGCACCTCGACGGCCTCGGCGTCGGCAATGGCCTGCAACTCGTCGACGGTGGTGTCGGGCGTGATCTCGCGGCCGGCCGCTGCTGAGAGGGTGCCGTACATCGAGATGCGATCCCAGTCGCCGCCGAGATCGAACAGCGTGCGGTCGGCCCACTGCACCACGTGCGTGCCCTCGCGCTCCGTGCCGGCGTTGGCCGCCAGGGCCGCGTTCTGGATGAGCAGTTGCGTCAAGTCGGCGATGCCGTTGTAGTCGGAGTACGCCTCGTACGCCTCGAGCATCGCGAACTCGGGGCTGTGGGTCGAATCGGCGCCCTCGTTGCGGAAGTTGCGGTTGATCTCGAAGACGCGCTCCAGGCCGCCCACGGCTGCGCGCTTGAGGTACAGCTCAGGTGCGATGCGCAGGTAGAGCTCGGTATCGAACGCGTTCGACTGCGTCACGAACGGGCGGGCCGAGGCGCCGCCGTGCATCGTCTGCAGCATGGGGGTTTCGACCTCGATGAAGTCGCGCTCGGCGAACGTCTGGCGCAGGCTCGCCATCGTGCGTGCGCGGGTGACCACGTTGACGCGCGCCTGCTCGCGCTGGATGAGGTCGAGGTAGCGCTGGCGAATGCGCGTCTCTTCGTTCAGCTCCGCGTACATGTTCGGGAGCGGCGCGATCGCCTTCGCCGCGATGGCCCACTCGCGCACCATGATCGAGAGCTCGCCGCGGCGGCTCGAGATGACCTCGCCGCTGATGAACAGGTGATCGCCGAGGTCGGTGAGCTCCTTGTAGCGTGCGAGCGACTCCTCGCCCACCTCTGCAAGGCTCACCATTGCCTGGATGCGCGTGCCGTCGCCGGCCTGCAACGACGCGAAGCAGAGCTTGCCCGTGTTGCGCTGGAACACGATGCGGCCCGCAATGCCCACAGTCTCGCCCGAGGCCGTGTCGGGAGTATCTTCGAGATGGCCGTAGGTCGCTCGAACGGCGGGAATCGTCGTGGTGACCGGCAGCGACACCGGGTAGGCACCGCCCGCGAGGTCGGCGTCGGCGTTCAGCCGATCGCGCTTCTCGAGTCGCACCCGCTTCTGCTCGAAGATCTCTTCGGCGCTCGCCTCGGGGGCGGAATCTGCGGGTGCTGCGGTCTGATCGCTCATTGTGGCGGGATCCTCCGGATCGGGTCGACGTACCGGTCCATCCTAGCTTCCGCGATCAGACCTCCGGATCGGCCGTCCCGGCGATCAACTCTTCCTCGATGGCTGCGCGCACGATCCCGCCGACCACGCGTTCGGGGTGCTCGATGCCCAGGCCGCGGAGGGCATCGAGCGCGTTGCGCACGATCGCTCGCGAGAATTCGCTCGCGGCGCCGACCGATTCGGCGTACGCGGCGCGATCCTGCTCGGCGACGATCACCGGCTCCGCCCCCATCTCGACCGCGAGCGCCTGCCCGATCGGCAGCACGGGAGCCGGCGCGGTGACCGCGACCGTTGCCTCGGCGAGCCGGGTCAGATCGAGGCTCGTGCCGGTGAAGACCATTGCGGGGTGCAGAGCGAGCGGAATCACGCCGGCCGCGAGCGCCGGCGCGAAGACACCGATGCCGTGCTCGGGCGCGGTGTGAATGGCGAGCTGGCCGGGCTGCCACGCACCCGTCGCCGCGAGCCCCGCGACGAGATCGGGCAGTTCAGATCCCGGCACGGCGAAGAGCACGAGTTCGGATCGCCGCACGACCTCAGCGACCTCGAGCTGCGGCACACCCGGCAGCATCGACTCGGCGCGCTCGCGACCTTCCTCGCCGGAGGCGTGGATCGCGACGATCGCGTGACCCGCGCCTGCCAGGGCTCGCGCCAGCACCGGGCCAACCCTGCCGGCACCGACGATGCCGATGCCGAGTCGGGAGGCCTGCGCACCCGCGTTCACCGCGGTGCCTCCGGCGTCTGCGGTGGCGCCTCTGTCTCGAGCGCCACCGGCGTCTCCAGCATCTCGGTGATCTGCGATGCCTGCGATGCCTGCGGCTCGGCATCGTCACGCATCGCGATGATGCGCGACGCCTCCCCGCCCTGAATGCGGAGCACGGTGGCCGTGAGCTCATCGAATACCGAACGAGCCGCATCGAGGTCGAGACCGCGCATCTCCATGCGCACCGGCCCGAGCACCGTATGCGCCTGGATCGATGCCAACCCCAGCATGCGGTGCACCATCGGGCGACGCAGCTGCACCGACTGTGCGCGCAAGATCGGCATGATCGAGAGCGAACGGGTCAGCACGCCGCGACGCACCCGGAGCGACGCGTGCTCGAACTCTGCGTCCGCGATGCGCAGACCGGCTCGCCGGCGCCCCCAGAGCAGCACGGTCGCCGAACGGCGCCCCGCATGAACGTAGTTCGCGGCAGGCCCCGTCAGCCCGTCGCGGAGTGCGGCGAAAGCGGCTTCGGCGTCACCGTCACCCGGAAGCAGAGTGTCGATGACACGCAGCACATCGGCTTCACGACCCACCGGCAGCACCACGTTCTGCGTCGCATTCTGCCCGCCCTGGGCCACCGAATGCCCCGCCGTCGTGATGCGCACCTTCCACCAGCCAAGCGGCCTCCAGAGGAGCGGCTGACGTGCCTCGACCGCGTGGATGCGTCCGAACGGAATCGATTCGGTCATCGTCGCGGTGAGGCCCGACCCCGTGCGCACCGCGTCATCGGTGCGCGAGAGCGTGAACTTGAACCCCTTGTTGAGCTGGCCGAACATGATGCTGACCATCACGATGATCAATGGGATCACGCCGAAGATCAGAAACGCCTCCAGCACCGCGCCGCCGATCACGATGCCCACGATCATGAGCACCAGGATCACGGACTCCCAGCCGAGCGCGATGCTCGCTGCGAGGCGGCCGATCGGCACCGTTACCAGTGTGTGGGCGCGCAGCGCTTCGGGGTCGATATCAGCATCGATGAAGTCTTGCGCGCGCGACGTCACGGCATCACCCGCGGTGTCGTAGACGAAGCCGTCATAGCCGACGGGTGCCGGGCCACTCACGTCTGCGACGCCGCGTTGACCGGACTGACCGCCACGACGTCGTGCCCCCGACACCTGCAGTATCTGCTCACGCACGGTCTTGGCATCCCGATGCCCGAGATACGAGAGCTCGACTTTGCCGCCCTGGCCCGCGGTGACGACCTCGATCTTGGTGAGTCCCAGCGCACGGGCGAGGAGCGACCGCTGCAGGTTCACGCTCTGAATGCGCTCGAGCGGAGCGCGGCGGTGCGACCGGAAGAGCACGCCGCTGCGCACCTCGACGGCGGCGTCGGTGATGCGATACGTCGCGAACCTCCACGCGAGCCACGAGAAGAGCACGATCAGCAGAATGACGAGCAGAATGCCGCCGAGCACGAGCAGCAGCAGTCCCTCCGCAGCAAGGTACTCGTACACATCGACGAGGTCGCCCTCGCCCGAGACATCGACCGACCCGTCGGGCACCGCGAAGCGATCGGCGAAGAAGAACTGCACGAAGTGATCGCGGAAGTTCGCAATCACAATGCCCGCAATGACAATGAGGGCGAGGCCGCCGCGGAGCAGCGGTGAGAGTGGATGCATGCGACGCCAGCCGTCGGCGTCGGAGGTGCCCGGCAACCGCGCGTCGACCGAGGGGTCGACGACGGCGCCGTCGGACTCCTGGGTCACAGGCCCGACCTCCGCGCTTCCGCGAGCGAGACCAGGCGATCGCGCAGCTCCTCGGCTTCGGCGTGCGGCAGACCCGGCAGGTGCACCCCGGTCGCCGCGGACGCGGTGACGAACTTGAGGGTTGCGAGCCCCAGCGCGCGCAGCAACGGTCCACGCGTCACGTCGACGAGCTGCAGTCTGCCGTAGGGCACGGCGATGACCCGCTCGAACATGATTCCGCGGCGGAAGAGCAGGTCGTCTTCGCGCAGCACATACCCGATGGCGCGCACGCGGCGGAACGCGAAGATCGCGTTGATCAGGAAGATGACGATGAGCACCGGCAAGGCGATGCGGAAGAACAGTGGGGCGTCGCCGCGCGACAACACGAGAATGACCACGAGCACCGCAGCGAGTGCGACGACGAAGAGCAAATTCATCGCGAGGTCGGCCCAGGCGTATGACGGGGAGACCCGCTTCCAGGCGACCTGCTCGGTCTGCCAACCGCTCGAGGCCTCAGCCGTATCTACGCCATCCGGAGTCATGACTCCAGCTTAGGCCCCGACTCGTCGACTGGTCAGAGCATCGAGGCGATCGTTCGCCATCACGCTCCAGTGATCGTCGCCGGTATGCGTCAGCACTCTACTCCGCGGCGCGTCAGTGCTCGCGGTAGGCCGTCTGATCAGCCGGGCCACGGCCAGGTTCGATGCCCGAATCGTCGTCGGCCCCGTCGTCGCCCGGAGGCACGCGGCAGAGATGCTCTGCAATTGCGGCGCACGCGATGAGCGCGGCAGCCGCGATGACGACGAACGCCATCGGCAACCAGGTGGCGGTCGGCGCAGCGATGGAACGGCCGGCCAGTGAGAGCAGCAGCCCCGCGCCGAAGCCCCCAAAGCACCCGCCGACGAGTTGCCCGGCGCGTGCGGTGACCAGCAAGCGCACGGCGTGGAACGGGTTCACCGCGCCGGGGCGCTTGCGCACCTGTCGGTGCAGCCGAAGTCCGAAGATGAGCATGACCGCCGCCAGAATCGCGAGTGAGGCCGAGAGCGACAGCGGGGGCACGAGCGGCGGTGCGCCGCGACTCGAGAGCGCGAACTGCACCACGAGCCCGACCGCCGCGCCCATCGCGGCAGCTGCGACGATGGCCAGCGGATTGGTGCGATCAATCTTGCGCACGGTGCTCCCCGTCTCGATCGCCGTGCCGGAAGCATTCGACTCGTACGACGCTGCGTGCACCGCCGGCATGGTGGTGTCACCGATGCGCGCCAGGAGGTCGGCGACGCGACCGTGCCCCATGAGCACGGCGTTCGGGTCGAGATCGAGCCAGGGCGCGAGCACGAAGTCGCGCTCGTGCGCGCGCGGGTGAGGCACCTCGAGCCGATCATCGCGGATCACGCGCCCGCCGAAGAGCACCAGATCGATGTCGAGCGTGCGGTCTCCCCAACGAGCGTCGCGCACCCGCCCGTGCGCGACTTCGATCGCCTGCATACGGTCGAGCAGCGTGTGCGGGTCGAGTGACGTCGATGCCGTCGCCACTCCGTTGAGATACCGCGGGGCCGCAGGGTCGGGGCCGTGCACGGTCAACGCGATGGTCTCGCGCAGCGCGGAGGGCTCAAGGTGATCGATGCCGGGCGTCGACGCGAGGTCGCGCTGCGCCGCTCGAATCGTCTCTCCGCGATCACCGAGATTCGCACCGAAGGCGAACAGCACGGGCACCACCTGGGCGATCATGCGTGCCCTCCGTTGCGAGATCGCTCGCGCACGACGGTCACCGAAACGTCCGCGAACGGCACCGTGATCGGTGCGTCGGGCTTGTGCACCGTGATGCGTGCCGACCGCACCGACGAGAAGCCCAGTGCAACTGCGGCGACGCGTTCGGCAACTGTTTCGATCAGGTCCACCGGATCCGACGCGACCGCGGCCGCGATCGCCTCGGCGAGCTCGCCGTAGTGCACGGTGCGTTCGAGGGCGTCTCCCGCTGCCGCGGGCGCCAGATCGACGGCGACCTCGGCGTCGATGACGAATCGCTGACCCTGCTCGCGCTCGAAATCGAACACGCCGTGATGGGCGAAGACTTCGAGGCCGGTCAGCGTGATGCGATCATTCTGCAACTCTGGGTCAGGTGCAGGGCTTGCTGCAAGACTCGGAGCCAGCGCAGCAGGCACGCCACCTGCGCCGAGCCCTGTCTGCCAGGCCGCGTGCACGGCCAGCGCCTGGCGCGAGCCGACCACGTCGTGCACGCGCACGCCCCATGCACCGGCCTGTGCCGCGAGCGCCGTCACCACGGCGGTCGCCAGGTCTCGAGGGTGGGTCGATTCGGTGCCCGGCACGTGAGCGGCGAGCGACTCGATCGTCTCGCCCAGCATCCGCTTGCGCGAGGCTCCCACGAGCACCGGGAACCCGAGGGCTCGCAGGTCGCCAAGCCGGGCGAGCAGCTGCCAGCCCTGCTCGGCGGTCTTGTCGAACCCGAGACCCGGGTCGAGCACGATGTGGGCGGGGTCGACCCCGGCCGCAACTGCCGCACGGGCGCGCTCAGCGAGTGCCACGCACACGTCGCGCACCACATCGGCGTAGTCCGATCGCAGGTGAGCCGGGTCAGGGATGCCTCGCCAGTGGCCGATGATGAAGCGTACGGCGCGATGCCGACTCGCCTCCGCCGCGACCGCGAGCATACCGGCGTCGAAGAGACCGCCCGAGACGTCGTTGATGTACCGTGCCCCGGCATCGATTGCCGCACGCGCGGTCGATGCATGCAGGGTGTCGACCGACACCGAGATGCCGGCAGCGGAGAGGGCGGCGATGACCGGACGCACACGCTCCAATTCTTCGGCGGGTGCGACGGCGACGGCCCCCGGCCGTGTCGATTCGCCACCGATATCGACGACGTCGGCGCCGTGCCGCGCGAGTTCGAGGCCGCGCGCAATCGCGGCATCGGCGGCGAGGAACTGGCCTCCGTCGCTGAAGGAATCGGGGGTGACGTTCAGCACCCCCATCACGATCGGTGCCGCTGTGACAGCGACCGCATCGACGGGGGTCACGCTTCAGCGCTCTCGGAACGGCCGAGCAGAGCGAAGACGGCCGCCTGCTCGACCGGTGCCGAGAGCGACCCGCGCGACGCCACCGTGATCGTGAGAGATTCGGTCTGACGCACGCCGCGATCGGCGACGCAGCCGTGGCTGGCTTCGAGCACGACCAGTACCCCCTCGGGGTCGAGTCCGTCGTGCAGGGTCTGCGCGATCTGCTCGCCGAGCCGCTCCTGCATCTGGGGGCGTGCGGCGAGCGTGTCGACGACCCGTGGAATCGCGCTCAGGCCAACGACTCGCGCACGCGGACGATACGCAACGTGGGCGCGTCCGCGGAACGGGAGCAGATGGTGCTCGCACATCGAGCGCAGCGTGATGTCGCGCACAAGCACGAGTTCGCCGGTGTCATCGCCAACCGGTACCGAATCGGAGAGCAGCACTGACGGATCACGGCCGATTCCAGCAAAGAACTCGGCGTACGAGTCGGCGACGCGGAACGGCGTACTCGCGAGCTCCGGGCTATCGGGGTTCGCCCCGATCGCACTGATGAGCTCGCGCACCGCCGAAGCGATCCGCTCGCGATCCACGGTCTCCCCCATGCGCGTTACCTCGAGTCGTCACGATCGTCGTCACTGCGCACGCCGAGGTTTCGCGGCGGCTGACTCGATTCGCCTGGTGCCAGCGGTGCCTGCGGTTCGGCCGGTGCCGCTGGCGCGGGTGCCTGGTTCTCATGAGCCGACTCGGCAGAGTCAGCCTGAGGTGCAGTCGAGCCCCCCGGCGTCGAGGCGTCGGGCGTCGACGCGCCGTCAGCGGGAGTCGCATCCGACGGCTCCGCAGGTGCGGGCTCGCCGACGTGGCGGTCGTCGGTGCGCAGTGCGGCCGGCACCTCGATCGGTGGGCGATCAGAGACCGGACGTCCGTTGTGCGACAGCCAGGTGGGGCGCGGAGCGAGCTTCTCGACGTCTTGGAAGATCTCGGCGATCTGAATGTGATCGAGCGTTTCTTTCTCGAGCAGTTCGCGCGCGAGCCGGTCGAGAATGTCGCGGTTCTTCACGAGCACCTCGTACGCCTCGTTGTGCGCCTGCTCCATGAGTTCGCGCACTTCTGCGTCGATGGTCGTCGCGAGGCCTTCGGAGTAGTCGCGGTTCTGCCCGAACTCGCCCATGAAGGCGCCCGGTTGACCTTGCCCGAGCTTCACCGGACCGATGGTCGCCGACATACCGTACTCGGTGACCATCTTTCGAGCGGTGCCCGTCGCTTTTTCGATGTCGTTGCCCGCACCCGTCGTGGGGTCGTGGAAGACCAGCTCTTCCGCAACACGACCGCCGAGCGCGTAGGCGAGCTGGTCTTGCAGCTCGTTGCGCGTGACCGAGTACTTGTCTTCGAGCGGGATCACCATCGTGTACCCGAGCGCACGGCCGCGGGGCAGAATCGTGATCTTCGTCACCGGGTCGGTGTGGTTGAGCCCTGCGGCGACGAGCGCGTGCCCGCCCTCGTGATAGGCCGTGATCAACTTCTCGTGGTCGCGCATCAGGCGGGTGCGGCGCTGCGGGCCGGCGATCGACCGGTCGATCGCCTCGTCGAGTGCGCGATTGTCGATGAGCTGCGCGTTCGAACGAGCGGTCAACAACGCTGCCTCGTTGAGCACATTCGCGAGATCAGCGCCCGAGAAGCCCGGGGTCTTTCGCGCAACGACCTCAAGGTCGACGTTCTTCGAAAGCGGCTTGCCCTTCGAGTGCACCTGCAGGATCTTGAGTCGGCCCGGCATATCCGGGGCGTCGACGCCGACCTGACGGTCGAAGCGGCCCGGGCGCAGCAGTGCCGGGTCGAGCATGTCGGGGCGGTTCGTCGCCGCGATCATGATCACGTTCGTCTTGGGGTCGAAGCCGTCCATTTCGACGAGCAACTGGTTCAGCGTCTGCTCGCGCTCGTCGTGACCGCCGCCCATGCCCTGGCCGCGGCGCTGACCGACCGCATCGATCTCATCGACGAAGATGATGGCCGGCGCGTTGGCCTTGGCTTCCTTGAAGAGATCGCGCACGCGGCTGGCGCCGACGCCGACGAACATCTCGACGAAGTCCGAGCCCGAAATCGAGTAGAAGGGTACCCCGGCCTCACCCGCGACCGCGCGGGCGAGCAAGGTCTTGCCCGTGCCGGGAGGGCCGTACAGCAGCACGCCCTTCGGAATACGCGCACCGACGGCCTGGAAGCGCGTCGCGTCTTGCAGGAAGTCTTTGATCTCGTGCAGTTCTTCGACGGCCTCATCAGCGCCGGCGACATCTGCAAAGGTGACCTGCGGCGTCTCTTTCGAGACGAGCTTCGCCTTCGACTTGCCGAACTGCATGACCCCTCGGCCACCGCCCTGCATCGACGAGAGCATCCACCAGATCAGCACACCGATGATGAGGAGCGGCAGCAGGAAGCTCAGGATCGACCAGATCGGGTTCGCCTGAGGCACCTGATCGGTGAAGCCGTCCTTGAGCTTCGCATCGTCGACCGCCGACACCACGTCGGCACCGCGCGGCGCGACGTAGTAGAAGTAGACCTCTTGCGACCCGGTCTTTTCGTCGGCCTTCGCGAGCTTCAGATTGACGCGCTGATCGCCGTCGATGATCTCGGCGTGCTGCGCCTTTCCGCTTGAGAGCAGATCGAGGCCGCGATCCGTCGAGATTTCGCGCGTGCTCCCACCAGAGAGCAGCGACCACCCGAGCAGCACGATGACCGGTGCGAGGATCAGGTAGAGCAACGGGCCGCGGAACAAGCGACGGCTCTTCGAGGTGCTCTTCGTCGAATTCTCTGCCAAGACTGGACCTTTCAGAAGGAACGTGCCGGGAAGATCCAGCACGAGTAAGCGTAGCCAATGCCTCTGACATCGGACTGAGCCGATGGGGCTTGTCCGCTCACGGCGCACTGTTGACGCGGCATCGACGCGCCAACAACGCCCTCGATGCCGCTCGCGGGCTTACTCTCCGCCGTATACGTGCGGTGCGAGCACCGCGACGTCGCGAAGATTGCGGTAGTTCTCCGCGTAGTCGAGCCCGTAGCCGACGACGAACTCGACGGGAATGTCGTACCCGACGTAGGCGACGTCGACGTCGACCTTGAGCGCCTCGGGCTTGCGCAGCATGGTGCAAATGCGCACGGACTTCGCCCCGCGGCTCTCCAGGTTCTCCTTCAACCACGACAGGGTCAGGCCCGAGTCGATGATGTCTTCGACGATCAGCACATCTCGGCCGGTGATATCGGCGTCGAGATCCTTGAGAATCTTCACCACGCCGCTCGACTTGGTGCTGGCACCGTACGACGACACCGCCATCCAGTCCATCTGCGCGTGGAACCGGAGCTCGCGCGCGAGGTCGGCCATGACCATGACCGCGCCCTTCAACACGCCGACGAGCAGCGGGGGCTCCTCGGTGTAATCGGCCTCGATTTCACGGGCCAACTCTGCGAGACGCTGGTGCAGCTCGGCTTCGGTGTGCAGTACGACGGAGAGGTCACTACCCAGATCTTTCGCATCCATGCGTCTATTCTTCCACTGCGCCGCCGGTGCCCGCGACACGGTCGCGGGGCGATCCGACCCTGCGCGTGTACACGATGCGTCCACCGGATCGGGTCACGGTGATGCCCGGCACCTCGATCGGGCCCTGTCCGCGCCAATCGGTGACCAGCGCCGCGATGGCGAGCGTGTGCTCACGACTGAGTTCGCTGCCAAACTCCGCCGTCGCGACCGTGCGGATGATGCGGTGGCGCAGCGCCGCCGGGTTCGCAGCGAGGGCGCGCACCGACACGGCGATGCCCGCTTCGGCGGGTTCGACGATCTCTTCGATTTGCTCGGCGATGATGGTGTCGAAGGCCTCTGCATCTTCGCGGGCCAGATCTGCGCTTCGGGCGAGCGCCGCGGCGACGCCCGGCCCGAGTGCGCGTTCAAGATGCGGGAGCACCGAGGTGCGCACCCGCACGCGGGTGAATCGCGGATCGAGGTTCTGCGGATCTTGCCAGGTGTCGAGACCCGCCTCACGGCAGGCGCCGACCGTCACCGCCCGCGTGATGCCTCCCGCCTCGTCGAGAAACGGCCTCAGTATGACGCTCTGACCGACTGCTCGCCGCAGCGGGATGCCGGCAAGACTGCGTGCCCCCGAGCCACGCGCAAGGCCCAGCAGCACCTGCTCGGCCTGATCGTCACGCGTGTGCGCGGTCAGCAGCACCGTCGCACCGGTCTCCTCAATGGCGGCCGCGAACTCCGCATAGCGGGCGTCTCGAGCCGCCGACTCGGGGCCATCACCGCGCGCGTGCACCACGTCGACATTCGCCTGACGCACGACCACCGGTGCAAGGCCGAGCTCGGAGGCCTGCTGCGCGACGCGCGACGCCACATCGGCAGACCCCGGTTGCAGACCGTGATCCACGATGACCGCCCCGGCCCGCACGCCGGCGCGCGGGGCAACGAAGGCCGTCGCCGCCGCGAGTGCGAGCGAATCGGCGCCGCCCGACAGCGCGACGAGCACGAGCGGCGCGTGCGCGGCGTCAGCGGTCGCGTCGAGCGCCCCGATTTCAGTCTGCAGTGCGCGGCGCACGGCGTGACGAGTAGCGAGAACGTCGGTCTGCAGCATGACTCCACCGTACCCGGCACCGTGCCCCGCACCGCGCCCGCCTCCCCCGCGTTCGGGTAGCCTGGGGGCGCACATGCCCAACGGCCGTCACGCGGCCCGTCACAGAAAGCACGGAGGAGCGCATGGCCGCTGCATTCGATGCCGTCATCGAGATCCCCAAGGGGAGCCGCAACAAGTACGAGGTCGATCACGAGACCGGGCGAGTGTACCTCGACCGCGTGCTCTACACCGGCTTCGTCTACCCGACCGACTACGGCTTCTTCGAGGAGACGCTCGGTGAAGACGGCGATCCGCTCGACGTGCTCGTGCTGCTCGACTACCCGGTCTTCCCCGGCGTCGGCGTCAAGGTGCGCCCCGTCGGTGTGCTCAAGATGAGCGACGAGGCCGGCGGCGACGACAAGGTCATCGCGGTACAGCACAAGGATCCGCGCTGGGCGCACATCCAGGACGTCGCCGATATCCCGGAGTACACCCGCAAGGAGATCGAGCACTTCTTCGAACACTACAAGGATCTCGAGCCGAACAAGTGGGTCAAGGTCGACGCGTGGGGTTCGGCGGCCGACGCCGAGCAGCTGATCGTCGAGGCGCAGGAGCGTCTGAAGACCGAGGGCCACTGACCCGGGAGAGGCGCCGGCGAGTCACTCGCCGCGCACGCAGAGGGGGCTCGGGATCACCATGATCCCGAGCCCCTCTGCGTTGCCCCTCGATTGCTCCTTAGTAGAAGCTCATCACGCCGGCCGGGTCGACGAAGTCGTACCACCCGCTGTCTTGATTCGGGCGCATCTCGAAGTGGAGATGGCACCCGGTGCTGGCGCCGGTCGAACCGACGTAGCCGAGCAGCTGGCCGGCTTCGACCCACTGCCCCTGGTAGACGCTACCCCACTGCACCATGTGCGCGTAGCGGGTCTGCCAGCCGTTCGTGTGGTTGACGTTGACCATGTTGCCACCGCCGCCACCGTCCCAGTAGACCATCTGCACCGTACCCGCAGCGGCCGCGACGATCGGGGTCCAGCAGTTCGTGGCGAGATCGATACCGGTGTGGTCGGGGCGCCCGGGTGGGCGGAAGCCTTCGGAGACGTAGAACCCCGAGGTCGGGTAGACCCAGCCGTTCGAGCCGCCGGTGCCACCGCCACCGCCTCCGCCTCCGGAACCACCACCAGTGCCACCGCCACCGCCAGAACCACCGCCGGTGCCACCACCACCGCCACCGCCACCGTTGTTCGCGTTCTCTTCGGCTTGGCGGGCGGCTTCTTCGGCAGCGGCCTTCGCCGCGGCTTCGGCCTCCTTGCGCAGGCGCTCCTCTTCAGCCTTGCGCTGCTCCTCTTCGATGCGGAGTCGCTCTTCGTAGCCCTTGACCGTCTTGGTCGTCGTGTCTTTCAGCGCCGCGAGCTGCGTCTCGAGAGTCTTCTGCTGTGCCTCCTGCGCCTGCACCTTCTCGCCCTGGCCGGCGACTGCCGTCGCGGCGGCCTGCTCTTTCTCCGCCTGGACCTGACGCAGCTCTTCGCGCTCCTGCGCTGCTGATTCGGCCTGCTGGCCGAGGGTGGCCGCGGTGTTGGAGGCCTGCTCGGCTTCCTGGGAGAGCGAGGTGTTGCGCTCGGTCGCCTTCGACATCGACGCCATGCGATCGAGCAGCGCGTCGGCGGTGCTGCCGTCGGCGTCGAGGAACATCTCGACGCTGCGATCCACCCCGCCCGAGCGATACATCTGTGCGACCAGAGCACCCGCGCGATCGGCGGCGTCTTCGGCATCCTTGCGGCTCTGCTCCGCCTGCTTCTCGAGCGTGTCGGCCTTCGCTGAAGCTGCGGCGAGCGCGTCTTCGGCCGCGCGCAGGTCGTCAATCGTGGTGGCGTGCAGATTGCGCAGACGGTCGAGTTCTTTCTCGCCCTCGGCGATGAGATTCTCGATCTCTTTCACCTTGGCCGAAGCCGCCGACTGGTTCTGCTTGGCGGCCTGCACGTCGTCCCAGGTCGGGAGATCGAGCGCTTGCGCCGGGGCAGCGCCGAGCTGCCCACCGACCAATGCCCCCGCGGCGATCGCGCACACGGCGAATGCCCCGAGCAGGCGCCTGACCGCGCTCGTCCGTCGTTTCCGCATCCTGCCCCCACGTCCTGCTTCGACTGCTATCCACGATTACGCTAGCATCGACGCCCGCGATCGCGGCGAGGCGGGCCGCTAGATAACGATTCGGCCACCAGTGCAATTGCATCGGGTTCATTTCCGTCGCAGGTGGGGCTATCGTGGCCGGTGACCGCCGACAACGGCGTCGCCGGTCGCCTAAACTTGTGCCCCAGCCGAGCCGCAGGGGCCTCGTCGTCTCCTGAAATGCGCGCGCCACGCGGGTGCGGCAGGCTGGAGGCATGGCTGCCGACATCATCGTATTCACGTGGACGCCCGGTTCCGACGACGCCGATCGTGCGCTGCGCGCGCTGCTCGCCGACTATCACCTGGAGACCGAGCGCGAAAAAGGAATGCCGGTCGCAGAAGTCGACGCGCTGCCGGATCGCTATCGGCGCGAGGTGCACGACCCCGTCCGCGCATTCGCAGATGACCGCGTACTCGTGGCGATCGATGGTGGCACCGCGGTCGGGTGCGTCGTGCTGCGGGCACCG
Organism: Leucobacter sp. WKLB1; assembly: GCF_059696215.1. NCBI lineage: Bacteria > Bacillati > Actinomycetota > Actinomycetes > Micrococcales > Microbacteriaceae > Leucobacter > Leucobacter sp. WKLB1. Next base: position 1,038,186 of record NZ_AP046115.1, on the reverse strand, counting down.
CGATCCGGCACCTCGGAGCTCACACGATTGTGGGCTGATCCGGCCGTTCGGGGTCGGGGCGTCGCGTCGGCGTTGCTTGATACCGCAGAGACCCACGCCCGATCGATCGGAACGCAGGCGCTGCGACTGTCGGTGTGGGAGTGGCGCTCCCCCGCGATAGCTCTGTACGAGCGGCGCGGCTTCACCCGCGTCGACTCCTGGGACGCGCGCCCGCAACTCGTCTGCATGGAACAGCGGCTCGACGCTTGACGGCGGTCCGCGAACCGCACGGTGCGCCAGGCCGCGCGCCGTGCGTCAGTGATCGTCGAGCAGTGCTGCGGCGTACATCGCCTGCGCCGCCTCGGCGCTCGGCGGATGGAAGAGGCTGGCCGCGGCGTCGCGATACAGGCGGCTGGCCTCGCTCGCCCCGTCGAACCCGGCCCCACCTGAGCAGGCGAGCGCCGTCTCGGCGGCGCTCCGCGCGGCGTCGCCCGCCGCAATGCGCGCGGTCACGAACTTCAGCGGCCACGCCGCACCGTGATCGATCTGCTCGTCGAAGTCGCGGGTCGCGCTGTCGAGGAGTGCGGGCACCGACAGGAATGCGCGGTGGGCCTCGGCGATCTTCGCCCGCCATTCGGGGGCCTCAGCCAGGGTGAGATCGCGGGCTGCCGACCGGCGACGGCGCAGCGCTGCAGCCCCGAGCTCCAGGCAGCGCCGGGCGACGCCGGCGTAGACCGAGCCCACGAGCAGTTGGAACTGCGCGGCGATCGCGAAGGTGAGCAGGTCGGGCACGCGGCCCGGTTCCACCCGTCGCACCACCCGGTCGGCGGGAATGACCGCGAAGTCGAGGGTCGTGGCACGGCTCTGCGACGCGCGCATGCCGAGCACGTCCCAGTGGTCGGATACCGAGACGCCGGCGTCGCCTCGCTCGATGAAACCGAAGACGAGTCGGGGGTGCTCGTGGTCGCTCGTATCAAGTCCGTGCGCGATGAGGCGCGTCCACGCCGGTGACAGCGAGGTGAAGATCTTCACTCCCGACAGGCGATAGCTGCCGTCGGGCTGGGGATCCGCCACCGTATTCGAGCCCTGCAGCACCCAGTCGTTGCCGGGCTCGCTGATGCCGAACGCGAAGATCTCGCCGGCTGCCGCTTCATCGAGCACGTGCACGAGCGAACGGTCGCCGCGGGCGAGGAGCGCCGCAGCTACGCCCGTGCACAGCAGGTGCATGTTGATGGCCAGGGCGGTCGCCGGTGCCGCGCCGGCCAGTCGCTGCTGCAACCGTGACACCTCATGGAGGGTCAGGCCGGGCCCACCCAACTCCGCGGGCACGAAGACCTGCAGGTAGCCGCGTTCGATCAGCTCCGCGAGGTCTGCATCGAAGAACCGGTTGTCGCGGTCGTACTCAGCGGCGCGCTCCCGGAAGCGCGCGAGTAGCTCGGCAGGAAGGTAGTGCTCGGCGAGTTCGGCGTGGCGGGTCTCCCGATCATTCATGGACCCAGTCTATGAGCAGGCCTCAGCTGCCGGCTTCGAGCAGACCGGTCACGCGATACGGGATCACCTCACGCAGGAAGAGACTCGTCGAGGTGCGGGTAATGCCCGGGCACAGGCGGATCTCTTCGCTCACCCGATAGAGGTCATCTGGGTCTCGGGCGACGACGCGCAGCAAGAGATCGGTGTTGCCGGCGGGCGCGAAGCACTCGAGCACCTCGGGAATGCCGGCAAGCGCCGCGATCGCGTCACCGATCAGATGCTGGTCGAGTTCGACCTGCACACTGGCGGCGACGGGGCGCCCCAGAGCGGCGGGTGCGACGCGGGAGCTGTGCAGACGCAGGGCACCCGAATCGCGCATCTTCTCCAGACGGGCCTGCACGGTGCCGCGCGCGAGGCCCAATTTGGTCGCGATCATGGAGGTAGGCATTCGAGCATCCTGATCAAGCAGATGCAGAATGCGCCGGTCCGTCGCATCAATGACGCTCATATTGCTCACTTTCTGCCCGACTCATAATCCTGATATTGATCATATCGCTCAATTCAGATCGAGTCGCTTGCGCAGATCGACTCGCATACGATGAACTCATACACGTGCCGGTGGACACCCCCGCCGCACGTGGATCCCTCCCGCACCACCCCGCGGGCGATACACCCGAACGCGCCACCCTTGCGTTCGCAGAAGGAGACCGCCATGTCCCAGGCACCCGCGGCGCCGCTCGCGCACCGCACCCCAGCGCTCACCACCCCGAACGCCCCCTCCCCGCAGGCCCTTCCCGGCCTCCCCCACCCGGCGCTGCACCGACCGCGTGCCCGGGTCGTGCTCACCGCACTCGCACTGTTCACGCTGCTGGTGAGCGCCAACCTCAGCACGCCGCTGTTCCCGCTGCTCGAGACGCAGTTGGGCATCGACTCGCTCGGCGTCACGATCGCGTTCTCGAGCTATGTGCTCGCGCTGATCGTCGGGCTGCTCGTGTTTCGCCACGTCGCCGACCGGGTCAACCGCCGCACCGTGCTGGTCGCCGCACTCGCGGCCGCCGCGCTCGCCACCGCGGCCCTCGCTTTCGCGCCGACGCTCGGCTGGTTCTGCGTCGCCCGCGCCGTGCAGGGCATCGCGGTGGCGTGCGCGACGGGCATCGGGTCGGGCGCGCTGCGCGCTCTGCTGCCAGGCCGCCCGGCGCTCGTCGGGCGCCTCACACTACTCGCAACCTCGGGCGGTGTGGCGGCCGGGCCGGTCGCCGGCGGGCTGCTCTCACTCGTCGGTGTTCCGCTGCACACCCCCTACCTGGTGGTCGCGGCGCTCTTGGCCATCCTCGTTCCCCTGGTATTGCTCATCGCACCGCACCCCGAATGCGCCCCGCAGTATCTCGGCATCGCCCTCGCGGATGCCCCCGAGCCTCAGCCCGATAGTGCCGGATCGCGGGGCCGCAACCACCCGCACGCCGCTCGCGCGTTCCGTCTCGCCGCGGCCACCGGATTCCTGAGCTTCACCGTCTTCGGATTCTGCTTGTCGCTCGCACCGTCGCACTTCGCCGTGATCGCCGGCACCGAGTCGCGTCCGGTCATCGGCGCACTCGCAGCCGTCACGCTCGCCGCCTCGGCGCTGGTGCAGTTGCTGCCGCTGCACGGGCGCTGGCGACTGCCGGTCGGGCTCGCGGTGCTCACGGTCGCGCTCATCGGCCTGGCTGCGGCCGGCACGATCGGCACCGTCTGGTTCCTCATCGTCACCTGCGCGCTCGCCGGCGCCGGCCAGGGCATCGCGTTCCAGTCGGCCTTCACCGCCGCGACCGCGGCCGTCGATCCGCGGCGCCACGCATCGACGGTGAGCGCGATCTACACGGTCACCTACCTGGGCAGTGCTGTGCCGGTAATCGGGCTCGGCGTGCTGGTCGGATCACTCGGACTGTCGCCGGCCGTCACCGCGTTCGCCTTGGGCGCCGCAACGCTCAGCCTGGCGCTCGCGCTGGTCGGCGCACGGCGAAGCTGAGCCAGCAAGGCTGAGCAGGCAGCGCCGAGCGCAGGCGGGCGCTACTCGGCGAGTGCGGCCAGCGCGCGGCGGTCGATATCGTTCTCGACCAGCAGCCCGAAGCGGTCGGCCACCGCACGACGGGCGATCCGGCTCGCGAGCTCGGCGTCCCGCTGCTCGATCGCGGTGAAGAGGGAACGGTCGATCGTGGCGGATTCGAGCTTCATACTGTTGTCGTGGTGCTCGTTCTCGACGTCGCGCTGAATAATCGCGCGAAGCACGCCCGATACCGCCTCGCCGGTGAGCCGCAGCACCTCGTTGCCACTCGCCTCCCAGATCGCCTCGTGGAATTCGACGTCGGCGGCGGCGAACGTGTCGGCGTTCGCCTCGGCATCGCGCTCCATCTGCTCGATGGCGGCGCGCATGCGGTCGAGCTGATCCGGCGTGTGGCGCACGGCGGCGAGGCGGCTCGTCGTGCCTTCAAGCACGACGCGGTACTCGACGAGCGCTGAAACGTCGAGGGCGTCGGTCCCGACGAGCGCCCGCAACGAGCGCGACAGGGTCTTCGACGAGGGCGCGAGCACGACGGGCCCACCGCGCGTGCCGGGGCGCGACTCGAGCAGGCCCATGCTCTGCAGAATACGCAGCGCCTCGCGCACGGTCGGCCGGCTGACGCCGAACTGCACCATGAGGTCGCGCTCGCTCGACAGCTGAGATCCGACGGGGATGTCGCCCGAGACGATCGCCTGTTCGATCTGGTCGACGATGCGCTGATAGGTGTGCACGGGCACCGCCGGCTCGAAGCTGTGGGTCGTGGACACCTGGTCTCTTCCTGGTGGGCGGTCGGTCGACGGGGTCGGCGGCTCGCGGGCGGCTGAGCGACTGCGCTCGGTTACGGCTGTGTCACGACTCGGGTCACGGGTCGCGTGATCCGATGATAGCGCCCACTTAAGTGGTCTTACCATGTATCCTGGTTCGAAATCTCTCGGGATTTGCAGTACCCCGCAGTACCCCGCAGTACCCCGCAGTACCCGTTCCGCGCATACGCTGTGCTGTGCGGAACGGTGATCGGGCATCGTCGCCCGAATACTCACCCATCACCGGCCACGGATCCCGAGGCCTGAGTCACAGGAAAGCAGCCACAGGAAAGCAATGATGCGACGTAAGAATGCGATTCTCACCACGGCGGCGCTCGCCACCGCGGCCGTTCTCGGCCTGGCCGGCTGCTCTGCCGGCGCCGGCAGCAGCTCGGGCGGTGACGGCGATACCCCGACGACCGCGACCATCGCGCTCACCGGCACACCGACCAACCTCGACTTCACCACGACCGCGGGCTCCGCGATTCCGCAGGCGCTGATGTCGAACGTCTACGAGGGTCTCGTCGAGCTCGACCAGTCGGGCGAGATTCAGCCGCTGCTCGCGAAGGAGTGGACGGTCAGCGACGATCGCAAGACCTACACTTTCACCCTGCAAGAGGGCGTCACGTTCTCGAACGGCGACGAGTTCACCGCCGACGACGTGAAGTTCAGCTTCGATCGCGTCAAGACCGACTGGGTCTCGAGCCTCAAGGCGAAGATGGATGTCGTCGACAGCGTCGACGTCGTCTCGCCGACCGAGGTCGCCGTGACGCTGAGCACCCCGTCAAACGCCTGGCTCTTCAGCCTCGCGACACCCGTCGGCGCGATCTTCTCGGAAGATGGTGTTGCCGATCTCGCCAACACCCCCGTGGGCACCGGCCCCTACGCCGTCGAGAAGTGGACACCGAACGAGAGCCTCGTCTTCGACACCCGCGACGACTACTGGGGCGAGGCGCCCGGCGTCGAGCAGGTCACGCTGAAGTACTTTGCTGACGCGACCGCCACCACCAACGCGCTGCAGACCGGCGACGTCGACGCGATCGCCAACCTGCAGGCCCCCGAGCTGCTCTCGAGCTTCGAGTCCGACGACAAGTTCGTGGTCACCACCGGCACGTCAAGCGGCGAGGTGTCGCTCTCAATGAACAACAAGGCCGCGCCGTTCGACGACGTGCGCGTGCGCCAGGCAGTGCTCTACGCCCTCGACAAGCAGGCGATCCTCGACACCGCGTGGAACGGCTACGGCTCGCTCGTCGCCACCTACGCGACGCCGACCGATCCGTACTACGAAGACCTCAACGACGCGTACCCCTACGACCCTGAGAAGGCCAAGGAGCTCCTGAAGGAAGCCGGTCAGGAGAACCTGGATATTACCTTCACGGTGCCGACCCGCCCCTACGCGCAGGCCGTCTCCGAGATCGTCGTGTCGCAGCTGAAAGACGTCGGCATCAACGCGTCCATCGAATCGGCTGAGTTCCCCGCCGTCTGGCTCGATCAGGTCTTCACGAAGCACGACTACCAGCTGACCACGGTGCTCGCCGTCGAGGCTCGCGACATCCTCACGGTCTTCAACGATCCGAACTACTACATCGGGTACGACAACTCGAAGATCGCTCCGATCGCTGCCGAGGCCGACGCCGCCGATGAGGCCGGCTACGTCGCGGGCATGAAGCAGGTCGCCGAGCAGATCGTCGACGACGCCGCATCGGGCGTGCTCTTCCTCTTCCCGAACATCACGGTCGCAAAGGCGGATCTGCAGGGCATGCCCGAGAACGCCATCATCGAGGCGCTCGACCTCACCAACCTGAGCTGGAAGTAGCACTTCTCGCCCACACCCCGGGGTGAGTGATTCCTGCCCCGCACCCCGACGGGTTCGCGCAGCAATCACTCACCCCGGGGCAGCACCACCCGCAACACCCCGCACCCGCCCCTGACCTCGAGGACGCCGCATGGCCATACGGATCCTGATCAATCTCGCGAGATTCGCGGTGACCTATGTCGTCGCCACGGTCGTCGTGTTCCTCTTCATGCGCCTGATTCCGGGCGACCCCGCCCAGATCGCGCTCGGCGTCAACGCCACCCCCGAACTTCTCGAGCAGACGCGCGAGCAGTTCGGCACGAACCGCCCGCTCATCGTGCAGTACTTCGAGTGGTTCGGCGGCCTGCTCACGGGCGACTTCGGTACCTCGTACGTGACCCGCACCGACATCAGCCCGATGGTGCTCGATCGTGTGCAGGTCAGCCTGATCCTCGTGCTCACCGCGATGGTTGTCGCGCTCCTCGTCGCGATTCCGCTCGGCACCTGGGCGGCCGTCAAACACCGCAACTTCTCGGGTGTCGCCATCGGCCTCGGGTCGCAGATCGGCGTCGCGATCCCCGGCTTCCTCGCCGGCATCCTGCTCGTCATGGTGTTCGCGGTCGGCCTCGGCTGGCTCCCCGCGAACGGGTGGACGGCCCCATCCGAAGATTTCGGCGACTTCGTACGCCGGTTGATCCTGCCCGTCGTCGCTCTCGCCTCGGTGCAGGGCGCGATTCTCACCCGCTACGTGCGCTCGGCCGTGCTCGAGGTGATGAGCGAGGACTACCTGCGCACTGCCCGAGCAAAGGGCCTGAGTAAGAACGGCGCGCTGCTGAAGCACGGCCTGCGCAACGCCGCCATCCCGGTCATCACCGTGACGGGCGTACAGATCGCGGCGCTCATCATCGGTGCCGTGGTCATCGAGCGCGTGTTCGTCATCCCGGGCCTCGGGTCGATGCTGCTCGACGCCGTCGGCAACCGCGACATGCTCACCGTGCAGTCGGTCGTCATGGTGCTCGTCGCCATCACCCTGATTCTCAACCTCGTCGTCGATGTGCTCTACACGCTCATCGATCCGCGCCTGCGAAGGAGCGCCTAGCCATGAGCACGCAACAGGTTCCCACCCCGCCTTCCCAGGCGCCGCGCACCAGCGCGATCAGCGCACCGGGCAACTCGAGCCTCGGATCCGCGAAGCCCGGCCGCCGCAAGCTGTCGACCACGCTGGTCATCGGCCTCGTGCTGATCGGGCTCGTCGCGCTCGCCGCGCTCGTGTCGTTCGTGTGGACGCCGTACGACCCCACGCAGGCGATGCCGGCGGATCGCCTCCAGGGCTCCAGCGCCGCGCACCTCATGGGCACGGACAAGTATGGCCGCGATGTGTTCTCGGCGATGCTGTACGGCGCTCGCATCACGCTCTTCGTCGGCGTGATCTCGGTCGGCATCGCGATCATCATCGGCACGCCCCTCGGTATCCTCGCGGGCATTCGCGGCGGGTGGATCGAAGAGGTCATCATGCGCGCCTCCGACATCGCGCTCGCCTTCCCGGCGCTGCTGCTCGCCATCATGTTCAGTGCGGTCTTCGGTGCCTCGACGTTGACGGCGATGGTGGCGATCGGTATCGCGACGATCCCGGGCTTCGCGCGCGTCGCCCGATCGGGCACCCTGCAGGTGATGACGACCGAGTACGTGCTCGCCGCACGTGCGGCGAGCCAGTCGCGGTTCCGGATCGCCCTGCGCCACGTGCTCCCGAACATCGTGGGCATGGTCGTCGTGCAGTCGTCGGTCTCGTTCGCGCTCGCCGTGCTCGCGGAGGCCGGCCTGAGCTTCTTGGGCCTCGGCACCCCGCCGCCCACCCCGTCGTGGGGGCGCATGCTGCAGGAGTCGCAGCAGTTCCTCGGCACCGAGCCGATGCTGGCCGTGTGGCCGGGCATCGCCATCGCCATCGCGGTCATGGGCTTCAACCTGCTGGGTGACGGCCTGCGCGACCGCTTCGATCCGAAACTGAACGGGAGCCGCGGCTGATGCGCACCGATACTTCCTCCCCCGCCGGCACCGGTGGTGCCGCTGAGCGCGGCGACCTGCTGCTCCGCGTCGACGACCTCAACGTGCGCACCCCGCACCGCACCCTCGTCTCCGACTTCTCACTGCACATGGCGCACGGTGAGCGTATCGGCCTCATCGGCGAATCGGGGTCTGGCAAGTCGATGACCACGACCGCGCTGCTTGGCCTGCTGCCGAACGGCGTTACCGCCGACGGTTCGGTCGAGATCGACGGCTACGCGGGCAACCTGCTCGAGGCGCCCGAACGCGATCTCATGAAGCTGCGCGGCAACGACGTGGCGATGGTGTTCCAGGAGCCGCTCACGGCGCTCAACCCGCTCATGCGGGCGGGCGCGCAGATCGCGGAGATCATTCTGCAGCACAAGCTCGCGCCGACGAAAGCCGAGGCCAACCGCCGCGCCGTCGAGATGCTCGATGCGGTGCACCTGCCCGACCCCGCGCAGGCCGCGCGCGCCTACCCGCACCAGCTCTCGGGCGGGCAGCGCCAGCGCGTCATGCTCGCGATGGCCCTCGCGAACGACCCGTCGCTGCTGCTCTGCGACGAGCCCACCACGGCGCTCGACGTCACCGTGCAGCGCCAGGTGCTCGACCTCATTCTCGAGCTCGTGCGCGAGCGCGGCACCGGCCTCCTCTTCATCACGCACGACCTTGCCGTGGTCGCCAACATGTGCACGCGCGTGCTCGTGATGAACCAGGGCGTCGTCGTCGAGGAGGGCACCACCGAAGACGTCTTCACCCGCCCGCAGCATCCCTACACGCGTGGGCTGCTCGCGGCATCCGACCTCGACGCAGTCGACGCGAACGGGCGGCTCTTCACCGTCGCGACGGCGCAGGAGTACGTGCCGCCGACCGCGGATGCGTCTCGCGCTACCGACGACGCACTCGCAGGTGCGGCGGTGGATCACCCGGCGCCCGCTGATCCGGCACCCGTCGCCGGTGCACCCGGGTCCGCAGCGTCGGCGGCACCCGCGCCCGCCGGCATTTCGGCCGCGAGCGCCGCGGCCGCCGAGCCCGCGATGCGCGTCACCGACCTCGTGCGCACCTACACCCGCGGCCGCACGAGCCTGTTCAAGCCGGCCCCCGAGGTGCACGCACTGAAGGGCATCTCGTTCGAGGTACCCGAGGGCGGCCGCCTCGGCGTCGTCGGCGAATCGGGCTCGGGCAAGTCGACGCTGTTGCGCATTCTCGCGGGCCTCGATCAGCCGACCTCGGGCAGCGCGATCGTCGCCGGCAACGAGGTGAACGGTGCGAAGGAAGCGCAGTTGCGCGAACTGCGGCAGAACCTGCAGATCGTGTTCCAGGATCCGATGGGGTCGCTCGACCCGCGCATGACCGTCGAGCAGATCATCTCGGAGCCGCTGCTCGTGCCCGGTCGCGGCGAGACGGCTGCTGACCGGGGGCGCATGGTCGCCGAAATGCTCGAGGCCGTCGGGCTCCCCGCGTCGTCGGCCGAGCGCTTTCCGCATCAGTTCTCGGGCGGACAGCGTCAGCGCATCTCGATCGCCCGCGCGCTGATCTGCCGCCCGAAGGTGGTCGTCGCCGACGAACCCGTCAGCGCACTCGATGTCTCGGTGCGCGCGCAGGTGCTCAACCTGCTCGCCGACCTCGTCGACGAATACGGGCTCACACTCGTCTTTGTCTCGCACGACCTGAACGTCGTGCGCCACCTCTGCGACTCGGTCATCGTGATGCAGTCGGGCGAGATCGTCGAGGCCGGCGACACCGAAACCGTGTACCGCGCCCCGCAACACCCCTACACCCAGCGGCTCATCGACTCGTCGTTGACGCTGCGCCAAGAGCTCGCGCAGAGCGCGTGATCCGGAGCCCGGGCGGCCGCGGTCGCCCGGGCTCACCCCTTCCTCGCCCATCTCGATGAAAGGCTCCCGATGACTTCGAACCGCCCCGCCTCCCTCGACGCCGCAGCACTCAGCGCGCACTACGCCGACGGATCGCTCAGCCCCTCCGAGGTCGCCGAAGACGTCATCGCCCGCGTCGAGGCTCGCGAACCCGAGCTCAATGCGCTCTACCTGTTCGATTCGGCGCAGGTGCGCGCGGACGCGGCCGCCTCGACCGAGCGTTGGCGTTCGGGCGCCCAGCTCGGTGCGTTCGACGGCGTGCCCGCGACCGTCAAAGAGAACATCGCCCGAGCCGGTCAGCCGAAGCCCGCAGGCACGGCGATCCCGAACCCGCCGATCGCGGCGCAGAACGCCCCCACGACCGACCGCCTGCTCGAGGCCGGTGCGGTCATCGTCGGCACGACCACCATGCCCGACTGGGGCATGCTGTCGTCGGGCGTTTCGAGCCTGCACGGCATCACCCGCGGCGCACTGAACCCCGCGCACACGTCGGGCGGATCCAGCGCCGGCGCGGGCACGGCCGCCGCTGCGGGCTATGGGCCGTTCCACATCGGCACCGATATCGGCGGTTCCATCCGGCTTCCTGGCTCCTGGCAGGGGCTCACCGCGTTGAAGCCCAGCGAGGGGCTCATTCCGCTCGACGTGCCCTACACGGGGCGCGCGGCGGGGCCGCTGACGCGCTCCGCCGCCGACGCGATCCGCCTCATGTCGATCGTGGCGCAGCCCGACCCCCGCGATTACCTCACACGCTCGTATGGGCCGATGGAGTGGTCGACCGAACCGCTCTCCCCCGCGGGCCTGCGCGTCGCGCTGCAGCTCGACGCCGGGTCAGGCCTGCCCGTCGAGCCCGACACCCGTGCCGCCATCGAGCGCGCCGCAGCACGCTTCGAGGCCGCGGGTGCGACAGTCGTGCCGCTCGACCCCTTCGTGCCCGGGGCGGTACTCGACGGTCTCGTGAACTTCTGGCGCAGCCGATCCTTCGCCGATTTCGAGGCGCTCTCGGAAGCCGACCGCGCCACGGTGCTGCCGTTCATCGCCGCCTGGTGCGAAGCCGGGGCCGGCTTCTCGGCCGCGCAGACCGTGCGCAACCGGGGCATGGCCGATGAGATGGCACGCCTCACCCGAGCCGCGACCCAACCGTTCGACCTCGTGCTGTCGCCCGTGACGCCGGTCGCCGCGTTCGCCGCCGAGGATCCCATGCCGATCACCGACCCGCTGCAGACCATGGGGCACATCTCGTTCACCGTGCCCTACAACATGTCGGGGCAGCCGGCCGTGTCGGTGGGCGCCGGCGTCCAGACTGACGGTCGCACGATCGGCCTGCAAATCGCGGGGCGCATCGGCACCGACGATCACCTGATGCGGGTGGCGCTGTGGTTCGAGGGGGCACGCGGGGCCGATGCCGAGGTGGACTGGGCGCAGGTGGTCTGAGCAGGGGCTGGGCGGGGCGCTTCGGCGCGCCTCGGCACGGCCCGGCCCGAAAACCTACGACGCGGGCGGCGTGAAGCGCCCGTCGATCGCGGTCCAGCCGCCGTCGACGGTGAGCGTGGAGCCGGTCACGAACGACGACGCGTCCGAGGCGAGGTAGACGACGGCTCCGGCCAGCTCGTCGGGGCGCGACCAGCGGCCGAGCGCACTCTTCTGCGCGTAGGCGCCGTACCACTCGTCGTTCGCCTTGATCTGGGCGGTCAGCGGAGTCTCGACGACGCCCGGCGCAACCACGTTCACGCGCACCCCCTGCGCACCGTACTCGGCGGCCGCGGTCTTCGCGAGCTGCACGAGCCCGGCCTTGGTCGCCGCGTAGACGCCCTGCCCGGGCTCGACCACCTGGGCACGAATCGACGCGAACCCGATGATCGACCCACCACCGTTCGCGGCAAACTTGGTGCCGAACTGGCGGATGAGCTGGAACGACGCCCGCAGGTTCAGGTTCACGACGCGGTCGAACTCGTCGAGTGTGTAATCTTCCATGCGCTTGCGCACGTTGGTCGCGGCGGTGAACACCAGTGCGGATGCTGCGCCGAAGCGCTCGGCAGCGGCAGCGACCGCATCGTCGTCGAGCACATTGAGTTCGTAGGCCTCGGCGACGCCGCCCTGTTCGGCGATCAGCGCGACCGTTGCCTCGGCACCCGCGAGCGAGTAGTCGGCGACCACCACGTGCGCGCCCTGCGCAGCGAGCGCCTGCGCTGATTCGCGCCCGATGCCGCTGCCGGCGCCGATCACCACGATCGTGCGTCCATCGAGGCGGAAGAGCTGCGAGTAATCGATCGGCGTGTGGCTCATGCGGAAGTCTCCAGTGTCAGTCGAGTGCGGGTCGTGCGGGGGCGCTCGGCGTGAGCGCGGTGAATCGGCGTGCGGTGCGGGATCGCCGGGGCGGCGTCAGCCGCGCGCCTTCGGGCGGATCATCGCCATGCGCGTCACCGTGAACTCCTCGATCGCGAAGCGGGGGCCCTCGCGCCCGATGCCCGAATCTTTCACGCCGCCGTAGGGCATGATGTCGGATCGGAAGCCGGGGATCTCGTTGACGACGACGCCACCGACCTCGAGGCGGTCGATCGCGGCGAACGCGCTCTCGAGCGACGCGGTGTAGATGGCGGCCTGCAGCCCGTAGCGCGAGTCGTTGACGAGGTCGATCGCCTCGTCGATGGAGTCGACGGTCGTGAGGCACACGACCGGCCCGAAGATCTCTTCGCACCAGACGTCGACGTCGGCGGGCACGTCGCCGAGCACGATCGGGGCGAGGTGCGCCGCACCCTGCTCCCCCGACACGGCACCGGGGCCCTCGGTGAGCAGGGTTGCCCCCGCTGCGAGCGCCCGGTCGATCATCGCGCGGATGCGCTCGCCCGACGCGGCGTTGATCACGGGGGCGACATTCGTGGCGAGGTCGCGGGGGTCGCCGAACACGAGCTCGCGCATGCGCTCGACGAGTCGGGCTGAGAAGCGCTCGGCGATCCCGCGCTCAAGTACGACGCGCTGCACCGAGATGCAGGCCTGCCCGTTGGCGTAGAAGCCGCCGCGCAGCACGGCGTCGACGGCGGCTTCGAGGTCGGCATCGTTTGCGACGATGAAGCCGGTGTTCGAGCCGAGCTCGAGCACGGCCTTGCGCGGCGCGGCCTGCTGCGCGATGAGGTGGCCGATTTTGGCCGACCCGGTGAACGAGACGATGGCCGCGCGCGGGTCGCGCACGAGGGTCTCGCCGACGATCGGGTCGCCGTTGACGAGCTGCACCGCGGCGGGCGCGACGTCGTGCGCGGCGAGAATTTCGCGAGTGATGGCGAGCAGCTCGATGGTGGCGAGCGGCGTGTTCGGCGCCGGCTTGATGATGACCGGGCAGCCCGCGGCGATGGCGGGCGCGAGCTTGTGGGTCGCGAGAAGCAGCGGGTAGTTGAACCCGGCGATACCGATCACGATGCCGGCGGGCTTGCGGGTGTAGTAGCCGATCATGCCGCGACCGAGCTCTTGCAGGTCGAGCGGCACGGTTTCGCCGTGGATGTGCGAAACCTCTTCGGCGGTCGCTTCGAGCGTGACGATCGTGCGGTTCACCTCGGTGCGGCAGTCGATGCGCGGCTTGCCGGTCTCGAGCACCAGCAGGTCTTCGAGGTGCTGGGCCTCGGCTCGCACGCGGGCGGTGAGGTCGGTCAGGATCGCCTTGCGCTGCGCAGTGGTGAGCGCGGCGACGGCGGCCCGCGCCGATTCGGCCGCGTCGAGGGCGTCGCGCGAATCCTGCTCGCCGCTCACCGGGGCCGTGCCGACGACCGAGCCGTCGAACGGGAACACGATGTCCGCGCTCGCGTCGAACGCGCGCCAGCCGTCTCCGATCGGCAGTGCGCCGGCGGGCGCGAGAAGGTCGAGTGCGTGTGACATGGCGGCTCCCTGCGGCGTGAGCGCGCGGTTCGCGGTGCTGCAGTGCACCCGAGACGTCGCGCTGAGTGGTCTTACCATTTAATATAGATCACCAAGAGGCCCAATTCAAAGGCGTGTGCGGCCGACCGCCGTCGAAAGGATCGACCATGACGAACAGCTACACGATCGCGGTACTTCCGGGAGACGGTATCGGCCCCGAGGTGGTCGGCTGCGCCCTCGAGGTGCTCGATGCCGCCGAGCAGCGCTTCGGGTTCACCACCGACCGCAGCACCTTCGCCGCGGGCGCCAACCACTACCTCGAGACCGGCGAGCTGTTCGATGCCGTCGAGGCGCAGCTGCGCGACAAAGACGCGATCCTGTTCGGCTCCATGGGCGACCCCCGCGTCACCCCCGGCATTCTCGAACGCGGATTCATTCTCGAGATGCGCCAGCGATTCCAGCAGGCCGCAAACGTGCGCCCGGTGCGCCTCTACCCCGGCGTGCCCACCCCGATCGCTGACCTCGCGCCCGAACGCTGCGAGATGGTCATCGTGCGCGAGAACACCGAGGGCGCCTACGTGGGCCGCGGCTCCACCGTGCACGCCGGTACCCCCAACGCGGTCGCGATGCAAGAGTCGCTGAACACTCGGGCCGGCATCGAGCGCGTCGTCGACTTCGCGTTCCGTCTCGCACTGGGCCGTCGCAAGAAACTGACCCTCGTGCACAAGACCAACATTCTGGTCGCCGCCGGGCAGCTGTGGCAGCAGGTCGTCACCGAGGTCGGCGAGCGCTACCCCGAGGTCGAGCTCGACTACGTGCACGTCGACGCGATGTGCTTCCATCTGCCGCTCACTCCCGAGCGCTTCGACGTCGTGGTGACCGACAATCTCTTCGGCGACATCATCACTGACCTCGGCGCAGTGATTCAAGGCGGGCTCGGCGTCGCGACCAGCGCGAATCTCAACCTCGACGGTTCCGCCCCCAGCATGTTCGAGGCGATCCACGGCTCGGCGCCCGACATTGCCGGGAAGGGGTGGGCGAACCCGGCCGGCGCGATCCTCTCGCTCGCCCTCATGCTCGGTCACCTGGGTGAGGGCGAGGCGGCACGCGCCGTCGAGGCCGCCACCGTCGAGGTGCTCGGATCGCTGCCCGCCCTCGCGGGCGCCGACATGGGTGCGTCGACCGCGGAACTCGGATCGCGCATCGCGGCCATCGTGCGCGAGGGCCGCGCCGACACCGCGCTCGTGCCCGACTCGCTGCTCGGCGTGCTCGCGGGCATCGCACCGTCGCGCCTCGCGGCGTGAGTTCCGCTCCGCGCACCGGTCTGGCACCGGGTGCGCGGAACGCGTAGGCTCACCCCATGGCTCTGCAGCGTTTGGATCACCTCAGCATCGTCGTTCGCGACCTCGAGGCCGCGATCGACTTCTTCGTCGAACTGGGCCTCACCGTCGACGCCCGCTCCCCCATCTCGGGTGACTGGGTCGACGCGGTCGTCGGCATCCCCGGTCTCAAGGCCGAGATCGCGATGATGGGCACCCCCGACGGCAACGGCGTCATCGAGCTCACTCGATTCGACGAACCTGCGCCGGTCGTGCAGCAGCCGACGCCCGACACGCCCCAGGCGCTCGGTCTGCGCAGCATCATGTTCGCGGTCACCGATATCGACGCCACGGTCGACCGCATGAGCGCGGTGGGCGGCGAACTCATCGGGTCGATCGCCCGCTACGAAGACCAGTACCGGCTCTGCTACCTGCGCGGGCCCGAGGGCATCATCGTGGCACTCGCCGAGGAGCTCGACGCGTCCGCGTGACGCCGGCACCCACCCGATAAGCTCCTCGGGTGGGGAATGTGACGGGGAATCAACGGAATCGACTCTCGCGCACGCCGCCCCGGTGGGCCACCGTCGCTGCGCTCGCCTACGCCGGGCTCTGCTCGTCGTTCATGTTCACGCTGGTCGTGCCGCTGCAGGCCGAACTGCCCGAGCTGTTGCACGCTTCACGCGAAGACACGTCGTGGGTGGTCACGATCACGCTGCTCGTCGCCGCGGTCGCCACCCCGATCTCTGGGCGACTGGGCGACCTCTTCGGCAAGAAGCGCGTGGTCGTCGTGCTGCTCGCGGTGCTCATCGTCGGCTCGGTGATCGCCGCCGTGTCGGGCACGATCGTGGGCGTGATCATCGGGCGCGCGCTGCAGGGCGTCGTGACCGGGGTGATCCCGCTGGGCATCGCGATCATGCGCGACGTGCTGCCGCCCGAGCGACTCGGCACTGCCGTCGCACTCATGAGCGCCACGATGGGTGTGGGCGGCGCCGTGGGCATGCCCCTCGCCGCATATCTTGCGATCAACGCCGACTGGCACGCGCTGTTCTGGCTCGCGGCCGGGCTCGGCGTGCTGGGTGTGCCGCTGATCGCCTGGCTTGTGCCCGGTGATGTGCTGCGCTCAGCAGGCCGCCTCGACGTACTGGGAGCCGTCGGCCTGGCAATCGGTCTCACCGGCATTCTGCTGTTCGTGTCGCGCGGCGCCGACTGGGGTTGGACGTCGCCGCTCACGCTGACCACCATCGTCGGCGGCGTCGTCGTGCTGCTGCTGTGGGGCTGGTACCAGATGCGGGCGAAGGATCCGCTGCTCGATCTCAGGGTCGCCGCCCGCCCCGCCGTGCTCTTCACCAACATCGCCGCGATCGGCATGGGTTTCGCGCTGTTTTCGTCGAATGTCGCGTTTCCGCAGCTGCTCGAGTTGCCCGTCGCCTCGGGGTCGGGCTTCGGCCTCGACATGATGCAGGCCGCCCTCGTCGTGATGCCCGCCGGCATCGTGATGATGATCATCTCGCCGCTCTCAGGGTGGCTCGAACGCACCATCGGCCCGCGGCCGCTCTTCACCGCCGGCACCGCGATGATCGTGCTGGCCTACGCGTTCGTGTTGCTGTGGTCGAGCGAGGTGTGGCACGTGTTCGTCGCGAACCTGCTCATCGGTGTAGGCATCGGATTCACGTTCGCCGCGATGCCGATGATCATCATGCGCTCGGTGCCCGCGCACGAGACGGGCGCCTCGAACGGGCTCAACGCACTGTTCCGTTCCGTCGGCACATCGAGCGCGTCAGCCGTCATGGGCGGGGTGCTCGCCGCGATGACGACGGACTTCAACGGCCAGGCGATCCCGAGCCGAGCCGCGTTCGATGTGTGCTTCTGGCTCGCGGTCGGCGCCGGCGTGATCGCGCTCGTGCTGTCGCTGTTCATTCCGCGTGGCGCGGGCCAGGAACAGCGCCCGGCGCTTCCGAACTAGCGCGACGTCACCGCGCTGCCGGCACCATCGGCGCCCCGGTTCGGTCCGCCGCCGCCCGCAACCTGCCACCTTCGCCGAGCGCCCCCTATCTCGCCGAGTGCTCCTCAACTTCACGCGCAGATGGGTAACGCTCGGCGAGATAGGGGGCGCTCGGTGGAGGGCGGAGGAGGCGGGGGGCGCGCCGGGGCTGGGCGGGGGTGCAGGGCGCAGCGCGCCAGCTCAGAACAGCTGGCGCCAGTTCGCGCGAGCAAGGTCGAGCAGTTCGTCGCCGCGGCCCGACATCACGGTGCGGATCGCGTAGAGCGCGAACCCCTTCACCTGTTCGGCGGTGACGGCGGGCGGCATCGAGAGCTCCTGGCGCTCGGTGACCACGTCGAGCAGTGCCGGGCCGTCGTGCGCGAGCACCTCGGCGAGCGCCGCGGGCAGATCTTCCGACCGTTCCACGCGCCGCGCGAAGATGCCGAGCGCCTGCGCCACATCGGCGAAGTTGGGGTTCTTGAGGTCGGTGCCGTAGTTCACGAACCCGGCGGCCTTCATCTCGAGCTCGACGAAATTCAGCGACGAGTTGTTCACGACGATCGTCTTCACCGGCAGCCGGTTCTGCGTGAGCGTGATGAGCTCGCCGAGCATCATCGCGAGCCCACCGTCGCCCGCGAGCGCCACGACCTGCCGACTGGGGTGCGCGGCCTGCGCACCGATCCCGTGCAGCAGCGCGTTCGCCATCGAGCCGTGGCTGAACGAGCCGATGAGGCGGCGCTTGCCGTTCATGGTGAAGTAGCGGGCGGCCCACACGGTGGGCGATCCGACATCGGCGGTGAAGACGGCGTCGTCGGCCGCCGCCTCGTCGAGCAGCTTGGCGAGGTACTGCGGGTGGATCGGCTGCTTGCGCTTCGACGGCACCGCGAGCTCATCGAGTTTTGCGCGGGTCTTCACGTAGTGTGCCCGGGCGTCGTCGAGGTGCGAGCGGTCGCGTCCGCCGGCGATGCGATCGAGCAGGGCGTGTGCCGTCGCACCCGCGTCACCGACCAGCCCCAGGTCGACGGGGTGCCGTCGGCCGAGCTGCTCGCCCCGAATATCGACCTGGATCGTACGTGCCTTCTCGGGGTAGAACTGCGCGTACGGAAAATCCGTGCCGAGCATGAGCAGCGCGTCGGCGCCATCCATGGCGCGGAACCCCGAGGCGAATCCGAGCAGGCCGGTCATGCCGACATCGAATGGGTTGTCGTACTCGATGAATTCCTTGCCCCGCAACGCGTGCACGATGGGGGCGCCGAGGCGATCCGCCAGCGCGACCACCTGCTCGTGGGCACCCTCAACACCGGCACCTGCGAGAATCGTGACGCGCTTCGCATCGTTCAGTATTTCGGCCGCACGATCGAGCTCGGCGGCACTCGGCACCACCTCCGGCCGCGTGCGCTCGATAACGTGCGTCGCGGTCGTGAGCGCATCGGCCAGTGCGACGTCGCCCGGGATCACCACGACGGCGACGCCCCGGCGTTCAATGGCGGTGCGCATCGCGATCTCGAGCACGCGCGGCATCTGGCTCGGGCTCGCGACGTACTCGCTGTAGACGCTCGCCTCGCGGAAGAGGTCTTGCGGGTGGGTCTCCTGGAAGTAGTTCGTGCCGATCTCGCTCGTCGGAATGTGGGCGGCGATCGCGAGCACGGGCACGCGCGAGCGGTTCGCGTCGTAGAGCCCGTTGATGAGGTGCAGATTGCCTGGTCCGCAGGATCCGGCGACCACGGCCAGCTCCCCCGTCGTGGCCGCGTCGGCCGCCGCTGCGAACGCCGCCGATTCTTCATGCCGCACGTGCACCCAGCGAATCGACCCGTCTTTGCGGAGTGCGTCGGTGAACCCGTTCAGGGAGTCGCCCGGCAGTCCGTAGACCCGCTCGACTCCGTTGGTCTTCAGTGTGGCGACGATGTGTTCGGCGACGGTGGTCATGGGCGACCTCTCTGTTCGGTGGAGCGTCGGTGGGGTGTGGGTGAAGCGGGCACTGCTGCGGTACGTCGATGCTGCGTGAGTGAGGCTGCCGGGAGGGGGAACTCCCGGCAGCGCGAAGTGTCCGCACCGCCGGGAGTCGCTCAGCTCAGAGGCCGGCGCCGCTCGGCGAGACGAGGATCTTCACCGCGGTCTCGTTGTGGTTGATGAGCGTGTCGAAGCCCTGGGAGACGAGATCATCGAGCGCGATCTTTCCGGTGATGAACGGCTTCAGGTCGATCTTGCCGCTCTCGACGAGCGCGATGGTGGCCGGATGGTCATTGACGTAGGCGATGGTGCCGCGCAGGTCGATCTCCTTGAGCACGAGCTTTTGCATGTCGAGGCTCGCCGGGTGACCCCAGATGGAGATGACGACGATGACTCCCTGGGGTCGCACCGCGTCGACCAGCGTGTCGAACACGACCTGCACGCTCGTGGCTTCGAATGCGACGTCGGCACCGCGGCCACCGGTGAGCGCCTTCACCTCGGTGACGACATCGACCTCGGCGGGGTTCAGCGCGACATCGGCGACGCCCGCGTCGAGCGCTTTCTGACGGCGCAGCGAGCTGATCTCGGAGATGATGACGTTGACGCCCTCGGCTTTCAACACCGCGGCGGTCAGCAGGCCGATCGGGCCGGCACCGCCGATCAGCGCCCATTTGCCGGCTTCGACGCCCGAGCGCTTGACCGCGTGATGCGCGACCGAGAGCGGCTCGATGAGTGCCGCTTCATCGAGTGCGACCGTCTCGGCGACCGGGTGCACCCAGCGGCGTTCGACGACAACGTTTTCGGACAGCCCGCCGCCGCGGCCACCCAACCCGATGAAGTTCATGTTCTCGGAGAGGTGGTAGTCGGTGCTCTCGGGGCCGGTATCGACCGAGGAGTCGATGATGTACGGCTCGACCACGACGTGCTGCCCGACCTCGAGATCGGTGACGCCCTCGCCGAGCTCGCTCACGACACCCGAGAATTCGTGACCGAGGGTGACCGGAGCCTCCTCGCCCGAAATCGGGTGGGGGTGGCCGGCCGGCGGCACGAAGATCGGGCCGTCCAGATACTCGTGCAGGTCGCTACCGCAGATGCCGGTCCAGGCGACGTCGATGCGCACGGTGCCGGGCTGCAGGGGCTGGGGGTCGATGTCCTCGATACGGATGTCTTCACGGCCGTAGTACCGAGCTGCTCGCATGGTGGTTCCCTCTCTCTACGGAGGGCAGGATCGCCTTCGGTCCGGTACCAGCAGTCATCCCGCTCTCCCGCGTCTTCGACCCTACGCCGGTCGCGCGAGCGGTTCCAGGAAGCGGTGCCAAGTTCGCGGCGAGCGTAGACCATGGGCGTGCCAGGCGGCACTCGGCGGCGCGGCGAGCCTAGCTGCGCGCCGGGAGGTTCGCCTCGGCCCAGCGGCCGAGATCGTCGAGCACGGGCACGAGCTGCTCGCCGCCGACGGTGAGCGCGTAGCTCACGGAAACGGGTGGGCCTGCGTCGACCGTGCGCGAGACGAGCATCGCTTCGGCCAGCTCGGTCAGGCGGTCGGAGAGCACGGCGTCACTGATGCCGGGCACCGCGCGTCGCACTTCGGCGAACGACAGTGCCCCGCCGCCGAGCGCATCGATGATCATGCCGTTCCAGCGCTTGCCGAGGATGGAGAAGGCAAGACTGACGGCGGCATCGCATTCGTGCCGATCGTGCTCTGGGTCTGCCATGCTCCGATTGTACCGTGCTACACTCAGCCGAGTCGCTCAGAAAAACATAGCGACTATGAGCAACTTGATTGGAGTCAGTGTGACCCTCTTCCGCCTGGATGCGAGCATCCTCCCCGCCACCTCCGCCAGCCGTGCGCTCGGCGACCTCGTCGAGCAGGAGTGGACCGCGGCTCACCCCGACTCCGCGATCGTGCGCCGCGACGTGGCCGCGAACCCCATCTCGGCTGAGGTCTGGCAGACCGCCGTCACTACCGGGTTCGTACCCGAGGCCGACCGCAACGACCAGCAGCGCGCCGCAGCCGAGCTCGCGACCACGCTCGCCGACGAGCTCATCTCGGCCGACGCCCTGCTCTTCACCGTGCCGCTCTACAACTTCGGCGTCTCGCAGCACTTCAAGACCTGGTTCGACGTCGCGTACACCGATCCGCGCATCAACCCCGAGGGCACCGCGCTGCAGGGCAAGCCGGCGACGCTCGTCACGGTGCTCGGCGGCAACTACAGCCCCGGCACGCCCAAGGAGGGCTGGGACCACTCGACGCCGTGGCTGCGCCGCGTGCTCGAAGATGTCTGGGGCCTCGACCTCCGCGTGGTGGAGCGTCCGTTCACGCTCGTCGGCGTGAACCCCGCACTCGACGCGTTCGCTGATCTCGGCGCCTCGCTCAAGGAGCAGGCGGAAGAAGATGCCACCCGTTCGGGTCGCGAGCTCGCCGAGCTGCGCGAGCAGGCCGCGTAAGCCTCACCGCACGAGAACGGCCTGCCCCATCACGAAGATGGGGCAGGCCGTTCGCGCCTGTCAGGGGCTGGCTCGCTTACTTGCCCGGCACGATCACCGCGCGGCCGCGCACCTTGCCCGCGTGGAGCTGCTCGTACGCTCGGGGCGCGTCGTCGAGCGAGTACTCCTCAACGTGGATGCTGATGGCCCCGCGCTTCGCAAGCTCCACGACCTCCATGAGCTCGGTGCGCGAGCCCCAGTTGATGGCGCGCCCGTTCACATCGAGCGGCACCGTCGTCTGACCGATCGGCACCGACCCCGAGGCGACGCCGACCACCACGATCTGCCCGCCCACGCGGATCATGCCCGCCGCAAGGTCTGCCGTCGGCTGGATGCCGACGAAGTCGAACACGGCATCAGCGCCGAGACCGCGGGTCAGATCCTTGACTGCGGAGATCGCATCGGGGTTCGAGAGGAATGCCTCGTCAGCACCGACCTCGCGGGCAAAGTCGAGACGATCCTGCGCGACATCGAGCACCACCACCCGCGTCTGCGACAGCGCCTTCAGCAGCTGAATCGCCACGTGGCCGAGGCCGCCCGAACCGATCACGACGGCGGTGGTGCCGGGCGTCAGCTTCGGCAGCGCCGACTTGATGGCGCGGTACGGGGTGAGTGCGGCGTCGGTGAGCGACACATTCTGCACCGGATCGAGATCGCCGATCGGCACGAGGTGCCGGGCATCGTCGACGAGCATGTACTCGGCCATGCCGCCATCGCTGAAGATGCCGGGCGCGCGCATGCCGTGCTCGCAGTTCTGCTCCTCGCCGCTCGCGCAGGGATAGCAGCGGCCGCAGCCCCACGGGCCGTACACGATGACACTCTCGCCGACTTCGAGCCCGGTGACACCCGCGCCGAGTTCGTCGACGGTGCCCGCGACCTCGTGGCCCAGGGTGAGCGGCAGCGGCTTGAAGTAGTAATCCTCAGCACTCGCCCCCATGATGAACTCATCCGAGTGGCAGGCGCCGGCGGCAGTCACCTTGAGTAGAATCTCGCCCGGCCCCGGAACGGGCTTCTCCACCTCGACCAGCTCGGGCCGGCCTCCGATTTCACGGTACTGCAGTGCGCGCATGGGGCTCCTGCTTTCTCCGGGCTCGTGGCCCGGCGTCTGCGCACGGCTGCGTGCGCGGGGCGAACGGCGCGTCGGGATTCTGGCGGCCGCATCGAGCGTACTCCCGCAAGATGAACGAAACGGAACGGAACGCTCCGCGGAGTGTCGGCGGCCTCGCCTAGCATTAAGGCATGAGCGCACCCGAACCCACTGAGCCGCAGCACGAGCAGCCCCGACCGCAGTACGCACCGCCGCAGGCCCCGCAGGTTCAGGCACCTCAATCCCAGCCTCAGTATGCGCAACCGCAATATCCTCAGCCCCAGTACGCACCACCGCAGTACGCACCGCCGCAGTACGCGCAGCCCCAGCAGACCCACCCGGCACCGGGCCAGCCGAATCCCTACGTCCAGTACGCGCGCCCCGTGACCGGCGCTGCCGCGTGGGCGGTCGGCCTCATCGCGTGCTCGTTCATCCCGGGCGTCTCAGCAATTGCCGCGTGCATCGTCATGCTCATCGTCGGGGCGCAGGCGCGCAAGCGCGGCGGCCTGGCCGAGGTGAATGGGCGCGCCGCGATGAACTGGGCGTTCACCTACCTGTTCGCGACCATCGTGCTGTTCATCGCCCACCTTGCACTGCTCCTCTCATTGACGGACACCGAGTACGCACGCGGGTTCTTCCCGATCGGCATCCCGATCACGATTTGGCTGCTGCTCAGCATCGTGCACGTCGTGTTTTCGATTGTCGGGCTCGTGAAGGCGTCGAGCGGCAAGGAGTTTCGTGCTTGGTCGATTCCCGTGATCAGGTAGTGCGCGCGGGAATGGGGTGCAGGCTGCGGCCGTTGTACCGCGTGTGAACGCCCCCGAGATCCTGCCCGCCCTCGTCATTGGCGCCGGGCAGGCGGGCCTCTCGGCCTCGTTCCACCTGCAGCGCCTCGACATCGATCACGTGGTGCTCGACGCCGATCGCGGTCCCGGCGGAGCCTGGCAGCACCGCTGGGATGCGCTCACAATGCGCGACGTCCACGGCGTCGCCGAGCTTCCGGGCAGCACCCCTCCCCCGCGCACGACTGAGCGGGCAAATCTCGCGATCCCCGAGTACTTCACCGAGTACGAGCGAGCGCACGAGCTTCCGGTGATCCGCCCCGTGCACGTCGAACGCGTCGAGAACGACGCGCAGGATCCGCAGCTGCTCACCACCCACGCCCACGACCGAGTGTGGCGCTCGCGCACGATTGTCAACGCCACCGGCACCTGGTCGCAGCCGTTTGTGCCGCGCTACCCCGGCATGGAATCATTCGTCGGCGAGCAGTTGCACACGGTGGCGTACCCGGGCCCCGAGCATTTCATCGGCAAGCGCACACTCGTTGTGGGCGGCGGGGCGTCGGCCGTGCAGTTTCTCGGCGCCCTCGCCCCCATCACCGACACGGTCTGGGTGACACGGCGCGAGCCCGTGTGGCGCACTGACGACTTCACCCCTGAAGCGGGTGCCGCATCGGTCGCGCTGGTCGAGCAGCGCGTCGCGGCCGGGTTGCCGCCGCAGAGCGTGGTGAGCGTCACCGGCCTGATGCTGCGCGAGCAAGAGCGCGAAGCCGAGCGGCTCGGAGCCTATCGGGCGCGGCGCCCGATGTTCACGAGCATTGAGCCGAACGGCGTGCGATGGGCAGACGGGTCGTTCGAACCGGTCGATGTCATTCTCTGGGCGACGGGCTTTCGGCCCGCCATCGCCCACCTCGCACCGCTGCATCTGCGGAGTGCCGCGGGCGGCATCCAACTCGATCGCGACGGGCGCGGCACGACGGCCGTCGCCGACCCGCGCGTGCAGCTCGTAGGATACGGCCCGTCGGCGAGCACCATCGGGGCGAACCGCGCCGGACGCACCGCGGCGACCGGCGTACGCCGGTACCTGAAGGGCATCGCAGGTGCAGGCGCCGCAGATGCAGGCGCAACTGCCGCGAGCACCACCGAAGCGCGCGACGCAGCGCCACAGACCGCAGCACCGCTCACGGCTTGAGCCGGCCGCACGACCGCAGTCGTCGCGACCGGCTCAGACGTGTGCGCGCACGGCAACGGCTTACAACGCGCGATGCAGCCGCGGGTGCTGCGCGACGGCTGCATCGTATGCTGCACGGGCATCGCGCGCGACGGCCGCGAGCTCGTGCGGGGTGGGCTGATGCTCCGCGCGGCCGGATGCGGTCGCACCCGAGCGCAGCAGCAACCAGAGACCGACCCGCAGCTTCGCGCGGTCGAGCAGTGAGAGTCGTGCGAGCGCTGCGCCGCTCGGCACGGTGACGGACAGATGGACGGAGTGCGCCGGCTGCGGCGCTGACGAGGCGAGGCGCGGGGCGCGCTCGGTCGTCGAGTGGGTGCTCACGATGAGATCCTTCGAAGAGGTGAACTGCGTGCCCGATCGGTCGACGATTCGGGCGGGGCGATCCGGTGCGGGATCGCCTGGCGCCCGCATCCGTTACACGAACGGGTGGGCGAAGAGCGCCAAGAGGGTCCGGCTAAGCCGGCGCGGTCACCACGTTGCGGCGACGATCACCGGTGGCCTACGCGGCGGCCGAGAAGGGGCCGGCGAACGCTGAGCGGAAAACGACTGCAGCACGCGTGGCTCCCTGCACTGGGATGAAATCGATGGCGTCCATGTTCCGCACCTCCTCGCGAACTCGTGTGGGTTCCACGGTAGAGCGACCCGGAGTGCCACGTCAAGCGTGTTCCCAGGTTCGCCGAAATCGGCGCGGGATCACCCCACGCGCCCGCACCGCCGCTCGGGGTGGCTACTCGCTCTGATCGCGCAGGCGCACCAGGCGCTCGTGCCCGGTCTCTTCGAGCTCGGCGACGTCAGAGCGCGACTTCAAGAAGTCGGAGAACGAGCGGAACCCGAGCGCCTTCTCGCTGAACGACGGGTCCATACGGCGCATCTGCTGCTTCACGGCGGAGCTGTAGAGCCAGCCCGAGTCGTCTTTGTCTTGGCTCAGCCACAGCGCGCGAATCAGCAGGCCGGTCACCGCGAGCTCGGCGTCCTCTGCAGATTCGATCGCGTCACCCGGCTCGACGTCGATCGCCGCTTCTTGAGCCGCCGAGAGCGCCGTTTCGAGGCCCTGCTCAAACGAAGTCTCGTCTGCAGCGCCCGATCCGGCCTCGGCATCCGCCGTTTGGCCACCGCGGCCGCCGCGGCCGCGCGAGCGCTTCGGCTGCGCCTCGCGGGGCGTCTCGGACTCTGCGGTCGCCGTATCGCCCTCCTGGGCTTCGGAGGTCGGCTGATTCGCCGCCTGCGACGCCGGCTTGCGCGAACGCCCCGACGCGTTCGTCGCCCGAGCGATCGACTCGATGCCGGGGAGCGCGTCGTACGAGGCGAACTCGTCGCACGCCGCGGTGAGCGCCTTCGCCGTCGAGCCAGCGACGCCGACGCCCACAACGTAGCGCCCCAGGCGCTTGCAGCGCTGTGCGAGCGGCACGTAGTCGGAGTCACCTGCGACGATCACGACGTGGGTGAGGTCGTCGAGGCGGAACATATCTTCAACCGCGTCGACCGCGAGGCGGATATCGGCGCCGTTCTTGGCGTACGCCGCGGCTGGGAAGAGCTGCACGAGGTCGACGGCGCGCGATACGAGCTGCGAGCGGTACTCGGCGTTCATCGGCGCCGACCAGTCGGCGTAGGCGCGCGTCAGCACGAGCGTGCCGAACGATGAGGCGTAGTCGATGATGGCGCCGACGTCGACGACCGCTGCGCGCAGGCGCTCGGCGATCTCGGGCTCCGAGGGATTCTCGGCGATGCGCTGGCGATCCCGCGCGAATGAATTGCGCCCGTGCACACGGTCGTACCACGAGAGCACGATGTTATCGAAGTCGAGGTAGACCGCGACGCGGCCGTTCTGGGTATCCGCCACGCCCCCAGTCTGTCAGGCTTCGGCGCGCACGCAAACGGCGGCGGGTCCGGGCGAGCCCGATCCCACCGCCGTGCGGTGCGTGAGTGGAGCGCGTTACGCCTCGAGCGCCGCCTCAGCCTGCGCCGCTTCGGCCTGGGCGGCCTTGCGCTTCGCGAGACCACGGCGCACGAAGGGCCAGCAGATGACGAGCACGACGGTCGCGATCAGGCTCGTCCACACCTGGGTGCGGCCGTCCTCCGAGGTGAGCATGATCACCAACACGGTGATGATGGCGGCGATCAGCAGCAGATTGAGCCACGGGTGCAGCCACATCTTGAGCTTGAGGCCCGCGACCTCTTCCGGCGTCATCTTCTGGCGCATGCGCATCTGCGTCAGCGCGATGAAGCCGTAGACGAAGAGGGCGACGAGGCCCGCCGAGTTCATGATGAACGAGAAGACGCCCGAATCGGGAGCGGCGAAGTTCACGATCGTCGCGACGACGCCGCCGATGGTCGACGCCAGCAGGGCGGCGACCGGAATGCCGTTCTTCGCCTTCTTCGCGATGAACTTCGGCGCGAAGCCCTGCTCCGCGAGCGACGAGAACATGCGCGACGCCGAGTACAGGCCAGAGTTGAGCACCGAGATCACCGCGGTGAAGATGACCAGCTGCATCACGATGGCGGCACCCGGCAGACCGAAGAGCTCGAAGACCTTCGTGAACGGCGCCGAGGCGACGTCGATCGGCTCGGGCAGTTCATCCCAGGGGATGATCGTGGTGATGATGAGTACGGCGCCCACGAAGAAGAGGAGGATGCGCCAGATGACAGTGCTGCTCGCCTGACGGATGCCCTTCGCAGGGTCTTCGGACTCGGCCGATGCCATGACGGCGATCTCCGTACCGAAGTATGAGAAGATCACGAGCGCGACACCGGTGAAGGCCACGCCGTACCCGTTCGGGGCGAAGCCGCCGTGCTCCCAGAGGTTCGGAATCGAGAACGACGAGTTCGGCCACAGCCCGAACGCGAAGAGCACGCCGGCGCCCAAGAAGACGACGATCGCGAGCACCTTGATGCTGGCGAGCCAGAACTCGACCTCACCGAACGTGCGCACCGAGATGAGGTTCGCACCGACGAAGATGGCGAGCAGCAGCAGCGAGCCGGCCCACGACGGCAGCCAACCGAACCAACCATGCAGCGTCTCACCGCCGAGCACTGCCTCGTAGGCGAGCACGCCCACCCAGAAGTACCAGTAGAGCCATCCGACGAGGTACCCAGCCCAATCGCCGAGACCGACGCGGGCGTACTCCATGAACGAGCCGATCGCGGGCCGAGCCGCCGCCATCTCGCCGAGCATGCGCATGGCGAGGAAGACGAGCAGGCCGCCGATGAGATACGAGAGCACGGCGGCCGGGCCGACGGTGCGAATGACGTTGCCCGAGCCGACGAAGAGGCTCGCGCCGATGATGCCGCCGAGCGTGATCATCGTGACGTGACGGGAACGCAGTTTCTTCTGCGGCACCTGCACAGCGCCTGCCGAGGTCTCGGGCGACACGGGCCTCGAGTATGCGGACTTCGGGTCGTGTGATGCGGAATTCATTACCGGGAGAGGTGCCTTACTCGCTCGCGTCCGGCCCACCTCGCGGGCCTGGGAATAACCCGAGAATGATAAGTCAAAGATCGCCCGATGTGAAATCGAATGACGCCAGACGGACCGAGTCCAAGAAATATGTGCGCCACAATCGATCCCCGGCGAGACCTTGCGGCAACGTATTCGAAATCGTATATTATCGAGCGTGCGGTATGCGCCGCAGTACCTCGTCACAAAGGAGTGCCCGAATGTCCACAGCTCCCCACCAGGGATCGCTGACCCCGACCGGAACCATCGCCACGACCCACGATCGTCGTCGCGTGGCTTTCGCCACCGTGGTCGGCACCACCGTCGAATGGTACGACTACTTCATCTACGCCTCTGCCGCAGGCCTCGTGTTCAGCCAGCTGTTCTTCGAACCCGCCGGCCAGGGCATCGGCACGATCCTGTCGTTCCTCACCGTCGGCATCAGCTTCCTCTTCCGCCCGCTCGGCGCCTTCCTCGCCGGCCACTTCGGCGATCGATTCGGGCGCCGCATCGTGCTCGTCGTCACGCTGATGCTCATGGGTGCGGCGACCGTGCTCATCGGCCTGCTGCCCACGTACAGTCAGATCGGGATCGCCGCGCCGATCCTGCTCATTCTGCTGCGCATCTTGCAGGGAGTCTCGGCCGGCGGCGAATGGGGCGGGGCCGTGTTGATGGCCGTCGAGCACGCCCCGCGCGATCGACGTGGTCTGTATGGCGCGATGCCGCAGATCGGCGTGCCCATCGGCCTGCTGCTCGCCAGCGCGATGCTCGCGATCATGAACATCATCTTCCCGGGCGACGCGTTCATCGAGTGGGGCTGGCGCATCCCATTCCTGTTCTCGATCGTGCTGATCATCGTCGGGTACTGGGTGCGCCGCCGTGTCGAGGAGAGCCCGGTCTTCGCCGAGATCGCGGAGCGCAAAGAGCAGACCGGCGCCCCCGTCGTCAAGCTGTTCGCACGCTTCACGCCGCTCGTCATCCTCGCCGCGCTCGTCTTCGCGGGCAACAACGCGGTGGGCTACATGACGACCGGCGGCTACGTGCAGAACTACGCCACCAACCCCGACGGCCCCGTCGGCCTCGACCGCGGCGACGTGCTGTGGGCGGTCACCGCGTCGTCGGTCACGTGGCTCATCTCGACGTTCGTCGCGGGCTGGATCTGCGACCGCATCGGCCGACGCACCACCTACATTCTCGGCTGGGTCCTGCAGGGCGCGGCCCTCTTCGCGCTGTTCCCGCTGGTCAACACCGGCGACCCGGTGCTGCTCGCCTGCGGCCTCATGCTACTGACGGTCGGGCTCGGGTTCACGTACGGCCCGCAGTCGGCGTGGTACTCCGAAATGTTCCCCGCATCGGTGCGCTTCTCGGGCGTCTCGATCTCGTACGCGATCGGCGCGATTCTCGGCGGCGCCTTCGCCCCGACCATCGCCGCATGGCTGCAGCAGACGACCGGCACCTCGACTTCGGTGACGTTCTACCTGCTCGGCATGACCGCGCTCGGCCTCATCGCGACCCTGCTGCTGCGCGACCGCAAGGGCATCTCACTGCGCCCGGGCGACGAAGCGGAGCAGCACGAGGGCATCTACATCTGGCAGCCGGCCCACCAGCCGCGCGGCTAGCGGCGGCTGCGCGCCGGCCCACTTTGGCAGCGGGGTCAGTTTCGGAGGGTGTTGCGCCATCGCAACCCTCCGAAACTGACCCCGCTGCGGCGTTCAAGGGGTGCGACGTCCGATTCATCGGCCACCGCGCTCCGCACCCTGCGATCGGGGTAACTTCGGACCAGTCGCAGGGGCGAATCCAGCCTCCGCACCGGTCCGAAGTTACCCCGATCGCATCAGAGCGCATCAGAACGCGGCAGCAGCCCCGCGCACGCCTCAGCGGCGCCGCGCGAGCAGCATCGCTCCGGTCGCGGCAATGACCAGCAGCCCGATGAGCCAGGCCAGGGCGACCCAGATCGCGGCACCGACCGGCTGACCGGCGAAAAGCGCGCGCAGCGTGTCGACGATCGCCGTGACCGGCTGATGCTCGGCGAACCAGGCGACGGGGCCGGGCATCGAATCGGTCGGCACGAACGCCGAGCTGATGAACGGCAGGAAGATGAGCGGGTAGCTGAAGGCGCTCGCCCCGTCGATGGTCTTGGCGGCGAGGCCGGCGACGACGGCGATCCAGGTGAGGGTGAGCGTGAACAGCGTCACGATGCCGGCGACAGCGAGCCAGGCCGCGATCGAGGCGCCGGTACGAAAGCCGAGCAGCAGCGCCACGCCGATGACCACCGCGACCGACACGAGGTTTGCGACGAGCGACGTGATGACGTGCGCCCAGAGCGCACTCGACCGCGCGATCGGCATCGAACGGAACCGTTCGAAGATGCCGCCCTGCCGGTCAAGGAAGAGCCGGTAGGCCGTGTAGGCGACGCCCGACGCGACTGTGATGAGCAGGATGCCCGGCAGCAGGTAGTCGATGTACGCACCGTCACTGCCGGTGCGAATCGCGCCGCCAAGCACGAAGACGAACAGCAGCATGAGCGCGATGGGCGTGATCACGGTGGTGATGATGGTGTCGGGGCTGCGGAGGATGTGCCGCAGCGATCGCCCGGTGAGCACGCCGGTGTCGGTGATGGCGTGCGCGGTCATGATGCGCTCCGTTCGGTCGGTGCGGGATCACCGGGCGCCGCAGCACCCGCCCCCACAATGGCGAGGAACACGTCTTCGAGCGTCGGCTGCGGTGTGACGAGCACGGGCTCCTGGGGCGGCAGCAAGCGTTGCAGTGCCGCGAGCGTGCCCTGCTGCACGATGCGCCCTTCGTGGAGTATCGCGATGCGGTCGGCCAAGTGCTCGGCTTCGTCGAGGTACTGGGTGGTGAGCAGCACGGTGGTGCCGCCGTCAGCGAGCTCGCGCACCAGCCGCCACACTTCGGCGCGCGATTGCGGGTCGAGCCCGGTCGTCGGTTCGTCGAGGAAGAGGATCCGCGGGTCACCAACGAGGCTCATCGCGATGTCGAGTCGGCGCCGCATGCCGCCCGAGTACTCCCCCGCGCGCCGGCCCCCCGCATCGGCGAGTTCGAAGCGCGCGAGCAGCGTGTCGGCGACTGCCGCCGGTTGCGGCACGTGTCGCAGCCGGGCGACGAGCACCAGGTTCTCTCGCCCGGTGAGCACCTCGTCGACGGCGGCGAACTGTCCGGTCAGGCTGATCGCCCTGCGGACGGCGTCGGGATGCTCGTCGACTCGGTGATCCAGCACCCTCGCCTCGCCCGCGTCGGCGGCGAGCAGTGTCGCGAGCACGCGGATGAGCGTCGTCTTGCCCGCCCCGTTCGAGCCGAGCAGCGCGAACACTTCGCCCAGGGCGACCTCGAAGTCGACGCCCCGCAGCACCGCGGTCTCGCCGAACGACTTCTCGAGGCCGCGCACGGAGATCGCCTGCGCGTCGATGCGCGGGGGCGACTCGAGCACGGCGGTCATGATGCGCCGCCGTCCGGTTCTCGCGGAGCGCTCGGTGCCGTCGCTTCGGCCTCGGCGATCGCGCGGGTGAGGCGCTCGCGCTCCTTGTCGATCCACTGCTTGCCGGAGTACGCGTTGACAAAATCTTCGGCGAATGCGACCGGATCGTCTCCGACGATGTCGCGTACGGGAGTGCCGTCGATGGCGGCGCGCTCCCACAGGTCGGCGTGGTCGCTGACCATCGTGACCAAGGTGCTCCCGTCGCCGATCGCACCGAAGTAGGTGAAGTAGCGCGAGAGCGCCTGCGCCACGGTTGCGTACGGCTGCGGCAGCGCGGCGATGCGCGCGATCGCGGACTTGTACTGCTTCTTCTCGTCGAGTGATCCGGTGAGGGTTTCGATCCATTTCGCGGTCATGATGCGGCTCCTTCGTGCGGCGATGCGGCAGGTGCGGCGGGTGCGGAGTGTGCGGTGCGCAGCGCAGCGATGTGCGCGGCGAGGAAGTCCCAGGACTCCCAGAATTCGGCGAGACGGTCGCGGCCTGCGCCCGACAGCGTATACACCTTGCGCGGCGGCCCCTTCTCGGAGGGCACGCGCTCGACCGAAACGAGCCCCTTTTGCTCAATGCGCACGAGGAGCGCGTAGATCGTGCCCTCGGCGATGTCGTCGAAGCCCCGCTCGCGCAGGGTCGCGGTGATCTCGTATCCGTAGGCGGAGCGGTCTGCGAGGATCGCCAGGACGATCCCCTCGAGCGTGCCCTTGAGCATCTCGGTCATCTGGGTTGCCATCGGCCGCCTCCCTGCTATTCAGTGATGCTGACTACAGGTAGACGGTAACACTAAGTACCGCTACTTGGCAAGACTGAATAGCGGCAGCGCTCCGCGCACTTCGCGCCGCCCTCCCCGCGCCTCGACGAATCGGGGTAACTTCGGACCGGTTGCACGGCCTATTTCAGCCTCCACACTGGTCCGAAGTTACCCAGATCGCACAGGGGGCGCGGCGCGGTGGAGAGCGCGGCGCAGCAGAGGGCGCGGCGCAGCAGAGGGCGCGGCGCAGCAGAGGGCGCGGCGCAGCAGAGGGCGCGGCGCAGCAGCGGGCACGGCGCAGCAGCGGGCCCGGCGCCACCGCCTCAGCTCTCGACGCGCTCGAGTCGATAGCCCATGCCGGCCTCAGTGATGAGGTGGACGGGGTTGGCCGGATCCGCCTCGATCTTCTTTCGCAGCTGCGACAGGTACAGCCGCAGATACCCGGTGTCTTCGATGTGCTCCGAGCCCCAGATCGTGGTGAGCAGCGTCTGCCGGGTGACGAGCCGCCCGGGGTTGCGGATCAGCAGTTCGAGCACCTGCCACTCCGTGGGGGTGAGCCGAATCTGTTGCTCCCCCTCGGGCGTGGACCGCGTCACCGCACGCGCCGCGAGATCAACGGTGACGTCGCCGAGTCGCACCACCGGCACCGCATCGTCTCGCACGATGCGCCGGCTGAGCGCCCGGATGCGCGCGAGCAGCTCGTCGATTGCGAACGGCTTCGTCACGTAGTCGTCGGCCCCGGCGTCGAGCGCGTCGACCTTGTCGGCGGCACCTGCGCGCCCCGACACGACGAGAATCGGCGCCTGCGACCAGCCGCGCACGGCCTCGATCACCTCGATGCCATTGAGGTTCGGCATGCCGAGGTCGAGCAGGAAGAGGTCGGGGCGGTGGTCGATCGCGGCGGCGATGGCCTGCGCTCCGTCGGCGGCGACGAACACGTCGTAGCCCTTCGCGGTGAGGGTGATGCGCAGCGCGCGCAAGATCTGCGGGTCGTCGTCGGCGATCAGAATCTTCATCGCGGGGTCTCGCTTTCGCTGGCTGACGGGTGCGGGCGTGCGGGTGCCGGATCGCCCAGCGCCGCATCATCGAACGACGCGGGCGGCATGACCGACGACGGCACCACCGGCAGCGACACCACCATCGTGAGCCCGCCGCCGGGAGTGTCTTCGGGCGCGAGCGTCCCCTGCATCGATTCGACGAAGCCCCGGGAGAGGGCGAGGCCCAAGCCAAGGCCTGTGGTGTTGTCGGTGTCGCCGAGGCGCTGGAACGGCACGAAAATATCGTCGCGCTTCTCGGCGGGCACCCCTGGCCCGTGATCGATGACACGAATCTCGAGTCGGTCGGCGAACGTGCTGGTGCTCACGAGCACATTCGCTCCCTGCGGAGAGAAGCGCAGCGCGTTGGCGAGCAGGTTGACCACGACGCGCTGCAGCAGCACCGGGTCGGCCTGCACTGCCGCATCGCCGTGGCGCAGGGAGAGTGCGACGTCGGCGGGGCCCGCGTCGAGCTCGTCAAGCGCCGCCGCAATGACCGATTCGGGGTCGGTCGGGGCGAGCCGGATCGCCAAAGCCCCGGCCTGAATGCGGCTCACGTCGAGCAGATCGGTGACGAGCGCCGCGAGCGCGTCGAGGCTCTCGGTCGCGGTGTCGAGCAGCTCGCGCCGGTCGTCCGCGCTGAGCTGCACGCCCGCGGCGCGCAATCCACCGATTGCAGCAGTGGCCGCCGCAAGCGGGCGTCGCAGGTCGTGACTCAGCGCGGAGAGCAGCGCCCCGCGCACACGGTCGGAAGCCGCGATCGGTTCGATCTCCCGGGCGGTCTCTTCGAGACGCCGGTGTTCGAGCGCGGCTTCGAGCTGCGTGGCGACCACACTGAGCAAGCGCCGCTCGGAGGCGGCGAGATCGGTGCCGAAGAGTTCGAGTTCTGCCCCGGAGCCGACCGCGATCACGGTCTCGGCGCGGGGCCCGCTCGCGAGACGATCGGCACCGTCGGATCGCGCGGCGGTCGCGGCGCGATCCGCGGGTTGCGGGCGGTCTGCACTTTCGACACCACCCACCGCGTCGACCAGCACCTCCCCGCCCGCATCCACGAGCCGCGCGCGACGCAGTCCGAACGCCTCGCGTGTGCGATCGACCAGGGCCTGCAGGGCGTCGTCTCCGCGCAGCACGCTGCCGGCGATCGTCTGAATCAGTTCGGATTCCGCGGCCGAGCGCCGCGCCGCGCGGGTGGTGCGGGCCGCGCGGTCGACGATCAGACTGACGAGCATCGCGATGACGACGTAGAGCGCGACGGCGAGGAGGTGCAGCGGTTCGTGGATGTGCACCGTGTGGATGGGTTCGAGGAAGAAGAAGTCGAGCGTCAGGCCCGAGAGCACCGCGGCGAAGACCGCCGGCCAGATGCCTCCGGTGAGCGCCACCA
The DNA here is from genome assembly GCF_059696215.1 of Leucobacter sp. WKLB1. Classification (NCBI taxonomy): domain Bacteria; kingdom Bacillati; phylum Actinomycetota; class Actinomycetes; order Micrococcales; family Microbacteriaceae; genus Leucobacter; species Leucobacter sp. WKLB1. The sequence goes on along the minus strand of NZ_AP046115.1, from coordinate 1,003,421 downwards.
CCACGACGAGCAGCTGGTAGCTGAGCACGTCGCTCGTCATGGAGTCATCGCTGCGGAATGTGGCGAGCAGCCAGGTGAGCAGGGGCCCGCCGACGAGGGCCAGCGCGAACCCGAGGACGCGCCGCTTTGCGGTGAGCGCCCCGGTGCGACGGGGTAGGGCGAAGCCGCGGGATCCCTCCGCGTGATTCACCATATGCACGTCGATGTCACCTGACTCGCGCACCACGGTCGCACCGATGCCGGGGCCGGTGGCCGCCGCGAGCCACCGCCCGCGTCGGCTCGCGCCGAGCACGAGTTGCGTCGCGTTGACGGAGCGCGCGAACTCCACGAGCGCGCTCGGCACATCGACACCGATCACCTGGTGGAAGCTGCCGCCCAGCTCTTCGACGAGGGCGCGCTGCTGGGCGAGCAGCGCGGGGTGCGCCGTGCGCAGCCCGTCTTGGCTCGACACGTGCACCGCCAGCAGCTCGCCGCCGGCCGAGCGAGCGGCGATCCTCGCCCCGCGCCGCAAGAGCGTCTCGCCCTCAGCGCCGCCAGTGAGTGCGACGACCACGCGTTCGCGCGCCTCCCAGGTGCGGCGGATGCCGTGCTCGGCGCGGTACCCGGTGAGCGCTTGGTCGACCTCGTCGGCGAGCCATAGCAGGGCGAGCTCGCGCAGCGCGGTGAGGTTGCCGAGGCGGAAGTAGTTCGCGAGTGCCGCGTCGATGCGCTCGGCCGGGTAGACCGCTCCCCCGGCGAGCCGGTCGCGCAGCGCTTGCGGAGCGAGGTCGATCACCTCGATCTGGTCGGCGCCGCGCAGGAAGCGGTCGGGCACCGTCTCGCGCTGGGGTACGCCGGTGATCTGCTCGACGACGTCGTTCAGCGATTCGATGTGCTGAATGTTCAGGGTCGAGATGACGTCGATGCCTGCCTCGAGCAGCGCATCGACATCTTGCCAGCGCTTCGCGTGCCGCGTGCCGGGCGCGTTCGTGTGCGCCAGTTCGTCGACGAGGGCGACCTGGGGGTGCCGCGCGAGCACGGCGTCGAGGTCCACCCCCTTGCGAGCTCCCGCGACCTCGGGGAGGCCGTTGGCGAGCGCCGACGTTGCCGAGCGCCCGTGATCGTCGACGGCAGCGATCACCACGTCAATTCCGTCGGCACGCATGCGTCGGGCTTCTTCGAGCATCGCGAACGTCTTGCCGACCCCGGGCGCTGCCCCGAGCAGCACATGCAGCCGACCGCGCCCCGACATGTCGCCTCCTCGTGCTGAGCAGCCGCAATCGCGCGACCTGGCTCCAGAATAGGCCTCAAGCGCTGCGGGCTCGCCCCTTACCTGCGCGAGCGACGACGCAGCGCGTGGTACCCGCGCGTCAGCATCGGCACGGCGAAGCCCACCGCGATCGGCACCACGATGGTCACGGTGAGCGCGAAGCCGAGCACGTCGGGCCACGATGAGACGAGCGGTGCGAGTGCGAAGCGCACGATCAGCACGAGGGGCAGGATCGCGGTCCACGTGAGCAGCATGCGAATCGCCAGTGGTACGGGCGGCATGGCGGGCATCGGTGCGGGTGTTTCCGGGGTGGGCACAGCTGACATTATTCTCCAAATAATCGTTTGGAGTCAGTGTAGTGACCTCGACCCCGCGAACACCAACGCGGCGGCCCGGGAAGTCATTCCCCGGCCGCCGCGTGCGCGAGCGTGTGCGTTCGACGAGTTATGCGCTCGGCGTTCCCTTGCGACGCCGAGCGATCAGCAGCACCACCGCACCGATCGCCAGCAGCACGCCACCGGTGCCGAGCATCGGGGCGAAGTCGGTGCCCGTGTTCGCCAGGTCTCGATCGCCGGTGCCAGGACGCTCGCCCTGCGTCCCCGCAGTCGCCTGTGCCCCAGCACTTCCCGCGCCCGCATCGGCGGAGACGCCCGCAGTCGCATCGGCTACAGCATTCGCCTGTGCCGACGCATTTGCGGTGCCCTGTGCAGCGCTTCCGCTACCGGCATCCGCCTGAGCATCCGCCGCCGCCACAGCAATCAATATGAAGTCTTGGTCGGCGACCAGCGCACCCGAGCCATCAATCACCACGGTGCGGGTCGCGGGCCCTTCGAGCGTGTATCCCTCAGGCACATCGATGGTCATCACATACGTTCCCGGAGGAATGTCACCGAATGTGAACGACCCGTCTTCGCCACTGCCGGTGAGGAACGAGAGGTCGCCACTCAGCTTCACCGTCACCTGAGGAACCGGTTCGTCGCCAGAGGTCACCGTGCCCCTGACAGCGCCGACTTTCACGATCTCGAAATCGATATCTGTCACGTTCGCATCGACGACGTCGACGGTCTGCGACGTGTCGTCGCCTTCGGCCGTGATGACGTACTCGCCCGGCAGCAATCCGGGAAACACGTACCGGCCATCTGCATCCGTAACTGCGGTCAGCGTGCCATCGGGGCCCGCGGCGGACACCGTCACTCCAGCAGCAGGCCCACCCGGCGTCGAAACTGACCCCGAAATCGTCTGGTACACGACCTGTTCACCCGTGAAGTCAACGTTCTCGATCGGATCCTCAGACGTTCCATCAATGGTGAACGGCGGCTGGGTCGACGGGTTCACAAACCCGTCGGGCAGCGTGACTGCGGGCGTCCAGGTACCGGTGCCGACGGAGTCGAACAGGTATGAACCATCTGCTCCGGTAGTGGCGGTCACCACGTTTCCCGCACCATCATCGAGGGTCACCGTGGCACCCGGAATCGGATCTCCATCAGCGTCTTCAACCACGCCGCTCACCGCGACGGGCACGATGTCGCGAATCGAGAAATCCTCAACCGCGTCGGTGTCACTCAGGTCAACTGACCGACTGGTCGACCCCTCGACGATCTTGCCCACAGGCTCCTTGGCGCGGACGACATACCCGTCGCTCGCCTGCACGCCAGGGAAGGCGTAGGTACCACCCACACCCGTGATCACGGAGCCAACCTCGGTGCTGTTCGCATCTGTGAGCGTCACGATGACCCCGCTCCCATCGCCCCCGGCATCCGTTACGGTGCCCGAGACATCTCGCGACAGCGACGAGAACCAGGTTTGGTAGACCGGAAAGCCGGCGCGGCGCTGGAACGTGAACGAGAGCGTGCTGATCGGCGCCGACGGCTCGAACCACGCCGCGGCACCCGAGGTGTCGACCGCGGCCGCGTTGCCCGTGAGCGTGAGCGACGCCGGGTCCCACGTCGGCACATCGGCGGCATCGCCGGTGCACGACGGTTTGCCTGCAAGCCCGGGCGCGCAGTAATTAAAGCCGCCGTTGAACCCGAGCTGCGCGGCGTTCAACGCGACCCCGTTCCGGCCGATGGCGCGAATCTTGACGAGGTCGGCATCGATGTCGCCGAGCACGAATGTCCAGTTGGCAGTGGGTGTCGGCTTCGAGAAGGTGTAGGTCGTGGTCGAGGCGCCCGACGGCGTATCGACTTTCGGTCGGAGATTCAGATACGGCTGGTCACGGCTCGAACCGTACTTCTGCCCCACGTCGGTTGCCGCCGAGAGCCAGGTGCTCGCACCCGAGATCACTCCGACCTGCCCCGCACGCGAGTCAGACCGCACCTGCGCGGTCAGCTCAGGCGAATCGGCGATCCGCACCGTGGTCTGGTAGTTGCCTCCTGTGCCCGTGAAGTCGGTCCAGTCGGCCCAGCGGCTCGTCGTAGCGGCCGCCGCCGGCGTTGCAGCCGCGACCACGACGCCCAGCACGAGTGCCGGCACCGCTGCCAGTGTTCCCCATCGTCTTCGAGTGTTCCCCATGCGGCCATCGTAGGCGGCGACGAGGGCGAGCGGAATAGTGCACCTCGCGCGCTGCACTGCCGTTCGCCGCACGACGCGCACCGCCGACGATGGTCAGTCGGAGAGCGGCGCCGCGATCCCGCACATCACCAGGTCGACCGTGGCACGAATCCGCGCCGCGTCGAGCGGCAGACCGGTGAGCGCGGAGTACGCCGTCATCGCGATGAGGTGATCGGCGAGCAGGATCGCATCGACGTCGTCGCGCACCTCGGCGCGGGCAGTCGCACGCTCGACTTGCTGCCCGACCCAATCGCGAATCTGCTCGGCCAGCCGGGCGTTCAGCGCCGCGCCGACGTCGGGGTCGGTCGCGGTGACCGCGATGAGCGCGCGAGCGACTCCGAGCCCCTCGGGGGTGGCGAGGCGAGCGGTCGACGCGGTCAGCCAGCCGCTGAGCTGCTCGGCCAGCCCGACCCCCGGCGCCGCGACCGGAAGCGCCGCACCGAAGGCACCGCTCGCGAACTCTGGAGCCGCGTCGTCGAGCAGCGCCTCGGCCAGAATCGCCGCCTTCGATGGCCACCAGCGATAGATCGTCTGTTTGGAGACACCCGCCTCGGCGGCAAGCCCCTCGATCGTGAGCGCCGCGTATCCGTCTGCGGCGAGCGCGCCGCGCGTCGCCGTCAGCACGGAGCGTCGGGCGGCTTCACTTCGAATTCTCGGCACGACTTCAGGGTATCGGGGTGTATCGTGCTGCATAAGTGGACGCACCGTTGCGTAATTCCTGCACGAGCGCGGCGCCCCCACTCCGGCACTCGATGAATGGAGATCTCATGGCACTCACCGCACAATCCTCGATCGGCGACTGGCTCGCAGACCCGACCGGCGGCGACCTCGTGCGCGGCCTGCTCGCACAATCCGGGGCAGACCCCGACAGCCTGACGCCGGTGCTGGGCCTCCCGCTGCAGCAACTGGTCGTTCTCAGCCAGGGCGCGATGCCGCAGTCAGTGGTCGACGATCTGGTGCGCGCCGCGAACGGGGGCGAAATCCCCGATGAGGCCGCGTCGACCGGCTGGGCCGAGCGCATCACGCCCGAGCGATTCGCCGGCAAGACGGTGATCGTGACCGGCGCCGCGTCGGGCATCGGCCGCGCGACCGCATCGCGCATCGCCCGAGAGGGTGGCCGGGTGATCGCGTGCGACATCGCTGCCGAGAAGCTGGAGGCATTCCGCGCGGAGCTGCCGCAGGCCGACATCACCGCTATTGCTGGCGATCTGACGCAGCAGGACGCAATCGACGCTGTGGTCGCCGCCGCAGGCGACCGCATCGACGCGCTCGCGAACATCGCGGGCATCAACGACGACTTCTCCCCCGCCGGCGAGACGCCCGACGCGGTGTGGGATCGCGTCATCGCGATCAATCTGACCGCACCATTCAAGCTGATGCGCGCCGTGCTGCCCGCGATGGAGCGCGCCGGGCGCGGAGCCATCCTCAACGTCTCGAGCGAAGCCGCGCTGCGCGGCAATGCCTCGGGCAACGCCTACACAGCCAGCAAGCACGGGATTGTCGGGGTCACCCGCTCGGCCGCGTTCATGTACGGCCCGAAGGGTATCCGGGTGAACTCGGTGGCCCCGGGCGGCGTCGCCACAGGCATCCCGATGCCCCCGAACATGTCAGCAGTCGGCTCCGCCCGGTTGGCCCCGTTCCAGCAAGCGATCCCGACGGTCGCAACGGCCGAGCATCTCGCGGCGTCGATCACATTCCTGCTCTCCGACGACGCCGTGAACATCAACGGCGCGGTGCTCGCCTCCGACGGCGGGTGGTCGGTGCAGTAATCCCGTAGCTGCGGCGGCGATTACGCCTGCCGCAGCCGCTCGACCAGCGCGGCGATGCGGCGCGTTCGCGTCTCCTCGCGCACCGCGGTGACAATCGGGTGCAGCGCGCTGTATCGCGCACTGCGACTCAGTGACTCGAAGGCGCTGCGCGCAGCAGGGTCACAGGCGAGCGCGGCGGTCAGCGCGTCGGGCTCTTGCATGTCTGCCGATCCGGCGTACGCCCGCTCCCAGCGCCCGTCGGCCTGCGCGCGCTCGACCTCCCGTCGACCGCGTTCGCGCATCAGCCCGGCAGCTTCCAGGCGAGCGACGATGTCGACGTTGCGCTGCGACCAGATCGATCGCGCGCGCCTCGGGGTGAACCGCTGCACAAACGTGGTCGCGTCGCGCGAGCGCTTCTGCCCGTCGATCCACCCGCTGCAGAGCGCGATCTCGAGAGCCTCCTGATAGCTCAGCGATGTGGGCGTCGTCGTTCCCTTTTTCGCCAGCACCACCCAACCGCCGTCGTGCTCGTGTTCCACCGCTTCGAGCCAGGTGCGCCAGGCATCAGCGTCGGCGAAGACGAGCAGTTCGGGTTCAGATGCTGCGCTCGTGGCGCCCGGCTTACTCGGCGACATCGAGGATCACCTTGCCGAAGTGCCCGCCGGCGCGCAGCAGGTCGTGCGCCTCCGCCGCCCGCGCGAGCGGCAACCGCGCCTGCACCGGCACCCGAATCTGCCCGTGCTCGAGCATCGGCCAGACGAGCTCGCGCGTGCGGTCGAGAATTCGCTGCTTGTCGTGCGGGGCGCGCGAGCGCACCGTCGTGCCGATGAGGTGCACACGCTTCGCCATCAGCGCGCCGACATTGAGTTCCCCGGTCGCCCCGCCGAGCGTGCCGATGATCACGAGGCGCCCGAACTCACGCAGCATCCGCACGTTGTCGTCGAGCGCGGGGCCACCGACGACGTCGATCACGATGTCAGCTCCTCCCGCGTCGCGCACGGCGGAGACGACGTCGGTCGTGTGCCGGTTCCAGGCGAGATCGGCGCCGAGCTCGCGAACGCGCGCGACGGCCTCGTCGGTTCCGACGGTGGTGAGCACTCGAGCGCCGAGTACATGCGCGAACTGAATGGCGAACGCGCCGATGCCGCCCGTACCGCCGTGGATGAGCACGGTCTGCGGATCCGGTGCCGCTCCCCCGTCGCCCCCTCCGGGCTCGATGCGCAACCCGGCCTCGAGCACCAGATTCGACACCACCGTCGCGGCGACTTCGATGATGCCGCCGGCCTCGGCGAGTGAGAGCCCGGTGGGCGCCGGCACCACCTGCACCTCGGGCACCGCGACAACTTCGGCGTACCCGCCGCCCGCGAGCAGCGCAACGACGGGCGCGCCGGTGTCGCGACGGTGCCCGGAGACCTCGAGCCCCGGGAGCTCCGAGGCACCGGGCGGTGGCGGGTAGACGCCCGCGGCCTGCGCCACGTCGGCGCGATTCACCCCGGCCGCCACGACATCGACCAGAATCTCCCTCTCGCCCGGCACGGGCTCGGGCAACTCCACGAGTTCGAGGCGATGGTCGTCGGTGATGGTGATCGCGCGCATGCTCCCACGCTAGACCGCGCCGACGCGCGGGCGCTACCGCCCGGTGACGAGCATGTCGGCGAAGCTGGCGACGCGGTGCTGCAGGTGCTCGATGCGCCGCTGACGCTCAGCGGCCATGTCGAAGCCGTCGTAAGGCAGCGGCGGGTCGGTGCGCACGTTCCAGGAGCACTGAAAGTTCTGGCAGATCAGGGTGCCGACGGTGTTGCCGCGGCGCCCCGACTCCCCCGCGCGGCGGGCGGCGAAGAAGACCACCTCATTGATGAGCCGCGTATCGCGGCACCACTCGCAGATCTGGCGTCGCTGCGGCGAGGCGTCGGCCTGCCGCAGCATGACCCCGATCGGGGCGCCGTCGAATGCGGGCAGCACGACGTAGGCGCGCTTGGCGAACTTGGGGTCGTGCCAGCCGAGGTAGTCGAACTGCGACCAGTCACGGGCGTCGAGATCGTCGGGCAGCCCGGCGACTGACGCCTCTTTGCGAGACGCGTTGATGAAGCTCGAGCGAATAGAGGGGGCGGTGAGTGCGAGCATGATGATGCCCTTTCGTACGTGATGAATCTGGGCCTGGATTCGGGTTAGGCGCCGAGGGCGGAAGAACCGCCGCCGACCTCCTGACGCCCGAAGGCCGCTGATGTCACGTCATGCACCCGACCACGGTAACACCGTCGCCCGATACCAGTCACGGTGCAGCAGCTCACCCGCTCACCCCACGCCACAAGTGGCAGTTTCTGCCACTTCGGAGTACAGTGAGCCGCATGAACGCGAACTCGCAGTTCACGCGCGGCGATCGCGCCCGGCTCGACGCCGCGGAGCGCTGCGCCGACCTCTACGTCGCGCGTGGCACCACCGACCTCACGGTCGCCGACATTACCGCGGCCATCGGCATCGCCCCGCGCACGTTCCACCGCCACTTCCCCACGAAGGCCGAGAGCATCGCACCGATCTTTGACTGGACGACCCAGCAGTTCAACGCGGCCGTCGACGAGGCTCCGGCAGATGCGACGCTCCGTGAGATCGCACGGCTCGCGTTCACCCGGTCGCTCGGCGACGCCCAGCTCGCGCGCACCCGCGCACTCTTCCCGCTGATCTTCGCAGACCCCGATATGTGGGCGGTGTTCCTTCGCAAGCTGCACGACGGCGAGACCTCGCTCGCACCGGTGCTGGCGCCAAGACTCGGGGTCGATCCCGTATCGCTCGCCGCCCGCACCGCGGCCGCGGTCATCGCGAGCGCGACCCGCATCGCCCTCGAAACCATGGTCACCTCCGGCGACGACGCCGAAACGGTGTACCTGCACGCGCTCGACGCGTTCACCTCCGAAACCATCCGTCGACTCTGACGGACTCCGCGTCGCGGCCCCGACCCACCGCGACAGCGCAGATCACCGGGCCGAGAGAACACGGAGCACCACACCATGACAGCACTTCTCGCAGGCAAGGTCGCGATCGTCACCGGCGGCGCGAGCGGCATCGGGCTCGCAACCGTCGAGCGGTTCATCGCCGAGGGCGCGCAGGTCACCATCGCCGACATCCAGGATGAGGCCGGCCAGGCCGAGGCCGCCCGACTCGGCGATGCCGCGCTCTACGTGCGCACCGACGTCACCGATGAGGCCAGCATCGCGGCCCTCGTCGACGCCACCGTCGAGCGGTTCGGCAAGCTCGACATCATCTACAACAACGCGGGCGCGCAGGGCGACCCGTCGTCGATGCTCGACATTGAATCGGCGGGCTTCGACAAGTCGCTCGCGCTGCTCACCCGATCGGTGCTGCTCGGCCACAAATACGCTGCGCGCCAGTTCCAGAAGCAGGGCACCGGCGGATCGATCATCTCGACCGCCTCGGCCGCCGCGCTGCAGGGCGGCTGGTCGGTCGCCGGATACACCATCGCGAAGCACGCCGTCGTCGGCATCGTGCGCCAGGCCGTCGCCGAGCTCGCACCGCTGGGCATCCGCTCGAACGCGATCGCCCCGGGCGTCATCATGACACCGATCATGGCCCGCAGCTTCGGCGTGCCGCTTGACGAGGCCGGGGCGTTCGCCGATTTCCTCGCCGAGAAGCTCGGCGCGACGCAGCCCATCGGTCGCGTCGGCCAGGCCGACGACATCGCGAAGGTCGCCACGTTCCTCGCCAGCGACCTCGGTGACACAGGGCACGTTCGCAACCGACGTCGTCGCGGCGGCGGCAGAGTACACAAACCGCTGAGTCTCACCCGCTGAGCGAGCGCGGCTTGCACGCTGACGTGCGCCATGCGCAACGGGTGCCGGATCGCCGCTCCCGTCGATAGACTCCGGCCTATCGGCGGTCGGCGCCCGCGCACCCGGCGCACGCGCGATCGCCCCGTTCGAGGGGAGCACCATGCCGCAGCAGTTCGATGTCATCGTGATCGGAGCGGGGCCCGTGGGCGAAAACGTCGCCGACCGGGCCGTGCAGGGCGGGCTGAGCGTCGTGATCGTGGAGTCCGAGCTCGTCGGCGGCGAGTGCTCGTACTGGGCGTGCATGCCGTCGAAGGCGTTGCTGCGGGCGGGCGAAGCGGTGCGCGCGGCGCAGGGGGTCGACGGTGCCCGCCAGGCCGTGACCGGAGCGGTCGATGCGGCAGCGGTGCTGCGCCGACGCGACTCGTTCACGAGCAACTGGGACGATTCGGGCCAGGTGCGCTGGCTCGACGGCGCGGGCATCGACCTCGTGCGCGGGCACGGCGCCATCTCGGGCGAGCGCGAGGTAACCGTGACCGCCGCCGATGGCACCGAGACCGTGCTGCAGGCGCGGCACGCGGTGGTCGTGGCGACCGGGTCGGCGGCGCTGCTCCCCGACATCCCCGGCCTCGCCGACGCGCAGCCCTGGACGAACCGCGAAACCACCGCCGTCGAGCAGGTTCCACGTCGCCTCGCCATCGTGGGCGGCGGGGTTGTCGCGGCAGAACTCGCGACCGCCTTCGCCACCCTCGGCTCGCAGGTCTCCCTGCTCGTGCGCAGCGGCCTGCTCTCGGGGCAGGAGCCGTTCGCCGGCGAGCTCATCGGAGACGCGCTGCGCGAGCTCGGGGTCGATGTGCGCCTCGGCGCCTCGCCCGCCTCGGTGACGCGCGACGCCGACGGCACGGTGCACGTCACCACGGACGGCGGCGACGTCATCGAGGCCGACGAGATCCTGGTCGCCACCGGCCGCGTGCCCCGCACCGGCGACATCGGGCTCGATCGAGTCGGGCTCGAACCCGGCGCCTGGCTCGACGTCGACGACACCTTGCGCGTCGTCGGCACGGGCGGGTCTGCCGGTTCGCGCTTGGACGGCGATTGGCTCTACGCCGTCGGCGACGTCAATCACCGCGCTCTGCTCACACACCAGGGCAAGTACCAGGCGCGGGCGGCGGGCGATGCCATCGCGGCCCGGGCGAACGGCACCGAGCTGCGCGACGAGCCGTGGGGCCGCCACGTCGCGACCGCCGACCACGCGGCCGTGCCGCAGGTGACCTTCACCGACCCGCCCGTCGCATCCGTGGGCCTCACCGCTGCCGCCGCCGAGCGCGCCGGGCTCACCACCCGGGTCGTCGACATCGAGCTCGGCGGTGTCGCCGGCGCCAGCGTGCACCGCGACGATTATCGCGGCACAGCGCGCATGGTCGTCGACGAGAGCCGTGGCGTCATCGTCGGTGCCACTTTTGTGGGCCCCGACGTGCAGGAGCTGCTGCAGTCGGCCACCATCGCTGTGGTCGGCGAGGTGCCGCTCGAGCGGCTCTGGCACGCCGTGCCCGCGTACCCCACGATCAGCGAGGTCTGGCTGCGGCTACTCGAGGGCTACGGGCGGTCGAACAACGCGCTGTAGCGGGGCCGCGATCCGGCCCCATACCCCCGGCTCTGCAATGATCCTTGGGTATGGAGCCCGTGAGCCCCACTATTCTGCGGGTGCGGCCACCTCGTCGATCGGAGCCGGGGTGCGATCCCTGGGCGGCAGCTTCTTCTGATCCTGCGCCGGGAACACGACCTTCTGCACAATGATGATGACCGACGCGGCGACCGGGATCGCCACCAGAGCACCGAGCACCCCGCCGAGCGCACCGCCGCCGACGGCCGCGATCACCACGAGCGAGCCGGGCACCGCAACCGCCTTGCTCATGATGCGGGGGCTCAAAACGTACGCCTCGATCTGCATGTAGACGAGGTAGTACGCCGCGGCGATCAGCGCCGTCGTGGGCGAACTCACGAGGCAAATCACCGAGATGATCACCGAAGCCGACAGGGTGCCGACAAGCGGAATCAGGGAGCCTACGAACGCGATGAGCGCGAGTAGCGCCGGCAGCGGCGCCCCGATGATGCTCAAGAAGATGAGGCTCAGAATGCCGTTGCAGAGCGCGAGGCTCACCTGGCCGATGACGTACCGGCCTACGGCACCTGACACATCTTCGAGCAGGTCACGGAAGCGCGGGCGCTGGTAGGCCGGCACGAACCGCACCACCAGGCGTTTCATCGCGCGCATCGACGCCATGAAGTAGAGGGTCAGAATCAGCACGATGATGACGCCCGTCACCCCGCCGGCAATGCCCGCGCCGACCGCGACGAGCCCGCCGCCGATCTGTCCGAGGTTGGTCGGATCCTGCAAGAAGTCGAGCACGCCCGAGATTGCCTGGTCGAAGTTCGAGCCGAACTGATCGGTCAGCCAGGCGTACCAGTCGCTGTGCGTAATGTCGTCGACCATCTGCGGGGCGCTGTCGACCAGGTTCGTGATCTGCTTCACCAGCACGGGCACGATCGCGAGCAGAATGCCGGCGAATGCGAGGATCACCACACCGACCACCACTGCGACCGCTGCGGGTCGGGGCAGCTTGCGCTCGATGAACGACACGATCGGGTCGAGGCCCAGCGAGAGGAACAGTGCGACGCCGACATAGACCAGCACGGTGCCGAGCTGCCCGACGATCGACCCGATCAGCAGCGCGACGAGCACGCCGAGCGCCCCGAGCAGACCGAACGTGAACGGATTGATGCGGGTACTGTTGCCGAACGGGGTGTACCCCGCGGGAGTCGCGCTCAGACCGGCATCCTGCGCTTCGTCATTCTTCGTCTGCCACCAGCGCATGTCATTCCCCTCACCGGGCCGCCGAGGGCGCCCCTACCGGGTCAGTCGACCACTCGACAGGGCCCAGGTCAAGCACATTGAGATTTCGATGAGGCGTGTCGTATGAGGCGATCGGAAGCGGTGCGCACAACCTCCGTGATGGCGCCTGTGCGGCATTGCAGAATCCGTCGGTGACGGCACGCGCACGATCGCATCGTGTCGCGTCACCCGCGGGTGAACACGAGGGTGAATCGACCCGCTTTCGCGCCGAACACACGTGCCGCTCACTGCTATCTTTCACGCGGGGGACGTGAGCGATCACGAATTTCGTTGATAATTCGGGGTCACGCTTCACTTTCCGTGGCTCCGAGCGAGCTAATGGGAGTCATCTGTGAGACCACTCTTTAGCGTACCGAAAATCGGTGCGCACCGACTGCGAGCGCGCGGCCAGCGCGGACTCGCGATCGTGGCAGCTTCGGCTGTCGCATTTTCCGGGCTCGTGCTCGGCGTAGCCGCCCCTGCGAGCGCGGCCGTCGAAAACGTGCAGTTCGAGGCTCCGAACAACACGCTCGTGCAGCTCGGCTCGCTGGCGAGTCGTTCGCAGCGCGGTCCGGTCGCGATCAGCGGTATCGGGCCCTACACCGTGCGCGGCACCGACGCCGTGAGCGGTGAGCCCTATGAGTTCGTGACCGACTGGAATTACAACGCCAGCAACGCGGGCTGGCAAAACGAGAGCGACGAGCGGCCCGGCAGCTCGATGACCCTCTCGTCGAACACCAACGCCTCGTTTTTGAACCGCAATGGGGTCATGCAACTCAGCTCGAACGGTGGCTGCCAGGGATCGAACTTCTTCGACGGCAAGACCACCTTCTGCTCGGCGTTCGGCCCCGACGTCTACTCGAAGCCGTTCACGGCAACGGTCGGCCAGGCCGTCTCCTTCGACTGGGCCGCGCAGCGCATCACTGATGACTACGAAATCTACGCGTATCTCGTGAAGGTCACCGGAAACGGATTCGGCACGCCCGCCGACCACACCCTCATCGCCTACGGTCGTGGCAATACGCAGGCGTGGACCACGTCGAGCAAGAAGATTCCGGCCGATGGCACCTACCGATTCCGCTTCGTCAATGGCACCTACGACCAGACCGGCGGTCAGGCCATCGGTTCCAACATGTACATCGACAACGTGCTCAAGCTCGGCACCGAGAATCCGATCACGTTCGGCCAGCAGTCTGATCGCGTCGCCGCAGACGGGCCGCTGACGCTCACGGCCACGGCGCCGGGCGGAGCGGTGACCTACGGGTCGACCACGACGAACATCTGCACGGTCAGCGGATCGACCGTTTCGTTCACGGGCACCGTCGGCACCTGCCGCATCGTTGCGAACCAGGCCGGTGACGCCACCTACGTGCCGGCTGAGACCGTGACGCAGTCGTTCCGCATCCTCGCGGCGCGCACCGCACCCGTGAACGCGGGCCTCCCGTTCTTCACTGGCAGCACCGCCGAGGGCGAGACCCTCACCGCTGACCCGGGCACCTGGCTCGATGGTGGTTCCCCCATCACGAACACCACCTACCAGTGGGTGCAGAACACCAACGGCACGCCGAGCTCGATCTCGGGTGCGACCGCCGCGAGCTGCTATCTCGTCGCATCGCCCGGCTCACAGCTGACCGTCGCAGTCACGCAGACCAACGCGATCGGTTCGACCACCGCGACCTCGGCACCGCTGAACGGCTACACCTGCGGCGCTCCTGTCGCTCCGCAGTGGACGCTGCAGACGCTCGGCACCCCGGTCGTGGGCGCCGCCCTTTCCGTCACCTTCACCGCTTCAGGCGTCACGACGCCGAGCTACTCGGTGACGGGCGGCGCGTTGCCGGCGGGTCTCACCCTCGACGAGCAGACCGGCAAGGTGTCGGGCACGCCGACCGCAGCGGGCCCATACGCATTCACCCTTACGGCCACGAACCCGACCGGCACCGCCGATCTGTCGGTCAGCGGCACCGTGAACGCGGCCCCGGGCGCGATCACCGGCGGAGCCGATGACTTCGTCGTGGGCACTGCAGCGAGCGGCTCGGTGGCGGCGACGGGCACACCCGCGCCGAGCTACACCGTCACCGCGGGCGCACTGCCCGACGGCGTGTTGCTCGACCCGGTCACGGGATCCTTCTCGGGCACCCCGACCGTTGCCGGCCCGTTCGCGTTCACCGTGACCGCGAGCAACGGTGTGGGCACGGCGACGACTCGCGAGTTCACCGGCACCGTCGACCAGGCTCCGGGATGGAATGTCGCTCAGGGCTGGGCACCGCAGGTAGGCTCCGAGCTTGACGTCGCGTTCACTGCGAACGGCACCCCAGCTCCGAGTTACGTGGTCGTCAACGGCGCACTGCCTGACGGCCTCCTGCTCGATGCGCAGACTGGCCGCATCACGGGGACGCCGACCACCGCGGGGGCGTATTTGTTCACGCTGCGGGCGACGAACACGCGCGGCACCGACGATCTCATCGTTTCAGGAACTGTGGTCGAGGCCCCCGGTGCAATCACCGGCGAGCCCGGGCACTGGATCGTCGGCACTGAGCTGACCTTTGCCGATGACACGAACGCGCTGCACGCGACCGGCACTCCCGCAGCCGTCTACTCGGTGACCGACGGCGCGCTCCCCGAGGGTGTGACGCTGGACCCGACCACGGGATTCTTCACGGGCACCCCGACCGCACCTGGCGCGTACGACTTCGTCGTCACCGCCTCGAACGGCATCGGTACCGCGACCACCCAGCGCTTCACGGGCATCGTGGATGCGGCCCCCGTGTGGAATGCGCACGACGCGCTCGCGCTGCAGACCGGCGTCGCGTTCTCGTCGGCGTTCACCGCGACTGGCATCCCGACGCCGACCTATACGGTCGCCGTTGGCGCGCTGCCGGAGGGGCTCACGCTCGACGAGACGACCGGTGACATCACCGGCACGCCTACCGCGCCCGGTCCGTACGCAGTGACGCTCGCCGCGAGCAACGGCATCGGCGACCCCGCCCTGCTCGAGCTCACGGGTATCGTCACCGATGCGCCCGTGTGGGTCGATACGCAGATCGGCAAGTTGCGCGTCGGTGCTGCGTTCACCGACGCAGTCGCGGCGAGCGGCACCCCCGCGCCGAAGTATGCGGTCACCGCGGGTTCCCTACCCTCGGGTCTCTCGCTGAACGCGCTCACCGGTGATATTACGGGCGTGCCCACCGCCGCTGGCGCCTACACGTTCACGGTGACCGCGTCGAACGGCATCGGTGATGCGATCACACACGAGTTCTCGGGCAAGATCGTGCAGTCGCCGACGCGCCCCGGCGACGCCGGAACACCGAAGCTGCCCGTGCTGCGCGAGGGCGAACCAGTCTCAGTAGACCTCAGCACAGGCATCGCGTCTGACCCGAAGCCGACGTTCCGCGTCACGAGCGGGCAGTTGCCCGAGGGGCTGTCGCTCGATCCTGAAACCGGTGTGCTCAGCGGCACCCCGCTGCACCCGGGCGTCTACTCGTTCATCGTGACCGTCGACAACGGCACTGACGACGTGCTCACCTTCGCCTTCTCGGGCGAGGTGCTCGCGGCTGCTGCCGGCGACGCTGATGCCGCCTCGGGCGCGAATGCGAACGCAGACGCCGATGCTGATGCTGCGGCGAACGGCACGCAGAGCGGGCCTGCGCTCGCGTCGACGGGCACCGAGCTGGCGCCGGTCGCGATCATCGGTGCGCTGCTGATGCTCGCCGGTGCCGTGCTCGTCGCTCGCCGTCGCCGTCGCTCGGTCTAACGCTCGAACGATCGCGCTGCGCCCTCGGGATCCTCGCGGATCTTGGGGGCGCAGCGCGTTTGCGGCGTTCGCGTGCTCGTGCGCATGGGGTTGACCGACACCTTTCACCCTTCAGTGCCGGGCAACCTGTGCTTATCGTTCTTCGGCGACGATCTCGACCTTGAATCCGGCGGCGTTCTCGAGCCAACCCGCGTAATGCCCCGGGCCGCCGGCGTGCGGGTACCGCTCGTGATAGAGCGCGGTCCATCCGTGCTCCTCCGCATCGGCCATCAGCGCGTCGACGGTCGCCGCCGATCCACCGAGAAACGCGAGGTGGTTCACCCCGGGCCGCCGCCGATCGTGAGGCGTCGGCGCGAGGTTCGGTGAGGTCGTCAGCGTGACGTAGGCCCCACCTGCCGACCACGACTCGCCCTCGGCCCACTCATTCTCACGGGCGAACGCGACGCGGGTCAGCAGCCAGCCCCACTCGGTGCGAGCCGCGGGCAGGTCGGCGACCCAGACCTCGACGTGGTGCAGCCCTGGCATCGGTCAGCTCACCGCATCGCTCGACGCGTCGCTCGACGCGACGTACACGTACGCGTCGGCGCCCGAGGCCAGCCGCACGAGCACACGCACGTAGTCGTCGACCTCGTACGCATCGGTGGCGGCCAGGTCACCGTCGCTGATCGCCAGGGCGGCGCCGGAGACCGAATCGCTCGGCGATCCGGGCCGCAGAATCGGGTGGCGGTCGGAGCCCGAAGCCGCGATCACGTCGGGATCTGTGATCTGCACCCACTCGAGCTTCCATCCGGTCAGCGCGTCGTCCGTGGTCGGCACGGCGCGCCCGTACAGCGCCTGCTGCACGTTGGCCTGGCGCAGGGTGCCGTATGAAAAGACGCGGTGCGGGGTCGGTTCTGCCCGACCAGACAAGGGTGCGGATGCGTGCTCAGTCACGCTGCGAGCCTAGCAATGGGCTACGCGGCGCTGGCACGCCCTGCCGAGCTTGAGCGGTCAATTTGGTGCGGCATGACACGAAATAGCGCACGTAAGTGACTGGTCGAGCGGGGCACTCGCGGTCAAGCGCTCATCCCGTCAGAGCGATCCTGCAGCACATCACTGCGCACCCCGCGCACGAGCAGCCACACCCCGATCGCGAATTCCCAGAGCGCGATCGGTAGTGCGAGCAAGCTCGCGAGGGGCGAGACCTGATCGAGCACGCCCGCAATGGTCAGCACCGCCGACGCGAGCAGTAGCCGTGCACCGATGAGACCGACGACCGACGAATCACGTGGTTCTTGATCAGGCGACGCGCGACTTGGCCGGGCATTTTGGTGACACCCCTGGTGCTTTATTGCCCGAATAGCGCACCAGGGCTGTCACCAAATTTGCGCATACGGTGCGGGGCAGCTCAGGCCGGGCAGCGCCCCCGGCTCAGTCGTCGCTGAGGTCGCTCACGTCGGGGTGTTTGCGCAGGCGCAGGATCGCCCAGGCGAGCCCACCCCAGAGCACTCCGAGCGAGAGCACCATCATCACGATTGCGCTGGTGGTCATCGGTCGCCTCCTGAGGTACTGCGCTGCACGGTGGCCCCGCGCGCTTCGCGCGCCTCTGCAACGAGGTCTGCCATTTCGGTTTTGAGGTGCTCGGGTTCATCGGGCACAAAACTCTCGGCGTCGCGCCGGCGGTAGCGCCGGTAGCTCATCGCGAACGAGAAGATCGCGAGCAGGCCGATCGCACCCCATCCGATCACCGAGATAAACCAGGTCGGGAATCCGCCGTAGCCGTCGACGAGGTACGACTCAACGCCGCGCACCAGAATGACGGCGAGAATCACGGGGGTCACTACCGACACCGCGATGGTCCACACGGGCCCGAGCTTGAGCGACGAGAGTGCGTTGAGGTGCGAGCGCAGGCCCGGCACTGCGCGGAACACCCACGCGACGAGCACGAGCATCGCGACCGCAGACCCGGTGACGCCGATGTTATTGACGAAGGCGTCGAGCACATCGAGCACGTTGAGCCCCGACGTGGTGCCGAAGAGCAGCACCGAAGGAATGCCAGCGGCGAGCCCTACGACGATGGCGACGCGGCGATTCGACCAGCCCGTCTTGTCTTGGAGCGATCCGGTGACCACCTGGTAAATCGAGAGCAGCGAGGTGAACCCGGCAAGCACCAGCGACCCGAAGAACAGCAGCGCCATCACCGTGCCGCCCGGCATCTCGCTGAGCAGGGTCGGGAACGTCATGAACGCGAGCGCGACTCCGCTGATGCCTTCGAGCTCGTCGATCTGCACGCCCTGCGTGAAGGCGAGGAAGCCGAGCGCTGCGAAGACGCCGATGCCTGCGAGCATCTCGAAGCCGCAGTTCGCGAAGGCGACGACGAGGCCCGAGCCCGCGAGGTCGCTGCGCCGCTTCATGTACGACGAGTAGGTCAGCATGATGCCGAAGGCGATCGAGAACGAGAAGAAGATGTGCCCGTAGGCGGCGAGCCACACGGCGGGGTCGGCGAGGGCCGGGAAGTTGGGGGCGAAGAACTGGTTGATGCCGTCCCAGGCCCCGGGCAGCGTCATCGCGTAGATCACGATAATCGTGAACACGATGACGAGCAGTGGAAGCGTTATGCGGTTGGCGCGGTCGAGGCCGCGGCGCAGCCCGAGCGACATCACGACGATGGCGGCGATCCAGACGATCAGTAGTGTCACCAGCACGGCGGGGACGAATTCGAGGGTGACGCCCGGAGCATCGGCGAGCTGCAGGTACTCTCCCGTGAAGAAGCCAACGGCCTCGTCGCCCCACTGTCGGCCGAAGCTGAACCAGACGAAGCCGAGCGCCCACGCGATGATCACGGCGTAGTAGGTCAAAATCAGGAAAGAAACCCCGACCTGCCACCAGCCCAGCGGCTCAGCTTTGCGATTGAGGCGTTTGAAGGCGAGCGGCGGAGCCGCCCGATATTTGTGCCCGATGGCGTAGTCGAGAAAGAGGATCGGCAGCCCGGCCGTCAGAAACGCGACGAGATACGGGATGAGAAATGCACCCCCGCCGTTCTCATACGCGACGCCGGGGAATCGCCAGATATTGCCCAGCCCGATGGCCGAGCTGATGGCGGCGATGATGAAGGCGCTGCGCTTGCCCCAGGTCTCGCGCTCGGGTGCTGTGTTGGTGGCTTCGGAGGTCACCACTGCAACGCTAGCAAGGCGTCACCGCCCCACGTCAAGGCCCTGCGCGGTCGTACACGGTATTCCGGATCATCTGAACAGCGCGCGGCTCAGAGTCGATAGCGGCTTTTCCTCGCACGGCAGGGTGAACTCGCGAGCAGCGGCACAGTGATAATTCGCACCATCACCGCTTGCGGCGTGCTGCGCTAGTTGACCTGCTCGATCGCTGCACGGAGTTGCGCAAGCAACCCCGTGCGAGAGCGCCCGTGAGCGAATACCCCAGCTGCGACGTAGTCGAGCACGCTGCGCCCGTCGGCGAGGGCGGGGTTGGTGAGCCCTGATGCAGCGCCGCGCATCAGCAGCGTGTGCACGAGCGGCTCGAACGTGCCTTCGTCGAGATCACGGTCTGCGAGTTGCACGATGGGGTGCCTCGCGAAGCCGGGGCCGCCCTTTCCGAGGCCCGGGCGTGCCCCGGCTTGCAGCAGTGCGATCAACACGGAGAGGTCTTCGGCGTCGAGCGTCGGGTTTTCGAAGAGCACGTTGATCGGGGTCAGGTGCGAGAGCTGCACCGAGGCATCGATCTCAGTGTCGGGGTCGCCGTCGAGCAACAGGTGCGCGAGTTCGCGGCGGTGCTGCGGGTCGGGGTTGGCGAGTGCCGCGTCGAGCAGTGTGCGGCGAGGCGGCATGCCGAGTGCGGAGTCAAGAAACTGGTTCAGGGTGCCGAGCAGCGCGCGGTCGTGAACGTCACCGAGCGCGGCATACGCGGCTTGGGCTTCGGCGAGGTCGATCGGGCGGTCGAAGACCTGGCTCGTGTAGCGCGCGTCCGCGAGCCAGGCTGCGGGAAGCTCCTGCCCAACTCCGAGCACCCACTGCAGTTGAGGCACCCCGATCGCTGCCGAGTGCAGCACCTCGAGGGGGTTCGTGGTATCGGGCGATGGCCCCCACCCGTCGCTGTCTCTGCCACCAGCCTCGACCGCCGTCACCGGGCGAACCGGTCGCACCCGTTGCAGCATGCCCGCGGATGCCCGCCAGTCGAAGTCGTCACGCCAGAACACCGCCTGCACTGCAGGCAGTGCGCTTGCGGTCTTGAGCAGCCCGGGGATCGAGCGCCCCGCGGGCACCTCCCGCGTCACCTGTGCATACAGCCCGCCCGGGTCTCGGTCGGTCACGAGTGAGAGCAGGTCGACGGGGACGCCACGGAAGAGTTCGGCTTGCTCATCGAATGACCGTTGGGTGTGCGGCGCGTTGGTCGGGTCGACCGGGAACGAGAGCAGCAGCCCGCGCCCGTCGTGGGCGAAGTGCCAGACCCAGTAGTGATCGCCCGCTCGCACGCGCCCTCGCACGGCAGCCGGGTGCAGCGCGGAGCCGGCGAGGCTCGGCCCCCACCAGGTGATCTCGGTGGGCGGTGGCGCATCCGATGTCATGGCGGCCAGGGTGCCGATGACCCGGGTGCGCTGGCGCAGCTCCCAGGTGCGAGTGCCGCGCATCATGTCGAGCAGGGCATCGGCCCGCCCGATGACGACGATCGCTTGCGGCTCTGAGCTGTAGTTGGGGTCGGGTGCCCCGGCGATGAGCAGCACGACGTGCCCGTTGACCCACCACATGGGGGCGTTCATGATGCCGATGCCGCGCATCACTCGGGCGACGGGGGTCTTGCGTTCGACACCGGTCTTCGCGTCGCGAGCGCGCATCTCGAAGGCGGCGCCCCAGCGCGCCTCCATCGTGTTGCTGAGGTCGGTGACCCACTGTTGCAGCACGTCGGAGGTCCAGGGTTCCGCGAGTGCGATGACTGACCGGAGTATGCGACCGTCGATGCTGCGCAGCTCGCGGCCTCCCAGCCGGAACGTGTCGTCTGTCCACTCGGCGCGCTCGGGCTCCAGATCCCACCACGTCTCGGTGACGCGTTCGATCTGCTGCACGATCTCGACGTGCGACGCACTTCTCGGCAGACCGTAGCCCAGCCGCTCGTCATCCGCAGGCCGCGGCTGTTCGGGGTAGGGGCAGTCGGCGAAGACGCGCTCGAATACGCGCTGCCGGTCGTCATCGTGGGGCGCAGCGAATTGCTCGATGGTGAACGCCCCGCCGAGCCGATAGGGCTTTCTGACCGCCTCCGCGAACCCGAAATCATCCATGCCGAAGTCGTTCAGCGCCCCGATTTCGAGCAGGTTCGCGGTGACGCGCCAGTGCTCACCGTCGAACCAGACGGCGCCCGAGATCAGTGGCAGCGGCTGGTCTCCCAGCATGCGGAACTCGAGTTCGTGCTGCCCCGCCTCACCGCGCCCGTTCTGTGACGGTGCAGCGATCAGCTCGCGCAGGTCTTCGGGAAGGCCGTCAAGCATGCGGGCGATCAGAATCAACTGCGCTTCTTCGCGGTCTTCCGCTGACGGCACGCCTGCGCCATCGCCCGACGCATCGACGTTGTGGTCGGAGAACTTGTCGGCGATCAGCTGATCGGCAGCGCTCGTGATGAACTCCGATTGCGGGTCTTGCATCAGCACCAGCACTCGGCCGTCGTCGGCGAACGACCACACCGTGGTCGTTCCTCCGCGAGAGCGCAGACTGAACCGGGAAGCCTCGAGCACAGTGTCTCGAATGCGCAATTCACCTTGCCCCGCGATGGTACTCAGAATCCATGCGCGTCTGCGCAGTTCGAGGGGCTGCTCACCGTGCATGATGAGGTCGTGCACGGTGATCTCGTCGTCCGCGAGCACCGCCATACCGCCGAACGCGAACTCGCGCGGCATGACGACGACGATCTGTCGCAGCATGCTGGTCATTGGATCGCCGTCCCAGCTGGTGAGCAGCACGCAGCAGAGCGCCCCGCGATCCCACATCTCAGCTTCATGGATGTTCACCGCGACCATCAGGTAGTCGAGAATGCCCTCGGGCTCGTTGTTCACACCGACCAGGGTGGGGGTGCGCACGAGCGGCTCGCCCCACGAGTCGCGCAGCACTCGGCGCACACTCTGGGCCCAGGTGTCGGCCACTTCCGCGTACCCGCCGGGCGGCAGCACCCGATCAGGCTGCGCCCCTTCGGTGAGGGTGCGGTCTTCGGCGGGGTCGTACCCGCCCATCGGCAAAATCCACACCCCCTGACTCTCTTCGCCTTCGACGCCTTCGAAGACGAACTCGTCTTCGGGCGCTTCGGCGCCCAGGTAGTCGATCAGTCGTTCGCAGAAGCCGGGCACCGCGTCGCGCCCGAACGGCGGTTCAAAAATCGGCAGATCATCGTTGTCGCCGTCTCGCGACGCGCTGCCCGCATTGCCGCTGCCAGTGTGCTCGGTCATGGCTTCCCCGCCTGTCTCGACTCGTCCCCCGTGTGCGCTTCACGCTAGCAAAGGCCTCCGACAGTCACGCAGACTTGCGCCCCCTCTCACCCGCGAGCCGCAAATACCTGAACACGCACCACCCCCAGAGCAACCCCAGAAGCATTGCACGACAACACTCAAACAAGAAAAGTGATACAGTCGTTCAGAAATCTGCACGACGCCTCGGGATCGGCCCGGCGCCCAGAAACAAGGGAGTTTCTCGTGTCATCTGACGTTCGCACCGCGCCACCCGGCGCCCTCGCCCCGGGCAAGCTCGGCACCTTCGACATCGTGTTCTTCGTGGTGTCGGCGGCGGCTCCGCTGACGGTGGCGGTGAGCTCGGCGCCGCTCGCGTTTCTGGTCGGCGGTATCTGAGCCCCGGGGGCGATGCTGGCCAGCGGGCTCGTGCTGATCCTCTTCGCCGTCGGGTTCACCGCGATGTCGCGCTACGTGCGCAACACCGGGGCCTTCTACGCCTACGCGGCGGCCGGGCTCGGCAAGCCCGTCGGGGTGGGCGTCGCGTTCATCACGATCGTGTCGTACGCGTTTCTCTGCATCTGCTTCTACGCGCTGCTCGGCTTCTTCGCGAACCTCACATTCGCGCACCTCTTCGGCACCGATGTGCACTGGGCGGTGTGGTCGATCGTGTCGGTCTGCGTGATCGGGCTGCTCGGGTACCGGCGCATCGACGTCGGCGCGAAGGTGCTCGCGGTGCTGCTGACGGCCGAGGTGACGATTCTGCTCGTCATCTCGATCGCGATCATCGTGCAGCACGGCACCGCGATCGCTCCAGCCGCCGCCGCGTCGTTCGACCCGCGCAACGTGTTCTTCGCGTCGGGCGCGAGCGCCCTCTTCGTCTTCGGCTTCGGCGCGTTCCTCGGGTTCGAAGGCACCGTGATCTACGCCGAGGAGGCGAAGCAGCCGCGCCGCACGGTGCCACGGGCGACGTACATCGCCATCGCGTTCCTCGCCGTGTTCTACGCGTTCACCTTCTTCACACTGACCGTCGCGTTCGGTGTCGACGGCATCATCGCGCTCGCGCAGTCAGACGACTTCGAGCAGATGATGTTCATCGCCGGCGGCAATGCGCTCGGCGCGTGGGCGGGTGTGGTCATGGAGATCCTCGTCGTCACCAGCTTCTTCGCCTGCACCCTCGCCTTCCACAACGCCTGCTCGCGCTACCTCTTCTCGCTCGGCCGCGAGCGCCTGCTGCCCGAACGGCTCGCTCGCACGCACCCCCGCATGCACTCACCGCACGTCGCGAGCCTGACGCTCACCACGCTCTCGCTCGTCGCGATTCTCGTCGCCGCGGTCTCGGGCGCTGACCCGTTTCTCGGCGTCGGCCTCTGGAGCTACGCGATCGGCGTCGCCGGCCTCGTCTTCTCGCAGGGCGTCGCCGCCGTCTCGGTGGTGGGGTTCTTCTGGAAAGATCGCCGCGGGCACGGCGTGTGGCAGGTGATCGTCGCCCCGATCCTCGGCGCCATCGGCCTGCTCAGCGCCTTCGCCGTGATCGCCACCCACTTCGACCTCGTCTCGGCAGTGCAGGGGCCGATCAACGGCGTCATGCTCGCCTGCGTGCCGGTCGTCTTCTTGGGCGGCGTGGCAGTCGCTATCGTGATGAGACGGCGCTCCCCCGAGCGCTACGCGGCGCTGACGCAGTCGGTCACCGTGATCGCCGACGACCGAACGGAGCAGTAGGCATGGCCGCAGCGAAGAGTGCCCAGCGTCGCAAAGATCTGCTCGAGGCCACCACGCGCGTGCTCAGCGAACGCGGGCTCGCGGGTGTGAGTGTGCGCGCCGTCGCCGAACGCGCCGAGGTGAGCGCGGGCAGCGTGCTCTACCACTTCGAGAGCTTCGACCACCTGGTCGAGACGGCGGTGCGCGGGGCGATCGAGGAGTTCATCGACCGGCGTCGCCAGTTCGCCGAGGGGCATCCGGATCCGCTCACGCGCCTGCGCCGCACCATCGAGGCGGGTATTCCCGCCACCATCAGCGACGACCTGCGCATCGTGTACGAGGCGTCGGCGGTGGTGCGCGATCAGGCGCGCTTCCGCGCCGACATGGTGCTGCTGCTCGAGCGCCAGGTCGCGCTCTACACGACCATCATCGAGGTCGGGGCGGCGCTCGGAGTGTTTCGCCCGCGCATGGACGTCGCCGCGATCGCCTCGAACCTCGTCGCACTCGAAGACGCCTACGACCTCTACCTGCTCGACCCCGACAACTGGCAGCGCGACCGGTACCTCGCGAACACACTGCAGTTCGCCGAGATCGCGCTCGATTGCAACTTGAGCGACGCGGCTTCCGATGCTGCAGATGCGGGATCAGCCACCGCCGCAACCCCCACCCTCGACCCTCAGGAGCCGCAGTGAGCGACACCGCATCTCGCGCCGTCGGCGTACCTTCCCCCTTCGACGTTGCCGCCGCGCGCGCGCCCCCCGCGCCCGCGATCTCGGCATCCCGTTCGACGGCGAGCCCGGCCCGTGGAACGCCATCACCGACGTGCCCGGTCTCGAAGTCGGCTACACCACGATCGTGACCGACACCCCGCACGCCGCGCGCACGGGGGTCACGGTGATCCTGCCCCGCGGTCGCGCCGAGGCCGCACGGCCGTGCGCCGCCGGAACTGCCGTACTCAACGGCAACGGCGAGCTCACCGGGCGCAGCTGGATCGAGGAGTCAGGCCAGTTTCAAACCCCCATCGCGATCACGAACTCGCACGCCGTCGGCGCCGTGCACCGCGGGGTCGACCAGTGGCTCGCCGAGCACCACCCCGAGGCCGCCGCGCAGTGGATGCTGCCCGTCGTCGGCGAGACGTGGGACGGGTATCTGAACGAGATCAACGCCGACACCGTCACCCCTGAGCACGCGCGCACCGCGCTCGACGCCGCAGTGAGCGGCCCGATCACCGAGGGCAACGTCGGCGGCGGCACCGGCATGAACTGCTACGGGTTCAAGGGCGGCACGGGCACGGCATCGCGCGTGGTGCGGGCTGGTGGTAGTGGTGGCGCTGGTGCTTCTGGCGATGAGGATCGCGACCCGTCGTGGACGGTCGGCGTGCTCTTGCAGGCCAACTTCGGCTCGCGCAAGGAACTGCGCGTCGCCGGCCGCACGCTCGGGCGGCAGTCGGCGGCACCGAACCCGATGGAGACGAGCGACTGGTTCGAGCGCGAGACCGCATCGGCGGCGCACGCGGTCGCGGGTGCGGGCAGTGTGATCGTGGTGGTCGCGACCGACGCTCCCCTGCTGCCCGATCAGTGCCGCGCGCTCGCCCGCCGAGTGTCGCTGGGGCTCGCCCGCACGGGCACCACGGGCAGCCATTTCTCGGGCGATATCTTCTTGGCGTTTTCGACGGCGAACCCCGACGCGCTCGGTTCGCGCATGGGCACACCGACGGGCACCGTGGCGACGCTTGAACATCTGAGCTGGGGCGGCATCGACGCGTTCTACACGGCCGTGGTCGAGGCGACGGAGGAGGCGGTGCTCAATGCGCTCGTCGCCGCCGAAGACACAGTCGGACGCGAAGGGCACGCGAGCTACGCATTGCCGCATGACGAGGTGCGCGCGGCGTTCGGTTAGTCAGCGCACTCCCGCCCGCACTACTCCGTCACGTTCGTATACGTCGCCCGCCAGAACAGGTCTTCGACGTCTTCGGGGCTGACCCTGAATTCGCCGCCGCCGTCGGCGCTGTTGCCGGGGCCCAGGGGTTACGAATCCATACGCTGCCATCGGCGTCGATTCGGGTGACGGCGTAGGAGTGCGAGGTGACGATCTGCGCGTCTTGCTAGGCTCGCACCGTGCGCGCACTGCAATGGGTCATCGTGGCTCCGCTGCTGCTCGGGTCGTTGCCAGGGCTCGATTGGTCGAGCAGCGTTGCCGTGTTCTTCGTAACGCCACTGCTCTGGCTGCCGTTGCTGGTGACCATCGGAATGGGCGAGCGCCCGCGTTCATCTGCCGTTCCGTTCTTTACGGCCTGTTGGTGGATCGCCTTCGCGGGCTACATCTGCACGCTGTCGATCACCTCCCTCGTCACCGATCCCCCGAGCTTCGTGTACACATTGCTCGGCATCATCGGCCTGTGCACGGTCGCGGCATGGGTCGCCGCGCTGCTTACCGGTGTGCTGTGGCGCATCGCGCGGCGCGCAAACTGACGCGACCATCGGGCACCAACGTTTCCGCCCCGCGCGCAGCTTCACCCGATAGCGTCGCCTCCATGACGCACGTCGACGCCCCGCTTCCGGTCACCCGACCGGCACCTGAGCGTCGCTCGCGCCTCCGCACGAATCTCGCGCGGCTCGAACCCCCGCACCGCATCGCCGGCGTCGACCTCGCCCGCGGGTTGGCCGTGATCGGCGTCTTCGCCGCTCATCTCGCCGTCATCGAGACGCTTGAGTGGAGCGATCCGGGCACCTGGTCGGGAGTGGTCGAGGGGCGCTCATCGGTGCTGTTCGCGATGCTCGCCGGGGTGTCGCTCGGCATCGTGTCGACGTCGGCGAAGCGCCGCCGCGAGGCCCGCGGGCCCGGCGCCAGCCGGCCGCTCTGGGGGTTACGGGTGCAGTTGCTGCTGCGCGGCATCCTCATGTGGCTACTGGGTATCTGGCTCGATGATCTCGATGTGCCGGTGTACGTCATTCTGCCCGCGTACGGTGTGCTGTTTGTGCTGGCGATCCCGTTCACATCGCTCGCACCCCGGTACCTCTTCACGCTCTCGGCGGCGCTCGCGCTCATCGCACCGTTTGCCGTGTGGTGGATCAACTCCACCGTCGCAGCCAGCCCGAATGCGTTTGATATCGACGAGTCGCTGCGCCTCATCGCGTGGAACTATCCCATTCCGTTCTGGATGGCGTTCATGTTCTGCGGCATGGCCGCCGGCACCCTGCTCGTGCGCTCAGTGCGCTACGCGTGGGCGCTGCTCGGTGCCGGCATCGTGCTCGCCGTCGTCGAATACGGCGTAATCGGCTCAGCGGTGCGCGCCGCCGCGGGCCCCGACGAGATCGAGTACGCGGCGCTCGGCACTCCCGAGTGGTGGTTCGCCGTGTGGCAAGACGCCCCGCACTCGTCGGGCATCGGTGAAGCGCTCGGCTCGGGAGGATTCGCGCTCGCGGTGACAAGCGCGGCGGTGCTGCTCTGTCTCACTCCCCTGCGCTGGATCGCCCTGCCCCTGCGAGCGGTCGGCTCCATGCCGCTGACCGCCTACGTCGCTCACATCGGCGTCTGGGCGATCTGGCTTGCCGTCGAAACGGCCCGCGACCCCAGCTGGGACCCCTGGCTCGACTTCCGAGCACTCGACCCGTTCTGGCCGATGACGCTCTGGGTGATTGCCGGGTGCACGCTGTGGGCGCTGCTCTTCAAGCAGGGACCGCTCGAGTGGGTGCTCGGAAAGGTAACGAAGGCGCCACGGCGGTGGGATCGGGTGACGTCGAGATGATCGCGCGGCAATGCTGCTTCTCTTTAGACCAACCTGTCAATACTGCTTATTGGGTCTAGTCAATCGCGAAGTTGAACTTCTGATTTGACCCGGCGACCCCTTGTCCGGGGTGCGGGCCGGGCGGCGAAGCCTGGAGACGTGATCCATTGGGTTGCGCGGGAGAACCTCGTGGCGCACTGCGAGTGCAAGGGCGAGGCGGAGGACGACGCGTGCTTGGCGTGCCCTGTTGTAGCTCTGTTTCGCGAGTTGTTTGAGGAAGTAGTCGCAGCGAGCGACGCCGATCTCGCGGAGGGTGACGTCTTTAAAGAACGGCAGAACAAGGGTGCGCATGTTGCGTTCATAGAGCAGCCTCGTCGTCTTGGAGAGTCGATCTTCGAGGTCCATGTCTTCCAGCCAGTACGACACGAGAGCCGGGAAGGAACTGTCGGCGGTCATACCAGTGAAGCCGGGCTGAAAGAGGTCGCGTTCGGCAAGTTTCTTCTTCAGCGAGCGTTCGGCTGAGGGCCTTGTCGCGCCGGTGACTTGAACGTGTCTGCTCTTCCCGTCCCAGTCGCGATAGCGGGTGCGGGCGACGTAGCGTCCGCCTGGTGTGCGCGTGGTGGTGATGCTGCCAAAGGTGCCGATCGGTGTGCGGGGTCTAGGCACGAATGCACCCCTCCGAAATCTCGTGCAGGGCGGAACTCTGTGAGTGTCTTGCGCTGTGGAGTTGTTGTTGCATCATTCAAGTCTGGGATGCGGTCTATCCTCCTCGTCCATACCCCGTCACGGAGACGACCGTCCATGTCCGGAATTTACGTTGACGATCTGAATAAGCGCACGGCGAGGATGATGTTCACGATGTCAGCCGTGGGTTGCAACATCACTCTTTGAGTGCCCCAACCGGGAGAAAACTGTATCCTCGTTCGTCACCTTGAAATCATTGATTTCACGCGGATCTTCCGACGGTCAGGGCGGGTCAGTTTCCAGTCTAGCTGTGCCTTGGAGCGATGTTCGTGGACCTGTGGTGACGCCGATTGAGACGGCTGGAACCCCGGTCGCTACCGATGCGTTGCAGGCGATGGTCGCGGCGTACGAGGCCGGGGCGTCGCTGATCTCGATCGCACGTGAGCATCGGTTAGGCAAGGAAACGGTGCGGGATCTGCTCGTGGATGCTGGTGTCAGGATCCGCCGTCAAGGGCTGGAAGACGCTCAGGTCACTCAAGCGGTTCACAGTTATGAGTCGGGGCTGACGACGCGTGAGATCGCGCGGGAGCTCGGTGTGGGTCACTCGATGGTGTGGCGGGCGTTGAAGCGGGCGGGTGTCGAGTCCAGGCCCAATGCTCGTCGCGTGGGACGCCAGCTCACACGGGGCTAATCGCCAGCGACGTCCGCTGCGCCAAGGATCTCGGCGGTGTTCAGGTCAAGGGCCGCGCACATTTCGTCGAAGTGATCGGGGTCGACTGCGTTGATGAACTCGAATGCTCCACGCAAGACGGTGATTGCTTCACCGATCCTGACGGGTTTGCTGATGTCGGCTTCTTCGTTATGTGATTGGCGATGAACGAATCGAGTGACTCGTTGCCGCAGGGGATCGGCGACGGCCTTGGCTTCAAAGGCTCTGCGCATAGATCCTTCGAAGTCGCCGATCTTGCTGGGGTACTTGAAAGCAAGAAAAGCCTCAAGCATCTGCCGCGCTGCATTGGGAATGATTGTGCTTGCCTCGAGCTCTGTGACGAGGTCTCCTTCGGTGGCGTCGGCCCGGAGAACGTCAGCGACACGCCAGAAGAGGTAGTGATACTGGGAGCGCAGCTTCTTCCGCAGTTTCTCGTCTGTCCACGAGATCATCGTTGGACGGCGGCGCGCGGTTCCGTCGGGGTGGTTCTGGTAGCGGGCTCGGAGCTCATAGATCGAGTAATTGCAGTGCTTCTTGACGCTTGGAGGCAATCGGTCGAGCTGGTTACTCCACATACGGAAGAGCTCAAAACTGTGGGTGAGCAGGATCACCTGATGTTGAGAGCTATTGCCGACCAACGTGCTCCAGAGGTGACTGGACGCGCCAACCAAGATCTCTTGGTCGAGGCTCGAAACGGGATCGTCAATGACGACGGTCGCGTTGATGTTGCGGGTCTTTTCATCACGCAGGCTGCACAGGAAGTAGAGCAGGGAAATGGCTGTCTGTTCGCCTTCACTGAGTGCCGTGGCAGGCTTACCGTTGCGTTGGATCGAGTACCTGTCGTCTTGTTTGGCGAAGACGAGTTCGTCGCGACCGAGGAGGCTTGCCACATCTCGCGTCAGCTCCTCCGCCAATGGTGAGGGGTCAAGGTCCGTTACGTTGATGCGTTCGCGTTCTGCGGACAGGGCTGTTTGTTCCTTTTGGAGCTCATCTGCGGAATCAGACTGCTCTTTAGACTCCGCGAGGTGCGCGCGGTAGTCGGCAACGATCGATGCCAGGCGTGCTTGTTCGACCCTGCGTGCAGCATCGTTCACGGCTTCTTGGTATGAGGCAGACCGGGTGTTGTGCTGCTTGAGGACCTCGTTGAGCGGCTCAAGGCTAATGGAGACCGCACCAGGGAGCTGGTCAATTTCAAGGACGCCGAAGGGCGAAGCATGCTTCTGGGCGATCTGTGAACGCAGCGCGGCAATGCGTTCGCGGTACGCTTCAGCAGCGTTGCTTAGCTGCCACACGCGTGCCTGGTACTGATCCAGGAGATCTGTGTAGAGATGCCCAGGTTCTCGGACCGAAGTTAGCGTGTCTCGGAGCGTTTGCTCTTCTCGCTCAAGACGCTGATCGAGTGACTGGAGCTGTTCCTGCAATCGCTTGAAGCTCTCGTCAAAATGGTTCTCAAGAGCCTGGCGACGCTCTTCGGTGATCGTGCTCGCGCAGAATAGACATTGGTCGCGATGATCGTGAAGCCGAAGCCCTTGCTGCACCCAGGACTCGTTGGCCGGGTTCCCGGACAGCCCTTCCAAGGCAGCGTTCGTGATCGTCTGCCGGAGCGCGGACGAAACATCATCTTGAATCGCTTGCAGGTTGAAAGTGACCTGCGCGATCGGGTCAATCGGGTCGAGTCGCTGACCTTGTACGACGCGGAGGTCGGCTGCCATCTCCTCGTCAGAGCGTTGATGGACCACCTCGTCGATTCCCGGGAGCGCTTGGGAGACCCGTCGTGCGTCGTAACCGCGTGCGGAATAGCGACCACCGGCAGCCTGCAATTCTTGGCCAATCGTTCGCGCAGTATCGGTTGCAAGCTTCCTTGCAGCCTTGCTCGCTGATTCTGCGGCCATACGTGTGCCGGGCAGAGTGGAAGAGAGTTCTTCGAGTCGGGCATCGATCTCAGCGATTCGCTGGTCTCTCTGAACGTTAGGTTCGCCGAGCACGAGCAACGGGAGGGCGTCGCTGCGACCGTTGAGATCGAAAAGTAAGTTTTTGCTGACGAACTGCTTGTCGAAAACCCTCAGCCGAGACCAGAAGGGATCTGATCGGTCAGACACTTGCCGCTTCGTCGCCGCAGCATCATGGACATCGATGTGGAGGACGGTATCGCTTGGCTCCTCGGTTGTCATTTGAGACAGAACGCGCGCCAGTGTGCTCTTGCCGCTGCCGTTGCCTCCGTAGATGACATTGATCCGGGCAAGATCTTCCACTGAGCTGGGCATAGACCAGCCGTCCAGGATACCCGCGTGTTGGGAACCCTGAACCCTAGTGACCTTCCTCAACACCACCACCCGACGGTGGTTGTCATGGTGCGGGATTGAGGGCGGGAGGGATGGCGCCGGTGCATTGAGGTTCCTGACCGACGGGAGCCTGTGGTCGGCCGTCTATCGTCGCGAGATCAACATCGTGACTCTAGGATCCCCGAACCCTAGCGGGAACACCACGCGACACGCTGATAACGCCCACGCACTTGCGCCGCGGTGCAGACGTGCCTCCTGAATCCGCGCCCGCGCAAGGAGCACAAGGCTCCACGGCCCGAAGAGGAGGAACTTCAGCCCGTTCCACAGTGCCCAGAAGAAGGCCAGGTAGAGCCATTTGCTCCAGCCCTGCTCGATGAGGCCGGTGCAGGTGGCTGCGATCAGCAGGTATGCGACGCCGAGGAGCATCGCGGGGATTCCCCATTTGAGGCCGCGTCGGGTGCGCAGCTTATCGAGGAGGATGTTGGTGGGCATCCAGCGACGCAGGAAGATGCGGGTGTGGATGCTGGCATTCCAGAGCCGATTCAGGAGCATGATGTGGACCTCACTTTCGCACGCAGGACTATCGCGGTGTGGGCTGGTCCTGAGTGGTTGAGTGCCCGAGATACTTCTCGAACGGTCTGCCTCACCCCAGCTTGCGGGGATCGGCGCGTGGTTGCTCCTGCCACCATCAGGATACCCACCACTCCAGCAAGAAGGAAGACCCCGAAACTGACGCGCTTCTGCGTCGCGGTCTCTACAGCCTGCGCTCATCCCGTCGCTGCGCGACCTCTCGGGTGCGGTCATCGGGAGCTTCGTTCAAGCGCGTGAGCGTATCGCGGGTGCGTTCGTAATCGATCCGCTGCGCATCATCGGCGGGCACCGACCCGAGAGCGCTCGTTGAGGTGATGCCCCACCGGTCACGGTACGCGGCGACCACGCGAACCACCTGTTGCAGGCTCTCGCGGTCGAGGTCTCCGAGCGTGGCCAGCCACGGCGCGGGCTGCTCGATCACGGCCTGGGTGAGCACGTCGAGACGTTCACCCATGAGCCGCTCCCGTTCGTCCAGTGCTGTGCGCATGGCAAGGTCGGTGACACCGGCGGCTCGGGGAACGAGGCCTACGATGAGCCCGGTCGTACGCCTCGGGCTGGGTGGGTAGGTGCGCGTGATCTTCTGGATCCGGTACCGCAGCAGTGACCCGAGATCATCGATGCCATCGAGGTTCCCGGCCTGCACGACCCGCGGGAGTAGCTGTTCGATGTCGTGGCCTGCCGCTTCGAGGCGACGCAGCTCGGTGGTGAGGATTCCGAAGGACTCTGTCTCAACGAGTTCATCGAGCACTTCGATGGTGAGCCCTCCTTGCTCGAGAAGCATGGTCCAGCGGTGTTGCTGGGCTTCTAGCGCGATGGTCTCGTACTCCGCTGCAAGCTGCGCCAGCGATCCCCACGTTTCTTGCTCGGCGGTGATGGTGTCGTGGGCGGATTGTTCCGCGCCGACGTGTTGCAGGATGCCGTAGAGGATGCTCCTGGCGGTCATGTGCAGGTCGTCACGGTGCTGGTGTTCTTCGAGGTGGTGTTGGTCGGTAGCGATGTAGGCGCGGTTGGATTCCCGTCCACGGGTCATTGCGACGTAGAACGATTCGCGAGTCATTTCCGGTGACGACACGATCGCGTGCGCCGTCGTCACAGTCGAGCCTTGCGCGCGGTGC
This sequence comes from Leucobacter sp. WKLB1, assembly GCF_059696215.1. Lineage (NCBI taxonomy): Bacteria > Bacillati > Actinomycetota > Actinomycetes > Micrococcales > Microbacteriaceae > Leucobacter > Leucobacter sp. WKLB1. The sequence continues at coordinate 970,224 of NZ_AP046115.1, read as the reverse complement.
GCGGTGATCGCGTACCCGAGCTCCACGTTCGCGGCAACATACGCGGCGGGCAAGGTGATCGTGGTGCGCCATTTCGAGTTCGCTCGGCGGACGGTGAGGGACCCGTCATCATGTGCTCCGGTTACGGTCCAGCGGTCGCCGTTTTTCACCCATCCTCTTCCGAGCGAGAGTCGCCGGTCGTTCTTGCGGGTGATGATGAGATCTCCGCGGGAGGCCTTGTTCCCGTCGTGCAGGCGGACGCCGTCGAGGGCGACGTCGCCTGCGAGGATCCGGTCGGTGCGGGCTCGGGTGTTGAGCTGGGAGACAGTGTCGAGGGTTTCAGCGATAAGCACGGAGGCTTTCCCTGCTGCCTGATCTGTTTGCCAGGCTTGGTAGGCCTGCTCGATGATCTCTTCGTATCTGCCAGGGGTGATGCGGTCGTGATCGAGGTAGGTGTCGATGACGTCCGTGTCACCGATGCGCAGACCGAGGGAGGCGTGTTTCTCCCAGTCGTTTCGGAACCGGCGCACATCAGTGAGCTCCGGGGTATCGTCGCGTTCACGCACCAGCATCCCGAATGCCCCGCCCGCGTCGACCGCCGCGAGTTGTGCCCAGTCACCGACAAGCAGCACCTTCGCGCCCACTTCTTGGGCGTGGGTGGTGATGGTATCGAGGGCGAGGGTCCCTGCGAGCGATGCTTCGTCAATGACGACGAGCTGACCGGCGGTGAGATTCCAGTTGCCGTGGCGGTGTTCGTGGAGCCACTTCGCCGTGTTCTCCGTCGCCACACCCAAATCCTCGGCGAGTACTTCGGCTGCTGCCGCTGATGGTGCGAACCCGATGACCGAGCCATGGCCGTGTCGTCTCTCCCATGCCTGGTGAAGGGCTCGCATAGTGGTGGTCTTCCCGGTCCCTGCCGGGCCGACGAGCACATCGAGAGTGCGGCCGGAGATGCCGATCCTCGCGATCGCCTGCTCCTGATCTGCCGACAACGAATACCCGTCCTTGTTTTTCGTCCGGGCTGCCTGTTCAATCCAACCGAGCGGCACCGTCGGTGCCGCTCGGTTCTCAGCAGCTGTGAGGAGCCGGTCTTCCGCTGCGAGCACCCGTTCCGAGGAGTAGACCGTGGACGCTCTCGGACGGAACACACTCGCGCCATCGGGCTGTTGGAACATGGGCGGGCTCGACGCAAGCTCCGGCGGTGTCAACCGGAGGGACACGTGTTCGGCAGCGTCAACAATCTGCCGTGTGATCGCATCACGATCCTGCGCGGTGGCAAAGCGCAGCCCCATCGATTGGCGGACGGCCTCGGCGTGGAGGTTCCACCGCTTCCACGTCGCCCGCCGATCCCCCACCCGCTCCACGACCACCGCAGCCACCGCATTCAGATCATCCAACGGGATGTCGTCGGCTCGCAGCAACGGATCAGCGGTACTGGCTGCGAGGAGCGCTGCTGCCCAGGTTGGGGCGTCTTCACCGAGCACCCGTGTGGCGCGGTCTCGCCATTGCGCGGTGAGTTCGCTCAATGAGTGTTGCTGTTTCGGGGGCCGGGTCTCGAGGGTGGCCTGTTGGCGGAACTGCCACAGCAGCTTCGGAGACGGCTGCCTCCCGTGCTTTTCGACGTAGTCGGCAACGAGACGGTCTTTGACCTGCTCGATATCGCGGGTCCGGGAAGAGAACTCATCCATCAGCCCCTGCGAGACACCGGTGATCTCCCACGCGGTGGAGCGGCCCGTGCCGCGTTCGCGTGGCTCCCACCCGACACTGAGTAGCGCAGTGATCCGGTCGGAGAGGACAGCGTTGTAATGCTCCGACAACCCGGTCACTGCAGCATGCAGGGCGCGGGAGTCGAGGGTGCGCCATTTCCCATCCCGTACCGCCTGTACTCGGTTCGCGACCACGACATGCGTGTGCAACTGCGGATCCGATGCCCGTGAGTCGTAATGGTCATACGCCGCCGCAATCACACCCCGTACCGGCACCTGCGCGACAGCACCACGAGGACCTCTCGCTCCCACCCGGGTCGCCGCGACATCGCGTTCCAGCAGCTCGATCACGTCCTGGATCGCTGCATGATGCGCTTGCGCGATCAACGCTTGAGTTCGACTGTCAGCGACCGCCCACAGCGTAGACACTGACTTCGGGACGGAGAACGTCAGGTCGAAACCGGCAACCGGCGCTCCAGTCGGCTTCAGTGCTTCCTCGGCTTCAATCAACCCGACCTGTGCCGCACGCTCTTCATCAGTGAGGGTCTCAGGGAGCTTGTCGATGCGACGCTGCACCCGCTCCGTGGCGGTGGCGAACTTCCGGTACGGGCGACCGAGCTGCTCACCCGTGCCCGGGTCCTGCCCGTAGCCCATGAGTCGCCGCAACTGCTCCTCGGTCACGGCTCGACCCGACTCTACAGTCCCGGAAAGGCCTCTGAGCCCAGATCCTGTCCAAGCGCCCGGCGGTGTACCCACCTGCAAGTAGTAACGAGTCAGCGCGGAAGCCGTATCTCGGTCACCATCACCAATGACGACAGAGTTCAGCAGGTACCGATACCCCTCACCGGCTGCCATTACCCTGATCGAGACCGTCACACTGAACAGGTGTGCAAGGTTATTGCCCCGGACTAACGCGAGGGCGGGGTTCCAGATTCCAGGTAGTAACGCGTGAGCACCGCGGCCTCATAGCGGTCGCCATCTCCAGTGACGACAGAGTTCAGCAAATACCGGTGCCCGTTGTCGGCATTCATGACTCTGATGGATACCGTCGCATGAATCAGGTACGTTCCGTGTAGATCTCGTCGATGACAGGTAGAGCGTCATTCGAGCCGATGTCCCCGCGGTAAGTGTGGAGCGTTAGCGCAACGTGAATACCGCTGACGCCCCACACTTGACGTGATTGACTATTCTTACTGGGTGCCGGCGGAGCTCCGCCGTGAACGATGCGCTAGGAGAACCACGCCTGCCAGGAGGAGGAGCAATGCTGCGCCGCTAGCTATTGTTGCGTTTCCACCGCCTGTTGTAGCCAAGGGACCATCAGGAGTCGTGTCGGCAGGCGGTTCCGGCGTCACATGCGTTGTCTCGCAGGGTTCGGAGGGCACGCAGCTGCCTGGGGGGATCGATCCATCTCCGGTCACAACGTTGCGAAGTGTTACCGCGTGCGCGTCGTTGTTCACGGTCACTGTATAGCTGATGGTTCGTGTTTCTCCCGCTGCGAGCTCACCCACATTCCACGTGATCGTGTTCCCGTTACGAGACGCATGCCCGCCATCGTCAGTCACGAACTCACCGAACTCTGCGTTGTTCAACACATCACTCAGGTCATCGGTCACTACAACATCAGCGACTGCTCCCTCCGAAGCATTCACCGCGGTCAGCGTATACGTGACCGTGTCACCAGGCTGGACCTCGCTCCCCGTAGCGGGGTCAGAAGTCTTGGACAGGGACCACTCCGCAGGAGTTTCGTGCGTGGTCTCGCACGGCTCTTCAGGAGCGCACTCCGTCGGCGGCTCATCACCGTCACCCGTCGCGACGTTGCGGATCGTTACACCCTTCGCGTCCTCGTGAATCACTACCGAGTATGTGACCGTGCGCGTCTCACCAGCAGCGAGTTCACCCACGTTCCACGTGATCGTGCTTCCAGCACGAGACGCCTTCCCGTCGTCGTCCTGGGTGAACTCACCGAACTCGGCGTGGTTCAGCACGTCGCTCAGATCATCAGTCACCACGACGTTCCTCACGGGGAAGTTGGAATCGTTGGCCGCGGTCAGCGTATACGTAACTTCGCTTCCGGGGGCAACCACCGATCCCGATGCCGGGTCAGAAGTCTTCGACAGTGTCCACTCGCCCTGCTGGAGGACGTTCCCGATCTCGCCCAGTTCAATGGCGAGCGTGTCTTCGTCGACGTTCTCCGGCGTGAGGTTCACGTCGATGGCGTCTTCACGGAGCACATACCCTTCGGGTGCTGTCGTCTCGGTGAGCGTGTACTCACCCCACTGAATCCCGGTCACCTTAAACTGGCCTGCGGCAGGATCCTGGTCCGGCCCGTCGCACGGTGCGCCAGTGCAGTCCTCAATACTCTTCGGGAAGCCAGACGCGTCGTTTCCTTCTGCCGTGTCGAGAGACCATTCCGACCCTCCGAGCACCTCATCCGTTGCAGCATCGGTCTTCGACCAACTCAGGTCAGGGAGCATCTGCAGACCAACGGGTGTTTGCTCGATCGGCAGGGTAGCGCTCCCTGAAGAGGCCTCGCGTGCGGCGATTGCTGCGTTGTTCCATGCCACACCGTCGAGCGCGCCCTCGCTTGCGGACGTTCGAACGTCAAGTGTGATCTGCTCAGTTTCACCGGCGGCGAAAACACGCGAGCCGAAATCGATACGAATCGCGGTGACCTGTGCGTAATCCCCGGACGGAGGCGCTGTATCCCAGTCGTTGTCGCAACCGGAAGGAGCGCTTTCAACTGTGCCTCCGCCGGTTCCGGCGAGGTCGCCTCGGCAGGGGTTCTCGCTCCCCGAGTACTGCACTGTCGCCCCGGCAGGCGCGTCAACCGGACCGCGCAGGGTGACGGGGAACTCCGAACCGCGCGCTTCGCCTGAAGCCGCGGGCAGGGTCAGCGTGTCACCGATGCGAGGGAGGATGTCGTATGCGACCACGTTTCGGATATCCACTGATCCAGAGTTCTGGACGTTCAGACGGTAGACCGCGTCGCCACCGATCGTGGTCGACCCGGTGCCGGGGGCGTCGACCGGGTCGGCGTCGTAGATCCCCTGCACAGTCTTCTCGACCATCGCGCCCGGAGTCGGGAGAACGGTGTAGCGCGATTGCGCCAAGCAGCCGATGGCTTCATTACGATCAGTGGTCGCGTTGAGGCTGGCATCGACCATAGTGCCCGTCGTGCAGTTCAGGTACGTCTCGCTGATATCCGGGCCTGCTTCTTCTGCGGTCAACAGGTAGTTGTTCGCGTAGGTTCCAGCAGCCACTCCAGGCTTCACCTGTACCTGGAAGCGCGCAAATGCGGAAGGCCCGCCTGTTCGCATACCTGGCTCGATGTTCGCGTCCGGGAACGTAATCGTGATCTTCTGTCGCTCCTCTCCAGCGAAGTCAACAGTTTCGATATCGACAACAGGATCTCCGAGTCTGGCTACGAAGTTGGCGTGGACAGCTCCAGTTCCATTGGGAACAATCTGCAGCGAATCGGGATCGAATGTGAGGTTCGCAGGGAGATACTCTGTCAAGGTCGGCGTGAACGTCCACGTGTTATAGACACTGGCAGGCCCACGATTCGACCGTTCGATAGCAAGGTCGACCGTCAAAGATTCACCGGTCTGCACGGAAGGAACCGCGGGAGGCGTACCGGGAAGGTCGGGGTTATACATCGACTTCACTGGGCTGAGATTCACCGGCTCGGTCATCACCTGACGGTATCCGCAGATCCCGCCGTTACTGCCTCGCAGCTGTGGCTGGGGCGGATTCCACACGTGACCGTCTTCGAAGGTGATGGTGTTACTGATCGGGCAGTTCTCCACCGTCACGAAGTTCGGGTGCACATCTGTACGCTCGACATCAAGGTCAGGGTTCAGGTACTCCGTGTCCACGTTGTCGGTTGTGAGGTCGGGGTTCGGAGTGCCGTGGATGTAGATGCGGCCACCGCCGTATGGGGGGATCTCGGTATCGACTTCGATCTTCGTGATCCACTCGCCGGCAGGAACACCGGGTGCTGCCTGGTTGCTGGTGCTGCCGGTGCAGTATCGCTTCATGTTATCCGTCACCGACGTACCTGCGGGAAGCGTGCACACGCCCGTTGTTCCGGTGTTCGTCGTCCAGTTCACGTCTACTTCAGGCAGGTACTGGTCGGCGGAGAAGTTCAGGTTGATGAAACCCGGAGTCGCGCAATCGGTATCGTTCGCATCGGTCGGGGATGTCAACTCGCACGGCATCATGTCAACGAACTGCCAGCGTGCAGGTTTGCTATCAGTCGAGGTGCCAGTCAGCGTGTACAGAGAACTACCCGCTGAAGGAATGCCGCGGTAGAGAGGGTTTCCAATTGCCCAGTCGTAGCCGGGCCCCTTAGCCACGGTCGCTCCAGGGCTGCCTTCGCGAAGACCGTGCGAAGTCTCAGAGTCAGACGACAGGGTGGCGTCGGGCTGCCCCCACGCATTTGCCGTTGCAACCACAGAGTTCGTCACTGCAGTCGCGCTCGGGTCAGCCTCAAAATCCGGGGAAGGATACTTAACGGTCACTTCAGGGGCATTCCATTGCACAAACGCAGCATCCGAGCTCACAAGGTTGCACGCGTAGGGTGCTGCATCCTTGATCGACGACCCCAGTTCCCAAGTGACGGTGTTTGAACCAGCGTCGTACACGCCTCCCATCGTCGCGGACACGAACTCAGCACCGGGCTCGAGCGTATCGACGAGCGTCAGGTTTTCAAGAGCCTGAGTCCCCACCGCCTCGCACACATCACGCATACGTTTCACGTATGCGCTCTCGCTCGCACCGAACTGTTCCTCATAGCCGACAAGGAGCCGGTAAGTCACCTGCTGATCGACGTATGGCACGTCAGTCGGGAACGTGCGGCTCTTCACCGTCTTGAGCGACACCGCCGACTCCACCACAGTCTGCTGAGCCCCATCAGCGTTCGCAGTCACGGATGTTGCCCCGGTAGCAGTGAACGTCGCGACCGGAGTGATCGTCGCGCCATCCGGAGTCACCGAGTTCGGTGGCGTCAAAGTGAAGGACACGGTGCCCGAGGCACCCGTATTCACGACGGCAGGCAACGTCCACACCAGCACCTGATTCGGTGCGGTCCCCTCCACGCTCGCCGTACCACCCGCGATGCCACTCTGACTTGTGATGGTCAATGGAACACCGTCTGGGAACGCGTCCGATCCGGGCATCCCCGCAGGCACCGGCACCTCGATACGGCCACCGTCACAGGTGCCAGCACCGGTACAGTTCCACTGCACCCGGAAGCTTGCCCCCTCGCCCGACTTCACTGTCGGATTCACCGCTTCGAGAGTCAGATTTAAAGTTCCACCGGCTGCGTAGGCGGGCGAGGCTACACCAGGAACGAGTGTCCAGAGAAGCGCGAATGCCGCCAGCAGCGCAACAAGAAAGCGACTTCGCTGGGTTTGCGTTGCTCGCATGGCTCGAGTGTTCGAAGGCATGTGACAGGCTCCCGATGAATCATGATGTGTGAGGCGCGTTTTCTCTTGCGCCACCGATCGTGTTGGCACACTTGAGTGAAACGCGCGAGCTTGACGAAAATCGATTAGGGATCTACGCCACATGCAATTCTGAGCCGAGAACAGGGCCCGGCGTATGCCCCTGGAGAAAATGACCCCCGCACGGGGGTCATTGATGGCGTACTCAAAAGTGCTTTGATCAGTGCGGCTAAGGATGTGTTTGTATAGATGCATCAGCTAGGACTTTCCTGCGAACGGCGTTGTTGAGCGTGGAGGGTGTCCACTAGCCTGGAAGTTCACACATGCCAGTCTCACGGCAGATCCAGACGATGCCCGACTCTCCGACCATGGGGCCTATCGAGTCATACTCGCCGCTTTGAATTCCTCCGCCAACATCTGCCCCGGATCTGGCCGAGGTAAAGTCTCGCGTTACGGGTCCCCGTCCTTGATCACGGACGTGTCTGGGCCATGAATTACGTCTTGTTTGACGACGTACGCGAAGTAGGAAGCGTGTGGAACACAGGCCTGCGACGCTGTTGGTCCGCGTATGCATTTACTGAAGCTCTGGCTGCGGACCCGTTGCCGAAAGGACTCCGCACTCGAAGCGGGTCCAAAAGCCATACTGCGCCGGCTGACACCTGCCATGAGAGCGGTCGCGGAAACGACCGTTCTAGCAAAGCTCTCTTACGCCGCGAGAGATAACTGACGCTGCCTGTCAGGATCTGAGTAGAACCGGGACAGGTTGCGTCGGCGTGATTCGGACGCGAACATCTTGGTGCAGGATGGCACAGAGCGTCTGCGCAACCAGTGAATGAGATCACCTGCAGCACATAGTCGACGACGGTATAGCGAGGGCCGCGGAGCACAGTTTCAGACTGTCCGGCATCGACGATCCAGGAAGCATGAACGTCGTGATGGAAAGAGTTAATCGGCTGCCAATCAAGATGAAACCCTCTTCCTGCTGGTTGCTGAACGCTCAGATCACAGTCGCTGCCCGCGCGGTCATCAGCGAAAGCCTCGAGGTTGGATATGGGTAGCGTGCTTGAAACGCGGGACTCACCATGCAGGTATCGGTGTGGGGAGGACTCCGGCCCCGCCAGCTGGTGAGGGTAGCTGACGGGGCCGGATCCGGACACGATGAGAATGAGTATCCGGGTGGGAGACACGCTGCTGTGGTACTAGCGTGGGCGCCCTCTGGTGCTGCCGGACCTCATCTCCAATACGAACGAGGTCCGGCAGCGGAAGGCTAAATCAGTTCATCGATGGAGACTTCCTGATCGGTTCCCTGAGCGACAGACTTGCGGCGCCGACTCAGAAGGACGATACCGCCTCCCACGCCGAGCAGCAGCAGGGCGAGAATGATCACAGTCGCGGAAATCTCTCCACCTGTGGTCGGCAGCCATCCATTCGGCTCCTCCGGGTCCACCGGTGCCGGCGGCGAAGAAACCTCGTGAAGGGTGCACAGCGGGGAGCCCTCGACGCAGACCGGCTCTTCACCGGTGACGGCGACGATGTTGCTCAGCGCACGGTCTCCCTGCTTGTCGTAAGCGTTCACCGTCACCGTGTAAGTGACCGTGTACTCCGCGCCGGTGGGCACGATACCGGTGATGCGGATCGTGTCGCCCTCGGCCTTGGCCGTGAGGTTCTCGTCGGAGACCACAGGGCCGGCGGTGAGGGTGGCGTCGTCGAGCACACCGGCCATGTGGTCGGTGTAGTCGACGGTGACCGGCGCAGCGTCCACGTTGGTGGACCGGTTGGTGAAGGTCACCGTGTAGGTGATCCTCTCACCCGGCTCCACCTCGGTGCCCGAGGCCGGGTCGCTGGACTTTGCCACGGCCACATCGGAGACGTGGTTGACGGTGCAGTCCGGGCGCTCCGGATCCGTTGGCGCGCAGGTTGCTGGGGGCTCCTCACCCGCGGGGACGAGGAAGTTGCCCAGCCGGTCGTCACCGCGCTGTCCGTCCTCGCGGACAGTGACCTGGTAGGTGACAGTGGCGTCCTCGCCGGGGGCGAGCTCACCAGTGACCGTGAGGCGACCATCGGCGACGTCGGACACGGTCAGCGCGTCGTTGGAGGCGACAGGCTGCCCGGTCAGCTCGGCATCGTCGAGGACTCCGGTAAGGACGTCGTCGCGGTTCACCGTTACGGGCGCGTTGCCGGTGTTGGTGAAGTGCAGCGTGTACGTCGCCGTCTCACCCGGCTGGAGCGTCGACCCGGTGGCCGGGCTCACGGTCTTCCAGTCGTCCAGCACTCCTACGCTTGGAGTGGTAGGAACATCGACGGTGTCCTCGTCGGTGATCTCACCGTCGGGGCCGACGCCGGTTGCGGTGGCCGTGTTGGTGATCTCCTCCGCTGCCGCGTCCTCCTCGGTCACGGTGTACGTCGCGGTGAACACCGTATCCTCGCCGGGGGCAAGGGTGACCGGGCCTGCGGGTGTGAGCTCCGAGAGGCCTTCCTTCGGGTCGTTGACCGTGACGTCCTCAAGAGTGACGTTCCCAGTGTTCTCGACCGTGAAGGTGTAAGTGATCACATCACCGGCATCGGCGGCACCCTGCTCACCGTTGTCCGTCGTGATCTCCGCAGACTTCACCAGATCCAGGCCGGGGCAGTACACGCTCAAGCTGAGATCGTCTATGAAGAGATCGTTGCCGCCTCCACCGAGGCCGTTGTTGGAGGCGACGATGGTCACCGACCCATTCGCCGGCGCTTCGAACACGACACCGTACTGGCCCCAGTGGAGCGTGTTGATGGCCGGCAGGTCACCGGTGTTCGCTTCATCGAGCACGGCGTTGCCGTCGGCATCGAGGACCGCGAACTTCACGTTCACGGGCACCGTCGCGCCGGTGGCACCGGCGTTGGCGACCCAACCGGAGAAGTAGTAGCGCTCTCCCGCAACCAGACCATCGATCTGGGTGGTGTAGAAGGCACCCGACTGATTCTCATCGGCGTTGACTACCATCTTGCGACCGTTCTCATCACCGGTGTGATCGGGCCCTGCGTGCCAGAAATCACCGGCGTTCTCCCCGGCGAGGTCATGCACGAGAGCATAGCTGCCGTCCATGATCGGTCCGGTCAGTTGGTAGGCGTAGGTGGTCAACCCGTCGTCGAGCGGCGCACGCCCCGTTCCCGCGCCGAAGGTCTCCTCCCATACGACAGGAGCCTCGCACGTTCCCGGCACCGACGGCGTAGAGACCTCGCCAAGGCCAGAATACTGAGAGGAATTGCCGTTGGCATCGATGATCTGCACTCGAACCTTGCCGTCGGCGAGAGCCGCTCCATCCGGGAGGAGGGCGGAGTCTACATCGGCGAAGGTGTGGGTCGCCGTTCCACTATAGGTATCGGGGAACTTGCCCAGGTAGACCTCGGCCTTGTCATCGGCCGTCCAGTATGCGTGGATCTCCACCGGCTGGCTTTCGGCGTTGTTGCCGGACAGCGGGTCGACCGACGCCGCCGTCACGGTGACGGATTGGCCGGCGTACTGGGTGTCGGTCACGCGCCACGTCTGGATCTTGTTGTTGGCCAGACCCGACTCGTTCCATACGAACCAGGCCGTTCCAGCCTCTGACTCGGTCTCGTCCACACTGCCGCGAGTGCCGCGGCCGAAGGTGTTGCCCCACACGGTGGTGCGTCCGATGTCGAGGTTGGAGATCGGAGCCTGAGTGGTGCCGAAGTATCCTTCCACATGATTCTCAACGATGGCCCACCCGGTGTGGTCGCCGGCGCTGGCGGCACGCGCGTCGTTGAAGACGGCCCACTTGTTGGCGGCGGAAGGGTTGGCGTCCAAGAAGTCCGGTTCTTGAATGAATCGGTTCTTCTCGATGAGGTTGTTGCCGCCTTCGCCGTGGTGGGTGCCGGCATCGAGTCCGAGCCACACGGTCGCGTCCGCGCCGTTATAGGTGTTGAGGAAGTCGTTGTCAACGACACGGACACCGGTGTAGCGGGAGTTGTTGAAGTCCAGGACGTGTGAGCGCTGTTCCTGGAACAGATTGCCTTCGAAGGTGAGGCCGGTGTGCAGTGCGCCAGCGCCGCCGGTGTCCTCCCACACGAAACGGCCGTCGGTGAACGAGTTGTCGATGACACGAAGATTCGTGGTCGCGCCGCCACCGTACTGGAAGAAGTTCGCACGATCATTCTGCCCGGTGAAAGATGAACCCGTCACGATCATGTCCGTGACGTGCGCTCCGCCCTGGATCCCCACGTTTGCGACAGCCTCGGGGCTGTTGAACTGCGAGTTCGTGACGGTGACGTCGCTGACGATCGAGTCGAGTTCGAACCAGATGTCACCGTATTCGGCAGTCTCGGAAGTGTCGAGCCCATCAATTGTGACACCGCTGATCGCAGTGTCAGGGTCGACGGCGGCGTCCGGGGTACGGTCGAAGAAGACCCCGAAGCGGAAGAGATTCTGCATCGTGACGTTGCTGATGGTCACATCGCGGGCACCCGGGAGGATCCCGATGCCGGTTTCCATAAGGATGCCATCTTCGACCATCGAGCCGTTGCGGACGGTGGTGCCGCTGACGCCGTTACCGACCACGACACCGGAGGCGCCGGTGCGCAGCTGTGGGAAGTTCTCGATTGTGACGTCGTCGGAGTCGACCAGGAACCCGGCGTAGTTGTGGTCCGAGGGCTGGTCGAGACCGACGTCTCCGCCGAAGTCGATCGTGACCGGCTGCTGAGCGTCGATCTGATAGAACGCTCCGTTGCCGAGGTAGTCGACGGTGGTTCCGCTCGCGCCGATGTTGTCATCGCTCATCCGGGTGTTGATGGCCGCGCCGGAGATGTCGATGTTGCCGGAGAGCGCGTCGTCGAAGGCGATGGTGATGTCGTCGCCCGGGCTCGCCGGAAGCGAGTTCGCGTGCGTGAGGGCCGCGTACAGGGTGCGCTCACCGGCGGGCAGCGTGTCCCAGGTCCAGTCAACGCCGAACTCGCCCTCGGGTGCGGCGTGCTCGAGGGAGTCGACCACCAGGTCCGTGGTAGCGGCATGCGCTGGTGATGCGGCTATCGCGACGACCGCGGATGCGGCCACTACGGATGCGGTTGCCAAGAGACTACTGCTGGTGCGCAGCAGCCTCTTTCTCCCGCTCTGGGTTAAAGACGTCATCGAAAGTTCCTTTCCTTTGCTTCTCGATCAAAAGCCTTTGGCCGCGGACTGTGGCTGTCTGATGTCCGTCAGACAGAGGCGATGTCTCAAAGCGTTCTCCCGGATATGCGGACTACAGTCAGCGCGGCATACGATATGCGCGGCACCCTGGACCGCTCGGAGATTCCTACTCCACCCCGGCATGACCCTTGGAGGATCTGCACAACGGCCCATTTTTATACTCGAATAGAGGCCACATCTAAAGCCAACAAATCCGCGAAATGACCCCTCGGCGGGGATCAAGCCGCCTGTCCCCTTCCATCGTGCGTGAGGAACTGGCCACGCGAGGCTGAGTGCGCATGCCCGCGTCGATCGCCATTCGCACGACCGACAGAGATGTCCCGGTTTCTATCCGGTGGTTTCCTCGGCGGTGGATTCGTGAGTGTGTCCGGCCCGGAGAGGGCGGATAGTGATGAGAGCTTGCGTGGTAAGAGGCTCATACTGGATGACGTGACGGTTCGCGTCTGTGACGCGCTGGATTGACGCGGCGATCGATAGCGGGCCGAGGATGAGGGCGACTTGGTGGCCTTCTTCCGAAAAGAGTCCAGCCGAGAGACTTTCGGACGGGCAGCAGGCGTCAATGGCAGCAAGCAGGGCGCAGCCGAAAGCCTGAGCTGTGTCGGCGTCAGGAGCGTCGATGGTGCCGCTTCGTATGTGGAAGGAAACCTGACGCGCGCGGGCCTGCGCCAAGGCAAATGCAAGCCAGGGGCTGAGGTGGAGCAACTCGCTGTCGAGGGTGAGGAGCTGACGGAGATACCTTTCTTCATCCGCGCACTTGGCCTGAATCCTGCGGTCGTATGGGTCGGCCTGACCGGTGGCGATCTGTTCAAGAAGAGCCGTTGCGGAGCGGGCTCCGGCGTGGATCCACCGGTCGCGGGCAATGGTGAGCGCGACACGTGCAATGATGTTGCCTTCAGCGTCAAGGGCGGCACGACGCTGCCCTTCATAGGTGGCAACGATGGAGGTCAGCACTTTTAGGAAAGCGTGCAGCCCCGCGAAGAGACCCAGCTGGGGGCACACGGCAATCAGCGGAACCAAGGCAAGCTCGGGACGGGTGAGGGGAACCACGTAGCTGAGGGCGGCAACGGTAATCCCCAAAGTGATGAGTGCAGCGCCGAGAGCGCGCGGCGTCTGTCTGGTGACGAGCAAGATATACAGCGGCACAGTCAACAGTACGGCCTGCAGTTCGACGAGGGATGCGCCGTGCGACGTGGTCGCAAGTAGGGAGATGGTGAAGACGGCGGGCACGATCACGATAACGAGAACGGTCAGCCACGCGGGGAGGTACCTGCCGGCGCGACTACTTGACCAACTCACAAGGGTGACCACGCCTACTGCGGCGGTCGTAGCGAGAGCAGGGAGGGTGACGTGTTCAGACCGAGCGAAGGAAAGAGCGAGGTCACTGACGAGGATCGCGGCCGCCCACGCCCAACATCCGACACGAGCGATCACGGTCGCGTCGAGTCGATCAGTCGAGTTTGCCATGGGATCAGGCACGGTGGTGGGGCCGAGGGGGTAGTTGAGTGTCGCGGTCGTGCCCTGTGCCGGGGCGGAGCGCAAGGTGACAGCGACGCCCGCTTCTTCGCAGCGGCGAAACACGGACTCGGCGAGCCCTCTACCTGGTACCAGACGGCCGTCGAAACCTACCCCGGTGTCGGTGACGGTGATGACAAGGCGAGTGTCATGGATATTGGCGTCGATAGTGACCTGGTCGACGTCAGCGTGGGCAGCGGCGTTGTTGACCAGTTCTCGGATGGCGCGACCAATCGCGTCCGAGACCTCATCTGGAAGGAGCGCTTCGAGCCGTCTCAGGTCATCGGCTGATGAGTGCGGGGAGACAATCTTGATTCCTGCACTTGCGCTGAGTTCGTCGAGACCAAATCCGGGATGGTGGCGCGGTTCACCCTGGGCGCGTCCAGTGATCACGGCGACGTCGTGGGCGCATCGTGCCCGTATCATGTGCGGGTCGGTGCGGGTGGCGGCGCCGCGGGAGAGCGCGCCGAGCGTGTTGATGATGGTGTCGTGCAGGATCCGTGCGTCCTCGGCAATCTCGCGTCCGGTGCGCTGGACGAGTCGTTCCTGGTGACGGGTTTGTCGTGCACGACCAGACTGGAGGTCGGCTCGGTGCGCAGCGTGTCGCAAGGAGTGGATGAAGGCGGGCACTCCGCATGTGAGGATGATCGAGGCGGCGACGAACATCAGCCGGGTACTAGGGGGCCAATCGGGACAGAGGATGATCTGGGCGGCGGTGAGAGCCACGATTGCGGCAGCGCTGGTGACCATCGCGAATCCACTCCGCATGATGAGAACGGGAGTGGCGCAAGTCAATATCGCGGTCCACACGGCCGCAAACGCCAGCGGTGTGGTGGCGTCTTCAGCAATGGCGTAGTCGATGACGATGATGGCAAAGTTCACCAGCACGATAGGCAGCGCAGTCCACCGGCGAAGGGCACAGCATAGGCAGGCCAGCATGAGTAGGACATGCGCCGTGATCGCTAGAACGCTCGTCAATCGTGAGATTGGCGTGGCAAGAATAGCCAGGATGATGAATACCTGCCATACGGCAAGCCCTCGTAGCACTGCCTGCTGCATGGCATCCCTGACGAGACTGCTTCCCGCGGACGGTGAGGTCGGCCCAAAAGGGAAGCCATGAGCAGTGTCGCGTCCATGTGTGTTCACGCCGCGAAGGAAACGTCCGCTCACCGTCACACGATGAGCCTACGGCCAAACTGCATGCCCATCTTCGAAAGATCAAGCCGTCACTGCAGCTCGGTGATCAGCGCTGATAGGTAAGATGCGTAATTCCGGCATCCCCTCGTTGTATCCAGTTCGTGGGCGAGGCATCAGGAGGCTGTTCGATCCCGTGCATATTCTGGTGCTCCCCGTCAGTAGCGCTGAGTGTGGTTAGGGCAATGACACCGGTCGCAGTCAGGTTCCCGTCACGATCCGGCACCGTGGACACACGGGTAGCTGAGCCGGTACTTTCGACACCCGCTGTCCGGACGGTGTCGTCGATGTCGGTGTGGACCGCGACTGGGTCGAACGGCGTGCCGGTGCCGGTGTGAAGCTCCTCGGCAGTCAACAGGGTCCGCCACGTGCACCCATCCGTGGCCCAGCTTGCTCGGGAAACAGGACGGGCTTGCTCGTGTCGCCAAAGCGTTGTTCTCTAGATATTGAGTGTGGGTTCGATGTATCCGTCAGCCCAGGCAATGCGGCCGAGATCGAGTCTGGTGCGGGCCGGGATTCCAGCGGCGGTGTACTTGGACTTGACCCGGTTGATGTACTGGCGGGCGGTGTAGGGCTGCAAATTCATGGCGGCAGCGACTTCGTCTAGGGAGAGGCCGGTGGCATAAAGCACGAGAGCGCGTTCTTCTTGGATGCTGAGCTTGGGTCGGTCGGGGTCGCCGGCGATAACGGCCGCGAGTTCGGTGGTGACCCATTCCTGTCCGCGGACGGTAGCGCGTATGGCCGCGAGGATATCCTCTTCTGTGTCACGTTTCCCAACGATTGCGGTGACACCGGCCTGCACGATGCTACGCACGAGAGGTGGGGAGGCGAGCGCGGAGAGAACGACAATGCGGTGTCCCTCGGAGAGGAGCGATTCGACGACTGCAACATCAACGCTCGGCGCGCGTTCAACCATGAGGTCCAGGATGATGACATGGGGACGCAGTTCAAAGCTGCTGGAGGCGAGCCAGGACATGAATTCAGGGCTGGATTCCCCACTGAATACGAGTTCGAAATCATCCTGTGCGCGGATCAGTTCTTCGGTGCGGTTCCGCTGGAGCAGGTGGTCTTCGATGATTGCGACCCTGTAAGTGCGGGGGCTCCTCTTGGTCATGGATTTCGTGTTCCTTCTAGGACGGGTGCGGTAGGTGCAGTGACTGCGGAGTCATCGCGTGTGGTCGGATAGGTAAATTGTCGGATATTGCCGGAAGCTTCCGGCGCGCCTTCGGGACTTTCGACCAGTGTGAGTTGGAGTCCGTTCTGGACTGGAAAGACGGAGGCCGTCAGTTTCTGCCCCGGGGAGGCGGAACGAATGGCGTCTGTGAGGGTTTTGGAGAGCGAACGGGCGGTGTCTTCGTCGGGGGCATCTTGACCACCGAGACGGAGAGAAAGGGTAATGCCGCTCTCGTGTGCGTTGCGCAGTGCGCGCATAGCCGTATGCCCGATGTGAACGAGTTCAGGGCTGACGAGGATGAGTTGTCGTAGATAGGCTTCTTCCCGACCGCAGGCTGTTTGTGTGTCCGGATCATTTGGGCTTCGTGTTCCGTTGCTGATGGCGTCCAGAAGTTCTGCTGCGGAGTCGAGCCCGGCGTCGACCCAGCGCCGATACGTGTCCTGAGCAGCACGGTCAGCTGCAGCAGCACGTTGCGCCCGAAGCGTGCGTTGCTGGGCGGCAGCGGCGTCGATACTCAGGGCGGTGATACGTCGCATGAATCGCAACCAGACGTAACTGAAAGCGCCTGCAGACGCTCCGGCGATGACGACAATCACTGCGCCCGTCTCCGATGACCGCCAGGTGAGCACTGCAACCACGCCGACCGTCAACCCCCATAATCCTCCAGCGACGCACAACCAGCGAAGTGATGGGCGCGTGGAGAGGAGAAGGACTGCTGGGGCTGTGGCGGCAAGGACATGCCAGTGGACGGCTCCAGCGGTGCCGAAAGAGGTCGCAGCAGCGGAGAAGAGGAACACGATCACGGCAGCCAGGATCAGACCGAGTCTGCCCCACCACTGCCACGCGCCTGGCCGCGCCGCCTTTACAGCGATCCACGCCAACGCCATGACCGCGATCATCGGGGAGAGGGCATAACTCATTGGGTACAGGCTCTGGTAATGGCTAGTGCGGAGGAGGATGATCAGGACGGTTACCAGTGTGACACCGCCGCCCCAGAGAAGCCCCGCTTGTCGGTGCAGCCCGGCGACAACACGATCGACGGATTCGTCGGTTGGGATGAGCGAGTCAGTCCGGTCCGGGGCGTCTGGTGACGCGGTCAGAGTGATAGCGGTTCCCGCACCCCGCGACGAGTTGAGCGACGCAGTGAACCCGAAGATATCGGCACGCGTGGAGATCGAGTGTGTGAGCCCTCTGGCTGTGACCGTGGTCGGATCAAAGCCGACGCCGTCGTCATGGACTTCGATGCGCAGATCGCGACCTACGCGAGCGACTTTAATCTCGATGCGGGTCGCTCCAGCGTGCTTATTTGCGTTGACAATCGCCTCTCGCATCGCCCGCATCATGCCGACGACTGAGCCAGAAGGCAACTCGCGTATAAGCTTGTGGAGGGCCCCATCGTCAAGCCCGACACGACGGATTGGGAGGCCGGGATAGTCAAGAAGCTCCTGGAAAGCGCACGCGGGGTCGTTAATTGCGGCTATTTCCCCACGCAGACCTCGCAGCACGGCAAGGTTTCGAGCGCACTCGTCCCGGACTTGCTGCGTGTTTTGGATACTGGCTCCACCGGTCGCGATCGCGCTGAGTGTATTAATCGCGGTGTCATGCAGCATCCGTGATTCTTCCGCGACATGCGCGCTGACACGATGGGTAATCTCAGCGTGATCACGTGCCCGCTCCGCGGCGGCCTCCTCGTCGTCTGCTCGGACAGCAAGTCGGAGCAGCATCGGCAGTCCGAGCCTGAGCGCGACAATGATAGATGTTTGAGTCACCGGAATTGAGCCCGCCAGCTGCGTACCCCACTCAGGTAGATATTCCAGCAACAGCATGCTGATGGTCACCACTCCCACCAACACGGGCGGGACGACCCATCGGGAAAGCAGCAGAAGTCCCGCAGCAAACGTTGCGAACGTGATCTGCCAGAAGGACGTAAACGCGAGCACCGACCCAATTTCCCCGGTAACGAAGCACCCGGCGACTCCGAGGGAAGCCATCGCTGTGGGAACGATCCACAGGTGTCGTGTCCGTTCGGTAGCCATCAGCAGGAGCGCGATTAGAGCCAGGACTACCTCGGCGGTAATCAGCAGCCCAGCGGAGGTTCCTTCCGACAGGAGCGTGGACACCGCCATGATGAGCTGCCATCCGGCGACGCCTGCAAGTACGGTCCGACGGATCGAAGCAGCTAGGGCACGCGACGCCCATCCCGATGCGTGCGGATGCAGATCTGTCCACAAGGGGGTGAGTGTCTGCGCGATGCGTGTTTTCATGGTTCAGTTCATAGGCTCTACGACGAGACGGAACTTGTCCGAAGTGTCGACTGGCTCGCGAGGTGCCAGGAAGTCGGCGATCACGGACCGCCAGGACAGACCATAGCAGCCGCGCTCACAAGCATCGAGAGGACGTTCAGTGTTACTCCATCGGAACCGAGCACACTGAGCGAGCCGAAATCCTAAAGATTTCTGGTAGCGACGCCGTACTGATGCAACGACAGCATGTTTGATCTCCGGCGGCGATCCCCTTACGGGGGACAAAACTCACGATGGTGTTGCCAAGTACTGTGTTCTGAGGCAACTTGTACGCGAGACCAGATACGACGATCCGAAGGCATCACTGAGGAGCGAGCCCACTTCTGACCAACTGAGCGTGAGCTTGGTTTACTCGGGCAGGAGCTAAGGTTCGAGCGTTGATTCGGTCTCAATTCAGCAGGTCAATATCGCCCTCTCCCCAGCGATATTCCCTCCCCGATGCGGGGTTGGGTGCGGGCTCCCCTCTCGCCCCCACCCCGCTCCCATGGGCATCAGGCAGGCAACCTGCCCGCCCTGATCCCCGTGCGGGGGTCATTTCCCGCTGGCTGCTCGCCCACGGTCGGTACTGTTCCATAACGTAAGTGCATGGGGAGATTGTCCTTCCCTTCGGCGCATGGTGCGAATTTTCCCGCCCCACCCAGTAACTGGTGAGCTGCGGTACCGAATCATTCATGAGGAGAGGGAACTTTCAAGGATGGAAATCAATACTTCGGCGGCGAAACGGCGTGGACGCCTGCCGCTATTGGCATTGGCAGGAGCGGCAGCGATCACGCTCATCGCGCCAGCATTGAACATGAGCGCAGCATCAGCTGCCCCGGCGGAAGACGCAGATACGACGACGATCTCCAACGTTGGCGCCTTCACACAGACGGTTCCGGACGGCGTGTGCAGCGTAAACGTCACTCTCGCCGGCGCGCCAGGCGGCCTGGCCATCTCGGACGGGGAACTTGAGCCCGACCCGGACAACCCAGGTGAAATGCGCGGCGCGAACGGCGCTGGCGGTCTCATCACTGCGCACCTTAACGTGGGTGCGGGTCAAGTGCTCACCGGTCAGGTCGGTGGGAACGGAGACAACGGCGGCGGCGCGGGTCTCCCCGGCGGCGGCGAAGGCGGTGCGGGCGGACATCGCGGTGCTGGCGGCGGCGGCTTCACCGAACTGGCTTTCGATGGTGATCTGCTTCTCCTCGCCGCGGGCGGCGGTGGGACCGGAGGCGGTCACAACCCGGACGCCGGTCACGGCGGCGATGGAGGCTTCGATCTCGCCTCCGGCATCGCCGTCGATGGAGGTATCGTGTTCCCCGGTGGCGATGGAACCGACGGGCAGGACCTCGGTGCCATCATCGATGAGAACGACCCCAACGCAGCCGCAACCGCACCAGGTGCGGGTAAGGGTGGATCCACGACCGGCGGCGCAGCCGGTACGAATCCACGCAGCCAGACCGACCCGGAACAGCCCGGCCACAACTGGGACGCAGTCCCAGGCTCGGCGTTCCTGGGTGGCACCGGCGGTGCTGACAACGGCTGGGACTCCGGTGCAGGTGGCGGTGGCGGCTACTTCGGTGGCGGTGGTGGCGCTGCCACCGACGGGGACAACGGCGGCGGCGGATTCTACTTCGGCGGTGCCGGCGGCGGTGGCGGGTCGAGCTTCGCCTCTGACTCCACGCTGATCACCGCAGCCTCGCTTGAGCTGGCAAAGAACCGCGACGCTGACGGCTTGACTCTCCCTGGTTTCGTGACCTTCGAGTGGATCATGTGCGAATACGACCTCGCAGTAACGAAGACAGTCGTCGGGAACCCCGTCTACGAGGACGGCGCTACCGTGCGCTACTCGGTTCTCGTCACCAACAGCGGTGCTGATGACATGGCAATCGGTGACACCGTCAGCATCGTCGACGATCTCGCCACCGGCGGTACTCTCGTCTCGGTCGACGGGCTCGACACGTCGGTGCCCGCCGTGGGCGAGACGATTCCCGCGACCGGGATCGAAGCCTACGACCTCGTCGACGTCACCAGCCCCGACCCTGACACCCCGGCGACCGAACGCGAGCGAGGTCTTCCTGCAGGTGCCAGCGTCGAGTTCGTGTATGACGTCATCGTCACCGGCACCGAGCCGGTCACCAACGTAGTGACCATCAGCGACCGAGGCGACCAGTCCAACAACACCTCAGAAGTCACCATCGACCCGGCTGCTCCGGAACTGTCGCTGGAGAAGAGCGCAGACACTGAGAAGGCCACCGAGGTCGGGCAGAAGATCACCTACTCCTTCGTTGTCACCAACACCGGCAATATTGAGGTCGACGACATCGCAATCGAGGAGCAGGAGTTCAGCGGCGCGGGCGAGCTTCCTGATCCGAGTTGCCCGGCGGAGCACCTCGAGCCCGGCGACAGCATCACCTGCACCTCCGTGTACACCGTCGTGGCGGCCGATCTCACCGGCGACACGCTAACGAACACGGCCACCGCCACAGGCTCCACACCGATGGGTAACCCGGTGGAGAGCGACGAGGCCGACGCAGAGGTCGTGACAGTCACGCCCGCACCGCCTGTCCCGTCGTCCAACCCGACGGGCAACCTGGCGACCACAGGTGGAAGTGACGGCATCGGCTACATTGCTGGCGCAGCTGCGCTGCTGCTTCTCGCTGGCCTGGGTCTGATGGCAGCACGCCGAGCAGGGCTCAAGTCCTAACTCGTTAGAGGCAAAGGAGGGAATACACGGGCAGTCCGTGTATTCCCTCCTTTGCATTTCCGGCGGCGCCTAAGCCCCACCCCGACCCGAAGACATTCATTTACGTCGAAGAATCTAACTCACATTCCCCAACCTTGAAACCTTGTCCCTGTTATGTGTTTGGTTCCGCTGCGTTCTGATACTCGCATCCAAAAGGAGCGCGGTATGAGAGCCAATGTGAGGATCACTCCGATCGTGTCTGAGCAGAACTTGCAGGAGCCAGCCAGAAACCTACAGGCAGCCCGCAGCGAACCGACGACACCGCGACACACACCATTCTTCGTTCAGCGCGCGCGAGCAACCCGCGGTGTGGGTCCGACTCAGTGCCGCGAGATGAAGCTCGTCTTCGTCAGCCGGGGGGAAACGGAGATCTTCCACTCCGAGGGCACGGTGGCTTTGAGTCAGGGAAAGATGGCCTTTCTACCAGCTGATCAGACGTACAGGGGCGTGCCGTCGATCTTCGTGGAGACGATCGCCGTTTACGTCCGCCCTGACTTCGCGGAGCAACAGCTGCGATGGCTCCCTCGCAGTGCCCAGTTTCTGGAATCGCTGTTTGCGTCGTCCACACCCCAGCCAGTTGACTACACCCCAGCGCAGAGCGCTGAGCTTCGCGTGCACCTGCTCGCACTGGCTCAAGTGCAGGCAGCAAGTGGCAATGAGCTGCGCCAGATGGGTCGCCTGGCAAACGTCTTCGCGCTTCTCCAGCCAGTCTCCGAAGGTCACGACCGTTACGGGCATTACCGAACCGAGTTGCTCGACGCGATCCGATATCTGGAGGACGACCTCGCCTTTCGATGGACGGTGGAATCGCTGGCAAAGATCGTGTCACTATCTCCCTCGCAGTTGACGCGGTTGTTCGTCTCGCAGACAGGAATGCCGCCATCGCAGTATCTGCGTGAAGCGCGCGCACTGCATATGCATCATCTCCTCCTGCGAGGTGATGTGAACATAAGCGAGGCGGCGCGCGAAGTCGGGTGGCACGACCCCAGTCTCGCCACGCGCGGGTACCGTGCAGTGTTTGGTCATCCACCTTCGGAATTACTACGCAAACAGTCACTGACCGATCGGGGCCGCCGCGATCCGACTAGACAAACAGAGCAAGCGTCGCCTCAAACTCGTTGATTGCCGATCGTGTGTGGAGGAATGAGAGCACGGGGAATCATCGAAGCTAGATCGACTCAGGGTGGCTGGTTCGAGTGAGGCAAGCGCAGCTGGCTTGATTCTGACGGTGGGGTTGTGTCGCGGTATAGCCGTCTGCATGGCCCGTACCTGCTGGGTGATCCTGTTCGTCGCACACGAAGGCGGACAGGCCCCGAACAGCAGGGAGCCACCAGCCATGCCAGACCCCACACCGCCGCCCGCGCCGAGGCTCGCCGAACTACCTGCCCCGGTCATAGCCGAAGAGCAGGCCACCGTATATCTCGGTGACGCTGTCGAGCTCCTCCCGCTCCTGCCTGAGGCGAGCATTGACGCGATGGTGACTGACCCGCCCTATGGGTTGAGCTTTAACGGTCACTCCTGGGACGACGCGTCCGGGTTCCGTGAATCCCTCCCACACATGGACACGTCTGCGATGACTGCACCGGAAGTGTTCGAAGCGTGGTGCACGGCGTGGGCTGCAGGAGCATTGCACGCGCTGAAGCCTGGCGCGTATGTTGCAGCGTTCGGTGGTGCACGCACGTGGCATCGCATGGTGCGCGGAATCGAGAATGCAGGGTTTGAGATCCGTGACCAGATTGCGTGGCTGCACACCACCGGGATGCCGAAGAGCATGGACCTCGCGCACGCGATCGATAAGCACCATGGTGCACATCGCGCCGACCGGATCGTGCAGACCACCGACCATGACGGGGTGCTCGGCGCAACCCGCACCGTCGTATCCAAAGGCACCCCGGTCACCGACGACGCCCAGCGATGGGACGGGTGGGGTACCGCGCTGCGGCCTGCGTTCGAGCCGATCATCATCGCCCGGAAACCACTCGCAGGCACCGTCGTCAGCAATGTTCTCCAGCATGACGTCGGTGCCATCAACATCGACGGGGGCAGGTTCGCAGACAATCGGTGGCCGACGAATGTCGTTTTCGATCAGGGGCAGGCCGACGCGCTCGACATGTTGACGGGCACCTGGCAGGGCGATTCGCTGTCGCGGAAGTTCCCGACCTTCCGTTTCGATCACAAACCAGGTCGTGAAGAGCGGCCCCGTGCGTTTGGGGTCTCGCATTCGACCGTGAAGCCGCTGGCGCTGATGCGTTGGCTGATCACGCTCATCACCCCTCCGCGAGGGTTGGTGCTTGAGCCGTTCTCCGGTTCAGGGACGACGTTGCAGGCGGCCGTTGAAGCCCACTACGGGGTGGTCGGCGTGGAGCAGGATCCGTCGTTCATTCCGTTGATTCGTTCGCGGCTGGAGGTGTAGCGCTGCTCTCTCCCTACCTACCCGTTAGGTCTCGCGCATGAAGCGTGGGAGCTCGTAGACAGAAGGACTCCATCATGACTCTCGAACCTGCCGATAGAAGCCAGATGCCCCTGCCGCGTACGTTGTGGCTGGGTGTGATCGTTTGGTCGGACGACCCGGAGGTGGAGCCGACGGTGATCGCGGATCGGAGCCCAGTTTCGCTGGCGCGGACGATGGCGGTGACGATCCACGGAATGCTTGAGGATTCCGAGGCGTATGCGGGGGCGACGGAGTTCTTGCAGTCGAACCCGCCGCCCCCGGACTGGGTGGGGCCCCGTGATGTCGATGACTGGCTGGAGGCGCTGCGTGAGGCGACGCCGCACCCGTCGTTCTCGTTCCACAGGGTCCCCACTGCTGGCGGGGCGGATGGAACGAATCACGGCCTCGTGAACCGCTACCTCGAGCAGGCTCTCCGTGAACGCGAGCAAGCGCTCGCAGAGCAGCCCTCCTCACGAAGCAGCGAAGGGCCAGCCACGATGCCGCTCGAGCGGTGAGTGCGGTCTCGTGTTGTCGTTATCGCGCGTGTTCTTGACCCCACCGCGCATGCTTGCCGCAACCGGGGGTTCTTCACCGGTTCGTATGCCTACCAATAGAACGCGGCACTGCTAGAACGCGGTACTGCCGCTGTTCGTATTCATTTCGCTACTTGTCTACTCATTTGTGAAGGAGTCTGCTGTCATGTCCGAAGATCATCCATTCCCGTCAACCGAACCCGAGCGACCGGGCGAGCCTCCGGAACACGTTCCGGGTGCAGGGTGGGAGGCGTTCGAGGGGTCCGGGGTTCCGGAAATCGTCGCGCGCATGTTTCCACCCGAACCCCGCCAGGACGAGTTCGCCCTGCCTGATGGCGGACCGGATGCTGACGGGTTTGAGGATGCGCATGAGCAGTGGCGCGAGACTTGCCTGCACTTGGTGTACACGGCAGCTCGTCTGCCCGATCTGTTGGAGCGGCTAGAAGACCTCGAACAAGCCCATCAGCAACGCGCGAAAGTCGTGGATGCAGAGCGGGTGCGGGATGCCGTGATCGATCTGCTGGAAAGGGATCCGCTACCGGTGGAGCCCGTTAAGGACGACTATCTCGTCACGGTCGCCCCTGCGCATGAAGGCGTGTACAACGATATGCAATACCGGTGGGATCACTCAGAGTGGCACAGCGACTTCATCGCGACGGCTCTGCGCCGAGACCACGCGCTTCGCGACGCACTCAATGAGGGTGGGCCGCGTACCTCGTATCTGCCGGAGCAGTTCTCTCGGACGTGGTCACCGGCCGATCTCGCCGTCATCCACACCCTCCGTGGGCTGGTCGATAGCAGTGAGTCCGGGCTGCGTGTGGTGCCCCTGGACCGGCAGGAACGCGAACAGTTGGAGGCGATGCTCGACACGGCTGACCCGGATGTTCGAGTGCTGGATCCCGATGATCCTCTAGACGGTGAGCTGTTCGCTGGTCGCGCGTCGGAGGCGCACGATTGGATGCCCGCAGGCGTGTACGAAGCGACCGGGATCGACGGGGAAGGAGAGTTCCGGCTTGTTGTCGGCCCCGTGCATGGTGGGGATGGCGCGACGGCGTCTGCGGCATTCCCTGCAACTGAGCACGACAGTGCGGCGATGAATCAAATCGCCTGGATCCTCGAGCATTACACCGAACACGAGCCCCTGACCGACGTGCTTCACCGGGTGAACGAGCACGTCACCGCTACTGGTCGCACGGGCGCGGTGCCGTCCGATCTGGAAGGGGTGGAGCCTACGTCGCGGCTTGAACGCGGGGTGCTGCTCAGGGACCTCCTTTCTGAGCGTGAACAGCAGCTGGACAGCGACCGCGAGGGGCCACAGCGGTCGGCTCCTGGACGTGAGATCGAGCGTGATCTTTAGCACCATCTGCTGTTTGTGTGTCGGAGGTGAGGGTGGGCGTGTTTGACGATTCGACGCATCTTCTTGACGATTCGGCGCATCCTGCCGGAAAACACTCGACCGGCACGGTCTCTGCCGGGTAGTGGTTGATTGGACTAGGGAATGCTCGAGAGCGGACTCTGCACCCCAGGGTGATGACGGCACAGTTGCCGCCGCACCTACCGCATGACACCGCACGCTGAGCATCGATTACTGCTCGCGCTGTGTCACCAACGGAGGTGCCCGATCGATGACCGATCCCACACCCAGAGTCCTTCCCGCCCCGCTGCCGCTCGACTTGCCAGGCGCGGCAGCCGCGTATGCCTCTGCGGGGGTGACGGTGTTCCCGTGCGTGCCGGGCGGGAAACGGCCCCTGACCGAGCACGGGTTCCACGACGCCACCACGGATCTCGACCAAATTGGGGTGTGGTGGCGGAATCATCCGAAGGCAAACATCGGGATCCCCACCGGCGTCGGTATCGATGTCCTCGATGTCGACGTGCACGCCACAGGCTCCGGCTTCCCCGTCCTTCGAACATTGCAGCAGGGGAACCTCATCGCCGGATGGGACGCCGCGGTGCGTTCGCCGTCGGGTGGCCTGCATCTCTACTATCCGAGCAGTCCTGAGCGCGAGGCAAGGTCGTGGTCGCGTGGCCGCGCACATGTCGACTTCCGTGGCACCGGCGGCTACATCATCGCCGCACCATCCGTGATCAACACTGAACACGGACCGCGGCGTTACGAGTTCATCGCCCGCGGCAGGAACCCGCGCCCAGTCGACTCCGCAGCTATCCGGCATCTCCTCACGCCAACCCCAACGGTGCGAACCGCGGCGGGCACTGACAGGCCGAGCCGTGGCGGTTCGGTGGAGGGGCTCGTGGCGTGGGTGGGGACACTGACGGAGGGGAACCGGAATGCGGGCCTGTTCTGGGCTGCGTGCCGTCTCGCCGAGACCGGGTTCAGCGATGACGACTCGTATGCGCTGCTCGAGCCCGCCGCTACCCGCACCGGGCTTGAGCCACGAGAGATCACATCGACGATCCAGTCAGCCCACCGCACCACCGCCCTGAACCCGGACGCTGCTGTATTTGAGCCGATAACGGGGCGCTCGTTCGCCGGGATGAGGCGGTAATCGTGAGTGCCCCGGACCTGCACGTACGCGCGGAAGAGGTGGGACCGTCTGGGGTGTCACGCGGAGTGATCTTCCTCGCGATAACGGGCACGATCCTCCTTGCCCTCGGCGCGTTCTGGCTGTCCTTCACGACACTGCAGGACCTCGCAGTACTGTCTGGCGTACCGGCGGGGCAGGCGTGGCTGTGGCCGCTGATTGTGGACGGGGTGATTCTTGAAGCGACGATCTCCGTCGTAGCCCTCCGTAACTCCGCACCCGGCGCGCGCCGGTTTGCTTGGCTCTTGCTGGCGTCCGGTGCTGGGGTAAGTGTCGCGGCGAACATCACCCATGCCGTCGTCGCCTCAGACACCCGAGTCCCCGCGATCATCGCAGCCCTCGTCGCCTCCGTCCCACCCCTGGTGCTGCTCGCGATGACACATCTGACCGTCGAACTCACTCGCAACGAAACCCCACGTCAGGCTCCCGAAACGCGAACGTTCACCGAGCAAAGCGCACCGGCGAGTCTGAATGAGTCCGCTGCGGATTCGATCCCTGGACTCCCATCGGCGAGAAGAGCAGACGTATCCGATGCGGAAACCTCTGCGCGTAAATCCGCTCACACCACGAAGCAGAGCACCGTGGTGCGTGAGCGGGCGGTCACGTTGGCATCTGAAGGGGTCTCGAAGCGGCAGATCGCCACGGAACTTGGGGTGCATCCGACCACGGTGGGCCGGTGGCTGAGCGCACCTGACCGGGAAGAGAACGGAGCACCCCATGACTGACCCCACCCCCGTGCACCCCGACGACACTGCAGGGAATGCTGCTCGCCTTCGAGCCCGCCTGCCAGACCTGCATTCCACCGGAGCCGAGCGTCCCGATTCACCTGAGACTCTGTCCGGGATGGAGGAGCGGACGTCGGAGTTCGCCACGCACGGCGACCCCACCCTCGCTCGGCAGACCTCAATACGTGGGCGTGCCGGGGTGGAGTGGGTGCGTCCTACGGATGTCGCGGCGCGTGCGGGTGGCGCGATCGTCGGCAAAGGTGCCGAGCTAAATACCCGCCTGCGTGACGCCACCCTGGAGGGCATCCGTGAAGGGCGAGCACAGCTCGCCGAACACTTGGCGCGCAGGCAGCAGCAGATCGACGCAGACACCACGGTCCCGGCCCAGATGCAAGAGTTGCGGCTCGGGAGGACGGGGGTGAGCCGATGAGCGATTCCGGCTCCGGCGCTACCCGAGCACCGGACACCACCCACCACCACGAACTCTCACACTCCTCGCCGACGTCCAACTGACGCCGGACGAACACCTGACAGGCTGCCCGCTTCGGGTAGGCCTGACGGTACTCCTATGCCTTCTGCAGGCGGCGCTATCCGCAGCGACGTTGGGACGAGGGGCGTGTGTCGGGTGGGTGTCACACCTCTCTACCGACGGATCTTCTCTCATGTCAGGAGTCACCATGACACACCCATCTTCGTCCTCTTCACGCCCTCCTCAGACGCCGGACTTTACCACCGGTGAAGGCCTACGGGCACTCATCACCGAGCTCAATGAGCACAATGCGTGGGCGTCAAGCCCGGTCGCGGCCGAGCTCATGGTCTACGTCACCCACAAGTACACGCCCATCGCGAAAGCGTGGCGGCGTCCGCCAGAGGACGCCGCGTATGAGGCGTTCCTTGCGATGCGGCAGCCCACCACGCTCCGCGCCGACGACCCCTGGGCGGTCGTTACCCGTGCGGTCGCGCTCGGCGTCGCCGCGGAAGTCCACGCGGACCGGAACATGACCAGCCAAGACAAGGCACGCCGCCCCTCCAAACGCCCTGCTGAGGAGCCGATGCGGGCAGGTCACTACGAGGAGTTTTTCTACGACGTGCACCCTCACGCGCATTCTCTCTACGCGCGAAGCAATGAGGGTGAGGATCACTCAGTAGATCGAGTGATCCGCGCGACTTGCGTGTTCCTCGTCCTCACTGACTGGCCTGCCCGACCTGTCGAGCAGGCCGTGGACTACATCGCCCACCGCATCACTGGTTTGTCGTCATCGACCTCGGCGCTGGAGATCGTGTCGAAGGAACTGCACATCGCGATCCGTCTCGGCTACACCCCAGAAGCCTGGGCTGGCCTGGTGCGCCTCGTCGTCGCCACCAAAACCGGCAAGCGAAAAAGCGGGGACTATGGCCTCTTCGCTCGTGTGCTCCTCGGTGACGATGTCGCCGACCTCCTCCGCGATGAGACTCTCGTGGAATCATCCCGCCGGATGGCTTCCGTACCTCACCAGCAGGAAGGGCAAGGAGGTGCGGCATGAGTCGCGGGCATCTGGTGCTGGAACACGCCATCGATCAGATCACCGAGGGCCACTCCTACCGGCGTGACCTGGGGGATCTGGAGGAGCTCACCGAATCGGTTCGCCGGTTCGGGCTTCTCTCACCCATCGTGATCACCGCGGGGAACGTGCTGATCTCGGGCAATAGGCGGCTGGCGGTGATGCGTGAACTTGGGCATCGAACGGTTCCGGTGTGGGTGGTGCAGGGCGTCTCCGACAAGCTGTCTACCGTTTTGGCGATTCAGGATGAGAACACGCTGCATAAGATGCTCACCCCGATCGAGCAGGCCGAACTGTATGAGGAACTCAAACTGCTTTACGCCGAAGAAGCGCAACGCCGTGAAGCAGCCACCCAATTCGGCTCCAGCACCCGCGATCAACGCCTCGCAGAATCCCTGGAAAACGGAGATTTGGGTGGAGTCGCCGGGGGTGTTGATTCAACACCCCCGGCGACTGCATCGGCTTCTGGTGGTGGGAAGGCGCGCGTACAGGCCGCAAAAGCTGTCACCGGCAGGGACTCCCATTCGATGCTGGACCAGGTCGTCGACCTCAAACAGATCGCCGCGAGTGATGACGAGCATCCCGAGATCCGGCAAGCAGCAGCCGAGGCGCTGCTGGAACTGAACGCAGACGGGAAGGTCAACGGCCGCTACCTGCGCGTGAAACTCGCGCAGACAATCCGCACCCTCACCGACTGGGTGCACAACCCAGACGAATCAGACGCCGTTCGTGCGGCGGCAAAGTCAGAACTTGAGCTCGTGACCGCACAAGACCATCCCAAGGACGCGTTCAAAGAAGCCACCCGCGCCGTGGCCCGCATCCACCAACTACGCAAGGAAGCCTCAAGCTCTCAGGTCGCAGGGTGGAAAGACGTAGACCCGTTGCTGCGGGAGAAGCATGCGATCCGCAAGCTCGTGGATCTGCTGCGCCGCGAGCACGGCTGGTGGGACCGCTACAACCCCATCGACTTCGGCAGCTACGCCGACGAAGAACAGTTCGATCTCGTCGCCACCTACGTCACCTCGGCCAACGACTTCCTCCAGCACGCGCAGGCCGCACGCGACACCACGCACGACGAAGCGGCCGAGGAGCTCGAACCGCTGGGCGCAACAAGCCCTGCATAGCCGAGCGGCCTGAGGTTCTGGGCGGGCAGCGCACCTGATGGGTGACTCTGACCACCCTTCTCCTTATTTGGAGGCCCACCCATGTCTGCACCTGTTCTGGATGATCAGCAGCGCCGCAAGCGTCGCCTGATCATCGCCCTCACCGCCACCGGCCTGATCATCGCGATCCTCGCCGGGATCGGCATCTACGGCCTCATCACCGGCCCCACACCCCACACCCCATCAGGGACAACAACGCCGGGATCGTCCTCTGGCCCGCCGTCCTCGAACGAACAGTCCGAAGAAGCAAGGCTGCCGAAGCTGGCCCGGACGAATGACCCGGAGGTCTACGTTCGTTCGATCGCGGAGGCACTGTTCACATGGGACACGTTCACGCTGCTGACCCCGTCGGACCACATAGCAGTGTTGATCGAGGACGCCGACCCCTCAGGCACCGAGACTCCAGGCCTCATCACTGACCTCGACGGCTACTTCCCGTCCACGTCGACATGGCGGGATCTTGCGGAGTACCGCACCCGGCAGTCCATCGAGATCGACCGCATCTTCATCCCCGATCAGTGGGATGAAGCCATCGCAGCCTCTGGCGGGCAAATCACAGAAGGCACCTACGCATACACGGTCGAAGGCAGGCGCATTCGGGAGGGTGTTTGGTACGACGATCTTGTCGACAGTGCGCATGCGGTGGCGTTCACCGTGTTCGTCTCCTGCAAGCCGGTGTTCGACCGCTGCCATCTGCTGCGTCTGTCCGAGCTCGACAACCCCCTCCGATAGAGCGGAGGCCGATCGTGAAGAAAGCAGCCATCGCAGCGCTCGTACTTGTTCTGCTCGCGCCGATGCTCGGACTCCTGGGTATCGGGGTGGTCATGAACCCCGCGGTCACGAACCAGGCGAACTGTGTCGCCTCCGATGTGGTGCTCGGACCGATCCCGGATTCGCTGGAAGTGACGATGAAAGACGGGTACACATTCACGCTGAACAAGCAGCAGCTCACTCACGCCGGAACCATCATCAGCACCGGTGCGAACACTCCCGGTGTAGGGCGGGATGGGATCCTCATCGCGCTCATGGCAGCGCTGACGGAGTCCACACTCCGCCAGCTCGCGAACACCGGCACCTACCCCGAATCCGGGGACTATCCGAACGATGGCAATGGGGCCGATCACGACAGTCTGGGCCTGTTCCAGATGCGCCCACAGGCCGGGTGGGGCACCGTCGCAGAGCTCATGGACACCACCTACCAAGCACGCGCGTTCTACGGCGGCCCAGACGGGCCAAACTATCCCTCACCGCGGGGACTGCTCGACATTCCGGGGTGGCAGCAGATAGACAAGGGGGAAGCCGCGCAAGCCGTCGAAGTGTCCGCATACCCGGACAGGTACCAGAACTATGAGCCCGTGGCGCGCACCATCCTCGATGCCCTCACCGTTCGAGGTGGAGGCAGCGGCAGCGGCACGCCTGGGGATGCGGATATCCCGGAGACGAGCCGTCTGGTGTTTCCGCTGCCGACCGGCACCTACGTGCGCACCTCGACGTTCGGACCGCGCACCGACCCGATCACCGGTGAGGCGAGTTTCCACTCCGGCACCGACTGGGCCGCGTCTGATGGTACGGCGATCTTCGCTCTCGCGGACGGGGTCGTGACGTATGCGGGCATGGTCGATGGGTTTTCCGGTCAGATCACGATCGAGCACACCATCGGCGGGGAGAAAGTCGCCACGAAGTACATCCACATGTGGGCGCACGGCATCCACGTCACCGCAGGCGATCGCGTCATCGCGGGCCAGCACATTGGTGACGTTGGCAGCAGCGGCCATTCGACCGGCCCTCATCTGCACTTCCAAGTCCACCCCGGCGGAGCCGCATCATCCGCGGTCGATGCCGAGCCGTGGCTCGCTGAGCGCGGCGTGGAGGGCATCGAAGCCCCCGCAGGCGGTGGCCCCGGTTGTTCCTCCTGACAGCACACCCCTCCAGCCGTGAGCGGGGCGGGTGGCGCACCTGACGGGTGCCCACCCGCCGCCCTCATGTTTGGAGGCCCACATGCCCACCATCGCACTTCTGCTGACTGTTCTTCCTGCGGAGAACGTCTACCCGGATCTCTCTGGGGTGGGAGGCCGCAGCACTCTGATCTCCATCGTCGGCGCACTGCTCACGATCGTGCTCATTGTGTCCGTGCTCATGATCGTGGTCTCCGCAATCATCTGGGCGATCTCGTCTTCGAATGGCAACCCCGGTGTTGCGGCGAAAGGCAAAGTCGGGGTCTTCGTCGCCCTCGGTGCCGCTGTGCTCGCAGGGGCCGGTGTCGCCTGGATGAACTTCCTCCTGAGCCTCGGCGACACCCTCTAACGCTGGGTATTCCAGGGGCTTCGGCGCTGGTGTTTCGGGGTCGCACCTGACGGGTGACTCCGCAGCTATCTCGTTGCGGGCCGAAGCCTGTGAAGGAGCCCCACCATGCTTGCCGTCCTCGACACCATCACCACCGCCGCCGCAGTCCTGCCCGCGAACATCGACATCACCCCGAACGACTCCGGCCTCCCCGGAATCGGTGCTCTTCGCACCGTCGTCGGCGCAGTGATGACGATCGGGCTGATCCTGTCCGTTCTCGCGCTCATCGTCTCCGCGGTGGTGTGGGGCTTCGGGTCGAACTCCTCCAACCCGCACCTGGCATCGCGCGGGAAGGTCGGGGTGCTGATCTCCTGCGGCGCGGCGATCATCACCGGCGCATCGGTGACGCTCATCAACTTCTTCTGGAACGTCGGCCAGACCGTCTCCTAACCCACCACCTCTACCCCATAGAAGGGAGGGGAACCCAGTGGCTGGAATCTGCGACGTCCCCATCATCAGCAACGTCTGCGACGCCGTCGGCGAAGGGGCCGCCACCCTCGTGGCAGCCCCCTTCGACTGGCTCGCACAAGCCATCGGGCAGGCCGCGTCTTGGATCTTCCAGGGCGTTTGGGCGCTGTTCGACTCCACGACCCTGGTCGATGTCACCGGGGCGGGCTACATCGGCGTGTACAACGTGATCTTCGGGATCGCGATCTTCATCATGCTGATCTTCTTCTGCCTCCAACTCATCACCGGCCTCATCCGGCGCGACCCCACCGCCCTGTCCCGTGCAGCTCTCGGGCTCGCAAAGAGCGTGTTGGGGTCGTTCCTGGTGATCACCCTCACCGCAACCCTCCTCGAGGTCGTCGACCAGCTGAGCATCGGCATCATCCAAGCCACCGGGACCACGTTGGAGGAGATGGGCGGGAAGATCGGTGTCCTCGTCGCCGGGCTCACCGCGATCAACCTCACCGCACCAGGAGCCGGAGCGATCATCACGATCTTCCTGAGCTTCTTGGCGATCTGTGCGGCAGCAATCGTCTGGTTCAGTCTGCTGATTCGGAAAGCCTTGATCCTCGTTGCGGTCGTGATGGCACCGATCGCTCTGTCGGGAGCGTCGTGGGATGCGACCAAGGGATGGTTTGGGAAGTGGGCATCGTTTGTGCTCGCGCTGATCTTCTCCAAGTTGGTGATCGTGGTGGTGTTCCTCGTCGCCATCAACCAGGTCAACGCACCCATCGACCTGGACCTGTCCTCGATCGCGGATCCGATCGCAGGAATCGTGCTGATGTTCATCGCCGCGTTCGCCCCGTACATGGTGTACAAGTTCATCAGCTTCGTCGGCTTCGACATGTACCACGTCATGTCCGCCGAACAAGAATCAAAACAGTCCATGAACCGACCCATGCCGCTGCCCGGAAAACCCGACGGTGCAGGCCCGCAGAAGGTCCTCGACGGCGGCGAAAAGGGTGGCGGAAGCAGTGGAGGCGGCAATGCACCTCCTCCACCGAGCGGTAAGCCTTCCGCGCCTGCGGGCGGTGGTGCAGGTTCCGCAGGTGGTGGTGCGGCGTCCGGTTCCGCGGGCGCTGCTGGATCCGGTGGCGCGGCAGCAGGATCCGGTGGCGGTGCTGCAGCCGCCGGTGGTGCCGGTGCCGGAGCTGCGGCAGGGCCGATAGGGATCGCCGCGGTTGCTGGGGCGAAGATCGCCAAGGGAGCCGCCGAAGCAGGACCGAAGCTCGGCGGCGCTATTGGTCGCACCGCGGACAACCACGCCGGGGCCGCAAGCGAAGCACAGACCCCGCCACCACCCCCGGATCGCTCCACGCCGCCCGCCCAGCCGAGCCCACCGTCCTCGGGAGCGGCACCGAAGACGCCTCCTGCGAAACCTGCGGGTGGGGACGCGCCACCACCGCCGAAGCCCGCACCGAAGTCGTGAACATACCTCGCACCTGAAAGGAGAGAAGACGCACGTCCGTCACGCGGGCGGTAACCCAGCACCGGGTTGCCGCCCGCTTTCTTCGGGTCCGTACCTGACCTGCACGCACCCGACGTCGCCTTCAGGAGGAACCGCATGAGTACCGCATCCACGCAGAACGAGTTCGAACTGTCCCCGGTGAAGTTCTCCCGCCTCACCAAACGCGGCATCATCCTCGGCCTCTCCCTCCCACAGGTCATTGCGCTCTCGATCGCCGTCGCCGTCTTCATCGCCTCCCTGTACACCGGCGGCCCCGCAGCGCTCTACACCTCACCTATCTGGGGCACCGCGATCGCCCTCACCTGGGTTCCCATCAGCGGCAGGAAACTCGTCGAATGGGTACCGATCACCCTGCACTGGCTCCTCCGACAAACGCAGGGGCAGACCAGATACCGGCGGCGAATCGTCAAGCCCCGGCCCGCCGGGACGCTCGCGCTCCCCGGGGATGCAGCACCGCTTCGCCAATACGAGGACCCGGAGACCGGGGCGGTGATGGTGCACGATCCGCACGCGCAGACGTTGACTGCGCTGGTGGAGGTGACCCATCCGTCGTTCATCCTCCTCGATCCTGGAGAACAGGAACGCCGTGTGCACGCCTGGGGACGCGTGCTGTCCACCGCCTGCCGCTCCACCCGCATCGCCCGCCTGCAGGTATTGGAGCGCACGGTCCCTGACTCTGGGTCGGGGCTTGCGCAGTGGTGGGCCGAACACGGGAATGATGACGATTCCTGGGTTGCTCGCACCTATCGGGAACTCATCGACCGGGCAGGCCCCGCTGGTGAACGGCACATCTCCACCATCTCGCTGTCCCTTGACATGCGGGCAGCAGCCCGCGCGATCCGCACCGCAGGCGGCAGCCTCAAAGGAGCAGCCGTCGTCCTGAGACAGGAGATGGACACCCTCATCACCGCGCTGCGCACCGCAGATCTCAAACCCACCGCCTGGTACACCCCAGGTCAACTCGCGATCATGCTCCGCTCCGCCTACGATCCGGCAATCGCTGCGACCCTGGAACGCTCCGGCGAGATCGGGCAAGACCTCGCCGCTGCGGGCCCTGTCGCCGTTGAAGAAACCTGGGATGGGCTGCGCTCTGACAGTGCCCATCACGTAGTGCTGTGGATCAGCGAGTGGCCACGCTCCCTCGTCTACCCGGGCTTCCTCGCCCCGGTGTTGCTGTCCTCCGGGATTCGGCGCGCATTCACGCTGCTGTGTGACCCGATCCGCTCCGACCAGGCAGCCCGCGATATCCGCAAGAAGAAGACCGAGTACCTCTCAGATGCGACCCAGCGGCAGAAAGTCGGGCAGATCGAAGACGCTCAGCAGTCCGCCGAATACCAAGACGTCCTCCAACAGGAGGCAGACCTCACCAGCGGTCACGGCGTCCTCCGTTACACCGGCCTCCTCGCCATCTCCGCCCCCACTGCAGACGAACTCGAGGCCGCGGTGTCCGCGATCGAGCAAGCAGCGATCCAGGCGTCTTGTGAGACGCGGCGGCTGGTGGGTCAGCAGGCACAGGCGTTCGTCGCGGCAGCGTTGCCGCTGTGTCGCGGTGTCTGAGGCCAAGGCGTACCTGTCCGGTGTCACCGCAACCCTCGCGCAGGAAGGCGTCAAGCCATGGGAACCCAACCCGGACAGAAGAAGCTCTACTCCACCGTCCTCGTCGAAGACGGCACCGGACGCAAACAGCGCAAGGCGCGCGAACGCGCCGCGCGGCAGGTCATCGCGCGCGAGCATGCCGAGCAGCGCGCCACGGAGAAAGCAAAGCTCACGGCGGAGCGTGCAGAGGCGCGTTCCACGAACTATCTCCCCAGGAGCGGCGAGCCGGGACCGTCGGGTTTGCGTTCATATCGACGGTTCCGGGTGCTCGCGCATCAGGACACCTCCGCTGCGCTGCAAGGCGCGTACCCGTTTCTCGCTGAGGGCGGGCTCGGGTCGCAGGGAGTGTTCGTTGGGCAGGACATGTACTCCGGTGGGTCATTCGTGTACGACCCGTGGGTGCTGTATCAGCGAGGCATCATCACCGCCCCGAACCTCGTACTCGCAGGGATCGTCGGTTCCGGGAAGTCTTCGCTCGCGAAGAGCCTGTACACCAGGTCGATCCCATTCGGCAGACGCGTGTATGTTCCCGGTGATCCGAAAGGCGAACACACCGCCGTCGCAGAAGCGGTCGGCGGGAAAGCGATCGTTCTCGGGCACGGGCTGAAGAACCGCCTCAACCCACTCGATGAGGGCTACCGCCCTGCCGGGCTCTCCGACAGCGAGTGGGCGTCCACGGTCGCCTCACGTCGTCGGGATCTGATCGGCGCGCTGGCTGAAACCGTGCTGGAGCGGTCGTTGTCTCCGTTGGAGCACACGGTGATCGATATCGCGCTACAGGCGGTGGTGTCGTCTGCGTCGGTTCCGATCCTGCCGATGGTCGTCGACCGCATCCTCCACCCTGACAGTGGTGATGATGAGCGGCTCGCTGAGGACGGCAGGATGGTCGGGCATGCGTTGCGGCGCCTGGTCTCCGGCGACCTCGCAGGCCTCTTCGATGGGCCGTCGACGGTGACGTTCGATCCGACGCTGCCGATGATCACCCTCGACCTGTCGCGGGTGGTGGAGAACTCGACCCTGATCTCGGTACTGATGACCTGCTCGTCGGCGTGGATGGAATCTGCGCTCCTGGATCCAAACGGTGGACAGCGGTGGGTCGTGTACGACGAGGCGTGGCGGCTGATGTCGCACCCGGCATTGTTGAAACGGATGGATGCGCACTGGCGGCTCGCCCGTCATTACGGGATCGCGAATCTGCTCATCTTTCATAAGCTCACAGACCTTGACAATGTCGGTGATCAGGGCTCTGCCATGCGAGCACTCGCGGGCAGCCTGCTCGCGAACGCGGAATCACGGATCATCTACCGGCAAGAATCCGACCAGATCGGAACCACCGGCAAGACCCTTGGTCTCACCCGTACTGAGCAGAAGCTTCTCCCGTCGCTGGGAACGGGCCAGGGGCTGTGGCGGATCAAGGAGTCCAGTTACGTTGTGCAGCATCAGCTCCATCCCGAGGAGCTGAGGGCCTTCGACACCACCCAGCGAATGACACAAGCGCCACGCACGCAAGTAGCGGATGCGGTTGGCGAGGCGTGATCGTGGATGAGAACGAGGACTTCGAGTCTCCGCAAAGCTCTCCAGCAGTCGTGGGTGCACCGGGCAGGCTCACCGAGGAGGAGCTGTCCCGGAACATGATGGCCCTGCACGAGGGAATGAGCGAGCTCGGTACCCAGTACGACGGGCACGTCTTTCTTGCGTTCGAAGACCCGGTGACGTTCGGTGCTGGACACTACGTCTTCTACCCGCTCGAGGGACACGCGTCGAGGTTCGCGGTCACCGAGCTGTACACGGGTACTGACTGGCGAGACGACGAAAGCGTTCCGACGTCCTGGTCGTGGGAATCAGAAGTCCATGTGCCGAGTACGGATGGTTCGTATCCGTGGATGACCATCGCTGAGGGCGAGATCGCGTCCGATCACTACGAGCAACTGCTGCGCGTGACCGAAAACTGGGCGAAGAACACATACCAGTTAGCCGAGCGCGCAGACGCCCTAGCGATGGAAGCGGTCGATCGCGGAGATCTGGGTCGGTCGGGGCCAGATCGCACCTTCCTGGCATGAACCTTCGACGACGCCTCCTTGCACGCAAAACCGACACCCCGACCTCCAGCGAGACCCTTCCACGGGTCGTGCCTGCTGTGTTGCCGCAGATCCTCCTCGAAGCGGTTTCTGACACGAGCTTGGTCGTGACGGTCAACGGCGACAAACTTGCCGCCACCCCGATCACCCGCAGTGAGATCGCTGCAACAGTGACCGAGCTCGTCGCCCGGTTTGGTGCGCCGACGAGGGTGGAAGTGCGGGAGCTCGATGGCAGTATCCGGGCAGACATCCTCACGCCACCCGCTCCGCAGCCTCGATCTCCGTTCGCTCCGCCCGAAACAGCCGGTGAACCAGTGTCGGTTCCGAGGTTGTTGGAGTTCACAGCAGAAGGGTTCGTCCCCGGTGAGGATGTCGCCGTGGCGATCGTCCTTCGTCACTCATCGGCAGATCACACCGGGAATGCCCGTGCCCTGATCGACCGAGGTGAGAAGCCCGCGCTCAGCAGCGGCGAGGTCATCCTGCTCGGACGAATCTCAGGCACGACATCGGTCCAAGCCATCGACTAACTCTGACTTGAGGGCCGTTTGCCGCGAAGATCAGATCTTGGGTGCCGTACCAACGCCTGCGTCGCGGTCGTGCTCGGCCAGCAGAGCGTGTAGATCGTCGAGCAATCCGCCTGTCACGTCGAGCTTCGCGACCATGCGACGCGCCAGATTGGAGAGAGTTGATGGATCCCACCCGTCGGTATATTCCTTGATGACGCCCTTCTTCGAAGTACACGTCGTTGTCAGGCTGCTCGTCTCTTCTGAGCCACTGCAACTTGAGTTCTTCGGCGAGGACCGTCTCGAGGTCACGCCGAGTGTTAGGTATGGATCAGCGCTTCGTCGATCGTGCTCCGGAAAGAGCGCCTCGATACCTTGACGGGCGCTTCTGGCGCATCCGCGAGGAATCCGCCGAAGAAGAGGATGACGCTTAGGCTATCGAGTGCCTCTGACGCGCCCCGGCAGATGTCCATCGGGACCGTGCTACTCGGCGGGGGAATCACAGCCCGTACCCCAGCAAGAAAAGCTCATGGCGCATATCCACGTTGATGACGAATGGGAGGGCTCCGTCAGTAGGTATTCCCGCGCTCAACAAGCAGCTGTCGAGAACTGAAGCGCGGGCTCGTTTCGTAAAATGGGCTCTGAGACCCGATACGCGGGAGCCCCAGCTCGGCCCGCGAAGAACCGAAACCGAGAATGCCTGTCCCTGCGTCGAAGGAAGACCTCCTTGCCGCCATTGAGGAGACCTTCGCGCAGCTGGAACAAGACCTCGACAGAATTCCCGTCGAAGCCGCACGGCAGCTGGTTCTGGAAGGGCATGCACAGGATACGGTGATGAGCCCGGCAGACTTGGTGGCCTACCTCATCGGCTGGAACCAGCAAGTCCTCACCTGGCATCGGCGGCGTGCCGAGGGCCTCCCGGATGAGTTTCCTGCTGCCGGTGTTAAGTGGAACGAACTCGGCCTCCTTGCCCAGCGGTACTACGCCGAACACGCTGAGGAATCCTGGGAAGAGCT
This sequence comes from Leucobacter sp. WKLB1, assembly GCF_059696215.1. Classification (NCBI taxonomy): domain Bacteria; kingdom Bacillati; phylum Actinomycetota; class Actinomycetes; order Micrococcales; family Microbacteriaceae; genus Leucobacter; species Leucobacter sp. WKLB1. Next base: position 930,618 of record NZ_AP046115.1, on the reverse strand, counting down.
GCGTAGGCAGTTGCGCGATGCCAAGGAAGCGGTCATCGCCTTGATTGAGCGCTACTCGGATGCGGAACTCTACGGCGAGCCTTGGTACGGGAAGTGGAACATGGGCCGAATGATCTCATTCAACACCTCGTCGCCGTACGCCAATGCGCGACGCCGTATCCGCTCCTGGCTCCGCAGCACATGAGGCAGCCTGCACCGACCCAAGAGGGCACTATGGCTGTGCACTGGCCGATATTTCTCGGACTCTATGTCGTGCTGACGGCGTGGATCTTCGTTGGACGCGAGCTCGCACCAGAGGCTCTGTTCGCGGGGGTGAAAAACGGCGGATATGTGGTCGTGATGCTGCTCGGGGTTTGGGTGTTCCGAGCAAGCTTCGTGCAGAGCTGGCGGACGACGAAGCAGCGACCCGTGTTGGCCTTCGGGATGGTCGCTGTAGGACTAGCTCTCATGGGTGTGGCATCGGCAATCAGTCAAGCAGCACTGCTCGTCGCTGGAGACACTGCGACGGGTGGCAATCAGGCGGCGATCTCCGCCGAAGTACTCACCGCGTCGACTTCGTTCGTAGGAGCGACACTCTTTGTCGGGCTCGGTGGTGTGGTTGCACCGATCGTGGAGGAACTGGTGTTCCGTGAACTCCCGCTCGGTCAGCATCGGCGGGTGCTGTCGACGTGGGTCGCTGTGACCGTCTCCTGCCTAGCGTTCGCTGCCATCCATGTGCGGGGCTGGGACGAGTGGCCGCTAATGATTCTCTACGCCGGATACGCAGCAGCGTTGTCAACGGTGTACCTGCTTTCCGGGCGCAACCTTCTCGTCTGCATCCTCGCGCATGCGCTGTGGAACGGCATCGGCCTGGCCTTCCTCATCGCCATTACGTGATGAGGAAGCCTCGCACGCTGAGTCGGTGCCAAGATGCTTTCGCTACGCTCAGGCGCTCATCGAGACTAAAGAAGTGTTGAGATCATGGCACGTGAGAGGTTCTTCACCGAATCAGCATCAAGCGGAGTCGTCGTTGGTGCGTTCCTAGGGCGTGTCTCGTACCTGTTCTCCTGACCCCGCCTCTTCCACCCCTGGGGTCGGGAGAAGGTGCCGTGTCGTGTCTGGACCTGTACAGGCGAAACCCGCCAACGATCTCTTCATCAACCTCGCACTCGGTGCGCTCGTCACTGCCTCCGCGTTCACCGGACTGCTGCGCGTAGCGGGCTCTGTGGCTGCGTTCTTGACAGGTCTGCCGGAGCCGACCGGCGGGTTCACCAGCGGGCTCGCGGTGCTCGCGCACCCCGCTGATCCCGGTATCGCGCTCGGCGCGGAGGAACTCAGCGCCGTTCTCTACTGGTTCATCGTGCTTGCGTTCCTTACCGTGCTGGGTGCGGCGGGGTTCTTCGTCGCACGGACGATCCACCGGTCCTGTTCACAGACGGACCCACACCGACTCGCAGGGACAGCGACCGCAGGCGAGGTGACGCGGGTAGCGTCCGCGAAAGCGCTGGTGAAGAAGGCTGCAACGCTGCGCCCGTCGATGACGGAGAACGTCAAGCCGGAAGAGGTCGGGTATCTGCTGGGGACGGCGAAAGGCGGGCAGGTGTGGGCGACGGTCGAAGACTCGATCCTTCTCATCGGCCCGCCCCGTTCCGGGAAGGGCCTGCATGTGGTGATCAACGCGATTCTCGACGCACCAGGAGCCGTCATCACGACCAGCACTCGTCCTGACAACCTCACCGCCACGATGAAGGCCAGGGAACGGAAAGGGCCGGTGGCGGTGTTCGACCCGCAACGGCTCGCCCCTGGTCTGCCTGCGGGGATGCGGTGGTCGCCCGTGCGGGGCTGTCAGGACCCGTTGACGGCGATGATCCGCGCGAAAGGCCTCGCCACTGCGACCGGATTCGGTGGAGTCCAAGACGCGGGCTTCTGGGAAGGAAAAACCACCGCCGCAATCCAAGGCCTCCTCCACGCGGCAGCCCTCGACGGACGCGATGCGAAGACCCTCTATCAATGGGCGCTGAACCCCACCCTCGCAGCAGACGCAGTCCGGGTCCTCTCGTCGCATGCGGGGGCGGCGGAAGGGTGGGCAGACTCGCTGGATGCGATGGTGCAGGCCGATCCTCGCACACGCGACTCTATCTGGCAGGGAGTTTCCCTCGCGTTCTCCGCCCTCGCGGACCCCCGCGTTCTCGATGCCGTCAGCCCCGCACCGGGTGAGGAATTCGATCCCGAGAGTTTCCTCCTGGGCAATGGGACGCTCTATCTCCTTGCTACCGGTGCTGGGGCGGGAGCATCTTCTGCGCTGGTGGCGGCATTCATCGAAGACCTCGTCGAGACCGCGAGGAAGATCGCTGCACGCTCACCAGGTGCACGCATGGACCCACCGTTGCTGCTGGCTTTGGATGAGATCGGAAATCTCGCCCCGCTGCCGTCACTGCCGACGTTGATGGCGGAAGGTGGCGGCACCGGCATCACGCCCCTTCCCGTGCTGCAGTCACTCGCGCAGGCGCGGGAGAAGTGGGGCGAGAACCAAGCGAACGCGATCTGGGATGCCTCGATCGTGAAGATCATCCTCGGTGGAGCATCCAACAGTCGCGATCTCCAGGACCTCGCCACGCTCATCGGTGACCGTGACGAAACCACCGACTCCATTACCACCGACGCGTACGGTGCACATTCCAGCCAGCGCTCAATCCGTCGGGTACCGATCCTTCCACCCGACGTGCTGCGGACACTTCCGTTCGGGACCGGTGTCGTGATGCTCCGCACCGCGCGCCCCATCATCACCAACCTCCGCCCGTGGCCCTCGCGCTCGGACTCGAAACAACTACGAGCCGATCGCAAGAGCGTCGAGCAAGCGTTGCGAGGAAGCACGGGGTTCTAAGTCCCAGTTGAGGCCCGCACCTATCTCGTAGCCCCCTCATGTCCTGTGCAGGGGTGAACCGATAGGAGTACCCGCTGATGAGCATCCGCACCAAACAGTCCCTCGCAGGGTTCGTCGCCACCGATCCGGAGCTGACGTTCACCAGCAACGGTGACGCCCGCGTCTACATGCGCGTCGGGCAGCCTCAAGCACGGTTCGAACAGGATGGCACGTTCACGCAGCTCGACCCGGAGTTCACCGACCTGGTGATGCTCCGCAAGTCCGCCGAGCTCGCACACGAGCAGTTCCGCAAGGGCGACAACTTCATCGCCGAAGGCGAAACCCGCACCTACACCGGCGACGACGGAGCGGAGCGGGAGCAGTTCGTCGCTTCCCGGATAGGACACGACAACAACATCACCCGCTACACCGTCGACCGCGGCGCACCCGAACGCGAGGCACCGCAGCACGAAGCCCCTGGCCGGGAACAGATGCAGCAGGCGCTCGCGCAGCGTGAAGCGGACCTGGACCCTGAACCACCCGCCGCATCCGCCGCGGGCGCGACGGAGCGCGAGGCCGTTGCCCGCTAACCCGTGGGGTTTCCATGCCGGGTGCGGCGACCATCCTCACACCTCCGCCAGGTCGCCGCACCCACCTCTCTTCGCTTTCTCGCGCTGCAGCAGCGGCGCGTCTTTCATTCAGGAGTAGACGATGAACAGTGAACAGTCGCCCTCGGATGTGTCGGGGCCAGACTTCGACGGGGCGGATCTCGGGGACCTCCCGCCCGGTGTGGAGGAGAAGACGCGCGAGCTCGCGAAGCAGGCCTACGTCAGCGACCTCGCGGCAGCGCTCGGGCAAGTGCCACGCCCGATCAACTGGCGCACTCTCCCACCCGGCGACCTCGAACACGAACTCCTCGAACTCAACGAATGGGTGGACTGGCTCCGCCACACCTACGGCCTCCCCGCACAGGTGATCCCTCCGATGTGGCACCGCCACCCGGAACTCTTGTGGGAGCTTTCAGCGCTCAGGCAGCACTGGCTGTTCTGCTTCGACCCGCAAGCCAAAGGCAACCAAGCCCTCGCCTGGCAGCACGACTTCGCGATCGCCCGCGAACGTCTCCGCGACTGGGTCGCGATCTCCGGGACACGCCTGGACCGTGACCGCCCCACCCGCATCACCGTGTGGCCTGGTGGCGAAGCAGACGGCTGGACCGAACACTCCACGGCAGAGGTGCCGGTGGCTGAGCGGACGAAGGATTTCCTGGCGTTCGTCGAAGAACAGGTCAAGGCGCGGACTGCGGAACAGGACGCGACGATCCGGGAGATCGTGAACATCGATTGGAGCGAACAGTCATGACCGAGCAGACCAGCAACGTCCTTGTTTCACCGCTGCGGGACAGCCGCGAGGTGGCGGCGTTCCTGCGGGTATCGGAATCGACGCTGTCGAGGTGGCGGGCGGAGAAGAAGGGGCCGCCGTTCATCCGGATCGGCGGTGTGACGAGGTACCGCATCGAACAGGTCGAACAATGGCTCGCGTCCCTCGATATCGATGAGCACGCCTGACCCCACCGCGCCGCTCTCGGTGCCACCGATCGGGGTGAAGGTCACCACCGATCTTGAACACCGCACGTCCGGGATCCGTGCCCGCGCCCGTTGGATCGACCCGCACACCCGCAAACGTGTCACCCGCGCCCTCGTTGTCCCCGACGAGGAAGCAGCAGACGAGTTCTTCCAGTATCTGCAAGCCTCCGCCGAGCTCGGGATCGACAAACGCATCCTGCTCTCCGACTACGTCGAGATGATCGGAGACCGGTGGCAGCGTGGCCTTGACCCAACCTCCACCGTCGACGGCTACAAGCTCGGTCTCCGCCTCCGCGTGCTCCCCGCGCTGGGGCATTTGCCGTTGTCGCAGATCACGGCCGGGATGGTCGACCGCACCATCGATCAATGGGAGACCCAGCACTCCGCGTCAACGATCAAGAACACCATCGCGCCCCTCGTCCGTGTCCTCGATGAAGCCGTCCGCGACGACCTCCTGCCCAGCAATCCCGCCCGCAACCGCTCCCGGCGCTCTCTCGGTAAATCAGCTCTCAACCTCAAAGAGAACGACCTATCGCCACGCGTGCACGCACTCAAAGACCTCGCGACCCTCACGACTCTGGCGGATCGGTGTGGGGAGGTGCATCAGAGCTACTCCGACTTCGTCATGCTCGGCGCTCTCCTCGCCGCGCGAGGCTCCGAGATCTCAGGCCTCCAAGTCGGCGACATCGACTGGGATCAACGCATCGTCACGATCCGCCGCCAAACCTACCCCGGCGCAGGAGGGCTCGTCACCAAACAAACCAAGGGCCGCGACATCCGCCACGTCCCCATCCTGCAGGCCCTCACACCCGTACTGGAACGCCTCACCCACGACCGCGAGCCCAGCGAGCGGCTACTGACTGGCCCTCGCGGTGGGGTGCTCACCACAGCATCGGTGCGAGATGCGACGAAGTGGGACCAGCTCGTCACCGAGCTTGAGCTACCGAGCCTCACCCGGCACGGGCTCCGCCACACCGGAGCAACCTGGCTCGCCGACGCAGGCATCCCACTCCACGTGCTCCAAGGCATCCTCGGCCACAAATCAATCGAGACCACCCGCGGGTACCTCCACCCCGACACCAGGCACCTTACCGACGCTGCCGCACGCGCCAACGCGTTCCTCGACGGACACGAAAGCCCCGATCGCGACAGCCCCGCTACGTCCAATCGAGCGACGGCACCGCAGCGATGAAAGGGCTGCCGATCGCGGCCAAAACGGGCTCCAGCTCATCCACGCGCTCGCCGCGCTCTCCATCGGCCGGGCCCTCACCGAGGCAGCTCCTTCCGTGGGCGGCCAGTCCCTGGAGGACGCGCTCACGATCGTCCGCGCCTTTCCCCAGCTCGCCTAGGCCACCGCAGCGCCATCGGACTCCGCAGCGGATCCTCTGCCGCAGACGTTGTGCGGGATAATCGTCGCTTGCAGAGTCGCATCGCCCTCCCGCCCATGAGCGGTCGCAAGGTGAGATCTCGCCGACGAGACGTCGTCAGAGGATGAAGGCGGCCGCCACGAGCAAGTACGTGACGACGGAGCGTCGTCGGCCCAGCGAGTAGATGCAGCCGTAGAGCACGGCCGCCGACATCGCATAGAACCCGGTGGCCGGCCCCTGGAGCAGAATGTGCGTCGCTCCCCACGTGCACGCCAGCACGAGTCCGCCCCAGGGGGCCGCGGGAGCTCCGAACCGCATCTCGCCCGCGCGCTGCCCCAGCGCGATGACGAGCAAGATGACGGCGGTCTCGCAGAGGTAGTAGACGAGGAGCAACGCGAACGCGAACGGCGTCGCCGCACCCTGCACGGCGGACAGTCGTTCGTATTCGCCGAGAGGCTTCCACTCCTGCAGGACGAGGAGGCGGATGCCGATCGCGAGAACGACCGCGGCGATGACGCCCATGATGCGAAGAAATGTGTTGCCGCGGAGGGATCCTGCGAACGTCTGATCGAGCGCGCGTACGGGGTTGCGGATCGATCGCAGGATCAGGATGGCGCCGACGAGCCATCCTGCGGCGGTGATCGCCCAGTGCATCAGCGACCCGCCGGGCGAGGCGCCCCACAGCGGATCGAGCAGCATCGTCACGACGAGCTCCCAGCCGAACACGGCGAAGGCGTACAGGGCGACGACGAGATACCGCCCCGCTGTCTTGACTCGGGGCGCTTTCTCGACGTTCGCATCCACCGCACAATCCTACCGATTCTCCCGCACCTCCTCCCTCACGCATACGAGCGTGAGCGGACGCACGGCACCTCTAGCTGAGTTGCCGTACTGCGCCGCGACCGCACAACTCCGATACTGCTCGGGCTGCCGCCCCGCTCGCGGTCGGCGCTGTTGCGGATTGTGGTCGGGCATACTGCCCCGACGCACGCGGGCATGCCGCCACAAACCGATCGAGACGACCCGCGGGTACCTCCACCCCGACACTAGGCACCTCACCGACGCTGCCGCACGCGCCAACGCGTTCCTCGACGGACACGAGAACTCCAACCGCGACAGCCCCGCTACGTCCAGTCGAGCGACAGCACTTGGGCGATGACAAGGCCGCCGATCGCGGCCAAAACGGGCTCCAGGTCCCGGCCAGGTCCCGACTCGTCGCAACGGCCGCAATCGACGCGCCCCGGAGGGCATCAGCACCCGTGGTCGGATGCTTCCATAAACCCCTCCGAAAAGGACAACAGAAACGACGAAGCCCAGGTGAGAAACCTGCTCTCACCTGGGCTTTTCTGTCGGGATGACAGGATTTGAACCTGCGACCCCTTGACCCCCAGTCAAGTGCGCTACCAAGCTGCGCCACATCCCGTTGTTCTATTTTCGAGCCGTACCGAGTCGTTACCGCACTTGACCCCCAGTCAAGTGCGCTACCAAGCTGCGCCACAGCCCGTTGTTCTCTAGCGAGCTGATCAGAGACTGACCCACTGCCGAGGCAACCCCTCTATATTACCCACATTCCGGCGACGCAAATAACCAGCCGGCCAGAAACCCAAGCACCGCCGCAGATTCCACGGTGAGACCACGACGGCACCCCGGGCGCGCCATTCATTCAGACGTGAGATCCACCACACTCGCACCATACGCAACGGCAAGCTCATCGGCCGAGACCAGCGCCCCGAACGCGGGGCTGCCCGAGCCGATCGCGATCCGGCGCCCCGAGAGCCGCGCGTCGATCACCACGGGCCACGAACCGGCAGCGCCCAGCGGTGAGATGGTGCCGCGCACGTAGCCGGTCGCGGCGAACGCGCCGTCGGCGTCGGGCAGCGACAGCTTGTTCACGCCGAGCATCTTGCGCAGCTTCGCCCACGAGAACTGAGCATCGACGGGGGTGAGTACGAGCACGAAGCGATCCTTCCCCTGCACGACGATCGTCTACACGAACTCAAGCCCCTCCACCGGCGCGGGCCGCTGCCCCGGCTCGCGCGACACGAACTCGACCGCGAGCCCGCGGGCCTCGGCATCGGCGGCGGCGAGCGCCACAGCGGCGGGCGATTCAGCGGCGGTCATCGAGACTCCTTGGGTAGAGCAGCAAGCGGAAGGATGAAAAGGCGCAAGCGAACCCGCGGGCGACGTAGAGTACAACACCGCCCCACCGCCCGCGCATTCCCACGCAACACCCGCACCAACTCACGGCGAAACCACCCGCAACCCCAGCACCGAGCCCGCCAACCCGACTACGCTGAGACCATGAGCGACCTCCGAAACCCCGGCGATGCCTGGGTCACCGCCGACGACGGAGGCCGTTACTGGGGCCGCTTCGGCGCTGCCGGCCTGCTCGCCTACGATCACGCACGCGACGCGATCCTGCTGCAGCACCGCGTCACGTGGAGCGATCACGGCGACACCTGGGGCATTCCGGGCGGCGCCCGCCACGAGGGTGAGGGCGCGATCGCCGGGGCGATCCGCGAATCGCAAGAAGAGGCCGGGGTACCCGATGACGCCGTGCGCGCCCGCTACACCCACGTGCTCGACCGCGGCGGATGGACGTACACGACCCTCATCGCCGACGTCACCACCCCGTTCGAACCCGAGATCACCGACCCCGAAAGCCACGCCCTCGCCTGGGTGCCGCTCGACCAGGTCGACGACCTCCCCCTGCACCCCGCGTTCGCGACGAGCTGGCAGCTGCTGCGCCCCCTGCTCGGCCCGCCGCCCACGGTCGTGGTCGACGCCGCGAACGTCATCGGCAGCGTGCCCAACGGCTGGTGGAAAGACCGCAGGGGTGCCGCAGTGCGGTTGCGGGATCGCCTGACCGACTTCGTGCACACCCGCGATGGCATCCGAGCCGGGTTTCTCGACCTTGCCGAGCCCCGCGTGCCGGGCCTCGAACGCGTCTACCCCGATTGGATTCTCGTCGTCGAGGGCACCGCCCGTGGCATCGAGAGCACCGACGCCGTGCACGTGCTCAGCGCCGAAGAGACGGGCGACGACACCATCGTCGGCGCCGTGGAGATGCTGAAGGCCGGCGGGTCGATCACGACCGTCGTCACCAGCGACGCCGAGCTGCGCGTGCGGGTCACCGCCGCGGGTGCCACGGCCATTCGAGGGGTCAAGAAGCTGCTGCGGATCCTGCCCGAAGAACTCACCGAGCCACCCGTCACGGGCGCGCTCGACCTGTAACAGTTCGCCACACTCACGCTTCGGCTATCGAGAAAGCGCGCCAACCTGCAAGTCGCGATAGCCTCGCTCTATGGTCAGAACCGGCACGAGCGCGGCCCGCGGCATCACCCTGCAGCAGCTGAGGTACTTCGTCGAGGTCGCCGCCGAGGGCTCCATCAGCGCGGCCGCCGACCTGCTCTACGTCTCGCAGCCCACCATGTCGGCCGCACTCAAAGACCTGGAAAGCCGCGTGGGATCGACTCTCTTCGTGCGCTCCACCCGCGGGGTCACGCTCACCGAAGACGGCACCGAGTTTCTCGGCTACGCCCGGCAGGTCACCGAGCAGGCCGAGCTGCTCGAGCAGCGCTACCTCGGCCGCGCACCCTCGCGCCGGCTGCTCGCGGTCTCGACGCAGCACTACTCGTTCGTCGTCGACGCGTTCGCCCGCATGGTGAAGGCGTCGGGCGCCGCGGAGTACGCGTTCAGCCTGCGCGAGTCGCGCACCTGGGACATCATCGAAGACGTGCGCACCCTGCGCAGCGAGCTCGGTGTGCTCTTCCGCAACGACTTCAACCGCAACGTCATCGACAAGCTGCTGCGCGACTCGGGGCTCACCTTCACTCCCCTGTTCCTCGCGACCCCGCACATCTTCATTGCGCGCACCAACCCGCTCGCGGGCCGCGCCCGGGTCACGCTCGACGACCTCGATGAACTGCCCCGCCTCACTTTCGACCAGGGCGCCAACAACTCGTTCTACTTCGCCGAAGAGATCCTCTCGACCCGCTCGGTCGCGCAAGACATCCGCGTCAGCGACCGCGCCACCATCTTCAACCTCATGATCAGTCTGGGCGGATACACGATCTCGACCGGCATCATCTCCGACGATCTCGACCCCTCGATCGTGGCCGTGCCACTCGACGTTGACGAGCGCATTGAGATCGGGTGGATCGGCCAGACGCACATCGCACTCACCGCGCAGGCGCAGCGCTTCGTCGATGAGATGCGGGACGTCGTCGCCGACTTCGGCGTCGAGCTCTTGACATAGGTTTTGCCTCTGGCAGAGCATCGCCCATACCGATGGGGCTATATCCCCGGGTTCTGCCTACACTCGAAAACATGACATCCGAGTGCACGTTCAGCATCAGCACCACCCGCTTCGACGAAGACTACGCGCCGTCGGCGAACTCGCGCAGCACCACCAACTTCGCGAACCTCGCCCGCGGCGAGAAGCGCCAGGAAAACCTGCGCAACGCGCTCACCATGATCAACAACCGCTGCAACGAGCTCGTGCACTGGGACAACCCGACCCGCGACCGCTACCGGGTCGAGCTCGACATCATCTCGGTCGACCTGCACCTGCCGGCCGCCGAAGACACCGCGTTCCCGATCATCGAGATGCTCGACGTGCAGATTCTCGACAAGCACACCGGCCAGCGCGTGCCCGGCATCGCGGGCAACAACTTCTCGTCGTACATCCGCGACTACGACTTCAGCGTCGTGCTCCCCGCGCACAAGGCGAGCGGCGCGAAGGGCCTGCCGGGCGACTTCGGCGACCTGCACGGCCAGGTCTTCGCGCGCTTCCTCGCGTCTTCTGCGTATCAGGATCGCTTCGCGCAACCTCCCGTCATCTGCATCAGCGTCTCGACCTCGCGCACGTATCATCGACTCGTGAACGAGCACCCCGTGCTGGGCGTCGAGTACCAGCAAGACGAGTACTCGCTGACCGACCAGTACTTCGCGAAGATGGGCCTGAATGTGCGCTACTTCATGCCGCGCGGCGCTGCAGCCCCGCTCGCGTTCTACCACCGCGGCGACCTGCTGAACGACCACTCGCCGCTCGCACTGGCGGCGACGATCGGCACGATGGAGACCTTCCAGAAGATCTACCGCCCCGAAATTTACAACGCCACCACCTCGGCCGCCGACGTCTACCGCCCGACCCTCGAGAACGCCGACTTCTCGCCCACGCAGGTCTACTACGACCGCGTGGAGCGCAGCCAGCTCGGCACCATCCAGGGCAAGTTCACCGAAGTGAACCTCATGCAGCCCTACGGCTCGGTGCTCGAGGCGTGGGTCGCGGGCGACGCGGGTGCTGCAGAGTCGGTGGCGGATCCCGCACCGGCCTTCGCCTGACCCCGACCGCCAGCAGCCGTCTTGCAGCCCTGGCCCACCGCGCCACTGACCGCACGTCACAACCCTGAGGAATCATCGATGAACGCACTCCTGCCCACCGCGATCGTTGGCAGCCTGCCGAAGCCGTTGTGGCTCTCTGAGCCCGAGAAGCTGTGGTCGCCCTGGAAGCTTGAGGGCGACGACCTCGCGGTCGGCAAGCTCGATGCGCAGTCGCTCGCGGCCGAGGAACAGCGTCGCGCGGGCCTCAGCATCATCAGCGACGGTGAGCAGACGCGTCAGCACTTCGTCACGACGTTTATCGAGCACCTGAGCGGGGTCGACTTCGAACGCCGCGAGACGGTGCGCATTCGCAACCGCTACGACGCGAGCGTGCCGACCGTCACGGGTGCGGTGAGCCGAGAGCGCTCAGTCTTCGCCGAAGATGCGAAGCGCCTGCGCGCCGAGACCGACCAGCCGATCAAATGGGCGCTGCCCGGCCCGATGACGATGATCGACACGCTCTACGACGCGCACTACCAGAGCCGCGAGAAGCTGGCGTGGGAGTTCGCGACGATCCTGAACCAGGAGGCGAAGGAGCTCGAGGCTGCCGGCGTCGACATCATTCAGTTCGATGAGCCCGCGTTCAACGTGTTCTTCGACGAGCTGAAAGATTGGGGCGTCGCCGCCCTCGAGCGCGCCACCGAGGGCCTGAAGGCGCAGACCGCCGTGCACATTTGCTACGGCTACGGCATCAAGGCGAACAACGACTGGAAGGCGACGCTCGGCGAGGAGTGGCGCCAGTACGAGGAGTCGTTCCCGCTGCTGCAGCAGTCGTCGCTCGACATCATCTCGCTCGAGTCGCACAACTCGCGCGTACCCGTCGAGGTCATCGAGATGCTGCGCGGCAAGAAGGTCATGCTGGGCGCAATCGACGTCGCCAACGACACCATCGAGACGCCAGAAGAGGTGGCCGCGACGCTGCGCCGTGCGCTCCCCTACGTCGACGCCGACAAGCTGATTCCGAGCACCAACTGCGGCATGGCCCCCCTCTCGCGCGGCGTCGCCCGCGACAAGATGGTGGCGCTCGCGGCGGGCGCGGAGCTGCTGCGCACCGAACTCGCATAGCCCGGGTGGGGCCGCGCGCGGCCCCACCCGCTCGCTACCTCACCACCGGCCGCCCGTCGCCCGTCACCCGTCGGCCCTCCACCCGGCAACCCGCCACCGGCGCTCATCACCCAATCTGCACTCAGCAGAACAAATCCGCCCCGCCGAGGGTGATGACCGCCGATTGGGTGCTGGCGGCAGCGGCTTCTCGGCCTCCGGCCCCGCCACTTGCCGCCCGTCGTCCGCCGGCTGCCCACCGCCGACCCACCCCCTGCACTCATCACCCCAATCTGCACGCAGAGGAACAAATCCGCCCCGCAGAGGGTGATGACTGCAGATTGGGTGCTGACGGCAGCGACTGGGCGAAGACGACTAGGCGAAGACGACTGGGCGAATAGGGACTACGCCGTCACTGGCGCCGCGGGCGATGCCGGGTCGCCGGCGCCCGCAGCCCCACTCGCATTTTCGGCGGTGTCGCGTCGCCGCAGCGCCGCCACGATGCCGAACGCGATGAGGCCCTGGCCGAGCGTGTAGGTGAGCATGACGAGCCCGTTCGTCCAGATCGATGTGCCGGGCACGAAGAGCCGGAACGCGAGGATCGCGTCGGAGAGCAAAAACAGCGCGCCGCCCAGCCCCACGATCGGGCCGCACCGGGTCGCCATCGCGGCGGTCGCTGCGAGCAGCACCCCGTAGGCCATGACCGCGCCCGAGAGCGATTTCGTGTGCGGCAGCAGCAGGGCGATGAGCACGAGGTACGCGACAACGTACACGAGGCTCCACGCCGGTAGTCGGCGCACCGCGATGCCCCGACCGCGCCACATCAGCAGCACATACGCGACGTGGGCGATGCCGAAACACGCGAGCATCATCGGCAGCTCGTCGCGGAACATCGGGAAGAACCACCGCGCCCCGTCGCCGAGCCACGAGAACACAATGGCGATGACGAGCATCGCGAGCGCACCCACCGGCACCGGCCGCACGCGCAGCCCCGGTAGGAACACGAGCGACGCGACGACGGCGGCGACGAGCAGCGGCATGAGCAGCAGTTTCGTCCAGCCTTCGAAAGCGTATTGGCCGAAGCAGGCGATCACGTGCACCACGGAGACCACCGCGTACGGAACGAATGGCCACAGGGCACGGGTGCGCTCGGTCATACTCGCATCATAGGGCTCGCGGGGCATCATCGCAGTGCTTGAGTGGCGGGGTTGACAGCGTTTCGACTCCGCTCGAACCGGGTTACGGCTCGACCAAGATGCCGTCGTCGTCGCACCACACCTGAGAGCCCGGCTTGAACGTCACGCCGCCGATCGTGACGGGCACGTCGAGCTCACCCGCCCCGGTCTTCGTGGATTTCGCCGGGTTCGACCCCAGCGCCTTCACCCCGAACGGCAGCGTGCCGATTGCGACACGATCGCGAATGGCGCCGTTCACGATGAGGCCCGCCCAGCCGTTGTCGCAGGCGAGCTCCGCGATCATGTCGCCGACCAGTGCGGTCTCCAGCGATCCACCGCCGTCGATCACCAGCACGGCACCCTCACCCGGGCCCGAGAGCACCTCTTTGAGCAGCGCGTTGTCTTGATGGCACTTCACCGTGCGCACGACGCCCGTGAAGCCGGTCATACCGCCGATGTTCTGGAACTGCAGCGAGACCGACGCCAACTCGCTGCCGCGCTCGTCGTACAAATCTGCGGTGCTGACCTGCGCCATGATGTTGCTCCCCTCTCGCGGCCAGCCCTTCCGGTGACCGCATGCCGACGTGGTGTCGGCGTGTGCGTCTGACGTTACCCGCATCCTCCGACATTCGGGTGAGGCGCGGCAATCGGGGGCAATCCGGCGCGAGTTCGTCACGCCCACGCAACACGTGCCGCGATCCCGAACTGTACAAAAGTACATGTACACATGTACAGTTACTGGCAGACCCGCACCCCGCCGCGGATCAGTGTCACTTTCTGCGCCAAATCACCCCGGTTTCGCGCAGAAAGTGACACCAATCCGCAGGGTTAGCGTGAAACCCCAACCCGGAGCATGATGAACGCAGAGACAGCCACGCAGGCCGCACCGCGTCGACGCGACCCCGAGGGTCGGCGCCGGGCGATCCTGGAGGCGGCCACCGCGATCATCGTGGAGCAGGGCCCCGCCGCCCTTACCCACCGCGCCGTCGCCGCACGCGCATCGGTGCCGCTCGGGTCGACCACCCAGCACTTCACGTCGATCGACGACCTACGCGAGACCGCGCTGCAAGCACTCGCCGACGAGATCGACGAGGCGCTCGCCCGCCTCGAGCCGCTCGTCGCGAACCTGCTCGAAGACCCCGGGCCCGTCGTCGACGAACTGCTCAGCTATCTCAACGACGAGCGCTGCGTGCACGCCGACATCGCGCTCATGACCGCCGGCACCACCGACGAGCGTCTGCGCGCGCTCGCCCTGCGCTGGCCCGAACGCCTTGTCGACATGCTCGAGCCGTGCACCGGTGCCGAGCGCGCCACCGCGATCGCGGTCTTTCTCGACGGGGCGACGATGCACGCCGGCCTCACGCGCACGCCGCTCGGTCGCGATCAGATCACGCGCGCGCTGACGGCGCTCGCGACGATGCCGGTTCCCGACCTCTCAAAATAGTGGGGGCGTCGGCGGCACAGCCGACACGGCGCTCCGGATCGCACGCACCCGATCCGCCCAGCGCCTCCGATGCCCCACCCCTCACCCATCCCACTCCGGAACACAGCGACCCTGGAAAGGCCGTGACCATGTCCGATCTGCACCCCAACCAGACCCCGACGAACTCGAACGCCACGCACGGCGACGCCGCACACGCCGCACCGGCCACAGCGCCCCGCGCCCCGCTCAGCAAGCGCCGCCGCTGGGCCGCGCTCAGCGTGCTCACCGCGAGCCTGCTCGTGATCACGATGGACATGACCATCCTGAACATCGCGCTGCCCGAGATGGCAGCCGAGCTGCACCCGACCTCGTCGCAGCAGCTCTGGATCATCGACGTGTACTCCCTCGTGCTCGCCGGCCTCCTGGTCTCGTTCGCGGCGATCGCCGACCGCTGGGGCCGCAAGCGCATGCTGCTGCTCGGATACACGATCTTCGGCGCCTCGTCGCTGCTGGTGCTGTTCGTTACGAACGCGGAATCAGTCATCGCGATCCGCGCGATCCTCGGCATCGGCGGCGCGATGATCATGCCGATCACACTGTCGCTGATCCGCGTCATCTTTACGAGCGCCCGCGAGCGCGCCACCGCCCTCGCGATCTGGGCGGCGGTTTCGGGCCTCGGCGCCGCGTTCGGGCCGCTCATCGGCGGCGTGCTACTCGAGCACTTCTCGTGGCACGCAGCGTTCTTGGTGAACGTGCCGCTCATGGCGATCGGCGTGATCGCGGGCATCTTGATCCTGCCCGAGTCGCGCGTCGCGCATCCTGGCCGCTGGGACTTCATCGCCGCCGCACTCTCGCTCGTCGGCATGACGCTGCTTGTGTGGGCGATCAAGACATTCGGCAAGGAAGCGAGCGTCTTCGTACCCGAGGCGATCGTCGCGTTCGTCGCCGGCGCCGCGCTGCTCGTCTGGTTCGTGCTGCGCTGCCTCCGCAACGACGCCCCGCTGCTCGACCTCGGCCTGTTCCGCAACCGCGTCTTCTCGGCCGGCACGATCGCCGCACTCGGCTCGACGTTCGCCATGATGGCCGCGCTGCTGCTCATCGCGCAGTGGTTGCAGCTCGTCGACGGCGCGTCGCCGGTCGAGGCGGGTGTGCGCCTCTTCCCGATCGCGATCACCGGCGCGCTGGCCTCGCTCGCGGCCCCGTCCGTCGCACGCCGCATCGGCGCGCGGGCCGTACTCTCGGGCGGCCTCGGGCTCGCGGGGCTCGGCATGCTGCTCATCGGCGTGCAGCCCGGCACGCTCTCCCTGCTCACGGTGATCATCGGCCTGTGCCTCGTGGGCGCGGGCACCGGATCCCTCGCCATCGCCTCCGCAATGATCATGCACGGCTCCCCCGAAGAGAAGGCGGGCAACGCCGGCGCGATCGAAGAGACGTCGTACGAGCTCGGCGCCGTGCTCGGCGTGGCGATCCTCGGCAGCATCTCGGCGCTGCTCTACCGCACCGAGTTCATGGGCGCGAGCGTGCTCACGGGCATCGACGGCACTCTCGCGACGCAGGCCGAGGAGTCGCTCGGCGCCGCGGTCTCGATCGCGGGCGAGCTGAACCTCCCCGAGCTGGGCCAGCAAGCGGGCGTCGCGTTCACGCACGCGATGCAAACGACCGGGATCGCCGGAGGCGTCATCATGTTCGCCGTCGCCGTGGCCGTGTTCGTGACGACGCCCAAGGGCACTGACGTCTCGGAGGCCTCACACTAGGTACGCGCACGCCGGACACCCAAATTTGATGGCAGTTTGGTGCGCTAAAACCCCGAATAGTGCACCAAACTGCCATCAAGTCTGCGGACGCGGGCTTCGAAGCCGCCCCGCGCCCCAAAACTTGATGACCCGTGTGATGCGCCAAACCCCCGAATGGCGCACCACACGGGTCATCAAATTTGCACGAGACCGCAGCCCCTCGACCGCCTCGCACGGAGCACCGCGAGCGAGGGCTGAGCGAACTGGGCGCGGCGATCCGGCACCGGGGTCACCCTGAGCCACCCCCTCACCGCACCCTGAACACCCCTGACCCCGGTACTGCGCGAAGCGGTACCGGGGTCTCATGCGGTTGATACCTCGGGCCGACGCGCGGCACGGGGGTGCGAACGTACCTTGGAATCATCGCGGACGAACAGCCGGTTCGCCCCGCACCGAGAGGAGCACGCCATGAGCGCCACACTGACCCCCGACGTCGCAGAGACCACCACCCACAACACCGCGAACACCACCGTCGCCCCCGATACCGCGCCGGTGCCGGCGAGCAACGCCGCGTCGACCGGCTCCGTGCCGTTCCCGAACGGCCCGGTCGCCAGCGACCACTCGCGCGCCTTCACCATCACGAGCTTCGTGCTCGGCATCGCGTCGGTCGCGAGCGGCTGGACCTTCTTCGCCCCCATCACCGGCCTGATCTTCGGCATCCTCGCGCTGCGCCGCGGCACGCAAGATCGCGCACTCGCGCTCTGGGGCGTCTGGCTGAACGTGGCGATGCTCGCCATCTGGGCCGTCATCGCTCTCGCCGGCGTCGCAGTCTTCGGCTTCGCCGCACTCGCGCATCTCGCCGCGGTCTAACCCGCTCAGGGCTGCGGGATCACCGCTCGTGCGTCATCTCAACCGCGTCAGGTCGCCTGGGTCGATACACCCAGGTGACCATGACGACCGAGATGATCATGAGCAGCAACCACGAGACGATCTTCTGCCCCGACACGAATTCCCACCCCTCGGTCTGGT
The DNA here is from genome assembly GCF_059696215.1 of Leucobacter sp. WKLB1. Classification (NCBI taxonomy): domain Bacteria; kingdom Bacillati; phylum Actinomycetota; class Actinomycetes; order Micrococcales; family Microbacteriaceae; genus Leucobacter; species Leucobacter sp. WKLB1. The sequence goes on along the minus strand of NZ_AP046115.1, from coordinate 913,040 downwards.
TCGGGTAGAGCCAGGCGCCCGAGAGTGTGCCGATGTTCTCGGCGATCCAGATGAACACGGCCACCCCGAGAAACACGGGCAGCAGCGGCACCTTGAGGGTGGCTCGCCAGATGCGGAAGTGCATCATCGTCGGGAACCACAGCAGCACGACGGCGGCGAGCAGGATCCACCGCGCATCGAACACATAATGGTGCGTGAAGAAGTTCGCGTAGATCGCCACCGCCACTACGGTGGTCGCCCAGATCGGCGGATACCGCGTGAACCGCAAGTCGTGCAGCCGATAGACGCGCACCATGTACGACCCGACCGCGGCATACATGAACCCGCTGAAGAGCGGCACCGCCCCGATGCGCAGCACCCCGTCGGCCGCGTACGCCCACGAACCGACGTCGGTCTTGAACAGCTCCATGACGGTGCCCGTGATGTGGAACAGCACGATCACCCAGAGCTCGCGCCCGCTCTCGAGCCTGCCCACGAGCATTCCGATCTGGATCGCCACCGCCGCAATCGTCATCGCATCATTGCGGGCGAGCACCGCATCGTCGGGGTACCACAGCCGGGCCGCGACGATGACGACGAGCATGAGCGCCCCGAAGATGCAGGCCCACGCCTGCTTCAGCAGGAAGACCGCGATCTCGAGGAGCACCGCGCGGGCGCCGCGCTCCGGTTTGCCCGCGAGGAGGCGCCGAGCGGTGCGGTCGATGGCACCCTCGAGCGGGGTGAGCTGCCGGGGCGCTTCTTGTCGCTCGCCGGCACTCCCGCCGGGCTGCTGCGCGCGCTCGCGCGGCTCCCCCGCTTCCCCCGCTGACGCTGCACTCCCCATGCAGAGAGGCTAGCGTGCGCCGGCTGGGGATCCCGCGCCGCGCCGCCTGGCTCCTCGCTCCCCCGCCTCACTTCCTCGCGCCGCTCCCCCGCCACCACCTCGCCCCGAGCGCACCACTTTTTGCCGAGTGCACCGGTTTCTGAGGGGTGCACTCGCGCGAGAACGGTGTGCTCGCGGCCGGGGTGGGCGGGCGGGGAGGAGCAGGCCAGCGGCATTCGGCACAGCAAGCATCGGGCAGCTGGGCGCCCAGCACCCCGCCCCCACCCAACCACACACGAAAGCGGGGCCCGGAATCCTCAGATTCCGAGCCCCGCTCGCACCTCACCAGCCCTACGGGCGGGGGCGCCGCTCGCGAATGCGCATGTTGATCACGATGGGGCTGCCCTCGAAGCCGTAGCGTTCGCGCAGGCGTCGCTGAATGAAGCGGCGGTACTGCGGGTCGAGGAAGCCCGACGTGAAGAGCACGAATGTCGGCGGGCGGTTTTGCACCTGGGTGCCGAAGAGGATGCGCGGCTGCTTGCCGCTGCGCAGCGGGTGCGGGTGCTCCTGCACGAGCTCGGCGACGAACGCGTTGAACTTGCCGGTCGGCACGCGGGTATCCCACGATTCGAGCGCCTGCTCAAGCGCGGGCACGAGCTTCTCGAGGTGGCGACCGGTGCGCGCCGAGATGTTGACGCGGGGTGCCCAGTCGACGTGCGCCAGGTCGGTCTCGATCTCGCGCTCGAGGTAGCGGCGACGATCGTCGTCGAGCATGTCCCACTTGTTGAAGGCGAGCACGAGCGCGCGCCCCGATTCGAGCACGAGGTCGATGATGCGCAGATCCTGATCCGAGATCTCCTGCGTCACGTCGATCAGCACGACGGCGACCTCGGCCTTTTCGAGCGCCGCGGCGGTGCGCAGCGAGGCGTAAAAGTCGGCGCCCTTCTGCAGGTGCACGCGGCGGCGAATGCCGGCGGTATCGACGAAGGTCCAGACGCGGCCCGCGATCTCGACCTGTTCGTCGACGGGGTCGCGGGTGGTGCCGGCGATGTCGCTGACAACGGCGCGCTCTTCGCCGGCGGCCTTGTTGAGCAGGCTCGACTTGCCCACGTTGGGGCGGCCGAGCAGTGCGACGCGGCGGGGGCCGAGCAGCTTGGGTTGTGCGACGGCCGATTCGTCGGGCAGCACGGCGATGACCTGGTCGAGCAGGTCGGCGACGCCGCGGCCGTGCAGCGCCGAGATGGCGTGCGGCTGGCCGAGGCCGAGCGACCAGAGCTGCGCGGCTTCGCCCTCGAGCACGGCGTCATCGACTTTGTTGGCGATCAAGAAGACGGGCTTGTCGGTGCGGCGCAGCAGCTGCACGACGCGCTCGTCGGTCGCGGTCGGGCCGACGCGCGAGTCGACGACGAACAGCACGACGTCGCAGAGCTCGATGGCGACCTCGGCCTGCAGTGCGACCGAGGCGTCGATGCCCTTGGCGTCGGGCTCCCAACCGCCGGTGTCGACGAGGCTGAATCGCGTGCCCGTCCACTCGGCCGGGTAGGTGACGCGGTCACGGGTGACACCCGGCTTGTCTTGCACGACGGCTTCGCGACGGCCGAGGATGCGGTTGACGAGCTGCGACTTGCCCACGTTGGGGCGTCCGACGATGGCGACGACGGGCAGCGCCTCGGCGACCGGCTCGCGGAAGCCGAGGAACTCGCCCTCGTCGCTGATCATCGCGAGGTCATCGTCTTCAAGGTCGAAGCCGTCGAGGTTGGAGCGCATGGCGCGCAGGCGCTCTTCATCGGTGACCGACGGGTCGTACCCTTCGCCCACGATCACGTCGTCGGCGAAGTCGGCGGCGTTGAAGACGCTCTCAGTCTCGTAGTCTTCCGGGTCGAACTCGGGAGCGGCGGCCACCTGGCTGCCGTCGGGGTTCACCTGCATCACCTCGGGGCCGTCGAATTCGGCTCCGTCGCTGACTGCTCCACCGTTCACTGGGCTGTCGCCGCTGTCGGCGGCGTGCTTGCCCGCACGCTGAGGGGTCTGCTCGCTCATCATTCGCTCTCTTCCGCGGCACCCTGCGCCGCTCGTACGATATCGACGACAGCCTGCACCGACTGCTCGAAGTCTAGATCGCTCGTATCGACGAGCGTTACCCCCGGGGCCGGGGTGAAGAAGTCCACGACGAGCGCGTCCTTCGCGTCGCGCGCCTCAATCGCGGCCAGCACTTCGGCGTGCGTGAGGCCCGGCAGTTCACCGGCGCGGCGCTGCGCTCGCACATCGGCCGACGCGGTCATCAGAATGCGCACGGGCGCATTGGGCGCCACCACGGTCGTGATGTCGCGCCCCTCGATGACGACGCCGGGCAGCCCCGACTCGGCGACGATCTCGCGGAACATCGCGTTGAGCCGCTCGCGCACCTCGGGGTGCTTCGACACCCGGCTCACGAGACCGCTCACGGCGTGCTCGCGAATCGCGTCGGTCAGCGCATACGTGCGAGACGTCTCTCCATCGTTCCAGACGACGGTGACCTGCTGCGGCCCGCGCAGCGTGATCGCATAATTCCAGTCGCGCAGGATCGCCGCGACGGCGTCGGCATCATCGAGATCGGCACCGAGCTCGGTTGCCATCCAGGCGAGCGCGCGGTACGCGGCGCCCGTGTCGAGAATGCCGAAGTCGAGACGCTCGGCAGCCGCGCGCGAGACGCTCGACTTGCCGCTGCCGGCCGGCCCGTCGATGGCGACGAGCAGCGGTGCGCTCGCGCCCGCGTGCACAGCCGCCGCGGGGTCGCTCGATGCCGCGTTCTGCAGTGCAGCATCAGTCACAGCGTTCTCCATCCGCGTTCGACGAGATCGGCGACGGCTCGTTCGGCGACTTCTGGCAGCACAGCGATCTCGGCGAATCCGATCTGGGCGCCCGGCGAGTGCTCAAGGCGCAAGTCTTCCATGTTAATGCCAAGTTCTCCGAGTTCGGTGAGCAGCTTCGCAAGCTGGCCCGGAGAATCGTCGATGAGCACCGTGATCGAGGTGAATCGCTCGGACGATCCGTGCTTGCCCGGAATACGCGAGACCCCGTTGTTGCCCGCCGAGAGCAGGTCGGCGATGCGGCGCCGCGCGCCGGTCTGCGCGGGATCGCGCAGCGCATCGGCAAACGCAGCCACATCGGCGGCGAACGCGTCGAGCAGCTCGACGACCGGTGCACTGTTGGCGCCCAGGATCTGCACCCACAGCTCCGGGTCGCTCGACGCGACGCGCGTGGTGTCGCGCAACCCGGCACCGGCGAGTCCGATCGCCTGCTCCTGGGCGGGCACGAGGCGCGCGGCGAGCAGGCTCGACACCACCTGCGGCAAATGCGAGACGAGCCCGACCGCGCGGTCGTGCTCTGCGGGAGTCATCTCGAGCAGCACGCCGCCGAGGTCGAGGGCGACGGCCTCGACGACTGACAGCACCTCGGCCGAGGTCTCGCCGTCGCGGCAGACCACCCAGGGGCGGGCGACGAACAGGTCGGCCCGGGCCATGATGGCGCCACCGCGCTCGCGGCCCGCCATCGGATGCGAGCCAACGTAGTTGGCGAGGTCGATGCCGCGACGGGTGAGCTCTTCGAACGGCGCCAGCTTCACGCTCGCGACATCGGTGACGACCGCGCCGGGGTAGGTGCGCAGCGCGCGTTCGACCACGTCGGCGGTCACGTCGGGCGGGGTCGCCACGATCACGAGTGCAGGCTCGGCATCTTCAGCGGTGCGCAGTCGCCCGGCGCCGTAGTCGGCGGCGAGCGCAACCGTGGTCGGCGACAGGTCTTCGAGCGTCACGTCGACGCCGCGCTCGCGGAGGCCGAGCCCCGCGCTCGCCCCGAGCAGTCCGGCGCCGATGATGTGCACTGTGCCCCGGGTGCGCGCTGCGAGCGGTGCACGCTCCCCCGGCGCCCGCAGGTGCGCACCGGCTGCCGGCGCGACGGTAGCCTGCGATTCAGCTGCCTGCGATTCAGCTGCCAATGATTCAGGCGCCGGATCACCGGAACGCCCGGCCGCGGTCAACGATTCGGGTGCTGCCGCGCTCATCGTCCGCCCTGCTTCCGACCGCCGCGGGGCCCGTTCGATCCACCGCGCTGCTGTGCCTGACTGCCACCGCGCTGGGGGGCTCGACCGTTGTTCTGCTGCTTCGGACCACCCGACGCGCCGCGCCCGCTGTAATCGTCGAAGCCACCGCTGCCATCGCCCGAACGCCCGCGACCGCCTGCGCGATCCGCGCCATCCGCGCTACGAGCCCCGTCACCCTTCGGCCCGCCGCGCCCGTGCGGATTGCCCCGCGCCGCCGTGCCACGCATACCGCGCGCGCCGGCGCCGTCACCCGGTCGACCCGCGGTCACCTCGCGACGCTTCTTCGCGGGCTTCCCGGCTTCGGTCGGGGCGCCGCCCGGGCGGCTGCGGGTGTCGGCGCTCGGCGATCCGGCACCGCGTTCAGCACTGTCACCCGAAGCCCCGCCGTCGGCAACCGCCGAGAGCAGCGCCCCGCGTTCGGCCGGCGCCAGCTCGCGCAGCTCGCCCGAGCGCAGCGTGCCGAGGTGCAGCGGCCCGAACTGGCGACGCACGAGCTCGACGACCGGGTGCCCGACCTCGGCGAGCATGCGGCGCACGATGCGGTTGCGGCCCGAGTGCAGGGTCAGCTCGACCAGGGAGTGCGATGCGCCGGTACCGTTCGGCAGCAGCTTCGCGCGGTCGGCGTGAATCGGCCCGTCTTTGAGCTCGACCCCGTCTTTGAGCTGCTGAATGACGGCAGCCGTGACGCGCCCGCGCACCTTCGCGATGTATGTCTTCTGCACCCCGAAGCTGGGGTGAGCGAGGCGGTGCGCGAGATCGCCGTCGTTCGTGAGAATGAGCAGGCCGCTGGTGTCTTCGTCGAGGCGCCCGACGTTGTAGAGACGGTCTTCGACCTGGTCCGCAAACTCGCGCAGATCGGGGCGACCGTTCTCGTCGCTCATGGTCGAGACGACGCCGGTGGGCTTGTTGAGCACGAAGTAGCGCTTTGAGACGTCGAGCTGCACGACGACGCCGTCGACGCGCACCTCATCGGTATCCGGATCTACGCGTGAGCCCAGCTCGCGCTCCTCCACGCCGTTCACGGCGACGCGTCCGCTCGTGATCAGCGTCTCGCAGGCGCGGCGCGAGGCGACGCCCGCGTGCGCGAGCGCCTTCTGCAGGCGAACGCGCCCGTCATCGTCGTGCGCCGCATCGCCGCCCTCCCCACCGGCAGCGCCCGAGCCGGCACCGGTGATGGGCCGATCCCACCCGAACTCCGCGAGGTCGACCTCGATGTTCTCGCCGTCGACGGAGAATGATCCGCCTAGGCCCTCCGAGCGCGTCATTCGTCGAATCCTTCCGTGGGCTCATCGAGGAGCGGTGAAATGGGCGGCAACTCCGAGATGTCGCCGATGCCGAGGTACCCCAGCAGCGCGTCGGAGGTGCCGTAGAGAATGGCGCCGGTCTCGCCGTCTTGCCCAACCTCGGTGACGAGGCCGCGGCCGAGCAGCGTGCGCACGACCGAGTCGACGTTCACCGCGCGAATCGATGCGATCGCGCCGCGCGAGATCGGCTGGCGGTAGGCGATCACCGAGAGCGTTTCGAGGGCCGCCTGCGAGAGGCGCGACGGCGACTGCTGCTGCACGAAATCGGCGACGACGGGGTCGAGGCTCTCGCGCACGTAGAAGCGGTATCCGCCGGCGACCTCGCGGAGCTCGAAGCCGCGGGGCGATCCGGAACCCGCGCTTTCGCCCGCTGCGCCCGCCGCTCCAGACCCCACAGCGTCACCGTTGAACTCGGCAACGAGCGCCGACAGTGCCGCCCGTACCTCGCGCACCGGCCGGTCGGTCGCCGTCGCCAGGGCGACCGCGCTGAGCGGTTCGTCGGCGACGATGAGCAGCGCCTCGAGTTGTTGCGACAGGGAGTGGGCGGCGCGGGCGCGCTCGAGCTCGGGGTTCGCGCCCGGCTCGGCCGTCTGCTCGAGTGTCGCCTCAGTCATAATCGTTCCCTAACGTAGCAAGTTCGTCGTCTGACCAGCTCTCGCCGACCCACTGCACGTGCAGCTCTCCGAGCGGCTCGGCCTGCTCGAACGTCACTGCAGCCCGGCGATACAGCTCCAGAATGGCGAGAAAGCGCGCAACCACCACCCCCCGCTCCGGCTCCCCTGCGATGAGCTCTCGGAAGCTGCGCACGCCGCCGGTGCGCAGCAGCGCGACCACGACCGCCGCCTGCTCACGAATCGAAACGAGCGGCGCGTGCAGGTGGTCGAGGCCGACCGTCGGAATCTCGCGCGGCGCGAACGCCAGCGTCGCGAGCGCGGCGAAGTCGGCGGCGTTCAGCGTCCAGACGAGTTCGGGCCCACGGTCGCGGTACTTCGCGTCGAGCGGCACGAGACGCGCGTGCCGGTCCCCCTCGGCCTCGAGCCGGTCGCGGAACCACGCGCTCGCCTGCTTGAACGCCCGGTACTGCAGCAGCCGCGCGAAGAGCAGGTCGCGCGCCTCGAGCAGCGCGATATCTTCGGCGTCGACCGCCTCGCCCTGCGGCAGCAGGCTCGCGATCTTCAGGTCGAGCAGCGTCGCGGCGACGACAAGAAACTCCGAGGCACGGTCGAGGTGCTCGACGCCCTCGCCCTCGATCGTCGCGAGGTAGGCGATGAACTCGTCGGTCACGAGACTCAGCGACACCTCGGTGATGTCGAGCTCGTGCTTGCCGATGAGGTTCAGCAGCAGGTCGAACGGCCCGTCGAAGATTTCGAGACTGACGCGGAAGCCGGCGGGCGCGACCTCGGTCGCTTCCGCGGTCGCAGACGCAGACGCTGACGCAGAGGCAGACGCCGGATCGGCCGCTCCCTGTGCAGGCGCGGCCGCATTCGCCGCGGGCACCGGATCCGTGCCTGCCGCAGCGGCGCCCGGATCGGTGCTCACCACCATGGCGCTAGGCGACGACGCCGCGCTGCACGAGCTCGCGGGCCAGCTTGAGATACGCCTCGGATGCGGCGTTGGAGGGGGCGTAGTCGAGAATCGGCTTCGCAGCGATCTGCGCGTCGGGCAGCTTCACCGTGCGGCCGATCACCGTGTCGAAGACCTTGTCGTCGAACGTGTCGACGACGCGTTCGAGCACCTCGCGCGCGTGCAACGTGCGGGCGTCGTACATGGTCGCGAGAATGCCGTCGAGCTCGAGCGCGGGGTTCAGACGATCGCGCACCTTGTCGACGGTCTCGACGAGCAGCGCGACGCCGCGGAGCGCGAAGTACTCGCAGGCAAGCGGAATCAGCACGCCGTGGCTCGCGGTCAGTGCATTGACTGTGAGCAGACCGAGCGAGGGCTGGCAGTCGATCAGAATGACGTCGTAGTCACCCGCAACCTTGCGCAGCACGCCGGCGAGAATCTGTTCGCGGGCGACCTCGGTCACGAGGTGCACCTCAGCTGCCGAGAGGTCGATGTTGGCCGGGATCACGTCGAGACCCGCCGTCTCGGTGTGCTGGATCGCCTCGTGCGGATCCTTCAGCTTGCCGAGCATGAGGTCGTAAATCGTGGGCACGTCGTGCGCCTGAATGCCGAGACCTGCCGAGAGCGCACCCTGCGGATCGAAGTCGACCGCGAGCACGCGACGGCCGTAGCGCGCGAGCGCGGCAGCCAGGTTGATGGTGCTCGTCGTCTTGCCGACGCCACCCTTCTGATTGCACATCGCGATGATGCGCGCAGGGCCGTGGCGGTCGAGCTTCTTCGGCGCCGGAATGATGCGATCGGGTCGCCCGGTGGGCCCAAGTTCGACCTGCTTCGCCATACCCGGTCTCCTCCCGCTCGCTGACATTCCATCCTAGCCTGGAGCGGCCGTCGCTAGGATCGGGGAACGTGACCGAAACCGACGCGCCCCCGCTCTCGCAGCTCACCGACCGGGTGGGCAACGCCGCCACCGCTCGCGGCATCGACCTCGATGCGCAGCAGCACGAGCTGCTCGCCGAGATCGCTCAGCTCTCGGAGCGCTGGGCCGATCCGGATGCGCTCGTCGGCGCCTTCGTGCACGGGCCCGCCGGTCGTGGCAAGACCTGGCTCATGAGCGAGATCTTCACCGCCGTTGATCTGCCCGAGGCCGCGAAGCGCCGCGTGCACTTCCACACCTTCTTCCAGGAACTGCAGCGCCGCTTCGGCGCGCAGGTGACCGCGCGCGAGGCGATCGATGACACGGTCGCCGAACTGCTCGACGGCGCCGAACTGTTCTTCTTCGACGAGCTGCACGTGCACGATCCGGGCGGGGCGAGCCTGCTCAACCGGCTCATCGCGGTGCTCGTCGAGCGCCGCATCCCCACGCTCTTCACCTCGAACTACGCCCCCGAGGGGCTGCTCGCGAACCCGGTGTTCCACCACGTGGTCGAACCGAGCGTGCGCCTCATCCGCGAGCATTTCGCGGTGCGCACCCTCGACGGAGGCACCGACTACCGCACGGCGGCAGCGTCCGCGGGCGATGCGCGGCCCACGACCGGGTTCGCATCGGGGCGCTGGATCGCGGTGCCCACCGGCACCCCTGCGGCGAGCGCCGTCAGCGCGGCCCAGCTCACCCCGCCGACCGCCGCTGAGTCCACGCTGGTGCTCGACGGCCATCGCGCACTGCGCGCGCTCGCGGTGCGCCCGGTCGCGCCGGCTTCCACCGAAATCTGGTTCTCCTTCGACGACCTCCTCGAGGCGTCGTCAATCGCCGAGGACTTCCTCGACCTCGCCGCGCAGCACGACCGCTGGGTGCTCGTCGACGTGCCCCCGCTGTCGCGCGCGAGCCGGGAGGCGCGTCAGCGGTTCGTCGCGCTGCTCGACGTGCTCGTGCACGCCGACCTGCCCTTGACGGTGTTCGCGAGTACCGACCGCGCCGGGCTCGTCGATATCGCCGACCCGCCGGCCGACCTCTTCCGCACCGTCAGCCGCCTCGCGCTGCTGGGCGAATGACGCCCGTCGCGCAGGGCCTGCTCCCGTTCGGGGTGCGCCTCGCGTGGCGCGCGTACCCCGCCGACCAGCCGAATGACACACACGCTCCGGATCGCCGAGACATCGCCCACGAACTCCTCGCGGGCCTGCTCCACGAGCTGCACCGGGGCCTCGCCCCCGAGGCATTCGCCTTCGCCCGCCAGTGCGCGTCGTGCGGCAGCACCGAGCACGGCGTGCCGAGCGCCCGCGTCCTCGGCGAGCACAGCTCGCCGGTCCCGGCGCTCCCCCGCATCGGCATCAGCTACGCGACGGGCCTCGTGGCGGTCGGCGTCGCGCCGCCCGAGGCCACGGCCTTCGCGATCGATGTCGAGCTCGACGACGCCCGCACGCGCGCCCGCATCGCGGAAGCGCTCGACCTCAGCCCGGCCGACACTGATACCCGCACTTGGACCCGCCTCGAAGCCATCGCGAAGGCTTCCCGCACCGGCCTGCGCACCCGGCTGAGCCCACCAGCGGTCGAGAGTCGCGCCGACGGCACCTGGCGCACCAGCACGCAGCCGACTCTGGTCGGTACAGACCTGCCCCTGGCGGTCCCGAACCCGATGCCCCGGGCGATCCTCACTGTCGCCGTACAACATCCCCGCCACCGAACACGCTGACCAACGAGCGCCCACCCAGGCGTTCGCCGAGCACCGCCCAACACGAGCGGCCGGGCGCGCACGGGGCGGCGGGCTCCCCGGTGTCGCATTTGCGACCGAGAAGCGTGCGACCATGCACGCGCCGAGGTCGCAATGAGCGACGCCGGGGAGCCTGCCGCCCTGTGCGCGCCCGGCAGACCTACCGAGCCGGCAGCGCAGGCAACGCCGCAGCAAACACCCAGGAGTCGAACACCCCGTCGACCGGTACGGGGCTCATCTCTTGCACGAGCGCGATGAAGTCGGGGGTGCGCACCAGGCTGTGACGTCGTTCGGTGGCCCAACGCAGCAGCAGTGCCCGGAAGACGTCGTCGCCGAGGGTGCGTCGCAGCGTTTCGAGCACGAGTGCGCCGCGTTTGTAGACGCGGTCGTCGAACATGTCGGCGGGGCCGGGGTCGGCGAGTACGAGACGCTGCGGCAGCTCGGCGAGTCGTGCGTGGTGCTGCTCGGCGAGGTCGGCGATGCTCGGCCCGCCCGAGGCTTCTGACCAGATCCATTCGGCGTAGCAGGCGAAGCCTTCGTTGAGCCAGATGTCTTGCCATCGGGCGAGGCCGACGGAGTTGCCGAACCACTGGTGGGCGAGTTCGTGCGCGATGAGGCGCTGTTCGCCGGGGGCTTCGTGGTTGCGCCCGAACGTCGCCATGCCTTGCGCTTCGAGGGGAATCTCGAGCTCTTCCTCGGTGACGACGATGGTGAGGTCTTCTTGCGGGTACGGCCCGAACCACTCTTCGAAGACGTCGATGATGCGCGGCACGGGTGCGAAGGCGCGTTGCACGGCGCGTGAGCGCGCGGGTGGTGCGATGAGGCGGGCGCGGTCTCCGAGACGGTACTCGGCGTATTCGCCGATGTGCGCGGCGAGCAGGTAGGTGGCGGTCGGCACGGTCGTTGAGAACGTGCGCAGGGTCTTGCCGGATCGCCCGGTCACCGTGCCGGGCACCCCGGTGATGGCGACGAAGAAGCCGCGATCGGTGGTGAACGAGACATCGTAGGTGGCGCGGTCGTCGACGCGGTCGTTGCAGGGGAACCAGGTTGGTGCCCCCGTGGGCTGCGATGCGACGAGGGCGCCGTGTTCGAGTTCTTCCCAGCCCAGTTGGCCCCAGCGCGATCGTCGGGGCGCGGGTCGACCGGCATACTCGATGTCGAGCTGCAGTTCGGCACCGGGTTCCGTCGGAGCATCGAGGCGGATCGTCAGCGCGTGCGGGCCCTGCTTCACCTGCCGCTGCAGCGCGCCGTCGACGCGTACCTTGCTCGCACTGAGCCCGATGAGGTCGATGCGCAGCTGGTCGGTGGCCTCGAGCACACGCACCTGCAGGCAGGCGCGCCCTTCGAGCCGGTTCGTGCGCGGGGTGTAGCGCAGGTCGAGGCCGTAGTGCGCGACCGAGTATCTCGGGTCGCCGCTGGTCGGGGTGTAGGGGTCGCTCATCGCGGCCTTTCGCAGGTGCATGCTCGACTACTACTTCGTCGTTTGATAGGCGCGCAGCTTGAGCGCGCGCCAGGGTCCGATGGGGTTGCCGCTCCAGCGCGAACCGACGGGCACGCTTTCACCACGCATGACGAGTGATGCGGGGCCGACGGTGGCGTGGGCACCGATGACGGCCGCGGGCAGAATGACGCTGTGCGGCCCGAGGGTCGCGCCCGCGGCGAGTTCGACGGTATCCATGCTCATGATTCGATCATGGAACAGGTGCGTCTGCACGACGCACCCCCGGTTGACGGTGGATCCATCGCCCAGTGTCACCAGGTCGGGTTCCGGCAGCCAGTACGATTCGCACCACACGCCCGAGCCGATTCGGGCCCCGAGCGAGCGCAGCCAGACGGCGAGAGCGGGAGTGCCGGTGGCTGCGCGAGCGAACCAGGGCGCCGCGAGCATTTCGGTGAACGTGTCACTCACCTCGGTGCGCCAGACAAAGCTCGACCACAGGGGCGCTTCGCCTGCTCGGATCGGGCCGACAATGATCCACTTGGCCGCGGTCGAGATTCCGGCGGCGACGGCGCCCGCGGCGAGCATCACGAGGCCCGAGAGCAACGTCGTCCAGACGGCGCCGACCGAGGTCCAGAGCCAGGCGAACACGAAGAGCACGGTGAGGCCGAGCGCGGTTGTCGCGAACACGGCGAGGATGCGTCCGAACTCCCAGAGTGCCCGCGCCAGGCGCAGCGCGGCACCCGGGTGGTAGGTGCGACTGTCGTCGCCGTCCTGCGCCAGGCGGCGCAGGCGCACGGGCGGCGAACCGAGCCATGAGGAGCCCGCCTTCGCTTTGCCGGGTGCCACCGAGAGCACGGCGACGAGCGAGTCCTTGGGTACGCGGTGCCCGGGACCGGCCATCCCCGAGTTACCAAGAAAGGCGCGCTTGCCGATGCGCACGCGGCCGATGCGCATCCACCCGCGGTGCAGCTGGTACGACGCCACCATCGTGTCGTCGGCGAGGAAGGCGCCATCGTCGATGCGCGTCATTTTCGGCAGCAGCAGCACCGTCGACGCCTCGACGTTGCGGCCGACGCGAGCGCCGAGCAGACGCAGCCATACCGGTGTGAAGAGGCTCGAGTAGAGCGGGAAGAGGAAGGTGCGTGCGGCGTCGAGCAGCCGCTCGGTCGTCCAGGTTTGCCAGCCGACGCGGCTGTGCACGGGGAAGGTGCCTTCGTCGAGCCCGATCGCGAGCAGCCGCACGAACAACACGACCGCGCCGGCGTAGACGACACCGGTGACCAGTGCAGCCGGAACCAACCAGAGCAGTGCCGCACCGAAAGCAGCGCCGAGCGACTCCGCACCGCGGATTCCGGCAGCGATGAGCAGGCCGCCGACGGCGAACGAGACAAACGGCAGCAGCGCGAGCACGATCGACGACCCCGCGTACGCGAAGCGCCACACGGGCTTGTGGTGCGGCTGGCCGTCGGGCCACTCCTCCGCTCGATTGCCGCCGATGCGCACGGCCGGCGATCCTGCCCAGGTCTGCTCCGACTTCACGCGACCGAACACCGCCGAACCGGGCGCGATCTCCGCGCCGTCGTCGATGCGGGTGCCCGGCGCGAGCGTGCTGCGCGAGCCGACCGTGACATCGCTGCCGATGCGTACACCGCCGACGCGCAGCAGGTCGCCGTCGATCCAGTAGCCGGTGAGGTCGACCTCGGGTTCGATGGCCGAGCGCGCACCGACCTCGAGCATGCCCGTGATGGGCGGCAGCGTGTGCAGGCTGACATCGCGCGCGATCTTCGCGCCGAGGGCACGGGCGTAGACCGTGATCCAAGGCGCGCCCGCGAGCCCGACCGCGTCGATCTGCTGCGCGAACTGCTCCGCGAGCCATAGCCGCATGTGCGTCACGCCGCCGCGTGGGTAGTCGCCGGCGCGCACCCCGACGAGCAGCACGCGCGCCACGAACGCCGCGATCGCCATCTTGCCGAACGGCGTCGAGAGCACCAGAATGCCGATGAGCAGCATCCAGATCGGCACGCTCGGCAGCACCTCGAACCCGGTCGTCAGATTCAGGATCGTGCCCGCCGTCAACAGATACACGAGCCAGCGCAGGCCGCTCGCGATGAACAGGGGCACGCCGGCCAGCGTCTGCGCCCACTGCGTGCCGCGCGGCGTCGGGGCGGGCTGGTGGAAGCTGCTCGCGTCACCCGCATCATCGACCGCCGCGATCGCCTTCGCCATTGCCGCGAGACGCGGCACGTCGTAGATGTCGGCGACGGTGAACTCGGGCACCCGGGTGCGAATGCGCGAGACGAGCTGCGCCGCCGGCAGCGACCCTCCGCCCAGATCGAAGAAATCGGCGTCGGCACCCGGCACGGGCACCCCGAGCACGGCCTGCCACTGCTCCGCCAGCCAGGCCTCGCTCGCGTTCAGCCCCTCGGCCGCCGGAGCGTCGGCACCCGGGAGCGGCCACGGCAGCGCCGCGCGATCGACCTTGCCCGAGGTGCGAATGGGGAGCTCGTCGACCACGGCGAGCAACGGCGTCACTCCGGCCGCGAGCCGCGCGGCGAGGTGCTCGCGGGCGAGCGCACGATCGAGCGGCGCCTCTCCCTCGACCACGAGGTAGCCGACGAGCACCGGTACGCCGGCGTCGCTCGATCGCACCGCAGCGGCGGCCGCCGTCACGCCGGGCAGATCCTGCAGCGCGTTCTCGACCTCGCCGAGCTCGATGCGCCGACCGCCGACCTTCACCTGATCATCGGCACGGCCCAGGAACATCAGCCCCGTCGGCTCGTAGCGCACCAGATCGCCCGAACGATAGGCGCGCTCCCAGCCCAGCTCGGGCATCGGCGCGTACTTCTCGGCGTCTTTCGCGGGGTCGAGGTAGCGCGCGAGGCCGACTCCCCCGATGATCAGTTCCCCCGACTCCCCCGGTGCCACGCGGCGCCCTTCGCCGTCGACGACCGCCAGGTCCCAGCCGTCGAGCGGCAGACCGATGCTGATCGGCGAGACGCCGTCGAGCGGGCACCCGCAGGCCACCACCGTCGCCTCGGTCGGGCCGTACGTGTTCCAGACCTCGCGACCGTCTTCCACGAGACGGGCGGCGAGCTCGGGCGGGCAGGCCTCGCCGCCGAAGATCAGCAGGCGCACGTGCTCGATCGCCTCACGTGGCCACATGGCGGCGAGCGTCGGCACGGTCGACACGACGCTGATGCTCTGCCGCACCAACCACTGCGCCAAGTCTTCCCCGGCCCGAACGATCGCCCGCGGAGCCGGCACCAGGCAGGCGCCGTGCCGCCACGCGAGCCACATCTCTTCGCACGAGGCGTCGAACGCGACCGACAGGCCCGCGAGCACCCGGTCTCCGGGGCCGAGGGGCTCGCGCTGCAGGAACATGCGCGCCTCGGCATCCACGAACGCGGCGGCGGATCGGTGGGTGACGGCGACGCCCTTCGGTACGCCCGTCGACCCCGAGGTGAAGATGATCCACGCATCATCATCCGGGGTCGGGTCGACCAGGGTGCCTGCGTCGATCTCAGTCGCCTCAGGTGCAGGCACCTCGATCGCGGATTCGATGACCGCCGGCGCATCACTCGCCGGCTCATCAATTGTCGGCACGTCGCTTGTCGCTTCGTCGCGTCTCGGCCCGTCACTCGCCGGCCCGTCACTCGCCGGCCCGTCATTCGCCGGCCCGTCACTGGCACGCGGCACGAAGCCGTGGTTGCCGAAGGTGCCCACCACTCGAGCCTCGCCAAAGACAAGGCGGGCCCGCTCGTCGGTATCGTCGGCGTCGACCGGCACGTACGCCGCCCCCGCGCGCATGATCGCGAGGATCGCGATGTACAGGTCCTGCGATCCCGAGTCCACACGCACGCCGACGCGGTCGCCGATCCGCACCCCCGCCGCCCGCAGTTCGCTGGCGCGCTCATCGACCGCCGCGACGAGCTCGCGGTAGCTCAGCGCCCCCGATCCGGCGTCGATTGCCGAGGCCTCGGGGTATGCCGCCGCTGTCGCACGCAGCACGTCGATGAGTGTGCGTTCGGGGGCGGCGTGCGCACCGCGGGTCAACGGGATCTGAGGATCTTCACGCAGTGAGTCGTTCAAGAGGCGGAGTCTTCTCGCAGTCGTTCGGGCGCGACGCGACCGGTCGGCGCGCGCGGGTGCTGCTTCGAGAATGTCACCCGCGCGCGAGCTGGCGGGCCCGTATTGCCGAGATTTCCGCTCGCAGCACCGAGTCTTTCCCCGTTGGCTACCCGGCGTTCACCTGGAGGCCGCTCCAAGCCATTCGGGTCACCGGCATCCGGAGGAAGATCTGCGCCCAGAGGAACCCCAGACCCGAAACGAACCTGCTGAGTGCAGATCTTCCTCTGAACGCGCGGCGAGATGGGAGCGCGACGGCGTAAGCCCGTTGCGGCGCGTGCGGCCGAACCCCACGCCCGGCGGCTGCTACTTCGCGCGCGGGTGCGACAGGAGGTAGTGCTCACGCAACGTGTCGGCGGTCACCTGTGTGTAGATCTGCGTCGTGGTGACCGAGGCGTGTCCCAGCAGCTCTTGCACGGTGCGCACGTCGGCGCCACCGGCGAGCAGGTGCGTGGCGAACGAGTGCCGCAGGGTGTGCGGAGATACCTCCTGCGTGATGCCGGCGCGGTCGGCGGCGGCGCGGATCACGAGCCAGGCGCTCTGACGCGACAATCTCGCCCCGCGCGGCCCCACGAAGAGCGCCGGTGTGCCCCGGCCGCGCGCGACCATGGTCGGTCGAGCGCGTACGAGGTACGCGGCGAGCGCGCGACCCGCATAACTGCCGTAGGGCACGATGCGCTGCTTCGATCCTTTGCCGGTCACCCGCAGAAAGCCGCCGTCGCCGAGCGCAGCTTCGGGTTCGCTCACCGCGTCGGCACGGCCCGGAACCGCCAACAGATCATCGACGTCGAGCGCCGTCACCTCGCTGACGCGCGCGCCACTCGCGTAGAGCAGTTCGAGCAGCGCTCGGTCGCGCAAGTCCACGGGGTCGTCACCGCCGACCGCGCCGAGCAGCGCCTCCACGGATTCGACGGGCAGGGCCTTGGGCAGACGCTGTGCGCGTTTCGGTGTGCGCAGTCCACTGCCGGCGTGCTCGGTAAGCAGCCCTTCCTCAAACAGGAAGCGGTGCATTCCGCGCACCGTCGAGAGTCGACGCGTGATCGACGCCGGAGCGAGTGCAGACACCGAGTGGCCTTCGCTCGACCGGGGCGGCTCGGCGAGGTCTGCGACGTAGGCCGCGAGGGTGTCGGGGTGAACGTCGGCGAGGTCGCCGACGCCGCGCTCCCGCAGCCAGCCGCCGTAGGCGATCAGATCGCGGCGGTACGCGGCTTGGCTGTTGGCCGATAGCCCGAGTTCGAGGGCGACGTGGCGCAGATAGCGCTCCGCACCCTGCTCCGGGCTCAGTGGCATCAGCGCGAACGTTCTCCGCGCACGGCCGCGCGGCCAGCCCATGGGAGGGCAGGATCGCGCAGCGTTGACCACCCGCGCGCCCGTGCCGCTTCTGCGGCGAGCACGGCATTCGCGGTAACCGTGTTCTGCACACGACCGTCGAGCACTGCTGCCACAACCTCGTCGAGCGGCACCCATTCCGGAGTGAGCTCGGCTTCTTCTTCCGAGCGCACGTAGTCGTGCGCAACCGGCTGCAGGTCTCGGGCGAGAAAGACTCGCATGGCCTCGGTCGAGCTGCCGGGCGCCAGAAACAGATCGAGCAGCAGATGCCAAGAATTGGCCTGCAGATCGGCCTCTTCGGCAAGCTCACGGCGCGCGCCGGTCAGGCCCGATTCACCGGGTACATCCATCAGCCCTGCGGGGATCTCCCAGAGTCGGTGCCCGGTGGAATGCCGGTATTGCTTGATCAGCAGGACGCGGTCGTCGGCGTCGAGTGCGAGCACCGACACGGCGCCGGTGTGATCGAGGTAGTCGCGCGTGAGCTCGGTGCCGCCAAACGGAAAGCGATCTCGTCGCATGTCCCAGACGTGCCCCTCGGCAAGCACCTCGCTCGCCGCGACGATGACGTCGTCGGCACGGGAATCAGCGAGGGAGCCGTTGCGGCCCGCCTCACCGACTCCCGTGCCGAACGTGTCACTCACCGTGCTCGGCGGCTTCCTCGGGCTCGACCTCGAAGAGGCTCGCGGCCTCGCGGCGATCGATTGCGGCACCGACCAGCCCGGCGAAGAGCGGGTGCGGGGTGCCTGGGCGCGAGCGCAGCTCGGGGTGCGCCTGCGTTGCGATGTAGAACGGATGCACGTCGGTCGGCAGTTCGACGTACTCGACCAGCGCGCCGTCTGGGCTGGTGCCCGAGAATGACAGGCCCGACGCCGCGATCTGATCGCGATAACGGTTGTTGACCTCGTAGCGGTGACGGTGACGCTCGCTGGCGCTCGGGGCACCGTAGAGCTTCGATGCCAACGACCCGTCGGCGAGCGCGGCCTCGTACAGGCCGAGGCGCATCGTGCCGCCCAGATCGCCGCCGTCGATGATATCGACCTGCTCGGCCATCGTCGCAATGACCGGAACCGGCGTCTCGGGGTCGAACTCGGTTGACGACGCGCCCTCAAGGCCGGTGACGTGGCGCGCGTACTCGATCACCATGCACTGCAGGCCGAGGCACAGGCCCAGCGTCGGAATGTGATTCTCACGGGCGAATCGCAGTGCGCCGAGCTTGCCCTCGATGCCGCGGATGCCGAAGCCGCCCGGGACGCAGATGCCATCGACGTCTCCGAGCGCCTCGCGGGCGCCCTCGGGCGTCTCGCAACTATCAGAGGGCACCCACCGGATGTTGACCTTGGTCGAGTGCGCGAACCCGCCGGCGCGCAGCGCCTCGGTGACCGAGAGATAGGCGTCGGGCAGATCGATGTACTTGCCCACGAGCGCCAGGGTGACTTCGCCCTTCGGCTGGTGCACGGCATCGAGCACGGGCTGCCAGCCGGTCCAGTCAACGTCGCTCGAGCGATCCGAAAGCCCGAGGTTCTCAACGATGATGCTGTCGAGCCCCTGCGAGTTCAGCAGCTGCGGCAGGTCGTAGATGCTCGGCACATCGATCGCATTGACGACCGCGTTCTCATCGACGTCGCACATCAGCGCGATCTTGCGCAGGTTGTCGTCGGTGACCGGGCGATCGCTGCGCAGCACCAGCGCGTCGGGCTGGATGCCGATCGAGCGGAGGGCCGCGACGGAGTGCTGCGTCGGCTTGGTCTTCTGCTCGCCCGAAGCCCCCATGAAGGGCACCAGCGAGACATGCACGAAGAACACGTTCTTGCGGCCGAGTTCGTGACGCACCTGGCGCGCCGACTCGAGGAACGGCTGCGACTCGATGTCGCCCACTGTGCCGCCGACCTCGGTGATGATGACGTCGGGGCGCGGGGTCTCCGATGCCTGGAGGCGCATGCGGCGCTTGATCTCGTTGGTGATGTGCGGGATCACCTGCACCGTGTCACCGAGGTACTCGCCGCGCCGCTCCTTGGCGATCACCGTCGAGTAGATCTGTCCGGTGGTGACGTTCGCCGCCTCCGAGAGGTTGATGCCGAGGAATCGCTCATAGTGCCCGATGTCGAGGTCGGTCTCAGACCCATCGTCGGTGACGAACACCTCGCCGTGCTGGAACGGATTCATCGTTCCGGGATCCACATTCAAGTAGGGATCCAGCTTCTGCATCACGACGCGCAACCCGCGCGCGGTAAGCAGATTTCCGAGGCTCGCGGCCGTCAGGCCCTTGCCCAGCGATGAAACGACACCTCCGGTCACGAAGATGTGTTTGGTGATTCCGGTCTGGTCCGCGCTCTGCTCTGTTCCCACGGGCTTCAATCCTATCAGTTCAACTCGGACGTGTTCGCTTCGGGCCTATCGCAGCTCTTGCCGCGGCACCCAGACTTGCTTGATGATCATCAGCACCATCGCGGTGACGGGGATCGAGATCAGTGCTCCCAGCAGGCCGAGCAGGGTGCCGCCCGCAAGCGCGCCGATCACGACGAGCGCGCCCGGAACCGAGACCACCCGATTCATGACGCGCGGGGTGAGCAGATACGACTCGATCTGCATGTAGATGAGGTAGTAGACGGCCACGATGATCGCAGCGGAGGGCGACTGGAACAGCGCCACGATCGTCACCAGCACCGTCGCCATCACGGAACCGATCAGCGGGATCAACGCGAGGAAGAAAACGCCAACCGCCACCAAACCAGCGAACGGCACATCGACGATCGTCATCATGACGAAGCCGAGCACGGCGTTCACGAAGGCCAGAATCACCATGCCGTTGACATAGCCGCCGACGGACTTCGTGACCTGCTCGGTGATATCGATCACCTTGGCCCGACCGGAGCGCGGCACCAGTGAGTAGAACGCCCGCTTGATCGACTGCAGCGAGGCGAGGAAGTACAACGTGAGGATGAGCACGATGAGGCCCGCGGTCAGCCCGTTGGCGATGCCGATACCGGCCTGCCAGACGCCGCCGGCGACCTGGGCCCAGTTCTCGGGCTTGCTGACGAGATTCTGCCCCATCTGGAGCAGACCGTCGAAGTCAACGAACTGCCCGAACCGCTCGTTGAGATCGAAGAACCACTGCTGATGGGTGATGTCACGGAAGAGCGCCGGTGCGCTGCGCACAAGCAGCGTGATCTGGTTCGCGATCATCGGAATGATGATCGCGAGGAGTCCCGCGATGACCAGCACGAAGCCGCCGAACACGACGGCGATGCCGAGCGGGCGCTTCAACCCGCGGCGCTCCAGTGCTCGGACGACGGGGTCGAGGCCGAGCGCGACGAACAGCGCCGCCGCGACGTACATGATGATCGTCGTGAGCTGCTCGATCATGCCACCGAAGAGCATCGCAACGAGCACGCCGAGGGTGATGGTGAATCCCAGCTGGAACGGGCTCCGCACGACGAATTCGCGGGTCTGCGTCTTGGCCCGCTCCTCGCGCGCGTCGACCGCGGCGTCTCGCGCGTCGCGGTACATCTCCCGCGTGTCGGCGTCCATCTGTTCGATGTCGGCATGCTTCACGTCGGGGTGCGCATCGAGGTATGCGGCCTTCGCGGCGGCGTTGTCGTTGAGATCGGGCTTCCGGGCAGCCGAGGGCCGCAGGCGGCCGAAGAACTTCACCATGTGGGGAGCGTAGCAGTGACCACGGACAGGGAGTGCCGACTCACGCGGCGTCACGCAGTGCGAGCAATTCGGCGGCGTGTTCGAGCGCACTCCCGGAGTCGCTGAGCCCCGAGAGCAGTCGAGCCATCTCGGCGAGCCGCGCGTCTCCCTCCAGTCGTTGGCAGCTGCTCTCGGTGAATCCGCCCGCAGAGTCTTTCACCACCTGCAGGTGATTCGATGCGAACGCGGCGACTTGCGCGAGATGCGTCACCACGATCACCTGAGACGTGCGCGAAAGTCGTGCGAGTCGCCGCCCGATCTCGATCGCGGCTGCCCCGCCGACGCCGGCGTCGACCTCGTCAAAGACGAAGGTGGGCACCGGATCGACCGCCGCGACGACCACCTCGAGTGCGAGCATCACGCGCGAGAGCTCACCACCGGAGGCCGTCTTCGCGACCGGGCGGGGTGCCGCTCCGGCATGAGGACTGAGCAGCAGCTGCACTTCATCGGCTCCGGAGCCACCGAGCGCCGACAAGGGCGCGACCTGCACGACGAATCGGGCATCCGGCAGCGCCAACTGGCGCAATTCGGCGCTGACGAGTTCAGAGAGTTGTTCGGCTGCGGCCGTACGCAGCTCGGTGAGCCGCTCGGCAAGGCCACGCTCACGGGCCGCCTCGGAGTCGAGACGCGCAGCGAGCTCGTCCACAAGGTCGCCGTCGCCGTCGAGCTCTGCGAGTCGCTGGGCGGCTGTTTCGGCAGCAGCGATGACGGTGGCCGAATCGTGGCCGTATTGGCGGAAAAGCACGTTCAGCGCGGCCAGGCGCTCGTTCGCTCGCGCGAGTTCTCCCGGACCTTCCTCATCGAGGTCGCCGGCGTACGCGGCGAGTTCTCGGGCCGCATCTGCGACTTGAAAACTCACTGCGCGCAGCGATTCGAGCACGGCAGCGAGGCGCGGGTCGTACTCCGCGACCCGTTCGAGCTCGCGCGCGGCTTCGTCGATCAGCCCCGATGCATCGCGCGCGAGGGGGTCGTCGGATTCGCTCGCCAGCGCCTCGTGAGCGGTCGCCGTGGCGGAGCGCAACGCCTCGACATTGCTGAGCAGCTCGATACGGCCCGAGAGCTCGATCTCCTCGCCCGCTTGCGGATCGACCGCTGCGATCTCGTCGAGCTCAGTGCGCAGGCGCACCGCCTCCGCCGCGCGCTCCTCGCGTGCTTCGGTGAGTTCGTGCACGCGTGCGGAGAGGAGCTGACGCTCCCGATGCGACTCGCGGTACTCCACCAGAGTCGTCGCAAGCATCTCGCCGCCGAAACGGTCGAGCGTTTCTCGCTGTGCCGACGCCGACTTGAGGCGCAGCTGCTCAGACTGGCCGTGCACCGCGAAGAGCCGGTCAGCCAGTTTGCCCAGGCTGCCAACCGGCGCGCTCGCTCCGCCGATGCCGGCGCGGCTGCGCCCCTCGGCGCTCACCGTGCGGCTGAGCACGAGCTCGCCGTCTTCGACTTCTCCACCGAGCTCGTCGACGAGGTCGATGACCACGGAATCCTGCGTGCGCACGATGCCGTGCACGCGGGCCTGAGCGGCACCGGATCGCACGGCGCCAGCGTCACTGCGCTCGCCCATAAGCAGCCCCAGCGCGCTCACCACCATCGTCTTGCCGGCACCTGTCTCACCGGTGATCGCGGTGAAACCCGGGCCCAGCGGTACTGTCGAGTCGACGATCACGCCCAGGTCTCTGATGCGAAGTTCCTCGATCATGCGACTTCCCCTCCGCGTCGACTGCCTCGCCACCCCGAGGTCGGCAGGTGGAACTTGCGCACGAGTCGATCGGAGAACACGCCTCCGGTGAGTCGTCCCAGGCGCACCGGGAGGTCTGACCGTCGCACCGTGACCATCGAACCCGCGGGAAGCTCGGTGCGGCGACGACCGTCGCACCACAGCACACCCGGGCCGATGTTCTCGGGGAGAATGCGCACTCGCAGTTCGGAGTCGGTGCCGGTGACGAGCGGGCGGTCGAAGAGCGCGTGCGCGGCAATGGGCACGAGCAGCATCGCCTGCACCGACGGCCACACGATGGGGCCGCCCGCGGAGAATGCGTACGCCGTCGACCCGGTCGGTGTCGCGAGCACGACGCCGTCGCAGGCAAAGGTCGAGATCGGTTTGCCGTCGACGCCGATCTCGACTTCGAGCATGCGCCGCTGCTTCTCGACGCTGGCTTCGTTGAGCGCCCAGGTCTCAGCGATCACGACGCCGTCGTGGCTGGCCTGCACGTCGACCGTCAAGCGTTCTTCGACGGTGTAGTCGCGACGCAGTACGCGATCGATCGTAGTCGTGAGATCGACGCTCTCCATCTCTGCAAGAAATCCCACGTGCCCGAGGTTGACCCCGATGATGGGGCATTCCGAGCCTCGAAGCAGTTCCGCAGCGCGGAGAATCGTGCCGTCGCCACCGAGCACGATCGCCGCTTCGAGCTCATCGATCGAGACGTCGTCGCCGAGTCGACCGATCTGCTCGACTTCGAGATGCGGTGAGAACGCCTCGCGATCCGGCGCATCAAAGACAGGCAGTACCCCCGCTCCGATCAGCGTGGTCACCGCTTCGACCGTCGCCGACACCGCCTCGTCGCGGTGCGTGTGCGAGACGATCAAAATACGCCGTTGCTCGGACTGCTGCTGCGCGTTCATCGCCCTCCATCCGCTGTCGATTGCGTGCCGGCCGTTTCGACCGCACCCGCATCGGACTCAATCGCATCGGGCTCAACCGTCGCCGCCGCACCGGTGAGTGCAGCGATGCGCGACTCCCATTCTGTCGGAACCGGTGCCGCGGCGCGCTCGAAGTGCGCCAGATACTCGCGGTTGCCCGCCCCGCCCTCGATCGGGGAGTCGGCAATGCCGCGGGCCGCGAAACCGTGTCGCGCCGCAGCTTCGAGCACGATGCGGATGGCTTCGGCCCATTGCTCGGGCGAAGTCACCACCCCGTCGCGCACGCGCCCCACTTCGAACTGCGGTTTGATGAGCAGCAGGAGCTCGGCTTCGGGAGCCGCGCACTCCGAGATTGCGGGGAGCACCAGGCTGAGCGAAATGAATGAGAGGTCGGCGACCACGAGACTGGGGCGCTCGTCGAGCCCGGTGTCGGCGGCGAGATTCTCAGGGGTGAGTTCGCGGGCGTTGCGCCCCTCCACCAGATGCACGCGCGCATCGCCACGCAACTGCGCGGCGAGTTGATCATGCCCGACATCGATCGCCTGCACCGCGGTGACCCCGCGCTCGAGCAGCACCTGCGTGAACCCGCCGGTGGACGCCCCCAAATCGAGGGCGATTCGGCCCGCCGGGTCGACGTCGAATTGTTCGAGTGCGGCGATGAGCTTGTGCGCCGCTCGCCCGACGTAGTGATCGTCACCCGACACTCCGACCCGGGCTCCACGAGGCACGTTCAACGAGGCCTTCGTTGAGCTACTGCCATCGACCGTGACACCACCGGCTGCGATCAACTCGGCCGCCCGGCTGCGGGAGCGAGCGAGGCCGAGCTCTGCGAGCACCCGATCGAGACGCTCGGGTGCCGCACTCCACACCGCCTCACGAGCGTGCTCGACAGCTTCCGGCGGCCGGTTCATGTCAGCCTTCACCCCGGTCGCCTCTCTGGAGTTCGGAGAGCAACTCATCGTGCACCTGTTCGAAACCTGCCGCCCGCTGCGCCAGCGGCTGCGACTCGATCACATCGAGACGACTCATCAGCCCGTCCTCAGACACCGCCGGGGTCGCCGGAGACCCGGCCGAGCCCGAGTCGGTGTCAGGAGCGGCTGATTCCTTCATGACACCAGACTAGCGATGACCGGGGACATCTACCCGCGCTTTCCACAGGCTAGACGCGCCAGTGATCCTCATACAGAATCTCGGGCACTTGCAGCCCGTAGATCGCGAGACCGGAGGCCCAAATCGCCGCGCACCCCGCCCGCAGCAGGTTGATCGGCGAATCGCCTTCGGCGACAACCGAAGCGATGTGTCCGTCCATCCGCACCTTCGCCGTGCCCACCTGCATCGTGCCGTCTTTCAGGCGCTCGGTCGTCGGATAGGGCTCGTGCAACTCGGCCAGCGTCGCGACGATGAACTCCGGGCGCATGTCCTGCGACGCGGCGACGAGCTGCTTCGGACGGTCGACACCGGTGAGCACGTGGAGTGACGGAATGCCAGCCGCCACCGCGCCCTTGATGTCGGTGTCGAGACGATCCCCGATCATCAGCGCATTGCGCGTGCCGAATCGTTCGAACGCAGCCTCGAAGATCGGCGTCTCGGGCTTGCCCGCGAACACAGGAAGCCGCTGCACCGCGGTGTGCACCGCAGAGACAAGGGTGCCGTTGCCCGGGGCGAGACCGCGCTCGACGGGGATCGTCCAGTCCGTATTCGTGGCGATCCAGGGCAGCGGCTCGCGACCTGGCTGCTCGGCAAGCGCGAACGCGGCCTCGGCCAGATGCACCCAGCCCACATCGGGCGCGAAGCCTTGCACCACCGCCGCAGGCGCGTCATCCGCGCTGCGAGTGACCTTGAACCCGGCCTTCGTGAGCTCATCGACGAGCCCGTCACCACCGATCACCAGCACGCGCGAGCCTGCGGGGACCGTGCGCGCGAGCAGTGCCACGGCCGCCTGCGGAGACGTCACGACGTCCGATGGCGTAACGTGCAGGCCGAGCTCTTGCAGATGGTGCGCGACGGTCGCGTCAGTGCGCGACGCGTTGTTCGTCACATAGCCTAGGCGCAGATGCTCACTCGCACGGTTCAACTCGGCAACCGCGTGCGGGATCGCCTGTGGCCCGCGATAGATCACCCCGTCGAGGTCCGCGAGCAGCAGCTCACGCCCCGCGAGCGGGGTGTCGCCGAGGGCTGTGGAGCGCCTGCCGAACAACCCCATCAGTTCTTGCGATCCGCGTCGTCGTCCGACTCATCCGCGTCGAGCACGCCGATGCCGGCCGCGGCGAGCAGCTCGTCGACCTCATCTTCGATTGACATGTCCTCGGGCAGGTGGGCTTCTTCAGCGCGAGCCGCGTCAATCGGCGAGACGCTGGGCTCAGCTTCAACCTCTGCCTCAGCCTGGGCATCAACATCCTCGCTTGAGGCAATGGGCTCAGCTTCAGCGGTCGCGCCATTGTGGCGGGCGCCGTCTGCGTCGGCCGACATGCCGCGAGAAGCGTCAACGGCGAACTCTTCGCGCGCACCTTCATGATCGGTAATGCGTTCATCCGAGGATCCGAGCGACTCAGCCTGAGTTTCAAACTCTTCGGGCTCGGACTCGTACACCTCGAACACCTCGAGTTCGTCTTGCGAGCCGTGGTGCGCCTGCAGAGCCCGCGCGGCGTGGTTCGCATGCTCGAGCCACGTCGCGGCTTCTTCCGAGCGCCCCAAATCTTCGAGTACTGCGGAGTAGGCCGAGAAGAGGTCGGGGCTCCATGAGAACGCCTTTGTCGGGTTCAGCTCTGGAATCTCGAGCTCGAACAGCGCTTGCTGGGTCTGCCCGAGATCAAGTCGCGCGCCCGACATCGCAATCGCCAAGTGCACTCGCTGGTCGGTGTCGAGCGCCGACGCGTCGACAGCCAGACCGGTCTCAAGCGCCTTATCAGGGCGACCGAGACCGCGCTCGCTGTCGACCATGATCGCGACGTGCCCGTCGAGACCGCTCAGTCGGCGGTAGGTGCGGAGCTCTCGAAGTGCGAGTGCGAAGTCTCCGGTACGGTACGCCGTGATCGCGAGTGTTTCGCGCGCGACGGGAATGCGCCCCGCTCGTCGACTCGCCGAAAGCGCATGCTGATGCGCGAGCTCGGGATCATCGTCGATCAGGAATGCCACCATCGCGAGGTGACGCGCGACGCGCTCCTGCACGTCAGCTTGCAGCGTCTTCAACTCGTTGCGTGCGGCAGGGTGCAGATCGCGCGGCTCAACGGTCTCCGGGAGTACTGGATCCCGATGGTCGGCGCGGACCGGACGGAGCTCGTGCTGGAGGCGCTCCGCCTCGGTGAACACCCGGTCTTTGCCGCCACGGTCGCTTCGGCCGCCACCACGAGTACCGCCGCGACCGTAGTCGGCGCGATCGTCGCGCTGCGGGCGACGATCTTCGCGGTCGGAGAACTGACGACGCGGACGATCACCGTCACGCTGGGGACGACGATCATCACGGCCACCAAAGTCGCGACGCGGACGATCTTCGCGGTCGGAGAACTGACGACGCGGACGATCACCATCGCGCTGCGGACGACGATCATCACGGCCACCAAAGTCGCGACGCGGACGATCATTCCGATCGCCAAAGTCCCGACGCGGACGATCGCCGTCACGCTGCGGACGACGATCATCACGGTCAGAGAACTGGCGACGCGGGCGGTCGTTCCGATCGCCGAAATCACGACGCGGACGATCTCCATCGCGCTGCGGACGACGATCATCACGATCGCCAAAGTCGCGACGCGGACGATCATTCCGATCGCCGAAATCACGGCGCGGACGGTCACCGTCACGCTGCGGACGACGATCACCACGGTCATCGAACGAACGACGCGGACGATCGTCACGGTCGCCAAAGTCGCGACGCGGGCGATCGCCGTCGCGCTGCGGACGACGATCATCACGGTCGGAGAACTGCCGGCGCGGACGATCAGTCCGATCACCGAAGTCACGACGCGGGCGATCACCATCGCGCTGCGGGCGACGGTCAGAGCCTCCGTCGCGCCGATCGCGGTCGTAGGGCTGGCGACCTCCGCGATCATCGCGGCGCGCACCTCCCCCACGGGAGTCGTTGCGCTGGTTTCGGGGTCCGCGATCCGAGGATTCGTTCCGATCGGGTCGTTCATTCATGGGGTGCCTCCGAAAATCAGCGCTGTTGAAATGTCGTAAAATAGCGAAAGGGCCGCACGGTGACTGCCAGCTTTGGCATTCACTGTACGACCCTTTCTGTAAAAGGTGTCCGGCGGTGTCCTACTCTCCCACAAGGTCCCCCTTGCAGTACCATCGGCGCTGTCAGTCTTAGCTTCCGGGTTCGGAATGTGACCGGGCGTTTCCCTGACGCTATGGCCGCCGTAACTCTATTCACATATGACCACACCCCAACCATCTCGGGGGTGTGTGGCCGTACGTCTAGAACCACAAAGTGGACGCTTACATCGTTACTGAAGATACTCATGCCCCAACCACTCAAGGTTGGGAAGAAATCAAGTCATCGGCTTATTAGTACCAGTCAGCTCCACAAGTTACCCTGCTTCCACATCTGGCCTATCAACCCAGTCATCTACTGGGAGCCTCACCACCACAAGG
Organism: Leucobacter sp. WKLB1; assembly: GCF_059696215.1. Classification (NCBI taxonomy): domain Bacteria; kingdom Bacillati; phylum Actinomycetota; class Actinomycetes; order Micrococcales; family Microbacteriaceae; genus Leucobacter; species Leucobacter sp. WKLB1. The sequence continues at coordinate 884,827 of NZ_AP046115.1, read as the reverse complement.
GTGACGGAGATCTCATCTCGAGGCCGGCTTCCCGCTTAGATGCTTTCAGCGGTTATCCATCCCGAACGTAGCCAACCAGCCATGCCCTTGGCAGAACAACTGGCACACCAGAGGTCCGTCCAACCCGGTCCTCTCGTACTAGGGTCAGATCCTCTCAAATCTCCAACGCGCGCAGAGGATAGGGACCGAACTGTCTCACGACGTTCTAAACCCAGCTCGCGTACCGCTTTAATGGGCGAACAGCCCAACCCTTGGGACCAACTCCAGCCCCAGGATGCGACGAGCCGACATCGAGGTGCCAAACCATGCCGTCGATATGGACTCTTGGGCAAGATCAGCCTGTTATCCCCGAGGTACCTTTTATCCGTTGAGCGACAGCGCTTCCACAAGCCACTGCCGGATCACTAGTCCCGACTTTCGTCCCTGCTCGACCTGTCAGTCTCACAGTCAAGCTCCCTTGTGCACTTACACTCGCCACCTGATTGCCAACCAGGTTGAGGGAACCTTTGGGCGCCTCCGTTACTTTTTGGGAGGCAACCGCCCCAGTTAAACTACCCACCAGGCACTGTCCCAGAACCCGATCAGGGTCCGTAGTTAGATGTCCAATATGACCAGAGTGGTATTTCAACAACGACTCCACCCAAACTAGCGTCTGAGCTTCACAGTCTCCCACCTATCCTACACAAGCCACACCGAACACCAATACCAAGCTGTAGTAAAGGTCACGGGGTCTTTCCGTCCTTCTGCGCGTAACGAGCATCTTTACTCGTACTGCAATTTCGCCGAGTTCACGGTGGAGACAGCTGGGAAGTCGTTACGCCATTCGTGCAGGTCGGAACTTACCCGACAAGGAATTTCGCTACCTTAGGATGGTTATAGTTACCACCGCCGTTTACTGGGGCTTAAATTCAAAGCTTCGACCAAGGTCTAACCTCTCCTCTTAACCTTCCAGCACCGGGCAGGCGTCAGTCCGTATACATCCACTTGCGTGTTGGCACGGACCTGTGTTTTTAGTAAACAGTCGCTTCCCACTGGTCTCTGCGGCCACCACACCCTTTCCGGAGTAAATCCGTATAAGTGGGTGGCCCCCCTTCTCCCGAAGTTACGGGGGCATTTTGCCGAGTTCCTTCACCATGATTATCTCGATCTCCTGAGTATTCTCTACCTGACCACCTGAGTCGGTTTGGGGTACGGGCAACAGCAAACCTCACGTCGATGCTTTTCTTGGCAGCATAGGATCACCTGCTTCCCCAAACGGGTCCGCATCATGTCTCACCCAAAGCCGAAAACTGTTCATAATCGACGGGCTACACATTTACACCGGGACAACCATCGCCCGGCACAGGCTACCTTCCTGCGTCACACCTCACGCTCACCACCCCAGTTCGGGTTCGCAACCGCCACCCCACATCACCCGAAGGATCCATGAAGTATTGGATAGCTGAGCACTACTGGTTAGGTCTTTGACGGTTTACCGCCGGTACGGGAATATCAACCCGTTGTCCATCGACTACGCCTGTCGGCCTCGCCTTAGGTCCCGACTTACCCAGGGCAGATTAGCTTGACCCTGGAACCCTTGGTCTTCCGGAGGACGGGTTTCTCACCCGTCTTTCGCTACTCATGCCTGCATTCTCACTCGTGTGGCATCCACGACTGGTTCACACCGCCGCTTCACTCGCCACACGACGCTCTCCTACCCATCCATACGGCTGGACCACGAAGGCCTACCTGTTATATGAATGCCACAACTTCGGTGGCGTGCTTGAGCCCCGTTACATTGTCGGCGCGGAATCACTTGACCAGTGAGCTATTACGCACTCTTTCAAGGGTGGCTGCTTCTAAGCCAACCTCCTGGTTGTCACAGCAACTCCACATCCTTTTCCACTTAGCACGCGCTTTGGGACCTTAGTTGGTGATCTGGGTTGTTTCCCTCTCGACAATGAAGCTTATCCCCCACTGTCTCACTGCTGCGCTCTCACTTACCGGCATTCGGAGTTTAGCTGACGTCAGTAACCTTGTAGGGCCCATCGGCCATCCAGTAGCTCTACCTCCGGCAAGAAACACGCAACGCTGCACCTAAATGCATTTCGGAGAGAACCAGCTATCACGAAGTTTGATTGGCCTTTCACCCCTATCCACAGCTCATCCCCTCAGTTTTCAACCTAAGTGGGTTCGGTCCTCCACGACGTCTTACCGTCGCTTCAACCTGGCCATGGATAGATCACTTCGCTTCGGGTCTAGGACATGCGACTGAACCGCCCTATTCAGACTCGCTTTCGCTACGGCTACCCCACACGGGTTAACCTCGCCACATATCGCTAACTCGCAGGCTCATTCTTCAAAAGGCACGCTGTCACACCTACAAGGGTGCTCCAACGGATTGTAAGCAAACGGTTTCAGGTACTATTTCACTCCCCTCCCGGGGTACTTTTCACCTTTCCCTCACGGTACTAGTCCGCTATCGGTCATCTGGAAGTATTTAGGCTTATCAGGTGGTCCTGACAGATTCACACGGGATTTCTCGGGCCCCGTGCTACTTGGGATACACACCACGCGGTAAAACCATTTCGGATACGGGACTCTCACCCACTCCGGCCGCCCATTCCAAGGCGTTCTCCTATAGCTTCACTCTCACGTCCGAAGCTCAGCAGCGCTCCGAGGCATGTCCCACAACCCCGACCATGCAACCCCTGCCAGGTATCACACATGATCGGTTTAGCCTGATCCGGTTTCGCTCGCCACTACTCCCGGAATCACTATTGTTTTCTCTTCCTGTGGGTACTGAGATGTTTCACTTCCCCACGTTCCCTCTACCCGCCCTATATATTCAGGCGGGAGTCACCAGGTACGCACGCGCCCTGGCGGGGTTTCCCCATTCGGAAATCCTCGGATCACAGCCCGTTTATCGGCTCCTCGAGGCTTATCGCAGATTACTACGTCCTTCTTCGGCTCCAGATGCCAAGGCATCCACCGTTTGCTCTTTGAGACTTGAAATCACATAAGTATTCAGAACCACACACCCACCACCAAAACCCGAAAGCTTCGACAGTCAAAGTGTGTGACCAATGAAATTATTAGTATCAGCAGCACCAAACCACCCCGAACCACACCCAAAGGCATGTCCCTGATGTTTTGACGCTGCAAGATGCTCGCGTCCACTGTGTAGTTCTCAACGTACGGTCGATCCCACCCCTGAAGACAACACGTTCTCCAACAGTGGGTCAAGGATCCAGTCCACCACACCCCAAGGTGCGGCCGGCTGGTCTCCCAGGACCCAATAGTATGCACTCTTTACGCAAACCAGACCACTCACCCACGCGTTCCAATCACCCCGCCAAAACGGAAGTGACGTACTAGCACAGGCGAGCCATCAAAGCTTGCTTTGTCGTATGTTCCACCCATGAGCTGTGTGCGTCACGCGTTTGGTGACGATCACACATTCTCTGCACCAACCAATGGTTGGTGAGTGCTCCTTAGAAAGGAGGTGATCCAGCCGCACCTTCCGGTACGGCTACCTTGTTACGACTTAGTCCTAATCACCAGTCCCACCTTCGACGGCTCCCTCCACAAGGGTTAGGCCACCGGCTTCGGGTGTTACCGACTTTCATGACTTGACGGGCGGTGTGTACAAGGCCCGGGAACGTATTCACCGCAGCGTTGCTGATCTGCGATTACTAGCGACTCCGACTTCATGGGGTCGAGTTGCAGACCCCAATCCGAACTGAGACCGACTTTTTGGGATTCGCTCCACCTCGCGGTATCGCAGCCCTTTGTATCGGCCATTGTAGCATGCGTGAAGCCCAAGACATAAGGGGCATGATGATTTGACGTCATCCCCACCTTCCTCCGTGTTGACCACGGCAGTATCCCATGAGTTCCCACCATAACGTGCTGGCAACATAGGACGAGGGTTGCGCTCGTTGCCGGACTTAACCGAACATCTCACGACACGAGCTGACGACAACCATGCACCACCTGTTTACGAGTGTCCAAAGAGTTGACGATCTCTCGCCCGTTCTCGTATATGTCAAGCCTTGGTAAGGTTCTTCGCGTTGCATCGAATTAATCCGCATGCTCCGCCGCTTGTGCGGGCCCCCGTCAATTCCTTTGAGTTTTAGCCTTGCGGCCGTACTCCCCAGGCGGGGAACTTAATGCGTTAGCTACGACACAGAACCCGTGGAACAGGCCCTACATCTAGTTCCCAACGTTTACGGCATGGACTACCAGGGTATCTAATCCTGTTCGCTCCCCATGCTTTCGCTCCTCAGCGTCAGTTACGGCCCAGAGATCTGCCTTCGCCATCGGTGTTCCTCCTGATATCTGCGCATTCCACCGCTACACCAGGAATTCCAATCTCCCCTACCGCACTCTAGCTTGCCCGTACCCACTGCAGGCTGGAGGTTGAGCCTCCAGTTTTCACAGCAGACGCGACAAGCCGCCTACGAGCTCTTTACGCCCAATAATTCCGGACAACGCTTGCACCCTACGTATTACCGCGGCTGCTGGCACGTAGTTAGCCGGTGCTTTTTCTGCAGGTACCGTCACTTGCGCTTCTTCCCTACTAAAAGAGGTTTACAACCCGAAGGCCGTCATCCCTCACGCGGCGTTGCTGCATCAGGCTTGCGCCCATTGTGCAATATTCCCCACTGCTGCCTCCCGTAGGAGTCTGGGCCGTGTCTCAGTCCCAGTGTGGCCGGTCACCCTCTCAGGCCGGCTACCCGTCGTCGCCATGGTGAGCCATTACCTCACCATCTAGCTGATAGGCCGCGAGTCCATCCCGAACCAAAATTCTTTCCACCTACACACCATGCGGTGATAGGACATATCCAGTATTAGACGCCGTTTCCAGCGCTTATCCCAGAGTTCGGGGCAGGTTACTCACGTGTTACTCACCCGTTCGCCACTCATCCACCCCCAGCAAGCTGGGAGCTTCAGCGTTCGACTTGCATGTGTTAAGCACGCCGCCAGCGTTCGTCCTGAGCCAGGATCAAACTCTCCGTAAAAAACGATTGTCACAAGCTCCCGGGGAAAAACCGGAAACCGCAACGAGTTCAATCAGGCAACAGAACCATCAATACTGACGATTCTTGTTATCCAAAAAAGGAATCTCCCACACCCACACGAATGTGAATGTCGGGGATTGTTAAATAATTGGCATATGACAATTAAAAGTGCACACTATTGAGTTCTCAAAGACCAGACACCACCCGTCACCCCCAACCAAGGAGGCTCCGAACAGCAACCTGTCTAACTTACCACATGAACTGTGGTGAGAAGCGCATGAAGAAGAACCGGACCGTTTCAGTCCGGCTTCGTCGCGCTGACAAGGGAATAGATTACGTGGATCCCACACCCCCAGCAACACGAGCCCACATCCCGGGCGTGTTGCCGCAGGAAACCGCCAATTCATGTTCCCGATATCCCCACGACACCCACACCCACACACGGCGACCAGCAACCCAAAACACCCCAAAACCCGGCGCACGCGCCCAGAAACACCGAATCCCGGGCGCGCCGCGCCCCGGCGCCCAGGCGCCAACCTCCGAAACGCACGAAACGGGCGCCGCCTCCCAGGTCTGGAAGGTGACGCCCGTTCATTCGCACTCGCGAAGGGGTGTGTCTACAGCAGCGCGACTCCGCGCTCGCCTGCCACGACGGCGCGCGGCAGCGTACCCGTGCTGAGCCACTCCACGATCGCCCGGGCTGGGTCCAGCGTGTAGTGCTCGAGCGATCCGTCCGAGAGGAATGCCACGTGCGGCGTCACCAGCACGCGCTGATCATCACGCAGTGGGTGATCCGCCACCGGGGGCTCCCCGTCGAGCACATCGAGAGCGGCGCCACGCAGGGTTCCCGTATCGAGGGCGGCCCCCAGCGCAGCACTGTCGACGAGTTCACCGCGCGACACATTGATCAGGCTCGCGCCCGGGCGCATCGCCGCGAACGCCTCGGCGCCGATCGCTCCCTCGGTCTCGGGCGCCAGCGGAAGGTGGAGCGACAGCACGTCGGCGCCCGCCAGGAGCGAATCGCGGTCGACCAGTTCGACGAGCCCGTCGCCGTCGGCGACGAAGGGGTCGTGCGCGATCACGGCTCCGAAGGTGGGGGCGGCGATCTCGGCGAGGCGGCGAGCGATGCGCCCGTAGCCAAAGAGACCGAGCGTCAATCCGCTCAAGCGCCGCGGCACCGCAGCGACGTCTTCGGTCCACCCGCCGGCGGCGGTCACCGCCCAGCTGTCTCGCAACCCGCGCTCCAGCGCCAGAATCAGCGACAGCGCGTGCGCAGCCACCTCTTCTGTCGCGGCATCCACGAGGTTGACCACCCAGATGCCCCGGTCGCGCGCGGCGTCGAGGTCGACCATGTCGACGCCGGCGCTCATCGTCGCGATGCAGCGCACCTGCGGCAGATGATCCAGCACCTCCGCATCGATGCGCGCATAGCCGACCACCAGGGCAACGGCTGCTTCTGCCCCGGCGGGGAACTCACGCATCGCACCGGGTGCCGCCGGCAGATCGAGCAGCATGGTCGCGGCGCCGGCCCGCTCGAGCAACGCACGCCCGGGCGCCGGATCGAGATCGGTGGTGTCGGTGAAGAGGACGAGCGGGCGGCTCACTCCCCCGCCCCCGACAGACGATGGAGGTGGGTCGGCGCGAACAGCTCGAGCACGGCCGGGAGCACGACGACGCGGGGGCCGCCGGCTGCGAGCGCGCGCGCGACGGCATCCGGTGCGTCGGCGAGCGAGGTCAGCTCGGCGGGGATGCCGAACGACTCGGCGAGCGCCACATAGTCCGGGCGGGCGAGTTCAGTCGCGGTCGCGGTGCCGAACGCTCCCTCCATGTACTCGCGCAGCACGCCGTAGCCGCCGTCATCAACGATCAGCCACACGACCGGCAACTGGTGCTGCGCGGCGACCGCGAGCTCTGCGATGCCGTAGAGCGCGCCGCCATCGCCCGAGACGGCGAGCACCGACGGGGCTTCGGATCCGGCCACCACGCGGCGACCGAAGGCCGCACCCAGTGCTGCGGGGTACCCGTAACCGAGGCCGCCGGCGCCCTGGGCCGATGCGAACTCCAGCCCGCGCGGGTCCCAAGCCGACCAGCCCCAGTACGCGAGGATCGTCATGTCCCAGTACACCGGGGTTGAGGCGGGCACGGCCTCGCGCAGCCCACGGACCAGCGCGAGCTCGGAGTCGAGCCCCTGGCCTTCAACGCGGGTGAGTACCGTTTGGAGCAGCGTGCGCACCGCGTTGACCGATGCCTCGCGGCGCGGCGCGGTCGACGCGCGCCCAGCACTCGCAATCGCGCCGTCCAGCTGCGCGAGGGCGATCTTCGCGTCGGCGTGCACTCCGATGCCGGGGTGATTCGAACCGAGCTTGCCGAGGTCGGCCTCGATCTGCACCACGCGACCTCGCGGAGCGAAGGTGTGGTAGTTGCTCGACAGCTCACCGACGCCGCTGCCGACGATGAGCAGCGCATCCGCTGCTTCGAGAAACTCGGTCGTCGCGATGTCTTCGATCCAGGATCGCGCGGAGAGCGGATGCTCCCAGTCGATCGCACTCTTTCCACCGATCGTGGTCACCACGGGAGCATCCAGCCGCTCCGCGAGTGCGACGAGCTCGGCCTCGGCCTCGGCCCGCACCACGCCGCCGCCCGCGAAGATGACGGGGCGCTCGGCCGCCGCGAGCACATCGGCCGCGAGCGCGATCGCCTCGGGCAGCGGTGCGAGCGGTGCCGCCGCCGCGATCGCGGGGGCCGAGGTGATCTCGGGGACGCGGCCATCGGCCGGCTCGAGCAGGATGTCTTGCGGCACCTCGACGAGCACGGGGCCGCGCGGCGCGGTATCGGCGATACGCCAGGCGTTCGCGATCGCGGTCGGGATCTGACTCATCGATCGCACCGTCACCACGTGCTTCACGACACCGCGGAACGAATCGGACTGCTGCGGCAGCTCATGCAGGTAGCCGTGACGGCCGCCGCCGAGGCCCGCCACCGGAATCTGCGCGCTGATCGCGAGCACCGGAATCGACGAGGCAGCGGCCTCCTGGAGCGCAGCGAGCGAGGTCAACGCTCCCGGGCCAGTTGAGAGGAGCAGCGGGGCGACGTCGCCGGTGACGCGGGCCAGACCGTCGGCCATGAAGCCCGCATTGTTCTCGACGCGGGCGCTGAGATACGCGAGGTCGGATCGGCGCAGCGCGTCGAAGAGGCCGAGTGCGTGCTGCCCGGGAAGGCCGACGATGCCGCGCGCACCGAGCGCGCGGAGCGTCTCGAGCACGACGTCGCCGCCGATGCGGCGGCCATCGTCGCCGGCGGGCGAGGCAGCGGCAAGTGAAGCGGCAGCCGAAGCCGCGGCGGTGGGTGAAACGTCAGCGGGCACGCCCGGCGATTCGATGGTCATCTATTCCTCCTGAAAGGGGTCGATGGCACTCGTTGCGCGGGCGTGCCCTCCGTGTCCGGGCCGGCGGGGTGCCGGCCCGGGGAATTCGGGTGCGAGTCGGGTCAGCGGGTCTGCTGCACCTCGTCGTACACGACGTCGTTGACCGCGGTGCGGTCGTCGAGGCTCAGTCGCATCGTCCACTCATCGAGAATGGGTGCGGGCGTCGGCTTGGTGGCCAGGCTGACGATCACGTACGTGAGCAGGCTCGCGATGAGGCTGTAGTAGATGGGCTCGTTCGCGAGGATGCCCCAGATGGCCATCGAGACGATCACGACGATCGTGCCGACGAGCATGCTGCTCACGGCGCCGATGCGGGTGCCGCGCTTCCAGAACAGGCCGCCGATGATCGCGACGCCGAGGCCGCCCACGAGAATGTCGTACGCGACGGTGAGCGCTGCGACGACATCCGTCACGATTGTCGCGATGAACATCGTGATGCCGGCCAGGATGAAGATGGTGACGCGGTAACCGAGCAGGCTCTCGCCCCCGACGTGGCCGTCGTGCATCTCGACGCGCGCCGTCTTCACACCGAAGATGCGCTTGATCGCGGGCAGGAGGTCGGTCGAGAACACCGTCGCCGAGGCGATCAGCGCACCGCTCGCGGTCGACATCATGGCCGAGAGCGCCGCAGCGAGCACGATGCCGCGCACGCCCGGGGGCAGCATCTCCTGCGCCATGAAGGCGAAGGCGTCGTTGCGGTTTTCCATCTCGGGGAAGAGCACGCGCGCCGCGATGCCGATGAGTGCACCGGCGAACGCGTAGAGCAGGCAGTACACGCCCGAGGTGATGCCGCCCCACTTCGCGACGCGCGGGGTGCGCGCGGTCACCACGCGCTGCCAGATGTCTTGCCCGATCAGCAGTCCGAGCGTGTAGACGATCACGTAGGTGACGATGGTCATGCCGCCGATCGACCACGGCGAGAAGAACGAGTCGCCGAGGCGCTCGCGGATGCCGCCCCAGCCGCCGGCCTGATCCGACGCCGTCATGAGCGCGATCGGGAGCAGCAGCAGGAACATGCCGACGGTCTTGATGACGAACTGCACGACGTCGGTCATGGTGATCGACCACATGCCGCCCATGATCGAGTAGATCGCGACGATCGTGCCGCCGATGACGACGCCCCACAGGTTCGAGATGCCGAAGAGCACGTGGAAGATCGTGGCGTAGGCCAGCGTCGAGGTCACCGTGAGCATCAGCGTGTACAGGAACATCACGATGCCTGAGATGAGCCCGTTCGAGCCGCCGTAGCGCAGATCGAGCATCTCGGTCACCGTGTAGACCTTGAGCTTCACGATGCGCTTGGCCAGGAAGGCGCTGAGCACGAGGATGCCGAGACCGATGCAGGTGACGAGCCAGGCGCCCGAGAGGCCGTACTCCCAGCCGAGGCCGATGCCGCCGACGGTCGATGCGCCGCCGAGCACGATCGCCGACATGGCGCCCGAGTACATGAAGCCGCCGAGGCGGCGGCCGGCGACGAGGTAGTCGCTCTTCGACTTCGAGCGGCGCATGCCCCAGTACCCCACGCCGAGAATCCCGACGAGGTAGACGGCCATGACGATGTAGTCCAGGACCACAGTGTCCTCCTAGTGGGAACGGATGGTGCAGCGCCGCTTCCCACACTCAGCGACACTGATTTCGTACGCTGAACGCTACCTGGGAAACGCGCGTGCGTCTTGGGCGATTCATCCCGAATGCAAGAGACTCGGGATGTTCTATCCTGGCCTCATGGAATTCGAACCCGAGTCGGTGGCCGCGCAGGCCACCGTGCCGCTCTCGACCCTGCTCGACGCCCCGGCCTTCGAAGCCAGTCTGCGGTCGCCGGCTCCTGAAAAGCTGGCGCAGGATCCCACAGCCTTCGACCGCGTGCGCGCCACAGAGGTGTCGGCCTCGATCGTCATCGACCTCGCCGACCCGAGTCGCTACGTCACGCGGGGCGACCTGCTCCTCATCACCGGGCTCGGCCTCCCCGAGCACCCCACCGCCATCGACGCCTACGTCGAGGGTCTGCGCGAGGGCGGCGTCGCCGCGCTCGTCTTCGGCGTCGAACCGGTCTATGACGCGGTTCCCGAGGCCCTCGTCGAGGCCTGCCGTCGCCAGTCGTTCCCGCTCATCGAGCTGCCTCCGCACGTGCATTTCGCGCCGATCACGATGCACCTGAACCGTGCGCTCGAGACCGAACGCACCCGCACGCTCGAGGTCATGAACACGTTCGCACGACGGGTGACCGAGGCGGCGCTGCAGCACGGACCCGCGCAGCGCATCACCTCCGTGCTCGCGCAGAGCGGTGAGGGGTGGGCGCTGCTGCAGATCGATGAAGACACGTACACCGGAGGGCCGGTGCCGGAGGCGCTCGACATCGATTCCCTGCTCGCCGATGTCGCGACCAGATTCGACGCGCAGGGACGTGCGCGCGGTGCCGTGCCGACCGCATTCACCACGGTGGAGGCCGCCGGCCAGCGGTACGAGGTCACCGCGCACCGCATCACACCGACCCGCACCCGAGCCGGAATCGTCGCGCCCTCGGCGGTGCTGCTGCTCGGCCGGGCCCCGCGACTCACGAGCACCGACCGCACGGCACTCCTGCTCGCCGCGAACCTCATCGGGCTCGTGGTGCAGCTTCCCGTGGAGCAGTCAATGGCGGTGGACCAGTTGCTCATGCACCTGATGGTCGACGCGAACCAGCGACGGGGCGGCGGGGGCGAACGCGACCGCTTCGCGCGGCTCGTCGCGAACTCGTTCGGCGGCGGCGCGCGCACCGTGCACGGGCTGGTTGCGATTCGGGATCCGCAGCACCCGCGAGACCAACGCGGTTCAGACGAAACCTACTCCTCAGACGCCGGTTGGCTGCGGCGACTGCTGCATACGCCGTTCGTCGAGCACCGCGCGCGCCGCATCCGCGCGTTCGTGTCGCGGCCACCGTCGGCTGCCGACTTCTCGCAGGCATCTGCGCTCGGCTGGCTCTTCGCGGTGAGCCGGCCCCACGAGCTCGACGAATTGCAAGAGGCGATGCTCGAAGCGGAAGAACTGGGCCGCGCCGCACGGCACCTGGGCCGGCACCTGAACGACGGCGATCCCGAATCTGCGGCCGAGGCCTGGCCGACCAGCGCGATCGCCGATCCGAGCGTGGCTCGCGTCGTTGCCGGTCGGTGGCTCGCCCCGCTCGATGACGCGGCGTTCACCGAGCATCGCAAAGCGCTCGCGGAGTGGCTGCGCCAGCACGGATCCTGGGATCGTACGGCACGGGAGACCGGGCTGCACCGCAACACGGTGCGCCGGCTCATCGCCGAGTCGGCGAAACAGCTCGGACGCGATCTCGATGATCCTGTCGAGCGGGCGCGGATGCTGCTCGCATTCACTGCACTCGACGCGAGCAGCTGAAACCCGAGCCGCCTGCCGCTATTCGACGAACGCGACGGCGCGAATGGGCGAGCCGTCACCCGCAGCGATGCGCAGCGGGAGCAGCACGACATCGACCGACTCGGGCAGCTCCGTGAGCCGGGCGAGATTCTCGACAATGACCCCGTCGCCGCCGAGCCAGAACTCGTGCACGGGCATGCCGCTCGCGTCGGAATCAGCCGGGACCGTGCCCGTCGAGTCGGGGCTGAGCACATCGACGCCGAGCACGCGTGCGCCCCGCTCCCACAGCAGCTCGGCGAGCTCCGGCGCCACCGCCGGGTGGTGCAGTGCCACGGACGAGCCGAAATGCGCGTCCCAGCCCGTGGCGATGCAGACGATCTCGGGCAGGCGATCCGGCACCCCGCCTGCAATGCGATCGCTGCCGAGCATCTCCCCCGGCCGCGCCGGTTCGGGGCCGACCACGAGCACCCGTGCCGCGCCCGCGAGCTGCTCAAGCGGAATGCGGTCGACCGTGCGGCCGCCGACGATCGAGTGCGCGGGCGCATCGAGATGGGTGCCCGCGTGCGAACCGAGATTTAGGTGCGCGACGGCGACGCCGTCGATCTCGACCGTGAGTGCCGGCTCCACCTTCACCTCGGGGTCGCCCGGATAGACGGGCATGCCGGAGAGGATCGGGTGGCTGAGATCGACGGCGCGCACGGTCAGTGCTCCAGGCGCAGCGCCGCAGTCTCGTCGGCACCGTCGAGCAGATGCCCCGTGCGCATACGGTCGCGCGGGTCGATGAGCCCGAGCGCGCCCCCGCGACCGATGCCGAGCATGAGCCCGAGGTAGAGCGCGAAGCTGATGACGAACGCCGGAATGTTGGCACCGATCGGGCTCGGGGCGACGTACGACAGCACGTACGACAGCACCGCGCCGACCACCCAGACGAACACGGCGATCCAGTTCACGCCGCCGCGGTACCAGTACCGGCTCTCCGGGCGCTCGTGCAAGATCTGGCGCGAGTAGCCGCGCCGTTTCAGCAGGTAGTAGTCGGCGATCATGATCGCGAACACCGGCACGAAGAACGCGCTGATGATGAAGAGGAAGTCGGTGAACTGATTCAGCAGCCCGAGGAACGTGGACCCGATCACCGAGATGATGCCCAGTACGATCGCGGTCGGCAGGAACCTCAGGTGCCACTTCGACTGCGCGTTCACGACCGAGGTCACCATGCCGAAGACGACCATCGTGTTGGTCGCCATCACCGACAGGAAGATCGCGATGCCGAGCGGCCAGCCGAACTCGGCGACGATCACCGACGGATCGAACGGCGTGGCCTCGTGCCCGCGCAGCAGAACCGCACTGAACGCGACCAGCCCAAGGAACATCGCGATGCTCGTCGAGAGCGTGTAGCCGATACCCGACCCCACGATGCCCGCGGTGCTGCTCTTCGCGTGCCGGTTCATGTCAGCGGAAAGCACGGTCCACGAGATCGCCGTGGCGATCACCATGTCGAGCGTGATGAAGGGGGTGCCGCCGAGCGAGGCGTCGACCGGCATCGCGGCAAACTCCCCGGGGCTGAACGCGCTGAACGCCGCGGCGAAGACGAAGCCCATGACGATGAGGATCGCCAGTGCGAGCCACGGCTCGACGCGTGAGATGCCGGTGTGCCCGAAGATCGCGAGCACGACGACGATCGCCTGGCAGATCGCGGAGAACAGCATCGGGTTCGAGAAGCCCGTCGCCTCGTGGACCAGATAGTTCACGGTGACGCCGGCGAGCATCGCCTGCACCCAGCTCCACCCCATGAGAATGATGAGGTTCGCGACCGCCGGCAGGATGCTGCCGCGGATGCCGAACGACCCGCGCGTGAGTGCCATCGTCGGCAGACCGGTGCGGGTGCCCATGTTGCCGACGAGCACCAGCACGAGCACCCCGATGAGCGTGCCCACCACGATCATGGCGCTCGCCGTGCCGAACGAGACGGCCGGGGTGAACAGGGTGCCGGTGAGCAGAGTCGTGACGACGAGATTCGCCGCCAGCCAGATCATGCCGATGTGCAGCAGCGACTGGGTGCCGCGAACGGGACCCGCGGAATCATGCTGGCCGTCGAGATTGACGGCCATGGTCTCGGGGCTGGTCATGATCAGAGCGCCGTATCGACGGGAGCGGGAGCATCGGGCACCGTCGAGAGGTGCTCGTGCACCGCGACCAGACCGTCGGGCTGGTCGCTGTCGGCGCGGAAGATGATGCTCTCGCGCTCGACGTACGAGTCGGGGCCGTCGGTCGAATCAATGCTCGTGGCGACCGTGTGGCTGAAGATCGCACCGCCCGGGAAGGTCTGCACCAGGCGATCCGTCGAGCTGCACGAGGTGACCCGCCAGCCGGAGGCGACCCACCCGGCCCACAGCGCTTCGTACTCGGCGCGCGAGTTCAGGCGCGACGCCTCGGGGTGGAAGATGAAGCTCGCGTCCTCGGCGAAGCCGGCGAAGTAGGCCTCGGTGTCGGTGGCGGCGAAGGCCTCGATGATGGCGTCGGCGGCGGCGAGAACGGCTGCCTGATCCGGGGTGTGCATGGGGTGCCTCCGTTGGCGAGGTGAATCGGGGTGGTGCGGGGGGTGAAACGGGAGCGGGGTGCGGATCGTGATGATCCGCACCCCGGGTGCACTCAGTCGCGGGCCGCCATGGCGCTCACAAGTTCGTACACGACGTGGCTCGCGGCCACGGCGGTGATCTGCGCGTGGTCGTAGGCCGGAGCGACCTCGACGACATCTGCGCCGACGATATGCAAATCGGCGAGACCGCGGATCAGGCGGAGCATTTCGCGGCTGGTGAGTCCGCCGGCCTCGGGCGTGCCGGTGCCCGGAGCGTGAGCCGGATCCAGCACATCGATATCGATCGAGATGTAGAGCGGCTTGTCGCCCACGCGCTCGCGGATCTTCTCAAGGACTGCGGGAATGCCGTGCTCTTCGATGAACTCGCTCGTGACGATCTGGAAACCGAGCTTCAGATCGTCTTCGAGGTCGCTCTTGCCGTAGAGCGGGCCGCGGGTGCCGCCGTGCATTGACGCGGTGAGGTCGATGAGCCCCTCTTCAGAGGCGCGACGGAACGGGGTGCCGTGGGTGGTGGGGGCGCCGAAGTAGGTGTCCCACGTGTCGAGGTGCGCGTCGAAGTGCAGCACGGCGACCGGGCCGTGCTTCTTGTTGATGGCACGCAGCAGCGGCAGCGCGATGGTGTGGTCGCCGCCGATCGTGACGATCTTGTCGACCTTCTCACCGAGCTCGGTGGCTGCGGCCTCGACCTGGTTCACGGCTTCGTCGAGGCTGAACGGGTTCGCGACGATGTCGCCGGCGTCGACGACCTGCTTCACGTTGAAGGGCGAGACGTCTTGCGCCGGGTTGTAGGGGCGCAGGAGGCGCGAGGCGTCGCGCACGTGCGACGGGCCGAAGCGCGCACCGGGGCGGAAGCTCACGCCGGAGTCGAACGGAACACCGACGACTGCGATGTCGGCGGCCGGAACATCCTCGATGCGCGGCAGCTTCGCGAAGGTGGCGATGCCGGCGTAGCGCGGCGTCTGGCTCGCGTCGACCGGGCCCTGAGGAGTGTGAGAAGTCACGATGCGTCTCATCCTTTCCAAGTTTCCTAAGAGTAAACAAGTGAGTTCTATCGGTGAACTCGCTTTCACTCTAGACTGGTGCTCGCGTCGCGGTCAACGCGGCGAACGAAGAACGAGGACCGCATGCGACCGATTCACCCGACGGCAGCCGTCGATCCCATTCGCATCGGCGCGAAGCTCCGCTCCTCGCGGCTCGCCCAGGGCCTCACGCTCGAGCAGCTCGCGCAGGCGACCGGGCTCACCAAGGGCTTCATCAGCCGCATCGAACGCGATGACACCATGCCGAGCGTGCCCACACTCGTGCAACTGTGCCAAGCACTCTCGCTGCCGATCGGCAACCTCTTCGAGGAGCCCGAGCTGCAGCTCATCCCACTCGAGACCGCGCCCGCCATCAACATGGGCGGCACCGGCGCCGACGAGCGACTCGTGACCCCGCGGTCGGAAGATCGCGTGCAGGTTCTGCGCTCGTCGCTCGAGCCCGATGCCAGCGGCGGCGACCAGCTGTACACCGTCAACTGCAACCTCGAGTCGCTGCACGTCGTGTCGGGCGAACTCGAGATCCAGTTCGCCGACCGGCAGATCGCACTCGTCGCCGGCGACACGCTCACCTTCCCCGGCCGCACCCCGCACACCTGGCGCGCGGGCGCTTCGGGCGCCGAGGCCGTGTGGGTGCTCGTGCCGGCCGCGTGGAGCGGCTCGGCCTGAGCACCCGGCACCGCGTCGACTAGGCGGCGGCTTCGTCGGCGTCGACGACTTCGTCGGCGGCGTCGGCTTCGGCGGCGTCGGCTTCGGCGTCGAACACGATGACACTTCGCGTGCGCTCACCGCGACGCATCGCGTCGAAGGCCTCATTGACTTCGTCGAGCCCGACGCGGGCGCTGATGAGGTCGTCGAGCGGCAGCGCCCCCGACAGGTACGCGCCCGCGACGCGCGGGAAGTCGCGCGCCGGCACGAGCCCGCCGTAGTTCGAGCCGATGATGGTCTTGCCCTCGTAGGCGAGCAGCAGGCCGTCGATCTCGACCGTCTGCCCCTCCGGTGGGAGCCCGACGAACACTGCACGGCCACCCGGGCGAATCAGTTCGGGCAGCTGCTGCATCGTCTGCACGCGGCCGATGGCCTCGAACGCCACGTCGGCTCCCCCGTCGGTGAGCGTCGCGACCTGGTCCGCAAGGTCGGGCGCGCTGAGCACCGTGTGGGTCGCGCCGGCACGCACCGCCTCGGCGAGCTTCGCCTCGGAGACGTCAACTGCGACGATCGGGTTCGCGCCGGCGAGGCGCAGGGCGGAGATGATCGAGAGGCCGACGCCGCCCGCGCCGACCACGACCGCGGACTCCCCCGCGACCACGCGCGCGTTGTTCGCGACCGCGCCGTAGCCCGTGCCCACTGAGCAGCCGATGAGGCTGGCGACATCGAAGGGCACGCGCTCGTCGATCTTGATGGCGGCGAACTCGGGCACCACGATCGACTCGGCCATCGCGCCCGTCGCGAGGTACGGGTACGCCGTCGAGCCGTCGCGGTCGCTCCAGCGGGTCGTGCCGTCGGGCAGCAGTGAATCATTCGACTTCGCGCGGGTGCACGCCCACGGCTTGCCGCCGGTGCACTCGCCGCAACGCTGGCACGCCTGGTGCCACGCGATGACGACGTGGTCGCCGACCGCGAGACCGCGCACTCCGGCGCCCACGGCGTCGACGACACCGGCTGCCTCATGCCCCATCACGGCGGGCAACGGCACCTGCCACTCGCCGTCGAGCACGTGCCGATCCGATCCGCAGACGCCGGCCGCTCGCACACTGACCCGCACTTCGCCGTGCTGCGGCGGGGCGAGCGTGAGCGTGTCGACGGTCAGCCGGTCGCCGTCATCGCCGCGGTAGACCGCCGCCCGTACCTCGATCGCCTCGGTCATCTGCTTACTTCCTTCCGGCGGCCGCGAACGGATCGACCTGCCCGTACGCACCGCGGCCGCGGCGCACGTAGAGCAGCCAGTTGAGCACCAGGTAGACGACGATCGCGATCACCACGGTCGGCACGGTCGCCGTCGCGTAGCGGAAGATCGGCTGCGTCTCGAGGGTGATCGGGTTGTACACCCACAGGTAGAACACCGACGCGATCGCCACGGCTGCCATCGCCGCGAGGTTCACGCCGCCCGTGAAGCGCAGCGGATCCTGCGCACCACTCGCGTAGAGGGCGCGCAGCGGCACGTTCTGTCGACGCAAAATGAGGTAGTCGGCGATGATGACGCCGCAGATCGCCGCGATGAACGCCCCCGAGATGACGACGAAGGTCATGAACTGGCCGTACATGAAACTCGGGAACAGCGCGAGCACTGCGGGGAAGAACAGGAACACCGCGCACAGCGCCGGCCACCGCAGCCTCGCGAGCAGCTGCCCGCTCGACTGCTTGATGGCGAGGACGGTCGAGTAGGCGATCGACCCCATGCTCGTCACGTTCGCGAACCCGACGAAGAGCAGCGTGAGCACGCCGAGCACCGGGCCGCCGAGCGGCACCATCCACGCCGTGGGATCCGCCGCTCCGAGCATCAGCGCCGCGGCCATGCCGACGACCTGGGCCACTGCGGTACCGAAGAAGATCCCGGCGTACGCGGGCCACAGCGCCGCCTTCGGCCCGCGGGTCAGGCGTGCGAGTGTGCCCATCACGGGCCACCACGAGAGACCGGCACCGAGGTTGAACTCCACGGCCATCGCGAAGTTGAGCGTCTGGTCCTCGAAGGGGGCCAGCGGCTCGGCGGCGAAGAGGTCGCTCCAGGAGTGCTGCGACATGAGCAGCACCATCATGAGCGCCACGATGATGAGCAGCCCCGGGGCGACGAAGCGGTTCAGCTTACTGATCGCGACCGGCCCGCGGGAGAGCAGGAACCAGCCGCCGAGGATCGCCGCCAGCGCGAACACTGTGACGATGGGGCCCTCGACGTTGAACGCCGTGCCGAACGCCTGGTTCGAGATCTCCGTGAATGCGCGTCCGAACATGATGCCGAGCAGCGAGCTCCACCCCATCTCGGTGACGAGCACGACGGTGAAGACGACGATGGCGACGCCGACAGCCCCGAACACCGACTTCAGCGCGCGGTACTGTTCGACGCCGAGTCGCTGGCTGAGCAGCACGCTTCCCAGCACCATGATCGCGAGGCCCAGCGTGTTGCCGAGCAGCATCGCGGCGATGCCGTCGCCGAAGCCGACGAGCAGCACGGTGGATCCGCCGGTGAGAAACGCCCAGGTCGCAATGGCGAGGCTGAGCGTGACCCAGCTGAAGTCGGCGGCGCGCCACGTGCGCTCCTGCTTCGTCAGCGGCAGTGAGCCGTAGGTCGCCTCCTCCGCGACCGCCGCTTCGACGCGCACGGCCTGCGTTTCGGTCAGCTCGTCTCGGGCGCTCACAGTGCACCCGCCAGCCACGAACCCACCGCGATCACGGCGACGACGCCGAGAAACAGCGCCAGGCTCGCAGAGCCCAGCTTCGCATGGACGGGGTCGGTCGCCTCGACCGTTTCGACTTCGGTGAGACGTCGCTCGAGCTCTTCGGCGAGCCGCGCTTCTGTACTCATGGGACAGACCTCCTTGTGTATCCGTGCAGATCCCGGTCTCGCCGCAGCGAGAACGGAGCCAGCCTAGGCGAGTCATGCGCATTTCGTTCGCCAGAGTTCGCGGCTTCTGCGCTTCCGCTCACCGTAGCACCCGAATTCGCACGACTCACGCCCTTGAGTCCGATTCAGATGCATAATTGCACGAGAACAATCCGCTGATTTGGGAGACGCATGGAGCACGGAACCGAGACAGCCGAGCTGCGTCGACGCGTGCTCCGCGGCCTGCGTGAAAACGGTCGCGCCAGCTACTCGCGCATCGCCGCTGAGCTCGGGGTCACACGACGGCAGGTGACCCAGATCGTGCAGCACGCGATCTCCCGTGGGGAGCTGCGTCTTTCGGTGTCGATCAGCCCAGATCTGCTCGGCCTCGAGCGCTTCGCTTACCTGCAGCTCTCAGTGACGGGCCCGATCGCCCCGGTGCGCACCGCGCTTGCTGCCATGCCCGAATCAACGTTCGTCGCCGACATCAGCGGGCGGTACTCCATCGATGTGGAGGTGCGCGTCGGCGCCGATCCGCACCTGCGCGACACCGTCGACCGGGTGCGCGAGCTCCCCGGGGTGCACGAAGTGCGCACGCACCTGTACGAGAGCATCGAGGTCAATCGCTACTCGCCACTGCGCACCGGGCGCACCGCATTCGCGATTGACGATGCCGATCGCGCCATCGTCCAGCATCTCCAGAGCGATGGGCGCGCCTCATTCCGAGAGCTGGGGGCAGCAGCCGGGATCTCACCGAGCGGGGCGCGCCTGCGATTCGAGCGTCTGGCCCGCAACGGCGCGGTGAAGGTGGTGGGCATCCCGGTGCGTGGAGCGCTTGCCTCCGCCGACGGCTCGAGCGATCGGGTCGAGACGCCATCATTGGGCGTCGGCGTGCAGATCCGCGGCAAACTCGCCGACGCACTGACCAGCGTGCGCACACTCGACCCCGAATTCGTCGCAGTGACCGTGGGCGACTACGACCTCATTGCAACGCTTTCAGCAGACAGCTACGAGGAGTTGCTCGATCTCGCCGATCAGTTGCGCACGCTCCCCGAGGTAGCCCGCATCGAAACCTGGGCCAACCTGCGCATCGTGAAAGAACAGTACGGCGAGAGCGATCGACTCAGCGCCAGCCCGCGTACACTTCGGGCCGCCGATCGCGCAAATACTGCGCACCGGCGCCCGGCATCGGAAGCGCAGGATCCGCCCCCTCGAAGTCGGGAATCTCAGCGATAAGCAGTTCGGGATCGGCCCCTGCGGCAGCCAGCACCGCACCTTCGATGCCCGCGACCGTACTCAACCCCGCGAAGATGCCGCCCGCGTGGTCCGCATACGCCACGACGATGCGGTTCTCGGCGGATCGCGCGCGCACGAGGAGCTCGGGGACGTAGGCCGAATCGTGATCGATCGCCGTCGGCACGAGCAGCAAATCGGCCCCCTGTGCCGCGACGTATCGCGCAGGCTCGGGGAACTCGATGTCGTAGCAGATCTGGAAGGCGACCCGTCGCCCGTTCCACTCGGCAACGCGCGGGGCCTCGGTCGCGGCGGTGAAGGCGAGGCGCTCGTCTTCACCCCAGAGATGCACTTTCTCGTACTGCAGCACTTCGTCGCCCTCAGCGTTCCAGAGCCCCGCAGCGATGGCGAAGCTGCCGTCGGCTCTGGCCAATGGGAACCCCGCAGCGACCGCGATGCCGTTCTCGCGAGCTATCCGCGCGATCGCTGCCGGAAACCCGGCAACGCGCTCCGGAGTCAGCCAGCCGGCGAGTTCCGCCGGAGCGTATCCCGTGACGAACAGTTCAGGCGTGAGCAGCAGGTCGGCGCCCGCCTCGCGTGCCCGGCGCGCGGCCTCGTGCACCGCCGCCAGATTCACCTCGGGTTCGAGCGCAGACGCCGCCGCCTGCAGAATCGCGATACGCATCTCGGCTACCCCGCAATCACGCCCGCGAGCGTCTTCTTGCCGCGACGCAGCACCGCGACCGCGCCGTGCAGCAGATCATGTGACTCAAGCACGCGATCTTCGGTCTCGACCGCGACGTTGTTCACGTAGACGCCGCCCTGCGCGATTGCGCGACGGGCCTCGCCCAGGCTTTTCACGAGCTCGGTATCGACGAGTAGCTGTGCGATCGCGGCACCGACGACTGCGGGGGTCTGCGCCAGCTCGGACACTGCACCGCGCAGCGACGACTCGTCGAGCGCGGTCAAGTCGCCACGACCGAACAGCGCCTCGGACGCGTCGATCGCGCCCTGCGTCGCAGCCGCACCGTGCACGAGGGTGGTGACCTCGACTGCCAGACGCTTCTGCGCGGCACGTTTGAACGGCTCCTCGGCGACCTGGCGCGCGTACTCCTCGATCTCTGCCCGCGACAGGAAAGTGAAGACCTTGAGGCGATCCACCACGTCGGCATCGGCCTGGTTGAGCCAGAACTGGTAGAACGTGTACGGCGAGCACATCTCGGGGTTCAGCCAAATAGCGTTGCCCTCGCTCTTGCCGAACTTCGTGCCGTCGGCGTTCGTGATCAGCGGGGTGCCGATCGCGTGCGCGGAGGCGCCCTCGGCCTTGCGGATCAGCTCCGTGCCACTCGTCAGGTTGCCCCACTGGTCGCTGCCGCCCGACTGCAGCTTGCAGTCGTACTGGCGGTAGAGCTCGAGGAAGTCGAGACCCTGCAGAATCTGGTAGCTGAACTCCGTGTAGCTGATGCCCTCTTCCGAGTTGAGTCGCTTCGCCACGATGTCTTTCTTGACCATCGTGCCGACGCGGAAGTACTTGCCGATCTCGCGCAAGAAATCGATCGCCGAGAGCGGCGCCGTCCAGTCGAGGTTGTTCACGAGCCGGGCTGCGTTCTCACCCTCGAAACTGAGGTAGCGCGACACCTGCTGACCGAGCGAATCGACCCACTCCGCAACGGTCTCGCGCGAGTTGAGCACGCGCTCCGCGGTCGGACGCGGATCGCCGATCAGACCAGTGGAGCCGCCGACAAGGCCGAGCGGCAGGTGGCCGCGCAACTGCAAACGGCGCATGAGCAGCAGCTGCACCAGGTGCCCCAGGTGCAGGCTCGACGCCGTCGGATCGAAGCCGCAGTAATACGCGAACGGCTCGCCCTCGATCAGTTGCGACAACGCATCGGCGTCGGTCGAAACGTGGATCAGCCCGCGCCACTCCAGCTCGGCCCACAAAGTGGCGAAGCTGTCGTCGTTGCGCTGGGCGGCCAGGATCTCGGTGCGATCGTTCAGTTCAGACACGCCTGACATCGTACCGCTTCCGTGCTGGCGCGCGGGGCCTCACGGCAGGGTCGGGGGCTCCTGTTCGCTCTCCGAGTCGCTGCGCCGGCCGCGCAGCGCGCGCACTGCGCTGAGAAGCGCGGTGACGACGATCGAGACCGCACCGCCCCAGATGAGCAGACCGAGGAACCCCAGCGATCCCGAGCGACGACCGCTGCCGAGCACATCGCCCCAGCCGGTTCCCGTCGCGTGCAGCACGAACGGCCCGACTGACATGACCGCGGCGCCAACGAGGAGCAACACCCAGCCGACCGGCCCCGGAGCACGCTTGCCGCGCGCATCGGCCGGGCCGAAGGCGAAGGTCGCAAGGCCCATGATCGCAAACCCCGCGCTCATGGCGGAGAACCCCCAGCCGGTCGGATCGTCGTTCAAGACCGCGAGTGCAGCCGCGACGAACGCGACGAACCCGAAGAACGCGGTCGCGAGGCCCAGCACGACCCGGGGGTTGCGCGGAGCTTTCAAGCTCACCGAAGACTCAGCCCCGGAACTCCGCAATGCGCTCGGCGAGGCGCGCCAGTTGCTCGTCGACACGCACGCGTGCGGTGCCGCCGGCCCCGACGCGAGAGTTCACCGAGCCCTCGATCGTGAGCACCTCGCGCACCGCAGGCGTCAGGTGCTCGGAAACCGTAGCAAGCTCTTCGTCGCTCGGCTCGTGCAGTTCGATGCCGCGCTCCTCGCAGTACCGCACGAGTTCGCCCGAGATCTCGTGGGCATCGCGGAAGATGACGCCCTGCTTCACAAGCCACTCGGCGACGTCGGTCGCGAGCGAGAACCCCTGCGGGGCGAGCTCCGCCATGCGCTCCGTGTTGAACGTGGCGGTCGCCACCATGCCGGTAAACGCCGGCAGCAGCACTTCGAGCTGGGCGATCGAGTCGAAGACGGGCTCCTTGTCTTCCTGGAGATCGCGGTTGTATGCGAGCGGCAGGCCTTTGAGCGTGGCGAGCAGCCCGGTCAGGTTGCCGATGAGTCGGCCCGACTTGCCGCGCGCGAGCTCGGCGATGTCGGGGTTCTTCTTCTGCGGCATGATGCTCGACCCCGTCGAGTACCCATCGTGCAGGCGGATGAAGCCGAACTCTTTCGTGTTCCAGAGGATGATCTCTTCAGAGAGACGCGACAGGTCGATGCCGATCTGCGCCGCGATGAACGCGAACTCGGCCACCACGTCGCGGGCGGCCGTGCCGTCGATGGAGTTCTCGAGGGGCTCGCCGAGTCCCAGCTCCTGCGCCACGAGCCGAGGGTCGAGACCCAGCGACGACCCGGCGAGCGCGCCCCCGCCGTAGGGCGAGAAGCTGGCGCGCGCCGTCCAGTCGCGCAGGCGCTCGAGATCGCGCACGATCGGCCACGCGTGCGCGGCGATCTGGTGGGCGAGCAGCACGGGCTGCGCGTGCTGCAGGTGCGTGCGGCCGGGCAGGATCGCCTCGGGGTGCGCGGCGGCCTGGTCTGCGATGGCATCGAGCAGGTCGAGCAGCATGCCGCGAATCACTGCAGCGTGGTCGAGCAGGTACAGGCGCACCAGCGTCGCGATCTGGTCATTGCGGCTGCGGCCCGCGCGGAGCTTGCCACCGAGCTGCACGCCGGTGATCTCGATGAGCAGGCGCTCGAGCGCCGAGTGCACGTCTTCATCGTCTTCGGCGGGCAGGGCCCGGCCGTCGGCGACGCGCGCTGCGAGCTCGTCGAGCGCCGCGTGCATGTCGCGAAGCTCGTCGGCCGTCAGGTACCCCGCTGCGGCGAGCGCCGACGCATGCGCCTGCGACCCGCGGATGTCGTAGGGCGCGAGGATCCAGTCGAACTGCGTCGACTTCGAGAGCGCGGCCAGCGCCGGCGCCGGGCCGCTCGCGAACCGACCGCCCCACAGGGCTCCGCTTTCGCCGGCGCGGTTGGTGGTCTCGGTCATTTGCTCTCCTTCAGCAACCAGGCCATCAGGGCCTTCTGCGCGTGCACGCGGTTTTCGGCTTCATCCCAGACCACGCTCTGCGGGCCATCGATCACCTCGGGGGCGACCTCGTATTCGCGGTAGGCGGGAAGACAGTGCAGGAAGACGGCTTCGTCGCTCGCGAGAGCCATCAATTCAGGGGTGACGCGGTACGCGCCGAACGTCGCGACGCGCTCAGCCTTCTCGGCTTCCTGCCCCATCGACACCCAGGTGTCGGTGATGACGGCGTCGGCACCGGCGACCGCTTCTGCGGGATCGGTGAGAATCGTGACGCTGCCGCCGGTCTCGGCGGCGATGCGCTCGGCATCAGCGACGATGTCGGCACGCGGATGGTAGCCCTCGGGGCCCGCGATGCGGATGTGCATGCCCGCGGTCGCGAAGCCGAGCAGGTACGAGTGCCCCATATTGTTCGCAGCGTCGCCGATGTAGGTCGCGGTGAGACCGGCCAGTTCGCCGCGCTGCTCGCGAATGGTCTGCAGATCGGCGAGGATCTGGCACGGATGGAAGTCGTCGGAGAGCGAGTTGATGACGGGCACGTTCGCATGAGCGGCCATCTCTTCGAGACCGGCGTGCGCGAAGGTGCGCCACACGATCATCGACACCATGCGCGACAGCACCTTCGAGGTATCGGCCACTGTCTCCTTGACCCCGAGCTGAGCCTCACCCGGATTCACGATGATCGGGGAACCACCGAGCTCCGAGATACCCGCGGCGAAGCTGAAGCGCGTGCGCGTCGACGTCTTGTCGAAGAACACGGCGACCGACTGCGGCCCCTCGAGCGGTCGCTCCGCGAACGGCTCTCGCTTCAGTCGAGCGGCGAGGTTGAGCACCTCGAGCTGCTCGGCCGGGCTGAGATCGTCGTCACGGAGAAAATGTCGGGTCACCCGCACCAGTCTAGACGCGGCGCGAGCGGCAGTTCGACCGCCCGAGCCACTGGTGATCAGTCGCGCGGTTGCACTGATCGCCGCACTCCTGTCAGGCTTACTGCAGCGACCATCGACCGGCCAGAGCAGGGAGCCCTATGTCCACGAAGATCTTCGACACGATCGCCATCCTTTTCTGCATCGTCTTCGTCGGCACCGCCGTGGCGATGCTCGCGCTCGTCGCCATCACCGCGATCATCGGCCAGTCGCCCATCGACTTCAGCGGGCACTCGACGCTCAGCGTCGAGTAGATCCGCTCAGACGTCACATGGATGCCCCGCTGCAGTCGCTCGAGCTTCTCGGCCAGCCGGGGGGCCTCGAGGCTTTCGCACGGGCGAACGGCTTCAGTTACGCCGCGACGGCGTCTCCGCCCGCGCTCGGAGACAGCCTCTGGGAACAGGCGACGAGCGGCGTGGTGCGGGATCGCATCAGCGGTGCCGACTGGGAGCTCGGGCGCATTACCGGCGGCAATAGATCCGCCACCTCCGTCGAGCAGCGTGGCGGGTTCACCGTCACAAAGACCGTGTCGGTGTCGACACCCGAGCGCAGTCGCAATATTGGCTACTTCGCAATGACGCTTCCGCGCCGCCTGCCACAGATGGTGCTCGATGCCCGGGGCAACGATCGGGGCCCGTTCTCGAGCCTGATGCACCGGCCGAGCGACCACCAGTCGCTCTCACTCGAGGGCGACTTCGACCGGCACTTCCGGCTGTACGCTCCGGCCGGCTACGAGCGGGACGCGCTCTTCGTATTCACCCCCGACGTCATGGCACTGCTCATCGACGAGACGGGCGACCTCGACGTCGAGATTCGCGACGACCGCCTCTTCGTGTACGCACCCCGAGGGTTCGACTTCGGTGATGCTCGCGTGTGGCAACGACTCGCCCGCATCCGTGCAGTGCTCGCCGCCCAGGTGAGTCGCCAGACCGCACGCTACGTCGATGAGCAGCTCCCCGGCCTCACATTCGATGCCGACACTGTTGGGGCCGATGGGCGTCGCCTGAAGCGTCGCCTGCCGTTGTGGGCCTGGCTCGCGATCGGCATCCCCGTCGTGGTGCTGGCCGTCTTCGGCACGATTGCCGCGATCGTGCTCACCGCGGTGCTGCCGCGCTAAGGCCCGTTGCCACCCCGCATCCCCGATCGCCCCCTTACAGTACCGACCTCAAGGAGTTCTCATGCGAGTCGCAGCAGCCTTCCTCGCCGACGCGGCCAACGTGCGCGAGGGCACGCTCGGAGTGCTCTCCGGGTTCATCAACACGATCAATCGCGAGGAGTATCCCGCGAACCTCGGAGCCACCCTCGTCGTCGTCGTGGAGTACGACGAGAACGAGGCGCGGCGCGGCGACCCCGAACGCACCTTCCGCGCCCGGTGCGAGCCCACCGTCGGCGGCGGTGAGATCTTCAACCTCGAGGGCACCTTCAGTCTGGGTGGCGGCAATGACAGCTTCGGGTACATCCCGATGGTCTTCCCACTCAACGATGCCCAGGTGCCGTCACCCGGGAGCTATCGCATCGTGTTCGAGGGCAACGGCCTCGAACGGGTTGACGTGCGCTTCTACGCCAACGCCACGTCGCTTCCCTCGTTCGACGACGAGTAGCGCCGCCCGTGCCGCGCAGTCGCCGCGACGCTGCGCGGCGGCCTGTGGAAGAATCGCTCGTGTGAATTCCCTCCCCCGTCTCATCGCATTCGACCTCGACGACACACTTGCGCCATCAAAGTCGGCGCTCGACCCGCGCATGCTCGCAGTCTTCACCCGACTGCTCGAACGCACCACGGTCGCGGTGATCTCGGGCGGCAACTTCGAGCAGTTCGAGGCGCAGCTCGTCTCGCAGCTCGACGCAGCCGGAGACATCGACGAGGCGGCACTGGAACGCCTGCACCTGCTGCCGACCTGCGGCACCCGGTACGAACGGCGTGAAGGCGGCACCTGGGTCACGGTGTATCGCGAGCAGCTCACTCCGGCGGAGCGCGACGGCGCACTGCTCGCTCTGCGCGAGGAGGCCGAGCGGTTGGGGCTCTGGGAGGCGGAGCCCTGGGGCGACATCCTGGAGGATCGCGGATCGCAGGTGACCTTCTCCGCGCTGGGCCAGCGCGCACCGGTCAACGCGAAGCACGCGTGGGATGCCGACGGGTCGAAGAAGAACACGCTGCGCACCGCAGTCGCAGCACGACTGCCCGAGCTGGAGGTGCGCAGCGGCGGATCGACATCGGTCGACATCACGCGGCGCGGCATCGACAAGGCGTATGGCATGCGGAAGCTCGTGGAGCACACGGGGATCGAGCTCGACGAGATGCTGTTCGTCGGCGACCGTCTCGATCCCGACGGCAATGACTACCCGGTGCTCGCGCTCGGGGTGCGCTGCCACGCAGTGCGCGGGTGGAAGGACACTGCGGTGTTCCTTGAGGAGCTGCTGTCGGAGTAGTCACTGAAACGACCAGAACGGGGCCGGATCGCGCACCTCCCAGCGGGAGGCGGGATCCGGCCCCGTTCTGGTGTGAGCGCCGCGCGAGCGACGGACGGGCTACGCCTCGATGGCCCCCGCGGGAGCTTCAGCCGCCTCGGCGGCGGGACGCAGGCCGAGCACCTTTGAAGTGTGCGCGAGCGACGCCGCTGCGAGCTCGGCGTCGCCATTGATACCGCCGGTCGCGAGGGCTGGCACGTGCTTCGTGAACTGCGCCTCCCACGAGTTCGCGAACTGCTCGGGGAAGCACTTGCGCAGCACACCGAGCATCGCGAACACGGCGGTGGAGGCGCCCGGCGAGGCACCGAGCAGGCCCGAGATCGTGCCCTCGCCGCCGGTGATGACCTCCGTGCCGAACTGCAGGATGCCACCCTTCTTCGGGTCGTTCTTCATGACCTGAACGCGTTGGCCCGCCTCGATCATCTCCCAGTCTTCGGTACGCGCGGTGGGCATGTACTCGCGCAGGGTCTGCATCTGCTGCTCGCGGCTCGCGAGGAGCTCGCCGAGCAGGTACTTCTCGAGCGAGAACTCGGTGAGGCCGACCTTGATCATCGGGCCGAGATTGTGCGCGCGGATGGAGCCGGGCAGGTCCCACCACGAACCCTTCTTGAGGAAGTTCGGGCTGAAGCCCGCGTACGGGCCGAACAGCAGGCTCTCCTTGCCGTCAACCACACGGGTGTCGAGGTGCGGCACCGACATGGGCGGTGCGCCGACCGCAGCCTTTCCGTAGACCTTCGCCTTGTGCGCACGGACGATCTCGGGGTTGCTGGTCTTCAAGAACTTGCCGCTGATCGGGAAGCCGCCGAAGCCCTTGATCTCGGGGATGCCCGACGACTGCAGCAGTGAAAGCGCACCACCGCCTGCGCCGACGAAGACGAACTTCGCGTTAACGACGGTGGTGGAGTACCCCGAGCGGTTGCGCACGAAGACGTCCCAGGTGCCGTCGGCACGACGACGCAGCTTGCGCACCTGCGCGCCGAGGTGCAGCTTGGCGCCCTCACCGACGAGGTGATCGACGAGCTGACGGGTGACCGAGCCGAAATCGACATCGGTGCCGCTCTCCGAGCGGGTGGCGGCGAAGACCTCGTCTTTGGCACGACGGTCGACGAGCAGGGGCGCCCATTCGGCGATCTGCTCCGGATCTTCGCTGAACTGCATGTCCGAGAACAACGGCTCGGTGCGCAGCAGCTCCCAGCGGCGACGCAGGTACTCGACGTTTTCGGCACCGCGCACGAACGTCATGTGCGGGGTGGCGTTGATAAACGTGGAAGGTTCGCCCAGCACGCCCTGCTCGACGAGTGCCGACCACCACTGACGCGAGAGCTGGAACTGCTCGTTGATGTCGATGGCCTTGGCCGATGACAGGCTGCCGTCTTTGCCCTCGGGCATGTAGTTCAGCTCGCAGAGTGCCGCGTGCCCGGTGCCCGCGTTGTTCCAGGCGTTGCTGCTCTCGGTCGCGACCTCGGTGCGGGACTCGAAGATCTCGATGGACCAATCGGGCTGGACCTGCTTGATGAGGGTACCCAGCGTGGCGCTCATTACGCCGCCACCGATGAGGACGACGTCTACCGTGTTGTTGCTCACGGTCTGCAAGTCTAGCCCCGCTCGCAGAGCGCTAGAACCCTGCGTCTCGCTTGGCACGGTCCAGAGTCCGAGCGCCCGCATCGACAATCCGCACGTAGCCTAGGCGCGCGGCCTCCGTGGCCCGCTGCGGCCCCGCAACAACTGGCCGAATCTCACCGGCCAGACTGATTTCGCCAAAGGCTGCGAGGTCGTGCGGCAGCGGTTGATCGGCGATGGCCGACAGCACGGCCAGGGCGATCGCGAGGTCGGCCGCGGGCTCCGACAATTTCACCCCACCGACCGTCGACACGTAGACGTCTTGATCGTGCACTCGGGCGCCGAATCGGCGCTCGAGCACCGCCAGAATCATGGCGACGCGCGACGGGTCGACACCGCTCGTCACGCGTCGCGGGTTGGGGGTCGCGCTCTTGGCCACGAGCGCCTGCACTTCGACGGGGAGCGCACGGCGCCCCTCCATTGCGACTGTGGCGCACGTGCCGCTGACGGGTGCACTCGTTCGGCTCAGAAACAGACCGCTCGGGTCAGGCACCTCAGAGATGCCGCGATCGGTCATTTCGAAGCACCCGACCTCGTCCGTGGGCCCGAATCGGTTCTTCAAGGTGCGCAGAAAGCGCAGTGATGTCTGACGATCGCCCTCGAAATGGCACACCACATCGACGAGGTGCTCGAGGAGCCGCGGGCCGGCCACCGAGCCGTCTTTGGTGACATGGCCCACCAGGATCACCGGGGTGCCGCGCCCCTTGGCCGCACGAATCAGCGCAGCAGCGACCTCACGCACCTGGGCCGGCCCGCCGGCCCCGCCGTCGACCTGGTCACTCGCCAGCGTCTGCACCGAGTCGACAATCACCAGCTCGGGATCAACAGATTCGATGTGCCCGAGCACCGTTGCGAGGTCAGTCTCGCTGGCGAGGTACAGCGTGTCGTGCAGGGCCCCGGTGCGCTCGGCGCGCATGCGAATCTGGCCGGTCGATTCTTCGCCGCTCGCATACAGCACCCGCGCGCCCGTCGAGGCGGCCCGTGCCGCCGCATCAAGCAGCAGCGTCGATTTGCCCACCCCCGGCTCACCCGAGAACAGGATTGCCGCTCCGGGCACGACCCCGCCGCCGAGCACGCGGTCGAGCTCACCGATACCCGTTTGGTGGTGGCGCACCGCGTCGCCCGAGAGCTCGGTGATCGGTCGGGCCTCGCGACCGGCCGCGGGCGCCACAGCCTTCGTCGTGCGCGCCAGGGATGCCCCGGTTCGAGCCGGCTCTGCGACCGTGCCCCACTGTTGGCACTCACCGCAGCGGCCGACCCATTTTGCCGTCTGCCACCCGCACTCGGTGCAGACATACGTGCCGCTTGATTTCGCCATGCTGCGAGCCTACTGGCGGCCTCCGACATCGGTGCGCGCGTGTGATGTCGGAGGGCGGCGCTACGGTGAGTGCGTGCCCGAATCTCCCGAACAGCGCCCTCCGCGGGCAGCGTCCACGACGACGCCGCGATGGTGCGTCGTCGGTCGAGCGCGCGACGGATGGCAGGTGGCCGCGGTGAGCGCCGACGGCTCCACCGCGGCCACCACGCGGGTCGACGAAGGTGCCCTTGCGGCGACGGTCGCGGCGTACGAAGCCGACCATGCGCCCCGCTGGGTCTGGTTCGATACGGCGCACGTGTATGCGGCGCTGCTCGCCTCGGGCGTGCGCGTGGGGCGGTGCCACGACCTCAGACTGGTGCACCAGATCCTGCGACACGCGGCATCGGTCGGCGCGGCGACCGCGGCTTCTGGTGCGGCGGCTCGAGAACTCCGCGACGCAGAGGCCTGGAACGTGCCGCCTGAGGCCCTTCCCGCTCCCGTGGCAGAAACCCCCGAGTCTCCGACGCTCTTCGACGTCGCGGTGCCGGTCGCAAGGTCACCACGCGGCGTACCGCAGACGATCGAGGCGGCCCTCGCCGAGTTCGCCCGGCAGCGCGCCGCACTCGCCGAGAGCACTGCGGGTGCCGGTCTCGCGCGACTCATCGCCGCCGAATCGGCCGGCGCACTGGTCGCCGCCGAACTGACGGCGGCGGGGTTGCCCTGGGACGTCGCCGAGCACGATCGCATCTTGAGCGAGGCGCTCGGCCCGCGACCGGCACCGGGCCGCAAGCCCGAACGCATGACGCAGGTCGGTGACGAGGTGCGTCGGGCGCTCGGTGCCCCGGATGCCCCGCTCGACTCGCCGCCCCGACTTCTCAAGGTGCTCCGCGCGGCCGGCATCGAAGTCGACTCGACGTCGCGCTGGGAGCTTGCCGAGCATGAGCACCCCGCGATCGCTCCGCTGCTCGCCTATAAGAAGCTCGCCCGGCTGCTGACGGCGAACGGATGGGTCTGGCTCGACGAGTGGGTGAACGACGGGCGCTATCGACCGATCTACATTCCGGGCGGTGTGGTCACCGGCAGGTGGGCGTCGAGCGGTGGCGGTGCCCTCCAGATCCCCCGCCAATTGCGCCCGGCGATTCGCGCGGACCCGGGCTGGGTGCTGGTCTCCGCCGACGTCGCCCAGCTCGAACCGCGCGTGCTCGCCGCCATGGCCGGCGATCGCGCGATGGCGTCCGCAGGCGCGGGCAAAGACCTCTACGCCGGCATCGTCGAGAGCGGGGCCGTCGCGACTCGCGAAGAGGCCAAGTACGCCGTGCTCGGCGCCATGTACGGCGCAACCACGGGTGAGAGCGGGCGGCTCGTGCCGAGACTGCGCCGCGCCTACCCCGCAGCGATGCGACTCGTCGACGATGCTGCCGCCCGTGGCGAGGCCGGCGGCACGGTCTCGACCTGGCTCGGCCGCAGCTCGCACGCCCCGGGTGACGACTGGAACGCCGTGCAGTCGGCCGCGAGTCTGCCCGGGGCGACCCCGCGCGACGAGTCGTTGGCGCGGCGTCTCGCCCGCGAACGCGGCCGCTTCACCCGCAATTTCGTCGTGCAGGGTACCGCCGCCGAGTGGGCGCTGTGCTGGCTCGCCGAACTGCGCGCACGACTCGCCGTCTTCGAGACGGTGAGCTCTGACCGGGCAGCGCGCGCCTCGGGTCCGGTGTTCTCACGACGCGCGCACCTCGCGTTCTTCCTCCATGACGAAGTCATTGTTCACGCGCCCGCCGACCAGGCAGAGCTGGTCGGCGCGGCCATCACGGAGTCGGCCCACGCCGCAGGCCGACTCCTGTTCGGCGAAACCCCGGTTGAGTTTCCCCTCGACCTCAGAGCGTCTGAGCGGGCGTCGAAGCACTAGCTTCGGCGGGCGGCTGCGGCCCGGCGCCGGGCGATCCGGCACCCGAGTCATCGCGAGGCGCCGTGCCGCGCTGCTCGGCTTCGAGCCGCTCGGCCTCGGCGCCCGAGATCGCCTCGCCGCGGGCGACCAGACCCGCATGATCGGAGAGGGGGATTTGCTTGAGCACGAGCGACAGGATCAATGCCACAGCGATGAACGGAATCAAGTACCAGAACACCGGTGCGAGCGCGTCTGCATACGCGGTGACGATGCCACTGCGCACGTCTTCAGGCAGCGCATTCAGTGTCGCCGGGTCGATCGTGGAGGTCGCGGTCGCCGCGTCGGCCGCACTCGCGCCGGCCTTCGTGAACACGTCGGTGAGGTTCTCAGCGAGGCGCGTCGTGAAGATCGTGCCGAACACCGCGGTGCCGAGCGAGGCACCCACCTCGCGGAAGTAGTTGTTCGTGCTCGTCGCGGTACCGATCTGCGCGGCCGGCACCGCGTTCTGCACGACGAGCACCACCACCTGCATGATGAGGCCGAGGCCGGCGCCGAAGAAGAACAGATAGACGCAGATGAGCCAGATGGGTGTCGTGGCGGCGAGCGTCGTCATCGCGGTCATCGCGATACCGGTGACGATCGTGCCGATGATCGGGTAGATCTTGTACGCACCCGTCTTCGAGATGGCGATGCCCGACGCGATCGAGGTGCCCATGAGCCCGACCATCATCGGAATCATGAGGAGCCCCGATGCGGCCGCCGACGTGCCCGACGACATCTGCAGGAAGGTCGGTACAAACCCGATCGCGGCGAACATGCCGACGCCGAGCACGAGCCCGATCGCGGTCGCGTTGACGAAGATCGGGTTGCGGAAGAGCCCGAGCGGAATGATCGGATCCTTCGCACGAGCCTCGGTGAAGATGAAGGCCGCGGCCGAGACGATGAGGCCTGCACCCCACGCCCACGTGGCCGGCGAGCTCCAGCCATAAGCTTTGTCGCCGCCGAAGTCGGTGAAGAAGATGAGGCAGGTGGTCGCGATCGAGAGGAAGATGACGCCGAAGATGTCGATAGGTTGCGTCGCCTTCTTCGTCGGCAGTTTGAGCGCCACGAGACCGATGATGAACGCCGCGATGCCCACCGGGATGTTGATGTAGAACGCCC
Organism: Leucobacter sp. WKLB1; assembly: GCF_059696215.1. Taxonomy (NCBI): domain Bacteria; kingdom Bacillati; phylum Actinomycetota; class Actinomycetes; order Micrococcales; family Microbacteriaceae; genus Leucobacter; species Leucobacter sp. WKLB1. The sequence goes on along the minus strand of NZ_AP046115.1, from coordinate 851,314 downwards.
ACTGCCAGGTCAGATGGTCGACGAAGTAGCCGCCGAGCAGCGGCCCGGCAACCGCCGAGAGTCCGAAGACGGCGCCCAGCGGGCCCATGTACTTGCCGCGCTCGTTGGCGGGCACGATGTCGGCGATGATGGCCTGCGAGAGGATCATCAATCCGCCGCCGCCGAGACCCTGCATCGCGCGGAACACGACGAAGCCCCAGAAGTCGGTCGCGAACGCGCAGCCGACCGATGCGAGCGTGAACAGTGCGATCGCGAGCAGGAAGAGCCAGCGCCGCCCCAGCACGTCGCCGAATTTGCCGTAGATCGGCATCACGATCGTCGTGGCGAGCAGATATGCCGTGGTGATCCACACCTGGTGCTCGACGCCGCCGAGCTCGCCGACGATGGTGGGCATCGCCGTCGAGACGATGGTCTGGTCGAGGCTGGAGAGCAGCATGCCGGCGATCAGTGCGCCGAAGATGATCCAGATTCTCCGCTGCGTCAGCAGAAAAGGGGTGGGAGTTGCGGTGGGTGCGGTCATGGTTCCACTTCCGGGAAGGGCGGGTGAGGGGGCGTGTGGGGCGGCCCGCAATCGGGCCGGGTGCGTCAGCGCAGCAGCGAGCGGGCGACCTCGACGCGCTCGCGCAGCATCCGCGCGTAGGTGTCGATGCCGATCCTGCCGTGCTCGGGGAGGTGCTCATGCGCCGTGAAGTATTCTTCAGCGACGATGCGATTCATGGCTCCCAGAAGGTGCACCAGCGTCGAGGCTCGCGCATCACCTGCATCGAGCCCCTCGCGCTGCTCGATCAGGCCGATATCGACGAGTTCGCTCTCGCGCAGGTGCTCCAGCACGCGGCGGTGCAATCGTGGCTCGCGGTCGAGCGCCGCGAACAGGGATTTAGCGTCATCCATCGTGAGATCGAGATGTTCCCACCGAGCACGGAAGAGCTCGATGAGGTCGTCGACCACCGAAGCGGTCAGCCCGGATGCCCCGCGCGGCGCGTCAACCGCCCCGGCGATGAACTCCGCGCGCAGGTGCGCGTCATCGCGCTCGACGGGCACCCCGAGCACGGCGTCTTCTTTCGAGGCGAAGTAGTTGAAGAATGTGCGCCGCGAGACCCCTGCGGCCTCGCACAGCTCCTCGACGGTGAATCCACCGATGCCCCGATCGGCAGTCCAGAGTCGCGCGTGCGAGGTGAGCGCTCGGGCGGTCAGCAGGCGGCGCCGCTCACGCGGGCTTGTTGCACTATCGATCATAGAATGCATTTTTGCACTCTGATACTGAAAGTGCACTGAAAAGGGCGCAGGATCCACCGGCCCGTGGATCCTGCGCCCTCATGAGGCGACCGCGTCAGTGGGCCGCGACAGCCCCCGCCTCGACCTCGGCAGCTGCCTCGGCGTCAGAAGCTGCCGGCTCCTCGTTCTTCGACGGGCGGCCCATGTGCGCCTTCCACCGCCGCGAGACCGAGGTGCTGAGCCGCTCCCAACTCCGGTCGCGGATGAAGATCGAGTCGATCGCGATCATCGTGAGCGAGAACCATGGCAGCCCCATGAGCACACCGATCATCACGTGGAAGCTCAGGATGCCGAAAAGGGCGAACAGCCGCGTCGGCCGCGAGAGCAACATCAGCAGGAATGTGATCTGGAGCACGATGGACCCCCATGTGCCAATCGCAACCGCGGGCCCCCACGCCGTGATGAGGTCGCTCAGAATCGGCCACGTACCGAACCGCATCGTGTGCAGCGGGTTGTACACGGCGTATCCTTCGGCCCACGGTGAACCCTGCGCTTTGTACAGGCCGCCCGAGGCGTAGACGAACGCCACCTGCGCAGTGAGCGCGACGAGCGCGAGGTTGTGCAGCACGGTGCCGAGATGGTTGCCCGAGGTGCCGACGGGGAACCACTCCCCCTTCGCGCGACGACGCGCATCGAGCGACCATCGAGCCGCCGGATCCGCGAAGAACATGAGCACGAGCGCAATGCGGAACATGTTGTCGCCCTGGTCGCCCACCATGTCGTTCATCTCGATGAACCCGACCCACAGCACGAAGAAGACGGGCAGCACGATGCGAAAGCGCCACCCGAGCACGAACAGCACGGCCAGTGCCATCAGCAGCAGGTACAGCAGGGTGAACGCGACATCGTTGCCCGCGACGGCGTGGAACGCGCTGAAGATCCAGATCTTCGGGAAGTCGCTGACGGGTTCGGCGAGCTCACCGTTCCATGCCGACCCCGAACCGAACGTGTAGAGACGCGTCGCGAAGTTGGTCGCGAGCAGCCCGAACGCCGTCAGGCCGAACACGATGCGTGTCACCGCCAAGCCGTACAGCGACTTCTTCCCGGAGAACAGCCAGTGCTCGACGAAATCGATGGCGCGACCGATCGTGCCGGTCGCCGCAGCCCACGCCGCCTCGATCAGACTCCCGATGAACGCCCCGAACTGACCGACCGGGGTCGTAGGCTGCTCGCTCATTCTGAGATCCTCTCGAATTGGCGGCGGAAGACGTCGGCGAAGTTGCCGGAATTCTGGCCCTCCTCGACAACGAGTGCGCGCCACCCCGGCAGCACCACCGTCGGCTCGGGACGCTGCGCCTGCGGGTTGTGACGCTCGGCGAACGGAATGATGTTCTGGCGGCTCACGCGATACTGCACTTCAACGACCTCATCTCCCCAGACGGCCTCCGCGACCTGCGTGGCGTACGCGGTCGAGCGGTGCTCCTGATGCAAGAACTCGTCGACTTTCTGGGCGTTCTTATCGGCCTGCGTCGTATCGGTGGCGTTCTTCGCGTCGTTCTCGAGCGCGGCACGCAGACCGACCTCCCATTCCGCGGCGGTGAAGTCACCCGCGGCGATGGTGCGCTGCGTGTCGGTCAACGCGTCGTAAGCCTTCTTGAAGTTCGAGGCGACCTCGGTCGACTGAATGCCGGCCCGGGGTGGCGTCAAGTTGTACCGGATCATCGAGAGCTCGACATCGGTCGCACTCACCCATCCGGTTTCCGAGCGCGTCCCGGCGTCGTCTTCGAGCACCGCGCGCACGTTGAAGTGGAAGTCACCATTCACCGGTTCGGGCGCGAAGACGCTCCACGACTGGCCGAACATCGGCAGCATGTACGAACTCAGCGCGTTTCCGGGAACGATCTCACGCGCATTCGCCGAGAACGGCGCGATCCAGAGAAACGAGGCGAGGATGTGCCACCCCGCGAACAGCACCGCGATAAATGCCACCAGTCTCACCCAGCGCTTCGGGCTTGCCTGCCGAGGCGCAGGCGCCTGCGGGCCCGCGCGATCCACCCCCGCGCTCGGGGTGTCCGACGACGGGGAATCGTCATGTCCGTTCGAATTCGATGGGGACGCTGTTGATGTCACACCTGCTCCTGTCTCCATGAGGGAGTTGTTGCGAATGTAGCAGTTGGGCGAACGCTCAGGGAGGCGGCGCGTCGGCGCGGTGCGCCACGGGTCCGCGCAATCGCGGCGCCACGCGAAAACAGGTGTGCGGCCGGGATCGCTCCCGGCCGCACACCTCCCCCTTACCCCTTAATCGCGACGCAGCGCGTGGCGCCGTCGCATCGCGAGCGTGAGACCCGCGCCGGCGAGCAGCAGAACGATGCCTGCCGCGCCGAGCCCGACCAGGCTCTCACCACCCGTATTCACCAGGTGCTTGGCACCGCCCGACGCGTTGCCCGAGGCGTTCGCCGAAGTGCTCGATGAGGTTCCCCCCGATGCGTTGGCGCTAGCGTTGGCCGTGGCGTTAGCCGCTGCACCGCTCGCGTCCGCCGTGCCGCCGCTGTCGCTATCGGCGTCAACCGCTGCGGCGGGATTGACCGTCAGCTCCGCCGCCGCCGAGATATCGGTCGCAGTGCCATCCGTTGCTACCGCTCGGTACAGCGTTCCATCCAGAGTCAGCGCTGCTGCAGGCACCGTCAGCATGAGACCGTTGTCCGACAGCGTTCCCACTGCCGGCGACCAAGCACCGGCGGCAAGACCCACCGGGCCGCCCGCCGCGTCAGAATCGACCACCGGGGTGAACTCTTCCCACGTAACGGAGGTCGGCGTACCTTGCACGACCTCGACAGTGAAGACAGCGTCTTCGCCTTCGGTGACTGTGCGATCGGCCGGATCCGAGATCTGGAGCACATCGGTCGGGTTGGCACCCGCGTCAGCGTCCGCATCCGCAGTCGCATCAGCCGAAGCCGCCGACGACGCATCCGCCGACGACGTCGCCTCAGCCGCAGCCTCAGACGCCGCATCCGCAGCCGCCGACGCATCCGCATTCGCCGCGGCCGAGGCCGCCGCCGAAGCATCCGCGTTCGACGCCGAATCAGCCGTCGAATCCGCACTCGCCGTCGCCGCCGCCGAAGCCGCAGCGTTCGTCTCAGCCGAGGCCTCAGACGAGGCATCCGCCGTCGCCGCAACCTCAGCCGCCGCGTTCGCCGACACATCCGCAGCCGCCGAAGCATCGCTCGTATTGTCGTCGTTCGCCGCAGCCTGAGCCGCCGCCTGAGCCGAAGCCGTCGCATCATCATCCGCTGCCGCATCGGCCGAAGCCGAAGCCGAAGCCGACGCATTCGCATTCACGCCCGCATCCGCATCCGCAGTCGCATCAGCCGAAGCCGCCGACGACGCATCCGCCGACGACGTCGCCTCAGCCGCAGCCTCAGACGCCGCATCCGCAGCCGCCGACGCATCCGCATTCGCCGCGGCCGAGGCCGCCGCCGAAGCATCCGCGTTCGACGCCGAATCAGCCGTCGAATCCGCACTCGCCGTCGCCGCCGCCGAAGCCGCAGCGTTCGTCTCAGCCGAGGCCTCAGACGAGGCATCCGCCGTCGCCGCAACCTCAGCCGCCGCGTTCGCCGACACATCCGCAGCCGCCGAAGCATCGCTCGTATTGTCGTCGTTCGCCGCAGCCTGAGCCGCCGCCTGAGCCGAAGCCGTCGCATCATCATCCGCTGCCGCATCGGCCGAAGCCGAAGCCGAAGCCGACGCATTCGCATTCACGCCCGCATCCGCATCCGCAGTCGCATCAGCCGAAGCCGCCGACGACGCATCCGCCGACGACGTCGCCTCAGCCGCAGCCTCAGACGCCGCATCCGCAGCCGCCGACGCATCCGCATTCGCCGCGGCCGAGGCCGCCGCCGAAGCATCCGCGTTCGACGCCGAATCAGCCGTCGAATCCGCACTCGCCGTCGCCGCCGCCGAAGCCGCAGCGTTCGTCTCAGCCGAGGCCTCAGACGAGGCATCCGCCGTCGCCGCAACCTCAGCCGCCGCGTTCGCCGACACATCCGCAGCCGCCGAAGCATCGCTCGTATTGTCGTCGTTCGCCGCAGCCTGAGCCGCCGCCTGAGCCGAAGCCGTCGCATCATCATCCGCTGCCGCATCGGCCGAAGCCGAAGCCGAAGCCGACGCATTCGCATTCACATCGGCATCCGCCGCGGCCTCGACCTCGGTCGTGGCCGTTGCGGTGCGCCCGCTCGTGTCACCGGTCGCAGAGAACTCAGCGTCTCCCGTCGCGAAATCGGCCGGAACGTCCCAGGTCGTGCTGAACGTGCCGTCGGCCTCAGCGGTGACCGTGGTGGTCGTGCCGTCCGGCAGCGTCACCGTCACATCTTCGCCACCAACGAACCCGCTGCCGGAGAGCGTGACCGTGCCGCCCTGCTCGACCGGATTCGGTGTCGCAGAGAGGGTGGCTTCGGCTTCGGCAGAGATGACCGTCGAGGATCCCAACTGTAGGTTCGCCGAACCGGCGCCAAGAATCGGGAGCAGCTCGATCGAGAGGGCGCGAACCGTGAAACTTCCGGGTCCAAGATCCCCTTCCGCGGGCTGCTCATTCACCGTTACTTCCAGCAGATTCGAGAGCACGGGTCCAAGAGCGTCATCAAGCAGAGGAGCAAGCACGGCTCCCACTGCCGCAGTGAGTGCAGGCTGCGCGTTCGTCAGCAACGTCTGCACGACGGGAAGCACAGTCCCGCCAATCGTACTCACGGTGCCGGCGAGCAGATTCGCAATGGGTTGCACAATGGTGCCGACAGGGATCCCGGCCACCGTGATACCGCTCACGTCAAAGACTGCGGGCGTGTAGCCCGGCTGGCCGGTCAGCCCACCGAGATTCGTCGCCAGCGTGACGGGCGCGTTGACCAGTGACAGGCCTGTCAACGGATTAGTGATCTCGATCTGCAGCGATATGTCGAACGAGACGTTGTAGATGCCCTCATTCAGCAGGTTAACTACTTTTGTCACCAGCGAGTTCGGGCCATTTCCGAGCAGCAGCTCGGATACTCCGTCGACAATGCTGGTGACGGCCTCGCCACTGAGCAGATTCGTGTTCGGCTCGAGTGAGCTGAGCCCGACCGCTCCTCCGCCATCGGTGAGCAGGTCATCGAGATCGACGTGAATCACACCGGTGCTCAGGTCAACAGATAGGCTGCCTTCCGCGTTCTCCAGAGGCTCTGCGAGCAATGAACTCCGAATTTCGTCGGTAAGCGGCGTTGTGTCGAGCGACAGACTGTTGAGCGATGCGTTCACCTGTGCCACCAGCGGAACCTCGATACCGTTGAGCGATGCAATCAGCGTTCCAAGGGTGTTCTGGATGGCACCCCCAGGGCCGACCAGGGCGTTCAGCGGGGCCAAGAGCGTTCCCAGCGCGCTATCCACGGTGGTGGTCAGGTCACCAACGACTGGGCTATGCACGTCGAGGCCAACACCCGAGAGCAAATACTCGCTCGAGGGCTGACCGTCGACTGATTCTGCACGAGATGCCAGGGCGCCGACGCTCACCGACGCCTCGTCAAGAACCGTGTCAACCAGCACGTCTGGAAGAACCTGGCGCAGCAATCCGCTCGCATCGAGGGTGGCTCGATCAAAATCTGCGGGGGCAGACTCCGGATTGAGGCTGATGCCACCATCCTCTCCAATGAGGCCCGCGGAAGCGACCGAGTGCTGCGCATCTACCGATTCCGAGAAGCTCGAAATCGCCCCCAGACCACCAAGATCCAGCAGCCCGCCGTTCGTGCCATCGCCGATCAACGGAATGTTGACCCCGGTGCCGATGTCGACGGTGAGTGCGCTCAAGACCGAGAGGTCAAGATCTTCACCATTCGGCCCGACGTTGTCGGGGAATTCTGACAACACCGATCCGGTGCCCACCACATCCAGGCCCAACGCATCGAGCCACAGCGCATGCCCGTGCCCGGCAGACTCAGCAGTGGCGCTCGGGGTGTGCGTGTCGGCAGAGGCAGCGGTGGCCGCGATCACCGATGTCGATGCAAGTGCAGTGAGCGCGACCACACCCACCGCAAGCGGTTTCATTGAGCGCCTGAGCCGCCTTCTCCGTTGATCTTGCCTGTACCACCTCACGAGATACCCCCTCCGTTGGTTTGCAGAACCCGCTGCGGAGCGGGCACGGAGGTGGACAGAGTCCGGGCCTCCATACGGGGAGGCTAATAATGTGTATTTACTGAGAGCCACACATTTCAGCAATGCGGATGTCATGTTTACTTCATACTGAGAAGATATTTCTTGACTACTGAGAACACATACGCTTCTCACTGATGCAAAGTTATCTTGCGCTTGCGTCAAAGAGGCGCAGCACGCCTGTTCTTTCGCTATGGTGATACCCAACGCGGATTATGGTGACGGCATATTCGGCGTCGGGGTTCGTCTTTTCAGGGGGGGAGGGGCGTGATTCGTCACAAGCGGGGCGGGGTACGGAGCGAGGTCGCGGAGCGCCTCATCGAGGAGTCGGGGAGACCCGGATTGCTCATCTTGATGGGCGCCCGGGGAAGCGGAACGTCTGGTGTGCTCGCCGATGTGCTGCACATGTGCGATGCCGCCGAGGTTGCAGCATTCCTGGTGAGCATGCGCGATGCCGCGGCCGCCGAGGAGTTGACCCAACACCCGATCACTGCGCTGCACCTCGTCGACGACCTCGAGTTCGCAACTCCAGAAGCATTGGAGGCGCTCGCGACACGGCTGCGAAGGGGCGGCCGCGGTGCCTGCGCACTCGTGGAGGATCACCTCACCGCTGAGCGCTCCAGCGGTCCCGGGTGGCGAGCGCTCTTCGCACCTGAAACCGAGTTGCCGTTGACGAGATATGTACACCTTGCACCACTCTCAGCGCTGGAGTCGTTGCGCATCATTACCGAGACCAGCTCGGAATACGTCGATGCCCATACTGCGGTCACGCTGCATGGCATGTCGTTTGGTCGACCAGCTTGGCTGCTCGAACTGCTGCAGCTCCAGGCCATGGGAGCGCTGCAGGCGAACCCTTGGCCGGGTCTCTCAGTAACCCAGGTGCGCGATCTGGGCCTCGACACTTTCCGATTCGCCGACAGTCTGGCCGCGAGTCGCCTCGCCCCGGAAATCATCGCTGCAGGGGCGGCGCTCGCCCGCCTGGATCCGCGCACGCTCAGCGGTCATGGCGACTTGATCAGTGGGGCTTCGACGTCGGTACTGCTCGCGCAGGGCCTCCTCGTCGCCGTACCCGGGCACGCCTCGATGTACGCGGTGCCCGAGCTCTACGCGGCGGCATTACAGCTCCGGGCCGATCCCGCGCTCCTCACCCAGGTCACACAGCAGATCTCCGAGCGGCTGCAGATGCAAGAGCTGCTCGGCATTCAGCTCTCAGAACGGGAGGCCTACTTCTGCGCCACCGCCGCCGAACCCGCCAGTGCCGAGGCTGCGGGTGATCCGGTGCGAGCCGCACTGCACCACCGGGTCGCCCGCGAGTTCTTGGCGTTCGGCGGAACCGGAGAAGTGCGCGATCTCCTGCTGCGCGGCGCAGCCCTCGGGTTGCGTCTCGATCCACTCGAACGCAGCCGCGTCGCGACGGCCTTGCACGGCCCGCTTGCCGGCATGCGCAGTTTGCAAGCCGCCCGGGAGCACCCGAAGAGTCTCGCCGAGCACGTCGCGTTCGACGCTCTCGCGAGCTACGTCGTCGCGAACGCCCCCGTACCGCATGATTCACTCCGAGTATCGGTCGGGTCAGGGCCACAGCAGTCGAGCGACGATGACGAGCAGGCCGCACGGTGGCTCCTCGACCGATGGAACGCGCTCGGCCCGATCGACTCAGACGCACGACGTATCGAGCGCATTGCCGCGCGGCATCCGGTAGCAGAAGTCGCGCTGCTCGCACGGCTGCTTCTCGATCTCGAACAGGTGAAGTGTGGGCTGCAACCGCAATCAACCGCCGACTGCGTCGCGCGCATCACGCAGATCACCGGCATCGCAATGAGCAGCCCGCCCGAGCTGCGCGATCTGCTCACGACCGCCGTCGTCGCCGAAGCAATAATCGCGTTCTACCTGGGCGACACCTCGGGAAGCGATGTCGCACTCGACGCACTGACCGACACACTGCCCGCCGCCGCGCTGCACCACCGCTGGCTCATGCATCTCGGTGCCGCGGGTAAAGCCATCCTCGCCGGCGACATCTCACGCGCCGCGGTCGAGTGGAAACACCTCGTAACGCGGCTCCCGCATTTTCTCCCGGTGCGACTCGACGCCCTGGTCTCGGATGTCGGCGAAGCGATCGAGCGCGCCTCGATCAACTCCGCTGCGGTCCGAGAACACGAGCCGAGCACGGACACCGACGACCTGTCATCGCAGTATCTGGCCTATTTCAGCGGACTTCTTGAGCACATCGCCCCCCGTATCAAGCGCTACGGATTTCTGCACGATGCGCCCATCGACGATGCGCGTTCGCTCGATATCCCCCGGCTTGCCCGCGTGCACATCCAGGCAACGAACGCACAGAACCCAGCAGCGCTCATCACCGTTGCCGAGCATCTCACCGAACGCCGTTTCTGGGGGCCCGCCGCCTACGCATTGCGCGAGGCGAGACGCATATTCGTGCAACGGCGCGCCACCGGAAGCGTGAATCGCTGCACCGAACTGCTGACCGATCTGGAGCGCTCCGCGCAGCTGACCGACCCGTGGTTCAGCATCGAGGCGCTCCCTGAAGTTGAGTTCGCCCGACTCACCCCGCGCGAACTTGCCACCGCGCGGCTTTCGGTCGACGGGCTGAGCAATAAGGAAATGGCCTCGCAACTGCGCTGCAGCGTGCGCACCGTCGAATCGCATCTGGCGCAGGCTCGGGCGAAGCTCGGGGCATCCGATCGTGAGGAACTCGCGGAGATCATGCGCGAGTTCGCGCAACCCGAAACTGCACGGAGCTCACGGCATCGATTCCGCCTCGATTCGCGCACCATCGAGCACATGCGCTAATCTCGTGAGCGGTGACGTGTCCGAGCGGCCGAAGGTGCAACTCTCGAAAAGTTGTGTAGGGTAACCCCCTACCGTGGGTTCAAATCCCACCGTCACCGCCACAGAAAACCCCCTCTTCGTGAGGGGGTTTTTGCGTTGCTGATCGCTTGGCTCCATCGCAAATCTGCGCTGCGCCCCGCCGACACTGCACCGTCTAACCCTCGCCAACCCACCGAATCGGTGTCGCTTTCTGCGCGAGCAGCGGCTCCAATCGCGCAGAAAATGACACCAATCCGCAGACGCTCGCGGCTCCGCGGCTCCACGGCTCCGCAGCTCAGGCGTCGACGGCGTCGACCCGGTCGGTCGAGCGCGGATTGCGAATGCCGACAAACGAGACGATGGCGCCGGCGATGAACAGCGCTCCCGTGACGAGCGCTGCCGTGTGGAACCCGCGAAGGTCGAGCGTGCCGCCGACGATCGTCGCCAGGAGGGCGATGACGATGAGCCCGGCGACTCGCGAGATCGCATTGTTCACGGCCGAAGCGATGCCGCTGCGTTCGGGGCCGATCGCGCCGAGGATCGCAGCGGTGAGCGGGGCCACCATGATCGACAGGCCGAGGCCCATCACGAGCATCGTGGGCAGCACCTGAGTCCAGTAGGAGAACGGCGTGTCGACGAGCAGCAGCAGCCACGCCCCGATGCCGAGCAGCAGCGGGCCGACGGTCATGAACAGTCGGGGCCCGTACCGCCCGGCGAGCGCTCCGGCACGAGAGCTCAGCAGCACCATCAGTATCGTGATGGGCAGACTCGCGAGCCCCGCGAGCGTCGCCGTCAGCGCGGGCCCCTCGGGGTTCTGCAGGTACACCCCGACGACAAAGCCGTTGAGCGCGAGTGCGGCGTAGATGAAGAGGGTGGCGAGGTTGCCCGCCCAGAAATTGCGCACGCGGAACAGACTGAGCGGCAGAATCGGCGACGCCACACGCGTCTGCGACCAGAGGAAGGCCACCAGGAGCAGCGCCCCGACGCTCAACGGGACCCAGATCACGGGGCTCTCCCAGCCGTGCACGGGCTCTTCGATCAGCGCCCAGACAGCGAGCCCCAGGCCGAGCGCAGCGCCGATGCCGCCGAGCCAGTCGATGCGCACGCCGCGACGTCGATCGTCGGTGCCGCGCAGTTTCTGCAGCATCCACAGCGTGAGCCCGATCGGCACCACATTGATGAGGAAGACGAGCCGCCACGACAAGTAGTCGGTGAACACCCCGCCGAGCAGCGGCCCGATGATCATGGCGCCCGTGGTCGCCGCCGTCCACACGCCGATCGCGTGCCCCTGCGCCGGGCCCGAGACGCGCGACGTGATGAGCGCCAAGGAGCTGGGCAAGAGAAACGCCCCGGCGGCCCCCTGCAAGGCTCGGGCGGCGATCATCATCTCGGGAGAGATGGCGAGGCCGACTGCGATCGACGCGATGCCGAAGCCGATGAGCCCGATGCGCATGATGAAGATGCGCCCGTACGCGTCGGCGATCGACCCGGCGAGCAGCATGAGCGCGCTCAGTGTGACGAGGTACGCGTCGACCACCCACTGCTGCGTTGCCAGCCCGCCGCCGAGGTCGGCAGAAATGCGCGGCAGCGCGACGTTCGTCACCGACATGTCGAGCGACGTCACGAACGACGCGAGAATTGCGATCGTCACGACGAGCCGCTGAGCCGGGGTGAGCGCGGTGTCGGTCATGGAAGCAGGATACGACGAGCCTGCGACATTCGGAGGTCGCGGACGGCCCCGCATCGCATGAGCGACGCCGCGCTCGGCTGATGCCGCGCGGGTTACTGCCCGGCCTGCACCAGAATCTTCGCTCCGACGCCGCCGCGCAGGGCGTGGATCGCGTCGACGACGCCGTTCAGCGGCACCTCCTGCACCCAGCCGGTCGTGTTGTACTTGCCGTCAGCCATCGCCGTGATCACGGCGTCGAAGTCTTCGGGCAGATACGCCAGCGCACCGGCGATCTCCGTTTCGCCCATCACGAGCTGCGTCGGCAAGAACTCCATGGGACGTTCGTGAATCGCCACCACAACAACGCGACCGCCCGGCGTGAGGCTGCTGAGCGCCGAGGTGACCGCCGGGCCAGCCCCTGCAGCGTCGAACGCGACGTCAACGCCCGCGCCGCTCGTCAGCTCGGCCACGGCCGCCGCGAGATCCTCGTGGACCGGGTCAACGACGGTGGCCCCCAGTGCCGCGATCGTCGCTCGGCGGTCGGCGCTGGGCTCGGAGACGAGCACGCGATCCACCCCGCGCGCCTTCAGCGCGAACCAGACGCCGATGCCGATCGCACCCGCACCCGCGACGATGGCCGTTTGGCCGGCTTCGACGTGGCTGCGCGACACCGCGTGCCACGACACCGACATCGGCTCGACGAGAGCTCCCATGCGCAGGTCGACGTTCTCGGGCAGCACGTGCACCTTGCTCGCCGGTACCGTCGTGAATTCGGCCATTCCGCCGCCCTGCGAGCTGAGCCCGTGGAAGCCGATCTTCTGGCAGACGTTGTACAGGCCCTTGGCGCATGCCGGGCACTCGCCGCAATAGTAGATGGGCCAGACCGCGACGCGATCCCCCACCGCCACGTCAGTGACCCCGTCGCCGAGCTCGACGATGGTGCCCGAAAACTCGTGACCGAGAATCTGCGGCAGCGTCGAACCCGTCACCGGGTGCGGGTGGTCGAAGTCGAGCCCCGCCGCTTCCGGCGAGTAGTAGACGTGCAGATCGGAACCGCAGATGCCGGCGAAGGCGTTGCGAATCTTTACCTCGCCCGGGCCCGTCGTGGGCTCCTCGACGTCGACGATGCGAAGGTCTTCCTTCGCGTAGAACTGTGCTGCCTGCATGGCGTGCTCCTTCTTCTCGGGCCGCGGATCAGCGCAGCCACCATTCCGGGGATGCCGCGAGGATCAGCTCGACGGCACGTTCGATATCGTCGGCGCCCGAGTCGAGCCACGCCTCGATGGCTCCAACCGTGCCCGACGCGGCATACGCGATGGCGATGCGCTGCCCGATGGCGTCGTCGCGCAGGGTGCGCGGCAGGATCGCCGGACGCAGAGCGATCCAGGTCTCGAGGCCGTGCCGCACCGACTGTTCGAGTGCGCTTCGCACGGGAGCTACAAGCGTTGGGCGCATCGCCCCGCGGTAAATATCGGCGCGCGCGGCGACGTGCGCGATGAGCAGATGTTCGCCGTCGCCGATCGTTTGCGCGGTGGGCAGGGCCTCCATGGCGGCATCGATCTCGTGCGCGAGTGCGTCGGCGAGAAGATGCGCGGGGGTGTCAGCGTGACGGTAGAAGGTGTCCCGCGTGATCCCGGATTCGCGGCAGATTGCGGCGACGGAGATGTCGTCGATCGGCGTCGCGGTCGACAGCTGGAGGATCGCGGCGCGCAGCTGGCTCCGACTACGGAGCGACCGGGCGTCCATGCATTCAGCCTATCTGACACATGTCAGATAGGCCAATGGTGCGCGCTCCGACCCTCTCGCACACGGCCCGCACGGCCCGTCACTGCCGACCTCATACGAATCGGTGTCACTTTCTGCGCGAATGAAGCTCGTTTTCGCGCAGAAAGTGACACCAATACGGAGCTGCCACGTGAGCAGCACCATCCGAGAACGCGAAAACCCCCTCACGAAGAGGGGGTTTTCTGTGGCGGTGACGGTGGGATTTGAACCCACGGTAGGGGGTTACCCTACACAACTTTTCGAGAGTTGCACCTTCGGCCGCTCGGACACGTCACCGCGGAAGAGCTTATGCGATTCGCGTACGCATTGCGAATCGGGACAGACTCAGGCGAGTCGCGCCTCCCAGAACTCGCGCAACTGCTCGCTCTTGCGGAAGACAATCGTGTCCCACTCCTCATCAGTAGTTGACGAATCGGCGAAGTCCGACGGAATTTTGAAGAGCTGCAGCGCGACCCCGAATCGCGCGCACACGCTTGCGTAGGCGTAGGCCTCCATGTCGACGAGGTTCGCGCCGAGCCCGGCGATGGTCGCCCTTTGGTCGTCGTTCTGCACGAAAACATCGCCGGTGGCAATCACCGCGGTCGATTCCGCGGGCAGGATCACCGCACCGGTCGGGGCGAGCTCGGGCGAGGGCAGCGAGAAGTCGTGCTGCACGACCCCGGCAATTTGGTACACCTCGTCGAGCGAGGGGCATTCCGACGCATCGCTCACAACACCCGCGGTGCCGAGCACGATCACCCGGTCGACCGGGCGGGCGGCGAGCTCGGCGGCCAGCGAGACAGCAGCGTTGATCTTGCCCACCCCGGTGACGAGGTGCGGCACGTCGGCGAAGGCCGAAGCCTCGTCGCGATGCGCGAACACGAGCAGAGTGGTGAGGTCAGACATCGGCGCTCCCAGCGGCGCATGCACGCCCGTCGATCAGGAATTTTCGACTCAACACTAGCGCTTTTCGAAACCTTGTTCTAATATTGGGGAGTCGGGTTCGCGAGCCGTACGCGTGATCGCCCTGAAACGGGACGTCGAGATCACCTCAACTCCGCGACAATCGCAGCGAAACCCACCCGCACCGCAGACCTGTACACGAGGTCGATCCTCCCGATGAGGCCGGTGCAGATGCGCTCACGCATCGATCCCGCAGATTCCACAGACGCTGCAGGCTCGATCGGGCTGTGCCGACGCAGTCCCCGCGATGCAGCGCGAGGCCCCGACGGGCCGCCCCCGAGACATGCTCGGCGGGATACGCACCATGACGGTGCGTCAGAAAGGAACACCATGACTTCGCATACCCGTATGCCTGAAACCGCAGCCCCGCGCCCCGTCGCGACGCTGCGCACCCCGTACCACTCGCTCAGCGGCGCCAACGACATGCTCGTGCCCGACTGGGCGCAGCGCCGCTCCGTCTACCGCAGCTCGGGGCGCACGCTGTACGTGGTCGAGACCGATCGCCTGAGCGACGCCCGCGTCGATCTGAAGCGTCTCGACCGCGCCGGCTGGGACGTTCGCGTCTCGCCACTCACTACGGGCGACCATGCCCGTATCGCGCTCACGCGCCGCGACCTCGCTCGCGCTGCGTAGCGATTCGCGCACGCTGCCCCTGACGAGCGCCGCGTAACGCGACGCCATCACCTCTGCGGCCCAGTGGATCCCCTGGATACACTGGGCCGCATGAGTGATGTCGAGCTTGCCGAAGTCGAGAGCTTTTCCCTGGACCACACGAAAGTGCTGGCACCCTACGTGCGCCTCATCGGCGTCGAACGCGGCCCCCAGGGCGACGCGATCTCGAACTTCGATATCCGCCTGGTGCAGCCGAATGAAGGCGAGATTCCGACCGCGGGCCTGCACACCATCGAGCACACGCTTGCCGCGCTGCTGCGCACCCGCTTCGACGGACTGATCGACATCTCCCCTTTCGGCTGCCGCACCGGCTTCCACCTCATCGCGTGGGGTGAGCCGAGCGCCGAAACCGTCGCCGCGGCGATCAAGAGCTCCCTCGAAGACCTGGTGGAGCGCGTGACCTGGGACGACGTGCCCGGCACCGAGGCTGTCAGCTGCGGCAACTACCGCGACCACAGCCTGCACTCCGCGAAGGAGTGGGCCAAGATCGTGCTTGCGCAGGGCATCAGCCTCGACGCTTTCGATCGCTCGCGGATCGCCTAGCGAAGTAGGGCTCCCCGCCCGGCCGCACACCCCGGGCTGTCGAGCCCTGGGCTGTGAATCCTCGAACGCACCGGTTTCGTGCGAGCGTACCCCCATCACCGGGGTGCGCTCGCGCGAAACCGGTGCGTTCGTTGCCGTGCGGTGCCAGCACGCCGGCAGAACCGCGACGGTGCAGCGAGGCGCCGGCACGCCGACGGTGCGGCGCCGAGCCCTGCCGCGGCAGCGGCCATTTACTCCGCCGCGCCCCAGCCGTCGACGAGCCCGGCGAGCTCCGACATGCTGCTGAACACGAGCGTCGCACCGGCGGCACTCAGCGCATCGGGTGCGGTCGCGACCGGGCTGTCGGGCGAGAACCCGAAGACGGTCGCTCCTGCGGCGATGCCCGCGGTGACTCCGGCGACGGTGTCTTCGACGACCAGCGCGGTCGAGGCGTCGATGCCGAGTGCTGCGGCCGCTGCCAGGTACACATCGGGGGCCGGCTTGCTGCGCGGCTGATCCATGCCGCTGAACACGCGGTCACCGAACCAGCGGCCGAGACCGGTGACCTCGAGCTGCATGTCGATTTTGACGCGGTCTGCCCCGGATGCGAGCGCGATGCGGTCGCCGAAGCGATCCGTGGTCTCGGCCAGCATTTCGGGGACACCGTCGATGGGAGTCACACTCACCCGCAGCGCGTCGTCGCGACGAGCGTGGAACTCGTCGATCCAGTCTTCAGTGATGCGAATACCGGTGTGGGTGAGAATCACTTCCCACTCGTCGCGGAGCGCGCGCCCGATGAACGTGCGGATCGTCTCGGCTTCGGAGATCTCCCACCCGAGTTCGCGCAGCATCTCGGCGAGCAGGCGCTGGGTGATCGTCTCGGAATCGACGAGCACGCCGTCGCAGTCGAACAGCACCGCCGAGAACGGAGTCCTCACGGCAGCGCCACCCGCAGCAGTGTCGCCCATACTCACCCCACCAGCACGTCGAGCGCAGCGGTGAGCGCACCGTCGACGGCCTGCGTCACGATCTCGCGGTAGGGGTCGTATCCGTCCATCGCCTCGTCTTTCGCGGCGAGCGGGTTGCCGTCGATCGCGAAGACGGCCCCCGACTCGATGCCGTGCAGCGACGCGATCACGAAGAGTGCTGCGGCCTCCATCTCGACGGCCACGATGCCGGCGCGCTGCCAGGCGTGATGGTCGACCCCGACGATGACGTCGCTCGGGTAGAACATATCGCCGGTGAGCACGATGCCGCTGTGCACGTCGAGCCCGGTCTGGGCCGCGGCGGCTTTGAGCGCGATCGTGAGTTCAGGCGTCGCGATGGCCGGGAACTCGGTGGGCACCAACTGGTGACTCACTCCGTCGGCGCGCACGGCACCGGTGGCGACGACGATCGCACCGTCGACGACCTCGGGCTGAATGCCGCCCGCGGTACCCGAGCGCACGATGCGGGTGACGCCACCGCGTGCGAGCTCCTCGAAGCACACCGCAGCGCCAGCAGCGCCCACACCGTGCGAGGCAACCGTCACGGGCACGCCCTTCCAGGTGCCCGCGTACACGTGGTACTCGCGGTTCGCCGCGAGCTGGCGCACGTCGTCGAGCCGCTCGGCGACGCGTGCGGCCCGGGCAGGGTCGCCGACGACGAGCGCGCGGTCGGCGAGATCGGAGACCTGTGCGCGCAGCAGGGGAAGTTCGGCATCGGAGGGAAGACGTACGGGCATGACGGGCCTTTCAGTGACAGCGAAGCGATGCCGTGCAGCGATCGCGCGAGGTGGGAAGCAGTTTTCGGGAGTGGTGCCGGATCGCGCCGGCGTCACTCCGCGGAGCGACTGGCGGCGGAGAGACGTGCACGCGCTGCCGCGGCGCGCGCCCGGATCGCGTCGGCGTCGAGCGTGAGGTGCTCGCCCTCCGCGTAGACGTGACGACCGCCGATGAAGACGTGGCGCACATCGGCACCGGTGGCGGCGAACCCGAGGTGTGAGATCAACGACGCAGCCTCGAAGGGAATGGCGGCGGATCCCGTGACGTCGAGCGCGATCACGTCTGCGAGGCGGCCGGCCTCGAGTGCCCCGGTCTCGGCAAACCCGATCGCTTCGGCGCCGCGTCGCGTCGCGATGTCGAGCACGTCGGCGGCGCGCACGATCGCGGCGTCTTGGCGCGCACCGCGGTGCAGAATCGTGCCGGTCTTGATCTCCTCGAAGAGGTCGAGCGTGTTGTTACTTGCGACCGAGTCGGTGCCGAGCGAGATGCGCAAGCCGGCCTCCTGCCACTCGGGCAGCGGGGCGATGCCGTTGCCGAGTTTCAGGTTGGAGACCGGGTTGTGGCTGACTGCGGTGCCGGTGCGCGCGAAGAGTGCGATCTCGCTCTCGGTGAGGTGCACGCAGTGCGCGGCGAGCACCTCGGCTTCGAAGAGCCCGAGCGAGTTCAGGTGATCCGCCGGCGTCGTGCCGTACTGCTCCTGAATTTGCGCGACCTCGGCCGCCGACTCAGAGACATGTGTGTGAATCGGAATACCTCGCTCGACCGCTCGACGTGCGATATCGCGTAGATAGTCGGGCGGGCACGTGTAGGGCGCGTGCGGGCCGTAGGCGATCGAGATCTGCGCGTCGTCGGCGTAGCGTGCGGCCAACACCTCGGTCTCGTTCGTCGCGTCGGCGCCGTTCCAGGGCGAGACGCCCGGAAAGCCGACGGTGTCAGGCGTGAACGACGCGACCGCGATGAGCGCGCGCATGCCTGCAGCGCGCACCAGCTCGATGAGCTCGGTATCCCAGTGATACATGTCGGCGAACGCCGTCGTGCCCGTCTCGATCATCTCGACCATCGCGAGCTGCAGGCCGACAGCAACGTCGTCGTGGGTGAGGTGCTGCTCGAGCGCTTGCACGGCCGCAAGCCACGGCATGAAGCCCTCGTCGTCGGAGACGCCGCGCAGCAGGGTCATCGCCGAGTGGGTGTGCCCGTTCACGAGCCCCGGCATCAGCACGTGGCCGGCGAGATCGTGCACGACGCGGTCACCGGCGGACTCGGCGTCGGGGCGGGCGGATCCTGCGTAGGTGATGCGCCCGCTGCTGTTGAAGGCGAGTTCAGCGTCGACGATGACGCCGCCCGGGGTCAGCATCGCGTCTGCGCGCAGCACCGTTTCGAAGAGCACGGTGTCAGACGCTGCTGCCTGGGGGGTCTCGATGTCGCTCATGCGGGGCTCCATTCTGCGGTGGGCGTCAAGTGTCGGGGTGAGCAGGGTGCAAGTGGTCAGGGTGATGCGGCGGTGCCGGATCGCCCGGCGCTCACCACCCGGGCGTCGCGAGCATGCCGCCGTCGACGGCCAGGTCTTGGCCGGTGATGAAGGTCGCCGCGTCAGATGCGAGGAGCGCGCAGGCACCGCCGATGTCGGCCGGTGTGGCCAGTCGGCCGAGGGGCGCGTGGCGCGTCCAGCTCTCGACCCCGGAGGGCCAGGCCTCAGCAAGGCCGGGCCGATCGACGAGCCCGGGCGACACCGTGTTCACGCGGATGCCCTGCGGCCCGAGCTCGAGCGCTGCGGCGCGCGCGTGCATCACGAGACCGGCTTTCGCTGCGGCGTAGTGCGCGTGCGCCGGGCTCGGCCGCGACGCCTCGACGGAGGCGATGTGTGTGATCCAGCGATTCGCAGGGGCCCCGTCAACCAACCCCCCGGCAGCGCCGGTCATCGCGGCGGCCGCGGCCTGCGACAGTTCGAAGACGGCGCCGAGGTTGGTGCCGAGCACCTCGTCCCATTCGGCGCGCGTCGTCTCGGCGAGCGGGGTGACGGGTTGCACGCCGGCGTTGTTCACGAGGCCGTCGATCCCACCTAGGCCGGCGACTGCTTCTGCGATCAGTGCGGCCGCCGCACCGGGCTCGTTCAGGTCTGCACGCACGCCGATGACTCGGGGCGTGGAATCAGCATCCGGGGCCGCGCCCCCGCCTGCGGCCTCCGCGAGTTCGCGCAGCTCGGCGACAAGCCCCTCGCCGGCGCTCACCGACTCGGGAGTGAGCCCGCGGAAATGGACGGCGACGCTCGCTCCGGCGAGCACGAACGCGCGGGCGATGCCGCCGCCGACGCCCCCCGACGCACCGGTGATGAGCACGCGCTGCCCCGACAGGTTCGGCAGGCCGCGCGGGCGGTATTGAGAAATCACAGTCACCCTCCGAGGCGTCGTTGGCGGGTCGAGTAGTCGCGCAGGGCGCGCAGGAAGTCGACCTCGCGCAGGTCGGGGTACAGCGCTTCGACGAAGTAGAACTCGGAGTGCGCCGACTGCCAGATCATGAAGTCGCTCAGCCGCTGCTCGCCCGAGGTGCGAATGACGAGGTCAGGGTCTGCCTGACCCCGAGTCCAGAGATGCTCGCCGATCAGCTCCGGTGTGAGTCGTTCGGCAAGCGTGTCGATGGTGCCGCCCGCGGCCTGGTGCTCGGCGATGACGCTGTGCATGGCGGCGGTAATTTCGCTGCGACCTCCGTAACCCACGGCGAGATTGATGTGCAGGCCCGTGCGATCTTGCGTCGCCGTTTCGGCCGTCTGCAGCGCCGAGGCGAGCTCGGGGGCGAGCCCCTCGCAGGTGCCGACGTGCTTCACGCGCCACCCGGGATGCTCGGCGAGCAGGCCCGCGAGCTCGGCGATGATGCCGAAGAGGTCTTCGAGTTCTTGCCGGTCGCGTGCGTTCAAGTTATCGGCTGAGAGCAGGTAGAGCGTGACGGTGCCGACCCCCGCTTCTTCGCACCAGCCGAGAAACTCCGGAATCTTGCGCGCCCCGGCACGGTGCCCAAACGCCGCGCGCTCTTGCAGCCGCTGCTTGGCCCAGCGCCGATTGCCGTCGACGATCACCGCGATGTGGTGCGGCACCTGCTTCGGATCAATCTCGTGACGCAGGCGTCGCTGATACAGCCGGTAGAGCAGACCGGCCCGCGGTTTCGACGGCTGGGCACTCACCCTCCGAGTGTACCGGTCGGGCAGCTTGGCGCACCCCGCTCGTCTGCGACGCGCGACGGCAGCGACACGACTGAGCGACTGGGGGTTCTCCACATATATGCCCCCGCCACGCTGTAGCGAACATACACTCGAGATATGACCCCGCAGAGCTCGCCCGCGCCCGAATCACCTACGCCGGATGCGGGCGCGAGCGCGGCGACCGCGGGCACGGGCGGCGAGCGCCGTTTCCCGGAGCCCGACAGCCTCTCACTTCCGCTCCTCGACGATGCGCTCGATCACCGGCATGATCAGCCGGGCGGTGCACCCGACGATGCGAAGCCCCGGTGGCGTGGATGGATTCACGCGGGCACGTTCCCCGTCACCATCGCCGCGGGGATCGTGCTCATCTGCCTCGCGCACGGCGCCGTCGCGAAGTGGGCCTCGGTCGTCTACATGCTCTCGAGCATGCTGCTGTTCGGCGTCTCGGCGCTCTACCACCGCTTCAATTGGAAGCCGACGACCAAGCAGGTATTCAGGCGCCTCGACCACGCGAACATCTTCGTGCTCATCGCGGGCACCTACACGCCGATCGCCCTGCTCGCCCTGCCGCCGTCGCAGGGCATCCTGCTGCTCGTGCTGGTGTGGGCGGGCGCGCTGCTGGGCATCGGTTTCCGAGTGTTCTGGATCGGCGCCCCGCGCTGGTTGTACGTGCCGCTGTATCTGCTGCTCGGCTGGGCAGCAGTCATGTACCTCGGTGCGATCGCTCACGCGAATCTCGCCGCGATGGTGCTCGTGGTGGTCGGCGGCCTGCTCTACTCGCTCGGCTCTGCGGCGTACGGCTTCAAACGCCCGAACCCCGTGCCCGGTGTCTTCGGGTTCCACGAGATCTTCCACGCGCTCACGGTGCTCGCGTTCCTGTGCCATTGGACGGCGGCGTTGCTGCTCGCGCTCGACCCCTACTTCTTGCGTTAGTTCACACCGATCGCCCCGCCCGCCGAACGCCAGCGCTGCACCTGCGCCGCGAGTCGGTCGACGAGACTCGATGCGGGGATCGCGCCGTCGATCGTGAGCCCCGGCTCGTCGGCACCGAGCGGTTCGAGGGTCGCGAGTTGGGAGTGGAGCAGCGTGACGGGCATGAAGTGGTCGGGGCGCCCCGAGATGCGCTCGGCGAGTTCGGATCGCGCCACGTCGAGGTGCACGAACACGACCGCACTGTCGGGCCCGATGCCCGTGCGCAAACGGTCCCGATAGCTGCGCCGCAGCGCTGAGCAGGCAGCGAACACCGGCCCGTGCCCGGTCGCCGCGGTGTCGCGCATGCGCTCGGCAATACGGTCGAGCCAGGGTGCGCGATCCACGTCGGTCAGCGGCACTCCGGCGCGCATCTGGGCCACCGCGGCGGGCGAGTGCAGCGCATCGGCTTCGATGAACGCTCCCCCGGCGCGCGCGGCGAGTGCCGCGGCCACCGTCGTCTTTCCGCACCCTGAAACCCCCATCACCACGACGGCGAGGCCGAACTCCGGCACTGCCGCCGCACCAGCTCGCGTGCGGGCCGCGGACTCGGGCTCACTCATACGAGCCCGAAGCGCGCCGAAGTCGAGGTGATCCACCGTTCAAGCAGTTCGCTGCCATAGGCAGACAGCACACTGCCGAGTTGCTCGAACACTTCGGCGCTCACGAGCCCGATGAGCGCCGACCAGGCCTCGACGGCATCAGCGGCGAAGCCGGGTGCATCGTGCGCTTCGGCCGTGAGTTCAGCGCCCGCCGCGCCGAGAAGCGCCGCGACGCCGTGTTCGAGTACGGCCGCGAGGCCATCGCTGACCGGTGGTCGCGCGCCGTGCCGCACCGTGCGATCCCCGGCTGCGAGCGCCTCGACGAACCGCATCATCACGCGGGTGCCGGCGGGAGTCGTCTCATCGGCGGGCGCCGCGTACCCGGGCACGGGCGATCCGTAGAGCAGCGCCCACGATTCGGGGTGCGCGACACCCCAGGCACGGGTCGCCCGGGCGATGAGCGCGAGCCCTTCGACTCCCGCATCACCCGCCGCATCGAGCTCGGCATCGACCGCATCGGCGAGCTCGGTGTAGGCGTCGACGACGAGCAGGGTGAGCAGCGCGTCGCGATTCGCCACGTGCCGGTAGATCGCCGACGAGGCGACCCCCAGCCCCCGCGCGATCTCGCGCACCGACAGCCCTGTGGCGCCGGCATCGGCGAGCTGCGCCCGCCCGAGGCGCAGGATCCCCGCGCGCATCTGCGCGCGGGCCTCGGCGTGGGTGCGGCGGGGGCGTTCCATGCCCCCAGTGTGACAGTCGGCGCCCCGCGATGCAATTCAGAGATCAGTGCTCTTGTTTTTTCACGAACGTCGATCTACAGTGAATCTCACCAATTAGTGAGCACCGATCACAGAATGGAAGTCCCGCATGCACGCACTCATCACTGGAGCCGGTCAGATCGGCACTCAGCTCGCCCGCGAACTCTCCGCAGCCGGCCACGAGGTCACCGTGCTGCGCCGCGGCGCAGGAGCCGTTCCCGGAGCCCGCGTCATCAGCGGCGACGCGGGCGACCGCGACACCTTGCGCGCGATCGCCACGGGGGCCGGAACGGAGGCCTGCAAGATCGACGTCATTTTCCACTGCATCCACGCGGCGTACTCCGCGCCGGTTTGGCGCCGCGAGCTCCCCCATCGCGAGCTCGCCGTCATGGATATCGCCGCCGAATTCGACATTCCCGTCATCTTCCCGGAGTCGGTCTACGCCTATGGACGCGGGGCACGGCAGCTGCACGAGGACTTGCCCCTCGCGCCGGTCTCCCCGCTCGGCGAGGTGCGCGCCGAGTTGCTCACGGCTCGGGCGGCACACCCGGCGCGCACGGCCTCGGTGATCGCCTCGGATCTCGTCGGCCCCACCGCCACCGCGCAGTCGTCGGTGGTACTCGGCATGGTGCTCACGCCCTCCGCCGCCGGGCGCGGCGCGTGGGTGCTCGGCGATCCCGATGCTCCGCACGCCGTCACCACGATCCCGGATCTCGCTCGCGCGATGACCACCGCGATCCCGCTCGCGAGCGCCGCCGACACGCGCCTCACCGCGCCCACCGACACCGCCCGCTCGCAGCGGCAGATGGCCGCCGATGCTGCTCGCGTCGCAGGCCGGCCCGCGCGCGCCACGCACCGCATCCCCGGCGCGCTCTTCGCACTCGCCGGGCCGTTCTCGCCGATGATGCGCGAGATGCAGCGTCAGCAATATCTCTGGGCTGCCCCGAGCGTCATTGTGCCGGGCCGTCTCACGATCGAATTCGGGTTGGAGCCGACGCCGTGGGAAGAGACCTTGATCGAGTGGCACAGCGGACGCGCGGTTGATCCGGCACACCGGTAACGCGCACGCACTCGCGAGCCTGAACCTTCAGCGCTCGCGGCGCGGCGCCGGCACGAGGAAGGCCGCGGTTACGCCGACGAGCGAGACTGCGGCGGCGATCCCGAACAGCACACGGAACGTCTCGACGCCCGGCTGACCGGCCGCCGTGACCCCGATGGTGGTGAGCACCAGCGTCGCGATCGGAGTGCCGAAGGCCGAACCGACCGTGCGCAGCACGCCGTTCACGCCGAGGGCCGCGCCGATACCGGCCGGGGGCACGTTGCCCGCGATGAGCTCGGCGATAACGGCAAACCCGATGCCGTTACCGAGGCCGATCAGGCAGAAGAATCCGATCACCACGGCGACGGAATCGGGCCGTGCCGCAATGCCGACGCCGCCGATCACCATCACTGCAAGCGCGATTGCCGCGACCACCCGTCCGCTGAGTCGGCCGAGCAGCCATGGCGCGAAGCGTCCGCCCAGAAAGACGAGCACGGCCCCCGGCAGGAGCGCCGCTCCGGTCGCGGTGACGCCGAGACCGTGGCCGGCACCCGAGGCGCCCGGCAGCACTGATCCACCCGGCAGCACCGGCGCCTGCAGCAGCACCGGCAGGCCAACATAGAACGCGTACGGAACGAAGCCGAGGAAGAGGGTGAGCACGTTTGTGGCGGCGAGCGCGCGGTGCGTGACGAGAGCGGGATCCACGAGCGGCGCGGCGACCCGGCCTTCGACGAGCACGAGAGCCACCAGACTCAGCACGGCCACCACGGCGAGCGCAATCGTGGAGGGCGCGCCCCACCCCCACCGGGCTCCCTGCGACACGACGAGCAGCAGCGGCAGCAGCGTCGTCACCAGCAGCACGATGCCGGCCCAATCAGGTCGGGATCCCGCCGCGCGAGACGCTCCGGCCGGCACACGCCACAGCACGAGCAGCACGGACACCAGGCCCAGGACGCCGCCGGCGATGAACAGCCACGGCCAGCTCAGCAGGTCGGTGATCGCTCCGCCGACGACCAGCGCGAGACCGGCGCCGAGCCCGAGTGTGCCCGACAGCCAGCCGATTGCGCTGGCCTGCGCACGACCGGTGAGCCGCACGCGCACGATGGCGACCGCGAGAGGGAACGAGGCGGTGGCCGACCCCTGGAGCACGCGCCCGGCGAGCAGCAGTGGGAACGCTGCCGCGACCGGGATCAGTGCGCTGACGGCGGCGAGCGCGGCACCGAGCACGAACACGAGCATCGCGACCACGAGCGTATGCCGGTGGCCGAATCGGTCTCCGAGCGAGCCGATGACGGGTGCGGCGATGGCCCCGCTCAGCAGATATGCGGTGAGGATCCATCCGGCCGTGGCCCCGTCGACGCCGAGTTGCTCGGCGAAGACCGGAAGCGCCGGCACGAGCAGTGTCTGCATCATCGAGAAGGCCAGCACCGCCGATGCGAGCGCGAGGGTGAACCCGGTGGGTGGGGCGGCGAGGCGAGCGGTGCCCTGCGCGGGTGCAGCTGCGGTCGAATCGGGCACGGCGATCGTCGGATTCGGGGCGGTCTGCGCGGTCATAACGTCCTTTCAACTCCGGAACGGAATGATTCGTTCCGATTCAGAATTGTAACACCGCCCTCGCTACGATGGAAGCCATGAGTCAGCAGACGGAGCCGACACGGCCCGAAGCGAGCGGCGACGGCGCCGCTCCCCTGCGCGGGCGCGCGCGCGAGGCCCGCGACAACGACCGCATCCTGATGCAGGCGGCACGCGAGGTGTTCTCGCAGCGCGGCTGGCAGGCCCCGATGTCGGCCGTCGCCGAGCACGCGGGCATCGGCATCGCCAGCATCTACCGCAGGTTCCCCAGCAAAGACGACCTGGTACTGCACCTGCGCACGCTCGCGATCTCCGACATCACCGACGTGGCTCGCGCGAGCCTGCCGGGCGCGGGGTCAGCCGTCGCCCGCTTTCTGCGCCGGCACATCAGCGAGGCGGCGTCGCCCCTCATGGTCGGTTCCTGGCGCCAGGCGGTGTCGTCACCCGAGATCGATCGGCTCGCTGAAGAACTCCGTGAGGGGCTCGACGCCCTGGTCGCGCAGGATGCGTCGGCCGGGCTGATCCCGAGCGCGTACACCGCAGCCGATCTCATGCTGGCCGTCGCGCACCTGCGCCCGAATCTGCCGGCCGCGCGCGAGCGCACCACCGAGATCCACCTGCGGCACGTCGACATCTACCTGCTCGGGCTCACCGCGTCGGTGGCGCACCCCGAACTCGTGAGCGGCACTGGCTCGACCTGGGACGAGTGGCTGTCGTTCAACGTCGCCGAGGCCGACGCCGCGGGCTCGCCGGGCGCGAGCTAACCTGCCGCGAGCGTCTCGAGCACGGCGGCGCCGTAGCGCTCGAGCTTGACCTGCCCGATGCCGGAGATGGCGAGCAGTTCGTCGTCGCTCGTCGGCTGGTGCACGGCGAGCGCCGCGAGCGTCGCGTCACCAAACACCACGTACCCGGGCACACCCTGTGTGCGGGCCTCGCCGGCTCGCCACGCGCGCAGGCGCTCGAACACTTCGGCCTGCTCGGGCGACAGATCAGCAGCCGCGGCCGATCGTTTCTCGCCGGCGGCCCCGCGCGACGCTCGGCTGCCGCGGCCGCCGCTTGCGGCGCGCGTCACGACTTCCTCGCGCATGTGTACCTGCTCCTCGCCGCGCAGTACCGGCTTCGACGCCTCGGTCGGGGCGAGTACGCCCCATTCGCCGCGGGCTTCGAGCAGCCCGGCCGCGAGCAGGTGTCGCACCACGCCGCGCCACTGCGCCACCGACCACTCGGTGCCGATACCCCACGTCGAGAGCTCGTCGAGTCGCATCTGCGTGGCGCGCTCCGAAGTGACGCCGCGCAAGACATCGATGTGCTGACCCGCCGCGTAGGTGCGTCGGCGTTCTTTCTCCGTGCGGATGACGGTCGACAGCAGCATCTGCGACGGCACGGTCGCGTCCCACAGCTTCGGCGGGTTCAGGCAGACGTCGCAGTTGCCGCAGGCCTCGCTGCGTTCTTGACCGAAGTAGCGCAGCAGGAACACGCGCCGACAGGCCACGCCCTCGCACAGCGCGAGCATCGCGTTGAGATGCCGCGTCTGGCTGGCGCGCGTCACCTGATCGCCATCGCCCGACTCGATCATCTGGCGCTGCTGCACCACGTCTTGCAGCCCGTACGCGAGCCACGCCTCCGAGGGCAGGCCGTCACGGCCCGCCCGGCCGGTCTCCTGGTAGTACCCCTCGACCGACTTCGGCAGGTCGATGTGCGCCACGAACCGCACGTCGGGCTTGTCGATGCCCATGCCGAACGCGATCGTCGCGACCACCACGACCCCGTCTTCGCGAAGGAAGCGCGTCTGCGCGTCGAGGCGCACGTGCGCCGGCAACCCGGCATGGTACGCAACGGCGTCGACACCGACGTCGCGCAGCGCGGCCGCCGTCTGCTCCACGCGTTTGCGACTCAGGGCGTAGACAATGCCCGCCTCGCCGGCGTGCTCGCCGCGCACGAACTGAATCAGCTGCGCCCGCGCGTTCTGCTTCGATTCAATGCGGTAGCGAATGTTGGGGCGGTCGAAGCTCGACACGAAGTGCCGCGCGCGCTGCAGGTGCAGCCGTTCGGTGATCTCCTGGTGCGTTTCGGGCGTCGCCGTCGCGGTGAGTGCGATGCGCGGCACGTCGGGCCAGCGCTCCGCGAGCGCACCGAGCCGCAGGTAGTCGGGGCGAAAGTCGTGCCCCCACTGCGACACGCAGTGGGCTTCATCGATCGCGAAGAGCGCGATGCGGCCCTGCGCGAGCAGCTCGACCGTGCCGGGAGCCGACAGGCGCTCGGGCGCGAGGTAGAGCACGTCGAGCTGGCCCTCGCGGTAGGCCTGCTCGACGGCGCGGCGATCCTCGATCGACATCGCCGAGTTCAGGGCGGCCGCGCGCACGCCGACGAGCTGCAGCGCCGCGACCTGATCGTGCATCAGGGCGACGAGCGGCGACAGTACGATGCCGGTGCCCTCGCGCACGAGCGCGGGAATCTGGTAGCAGATCGACTTGCCGCCACCGGTCGGCATCAGCACGACCGCGTCGCCGCCGCCGATCACCTGCCGAATGATCTCTTCCTGCTCACCGCGGAAGGCGTCGTAGCCGAAGACCTCGGCGAGCACCTCGCGCGGATCTTGACCGACGTGCGGCCCGGTGCCCGAGGTGGTGGCGGGCGCGGTGACCAGGGTCGCAGTGCGCTGCTGCGGGATCGCCGACGGCGCACCATCCCCTACGTTTCCGGGCGGCGGCTCACCCCAGGCCTCACCGGGCCAGCGTTCGTCGTCACCGAAGTCGAAGTCTGCCGGCTCCTCGTCGGGGCCGGGGGTCCAGCCGCCACTCACGCGGTCAGCTCCGCTGCCCGGATTCCGGATCGGCCGGGCGCGCAGGTTCGGCAACGTCCGTGCCGCCCTGCTGCTCGGCGAGCTCGAGCTCGATCTGCTCCCGAATATCGGCGCGGTAGCTGTTGCGACGCAGACGACGCACCATGTTGAACCCGAGCAGGATGATGCCGACGGCGAGCGCCGCGACGGCGAAGAACCCTGCGACACCGGGGCTGACGGTGTTCGGGTCGAATTCGGTGTCTTCGGCGGCGCGGGCGATGGTGAACAGCAGGCTCATGCGCCCTCCTCGATTCCTTGGAACAGGTCAGCTTCGAACTCGCTGGTCGCCACGCGAGAAGCGGCCAGCCGATAGTCTTCGAACGGCCAGGCCTGACGCTGCAGCTCGTTCGGCCAGAAGAAGAACGTGCTGTCGGGCGGCACCTGGCTCGCGTGGGCGCGCAATGCCTCGTCACGGCGTTCGAAGAAGCGCCCCACGTCGACGCTCGCGGTACCCACGTAGGGGCGGCGCATCATCCACTCGCGAATTTCGCTGAACTGCTCGATGATCGGCGACGACGGATCGTTGTCGGTGAGCCACTGGTAGATCGTCTCGACGCGCTTCGCGTTGAAAATCTCTTCGTAATAGAGCTTCGACATCTCCCAGGGCTCCCCGGCATCGGGGTAGGCCTCGGGGTCGCCCGAGAGCTCCCACGCGCGACGGCTGATCTCGTGGCAGCGAATGTGGTCGGGGTGCGGGTAGCCGCCCTGCTCGTTGTAGGTGATCATGACGTGCGGGCGGAACTCGCGCACGACGCGCACGAGCGCTTCGGCGGAAACTTCTGCCGGGATGCCGGCGAACGAGGTCTCGGGCACGCCCTCACCCTCGTCGGGCAACCCCGAATCTTGGTACCCGAGCCACGTGTGGCGGAAGCCGATGATGTCGCGTGCGCGCGCCATCTCGTCACGGCGCAAACCGGGCAGATCGCGTCGACTCTTCGGATCGCGCGCGACGAGCTCGTTGAGCAGATCACCGCGCTCGCCCCCGGTGCAGCTCACGATGAGCACCTCGACGCCCGACTCGACGTAGTGCGCGTACGTCGCGGCACCCTTGCTGGACTCGTCGTCGGGGTGCGCGTGCACCGCGATCAACCTGAGCGTCATGAGGGTCCTCTCACATGCTTCCCGGGCGCTTCCCGGTACTCTGGCAACAGACACCCAGTTTACCCAGGGCAGATCGGAGGATGCCGTGCCAGAGGCCGCTGGTTCGACCCCGATCGCGCAGGATTCGTCGACCTCGGCGACGCAGTCGCTGGAGGATCGCTACGGCACGAATCGTCGCCGCAGTTTTGATCGTCGATTCGCCTGGGGCGCCGCCGTCGCGCTCGTCGCGGGCGGCGTCGCGTTTCTCGCGTTCAGCGGCTGGCAGCAGACCAGCCAGGTCTCTGCACAAGACATCGGGTACACAAAGAACGGCGATGCGAGCGTCGACGCCAAGTTCATCGTGACCGCTCCGGCACACACTCCCGTGGCCTGCGCGATCGAAGCCCTGAACAAGGCGAAGGCGCCGGTCGGCTGGAAAGTTGTCGAGGTGCCCGTTTCAGACGCGACTTCGCACACGGTCACCACTCGCGTCATCACCACGAATCCGGCCACTGCCGTCACCGTGCAGGAGTGCTGGGTCATCGAGGAGCGCACCACGGCCTGACATCTGGAGCGCGCTCCTGATATCCTGGAAGTTGCGCCCTGGTCATTCAGGGCGTTGCGTATATCTCGCGCGACCCCTCCGGCATTGCCGGCATTCATCTGAAACGAGGATCGACTATGGCCGAGCCCACCCAGACCTGGCTGACCCAGGAAGCCTTCGACCGGCTCAACGGTGAGTTGGAGCAGCTCACCGGGGCAGGCCGCAAAGAGATCGCCGCGCGCATCGAGGCGGCTCGCGAAGAGGGCGACCTCAAGGAGAACGGCGGGTATCACGCCGCCAAAGACGAGCAGGGCAAGATGGAGGCGCGCATTCGCGACCTCGAAGAGCTGCTGAAGCACGTCGTCGTCGGCGAGGCACCGCAGGCGAGCGGTGTGGTCGAGATCGGCACCGTCGTCACCGCCGATATCTTCGGCGACGAAGAGCGCTTCCTGCTCGGCAACCGCGAGCTCGCGAATGGCTCCGACCTCGACGTGTACAGCGCGGAGAGCCCGCTGGGCGCCGCCATTCTCGGCCGCAAGGTCGGCGAAGAGGTCAGCTACGCGGCCCCCAACGGCAACCAGATCGGCGTCAAGATCCTCGCGGTCGACACGTACGCCGGCTGATCGGCGCGCCGGCCGGGTGCCGGCTCACGACCGAAGGGGCGGGATCGCGCAGTGCGATCCCGCCCACTCCGTCATTTTCCGTGGCTCGACAACCCTCGCTACTCGTACATCGCGATGTTGACCGGCCCGGTCAAATCGGGTGCGGCCCGGCGCAACCCGCGCGTGGAGATCAGCAGGTACGTGACGCCGAGCGCCAGCCAGATGCCGCCGATGAGCATGGAGATGGCATCGAGGCTGAGCCACAGCCAGACGTTGATCGCCACACCGATCGCCGGGATCGCGACGAACGTTACCCACGACCCCGCCGTGCGCCGATGCAAGAAGCGGAAGAACACGAAGATCACCGACAGGTTCACGAAGGTGAAGGCGATGAACGCGCCGAAGTTGATCATCGAGGCCGCCTGATCGAGGTCGACGAAGAGCGCGGTGAGCGCGACAGCGGCGACGAGCAGCACGTTCGCGACCGGCGCGCCCGTGCGCGGGTTCACCCGACCGAACAGTCGCTTCGGAAGCGCGCCGTCGCGACCCATCGCGTACAGCAGACGCGCGGCGCTCATCTGCTGGGTGATGCCGCAGCCGAGCACGGCCATCATGTAGCCGCCGACGAAGATGGCTTGGAACGCCGCCCCGCCGATGTACTTCGCGATCTCGGGTGAGGCGCCGACGATGTCCGCGAGCTGGGTGACGTCAGGGAAGAGCGTCTGCATCACGTAGGTCACGGTGATGAAGAAAGCCCCCGCGACGGCGATGATGATGAAGATCGCGCGCGGAATGTCGCGCTCGGGCCGCTCCGCCTCTTCGGCGAGCGTCGACACCGCATCGAATCCGAGGAACGAGAGCGCGAGGATCGCCGCCCCCGCGGCGATTGCCGCACCCTGCACATCGCTCGAGATGAACGGCCGCGCCGTGAACTCCGAACCGTTCGCGCCGTTCACGATGTTGATGACCGTGAGCACGACGAAGACGACCGCGACGACGAGCTGGATGCCGACGAGGATCACGTTCATGCTCGCCGCCAATTTCACGCCAACCAGGTTCAGCACGGTGCAGATCGCAACGGTGAGCAGCACCCACACCCAGAACGGCACCCCGGGAATCACCGCGGTCATGTAGATCGCCGAGAGAATCGCGTTGATCATCGGCAGCAGCAGGTAGTCGAGCGTCGCCACCCAGCCGACCAAGAACCCGAGGTGGGCGTTGATCGCCTCTTTCGTGTACGTGTACGCCGACCCGGCGATCGGGAAGAAGCGCACCATCCGCGAGTAGCTGAAGGCGGTGAAGAGCACCGCGATCATGACGACGAGGTACGCGAGCGGCACGTGCCCGCCGGTCACGTCCGCCACGATCCCGAACATGTCGAAGACCGCGAGCGGCGCCATGTACGCGAGCCCGATGAACACCAGGTGGCGCAGCTTCAGGGTGCGTTTGAGCCCGCCGGGTTCAGTGCTCGGAGTTCCGGTGATCGCGTGGGCGATCTGGTCGTCACCGGCGGCGACTGCGGAGTGCGATGGCAACGTCGACATCAGGGGTCCTCGGTTTTCGTCAGGGGTTCAGTATTCGCGAGCGCGCTCGCGGTCAGTGCGCGTGCGCGTGACAGTGGTGGTCGTCGGCGGGTTCGGCGCAGACCTGGCTGGCGCCGGCCGGATCCTGCACTCGCGCCGCGGCCGCGACGCCGTCGAGCTCGCCGCGCACGTCGTGGATCGCGGCGCCCCCGACGACCGTGAGCTCGGCGCGGTGCTCGAGCAGTTCGGCGGGCTCCATCGCGTAGAGGTCTCCCGACCACGCGACGACGTCGGCGAGCGCGCCGACCTTGAGCACGCCGAACGCGTCCTCGCGATGGAACGCCTCGGCGCCGCCCAGCGTGTACGCGCGAAGTGCGCGGTCGAGGTCGAGCCGCTCGTCGAGGGTCCAGGCGTCGCCGCCGTCGAGGCGGGCTCGGGTCATGGCGCTGTAGAGACCGATCAGCGGATCCATCTCGCCCACCTGCCAGTCGCTCGAGAATGTGACGCGCGCGCCCGACTCGATCATCGACTTGAAACGCCAGGCGCGATCCCACCGGGCCTCGCCCACGTTGTCCATCCAGGTGCCGGCGACGAGATCGGGCGAAGCGTGGCGGGGCTGCATCGCGGCGACGACGCCGAGGTCGGCGAAACGCGTGAGGTCCTCCGGGGCCAGGCACTCGACGTGCACGATGCCGTGGCGCGTGTCACTGCGTCGGTTGGCCCGTTGCGCCGCCTCGATCGAGTCGAGCGTGAGACGAATGCCCCAGTCCCCCGTCGCGTGCGTGTGCACCTGGTAGCCGAGACGGTCGAGTTCGACGAACAGTTTCGTGAACTCGGTCGGCTCGAGGCTCGGGTGGCCGCGATGCCCGGGCCGGTTCGCGTAGTCCTCGAGCATCGCCGCGGTGTGCGGTTCGATGACGTCGTCGGCGTACAGCTTCACCGGGCCGAGCCGGAAGCGCTCGTGCTGCGGCGTCTCGCGGATCGCGTCGGTGATACGCGCGCGGAAGTCGCCGTCGGCGCCGACCGGATGGTAGATCGCGGCAATGGTGCGGCTCGTGAGCTTGCCCTCGCGCTCGGCGCGGGCGAAGAGGTCGAGCTCGGCGAGCGGCACCTGTGGTTCGACGACGGTGGTGATGCCGGATCGCGCGGCCATCTCCAGGCTGTTCGTGATCTTACGGTAGCGCCGGTCGGGCGAGTACATCGGAATGTCGCGCTGCAGCTCGGCGAGCCCGTCGATGGTCATCGCGCTCGTGTAGAAGTCGGTGACCCACCCGGTGGGTTCACCCGTGACGTCGTCGATCTCGGGATTGCCCCAGGCGATGTCGGCACCCTGCAGAATTCCGAGCTTCGCGAGCGCCGGGCGGTTGAGCCATACCGAGTGCTGGTCGTAGGTCGTGATGAACACCGGCTTGTCGGTGACGCCCACGAGGTCGTCGGCGCGCGGGCGGCGCCCCTCTACGACGGAGTAGAGGGCGTTCTCGGCGCAGATCCAGTCGAGCTCGGGGTGCGTCTCGGCGAAGGCGGCGATGCGGGATCGCACGATGTCGAGGCTCTGCACCTGGTCGAGGCTGACCGCGAGGTCGTCGAAGCCGAGCAGCAGGTGGTTGTGGGTGTCGGCGACGCCCGGCGTGAGCAGGCGCCCCTCAAGCTGCACCGTGCGGCGAGCGGCGGGCGCGTCGGCGGCCGACCCCACGTAGCTGATGCGATCGCCCGTCACCCCGAGGGCCTCGGCCCACGGCTGTGCGGGGTCGAAAGTGCGGATTCTTCCACCGGTGAAGAGGGTGTCGACGGCCATGTCTGCTCCTGCGCGCTCGGCTCGCCGGCCTCCCCGGCGAGTTCTTTGACTTAAGAGTAAATTAATTTACTCAGATGTCAAATAACGAAGCTGTGCTCGACATGCTGCGCTCCGGTGCCGTGCGCCGGATCCCCCGCTCCCTGGCATACTGGCAGGCATGGCACGACCGAGCACCCAGCAGCAGCGCCGCAAAGAGGTCGTCGACGCCGCACTCGCTGCTGCCGCCGAGCACGGGCTCCGCAGCCTCTCATTGACCGACGTCGCGAACCAGGCCGGCGTCACGCGCGGCGCCCTGCTGTACTACTACGACGACCTCGAGGCGATCCTCGTCGAAGCCCACGCCGCCGGTCTCGCGCGCGTCGGCTCGGAGCGCGTCGCACTGGTCGCGCAGCAGACGGGCGCGCCAGCGAAGCTCGACGTCGCGATCACCGCGGGGCTGCCGACCGGGCCCGACGACGCCCTCATGAGCCTGCTCTACGAGTTCGACGTGCTCGGCGGCAAATCGCACCTGCACGACGAGCTCGTGCAGCAGCTGTACCGGGAGCAGCTCGAACTGTACCGCGACATTCTCACGGAAGGCGTCGCCGGCGGAGACTTCGATCTCACCGGCCCGCTCGAAATCGTCGCCATGAACTTCGTGGCACTCGAAGACGCCTACGGCCTGCACATCACGGGCGGCGGCAGCATCACGGTCGCCGACGCGCGCGCCGCGATCGCGATCTACGCCCAGCAAGCGGGAGCGCCGCTGCCGGTCGCCTGAGCGCGAGTGCCCGTCGGCTGCCGCCGTGGGCGGCACCGAGCGCTACGGCGCCACGCTGTGCGTGGCGCTCTTAGTAGCGCTCCACCCCGCGCTTCGCTCCGTAGGCTGCCGCCGTGGGCGGCAGCGAGCGCTACGGCGCCACGCTGCGCGTGTCGCTCTTAGTAGCGCTCGCCCACCCGCACGGTGTAGCCGGCGTCGCGCAGCGCCTGCGCGACGACCTCGCCGTGATCGTGCCCACGGGTCTCGATGTGCAGCTCCAGCTCGACCTCACTGATCGGCAACTCGGTCGCGTGGCGGGTATGAATCACCTCGACGACGTTCGCGTTGTTTTCGGCGACGATCGACGCGGTGCGCACGAGCTGACCCGGCACATCGGGGAGCAGGATGCGCAGCTTCATGTACCGAGCAGACGCCGCGAGGCCGTGACCGATGACGCGCTGCAGCAGCAGCGGATCGATATTTCCGCCCGACAGAATCACCGCCGTCGGCCCGCTCACGTTCGCCTTGCCCGCGAGCATCGCGGCCACACCGGCCGCTCCTGCGGGCTCGACGACGAGTTTCGCCCGCTCGAGCAGCATCACGATGGCCCGCGCGATGTCGTCATCGCTGACGGTCACAACCTCATCGACGAACTCGCGCACGAGCTCGAAATTGCGGGCGCCCGGACGCGCGACGGCGATGCCGTCGGCGATCGTCGGCTTCGTCGTGATGGTGACCGGTTCACCCGCGTCGAGTGAGGCGACGAACGGCGACGCGTTCTCCGACTGCACGCCGATGATGCGCATGGGTCGCCCATCGCGCTGAGCGCGAAGCTTTGCCGCGACGGCGACGCCTGAGATCAGCCCGCCTCCGCCGACCGGCACCACGATCGTCTCGACTTCGGGCGCCTCATCGAGGATCTCGAGCGCGACCGTACCCTGCCCCTCGATCACCGCCTCATGGTCGAACGGCGGAATGAACGTCGCGCCCGTTTCTTCGACGAAACGCTGCGCAGCGGCATTCGTCTCGTGGAACGTCAAACCCTCGAGCACAACCTCTGCACCATAGCCGCGCGTGGCTTGCAACTTGGGCAGCGCGACCCCGAGCGGGGTGAAGATCGTCGCCTTGATGCCGAGTTCGCGCGCTGCGAACGCCACACCCTGCGCATGATTGCCTGCCGAGGCCGCAACGACGCCACGGGCGCGCTCGTCGTCTGTCAGCTGTGTGAGGCGATTGTACGCTCCGCGCAGTTTGTAGGCGCCCGTGCGCTGCAGATTCTCGCACTTCATGTACACCGGCACGCCGAGAATCTCGGCGAGGTACCGCGACGTCTCAAGCGGCGTGTGCTGCGTAACCTGATGCACATTCTCGAGCGCACGCTCGAAATCTGCGAGTACCGGTGCCGGCTTCTGCTCGGTCATGGACGTCCTCCCTTGCGACGCAGTTTGGCAATGCTGCGGGCCCGTTGCCGGGCTTCTTGGTGCGCGTGATCGTTGCGATGGTATTCGGCCACCGGGTCGGTTCCGGCCTCCCACTGTCGCTTCACCAGAGTGTTGACGATCGAGTTGGCGGCTGCAGCCAGCGGTACCGCGAACAGCGCACCGGGAATGCCCGCAACCAGTGCGCCGGTGGACACCGCAAGCACGACGCCGAGCGGGTGCACGCGCACTGCGCTGCCCATGACGAGCGGCTGCAGCACATGGCCTTCGATCTGGTTGACGAGGATCACCACGCCGAGCATGATCAGCGCGTTCACCGGCCCGTTGTACACGAGCGCAACGAAGGCCGCGAGGAGGCCGGTGCTGATGGCACCGAGGAACGGAATGAACGAGCCCAGGAAGACGAGAATGGCGATCGGAATCGCGAGCGGAACACCGAGCACTGCAGCCCCCACGCCGATGCCGACCGCGTCGACGAATGCGACGAAGATCTGCACGCGCACGTACTGCCCCACCGAGACCCAGCCGGCACGGCCCGCGGCGTCGACCGGAGCGTGTGCGCGGGCCGGCAGGAAGCCGAGCACCCAATTCCAGATGCGTCGACCGTCGATGAGCATGAAGATCAACGAGAAGATGGTGAGGAGCAGCCCGGTGACGAACTGGCCTGCGGAGGTGGCGACCCCCAGCGCACCGTTCCACAGCTCTGATTGGTGCCCCTCGATGGTCTTCAAGAGCTGATCGGTGAACCCGCCGATCTCTTTCGCCGAGATACCGAACGTTGCCTCGGCCCAGCGCAGCATCTCCCACCACACCTGCTCAGAGCGGTTTGCGACATCGCCGAGCCCGTCGCGCAGTTGCGTGATGATCAGGGTGAGCAGCACCCAGACGAAGGCTCCGAAGATTGCCAGGGCGAAGACGACGCCAAGCCACCGCGGCAGTTTCTGACGCTCGAACCAGTGCACGATCGGGGCGAGCAGCGCCGTGAGCAGAATCGCGATCAGCAGCGGAATCACAATGATGCGCACCTGCACCACCAGCCAGAGGAAACTGGCGAAGGCGATGCCGATCAGCAGCAGTCGCCACGACCACGCCGCGGCGACTCTCACCCCCAGCGGCAATTCGTGGGCAGCGTTTGTGCCCTCGACTTCCACGCCGCTCTCAGCGGCGGTGCTTCTGCGCTCTTCCACAGGCCAATCCTAGCGACGGGCAGATTCGAAACCGCTTATACGCTGCGATCGAGCAGTTTGCCGAGCCACCGTCGAGCGAACGCATCTTTGCCGGCGGTGTACGGCGGCATGATCGTCGACGCGAGAGTGTCGGGTGCGAGCGGCTTCGCGAGCACCGCCTTCTCGTGGCTGAACAATCGGAACGATCGCTCACCGTGGTAGGCACCGCTCCCACTCTCCCCGACTCCGCCGAACGGCAAGTCGGGGACAACGAGGTGCAGAGCCGGCACGTCGAATCCAAGCGCGCCCGAACTGGTCTCGCGTTCCCATTTCCGCCGAACCGTGGCGTCCCCACTGAAGACGTAGGCGGCGAGTGGCTTGTCCCGGGTGTTCACGAACGCGATCGCGTCGTCGAGACTTGTCATGGGCACGAGCGGCAGGATCGGCCCGAAGATCTCGTCACTCATGACCGGTGCCCCCCGATCGACATCCGCGAGCACCGTCGGAGCGAGGTAGCGCGTCGCGGCATCATGTTCGCCCCCGGTCACCACTGTCCCGTCGCCCAGATACCCGACCAGGCGTGCGAACTGCGCGTCGTTCACGATCCGCCCGTAGTCGGGGTTCGCGTGGACCGCGCTGCCATACAGTTCGTGGATCGCATCGACGAGGTGTCGCTGCAGCGCTGCGAGCACCGTCGGCGTTCCGAGCACGTAGTCGGGTGCGACGCACGTCTGGCCCGCGTTCATGAACTTGCCCCAGGCGATGCGGCGAGCCGCATCCGCCAGCGAAGTCGTCGTATCGATGTAGACCGGAGACTTGCCTCCGAGTTCGAGGGTGACCGGGGTGAGGTGATCCGCCGCCGCGTGCGCGATGATGCGGCCCACTCGCCCGTTGCCTGTGTAGAACAGGTGATCGAATCGCTCGGCGAGCAGCGCCGTTGTCTCGGGTACACCGCCCTCAATCACCGCGACGGCGCGCCGGTCGAGTACCTCGGGCACCAGACGACCGATCAGCGCCGACGTCGCGGGGGCCAGCTCGCTGGGCTTGATCACAACGGCATTGCCCGCAGCCAGCGCACCGATGACCGGTGAGAGCGCAAGCATGAGCGGGTAATTCCACGGTGCGATCACGAGCACGACGCCGAGGGGCTCCGCAATGACCCGGGCAGCGGCCGGCTGCACCGCGAGCGGCACGCGCATGCGACGCGCCCGCATCCACTGACGCAGATGCCGAAGGGCGTAATCGATCTCGGCGATCACGAAACCGATTTCGGTCAACTGCGACTCGGTACCCGATTTGCCGAGATCGGCGTGTAACGCCGCCTCGAACTCGTCGGCACGATTGGCGAGTGCGTCTCTGAGTCGCCGCAGTTGCTCGCGGCGCCAGGTCTCGGGTCTGGTCACTCCCGCCGCAAAAGAATGCCGCAGGCCTGCGGCGATGTCAGGAATCCGCTCGAGCGTCGTGCCGTTCATACGGCCACCTTACGCACCGCGTCTCAGTGCGCGCGCAAGGTCAGGGGGTCACCAGAAGTGCAGCGCCGGAATGATGAGGAAGATGCCGATCAGCACCACGACCACTGAGAGACCGAAGCAGACGTTCGCCGCGATCGTCGCCCACCGCGGGCGGCCGATGTCGTCGACGTCGTCGTCTTCATCGTCGCGCGAGGGGCCGTTTGGCTCGAACGTGCCGTCTGCAAGTCGCGCCGGGGGTGCCGGGGTGGCCAGGAAGCGAAGGCCGAGCGAGTACAGCGCGACCACGAACACCGCAGCGAAGAGCGCGGCGCCGAAGACGATCAGAAATGCCATCCAGTCGATCATCGTTCGCCCTCCGATTCCTTCGCGTCAGCCACCTGTGACTGCGCCGAACGCTCCGCTCGGGCGGCCTCGCGCGCGAGCCTCTCGGCTTCTCGTGCCGCCTCTTTCGCAGCGATGTCATCGAGCACGGCCGCCTGGGCAACCGACGTCAGGGGCGGCATCGTGCCGGTCTCAGTCTTGACCTGCTTGACCTTGCCCTTGCGAATGCGCACGGCATAGCCCGATTCCGCGACGTCTGGCACCGGAATCGCGTTGCCGTGATCGACCTTGTTGCGGCTCGAACGCCAGAAGATGAAGAGGATGAAGGCGAACCCGAGCACGGCGTCGATGATGACGCCGACGAACCCGGTGTGCGCGATGGCCGCGGCGATCGCGCCGACGGCGCCCGACGCGGGAAGGGTGAAGAGCCACCCCGAGGCGATGCGCCCAACGGTGCGCCAGCGCACACTTGACCCGCGGCGACCCAGACCCGAACCGATGACGGAGCCCGATGCGACCTGCGTCGTCGAGAGTGCGAAGCCGAGGTGGCTTGACGCCAGAATGGTGGCTGCGGTGCTCGTCTCAGCGGCGAACCCTTGCGCGGGCTTCACCTGGGTCAGACCTGCACCGAGCGTACGAATGATGCGCCAGCCGCCGGAGTACGTGCCGAGCGCAATCGCGAGCGCGCAGGCCACGACGACCCAGAGATGCGGGCCGGTGCCCGGGTCTTGCAGGTTGGCGGCGACGAGCGTGAGGGTAATGACACCCATCGTCTTCTGCGCGTCATTCGTACCGTGCGCGAGCGCGATGAGTGACGACGACGCGATCTGGGCGTAGCGGAATCGACCGCGGCCGTCTTTCTTGCCGTCGTTGCGCTTGGTGATCGCGTACGCCACCTTCGTCGCGGTGAACGCAACGATGCCGGCGGTGAG
Source organism: Leucobacter sp. WKLB1 (assembly GCF_059696215.1). Taxonomy (NCBI): domain Bacteria; kingdom Bacillati; phylum Actinomycetota; class Actinomycetes; order Micrococcales; family Microbacteriaceae; genus Leucobacter; species Leucobacter sp. WKLB1. The sequence goes on along the minus strand of NZ_AP046115.1, from coordinate 811,221 downwards.
CGGGGCCGCGACCATCGGGATCAGAATCTTCGACAGGAAGACGCCGCCGTTAATCGCTGCGACGCCGGCACCGACGATCGCTGCACCGATGAGGCCGCCGAAGAGCGCGTGCGACGAGCTTGACGGGAGACCGTAGAGCCAGGTGACGAGGTTCCAGACAACCGCGCCGATGAGACCCGCGAAGATCAGCTCAGGCGTAATGAGTACGCCATCACCACCCTCGTTGATGAGCCCACCCGAGATCGTCTTGGCGACCTCGGTCGAGAGGAACGCGCCCACGAGGTTGAGAATCGCGGCGAGGAGCACCGCGGTCTTCGGCTTCAGCGCACCGGTCGCGATGGGCGTCGCCATCGCGTTCGCGGTGTCATGGAAACCGTTCGTGAAGTCGAAGAAGAGGGCCAGTACGATGACCAGCAGCACGATGAGGGTGAGTTCCACCGGCGTCTTTCGTTCGGGAGCGGGACCCTGTCGGGCCTTCCGGTACACACCGGCGAAGTCACCTCGTATTCACGTTTCCGTGAGGCTCGAGAGTCACTGCGCAAGCGCCGTACATCATGGTTACATCTGGCTCACGGCAGGTCAAGCTGAGCCGATGAGTTCACCTGTCGTTCACCTTGAGGTCGAGACCTGCTGCCGCACAGCCACCCGGAGTACGCTGGTGGGGTCGATCGAGAGGACCACATGAGCACCGCAGCACTCACCGATTTCACGCCCGAGTCGGGCACCGTCACGATGTTCTCCACCGTCTGGTGCGGGTACTGCAAGCGTCTAAAGCTCATGCTCGACAAGACGGGTATCGGCTACACCGTCGTCGATATCGAGGAGACGCCCGGCACCGAAGAACTCGTCAAGTCGGTCAACGGCGGCAATGCGGTCGTACCGACGCTCGTGTTCCCTGACGGGTCCACCGCGACGAACCCGTCACTGAAAGACGTGCAGGATCGCCTGAACGCCTGACCCGCTCCACCCGAGGCGGTGTTCGGCTCACCCGAAGTTGAGTCGCGCCTCTTCGTACCGGGCATCTGACACGGTCTTCAGGTGCCCGACTGCCTCGGCGAGCGGCACCATTTCGATGCGATCGCCGCGCAGCCCCGCCATGGTGCCCCACTGCCCTGCCTCCGCGGCGTCGGCCGCAGCGATACCGGTGCGCGTCGCGAGCACGCGGTCAAACGCCGTCGGCGATCCGCCGCGCTGCACGTGCCCGAGCACGGTTGCGCGAGTCTCGATGCCGGTGTGCTGCTCGATGAGCGGCGCGAGCACCTCGGCGATCCCGCCGAGCCGGGGGCGCCCGAAGCCGTCGAGCCCCTGGCGCGTCGTCTGCTCCGCTTCACCCGCGAGCCGGAACCCCTCCGCGACAACCACCAGAGATGATCGTCCGCGGTCGCGCACGCTGAGCACCCACTCGCTGATCTGCTCGATCGATTCGGGGAATTCGGGAATCAGTGTGACCTGCGCACCTCCCGCCATACCGGCGTGCAGGGCTATCCAACCGACATCGCGGCCCATCACTTCGAGCACCATGCAGCGGCGGTGCGATTCGCCCGTGGTGCGCAGACGGTCGATAGCCTCCGACGCAATCGACACCGCGGTATCGAAGCCGAAGGTGAAATCAGTGCCACCGAGATCGTTATCGATGGTCTTGGGCAGGCCGATCGCGGGGATACCGTGTTCGGTGAGCAACTGCGCGACGGTCTGGGTTCCATTGCCGCCGATGAGCAAGAAGGCGTCAATGCCGTACTCGGCAACGCGATCCCGAATCGCCTGAATGTCGGCTTCGTCACCCCGCCCCGAGAGGAAGGGCTGCACGCGACTCGTGCCGAGGATCACTCCACCCAACGGTGAGATGCCACGCACCGCCGCACGGTCGAGCGGCACCAGATCGCCTTCGTGGAAGCCGCGCCAGCCGTCCATGAAGCCGACCATGTCGAAGCCGTGGACCTCGACCCCGCGGAGCACTGCTCCACGGATGGCCGCGTTCATCCCGGGGCTATCTCCGCCTGAACACAACACTCCGATACGCATGCGACACCTCATCTTTCGACGCGCGAACACTTTCGGGCAGACGCGTGCCACGGTGCCCGAAGTCCAGCTTAGCTGGCAGGATCCTCGCGCATGTTCACGTTCGAGCCAAAATGGAGACGCATGCGGCCAGAGAACCGAACACCTCGACCCGCTGCAGCGTTACTCCCCTGACTGCTCGACGGCCTTCGTCAGCACACCAATCAAGGCCTGCAGCTGCACCGAGTCGACGTCCTCCGCCGGAGCCGCGGCTCCGTCGAGTGCACGAGCGGCGAGCCCGGCCTTGCCGTCGATGAGCTCGGCGATCTTCGCGTCGATGGTCTGCGCGGCGACGATGCGCCACGCGGTGACCGGCTCGTCTTGGCCGATACGGTGCACACGGTCGATCGCCTGCGTCTGCTCGGCATCGGTCCAGCTGAGCTCAGCAAGCACCACGTTCGAGGATGCCTGCAGGTTCACGCCCACGCCGGCGGCGGTCAACGAGCAGACCGCCACAGAGATCTCGGGGTTCTGGTTGAATGCATCGATCTGCTCCTGGCGGAACGCCGCGGTCTGATCTCCGCGGATGGAGACCGTCTTGAGCCCGGCCTCTGCGAGCTGTCGCTCGACACGATCCATGACATCGATGTGCTTCGCGAAGAAGACGACCTTGCCGACCGATCGCGCGAGCTGCGCCGCATAGTCCGCGGCGAGCGCAGCCTTCGCCTGGCCGATCTGGCGCACCATGGTGAAGACGTTGAGCCCGTCTGCCGACGAGTTCGACTCCTCCAGCTCTTGCGCGGCGACCATACGAATGATCGCGGTGTCATCGAGCTTCTCGCCGAGCTTGCCGCGCTTCACGACACGGAAGCGGTCGAGCAGTTTCTTCGCGAGCTGGGCCTCGGCCTCGCGGATGCCGCGGCCGAGGTCGTCATCGAGTTCGACGGGCAGATCGACGACGCGCTTCGCGGGCAGGTCGGCGGCGACGTCGATCTTGCGGCGACGCACGATGCCCATATCGATCACGCTCTGGCGCGCTTCACGGTAGAACGACTGGTCTGCCGGCGTCCATCCGTTGTTCTCGAGACGCGCCATCAGGTCGGAGCCCGGCTTGTCGCTCTCGGTCCACCCGAGGAAACGCCAGATCGCGCGGAAATCATCGATGTCGTTGATGAGCGGTGTGCCCGTCAGCGCGATCAGCAGGGGCGAGACGCCCGGGGTGCGTTCACGGATGCGCTCAGAGATGGCGAGCACGTTGCGCGAGCGCTGCGACTGCACGTTCTTGATCATGTGCGCCTCATCGACGACCATGCCCTTGAATCCGAAGTCTGAGATCCAGCTCAGGTGGCGATCAAGGATGTCGTAGTTCACGACGAACACATCGGCGAAGGCATCGATGTTCTGTCCGTCGCCATGGATGACCGTGACTCGACGCTGCGGCGTCCACCGCTCGACCTCGCGCGCCCAGTTCATCTTCACGACGTTGGGCACGACGACGAGCAGCGGGTAGGCGTCGGCAACCGACGCCGCGAGCACGGACTGCGCAGTCTTGCCGAGGCCCGGCTCATCGGCGAGCAGGAAGCTGCGGTGCCCGTCGCGCACACCGGCGAGGAAGCGGGCCTGGTGCGGCATGAGTTCGCGCCCGGCGGGGGCGAGGCGATCCGGCACCGGTGGCGCCGGAAGATCCATGCACGCCGACCCGCCACCGCCCTGCTCGAACGACTTGAGCAGCGGACCGAGCAACTCCCAGTTCGCGAGGCGCACGACCGGGGTCGGCTGCTTCGGCGGGGCGAGGTCGGGTGACAGGAACGGGTTCGCGAGCATGCGGGCCTCGATGCCCGCGGGCTCGACCTGGCGCTCCGCGAGCTCGGGCGGCACAATCGCTCGCGCGGGTTCGGGTGCCGCCTTCTCTTCTTCGGGAAGCTCGATGCCAGCTTGTCCGAGCATCTTGCGCTTCAGAAGTCGAGTGGCCTCCGTGATCGCTGCGGTCGGTTCGAGCAGCGTGATGAGGCTGGTGTCTCGGGCAGCGGTCTTGGCGAGGATCGCCGCCACGCCGTCCAGACGCTTGAGCGTCTCTGCGCGCTCCGAGTCGCTGACCTGATCATCGGTCTTCACCCGGGCGCGCTCTTCGCGCATGAGCAGGGCGATGACGTGAAACTTGGTGCGGTTCGCCGGGGTGGCCTTGCCCCGTTGCGCCGACGATTCGACCTCGCGCACGGCACGCGCGAGCAGCGGAATGATGCCCTCGTTGTGCGTGTGCTTGCGGCGGCCGTTCGAGCGCGACTGACCGCGCTGAGCGCCGCCCTTTTGCTGGGACTGGCGCGTGGCAGTGGTGGTTGCCAAAGGATCTCCTGATCGGCGAGTTGCAGTCTCGGAACGCGTACCGAGTCGCGGGCCGCTCGCGGGTTCGGAGCCTGACCTCATGCGCGGCATGGGACTCACGAACCGCAGAAAACGCGACCGTGCTCACGATTCTAGCATTCGCCTCGCTGCGTTCGGCCAAACGATGACGGAATACGAAGCTCGCAATCAGTTGGCGAGCAACTGTCGCGCACGCGCGACGTCGTCATCCATCTGCTCGATGAGCGCGTCGAGCGAGTCGAAGCGCACCATGCCGCGAAGACGGTGAGCGAAGCGCACCTCCATGACGCGCCCGTACAGGTCGCCCGAGAAGTCGAGAATGAACGCCTCGACGCGCGAGACCTCATCGGGAGTGAAGGTCGGGTTGTTGCCGACGGAGATCGCGGCCGCCCGCTCCTCCCCGTCGATGACGACCCACCCGGCGTAGACACCGTCGGCGGGCACGAGACCCTCGAGCGCACCGCCGAGATTCGCGGTCGGAAACCCGAGCTCGCGACCGCGGGCATCGCCGTGCACGATTTCGCCGCGCACCGCGACAGGCCGCCCGGTCATGCGGGCTGCCGCCTCCACGTCTCCGGCGAGCACGGCGGTGCGAATGCGCGACGACGACACCTGCCCGGCCTCATCATCTTCCACGAAATCAAGCACCTCTGCGACGAACCCGTGCTGCGCACCCAACGCACGCAAGAGGTCTCCATCACCGGCTCCGCGATGCCCGAAACGGAAGTCCCCGCCCATGATGATGTGCTTTGCATTGAGACGGCCGACGAGCACATCGACCACGAACGTCTCCGCCGGAATCGACGCGAAGTCGGCGTCGAAATCGACCATGACGCACGCATCGAGTCCGAGTGCCGCGATGGCCTCGAGTCGCTGGGTACGACTCATCAGCGGGCGCGGGCACGCCTCGGGGTTCAAGAACCCGAGTGGGTGGTTCGCGAACGTGAAAGCGACACTGCGAGTCTGCTCATCAGTCGCGGCGACGCGCATGCGCTCGAGGATCGCCTGGTGCCCGAGATGCAACCCGTCGAACTTGCCGACTGCGACACAGCTCCCGTCGGCAAAATCCGCGGGGTCGATCGCGTCGATCGATTCGATGATCTGCATCACGCAGACCCGGCTGCTGCGCGTTCCGCCTTGCCCGAGCTGCGGAGCCAGAGCAGGCCAAGCACCGGAAGCACGAGCGGAATGAAGACGTAGCCGCTGCCGAAGAATGACCACACAGAAGGGTGGCCGAAGAGCTGCGGCTCGATCACGCTCAGGAGGCCCACGACGAGCACACCGGCGAGTTCGAAGATGAGCGCCGCCCAGGCGATCGTGCGCCAGATGCCACGGCGCTTGATCAGTGCGATCGTCGCGACGATGTAGACGACGCCCGACAGTGCCGACAACGAATACGCGAGCGGTGCCTCATCGAACTTCGCGATGATCTGGTAAACCGAGCGGAATGTCGCTGCGATCGCGAGCACGATGTAGACCGTGATGAGCACACGGCCCAGGCCACCGAGACGATCGGCGCGCTGGGCGCGCTTCTCGACAGGTGTTGCGGGTGAGGCGGTGGCTCGTGATTCGGCATTCGACACGCGGATCAGTGTACTCGCCCCCGAACCCGAGCTCGTGCGCATCGCACGAAGCTTCGGGGAACGGATACCGGCACTGCCGAACGCTCAGGTCTCCGCGAGCTCGCTCGCGATGCGATCGGTGACTTCGGCTCCGACACTCGCGAGAAACACCTCGCCATTGCCAGTGATTCGAATCGGCTCGCCCGCTGAGACGTACAGGCTTTGACCGCGGCGTACCCGAGCGACCTCGGCGAGTGGCGCTTCCGGTCGTTCGATGCGTACCGTGCCTTCCGTCACGATCAGCACGACCGGGCAGAGCACGGGCAGTTCGACTTCCGTCGCCGCTTCGCCGACCGAAGCTTCGGAGCCGCTCTCCAGCGCCGCATCCCGCACGCGCACGCGCACCAACTGGAACTCGGGCACCTGCGGACGCCAGGCCAGCACTCCTGGCCGTACCCGTTCCGCGGGAAAGCGAGGATCGTCGAGCTCGTCGGTGTCGACGATGCGGCAGAGCTCGACGATGTCGACGTGTTTGCGCGTCAGGCCCGCGCGCAGCACGTTGTCGGAGGACGCCATGACCTCGACCGCGACCCCGCTGAGATAGGCGTGCAGCTGACCTGCGCCGAGGTAGATTGCCTCGCCCGGCTTCAGACGCACGAGATGGAGCAGCACCGAGACCAGCACCCCCGGGTCTGCCGGATGCGCGGCGACGAGCGAGCGCAGCGCGGTGAGGCGATCCGGATCGACCGCACCGTCTTCCAGTGCGCGCACCCAGAAATCCACCTCGCCGTGCTCCGCCGCGCCCAACACCTCGTCGATGCAGCGCAGCGCATCGAGAATCGCGGGGTCGTCGCTGAACACCCAGGTCAGAAACTCTCGACGCAGCGCCTGCGGATCGCGCCCGACGAGTCGGCACGCTGCACGCTCGAACCCGGCGGCTCCAGCGTCGTGACCGACTTCGCGGGCCGCGGCGGCCAGCAGCAGCAGGTCTTCCCTGGCCGTCGCGAGATCGCGGAACCCGCTGAGCGCCGTGACCTCCCCGAGCGCGACCAGCAGCTCGGGTTTGTGGGTCGGGTCGCCATAGTTGCGGTGGCGTGCGTCGCGCGCAACGCCCGCGGCTTCTTCGGCGGCGAACCCCGCAGCCGCCTGCTGCTGATTCGGGTGCACCTGGAGTGAGAGCGGAGCGCCGATAGCGAGCACTTTCAGCAGGAACGGGAGCGGCCCACCGTCGACGCCATATCGTTCAGGGTCGCTCTCAACCAGATCGATGAGCGTGTGCTGCACTGGAGTGGCTTTCGCGACGTGCGCCGGGCTGCCGGGATGCGTACCGAGCCAGAGTTCCGCTTGCGGCTCGCCGGTCGGGGCGGTGCCGAGCATCTGCGGCAGCGCGTCCGTCGAACCCCAGTCGTATGCCCTGGGGGTGTTCTCGATGAAGATCAGCACGTCTTTCCTCCGCTGCCCGCAGGCGTCAGCTGCACATGGTCCCCCGTGAAGCATGAACTACCATACCGACTATGTCGGAGAGCAAGACGAGACTCGGAGTGAGCGCGTACGCGATCTGCGTGTTCATCCTCACTTTGGGCGCGAACGGCCTGCGCAACATGGTCGACTGGCCCGGTTTTCTGGGGCTCGGTGCTGCGTTGGTGGTCTGGGGCATCGTCATCTTCGTGCGCGAGCGCCCCGATCGGTTCCGCTGGTACCGGTTGCCTGCACCGCTGTACTGGTTTCTCGGTCTCGCGATCCTCTCCATCGCATGGTCGCAGTACCGCGTCGAGAGCGTACTCGGCGTGCTCGCCCAGTTGGCGACCACGCTCCTCGCCGTGGTGATCGCGTTCGTGCTGTCGTGGCACGAAGTGCTGCGCACGCTCGGCACGGCCCTGCGCTATCTGCTGGGGCTCTCGCTCGTCTTCGAGCTGTTCGTCGCGGTAATCGTGCGCGAACCGCTGCTGCAGAACTTCATCGACGTGCCAGACGGCAAAATCCCCAAACTGCTCTACTGGAGCCGCGACCTGCTGTTCGCCGGTGGGCCGATTCAGGGTCTCGTTGCGAGCTCGGTGCTGCTCGGCTTCCTCGCGCTACTCGGCGTCATCATCTTCGGCATTCAATTGCGAGCGGGCCTCGTGCGCCCCGTCTGGGGCTGGTTCTGGGTGGTGGTGTCGTTCGGCATCATTCTGCTCACCCGCGCCGCCACCGTGTGGGTCGCTCTGGCGGCGGTGCTCATCGCGCTCGCCCTGGCGCTGTGGGCGCGTCGCCTCGGCCCGGAGCGCCGCGTACCGCTCTACGTGACCGGCGGCGTGCTGCTCGCCGCCGCGATCGGGGCAGCGCTGTTCGCCCGCGACTTCGTCTTCGGCCTGCTCGGCAAGAGCGGCGACCTCACCGGCCGGGTCGAGACGTGGCACAAGGTCATCGAATTGGCGGATCAGCGGCCCTGGTTCGGCTGGGGCTGGGTGAGCTACTGGGCGCCCTGGGCAGAACCTTTCAAGTCGCTCGATGTCAAGGCCGGCATCTCGGTCATGAGTGCGCACAACGCCTGGCTCGACGTCTGGTTCCAGCTCGGCATCGTCGGGGTGCTCGCGTTCGCGCCGCTGATCGTGCTGACCACGTGGCGAGTGTGGTTCCGTGCGGTCGATCCGCCGCGTCGTGGTTACGGCCCGCCGCTGCCCTACGCAACAAGCGCGCTCTGGCCGTTCCTGCTCGTCGTCGCGCTGCTGGTGCAGTCGCTCACCGAGAGTCGATTGCTCATCGAGGGCAACTGGCTGCTGCTCGTGCTGCTCGCGGTCAAGTCGCGGTTCGACTTCGCCCTGCCGTCGCTTGAGGCAGAACCCACGCTCATTCCGTGGCGGCGCGTGCCCATCACGCACGACACGGGCGCGATCGGTGTGTCGCGCGGCGCGGCTGCAGCACCGGGTGGCGAGCAGGCTGCGCAAGCACGACAGCGGGCAACGCGATGACGACCCTTCACCTGACGACGGAACGGCTCGTGCAGCTGCGCTCGGACGCGCGGCTGGAGCGGCAAACCATTCTCGAACACCGGGTACGCGATGGTGAGGATCCGGCAGAGGCGTTTGCCGAGGTGCCCGACGTCGACGATTTCGTAGTCCTCGCGCTGCGCGACGAGATGCTCGAGGAGCGCGGCCTGCTCGCGGAGTTCGGCCTCGCTCGGCTTGCGGCGCGTGCCGGAGGCGCGGACGCAGAGATCCATCGGCGCAATGCGGACCGCGTCGAGTTCGAGCTCTTGCGCGAGATTGCGGAGAGCGCGCCTCCCCTGACCGTGGCGGTGTGGCGCGCGGGCCAGGAGCTGCGCGTTCACTGACCCGCGTCGCCGCGGCTGCACCGAGCCAGGCGAGGGCTTAGTAGCCTACGCTCCCGGTGCCGCCGTCGAGCACGGTTCGGCTCGACGACAAGCCGAGACGAGATGCCCCGGCGCGCAGCATGGCCTCTGCGTCGTCACGATTGCGGATGCCGCCGGAGGCTTTAATGGCGAGGCGATCCCCCACCGCAGCGCGCATCACCTCGACGGCGTGCACGGTCGCCCCACCCGCCGGGTGAAAGCCCGTTGAGGTCTTCACGAAGTCAGCTCCCGCCGCCTCCGCAGCACCGCACACCGCGGTGATCGTGGCGTCGTCGAGCGCCGCCGATTCGATGATCACCTTGAGCACCGTGGGTGCGGGCACGGCCTCGCGCACCGCGCGAATGTCGGCTTCGACGGCATCGATGCGGCCGTCGAGCGCGGCGCCGAAATCGATCACCATATCGATCTCGTCGGCGCCCTGCGTGACGGCGAGGGCCGCCTCCGCCGCCTTCACCGACGACTGGTGCTTGCCGCTCGGAAACCCGCACACCGCGGTGATCTTGAGCGAGCTGCCCTCGGGCAGCACGAGCGGCAACTCCGATGGCGAGACGCAGACGCTGTAGGTACCGAGGGCGGCGGCTTCGGCGACCGCCTGCTCGACATCGGCGCGACGTCCCTCCGGTTTCAGAAACGTGTGGTCGATGGTGCGGGCGAGGTCGAGTGATGCGCTGTTCATGAGTATTCTCCTCGGTGTCGAGTCAGCGGGCGGCGGCCTGAGCGCGAGCGTCCAGGACCTTGTTCAAAATGAGTGCGAGCACGAGGATCAGACCGGTGGCGATCATCTGCACGAACGACCCGATGCCCATGAGGTTGAAGAGGTTCTTGAGCACCGAGAGCAGCAGCACCGCGACGAAGGTACCGCCCACGCTACCGCGACCGCCGAAGAGGCTCGTGCCGCCCAGCACTACGGCGGCGATCGCGTCGAGCTCGGCCCCCTGGAACGCGGTCGGCTGACCGATCGTGAGTCGGCTGGTGAGCAGCACGCCGGCCAGCGCCGCCGTCAGGCCCGAGAACCCGAAGACCGCGGTCTTGACCCAGTTCACGGGAACACCGGAGAGCCTTGCAGCTTCTTCGTTACTGCCGACGGCGTAGATGTACTCGCCGAAGGTGGTGTATCGCAGAATGAGCGCGGTGCCGATGGTGACCGCGATGAAGATGAGGCCGGTGAGCGGCAGGATTCCGAGATATCCACCACCGATGATCGTGAATGAGTCGGGCAGCCCCGAGCCTGCCGGTCGACCGTCTGTCAAGGTGTAGGCCCACCCGCGCACCGCGGTGAGCCCGGCAAGCGTCACGATGAACGCCGGCAGCCTGATCCACGACGACACCGCCCCCATGAGCAAGCCGATACCGATGCCGGCGGCGAGCGAGACGATGATCGCAAACGCGATGGGCATCTTCCCATCGAGCAGGATCGCGACCAGCATGCCGCTCAGCGCGGCGGTCGAGCCGACCGCCAAGTCGATGCCGCTCGTCAGAATGACCAGCGTCATACCGATGGCGATGATGCCGGTGAGGCTCGACTGCTGCAGCAGATTCGAGATATTGCGCACCGTCAAGAAGTCGGGGCTGAGCAGCGCGGCGATCGCGCAGATCACCACGAAAACGATCAGGAGGTTGCCCTTGATGAGCCACCCGGAGCTGCGCTGCTTCCAGGTCGGTCGGACGACGGCGTCCGTCTGCACCGGCTTCGGTGCGGTCTGCGTTGCGTTCATGATGCCTTTCCGCTGATAATCGCGTGACTGATCGTCTCTTCGGTGTCGACGATCGGATCGAATTCTCCGATGTTGCGCCCCTCGTGCAGCACGACGATGCGATCCGCATTCGCCATGAGCTCGCCGAGCTCGCTCGATGCGACGAGCACGGCTGCGCCCTGGTCGGCGAGCGCGCGCACTTGCCGATACAGGTCGGCTTTCGCGCCGATGTCGAGGCCGCGCGTGGGCTCGTCGAGCAGGAGCACGCGGGTGTCGCGTGCGAGCCACTTGGCCAGTACGACCTTCTGCTGGTTGCCGCCGGAGAGCAGGCCGACGGCCTGGTTGCCATTGGCGTGCTTCACGGCGAGATCACGCAGGATCGGCGCCGTGCGGGCCGCCGATCGCTCGCGGGGCCGCAGCCATCCGCTTCCCCGCAGTGCCGCGAGGCCCGCATTGCGGGCGACCGAGAGCCCGAGCAGCAGCCCCTCGGTCTTGCGGCTTTCGGGCACCAACCCGAAGCGGTGCCCGATCGCGTCTTTCACCGAACGGATCGACGCGGGCTTGCCGAGCACCCGAAGGCGTCTTGCGGCAGGCCGTGCCCCGAACAGTGCGGAAAGCAGCGTCGTGCGACCGGCGCCGCCGAGGCCCGCGAGACCGACGATTTCGCCGGATCGCACCTCGATGTCGCGAATCTCGATCAGCCCGGGAATGGACACTTCATCAATGCCGAGGGCGACCTCGTCGGAGAACACCCGGCGTTCCCGGTGCTCGGTGAGCTCGGCCTTTTTGTCGCCGATCATGTCCGAAATCCACTGCTCGGCATCAGTGTCTGCGACGGCGTACCTGGCCGCACCCACCCCGTCGCGCAGCACGGTGATGCGCGTGCCGATCGCCCGAATCTCGTCGAGACGGTGGGAGATGTAGATGACCGCCCGGCCTTCTTCGGTGAGCCGACGAATGACGCGAAACACGTTTTCCACGTCAGCCTCGCCGAGCGTCGCTGTGGGCTCATCCATCACGATGATGCGCGCGTCCGTCGTGAGCGCCCGGGCGATCGCTGTGAGCTGCTGGTCGGCGATCGAGAGATCGGCCACGCGCGCATCGGGCGAGAAGACCGCTCCGACGCGCGCGAGGGCGTCGAGCGCCAAACGGCGACGTTCGCCGCGCTGCACGATGCCGCCGCGCGCCGGCGCGTGCCCGAGGAAGAGGTTCTGCGCCACAGTGAGGTCGGGGAACAGATCGAGCTCCTGATAGATCACGGCGATGCCCGCGGCAATGCCGTCGAGCGGACGCTGCATGACGACGGGCGATCCCGCAATCTCAATGGTGCCGGCATCGGGAACGTAAGAGCCGGCCAAGATCTTCATCAGGGTCGACTTGCCTGCCCCGTTCTCGCCGAGCAGGCAGTGGACCTCTCCCCCGTGCACGTCGAGGTCGACGGAGGAGAGCGCGAGCGTGCCGGGAAACCCCTTGCGAATACCGCGCATGCGCAAGAGCGGTGCCGCGGCGTCGTCGATGACGGCCTCGGCTGTGGAAGTGTTGATCACGATGTGTGCTCCTTCAACAGGTGTGTGGCGCATTCCTCGTCGGTGACGAGTACTGAGCAGGTGCCGCTGCGCACGACCGCGCGGCAGACAGGCCACTTCGCCCGCCCCGAGATCACCGCGATCGCGGTGTCGGCCGACTGCAGATCGGCGATCGTCAGCCCGAGCGTGCGGGCGTTCAATGAGGGATCGACGATGTTGCCGTCGGCGTCGATGTAGCGGCCGAGCACGTCGCCGACGGCGCCGAGTTCGGTCAGTCGGGTCAGGTCCGCGGCTTCGAGGTACCCGCTGCTCACCAGCACCGAATCGCCGCCCACGGCACCGGCGCTGAACACGTAGGCCGACGCCTCGCGCGCCGCCTCGAGAATCCCGGCGACCGTGCGGTCGCCCTCGATCGCTTCGCGTGTCGACGCCTGCTCGAGAATGGCCGGGCTCGGCAACAGCGTGACCGTGCCCCCGCCCTTCTGCGCGATGGTGGTGGCGGTCGACGAAGCCATGCCCGCTTTGCGATTCACGGTGACGCCGCCGTTGATCTGGATCACCTCGATGCCCGATGCCCACGCCTCCGGCAGGTCGGTAGCGATCTGCTGCAGCGTGCGCCCCCAACTGATGCCGAGGCTCCGCGGAACCGGGCGCATCGTCGCGAGGAATTCCGCCGCGGCCATGGTCGTGCGCTGGAACGACTCGCGCTCGTTCGCCGCCTGCGGCACCACGACGGCGTCGCGCAGCCCGAACGTTTCGCGCAGGGCGCGCTCGAGCGGCAGGCGTCGGGCGCGCGGGTGGATGACTTCAATCTGCACATAGCCGCGCTCTTTGGCGTAGCTCAGCAGGCGGCCGACTTTCCACCGATTGATGCCGAGGATCGCCGCGATCTCGGCCTGGTTCTTGTCATCCTGGTAATAGAGCTCGGCGGCGCGCACCGCCAGCGTGTCGTCATCGCTCTTCACGCTCCCACCTCCACACGTTGGCCGCGCGCTGCGGCGGAATCGGCGAGCCGGTGGCTGATCTCGGTCAGCGCCGAGGTCGCCTCCAGATACGCGGCGTACCCGTCGTCGAGCGCCGCAGTGGCGCTATCGTCGGGTTCGATCGTCGTGCATTCGGGGGCGAAGCGGCCGGCAACCGTCTCCAGCGACTCGCCCGAGAGTGCGGCGACGCCCAGCACGGCGAGGGCACGGGTGGTCAAGTTCTCACCGGCGACGAGCTTCACCGGACGGCCGAGTGCGTCGGCCGTCGTGCGCAACCAGAGCGGGTTGTGTCGGATCCCTCCGGTGAGGAATGTGTCAGTCGTGTTCACGCCGACCTGTTCGAACGATTCGAGCACCTGACGCGTGCCGTAGGCGACGGACTCGACGGTCGCCCGGTAGAGCTCCTCGGGCGTCGTCCCCAAGGTCAGGCCGAGCACCGCACCCCGTAGTTTGGGGTCGCGGAGTGGGGTGCGATTGCCCATGAAGTGATCGAGCACGATCAAGCCGTGCTGACCCGCCGGCACGTCAGACGCACGTGCGACGAGCTCCCCGATGCGTTCGCGCCCGACGCCGAGCACACGCTCGGACAGCCATGACAGCGCCGCCCCGGCCGAGATCTGCCCGCCCTCGATCAACCACCGGTCCTCGCGCAGCGCGCCGGGATACGGCCCCCAGATCGTGGGAGAGAACACCGGGGTATCGAGCTCCGCGATGAACGCGTTCGACGTTCCAGCGACGATCGCCACGGGGTTCGCGCTGCGCCCCCACAGCGAGACCAGCGTGAGGTGCGCGTCGATGCCGCCCGTCACGACCGCTGCGCCGGGCTCGATGCCGAGTTCCCTCGCCGCACGCACACTGACCTCGCCCGCGATCGCGCCGACCGGCAAGATGCGCTGCGGCAGCTTTTCCGAGAGCCCGGCAACCCCGAGCTCGCGGTACAGATCCTCGGGCAGCCCATCGCCGCGGTGGTCGTAGTTCCATTTGCAGGTGGCGTTCATGCGCGAACCGACCCAGTCGCCCGTGAGTTTGAAGGTCAAGTAGTCGACCGACTCGGCGATGCGGTGCGCCCCCGCGTAGATCTCTGGTTCGTGCTGCGCGATCCACATCGCCTTCGGCACGAGCCACTCCGCGCTATCCGCACCTCCGGCAAACTGCATGGCCGGGTGATCGAGGTGTGCGGTGCGAGCCGCCTCCTGCGCTGCACGCCCGTCCATCCACAGCAGTGCGGGCCGCAGCGGCTCACCGTCGGCACCTGCCACGACCACCGATGACGCCGTGGTCGCGACGCTGACTGCCGCAACTCGCACGGCGTCGGCTGCGGCGAGCGCCGAACGCGACGCCCGCACGGCCGCCGCCCACCAGTCGGTCGGATGCTGCTCCGCCCACCCCGGGGCGGGGAAGTGCGTGGGGTACGACGCCGATGCGTCTGCCAGCCGCGTTCCCGTTTCGTCGAAGACTCCGGCGCGAGCACCCTCGGTGCCGATATCGATCGCGAGTACGAACATGTTGTCTGCCTCCTGCTGCGCTTCAGCCCTGGTTCGGCATGAAGAGCACCTTCGAACTGAAGATGGAGCGCTCACCGAGCTGCCGCATCGTTTCGGGAAGCGCTTCGAGCCCGAGCTCGTGAGTGATCATAAACTCCCACTTCAACGACCCGTCGGCGAACGCACGCGCCGATTCCACCCATTCGCGGCCGGGGAACGGCGCGGAGAACGAGTTCCAGCTGCCATGCAGTGATGCCTCACGGCGCAGGAAGTGACTGAAGGTGTTCTTCGCGAGTTCGACCGGCGTGTGTGGGATCCCGATGAACACCGCTTCACCGTGACGCGCGGTGAGCTGGGTCGCCAGCGCGACCGTCTGCGCAGCACCGGCCGACTCGATGACGACGTCGAATCCCAGCCCCGCCTGCTCGAGGGCTTCAGCGTCGTTGTTCGCCGTCATCGTGGCACCGGCTTCACGAGCCATTGCTGCCTTCTCCGGGCTCAGGTCGACGGCGAGCACCTCGGTGGCGCCGAGTAGGCGAGCCCACTGAATTGCGAAGAGGCCGATCGGCCCGGCACCGGTCACTGCGACACGGCTTCCAGCCCCGAGCTTCGTACGGTAGATGGCGTGGAGCGCGATGGCTGACGGATCCATCATCGCGGCTGCTCGGGGGTCAACCCCCTCGGGCATCGGGAACGCGTTTGCAGCGTTCACTGCGACGTACTGGGCGTAGGCGCCCTCCTGCCGGCTTCCGAAGTAGCCGTAATCTTCGCAGAGGCTGAAGTGCCCCGCCAGGCAGCTGTCGCAGGTGTAGCAGGGAATGAGCGGGGGCACCGTGACCAGCTGCCCGACCGCAAGACCTTCGACCGCGTCGCCGACCTCGACGATCGTGCCCGAGAACTCGTGACCGCAGATGATGGGGGTGTAATAGGCGCCGGCAAAATTCATGCGCGGAATGTCGGATCCGCAGACGCCGCAGGCCTCGACCCGCAGCAGCACATCACCCTCGGTGATCTCGGGGACCGGCACCTCCTCAACGCGGATATCGCCGGGCTCGTGCATGACCGCAGCGGTCATCGTTCGCGTCATGTTCTCTTCTCCTCCAGGGGCAGCAAATCTGTGCGGTGCAGCGATCGGGGCCTGCCCGCCCCGATCGCTGCGTCGCCGGGGCCTACTTGGACTCGGCGAACAGGGTGTCGCCGACGTAGTCGGCAGCGTTCTTCGCGGTCACGAGCTCGGTGCCCGCGTCGATCTCGGCCTCGACGTCGTCGCCGGCGGCGGCCGACAGCGCGGTTTCCGCAGCCGTGCGCCCGAGTTCGATCGGGTCGTTCAGCGAGGTCGCCACGTACTGCTTGCCGTCGGCGATCGCCTTGACTGCTTCCATGAGGCCATCGACCCCCGCAACGAGCACGTCTTCTCGGCCGCTCTCGCGGAGCACCTGAAGCGCCCCGAGCGCCATGTCATCGTTGTGCGCGTACACGACCTTCACATCGGGGTTCGCCTGCAGCAGGTCCTGCATCGCGGTGACCGCATTCGCGCGAATGTACTCGGCATACGGGCCGGCTACGATTTGCACTGCGTCATTGCCCTCGAACGCGCGGTGGAATCCCTCGGAGCGATCCATCGCCACCGTTCCGCCGGCATCTCCCTGGATCTCGATGATCTTGCCACCGGCGTCGCCGAGCGCGTCGCTCACGGCTTCGCCCACGAGCTCACCCATGGCGACATTGTCACGACCCACATGAGCCGCGGCGCCTTCGGCCGAGCGGTCGACTGTGACCACGGGAATGCCCGCGGCCTTCGCCGATGCGATGCTCGGTGCGATGCCCTGCGGGTCGACCGGGTTGATGAGCAGCACGTCCACGCCACGGGTGATGAGGTCTTCGATGTCGTTGTTCTGCTTCGTGACATCTCCGTTGGCATCGACGTATTCGAGCGACGCACCGTTGCTCTCGGCAGCGTTCTTCACGCCTTCGCCGAGTTCGACGTAGAACGGCGACTGCTGCGTCGCCTGGCTGAAGCCGATCGAAAGCTCGCCGCTCGACGAACCTGCCTCATCCCCGCCACCACCACCTGGGGTGGTCGAAACCGAGCAGCCCGACAGCATGAGTGCCGCCGCAGCGAAGCCTGCCACGAGCAGACCTGTTTTCCGTAGTTTCACCTGAGCCTCCTTGATCAGTAACTGGTGTCCCTCGGGAAGCGTAGGTGCGGTTACGAGCGTGTTACAACTTATGAGCACCCCTTTGCTCACATGAGCAGAATGTGTGCCCTGAACTGCTCGTACGAGCAACCGGAGGCCGCCCGCACCCGACTCCACAGACTCTCGGCTCCAGCGGCACCCCAGTATCGACACCAGTGCGCGCCGGTAGACTGACCCGGTACTCCGACCGCCGCACGCCGAGAGAGGCTCGTTCCCGATGCCGACCATTCTGCAGAACGTTGTGTTCCCCGTTGCCAAGGACCCCGACGTCCTGCCGCTCTACGCCGACGCCGAGACGTGGACGTCCGTGCGCAGCAAGCCGGTGCGCCTCAGCGAGAACGCGCACATCGATAACGTGCTCTCGCGCGACAGCACGCGGGTGCGGTCGGGCAACCGCGTCTCATTCGCCAGCTACTTCAACGCGTTCCCGGCGTCGTACTGGCAGCGGTGGACGGTCGTCGACCAGGTGCAGCTCGAGCTGCGCACCACCGGCCCGGGCACCATCATCGTCTACCGTTCGAACGCATCCGGCGTGCAGCAGCGCGTCGACTCCTGCAGCGTGACGGGTGAGGCCACGTCAACATTCGATTTGCCGCTGCGCTCGTTCAGCGACGGCGGCTGGTACTGGTTCGACCTCATCGCCAGCACTGAAGATCTGGTGCTCGATGGCGGCCGCTGGTCGACAGAGGCCGAAGCCGTGGAGACCGGCAAGCTCAGCCTCGGCATGACGACGTACAACAAGCCCGACTACTGCGTCGGCACCCTGCGCAACATCTCCGAGAACCCCGAGCTGCTCGAGGGCATCGATCGCATCTTCCTTGTCGATCAAGGTACCCAGAAGGTGCGCGACGAGCAGGGGTACGACGACGTCGCGGCTTCGCTGGGCGAGAAGCTGCAGGTCATCGAGCAGGGCAATCTCGGCGGCTCGGGCGGCTTCGCTCGATCGATGGCCGAGACGCTGGAGCGCGAAGACACCGACTTCCTGCTGCTGCTCGATGACGATGTCGAGTTCGAAACCGAGAGCGCCCTGCGCGCCCTGCAGTTCGGTCGTTTCAGCCGCACCCCGGTCATCGTCGGCGGGCACATGTTCGACCTGCTCGATAAGCCGGTGCTGCACGCGTGGGCCGAGGTCGTGCGCCCAGCTCCGTTCATGTGGGGGCCGTCGTTCGAAGAGCAGTTCCGCCATGATTTCCGCAAGCGCAACTTGCGCCAGACGAAGTGGATGCATGCGCGACTCGATGCCGACTACAACGGCTGGTGGATGTGCATGATCCCGAAGAAGATCATCGCGGATATCGGCCTTTCGCTCCCCGTATTCATCAAGTGGGACGACGCCGAGTACGGCATCCGCGCGCGCAACGCGGGGTACCGCACGGTGTCACTGCCGGGAGTCGCGCTGTGGCACATCTCGTGGCTCGACAAAGACGATTCGCAAGACTGGCAGGCCTACTTCCACACCCGCAATCGCATCATCGCGGGGCTGCTGCACTCAGACCAGCAGGGCGGCGGCAAACTGCTGCAGAACAGCGGCCGGCAAGACATCAAGAAGCTACTGAACATGCAGTACTACGCGACGCAGCTGGCCGTGGACGGCATGCGGGCGGTGCTGCGGGGGCCGAAGGGGCTCCACGACGACCTCTCACGGGTGATGCCCGAGGCGCGCGCGCGAGCCGCAGAGTTCCCCGAGACGAAGGTGTACCGACCGGGCGACCCCGAGACGCCGTATGCCCGCGGCGGGCGCGCCTTGCCGCTCCTCGAGAAGCCGAACGATTACCCCACCGGGGTGCGCCTCGCGGCATTCACCGCGCGCATGCTGCCGAAGCATTGGCGTCGCACGGTGAACGAAGCCGACGCACAGACCCCGGAGCTCGAGTATGCCAAGGCCGATGCGCTGTGGTGGCGCATTCCGCATCACTCCAGCGTGATCGTCGGCGCCGCCGACGGCAGTGGCAAGATGTGGTACCGGCACGACCGCGCGAAGTTCCGCCGTCTCCTGAAGGAGTCGCGCGCGCTCACCCGCGAGATCGAGAAGAATTGGGATCGGCTGGCAGCGGAGTACCGCGCCGCTCTTCCGCAGATCACCTCGGCCGACGAGTGGAAGCGCACGTTCGAAGGACGTTGAACTTCAAGCAGTGACGACGCCCGCTGAAACGCAGATGCCCCGGTGCTCCGAAAGGAGCACCGGGGCATCTGCGTTCCCGCAGCGGCGCCTGCGAACGGCTCAGTTGCCCAAGAGCTCTTCGAGCTTGTTGCTGTACATCGACAGCGCCGATCCGATCGCCATGTGCATGTCGAGGTACTGGTAGGTACCGAGGCGACCGCCGAAGAGCACGCGATCTTCCCCCTCGGTCAATCCGCGATATGCGAGCAGCCGCTCACGGTCTTCCGGGGTGTTGACCGGATAGTAGGGCTCGTCTTCGCGGGTAGCGAAGCGTGAGAACTCGCGCATAATGACGGTCTTGTCGTTCGGGTATTCGCGCTCCGGGTGGAAGTGGCGGAACTCATGGATGCGCGTGTAGGGCACATCGGAGCCGGCGTAGTTCATGACGCTCGTGCCCTGGAAGTCGCCGGTGGGCAGTACCTCCTGCTCGAAATCGAGCGTGCGCCAGGCGAGCTCACCCTTTGCATAATCGAAGTAGCGGTCGACCGGTCCGGTGTAGACGACGGGCACGGTGCCGACGACGGCGTTCTTGTTGAGCGGCTGGTTTTCGTCGAAGAAGTCGGTGTTGAGCCGCACCTCAATGTTCGGGTGGTCGGCCATGCGCTCAAGCCACGCCGTGTAGCCGTCAGTCGGCAGGCCCTCGTGCGTGTCATTGAAGTATCGGTTGTCATAGGTGTAGCGCACAGGCAGGCGGCTGATGATCTCGGCGGGCAGCTCCGTCGTGGGCGTCTGCCACTGCTTCGCGGTGTAATCACGAATGAACGCTTCGTAGAGCGGGCGCCCGATCAACGAGATGCCCTTTTCCTCGAGGTTCTGCGCCGACTTCGTATCAAACTCGCCAGCCTGCTCGGCGATGAGATCCCGAGCCGCTTGCGGTCCGTGTGCTGCGCGGAAGAACTGGTTGATGGTGCCGAGATTGATGGGCAGCGGGTATACCTCGCCCTTGAAGTTCGAGTACACCTTGTGCACGTAGTTCGTGAAGGTGGTGAATCGGTTCACGTACTCCCACACGGTCTCGTTCGACGTGTGGAAAAGGTGCGCCCCGTAGCGATGCACTTCGATGCCCGTCTCGGGCTCCGCCTCGGAGTAGGCGTTGCCGCCGATGTGAGCACGGCGATCGATCACGACGACGCGCTTGCCCGCTGATGCGGCGCGCTCGGCAATGGTCAATCCGAAGAAACCTGACCCGACGACAAGAAGATCCATGGCTTCTAGCTTAGATGCTGGGGCGACGAGCCGACGCTAGACTGGTCACACCCGTTCACCCGGTTGCCTATGAAATTAAAGACCACGTCGCAATACCTCGTCATCGAGAAGCTCCCAGAGAGCACCGAATCCGTCGACGTGAGATTTGATGACCAACGCATTTGGTCCATCGATGTTCGAGGCCTCTCTGCGCCGATCGAGATCGGATGGCCGAAACTGCTGCGCTCACGCCTGACCGGGAGAACGCGACTCAGCTTGCACGATTCCGTGAGCGGTGAGCAGCTCAGTTGCCACGAAATCGTGTTCTCAACGGCGGATCACCGCACAGCGGTGCGTGATGACTCGGGCACCGCGCTCGTGGTGAACAAGTGGGGCCGTCTCGGCGTCGCCCTTGACGCCATGGGCGCCGAAGTGCGATCGCGCATCGTCGAGCGTACGGCGGAGCTCATCGCGCTGCTAAATTCGCTCGACCTCCGGCCCTTCATCGTGGGTGGCACCCTGCTTGGCGCGGTCCGCGACGGTGCGTTGCTGCCCCATGATGACGACGCCGACGTCGCGTACCTGTCTCGGCACACGAACCCGGTCGATGTTGCCATAGAGTCCTTCGCGCTCGGTCGCACCCTCGTCGAGCTGGGCTACGAGGTGAAACGACACAGTGCCACGCACGCCCAGCTCATCTTCCGAGCCGATGCAGACGCCGACCACCCCGGCGCGGTCGTGCACTACATCGATGTCTTCTCGGCGTTCTTCACCGCGGACGGGCTCATCAATCAGCCGTTCCACGTGCGCGGCGAGATGCGCGAGGAGCAAATGCTTCCATTCAGTGAGGTGCGCATCGGCGACACCGTGCTCCCGGCACCGGCTGATACCGATCACTGGCTCACCATCAATTACGACGCGAACTGGCGCACCCCGATTCCGGGGTTCGTACTCGAGACCCCGCCTGCGACGAGTCGCCGCTTCGACAGCTGGTTCGGCTCGTTCAATTTTCAGCGCGAGTTCTGGGACGCGCTGTTTTCAATCGAGGCGGAGCAGGATCGCGCATCCGCCGAAGCTGCCTGGAGTGCGGCGCGCTCCTGGCTCGCCGATGCAGCCGCCGCCTTCGACGCCCCGACCCTCATCGACCTCGGTTGCGGCAGCGGCGCACTCACGCGAGCATTGAGTCGCGACGGCCGTCGCGTCATCGGAGTCGACTATTCGACTGACGCGCTGCACCGCGCTACAGCGAGCGGGCCGCCCGCTGGTGCTGCGCCGCCCGAGTACCGGCACCTCAATCTGTACCGGGCGCGATCCCTCGCTCTCACTCGGGAATTCGACATCGGCAGCCCGTTCGACGTGGTGGCCAATCACGTGCTCGACCAGGTCGGGCACCACGGCCGTGCATACGCGTGGCGCCTGATGCGCATGGCGTTGCGCAGCGGCGGCGAGGCGGCTTTCACGTTCCACGCGCGGCACGCGCGCGGCGTGCGATTCGACGATCCGACCAGCTGGCACCTCGACCTCGCCGTTGTCCAAGCCGAGGCCGCCGAGTACGGCCTCCGCGTCGAGTTCGCGAGCGTGCCCGAGCCGCTCCCCGAACTCCCCGAGGGGGTCGCCGACACTCTGCCGCTGGCACGAGCTGAGACCTTCCGCCGAAACTCGCGCCTCCCGACCGGCGCCGTGGTGACCCTAGCCGAAGACACCCATCATGTGTTACCGCACCAGAGCGTTTGCCCCGTACCCGATACCGCCACAGGAGGCCCCGCATGACCGAACGCAATATCGTCCGTCGGGCCGCGGGCCGCGCGCGGCGGACGCTCAACCCGAGCCTCGAACGCATTGCGCACCTGCAAACCGAACTGCAGGTGGAGCGTGAGCGCATTAGTCGCCTTGAGGCCGAGCTCGACGAATTGCGTCGCGACAGTCTGCGCGTCGCCGAGCTCATCGACCTTGCGGAGCAGTCGTTCACTCCGAAGCCATGAGCGGTCCTGCGGGCGCGAACGCTGATACGTATTCCGTTATTGTCAGCGCCCGACCGTGGGCGCTGGGGTTTCTGTGGTTCCTGCCCGTACTCGGGGTGATCATTGCACCCATTGTGCTCTCCGTATTGGCCGTCCGGTTCCGCAATGAGGTCGATCCGCGCATCCGCGAGAATACGCGGTGGGCCGCAAACTGGATGCTGACGGTCACGATGCTGACCTTCTCGGGCGTGTGCTTCGTGGCAATCAATACGACGATTAACCGTGCTTCCTTTGCCCCGGTCTTGCTGCTGTTTGCACTGTGCCAGGCGATCGTGTGGTGCACCCACCTCGGGGTCTCGATCCGCGGGGTGGTCGTCGCTCGACGCCGTGTCTATCGACCCCGAGCCGCGATTCCACTGATCAATTCGACGCACCCATAGAATCGAAGCATCTTCGCACGAGGGAGTGGCCATGTCAGAGACGATCAAGCACGCGCTCGGAATGCTCTTCGCCGGTGTCATTGCCTTCGGCGGCATGGGCGCGGCCGTTGCCCTCAGCCCTGCCTCGGCCACCGATTCCCGTCACGAAGCTTCCGCGAGCGAGCCGGCGACCGCCGCCACACTCGTCGGCCGCTGGCAGGCTCCGGAGCCAGCGAATCAGGATGCCTTCGTCGAGTTCACGCAGTACGGCCTGTGGTTCGCGTCAGACGGCTGCAACGGGCTCGATGGCACCTGGGCGATCGACGGTGCAGGCAAGCTCGAGATTCACGGCTCAAAAGCGATGACGCTCATGTGGTGCGATAACGTCAACATTCCAATGACGGTCGCCGACGCCGCGTCGGCCGAAATCGCGGGCGGCCGCCTCACGCTCACCACCGAAGCAGGCGACGCGATGACGCTGGATCACACACGCTCCGACAGCATCTCGCTCGTCGGGTCGTGGCAGCCGATCGACGCCGTCGCCGGGCCTCAGATTGAATTCACCTCCGACACCGAGCTGATCGCGACCGACGGGTGCAATGGTGCTCCCGGAAGTTGGACGCTTGTTCCGGCCCTCGAATACGGCGAGCCCACATCGGCACCCGATTCGTTGCCCGGCCTTTTCAACGCAGGGTTGCAGGGCTACACGCAGGTAGGCTGCGCCGGGAATGCTGAACGCGATTACATGCGGCTATTCTCCGAAGCCACGCACCTGGCCTTCATGGATGCGGATCGCATCGCAATCGCCAGATCGACCGAATATTCCGATCAAGATGCCGACACCTCGGTGACTCTCGAACGCGTGCCATAACCGCGAGCGGCGGGGTCTGAGACCGTAACGACCGACCCTTCCCGCGCCACTCAGCCCTGCTGCAGCGCCGAGGCGATGATGCGGTGAGCCGGCAGAATGCTGCGTCGCTCCTCGTCGGCATCGATCTTGCCCTCGACGAGATCGACGAAATGATCGAACTGCGCAGCGAGCGGCTCGAGGCCGGAGACTTCGGGGACCTCCATCTCGGTCATCTGTTTGAATCCAGCGCGCCCGTCGGTGCCCTCGATGTTCGCGTGGCGATACTTCGTCACTCCGCGCAGCAGCAGGTCCACCTCGACCATGGATTCGAGCGACTGGATCGTGAGACGGCGCACCTTGCGCTGACCGATGCGGCTGGCCGAAGCCGAGGCGATCCCGTTACCCGGGAACCGCAGGGTGAGATCGATGACATCTTCCGCACCCTCGAGCGACTCGGGGTGGAAGTAGCCGAGTTCGGCGTTGACACGCTCGGGCGTCTGCGATCCGAACATGCGCGAGATGAGGTCGGCGTCGTGCACGAGCACGTCCCAGGCCACACCGGTCTTGATGCGCGACCAGTACGGCGAGTGGCGCTCGGCACGCACGTACACGGGCTCTTCGATGAGCGACTGCGCGGCGATGACACCGGCGTTGAAGCGCTCGAGGAAGCCGCACTGCACGGGCGCGCCGCGCTGCTCGGCCGTCGCCAGAATCTCTTCGGTCTGCTCCAGTGAGGGGCAGATCGGCTTCTCGATGAGCACCGGAAGCCCCGCATCGAGAATCTCGCGCGCGATGTCGTAGTGGTATTCCGTCGAGGCTGCCACGACGACCGCGTCCGCGTGCTTCAGCGCGTCTTCGGCCGCGGCGTACCATTCACCGCCATACTGATCGGTCGCCGCGCGCCCGTTCGCTTCAAACGGGTCAACGATGCCGACAAGGTTCGCACGCGCTGAAGTCGAGATGATGCGCGCGTGATTGCGCCCCATCGTGCCAGCACCGAACAGGACCACATTGGGTTGCGCCACGGAATCATCCTCCAAATCGACTGCGTATTGCGTCGCCTGTGACAAGCGAACCCTCACAGTTTACGTGGACGGCCTCAACATCCTGGGTTTTGGATCCATCGTGAGTCCGAACCATGCATCGCCAATCCCTGGCGGTATGCGCGGGGATCCCGCGCATACCGCCATTTATGATGGAGGACATGCAGTTGCGGCGCGATCGGGATGACGAGTGGTGAACCGCAACCGGTTGCCGCACTGGGTGAACCGGGCGATCGATCGTCTCGCAGATGCGCCGATGAGTCCGCTCGGCCGGATCGCCGCTCGCCGACTCGGTCGGCCCGCGGCACGCGGCAGCGTTCTCGCGACCGAATTCGATCAGAAGCCGATTCGGGTGCTCATCGCCCCGGTGAACTATTCAGCCCAGGGCATCGCATGGGCTCGGGCGCTTGAGCAGGCGAACTCCGACGTTTCAGCGCGAAACATGGCGATCGATGTGCCCGGCGGCTTCTCGTTCGATGCGGATCTCGTCGTGCCGCAGGGCACGTATCACAACGACCCCGACTGGCAGCGGCGCCAATTCGCGGCTGCTACGCAGGCAACCCACGTGCTCATCGAAGCCGAGGAGCCGCCCTTCGGTCGGCTGATGCGTCGCTCGGTGGGCGCGCAGGCGCGCGCGCTCGAGGAGGCCGGGGTGAACGTCGCCTATCTGGCGCACGGTACCGATGCCCGCCTCCCGTCTCGGCACATCGAGCACAATCCCCTGTCGTATTACGCGGACGATGCCGTGTATCTGCCTCGAGCGGAGCAGCTGGCCGCGCGCAACATCGCGCTTGTCGAGTCGAGTGGGTGCCCAGCCTTCGTATCGACCCCTGATCTGCTGGTGGATTTACCGAACGCCGTGTGGTGCCCGGTGACCGTTGACCCGGAGCGTTGGGCCGCTCGGTCCCGAAACGAGCGACGCCCCGGCACCCCTCTCCATGTCGTGCACGCGCCCTCGGTCGCCGCGTACAAGGGCACGCCCCTGATCGTGCCGGTGCTCGAACGACTGCGCGATGCCGGCCTCATCACGTTCGAGCTAATACAGGGCGTCCCGTCGAGTGAGATGCCGGCGAAGTTTGTTGCAGCCGATGTGATGCTCGACCAGTTCCGCGCGGGCTCTTACGGTGTCGCGGCGTGCGAGGCGCTCGCGGCCGGATGCGTCGTCATCGGCCAGGTCTCCGAGCAAGTGCGATCGGCTGTCCGCGACGCGTCCGGAGATGAGCTCCCAATTACCGAGGCGACACCGGCTACCCTTGAGGCGGCGCTTCGGAGCCTCGCCCAAGACCCAGATCTCCGAGCCGCTCGAGCCCGTGGCATCGCATTCGTGCGGCACGTGCACGACGGCGCGTTTGCAGCACGTGCGCTTTTGGACCACTGGATTTCGCTGCCCGACCGAAAGGATGGCCGAGGTGCACCCCGTCGCTGAGCGTCTCTGGAAGTTCACCCCGAAGTTCGCGCAAGACGCCATCGCATCGGCAGTCGATCGCGCGCAGGGCATTATTCCTCCGGAACCCCCGGTGCCCGATATTACTCGGCCCGCCCGGCTGCTCGTAGGTCCAGTCAACTACGCGGGCCAGGGGTATCAGTGGTCGCGCGCTGTCGAGACTACTGGCCGGGTCTCGGCGCGCAATTACGTACACGAAGCAAACAACCCGCTGGGATATGCGGCTGATTACACCGTCTCCTGGCGCACGGCAGAGCACTCGCGCGCCTGGCAGCGAGCGATGATCGAAGCGCTGCGCAAGAATTACACACACGTGCTGATCGAGGCCTGCTTTCCGGTACTCGGCGGGCTGTACGCCGGCGACATGCGCAAGCAGATCTCGCTCATGCACGACGCCGGCCTGAAGGTCGCGTTCGTGGGCCACGGCACCGATGTGCGTCTGCCGTCTCGGCACGCCGAGCTGGAGCAGTGGTCGTTCTTCCGCGACGACGAATGGGTCGCGCCCGAACTCGTGGAAAAGGTCGTCGCTGAGAACCTGCAGCTCATCGACGAACTCTCACTTCCTACTTTCGTGTCGACGGCTGGGCTGCTGCTCGACCTGCCCGCTGCGCACTTCCTCGGTGTCATCATCGACCCTGACAAATGGGCGAATACGTCACCGCTGCTCGAACGCCCGCGCCTCAAGGTGGTGCACGCACCGACGAACCCGATCGTCAAGGGAACGCGATTCATCGAGCCGATCGCGCGCAAACTGCACGACGAGGGCGTCATCGAGTACGTCGAGCTGCGGGGCATTCCGAACGATCAGATGCCGAGCGTGTTCGCCGACGCCGACATCGTGCTCGACCAGTTCCGGGTTGGAGACTACGGGGTCGCTGCCTGCGAGACGATGGCGTCCGGACGCATCGTGCTCGCGCACGTGAGCGATCAGGTCAGGTCCACGGTCGAGGCCGCCGCCGGCATGCCGTTGCCGATTCCCGAGGCCACGATCGAAAACCTGGAGTCGGTCATCCGCGACATCGCCGCTCGTCGCGACCACTACCGCGAGGTCGCAGCCCGAGGCCCGGAGTTCGTACGCCGCTTGCACACCGCAAATTTCTCGCGCGATGTGCTGATGCGCGAGTTCTTGGATCGCGACTGATGCGCTTTACCATCACGAGCCGCATCTACCGCCCCGAGCCCTCTGCAGCGTCGCTGTTTCTGGGCGGGGTCGCAGACTCGCTCACGGCGCAGGGGCACGAAGTCGAAGTATTGACGGCGCGGCCGCTTCCGGGGCAGGGAAGTGGCTCCCGCGGAGAACACGTGCGCACGTTTCCCGTGCTGCGCGATCGCACCGGCTACGTTCGCGGGTATCTGCAGTATCTGAGCTTCGACGCGCCCCTCGCGTTCCGGCTCTTGTTCTCCAGGCGATCCGACGCCGTCTTCGTCGAGCCCCCGCCCACCACGGGAGCGGTCGTCCGCGTCATCTGCGCGCTGCGCCGTATGCCCTACGTGTACGACGCGGCCGACGTGTGGTCTGATGCGGCGTCCGGTGCGACGGGCTCGAGCGCGGTGGTGACGGTGCTGCGCGCGTTCGAGCGATTCACGATGCGCGGTGCCGCGCGCATGGTCACGATCTCCGAAGGAGTCGTGGAACGCGCGCGAGCGCTCGGCGTGCAGACGCCGATGGCGGTGACCGGCTTCGGGGCCGATACCGACTCGTTCGTGTACGAGGAGCGGCCGATCCAGCCGACCTTCGTCTATGCCGGTACGTTCAGCAACTTGCACGGTGCGGTCGTGCTCGTCGACGCGTTCGCGGAGTTCTCGCGCACGCACCCCGGATTCACACTGCGGTTCATCGGCAACGGCACCGAGCGGCAGGCAATTGAGGATCGCGCGCGCGATCTTGGAGTCAGCGTGCAAGTTGAGATGCGCGATTCCGTGCTGCCGGAAGCGCTTCGACCCGAGCTCGCGGCGGCCACCGTCAGCCTGGCGACGCTGCTGCCCGGTGGAGGGTACGAGTACGCGTTCACGTCGAAGATCTACTCGTCCATGGCGACCGGGTGCCCGGTGATCTTCGCCGGCCCAGGCCCCACCGCAGCGTTCCTCGAACGCGCCTCCGACGACGTGGCGGTGGGTCAGGCCGTCGAGTATGACTCCTCGGCGATTGCCGAGGCGATGCGTCGGGCGGCTGATCACCCGGCGACCGCGCTGCAGCGGCGAGATCTCGCCGCGTGGACGGCGGCGCACCACTCGATGCAGGCGGTGACCGATCGCGTGGCGCACGAGATCGTCGCCGTCGCCGCCGAACGGAACGCCTCGTGAGCGGCTGGTTCGCGCGAGCCGCGGGCTGGGCGGTGTCGCACCGCTCGAAGCTCCCCCGCTGGATGCAACGACTCATGGAGTCAGCGGCCCGCAACCCCGACGGCTTCGTGGGCCGTATCGCGGGTCGGCTGCTCGGCGGGGACGGCCCGGCACCCACGACAAGCGTGCCTGACGTGGGCACCCGCGTGTACATTGCACCGACCAACTA
The DNA here is from genome assembly GCF_059696215.1 of Leucobacter sp. WKLB1. NCBI lineage: Bacteria > Bacillati > Actinomycetota > Actinomycetes > Micrococcales > Microbacteriaceae > Leucobacter > Leucobacter sp. WKLB1. The sequence goes on along the minus strand of NZ_AP046115.1, from coordinate 782,488 downwards.
CGCCGGCCAGGGCTTCCGCTGGGCCCGAGCATTAGAAGAATTCGGCACCGATATTGCCGCGCGCAACGCGGCGATCGAATTGCCGGGCGGGTTCGCGTTCCCGGCCGACACCCTGGTGCCCATCGCCTCGGTCAATGCGTCGGGCGAGTGGGCCGCAGCCGAGTGGGAGGCCGCACGGCAGTTCACGCACGTGCTGGTCGAGGCCGAGCGGCCGATGTTCGGCAAGCGCTTTCAACGCGATCTCGCCGCCGAGATCACGGCACTGGGCGACGCCGGCGTGAGCGTCGCATTCCTGTGCCACGGCACCGACATACGGGACCCCGAGCGGCACGCGGAGCTCACCCCGTGGTCGATGTATCCCGAAGATCCGCGCACCGCGCAGCTCCAAGCCGACGCCCGCGCGAACGCCGCACTCATTGCCGGTTTCGACTTGCCGGTCTTCATCTCGACTCCGGATCTCGTCGCCGACGTGCCAGATGCGTTCTGGTGCCCGGTTGTCGTCGATGTCGAACGATTCCGCGCCCCCGCGTCCCCGAGCTTCTCCGGTCGACCGTTGCGGATCGCCCATGCGCCGAGTGACCCGCTCGTCAAGGGCAGCAACTACATCGAGCCCGCCCTCGCCCCGCTGATCGCCTCGGGCGCGGTCGAGTACTCGCTCATTACCGGCACCCCGTCGGCACTCATGCCTGCGGCGTTCGCGGCCGCCGACGTCGTCATCGACCAGTTCCGTGCTGGGTCGTACGGCGTCGCCGCCTGTGAGGCGATGGCGGCCGGTCGCGTGGTGATCGGGCACGTCATGCCGTTCGCGCGCGAGTACGTGCGCGCGCAGTCCGGGCTGAACCTCCCCATCGTGGAAGCCACCCCCGATACGCTCCTCGCCGTGGTCGAGGAGCTCATCGCCGACCCGGAGCGCGCGCAGCGGATCGCCGCCGATGGACCCGAATTCGTAGAGGCCGTGCATTCGGGGCGTTTGAGCGCCGGAACCCTGATCGAGCACTGGATCACGGGCACCAGCACAGCCAAGTGACGACCGGCTACCAGGTCAGTATGAGCCCGCCCCACGAGAGGCCGACGCCGAACCCGAGCAGCATGACCCGCATGCCCGGGCGCAGCTCCCCCGCTGACACGGCGTGAGCGAGCGCGATGGGGATCGATGACGACACGGTATTGCCGGTCTCCGCGAGCGACACGAAGAATTTCTCCTGAGGCACTTTCAGCTTCTTGCGCAGGTGCTCGAGCATGAACGCGTTGGCCTGGTGGAAGACGAAGAGGTCGATATCGTCGACGCCGGCTTGCGCCTTTGCGAGGACGGCGTCCACGGATTCGGGAACGACGCGCAGGGTGAAGTTGAAGATCTCCGGGCCGTCCATGTAGAGGTCGTACCCGTTACTCTCCAGGCCACGCGCTGCGGCGGTCGACCGGGGCTCGAGATCTGTGCCGCCGCGCAGCCCGCCGTGGGGTACGGTGAGACGCCCAGCGCCGCTGCCGTCCGTGCCGTAGGTAATCGCGGTGATGCGCTCCACGGCCTCGTCGTCCGTGTCAGCCTCGACGAGGGTCGCTGCGGCACCGTCGCCAAAGATCGTGCGCACGCTCTTGTCACGCGGGTTGACGAGCTTTGTGTAGGTGTCGGTAGTGACGAGCAGTACGCGTTCAGCCTGTCCCGACTCGATCAGACCTTTGGCCTGACCCAGACCGTAAATGTAGCCCGAGCAGCCGAGGTTGATGTCGGCAGCGCCCGCCGAGGCGCGGAGCCCGAGCCCCTCGTGCACGATGCAGGCCGTCGTCGGCAGCAGATAGTCGGGCGTCTGCGTGACCACGAGCACGTAGTCGATCGATTCAGGGTCGATGCCGTCGCGTTCGATCAGGCGGCGACCAGCAGCAATCGCGAGATCCGAAGAATACTCGTCGGGCCCGGCAATATGCCGCCGATGAATGCCGGTCTTGGCCGCGATCTTGTCGACGCTCCACTCCGGAAACTCCTCGGCGAGGTCTGCATTGGTGATCACCCGCTCGGGCAGGTGATAGTCAACGGCGGTGATGCGCGCGTGCACTCCAGACTCCGGCCGCAGATCGGGGATTATGCGCGCTGAACGAGGGCGAACAGATCCTCCACCGTCTGAGCGTCTGCCAGCTCATCGGCATTGATCTCGATACCCGCGCGCATGTCGGCTTCCGCGATGAACGACAGGTTCGCCAGCGAGTCCCAGCCCTGATGCTCCAGGTTCTCCGTCTCAGAAACGGCGTCGACCTCGAGGATCTCGGCGACGAGCTGCAGCAGGCTTTCTTTTTCCATGAGAATGAGACTAGCAAGCCGAAAGCGGCCGCCGAACCAGAGCGGATCGCCCCGCGAATCGCCGCTACCATCGACGCATGAGCCACGCCCTCGTCGACGTCATCGTTCCCGTGCACACGCCGACGCGCCCCATCGCGCGCGCGGTCGCCTCGGTGCTCGACCGCACGGCGGTCGAGGTGCGCGTGCTCGTGATCGCGCACAACACCCCGGTCGCGGGCATTCGCGAGGCGCTCGGGGGCGCGGCAGACGACCCTCGCGTCGAACTGCACGAACTCGGTGACGGCGTCGCCTCGCCGTCGGGGCCCCGCAATCACGGTCTCGGTCTGGTGTCGGCTCCGTGGTTCAGCCTGCTCGATTCCGATGACTGGCTCGCACCCGGCGCTCTCGATTCGTGGCTGCGTCTCGCGTCGTCGAGCAGCTCCGACGCGGTACTCGCACGCATCGAGCGCCAGGGCTCAGACACGCCCGACCCGCTGCCGCCGACACGCCCCGGCCGCACCCAACGACTTGATGCAGTGCGGGATCGCTTGCCCTATCGGTCCGAACCCGTAGGGCTGCTCTCCCGCAACCGCTTCGGCGATCTGCGATACACCCCGTCGCTGCGCTCTGGCGAAGACCTCGAGGTATCGGCGCGCATCGCCTACAGCGGGGCATCGCTCGCCTACGATCGCACCGGCCCGGCGTATGTCTTCGGAGCCGACGCCGAAGACCGCGTCACTGCGGAACGGCGCCCGCTCGCCGACGACTTCGCGTTTCTCGAGGCCATTGTCGCGAGCGATTGGTTCCGCGCGCTCTCGCGGCGCCAGCGACTGGTATTCGGGGCGAAGGTGTTTCGCCTGCACCTCTTCGATGCGGTGCTCGCGCGCCTCGACACCGATGGCGGGCTCGCGGCGCACCGCGACGAGTTCGCCGCGCTGGTGACGCGCATCCGACGTATCGCGCCGGGCGCGATCTCGGTGCTCTCGCGCCGCGACCGTGCGGCCATCGATGCCGTGCTCGATCCCTCCGTCGAGGCCTCGACGGTGCGGCACTTGCTGGATCTGCGCTGGGCCGGCGGCCTCGACTCCCAGTTGACCCGCAATCCACTGCTCTCGCTGCACCGTCAGGGCCCGCGGCGCACGCTGCGCGATATGACGGTCTAGCATCGAAGCATGACCGAGCCGCTCGTCGACCTCACCATCGCCGTCCATTCAGCCTCGCGGCCGATCGCCCGGGCTGCGGCCTCGGTACTCGATCACACGCGGGCGGCCGTGCGTGTGAACGTGGTCGCGCACAACATCGATCCCGAGACCATCCGGGCGAACCTAGGCGCGCACGCCGACGATCCTCGACTCCGTCTGCTCGAGCTGCGCGACGGCATCAAGTCGCCCGCTGGGCCGATGAACCACGGCTTCGCGAGTTCAACCGCGCCCTACATCTCGGTGATGGGGTCTGATGACGAACTCGCACCGGGCGCCATCGATTCGTGGCTCGCGATCGCGCAGCGCACGGGCGCCGAAGCGGTGCTCGCCAAGATCCAACTCGACACCGGTCGCACCGATCCGTACCCGCCCGTGCGACTCGGCCGGCGCACCGAGCACCTGCACCCCCGCAAAGATCGCCTCGCCTACCGCAGCGCTCCCCTGGGTCTGATCAGTCGCGCACGGTTCGGCGAGCTGCGTCTCACCGACGGCCTGCCATCGGGTGAGGATCTCACGTACTCGCTCACCGTCTGGTACACCGCCCAGGCCCTCGCGTACGATCTGCACGGCCCGGCCTACGTGATCAATGCCGATGCCGGCGATCGTGTCACCTTCGCACCGCGGCCAGTCGCCCAGGATTTCGCGTTCCTCGACGAACTCGAGTCGCTCCCCTGGTTCGTGAATGCCGCAGCCGCAGATCGGCTCGCGATCGTCGTGAAGCTCGTGCGCATCCACGTGTTCGACGCGATTCTCGCCCGAGCACGCACGATCGAAGATGTGCGGGCCAACCGCGCGCCGCTGCTGTCGCTCATCGATCGACTTCTGGGGCTCGCTCCGGGCGCGTCTGACTACCTGTCATTGGCGGATCGCGCGGTCTTCGACGGCCTCCGCGACCCGGGCGCCACGCCTGAATCGATCGCCGCGCTGCTCGAGGTGCGTCACCGATACCTGTCGGTGCCGACTCTGCTCACGCGCAACCCCCTCCGCGCGCTCCACGCACAGGCGCCGTTCCGCACGCTCTTCGCGGGCTACCGCATCATGCGGGGCTGAGCCCGCTCACGACCGCCTCGGCATCGCCCGCGCCCGCGCCCGCGCCGGGCGAGCGTAGCCCTTCTAGCGAGTGGGCAGCGTCAGTATCTCAGCGCCGTTCTCCGTAATCGCAACGGTGTGCTCGGTGTGCGCGGTGCGACTTCCGGTCGCGCTGCGCAGCGTCCACCCGTCGGCGTCGAACACGAGTTTGTCGGTGTCGGCCATCACCCACGGCTCGATGGCGAGCAGCAGGCCGGGTCGCAGGCGGTACCCGCGACCGGCGCGACCACTGTTCGCGATATGCGGATCCTGGTGCATGGTCGACCCGATGCCGTGACCGCCGAACTCCATGTTCACGGAGTACCCGGCACCCTTCAGCACCTTGCCGATCGCGTTCGAGATGTCGCCGATGCGGGCGTCGGCCTTCGCAGCTGCGATGCCCGCGCGCAGGGCTTCCTCGGTCGCGGCGATCAGGGCCTCGTCAGCAGGGTCGCGTCGCTCGCCGACGATGAAGCTGATCGCCGCATCGGCCGCGATCCCGTCCACGGTCACCGCGAGATCGAAGGTCAGCAGGTCGCCGTCGGCAAGTGCGTAGTCGTGCGGCATGCCGTGCAGCACTGCGTCGTTCACCGCGGTGCACACGTAGTGCCCGAACGGGCCGTTGCCGAACGACGGTGCGTAGTCGAGGTAGCACGAGACTCCGCCGCCCTCACGAATGAGCTCACCGGTGAGCCGGTCGAGCTCGAGCAGGTTTACCCCGACGGAGGCGCGCTCGCGCAGCGCCTGGAGGATGTTGCCGACGAGCGCCCCCGCGCGTCGGGCTCGGCTCAATTGGTCGTCGTTCAGGATCTCAATCATCGGGGTCCATCGTACTCGCCGCCACGCGGCCCACGATCCTGTGATTCGTCCGATGTCGCTAGAGATGCAGCCGTCGCCAGCGATACGGTGAGGGAGTGAATGAATCCGCTCCCCGCCGTCGCGGCGGCCCCGCTCGTGTTCTGACCGTCGACCACACCGAGCGCATCAGCCCGCACCTGGTGCGCGTGCACCTCGGTGGCGACAACTTCGCGGCGTTTCTGGGTGAGGCCGACCCCGAGCGGCTGGCGCAGACCGACAAGTACGTGAAGCTGCTCTTCGCGAAGCCCGAGCTCGGCCTTGAGCCGCCCTACGACCTCGAAGAGCTGCGCGAACGACTCCCGCTCGAGGATCTGCCGGTGCGCCGCACCTACACGATCCGTTCGATCGACGCCGCGACCGACACCCTCGCGATCGACTTCGTCGTGCACGGTGACGAAGGCATCGCCGGCCCATGGGCCGCCTCCGCGCAGCCAGGCGATTTGGTCACCTTCTCAGGCCCGGGCGGGCAATTCGCGCCGTCAATCGACGCCCAGGTGCCGCGCCTCTATCTCGGTGACGAATCCGCTATCCCCGCGATCGCCGCGGCGTTGGAAGAGACCCCGGCGAGCGCCCAGGGACTCGTACTGATCGAGGTCGGAAACACTGACGATGAGATCGAACTCCGCCACCCGTACGGGGTGGAGGTGCGTTGGCTGCACCGCGAGCAGCCTGACGGAACGCACGCGACGCACGGCACTGTGCTCGTCGCGGCCGCACAGGCGTTGCCGGTACCCGAGGTGCTCCCCGAGGTCTTCGCGCACGGCGAGCGCGGGGCAATGAAAGAGCTCCGCGTGCTGCTGCACAACAGTTGGGGTATCGATCGCCGCGCGCTCTCGCTCTCCGCCTACTGGGCGCTGGGCCGCGCGGAAGATGGATTCCAAGCGGAGAAGCGCGAAGCGGTCGGCCAGATCTTCGAGGCTGCCGAGTAGAACACTCGAAGCGTCGAGAGCCGCCCCGAGCTTCACGGGACGGCTCTCGACGCGCACAGCTCAGACGCCGGCGCCTGCGGGTGGTTCTGCGTCGCGCAGCAGCGAGCCGAGCCCCGCGAGCGCGACCTGCTCGCCGAACGGCGGATGGGCTCTCGCAACCTCGGCGAACGTGCCCTGCGCGACAATGATGCCCTCGTCGAGATAGCAGATGCGGTCGTAATCCTTGATCGTTGACAGGCGGTGCGCGACCGAGATCAGCGTCACTTCACCCTGCAGGCTGCGAATCGACTTCGTCACCTCGTCTTCGGTCTTCGTGTCGAGCGAGCTGGTCGCTTCGTCGAGCACGAGCACGAGCGGATCGGTGTACAGCGCGCGGGCGATGCCGAGGCGCTGCTGCTGGCCGCCCGAGAGCGACATACCGCGCTCGCCGATGCGCTCGTCGATACCGCCGGCGCGGTCGGCGATGAGCGACCCGAGCTGCGCGCGCTCCAGCGCGTGGATCACCCGGTCGCGATCGATCTCTTCGCCCCAGGTGAGCGCCACGTTCTGCGCGATGGTGCCATCGAACAGCGCCACGCGCTGCGGCACGTACCCGACCCGGCCGCGCCACTGCCGCAGCACGGACTGCATGGGGTCGCCGTCGATCTCGATCGCACCCTGCGAGGGTTGGCTGAGCCCGAGCAGCAGGTCGATGAGCGTCGATTTGCCGGCACCCGACGGGCCGACGATGCCGACGGAACTGCCGAGCGGCACATCGAGCGACATGCCGCGGATCACATCGGCGTCTGCCGAGGGGTAGCGGAACTGCACGTCGTCGAGGCGCAGCAGGCGCGGGTTCTCGGCGAGCTCGGCGGTGTCGGCCGGAGTCTGCGAGGTCTGCACGTCGCGTTCCGAAGCGATCAGGTCGCCGACCACGTCTCGGGCACCCGGCAGGCTCGCGGTCGCCTGGACGATGCCGCCCTGCAACGCGGTGAGCGCCGGAATCAGTCGGAAGCCCGTCGTGGCGAAGAGCGCGACCGACGAGAGCGCACCCTGCACGCCGCCCTGGAAGAAGTACGCGCTGACGCCGATGAGCGCGATGCCGCCGAGCAGCGCCATCTCGAACGCGAAGCCCGGCAGCACGCCGAGGAACGAGCCGTTTGCACGGGCGCGAGTGCCGTGACGTCGGTTGTCGGTCACGAGGTCGGCGACCTCGTTCAGTCGGTTACGCAGGCTGAGCTCTTTGAGCGCGTCGATCATCTCGGTCATGAGGTTCGCGACGCGGTAGCTGTAGTCGCGGTTCACCTGGCCGGCCTCGAGTGAGCGGTTCGTGACGACGAAGTGCACGAGCAGCATTACGAGCGAGAGGTAGACGAACGCGATGACGGAGGTCGCCGGGTCAGAGACCACGAGCACGCCGAGCACCAGGATGAAGGTGAAGAAGGCGCTCGGCACCCGCATCAGCGGCAGCACGAAGCCGGCCATCGCGTTCGCGATGCCGGCGTCGGCGATACGCGTGATCTCGGCGACCGTGCGCTTCGAACGCTCCTCCCAGCTCGCGCCGATGTAGGCGCGGAACAGGCGGTCGCCCACTTCGAGCTCGTACTTCGCGAAGCGGCGGGTGGCGAACCACTGCAGAATGACGTTGAGCAGCGATTTCAGCATCATGAGCGCGAGCGCGATGAGCACCAGCAGAGGCGCCGACTCGACGCCGATCCTGCCGAGCACGGGCACGGTGATCGCGTTGCCGGCGAGCATCGGGCCGATGGTCACCGCCAGGATCGCCATGCCGATGGCATCGAGCGCCGTGATGAGGCTTGTCGCGACGATGTAGCCGACGAAGTAGCGCTGCGCGCCATCCGGCAGCAGCGGCAGCAGCTGACGGAGAGTAGTCCAGATGTGTTTCATGATGCTGTCGGGCGACCCGCGAACGCGGGCGTACCCGGCTTAGGCTCCGGCTCGCAGTACCGCGGTGACGCCGGCGATGATGCGTTCGAGGTCGCCCTCGGTCAGCGAGGGGTGCACGGGCAGCGAGAGCACCTCGGTGGCGGCGCGCTCGGTCTCGGGCAAGTCGAGCCCCGGGGCGAAGTGCGCGAGCGAGGGCAGGCGGTGGTTCGGAATCGGGTAGTAGACGCCCGATCCCACCTGGTGCTCCTCTTTCAGCGCGTCGCGCAGACGGTCGCGTTCGTCGGCATCGACCCGGATCGTGTACTGGTGGTAGACGTGCACTGCATCGTCGGCGACGATCGGCGTGGTGACGCCGTCGAGGCCCGCAAGACCGGCGTTGAGCGCCGCGGCGTTGGCCTGACGCTGCGCCGTCCAGGCGTCGACCTTGGTCAACTGCACGCGGCCGATCGCGGCGTGCACATCGGTCATGCGCGCGTTGAAGCCGATGACCTCGTTCGCATACTGGGTCTCCATGCCCTGGTTGCGCAGCAGGCGAACGCCGCGGGCGAGCTCCTCGGTGGCGCACGTGACCATGCCACCCTCACCCGAGGTCATGTTCTTCGTCGGGTACAGACTGAACATGGCGAAGTCGCCGATGGTGCCGACCGGGCGCCCCTTCCAGGAGGCGCCGTGGGCTTGCGCGGCGTCTTCGTAGATAGCGAGGCCGTGCTCCTGCGCGATCGCTTCGATCTGATCGACCAGGAACGGGTGACCGTAGAGATGCACCGGCATGATGCCCTTGGTGCGCGGCGAGATCGCGGCTCGCACCGACTCCGGATCGAGCGTGAACGAGTCGGGCTCGATATCGGCGAAGACCGGGGTGGCCCCGGTCAGCGCGACAGAGTTGCCGGTCGCGGCGAAGGTGAATGACGGCACGATGACTTCATCACCCGCACCGACGCCTGCAGCAAGCAGGCCGAGGTGCTGACCGCTCGTGCCAGAATTCACGGCCACTGTGGGACGGCCCTCGGCGAAGTGTGCACCGAATTCCTGCTCGAACGTCGCAACTTCGGGCCCCTGCGCGATCATTCCGGAACGCAGCACCCGATCAACCGCCTCGCGCTCCTCGTCGCCGATGAGAGGCTTGGCAGCAGGAATAAAATCAGACATAGAAGAATCACCTTTCGCGCACGGTTATGCGGATCGTCAGCTGCCAGGATACCGGCACCGCCGCGCTGCGCCCTGTTAGCCTGGTCCGATCGACTCCCAGCACGCACCTCTGCAGACCACCCCGCGACACGATCCCGCCCCGGCAGCGGCCTCGTCGTCGCGGGGAAAACGGCGCGACATCCAGGGTCTCCGCGCACTTGCGGTCGCACTCGTCGTCGCGTTCCATCTCTTTCCAGAACGACTGCCCGGCGGATACATCGGCGTCGACGTCTTCTTCGTGATCAGCGGCTTTCTCATCACGGGGCACCTGCTGCGCGAAGCGGAGCGCACCGGCCGCGTGCGGGTCGTGGAGTTCTGGGCCAGACGAGTGCGGCGGCTGCTGCCCGCGGCGCTCCTAGTGCTCGCGGTCTCAGCGATCCTGACCCTGACCGTGATGCCCTCGATCAGCCGTGCGCAGAACCTGGGCGACATCGGGTTCGCGGCCGGCTACATCGTGAACTGGCACCTCGCGGCCGACGCGGTCGACTACTTGAACGCTGCAAACCCGCCGTCGCTTGCGCAGCACTACTGGTCGCTCTCGGTCGAAGAGCAGTTCTACCTGGTGATGCCGATCCTCATCGCCGTGGCCGCGAGTCTCGCGCTGATCGCGGCGAAGCGCGGCGGCCCGGGCCTGCGCATCATCGTGCTCGCACTCCTGCTCGTCGTATTCATCGCATCGCTCACGTACTCGTTTCTCGAAACCGCACGTTCGCAACAGACGGCCTACTTCTTCACGACAACCCGCGCTTGGGAATTCGTGCTCGGGGGGTTGATCTCAATGGTTCCGGCGTCGCGCTGGGCTCCGGGAATGAAGCTCGCCGGCAGCTGGATCGCGCTCGTCGTCATCGTCGGGTCGGCCGTCGCGTTCGACGCGGCGACCGCCTTTCCCGGATGGATCGCGCTGCTTCCGGTCGGCGCGACGGCCGCGCTGATCTGGCTCGGTGATCGCTCCCCCGGAGACGCGGCGTTCGCCGGGAGCCCGCAGCGCTTCATGCATCTGCGACCCGTGCAGTTCATCGGCGACACGTCGTACGCCATCTACCTCTGGCATTGGCCGTTGATCGTCGCCGTGCCGGCGCTGCTCGGCGACAGCACGGGCGCGATGGCGCACTGGCGCCTCGCCGCCATCGTGCTGCCGATCACCGTCGTGCTCGCGTGGCTCACGCAGCGATTTGTCGAAGAACCGATTCGCCGCGCACCCGGGGTGCTGCGCACGCGCTGGGCGACATTCGGCGGCATGGCAGTCGCGATGCTCGCCATCATCGGGTTCGTGGTCGGGCAGACCGCGGCCATCAATGCTGACGTGGACCACCGGCGCGCGCAGATCCAGGCGCTCATCGAAGGTGAGCCGCTCGGCGGCTCGAGCGCAAGATCATCCAGCTGCGTCGGGGCCTCCGCGTTTCTCGATGACTGCGCGAACCCGCACGAGTACACCGCAGCGATCGACCCGGCATTTGCGGAGCAGGATCGCCCCTGGTTCTGGTTCGGCTCAGGCGTCGGGGCAGAGCACTGCACTGCGACCACCGTCGGCTCCTGGAAGGAGCGCTCATGCGACTTTCCGGCGTCGGATGGCGCATCGAGTGCTCCCGGTGTCGTCATGATCGGCGACTCCCACGCCGAGCACATCTTCGCTCCGATCCAGCGCGTCGCTGCGGCCAATGACTGGTCGTTGCGTCTCGAGAGTCGGGCATCGTGCGGGCTGTTCACCGAACCGAGTGCAGCCGACGACGAGAATGCGGCCCGCTGCGCCGAGTGGGGCGCGGCACTGCGATCCGACATCGCGAATGACCCGACTGTGGACACCGTGCTGGTCAGCCTGCGCACGAACCTCTACGATCTCGGGGACGCGGCTCGGGTCGGGCTGCAGCAACTCGTCGACGCCGGCAAGCAGGTCATCGTGATTCGCGACGTGCCGTCGGTCGGCGCGCGCGACGCGAACGGCGACGCCTTCACCGGCCCGGGCTGCGTGCTCGCGATCCCCGCGGCCGACGACGTCTGTGCGTGGATCGACCCGCAGTTCGCCGACTGGCTCGTCGCCGACGCGAACGACTTGAACGTGCCCGTGGTCGATACGTATACGGTGACCTGCCCCGATGGCACCTGCCACATGATCACTGGCGACCTGATCATGTATACCGACAACAACCACCTCACGGGCATGTATTCGCTCTCGCTGGCCCGCTGGTTCAACGCGCAACTCACCACGCTCATCCCGCCGCCCACCGCGTGAACACGGCGCCGGTCTGTCAGAATGGTCGCATGACGCTCGACCCCGCGCTTTCAGGCGCGACCGCCAACACCGACACGTGGGTCGTCATCCCGCTCTTCAATGAGGCGACGGTGATCGGCGGTGTGGTCTCCGAGCTCATCCCCGTCTTCCCGAACGTCGTCTGCATCGACGACGGCTCGCGCGACGGCTCAGCCGATGTCGCGAGAGCTGCGGGCGCCCGCATCGTCACCCACCCCATCAATCTCGGTCAGGGCGCGGCGCTGCAAACCGGCTTCCGCTATGCCCTTGAACGCGGTGCGCAGTACATCGTGACGTTCGATGCCGACGGCCAGCACCGCGTGGTCGACGCTTCCGCGATGCTGCAGGTGTCGCGCGACGAAGACATGGCGATCGTGTTCGGTTCGCGGTTTCTCGACGACCGCACCAACCCGGGCATTCTCAAGAAGATCGTGCTCAAGACGGCGGTGTGGGTGACGAATGTCACGACCCGCACGCGCCTCACCGACGCCCACAATGGGCTGCGCGTCATTCGCGCCGATGCGGCATCGCGCATCAAGCTGCGGCAGGATCGCATGGCGCACGGCACCGAGATCGTCGTGCAGCTCGGCAAGACCGGATTGCCTTACACCGAGTTTCCCGTCGAGGTCATCTACACCGATTATTCGAAGGCCAAGGGGCAGTCGCTGCTCAACTCCGTGAACATCCTCGTGGACCTCATCATTCGTTAGGCGCCCATGTCTATCTTTCAAGTTCTCCTCATCGCGGTCGTCGTGGTCGCCGCGTCGCTCGCGGTACGGTTTCTGCCGGGCGAACGTTCGCTCGCGCTCAAGCGCATCTTCGCCATCCTCTTCGTGCTGGCCGCCGCCGCCGCGATCCTCTTCCCCGGCGTGCTCACCACCGTCGCAATCTTCTTCGGCATCGGCCGCGGCACCGACCTGCTGCTCTACCTCTTCATCGTCGCCATGCTCATCTTCGCGGCGACCGTCGTGCGCGCAAAGGCGCGCAGCGACGCCCGGGTCACGGAGCTTGCGCGGTCGGTCGCGCTGATGGAGGCGCGGATTCTCGAGGATCAGGCGGCCCGTGACGCCTCTGCTTCGGCATCACCGCGGCCCGGAACGACCGGCACGGACGGGGCACCGCGCGCATGACCGCATGGCTTGCGTTCGCGCTGCCCGTGATCGTCACGATCGCGATCATCGCGGTGCTCGGCCTGCCGTCGGCGTTCGCGCTGAGACTGCGCGGGTTCGCACTCGTGACGGTGGCCGTGCCGGCCGGCTTCGCGGTACTCGCAATCACCAGCATCGTCGCACCGTTCGCGCAACTTCGTTGGGGGCTACTGCCCCCGGTGGTGCTCGCCGTAGCACTCGGCGTGATCCTGTTCCTGCTGCGTCGCTGGTTCGCTATCCCCGCAGATGCACAAGGGACGGGCGGCAACCGTAGCTGGTCAGACCTGTGGGTCGGCCTCGCGGCCGCGGCGGTCGGCGGTCTCGTGCTCGCGATCGCGCTCTTCTCCGCCATAAAGCAGCCTGAGGCTATCTCGCAGACGTTCGATGCGAACTTCCACCTCAACGCGGTGCGATACATCTTGGACGGTGGCTCAGCCTCCCCGTTCTCGATGGATCTGACCTCGCCGGGGTCGCCGGTCTTCTACCCGACGCTCTGGCACGCGTTCGTGGCCTTGGTCGTGCAGCTCAGCGGCGCGAGCATCCCCGTCGCCACCAATGCCGTGCTCTTCACCACCGCATGCGTTGTCTGGCCCATCGGCATCGTCGCGCTCGGTCGCGCGATCGCCGGGCACAGCAGAGCCGTGCTCTGGATATCTGGTGCCGCCGCAGCAGCGTTCCCGAACTTTCCGCTCTTCCTCGCCGGGTACGGGGTGCTCTACCCCAACATCCTCGCGCTGATTCTGCTGCCCTTCGTGCTCGTCGCCGGCCTGCAATTGCTCAATCTCGGGCCCGCCCGCCGCGCGCAACCGATCACCCCCGCAACTCGCTGGCTGCTCTTCGTCGGCGCGCTGGGAGCCGCATCGCTCGCGCACCCGAGCGTGGTGCACGTGCTGCTCGTCTGGGGCGCATTCCCGGTGCTGTTTGCGGCCATTCGCGCGCTTCGCGGTCGGCCGGTGCCGACGGCGGCAGGCATCTCGGTGCTTCCGCGATACGCGCGAGAGGTACGCGGTGTCGGGGCCGTGATCGGTCTCGGCGTCTTCGCAGCGGCGGTCGTCGTCGCCTGGGTCGGGGGCCGCACCACCGACAATGCGTGGCAGGGGTTCTTCGGGCCTCGCAGCGCACTCTTCCAGTTGATCGGCGGCACCCCGCATATTCAAGGACATGCATGGGCTGTCTCTGCCGTCGTGGTACTCGGCGCACTGCTGGCGTGGCGATCGCGCTCGATGCGCTGGGTGATTGGCAGCGCAGCGGCGCTCGCTCTGCTGTACGTCATCGCTGACGGCTTTCCCACATCGGAGTGGCGCACGCTCTTCGTCAGTCCCTGGTATAACGATCCGCGACGTCTCGCGGCGCTGGTGCCGTTCGGCGCGCTCCCGCTCATGGTGCTCGGAGGCCGTGCGATCTGGGCGTGGCTGCGGCCCGGGTTGCGGCGTTCCACCCTCGTTTTCGCATCGCATCCGCGTCGCGCCTTCAGAATCCTCGCCGTGCTCGCGATCGCCGCGCTCGTGGCCATCGGCCAGTCGGGCACGTTCCGCATTCAGCAGATCGTCACCGAGAGCTACGATGCGAAGCAATCACTGCTCGTGAGCGACGACGAACTGCAGTTGCTCGATCGCCTCGATGACGAGGTGCCCGAGGGCGAGGTCATCGCGAACAACCCGCTGAACGGCAGCGCACTCACGTACGCGCTCGCCGACCGGGCTGTCACGTTTCCGCATTCCGGCGGCATCTACGACCCGCGCGACTACGAGTTCGTGAATGCACTCGTACCCGACCCGAAACGCGCGTGCACGCTCTCTCGTGAGCTCGATATCACCTACGTCATCGACTTCGGTCAGAAATTCGTGATCCCCGACCCCGGCCCTCGAGGCATCCCCTTCAAGAACATGCAGCATCTCGATCGTTCTCCCGTGCTCACCGAGGTGGACCGACAGGGTTACGCAGTGCTGTATCGCATTTCGGGCTGTTGACGCCCGCGCAATCAACAGGAGAAGCATGAACGACATCAGTCCACTGGCATTCATCGGCGACGGCGTCACGCTCGGCGCCGACGTGAAGATCGGCCCCGGCGCAGTGCTCCTCGGGCCGTGCACCGTCGAAGATGGAGTGTGGATCGGGCCGGGCGCGCAGATCGGCGCACCACCAGAGATGTCGAGCCTGCCCCAGAACACTGCGTGGAACGGCGACCTGCAGCACGCTGGCGTACGCATCGGCACCGGCGCGGTGATTCGTGAGGGCGCGGTGATTCACCAGGGCACTTATCGAGAGACCACCGTCGGCGCACGGAGCTGGGTGCTCAACCGCGCCTACCTCGCGCACGATGTGCTGCTCGGCGCGGACTCGACGGTGTCGGCCGGGGTCTCCATCGGGGGCCACTGCGTGATCGGCGACCGCGTCAATATCGGCATGAACGCGGTCGTTCATCAGCGCCGCGTCATCGCCCCCGGCGCGATGGTCGGCATGGGCACCCCGGTCACCCGCGATGTGCCCCCGTTCGCCAAGGTGTACGGCACCCCGCCGAGGCTCACCGGCGTCAATGCGATGGGCGTCGAACGTGCCGGGCACGACGCCGCACTCGCCGAGGTGTTGACACGGCACTACAAAGCGGGCGACTTCTTTGTCGGGAGCGAATGGCTGCCCGAAGACCTCGCGACGCTGCGCGGTGCAGTGAATTGGTGGCGCGAGCAGGGGGACCTCGCACCGGTCACCCCGGCCAGCTGAAGCGGCATCTCCACAGACACAGGAAGTAGACTGCACGGTTGTGACTTACCAAGCTGCGCTCACTGACCCGGAGTTCGATACTCCAGGGAAAAGCAAGGGACTCTGGGATGTCTTCGGACATCGATACCTGTTGTCCCTCCTGCTGAAGAAGAGTGTCACGACCCGCTACTACGGTTCGGCGCTCGGATGGATCTGGTCGTACGTGCAGACCGTCGCCCACTTTCTGCTGTATTACATCGTCATCGGCGTTATTTTCGGTCTGCATAAGGATGTCGAGTATTTCCCGGTCTACCTTTTCTGCGGCCTCATCGTGGTCGGACTCTTCAGTGAGGTGCTCCGCAACACCACGAGTGCAATCACCGACAATGCCTCACTCGTCAAGAAGATTTACCTGCCGCGTGAACTCTTTCCCGTTGCGGCAGTCGGCGCAGCTCTGACCCACTTTCTGCCGCAGGTTGCAGTGCTGCTCGCAATATGTCTCGTACTGGGATGGACAGTTACATGGATGCAGATCGTCGCGTTCGTGCTGGCTATCGTGGTAGTGCTCGTCTTCGCTCTCGGTTTGGGGCTCCTCTTCGGCGCCATCAATGTCGCGTACCGCGACGCACACAATGTGGTGTCGCTCATTCTCATGTTTGCAACGTGGGCATCCCCGGTGCTCTATTCAGCGCTCATGATCAAAGAAATCGCGCCCGACTGGGTTTATCAGGTGTACATGCTGAACCCGGTCACTGCGGCTGTAGAGCTCGTGCACAACGTTTTCTGGCTCCCCATCGCGCCTGGCTCCGAACGTCCCACGGGGCTCATGCTGAATGCTTTGATTGCGCTCTTCATCGCGATCGCGACGCTTTGCATCGGCCAAATAACCTTTAGAAAGCTGGAGGGCACCTTTGCGCAGTACCTCTGAATCGGCGAGCCCCAAGCCTTCAATCGTGATCCACGACGTCACGAAAACGTTCAAGTTGCGTCATGCTACCTCCGCGAAAGAGGTCGTTGTGGCAGCATTTCAGGGGAAGAAACTCAGTTCTCGTTTCACGGCGGTGCGTGGCGTCTCCTTCGACGTACCCCAGGGCCAGTCGGTCGCCATCATGGGAAAGAACGGCTCAGGTAAGTCAACGACGCTCAAGATGGTTTCGGGCGTTCTGCGCCCGGATTCCGGCTGGATCCGCACCCGCGGACGCGTTGCGGGTCTGCTCGAAGTCGGAGCAGGCTTCAATCCGAACCTCACCGGCAGAGATAATGTCTTTCTGAATGCGGCCATTCTCGGCATGAGTCGAGCTGAAACTGAAGCAAAGTTTGACGAGATTCTTGAATTCTCGGAGATCGGGGAGTTCATAGATACCGAGGTGAAGTTTTACTCCTCGGGAATGTATGCTCGCTTGGGTTTCTCGGTAGCGGTGCACACTCAGGTGGATGTGCTTCTCGTCGATGAGATCCTTTCTGTCGGCGATGCTGCTTTTCGGGAGAAGTGCAACAGGAAGATGTTGGAGCTTCGCGAATCGGGAACCACCCTATTTGTCGTAAGCCACAGCGTCGGACACGTGCAGAGACTCTGCGATCGCGGGATCGTACTGAGCCAGGGCGAAATCGTCTTCGACGGTGCCATCGACGAAGCTGTCGAGTTCCTGCATCCAAGTTCGACCGATTCCGGCCTTCCTTTTCCCGTCTCTGGGCCCATTCGGGAGAACTACGAGCGCCGCTCGGCGAAGTACGGTCGCCCCCTGGGCCCTGAGACACGAGTCGATACCCCAGGCGGCGGCGGCGTCTTCCAAGAGTTCGAGAAGGGGTACATCACCTCGCTCGACAATGCGCAGGCTTCGGGAGCCACGTTCGGCCTCACGGGCGGGCCGTTTCTAGCCGCATATCGACGCGCTGGTGGACCCCAGGGACCCTGGGGTCTCATTGCAAGCACTATTCATGGTGGAACCGCAACTTTCGACGAAAAACGACTGGAATTCGAGAACGGTGTCGCGACGTACTCATTCGACAACGGTTTCGAGTTTGAGCGCACGACGGCAGTGGGGCGATGACGATGGTCGTTCGAGTTGTAAACTGATTTGATGCGTGTTCAGCATGTCGAGGAGGTCGGCGATGGTATGCGGATCACCCTCGATTCGCAACCACCCCGCCTGCTGGCAAAATCTTCGACGACGGGGGGCATCTTTTCACTGCCCTTCACGTTGAAGGATGGCGGCTGGTACTCTTCCTACGAGCAGCTGCGTGACTCCCTTCCGAGCGTGTCAGACACGTTCTCGGTGGTGTCCGACGATGGTGAACAGCTCACGACCGAGGTGGCACTACTCGAGCAATTGCCCAGGTGGCGAAGGACGTTTCGATCGGAAGACACCGAGTCCGCCATCCAGCCGCACGTCACTCTGACTGAGGATCGGATCCTCATATCGATGGCCAACGCGGCGCTGTTCGACCACGAACTGCGCGGATTCAAGTATTCACACTCGCTCTCCCGCGTCGATATGACTCGAACCGGAATATCTCTCAACTGCCGCCTCGTTCTCAGCGAGGAGGGTTCTTTCGCGATTTCTGGGGTGACGCTTCGCCTACATTCGTCGCACCACTCATCTGTGGTTCGCGCTGAGCGAGTTGTCACCGTTGCTACAGAGAATGGCCTACAACTCAGCTTCCACTTTCCACGCGCGCACCTTTCCGAAATGGTTCCCCTGCGTTATTCCATCTGCGCGACGCTGCAGAATCAAGACTCCGACAACTCCATCGAATTGCGGCTCGATCACCTCGATGAGAGCCTGTACAACCGGCTGCACCAGCAGGTTGTGTCGCCGACGATACGCATCGGCGCTCAGCGCGTCGTCGCACTCGCAGCCACACCAACGACGACATTCTTGGACTTCGTAGTGCGCCCTCGCTCAGCCTACGATCTCCACCCTCGCATTCAAAAGATGTTCGCGCGGATCGCCAGAGCAGAAAACCTCATCCGCCGCGTCCTGCATCGCCAGCTCCCCCCGACGGCCCTCATTTTCGAGAAGAATGCTGATACTGCCCAGGACAACGGACACGCGCTGTTCACAGCGCTCAATGCGCGGAAGCTCTCACCAAGGTTCGACTGGTACTTCGTCATTTCTCATGACAGTGCCCAGCGCGCTCGTGTCGCGCAAAGTTCGCGAACCATTCGGAAGTTCAGCCTCAAACAGTGGCGACTCCTCTATTCGCCTCGCACATTCCTCGTGTCGTCCGACGTCCGTTATCACTTGTCGCATTTACACGCCCAGCCTGGGCTGCTCGACAAACTCCTCTTCCTGAAAAAGAACTACTTTCTCCAGCATGGAGTCGCCGGCCTGAAGCAGGTCGGATTGTTCCGACCTGGCAGCTCGGTATTCCCCGACGTTCTAGTCACATCAACCGAATGGGAGACCAGCGCTCTGACATCTGCCGGCGTGCCCCCCGAGATCATCGATATGACGGGCTTGCCGCGTTGGGACCTGATCCCGCTGGGAGGCTCGCAGTCACCGCTGCGCACACACAGCATTCTCTTCATGCCGACTTGGCGAGAGTGGCTTGAAGATCAGAATGCTTCCGAACTGGAAAACTCCGGTTACGTCCATGCTATCCGCGAGTTTCTCGATTCGACCGAGACCCACGCCTTGCTGGAAGAGCAGGATGCCCACATCATCTTCGTCGCTCATCCGAAACTTCTCGAGCTGGGTCGTGTGCTGGTGCCACGACATCCACGTATCCGAGTGGTGGATCAGAGTGATGTGCCATTCTCTCAGCTGATCAAGGACTCCGACGGGGTGATTACCGATTACTCCAGCATCGTCTGGGACTTCATCCGTTTAGCAAAGCCTGCAATTCTCTACCAGTTCGACGAAAGCGAGTTTCGTCGAAAGACGGGGACATACGAGAGTGCGGTAATGGACGACTTGATCTCCCGCATACCTCGTTGTTCGACTGCAGAAGAACTTCGCCGAGTGCTCAAGGCGACACTTACTCGAAAAACTGATTTCCGGGAGTTGGAACTCGCGCGCGATGCGTTTTCTGTCAGAGACCGCAACAATTCGGCACGGGTGGTCGACCGTATTCACGCCCGACTCGGAAATCTGACAGATCCTCGGCATTTTCCGCGGTACCAGGACGCCGACGCCGCGTGGCGACATCGACAACATCTTCGCATGACATCTCCGGACCTTCACCGCTCAGCAGGCAGAAAGTAGTTTTAGGCGTCACATGAACACGACGAATCACCCGATCTCAGCGCCGCGACGGAGCCGACTTCTCAGCATCTTGAGCCGGCGTCCCCTCACGCGCTTCTTCGCTACAGCTGAACGGCGACTCATCAATCGACAGGCTCGGCAATTCAAAGCATTGCTCGCTCGCGAAAGTGAGATTCGGCTTCATTATCTGGACGAACGAACCTATGCGGCTGCGAAAGTCGTCGGAATGTCCTCGCGCGATGCTCAGCGGCGGAATCTGCGCACCGCCAGCGCAGCTCTCCAGGACGCCGGTATTCCGTATTTTGCCGTACCGGATCAGTCGCGTCGCCATGCCATGTTGGCAGTCGAGGACGAGAATTGGGGACGAGTTCTCACCGCACTCCGGCGGGTATCTGGCGCAGCACCGCTGTATGTCGGCGTTCTGGTAGAAGACGCATCGGGCCGCACCTTCCGCCTCCCTGTAGAGGTGTCCACACCGGAGGCTCTCACTGCGGTGACGCAACAGGCATCGATAGAAGTGCTGAGGTTCTACTCGGAGCACGATAAAGTGCAGCCCTACGGACTCGCGCACTCATGTCGGATTGAACGGTGGTCGAAGTCGGAAGATGGGACGATCGCGAGCCCATTCCGGAACGATCGATCAGCTTCAATCGATATATCGCATCAGCAAGAGACGGTTGTCTCGGTGAATGGTCTATCTCTCCCCTCCTACGAGGTGTTCGACACACGAAACATATTCGAGCCTTCGGGAGAAATTGACGTGGTGTTCATGTGGGTGAACGGTGCGGATCTCAATTGGCTCGAGAGGCGAGCCGAAGTCATTGCGAAGCTCACCGGAACGGTTCCGGAGAACAGCTTCGATGCTTCGCGGTTCCGTGACAATGGTGAACTTCGATACGCGATGCGTTCACTGCTCCAGAACTGTGACTGGGTGCGCAACATCATTCTTGTCACAGATTCGCAGGTACCCGACTGGCTCGACACCTCCCACCCTCGAATTCGAATGGTCAATCACCAGGAGCTTTTCGGCGAGTCGGGCGCACTCCCCACGTATAACTCGCACGCAATCGCAGGGCGTATTCACCACATTCAGGGATTGTCTGATCGTTACCTCATTATGAACGATGACGTTTTCATCGGGCATTCGGTGAGCCAGGAGCGCTTCTTCGCGAGCAACGGAATGTCCAAGTTCTTCCTCTCTAAAAGCTCAATGCCGACCAAGACCAGCTATGAGCTTGCGCATGAAGCTGCTCGAAAGAACGTCTCAGATCTCGTGTTGCGCGAACACGGGGTGCAGCCGACGCGAGCGTTCTGGCATACCCCTGTTCCGCAAATGCGCGGTTATCTCTTTGAACTCGAAGAGCGCTATCCCGAGGTATTCGAACAGACCTGGGGAAATCAGCTGCGCTCGCAGGATGACTATGAAATCAATGGTTGGCTGCACCATTACATGGGATACCAGGAGCGAAGGGCGCTTCCCGCGAGCATTCGCTACGACTACTTCGATCTCAGCGCGGAGAATATTCAGGCGAGGCTCGAAGCCCTTCTCGGCCATCGGGGTCGCGCAGTGTTTTGCATCAACGATAGCCCGGACGCTTCCGCCGAGAATCTTGATTTCTTGGCTCTATGGCTGGAGAGATACTTCCCCATTCCCGCACCGTGGGAGAACGATCGCTAAATCACGACGTGTTGACCCCATGAAAGCGAGATACAACGCCTTGTAATGCTGCGAACCCCTTTGGAAGGACCATACACCGTGAGTCGCCAGTGCGTCGCTACTCTGTCGGACTGATGAAACACTCAAATGCGGCGCTCGTTTCACGGACATACGCTTGCGTATCGAACTCCTGCGCGCGAAGACTGTCGCTCGCGATTGCTTGCCAGCCCCTCGAAACTCCTTCTGCACCAGCGTCCACAAGCATGCCAAGCTTCCCGTCCTTGAGCACTGATCGTGTGCCGGGGATGTCTGCCGCGACGATGGGAGTGTGCAGCACAAGGCTTTCGAGGACCACCATGGGCTGCCCCTCATACTTCGATGTCAGCATCAAGGCGTTCGCTCTTTTGATGGCGGGGAAGGGATTGTCCCGGTGCCCGGCAAAGAATACCGACATCTCAAGGCGGAGGTCGGCCACCAAGGATTCGAGAACTGGCCGATCCGGCCCGTCTCCGACGATCACGTACTTGAGTCGTTCTCCATTCGGGTCGGAGAGTGCCAGTCCTAGGAGCGCGTCCTGAAGATTCTTCTCCGTCGATAGTCGCCCGACGCTGATGACGTGTTGATGATGAGAAGCAAACCACTCGCGCAGGTCGGGATCGATCTCGCGTGACGATGCCTGAGCGATCCCGACGGCATCAATGAAGTTCGGCACGAGGTTCCACCGAGAACTATCGACACCGAATCTGTTGCTCAGTTCGGAACGGTTCTTTGCCAAGACGTCCGGGCTCACAGATCCCAGGCCGTTGAACCTGGGAAGAAGAGCTCCGATGCTTCGCAGATTCGGGAAGCGCGTCGTCATCTCAGCAACGAAATCACTGTGAATGAGCGCAGTGGATCGCACGGACGCAGAAAAGCCCAGCACCGCAAGCGCGGAATTATAGAGCGAGTAGGAATCGAAATCGAGCACGGTGTCGAACGTTGCGCGACCAAAGTGTCGCCTGCGTTCTCGCCGCATCATCGGCTGCACACCTTCGACGAGCTCCGCAGTGCATTCTTCCCGTGCGTTCTCGAACCGGGTCCACAGCAATCGTTCTTGGCGCGTCGCAACCGGGGAACCAACAAATAGGGAAAATTGCGTCCGCTGGCGCAAATCTGTTCTCGCTTCAATTGCTTCAGGATGTTCTACAGCACCCAATCCGATTCCTAACTGCACTGCAGAGCCAGCCGGTCGCCACACATTGATCAGATTTCTCATGGATCGGGTGATTCCGTTGGGCTTCATCCCTCCCGCGAGGAGGAGCAATCGATGCTCGTTTTGCGATGAGGCGCCTGACGATGTGTGCAACATCGCATCCACGGCTCTTGCCGATGCCCGACCATCTTCCATGCCCCACAGTGCAGCTGTCTCTGTTCCCGTCCAGTCGGTGACGACTGGCGAATCGATCAAATCCGAGACACTGCGTGTCAGCTCATCGAGAGAGCTACATGTAACCCCCGGCACCTCATCCAACTCGAAATAGAGCCCGCGCTCTCGCGCGTACTCCTCAGCGTCGTAGACGTACTTCACAATCGGCTTGTTCAGAACTGCGTAATCGAATATCACGCTCGAGTAGTCGGATACGAGTACATCCGAGACAGCCAAAACGGCGTTCGTATCGATGTCCGCGGGAACCCTGAAAACGTTGTCTCCAGGAGGGACACCATCCTCCCCCGAGCCTACGAGATGATGCACTCGAACCAGAATGTTCGCCCGCAGACCACTGAGTGCGCGGACTGTCTTCGCGATCTGCTCAGCTTGCGTCCGCACGTCTCCTGATACACCGCGCCAGGTCGGAGCGAAGAAGACGACTGGCAGCGTCTGATCTAATCGCAATCGATGGAGCACGCTATCGCGCGTGACGTGATCTGTGATCAGCATTGAATCTACTCGCGGCGACCCGATGACCTCGGGTTCTACCGCGCCGAGACCAATGATGTCTTGGGTTCTGTACAGTGCATGGGCCGTGTGTTGGTTGGGGACAAGTACATGAGTGGCCTGCAGCAGGTTGCGGGCGATATTTCCGTATGAGAAGGGCGCCCCGGCGAACTCTTTTCCCAAATGCTTCCATGGAGTTCCATGCCAGGTATTCACGTAGCGCTGGTCCTCACGCGCGATGAAAAAGTCTGGAAACGTCACGTTGCTGACAAGGTATTGAGCGGTGGCAAGATGCCGAATGTAGCCATACGAACCCGCGCGTACGAATCTCACACGCGAATCGGATTTGAGTATCTCCGGGATCGCCTTTGGGTCATGCACCGACCAGACATGCGTGAACTCACCTGAAGTGTCTCGGCGCAACAGCTCGAGACACATCGCCAGTGGGTTACAGGAAACCGAGGCTCCATGAAAGCTCTCGTAGAGGACGACACCATCCTGCACAGGAAGCGTCTCGATGAGCTCCGCGTAGTACTCTCTCTCATCCAGAACTTGCACCGTTGGCGCCAACTCGTCGAGACTCGGCAGCCGCTGCGGTAGCGTGAGCGTCACAGCGGCGCGTGCTTCTGCTGAAAAGCTGGTTCCACGGAGGGCAAGAACGAGTCCGTGCGCGGCAGCTCGGATGTTCTGCGGGGAGGACGCCATGGAGAGGAGCATGCGGAAAGCCTCCGCCATACTCTCGAAATTCTCCTCGGATTGTGCAGCTGTGGCGGCACTCGCCTGGGTAACGAAGCGAGGATCGATCTCCTTGCCGTGTTCGAATTGAGGCGTCTCGAATCCTGAACTGCTTTGAACGACGGTCGCGGCCGCACCGGTCTCCCCTGCATGCAGCAGTGATCGGACGAGCCGCGCAGCGACTCCTGCGTCTCGCTTCGTAAGTGTGCGGTATAACTCGGCCGCTTCTTTCCACCGACCGGCCAGTTCCAGTGACAGTGCGGCAATTTCGTCGAGGTCTCTCGAGGCACGTTGCTGGGGAATCTCCGAGACGGCATCGTCATATCTGCCGTTTTCGAGAAATGCACGTAGTCGTACCGCGACAAGATCTTCTGAAGGATCGCTCGACAATTCTGTCAGCGCCGCACTGGGGTAACCCATTTTCACATGCAGCGCTGCCCTCCGTGCGTCACTGGCGAGGTTCTGCAGCCCAGCACCTGACTCTACTTGGGCCGAATACGACGCGGCTTCCACCTCGAGGCCCAAGCGCTCGCAAGCAACCATCAATAGGTACAGCGTCTCGACGTGGCGCGGGGAAGGGCCGCTGAGAATCGCGTGCTCGCGAGCCTGTACGAAATTTCCCAGGGAGAATTCTCTAGCGGTGAGAAAGCGATGCCATCCGCGTTTCAAGGACGTAGATCGAGCCAATTCCAGTGCTTTCTGGGCGGCCTGACGTGACAGCGCAATGTTTCCGCGCCACAGCTGATTCCTTGCTTCCTCTTCGTGCGCAGGCAAGAAGTCAGGTGCGATATCTTTTGCGCGTGCGAGCGCACGATCCCCTTTGACGAGATCGCCCGCCTCGTACCAAACCTTCGCGCAGCCGAGTGCCGCTTCGGGCGAGCACGTCTCGCCGTTTCGCCATACGCGCTCGACAAGGTCGAGAATCTCCTCGCCGCGTCCCAAACTCGAAAAGTGCACCATCGTGGGGTGCAATGCTGCTGGCTGCTTTTCTGCGAGCATCTTCATGCCCGAGAACGCTCTTTCAGAGCGTATCCCGAAAGCCTCATGGCGGCGAAGCACCAAGAACGGTACGCGCCACCACTCAGCCGGGTTCACCATGACACTAATCCCTTTGTTCAGGGATTCAATCGAAAATCTTCTCACAACTCATGTCTCTCGTCGCGTCGAACGGCACGCATCGACACACAGGCATGCCTGCATGCTGAAAGCCGCCCGTCGAAGCCGTTTAGCGTCTGATCTCCGAACGCAACACCGTAGGCACAGCTCGACGAAATGTCACGATCACCAAGAAGTCAACGGCTGCCGGCGATCGAGGTAGTTTCGTCTTCAGGTTTGACGTTCGATGGTACCTCTCCACTCTGATCGGGGTTCCCACCGTCCAACTCATCACCCGAGGCACCGGGCTCAACCGACTCGTCGGCGGGCGTTTCCGTCGATGAACTCTGCGTGTCATCCGTGGGGTTGGGGCTGTCCTGCGATTGATCCTCGGAATCGTCTTTGTCCGTATTACGTGGAGAGTTTCCGTTCTGAGCTTGCAGCTGCCGCCGGTTGTCCAACTGCACCACGACCTTTCCATCAGGCGAGATACGGATCCTTCCGTGTTCGAACATCTGCTCCTCCTCCCCGCTGGAAAGAAGGGTCTTCGGACTCGTTGGGAAACCCAACTCGCCCTTATGCGAACCCGCCGCCTTATACGCCTGCAACATCGACCCCGACACCACAAACGCCGAACCACCGGGCGCACGATACAACGACCCGCCCTGGAACGCCTGACCCTGCCCCCCACTGGCATACGTCGCAACACCAGACAACGGGAAACCCAACTCGCCCTTATGCGAACCCGCCGCCTTATACGCCTGCAACATCGACCCCGACACCACAAACGCCGAACCACCGGGCGCACGATACAACGACCCGCCCTGGAACGCCTGACCCTGCCCCCCACTGGCATACGTCGCAACACCAGACAACGGGAAACCCAACTCGCCCTTATGCGAACCCGCCGCCTTATACGCCTGCAACATCGACCCCGACACCACAAACGCCGAACCACCGGGCGCACGATACAACGACCCGCCCTGGAACGCCTGACCCTGCCCCCCACTGGCATACGTCGCAACACCAGACAACGGGAAACCCAACTCGCCCTTATGCGAACCCGCCGCCTTATACGCCTGCAACATCGACCCCGACACCACAAACACTGCGCTCGAATTAGCGCCGTACATCGACCCATTCTGGAACGCCTGTCCGACCCCCCCTGAGGCATAGACGGCAGAATTGGCGACGGGGTAGCCGAGTGCGCCCTTGACCGAGCCTTGAGCAATGAACAGGCGCCTGAATGCTCCGCTCACGATCGAAGCGGGGCTGTTCGGGGAATAGTAGATCGACCCTGATTCGAATGCTTGTCCCAGACCGCCTCCCGCATACCTGGACGTCACCCCGACTGGGTAGCCGAGTGGACCGTTACGCGAACCGAAGTTCCAATAGGCATCTCGAATTGGGCTGTCGAGAACCGCAGAAGCGCCCGCAGACGTGGACCAATACATGGTCCCTCGCGCGAAAGTTTGACCGAGGGAGGTGGAGCTGTAGATGACTGGGGTTCCGGTCGCTGCACCCATGTCTACTGCGCTTCCCACCAGAGAGCCGTGCAATTGCTGCAGCTGCTTGTGGATCTCTATTCCGGAGGGTGCGCCAAACCAGGATTTGTAGAAGTTGTAGAAGTTACGATTGCCATAGCTTGAGCAGCTGTCACCGGTGCCCCATCCGGCGTTCAGCGCCGCCTGATTCGGCCGGTAGGGCGTGTAGATGTAGAGCGCAGCAGTGGCGTTATTCTCGATGTACACCTGCGAGGTACCGCATCCGGCGTTGGGATGCCATTGGATCGTGTTCGCGCGGTACGCGCGGTAATTGTAATTTCCCGGGCTCGCTCGGTAGACGTTGAGCTGCCACGCTGCTCGATATACCTGCGCTGGGAACCCACCGGCTCCACTGTTGCAGTTGGCACTGTTGCCCGGACCGGAGTCGGGGCAGTCATAGCCCATGGCGAAGTCGAATTGACGGATGGTCGGCCAGGTATCCGAGATCAGGCTCTGCTCTTTCTCAAGCATTACCAGAAGCACTCGCGGGCTGATGTCACAGGCCTTCGCAACCTTGACGATGACCGCCGCAGAAGATTCGTTCGCACCGCCTGGATACGACTTGCAGTAGGCATTGGCCGGTCGCGATGTCGTCGACCAGATCGCCCCGTTGAGGCAAGACCACGCAAGTGTCGTACTTCCCCACGTCGATCCGGGCGCGCGACCCGAGTCACCGATGGTGCACCGCCCGATCTTCTGATTCAAGAAGCTCTGCACCTGGGAGGTCGACATCGAACCGCCGTTGTAGAAGTTCTCGTCGGAAATGATGTTGCCTGGCTGAAAGCCTTCGACTGGAGCTGCTTCGGCGACGTGCGGGCTGAGAACGCTGGCCCCGATCGCGACGAATGCGACGATCACGAAGGCGAACAGTCGTCGAAACTTCCCATGCCTCACGACAGCGTCTCGCGCTACGTCGTTCGAACGCGTGCGCATTCGGAGCCTCATGACACCCTCATCCCCTGATCGAAAGCTGCATTCAGCTTACGTGGATATTCCGGCGCGGTCGGAGCGACACGGGAGCCGATGCCTCTGATAAACAAGGGCGGACGTGTCGCGTCCGTCAGGTAGAGTTCCATTCGGTAGGAATCCTCCCTTCGAGAACAGGCCATACATTCGGAGATGCAGCCGAACACAGAGTTGAGTGCCGCCGCGCGAGGTGCGGATGCCGTGACATATCGTCAAGATATCGACGGGTTGCGAGCGATCGCGGTGCTCCTCGTCGTCATCTACCACGTGTGGTTGGGGCGCGTGTCGGGTGGGGTCGATGCCTTCCTGATGATCTCGGCGTTTCTGCTGACCGGGTCACTGATGCGTCGGCTCGAGACGCGCTGGCAAGTGGGCGTGCTCTCCCAGTGGGTGCGGAACTTCAAGCGTATGCTTCCAGCCGCTGCATTCACGATAGCTGCCACGGTGCTGGTCGGGCTCGCGCTCCTCCCCGTGTCTACTCACGCAGCACTCTGGAGAAATGCCTGGGCATCAGTACTGTACGTGGAGAACTGGTTACTGGCTACTGAATCAGTCGACTACTACGCGGACACCTCCCTCGCAAGCCCATTGCAGCATTTCTGGTCGCTGTCAGTTCAAGGGCAGGTTTTCGTTCTCTGGCCGCTCCTATTCCT
The DNA here is from genome assembly GCF_059696215.1 of Leucobacter sp. WKLB1. NCBI lineage: Bacteria > Bacillati > Actinomycetota > Actinomycetes > Micrococcales > Microbacteriaceae > Leucobacter > Leucobacter sp. WKLB1. The sequence continues at coordinate 754,215 of NZ_AP046115.1, read as the reverse complement.
GCTCATCGCTGCGCTCTACCGCGTATTTGGGGGACGACTTCGCCCACGCCGCATCGCCTTCGGCGTTTTCGCTCTGATCTTCTCGGCTTCGCTCGCGTATTCCATTGTGTCGACGGCCTCAGACCAGTCCTTCGCATATTTCGATACCGGAGCGCGGCTCTGGGAGTTCGCAGCCGGATCTTTGCTCGCGCTGATTGTGCCAAAGCTGGAAGTCGGGGTGGTGTTTCGCGCGGTCATCGGCTGGATCGGCATCATTGCGCTCGTGGCGTGCGGCATGGTGCTCGATGTCGAAGGTGGCTTTCCAGGGTACCTGGCACTGTGGCCGGTCCTGAGCGTTGCAGCGGTGATCATTTCGGGCGGCGGATCGGATCGGCGCGGCGGGCCAGCCATGCTTCTGGAGAAGCCTCCCGTGCTTGCCATCGGCAAGAGCTCCTACGCCCTGTACCTCGTGCACTGGCCGATCCTCGTGTTTGTGCTCGTCGTGCGCAACGGCGACCCCTTGAACTTCGTCGAGGGACTGATCATTATCCTGCTATCTCTCGGGCTCGCGATGTTGGTGACGAAACTCGTCGATGCCCCGCTTCGGCGAAATTCCTGGATCAGTGGATCTGCTTGGCGCGGCTTGGGCGTGATCGCGGTGTCGATTGCGCTCGTCGCGGGTGTCGTGACTCCGCTGCAAGTGCGGGCCGAGCAGCAAGCCGCGGCCGAGCTCGCAGCGATCGAAGCGTCGTCGGCAGATGTGTTGGACCTCCGTAATCCGGGCGCCGCAGTGCTTTTCGATGAGGGGGTGTCGAGCGGGAGCTACGCTGATGCGCCGCACCGCCCTCTCCCTTCCGAAGTCTCGACCCAATGGGGAAGTCTGCGTCATGACTGCTCAGATGGCAGTCTCATCGATCTTCCTCGCACTGTCGAGATCTGCTGGGACAACGGCATGGATGCGAATGATGCTCAGAAAACCATTGTGGTCGTTGGGAATTCGCATGCTCAGCAATTGCTCGAGCCGATGCAAGTGATCGCCGACGCGCGAGGTTGGCAGCTCGTATCGTTCCTCTACGCCGCCTGCGCATTCGGGGTGCGCGAGGTTGACGAGGATCGCGGAGTCTTCTACAGCCAGAATTGCCGCGAATGGAACGAGGACGTTCTCGATCTCATCGAAGAGATTCGACCGGCGGCGGTCGTCACGATCGGGAGCGAAACAGTTGCTGCCGATTCCGACAGTTCGACCGACGCCGGTCGCCGTGAGCGCGTGCTTCCTGGCGTCGCACAATCGGTTGAGCAACTCAATAGCGCAGGCATTCCCGTGGTGCTCGTACGCGACAATCCTCGATTCGAATTCAATTCGTACCAGTGCACCGAGCGCGCGGATGACCCTGACCGTGAGTGCTCCACGACTCGATCGCAGGCGCTTGCCCCATCGAATCCGATCGAGACGCTCGTGAGTCGCAGAGCGGCCACGATCGATCTCACCGAGTACTTCTGCCCGGATGATCAGTGTCTGCCCGTGATCGGAAATGTCAATGTCTACATCGATGACAATCACATCAGCCTGGTGTACGCGAAGTCACTCGCACCCGTGCTCGGCGAAGCACTCGACGAGTCGCTCCTCCGGATGCAAGGCGGAATGTAACATCCCGCGTTTGGGCTCAACTATCCGCGCATGTCCCGACGACATTGAAAGGCGGCCTTCTCAACGCTACCGTCAGTCGAGTTCAGTGCCCGCAGTTGATTATTCAATCTCGGCGTCGGGCAAGACGAGATCGGCCCATGCAACCAGCAACTCGCGCGACCGAGCGATGGGAAGTCGGCTCATCGGTGAGTTGCGACGTCTACGGCGCTCCCGAAATCTTGAGGCTCGCGGAATTTCGTGATGCCGAGGCGTAACCCGGAGCAGCGCCTGTCACTGTCACCGCAATGCCATGCGCGACGTCGACGGATTGAATACGATACGTGGCGGCAGTCGCCCCTGCAATACGTTTCCCATCGCGCAACCACTGATATGTGAGCTTCGTCGAAGCCGGCCCCCACGTTCCCGGTGCTGCCTGCAGCGTCGCACCGGGCTTCGGCGTGCCGTTGATCAACGGAGTCACTGCGCGAATCTGCCCCGGAGACACCACGAATGCCGCGGAAGCACGACTCGTGGCGGCGTAGCCGGGCTTCGCACCGGACACACGGAACGACACTTGAGCGCCGACATCCTCCGGTGTCAGCGTGTACGTACGTGCCGTCGCCCCCGAGATCGCTTTCCCGTTCCGAAGCCACTGGAACGTTTGTGGAACAGGACGGGGCTGCCACACCGCCACACTCGCCGTGAGCTTTTCACCCACGCGCACCTGCCCTGAGATCGTCGGCGCCTTGACCGACGAGAGCGATTGCAAACTGACCGAGCGCGGATGTGACTCCACCTTCCAGCCTCCAGCGGAGTACCCCATCGTCGCCGATTGCAGTTGCGATGAGTTGAAGCGGCTGCCCGAGCTGTGCGCCACACGAACGCCTCCGGTGTCGAACGCGACGATGTCGGCTTTCCCGTCGCCGTTGGCGTCGGTCACGATGCGCGGATGGCGATCCGCCCGCCATGTCGATGATGCGAACTCGCTGGACCATCGGGTACCCGCGGAGAACCCCGATCCGGTACTCACCGCCACGGTGACTCCTGCATTATCGAATCCAACAACATCGGCCCTTCCATCGCCGTTGATGTCGGCAACCGCGCGCGGATGCTGCCCAACTTTCCACCCTTTCGAGGTGCCGAAGCCGCCGACCCATCGCTGCATTTGCAGGAATGACGACCCGGTGTTCACCGAAGCGTAGACCCCGTCACCGGCGAATCCGACGATGTCTGGCAGGCCATCACCCGTAACATCAGCGATCATTCGAGGATGACTCTTCGCCGTCCATCCGCCATCGAGCCCGAAGCCAGTACCCCAACGTCTCATCGACGAAAAACCGTTCCCGGTGCTTAAGGACACATAGATTCCGTCTGAGGCAACGCCGACGACATCATCCTTACCATCGCCGTTTACATCTTCAACCCAGCGCGGGTTCTCCGCCGTACTCCATCCAGTGAGTGTTCCGAAGCCAGGGCCCCATCGCGACGGAGTACGAAACCCCGATCCAGTGTTGACCGCCACGTATACGCCGTCGGACGCGAATCCCACGACGTCGGGCAGCCCGTCTCCCGTTACATCGGCCAGTGTGCGCGGATGCGACTGCACGGTCCAGCCCGCGTTCTGGCTCACCCCGGCGAGCCAACGCGTGGCCGTGTTGAACTTCGCGCCGGTGCTCGTCGCGACGTACACGCCGTCGTTCGCGAAGCCCACAACGTCGGCCTTTCCGTCGCCGTTGATGTCGACGAGTGTTCGCGGGTTGGCGCCGGTCGACCACCCCATTGCAGTACCGAAACCGCTCACCCAAGTCTTGGCCGACCCAAAACCCGATTTTGACCCGAGTGCAACCGTGACCCCGTTCGCGCCGAAGCCCACGGCATCGGGAAACCCGTCGCCGTTGACGTCCGAGTTCCAGGGCAGCATCTGCTGCGAGTCGTCGATGCCGTCGCCGTTCGCGTCGCTCATGAGCACGGCCGCCGTTGCGCTCGATACCGCTGATGATGCGCGGTACTTCGACCGGTTGCCCGTCACCTCCACGGTGATCTTCGCTCCCAGATCGGCGAGCGCGGGCTGGTAGGTCTTGCCCGTCGCACCCGCGATTACACTGCCGTTGCGCATCCAACGGTACGTGTAGCTCGTTGGTGCGGGCGACCACCCGGAGCCCGACGCGGTCAGCGTGCCGTTGACCATGGGCGCGCCGCTGATCGTCGCCTTGCCGGTCTTGGAGAACGGTTGCATGATATCGGCGATGTGAATGTAACCCTGAAACTGCGAGCGCGACACGGTTCGCGTGCTGTACGCACCGGCCCAACCGGCGTTGTACTCCTCGATCACGACGCGTCCATCGCTGAGCACATCGGCGACCCAGGCCACGTGACCGAACGCGGAGGCGTCGCCGTAGTACGGGCCGCTCCACGCCACGGCACCGACCTCAGGCGTGGTGTCAACACGAATGCCGAGGCTGCGAGCGGTCGCCGCCCACTGCCCTGCGTCGCCCCAGCGCGTCACGCCGCGGTACTGGTTCGAGAATGGAATACCGTTTGCCGAGTTCAGCCGCCACGAGACGAACGACGTGCACTGACGGTAGGCGAAGTTCCACTCATCCCAGATGTTGTTCGTCTGGTACGGCCACGGCAGGTTCTTGTACTTGGCCGGGTAATTGTCTCCGATGAGCGCGTTCGACGCCGCAGCGAACGCACGCATACCGAGTTGTTCGGTGCCGTCGGGCACCTTCTGGTTCTCGGGTCCCGGCGAGTTGGAAGCCAAGCCGCCATTCGGGCCGCGCGGTGCCCCATCGTCGGGGTCTCTCTGCGCCGCGGCGTCAGTCTCGGCCTCGGCCTCGCTCGGGATCGCCGGGCCCTCACCAGCCGCACCGGCCCCGCTGTCGGCGCGCGCTGATCCCGCACCTGCCACGCCGGCATCAGCGCCGCTCGCCGCATCGCTGCCGGCCGCAGCCGCCAAATCTGCCGCGCCACTGTCAGCTGCGGCCGTGGCGTCAGCACCGCCCGATGACTGCGCGGCGCTCGAAGCGTCGGCCGCCGCGCCGGCGTTCGCGGAGACTCCCCCACTTGCGGTTCCTGAATCGTCAGCAGACGCATCGGCCGTGGGCGTCGTCGGCGTCACCGGGGTCGTCGGGTTGGCGTTCGCGGTCGCGTCGGCCTCGGCGCGCAAGACTCCTGGGCCGACGGCAGCGGCCGGAGTCGCCGGAACCGCGGGAGTCAGCGACGGGAGCGACAGCGCCACAGCCACAGCGACGCCCAGCACGCAGGCGCGACGAAGATGCGCGAAACGTCGCGCACCCCGTGCAGTGTGGCCTGCACTCCCCATCGCCCCTCCTGACGCGAGCGCTCCGTTCAATGAGTCGCTCAGTCGCCGGGCCCCCACCCGGCAGGGCTAATGTAACATCCCAGGATTCCGCGGCGTGCACCGCGCGCCGCGCTACGCCCGGTCGCCCGGCAAGCCGCCGCTGATAAGCCCGCGGAAGAGCACCCGCTTCACGCCGGCCGGCAGCAGCCGGTAGACGCCCTTCACGACGACATTGCGCAGGTACTGACCGCGCGTGATGAACCCCATGCGCAGCAGTTCGCGCTGCAGGCGCCATTCGGTGCGCGCCTCGGTCCAGCCGCCGCGCCGAGCGAATGCGCCCGCGCCGACCCGGTAGCGCAGCAGTGGCTCCGGAATGTTGTCGACCTTCGCCCCCGCGTTGATCAGGCGTACCCCGAGCCAGTAATCTTCCATCTTGCCGAACGCCTGGTAACGGCCGACCCGGTCAAGGGCTTCAACGCGGTACATCATCGTCGGATGGTTGAACGGATTGTGCGTGCGGGCATGCTCGCGAATGCGCTCGCTGCCCACCGGCGGGGTGCGCACGGAGATGGGGCGATCCGGATCGGACTCGAACTCTGCCATGCCCGTCCCCACCAGGTCGAGGCCGGCCTCGATGCGCGCCCACTGCCGTTCGAAGCGCTCGGGAACCGAGACGTCGTCGGCGTCCATGCGCGCCACAACGGGTGTGCTTACGGCGTCGAGCCCCCGGTTCAGTGCCTCGGTGAGGCCACGATTCTCGGGGAGCTGCACGAGCCGCACCGGGATCGGACTCTCGATCACGATCCGGGCGAACTCTGCCGCGAGCGCGTCGGGCACCGGGCCGTCTTGCACGATCACGGCCTCGGTCGGGCGCAGCGTCTGGCGGTCGACCGAGCTCTCGAACGCGGCGCGCAAGAATACGGGATCATCACCCGCGTAGACCGGCAGCAGCAATGAGAATTCGGGGGTCGTCACGGAGCCAGCCTAGCGTTGTGCGTGCACAGCGTGCCCCGTGCGCGAGTTCTCGACGCCTACCCACAGATCACGTCGTTCGGTCTCGCTCGATGCCCTGGCACCCGCAGCATAGGACCATGTCTCGCCCGTTCGCGCCTCTCCCAGCCGCGCTCGGAACAACGTTCACGGCGGCCGAAGCCCGAGCAGCTGGGGTCGGCTCCCGGCGGCTGCAGGCGCCCGACGTGGAGCGGGTGCTGCGCGGGGTGTACCGGCGCGTAGGCGCGCCCTACGCCCCCGCGCGCACGACCCACCCTGCTCAGAGATGGCGTCTCGACCAGGTCGCGCGGGCGCATGCACTGGCTCCGGGGCTCGAGCCAGCGCAGTATTTCAGTCATCGCACCGCAGCGGTGCTTTTGGGACTCCCCGTGCCAATGCCTGCCGACCGCCGCGACGCACTCGACGTAGCGGCGACGCCGCCAGCGCGGGTCTCACGACGCAACGGCATTCGCGGCCATCATCTGCGAGCCGGACTTGCCGACGTGCAGACAGTCAACGGCATTCGCGTTGCATCTGCTGCCAGCGTGTGGGCGATGCTCGCCGGACATCTCACCCTCACCGACCTCGTGGCCCTCGGTGATGCGGTGATCCACCGCGCCCGCATACCCGGCACCCAGCGACTCACACACGCGCCACTCGCTGCTCCCGAAGAGCTCGGAGCACACGTGGCTCGCGGGCAACGGCATGGCATTGCCGCGTTGCGTCGAGCCCTTCCATTGCTTTCCACAGCGAGCGCTTCGGCTCCAGAAAGCCACCTGCGTCTGATGGTGGCCGAGTGGGGCTTTCCCCAGCCGGCGCTTGACTATGACGTGTACGACCACCGTGGCACTCTGCTCGGCGCGAGCGAGATCGCGTTTCCCGAGTATCGAGTAGCGCTCGAATATGAAGGAGACCATCACCGAATCGAACAACGTCAGTGGAACCGCGACATCGCGAAGTACGAAGCGTACGCACGTGCTGGCTGGCATCCAGTCCGCGTTACCGCGTCATTGCTCTACCGGCCGCACTCGCCACTTCGCAGCAACATCGCCACGACGCTGAGCCAGCGCGGCTGGCTCCCAAGCCTGTAACGCAGATTTGGTGGCAGTTTGGTGTCGCAAAATCGCGAATACAACACCAAACTTCCACCAAATCTGGTCGGGCAGAGCTCGCGGGCGCGCGCTACTTGGCCGCTGCGCGCTCGGCGCGGAGGCGCGCAATCTCGTAGAGCGAGACACTCGCCGCGATGCCCGCGTTCAGCGACTCGGTGGCCGACGAGATCGGGATCGACACGACCGCATCACAGGTCTCGGTGACGAGGCGCGAGAGACCCTTGCCCTCGCTGCCGACCACGACGAGCAGCGGGCGATCCGCGAGGTCGAGCCCGGGCAGCGAGACGTCGCCGTCACCGTCGAGACCGACCACGAACACGCCCTGCTTCTTGAACTCCTTGAGCGTGCTCGTCAGGTTCGACGCCATGGCGACGGGGATGCGGGCGGCCGCGCCGGCCGACGTCTTCCAGGCAGCCGAGTTCAAGCCGGCCGAACGACGCTGGGGCACGATGACGGCCTGGCCGCCAAACGCCGCGACCGAGCGAATGATCGCGCCCAAGTTGCGCGGGTCGGTGACGCCGTCGAGGGCCACGATCAGCGGGTTGTCGCCGCGAGCGATGACCTCGTCGAGCACCTCGAGCGGATGCGCGTATTCCATAGGCGGCACCTTGAGCACGATGCCCTGGTGCACGGTGTCGCGCTCGAGCATGCGGTCCATCTCGGGGCGCATGATCTCGAGCACCGGCACGCGACGGTTCGTGGCGAGGCGCAGAATCTCGCGCATGCGATCGTCCATTTCGACGCGCGCCGCGATGTACAGCGTCGTCGCGGGGATCTTCGCACGCAGTGCCTCGAGCACGGCGTTGCGGCCGGTCACCAACTCCGACTCGTCTTTCTTCGCCGGTCGTCCGCCTGCGGGTCGTCCACCAGCCGGGCGACCGCCGGCGGCACCACCCGTGCGCTCGGCGTATCGAGCCTTCGCGGCGTCGTAGCGCTCGCGGGCCTTCTTCTCCTTGTACTTGGCGTGGTACTCACGGTCTTCGGCCTTGGGCGTCGGGCCGCGGCCTTCAAGCGCCTGGCGCCCCTGGCCGCCCGAGCCGACGGCCTTGCCGAGGCCCTTCTTGCGTACGGCGCCGGTGCGGCTCTTCTTGTTCGTCATGTCAGGCTCCAGCGGGGTCCAGTTGGGGTGTCTTCGAGCGCGATGCCGGCTGCCAGCAGTCGGTCGCGGATCGCGTCGCTCGTAGCGAAGTCTTTGTCTGCGCGCGCTTGGGTGCGCTGCGCGAGGAGGTCGTCGACCAGGGAACCGAGCGCCGCATCCGCAGCGCCCGACTCTGCGCCGCTCGCGGCCCAGTGCGGGTCGCGGGGGTTCAGGCCGAGAACGTCAAGCATAGCGATGACTTCACTGGCGTGACGAATGAGCTTCTTGACCTCGCCCGACTCGAGCGCGGCGTTGCCCGCGCGAACGGTGCCGTGCAACACGGCGAGCGCCTGCGGAATCGCGAAGTCGTCATGCATCGACGCCGCGAACTCGTCGGGGATTCCGCCACCGCCTTCGCCGGTGTAGATGTCGTGGTAAGTCGCCGAGTATGAGACTCCGCTCTTCGGCGCACGACCTACAGCGTCAGCGAGAATCCGCTCCCCCGCACGCTCCAAAAACCCTTCGATCCGCGAGAACGCGGCCTCGGCCTCGACGAGCGAGGTCTCGGAGAATTCGAGCACGGAGCGGTAGTGCGCCGAGCCGAGGAAGTAGCGGAGCACGATCGGCCGCGCCTGCGCGAGCAGGTCGTGCGCGAAGAGCGAGTTGCCGAGCGACTTCGACATCTTCTGGCCGCCCGTATTCACGAGGCCGTTGTGGATCCAGTGCCGCGCGAACGGGTGGCCCGCGGCCTGCGACTGCGCCAGCTCGTTCTCGTGGTGCGGAAAGCGCAGGTCGAGACCGCCGCCGTGAATGTCGAACTCGGTGCCGAGGTAACGCGTGGCCATGGCCGAGCACTCGATGTGCCAGCCCGGGCGGCCGAGCCCCCAGGGCGACGGCCAGGCAGCGGTGGCGGGCTCGCCCGTGCGGTGCGCCTTCCAGAGGGCGAAGTCGCGGGGGTCGCGCTTGCCGACCGGCTCGGAATCGGTCGCGTCTTCCATCTGGTCGCGCTGCTGACGCGTCAGTGCGCCGTACTCAGGCCAGCTCGCGGTGTCGAAGTACACGCTCGCCGATCCGTCGGCCGCGGGGTACGCGTGCCCGCGCGAAATGAGCAGTTCGATGAGTTCGACCATTTCGCGAATGTTCGCTGTGGCCCGGGGCTCGTAGGTCGGCGCCTGCACGCCGATCGCGTCGTACGCGGCGGTGAAATCGCGTTCGACCCGGTACGCCAGCGCCCACCACTGCTCGCTCGAGCCAGAGTCCTCGAACGCCTGGCGCGCGTTGTCGAGAATCTTGTCATCGATATCTGTGACATTACGAATGAGGGTGACGTCGAGCCCCGTCGCCTCGAACCAGCGCCGCATCTGGTCGTAGACCAGCGCGCTGCGCAGGTGCCCGATGTGCGGGGCCGACTGCACCGTCGGGCCGCACACGTAGAGGCCGACCTTGCCCGCTTCGAGGGGACGGAAGTCGACGATCTCTTGCGCGCGCGAGTCGTAGATGCGTTGGTTCACGGGCACCAGCCTACCGTCGGCGGGCGGTGGCGGGCTGGTGCGGTGATCCGGCACGAATGCGGGCATGAGCAAGCCGCGCGACGCACGCAGCACAGCGCCCAGCCGGGCGAGAGGCCAGACAGGGCGCTGCGCGCGACCGAAGCCGCACGAGATCAGGGACTAGTCGAGCGAGCCGCTGATGAAGTACTGGATCTGGCGGGCGATGCTCACCGCGTGATCGCCGAAGCGCTCGTGGTAGCGGCTCGCGAGCGTCGAATCGACGACGTTCGCGGGGGTCTCGGCGAGGTTGTCGCTGAGCACCTTCTCGAACACCTTGGCGTGCAGCTCATCGAGATCGTCATCGAGGTCGCGCACCTCGGCGATGATGCGGGGCTCCTGCGTGCGCAGCAGCTCGACGATCTTCTTCGCCATCTCGACATCGAGCGCTCCCATGCGGGCGAACGTCTTGGTGAGCCCGGCCGGAATCGCGCTCTCGGGGTAGCGGTAGCGCGCGAGCTGCGCGATGTGCTGCGCAAGATCGGCCATGCGCTCGAGCGACGCGCTCATGCGCAGCGAACCGACCATCAGGCGCAGGTCGGACGCGACCGGCTGCTGACGGGCCAGGATGTCGATGGTGAGCTGATCCAGCTCTGCGGCCAGCACTTCGATCTCATCGACGCGGTCGATGACCTTCTCCGCGATCGACACATCCGACGTGCCGAATGCGGTCGTCGCCTCGGTGATGGCCTGCTCGACCAACTCGGCGATCAGTACCAACCGATCTTGCACATCGCGAAGCGACTGCTGAAAGACCTCACGCATGGGGTTTCCTCTCCTCTGTCTGCGCCGACGCGCAACCTCAACCAGTTTGGGCGCGGCCAATGAACCGTGTCGCACCAATAGGTAAACAACAGTTGAACTCTGGGGTCCCGAGTGATGGCGCGGCTCTACGATGAGAGACATGGACCCGACTCTGCTCGTTCTCGCAGCGACAGCACTCGGCATACTCATCGGCGTAGGCACCACGATAGCAATCGTCGGGGCCCGCGCGGCAGGGGTGCGCCGCTCGAAAGAGATGCGGCCCGAGCTGCCAGAGGTCGCGACGTCGATTCTCGATGAAGTGGACACCTTTGCCGTGATCCTCGACTCGGCACTCGCCCCGGTCTACGTGAACCCGGTCGCGCGGCATGAGCGCCATCTGAGCGATGAAGAACTGCAAGACACCGATTTTCTCGCCCGCGTGCGCCGCGTGATGTCGTCGGGCATTCCCGATACGCATGAGCCGGATCCTGCCGATCCGACCGACACCGTGCGCATTCACATCGTGCGACTGCAGCAGCGCTTCGTGGTCATTCTGGCGGAGGATCTGGGCGAGGAGCAGCGCGTCAACGCGATGCGCCGCGACTTCATCGCGAACGTCAGCCACGAACTCAAGACACCGATCGCGGCGATCGGCCTGCTCTCAGAGGCCGTGCAGGAGGCCTCCGACGAGCCGCCGCTCGTGCGCGACTTCGCGAAGAGCCTGGTGAAGGAGTCGCGTCGCCTCGGCGAGCTCTCGCGCGACATCATCCAGCTCTCGGAGGCGCAGTCGACGTTGCGGCCGGAGGATCGCGAATCCGTCGATCTGCGCGACCTCGTGCGTGCCGAGGTCGAAACGCACCGCGCCTTCGCCGAACAGCACCACGTCGACCTCGTCGTCACCGCCGACTCGGGGAAGGAACGGGAGACCACGATTCTCGGGCGACCGACCTCCCTGAGCTCTGCCATCGCGAACCTGCTGAGCAACGCCATTCGACACTCTCCCGAGGGCGGCCGCGTCGGTGTCGGCATGCAACGCGAAAAGAACCGCTTCGTCGTCACCGTCACCGATCAGGGCGAGGGCATCGCGCCCGAGCACCTGCCGCGCATCTTCGAGCGCTTCTATCGCGTCGACGGCGCGCGCACACGCGTCGAGGGCGGCACGGGGCTCGGGCTCAGCATCGCCCGCCACACCATGCGCGCCCACGGCGGCGACGTCGATGTGTGGTCGCAGCAGGGCGTCGGTTCGAGCTTCACCCTGACCTTTCCGTTGCAGCTCGAGAAAGACCCAGGCAAGAGCGCCAAACGCGTGAAGAAGGCCAAGCGTGCGGTGCAAGCCGCCGATCGCGCGGCGCGGGCATCGCGCTCGGCGATCACCGCGCCCACAAAACTCCCGACGTCGCAGACGTCGGACCACCAGAAGGGATCCCACTAGTGGCACAGCACATCCTGCTTGTCGAGGACGAGGAATCGATCTCCCGGCCATTGTCGTTCCTGCTCGAGCGCGAAGGCTACCGGGTGACCGTCGTCGACGACGGCGCTGAAGCGGTGACGACCTTCGCCGCCGTGCAACCCGATCTGGTGCTGCTCGATCTCATGCTGCCCAGCCTGCCTGGCACTGAGGTCTGCCGCGCGATTCGCCAGACCTCGCAGATTCCCGTCATCATGCTGACCGCCAAAGACAGCGAGATTGACATCGTAGTGGGCCTCGAACTCGGCGCCGACGACTACATCACGAAGCCCTATTCGACGCGCGAGCTGCTCGCCCGCGTACGCGCCGCGCTGCGCCGTTCGGGGTCGACCGAAGAAGAACGCGTCGACGATTTCGATGCGCTCGTGCTCGACGAGCTCGGGATCCGCCTGGACTCCGAGCGCCATGCCGTCGCCGTCCGCGGCGATGAGATCGCCATGCCGCTGCGCGAATTCGAGCTGCTCGAAATGCTGATGCGTCACGCGGGTCGCGTGCTCACCCGCGGCCAGCTCATCGACCGTGTCTGGGGCAGCAATTACTACGGCGACACCAAGACCCTCGACGTGCACATCAAGCGCATCCGTGCGCGCATCGAGGAGGAGCCGTCGAAGCCGAAGCTCATCTCGACCGTGCGCGGCGTCGGCTACCGCTTCGGGTAGTCCGAGCGTCTGCGCGTCGCGCGCGCCGGCGCCGACAATGGCGCTGCACAACGAAGCCCCCGCGATCCTGATCGGATGCGGGGGCTTCGGCGCAGGCGCCGTGCGGCGGGTGCGTTGCTTACTCGGCGGCCGCCGTCGCTTCGGTATCGGTGACGTCGTCGCCGATCTTCGACTGGTCGGCTGCTTCGTCTTGGGCCGTCGTGGCGTCGCCCGACTTCGAGGTGTCGGCAGACTTGCTGAAGTCGGCGGGCAGCACGTAGTCGCGGTATTCCTTCAGCGTGCCGTCGAGCACCGGAATGCGGTGCGCAACCTCGGATTCGCCGGGCATCTGGAAGTACGCATCGACCGTCGAGCCGACCCGGAGGTTCTCGAGCGTCACGAGCACGGGAGTCTCGTCGCCCTCGGGGTTGCCGAAGAGCGTGTTGCCGGTCGGAATGGTGAAGTCGGCCTCTGCCGACTGCGATTCGGTGCCGGTGAACGAGATCGTCAGATCCTGCTCCGCGCCCGAGCGATTCGCCGCACCGAAAACCACGTTGAAGTTCTCGCCCGACTCGTCAGCCACGAGCATGATGTTGCGCACGTCGATGTTGCCGACGTTCACATCGACGCCGTCGCTGGGAGCGTAAGGCGTCAGCGTGGCCTGCGGAGCGATCAGGGTGCAGCCGGTGGCGCCGAGCGCGAGGGCCGCCGCAAGCGCGACAGACGATGCGATCCGAATCTTCAAGGTGGTCCTCCGAGTCGGTGGGTGATCCGAGAAGCGCGCAGCACCGAAGTGCACGCACATACGTGCCTCCATAATAGCCGCCAGCACAGGGCACTTGCAGCTTAGGCGACCCTAAGTCGGCGCTCGGCGTCGTGGTATTCTGGGAGAGATCGCGAAGGAGTCGCTCGATGCAATTTGAGGTCGGAGAAACAGTCGTCTTTCCCCATCACGGTGCGGCGAAGATCATCGAGGTCAAGCAGCGCAAGATCGGCGGAGCAGAGAAGCTCTTCCTGAAGCTGCACGTCACCGATGGCGACCTCGTCATCGAGGTGCCTGCCGAAAACGTCGACCTCGTCGGAGTGCGTGATGTGATCGGGCACGACGGCCTCGAGCAGGTGTTCGACGTGCTGCGCGCCCCGTTCACCGGGGAGCCGACGAACTGGTCACGGCGCTACAAAGCCAATCTCGAGAAGCTCGCCTCCGGCGACGTCATCAAGGTCTCCGAGGTCGTGCGCGACCTGTGGCGCCGAGACCAAGAGATCAAGTCGTTGTCTGCGGGTGAGAAGCGCATGCTCGCGAAGGCGCGCCAGGTGTTGATCTCAGAACTCGCGCTCGCGGAGCAGACGGACGAGGAACAAGCCGGGTCGCTGCTCGACGGCGTGCTCGCCTCGGACGCACCCCCGTCGGGTGCGGGTAGCCTGACCCCATGAGCGGCTCACCCTTCCTGTCGGGCGCCGTCGACACCGCACCGCACGCCCTCGCCGGTATCGGCGTCGTGCTGGTCGGGGCCGGCCGCGGCGAACGTCTCGGCGCCGACGCCCCAAAGGCCTTCGTCGAGCTGCACGGGCGGCCGCTCATCGAGTTCGGCATCAGCGTCGTCACCTCGCTCCCCCACGCTGGGCATCTGGTGCTCGTCGTCCCCGAGGAGCGCGCGGCGCAGGCGCTCGACATCGTCGATGCCGTCTTGCCCGAGCGGTCGCGCTGGGAGGTGTCCGTAGTGCCTGGCGGGCGCGAACGGCACGAGTCGGTGCGATTCGGGATCGCTGCGCTCCCCGCCTCGATCAACACCGTGCTCATACATGATGCCGCCCGCCCGTTCGCGAGCGCGGAGCTCTTCGAGCGCGTGCTCGCCGAGGTGCATCGCACCGGGGACGGCGTCGTCCCCGCGCTGCGCGTCGCAGACACTTTGAAGCGGGTCGATATCGACGGGCTCGTTCACGAAACCGTCGATCGTGCACCGCTCGTCGGGGTGCAGACCCCGCAGGGGTTTCCCCGTGAGCTGCTGGCCGCCGCCTACGATGACGCGGAGCTCGCCGCCACGCCCCCGACCGACGACGCCGAGGTGGTGCAGCGCGCCGGCGGTCGCGTGCGCACCGTCACCGGCGAGCTGCGCGCCCACAAGCTCACGACACCCGACGACCTGCCGGTGCTCGAGTGCTTTCTCGCGGCGAACGCGGCAGGTTTGGAGGGGGCGCAGTGATCCGCATCGGCACCGGCGTCGACGTGCATGCGTACGCGACTCCCGCGGCGCAGTCCAATGATGCGCGGCTTGAAAACGCGCTGCCAGACCACCCCCTGCGCCTCGCCGGCATCGACTGGCCCGGCGAGCCTGCCCTCTCCGGGCACAGTGACGGCGACGCCGTCTGCCACGCGGTGGTCGATGCGTTGCTCTCGGCGGCCGGTCTGGGCGACATCGGTGAGCTTGTCGGCGTCGACCGCCCCGAGACCGCCGACGCGGCGAGCACCGGATTCGTGCGCGAGGCGCTCGGGCGTCTCGCGGCCGAGGGCTGGGCCCCCGTGAACGTGTCGGTGCAGATCGTGGGCAACCGCCCGCGATTCTCAGCGCGCCGAGACGAGGCTCAGCGGGTGATGTCCGAGCTCGTCGGTGCGCCCGTCTCGCTCGCGGCGACGACCACGGATCACCTCGGTTTTACGGGTCGCGGCGAGGGGCTTGCGGTGATCGCGACCGCACTGATCGAGCGCACCGCGAGCTGAGGGCGTCTGCACGCGCGAGCCGCAGCCCGCACCCGCACGCCCGCCACCCTTAGTTCGCGAATTCGCCGACGAGGCGCACGGCCCCGCCCTGCACACCCTTGGCGCCCTGCTCGAAACCGGTGAAATCTCGAGCGGTCGACTGCACCGCGCCGGCGACCCACGTGTCGAGCCCTTCCGCGGTCAGCGCTGCGGCGACCTGGTGCGCCTGCGCGCCGTCGACCACCGCGAACATACCGACGCCCAGGTTCCAGGCGCCCTCGACCGACTTGAGCGAGTGGCCGCCGAGATCGGCGAGGTGGCGGAATACTGGCAGCGGCGACCAGGTGCTGCGGTCGACCTCGACCCAGGTGCCGACGGGCAGCACGCGGGCGAGGTTCGCGGCGATACCACCGCCGGTGACGTGCGAGAGCGCGTGGATCGCGCCGTCGAGCGCGGGGTCATCGATGACGCGCAGCAGCGGCGAAGTGTAGAGCGCGGTCGGCACGAGCAGTGCCTCGCCGTAGCTCGTGCCGAGATCGGCGCTCGCGTCGGTGTACGAGACACCGGCATCGGCGAGGATGCGGCGCACCAGCGAGAAGCCATTGGAGTGCAGACCCGAGGCGCCCAGCGCGAGCACGACGTCGCCATCGGTGACGCGCTCCGGCCCGAGCACGCGGTCGGCCTCGACCACACCCACCGCGGCACCCGCGACGTCGTAGTCGTCGACGCCGAGCAGACCCGGGTGCTCTGCGGTCTCGCCGCCGACCAGCGCGGTACCGGTGGCCTCACAGGCTTCGGCGATCCCGCGCACGATATCGGCGATGCGCTGGGGCACGACCTTGCCGCAGGCGATGTAGTCGGTCATGGCCAGCGGTTTGGCACCGACCACGACGATGTCGTCGACGATCATCGCGACCAGGTCTTGCCCGATCGTGTGGTGGATGTCCATGGCCTGTGCGATGGCGACCTTGGTGCCCACACCGTCGGTGGCACTCGCGAGCAGCGGACGGCGATACTCCTTGAGCGCCGACACGTCGAACAGCCCGGCGAAGCCCCCGACCCCGCCGACCACCTCGGGGCCGTGCGTCCGCGAGACCGCGGACTTCATCAGTTCGACGGCCAGGTCACCGGCTGCGGTGTCGACTCCGGACTGGGCATAGATCGACGCGTTTTCGCTCACCCGACAAGCGTACCCTGCGCGTGCACGGGCTCGGCCACGCGGTGATCACCACCCGTTCGCGTGTGGGACACTAGACGGTGCGTCCCTCCGACGCACCACCCACCTCGCAGGGAGTATTCACTACAGCATGTGCGGCATCGTCGGTATCGTCTCGTCCGAACCCGTCAACCAGCAGGTCTATGACAGTCTGCTCCTGCTCCAGCACCGTGGTCAGGATTCCACGGGCATCGCCACGCTCGACGGCGACTTCTTCCATATGGTGAAGGCGAAAGGTCAGGTGCGCGAGGCGTACCGCACCCGCGACATGCGCAGCCTCACCGGCAATGTGGGCCTCGGTCATGTGCGATACGCAACCCGCGGGTCGGCAGCCGCCGAAGACGAGGCGCAGCCCTTCTACGTGGGCGCCCCGTACGGCATCATCCTGGTGCACAACGGCAACCTCACGAACACGCGTGAGCTCACCGCCGACCTCTACAACGTCGATCGCCGTCACCTCAACACCCACTCCGACACCGAGCTGCTGCTCAACGTGCTCGCGAACGAGCTGCAGGCCGGCATCACCAGCCTGTCGCTCACGGCCGAGCAGGTCTTCGCCGCCGTCGCCCGGGTGCACGAGCGCGTGGAGGGCTCGTACGCCACCATCGCGATGATCGCCGGGTACGGCCTGCTGGCCTTCCGCGACCCGTTCGGCATCCGTCCGCTCGTGCTCGGTCGTCGCACCAGCGCCGGCGGCAGCGACGAGTGGGTCGTCGCCTCCGAGTCGCTCGTGCTCGAATCGGGCGGCTACGAGTTCGTGCGCGACGTCGAACCGGGCGAAGCGATCCTCATCTCCCCCGACGGCACGATGCAGTCGCAGCAGTGCGCCGCCGAAACCGAGCTCGTGCCCTGCGCGTTCGAGTACATCTACCTGGCCCGCCCCGACTCCGTGCTCAGCGGCATCTCGGTGTACGAGGCCCGTCTGCGCCTCGGCGACGTGCTCGCCGAGCAGGTTCGCGCCGAACTACCCGACGTCGAGATCGACGTCGTCATGCCGATTCCCGATTCGGGCCGCCCGAGCGCCATGCAGCTCGCCCAGAAGCTCGGTGTGCAGTACCGCGAGGGGTTCTTCAAGAACCACTACGTGGGCCGCACGTTCATCATGCCCGGGCAGGCGGTGCGCAAGCGCAGCGTGCGCCAAAAGCTGAACGCGATGAGTTCAGAGTTCAAGGGCAAGAACGTGCTGCTCGTCGATGACTCGATCGTGCGCGGCACGACCTCGCGCGAAATCGTCGAAATGGCCCGTGCCGCCGGCGCGAAGTCGGTGATCTTCGCCTCTGCGGCCCCACCCGTCATCTTCCCGCACGTCTACGGCATCAACATGCCGTCGCGCAAGGAACTCATCGCGCACGGTCGCACCTCCGCCGAAATCGCTGAGGAGCTCGGTGCCGACCATCTCGTCTACATGAGTGTCGACGGCATGAATCGGGCCATTCTCGCGGGGCAGGATCGCGTCACCTCACTTGAGCAGAGCTGCTTCACGGGCGAATACATCGCCGGCAACGTCGACGCAGAGTACCTCTCCTGGGTCGAGGCGACACAGGAGAGCTGAGGATCGGCGGTTCGCCGCCTTCCCCACGCGCATCATGCCGCACACCGCATTCGACCACTACGTCACGCACGCGCTCGCACCAACCGCGCGGGTGGCATCCGTCGTACCCGAAGAGCAGAACAGCGACTACGAAGCCGGGCTCGCCGTGATCGATGGGGAGCGCTGGCACATTCGCACCGCGCGCATCACCCCGACGAAGCCGGGCGCGTTCGTGGCGCTCTGGCGCCGCGACGCGGCCGGCGACACCGTGCCGCTGCCGCACGACGACGACGCGCACGGCGCACTGATCTTCGTCTCGGAGGGCGAGCGCCGTGGGGTCTTCCGCTTCACCGCCGAGCATCTGCACGGTCTCGGCGTCACCTCTTCGGAACGACGACCGGGCAAGCGAGGGTTTCGCGTGTACCCGGCCTGGTGCGACGATCTCAATGCACGGGCCACCGCGAGCCAAACCGCGCAGGCCTCAGCGTTCACCGAGCTCGTCTGAGTCGGTCTCCGCGCCAGTCGACGCACCTCAACTGCACGAAGAAGCCCCCGGGCGCGATGCGCTTCGGGGGCTTCCGCACTGGTGGCTGCTTACGCGCCGGGCTTCTCGCTGGCGCCGGGCTCCTGGGGATCGACCGGGCTCTGCGGCACCGCGGGCGGGGCCTGCGGTGCGGCGGGTTCGTCGGGGTGCACCGGGCTCTGCGGCACCGCGGGTGATGCCGGAGCGGGCGCTGCCGGCTCGGCCGGCGACGCGGGAGCCGCAGGAGCTGCCGGAGGCGTCGCAGGCCGCTCGGGTGTGACCGGGCTCGCCGGCACCGCGGGCGACTGCGGTTCGGCTGCCTGCGACTGCACGGTGTTCGGCGCTGCCTGGGGGGCTGCCGCATCGGAATCGCCGCTGGAGCTCACTTCCTTGCGCAGAATCTTCATCGACTGGCCCAGACTCTTCGCCAAAGCCGGCAGCTTCGGCGCACCGAACAGCAGCAACACGATGAACAGGATGACGATCAGCGTCGGTCCCGAGAGATTTCCGAACATTGGGTGGTGTCTCCGTTCGTTACCGCGAAAGAATCAGGACGCGTCGGGCTTCTGCGGCGCGGGCTGCGGCGCCTCAGTGGTTGCAGCGGGCGTCGTCGCGGCGGGCGTCGTCGCATCCGAGTCGCCGCTGACCTCCTTGCGGAGGATCTTCATCGACTGGCCCAGGCTCTTGGCGAGCGCGGGGAGCTTCGGCGCACCGAACATGAGAAGAATGACGAAGAGGATGGCGATGAGGTGCCAGCCAGTGAGGTTACCGAGCATGACTGCTTCTTTCGAATCGTAGGTGTCTGGATTATCGCACGTCGTGCTGGATGGCGACACCGGTGCCCTGCTGGCGCCTCACGATCAACCCCAGTACCAATGCGACGATGCCGCCGACCGCAGCTCCGAGCGCGGCACCGATGAGCGCCATGAAGCCGACGACCTGGCCCAGGGTGTACTCGGCGCCCTCTTCGATCGGGAAGAAGAAGCATGCGATCATCGCGACGACCGCGCCAATCACGAGACCCGCGATCAGGAGCCGCGTCACGCGCACCGATCGCTGCAGCGTGACCTCTTGCTGCACCTCGTGCACGACCGGCTCGTGCACGGTGGGGTCGGCAGGTGCGGCCGCTGCAGCGGACTCGACGTCTAAGGGTGGAGCGGGTGTCGCAGCAGGGGCGGCGGGTTCGTCGGGCTGCTGTGCGGCAGGCACCGACGACGGATCGGACTGACTCATGCCTCCATTGTCTCAGCCTCGGCTGGGTGCGAGCGCACGAGCGGCAGCAGCCCGTGCAGCGCGGCGCGCGATCCCGATGCGATGACGAGCGCTTCGGCGATCGCGGTCTCCCAGTCGAGGTCGCCGCAGGCGAGGCCGATCCAGGTCTGCGCATCGGTTTCGATGACGTTCGGCGGCGTACCTCGCGTATGCCGCGGGCCGGCGACGCACTGTGTCGCGCCATAGGGGGGCACTCGCACCTCTACCGAGTTTCCGGGTGCCCGCTCAGCAAGTTCTTCGAGGAGGTATCGAACCGTCGTCGCGAGGTCACTGCGTGCCGTGCCGCCCGCGCGCACCGCCGCAAGAGCTGCACGCCCGTCTTCGATCGAGATCTTCCGTTTCGCCACGTCTGCAGCTTATCCGCGCTTCGGTAGTCTGGAGCGCGTGAAGATCCTCGTCTTGGGCCCTGGCGCCCGCGAACACGCCATTGTCCTCGCCCTGCTCACCGAGAGCAGCGCACACGAGATCGTCTGCGCGCCGGGCAATGCGGGCATCGCCGCCAGCGGCGTCGAGACACCCGATCTCACCTACTCCGATCCGGCTGCGGTTGCCGAGTTCGCGCAGCAGCGCGGTTTCGACCTCGTGGTCATCGGCCCCGAGGCCCCGCTCGTTGCGGGCGTCGCCGACCCGCTGCGGGCAGCGGGTGTTCCCGTGTTCGGCCCTGATCAGGCCGCCGCGCAGCTCGAGGGTTCGAAGGCGTTCGCGAAGCGCGTCATGGATGCCGCTGAGGTGCCGACTGGCCGCGCCGCGCGGGTCACGTCGGTGGAAGAGGCCGGCTCGGTGCTCGACGAGTTCGGCGCCCCGTACGTGGTGAAGGCCGACGGGCTCGCCGCCGGCAAGGGGGTGCTCGTCACCGAGGATCGCGACGCTGCGATCGCCCACGTCGCCACCTGGGCTCCGCACGGCGAGGTGCTTGTCGAGGAGTTCTTGGATGGCCAAGAGGTCTCGCTCTTCTTCTTCGCCGACGGGCACGACGTGCTGCCGCTCAGCCCGGCGCAAGACTACAAGCGCATCTTCGATGGAGATGCCGGCCTGAACACGGGCGGCATGGGCGCCTACTCGCCGCTCCCCTGGGTGGCCGACGACTTCGTTGACGAGATCACCCGCACCGTCGCGCTGCCGACCGTGCGCCAGCTCGAATCCGAGGGCACGCCCTTTATCGGGCTGCTCTACTGTGGCCTGATCGTCACGTCGAAGGGCGTGCGAGTCATCGAGTTCAACGCGCGATTCGGCGACCCCGAGACGCAGGTCGTGCTCGCGCGGCTCGAATCACCGCTCAGCCAGTACCTGCTCGCGGCCGCGAACGGCGAACTCGCTGCGCAGCCCGAGCCCGTGTTCTCGCCCGACCCCGCCGTGATCGTGGTCGTGGCGAGCGAGGGGTACCCCGGCGACGTCGTCACGGGCCGTGAGATCACCGGCATCGCCGACGCCGAAGCGCTTGAGGGCGTGCACGTGGTGCACGCGGCAACCGCGCGTACCGAAGACGGCGGGTGGATCGCCACTGGCGGTCGCGTGCTCGGCGTGGTGGCGCGCGGGGGCGACTTCGCCGTGGCCCGCTCACGCGCCTATGCCGGTGTCGCGCAGATCGGTCTCGCCGGCGGGCAGTCGCGCACCGACATCGCCGCACGCGTCGCGGAGTAACTCGACGCCAGTCGTGGCTGCAGCTCCTGCAACTACCACGTCGAACGCCTCTTATCTCGCCGAACGCCGCTCTTCTGCGCGCGCAGATGAGCAGCGTTCGGCGACTTCAGGGGATCTCGAACGTGACCTCCGAGGTGGGTGCCCTGCGCGAGCGACCGCCCCGATCGTGAACGACCGCACGTATTCGCGATCTCAGCGGTCACTCACGATGTGAAGGGTCACTCAGGGTGTGTGGCGATTGGTGAGGGGTAACCCCGCGACTAGTCGCCGCGGATCAGCGCGTCAAAGTCGGGGTCGCCCGTCGAGTCGTCATCGTGCTCGTCATCGTTTTCGGCCGCGTCGTTCGCAGGCGCGTCAACAGCCTCACTCGTGTCAACATCCTTGATGGTGCCAGCGGCCTCGGCTTCTTCCGCTTCGCCCGCGGCGAGCGCCGCATCAAGCTCTGAACGATCGATACGAATCGTCTGGTCGAGATGCACCTCTGCGGTATCCGACGCATCAGACTCGTCGAGCGCGACGTCACCATCCACCGACACCGAATCAGCAACCGCGTCGGCGTCGGCGTCATCTGCCTCACCCTCGTCATCGCTCACGAGTGCGATCGGGCCGGTCTCGAGCTCGGGGTGATCCCCCACCTGTGGTTCGGCCTCGACCTCGATCTCGGCGACCGGCGACGCATCGCTTGCGGCATCGATCTCGCCGTCAATCTCGGGTTCGAGGAGCTCCAGTGCCGCACCGTGCTCACCGGCCTCGCCGTCACCCTCCGCCTCGAGCGCAGCACCAGCACCGCTCCCGGCAACCGCCGCCGCGAAACTCAGCGTCTCTCGCTCGCCGAACGCTCCGGCAGCCTGCGCCGCTTCCAGCGCCACCGTGAGGTCACGCAACAGCACCTGCCAGCCCTCTTGCGAGGCGGCCGCCCGCTCGGCCGGAGCCGGCAGCGCGTCGAAGCCGGTCTCGGTCACGGTGATGCCGGTGTCGAGGCCCTGTGTGCGCAGCGTCACTAGCACGGCGGTGTCGCGCTCGTCGCCGGCTTCGCGCCAGGTGAACCCCACCGCGTGCCCCTCGACCCAGACATCGACCGTGCCCGACGCATCGCGGCTCACCGCGTCGTCGCCTTCGCCCTCGGACCACCGCTCGGCGACTTCACCGCCGACTCGGGCGTCGAGTCGCAGCTCGGGCCACCACTCGGCACGCCGCTCGGGTTCGACGAGATACGACCAGGCTGCAGCTCGGGCGACGCCCACTCGACTTCGCGCCACTACCGGACCCAGCGGGATCATAGCTCTCCTCCGAACTCACGCACCGACCGCCTCGATCGGGCTTCCGTTGCAGCGCGCAGACGCGCGGCATCGGCCTCTTGAGACGAGCGTAACCGGCTCCCCTGACATCCGGGTTCCCAACACGTGGAATTTCGGAGCTTTTCAGGCACGTTGCCCCGCAAGAAGGCCGGCGGCTATGAGCGGCACGGCGATCCCGCACGAAATGCGAGAATAATCTGGTGACCCATCTCCCCGCACCCACGCAGCTCGACGGTTGGACCCACATCTACTCGGGCAAGGTTCGCGACCTGTACACCCCCGCCGACGGCTCGGACGCGACGCTGCTCGTCGTCGCGAGCAACCGGGTGAGCGCGTTCGACCACGTGCTCGAGCCGCCGATCCCGGGCAAGGGGGCGCTGCTGACGGCGCTGTCGAACTGGTGGTTCGAGCGCATCGACCTGCCCAACCATCTCGTCGCCGACGCGAGCACCGCCCCCGAGGTTGCCGCGGAGGTGCGCGACCGGGCGATGCTGACGCGCAAGCTCGAGATGTATCCGATCGAGTGCGTGGTGCGCGGGGCGCTCACCGGCTCGGGATTCGCCGAGTACCAGCGCACGGGTGCCGTGTGCGGCATCGAGCTGCCCGCCGGCCTCAGCGACGGCGACCTGCTCGACGAGCCGATTTACACTCCGGCGTACAAGGCCCCGCTCGGCGAGCATGACGAGAACATCACGTTCGAGCGCAGTGTCGAGCTCGTGGGCCTCGAGATCGCAACCGCCCTGCGCGACGCGTCGCTGCAGATCTTCACCGCCGCGCGTGAGCTCGCCGCCGCCCGCGGCGTGGTGCTCGCCGATACCAAGTTCGAATTCGGCCGCGACCGCGAGACGGGCGAGCTCGTGCTCGCCGACGAGGTGCTCACGAGCGACTCCTCGCGATACTGGGACGCTGCGGTGTACCACGACGAGTCATTGGCCGCACAGGATCGCCTCGCCTCCTTCGACAAGCAGATCGTGCGCAACTGGCTGTCTGCGAACTGGGACAAGACCGGTGAGCCCCCCGTGCTGCCCGAGGAGATCGTCACGCAGACGTACGAGCGCTACCGCGAGCTGTACGTGCGACTCACCGGCGGCGAGCCGCCGTACGCCCCCGTCGCGGTCTGACGGCTGCCGCCTGGCGGCGTGCCGGGCCCCGCACGATCCGTGCGAGAATATTCAGAGCTTCACCACGAGAAATTGGAGACCGGGTGCCCACGATTGTCGTTGATGTCATGCCCAAGGCCGAGCTGCTCGACCCGCAGGGTAAGGCCACCACGGGGGCGCTCGCCCGTCTCGGCCACGAGAAGTTCGAGAACGTGCGCATCGGCAAGCGCTTCGAGTTCCAGGTCGCCGAGGCCACCGCTGAGGTGCTCGACGAGGTGCGTCAGGTCGCCGCCGACATCCTGTCGAACGATGTGATCGAAGACGTCGTCGCAATCAGCGTCGACGGCGCACCCGTCGACGTGCTCGTCGGCGAGGCTCGCTGATGCCGAAGATCGGGGTCGTCACCTTCCCCGGGTCGCTCGACGACCGCGACGCGCAGCGCGCGATTCGCATCGCCGGGGCCGAGCCCGTGGCGCTGTGGCACGCGGATCACGATCTGCAGGGCGTCGACGCGATCGTGCTGCCCGGCGGCTTCAGCTACGGCGACTACCTGCGCCCCGGCGCGATCGCTGCGGTCTCGCCGATCATGACCGAGGTCGTGGCCTCAGCGAACCAAGGGCTGCCCGTGCTCGGCATCTGCAACGGCTTCCAGGTGCTCGTCGAGTCGCACCTGCTGCCCGGCGGGCTCATTCGCAACGCGCACCAGCAGTTCATTCGCCGCGATCAGAAGCTGATCGTCGAGAACGCCGACACCGCGTGGACGCACCGCTTCGAGCCCGGCGAAGAGATTGTCATCCCGTTGAAGAACGGCGACGGCGGCTACATCGCCAACGACGAGACGCTCAAGTACCTCGAGGGCGAAGGGCTCGTCGCGTTCCGCTACGCGGGGGTCAACCCGAACGGTTCGCTCAACGACATCGCCGGCCTCACCAACGAGCGCGGCAACGTGGTCGGCCTGATGCCGCACCCCGAGCACGCGGTCGAGGCCGGGTTCGGCCCGGATACGCCCGAGGCCATGCGCTCGGGCATCGACGGCCTGCGCTTCTTCGAGAGCGCCGTCGAAGCCCTGGTAGCGCGCGCCGCGTAACCGGCACTGCTGCACAGCGGAGTGGCGGGCGACCTTCGGGTCGCCCGCCACTCGTGAGTTCGGGGTGCGGCATTGACTGGGTCAGGCAAAGCGCTGCCGTGCCGGCCGCGCGGACCCGCATGAATGTGAGGGTTATCGACGAGTGTGAGGGTTATCGACGAGTGTGAGGGTTATCGACGAGTGTGAGGGTTATTTCGGCTCACAGTCGCGGTTTACCCTCACACTCGCGGGGAACCCTCGTTCTCACTGCGCCGCGGGCGCGGGCTCCAGGTCGAGGCCGTACGCAAAGATGCGGCGCGACCCCGTGGGGGTCGGAATAGCGAACTCGCGGTCGGGGATGCGCGTGTATCCGAGACGCTCATACAGGCGCTGCGCCGCGCGCATCTGCTCGCCGGTGTGCAGCACGATTCGACCGAGACCTCGCGACCGCGCGATGCCGGCCGAATGCTGCATGATCGCTTCGCCGACGCCGCGACCCCGCGCCGCGTGCGCGACGCCAAGTAGGCGGACGTCGAATTCGCCATCGACGGTGTCGTCCATGAGTGCACGACCGGCGAGCGGAATGGTGATCGTGCCGAGCACGTCACCGGTCGCGCGGTCGGCGGCGACGAGCACCTCGGAGTCGACGTCGCGCGCCGCGACGTCTTCGATCTCGGCGAGGTACTCCGGGCTCAGCGTGTAATCCCCCTCATACGCCGCCCGCACCAGCGCACCCACGGCGGGGTACTCCTCGGGGCGCACGCGACGGATATCGATCGTTTCATGCACCCCGGAAGCCTACTCCTGCCCGGCGCGTGCCCGACAGGCGAGCACTCAACCTGCCGTAACAGCCGCAGCGGCGCGGGCCGCGTCGGGGAGCGCCTCCACAATGCGGGCGAGCGCGGCGTCGTCGTGCGCGGCCGTCACGAACCACGCCTCGAAAGCGCTCGGCGGCAGGTTGACCCCGCGGTCGAGCATCGCGTGGAAGAAAGCGCGGTGCGCCGCGACGTTCTGCTGCTGCACCTCCGCGTACCCGCGCGGCGCCTCGGGGAAATCGCCGAACAGCACACTGAAGAGGGTGCCCGCGCGCTGCACGCGGTGTGCGACTCCGGCATCGGTCAGCGCGGCCGAGACTGCACCCGTGAGCACGTCGGCCGCGTGGCCGAGACGCTCATACGCGGCGGCATCGGCGTGACGCAGCGTGGTGAGCCCCGCCGCAACAGCGAGCGGATTGCCCGACAGCGTGCCGGCCTGGTAGACGGGGCCGAGGGGTGCGAGCAGGTCCATGAGTTCGGCGCGGCCACCCAGTGCCGCGAGCGGCACTCCGCCGCCGACGACCTTGCCGAACGTCAGCAGGTCAGGTGCGACGCCCGCTGAGACGCGCGACTGCTCAATGCCCCAGAACCCTGACGGGCCCGCACGGAACCCGGTGAGCACCTCGTCGAGAATGACGAGCGCTCCGTGACGGTGCGCAATCTCGATGAGCGACTCGGTGAAACCGGGCAGCGGGGGCAGCACGCCCATGTTCGCGGCCGCGGCCTCGGCGATCACCGCGGCGATGCGGTCGCCGTGCTCGGCAAACGCGGCCTCGAGCGCGGCGACGTCGTTGTAGGGCAGCACGAGCGTCTGCCCGGCGGTCTCGGCGGTCACGCCGGCTGACCCCGGCATCGCGAGCGTGGCGAGCCCGGAGCCGGCTTCCGCGAGCAACCCGTCAGAGTGGCCGTGGTAATGGCCGGCGAACTTGATGATCAGCGGGCGCTGAGTGGCGCCGCGGGCGATGCGAATCGCCGTCATCGTTGCCTCGGTGCCGGTCGAGACAAGACGCAGGCGCTCGATGAGCGGCACGCGCGCGATGATCTCTTCGGCGAGCTCGGCCTCCTGCGGCACTGAGGCGCCGAAGCCGAGGCCGCGCGCCGCAGCCTCTTGCACCGCTTCCACGACCGCTGGGTGCGCGTGACCGAGCAGCGCGGGCCCCCAAGATGCGACGAGGTCGACGTACTCGTTGCCGTCGACGTCGGTGACGAGCGGGCCTCGACCCGATACGAGGAAGCGGGGGGTGCCGCCGACGGAGCCGTAGGCGCGCACCGGCGAGTTCACGCCGCCGGGAATCACGCGTGAGGCGCGTTCAGAGAGGGCCGCACTGCCGGCGGCCTCGGGGTGGGGAATCAGCGGTGCGGTCATCGGTTCCATCCTGCGATCTCGGTGGCGAAGTAGGTGAGTACGGCGTCGGCGCCCGCGCGCTTGATGCTGACTACCGACTCTTCGATGGCACGCTCGCGGTCGATCCACCCGTTGCCGGCGGCCGCCTCGATCATCGCAGCCTCCCCCGACACCTGGTAGGCCCAGACCGGCACGGGGCTGACGGAGGCGACGTCGGCGAGCACGTCGAGGTAGCTCATGGCCGGCTTCACCATCACGATGTCGGCGCCCTCGGCGAGGTCGAGTTCGGCCTCGCGCAGCCCCTCGCGGCGGTTCGCCGGATCTTGCTGGTACGTGCGGCGATCGCCGACGAGCTGCGAGTCGACGGCCTCGCGGAACGGCCCGTAGAACGCGGACGCGTACTTCGCGGAGTAGGCGAGGATCGCGGTGTCTTGGAATCCCTCCGCGTCGAGGGCCTCGCGCACGGAGGCGACCTGGCCATCCATCATTCCCGAGAGCCCCAGCAACGCGGAGCCCGCGGAGGCCTGCGCCAACGCCATGGCCCGATACCGCTCAAGCGTCGCGTCGTTGTCGACCACGAGGTCGTCGCTGCGGTCGGCGTTCACGCGGAGTACGCCGCAGTGACCGTGATCGGTGAACTCGTCGAGGCACAGGTCGGTCTGCACGACGAGCGCGTCGCCGACTTCGTCGGCCAGCGCACGCGTCGCGACGTTGAGGATGCCCTGCGGGTCGTCTGCGGCACTGCCAACGGCGTCACGTACCTCGGGTACGCCGAACAGCATCACGCCGCCGATGCCGAGTTCCGCGGCTTCGGTCGCGGCGCGTCGCAGCGAGTCGACGGTGTGCTGGTACACGCCTGGCATCGATGTGATGGCCTGCGGTTCCGAGATGCCCTCGCGCACGAAGAGCGGCAGCACGAGCTCCGCGGGGTGGATGCGGGTTTCGGCGGTCAGCCGGCGCATCGCGGCGCTGGTGCGCAGTCGGCGCGGGCGAACGGTGGGGATCATGCGGGGGAACCTCCGAGGTGGGGCAGGGGGAATTCGCGGGCGTGAGCGACGCGGGCGAGCAGGTTCGATACGGTGTGCGGGTCGGCGACGACGTCTGCGGCGAGCCCGTGCTCAGCGAGGGCGCGTGCGGTTGGCCCTCCAATAGCGGCGATGAGCGGCCGCGGCGCCGTCGCGGAGGGGCCGACGGGATCGGCGAGTTCGGGCACCCGTCGCGCCAGCTCGCGCGCCGCGGCTCCGCTGAGCACCAGCACGACGTCGATTTCGCCGTCGGTGATGAGCTGCGGGATCACCTCGCCAGCAGCGGCGGCAACACTGCGGTACGCCGTCACTCGCGTCACCGAGTGCCCGGCCGCTTCGAGCGCCGACTCGACGGTGCGATCGGCGATCTCTGAGACCGGCAGCAGTACACGTGCGCCAGCGGGTGCCGCAGAGCTGGTGTGCGACTCGGCGGCGATGCGATCGATGACGGCGGCCGCAATGCCGGCTCCGGAGTAGTCGGTCGCCGGGACGAGGGCAGGATCGAGGCCGTGCGCCGCGAGCGCCTCCGCCGTCACGGGGCCGACGGCCGCGATCTGGCCGGCGTTGCTCGACCTCGACGCACCGACCGCCGCGAATGCGTCAGCGGCGTTCGCGCTCGTCACGATCAACCAGTCGTATTCGCCGCGGTTCCAGAGCGTCGCCGCGTTGATCAGCGCCTCGGGGGCAGACGGCGGCGCAATCTCGGTCAGGGGCGCCGCGATCGCCACACCACCGAGCTCCGCGACCTCATTCGCGTCGCGCTCCCCCGCGGCACCGCCGCGAGTCACGAGCACGCGCACGCCCGCGAGCGACCCGTGGTACGCGGGTGCGACCGGCGTGGTCGCGCGGGGGTCAGTGCTACCGGACGCGATCACGTCGGGCTCAGTCGGGTCGGGCTCAGCCGCGTCGCGCTCAATCATGCCAGGCTCCCGAGCGGGGCGAGCCGAGCGGCGCCGCCGGCGAGCAACTCGCCCGCGACCAGGCGCCCGAGCTCCGTCGCGGCGTCGGGGTCGACAACGCTCCACGGCAGTTCCGCCTCCGCCGCGAGCTGCTCGGTGCCATCGACGCGGTAGACGACGGCGCGCAATCGAAGGGTCTCGCCCTCGAGCTCTGCGCACGCGCCGATCGGGGCCGCGCACCCGGCTTCCAGCGTGGCGAGCAGTGCGCGCTCGGCGATGGCCGTGGCCCGCGACTCGGCATGGTCAAGCGCCGCAAGCGCGGCGGTGTAGGGCTCGACGCGCACGTCACCTTCGCGCACTTCGATGGCGAGCGCACCCTGGCCCGGAGCCGCCGGCGCGTCGGTGAGCGGAAAACGCTCGGTGATCGCTTCGGCACGGCCGATGCGATCGAGACCTGCTGCGGCGAGCACGACGGCGTCCAGGTCGACGCCGACCCGGCCGAGGCGGGTGTCGACGTTGCCGCGCAGGTCTTGCACCTCGAGGTCGGGCCGCCGCGATCGAATCTGCGCGGCGCGGCGCGGCGATCCGGTGCCGACACGGGCCCCGGCCGGCAACTCGGCCAGGGTGAGCCCATCGCGCGCGCAGAACGCGTCGCGCGCGTCGGCGCGCACGGGAACGGCGCCCAGGGCGATCCCGGGGCACGCCCCCGTGGGCAGATCTTTGAGCGAGTGCACCGCGAGGTCGCATTCCCCGCCGAGCAGCGCGTCGCGGAGCGCGCTGACAAAAACGCCGGTGCCGCCGAGCTGCGACAGCGGCGCGCGACTCACGTCGCCGTGGGTCGTGATGATGACGAGCGCAACGTCGAGGCCGGTCGCCTCCGCGATCTGCTCGGCGACCGTCGTGGTCTGAGACACGGCCAACGCGCTGCCCCGCGTGCCCACGCGCAGCAGCCCCTGGGCGGCGGCGAGCGGCTCGTCCGAGCGGAAGACTCGGCCGGAGCTGGCGGGAAGGATGGCGTTCATGTCGATGGACCTTTCGGGGTGTTGCGGGTGGAGCTGATGATACGGATGCGGCGGGAGTCGAACGAATGAGGCAATCCCGGGGCTGCGGCGAGCGCCTCGGCAGCTGCCACACGGGCGCCCTGCACGATCGCGGCGAGACCGGTGCCGCTCACCCAGTCGCCGGCGAGGGTGACTCCTGCGGGCGCGTCGAGGGGGCGGGAATCGCGAGACCCGGGCGGGCGACCCATGCGCCAGGTGCACCGGGCCAGGTCGACGATCGCGTCAGCACGCAGATCGATGCCGAAAATGCGTGACGCGTCGTAGCGCGCGATGCTGCGTACCTCGGTGTCATCGAGCCCGACGGTCTCGGGCGCCGAACCCGCTCGGCCGTACGACAGTCTGATGAGATGACGACCCGGGCCGGCCTCGCGGGCGCGCTCCGGCCACTTCGCGGTGACGTGGGTGAGGGCCTTGGCGAGGATCGGCGCCGCACCGGTCTGGGTGGGTACGCGTCGCGATCCCGCGCCGCCGGCACCGCCCGACCCCACCGCGTCGCGCGACACGAGTGCGCCGGTGCCGCGCGGCGCGGCGTCCAAGCGCGCGTCGTCGATCGCGAGGGCGACGACCTCGACGCGGTCGGTCGGGGTGCCCGTGGCGTCATCACCGAGGAGCCGTCGCGCCACACCCTCTGGCACCGCAAGGATGACGCCGTCGACCGGCGCGATCATCTCGCCCTCGGCGTCGAAGATCTGCCATGCGCTGCCAGTGCCCGCTTCGGCGGTGTTTGCGGGGGCGGGAGCGATCCGGCGCACTTTCTCGCCCGTGAGCACCGTGACCCCGAGCCGATCGAGTTCGCGAGCGAGACCCGCGATGAGCGACGTCATGCCGCCGCGCAGCCCGGCGACCGCGCCGCCGGCCGCGGCCTGGCTGTCGCGCAGCTGCCTCGCGGCCGCGATGAGCGAGCCGCGCTCGGCGAGCGCCGCGGCCAGACCGGGGACCGAGGCGACGCCGAGGCGCGCCGGGTCGGCGGAGTGCACGCCCAGTGATACCGGACGCACGAGACGATCGAGCACGCGGGAGCCCAGGCGGCTGCGCACCAGCGCGGCGAGCGAGTCAGCGTCGCGCCCCACTGAGCGCGGCAGCGCGGGCTCGATCGCAGCGCGCACGGCGCCGGAGATGCCGAGGGCGCGAACGGTCGCAGCCGAAAGCGGAGTTGCCGGAATGCCCAGTGTGCCCGCCGCGGGCAGCGGCAGGGCGCGCGGGCCGTCGATCACCCATGAGCCGAGGCCCGACGGGCGCACGATCTCATCGCCCATCCCGATCTCGTGAATCAGGTCGGCGACCGTGCCGCCGCGGGTCGCAAAAGACTCCGCGCCGATATCGATGGTGACGCCACTGAGCTCTGCGCCGCGAATGCGCCCGCCCAGGTGCGCGGCACCCTCGATGACGTCTACGCGGGCGCCGGCGAGCGCGAGTTCGCGTGCCGCCGTCAGCCCCGAGACCCCGCCGCCGACGACCGCGAAGCGCGGCCGCGGGCGATCAGTAGGCATGGGCGAGCGAGACGATGCGGGTGAGCACCTCGGGGTCGGTCTCGGGCGGTACGCCGTGGCCGAGATTGAGCACGTGCGCGGGCGCCTGCCGTCCGCGCTGCAGCACGTCGCGCAGGTGCGCTTCGAGCACCTTGGGCGACGCGCCCAGGTAGGCCGGGTCGAGGTTGCCCTGTAGCGGGATCGCGTCATCGAACCGGCGGCTCGCGTCATCGAGCGGGGTGCGCCAATCGACGCCGAGCGTGTCGATCCCCACGTCGACGAGTGCCTCGAGCAGGTGACCCGACCCGACGGCGAAATGGATGACCGGCACTGAGCGGGTCTCTGACGAGTACCCCTCGCCGACCGTGTAGCTGAGGTTGCGCACGCGCTCGAGCGTGCGTCGCGACGCGGGCGCCACGTGGGCACGATAGTCGGCGACGGAGAGGGATCCGGCCCACGAATCGAAGAGCTGCACGGCACTCGCGCCTGCTTCAACCTGTGCTTCCAGGAAGACGCCGCAGAGGTCCGCGACCCATTCGAGCAGTGCTGCCCACGTCTCGGGGTCCGAGTGCATCAGGGTGCGGGCCCGCAGGTGGTCGCGCGACGGGCCGCCCTCGACCAGGTATGCGGCGAGGGTGAACGGAGCTCCGGTGAACCCGATGAGCGGAGTCGAGCCGAGTGCTTCCGCCGTGAGTCGCACGCCCTCGCGCACGGGGTCGAGTGCGGCGTGCAGACGCTCGGGCGTGAACTCGGCGCGGACTCGCGCCACATCCTCAGCCGTGCGCACGGGGTTCGCGAACACAGGCCCTCGGCCGGCGACGAGATCGACATCGATGCCAACCAGCTTCATCGGCACCACGATGTCACTGAAGAACACCGCCGCGTCGACGCCGTGGCGCCGCACCGGCTGCAGCGTGATCTCGCTCGCGAGCTCGGGGTTCAGGCAGGCGTCGAGCATGCGGTGGTCTGCCCGGATCTCACGGTACTCGGGCAGCGAACGCCCGGCCTGACGCATGAACCAAACAGGCGTAAACTGGGGGCGGTCTCCGCGCAGAGCACGGATGAATGGCGAATCGACCGTTCGACCGTCGATCAGCGGATGCGAAGCTGGGAGGAAGTTCATCGGTCGAGATGCTAGCTTATAGATCTGATGTGACACATCTGATGTGCTCAGGTTCGGGCGAAACCCTGCTCGATTTCTCCACAAAATCCCGATCAGAAAACGTATCGAGAAACTATGCTGCTGTGCCTCTCCTTCGACCACCGAGGGTGTTCTTTCCCACTGCTCGAGCGACTGACCGCTCGCACCACGGAAATCACTGAGGCGTTGACCGAAGATGCAGGTGTTGATGGGGCCGTCGTGCTCTCCACCTGCAACCGATTCGAGGTCTACATTCAGTCGCCGCACGACATCGCCGACGCGGTGATCGCCCAGATTTCAGAAACCGCCGGCGTACCCGTTTCATCGCTCTCGATGGCCGTCGACGTCGAAACCGAGCACCGCGCCGCCGAGCACCTCTTCGCCGTCGCCTCGGGACTCAAGTCAGCCGTGGTCGGTGAAGAGGAGATCGCGGGCCAGGTGCGTCGAGCGCACAGCGACGCCGTCGAACGCGGCACCATCACGAACGACCTCGAACGTCTCTTCCAGACCGCGACCCGCACCTCGCGCACGGTCAAGCACCGCACCGAAATCCACTCGCAGGGGCGCTCGCTCGTGCGTCTCGCGCTGCGCCTCGCCGAACACCGCGTGCCGTCTTGGGAGGGCACCCGCGTGCTCCTCATCGGCACCGGCGCCTATGCGGGCGCGACCGTTGCGGCCCTCCGGTCGCGCGGCGCCGAGCACATCAGCGTCCACTCCCCCTCGGGTCGAGCCGCCGCATACGCCGCGAGCCACGACCTCACCGCGATCGACCCCGCCTCGCTACGCGACGCCCTCGACGCCGCCGACGTCATCATCGCCTGCAGCCGCACGGAAGAGCCGCTGCTCACCGCGGCCGACGTCACCCCGCGTGCGGATGTGGCTCCGCGTGGCCCACGACTGCTCATCGACCTCGGCATGCCGCGCAACATCGACCCCGGGGTCACCCAGATCGACGGCATCGAGCTGCTCGACCTCGAGACCATCGCGAAGCACGCCCCGGTCACCGAACTCGGTGCCGAGCACGAAGCCCTCGAGATCGTGCACGACGCCGCCGTCGAATTCGGCGCGTCCCAGGCCGAGCGAGACACACTGCCGGTGCTGCTCGCGCTGCGCGGTCACGTGAACGCGATCCTCGAAGAGGAGCTCTGCCGCGCGCGCCGCACCGACGGCGAACTCGCGGATGCCGATTCGGTCGCCGATGTCGAGGCCGCGCTGCGTCGCCTCACCGGTCGCCTGCTGCACGCTCCTACCACGCGCATCCGCTCGCTCGGGCGCGAGGGCCGCGCCAACGAGGCCTCGGAGGCGCTGTCAGCGCTCTTCGGGCTCGAATCCGCCGAGCGGGCTGAGGCGGGCCGCCCGAGCTGACTGCACGGGCTGGGCGACGCGTGCGGCTCCCGCGCGCTCGCGCCGTTGCCGCGCTCGTTCAGGCGCCTCCACTGAGCCGCGCGCACCCTAAAGCGCACGCACAAACCATTCAGCGGAGATTCACCAGATCGCGGACCGATTTCGAGGTTTCGGTCCGCGATCTGGTGAATCTCCGCTGATTGGGTGCTGATGAGGTTAGGACCCGACCCTCGCGCGGCGCAGAAACAGCTCTGCCCCGCGACCCTCACGGGAAGCGGGGCAGAGCAGCGATTGAACGGCGTTACTGCTGGTGCGGCGGAAGCGGAGCCCCCGGCACCGAGAAGTCGGGCTGGCCGTCGGCGCCGGCCGGGATCGGCCGCCCGTCAGAGAAGGTCGGCCACGGGAGCAGCGGCGCTTGGCCCGCTGCGGGCGCCGCTGCCGTGAACGGCAGAGCCGGCTGCTGCTGGGGCTGCGACTGCGACTGCGACTGCGGCGCAGGGTGCACGCCGGTCTGCGCCTGCAGCTGCTGCGCGCGCTGCTGCGTCGGCTGAGTCTGGCCGCCCTCAGCACGGTAGGCCGCAGCTGCGGCGTGCTGCTCGAGTCGGCGCGCACGTGCCGCGTCGCGCTCATCGGCACCGTAGAACCAGCGCAGCAGCAGGGTGATCGACAGACCAAGTGCGGTCAAAATGAGGATCGCCGTCGCGATCTTCCAGTACATGTCGGGGATGTGCAGGTCGAAGGCGTCGATGCCCACGGGAGCCGTGAACAGAATGCCCGACAGCACCGCGAGCACGCTCGTCACGAAAGCGAACTTCGTGATCGTGTCGGAGTGGCGGGTGCCGACCTTGAGCAGCAGCTGCGCGCACAGAATGACGAG
Source organism: Leucobacter sp. WKLB1 (assembly GCF_059696215.1). Classification (NCBI taxonomy): domain Bacteria; kingdom Bacillati; phylum Actinomycetota; class Actinomycetes; order Micrococcales; family Microbacteriaceae; genus Leucobacter; species Leucobacter sp. WKLB1. Next base: position 719,407 of record NZ_AP046115.1, on the reverse strand, counting down.
GCGCGTCACGAGAATCACGAAGATCGACTTCCAGAAGATCTCCCACAGCAGGGAGAAGGAGTCATACGGAGTCATCCAGATCACGATGAGCAGCAGGCCGAGGATGTACGCGTTGGCGATGAGCGCGACCGGCGCGTACCACTCCGACTTCTGCTCGCGACGCGTATCGAGCGCGGTGAAGAGCACGAACACGGCGAAGAGGGCGAACGTCGAGAAGACCCGCTCGAACTTGCCCTCGAAGTCGCCGATGAACAGCAACGAGATCGATGCGATCGTCAGGCCGGCGAGCAGGATGATGCTGACCTTCAAGAAGGTCGACAGCTTGCGCTGCGGTGCGGCGGCGTGCGGCGCCGGCTGCTGCGGCAGGGTCGACGCGGGGGCCGGCACGTGCTGCTGATCCGCCACCGCCCCCGGCACCGATGCAGCAGGGCCGCCGTTGGGCAGTTGCGGATGTGGCGTCGGATCGGCCGGATGCGTATTCGGATCGCTCATGGTTTCAGTCTCCCCTGATCTCCTGACAAACTCCACCCTAGACCGTCACTTCGCGACACCGCCGGGGCCTGAAATCGCGCCGCACAACCGACCCGCAGCACCGGCTTCGAGCACCGCCGCGAACCCGTAGAATGGGCGGGTACGTTCGGCGTCTTTCTGCCGCCGATTCCGATACCGACCCCCGGAGCACATCGAGCGTGACTGATTTCGACGCCACCCAGAGCGGCCCCCGCCCCGACACCGTCGCAGACGCGATTGCGACGCCCGAGAAGGAGCAGCCCTTCGGCGCCCTCGGTCTGAAGCCCGACGAGTACGAGCAGATCCGCGAGATCCTCGGCCGCCGCCCCACCTCGGGCGAGCTGGCGATGTACTCCGTCATGTGGTCGGAGCACTGCTCGTACAAGTCGTCGAAGATCTACCTGCGCCAGTTCGGCAAGAAGGTCAACGACAAGATGAAGGAGCGCCTGCTCGTCGGCATGGGCGAGAACGCGGGCGTCATCGACATCGGCGAGGGCTGGGCCGTGACCTTCAAGGTCGAGAGCCACAACCATCCTTCGTACATCGAGCCGTTCCAGGGAGCCGCGACCGGCGTCGGCGGCATCATCCGCGACATCATCTCGATGGGCGCGCGCCCGGTCGCCGTCATGGACCAGCTGCGCTTCGGCGCGATCGACGACCCCGACACCGCTCGCGTGGTGCACGGCGTCGTCTCGGGCATCTCGTCGTACGCGAACTGCCTGGGCCTACCGAACCTGGGCGGCGAGACCGTGTTCGACGGCGTCTACCAGGCCAACCCGCTCGTCAACGCGCTCGGCGTGGGCGTGCTGCGCCACGAAGACCTCCACCTCGCGAACGCCTCGGGCACCGGCAACAAGGTCGTGCTCTTCGGTGCGCGCACCGGTGGCGACGGCATCGGCGGCGCCTCGATTCTCGCCTCCGACAGCTTCAGCGAGGGCGGCCCCACCAAGCGCCCCGCCGTGCAGGTCGGCGATCCGTTCGCCGAGAAGGTGCTCATCGAGTGCTGCCTCGAACTGTTCCGCGGCGAGCTCGTCGAAGGCATCCAAGACCTCGGTGCGGCCGGCATCTCGTGCGCGACCTCCGAGCTCGCGGCCAACGGCGACGGCGGCATGTTCATCGAGCTCGACAGCGTACTGCTGCGCGACCCCTCGCTGACGGCTGAGGAGATCCTCATGTCTGAGAGCCAGGAGCGCATGATGGCCGTCGTGCACCCCGACAAGCTCGACGCGTTCCTCGCGGTCACCGCGAAATGGGACGTCGAGACGAGCGTGCTCGGCGAGGTCACCGACACCGGTCGTCTCGTCATCAACTGGCGCGGCGAAGAGATCGTCAACGTCGACCCGTCGACCGTGTCCGTCGACGGGCCCGTATACGAGCGCCCCGTCACCTACCCCGCCTGGATCGACGAGCTGCAGGCCTCGGGTGTCAATGCTTCGGGACTCGAGCGCTCGGCAGCCGGCGACGATCTGCGCGCGCAGATGATCGCCGTCGCGGCGTCACCGAACCAGGCCGACGTGTCGTGGGTCACCAACCAGTACGACAAGTACGTGCTCGGCAACACCGCGCTCGCCTTCCCCGACGGCGCCGGCATGATCCGCGTCGACGAAGAGAGCGGCCTCGGCGTCGCCATCGCCACTGATGCGAACGGCCGTTACTGCCAGCTCGATCCGTTCGTCGGATCGCAGCTCGCCCTCGCCGAGGCGTACCGCAACGTGGCGACCTCGGGCGCCGTGCCCACCGCCGTCACCGACTGCCTGAACTTCGGCAGCCCCGAGAACCCCGAGGTCATGTGGCAGTTCTCGCAGGCCGTCGAGGGCCTGTCTGACGCCTGCCTGGCGCTCGAAGTGCCCGTCACCGGCGGCAACGTGTCGCTCTACAACCAGACCGGTGATACCCCCATCTACCCGACCCCGGTGGTCGGCGTGCTCGGCATCATCGACGACGTCGCGCGTCGCGTGCCGAGCGGCTGGCAAGACCAGGGCGAGCACCTCTACCTGCTCGGCACCACTCGCGACGAGCTCGACGGCTCGGCCTGGGCCGAAACCGTGCACGATCACCTCGGCGGTCGCCCGCCGGTGGCCGTGCTCGACGACGAGCGCGCTCTCGCCGAGCTGCTGCACGCCGGCGCACAGGGCGGACTCATCTCGGGCGCCGTCGATCTCTCAGAGGGCGGCCTGGCGCAGGCGCTCACCGACGGTGCGCTGCGCTTCGGTGTCGGTGCACGCGTGTGGATCGAAGAGATCATCTCGCGCGACGGCGTCGACGCGACCGCGGCGCTCTTCTCGGAGTCGCAAGCGCGCGTGCTCGTCGCCGTGCCGCACGAGGAGGAGGTCAAGTTCCGCGGGCTGTGCTCGGGGCGCGACTTCCCGGTGTTGCGCATCGGCGTGACCGATGGTGCGGGTGCCGATGCCACGATCGAGGTGCAGGATCGCTTCACCCTGCCGCTCTCGGAGCTCGGTGCTGCGTCGCGCGCCACGCTCCCCGACCGCTTTGGCGCCGTCATCGGCTAAACGCATCGCGTTTCGCCGGCGACGGCGGCCACACCGGCTTCAGTGGGCAGCTTCTTTTGAGTTCTTCCCACCGAAGCCGTTTTTGTTCCCGAGGGCGCGGCGGCGGCCAGGAACATTAAGAAGCGGTTCGCTCGTCACCGCATGGGATGATCTCCCCATGAGCTTCACTCAAGTGGTCACGGAGCGACTCGTGCTGCGCCGCCCGGTTAACGACGACATCGAGGCGCTGCACACCATCAATGCTGACCCTGAGGGATGGCGGTTCTTCTCCGTGTCGGAATTCACGCTTCGCGCTGAGACCGAGGCACAGTTGGAGCGCTGGGCGGCCAGTTGGGCCACTACCGGGCTCGGAACCTGGGTCGCGGAGACCATCGATGGCGCGGAGGTCATCGGTTACGGCGGCTGCACCCGGCTCCTGGGCGACCCGAGTGGGAACGAATCCCGGAATTATGCGGGCAACGTATGGAGCCTGGGGTACCGTTTTGCAGTCGACCATCGTGGCCGCGGTTTCGCTACCGAGATGTCTCACGCAGCCGTAGCCGCGGCGATCGCTGCTGACCCGACACTTCCGGTTGTGGCGTTTCTCCTGGAGGGAAATCACGCCTCAGCTGCGGTGGCTGAAAAGGTTGGGCTTACGCTGCGTCATCGAGCGCATGATGCGGGCAACCCTGACCCGGATGCGGTGCGTCTGGTGTACGCCGACCGTGTACTGACCTCCGAACAACTCGCGACGACGCTCCGCTGAGCCTCGCGCACCGAACTCCCCCTGGTGCGGCAGTTTCCCACTGACCGCTGCAGCGCAGGACACCGAAACGAGCGGTTACCGAGTCACGAGCGGCGCGAGTCGAGCGATGATCTGCGTATGAATCTCATCGACCGGTTGCGATGCATCGACGATGAGATATCGATGCGGGTCGGCCTTCGCGAGCGCGCGGAATCCGTCGCGCACTGCCGTGTGGAAGTCGATCGCTTCGGCTTCGAGCCGATCGGCTGTTCCCCCACGCGCACGTCGTCGCTCGGCACCGGTCGACGGATCGAGGTCGAGCAGGATCGTCAAGTCGGGCCAGAGCCCACCCGCCGCCCACTCGCTGATGCCGCGAATCTCCGCGACATCGAGTACTCGCCCGGCACCCTGATAGGCGAGCGAGGAATCGATGTACCGATCTTGCACGACCGCCGCATCGCGTTCGAGCGCCGGGCGCACCACCTTGGCGACGTGCTGCGCGCGATCCGCCGCGTAGAGCAGGGTCTCGGCGCGGGCATCGACATCACCGATCTCTTCACCGCCGTGCAGCAGCACGCGTCGCAGCTCGGTACCGAGGCGCGTGCCGCCCGGCTCGCGGGTGCGCACGACCTCGCGCCCGCGCTCCTCGAGCCACTGGCCGAGCAGTTCGGCCTGGGTGCTCTTCCCCGCGCCGTCTCCTCCTTCGAGGGTGATGAAGATTCCGGTCATGCGCTCGTCAACGGTTGGTCGATCGCGATCACTCGCCGGCCTGCGCTGCGGCTTCAGCGGCGGCGCGGTTGGCGGCCCGCGTTGCGGCAGCTTTCTTCGCCGCAGCGGAACGAGCCGGGTCGACAGCGGTTTTCGCCGTCGATGTCTTCGCAGCCGTCTTCTTCGCAGCCGGCTTCTTCGCTGCGGGCTTGCGCGCCGGTGCCTTCTTCTTCGCGGGACCCTTCGCGCGTTTGATCGCGAGCAGTTCGACCGCGCGTTCGAAGTTGATGTCTTCGACCGAGTCTCCGCGAGGAATCGTCGCGTTCGTCTCGCCGTCGGTGACATAGGGCCCGAACCGACCATCTTTCACCTTGATCGGCTTGCCACTCACCGGGTCGGCGTCGAATTCCTTCAAAGCGCTCGACGCGCGCTTGGCACCATACTTGGGCTGCGCAAAGAGTTCTTGCGCCCCTGCGAGGTCGATTGAGAAGATCGCATCCTCACTCGGCAATGAGCGCGTGTCCGTGCCCTTCTTGAGGTACGGACCGTAGCGGCCGTTCTGCGCCGTGATCTCGGCCTCGGATTCGGGATCGATTCCGACGGTGCGCGGCAAGTCGAGGAGTGCAACGGCGGAGTCAAGATCGATGGTCGCCGGATCCATGCTCTTGAAGAGCGAGGCTGTGCGCGGCTTCTGCCCCTTCGGCAGCTCTTCGCCCTCATCGAGCAGCTCGGTGACGTATGGACCGAATCGGCCGTTCTTCGCCACGATGCGCTTGTTCGTCGTCGGGTGGAGCCCGACCACGCGGTCTTCGGCGGGCTCGGCATCGGCGAGTTCATGTGCCCGCGCGGGCGTCAACTCGTCGGGGGCGAGGCCATCGGGGATGTTGACGCTGCGCGGCTTCAGCACGCCGTCTTCGCCGACTTCGCTCTTCTCGTCGAACACTTCGAGGTAGGGCCCGTATTTGCCGTTTCGCAGCGAGATCTGGTCGTCGATCTTGATCGTGTTGATCGCTCGCGCGTCGATCTCGCCGAGGTTGTCGACGACTCCGCGCAGGCCCGGGTGGGTGTCGGTGCCGAAGTAGAACTCGCCGAGCCACTTGCTGCGGTCGGCGTCGCCCGCAGCAATACGGTCGAGATCGTTTTCCATCTCAGCGGTGAAGTCGTAGTCGACAAGCGCCGAGAAGTGTTCTTCGAGCAGGCGCACCACCGAGAAGGCGATCCAACTGGGAACGAGCGCCTGGCCCTTCTTCGTGACGTATCCGCGATCCATGATGGTGCTGATGATCGCCGCGTACGTGGAGGGTCGGCCGATGCCGAGCTCTTCGAGACGCTTCGTCAGGCTGGCCTCGGTGTAGCGCGGGGGCGGGCTGGTCTCGTGCCCCTTGGCTTCGGGCTCTTCAACGGTGAGTGGCTGGCCTGCAGAGAGCTGCGGCAACGCGACATTCTGATCGCCCGACTTATCGCCGCGCTTCTCGTCCTTGCCCTCTTCATAGGCAAGGAGGAAGCCGGGGAACGTGATGACCGTGCCGCTCGTCGTGAATTCTGCCGACGTCGCCTGTGCTGCGCCTGCTTCGTTCACGTGAACGGCGAGGGTCACGGTGTCGGTCGAGCCCTTTGCGTCTGCCATCTGGCTGGCGACCGTGCGCTTCCAGATCAGCTCGTACAGCGCGAACTCACCCTGCGTGAGTTTGCCCTTCAGTGAGGTGGGCCGCTGGAACGTATCGCCAGCCGGACGAATGGCTTCGTGCGCCTCCTGCGCCCCCTTCGCCTTACCCGTGTAGACACGCGGCTTCTCGGGGAGCGTCTGCGCACCGTACAGCTCGGCCGCCTGCGACCGGGCCGCCTGAATCGCCTGCTGCGACAGCGTGGGCGAATCGGTTCGCATATAGGTGATGTAGCCGTTCTCGTACAGCGACTGCGCGAACGACATCGTCTGGCGCGAGCTGTAGCGCAGCTTGCGTGACGCTTCTTGCTGCAACGTCGATGTCGTGAACGGCGCAGCGGGGCGGCGAGTGTGCGGCTTGGTCTCGACCGAGAGCACCTCAGCACGGCTACCCGCTGCGAGAAGCGTCGCCAGCTGCTCGGCGCGCTGCTGGCCCAGCGAGATCACTCCCGCTTTCGACGCGCGTGCGGTGAGCGCGCCGTCGTCACCGAAGTCGCCGCCGGTCGCGATGCGCTGCGCATCCAATCGCACGAGTCGGGCTTCGAACGCCGTGAGGTCGGGAGCACCGGCATCGGGGCGGAATGTGGCTGTCAAGTCCCAGTACTCGGCGGAGTTGAAGGCCTGCCGCTCGCGCTCGCGATCGACGACCAACCGCGTCGCTGCAGACTGCACACGGCCCGCGGAGAGCTTCGGTGCGACCTTGCGCCAGAGCACCGGTGAGATGTCGTAGCCGTAGAGTCGGTCAAGGATGCGACGGGTCTCTTGCGCATCGACTAGCGCGATATCGAGGTCTCGAGTGTTGCGCTTGGCCGCTTCAATGGCTTCTTGCGTGATCTCGTGGAACACCATGCGGTGCACCGGAACCTTCGGCTGCAGAACTTCGAGCAGGTGCCACGCGATGGCTTCACCTTCGCGGTCCTCATCAGTGGCGAGCCACAGCTCGTCCGCTCCCTTGAGTGCCCGCTTGAGCTCGGAAACCGTCTTCCGTTTGTTGTCATTGACAACGTAGTAAGGCTGGAAGTTGTTGTCGACATCGACGGCGAACTTGCCGAACGCGCCCTTCTTGAGATCCGCAGGCAGGGCCGACGGCTCCGCAAGATCGCGCACGTGGCCGACCGACGCGATGACCTCGTAATCGTCGCCGAGGTATCCACCGATCGTCTTCGCCTTGGTCGGTGACTCGACGATCACGAGTTTCTTCGTACCCTTCACGGGTCTCCATTCGTTGCTTCACGCAGTGTGCGGGCCGCCCGCTCGCCTTGACGATGGGCTCTGCTCCGACACGATACACAGTCTCTCGTGGGAATCCACCTCCGGAATTCTCCGCGAGTTCACTTCATATTATGTCTGTCACTCGCGGGAACGTTCGCATCGGACCACGCTCGACCTCGGAAGCTGCGCCGTCACTGCCCGTGTTCTTCGCCTATATAGAGGTATGGATTCACGTCGGGATGCGTGTTCCTGGCTGTTGTCGCGAGTGTGAAATGCGTGTGGGGGCCGGAGGTGCATCCACTCATACCGGCGAGCGCCACGGCTTGCCCCGCGGTGACGCGCACTCCCGGAGCCAGACCGAGCGCTTCCGATGACCCGGGAGCCACGTGGTTGTGCGAGCTGTAGAGCACTGCTCCGCGGTACTCGTGTCGGATGACCACCGCATGATTCGGACCGCGCCACCAGTCAGGCTGCGCTGCACACGTTTCCGGGATCCCACCGCCGTCGGCACCGACTCGAATCACGATGCCCGCGTACGGCGCGTAGAGCGGTGCACCTTCGGTCGACTGCAAATCGATGGCGTACCCGTCGTGAAACCCCTGTGTCACGCCGGACGCCGAACTGGGCCACGCCCAGCCGTTCTCGCCGACGATCCCGCCGGGAAGCATAGAGATCGGCGGCAAGCCGGCGTGCGCTGATGCGATGAGCGCACCGAACGGTCCCGAAACTGCCGCGCTCACTCGCACGTCAGCTCGCCCAGGCTTGAGATCGCATCGCGTCATCGAGCTGTGCGCAGCTTCAACGGTCTGTTGCGCGAGCGCGCACGGCTCCTCCGCTGCAGCCGCGCCCCCGTACCCTGCTGCCACGTCGGCAGCGGCGAGCGCTGCGGCGTCCGCTGCCGCTGCCGCCCGGTGCGCGGCCTCGACATGTGCCGAGGCCGCGATCACCGGCACTCCGAGACAGAGCGCGACCACCGCGCACGCGAACGTTGCCGACGAACTCATGAGGTCGCTCCCATTCCGGTGAGAGCCGCACAGGACCGCGCAGTGATCTGCACGACCGCGAGGGGGCCACGGCCGGGGCGGTCGCGAGCGGTCAGACACAGGATCTGCCCCGACGCGTCACGTTCAATGCGTGCTCGATCACTGAGCTGCGCGAGTACGCCGGCCGCGGCGTCGGTATCGCCGCGAGCTTCCAGTCGTGTCGCATCGGCGACGATCGAAACAAGGGCGATACGGTGCGCAGCGATCGATACTCCACCGATCACGAGACCGAGTACGACGAGCACCGCAGGAATGACGATTGCGAACTCGGCGGTAACCGTGCCGCGATCATCATTCCGCAGCGCCGGACGCATCAGTTCACCGAGCCGAGCGCATTTTGCACCAGCTGCACCAGCATTTCTCGGATCTCGCCGGATCGCATGATCGCGACGAGCAGCCCCGCAAACGCCACCGCCGCCGCCATTATCCAGTTAAAACATACTTAGATAGGATTGCGAAATGACCCTTACCCCGTCGCAAGGATCCCGAGTAGCGATCTACGCTCGTCAAAGCGTCTTGGAAGAACAGGGCATTCAGCAGCAACTTGAGGACTGCCACCAGGAAGCACTCCGGCGCGGCTTGCTTGTAGTGCGAGAATTCGCGGACAACGATACCTCTGGAAGCACTAAGCGTGGCTCCAAAACGGACTGGGCGCAGATGCTGAAATCGTTCGATGAGAACGAATTCGACACGCTTATCGTCACAGAAACTTCGCGACTCACTCGTAGCCTCACAGATGTCCTAGACATCACTCGTCCTCGTCGGAACATCCGTGTCATTGTTATCCGACAGGGAATTGATACTGCCATTGACGACTTCCAGCTCAAATTGCTTGTTCTCGTCGCTGAGAACGAAGTAAAGCTCAAAGCCCAGCGAGCATCCCGTTACGCAGCTGAGCGGCGCAAGGTCGGACACCCCACTCCAGGAAGGACGCCTCACGGCTATCTTTGGGTTCCTGCTTCAGAGCGCGATGAGAAAGGAACTCGTTTTGCGATCGAACCTCGAGAGGCGAAAGACGTCGTCCAAATCTTCAGCGAGTTTCATGCGGGAGCCTCACTTGGGCAAATCGGACGAGATCTAAGTTCATCAGGTCGACTTACCCGAAAAGGGACTCGATGGCACGCCTCAACTGTGCGCCGCATCCTCCTCAACCCGTTTTACGCAGCCTTATTACCACCCGCGCAACCTAGCGGAGAACACAGCATGGCTGCTATCGACCTCGACGCGTGCACACCAGGGGCTTGGGAGCCGCTTGTGACACGGGACGATGTTGTCGCGAGTCGAATGAAACTACTCGCCGCCAAACCCAAGCATGATGGCACTGCACGACGCTGGCTGCTGTCAGGAATCGCCACATGCGCTGTGTGCGGATCACCCGTAAAATCATCCCGCGCGATCAACCATCCGACGCGACGAAAAGACGGAACAGTTGCGCCCGCAACTTCCTACCATGCCTATCGGTGTCACTTTAATCGAAACGGTGACACGATCGATCAATTCGTCTCTGAAGTCTGCATACAACGGCTTTCTCAACTCGATCTCGTAAATCTGTTTCCTTTGCAAAACGATAAGCGCGAGTTGTCAGAGCTCTATGTCAAGCGAGAAGCTCTCCTGGCTGAGCGTGAGAATATCTTTGCGTTAGTCGGAAGTGATAGCTCTCGACTTGCTGCCGCGCGGGCCCAACTTGAGATGCGTGAAGAAGCATTGCGCGAGATCGATGTGCTTATCTCGCGGCGAGCCGCATCCCACCCACTCTCCGATTTGTGGGGCGTGAGCGATGTTCGTGGATGGTGGGAATCACGTACCTTGGCGAGAAGGCGCGCAATCGTCCAGCTCCTGATGACCGTGGCGATCAAACCTGTCGGTCCTGGAAAAAGACCCAAACTGGCGACCGATGTTCTGCAGTCGCTTGAAATAGAGCCGCTGGTATAGCCGAGGACTGCACTTGCATCGAGCGACTTGAGGGTCGCGAAGTAAAGAGCCTCTCAAAGAGCAACTTGTGCTTCGTTTCGTGCCGTGTGCTCCGGATGAGAATGCGGGCACCGTATTCCTGAGTCTCGGCAGAAAGGGTCACAGTCTTGCCCGCTAAAAGCGGGCCGGGGAAACGGTGAGAGCGGCGAGGCACGGTGTAAGTGCGCTGATTCCCTGAGCACGGCTGCCAGTCGCGCCCGCCGACCTCGTTTTCAGGAAGGACAACGATGGTCACCGTCACAAGCGCTTCTGTCCGCATCGATCCCACGGCCTGGGTCGGTTGTCTTGCGTGTTACAACGAAGGGAGGCTCACTGGAGAATGGTTTCCCGCCGTTGACGCAGATTCGGTCACGACCTACGACGTTCACGGAGCCCACACTCGCGCGGATACCCACGATGAGCTATGGATCTTCGACCATGAGAACATTCCGGTTCGCGGAGAAATGAGTCCGCCCGAGGCAACCCAATGGGGAATTGCGCTGACGTCAGTTCGCGATGAAGAACGGCAGGCGCTATACGCATGGGTACTCGACGGAAACTATGTATCTGAGGGCCTTGGCGACCTGCCGAGCATCAGTGACTTCGAGGACCGCTTCTGCGGACAGTGGGATTCGTTCGACGACTACGCTTATAACCTCGCAATTGACATTGGCCTTCTGGCTGATGTCAGCGAGGAGATTGCGAGGTACTTTGACTGGAAAAGTTGGTCGCGAGACCTTGCATACGATTACTCAATCTGCCCAGCTGATTCAGGCGTCTACGTGTTTAGAGCGCTTTAGGCTCCGACTATCCCAATCAAAAGGCCTCAACGGCGCTCGGAAGCCTCGTTCAGCAGCTTCCGCTTGACTGGATTTGCGTCCGAGGGAGCGTCGCGCTGTAGCGGAAGCTCTTCACGAAGTTCCCCGTTCAGTAGCGCGCAGGGATCGACACCAAGTATCTTCGTGAGTTCATCAAGTGTGTCAAGCGTGAGGTTAAATTCCCCGCGTTCAAGCCCCGCGACGTATCTGGTTGTGAAGCCAACGCGATGCGCTAAACGCTCTTGCGAAAGCCCCCAATGCAGTCGCTGAGCTCGGAGCCCTAACCCGACACGAGACTTGAGAGATTCGCCTTTCATATCCCTCAAGAATCATTGCTAGCACACAAGTGTTCCATGATTCGATACGTGCTAGCACTCATAGGTTCTATTACAATGGTTTCAGCGACGAACTCACCAAGTTTCAGTCGCACAGAGTCGGGAACTCCCGCCGAGACACTTCGCCCGTATCCGGTACCTCATTCCCACATCGGCCCGACCTGTTGGCGCTCCTGCACCCTGTATCTGAAGCGAGGACTACCCATGCAGGCTTTCGAAGGACACGCCAAAATCACCGGCCTATTCGCCGTTGGAGTTTTATCGCTCGTGATAGCTGGCTGCTCGAACGACGCTATCCACGGCACGTACTTTGGCACAGATGGCGACACCGTGCTCGTTCTTGAGCAAGGTGGCGACTGCCGGTACACCGATGAATACAGAGTCGACGACGGCGTCCAAATCGACGCTGATGATGAATGCTCGTGGTCACTTTCTGGCACCAGCCTGACGCTAATCGGAGTGAGTCGTCACGGTTCGCTACTCGGGCAGGTGGGGGATGCAGGAGAACTTAGCATCCCAGATCAGCACAAGTGGCGCGGCGAAATCTACACGAAGAAGTAAGAGGAGGCAGGACGTTGGCCACTACCGAAGGTCAGATCCGAAACGCGGCTCGCGAGGCGGAAAAACACGCCGCTCAGGCGGCTCGTTCTGCGGCCTCCTCAGCTAGGAGTAACGCGGCAACGGCCCGCGCGGCTCAGAGTGCGGCGGCCGGCGCCTGGGTTGGTGCCGGGTTCCAAGCGGCCGCGGCATTTCAAACAGCGAGAACCGCTCGAGCCCAAGAAGAGCAACTGCAGTTACAACACGCGATTGCGGAACAAGAAAAACTGCATCAGTTCGCGATGTGGCGTCAAACACCCGACGGCGAGGCCTTTGTGAAGTGGCGGACTCAGGCCGTGCAACTTGCGCAATTTATCCGAGACCGGGACTCAATTTGGTTGGAAAGCTGGGCAAGCGCAATCATCCGTGCTCGGGGTGAGATTTCCGCGATGGAAGTGAAGCAATTCAGCCAGTATCCTCTGCAGCTCAAGCAGCGGGGCTTGTTCATCGTCGCCATCGTACTCACCGCGGTGGTTGGTCTTCTCCTACTTCGCTTGCTACCCGCGGCTGTCGATCTTGCCAGTAGGATGACAGCTCAACTTCTCAACCCGGAGCTATATCTCTCACAGGGCGGTGGTTACGGCTCGACTCCAGAAGAAGTCCGCCTTGGAAGCGCCTTGCTCCTCTTGATTGCGCTCCTTGTGTACGCGGTTCCTATCGGATCGACCACTTTCATTTGGCGCCTATTTCGCAAAAAGCAGCGACGTGCTCGCGAAGACTCGACCGTGCGAGACGCTTCTCGAAAGCGTCTCGCACGATGGGGGTTCGATGCGTTGTCCGTGCAGCCTGGCTACACCGCGTTCCATTGGGCAGAAAGCCGAAGTACGTCGAACTACGCAGATCAGCTCATGAGTATCGCACTCACCGGACACACCTGGTTTCCAACGCGCTCCCAGCTCATTCCTCTCAAAGTCCCGACATCGTGGGCCCCTCACCAGAAACACCCAGATGAGGTGAACCGTGCTCTGGAGACTTTTCAGTATCAGCAGGGACCACTCCACAGCTAGCTCGACAAAAGACGAGTCTCAAAAAACTAGAGCGACAGTCGTCGCTCTCTACAAGCACGCCTTCAGGAGACCTAAAATGCCGAAATTCCGCTCGTCCAAAGTCGCCCGGCGCAGACAACCCGTTCTTCTCATCGGCGTTCTCGCGATTGCCGCTTTCGTTACCGTCGGAGCCACCGTTTGGGGAAAGAACGCGGCCTACGCTGCCGAAGCACGAGAGCTATGCGACGTTACGGTGCAAGAAACCAATGCTGTTGAAGAACTGGCATCTGCGTCACTCGCAAAGGCCTCATCTGCGTTGGACACAGTAGGCGGCCTCGAAGTGCCAGCCAGCAAGGGCGCCGCAGCCGCACTCGAAGAGCATGTGGGTATATACGCGAGAGGGGCGTACTCGCGTGGACACGAGGACGCGGGCACCCGCGGGCCCGAACTCATTGAAGCGGTCATTGAAGGCCGGAACGACGTCGCTATGTACAACATGAATCACTCCTGCAGTAGCCGCGATGACGCTAAAGAGATCCTGGCAGAGGCAGACAAACGACATGCCGCAATTGCCGAACTCGAGCAAACCACAACCTTTCTTCTGGAGGACTTCAACGCCTTCCAGGAGTCCGAGACCCATCGCATCGCAGCTGAAGAAGCGGCTGCGCAAGAGGCGGCCGTACAGCTTGAGGAGCAGTTAGCGACTTCGGAACAGGGCGCGTGGGAGTCGTATCAATACGCCGAGCAGATCCCCGATCAGGAATGGACGCCGACTTACGAATTGCCAGCCGAACTAACGAGCGATTCGAACAGCATCTTGCCCGCGGACGAAGGCAACAGCGGTGGTGGCTTTCAGTTCACGCCGCCCAACAACTCCGACTTGGGCGCCTGTCCTTCTGGAATGGATTGCGCAATCTAGCGCAAGAGTGCGCATCTGAAGCAGACATTCTCATCACATTAGGCGAACTCGGCAGCTACTTGACGATCTCGATCGAAGGGAACTTGATGGAGCGTATCTACGCAGTGAGTGATATTCATGGTCATATCGAAGCGTTGCGGGAGGTCCTGGGCATCGTCGACCTTGCAGGAGACCCGGATGCGATGCTCGTCCTTCTCGGTGACTACATCGATCGCGGTGCCGATAGTTGCGCCGTGCTCGAGTTGGTTCGAGAGAGTCAAGCGCAGTTTGGGGACCGTGTGGTCGCCCTCGCCGGCAACCACGAGCAGTGGTTCATAGAGTGGCTCGACAGCGAGGTCTACGATCCAGTTTCAGTGCCTGCGGACCCCGCCCTACTGACGATCGGATCATTCGTCGGGGATGAATACATCGGCGCGATTCCGCGTGATGCGACCGGAGTAGAGATCGATCAACTTCTGAAGAGTGAAATTCTCACAAAGCACAGCGCACTGATCGAGTGGCTACGGACACTTCCCGTCGTGTTCGAAACAGAGGATCAGATCTTTGTTCATGCGGGCGTGGACGAACTTGCTGGAGCGTACTGGCGAGAAGTGACACCCGACAGTATGTTCACAAATAAGTATCCGGCTGAACTAGGACCGTTCCTCAAGACAGTCATAGCGGGACATGTTCGCACGAGCGAATTGCACCATGACGGTAGCAACACTGTTTTCCACGATGGGTACAGTCACTACTACATCGATGGAGCCGTAGAAGAAACGCACCAATTGAACCTGCTGAAATACGAGACGATCACGGGCGCTTACTCTTGGCAGAGGACCGCCTAGCCTAAAGGCACCACGCTCGAGTCATAAATCGACCCTCACCAGAACCCCTGTCACCCCTCACCGGGTGGCGGGGGTTCTCTTTTTCCAGCTCCGGCAGCTGCCGTCGCGTGTGCCGTCGCACAGACCAGAAGATGCCCACGCCACGCCACGGAGGGGCCCGTCGCGGTCATGCGGCTGGAGCCCGTGCAGTGAACGGGCGGCGGCTGACTGTGTCGTGGTCACTTGTCGCCCATCCCCCGCCCTGTCGGCGGAGCCTCAGAAGCTCGGGCCTTCGAATGGGTCATGATGGCCCTCGCGCGGGCCAAAGTACGGCCGCTCTGCGGCCATTGAGTGCTGATGCTGCTGTCTCCGCGCGGAAGCCGCGCGATTGGCCACGTTGTGGCCAGCCAGTACCCGTTCCTTGCCCGGCTACCGGTCGGTTCCCGCCCGGGGGGCAAGCGTCGCTCCCGCTTTGCTCCCGGATCACGGCCAGGTGTGGCCGCATTGTGGGCTGGCTCTGGCCAGCCAAACGGGAGCTTCTGTCATCTCGGAGTGGCTCCTCGATAGAGTTCACCCATGCCACTGGTGCCGTTTCCGGATCGAGAGAACATGGTGTTCCTCGTGAACCCGGAGCGCATCACGTCGCTGACGCCGGCGATCAGCCGAGGGTCCGCGCCGGTGACTCTGCACGTCCGGATCAAGGCGCTCGGGCTCAGCGAGCTGAACCTCAAGCTTGGCGACTACGAGAGTCACGAGGCCGCCGAAGCGAGGTGGCAAGAGCTCCTCGAGCTGCTCGGCAACGCGGTCATCTGAGCTCCAATCTCTACAGCCCTCGGCACCCACTTCGGGTGTCGGGGGCTTCTTCTTTTCCGCCGCGGCCGCGGCGAAGTGGGCAGCGATGAGAGGGTCATGACTTACCGGGTGAAAGCGTCCTCGGGGCTTCGCCCCGGAACGGCATGGATGCGCGAATACTCCCCGGCTGGACCCAGCCGTGATATCCATCAGGAGACGGCGGACGGGGTGGCGACACCCGCCGTCTCACGCTGATCGGGTCACAGGACTCCAGCCACCTGAGAGGGCAACGATCGCTCAAAGTTAGAACCGCTGCGCGCACTCGATCTACCCTCCGCCTTCGTTCCTACGTCTCTTCGGCTACGGAGTATCTCGTGTGCCTCAGCGCTTCTAACTTCTTCACGCCAGGATCAATACAGGGTCCCGAGCCAGCACCGTTCTGCGGCAGCGAGGCCGTCAAGGTGACGGCGCCATTCCGGGCCGGCGCTGGGACTGGGTGTGGCTGCTGCGACGGTGACCGAGCATGGGTGCCGCAGCGGTTACCGGTGTGGTCACTGAGCTGGTCACAGAGTGTCAGCGAGACCGTCCCGCAGCGCGCCTTCGAGAGAGTCAAAGACGCGCTGATGTAGTTCCCGAGTCCGGTGCCAATTGTGCTTGTTTCGCGTCCGCCGAGGCGGCCGAGTGCTGCTTCCGGAGGCTGCTCGAGCAGCCTCTCAGCGGGTGCCGACAAGCAGCGGCGACGGTGGCTGCAGTGGCTGCCGCAGTGGGACCTGGAGACGGCTTCGCCGTGGCCGCAGAGCGCTGGCGCCAGAGCCATTTTGAGGTTCGCGCGGCTCTGGCACCCCGGTGCCAAGACCCCGAAATCGCCGGTTCCAGCAAACGTGTGAAAAACCGCATGTTTCCGCGGCCTTCGTTGAGCCCTGGTACCAGCGCTCACCGCGGAAGCGTCCTTTTCGGCGCTGGTACCAGAGGTGTCGGTACCAGCGGTTTGCGATTAGGAGCATGCCGTCACCCATCTCAGGGAGCGAAATCGTAATGGGCACAATGTGTCCGGCTCAGCGGCCGCAGAGCGTGTGAGAGACCGAGCAAGCTCGGACGGGGCTAAGCCCCAGACAGGGGCACTCGGCATAGCCGAGCACCGCGTCGCTGAAGAGTGACAACCGCCGTGTGCCCACGGCGGCGACGGGGAGGAGACAGCGCCTATTCGGCACTGTGCGTCGCTTCGCTCCACGGCTGTCACCTCGGTGCCACTGCGTTCTAAACCGAGGTGACAGCCGATCCCCGTCTTTCCAACGAAAAATGATGGTCCTGTCCACTCCACCTGGTGCTGTCACCTATGGTTCGGCGCAGTGGACAGAGGGGTTGTCACCATCATTTTCCCTTGATACATCAACAGAGTTGACCTCATTCCTCCGCTAAAGCTCCGGAAGTGAGGGAGAAAGAGAAAACAGGATAAGAGGAGTTGGCTCCGGGGTGCATTTTCCTTCCGCTGCGCTCCATGAAAACTTCCCCTTCGGTCGGCACAGCCGACAACTCTTCGGAGCCCTCTCCGGTACTCGCTTCGCTCGCCCTCCGTGGTCTCCTCACCCACTCCTCGCTGCGCTCGTCGGGGCACTTACTGCGTCGCTTCGCTCCTTGCCCCTGCGAAGCCCCACTGGGGCTTCTGGGGGTCCTGCCGCCCTCCGCCCGGACCGGGCTCCCACCAACGCTGCCTCGCTTCGCTTCGGTGCGGATGCCGGGAGGTGAACCACCGAGACATGAACGTCGAGAGCGCATGCTCCTGCGATCGAGAAATGGTGCTGGGAACAGACGAGTTCCCGCATAACAGTAAATATGCGGATGCCGTGCCACTCCGAGTGCCTCGCGTTCGTCGCATAGCGCCGAGAAGGCCGCCACCCATCAGCTAGCTTGGTCGGTGCTGCAAGCATTTCTCGGTGGTGAAGGTTAAAGCGACCTCAGCCGATTCCCCCGAGAAGTATTCGTGTTTGAGTAGCATGCAAAGCCATCATCATCCGGTGCAACCACGCCTGCTCGCGGCCTCCGCTGCATCGCTAAACCGCTGATCCGTGAGCTGCGGTGACGTGTGTTTTACGACGCTCCAATTGTTCGTCTCGATCCAGAACGTAATGGCAAGACATTTTCCCCAAACGCCGGATACGTGACCTTGGTGTCATCTCTAAGGAGCCCGATCCCATCGAGTTTGAGCCCGACAGTGCGGTAAGCCTAAACGAGTTCAGCATCCTTTGGGACGAGGCACCGATACGGACTCTCGCTCTTCTCACTCACCGCTGCATACGCCTCGGACTTCACATCATTTGCATCTAGAAGTCCTACTTCGCGCACCCAATCTCACTGGGAATGACGCATCGGGCCGTAGATCCGCCGCGAGGAACGCGGTTGGCCGCTTCACGGTGACCTAACCCTGTTTTTTAAACAGCGCGCAGCGCCGCGGCTGGTGAACGCGCGAAGCGCAGGCGGCCGCCCGACTGCAACCCTCCGGAACGTTTCCGTTACGCTCGCGACGCCATTCCAGAGCACGCGCGGTGCCGGCATATCTCCGCGAGTTAGGCTCTTTTCATGACACGGCTCTCGACACAAGCGCCTCGGCGAGCGCACAAACTCGGTGTCGCGGCTTCAGCCGCAGCTTTCGGAGGATTCGTACCAACAGGGATCGTGCTCGTTCTAGGTTCTACCGTGGACCCGAACTACGGCTGGTTACTCTTCATCACGTTGCCAATCGCGGTCGTCGTCGGCGCCGTGGCTCTTGTCCTTAGCCTCGTCGGACTCGGGTTCGCTTTTTCTGATCGCTGGGGGTATATGTGGCCTATCGTTGGGGTTGTGCTGAGTGCGCTACTACTACTGCCCGCGGCCATATTCCTGATCTAAAGCTGCGGCTGTGCGTGAAGCAAGTACACCGCACTCTGCTGAACCCACGACGAGTCGCGACAGGTCTGCAAACGGAAGATGTCTCCTCGTCGTCTCGCAATAGCGAGTGTCGAGGCGTCATTTGCGATTGTTAGATGAGGTCCGGGTTCTTCTTTACATAGGTTTCGGCATCGTGCTCACTGATCGCGATGAGGCCGCGGGACCCATGCGAGAGCGAAGTGAGAGCTCTGATCCACGCCTTACTCATGTCTGGCTCGCGACTACCGCTGAAGTGGAAAGCGACCGTCACATACGGTGACAACCAAACCGACGTGCGCCCGTCCCCTTCACCGTGTGACTTCTGCCAGCTGAGGAAGAAGCATTCCTGCTTCTTCAACTTTTGTCCAATTACGAACTGCAAATGCGCGAGCAAACGGTCTTCGAACTCGTACTCGCGCGCCCCATGTACTAATTTCCCCATTTACCGATACTGTCACCTGGGCGAGTTCAAAGCTAATGTGTGCGCGTCCGCACAGAAACGATGCGACCACGAGCAATAGCTCTTCGGGCCGAATCGTGGCTCGTTCCGAGTTCGCCGTTCTTCAAAATGCGCCTCTAAGCCGTTCGACGAACGGACACCCCCTGCCTTTTCCGTAACGAACGCGTCACCACGAAAAGCGCGTTTAGCCCGCCCAAATAGGTGCGCGCCGGTGGCCCCTGCATGGTGTGCCCGCGAATAGGGGCGAAATTCCTTAACACGTAGGGTCGGCGCTGTAACACCGCGCATGAGAAATATTCATGGTTTTATGAGACGCCAAGCACAATAAATTCGGCAACCAGCATAGATTGAACACAGCCTGGTGCGAAAGACCTATCTATTTTGGATCCAAAAAAATACCTTTCCCTTGTTGAGCTCTACTACGCCACCAAGGAGGAATCGGGTGTTTCGAGGAAAAATAATTGCCTCTGCTTTAGCGATTACCGTGACAGTGACCCTTCTTTCACCCGTTGGGGATGACACAGCCCAGGCGGTCGAGACGGCAAACTTCGACATTGATGCGCTCCGCGCGGACGCGAATCTCCTGACTCCAGATACCTGGAGTGACCCTGTCGCGGTCGAGCCCTTGAAGACCGAGACGCCAGAGCTTAGCGAAGAGCTTTGGTCCCCCAACGAAGCGTCTCGCGGCGCGGATATTGCCGCGAGAGGAGTTTCGGCGACTGATTCAGCAGTATCTGCACCCGGCCTCGGGGCAATGTCGCACTTCACCTTCATGGATTACAACATTTCGGACAGCGAACAGGCGCGCGTGAACCTCGCCAACGGCAACCTCTTCGTTACTGCCAACGATCTAGCGTTCCCCTCCGACGGGGTGGGGCTAGAGGCTGGCCGCGTTTATAACAGCTTGAGCTCACGTGACGGCACCCTTGGCGGCGGCTGGTCTACCACCCTGGACAAGGACGACGTCGGACTGGTCGTTGATGAAGCATCTGGCACCGCCAGCTACTACACCCAGAACCAATATGTGGCTAAATTCACTCTAAATTCTGATGGGTCCTGGATTGCCGCGCCTGGGGTCAACATGACACTCATCGCCCAGGATAATTCCGATGGCACCCACGATCTCGACGCTTATGAAATCACCGTCAATCGCACCGGAAACAAGATTGTTTTTGATGCAAATGGGGTTCGTCGATCGGAAGTTGATCGCAACGGAATCGGTGTGCGATATTTTAAAGCGGAAGGGGTAAGCCCCATCGAGGGATATTTGCACGACTTTGGGATGAGAAGCATTATCACCACTCCCTACCTGATCAGCGGGGAAGGAGTGCAAGATTCCGCTAACCGTGTAGTGACGTATGAACGTGATGCCGAAGAGCGCCTCCAACACGTCGTGCTCTCAGATGGTCGCAATGTCACATACGCTTACGACACCCAGGACCTACTTGCTTCAATCACGCTAGATTTCGGCTTCGTCACGCAATTCGGATACGACGCTGAAGGCAGGGTCACGTCAGTAAGCGAAGGCAAAGACACCTCGGTGCTCACCACTCACTTCAGCTATGACAGTGGCATCACGACTGTCACTGACGCGAACGGGAACGACACCACTTATGAGATCGATTCTGCTGGCCGAGTCGAGAAAGTAACCGACGCCCTCGGACGCGAACGCTCTACCACTTGGACCCCGAACAGCGACATTGCAACGTCGACCGATGCGTTCGGCGCGAACGGTGGAGCTGCAAACGTCACCAGTTATGCATACGACGAGAACAGCAACCAGACCTCGAAGTCGCTACCCACGGGAGCGTCCGCTTCTGCGATCTTCACGCAAAGTAGCCAATGTGGACAGTCGACGAGTTCTGACCTGTACCTACCAAAATGCATTATCGATGATGCTGGAAATAGCAGGAAGTACGACTACGACGATGCTGGAAACCCAATTTCGGTGTCTGACACGACAGGAAATTCCGGTGCTGTGCAACACGAGTTCAAACGCGAAGGCAGCAATGGCATCACGTGCGGAGCGTTCCCGTCACAAGTCTGCGAGTCGATCGACGGGAACGGGAATAGTACGACCTATGAGTATCAGGTCTTCAGCGATGGCGGACAGGTTACTAAGGTGACACCACCAGCTCCGCTAAACGCGACAACTTATAGTTACAACGCTCTCGGCCAGGTGATCTCCACAATCTCCGGAAACGGTGAGACCACCTCGTTCAGCTACAGCAGTACTGGGAGGCTGCTCAGTCGTACAGCAGCAGACGGAATCACCGAAACCTTCTCTTACGACGCTCGCGGAGTACTTCGCAGTCAAGATCGCACCATGGCATTTGTTCGACTTTCGGCAATCGACGAGTTCGGCCGCGTGAACTTCGTGATCGAAGGGGCTCCGGAACGTGGTCTCCCGTACGGTGCGCATTTTTACACGCTTGATGCAGTCGGCAATACCCTCACCTATCGAATGACGGGTGATCCAAGCAGCGATATCTCCAATGTGGACTACCGCTACGACGCCGCAAACCAGCTGATAGCCCTGTCTCAAACCGGTGAGAATTGCGACCCTTCCACAACCCCAGCATCTGGTTCTGACTGTGTCACATTTGAGTACGACGCCAACGGCAACGAGGTAAAGCGAACATTCCCCGGAGGAGCCTCGCAGACAACGACTCGAGACAACTCGGGTAGAGCGATCCAGATCACTGCAAGAGACGCCGAAGACGAGACCGTGGCAGATATTAGCTACTCGTATACCGTAGGCAATAGCAATGACCCTGCGGACGATCGCGCGAACGTTCAAGAGCGCACGAGTCATCGTGAGCAAGGAATCCCACTCGGGGCCGTGACGGCATACACGTACGATTCCCTCAACCGCGTCTTGACAGCCACGGAATCAGACGATCAAACCGTGACGGCCAGCTGGCAGTACGAATATGATCCAGCTGGAAACCGCACAAAGCAGATTCGCACAGGCGACACGGGAGCCAGCGCAAGCACGATTGACTACACCTACAACGCTGCGAACCAACTCGTTTCGACCACTGACGATGTAAGTACGTGGACCTATGACGGATCAGGAAACCAGCTCACCAACGGCCTCAGTGGATCCTCAACTAGTTATGGTGACCGAGGCAATGTGACACAACTCAATGGTGAAAATGTGCTGTCTGTCGGAGTAAGCAATGCCGAGCAGCTCAAGATCGGCGAGAACCGCTCATTCTTTACCGGCCCCTTTGGGCTCGCAGCAGAGACCACAGAAACAGGCAATATCAACCAGTACACGAGAACTGCAGACGGTACTACTGTGAGCAGCACAGTTGACGGAGAGAGAGCCTATTACGTGAAAGATTCTCTGGGGTCGATCATCGGCCTCTTCGACCAAGACGGAGCATGGCTCGGGGGCTACAGTTATTCACCTTACGGGGAGACTCGATCCGAAGGCGCTGACGCCACGGTCCAAGCGAATCGCCTGAAATACACTGGAGGATACGAGGAATCTGACGGGGTCTATAAGCTCGGAGCCCGCTACTACGACACCGCACAAGCACGCTTCACACAGATGGACCCATCTGGCCAGGAGAACAATCTCTACGCTTACGTTGGTTGCAACCCGATTAACAGCACTGATCCAAGTGGGCTCTATCCAAATTGCTGGGAACAAGCTGCGGGCGTTTTCTACTACCTCGGAGTCGTGATATTCGCAGTCCCGAGTATCTTCGGAATTGTGTACGCATTCGAAGACCTGTATTCGTACATCAGCTCTCAACCCCAGGAAGACGGTTATCTGCTATGCACGATGTAGAGAAAAACGAACCGAATAAGAACCCGTCGCCGTGGTATGAGTGGATCATCGGGAAATGGTGGGCATGGATCGGTGTGCTTTTCATCACAGTTGGAGCGAATGTCCGGCGGGGTTGGAGCTTCGCCCCAGAAGATCTGGGTGGGACACTGTTCTTTCTTTCAGGAACGATCCTCTCAGTAATTATCATCGGCTTTCACTTCCTGCAGCAGGCTCGCGAACGAAGAATACGGGGAAATCAAGATAGCTGAACGCGCCGTCCGCACTTGTTGATCCCAGGTCGAGCATTACCCAGAAGACGCCGTTATAAGTACCGAAGCAAAGGACGACTACATGCAACCCAACCCCTTCTTACCCAGCGTCGACGGTCTGATGATCATTGCAATTGTGCTGTCAATCGTTGGTTCACTCGTTTGGTTCGGGATACTCTGGCTCATCATTCGTTCAGCAGTCGGCTCCGCGTTGCGAAAGCACTCCGCATCGAGTGCACGCACGCAGACGATTCGGCAGAAAAATCAATCAGACCCTGGCGACCCAAGGCAACCCTGAGCGACCGCCGCGACGTAACGTCCTTTCCAGCTACAACTCACTGTCCACTGCCAAACAACCCGACCGCTCGGAGAGGTGGCGAATTGCCGTTGTGCCTTGGTCGAGGATCTGCTGCTGCTCGCCCGCCTGGACTCCGGCCAACCGCTGCGCTCGGAACCCGTCGACCTCGCTCTCATCGCCATCGAGTCCATGACGGACGCGCACGTCACCGCAACCGACCACGAATGGGCGGTCGACGCCGACTCCTCGGTTGAGGTGTCGGGTGACCCGCATCGACTCCGTCAGGTCGTGATCAATCTGCTCGGCAATGCAGCTGCACACACGCCGCCGGGCACTCGTGTCACCGTCTCCATCGCCGAAGCGTCGGATGACGCCGTGCTCACCGTGTCAGATACCGGACCCGGGATCGACGCGGCGCTGCTCCCTCGGCTGTTCGATCGCTTCGCCCGTGGCGACGCCTCTCGAAATCGGAGCTCGGGCGGCTCCGGGCTCGGTCTGTCGATCGCAGCCGCAATCGTTGCCGCTCGCGACGGCACGCTGGAGGTGACCACTGGCCCGGACTCGCGAGACGGGGTGGGCACAACGTTCGTGGCACGACTGCCTAGAAACAGGAACCAGCTGCACACACACAAACCCCACCCTTTCTGATCTAGGGACTGAAGCTAGGACGCCCACGCTCACTGCAGCTGATTCGCCATCTTCAGCGCAGCTCGCGTCACACAAATTTGGGCCCCGCGACCGCATCATTCTCACGAAGACTCACATCAGCCATAACTATTTCCGCTTTGCCCAAAGCCAACTCCCTCCAGTAACTACTGTGAGTAGAGCAAGCGCTAGGAGCAAGGGAAGTTGCGCTGAGACTCCCAGTAAAGATCCGGCGAATACTGTACACAGAGAGCCGGCCGTGATTTTCAGCACGCCGACCCACATGAACACCTGTGCCCGTGATCTTTCTGGCGAGAATTCACTTCGCGCCGCCAACGTGGCCGCAAAGAAATAGGCATTTGCAATGCCCGCGAGAACGAACGCGAACATGGCAACGATGCCGATCTGGGAAAACAGGACCAGCGCGAGACCAGCAACAGCAATCCCAGCGAATCGAATCGTGAGCCTGTCGGAGCTACCTCGCAGTGGACATGCCATGAGCAGTCCGGAACCCGCGAGTTTACCGATTCCGTAACCGGCTACAAGCAGGCCGGCTTCAGCAGCACGACTGATACCGGAATGGATTGCCACAGCATAAACGTGCATCA
This sequence comes from Leucobacter sp. WKLB1, assembly GCF_059696215.1. Classification (NCBI taxonomy): domain Bacteria; kingdom Bacillati; phylum Actinomycetota; class Actinomycetes; order Micrococcales; family Microbacteriaceae; genus Leucobacter; species Leucobacter sp. WKLB1. Next base: position 694,869 of record NZ_AP046115.1, on the reverse strand, counting down.
GACCCTTATGCATAGGTGGCGCGCGCACAGATACGCGAAGCGGCGAGTTGGAGAAACGCGGTACGAACTTTTCGAGGTGCGGTTTTCCCTGCTTGGGGGTAGTTATTATCAGCCGATATTGGTGGAATGCGAAACGGTACGTTCTATTTGGCTCTGTATTCGAACGCGACTGCGTGTGCCTTTGATCGGGTGTTTCGCTCGAGATGGAGGACGATCGTTGTGCACCGGTTCCGAAGCTTGAGAACTGCACCCGGTGGGGTCAACCAAAGCGCCAGGTGATTTCAGGATGGCTCCGACTTGATGCGACTTCCACTAATGAGCGCGGCACTCTACCGCCGCGCGAGTTTCGTGCCTGCATGGGAATGGTCACCCAACTGATAGGAAGCCTTACAGGACCTCGAACCTGAGTAACTGCTGTTCTCGCGTCGACCGCGTTGCTTACGTGCAGATCGTTAGCTTCGGCAACCGTTGCCCAGGCCCCGAGCGTTCATGCGTGGAGAGTTATGGGTTCGGGGTGGCATCGTGCTTGCGGAACCCGGTCGTCTCAGTCGCGGCGTCCCCTTTATCCCGGACCGACCTCGATGCGTACATGCTGTTGTGGCACGTGGTAGATCTACCTCTGCTGATTTCGGCGGAGTGATCCTCGCCGGCAGGGTTCTGGTTCTCGCGCGCTGGCGAATCGACCGGCTCGTTCACCCCATCCTTTTTCCTGTCTCGGGGACCAGCGGTTAGATGCTGCTCGCCACGGCCCTATCCGTCTCGGTGCTGTCATGGGTGGAACTGCCGGCGCACTGCACCCGTCGACGATCTTGGCGACTCCCCAGGCCTATCTAATGGGTTCGCCTCGTAGGAGGGCCGTCATACTGACCCTCCCAGGCCTGGTCGGCGACACGTCGCAGCCGATCGACGTCGCACGGCTTCTCGGAATGTCTCGCGAGTGGTTGTATCAGCGAATGAACGATGGGACCTTCAACGTGGCGAACTTTGGTGACGGAAAGTCGAAACGCCGCATCCCGGCTTCTTCGATCAATTCGTTCATCGACTCAGGATCGTACTTATGAGCGCCTTTCAAAAAGCAGGGAGGGGCTATTGTCCAGGACATGGTGAACAAGCCCCGTAACTTCGAATGGCTCGGCTTTAACAAAGAACAGATCGGGCTTCTTGATTTCATTGACCATTTGGGCAACAACGCCTGGGCTCACAACGAGCAAACCGATGAAGTCATGACGAAGGTGCTAGCTGACTGTTCAAAGCGCAACTCCAAATCGGTCAGATCATCGAGGCCATGCGTTCCATCGGTTACTCCAAAGATGCGCTACACATGCTTGAACGGTGGGAGTCCAAACGCACGACCGGAAAGCTTGGCAAGTAGCTCGCGCAGAATCCTCAACATACGCTGCATGACCGATGATGACCTGATTCCACCGGACGCCCCACCGTGCCCATTCTGCGGTAACCCAGTCATGATCCCATGGAGGACCTGGTGGGAATGCCCGAGATGTGATGCGCGACGAATCTAGCGCTGTAGGAGCAAATTTGGGATTAAGAACACAAGGAAATCTTTGAAGTCGACGGTAGAGAGCGCGCTGATTTCAGATCCTCTTTCGATGCACTGTTTCCCCTGCGGTTACGCGAATCGTCAATCCGATCGACAAAACCACAAGAGCAATGGAAACATGAGGACGACTCATCACGATTTGACCAGGAGAAAGTGACGTTTCTTCACCTGTGACAACTTCTCCCGGGCTGAGCTCGAGCTGAGGTGTGAACGGCACGGGTCAGCGATCGGGCGGCGAGATCCATTCGAGACTGAGCTCGTGGTCGCGTCGATGCGCCTCGCGCCCGATAGGCTCCTCAGCTACGCCGCATGAAACAGCCTGGGCCCCGTACTGTCGTTAGATAGCACGGGGCCCAGCTCATTGTGCAATGCAGCTCAGGCGGTCAAAAAGTGACGTCATCCGGTATTGTGACGGTGCTCTTTTTCACCATCTGCTGCAAATCGTTGTCGCCCATGCCTGGGTACTTCTGTCCGACGAGCACAATTGCTCGCGAGTTGATCTGCTGTAGCGATGGCCACAGCCCGAGCTCGAGAAAATGAGTTTCGGTGAATCCCAGGAATCGCATATTCCGTGTGGGCCTCGCGTGCCCATCTTTGGTGTACATGCGGTAGCCATCGTCATAGGTTTCGTACTTCTTTGCGCCGGCCTGGGCGGACTTTTCTGACAGCGGCACCGCGGCTCGGACCACTTCCGTGATCTCCGCTCTCGGGCATCGCACCCCGACACCAGGGACATGGCCGTAGTCGGGATCCATGCTGACTTTCCCTACCGGGGTCACTCTGTAGACCGCGCCAGGTGTTGTATCGCCGGGCGTCTGGTCTCGTAGCGTGGAATCTTGCAGTGTCGCTGTCCAGGCGTAGGCGACAGCCAAGTCCAAGTCGGTAGTGATGTGCACGAAATCAGAGTGACCGGCAACCTTGTAGTCGTCTCTGATGGAGTCAGCAAGAAATTTGCTGTCCGCAAAATTGCGGCCGGGCTGCAGCACATCGCCGACGTTCAATCCGCCGCGTCCACCGTGGTAATACACCGGCTGCGGTTCCTTCACCCGGTTCTGCTTGTTCCGTGATGCCTTACCCATGATGACCACTCACTTCCAGTACGCGAAGTTCGCGCACCAGGTAGTGAAGACCCAGGTGCAGCCGCCGCCCGGATCGACCGTGTAGCCATGGTTGCGAAGGAGCTTGATCTTGCGATTGCGGTTGTCGACACATTTCGCCTCGGTATCACTAGTTGCGTTCCCATACTGGATGCCGGCAAACGGTGCTACCTGCGCAGCCGTGACGGTGCTCGGGGCGTCTGGCTCGGCCGCCAGCGCGGGGCTTGCCGTGAATGCGCCGAGCGTCAGGGCTGCAGCGGTGGCAACAAGCAGAATTTGTTTCATCTTCATTGAGTTCCTCATCGATCAAATGGGCGCCAGTAGCGCTGGATCTGGGTGACGTGCACCTTCCGATATCAGCTCAGTCGCGTCTGAAGATCTTGCTTTAGACGGGCATACCTCTTCCGTGAGGCATCTGGCTTGAGCCCAAGGGTGGCGCCTGCAGCCGTGATACTGAACCCTTCCCAAGCAACTAGGAGTAAGAGTTCTTGATCCTTTATTCTCAAATTGCCGATCGCGTCTGCGAGGGTCGAATCTTCCGGGATTGACTCATGCTGCTCAGAGGTCTTCAGCTCAGCTTTTAGCTGCTCAGTGATTTCTATGTGCCTGAGCCGGCCTCGTCTGATGCGCGCGAGAACATGGCGTGCTGTTCCAAAAACGTATTGTCGAAATCGCGTTGTGTCAGTGGGGACCTTGCTCGGTGATCGGAGGAGTTCAATGAGTGTGTCTCCAGCTGCATCCGAAGCATCGTCCAGGTTTCCGAGCCGTCTGTTGAAGTAGCCCACGAGCTCGGGGACGACGTCGGCGAGTGCGATCTTGACGGTGTCGATGTGTGACGCGTCTTGGAACGTGGCCCTTTTCACTCGTTTTCTCCTGAGGGGGCGACGAGCTCGCCTGTCAGAATCTCGCCGGTGATTTCGGAGTAGTCCTTGCCGTCAGAGAACTCGCTCCACTCGTAGTATGTTGCGTACCCTTGGGCCGCCTCATAGTTGCCCGAAGCGATGAGGCGCCCCCATTCATGCATTTGCTCCAAATAGGCGCCGCGGGTACTTGCGGCTTCCGCAGGCCAATCAGCTGAACCACTGAGCATCAGTCCGGCCTCTCGCATGGCGTCCTTATCGTTGCGATCGTGCGCGTCAAACCAGGCCGTAAGCCATTCTCGTCTCGCCTGGTTCTCCAGCATGATATCCACGACCAAGCTCTCTGCTGCGACTTGCCCATTTCCTCCGAGGTCATTCGAGGCAACGTATTGATCTTGATCGAACCTCTCGAAGAAATGTGATAGCGCGTCGTCCCAAGTCACACCTTCCGGGAGTGGGATGTCGCGGGGTGCTCGGGACGCAATGTACTTGTCAAGGTCGCTTGCGCCCATTTCGATCCACTCAGCTCCAGGCGACCCCTCTGTGCCGGGATCGAATACGCCTTGACCGCCATCATTGTCCGAATCTTCGTACGGTGCGGGGGCAGGTTGTTGCTCGCTTGCGTTGAAGCGGCCCGTTTGTGCGTTGAAGACGACGTTGGCGACTGCTGCCGTCGGGACGCCAAGAGCCACGACCGTCGCGAATGATGCGATGAGTCCGATTCGGAGTCGTTTCCGCCGGGTTCGGGCCTCAACCTCGGCTCGATTCACCAGCTGTCGGCAAGTACTTTCGTCGATTACGGGTGTCTCTCTCGCTTGTCGCGCGAGTCGAGCATCGAAGGCGAAGTCACCTTGCTTACCGATCATGAGCATCCCTCACATTCTTTCGTTACTACCTACCTGTCCTGACTGGGGCAAAACGGGACAAAAAGTTTCCAAAGTATTTAGATCAAAGACTTAATTGATTGCTCCGAATTGGTTTAAGCTTCGGTTGCAGGTACGAATCACATAGATGGGTATTCAGTGAAGAAACACTTAGTAGCGCCGGCGGCGGCACTTGTGCTCGCAGGCGGATTTTTTGCCGTGAGTGCAGTCTCAGCCGCTTCCGCGCAAAGCACTCCAGAGGAGCCCGCGCAGGCCAGCGCCGAAGGGGCTGTCCCAATGTTCCTGGGCGACGAGCCCGTCTTCTACGATGCTGAGGAAGGAGCTCGGCTCTTTCTCGGTGCTGTGAATGCAGACCCTGCGCTTGCCGAGTTCGACAAGTCAGCAGCGATCGATGGCGCGGTTGCAATGTTCCCCGCAACTACGGACGAGGGAAACCCGATCGAATATGAGGCCGGTTACATCGAGTCCGTCGCAGCGACGGCATCACGGTGTATCCAAATCGCAACGTGGGTTTCAGACCCAGCCATCTCAGTAGAAGAAGCACAGCACCTCGCCGATGAGCAATTCGAAGAGTACTCGAGCGAGCCCGCCATTGCAGAGTTGAGCGACGCTTCCGTGCAGAAGGGCACCATTGAATCGCTCGCTCGCGCTTCACAGGAAGACCCTGTGGAGCTTGAAGCTGAAGAGACCTGCGGCGTGTTTGGTACTAGCGGAGGCAACTCATGAAACGACGACTTGGCAAAGCAGCCGTCCTCTACTCCCTTGCGGCGGCCCTTCTGGCAGGCGGAGTCGTTAATTCGGCACCCAGCACCGCGACATCTTCAGAAGCGGTTCTCTATATCGACCAGCTGGCGGTGAACTCGCCGCGATACACGGCGCAACAGTGGGGGTATAAGAGAACTCTCGGAGCAGGCGGGCGCGTTGCTTCCTATGTTCACAATGGATGGGACGTCGCCAGCGGTATTTACCGATTCTCAATCGGGTTGCGTGGCTCTGGAGGAGACCAGTTCGCGCGAACTGACATTACCGCCCCCACGTGGAATTACGGCACCAACTACACGATCATCAACCAATCAGGTGTGATCGGGACTAGGGCCTTCTATCTCAACACCCTTTGGGATAAGGCCGGAGGTGGCGCACCCGAGAGAAGAACCTTCTACGGCGAACTGCACTGGCAGGGCCCCTAAGTCACCCCTCGCCCCCTGTGCCAGCAATTACTGACGCAGGGGGCTCTCCTAAGCATTTTCACCCCTACTCTGGCGGGTCGGCCCCTCTTTTAGGACCTCATAGTAGGCAATCCTGAGCTTGGGCAGTTCTTCTTCAGTGTTGAACCGTCCAAGCCTGCTGGGGCGGGGGGAGCGCTGATTCGCGCCACTGACAGGACTTCCTTTGCGTGGCGGACCCATGGGTAAGGCACATGCCAATCTGGCTCAATTCTGAGTACTCTTCTTACACTCCGGGTTGCGGGTAGATGAAGATGGTAGAACGGGATCGCCAGCTATCGAGATGCCCATTACCGCAATACAGATCGAAGTGGGTATCACGCGTCTATTGAAGCAACCCATCGAGGTGCGACTCAAGTATTAGAAGGCTCGCAAAGCCCGGGCGTACATAGAGTCGGGAGTAATACGTCGAGATGGATGGGGATTCAATGGGTACTCAACACAGGGGGGCAGCAGGTCGCCGGGCTCGAATAGCACGGTCTCGCCGTCTTGGCCTGGTTCTTCTGTTTGCCAGCGCGCTCGCGTTGTTGACGGTTGTAGCAGTCAGTCTCATTCGCCTGCCGCCCGAAGGCGGCGGAAAGCCAGTGGGCAATTCTTGCGTTGACCCCAGAGGGGTGGCCTGCAGCTCTGACGCCACGGTGATGGATTTCATTGACAAAGAGTTGGCCATAAAGCTGCCAACTAGTGCCACGCTTCAGTTCTCGAGCTCAAATCTGAATTTGTTGCAGACGGCAGGGTTTGGATACGCCGTCCTTTCGATGCCTGCTGCTGATGTAAGTGTCGCTACAGCAGGATTCGAGGAAGTTCCCGTCGAGGATTTCGGGAACAGATGGCCGATTATTCAGAAGTTTGGGGCAGAAAAAGTCGATGCGACCTTTCGAAAGGACAATGCGACTGTGTCTGCTTTATCTACGAAGGATCCCTCGATTAGTTTGATCGTGATTTCCATTCAGTTCTATTACTGAGGAAACGCTGGCGATTTCGAAAAGAATCGCAAACGTCAAACATTATTTGGTTAGCTTACTTATGCATTGCGTTTTTGAGCAAGAGGAGCATGCTAAATGGCGGATCAGTGGGTCCTGAATACTCAACTATGGCTTAACGACACTTACACCGGTGTTCCGGAATGGAACCCCGTCGAGGCCGATGGAAATACCGGCTGGCCGACAATGTACGCACTCACCAGAGCGCTGCAATATGAGCTCGGGCTACCAAACCTCTCCGACAATTTCGGCGCCGGCACACTTAGCGCCGTGGCCGCACTGGGTGACATCGGGAAGGGCTCTGGGGCCCCGAAGAATGTCGTGCGGATCCTGCAAGGCGCCATGTATTGCAAGGGGTACAACGGCGGAAACGGATTCCTCGATGGCGATTTTTCGGATACGACAGCTGCAGGCGTCTCCTCTTTAAGGAGCGATATCGGCTTGACACCAAATCCAGCGACCATCTTCCCCAAGCTCTTTAAAGCACTGCTCACAATGGACGCATATGTCCTTGTAGCTGGCGGAAACGCAACGATTCGTGCCATTCAACGTGACCTGAACGGGAGATACATCCATCGACATGACTACTTCATTACGCCGGCCGACGGTTTCTACTCACGCGACGTTCAACGCGGATTGATGTTCGCGCTGCAATATGAAATTGGGATGTCAGATGGTGTTGCGAATGGCAACTTTGGTCCTGGGACTCAAACTGGGTTGGCCAATTCGGCAAACTTCGGTGCCGGAGATTCCGACACCAGCAGCGGGAAATACTTCATCCATCTATACCAAGCCGCGCTGATTTTTAACGGGTATCCGTCCGCGTACGCCGGTGTCTTCGACCAAGGTACCGTTTCTGCCACAACTTCATTTCAGGCCTTTTGCCTTCTTCAGGTCACCGCTCGAAGTGACTTTAGAACCTGGGCCTCCCTGCTTGTATCCACGGGAGATCCCAGTCGGCCGGGCACAGCAGCTGACACGATTCGTCAGATCACGCCTGCTCGAGCCGCGACCCTCGTCGCACATGGATACGAAACGGTCGGACGCTATCTCACAAATGAGCCATACGATTGGGCACTCGATAAGAACATCAAACCTGGAGAGCTTACCGATATCTTCTCGGCGGGACTGAGCGTTTTTCCCATTTTTCAGGAAGGCGGCACTGGTCTGTCCTATTTCAACTACTGGGCAGGCTTTACGGCTGGGCAAAAAGCGCATGTCGCAGCGCGTGGATATGGGTTCTTGGCGGGAACTACGATCTACTTCGCGGTCGACTTCGACGCAATCGAGAGCCAAGTGCACTCAAACGTGGTTCCATACTTCCAAGGCGTAAGAGATGGATTGGCGTCAAACCAAAGTCAATACATCGCTGGGATTTACGGCTCCCGAAATACCTGCGCTATCGTTTCCGCTGCGAATCTGGCATCCACCAGCTTCGTCAGCGGAATGTCCACGGGATTTAGCGGCAACCTTGGCTATCCGTTGCCCTTTAACTGGGCATTCGACCAGGTGCTCGAGTATGAAATCGGAGCGGGCGACGGTTGGGTGAATATCGACAAAGACATCAAATCAGGAAGAGACGCCGGTCAGAGTCAGGTCTCCATTGATCCAGTCCCACCCGAATCCGATTTCCAGCGAGCGATTCGCTTTTGCTACGAAGCACAAGCAGCGGCCACACGCTATCGAGCTCAGGGCAGCCAGATGTATTCGGTGCCAGAACTTACAACCAGGTACTTGCGCCACCGCTCATACGACGGCCCGCTATGGACCCTTCTTGGGGGTCAAGACACGCCTGATTTTTACGATTATGCTGACGATTCAATTGGGGTTTTTCCCGATGCATTTGACCCTGACGACAGGCACCCTGTTGGTGGATTTGACTGGCCACACATGCTGGCGACCGCCTCTGTTTACACCTACCGTGGGACATCGAACGATCAGTTAGATCCGGAGCTGGGGGACCAGGGCGGTTGGACGGGCGATCTCATCACGCTGGCAAGTGAGTACATCACTACTAGTCACAGTTATTCGTCGGCCTTCGCCTTTATTGAGGCGGCACTCAATGGTGCCTTTGCTTCGAGTTTCGGCAGTGATGATCTTCACGGTGACATCGCAGCATGGGCGGCGGTGTTCGCCTTGGAGGAAGGCGTGGCGCCCTCGTTTGCTAGGGGGCTGGAGTTCGCGGTCACCAACTCCGGATTCACCGGAGAGAATCGCTTCGATGTTTTCATTCGAGGCAGGTGGGGCAACATTCAAAACGGCTTTGATATCACTCGACGGATCTTTACCCTTCCCTCAGACACTCCTGAAAGAGTTGCTTTCATTACGGCCCGTGCGCAACTACTTTGGGAAAGCAACGGTCAGGGGAACCACGCTGTAATCACAGATTTCACCAGTGCTGATTTCAGCGGCATCGCCAAAGCCTTCGTGAATAAGATCGCTAACCTTTCAACTCAGTACTCCCCTCTCCCGTGAGTAGCTGACGCCCGCTCCGCGGGCGGCTCAGCAGGCTACGCCTGCATTCAGTTGCCGGAAAGCAAGCGACAGTGTAGCCACGCTCTACTTCCACACCAGACGGCCGGGCCACTCCTGGCGGAGCGGCCCGTCCGTCGCGCTCTCGCCCGACTGCAGCAGGCTGCAGCCGTGCAGTTTCGCTCCTCCAACCAGTGCTCAGGCACAGCGTCACTGTCGATGATTTTCGCCTCCCAGGCAAAAGTAACGAGGGAAAAGATAGAAAGGCAGACACATGGGAAACCGCGAACTCATCACCCCCGACCGCGCAAGCGTCGACATCTAATTGCACGGGAACGGGGGGGCTCTATCACGGTGTTTCTGCGGTACGCCGAACTCGTCGGTCTCGCCAAGCTCGACCAGTACGGCAGCGGATGCGAGGCACTGGGCGCCGTCATTGTCGACTACTTCGGCTACAGCGGGCTCAGCCTCGACATCATTCCGGTTTGCCCGGGCGAGGAGAACGAGTGCGTATGCTCGTGGAATCCGTGGAGACGGCGTTTGGAGCGCTTTTTCGCTAAGTATCGGCTGTCGACCTGGTTGGTCCAACCCTACAGCTAGCATTGCAGGTTCCGGTTTAATCTCACGAAACCAGCAGACGCGCGGCGGACTTGACCGAGCCCGAGCATGGTCACTGACTCACGACGAGGTGGGTCATAGCGAGGGCAGGAAGGGAGAACGCGAGGAGGAGTACGACGAGACGAACTGTGCGCGCAGTGCTGTTCAGGGCGAAGCGCACGGTTTTCCACCCCTCTTTACTCAATTTGAGAGAAAACACTCGAATCACCTTCCTCTCCTTGCTCATCACCTACTCCTGACGGTTAGCTTTTCTTGACTCGAGGCCGCGAGGGCTTCATCTTGACCTTCACCGCTGTGCTGGCCTTCTTCTCACGTGCCTTCAGCTCGGTCTGCGCCTTCTTTTGCATCGCAATGCGTGAGGGGCGGCTAAACTCACCGGTCAGTGCGTAGTACACCTGCGTCGTCTTGCCTGTTGCAGACAGCGGAGCGCTTATCGTTTCCTCACGGGTGGCGAGCAGCCCGTGCTCCCGGAGCTCTTTGACTCCCGTCTGGACTGTGCGAGCCTTGATGCCGTACCAGGCATCCATTCGGTTGTACGTGAACCAGCATTCATCTCGGTAGCTGGTCTCTTTCGCCACCACAAGGAACACGGCAAGAGCCGGCATGCTGAGCTTCGCAAACCATTCGTCATGCCAGAACGCGTCAGCGATTGTGAAGTACATGTTCAACCGGTCATTGCGGCCACCAGGCGCGGTGTATGCCTCTGCTGCGTCTTCTCGGCGCGGCGAGACTCGGACAAGGCGTTCTTGACGTTCACGCTTCTCGATCAGTCCAAGTTCTTCTAGGTGCTTCCATGCTCGGGAGAGCGTTGAGGGCGACCAAGTCAATCCGCCCGGTGCGGTGAGTGCGCGCGTCCAAGCGCCAGCTGGCAACGGCTCCTCCTTCTTAGACAGCCAGGGCCAGCACGCAACAAGCAGCATGTAAAGCAACAACTCCCGGTGGCGGCGCCCGGTCACCATGCGGCTCAGCGTGCTTGCTCGAGGCATGTCCTCGTCAGGAAGCTGAACGAGGATGTTCCGGAACTGGGAGTACCCACGCCCCGCAAGCTTCGTCATGACCATGCGGGTCTCTCCAGGAGAGGACCCGCCGGAGGTTGCCGCTGACTTAGCGACTGGTGCAGAAGGCTTTGAGTTCATACCGACATCAAAGCACGTTCCACCGATCACAACATTTCACCTAAGATCTGGCCGATTGCGGTTTCGTGCTAGCTCATGCGACGCCACGTTGCGATTCCGCCATGCGACGCCAGGATGCGATGACATGCGATGCCTAGTAGTGCCCTGGAAGCACGGTCTGCGTCCAGGGTGATCGCTGGCGCGTATCCGGCTCGCGAGTTGAAGGTATTTGAGCCACCACGGCTGTGTCAGGCGTGCCGCTGATTCGAAGTTGCATCCTCGACGTGTTGCGCCTAAAGGAGGATTCGGGGGCCTGAGGTCCGAAGGCGCTGGACTTAGCCGGAGTGGGACTGAGCTGCAGCGTCGATGAATTGTGGTGTGAGTTGACCGGCTTCAACGCGAGCGTGCCAGGTATCCAGGATGAATTCTGCGACTGAGACGGTGCTATTCAGAGTGAGTCGTGCGTGGCGGGCGAGGGCAACACTGCGGGTGGACTTGCCATGGCCAATACCGAGTTCGTTGCGCAGTTCTGACAGTGATTGCACAGTGGTGACGAGAGTGCGCAAGATCTGCTGTGAGGTCTTGCTCGCTGGTTTGCTGTCGGGCACCGATTCAGCATTCAGCCTCAGAAGCTCGGCGATCTTTCTGTAGAGCTGCGGAATGTCATCAGATCGTGCATAGTCAACGCTACTGCGTTCTAGGATGATTCGGAACAGGCTCTCGAGAAGGTTCTTGCAGGATGAAATCGCGGCAGGAGGGTCGGCAGAGAGGCTGTCGCGGATGCGAGTGAGATGCTCTTCGAGGACGGAGGGATCGGTGAGGAGTTCACGCTGGTCCAGGCGCAGGTCTGGGGTCGTTCCGTGGAAGCTGTTGCGGGTACGCCAGCTGTACACGGGATGCCCGCTGATCCATTCGGCGGGGTAGAGTTCGTGTCCGTCGCGGGCGAGTGCCTCATTGAAGGTGGCGAGCAAGTCCGCGACTTGTTGTTCGTCGGTGCGAACCACGGGGTGCAGCATCTCTGCGAGGAAGCGGAGCACGGTCTCGTCGTCGCCGCGCTGGAGTCCGAACCTGGGATCGCTGAAAACCCAGTCGTCCTCCCAGTCATGGTTGTTGATCCGGTGCTGGCGAATGTCGCCATCCGCCGTTGAGTATCGGGAATCGGTGCTGGGAAGGCCATCCAGGTCGTAGATCCGGGCCAGGAACTCGGGTTCCTCAAGTCGGCCAGCCCAGGGGAAGCCGGACAGCATGAGCGAATCAAACACCTTGCGGCGAGTGATCTCGGTGATAAGCGGCGCCTGCCCAGACATGATTAAAGGATATCCATCTGCTAGTTGTCCGGCGGAGGCTGCTACCGGTCTGCCAGGGGTGGGCGAGTGGCTGAAATCAGGAGAAGTGAGTGGTGGCGGTGTCGAGTCGTCGGTGGATCATGGAGAACGTGCCGAGCACGTCGAGTGCGTCTTGCTCAGTCAGCGTCCATTCGATGCGCGGCTCGTGATCGGCAGGGTTCCGGAAGGCGCTGAAAAGGATCGGTGCCGTGCTTCAGGCGCTCCGTGGAGATGCTCCGCTGAGCGCTGCCTAGCGGCATCACCGATGAGCACGCTCCAGATCAGAGTCAGGTAACGACTCGTCACCCGTCGGGTAGACCGCTGCCGCTGCTTCCCATTCGACCGCTTCGACCTCCTCGGCGGACAGGAACGTGTCGGAATCACCGTAGATCCGTCCCATTCGATTGCCCCATTCTCTGAGCATAGGAAACCGTCCAGCGTCACCTGCAGGTCATGTTCATCGCGGATGATTGACGCATGGCGCGTATCCCTCTGAACGGCCTGCAGCTGGAGATCCCGTGACGGCACGCCCGATGGTGTTTACGAGGACTATAGGCCCCGCATCGTTGCCCGCGCCCTCCACAATCGCGGCCTTGTCTACGTGTCCGGCCACGGAGCGAATTGGCAGGCAACGCTCACGACGGACGGTGCGTACTGCCTCGAGCACGACTACCCGCCCATTGATGACGATCCGGCGGGTCCGTCCGCACCACGTCCAAGACCGGCCGGTAGGAAGAAGCTGACTGCGGCGGCGAAGGCTGAGCCAAAGCCGCGAAAGCCACTGTGCGTGGGACCGACGGACGCGATGATGAACGCCCTCGCCACCGCGGAGGATCATCGAATCGAGATCGAGTACAACCAGGCACAGCGCTACCGGCAGCTCGCGCTGACCCCGGAGCGGTTTAAGAAGATCCCCGACGGCATGCAAGTCGCCATCAGCAGCGACTACCGCACCCGCACCGCCCACGTCACGCTCGAACCACTGCCGGAGTGGCGCACCCGTGTCTTGGAACCCGTCTCAGTGCCAGGCGTTCTCCGCGACTCCTCCGACGTGATCAAGGCGCTCCGAACCCGCGACGACCTCGGCATCCGAGCAGGGGAGAAGAATCGTGCCTTCCGTCTCGTCGAAGCGCTCGTCGTGGAGGCGCGGCGTCGCGAGTACACCGCCACGGCGACCTCGGCGCTGCGAAAGGACCGTTGGGGGTACGTGCAGCGCACCGAGGTGAACACTGGGCGCATCAAGATCACGCTCCGACCCGACGAGTATCGGTTGAGCATCTACCAACTCACCGAGAAAGTCGAACATGTAACCAGGAAGAGCGAACTCGCCCGCGCCGGCAGGGGATACGCGCTCCCGAAGTGGGGTCACGTCACCACAGGCCGCCTCGGCATCCGCATCGACAGCAGAGGCGGCACATTCTGGGGCGACTCCTGGATCGACCGCGACGACCCGCCCCTCGACTACGCCCTCGCGCAGATCCTCCAGGAGCTTGAACTTCGCCACAAGGCAGCTGTAGATAGGAGACTCGAGGAGGAGCGTCAACACCTCGAACGCAAGAGGCAGTGGGAGGCTGCCCGCGACAACGCCATCCAGCAGCTCACCGACAGTCACAGGGCAGACATCCTCACAGACCAAGTTGCGCGATCAAAGGAAGCTGCCGCGATCCGCCGCTACACCACCCAGCTCCAACAACACGCGGAGAGGGAACTCAAGAGTGATGCTCGTGCAGACGCGCTCGCCTGGGCGCAATGGGCCTAGGAATACGCCGACCGCATCGACCCCTTCCGCGATCGGGTGCGGCTACCGGACCCGCCCGAGCCAACAGCGTCGAACCTCGCTCCGTCCATGGGGCACTGGAACCCCTACGGTCCGTCGTAGCTCGTGCCTTCTGCTGGTACTGGCGGACGAGACAGAGCCTTGAGCTGAAGCGTCCTGTTTTGACGGGTGACTACTTCACCGTCGAGGCCGAGGGCTTATTGTCGGATCGGGCATCGATGAGGATGACCGAGGGATCAGACTCCAGCTTTACGTTCTTAAGGATCTTGCGCGCGCGCACCTCTTCGGCCTCGGTGTAATAGACGATTACCTTCAGGGATTTGGTCGTGTCGTTGGCAGCTTCGTAGACGTCGACCTGGTGCAGGAGGTTCTGCTCGAGCTTGCGGTTGCTGGCGAGTTTGAACTCGATGAGGGACTTGTCTCCGGAACCGTAGCTGACCTTGAAATCGACGGGCCCTCGACCGTTGTTCGGTTCTCGATTGACGTCGAAGTCGGATAGCCCCCAAATCAAGCCGAAGAAGATCTGTACTTCACTTTCGCGGGCAAAACCGGTGCCGCGCCGGTTGATGAGTCGGTAGCCGTCTTGGTCCTCGACGTAGTGTTTGAAGATCAGCACTCGCTCTCGTGCTTCGTCATAGCTGGTCCAGGACCTGTCGTAGAAGTCGGACTTCGCGGCGAGATCCTTGACCGCTTCGCGGACCGTGGTTTCGAAGATCCCGAGGATCTCATCGCGCTTATCCTTGCTGATGGCCGCTGCGCGGTCACCATCGGCTTCCTGGATGGCGATGTATCGATCGATCAGCTCAGGGAAGTTCCGAAGTGTCGCGGCCGCCGCGGCGGCGATGTCCGACTCCTTTGGTTTCTCGCCCAGCCTGCCGCGAAAGTATCGATCCATCCGGTCTCGTGCGACATCGTTGTCGACGGAGTCCGCGATGCGATGGTACTGGCGGACCATGTCCTTGTAATTGATCCAGGTATCGTCATGGGTAAGAAGATCCAACGGCGTAAGCAGAATGAAGTCGTCACGGAGCCTGGGCAGGTAGTAGCTATCGGACTCCCAGCTCTCTGTCGTGTAGTTGAACCTGACCCGATCCACCTGGAACGTGGTGCAGTGCTCGGGGGCGAGATGCTTCTTGGCGAAAGATTCTGTGTAGCGGAGCAAGAACTCCTTGATCAGATTCGTCGTGAAGTCACTGATATTGTCTCGCCCGACACCCGGCTGGATGAGGCTCAATTTTTCAAGATGTGTTCCTCTGGTGATCTCCTCGTCGCCGAAGTTCCTCAGCACAGACCCCAGGGCACCATGCAGTGAGTTGGCGAACTTCGGCCCTAATCCTCGGCCTTCGTTTCCGAACTCGCAGTAGCCGAGCCAGTTCTGTTTCACCTCCCCGAATACGTAGAGATACTTGATCGCTGCTCCGGTCTGATGCTGTTGGGAGAGCTCCCTCAGGTATTTCAGATAGTCAACGATGTTTTCGTGGAGCTCTTGATACTGCTGCTTCTTGCTGTTGAAGAGGAGGAACGGGTCGACGAACAGGGGAAGATCCGTGACGAGGTTCACATCGAAGGCACCGTAGTTATCGAGGATGTCTCGGTCCACGCCGAAGTAGTCGGAGAAGAAGATCTTGGTCTGTGCCACGCTCATGCGCTCCTCGTTTGGTGCAGACCCAAGCGTCCGCAGTATTGATCTTCCCAGAGCACCGCTTCGCTGCCGTGATGCGATGAGCGTCCCGGGCCCACAGCCCGGTCAATCGTGGCCCTCGGCGGGGAGCGCCGTCGCACGGGTGCGCTCGTGTGGTGTCTGGCCGCTGTCGACCCACATCAGCATGGGGACGTTGCCGGCTGCACCGCGGACCCGGCTCCAGGAGAGTTCATAGCCGATCATGCCCAACCTGACGCTGACGGCCTTCACAGCGAGTAGTGCGCTGTCGACGTCGTCGAGAAGCCCGCTAGTGAACAGCGGGTGCGCTGCACCTTCGGCTTCGAGATCATGCAGGAGGCGCATCGCAGTCGCACTCTGATAACGGTCATCACCACGGAGGTCGACGGTAAGAATGTGTGGTCTGCCGATGGACGCGAGGCGGCAGATGCTACCGAGGACGCGATCCCGATCCTGCCAGGCCGCAGTGCGAGCGGTTTGCGCTACCGACGTGTCCGCGCCGGGTCGACGCCCCGCATCCTCGAACTCCTTGTTCGCCGCCTGGCAGGCCTTGTCCTTCTCCGAATACTCGGTCTGCAGGGCGGTGAAGCGCGGAGCATGACACGTCGCCCAGGCTAGTCGCAGCACTTCGAACCGCTGCCAAGCTTCCTCGAGCGGTTCGACACCGAGGGAGAGAACATCAACTAGAAGCGGCGCGACTACCTCGAACAATCGGGTGTTTACGTTTCTCGCCCCCTCGTAGCCGGCTTCGGCGTCGACACTCGCGGCTAGCGACTCAAGTTCACCGTTGTAACGGTGCGGATGCTTGAGCGCGAACAACCGTCCCAGCAAGTCAAATCGTTGCGCGGCTACCGCGGCGACACCGGCGGCGTAGAAAAGGATGGCGCCAGATACCACCCGCAGTGACAGGAGCTTGACGAGGCCGGACCCGTCTGCAGAGGTAGTGAAACGAGAAAGCTCATCGATCCACCATCTGTCGGTGTCATGGTCGCCCCAGTACGTGAGCGCCATCACCAGAGCCGCGGGTAGTCGGGTTGCTTCTTCGACCCGGGCGAGCATCTCTTCGTAATCACCGTCTTTGTGGTGATCAGCGAGGTGAAATTCCGGCAGTCGGTGCAGAGCGTCAAGTTCTCGACGGAGCCGGTCGTGTAGGCCGATCGCGACAGTCTGTCCGGCGAGCTCACGTTTTGCGGTCTCTACGGCCACCGGGATGGTTAAGGGATGACGGGCACGTCGGCTGGCCAAGGCTGCGACGCCGTCGGCGAGGTGCCCGAAACCGGTATCCGCATCTCGGGCGACATGGATGCCTTTCTTGAGCGTTCGCAGAATGGTCGCTTCCTCCGACGGCGCAGCGGGCTCAAACCACGTCAGAGTGAACCTATTAGGGTAGTGGGCCGCGATCGCGTCGCGCAGCGCAGGATCGTACTTGGAGGACCAACCGGCGATGATTAGGCCGTAGTCCTCCAAAATGCGCTGGAGGAGTCGAGAAGTGCTGGGCTCGTAGGCCGCGAGTTCAGTGACGGTGTTGAGCATCGTCGTGGGGTTCAGGTAGTCGCCGTGAAGGTGGACCACGCAGCAGTCGAGCGTGTGAAGCGGCGCCATCCCGTCAATGTCGGCAGGGCTGGCCACGATGGTCGGTTCGACGCCCTCATTCCGCAACGCCTGTTCGATGAGGTGATCGAAATTCAACGTGACGATGACCTTGACCGTCCCGGATCGGACGAGTCTCGCGATCGCGAGGTGCGCCGGGGTCGGGGTCTTCCGGTCCGCGTCGATGTCATCGAGGCTCCGCTCAAAGTACCCACGCAGCAAGCGTTGCCGTTCAATCTGTGTCGGAGCGATCCGTTCAAGGACACCTTCATATGTCGGAAATGCGTCGAACCGCTCCTCGTACCAAGCGATGGGATCACTAGGAGTTGCGCCAACGAGATCGGCTGTGTGCGTAACGAGATCCTCCAGCACACCCCACGCGGTAGGGATACCGCTGGGTGCAGAGACACCAGCACCGAGCAGCAGCGCATACGCGCCAGGGTTGGAATGGAGGGAGAACGCGACGGTCAGCAGTTCGCTCTCGTCTGCGGAGAGATCGGCCATACTCATTACCATATCCGCCAGTGACGACGTCCCAGCAGTAAAGGCTGTCACGCTGATGCTCGGTCCTGTGACTGAAAGTCGCGCGCTGGACCGAGGTGGTTCCAAGACGACGAAGCGGGGAGGAACGCTCGATCATCCTAAGTGATGCGAAGTCCGCACTACGACAACACCCGCCACTGATTCCGGCATCTCGGACGAGAGTTCGGCAGTGTCGATCGTGCCTGATTCAATGTCCAGAACGTAGCCGGGCGGTACATGACGCAGAGGGTCGAGAAGATGCGGGAAGTAATCGACACCGCCGTGCATGGTGTCCTCCGGGAGTTCGCGAAAGATCGGCCCGAGCATGTCGTGCAGGCCTGCTCGTGAGGGCAATGCGCCTGTAGTAGCCGCTGAGAACTGTCCGAAGCGGGCTTGGAGGACGCGATCAATCATCGATCGGGTGACAGCTCTTGTACCGTCCTGCCGTGTGGTGAGGAAATGCGAGAGCTCCGGTGAGAGTTTTTCCTCGACGACCGGGATGAGCGGCGGCTTTCCCGCCGTCGTCCAGAGGTCTTCGAGTGCCACCGAGGATTCATATGTCGAGCTGGCTTCATCCATACCGATGTCGGTTGCTAGGAGAGCGGGCGCGAGGGAAACGGCGCGTTTGACGCAGGAGAGACATCTACCGGTCTGGTGGAGGCTCGAGCATCGCTCGCGGCGCCGGTAGTCGGGTGTTCCGAGGTAGAGCGCATAGACCGGGAGTAGACCGAGCTTCGCCGCGGCTGAGAAAAGCACGTCGCGCTGGGCATGGGCTGCGCCATGGGCCTTGTACGCGAACCCGAAATGCCACCGGCCGCTCTGATTGATGGTCACACGTTTGGCTTGTACAAGCATGCCGTAGGCACTGGTTCCATCTATCCACCACCAGATCCAGTCAGCACCGCTCTGGGACTCAGCGGCCTGCGTGAATGGCGCCACGGTCACAGCGCGTGCGACCTGCGCGATTACGGTCTCGGTGATCGAAGTCTCGGCCCACCGTAGCTGTGCTCCTTCGCATGCGGTCATGTGTTGGATAGCTTTGATGCGGGCTCTCTTGAACGCTTCGTTAACCGATTCCATATGTCTATTGTCCTTCTCGACGTAGTGCACTCCCGAGAGGAAGGTCAGGCGGCGTCTTCTGAACTGCATCGCAGCCCGGTAGGTTGTCCTCGAAGATGTTCTGCGCATTCTCCACTCTCTTTATCGCTAGGTGTTGGAACCCGGCCTTCCTCCTTCACGTCATGTGCGGGAGCTCGTCGAGCAGAGCTCAACGCGAATGATCTGGCGACAGGTACATTCTGATGACACCTTCGGCGTATTTAAGTACGCTTTGGTAGCTAAACAGCGGCCAAAATAACAATCGCATATTCCGCCGTGACCGCTCCTCGCTCATCGGCAAGGAGTTCGCGGGCCGCGGTCCGCTCGCGCCGGCGGCGCATACGCCGTCGGTGCACGAGAAACGGTGCGAGACCGATCATTCCCGCTACCGCGGGTTCACGCGACGTCTCGCGATGGTCGGCGCTGCTCTCGAATTCGAGGCGCGTCTCATCCGCGGAACTGCATTCCGCGTCAACGGCCTGCGTCGAGCGATCGGACACCAGGTGAAGGGTTGACTGCATGGGATCTCTCCTTGGCCTCGCACGGCCCCGGCGGCTGCCGGTTCGTCAATCTTCGCGCTCTCCGTATTGCTGGTCAGTCCGGTTCGCCGTGATTGGGGATATCTCGCCGAAATACGCCCGGTGTCCGTCTCTGTGTAGAACGAGCACCGACTCGGAACGTTCACGCACCGGAATCGACCCGTGCCGCACGCGCGTTACACCGCACCGAACATCGAGAGCAGCACCGGCAGCACACCGAGCACGATGAAAGCCGGCAGAATGCAGACCCCGAGCGGAATCAGTATGCGTACCCCCAGCCGTTCCGCGTCGCGCTCGAGATCAGCGAGTGCCACTGCCCGCACGGCGCTCCCCTGTTCGAGCAGCAATGGTCCGATCGCGATACCGGCTCGCGCAGCGGCCGCAATCGAGGTCGTCAGCGCTCCACCCTCACGGAAGGCGGCGAACGACACCCATTCCGCCCCGAAACGATCCACCATTCCGATGACCCTGCGACAGGCCTGCTCTGCCGGCGCGCCACCGCCGAGCGCGATCCAGACCAATTCGTATTCAAGCCCCGCCACATGATCGAGAGCGGCGACGCGGCGCTGCAGTGCTCGTGACCAGGCGATTCCCCCAGTGAGCAGACCGAGCCCCAGACTGCCGAGCAGCGCACCCACCGGGCTCACCAGCACCGGAATCGGATCGAACCCGAGCAGCAGACTGAGCATGAGCGCCAACAGTGGCAGCGCGGTGACCATCTTGACGGTCGCACGAGGCCCGGCGAGGAGCACACTGCGTCGTTCACGCATTCGAGCGAGCTCACGGAGTGCGGACGCCATTCGATGCAGCGCGGGCGCGATCGGCGACCCGCTGGCCTCGGCGAGACACCAGCTGACCGCTACGACGCGCCACGCGGCAGTATCTGCGTGGGCGATGGCTTCACCGCTCGGCACGCCGGCCGCGCTCGCAGCTGCGATCCTCGCCAATCTGGGGTCAACGGCGGCACTCCCCGGGTCGCATGCATCCGCCATCACGATGTCGATGACACGCGCGGGTGGCACGCCGCCCCCGAGGAACGCAGCAAGTCGCTCCACGATCGGGGCAGGGTCAGTTGCGGGGGCGTCGGCCGCGCGTCGCAGCATGTGCTGCCCCAGTTCCTTGGTTCGACCAGCGAAGCCTCGCCCACCGGCGCGCGTGCGACCGTCGCCGCTCATGTGGGCAGTCTCTGCATGGTCAGGAGACGGTCACCATCGAGCGCGAGCGTTCCCAGCGCACGCACCTGCGGCCCCGCGCAGCCTCGCACCACGTGCACGATGAGGTGCAACGCACCGACGGCCTGGCGCGCCAGCGCCTCGGCGCTCCACCCGGCGAGCGCTCCCAGTGCTTCGAGGCGCATCGGCACGTCTTCGAGTCGACTCGCATGCAACGTGCCGGCTCCGCCGTCGTGGCCGGTATTCAACGCGGCAAGCAGTGTCGCGATCTCGGCGCCGCGACATTCCCCCAGCACGATGCGATCAGGGCGCATGCGCAACGCCTCCCGCAGCAAGCGATCGAGCGCGACCTCGCCGACGCCCTCGGCGCTCGCCTGCCTCGCCTCCAGGGACACCACATGCGGGTGATTCAAACGAAGCTCCGCGACATCTTCAATGGTCAGGATTCGTTCCTCCGGCGCCGCGAGGTCGAGCAGCGCAGCAAGGAGCGTCGTTTTTCCGCTGCCAGTACCGCCCGTGATGAGCAGATTGCGACGTTGCGCGATCGCCTCACGCAACGTCTGCAGCGCCCGACTCGATGCGAGCCCGTGAGCTGCGAGGGTCTCGAAGCTCACGGGCGTCACTCGCGGCAGCCGGATGGATACCGCCGCCCCGCCCACGGCGATCGGCGGCAGCATCGCATGGACGCGAATACCATCACCGAGCCGTACATCGGTGCACGGATGCAACTCGTCGATGTGCCTTCCGCCTGCAGCTATCAATGCGGTCGCGAGTCGGTGGACGGCGTCAGGCCCGGCTTCCCATCCCGGTACACGCTGCAACGCGCCCGAACGGTCGAGCCAGAGTTGTGCTGCGCCGTCGCGGACATGCACCACGAGGTCCCTCAGGTCAGGGTCGTCGAGCAACGGGAGCAACCCGCCCAACGCGCGCTTCGCCGCGCGGGTCAGCGCACCGCTTCGCGGGGCCGCGCGATCCGCGACGTGCACAGCGTCCAAGCCCGCAAGCGCACCCGGCGATGGGCCGCTCGGCGCTCGGTGATCCGGCATCTGCATCTCGGTCGACATTCGCTCATCTCAGCAGTGCACAAGCGTCGGAACGACTCGGCGACTCGGAAATGGGTGCAACTCGTGCGCAACGTCATCATTGCGCGAAGTGTGAGCGGACCATCGCGCACGGTATAGCCTGGTGCTGCATTTCCGGAGTGTTTCACAGCGGAAACGAATTGGCACTGTCGCCTGCGGGCGCAGCAATCGATCAAGGATAAGGGCGTCAATGAGCGATCAGCACGGCAATATCGAGACCCACCACCTCCCCGAGGGCGAGCACCCCGCGACGTACCCGCCGACCCCTGAATTTCGGGCGCAGGCGAACCAGCACGACCCCGCCGTGTACTGGCAAGCCGCGCAAGATCCCGAAACGTACTGGGCCGAGCAGGCCCGCACACTGGCCTGGACGAAACCGTTCACAGAAACCCTCGACTGGTCGAACCCGCCGTTCGCGAAGTGGTTTCAAGACGGCGAACTCAACGTCGCTCAGAACTGCCTCGACCGCCACGTCGCCGCGGGCAACGGCGAACGCGTCGCACTCCACTTCGAAGGCGAGCCCGGCGATACCCGGTCACTGACGTATGCGGAACTCACCCACGAGGTGAAGCGAGCCGCGAATCTGCTGACGAGTCTGGGGGTCACGCAGGGCGACCGGATCGCGATCTACATGCCGATGATTCCGGAAACCGTGATCGCGATGCTCGCCGTCGCGCGCCTGGGCGCTGCGCACTCAGTCGTGTTCGGCGGATTCAGCGCCGAGAGCCTGCGCGCCCGCATCGATGACGCTCAGGCCCGACTCGTGATCACCGCGGATGGCGGCTACCGCAAGGGCCGAGTGTCTGCGTTGAAGCCGACCGTCGACGACGCCCTCGCCCTGCATGACGGCGGCTCGAGTGTGGAACGCGTGCTCGTGGTCAAGCGCACCGGCAACGAGGTCGCGTTCGACACGTCACGTGATCTGTGGTGGCACGACGAGATCACCGCGTTCGACGGCGATCACGAACCGCAGGGCTTCCCCGCCGAGAACCCGCTCTTCATCCTGTACACCTCGGGCACGACCGGGAAGCCCAAGGGCATTCTGCACACCTCGGGCGGCTACCTCACCCAGGTGACGACGACGCACCGCAACGTGTTCGATCTGAAGCCCGAGACCGACGTGTACTGGTGCACGGCAGACATCGGGTGGATCACGGGGCACAGTTACGTCGTGTACGGTCCGCTCGCGAATGGCGCGACCCAGGTCATCTACGAGGGCACCCCGGATACCCCGGATTGGGGGCGCTGGTGGTCGCTGATTCAGAAGTACGGGGTCACGATCTTCTACACCGCCCCGACCGCGATCCGGTCGTGCATGAAAGTCGGACGGCAGGTGCCGGAGCAGTACGACCTGTCGTCGATTCGGGTGCTCGGTTCGGTCGGTGAACCCATCAACCCCGAAGCCTGGCGGTGGTATCGGGACGTCATCGGTGCGGGGACGGCCCCGATTGTCGACACGTGGTGGCAGACCGAGACGGGCGCGATCATGATCTCCCCGCTGCCGGGGCTCACGAGCCTCAAGCCCGGCAGCGCGCAGGTGCCGCAACCGGGAATCGCGGCGACGGTCGTGAACGAGGCGGGCGACCCCGTCGACAATGGCGAGGGTGGGCTGCTGGTGATCCAGCGCCCCTGGCCGTCGATGGTGCGCACAATCTGGGGCGACGATGATCGCTTCGTGGAGACGTACTGGTCGAAATTCGGGGATCGGTACTTCGCCGGTGACGGGGCCCGCCTCGATGACGACGGCGACGTGTGGCTGCTCGGCCGCGTCGACGACGTGATGAACGTGTCGGGGCACCGGTTGTCAACTGCGGAGATCGAGTCTGCACTGGTCGAGCATCACGCAGTCGCGGAGTCCGCGGTGGTCGGCGCTGACGACGAAACCACGGGCCAGGCGGTGGTCGCGTTCGTGATCCTGAAATCACAGCAGACACTGCTCACGGTCGACGACGCCGAAGCAGAGCTGAAGAAGCATGTCGCGGGGCAGATCGGTGCGATCGCGCGGCCGCGTCAGATCTTCATCGTGTCCGAGCTGCCGAAGACGCGGTCGGGAAAGATCATGCGGCGCCTGCTCAAAGATGCGGCCGAGGGGCGTGAGATCGGCGACACGACCACGCTCGCGGATACCGCGGTGATGCAGACGATCTCGGATCGCGTGCGCAGCGAACGCGGCGCATAGTTTCCCGTGAAACGGCAAGAGGCCGGAATCGCATCAGCGGATCCCGGCCTCTCGCGTTCGTGCAGTGAACGGTCAGTCTTCGACCTTGAACACGAACTCGATTTCGACCGGCGCATCGAGCGGCAGCACCGCGACGCCGACCGCCGAACGCACGTGGATGCCGAGGTCGCCGAAGACGCGGCCCAGGAACACCGACGCGCCATTGGCCACTCCGGGCTGACCGGTGAACGAGGGGTCGGATGCGACGAACGCGGTGACCTTCACGACCTGGGTGATCTTGTCGAGCGACCCGATCACTCCGCGTGCCGCCGCAAGCGCGTTGAGCGCGCAGAGGCGAGCGAGCTCTTCGGCCTGCTCCGCAGAGACGAGGCCTTCGCCGTCGCCCACCTTGCCGGTTGCCGGCAGCGCCCCGTTCACGAACGGAAGCTGCCCCGCCGTGTACACGTAGTTGCCGTCGCGCAGCGCCGGCACGTACGCAGCCACTGCTGCGGCCACCTCCGGGATCTCGTAGCCGAGTTCGCTCAGACGATCTTCAATCACCGATGCCATGTCAGGCCTTCCTCTTCTTCATGTATGCCACGTTGCCACCGGCCGGGCCCTCGATGATCTGCACGAGCTCCCACCCTTGCGCACCCCAGTTGTTCAGGATCTGCGCCTCGTTGTGCAGCAGCAGGGGTGTAACGAAGTATTCCCACTGCGGCGCAGTTTCGGCGGATTCACTCACGTGCGGATCTCCTTCGGTAGTCGGTCGCCTGCACGAAAAATCGGGATCACCCGAACGCTTGCAGGCGGGCACGTTGCTGTTTTGTCAGCTACGTCGCTTACCCTAGATTCTATGACCCGTCAGACATCACCTTCTTCGCGCGTGCGCTCGCAGAAGCCCCGCACCGCAGGAGGCGCCCTCGGGGGCATCATCGGAGCAGTCGCTATGAGCGTCATCGCCGGTGTGCTCGTCACCGCTGCGGTGACCCCGGTCGTCGCGTTGAGCGGCACCGCCACGAAGTCAGCCGTCACCATCTTCGAGAATCTGCCCGATCACATTGACCCGGGCAAGCTCGCTGAACCGTCCACGCTCTACGCGACCGGCGCAGACACCACGGTGTACAAGATCGCGACGTTCTATGACCAGGATCGCGAGACGGTCAAGTGGGATCAGATCTCGCAGTTCGTGAAAGATGCCGCGGTCGCGGAAGAGGATCCGCGCTTCTACACCCACGGTGGTGTCGACGTGATCGCAACCGCACGCGCGGTGCTGCAAAATGCGGCCGGCCAGAATCTCTCAGGCGCGTCGACCATCACGATGCAGTACGTGCGCAACGTGCTGATTCAAGACGCCATCGCGATTCCCGATAAGGAAGAGCAGCAGAAGGCATACGAGAATGCCATGCGGCAAGACACCGACCGCAAGCTCAAGGAGATGAAGTACGCGATCTCGATTGAGAAGAAGTTCCCGAAAGACGACATTCTGCTCGGGTACCTCAATATCGCGCTCTATGGTCGGCAGATCTACGGCATCGAGTCGGCTGCACAGTACTACTACGGCAAGTCTGCCTCCGATGTGACGCTTGCCGAGGCCGCCAGCCTCGTCGCGATCGTGAACAACCCGTCGAAGCTGCAGATCGACGTTCCCGAGAACATTCCGGCGAACAAGGAGCGTCGAGACAAGATTCTCGGCAGCATGCTCAACCACGGCAAGATCACCCAGGCGCAGTACGACGAAGCCGTCGCCTCTGAGATCGTGACCAAGATCACGCCTCGCGTTGCCGGGTGCAACGTTGCCGAAGAGAACTTCGGTCTCGGCCACTTCTGCGACTACGTGCAGCGCTACATCAAGGCTGACCCGAGCTTCGGCGATACGCCTGAGGAGCGGGAGTTCAACTTCAGCCGCGGCGGCTACCAGATCTACACCACGATCGACCTCGACATGCAGGCGGCCGGTAATGAGGCCACGCGCAATACGGTACCGGCACTCATGGACGGCATTGATGTCGGTTCGGCGTCGAGCAGCGTCGAAGTGGGCACTGGCAAAGTCAGAAGCATGGTGCAGAACAAGCCGTTCAATAACTCGCAAGACGCGATCGATGCCGACCCCAGTCTCACAACGGTGAACTACAACACGGATTACGAGATGGGCGGATCGAGCGGATTCCAGGTTGGCTCGACGTTCAAACCGATCACGCTTGCCGAGTGGATTAAGGAAGGTCACTCCGTCAACGAAACGGTGAACGTCAACAGCCGCAAGGGCGTGCCGTTGCAGTCCTTCTCGGCGTCGTGTTTGACCGACGGCGTGTACGGGTACGGCACCTTTGACTTTTCGAACGATAACGAGGGAATCAAGGGCAACCAATCCGTGATGACAGTCATCGCGAACTCGATCAACGGTGGCATCGTGTCGATGCAGCAGAAGCTCGACCTGTGCGGCACCTTCGAGACAGCACAGGCGCTCGGTATTCACCGCGCCTCCGACCTGCCCCGCGATGAGAACGGCAATTTCAGCGTGCCGACGCTAACGGGGAACCCGCGCGACCTGTCGATGGTGCCGTCGAACACCTATGGCGGCGTGGACGAGATCGCGCCCATCACGATGGCCGCCGCCTACGGCGCCTTCGCGGGCGACGGAACGGTGTGCACCCCCGTGCCGATCGAACAAATTCTCGATGACGACGGCAATCAGGTCCCATTCACCAAGAGCAAGTGCTCGCAGGCCATCGATCCGAATGTCGCAGCGGGTGTCGCGTACGCCCTTCAGAACGCGGTGGAACGCGGCCTCGCCCGGCACGCAATCTCCGCGTATGGCACGCCGCACCTCGCGAAGACCGGCACGACGGACGATGTCGTTGACAACTGGACCGTCGGCGGCAGCTCGAAGGTCACCACTGCGACCTGGGTGGGCAACGCCGGCCCGGTGCAGCTCGCCGATGGTTCATACGGTCGCGTCTCCACGATGGGGTTCTACGGTCTTCAAGAAGCCGATCAGACGATTTGGCCCGCCATTATGAACGCGGCTGACGCGCGTTACGGCGGCGACCCGTTCCCCACTCCGGATGCCTCGGCGACCCGAGTCACGATGCAGACCGTACCGGACCTGAAGGGCAAGTCGTTCGACGAAGCCAGCTCCGCACTGACTCAGCTTGGCTTCAACGTGAGCGACGGCGGCGAGGTCGACTCCTCGGTGGCACAGGGGATGGTTGCGGGCACCGACCCCGCGGGTGGCTCATCCGTGCAGGCCGGTTCGAATGTGACGATCTTCCGCAGTAACGGCAAGGCGTCGAAGATTCCGGACGGCCTCGTCGGCTCCTCTGGAAATGACGCCGAGTCCGCACTGAAGAGTGCTGGATTCTCGAATATCGATTTCACCTGCGCCACGGGTGACAAGGTCGATAAGAAGAAGAAGGTGAGCGCCGTGAGCCCCGAAAGCGGTTCCGAGGCCAACACCGGCGGAACCGTCACTGTGGCACTCGAGTGCGCAACAGATAAGAAGAAGGACGACTGACCTTCATGTCGCGCCCCACCCGCACGGCGGCTGCTCTCGGAGCAGCCGCCGTCGGCGTACTCGCCTGGTCCACACTCATCGAGCGTCGGCTGTTCACCGTGCGACGCCACACGCTGCCGGTGCTCGCAGCCGGTCATGCGCCGCTACGCGTGCTGCAGTTATCTGATCTGCACCTCGCCCCCTGGCAGGCACGCAAGATCGACTGGGTGCGCTCACTCGCCGACCTGCGTCCTGATCTCGTCGTGCTCACCGGTGATCTCATGGGGCATCTCGACGCTCGACCTGGCCTGCTGCACGCACTGCGGCCGCTGACCGAGATCGCCCAGACGGTCTTCGTGCACGGGTCGAACGACTACTACGGCCCCAAGTTCAAGAACCCCGTGAAGTACCTCCTTGAACCGAGTCGCAAGAGCACGCGTGAACCCGACGTCGACAACGTCGCGCTCACCGAGGGACTCGAAGCGTTGGGAGCCATCAACCTCAACAATGCGGTCACCCGCATCGAGTTGCGCGGCACGACGGTCGAGTTGCTCGGCTTAAACGACCCGCACATTCGCTACGACGACATCAACCGTATGCGCGAGGCCGCAGTGGCCATGCGGGGTGCCGCACACGACCTCAGTGACGAAGAACGCGCTGCAGACGACGCACTTCGCCTCGGCGTCGTACATGCGCCCTATCAAGAGCCGCTCGGCGCGCTGCTGCGTGAAGGTGCCGATGTGCTGCTCGCCGGGCACACGCACGGTGGCCAGGTGCGCATTCCCGGCGTCGGAGCGCTCACCGCGAATTGCGATCTCCCGGTCGGTCAAGCCCGTGGCTTGAGCGTCTGGTACGACGCGCACCGTGCGGCGTTCTTGAACGTCAGTGCCGGTCTCGGCAATTCGATCTACGCACCGGTGCGGTTCGCATGCCGCCCTGAGGCTTCCCTGCTGACGCTCGAAGCGGCCTGAAATAGGCCGCAGGTGGCGTTACAGGCACCAGAGTCACGCAGAATGCCCCGGGTTCCATAAGGAGCCCGGGGCATTCTGCGAAGCGCGAAGACGTCTACGCGACGCGCTTCGCCGCGATGAGTTCAGCGATCTGCACCGCGTTGAGTGCAGCGCCCTTGCGCAGGTTGTCGTTCGAGATGAAGAGCGACAGGCCACGGCCGGCCGGAGCCGACTGGTCGGCGCGAATGCGGCCGACGAACGACGGATCTTTGCCGGCGGCTTCGAGCGGCGTCGGAACATCGCTCAGTTCAACACCCGGAGCATCCGCAAGCACCTCGCGTGCGCAGTCGGCGGAGATCTCACGAGCAAACTCAGCGTTGATCGAGAGCGAGTGCCCCGTGAACACGGGAACACGCACGCAGGTGCCGGCGACGAGCAACTCGGGCAGTTCCAGAATCTTGCGGCTCTCGTTGCGGAGCTTCTTCTCTTCGTCGGTCTCGCCCTCGCCATCGTCGACGATGGAGCCGGCCAGCGGCAGCACATCGAACGCGATCGTCTTGGTGTAGACCTCGGGTGCGGGGAACTCGACTGCAGAGCCGTCATGCACGAGTTGCTCGAGCTTGCCCGACTCAACCGCCGCAGCGGCCTGACCGGCGAGTTCGCGTGCGCCGACGAGGCCCGAGCCCGAAACCGCCTGGAAGGTGGTGACGATGAGGCGTTCGAGACCGGCTTCGGCGTCGAGCGCCTTCATCACGGGCATAGCCGCCATCGTGGTGCAGTTCGGGTTCGCGATGATGCCCTTGCGTGCCTCATCGATGGCGTGAGGGTTGACCTCGCTGACGACCAGCGGCACGTCGGGGTCGAGGCGCCACGCGCTGGAGTTGTCGATGACGATGGCACCGGCGGCGGCGAATTCAGGCGAGTACTGCTTCGAGGCGGCACCGCCTGCCGAGAAGAGCGCGATGTCGATGCCGCTCTTGTCAGCGGTCGCGACGTCTTCGACGACGACGTCTGCACCGCGGAACTGCAGGGTGGAACCCGCCGAGCGAGCGCTCGAGAAGAAGCGGATGCTGGAAATCGGGAAATCGCGCTCGTCGAGCAGTCGGCGCATCACCGCGCCGACCTGGCCGGTGGCGCCGACGACGGCGACCGAGAGTCCCTGCTGTGCTGCCATGTGTTTCGAAATCCTGTCTGTCAAACGGTGTCGGAAAAGTTGGGGTTAGCGGCCGGTGCCCGCGTACACCGTCGCTTCGGTGTCGGCGTCGAGGCCGAACGCCGTATGCAGCACCCGTACGGCCTTGTCGAGCAGGTCGGCGCGCGTCACGACGGAGATACGAATCTCTGAGGTCGAGATCATCTCGATGTTGATGTCTGCTTCGTAGAGGGCGCGGAAGAGCTGGGCGGAGACGCCGGTGCTCGTGCGCATACCTGCGCCGACGACCGCGAGCTTCGCGATCTGATCGTCGTACTGCAGGTTCTCGAACCCGAGCGCCTCGCGCTCCGCCTCGAGTGCCTCGATGACCCGGCGGCCCTCACCGAGGGGCACCGTGAACGAAATGTCGGTGCGGTTGGTCTGCGCCGCCGAGACGTTTTGCACGATCATGTCGATGTTGGCGTTGGCCTTGGCAACGATCTCGAAGATCTGCGCGGCCTTGCCGGGAATGTCTGGGACTCCCCCGACGGTGACCTTTGCTTCGCTCTTCTCTGCAGCGATACCAGTGATGATCGGCTCTTCCACCTGATCTCCCTTCGGATGCCCCTGCTCGGGGTTGTAGACGATGGTGCCCGGTGCGTCGGAGAACGACGAGCGGACGTGCAGCACGACGCCGTGCCGGCGGGCGTACTCGACGGCGCGCAGGTGCAGCACCTTGGCGCCGGAGGCCGCGAGCTCGAGCATCTCTTCTGCGGTGATCGCGTCAATCTTGCGCGCGAGCGGCACGACGCGGGGGTCCATGGTGAAGATGCCGTCGACGTCGGTGTAAATTTCGCAGACGTCGGCGCCGAGGGCGGCGGCGAGGGCGACTGCGGTCGTGTCGGATCCGCCGCGCCCCAGTGTGGTGATGTCGCGGGAGTCACGGCTGAAGCCCTGGAAGCCGGCCACGATGGCGACCGCACCCTGATCGAGCGCCTCACGCACACGGCCCGGGGTCACATCGACAATCTTTGCCGAACCGTGCTCGGCGGTGGTGATCATGCCCGCCTGGCTGCCGGTGAATGACAGCGCTTCGATACCCATGCCCTTGATGGTCATGGCGAGCAGCGCCATCGAGATGCGCTCGCCTGCGGTGAGGAGCATGTCGAGCTCGCGCGGCGCCGGAATCGGCGTGCACTCGGCCGCGAGATCGAGCAGTTCATCGGTGGTGTCGCCCATCGCGCTCACGGCGACGACGACCTCGTTGCCCGCGCGACGTGCTTCGACGATGCGCTTCGCAACACGCTTGATGCTCTCGGCATCAGCAACTGACGAGCCCCCGAACTTCTGCACAATCAATGCCACGCGGGTTCCTCCTGAATATCCGAGCCGAATGCTCAGTCTACCGGAACCGCCCGGCGTGTTGCGCGTATGGCCTCTCCGCTACTCGACGGTGCGGCGGCCCTCGAATGCGCGGCCGAGCGTGACCTCATCGGCGAATTCGAGGTCGCCGCCGACCGGAAGCCCCGATGCGAGGCGCGAGACCGGAACCTCGATGCTCTTGAGCAGCCGTGAGAGGTATGCGGCCGTCGCCTCCCCCTCCAGATTCGGGTCGGTCGCGATGATGACCTCGTGCACGTCGCCCTCGCCTAGGCGTCGCATGAGCGACGGGATACTGAGATCGTCGGGGCCGATGCCATCGATCGGGCTGATGGCTCCACCGAGCACGTGATAGAGGCCACGGTACTGACGGGTGCGTTCAATCGCGACCACGTCTTTCGGTTCTTCGACTACACAGATGAGCGATGCGTCGCGACGCGGGTCGCGGCAGATCGAGCACTGCTCTTGCTCAGTGATGTTGCCGCAGACGTCGCAGAAGCGCACCTTCTCGCGAATATCGGAGAGCAGTTCGGCGAGCCGCGTGACATCGAAATTCTGCGTCTGCAGAATGTGGAAGGCGATGCGCTGGGCCGACTTCGGGCCGATGCCGGGGAGACGCCCGAACTCGTCGATCAGGTCTTGAACGATGCCGTCGTACACGGTGCTGCCTCCTCATGATGCGGCAACGCGAGCGCCGCTCTGCACACACCCTAGTCGTGATCAGGGCGGGTGGATGGGTATGGGGGTGGGTTGTCGGCTACCGCGGGGGTAGCGGGCGCTCCTCGACGAATCGTGCACCGAGCACCTCGCGCACCACCGCTTCGCCGTAGCGGGTGAAGGCAGGCTTCGCGGTCTTCGGCGCATCTGGCGAACTCGCGGGTGCTGGGCTGGGTGCGGCAATCGCGGCGGTCTCAGTCGTCACCGCAGCGGCGCCGGTCGGCGCCGCTGGGACCGAAACGTGTGATGCGGCCGAGGGTGCCGGTGAAGTGCGGGTATCGGCTGGTCGCGAAACCGCGGACCGCGGCGCGGCATAGGGGTCGCCTTCGTCATCGTCTGGAGCTTCACCCGCATCATCGGCGTACGGATCGCCGAAGTCTGCCGGGTCGGCGTACGATGTCGCCGAACCTTCGGGAGCGCGAGTGGTCGCGGCAGACGGTGCGGGATCGCCGCTCGCCGGGGGCTCGGCGATTGACTCCGAATTCGCCTCCGTGGTGGCAGCTGCGCTTTCGGCCATCACCTCTGCCGCTGATGGAATTGGACCCGCGCTGACCGCTGCAGCCTGCGCGGGGGTGCCAGGCTGCGGGTCGGCCCAGGCCGGTGCGGCGAGCGCCGGCCCGAGCCCGCTCAATCGCGCCGCGGCGCGGGCCATCGGGTCGTCGACGTCGGGTTCGGAGGGTGCAGCGGGCGGGTTCGGGAGGTCGGTTGACCCAGCCCGATGAGGCTCCTCTGCGTCGGCGGCGGAGCCGGGTTCTCGAGCCCCGCCCTGCGCGCCCGGAGCGGCCCCGGCGGGCATACGCTTCGGCTGGTACTTCACGCTGATGCCGACCGACGAGAGGATCGCTTCGCGGAGCGGACCCGCACCTGACGTCTTGAACGCCGCCAGATCGGATTCCGAAGCAAGCCCGACGGTCAGCACGTCATCAACGAGGTCGAGCGGTGCGATGACTCGCACCGCGTTCCAGGCATCGCGATCGCGCTCGAGAATCTCTTCGAGCAGGTCGGGCCACAGCTCGAGCAGATCGTCGTACCCACCGGACTCGGCAACCGGCGACGCAGATTCGGCGTCACGGGTGTCTGCCGCTTCGGACTCGGCAGAAACCGACTCGGCGGACGCGGCGGCTGGAGCAGGAACAGACTCCGCGGGGTGCTGCGCGACCGAGGCGTCTGAGGCATCGTTCGCAGACGCCTGCGCAGGTGCCGCGGGTTGCGCGACAGGCTGGGTCGGCGCAGACGATGCGGCGGGCGATGCCGTCGGTTCCGAACCGATGCTTGCAATCTGAGCAGCGCTCAGCACCGCAGAGATCGGCCGACCGAATGTCGCTGCGGCCTCGTTCGGGTGCGGTGCATCAGTGTCAGAAGTGCCGGGCGCAGATGCCGGCGCACCAGATGTCGTTGCGGTCGCAGCAGGAGTCGGCGCCGCGGGTGCCTGTTCCTGTGCCGGCGCAGCAGCGGGTGCCGGCGCAGCAATCGGCTCAGCAGCTGGCGTTGCCGCTGGAGTGTCGTCGGACTCGTTCAAGAACTCGCGAATCGATGCCGCCGTCTGTGCTGCATTGGGGGCCGGCGCAGCATTCGGGGCGGGTGCCGCAGCGGGCACCGGTGCGGCCTGGGCAGCTTGCGGCGTGTGAGCGGGCGCCTCCGGTGCAGTTGCCGCGCTGCGCGCCGCGGCGAGCGCCGCCAGCGGGTCGGGCTTCGGCTCGGGAGGCGTCTGCGGCGCGACCGATCGTGGTGCCGATGCGCCCGGGCGTTGAGCGTTACCCTGTGCCGCAGGCTGCTGGCCGAACTGCTGCTGCGTCTGCGGGGCGCCTGACGGCTGTGCACCGGCGACGGGCACAGCATGGTGGGGCTGGGCAGCGCCCTGCACGAGTGCGCGCGCGATCATGAGTTCGAGTTGCAGCCGTGGCGCAGTTGCTCCGGCCATCTTGTCGAGTGCGGCGCTCACCACGTCGGCGATGCGCGAGACCTCGCCGGGGCCGAACGACTGGGCCTGCTCGAACATGCGGGTGAGCTGATCTTGGGGCACTCCGCGGAACACTGCCGCGGCGCCGTCGACCGTGGTTGCGTTGACCACGATGAGGTCGCGGAGTCGCTCGAGCAGGTCTTCGACGAAGCGGCGCGGATCTTGGCCCGTCTGCACCACTCGGTCGGTGGCGCGGAACGCGGCCGCGGGGTCATGCGCGCCGAAGGCGGCCACCACGTCGTCGAGCAGCTCGGCGTGGGTGAAGCCGAGCAGCCCTGCGGCGCGCTCTGCCGTCACGAGATCGCCTTCGGAGCCGGCGATGAGCTGGTCGAGGATCGACAGGGTGTCACGGGCAGACCCCCCACCGGCACGCACCACGAGCGGCAATACGCCCGGCTCGACCTGCACGCCCTCGCTGTCGCAGAGCGATTGCACGTAGTCGATGAGCGTGCCCGGCGCGATGAGGCGGAACGGGTAGTGGTGGGTGCGCGAGCGAATCGTGCCGATCACCTTGTCGGGCTCTGTCGTGGCGAACACGAACTTCACGTGCGGCGGCGGCTCTTCGACGATCTTGAGCAGCGCGTTGAAGCCGCCGGGCGTCACCATGTGCGCCTCGTCGATGATGAAGATCTTGAAACGGTCGCGAGCGGGGGCGAACACTGCGCGCTCGCGCAGATCGCGAGCGTCATCGACGCCGCCGTGACTCGCGGCGTCGATCTCGACGACGTCCAGTGATCCGCCGCCGTCTCGACTCAGCTCGATGCAGCTCGGGCACACGCCGCACGGAGTGTCGGTCGGACCCTCAGCGCAGTTCAGGCAGCGCGCCAGAATACGGGCCGAGGTCGTCTTGCCGCAGCCGCGCGGGCCGCTGAACAAATAGGCGTGACCGATGCGACCGGTGCGCAGTGCCGTCATCAGGGGTTCGGTCACCTGCGACTGCCCGATCATCTCGGAAAAAGCGTCTGGCCGATAACGGCGATAAAGAGCGGCAACCACGGGTCCATGCTACCCGCGCACCACCGACATTTCGCCGATTCCCTTCGCCGCCGCGCAGCTAGACTGACCTCATGGAAATGGCGGCCGGCGGAGATGACCAGCTGCTTGACGACGCGGATCGCGACATCATCGATCAGCTGCGCGTCGACGGCCGCATGTCGTTTTCCGAGATCGGCAGACGACTCGGCTACTCCGAGCCGACGATCCGCCAACGCTACAACCGGCTGGTCTCACTGGGCATCATTTACGTGGCCGGGATGTACGACGAGACGAAGATCGGCGGCATCGCGGCTCATGTCGGGCTGCGCGTCGCCGAGGTGCCCGTGGCGCGGGTCGCCGAGCAGCTCGCCGATCACCCGCAGATCAAGTACGTCGCGTGCGCACTCGGGTATTACGACATCATCCTCGACATCGTCGCGGAAGACGCGCAGGCACTCGGGCGCATCGTGCTCCAAGACCTGCGTCGCATTCGCGGAATCTCAGAGGTCGAGACCCTCACCGTGCTCGAGGTGCGGAAAGACACCTATCTGTGGCAAGGCTTTCGCGAGCCGTCGCCGCGCAGCGTCGCCCGCGGCACAAGCGCCTGAGCACCAGCTCCCCAACTACCCGTTGGGATCGCTGATGCTCTGGCCGGCGGTGCCCCTCAGCCCTTCCCAGGTGTAATCCTTCGCCAGTGAGGTGACGATGATCGGCTGAATGGAGGCCACGCCGGGGTGCCGTCGAATCTCATCCATGAGGTCGATGAGTCGCGGTTGATCACGGCACGTCGCCTCGAGATAGATGTCGTGCGATCCCGCGACGAGGGCGATGTGATTGATCTGACTGATGCCCGACAGGCTGTCAGCGACCGAACGCGGGGTCAGGTTGCGGACGCGCAGCAGCAGACGCACGACCTGATGCCCGAGCAGCAGCGCATTGCAGAGCGCCACGATCGTGATGACGTCATCATCCTCGAGCTTCGCCAATCGAGTGCGCACGGTCGACTGCGCCATGCCCAGTTCTTCGGCGAGCGATGCGAACGAGCGCCGGCCGTCGCGCGCCAGCAGCTCGATCAGCCGCCGATCCAGATCATCCACCACGCGATCGCCCCTTCCCCGGTACTCTTCCGAGGGTAGCGCGCCCGAGGCGGGGCGGCGCGAGGCTCGGGCGATCAGGCCGCTTCGAGAGCCCGCACGGCGCGCACCAGCTCCGCATTGTCGACGGGCGCCGATCCGTCGGGCAGCGTCACACCGTCTTCGAACCCGATGCGGGTCTCGCAGCCGTCGGCAATCGCCGCTTCCACGACTGGCCAGACCGTGTCGTCATAGCCGTGATAGAGAATCGGCGCCGTGACGCCGGCCTCGCGCAGCACCTCAGAGATCTCGCGGCACTGGGCAACTGCGAGCTCCGGATCTGCGGTCTCGGGTTCGATCAGCACGCGAACGTTGCGGTGCAGGGTCGACGAGGCGAGCAGCGCGGGCACGTCATCCATCGACCACACTGCTGACTCGAGAATCATGCCGCGCTCGAGCACGAGCTCGGCGGCCTCGGCCGCGCCCTCTTCGCAGAAGGCCACGGAAGCGAAATCGGGCAGCGCGTCGGCCGGCCAGGCCGCAACGTGCGC
This sequence comes from Leucobacter sp. WKLB1, assembly GCF_059696215.1. NCBI lineage: Bacteria > Bacillati > Actinomycetota > Actinomycetes > Micrococcales > Microbacteriaceae > Leucobacter > Leucobacter sp. WKLB1. Next base: position 658,905 of record NZ_AP046115.1, on the reverse strand, counting down.
CATGCGCTCGGCGTGGGACTCGACGGTCCAGAGCCCGGTCGTCGTGCCGATGACGAGCTCGGGGCGTGCGGCGCGCACCGCGCGCACCCACTCGCCGATGGCATCGGGGTGGATGGTCTGCCCGCCCTCGGCCGTGATGACGTGCGCATGCACCACGTCGGCACCGGCGTCGACCGCGGCAATCGATGCCGCGACGATCTCAGCGGTGGTCTGGGGCACCGCGGGGTGCTCGGTGCGGGGTCGCCCGCCGTTGATCGCTGCTTTCAGGAGCATGGAAGAAGTGCCTTTCGTTGAGATTTTGGGCGCACTCGACCACGCCGACGGGGATCGCCGGCGAGGTCGAGCGCGAGATACGAGCCCGCGGGCTACTGCGGGGTGTCGCTCGCGAGCAGCGCGGCGGCCGTCGCGCTCGCACCGGTCAGGTCGCCGAGGCGCTTGCCTCCACGCAAATCGTCGACCAAATCGGGCTCTTCCGCGTCGTCGTCGAGCGCGATGTCCACGATACGTTCAAGGGTCTCGAGCGGCACCACGAGCACGCCGTTCGCGTCGGCGAGCACGACATCGCCGGGATGCACCACGGCGCCTCCGCACGTGACCGGCAGGTTGAGACCGCCCGCGTCGATCCCGTGCAGCTTGGTGGTGAGCATGCTGGTGCCCCGCGCGTGCACCGCGAGTCCCAGTTCAGCGATCTCGTCCGTATCGGTGACGACGCCATCGACAACGGCGCCCGCCGCGCCGCGCACTACGAGCTGCGCGGCGACGACCTCGCCGAGCGGTGCGTGGCGCGCATCGCCGCCGGTGTCGATCACGAGCACGTGCCCGGGCTCGACCAGACCTGCTGCGTGGTGCAGCGCCGTCGAGTCGGTTGCGGTGGTGCGCACCGTGAACGCGGTGCCGACGGTGCGGGCACCGGAATCGACGACGCGGCGCACCGCGGGCTCGACAAAGCCCTCCTCGAGGTAATGGCCGAGCGTGGGGAAGCTCAGGCGTTCGAGCTTCTCGCGCAGTTCTGCGCTCAGTACGGGGGGCACCTGGCCGGTCTGGAAGAACATGGATTCTCTCTCTAACTGATGGCGTATTCGAGGACGATGCGACGGTTGTCGAGGGCGGGGAGCATCTGACGGGCGCGCGCGAGGCGCACCGCGTCGATGTCGGCGAAGAGCAGCGACTCGTCATGAGCATTGGATTCGGCGACGACGACACCGAGAGGATCGATCACCCGGCTGAGTCCCACGGAATCGTCGCCGACCGTACCGGCCGCGAGGAACCAGCTCACGTTTTCGATTGCGCGCGCCTGGGTGAGTACCGACCAGTGCTGCTCCTTGCCCTTGCCCGAGACCCAGGCCGCGGAGAGCGAGATGATGTCGACACCGCGATCGGCGAAACTGCGGAAGAGTTCAGGAAAACGCACGTCGTAACAGTTCGCGATGCCCACGCGCAGCCCGTCGACCTCGATGATCGGCGGCAGCAGCGACCCCCGGGTCACGTACGCGCTCTCCTGGTAGGCGAAGGCGTCGTACGTGTGCACCTTGTGGTAGCGAGCGAGCTCGGATCCGTCAGGGCCCACCGCGAGGATCGTGTTGTAGGGCAGCGCCGATCCGTTCGGCTCATAGCCCCCCGCGATCACCGTGACGCCGTGCTCACGGGCGAGGTCGGCCAACAGGGCCTCGAACCTCGGCCAGATCTCGCTGAGAATTTCGGGGAAACGGGGCTTGATCACGTCATCTGCGAGCAGCATCGCCTCTTCGGGGAAGACGATGAGTCGGGCTCCGGCTGCGGCTGCCTGCGCAGTGTAGTTCGAGATGGTGGCAAAGTTGACGGCGGGGTCGATGCCCGGCGACGTCTGCGCGACGGCGACTTTCATGTGCGGCTCCTTGTCGAGCGAGGATCAGTGATCAGCGGATGACGATCCGGGCATCCTGCGGACGCCAGGAGATGCGGAGGGTCTCGCCGGTGGTGAGGCCGGGGAGGTCGCGCTCGCGGGCGAGGCTCGGAATCGACACCTTGACGACGTGGTCTCCCACGCGCAGGTGCGCCTGCCATTCCTCGCCGAGGAACGTGAGGGTCTCGAGCACTCCGCTGAGTCCGTCGCCATCGCGGCGCACCTCGACGCGCTCGGGGCGCAGGAGGAGGGTGCCCGCACGCTCGCTCGGCACCTCCTCCGCCAGCACCCCCGACACGGCGCCGACACCGGGCACCTCCACCGAGGTCACGGCCCCCGCGGCCCCCGCGGGAACCGTCACATCGAGGAGGTTGCAGCTGCCGATGAACCCCGCGACGAAGCGGGTCTCGGGCTCGTTGTAGATCGCTTCGGGCGGCGCCACCTGCTGCACCACGCCCTCCGACATCACGGCGATGCGATCCGACATCGTCAGCGCCTCCTCCTGATCATGCGTCACGTAGATGAACGTGATGCCGATCTCGCGCTGCATCCGCTTGAGTTCGAACTGCATCTCCTTGCGCAGCTGCTGATCCAACGCACCCAGCGGTTCGTCGAGCAGCACGACCTTCGGCCCGGAAACGACGGCGCGAGCGAGGGCGACGCGCTGGCGCTGGCCGCCCGAGAGCTGGTCGGGTTTGCGGTCGCCGAGATGCGCGAGCTTCACGAGCTCGAGCGCCTCCTGCGCGCGGCGGTTCGCTTCCGCCTTGGGCGTGCGACGCACGCGCAACTCGAACACGACGTTGTCGAACACCGAGAGGTGCGGAAACAGCGCGTAGCTCTGAAAGAGCATGTTCAGGTCGCGATTGCGCGTCGGCACGCCCGTGACGTCGGCACCGTCGAGCAGCACCCGCCCGTCGGTCGGCGTCTCGAAGCCCGTGATCATGCGCATGAGCGTTGTCTTGCCGCATCCCGAGGGGCCGAGGATCGAGAAGAACTCGTTGTCCCCGATCGACAGGTCGAGCGGGTGCACCGCGAGGTTGCCGTTGAAGCTCTTGGTAAGCCCCCGTATCTCGACGGCGGGATGTACTGCGGTCTGGTCGTTCATGCTCGTGATCTCGCTTGTCGTTCGTGTCGGGCCGGGGTCAGGAAGCCTTTACCCGCGTCCAGCCGTCCTGGTAGAACGACATGGCGGATCCGGGATCGACGATGAAGTCTGCGTTCGCGACCTGCTCGTCAGAGGCGTATACGGCTGCATTGGTCAGCAGTCCCTGATCGTCGACGTGCTCCTGCGCATCGGCGTTGGCGCTCGCGAGACCGCCGTCGTTCGTCGCCATGGCCGCGATGTCGGGGCGAAGCAGGAAGTTGATGAAGGCGTACGCGGCGTCGCTGTGCGGAGCACCCTTGGCGATCGCCAGGCCGTCGACCCAGAGGCTGCCACCCTCCTCGGGAAGCACGTAGTGCACATCGTCGTTCTCGGCGACGATCTTCGCGGTACTCGTACCGCCCCATGCCTCGGAGATGCACACGTCACCATTCGCGACGAGCTCGCCGTAGTTCGTCGAGTTGTAGCCCGCGAGCAGCGGCTTCTGCGCGATGAGCGAATCAGTCGCCTTGCCGATCTCGGCTTCGTCGGTGCTGTCGGCGTCGAAACCATTCACCTGCAAGCCGGCGATGTATGAGGCGAGCATATTGTCGAGCATGTTGACCTTGCCCGACCACTTCTTGTCGAACAGCGACTTCCAACTGGTGATCTCTTCGCCGCCGGTGCAGGTCTCGTTGTAGAGCAGGCCGGTCGTGCCCCAGACCCACGGCACCGAGTACTGGTTGTCGGGGTCGTAGCTCGGGTTCACGAACTTGTCGGCGATGCCGTCGAATCCCTCGATCTGGTCGTGGTCGAGGGGCTCCAACAGCTCCTGGCCGACGAGCTGCTGCACGGCGTACTGGCTCGGCTCGACGATGTCGTAGCCCGAGTTGCCGGCGGCCAGCTTCGAGATCATCGTCTCGTTGCTGTCGAAGTTGTCGACGTTGACCTTGATGCCGGTCTCTTCGGTGAAAGCATCGAACACCGACTGAGGAATCTCATCGGCCCACGCGTAGACGTTGAGCTCGGTGGAGGGACCGTCATTGCCGGAGGCGCTGCAGGAGGTGAGTGCGAGTGCGGCAACAATGCCGACCGCGGCGAGGGTGATCTTCTTCGTCATGGAAGGATCCTTTCGATGTGGGGAACTGCGAATGAGGGGTGGGATCGCATCGGCGTTCAGCCGCGCGATTCCACGAGGATGCGTCGCATCTGGGTGACGCCGACGGCGAGCACGATGACGAGCGTGAGCAGGATCAGCAGTGCGCCGAGGGCGTTGATGCTGGGGGTCAATCCGGTCTTCAAACTGGAATAGATCTTCAGCGGGAGCGTGGTCGAACCCACACCGCTGAGGAACGTCGACATCACGATGTTGCTGAAGGAGGTCGTGAAGCTCAGCAGCCAGGCCGCGACGACTGCGGGTCGGAGCAGCGGGAGATACACGCGGGTGAAGGTCTGCCAGGGGTTGCACCCGAGATCCGTGGCGGCCTCGGGCAGGCTCGGGTCGAGCATCGCCGCCGAACTCATGATGACGAGCGTGGCCAGCGGCAGCGACACGATGAGGTGCCCCAGCACAAGGGTGACGATGCCGAGCGGCAGATGCGTCGCACTGAACACGCTGAGCAGAGCGACGCCGAGCACGATCTCGGGCACGATGAGGGGAAGCGCGATCATGCCGATCAGCGCCGTCTTTCCGCGGCCCCGGTAGCGCGATATTCCGAGCGAGAACAGGATGCCGATGATCGCAGCGACCGTCGCCGTGATGACCGCGACGATGGCGCTCGTTCTGAGCGTCTGCATCAGCGCTGCGTCTTGGAACAGATCGACGTACCACTGGAGGGTGAGCCCCTCGAACCGGGTGTTGGTGCCCGCAGCGTTGAACGAGTAGACGATCACCGCGATGATCGGGATGTAGAGGAAGACGAACACCGCTCGGGCGATGTTGTTCACGAGCCGATCCATGAGATCACGCCCCCTTCGGCTTGCTCGGGCGTCGGCGCATCGCGAGTCCGACGAGTGCCATGGAAATCAGCATCAGAACGAGCAGCACCATCGAGACGGCCGCCCCCATCGGCTGATTGCGGAACTCGGTGTACAGCGTCACGATCAAGTTGCCGACGAGCGGATCCTTGCCGCCGCCGATCAGCACCGGGATCACGAACACGCCCATCGTGGGAATGAAGGTGAGCAGTGCGGCGCCCAGAATTCCCGGGCTGCTGAGGGGCAGGATCACCCGACGGTGCACACCCCACCAGCTGCAGCCGAGGTCGGTCGCGGCCTCCTTGAGCGAGCCGTCGATCGAGCGCATGGAGGCGTAGATCGGGAAGATCGCGGTGGGCAGGAACGAGTAGAGGAGCCCGAGCACCACCGCCACGTTGCTCGGGATCATCGAGAACCCGGCGATCCCGAATATGCCGAGAATGCCGGCGATCGGGCCGCCCGAGCTCAGGATCGTGATCCAGGCGAACGTGCGCACGAGGAAGTCCGTCCAGAACGGAATGATGATGAGCAGCAGCAGCAGGCCCTGGCGCCCCTCGGGACGCGACACGATGTAGTACGACGTGAGATACCCGATGATGAGGCAGACGACCGTGTTCAGGAGCCCCAGCCCGATCGAGTACAGCATCGTCTTCGAATAGACGGGGTCGAACAGCTTGATGTAGTTGTCAAGCGTGAACCCGCCGACGATGCCGCCGTAGTTGTCAGCGAGTGCGAAGCTGTTTCGCGCCACGATGAAGAGCGGCAGAATGCCGAGCAGCACCACGGTCGCAATTCCGGGTACGAGCAGCAGTAGCGCGCCCCGCTTGGGCCGCTCCTTGCGGCCGGTGTGGATCACCCGTGTCGTCGATGTCACGTCGCTCCTTCGCAATCGCCTGTGGCTGGTGTCTGCATTCATCTTCGCCCTCCCCGAAGTTCGTGATCGGCGCTCGCACCGCCGAATCCGTCGCGCTCCGCACCAATACCCACGCACATCGCAGAAGCTTTCCGGTGTGCGGGCGAATGCCCCCGGAATCTCCACGGTGCAATCGGCATGTGCGGTCGAAGCGCGACCGAGCCACCCTACCGACGAGAGGTTTCGCGGACGTGTCGTGTGCGCAGCGCCCTGCGCAGGGCTCTGCGCAGGGCTCTGCGCAGAGTCAGCCGCGCAGGCTCAGCCGCCCAGAATCAGCCGTGCAACCCGAGCTCGGGCGCGGGCAGCCCGTACTCGTGCCGCAGCGCCGACTGCGCCGCGTACCAGCCCGACAGCCCGTGGACTCCGGGGCCGGGAGGGGCCGACGACGACGCGAGGTAGATTCCGCGCGATGGCGTGCGCCACGGATCGGTCGAGAGCGTCGGCCGCGCCACGAGCTGCGGCAGCGTGATGGCACCCGCACTGAAGTCGCCGCCGTGGTAGTTGCGGTTGTAGCGCGACAGCTCATCGGCGGTGGTGACGCGCACGGCGCGGATGCGATCCCGGAACCCGGGGGCGAAGCGTTCGATCTGCGCGATCACCTGCCGCGAGACATCGACCGTCGAGCCGCTCGGCACGTGCGTGTAGCTCCAGATCGCGTGCACACCGGGTGCGTTGCGGCTCGGGTCGAAATCGGCGGTCTGCGCAAGCAGCACGTAGGGGCGCTCGGGGTGCTCGCCGCGCGAGACCTCGCGCTCCGACGCCGCAACCTCGGGTCGACTCCCGCCGACGTGCACGGTCGGCGCCTGGGCCACTCGCGGGTCGCGCCACGGGATCGGCCCGTCGAGCACGAAATCCACCTTGGTGGCGGCATCGCCGTACGCGAACCGGCGCAGCGCGCGACGATAGCGCGCGGGCAGCACAGGGCCGGCGATGCGCTCGAGCCCGCGGGCCGAGGTGTCGAAGAGCTTCACCCGATGCTCGGCGAGTTCGCGCACGTCGTCGATCGGATGCGACGTCTCGATACGCCCGCCGTGCGCGAGCAGGTCGGCCGCGAGTGCATCGGTGATGGCGCGGGATCCCCCCACCGGCACCGGCCATCCGGCCGCGTGGGCGAGCGCGCCGAGCACCACGCCGACGCCTGCCGTCGCCAGGTTCGGCAGCGACCCGATGCTGTGAGCCGCGACGCCCCCGAGCAGTGCCGGGGCGGCGGCCTCGCGGAATCTCAGATTCCAGAGCGGCGTGCCCTGCTCGAGCACGCGCAGACCGGTGACGAGCGCCGCGAGCGGATCACCCGGCCACCGCAGCATCCCTCCCCCGAGCGAAAAATCGACGACCCCGTCAAGACGCTGCAGCAGCGGTCGGAAGTACCGTCCGTACGCCGCACCGTCGCGACCGAGCTCGGCGACGGTGCGCTCGAGGTCTCGGTAGGCGATGGCTGCGCGATCCGGAGCCGCGCCCCGCCCCGGTGACGCGACTGCACCGTCGAGCGGGTTCGCATACGACGCCTCGGGAATGACGAACTCCATACGACGCTCGATCTCGAACGCACGGAAGAACCCGGTCGCGAGCGCCATGGGGTGAATCGCGGAGCACACATCGTGCAGCACGCCCGGCTCGACGAGTTCGGTCGTGCGCGTGCCGCCGCCGATCGTCTCGGCAGCCTCGTACACCGTGACCGGCACACCGGCGCGCGCCAACGTCACCGCTGCGGCAAGCCCGTTGGGCCCCGCTCCGATGACCGCTGCACCGTCGGAAGACTGCATACTGCGATGGTAGCGGCGAAGCCCGCTCCCCCGCTCGGGCATGAAAATACTCCCCACGCACCCGCTAGAGCCCGAGTACCCTTGCTTCGTTTCCGACCTGGGGGAGTTCCTCGAGATAGCGCCACGTGGGGAGCCAGACCAGCCTACCGGACGTTTGCTCCCGCTGCGACCACGACGGCGTCACCGCACCAGCCATCGAGCCGCACCTGCCCCTCGGTGCGTCCCAGCTCCCAGCGCGCCTCGGGGTGCGCGCAGTACCAGCGCAGCGCGGAGTACAGCGCCGACGTCGGCACCGTGTACCGTTCGGCGGGAATGATCTGCATACGATTCGGTGCCCCGCTCTGCGGGGCGAGCTGGATAAGGATCACCGCGACGTGCTCGCGCCGGCCCAAGCGAGAGACCTGCGCGCGCACGCTCACCACGTCATTCCAGGCGAACTCCGCGTCTCGCCCCGGCACCCGCACGCTGAGCGTCTCCGGGCCGAACACCACACCACTCGGCCGCGCCCCGAACCTGCCGTTGCGCACGCTGCGCCAGACCAGGAGCCATGCGACCCCGGCCGTCACCAGGCCGAGCGCTCCCATCGCGATCATGCCGAGGAAGAGGCCGCCATCGCTCGCCGTTGCACTCACAATAGGCACCGCGCCGAACGCCTGCAAGCCTGCGAACACCGACATGCTGAGGAAGCCGAGCGCGGCGATGACCGCTGCCGAGACGAACTGCCAGCGGTATGCCCGAGTCGGCGCCACGTGCACCCACGAATCGATCGGCGCGCGCTCGGCGCGGGTCATCACCACGTGATTCAGCAGGCGGAAGCGCGCACGCGGCGGTGTCTGCGGCGCCAAGCCGAAGCAGGTGAGCGCCAGCACCCCACCGAACAGCAGGGTGAGCACCGCCTGCAGCGTCTCACCCACCCGCGCATTCGATATGCCCACGGACAGCGCCGAGAGGGCGATGAGCGCACCCGACGCGATCGCGCCGGCCCGGCTCATGCCCCCGCGGACGCCACCCGGAAACGGGTAGGACTCGAACCCCGCGCTGCTCACGCGGTCGGCGGTGCTTCCGGCCGCGCATCAGGCCCGGCCACGGCGTCGCCCGCGTCCGCACCGGGCAGCGTCACCGCGCCGGTTTCGGCAGGAGCTCCCCCGGCGAAGATCTCTTCGGCGTGTGCCTCCGCGTCCTCGCCAGCGAACTGCGCCTGGTAGAGCGTGTAATAGGCACCCCGACGAGCCAGCAACTCTTCGTGCGAGCCCTGCTCGACGATGCGGCCGCTCTCCATCATCAAGATGGTGTCGGCGTCGCGAATCGTCGAGAGCCGGTGTGCGATCACGAACGACGTGCGGTCAGAGCGCAGCGCACGCATGGCCTGCTGCACGAGCACCTCGGTGCGGGTATCCACCGAGGAGGTCGCCTCGTCGAGGATCAGCAGTGACGGGTTTGCGATGAACGCGCGGGCGATCGTCAGCAGCTGCCGCTCGCCGGCGGAGAGCGATGAGCCGTTCTCGCTGATGACCGTGTCATAGCCCTCGGGCAACTGGCGCACGAAGCGATCGACCATCGTCGCCTCGGCAGCCGCGATGACTTCGTCATCGGTCGCGTCGAGGCGACCGTAGCGGATGTTCTCGCGGATCGATCCGTCGAACAGCCAGGCGTCTTGCAGCACCATGCCGACCTGGCTGCGGAGTTCAGCGCGCGTCAGGAGGGTGATGTCGACGTCGTCGAGCAGAATGCGCCCACCGCTCAGCTCGTAGAAACGCATGACGAGGTTCACGAGCGTCGTCTTGCCGGCGCCCGTCGGCCCGACGATCGCGACCGTGTGCCCGGGGCGAGCTTCGAGCGAGAGGCCCGCGATGAGCGGCTGATCCGGATCGTAACTGAACGACACGTTGTCGAACTCGACGTGTCCGTTGGTGCGCGCAGGCAGCTGCTCCGTGGCCGAATCCGCCTGCTGCTCTTCGGCGTCGAGCAGCTCGAACGTACGCTCGGCAGACGCGACACCCGACTGCAGCATGTTGGCCATGCCCGCCATCTGCCCGATCGGCTGCGAGAACTCGCGCGAGTACTGGATGAACGCGGTGACATCGCCGAGCGTCATCTGGCCCGCGGTAACGCGCAGCGCGCCCGCGACGGCGATCAGCACGTAGCTGAGGTACTGCACGAACTGCATCGCCGGCATGATGGTGCCCGAGAGCGCCTGCGCGCGGTACGAGGCGTCGAAGAGTCCCTCATTGCGGCGGTCGAACTCCTCGACCATTTCGGCGTCGCGGTTGAAGATGCGCACCAGCTCATGGCCGGTGAACGACTCCTCGATGTGCCCGTTGAGGTCGCCCGTGTTCTTCCACTGCGCGACGAACAGCTTCTGCGCTCGCGAACCCACCACGCCCGCGATGATGCCCGAGAGCGGCAGCGCGATCAGCGCGATCAGGGCGAGCTGCCACGACACGATGAACATCATCGCCGCGATGCCGATCACGGTGAGCAGCGACTGCACGAGCTGCGACAGCGCCTGCTGCAGAGCTTGCTGAATGTTGTCGACGTCGTTCGTGACGCGCGACAGCACGTCTCCACGCTGACGGCCATCGAAGTAGCTCAGCGGCAGACGGTTGATCTTCGCCTCGATATCGGCGCGCAGATCGAAGACCACGTCCATGACGAGCCGGTTCAGAATGAATCCCTGCAGCCACATGAGCACGGATGCCACGAGGTAGAGGGAGAGCACGATGAGGATCAGCCAACCGAGCAGACCGAAGTCAATCCCTTCGCCCGGAACGATCTTCGAGCCCGAGAGCACGTCGGCGAACTGGTCATTGCCCGAGTCGCGGGCCGCCTGCACGGCCTGCTCGAGCGTCACGCCCTGGGGCAGTTGCTTGCCGAGGATGCCGTTAAAGATGACATCCATCGCCTGGCCGAGGATCTTCGGTGCGATGACCGTGAGCACCACGGACGCCACCACGAGCACGACGACGAACGAGAACTGCCACTTGTGCGGAGCCAGCAGGCCGACGAGTCGCTTCGCCGAGGGCCAGAAGTGCTTGGCCTTCTTCGTCGCCTGACCGCCGAACCAATCGTCGCCGTCTGGCTGGTAGTCATCGGGCAGCTCGAACTCCGCCGTGTCGGTCGAAACCGCGGCCCCGCGCTTCTCGCGCTGTTTCTCGCGTGCCATTACGCCGCCTCCGCCTCTTCGAGCTGCGACCGCACGATTTCGCGGTACACCTCGCTCGTTTCCAGCAATGTGTCATGGGTGCCGCGGTCGACGATCTCACCGTCTTCCACGACCAGAATCTGATCGGCCTCCGTAATCGTCGAGACGCGCTGCGCGACGATGATGGTGGTCGCACCCGCCGTCGCGCTCGGCAGCGCCGCACGCAATCGAGCGTCGGTTGCTACGTCGAGCGCCGAGAACGAGTCGTCGAACAGGTAGACGCGCGGCTTCGCCACGAGCGCTCGCGCGATCGAGAGGCGCTGGCGCTGGCCGCCCGACACGCTCGTGCCACCTTGGGAAACGGGCTCGTCGAGCCCCTTCTCCTTCTCGCGCACGAAGTCCTCGCCCTGGGCGACGCGCAGCGCCTCCCACAGCTCCGCCTCGGTGGCGTCAGATCGGCCGAACCTCAGATTCGAACCGATCGTGCCCGAGAACAGGTACGGGCGCTGCGGCACCAGGCTCAGCGTCTCCGAGAGCTGCTCGCGCGTGAGCTGCGACACCTCTGCGCCGTCAACCGTGATGGAGCCCGACTGCGGGTCGTACAGACGCAGCATGAGGTTGAGCAGCACGGTCTTGCCGGCGCCGGTCGATCCGATAATTGCGGTCGTTTTTCCGGGCTCGGCGACGAAGCTCGCATCGCGAATGACGGGCTTCTCGGCCCCGGGGAACCCGAAGGTGACACCCGAGAACTCGACCCGGCCGGCGTGCGGGGTCGGCGCCGAGGCCTGCTCCGGGAATGCCAGCGTCGACTCCGTATCGAGCAACTCGCGAATGCGCTCCGCGCACACCACGGCACGCGGAATCATCATGGTCATGAAGACGCCCATCATCACGGCCATCAGAATCTGCAGCAGGTACTGCAAGAATGCGGTGAGCGATCCGACCTCGACGAGCCCCTCATCGACGCGGTGCCCGCCGAACCACAGCACGGCGGCGGTCGCGAAGTGCAGCACCATCATGATGACGGGGAACATGAGCACGAAGACCTGGCCGACCTTGACCGAGACCTCGGTGATGTTGCGGTTGGCGACCTCGTAGCGATCGCTCTCGAAGTCTTCGCGTACGAATGCGCGCACGACGCGGATGCCCATGATCTGCTCGCGCAGCACACTGTTGATCGCATCCACGCGGGTCTGCATCGTGCGGAAGAGCGGGAGCAGGAACCACACGAGGAAGCTCACGATGACGGCGAGCACCGCGACCGACGCCCACACGAGCCACGACATACCGGCGTCTTCGCGCAGCGCCATGATGATGCCGCCGATCGCCATGATGGGCGCGGTAACCATGAAGTTCAGGGTCATCAGCACGAGCATCTGGATCTGCTGCACATCGTTCGTGCCGCGCGTGATCAGTGTGCCCGCGCCGAACTTCGTCGATTCGAGCGTGCTCAGCGAGTCGACCTTGCGGTACACCTCGCGACGCAGGTCGCGGCCGATGCCCATCGACGTGCGCGCCCCGAAATATACGGCGGCGATCGCCGTGATGACCTGGCCGAGCGACACGATCAGCATCATGCCGCCCGTGCTCCAGATGAATGCGGTATCACCCTGGGCGATACCTTGATCGATGATCTGCGCGTTCAGGCTCGGAAGCGCGAGCGCGGCGATGGTCGACAGCAACTGCAACACCAGCACCGCGGCGACAAACGGCCAATACCGTTTCGCGTGTCGGAGTGTCAGAGCGATGAGGGCCACGAGGATCCTTTCTCCACTGTGCACCGAATTTCCGGGCACGCGGAGCGTGCTCGACGGAACGGCGCAGCCGAAACACAGTACCAAGCGCGCTGCAAAAGCGCTAGTATACCGACCCTAACTTCGGTCTGCTGACCCCCGGTTTGAGGTCTCTCCTCGGCCGCGCGCTCCCCCTCGACCCCCGTGGCCTTCCCGAGCGCACCCCTGCGCTTCGAGCGCACCTGCGAATCTCACGCGATCTCGAACCAAAACGGTGCTCTCGGGGAAGCGGGGGCTGAGCTGGGGGCGTCGGGGCTGGCTGAATGGGAGGGTGAAAGCAGTCGCAGCGCGAGCGCACCAAAAAAGGAGGGCAGGATCACCCTCAGGTGATCCTGCCCTCCCGACAATGCAGCTCAGCGAGTGAGCCTCATCGAAAAAACTTAGACGAGCTTGACGCCCGCGCCTGCCTCTTCGAGCTTTGCCTTCGCCTCTTCAGCGGCTTCCTTCTTCGCGCCCTCGAGCACGTTCTTGGGAGCCTCCTCGACGAGAGCCTTCGCCTCGCCCAGGCCCAGGCCGGTCAGCTCGCGCACGACCTTGATGACCTGGATCTTCTTGTCGCCAGCCGACTCGAGGACGACGTCGAACTCGTCCTTCTCCTCGACAGCCTCAGCAGCGCCGGCAGCCGGAGCAGCAGCAACTGCGACGGGGGCAGCAGCGGAAACGTCGAAGGTCTCCTCGAACGCCTTGACGAACTCCGAGAGCTCGATGAGGGTGAGCTCCTTGAACTGTGCGAGCAGCTCTTCGGTGGAAAGCTTAGCCATGATGTATCTCCTTGATGTGTGCCCGCACGCGGTGCGTACGAGCGGGTTTTTTCAACCGATCCGGCGTGAGCCGAGTCTTAAGCGTCCTGCTTCTCCTGCAGCGCGCCGAAGCCGCGAGCGGCCTTAGCGGGCAGGGCGGCGAACAGCTGTGCAGCACCGACCAGAGCAGCCTGCATAGCGCCGGCGGCCTTAGCCAACAGCACCTCGCGGCTCTCGAGATCGGCAAGCTTGCCTACCTCAGCGGCGGTCAGGGCGTTGCCATCGAAGTAGCCCGCCTTCACCACCAAAAGAGGGTGTGCCTTGGCGAAGTCACGCAGCGACTTTGCGACCGCGACGGTGTCACCGTGCACGAAGGCGAGAGCCGAAGGACCGGCCAGCTCGTCATCGAATGCGGTGATCCCGGCGTTGTTGGCCGCAATCTTCGTCAGCGTGTTCTTCGCCACAGCGTACGTCGCGTGCTCACGGATGCTGTTGCGGAGTTCCCGCAGTTCAGCAACCGAAAGACCGCGGTACTCAGTCAGCAGAACGGCGCTCGACTCTTCAAACTTCTGCTGAAGATCGGCGACCGTAGCGTCCTTCGTAGCCATGGCGCTCCCTAGCTTGTCGTACCCAAGCGACGGACGTCGCTCGGGGGCCGCGCCGCACAGAGCTTTCCGTCGGGACTTCCATATCGGAAGCCACCAAAAACCAAAAAAGCTCCGGCGCGCACGCACGGAGCTTCAGAAGTTCGGGATCGGGATCCGTCACTCAAGGAGATCTGCACCTGCGCTGGTCTCCGCTCTCGCGGACGTTCTGGATTCCTTGCGGAATCTACCGGCGGTCTTGGGCCGGGGGAAACTCTACCATTCGTTGCGTGGGAACGCAAAGGCGGGATGTGCGCAGCAGCGTGCCTCCGGCGATTGCGGCCAAGCCGCAATCGCTGCCAGGCCCGACCAGCACACTGCTGCGCACATCCCGCCTTCGCGGGCGCTCATGTCAGAGCATTTCCCTCAACGCTGCGCGAGCGTCGCTCGCGCGATGCTCAAGCCGCGGGCTTGAGCATGTAGCCCGCCACCCCTCGCTTCGCTCCGTGGGCTGCCGCGATGCGGCACCGCGGGCTGCGCGCGAGCGTCGCTCGCGCGATGCTCAAGCCGCGGGCTTGAGCATGTAGCCCGCGCCACGCACCGTGTGGAGCATCGGGTCGCGGCCCGAATCGATCTTCTTGCGGAGGTACGAGATGTAGAGCTCGACGACGGTCGACTTGCCGGTGAAGTCGTATGCCCAGACTCGATCCAGAATCTGCGCCTTCGACAGCACGCGGTTCGGGTTGCGCATGAGGTAGCGCAACAGCTCGAACTCCGTGTTGGTTACGGTGATGCTTGCGCCGGCGCGCTCCACCTCGTAGCTGTCTTCGTTGAGCGTGAGATCACCGACCCGGAGCACCGGGTCGGGGTTCTGCGACAGGGTGAGCTGCGAGCGGCGCACGAGCCCGCGAAGCCGGGCGATGAGCTCTTCCAGGCTGAACGGCTTCACGACGTAATCGTCGCCGCCGGCAGTCAGCCCATTCACCCGATCCTCGACCGAGTCGAGCGCGGTCAAGAAGAGCACCGGGAACATCTCTCCCGCGGCGCGAATGCGCGAAAGCAACTGCATGCCGTCGAAATCGGGCAGCATGATGTCGAGCACGGCGACATCGGGGTTGAACGTGCGAATCTTTTCGAACGCGTCTTGCCCGCTAGCAGCAGTCTCGACTTCCCAGCCCTCGTAGCGCAGCGCCATCGCGACCAGTTGCGTGATCGACTCTTCGTCGTCCACGACCAGCGCGCGGATTTTTCCCCCATCAGCGCGCGTCAGTTGTTGTGCGTCCATTCCTTCGGAATGCTCCTTTCGATCGATAACGCCGCGCACCCGGCGGAACAGGTGACCTTCACGACGCTTCGATTTCGTTTCCCCAGAATCTGCCCCAACTTTTCCGCAGATCACAGCAGATATCTCTCTGAGGAGGGTACCCCCATCGCCTGGGTGTTCGCAGTCTGCAAACCTCTGCGAACAATGCTTTTCTTTTCAGTTTTCTGTGATTCTGCACACCGTCCGATGAATGCGAGCGAGGGTGCACCGGCGCGATCGGCGCGCTGCACGCGCACCTCCGAGACGCGTGCGAGACTGGATGGGTGTCCACCCTCGCTCCGGCTTACCTGCAACGCATCGTGACCGATGGCACGGATCGGACGGCCTGGATGCGCGCACGCGCACGCGGCATCACCGCAACCGATGTTGCCAAGCTGTCGACGCCGCGCTCCATCGAGGCCGCCGCGCATGAGAAGCTGCACGGCAGTCGTTTCTCAGGCAATGCGTTCACCGACCACGGCAAGCGTCGTGAGCCGGAGATCGCCGCTTGGGTGCTGCGCGAGCACGAGATCTCACCGAGTCAGGCGCTCTTCCACGCCGAGCGCGATCTCAGACACCTCGCCACCCCTGATGGCCTCGCTTTTCGCGCGTCGGGCGCGGTCGAACTGGCCGAGATCAAGACGACGAACAAGGAATGGCGCACCATTCCCCGCAACTATCTGCGGCAGGTGTGGTGGCAGCAGTACGTGCTCGGCGCCGAGCGCACCCTCATGGTGTGGGAGCGACACGAAAACTTCGTGCCAGTGGGAGACCCCGAGTGCCGTTGGATCGATCGCGACGACAGCGAGATCGAGCAGCTCGTCACCCTCGCGAGCCGCCTGATCGATGTGCTCATCACGCGCACGACCTGACCTCGGGAAATCGCTCGCTACAGATCGGCGAAGCGGGTCGTCGCGTTGGGCGGAAAATTCTGCCCGGCCGGCGGAGTGGCCGCCACCGGTGGCGCCGTGCGGCTCGCGTGCGCGTAGTTTCGTTCGACCAGCTCCTGAATCGCGTCAGCCGTCGCGGCGACCGCAGGGACATCGTGCAGCACCGTGCGCTCCGCTCCGATGGAGAGGTCGATCTCGCCGGCACCGCACATGCGTTGCAGAAGACCGCGCCGAGTGCGCACCTCACGCACACGCAGCAGTGCTACCTCCGAGCGCTGGCGCGAAAAGATGCCACGGCGCAGGATCACCCGTCGCGAGGTCACGGTCACGCGCTGGGTCAGCCACCCGAGCACCGGCAGCAACCCGAGCACCATGCCGAGCACGACCGCCGCAATGGCCGCCGTCACGTTCTGCCACCCCTCAGCGAACGCGCCCACCCAGTACCCGGCGAGGCCGGCGAGCACGACCATGCAGATCACCGGGAGCAGCAACCGACGACCGTGCCGACGAAAGCGCAGCACAATGACCTCGGGCTGCGCGTAGTCGGTCGGCGCCGGGCCGAGCACCGACTCGACCTCCGAGGTCAACGACTGAGAGCGGCGAGCGGACATGCTCCTATTCTGCACCGCGCCCCATGCGAATCGCGCGGGGAGGCTCCCCGCGCATCGGGGCGCAGTGAAAACGCCGCAGCCCCGGGTCTCCCAAGGAGCCCGAGGCTGCGGCGTGTCGCACCGGCGCGCTACTGCGAGCCGGCCCCGAACCCGTTGATCTGATCGGTGACGTTGGCTCCGGTGCGCTGAGCCGCGGCTCCTGCAGCCCGTGCGGCCTCTGTCGCCGCATCGGCTGCGGCACTGGCGGCGTCGGCCGCCGCCGTCGCCGTGCCCGCCGCCGAACCGGCAAGATCACGAGCGCTGTCGGTCACACCACCGACGGACGAGCGATCGGCGGTGCTCGAAGAAGCGTACGGAACTCCGTGGTCACCGGTGTCGGCCGACGCAGCCTCCGCGCGACCCTCGGTGATGCCACGACGCTCGGAGCGCTCCGAGCGATCCCCACGCACCGCGTCACGGTCAGAGCGGCGCCCGCGATCCGTCTCCTCGCGCGACGCACGCCCGGCGGCGGCACCCGCGGCACCGCCCGACACCGCACCATTCAGCATGCCCGCGAGGTCGATACCTACCGTGTCTTTCGCCATCTCGAGCAGGCCCTTGATGTTGCCCATCGCTTCGCCGGCCACCTTCGAGGTGCCGTCTGCCGAGACGACGGTCATGTGCTCGATCGCCCCGATGGCGCGCGCGTATTCGGCTGCGATCTCGGGGAGCAGATGGATGAGCTCTTGCGCGAGCACCGCCTGCGACTGCGTCTCGAGGGCTCGTGCGCGTGCGTCGATCGCGGCGGCCTCGGCCGTGCCCTTCGCCTCGAGCGCTGCGGCTTCGGCGCGACCCTCGGCCTCGACGGCTTCAGCAGCGGCGATACGGGCGATACGGCTCGCCGCACCTTCGCGCTCAACTGCGGTCGCGCGACCCTCGGCGGCCGAGATCGACGCGGCGGCCTCCGCCTTCGCGATCTGTTCGACGCGGTAGGCGTCTGCCTCGGCCACGGCACGCACGTCGGCGTTCAGCTTCTCGGTGCGCAGTGCGACTTCCTTCTGCGCGGTGATGCGCTGCTGTTCGACGATTGCCTGCTGCTGGATCGCATCCTCCAGCGGCTGCGCGGCCGACGCCTGCGCAGTCGCTTTATCGGTCTCGACCTGAATCTCGGCCTGGCGCAGCTTGAGCTCTCGATTGCGGTCGAGCAGCACGCGCTCGGCGGCGATCTTGGCCTCCTGCGATGCCTGATAGGCATTCGTTTCGGCGATGTCGGCCTGCTGGCGCACCTTGGCGGCCTCGGGGCGACCGATGTTGGAGATGTAGTCGGCGCCGTCGCGGATCTCCTGGATCTGCAGCGTATCGACGACGAGGCCCTGCTTCGTCAGTGCTTCCTCGGCGGCTTCAAGCACACTTTGAGCAACGACGGCGCGGTCGCGGATGATCTGGAGCACCGTCAGGCCACCGATGATCGAACGGAGCGAGCCGGAGAGCACCTCTTGCGTCGATTCGTCGATCTCGTCGGAGTTCGAGAGGAAGCGCTGCGCGGCGGCGCGAATCATCTCTTGGGTGCCACCGACCTTGACGACTGCGACGGCCTGGGCCTGCATGGTGATGCCGTCGGTGGTCTGCGCCTCGGTCGTGATCGAGAGACGGCGCGAGCGCAGCGAGATCGTAAACGATTTCTGCACGAACGGAACGACGAACACGCCGCCGCCGGTGACGACCTTCTGGCCCGACAGGTCGCGGCTCTTGTTGCCCGCCGCGTCGACGACTTCCTTGCCCTTGCCACCGGTCACGATGATCGCTTCGTCGGGCTTCGCGATGCGGTAGCGCTTGATGATGACGAGGGCGATCAGCACGAGTGCGATCACCGCGCCGAATATGCCGACGATCGCCGGGCTTGCGAGGAACATTACGTCTCCGTTCGGTCTAACGGTTGGGCGTGGTCTTCGGGGAGCACGAGCTCGACGCGCACGGACGTCGAGGTCACGGTCTGAGTGATGCGCACGGCGGACCCGCGCGGGATCGGCGCATCGGCGGTCGCGGAGAGCGAGATGCGCTCGCCGTGACGCACGACGGCGACTTCACCGAGTCCGTTCTCGGGAATGGCGAGCACGACGGCTCCGGTCGAGCCGATGAGGTCGTCACCGCTGACCGCCGTGTTCGATTCGGCGTTTCTGATCGCCCGGGAAAGCCACCAGGCCGCAGCCGCCCCGACGAGGCCCGAGAGCGCTCCGACGATTGTCGCCATCGGGGTCGACATGCCGGCGCCGACACCCGCGAATGCCGCGAACCCGAAGATCGCCGTGAACGCGGCGATGGTCGTGAGACTCAGCGGGCCATCACCGAAGTCGAACGCGTCGAAGATGCCGTCGAGCAGCAGCGAAATGAGCAGCAGCACGCCGCCCACGATGCCGATGATCAAAAAGATGCCACCGGCGAACAGCGAGCCGTCGAGCAACCGCTCGATCCAGTTCATGATGCCGTCCATGGGCGTCGTCCCTCCGATGAGCTGTTACTGGCAGCGTACCAAGTGCGCACGACGCGGGCACAAGCACACAAGACCGAGCGCGACTTCAGTCACGGTCGGGGCGATCCGGCATCCTCGGCACCGACGAGAGCAACTCGCGCCCGTAGGCGGTGCTCGGCGCGGTGAAGAACTCGGCGCCACCGCGCTCGACCACCTCCCCTGAGCGCATCACGAGCACGCGGTCGCAGAGCGCATGCACGACGGCCAGGTCGTGAGACACGAACACGAGCGCCAGCCCGAGCTCGCGTCTCAGGCGCTGCAGCAGATCGATGACTCCGGCCTGCACCGAGACGTCGAGGGCGGAGGTGGGCTCATCGGCGACGAGCACGCGTGGCTCCGCGGCGAGCGCGCGGGCGATCGCGACGCGCTGCCGCTGCCCGCCCGAGAGCCGGTCGGGGGTCGCCGAGGCGAGCGCCGGGTCGAGATGCACGAGTCGCAGCAGCTCAGAGACGCGAGCGCGCCGCTCGCCCGGCGACCGCGGGGTCGCTGACCGAGCGCGATCGACGGCGCGCAGTACCTCGGCGATGACGCTGCCGACCGGGAGGCGCGGGGTCAATGACGATCCGGGATCCTGCGGCACGAGCTGCACGGCGCGGAGCCCCGCGGCGGATCGCCGAGCGCCCGCGCGCACCGCTCCGTCGAGCAGGATCTCGCCGCTCGCGATCGGGATCTGGCCGACGATGGCGCGGGCGAGCGATGTCTTCCCCGAACCGGATTCTCCGACGATGCCGATCGCGTCGCCGGCGGCGAGCGCGAACGAGGCGCCGTGCACGGCCGTGAACGCGCCGTAGCGCACGACGGCATCGCGCACGTCGAGCACGGGTGGCGCGGTGACCTCGTGCGTCTCGGGCGCGTTCGACGTCGCGGTATCGAGGCGCGGCAGGTGCGGTACGGCGTCGATGAGTGCGCGGGTCTCGACCGCGCGGGGGTGCCGGATCACCGCACCCGTCGTCCCCCGCTCCACGACGGTGCCCTGCGACAGGACGATGATCTCGTCGCACATCTGCGAGACGACCGCGAGGTCGTGCGAGACGAACACGAGCGTCATACCGCGGCGGGCACGCAGCTCTCGCAGCAGCGCGAGCACTTCGCGCTGCACAGTGACGTCGAGCGCGGTCGTGGGTTCGTCGCAGAGCAGCACCGCCGGATCGCCGGCGAGCGCGAGCGCGATCACGACGCGCTGCCGCTGACCGCCCGAGAGTTCGTGCGGGTACGAGCGCTCGATGCGGGATGCGTCGTGGAGGTGCACGTCGGCGAGCAGTGCGCGCACTCGTTCGCGCACGACGGTTCGCGAGAGGCGCGGCTGGGCGGCGATGACCGCCTCGCGCAGCAACCCGCCGACTCGGGTGAGCGGGTCGAGCGCGGTCATCGGATCTTGGAACACCATGCCGATCGGCCCGACGACACGCAACGGTGATGCGGTGCTCGGCCCGGCCGAACCGGCGGAGGTCGCGGCGACGCCGCCGGGCAACAAGCCGAGGAGGGCCCGCAGCGTCAGGCTCTTGCCACTGCCCGATTCACCGACGATGCCGAGAGACCCGCCCGGTTCGACGGTGAAGCCGACCCCCTCGACGAGCAGGCGCCCGCCCGTCTGCGCGAGGCGGAGGTCGCGCACCTGCACGGCACCGCGCGGCACCTGCGTCTCGGGAGACTCACGGGGTGCCGCGTGTTCGGCGACACCACCCGCAGCACCGCGGCCGATGCGGTGCTCGGTGATCCCGCGCCGCCCGGCACTCGCTCGCCTGCGACGCACACCGACGCCGCTGCGGCGCCCGACACTCGGCGCACCGGTAACGCGGAGGGCGTCGGCGAACCCGTCACCCAGCAGCGACAGCGCGATGCCGGTGAGCACCACGGCGAACCCGGGGAAGGCGGCGAGCCACCACTGAGTGGTGATGAACTGCTGCGCATCCGCGATCATCGTGCCCCAGTCGGGGGTCGGCGGGCGGATGCCGAGTCCGAGATACCCCAGCGTGACGATGGCGACCATGATGAGCGCGATTTCGGTGGCGAGCAGCACGACGGCCTGGGGCAACACGTTCGGCAGCACGTGCCGCACGAGCACGCGCGCATGAGACAGCCCGCTGCCTCGTGCGCTGCGCACCCACCCCGTGTCGCGCAGCGCCGCCGTCATCGCACGAAGCACGCGCGCGTAACCGACCCACCCGACCAGCGCGAACGCGACAATGATGCCTCCCGCTCCCGCACCGAGCGCGAACACCAGCGCGATCACGATGACGTAGAACGGGAACGCGATGACGGTGTCGGTGATGCGTGACGCCACCCAGTCGACGGCGCCCCCGAAGTATCCGGAGACGAGGCCGACGGTCACGCCGATGACGAAGGGCGCGATCGACGCCAGAACCGCGATGCCGAGATCGGTGCGTGCGGCGAAGAGTATGCGCGAGAGCACATCGCGCCCGAGTTGGTCGGTACCGAACCAGTGCTCGGGGGACGGCGGCAGGAGGCCGGCGGTGAGTTGCTGATCGGTCGGCGAGTGCGGAGCGATCACCGGAGCCGCCAGTGCGACGAACAGCAGCAGCGCGGTGAGCGTCGCCCCGGCGACGAAGGCCGGCGACCGCACGGCGCGATGCAGCGTCGTCATCGGATCACCTCGACCGCAGACCGGGGTTCAGCCGGCCTGCCCACCCGCAGTCGCGGATCGACGGCGCTCGCGAGCACCCCCGCCAGTGTCGTCACCAGCACGACGACGATCGCGCAGTAGAGGGCCACGCCCTGCACGACCGGGAAGTCGCGGTTGCCAATCGATTGGAAGAGCAGCGAGCCGATGCCGTTGATACCGAAGACCCGTTCGACGACGAGGGTGCCGCCGATGAGATACGCGGTGTTGACACTCAGCAGCGTGATCGTCGGCAATGACGCGCTGCGCATGACGTGCCTCCACAGAATGCGCCGCTGCGGAATGCGTGCGGCCCGCAAGGTCGTCACGAAGTCGGCCTCAAGCGTCTCGATCAGCTGCGCGCGCAGCGAGCGGATCAACGGCGGCGCCATGCCGAGCGCAACAGCCAGCGCCGGCAGCAACAGACTGCGCAGCGGGTCGCCCGGGCCCGAACCGACACCGCCCACCGGAAACCAACCCAGGTGCACCGCGAAGACGATGATCAGCAGGAGCCCGATCCAGAACAGCGGCATGCCCAAGCCGACTGCGGGCAGGATACGGATCAGGTGATCCGCCCAGCCGTCTTGACGCAGTGCCGCCACAAGAGCGAGCGGCACTGCGATGACCACGGAGAGGAGCACCGCGAGACCGACGATGCCGAGGCTCACGGGCGCCTTCGCCAGCACGAGTTCACGGGTCGAGACGCCCGAGACCAGCGATGACCCCGTGTCGAGATGGAAGACCACCTGCCCGAGAAAGTCGGTGAACTGGCGCCACAGCGGCTGATCGAGACCGAGCTGGCTGCGTAGCGCTGCGAGCGCATCGGGCGTCGCGCGCTCGCCCAGGATCATCGCTGCGGGGTCGCCCGGCACCAATCGCAGTAAAAAGAACACGGCGATGACGACGCCGAGCATGACCGGCACGACACGCGCGATCACGCGGCCCGCGGCCCGCAGTGTTCGTCTCAGCACGTGCTTACCCTACTGCGCTCACTGGGCGGTGGTCGGCGACAACTGATGCGCGCCGACCACCGCCCGATCGGTCATTGCGCCGCAGCGTCGACCCAGGTGTCTTGGAACCGCACACTGCCGTTCGGCAGCACCGTGAAGCCGTGCACGTCATCGCGCGTCGCCTTCAGATTCGACGGGAAGAAGAGCGGAATGTAGGGCACGTCATCGGCCAGGATCTGCTGGATCTCGGCGTAGATCTCCGTGCGGTCGGCGCCCTCGGCAGTCGTGCGGCCCTGCTGCATCAACTGCGTCACGCGATCATTGGTGTAGTGGGTCCAGTACGACTTGCTGAACCCGTCGGGGTCGGCCTGGAACGTGATGAACCCATTCGGGTCGGGCGCATCGGACTGGCCGCTGTTGAGCATGAAATCGAAGTCGTAGGCGAAGAACCGCTCACGGAACACGGCGATGTCGAGCTGCTCGATCTCCACGGTGATGCCGATTTTCGCGAGCGAATCCTGCACGATCTGAGCGATCTGCGCGCGCTGCGAATCACCGCTCGCCAGCGACAGCGTGATCGAGAAGCCGTCGGGGTACTTCGACTTCGCGAGCTCCTTCCGCGCTGCGTCGACATCGAATTCGAGCGGCTGCACGGTGCCGTTCGCCGAGTCGACGATCGTCGGGGGCAGCAGCGCGTTCGCGACCTCGGCCGTGCCGAAGGTCGTGGCCTGCGTGATCCCGTCGCGGTCGAGCGCCATCGCGATCGCCCGCCGCACGTGCGTGTCGGCGAACTGCTCGCGCTGCGTGTTGAAGAACACCTGCTCGGTCGACCATCCGGTCGTCTGTGACAGCGTCGTGCCCGCGGCCGAATCGACCTGCGCGGCATTCGCGGCCGGCACGTCGTCGATTGCGCCGAGCTGACCCGCCGTGAGCTGCTGCTGCAACTGCGTGTCGTCGGTGACGAGCCTGTAGACGAGCCTGTCGAGGTAGGGCTTGCCCTCCTGCCAGTAGTGCTCGTTCTTGACGAACGTGAGGTCGCCATTCGGATCCCACGTGTCGACGACGAACGGACCGGTGCCGATCGGCTTCGCAAAGAATTCTGCCTCGCTCGCGCCGCCGAAGCTGTTCGGGAAGATGCCGTTCGAGAAGCTCGCGAGTTCGGAGAGGAACGGGGTGTAAGGGGAGGTCAGAGTAATGGTGACCTCGTGATCACCCGTCGCCGTGATCGCATCGATCGGCGCTTCGAGGGGCAGCGGACCGCCGACCTGCCGGTGACGCTCGAGCGAGAACACCACGTCGCCGGGAGTGACCGCGTCGCCGTTCGAGAATTGCAGCCCGTCGCGCAGTGTGAAGGTGTAGGTCAGGCCGTCGCTTGAGGCGTCGAAGTCGGCCAGCCAAGGGATCAGCTTGCCGTTCTCATCGAAACTCACGAGCGGTTCGAAGATCTTGTCGATCGCGAACGCATTGTTGGCGGTGATCTGCTGGTTGAGGTCGAGATCGGTCACCGCAGCGACGCGGCCGAACTCGAGCGTGCCGCCGCTGACGGGATCGCCGGCGGCATCGGTGCCACCGGTCGTGGTCGAGCCGCCGGCGCACGCGCTGAGCAGCAGCGCGGTGCTGAGCGCGGCCGCGGCGAGCCCGAGGCGGCGAGAAGTGCGAGTGGTGGTCACAGAGGGGTCCTTTCGGAGGGGCTGAGGGGTGACGAGTGTGGAGGCAATGCGGCACCGGAAGCGGGCGGCGGCGCGGGATCGATCCAGCGCCCTGCGAGCAGCACCCCGACGATGGCGGTGGAGTCCGAGAGCGCGCCCGGCTCGCGCGGGTCGCGGCGCAGCACGACCGCGTCGGCGACCGCACCATCGGCGATCACCCCCGGCGCGACGTGTGGTTGGCCGCTCGAACCGACCTCGGGCGCCTCGTGCGCTGCACGCGCGAGAAGCGCGGCACCCCCGCGGGTCGCCGCGAGCAGCGCTTCGTGCGGCGCCAGGCCGGCGTCGACGAGCGCGTCGAATTCGAGTCGATTGGTGCCGTGCTGATCGACGGTGCCGAAGTCGGTACCGAGCGCGATCGAGAAACCCGCATCGCGAGCCGCGCGAACAGCGGCTGGGTGCCGGGCGATCGCGTCGTCGACGCGCGCTGCGAACTGCGCGGGCAACGTGCCGTCCGCGATCATCTCGCGCACGAGCCGGTAGATGCGCAGCGTCGGCACGAACGTCGCCCCGACCTCGGCACCGTGGCGCGCCTGGTCAGGCGTGAGGTACATGCCGTGCTCGATGCTGGCGACGCCGGCATCAAGCGCGCGGTCGATCGCCGCGCCGCCCCAGGCGTGCACCATCACGGCGGCTCCCACCGCTGACGCCCGATCGGTCGCGATGCGGAACTCGTCCGCGGTGAAGTGCGCATCGAGCGTGGCGCCCGCGGGGGCCGAGACGCCGGCCGTCGCAACGAGCTTCACCCAGCGCGCACCAGATTCGAGCACGGCATCGACTGCCGCCCCGATGCCGCCCGCCGCATCGGCACGCGCTCGGTCGATCATGGCGACGGAGTGCGCGATCCGCGGTCGCACGAGCGCACCGTCAGCTGCGCGAGTGCCATCCGGCGCCTGAGCGTCTGGCGGCTCGACGGCGAGACCGCCGGCATCGCGCATGCTCGTGAATCCGGCGCGCACCGTACGGTCGAGCCCCGCTGCAGTGAGGCGCCGGGTGTCAACGGGAGAGATGCACGCGCGATCGGCGGCGTCGAAGGCGTGCCACGCGGCGTGGACGTGCGCGTCGACCAGCCCCGGAAGGAGCCAGGCGCCATCGAGCCGGCGATCCGCCACCTTCATCTGCGAGCCGGTGAATTCTCGATGCGCCGCCTCACCGAGCGAGAACCGACCCGACTCCCACGAAACGCGCATCGGTGCGGTGAAACCGCCGGCCTCCGTGAACACGCGCAGCAGCGGAGCGGTCATGGCGGGCTCCGATCTGTCAGTGGGGGAATGCGCGGGGTGGTCCACTGGGTAACGATAATCTGGGAGAGCGCAGTAGACCAGTTTGCGCGCAAAGACGTAGACCACCTGAGGCGGGCGCACGTCGGCCCCCGCGTCGGCCCCGGCGTCGGCCCCGGTAGACTGGGTCGGTGACCAGTAGTACGCCAGACGCTGCCCCGAACGCCCCGCACTCCCCGAGCCCGATCCTGCTCCTCGCTCGTGGGCTCTTCCAGCTGGCGGCCGTGGTCACCGTCACCGTCTGGGGCTTCCTCGCTTGGCCGCTGCCCTTCCCCGGAATCTTCACCGGCCTCGGCCTGCTCGCGCTCTGCGTGCTGCTGTGGGCGCTCTTCCTGTCACCTCGACCGGTGCTGCGCGTCGACCGCTTCGCCCAGGCCCTCTTCGAGCTCTGCCTCTTCGCGGCGGCGGTCGCCGCCCTGCTCGCGATCGGCGTCTTCTGGGTGTGGCCCGTCGCCCTCGGGGTCGTCGGCGCCGCGGTCGGGTTCATCAGCTCGAGCCGCTCGGTCTGACACGGAATAGCAACGGGCTCCGCCGCGTTCTCACCGGCATGACCCCGCTTCGCGCCGTTGCCGGCGCCACCCCCGAACAGCTCATCCTCGGCCTCGATACGTTCGGCGACCTCACGCTCGATGCGTCGGGCGGCCGCTCATCGCACGCGCAGGTGCTGCGCGACGTCGTCGAGCAGGCCGTGCTCGCCGATCGGCTCGGCGTCGACGCCATCACCCTGGGCGAGCATCACCGCGACGACTTCGCACTCACTTCCCCCGAAATCGTGCTCGCGACGATCGCGGGCCGCACCGAGCGCATGCTGCTGGGCACCGGCGTGACCGTGCTCTCGAGCGATGATCCGGTGCGTGTCTACGAGCGGTTCGCCACACTCGACGCCGCCAGCTCGGGGCGAGCCGAAGTCGTGCTCGGCCGCGGATCGTTCATCGAATCGTTCCCGCTCTTCGGGTACGAGTTAGGCGACTACGAAGCACTCTTCACCGAGAAGCTCGATCTCTTCACGAAGCTGCGCACCGAGGGGCCGATCACCTGGTCGGGCCAGCACCGTGCAGCGCTGGTCGATCAAGAGGTCTTCCCCAAGACCGAGCAGCCAGACGGTGTGCGCGCCTGGGTCGGCGTGGGCGGCAGCCCCGAATCGGTCGTGCGCTCGGTGCAGACCGGCATTCCAATGATGCTCGCGATCATCGGCGGCGACCCCGCCCGCTTCGCGCCGTTCGCGAACCTCTACCGGCAAGCGCAGCAGGAGCTCGACCGCGATCCCATGCCGCTCGGCGTGCACTCCCCCGGGCATGTCGCTGCGACCGACGCCGAGGCACGCGATCAGCTGTGGCCTCACTTCGAGGCCAACCGCAATCGCATCGGCGCCGAGCGCGGGTGGCCGGCGACGACGCGCGCCGAGTTCGAGCGCGAGGCCGACAGCGGATCGCTGTATGTCGGATCGCCCGAGACCGTCGCCCAAAAGATCGCCGCGACGGTGCGCACCCTGAGCGCCGACCGCTTCGATCTCAAGTACGCGAACGGCACGATGCCGCACGCCCAGCTCATGCAGAGCATCGAGCTCTACGCCGGCGAGGTGATCCCGCGCGTGCGAGCGCTGCTCACCGAAGAAGCCGCTTAGCGTCCGCCCGCCCACCCGCTGGCACCAACTCGCGGAAATTCAGCGAATCGCGGACCGAATGTGACGATTTGGTCCGCGATATGGCGAATCTCCGCTGTTTGGGGTGAGCGGGGCCTGCCACGAGCTGGCGGGCGCAGGCGACACGCGCGGGCGACAGGCGCGGTCAGCAGGCGCGGGCACCTGGTGCTCGCGCCGCGGTCGGCCAAGTCAGGCGGGCAGGATCACCCGGGCGTCGTGCACCTCGTGCGTTCCGGGTGGGATCTCACCCTCGAGCACCGCGAGGAGCAGCCGAGCGGCGGCCCGCCCGTACTCGCGCGCACGCAGGTCGACCCCTACGACGCCGAGTGTGCCGGGTTCTGCGGCCATGGTCGCCATGATCAGCCCACTGGCGGGTTCTGCGGCGAGCGCCCGCAGCACGAGGGTCTGCGCGACCCAGATCACGCTGTCGCACCCCGCTTCTCGAGCGGTCTGCAGTGTGCGGCGCAGGTCGTCTTCGTCGGGGTCGAGACTCGAGCGCAGCACGGTCGACGTCGCACCGTGAGCGGCGCACCAGTCGGTGTATCCGCGGGTGACGTCGTGCGCCCAGGCGGGTTCGCGATCCTCGGGCAACCCGATCAGCGCCGGCGCACGCGCGCCCTGTGCGGCGATGCCGTCGAGCACTTCGCCGACGAGCGAGGCGTGATCGGCGGCGATCCACGCGGCGACGCGGTCGCTGTCGTCGCCGCGGTACTCGCCGACCGTGATGATCGGGGCCTGGGCGACGCGCTCGACCAGCGGCCCGAACGATGCCGGAGTCGGGTCGACGACGATGACGCCGTCGAGACTCGGGCGCCTCGCGCCGACCGGGGCATCGGCCAGCAGCAGCAGGTCGCTCCCTGCTTCGGCCGCAGCGGAGGCCGCCCCGAATGCGAGTTCCATGTAGAACGAGAGCTCCCGCACATCACCCGGCACGCTCAACCCGATCGCTCCGTGGCGGCCGCCCCGCAACCGCTGCGCCGCACGGTTCGACACGTACCCCATGCGCCGCGCTTCGGTGAGCACGCGATCGCGCGTCGCGTCCGAGACTCGGCCGCTGCCGTGCAGCGCGGCCGACACCGCCGTCTTCGAGATGCCGAGCGCGCGGGCGATGTCGATGATCGTGACCCCGGATTTCGCCATGACGCCCAGTCTAGGCACGACGCGCAGGGGTTCGAGCTTGCGCATCGGCGCGCGCCGACGTATTCTTCAATGCAATGCGGGAACGTTCCCGCATTTCATGCCGGAAGCCTCGAGCGCGGCCGCACCACCTGACCGAGACGAAGGAGTCCCATGTCCGCCCATTCTCCCGCAGCCACTACCGCTGCGACCCCGGCGAGCGGCCTCGCCGCACTCACCGGCCGAGTCGTATTCGGATTCGTCGGCACCTGGGTATTCGCGCTCATGGCAGCGAACCTCGTGCCGGTGCTCATCGCAGCGATGCTGAAGGATCTCGGCATCGACATCGCCACAGCGGGCGCACTCGCCACCGGCATGACCGCCGGCTCCGCACTCGCGATGTTCGTCACGAACCGATTCATCGCCCGCGCCGATCGGCCGAAGCTCGGTCGCATCGGCCTCGTGCTCATGGTGCTCGGGTATGGTCTGCCGTCGGCGATCCTCACCACCCCGACCGTGATGATCGGCCTCATCGTGGGCGGCATCGGTGCCGGCATCATGATCGCGACCGGCACGGCCGCGGCCGCATCGACCCGCAACCCCGATCGCACCGTCACCCTCATCATGGTGATCAACCGCCTCGGCGCCGCAGCACTGCTCGCGATCGCCCCCATCTTCCACAACGACCTGCGCACCGTGCTGATCGTGATCACCGCGCTCGGCGTGCTCGGCCTGTTGCTCGCCGGCGGCCTGCCAAACCTGCCCGCCAGCGCCCTCGAGGCAACGGGAGCCATCTCGACCGCTGACGGCCGCGTGCGTCGCACGATCGGCACCGCCGCGCTCGTCTTCGGCGTCTCGATCCTGCTCTGGTCCTTGACCGAAGACATGGTCTACTCGATGACCA
Organism: Leucobacter sp. WKLB1; assembly: GCF_059696215.1. NCBI lineage: Bacteria > Bacillati > Actinomycetota > Actinomycetes > Micrococcales > Microbacteriaceae > Leucobacter > Leucobacter sp. WKLB1. Next base: position 629,499 of record NZ_AP046115.1, on the reverse strand, counting down.
GCGTGCTCGCGCAGCAGTCGGGCATCGACCCCGAAACGAACAGCGCGCTGCTCGCCGGCAAGGTGCTCGGCGGCCTGGTCGGCGCACTACTCGCCCCGGTCGCGCTGCGCTGGTTCGGGCGCAGCTGGTCGCTCGTCGGCATCATCGCCATCAGCACGGTCATGAAGTTCATCATGGTGACGAGCACCTCACCGACCGCCTACATCGTCGGCATCCTCGTGTGGGGCGTGATGTACGGCGCCATCCTCGTGCTCTTCACCGGCCTCGCCGCGAGCATGGACGTCACGGGCCGCACAGCCGTGCTCGTCTCCGGTTTCTACCTCGGCGGCGTCGCGTTCGGCCCGCTGGTCGGCGGCCAGCTCGTCGGCGTGCTCACCCCACTGCAGTACGCCATCGTCGTCACCGTGCCGAGCGTGCTCTTCGCCGCAGCGCTCTTCGTGATCGCCCGCCGCAACCGCAAATTCGAGCAGGGCAACACCACCGCCGTGCCGGTCGCGCAGGCTGCGGCGGCCGGGGCCGAGCCGCGCGCCGGCGCCTCCGCCGCGCAGCAGTGACCGACCAACTCACCGTCCCACGTCTGGAGCCAACCGCATGACCGGCCACATGACCGCCCACCCCGCCATCACCATCGCCGACCGTCTCGTCGTCGCCGAGCGCGTGCACACCTTCGACTCCGACGCCGAGGTCGGCGAGGCGACGACCATCGCCGTGCGCGACGGCCGAGTGCTCGCCGTCGGAACGCGCGACGAACTCGCCCGGCACGTCGATGCCTCGACCATCATCGACGAGCACCCCGGCGCCACCGTCGTGCCCGGTCTCGTCGACGGGCACACGCATATCGTGTTCGGTCTCGAACTCACGCGGGGAGTCGAGCTCACCGACCTCACGCTCGGCGAGGCGCGGGTTCGGCTCGCCGCCGCTGCCGCCGACGCCGCCCCCGGATCCTGGATCTTCGGCTGGGGCACCGACCCGAACCTCTTCACCGAGGCCGGGTTCACCGGCAAGCTGTTCGACGAGGCGACGATTGGCCACCCCGCGTTTCTGCGGATGCGCGACGCGCACTCCGCCGTCATCAACAGTGCCGGCATCGCGGCATCGGGCATCACCGGCCGCGAGACCTTCCCCGACGAGTCGGCCGTCGGCGTCGACGATTCAGGCGAACCGACCGGCTACCTGCTCGAGCTCGCCGCAATGAATCTGGTGCTCGAGCAGATTCCGGTCGAGTCGCACGAGCATCTCGCCGATCGTCTCGAAGTCGTGCTGCGCGGCATGGCGTCGACCGGCATCACCGGCACGCACGTGATGGATTTCCACGCCGGCAGCCGCGAGGTGCTCGAGATTCTGGAGGCCCGCGGCGACCTGCCGATCCGGCTCCGCTTCTCGCCGATGGCACTGCCGGGTTCGACCGACGCCTCGCTCGCAGAGATCGCCGCACTGCAGGGCACGCACGGCCGCCGCTGGCGCGTCGAAGGCGTCAAGTTTATGATCGACGGCACGGTCGACAACGGATCGGCCTGGTTGCATGAGCCCGACTGCTACGGGCAGGGGCGGCGGTCAATCTGGACCGATCCCGAGGCGTACCGCCGCGCCCTCCGCTTCTTCGCAGAGCGCGGGATCGCCACCGCCACGCACGCGATCGGCGATCAAGGCGTCGCCTTCGTACTCGACGCGATCGCATCACTCGGCGACATCGAGCAACGGGCGGCGCACCGCATCGAGCACATCGAGACCATCCCCGACGCGACCGTGCCGCGCTTCGCGCAGCTCGGCGTCGCAGCGAGCATGCAACCGATTCACGGCACGCGCCACACGCGCGCCGACCGCAGCGACAACTGGTCGGTGCGACTCGGTGACGAGCGTGCGTCGCACGGCTGGCGGTGCCGCGACATTCGCGATTCGGGTGCGGTGCTGGCACTCGGCAGCGACTGGCCGGTCACGCCCTACGACCCCCGGGTGATGATGGCGGAGGCGATCCTGCGCCACCCCGTAGCCCGCCCGGAACTCGCGCCGATCCAGCCGGAGCAGGCGCTGACGGTGCGCCAGGCGCTCGAGGGGTATACCTCGCAGGCGGCGCTCGCCATCGGCTCGGCCGAGGAGGGCGTGATTCGCCCCGGCGCTCGCGCGGCGTTCACGGTGTTCGACGCCGACCCGCTCGCGCTCAACGGTACCGAACTCGCCACGGTCGGGGTAGTCGGCACCTACGTCGACGGGGCGCCCGCGCACCGCGCGTGAGGTGCGGGGTGCGTGCACGCGTGTGCGTGCACGCGTGCACACACACGCCCCGTACCCGCCCGCACACGCCCCACCTCGCGGAGATTCACGGAATCGCGGACCGAATTCGACGATTTGGTCCGCGATTCCGTGAATCTCCGCCGATATGAAGAGGCAGTTGACTGGAGTGAAGGCGCCGCGTGGGCGCGGGGTGGCCCCGGGTGAGCCCGCCCGGTGGAGCCGCGCGTGAACCGACGAGAGCGCCTCCGCCTCACCCGAAGCGGAGCGCGCCCTCCTGAGCCATCACCGAGGGTGCCCCCGGGAAGTATTCGAGCGCCCCGGCGGCGAGGTCGAAGCCGACCGTGAGCAGGGTGGTCCACTGCTCATGGAGGGGCTCGGCGGCGTCAGGGCGGAAGCAGACCGGCGCCTCGGCACCGTCAGCGCCGCACATCGCCGCAGCACGACGCTCCATCGGCAGACCGACCATGCGTTCGCGCTGCGCACGAACGTGCTCGAGACGCACGTATGTCGTCGACTTGTCGCGCGTCGCCTCCCCCGGGAGTTGCGACTCCGCAATGAAGTTGTTGGTGTGCACGAGCCACCCATCGGCTTCGGGCCGCACGGCGGCGACCCGCTCGGGCGAAATCTCGAAACAGGTGGCGCGGTGCTCGGCATCGGCAGCCGCGACAACGGTCAGTACCGTCGAAGCGCTCGCCGGCGCCGACGCGATGATCGCTTCGGCTTCATCGACCGTGGTCGCTTCATCCAGCACTCGACGGGCAATCGCGTGCACGGGCACCCCGTTCACCCCGCGGTCGCTGGCATGATGCAGGATGTTGAAGTGCACCCCGATGCCGGCATCGTTGACACCGATCTTGCCAAGCACGCCGAGCTCCGTGAACATTGTCACGCGACCGACGCGGCGACCCGACTCCACTTCCTGGCCGTCGCCGCGCGCCGGCACATCCGGCACATCCGGCACATACGGCACATCCGGCACATACGACATGATGAGCCCGACTCGGCAGAGGTGCGCGTGCCAGTCCCAGGTCTGGATCGTCTCGGGCAGCTCCGCCCCGCCCGGCGCGAACACCGCGGTCGAGCATTCCCCCTCGGTATCGGGCGCCACGACCGCGAGCACCTCGGTGCGGGCGTTGAGCGCGGCCAGCTGCCACAGCGGTACCGACGCGGCCTCGGCGGTCGCCGAGAGTTCGACCGCGAGGTTCGGCGCCCAGGCTTCAAGCGCCGCAAAGCAGCTCAGCGCGATCTCGCGCACGCGATCCTGGTCGACCCCGCGAATCTCGAAGAACCCGAGGTATCCGGCGACGCACTCGCGGATCTCGACGGCGAAGCGCGCGCCGATCTCGGCGCCGCGCTCCGCAGGCCCGCGACCGGAAACAGTGGTGGTGATGATGTCCAACGCGGTGATTCCTTACTTCGCCGCTTCGAGCAGCGCGTCCCACATGACTTCCGAGGCGATCGCACCGAGCGCCGTCGCGTTGACGGAGAGCCGCCCGCGTGACGTCGCCGGCGAGACGGGCAAGTCGATCTCATCGGTGGTCACGGCGAACAAAGTGTCGCCGTCCATGTCGGTGTGGAACGGCTGGATGCCGCGATGCATGGAGCTGTGCACCTGCTTCGCAAACTGGTTCAGCTCGACCGTGTTCATCTTCACGTTCGTGACGAGCGCACTGATCGTGGTGTTGCCCGCCTGGGTCTCGGCGGCGCGCTGCTCGGCGAACGCCTCGGCGTAGTCGTACACCGGGTGGCGCCGTTCACCGGTGGCGGAGTCGTAGTTGCCGCGCACCACCTCGCCCGCCCGGTTCATGATCACGCCGACCGGGTTGGGCACGACCACGGCGAGAATGCGCACGTCGCCGATCTGCCGGAAGGCTGCCCCCTGCCCGGTGAGCTCGGTGCGCTCCCAATCGACCTTGCCTGCCGAGGCGCTCATGCCTGCGCCGGCCCGCCCCTGCGCGAACTCGCCTTCGACCGCCCAGTCGAGGGCGGCGCGGCCGAGCTCGCGGTCGGGGTAGACAGAAGTCGAACGCGCCGAGAAGTCATAGATGATCGCTGACGAGACGAGCTGCAGTTCGGCGAACCCGGTGCGGTTTTCGAAGCGCTCGAGCAGCGCATCGCCGACGCCGGCCCCCGCCTCGAGCCCGTAGACGGAGCCGCCCGCGAGGCAGATCGCGTGGTTGAAGTCGTACCCGCCGGCGAGACCGACCGCTCCACCGCGCGCATCGACTGCAGTGCGCGCGCCGGCGGGGAGGTGGATCACCGTCGCGCCCGTCGGGCCCTCTTCATAGTGGGCGGACCCGACGCGCACCCCGGGAAAGTCGAAGTGCAGGCGCTCGCGCCCTTCGCTGCGCACCGGCTGCAGTGCGAAGTCAGCGTTGCCCGGGCCACCGAAGACGGGGGCACCGGCGAGCCGGGGCTCGGGGGTGATCGCGATACCGGGGTCGATGTCGGCGAGTGAGTGGGTGGAAGCGTGCTGGGTGCCGGGCTGGGGCAATGTGGTCACAGGGTCTCCAGAAGTCGTTGTGAATAGGGATGTGCGGGGGCCGCGAAGAACTCCGCGGTGGGGGCGGTCTCGACGAGGTCGCCCCGGAACAGCACCGCGACGCGGTCGGCGACGCGCTCGACGGCGCCGAGGTCGTGCGAGATGAAGAGGGCGCCGAACTGGTGCTCCTGCTGCAGTTCGCGCACGAGCGAGAGGATCTGCAGCTGCACCGCGACGTCGAGCGCGCTGACCGCCTCGTCGAACACAATGAAGCGGGGCTCGGTGATGAGGGCGCGGGCGACGGAGACGCGCTGGCGCTGGCCGCCCGAGAGCTCGTGCGGGTAGCGGTCGGCGAAGTCGGGGTTCAGCCCGACCTGCTCGAGCATCTGCCCGACGCGAGCGCGCTGCTGCTCGCGTCCGAGATCGCGCCGGGCGACGGTGAGCGGCTCGCGCACCGATTCGCCGACGCGGCGACGCGGGTTCAGCGACCAGTGCGGGTGCTGCAGCACGGCCTGAATCTTGCCTTCGGTGGCTTTGCGAGAACGCGTCAGCGGCGCACCCAGCAGCCTGACCGATCCACGGTCGGGTGCACGCAGGCCGAGGGCGACGGCAGCAGTGGTCGTCTTGCCCGATCCCGACTCGCCCACGAGGCCGAGCGTCTCCCCCGGGTCGACGTGCAGGCTGACATCGTTCATCGCCCGCACGGTGCGACGCTTCGCTCCGGCACCACTGGTGAACTCGACCCGCACATCGTTCAGTTCAAGCACGGGGCCCGTCGGTGATTCGGTCATCGGGTCTCCTCCGTTCGGGTGCGCTGCGGCCGCTCTCGGCCGGGGATCGCGGCGACGAGTACTTTCGTGTAATCCGCTTCAGGGGCGTCGAGCACCCGCGCGGTCGGGCCGGCCTCGACGATGGCACCGCGGTGCATCACGATGACGCGATCGCACCAGCGACGCACGGCTCCGAGGTCGTGGCTGATCCAGATCAGGCTCGCCCCACTGCGCCGCACGAACCCGACGATGAGATCGAGAATCTCGTCGCGCACCTGCGCATCGAGCGAGGCGGTGGGCTCATCGGCAATGAGGATCTGCGGCTCGCGCGCCATGGTCAACGCGATGGCGATCCGCTGCGCCATGCCGCCCGAAACTTCGTGCGGCAAGAGCCGCAGCACGCGCTCGGGTTCGAGGATTTTGACACTCTCGAGCAGCGCGATCAGTGATGCCGCATCGGTGGGCCGGCCGAGCGGGCGGAGTGCGAGTTCGAGCTGGCGCTGCACCCGCATGGTGGGGTCGAGCGAGGCGATGGGATCCTGCGGAATGAACCCGAGCGACTCCCGTCGCACCGTGCGGATCGCGTCGGCGCCGAGTGCCGCGAGATCTTGGCCGAGCACGCTGACCGTGCCCGCGGTAATGTGGCAGGCGCGCGGCAGTAGGCGCCCGATAGCCTGCGACACCGTCGATTTGCCCGAGCCCGATTCCCCGACGATCGCCACGAGCTCGCCAGGCGCGATGTCGAGCGAGACGTCGTCAAGCGCACGCGTGACCCCGAGACGGGTGCGGTATTCGGCGCTCAAGCCGCTGATCGAGACGGCTGAATGGTGCGCGGTCATACGAGGCTCCTCGTCTCGCGTGGATCGAGTCGATCCCGCAGGGTGTCGCCGATGAGGTTGATCGCGAGGATCGCGACGACCAGCACCGTCGCGGGGGCGAAGAGCAGCCACGGTGCCTGCACCATGTAGCTCGCGCCCTCCTGAATCAGTAGGCCGAGTGATGACTGCGGCAGCTGCACGCCGTACCCGAGGAAGCTCAGACCGCCCTCGACGAGAATGCCGACGGAGAGCGCATACGTGCCCTGCACCGCGATGGTGCCGCTGATGTTGGGCAGCAGGTGCCGCACCAGGATCACCGGCGCAGACACCCCGCTGATCTTCGCGGTCGTGACGAAGTCGCGCTTCGCCACGGCCATCGATGCGGCACTGACCATGCGCGTCATGAGCGGCACGGTGACGAGCACGATACTCGCGAGCGCGGCGAGTTGCCCGGGGCCGACGACGGCAGCGATGAGGATCGCCAGCACGATCGACGGGAACGAGTAGAGCACGTCGACGAACCGCATGACGCCCTCGCGAGTCCAGCCGCCGAGGTATCCGGCGACCATGCCGAGCAGCACGCTGATCACGGCGGTGCACAGCACCGCGATCGCCGACAACACGAGGGTCGTGCCGATGCCCTCGAGCAAGCGGGCGAGCACGGATCGACCGAGCGCGTCGGTGCCGAGCAGGTACGCGGTCGAGGGCGGGCTGAGGCGCGGACCCACGATCTTGGCGGGCTCGCCGGCGAACGGCACCACGGCCGCGACGATGGCGACGCCGACGATCAGGGCGAGTGCCGTGACCGCGGTGACGAAGAGCGCGTCGCGCGGCGGTCGCTGGGCCGCCGGTCGCTTGCGCCGCACGAGCGGCAGCGAATAGGTCGTCATGAGCTGGCCTTCCCGGTGACGGCGACGCGCGGATCGAGCGCGCTGGTGATGAGGTCGAGCACGAGGCTGACCACGATGAACACCGTGGCCGCGAAGAGCACGGACGCCTGCACGACGGCGAAGTCGCGCCGGTCGAGGCCCGTCACCATGAACGAGCCGAGACCGGGCACGTTGAAAATCGTCTCGACGATCACGGCTCCGCCGAGCAGATACGCGGTGATGGTGGCGAGCAAGGTCAGGATCGGAATACCCGCGTTGCGGATCACGTGGTGCCGCACGATGTGCCAGGGCGTCTCCCCTCGCGCCACCGCCGCGGCGATGTGCGGCTCGACGAGCACGTTCATGACGGCGTCACGAGTCGTGCGCGCCGAGGCGGCGACGCAGAACACCGACAGCACGATTGCTGGGAGCAGGAGGGCGCGGAAGGTCGGGCCGAACCCCGTGCCGATGTTCGAGAACCCGCCGACCTGGATGCCGAGTGCGAGTCGCGAGAACACGAAGACGACGACGCTGCCGAGTACGAACTCGGGCACACTGATGCCGATGCCGGACACCAGGCGGCCAACCGCTCCGCCCTGTTTGGCCCCGGATCGCACCCCCGTCCACACGCCGAGCGGAATGCCGATGAGTAGTGTGATGACGAGCGCCATGACCGTCAGCAACGAGGTCACGGGAATGCGCTTCGCGAGTTCGTCGACGACGGGATTCTGAGTCACGAAAGACGTGCCGAGGTCGCCGGTGACGATCTGCCCGATCCAGGAGAAGTACTGGATCACGATGGGCTGATCCAACCCGTACGCCGCGGCGAGAGCCGCGCGCTCCTCGGGCGAAGCAAGCGGGCCCAAGATGATGTCCTCGTAGCTGCCCGGCATGAGCCGCACGGCGGCGAAGATCAGGATGGACACGCCGAGCAGGGTGATGAGCGCGCTCACCACCCGCCCGGCGGACCAACGAAGTGTCTGCAGCATGCGCGATTACTCGCCCGCGATCCGGTACTCCGCGATGTTGCGGAGGATGTCGCCGTAGCCCTCATTGCTCTGAATGGTGGGGCTCACGCTCGCGGTGTCGTACCCGATGATCGAGGGCCGGTGCACCAGCGGCACGATCTCGGAGTACTCGTCGGCGGTGGCGCAGAGGTCGGTGAGTACCTCGGCGCGCTCGTCGGCGTCGGTGGTCTCGGCCCCGCGCTGGATCAGCTGGTTCAGATCGTCGTGCACGCCCGTGAAGCCGACGTTGAAGCCCGCCTGCTCGGGGTTCCACCACTTGGTCACCATCGACGGGTCGACGTAGCCGGCGAACCAGCCGAGGGAGAGGTCGAAGTCGCCGGGCTGCGCGGTGAAGACCCGGGCGTTGTAGGTCGCCGTGTCGTATTGCTCGATCTCGACGGTGACCCCGATCTCGGCGAGCTGCTGCTGCACGAGCTGGGCGATCTGGCCCATGACGGGCTCAGACGTGTAGACGAGCAGGCTCAGCTTCGTGTCACCGGCGCCCGACTGCTCGATGATCTGCTTCGCATCATCGATGGTCGCCTGCTCGGAGGGCAAACCGTCGACCGCGCACGCTCCCGGCAGATTCGACGGGGTGACGCCGGTCGGGCTCGTCTGCCCGGCGAACACGATGTCGGCAATGGCCTGGCGATCGATCGCGGTGTTGATCGCGAACCGCACATCTTGATCTTGTAGCGGCGAATCGGCCACCTGCGAGTTCACGTTGAGGTAGTAGAAGTCGCTCTGGGTCTGGTTGACGACGTTGACGTTGCTCGCATCGCCGAGCTGTGTCAACGCGTCGATGCTCACGAAGTTCGCGAGCCCGGCGCTGCCCTCGCGGAGCGCAGCCTGACGCGTCGTCTCTTGATCGACGATCTGCAGGTCGAGCGTCTGCACCGCGAGGTCGTCACCGCCGTGCCAGTCAGGGTTCGCGGTGAACGTCCACGACTCGTCTTGCCGGTGATCACCGACCACGTAGGGGCCGGTGCCAAGCATCGTCGTCTTCAGATCGAGGCTGCCGTCGGTCACCTCTTGCATGGGCAGGATCGCCGCGGGCGTGTTGGCGAGTGCCGCGAGGAAGGGCGCGTACGGGCTCGACAGCTTGACCGTGACCTGGTCGTCGCCGGTCGCCGTGATCGATTCGACCGGACCCATCTGCCCCGACCATACGCTCAGGCTGTCCACCTGGCGCTGCAGGCTGCCCACGACGTCGGCCGGTGTCACTGCGCGACCATTGGAGAAGGTGGCCTCCGTGTCGATCGTGAAGACGTAGGTCGTGTCGTCGGGCTGCTCCCACGAGGTGGCGAGCAGCGGCTGGATCTCGAAGTTCTCGTCGGTGGTGACGAGCGTCTCGTAGACCAGCCCCATGATGCTCCACGAGCGGGCGGTCTGCGCCGTCGCGGGGTCGAGCCCGTCGGCCTCGCTCGTGTCGTAGTCGAGCTGCACGGTGAGCTCGCCCTGTGCGGTCAGCGCGTCATCGGCGACGGCGAGGAACCCGGGGGCCGCTTCCTCCTGCTCGGACTGGCCGGCTCCGGCTTCGGGCGCGGCGCACGAGCTGAGCACACAGGCCAGGCTCAGCGCGAGCGCGGCGCCGGCGGCTCCCCGCATTCGGGTTCGTGAGAGTTTCATCACCGTTCTGACTCCTTCGACAACTGTGGCGAGCGCGGGCCGCTGCAGTGCGGCTGCGCCGGGACGACGCAGCGATGCGGAGCGTCCTGGGTCATCAACGTACAGACACAAATCGTTTTATGCAATCTCGTAACCGAATTGTCATCGAACGCGCATTAATCGATTTGTGCCCCGAATTCGCGCTAGTGTCGTGAGCGGATCGCAAGGAGGAAGCATGGCCGGTCGCCGCAACGTCACGATCAAGGACGTCGCCGCACGCGCGGGGGTCTCGATCACCGCGGTCTCGCACGCGCTGAACGACAAGGGCACCCTCTCGGACGAGACCCGGGCACGCGTGCAGCGGGTCGCCCTCGAGATGGGATACCAGGCAGACGCGCTCGCGCGCGGGCTTCGGCGATCCCCGATCGGCGTGATCGGCATCGTGCTGCGCCCACTCGACGCGCTCGCGAATTACAGCCCGCCCGGCGTCGACTACTTTCTCCGCTTCTCGGGCGCGGCCGCCGTCAGCGCGCTCGACCACGGGCTCAGCCTGATGCAGGTTGCCGACCTGGTCAAGGGGCCGGTCACCCCCCTCGCGTTTTCGCTCGACGGCTACGTCGTCACCGACCCGGTGCGCGACGACCCCGTGGTCGATCTGCTCGAAAGCCGCGGCATTCCGTACGTGACGCTCGGCCGCGACCTCGGCCGGCCCGACGCCGCGAACTGGGTCGCCTCCGACGATGCTTCGGCAACGCGCCTCGCCCTCGACCACCTCGCCGCCGAGGGAGCGCGCAGCGTCGCCTTCGTGGGCGGCACCGATGACAACTCCTGGAACGCCGATGCCGAAGCGGTGTACCTGACCTGGTGCGCCGAGCGGAACCTGGAACCGCGACTCTTCCGCAGCCCGGAGGGGCTCGGCGAAACGGGCGGCCGCGACCTCGTGCCCGCACTGCTCGACGGCGGCGCCCCCGACGCGATCTACTCGCTCACCGGGCGTCACGCGGCGGGCATTCAAGAAGCGCTGCGCGAACGCGGGCTCGTCTCGCCCACGCACTACCTCCTCGCCTGCGGCACCGACGCCGCCCAGACCCGCACTGCCGAGCCGCCGATCACCGCGATCGATCTCAGACCCGAGGTCCTCGCCCGAGAAACAGTCTCGCTCCTCGCGCAAATCACCCGGGGGGAGGCGCCCCAGGGGCGACGACTCGTTCCGTCGGAACTCATCGTGCGCCGCTCGTCTCGCCGCGACGGCTGAATTCGTCAAGCTAGCCGCGCGTGCCCTCAGGGCATGTGACGCCGACCGCACCCATGAGATCCGCCACGTCAGGGTGGCGGTGATCCCCCTCGCGCAGATCGCGCTGCACGCGGGCATGCACATCTGCCGGCATGTCTTGGCTCAGCTTGAACATCGCCGACTCCGTCTCGATATCGATAGTGAACGAGACGACGCCCGCGAGAATCTTCTCGAACACGTGCGTCGATGCGGAGGGGTCCCACGGCGTCGCGCGTGCGCCCTCGAGCTGCGCGACGGTCTGCTCGACCACCGCGAGGCTCTCGGCCGGCTCCTCGAGCACGGTCACGCGCCCGGTGAGATGGACGGTCGCGTAGTCGAGGGTGGGCACGGCCGGCGTGAACTCGTATGCACTGGGCGAGACGTAGGCGTGCGACGAGGCGAATACCAGCAGTACCTCCGGTTGCTCGGCGAAGCGCTTCCAGTGCTCGTTCGCGCGACCGATGTGACCCCACAGGCGTGTGCCTACGAGGGTCTCCCCCGGCCCGACGCCGGGCGGAAACACGACTGGCGTGTGCGTGGCGACCGGTGCGCCCGCGGTCGACGTGGTGACGACGGCGAAGGGGTGATCCCGAACGAACTCGGCGATTGCGCGCCCCGACGGTGCGACATAGCTGGGGTAGGTGTGCATGCGGCGACTCCTTGCGGTCGGGCGCGAGCACTGGGCTCGACCCTGAGCGTGAAAACTGCGGTGTGTGCGCCAGCTTAGGGAAGTAAAACGATTTATGCCAGTCCAAGCTGGAGCGATGCGGCGACTCAGCCTCGACGCGTGCACCGAAACGCGGAGATTCAGGAACTGACGGACCGTTTCGCTCAATTCGGTCCGCGATCCCCTGAATCTCCACTGTTTGGGAAATCAGCGCGGCCAGGAAACCGGCGCAACCAGACCAACACGCGCAACCAGGCCAACCGGCGCAGCCAGGCCAACACGCGCAGCCAGGCCAACACGCGCAGCCAAGCCGACAGGCGCAGGCGGGTGATGCCGGATCACCGCGCCGCGGCAGGCGCCTCCCTTACGCGGTGAGCACCCGCCACTCGCCGTGCTCGGCCTCGGGCGGCATCCCGTCGAAGATGCGGATGGTGCGCACATCGGGGTCGGTCACGATCGTGGCGAGCGTCGCCCAACGGTCGCCGTACCCCTTCGACATGTCTGGCACGCAGGTGAGCGGCGGCTGCCCCTCGCCCGAGAGCAGCAGACGCACGAGCTCGGCCGATGACTGCGGCGTTCCGTCCCCAAGCCGCTCGCGCACGAGGTCGAGGCGCTCCGACGAATCGGGCTCGTACAGCGCGGTCTTCTGGCCCGTCAGGGGCTCGCTGGCCTGGAAGTGGTTGGTGCGCTGCACCGACCCCGCCACCTCCGCAATCTCGAAGACGCCCACGGGGCTGATCTCGAGGGAGACGGCACGGGCGCCGTCGATCAGCGTGAACGACGACGACGAGCCGATCGGGGCAGCGCGCACGAGCGCGATGGCCTCGTCGACCGACGCGCACTCCGAGAGCACGACGCTCGACAGCAGGTGCATGGGCACCCCGTCGGGGCCGTCTGCCTCGTGACCGAGAATGTTGAAGTGCAGCGCGAGCCCGGCGTCGTTCACCCCGATCTTCGACAGGATGCCCTGCTCGGTGAGTCCCACGTAGGTGTGCGTTGCGCCCGACACCCGCTGCGTGTGCCAGTACGGGTCGAGCTCGATGTGCCAGTCCCACGTCTGCACGCCGAGCCGGTGCCCGCCGATCTGCGCGGTCACCGTCGAGCACTCGCTCGCCCCGTGGGTGCCGAGCGCGATGAGCTCGGTGCGGGCGTTCAGTGCGACGACCGCGGCGAACGGCACCTCGGCCGCCTGAGCGATGCCGCGCATCTCTTCGATCAGGTCGGGGCGCCATGACCCGACAGCAGCGACCACGCGCTCCACACCCGAGGCCTCGAGACCCTCGCTGACGCCGAGCGTGCGGAACAGCTCGGCGTATTTCGCGTACGCGTCGGCGAGGGTGTCTCGCAGCGCCGCACCGCGGTGCGCTCCGCGTTCACGGGCGGTCGCTCCGGTGACATCGAGGTGGAGACGGTCGGGTGTGGCGTTCATGCGGAGTGCTTTCTGGGTGGCAGGCGGGTGTCGCGGTGGTCGCGCACCGCGACGGGTGTGATGAGTGGAGTGGCGGATCCGGCTAGCCGCCGAGCAGCGCATCGCGCAGGCCGCGTTGCGGTACCCAACCGGGCCGCGGTGCCGAGGCGATGAGCAGTCGGGTATACGGGTCCTGGGGAGCGTCCAGAATCTCTGAGACCGTTCCGCGCTCGATGATGCGCCCAGTGCGCATCACCACGACGTCGTCGGCGATGTCGCGCACCACTGACAGGTCGTGCGTGATGAACAGGTACGAGAGCCCGTGCTCGGCGCGGAGGCGCTTCAGCAGGTCGAGCACCTGCGCCTGCACCGAGACGTCGAGCGCTGAGACGGCCTCATCGAGCACGATCACGCGCGGCTCAGCGGCGAGCGCGCGGGCGATGGCGACGCGCTGCTTCTGTCCACCCGAAAGCGCGACAGGCTTCGCATCGGCATGGCGCTCGGTGAGGCCGACCTCGGCGAAGAGCTCGAGCAGCCGGGCTCGGCGACCGGCGCGGTCGAGGTCGGGGCGATGGGCGCGCAGCATCTCGTCGATCGTCGCCGAAACAGGCAGCGACCGATTGAGCGATCCCTGCGGATCTTGGAACACCATCTGCACGAGCTTCGCCCGTTCGCGCAGCGCACGGCGCGCGGTGGTCGGGGCGACGTCGGTGCCGTCGATACGCACGGCGCCCGAGTCGGCGGATTCGAGCCCGACCACGACGCGGGCGAGCGTGGATTTGCCCGATCCTGACTCGCCGACGACCGCGAGACAGGTGCCCGGGCGCAGCGCGCATGAGACGTCGTCGAGCGCGGCAACGCTCGCACGGCGTCCCAGGTGGAAGGTGCGCGAGAGATGCTCGACTTCGATGATCGGGGTGGCCGCCGGTGCGGCACTCGGGGAATCAGCCGCGGTGGCGTTCATGCGCGGTCCTCCGTTTCGCTCGCGGGGATGGCGGGATTCGGCGCCGACGCCGGGGTCGACCCGGGCGCCGCGGTCGGGTGCCCGGGCGGATACAGCTGCGGGCGTGCCGACATGAGCGCGCGAGTGTAATCGGTGCGCGGGTGATCCCGAATCTCGTCGGGGGTGCCGATCTCGAGGATCTCCCCGTCTTTCATCACCGCGAGCCGATCGCAGACCGCGGCGGCGAGGTCGAGGTCGTGCGTCACGAAGATCATGGAGAGGCCGTGCTCGCGCCGCATCTCGTCGAGAATCGCGACCACCTCGGCCTGCGTGGTCACATCGAGCGCCGTGGTCGGCTCGTCGGCGAGCAGCAGTTTCGGCTCGCCCGAGATCGCGCCCGCGATCACGACGCGCTGCAGCATGCCGCCCGAGAGCTGGTGCGGGTACGAGCGGAGCACGCGGTCGGTGTCGGCGATGCCGACTTGGCGCAGCAGGTCGGCGGCTCGCTCGCGCGCCTGCGCGGCGGGGAGCGATCGGGCATCGCTCATCCCCTCGACGAGGTAACGGCCCACGGGCAGCACGGGGTTCAGCGCGCCGTGCGGATTCTGGGCGATGAGCGCGAGATCGTTCGCGCGGATGCGCCGCAGCGCCTCGCCCTGGGTCGCCAGAAGGTCGGTGCCGTCGATCGTGATCGAGCCGCCGACCTCGGCCCCAGAAGGCTCGATGCCGAGTATGCACTTCAGCGTCATCGACTTGCCCGACCCCGATTCGCCGACGAGTCCGAGCGCCTCGCCCTGCGCGAGCGAGAACGAGTTGCCATGGAGAATCTCGGTGCGTTCCCCGGTATCGGGGTCGGTGACGGTGAGCGTGAGCGCGTCGATCTGCAGCATCAGCGCGTCCTTCCTGCGGCGCGACGGCCGCCGAGTTGCTCGCCGACGTATCCGAAGGCGGCGACGGTGATGACGATGGCGAGACCGGCGAAGATGCTCTGCTCCCAGTACCCCTGCTGCAGCGATGCCTGCCCGTTCGAGACCATGAGGCCCCAGTCGGGGGTGGGTGGCTGCACGCCGAGACCGAGGAACGACAGTGCCGCGAGCTCGATCATCGCGTACCCGAAGTTGATGGTCATGCCGGTGAGAATCTGGGTGCGCACGTTCGGCAGGATGTGTCGCACCGTGATGAGGAATCCGGAGATCCCCTGCAGCTGCGCCGAGGCGACGTAGGGCAGGTTGCGCTCGCGGAGGGCGACCGAGCGGATCACGCGGGCCGAGTAGGGCACGTAACCGATGGCGAGCGCGAGCGATGCGGTGAGGATCGACGGGCCGAAGATCGCGACCGCGAGAATGGCGAGCAGCATGTTCGGGAACGCGAACAGGATGTCGAGCACGCGGCTGATCAGCGCGTCGACCTTGCCACCGAACCAGACGGCGGTGAGTGCAAGCACCGTGGCGAGCACGGCCGTCACGACGATCACGATCGTCGGCCCGATGAGGCTGGTGCGTGCGCCCCAGATGATGCGCGACAGGATGTCGCGACCCGACTGATCGGTGCCCATCAGGTGTGCGAGGCTCCAGGCCTCATGGCGCGAGGTCACGGTGCCGGCGAACGGATCGTACGGCGCAATGACCGGGGCGAGAATCGCCATGAGGATCACCAGCACGATGATCGCGAGGCTGACGATGCCGATCGGACCGAGGCGTCGCGCCAAGAGGCGCCAGCCCGAGGTCGGCACCGCGTTCCGCTGCTTGCGCAGCAATTGCACGGCGACCGTGTTCTGGGCGCGGGTGTTCGTCTGCGTGCCCGGCTCGCGGGTCGGTGGCTGCTGAGTCATCGTGCCGACACTCCCTTGCTGAGGCGGACTCGCGGGTCGATCACCGAGTAGAGCAGATCGACGATGAGGTTGATGATGCCGAAGGCCAGCACCATGATGAGCGCGATCGCCTGCACCACGGCGAAATCCTTCTTCTGCACCGAGTTCACGAGCAGTGAGCCGATGCCGTCGAGGGTGAACGCGTACTCGATGACGAAAGCGCTGGCCAGCAGGCCCGCGACCTGCGTGCCGATGACCGTGGTGACGGGCAGCATCGAGTTGCGGATCGTGTGGCGCCACAGCACCAGCTGCTTGGGTACGCCGCGCGCGATCGCCATGATCACGTGCTCCGAACCCTGCTCCTCCCGCACCGCGGTTCGGGTGATCCGCGCGACCACCGCGATTCCGGGGAAGGCGAGCGCGATGGCCGGCAGCGTCAGGTGCCACAGCCTACCGAGGAACCCCTCACCCGAACCGGAGACGGGGAACCATCCCAGGTTCGAACCGAAGAGGAACATGAGCACGAGCGCGGCGAAGAAGGTGGGCACGGCGAACCCGAGGTTCGAACCGAACACCACGAGCTTCTCAAACACTCCCGATCGGGTGGCGGCGAGCACGCCGAGGCCGATCCCGAACACGATGATCAGCAGCGCTGCGAAGCCGGCGAGGAACAGCGTGGTGGGGATGCGCGACGCGACGAGGGTCGTCACGTCTTGCTGGGTAATCAGGGAACGCCCGAGATCACCCTGCAGCACATCGATGAGCCAGTGCCAGTAGCGCACCAGGAAGGGATCGTCCAAGCCGTACTGCGCCCGGATGGACGCGAGCACTTCGGGGCTGACCGTGCGGCCCTGCACGAGGAACTGCTCCGGGCTGCCCGGCGCGAGATACATGCCGGAGAACACGATGAAGCTCGACACGACGAGCACTGCGAGCAGCGCCCCGAGCCGTTTGAGGACGTAGGTCATGGACGATCCCTTCCGAGGCGCCGCTTAGGCCGCTGCGCCGATGTCGGCGGCCCAGGGGTAGTAGAGGTAGACGAACGAGGCCGGGGCTCCGGTAATGCTCTCGTCCATGTACATCCGCACCGCGAGGTCGTTGATCGGCACCCACGGCTGCTGCTCCATGATCAGCGCCTCCGCCTGCACGGTGAGCTTGGCGCGCTCGGCGTCATCGCTTTCCGCAATGGCTGCGTCGAGCGCGGCGTCGACCTTCGCATCCGAGAAGCCCGAGTAGTTCTGGTCGCTCCCGGTCTTCGCCACGCTGATGAGATGCAGCAGCGGGTCGGGCGCGCTCAGGTAGTTCGTGGTCACGAAGCCGTCGTATCCGGCGCGCGCCTCGGGGTCGGAGAAGAAGGCGCCAAACTGTGCGCTCGGCACACCGGTGGGCTCGAGGGTGATGCCGAGTTCCTTCGCACCGTTCGCCATCTCATTGAGAATGTCGGCGTAGAAGCTGCGCTCGCTGGGGTAGGCGATCTTGATGGGCTGCGACAGATCGGCCGACGCGGCCTCGAGTTCCGTCTTCGCGGCGTCGATGTCGAAGCTCAGATCGGGCAGTTCCTCGTCGCGCAGGTCGGCGATGCCGGGCGTCGCCGCCTCAACGGCGTCCCACGGCGACTGCGGCACGACCGAGCGCGACACCGTGCCCGTGCCCTCGTAGACGGTGTCGGCGATCGCCTGGCGATCCGTCGCACGCGTCAACGCTCGACGCACCGCAGGATCACCGAAGGCGCCCTCACCGGTCGAGATGATCGCCATGTCTTGCATGCCCTGTCCGTAGTACAGGGTTCCCGAGGTGCTCGAGGAGAGCTGGCCGAGTGCCGGCAGCGGCACGTCGTACGAGCCCTGGATCTCACCGGTGCTCAGCCCGTTCGCGATGGCGGTCGAATCGACGACGAAGCCGATCTCGACGCGCTTGGCCTTCGCAGCCGAGTCAGCGTCCCAGTAGTTGTCGTTGCGCTCGAGGGTGATCGACTGCCCCTGCTTCCAGTCACCGGGGGTGAACTTCAGCGGGCCGGTGCACATCACGCCGGTGTCGGGGTTGCCGTAGTTCTCGCCGGCGGCGACGCGCTGCTTCTGCTGCACGACGACGCCGATGACGGTGCTCAGCGAGGAGGGCAGCGTGTAGTCGGCGCTCTTCAGCGTGATGGTGACCTGCGCGTCGCCCGTTGCGGCGACGCTGGCGATGTTGGCGACAGTGCCACCGCCCCAGTAACTGCCCTCGGCAGGGTCGATGTGGCGGTTGATCGAGAAGACGACGTCGTCGACCGTCATCGGCGATCCGTCCCAGAACTGCACGTCGTCGCGGATGTCGAAGACCCACGTCTTGCCATCATCGGTCTGCGAGTCGGTGGCGAGGTTCGGCTGCACCGAGAAGTCGGGCTGCATCTCGAAGAGCGGCTCGCAGAGGTTCGAGACGATGGTGTTCTCGGGGTAGTTGAACGCTTTCACGGGGTCGAGGCTGGCGAGCTCGCCGTAGGTCGAGTTCCAGGTGACGGTGTCGGCCTCACCGGCCGCCTCGGGCGTCGTCTGCAGCAATTCGTCAGTGACGGCGGCGTCGCCGTCGGAATCGCCGCCGCGGCTGCCGGATGCGCAGCCTGCGAGGGCGAGGCCCCCGATGGCGAGGAGGGCGATGGTCGCCCGCATCGGTGCGAGTTTCACGTTGTTCTCCGTTCGAAGTTTCGTCTTTGAAGCTCCCCGACCCGGTGACCCGAGCGAAGACGCACTGGCGATCGTAGCACCCAAAACGGTTTGTGAAAAACGGTTTGGGTGTTACGATTCGGTGACGCTGCGAGAGCGCCCGATCGCGGAGCCCGATCGCGGTCTCGCAGCGCGACCGACTATTCTGACGGGATGCGAGCGAGCGTGCGACCGACCATCAAAGACGTGGCCAAGGCTGCCGGCGTCTCGCCGACCACGGTCTCGCACGCCCTCAATGGCAAAGGTGTGGTGCGCCAGGAGACCGCCGACCGCATCGCCCGCGTCGCCGCCGAGATCGGGTACCGCCCGAGCCCAATCGCGCAGGGTCTGCAGAGCTCAAGACTCGGCCTGCTCGCCCTCGTCATTCGACCGCTGCACACCCTCGACACGTTCCTTCCCGAGGGCGTCGACTACTTCCTCCGCATGGCGGGAGCCGCCTCGCTCGCCGCCATGGAACGGGGGTACAGCATGATGCTCGTCGACGACCCGACGCGACCCGAGGCCCCGCTCAGCGCCACCGCCGCCGATGCCTACATCGTGTCTGAGCCGTTCGAGCACGATCCCGTACTCACCATGCTCGACCAGCGCAACATCCCCTTCGTGGTGATCGGCTCCGACCCTGCGCGCCCCGGGCAATTCGTCGAGCTCGCGACCCGCGATCGCGAAGAGACACTGCTCGCACTCGACCACCTCGCCGACGCCGGCGCGCACCGCGTCGCGCTCCTGACCGGCACCGACGGCAACTCCTGGAACCGCGAGTCTGAAGACGCCTACCGCGACTGGTGCGCACTGCGCGGACAGCAGCCCGATATCGCCGCCTTCCCCGAATCCGAGGGCGAGCAGGTCGGCGAGGCCGCAGTCGAGCGGTTCTTCGGCGCAGGCCCCGGGTCTGGGGCCACCGAGTCGCCCGACGCCATCTTCTGCCTGACCGGCCGCCATGCGGCAGGTCTCAACGCCGCCGCGGCGAAGCGCGGCATTCGCGTGCCCGACAACCTGCTGCTCGCCGCCGGCTCCGGTGCGCTGCAGAATCGCATCTCGCGCCCCA
Organism: Leucobacter sp. WKLB1; assembly: GCF_059696215.1. Lineage (NCBI taxonomy): Bacteria > Bacillati > Actinomycetota > Actinomycetes > Micrococcales > Microbacteriaceae > Leucobacter > Leucobacter sp. WKLB1. The sequence continues at coordinate 609,868 of NZ_AP046115.1, read as the reverse complement.
GCGTCACCACGCTCGACCTGCACCCGGAAGGCATCGCCGCCCGAGCCGTGGAGGTGGCGGTGCTCCTCGCCGAGGGCAAGCCGCTCGACATCGCACTCGAGGTGCCTCGAGCCACCCTCGACGTCCGTGAGTCGACCACCCGAAACACGGCGTCACGCGCGGAATAGGGCGGCGTGATGCGGCGTTGCACTCCGCATGCCCGCCCCCTCACGCGCCAGCTCCGCGGCCTCAACAGCCGCAGCGACCGCTGCCACTCGCACCGCTCATGATGACCGCGACGCGGCGATCGACCGGGTGCTCGCCAGCATCAACGCTCGGGTGAAACAGCAGCACCGCGTCACGGTGACTCCGGGCGAGGTCGTCTCGATCCCCCGCGGCGGCGTCACCCTCGTGTACGTCATCGAAGGCGACTTGCACGTGCATCCGAGCGGCCCGCGGGCCGCAGTGCCCGATGCCGCGCTCGCCTCCGCTGGCGACGAAGCGCGCCATCTCTCGGTCGGCGACGCACAATTGTTCACCGGACGCGAGGCGCATGCGCTGCGCGTCGACGAGCACGCCTTCGTGCTGCTCTCATCGCTCGACTTCACCGAAGCGACCGCCCACGTGCTCGAGTTGCTGCCCGACACGATCCTCGTGCGCGATCTGCCCGGCACCGAACCCGCCGTCGCGGCCCTGGCCTCGATGCTCGGGCCCGAGGTCGGTCGGCCCGCCGAGGCATGCGCCGATCAGGCCGGATCGTCGATCGTCTGCGGCATGATGGCGAACACGGTGCTCGTCTCGGTGATTCGCGCCTGGGCGATCCGCGGATGCGCCCCCGATGGTTGGCCCTCGCGCACGAACGACCCGTTCCTCGACCGAGTGGTCGAGGCGATCCATGCCAACCCGGGCCGCGTCTGGACCCTCGAGGACCTCGCCCGCACCGGCGCCATGTCGCGCTCCGTATTCGCCGAGCGCTTCCGCATCGCCACCGGCACCTCACCCGCGAACTACCTCACCGATGTGCGCATCCGGTCGGCTCAGCAGCTTCTCGCGGAAGGCCGCGGCGTCTCCGAAGTGTCGCGGGCCATCGGCTACACCTCCGATGACGGTTTCAGCCGCGCGTTCCGCCGCCGGGTCGGGGTCACCCCGTCGGCCTGGCGATCCGGTGCACTGCGCGCCGCGCGGGCGTAGCACGCAGATCCACACGGCAACGCCGGGGCCGCAGTCGCTGCGTGCTGACTGCGGCCCCGGCGTCGAGTGCGCTGAGGATCACCTCTGAGTGCGGCGACCCTCCGAGATGCGGTCGGAGATGCCGAACAGCGCGGCCCCGACGAGCAGTGCTGCCCCGCCGATCACGAAGACCGCCACGATGCCCCACGCATCGACCAGCAGCCCGCCGAACGCTGCCGCAATGGTGATGCCGGCCTGGAACCCGACGACGATGAGGCTGCCGCCGGCCTCGAGCAAGTCGGGCAGGCGGTTGCCGACCCAGGTGTTCGCGATGATCAGCCAGGCGGCGTAGAAGAATCCCCACACGACGACCGCGCCGCCGGTCGCCCACAGCGACCCCGACGAAGCGATGATGAGCGAAATCAACCCGGCGATCAGCACCGGCGTCACGATGATGAGCGCGCGATAGCCGCGGTCGACCACGAACCCGATCACGACGTTGCCGACGAGGCCTCCGACACCGAAGAGCGCAAGCAGCACGACAATCGTGTCGGCACCGATGATCGTGCCGCCCTCGCTCACCCGCTCGAGCGCGAGGCGCACGTAGGTATAGGCCAAGAAGTGCCCGGAGACGACGAGCACGTTCGCGACGACGCCGAGCGCAATACCGGGGCGTCGCAGCGCGGCCCCGAGCGTCGAAAGACGGGCGGCGTTCTCGGCCGGCACGGAGGGCAGCAGCCATCGAAGCACGAGCGCGAGCACGGCGCTGAGTCCCGCAGCGACCCAGAACACGCTGCGCCAGTCGAGCGCCTCACTGAGCATGACGCCGAGCGGCACACCGGCCACCGTGGCAAGCGATACGCCCGCGGAGTTGAACATGACCGCTTTGCCCAGGCGATCCGGCCCGGCGATCTTCGCGGCGACCGAGATCGACATCGACCAGAAGCCCGAGATCGCGGCACCCAAGATGAAGCGCGCGAGAATCACGAGGAGCAGGTTCGGCGAGATGGCGACGAGCACGTTCGAGAGCGCGGCGGCAATCGACAGCCACACGAGCAGCGAGCGACGGTTGAGTTTCGGGAAAATCAGGCCCACCGTCGGCGCCGCGATGAGCCCGGCGAACGCGGTGACCGCGACCATCTGTCCGGCCTGCCCCGGCGTCACCCCGAGGCCGGCCGCGATGCTCGTCAGCATGCCGCTCGGCACGAATTCGGCAGTCACGAGGAAGAAGCTCATCAGCATCATCGTGATCAGCGCGGGGTAGTTCATGGGTCGGCGCGCGGCCTTCCCGGTCGCGGCATCGGCCGCGGGCACCGTGGGAACGGGAGCAGTAATCGTCATGGTTCCATCGTGGTCGGATCGGGTGCCGAGCGCCCGACGATCGGTCCCGACTGTCCGACGCATCGTCCGGGCTGGCGGCATCGCGCTCCGGCAGAGCAACGGGGACCGGCGCCGAAGCACCGATCCCCGTTGCGCGCGAACGCGAAGGCGAGATTACGCCAGTCGAGTCGACAGGTTCTCGTCGATCGACGCGAGGAATTCCTCAGTCGTCTGGTACGCCTGATCCGGGCCGACGAGCAGCGCGAGATCCTTGGTCATCTTGCCCGACTCAACGGTCTTGATGACGACGTCTTCGAGGGTGTGCGAGAACTCGATGAGCTCCTGATTGTTGTCGAGCTTGCCGCGGTGCGCGAGACCGCGCGTCCAGGCGAAGATCGACGCGATCGGGTTCGTCGAGGTGGGCTTGCCCTGCTGGTGCTGACGGTAGTGACGGGTGACGGTACCGTGAGCGGCCTCGGCCTCGACGACCTTGCCGTCGGGCGTCGCCAGCACGGAGGTCATGAGACCGAGCGAGCCGAAGCCCTGCGCCACGGTGTCCGACTGCACGTCGCCGTCGTAGTTCTTGCAGGCCCAGACGTAGCCGCCCTCCCACTTCATGGCCGAAGCGACCATGTCGTCGATGAGGCGGTGCTCGTAGGTGAGCCCGGCAGCCTCGAACTGCTCCTTGAACTCGGTGTCGTAGATGTCCTGGAAGACGTCCTTGAAGCGGCCGTCGTAGGCCTTCAGGATGGTGTTCTTCGTGGAGAGGTACACCGGGTAGTTGCGGCTCAGGCCGTAGTTGAGCGAAGCGCGAGCGAAGTCGCGGATCGAGGCGTCGAGGTTGTACTGCACCTGCGCGATGCCGTCGCCCGGCGACTGGAAGACCTCGAACTTCTGCGGCTCGGAGCCGTCGTTCGGGGTGAACTCGACGGTGAGGGTGCCCTCGCCCTGGAAGCGGAAGTCGGTGGCGCGGTACTGATCGCCGAATGCGTGACGCCCGATGATGATCGGCTTGTTCCAGCCGGGCACCAGGCGCGGGATGTTCGAGATGATGATCGGCTCGCGGAAGATCACGCCGCCGAGGATGTTGCGGATCGTGCCGTTCGGGCTGCGCCACATCTTCTTGAGGCCGAACTCTTCGACGCGCGCCTCGTCGGGGGTGATGGTGGCGCACTTGACGCCGACGCCGTGCTTCTGGATCGCGTGCGCCGCGTCGATGGTGACCTGGTCGTCGGTCGCGTCGCGGTGCTCCATGCCGAGGTCGTAGTACTCGAGCGTCACGTCGAGGTAGGGGTGAATCAGGCGGTCCTTGATGAACTGCCAGATGATGCGCGTCATCTCGTCGCCGTCGAGCTCGACGACCGTACCTTCAACCTTGATCTTCGCCAACACATCTCCCGTTTTCGTCGTGGTCAAACCGCGATCCATCCTACCCGAGTCGCGGCGGGTATCTCGACATCGAGATAGTTTTCACGGGGGATCCCCATACCGGCGATCCGCTCACGTCGTCAGGCGATCCGCCACCCACGTGCCACCGCGCATCACCCGCTGCACCCGCACCGCGGCGTCGAGCACGACGAGGTCAGCCCGCATCCCGGTTGCGAGATCGCCCGAGTCGACCCAACCGACCGCGCGAGCCGGCGTCGTGGCGGTCACCCGCACCGCTTCGATCCAGCGCGCGTCGCCCGGAGGCTCGGCGATGCTGTCGGCGGCGTCGCGATCGCCGAGAAGCCACGTACGCAAGAGCCGATCCATCGTGGCCGTGCTGCCGGCAATCGCGCCGATGCCACCCGACGCGCCACGCAACCGAGCCACCCCGTCGCGCACCACGACGTCGAGACCCCCGAGTCGATAGTCGCCGTCGCCCTGCCCGGCCGCCGCCATCGCGTCGGTGACGAGGGCCACGCGCTGCGCTCCGGCCGATGCGACCACCCAGCGAGCGAGCTCGGGGGCAAGGTGGGTGCCGTCGGCGACGAGTTCGAGGGTGACGCGCGGATCGTGCATGAGTGCGAGCACCGGCCCCGGCTGCCGATGGTGCAGCGGCGGCATCGCGTTGAAGAGGTGCGTGGCCAAGGTCGCGCCGGCATCGATCGCGCGTTGCGTACAGGCCGCATCGGCGTCGGTGTGGCCGATACCGACGCGCACGCCTGCGGCGACGAACTGCTCGATCGCGGCGATCGCTCCGGGCAGTTCGGGCGCGAAGGTGACGACCGCGATCGCGGTTCGTCCGTCTGCCCCGGATCGCCCGGCGTCGAGCAGGTCAGCGATCTCGGCAGGGTCGGGCGCGCGCAGCACCTCTAGATCGTGCGCGCCGGCCCGGCCCGCGCTCAGCCACGGTCCTTCCAGGTGGATGCCGCCGAGTTCGCCGCGTTCAACGAGCGGCGCGAGCGCCGCCACTTGGGCCAACAGGCGCTCGGGTGCCGCCGCGACGAGGCTCGCCATGCTGCGTGTCGTACCGTGCGCGAGATGCGCGGCACGGGCCCGTCTCGCCAACGCGACCCCGTCCTCGGCCCCGGCGCCCGAGCCGCTGTCGGGGTAGCTCGATCCTCCCCCGCCGTGCACATGAATGTCGACGAATCCGGGCACGATGGTCGCCTCGCCGAGGTCGGTGCGGTGCGGTGAGTGCGCGTCGGCATCGCGCGGCACCCCGCCCCCCATTGCCTCCACGCGCTCACCTGAAAGGCGCAGCCATCCCGGCGCGTGCACCGCGCTGCTCGTCACGACGCGGGCAGCGGTCAGCAAGTGATCGGTCGAAGTCATCGCGATCCGCCACCTGCGTATGCCGAGGAGGGCATACGGGCCTGCACGTGCTCGTAGTACTCGGTCAACGTCAGGGAGGCGGCCGCCGCTCGATCGATGATGACCGTCGCCCGCGGGTGCAGCTGCAAGGCGCTCGCCGGGCAGATGCTCGCCACGGGCCCCTCGATCATGCGCGCAACGGCATCCGATTTCTCGGCGCCCTGGGCTACGAGTACCAGCCGGCGAGCGTCGAGAATGGTGCCAAGCCCCTGCGTCAGACAGTGCTCGGGCGGCTGATCGCCGTCAAAGAAGCGGGCATTGTCGGCGAGCGTGCGCGGAGCCAGCGTCTTCACCCGGGTGCGCGAAGCGAACGACGAGGTCGGCTCATTGAATCCGATGTGCCCGTTCGCGCCGATGCCGAGCAGTTGCACGTCGATGCCGCCAGCCGCGGCGATCGCGCGCTCGTACTCGGCACACGCGGCTTCGAGATCATCGGCGCTGCCGTCGGGCACGTGCACGCGGTCGGGTGCGAGCCGCAGGGGTTCGGTGACGGTGCGGCGGATCACCGATCGGTAGCTCTCCGGGTGCCCCGGTGCCAGGCCCACGTACTCATCGAGCGCGAACGCCGTGACGCCGCCGGTGTCGAGGCGTCCGTCGCGCACCCGGGCAGCCAGCGCGTCGTAGGTGCCGAGGGGCGACGAACCCGTCGCGACACCGATCACGGAATTCGGCCAGCCCTCGATCACGGCCGCGATCAGGTCGGCGGCGCGCTCGGCGACGGCTGCCGCGTCCGCCTCGATGATGACATCCACGTCGTGTCTCCCTTACTCCCGATACGTTCTGCTCCCGCGCATCAGTCGTGCGCGCACCCGTGGCGCACACGCCAACGAGATCGTAAAATGGACTAGACCAATCCTCATCGGCAAGTTTGCAGCGCAGAGACAGCGATGTCAACCGCGCCGTGAACCAGCTCGCCGATGCCATTCTCGGGAGAAACCATGCCCAGCACGCCCAAGCATTACGCGCAGAAACTTCACCTGCTCGAGGCGCTGCGCGATGCTCGGCCGGGCGATCCGCTGCCCACCGAACGCGAACTCGCCGAGCACTGGGGCACCTCGCGCACCACGATTCGACAGGCCCTCTCCGCGCTCGAGGCCGAGGGGCGCATCGTGCGCGAGCAGGGCCGCGGCACGTTCGTCGCACCCCTGCCGATCGTGCACGTGCGATCACTCACCTCGCTCAGCGAAGACTTCGGCGAGGAGCCGCTCGACAGTCGCGTGCTCGGTATCGTCGAGACCGCGGCGGGCGGCGATCCCGAGCGCGATCTCGCTGCCGCACTCGGCCTCGACGCCGGCTCACCCGTCACCCGCGTCGAGCGCGTGCGCCTGCACGAGGCGACCCCGCTCGCGCACGAGATCGCGCACCTGCCCGGCACGTACCCGGGGCTCGCGGGCGCCCTCGCCGTGCACGGTTCGCTGTACGCGACGCTCCACGACGAGTACGGCATCGATCTCGACAGCGTCGATGACGAGATCGGCACGGCGCTCGCCGGGCCTGAAGATGCGGAGCGTCTCGGCGTCGCCGTGGGCCACCCGCTGCTGCTCGTCGCCCGCGTGGCCCGATCGGCCGACGGGGTCGCCCGCGAGTTCACCCGTTCCCGCTTCCGCGGCGACCGCTTCCGGTTCGTCGCCCACGGGCAGCGCCCTTGAAACCCGCGCAGTCGCGCTGTTAGCCTGGGGCCGCCCAACGACGGGCACCGGTGGCCGCGAGGCTGCCGGCTCTACAACGGATCGTCCGGCACGTACCTGCCGGTGGAGGAAATCATGGCAACAGTGACGTTTGACCACGTGTCTCGCGTGTACCCGGGCGCAACGCGCCCCTCGGTCGATGAGCTCGATCTCGACATCGGCGACGGAGAATTTCTCGTGCTCGTCGGCCCGTCGGGCTGCGGCAAATCGACCACGCTGCGCATGCTCGCAGGGCTCGAGGAGATCGACTCGGGGCGCATCATCATCGGCGATCGCGACGTCTCGGAAATGCCCCCGAAGGATCGCGACATCGCGATGGTCTTCCAGAACTACGCGCTTTACCCGCACATGAGCGTCGCCGACAACATGGGCTTCGCGCTCAAGATCGCGGGCGTCTCGAAGACCGAGCGCGACGAGCGCGTACTCGAGGCGGCCCGTATGCTCGACCTCGAGGAGTACCTCGATCGCAAGCCGAAGGCGCTCTCAGGCGGGCAACGGCAGCGCGTCGCGATGGGGCGCGCGATCGTGCGGCAGCCGCAGGTGTTTCTGATGGACGAGCCGCTCTCGAACCTTGACGCCAAGCTGCGTGTGCAGACCCGCACCCAGATCGCGTCGCTGCAGCGACGGCTCGGCGTCACCACGGTCTACGTCACGCACGATCAAACCGAAGCGCTCACCATGGGCGACCGCATCGCCGTGCTCAAAGACGGTGTGCTGCAGCAGGTCGGTACCCCTCGCGACCTCTACGCCGCACCCGACAACGTGTTCGTCGCGGGCTTCATCGGCTCGCCCGCTATGAACCTCCTCCCCGCCGAGATCTCGGGCGAATCCGCGCGCACCGGCTCGCTCAGCGTGCCGCTCTCGCCCGGCGTTCGCGAACGCGCAACCGGATCGGGCGTGACCATCGGCATCCGACCCGAAGACCTGACGCTCGCGCCCGCAGGCACGCCGGGCCTGTCGGTCACGATCGACCTCGTCGAAGAACTCGGCGCCGACGGCTACCTCTACGGCCGCACCACCTCGGTCGCCGGCGGCGGATCAGGCGTCGACCCCGACGCGCTCACCTCGACCAGCTCGGGAGGCGCCACGATCGTGGCCCGCGTCGACGGCCGCGACCACCCCGCGGCCGGCGAAACGGTGACGCTCGTTCCCGCGCCCGAACGCCTGCACTTCTTCGACGCGGCGACGGGCGCGCGCATCTCGTAGCGCTTTCTCGCTGCCGCTGCGCTTGCGCGTTTCGGCATTCCGGCCTCCCGGCCTCCGGGCCTCCGGATCTTCCCGGATCGGTGTCACTTTGTGTAGTTTTGGGGCTCGATTTCGCACTCCCGACCGCACTTTTTGACACCGATTCGCGTGGAGGCGGGGTAGCGAAGCGCAGGGCGCGCTTCGGCGTGAGGCGTCGTTGGCTCGTCGTGCGCGCACAGCAACCTCCTGCACGCTGGTTTTCCACAGATTCGTCGCAGGCTCCGCCTGCGTCGTTTTCCGCGACCTTGTCCCGCCAGGCTGGCCCTATGCGGCAATCAACAACAGCCCCGATCCCTCCCGGCGCACACTCAGTCGGCGCTCTCCGCAGCGTCGGAGTGAGCCGAGGCCGCCTCCGATCTCCACGCCTCGCGCGTGTGGCGACCGGGCTCGTCGTGACGCCCGACAGCGGACTCGATCTGCATGAGTATCGAGATCGTTGCCTGGCGGTCGGCGCATCTCTGACCACCGGCCGATTCATTTCTCGCCGCTCGGCAGCCGCGATCCTCCGCATTCCCGCTCCGCCTCCTCCGCATCGCGCGGTCGAAGTCGGCGTCATCACTCCAGCCCGCGCTCCGCGACGAGCCGGCCTGCTCGGGCATCGTGTGCGTCATGACACCCTCGAGTTCGAGTCGCACAATGGGGTACGAATTCCGAGCCCCGCCGATATCTGGTGTCAGCTCAGCGCCGTACTCGGCTTCGAAGCCCTGGTCGTCGCCGGAGACGCCATTGTGTCAGGCACTCGCATCCTGAATAGCGGCGGGCAGCGCCACTCGGAGCTCGCGACCCTCGATCAACTTCGCGCGGCCCACCGTCGGCACTCCAGAGGAACCGGCACTCCACTCCGCGCGCGAGCATTGGAAGCGGTACGTGCTGGTGTGGATTCACCCCAGGAAACCCGGTTGCGTCTGACACTCATGGGTGCCGGTTACCCGGAACCCACCGTCGATTGTGCCGTGGCCGTGAACATCAACGGTCGGCCTCGCACCTTGCACGTCGACTTGGGGTACCCCGAGCTTCGCATTGCAATCGAATACGAAGGTATGCACCACTTCACCGATCCACAGCAGGTGCAACTCGACATGCGGCGGATCGAACTCCTGCACGACCAAGGATGGCGCGTCATCAGAGTCACCGCCGCAGACCTGAGAGATCCGCGACAACTCCTCATGAGAATCGCGAAGGCATTCGCCAATGCGCTCGCACGATAAGCCAGTCGTCAGCCGACCAGCCGAGCGAGTCGGGGTCACAAAGTGCAGTGAAATCCGCTTCACACCGCTCAGACACGAAACAAAGTGACACCAAAACTGAGAGGCGACGGAAATGACGAGGCTCAGGCAAAAAATTCTGCCGCAGGACTTGCGCAGAATTAGTTCGTTAGCTTTACTAACTGTCATGACGATCGCACTGTCGCGTTCCAGAACGCGTCCCAGCCCCGCTCCCGGCCCCGCCGCGTTCCCTATCGCGGGCGCCCAGTTCGGGGGCGCTCACCGCGCCGGGTTGGGCGCGACGCCCGGCGACGCGAAGCAGCACAATCGCACGCTGGTGCTCCAGACCCTCTCGGCTGCCGGCCCGATGAGCCGCGCCGACCTCGCCCGGGCTACGGGGCTCACGAAGGTAACCGTCTCGGGCCTTGTCGCCGAACTGCTGAGTGACGGGCTCGCGACCGAGCTCGGCGTTCAGGAGTCGCAGCGCCCCGGCAAACCCGCGATCCTCGTCGACCTCGCCCGCTCGGCGTTCTCGGTGCTCGCGCTCGATCTCAGCGACGACCGACGGTTCCGCGGTGCACTGCTCGACCTCGATGGCACGGTCGTCGACCGCGCCGAGACACCGCTCGACGGCGCCGTCGGCGAAGCCGCGAGCGAGCGAGCGGTGCGGCTCGCGCTCGAGCTGCTCGAGCGCGCCTCGGTGCCAGTGCTCGGCATCGGCGTCGGCACTCCGGGTGTTGTCGACGCCGAAGGGGTGGTGCGCACCGCCGCGAACCTGGGCTGGCATCAGCTCGACCTGCGCGGCTTGCTCGCCGAGCGCACCGGCATCACCACGGTGGTCATGAATGACGCCAACCTCGCCGCCCTCGCTGAGCTGCGGTTCGGTGACGCGACCGACGATTTCATCCTGATCACGATCGGTCACGGTGTGGGCTCGGGCCTCATCATCGCGGGCCGTCCGGTCACCGGCACTCGCTTCGCCTCGGGCGAGATCGGTCAGGTTATGGTGGGCACCGATCTCGGCATCGAGGCCCCCTATGCCCGCGGTCAGGTGCTTGAGCACTGGTTGTCAGTACCGTCGCTGACCAGTGCGCTCGCGGCGCATCCCGACCAGCGCGATGCCGTGCTCCGTGAGGCCGGGCAGCGCCTCGGCATCGCACTCGCACCGGTGGTTGGCGTGCTGAACCTCGCCGAGGTCGTGCTCGCGGGCCCGATCGAACTGGTCGACGGGGTGCTCGCCGAGGCGACGCTCGAGATTTTGCGCCGCCGCACCATGCCCGATTCGCACGACAATCTCGTGCTGCGCACCACCCGCCAGGGCGACGACCTCATTCTGCGGGGCGCGACGGCCGTGGTGCTTGGGGCGACGCTCGGGATCACCTAACCCGCTGACCCGCCCGATGCGCGGGTGCGATACACCGACTCACATCCATCCATTCCACAGTCACTCCGAAAGAAGGAACCTCCCATGAAGAGAAAGCTCACCGGCCTCACCGCTGCGGCCGTGGCTTCCGCACTCCTATTCACCGGTTGCAGTCAGGGCGCCGGCGATTCCGGCGGCTCGGGCGCCGTCGACGGCGACGGCAAGTCGATCACCCTGTGGCTCATCGGCAGTGATACGCCTGACACGCTGCGCGACTACCTCACCGATGAGTTCCACGATCGCACGGGCGCCACGCTCAAGATCGAGGAGCAGGGCTGGGGCGACATCGTCACGAAGCTGACCACGGCCCTCCCCGACGCCAACAACACTCCCGACGTCACCGAGATCGGCAACACGCTCTCCCCGACGTTCACCAACGTGGGGGCGTTCCTGGACGTCAGTGACATGTACGACGAGCTCGGGGGCGATGATCTGCTGCCGTCGTTCGTCGAGGTGGGTCAGGTCGACGGCAAGGAGTACACGCTCCCCTACTACTTCGGTTCTCGGTACATGTTTTACCGCAAGGATGTCTGGCAGGCGGCGGGCATCGAGGTGCCGAAGACGCTCGACGAGTTCAATGCGGCCGTCACTTCGATCACGGAGAAAAACCCGAAGGGCATCGACAAGTTCTCGGGCTTCTACCTCGGCGGCCAGGACTGGCGCGACGGGATCTCGTGGATCTTCGCGAACGGCGGCAACATCGCCGAGCAGCAAAGCGATGGTTCGTGGAAGGCGACGCTCGACTCCGCCGAGTCGCTCAAGGGCCTCGAGCAGTTGCAGCAGATCTACCGCACGGCATCGAACGCTCCGAACGACGCGAAGGATGCGAATCAGTACCAGTACCTCAACGACTCCGATCAGGTGAAAGATGAATCGGGGGCGGTGACCGACGACCTGTCGCTCTCTGCGGCCACCATCATGGCGCCGGGCTGGGCGCACTTCTCGATCGGCGATCTCACCACGGGCGACGACGGTGAGGCGGCGCGCGAGTGGAACGACGAGGTGTTCGGCACCTTCGTGCTTCCCGGCAACGACGGCAAGCCGGCCCCGGTGTTCGCGGGCGGCTCGAACCTCGGTATCTCGGCGAAGTCGGATGAACCGGAGCTTGCCAAAGAGCTGCTGCGCATCGTCTACTCCGAGGACTACCAGAAGATGCTCGGCGAGAACGGCCTCGGCCCAGCGAACCAGCAGTATGCGTCGTCGCTCGGCGACGACCAGTTCGCGCAGGCGCTGATCGAATCGGCCTCGAATTCGAAGCTCACCCCCGCCGCACCGGGCTGGGCCGCGATCGAGTCGAAGAGCATCATGGAGGAATTCTTCTCGAAGATCCGCGATGCCGATGATCTGCAGCAGCTCGCGGTCGATACGAACGCAAAGCTCGACGCGCTGCTCAATCAGAAGTAATGCAGGATCGTCGGGCCCGGGTGCTGCGGCATTCCGGGCCCGACTCCCGCAGACCGTTCCAGCTCCCCTCTCGCTTCGAAAGGCCGGTCATGGCAGACTCCACCGTCGCTCCTCGCCGACCCCGCTTCCGCATCGCGCCCTACGCACTGCTGCTCCCCGCGACGCTGATCGTGCTGCTCGCGCTCGGCTACCCGGTCGTGTGGCAGGTCATCACCTCGATGCAGCACTTCGGGCTGGCCCAGCAGTTCGGCCAGCCTCCCGAGTGGGTGTGGTTCGGCAATTACGTCGAGTTGTTCTCGAACCCGACAACCTGGCTCGTGGTCGCCCGGTCGATCGCATTCTGCCTCGTCACCGCGGGGGTCACCATGGTTGTCGGCACCGCTCTGGCGCTGCTGATGCAGGTGGTTCCGACCGCGGCGCGCCTCGCGCTGCAGATCTCATTGCTGCTCGCCTGGGCGACCCCGGTGGTCGCCGCGATGACCATCTGGAACTGGATCTTCGATTGGCGCCGAGGGTTGGTGAACTGGGCGCTGGGGTCGATCGGGCTTCCGGTCCAGGGGCACAACTGGCTGCAAGATCCGCTGTCGTTCTTCGGGGTCGCCCTGATCATCGTGGTGTGGATGAGCGTGCCGTTCGTCGCGTTCTCGATGTACGCGGGGCTAACACAGGTGCCCGGTGAAGTGCTCGAGGCGGCGCAGATGGACGGCGCAAGCCCGTGGCAGCGATTCCGGTTCATCATTCTGCCGCTCGTAAAGCCGGTGCTGGGCATCGTGATGCTGTTGCAGATCATCTGGGATCTGCGGGTCTTCACCCAGATCAAGCTGCTGCAAGATCGCGGTTCCATCGCGAGCCAGACCGACGTGCTCGGCACGTACATCTATCAGATCGGCATCGGATCGAGCGACTTCGCGATGGCGAGCGCGATGTCCATCTTTGTGCTCCTGCTCACCATCGCGCTGAGCTGGGCCTACGTTCGCAATCTGCTGAAGGAGGATGAGGAGCGATGAGTGCACCTCGCACCACCACTATGACGGCCCCGGTCGAGGTCTTGCGGCAGCGCGGTCGTGCGCGGATCGGCCGGCCGGGGCGCACGGTGCTCGCGGTCGTCGCGATCCTCGTCGCTCTCATCTGGGTGTTCCCGGTGTACTGGATGCTCAACTCGTCGCTGCTGCCGGGCGTCGTTCTCGATCAGTCGACGCCGCGATTGCTGCCCGTCGGCGGATCCTTGCGCAACTTCTTCTCGGTCGTTTCCGACGGTTCGTTTCTTCGCGCACTGGGCGTCAGTCTTGCGGTTGCCGGCATCGCGGTCGCCTGCTGCCTGATCTTCGCGTTTCTCGCGGCCCTGGCTATCAGCCGGTTCCGGTTCCGCGGCCGTCGCAGCTTCGTGCTCGCCGTGCTCTTCATCCAGATGCTGCCCGCCGAGGGCATGTTCATCGCCCAGTACAAGCTGATGGGGTCGCTCAATCTGCTCAACTCGGTGGTCGGGGTGAGCATCATCTACATCGCCGCAGTGGTTCCATTCACGATCTGGATGCTGCGCGGCTTCGTTGCGGGCATTCCTGCGGAGCTGGAGGAGGCCGCCATGGTCGACGGGCTGAGCCGCACGCAGGCGTTTCTGCGCATCACGTTCCCGCTCCTCGCACCCGGCTTGGTGGCCAGCGGCGTGTACGCCTTCTTGCAGGCATGGAACGAATTCACCGTCGCCCTGGTGATCCTGCAGGATTCGGGCACGCAGACACTGCCCCTGTGGCTGCGCGGATTCATTCAGCAGTCGGCTTCGCGGGCGATCGACTGGGGCGAGGTCATGGCGGCATCGACACTGGTCGCGGTGCCGGTGATCATCTTCTTCCTCATCGTGCAGGGGCGCATGACGAGCGGCCTCGTGAGCGGGGCGGTCAAGGGATGAGCGAGCTGCGACGGGCCATCCGTACCACGCTGATGCCGGGGTTCGCCGGGCTCGAGCCTCCGAGCTGGGTGTTCGACGCGATCTCGGGCGGTGTGCACTCGTGGTGCGTGTACGGCGAGAACGTGCAGGATCAGCCCCAGCTCGCCGCGCTCGGCGCCGCGCTCCGTTCGGCCTCGTCCGACCTGATGATCGCGATTGATGAGGAGGGCGGTGAGGTCACGCGGCTGCACTATCGGGAGGGGTCCCCATACCCTGGCGCGGCCGTGCTCGGTCGCATCGACGACGTCGACGTCACCGAGCGCGTCGGCGCGCAGGTGGGCCGTGAGCTCCTGTCGTCGGGCTTCGCCTTGGCGCTCGGACCCGTCGCCGATGTCAACAGCGACCCGCGCAATCCCGTCATCGGCACGCGCAGCTTCGGGGCAGACGCCGACCTCGTCTCCCGTCACGTGAGCGCCTGGGTTCGCGGCCTGCGCGGCACCGGCGCGGCCGCCTGCGCGAAGCATTTTCCGGGGCACGGGGCGACCGCGCTCGATTCGCACCTGCACCTGCCCACAGTGCACGCCGATGCTGAGCTGCTTGCGGAGCGCGACCTCCCCCCGTTCGCGGCGGCGATCGCTGCCGAAGTCGACGCGATCATGACCTCGCACATTCTGCTGCCCGAGGTCGACGCGGAGTTCCCCGCGACGTTCAGCGCGCGCATCTTGCAGGGGATCCTGCGCGAACAACTCGGTTTCACCGGCGTGATCGTCTCGGACGCGCTCGACATGCGTGGAGCGAGTGCGGAGATCGGTATCCCCGAAGCTGCGGTGCGGGCACTCGCGGCCGGGTGCGATCTGCTGTGCCTCGGCACCCGATCGAGCCCGGAGCTGCTGGCCGAGATCGAGGAGCAGGTGATCGCGGCCGTGAGCGACGGACGTCTCGCGGCCGACCGTCTGCACCGCGCGGCGGAGCGCGTCGACGAGCTGCGCGCTCGCACGGCACGCGGCGTCGCCGACGCCGGCTCGACGGACGCAGGGCTCGCACCAGAGGCGGAGCCGACCGCACCAGCCGAACTTGAGCGCATTGCCGCGAGTTTCGCCGGCACCGAGGCGGCAGCGCACTGGGCGGCCGCGCATCCCCGTGCTCGCCTGCTGCGCGTTGAATCATCCGCGAACCAGGCAGTCGGCGCCGCTCCGTGGGGTCCACCCGCTTCTCCCGGCGACATCATCGTCACGGCCGAGACCCCCATGCCGTGGAGCGGTGCGCTGCCGCCCGGGGTCTCGCCGGCCGATGGGGTCATCATCGTCGGCCGGGATTTGCACCGGCACGAATTCTCGCGCGACGGCATCGCATCGTTGCGCGACGATGGCGTGCCGACGCTGATCGTCGAAATGGGGTGGCCCGACCCCGAGTGGGGCGCGGATCTCGAAACCTCCGGGTCGACGCTTCGCGTAGGCGAAGCCGTGCGGCACCTGTTGACCGGGAGCACGCGATGAACCGCACACTCCGCGTCGGCATGGATATCGGTGGCACCAAGACCGAGGCGGTCGCGATCGACGCCGACGGCCGAGTGGTCGCCTCCGTCAGACGGTCGACCGTACCGGGCGCGGAGGCAGTACTCGCGACGGCGCAGCGGGCCATCGACGATCTCGCGTCCGCCGTCGGCCGACCGGCAACGGAGTTCGCCTCGATCGGCGTCGGCATCCCCGGGCAGATCAATCGCGACGCCGGCGAGGTGCAGCTCGCCTACAACCTCGGTATCGAGCGCCTCGCTCTCGCGCGACGACTCGGCGATCGCGTCGGCGTGCCCGTGGCACTCGACAACGACGTCAATGCCGCTGCTCTCGGCGCGGCGCACCTCATGGGACTCGATGGCACCGTCGTCTACGTGAATCTGGGCACGGGGCTGGCAAACGGACTCGTCATCGACCGAGTGCTGCAGCGCGGAGCCACAGGGATCTCGGGTGAGATCGGGCATCTTCCGATCGATCCGCTCGGCCGCGCATGCCCCTGCGGGCAGTTCGGATGCCTGGAGACCGCAGCCAGCGGATCCGCACTGCGCGCCTACTGGCCGAGCGGCGGTGAGCACCCTGGCCGGGCGCTGCTCCCAGCGATCGATCGCGGGGATTCTGCGGCACAGGCGGCGTTCGAGCACCTGGTGCGCGGCACCGCCACAGCGCTGCGCATGCTCGTGCTGCTGCTCGACCCGCACACCATCGTCGTCGGCGGCGGGCTGCGTCTCCTCGGGAATCGGTTCTTTGATGCCGTCGAGTCGACCATCGCCGAGTGGGAGGCATCGAGCCCGTTCATCGCGGAGCTGCGGATCGCTTCCCGGGTGCGCGTGTTGCCCGAGCACTCCCCCGCCGCTGCGGTCGGCGCTGCGCTCGCCGCCATCGGCGCGCCCGGCACTGCAGCTCCCCACACCATCGCAACCGGTACCGGCGCCTCCATCGCCGCAGCACCCGCCGACGGGTCTTGCGCGACCGCCGCGAAGCGTTAGCCTTATTCCATGAGCGATCTGAGACTCGAAGAGCTTTCGGCAGCGACCATCGTCGCGGTGAACACGCTGGGCCTCAAGCGGGGTCAGGAGCAGTTCATCACTCCGGTCTCGTACGCAGCCGCCGCAGCCGTGACCCCGGCGCACACCTCCTGGCAGCGCGTCGTACTCAAAGACGACCACGTCGTGGGCTTCATCCACGGCAACTTCGACCCGGATGCGTCGCAAGAGGAATTCCGTGCGGCTCTGTGGCGCATCAACGTGGACGCTGATGTTCAGGGCTCCGGCGTCGGCACGTTCGCGGTCAACGCGCTCATCGAGGAGGCGCGTCGACGAGGCGTCGCGCGGCTGACGGTGCTCTGGGAGCGCGGCGAAGACGGCCCGGAAGCATTCTTCTTGCATATCGGGTTCGCCCCGGTCGGTGAAACGCCCTACGGCGAGGTCATCGGCGCGATCGACCTGTAAGCAGTGCTCGGCTCGCTGAGCCGCGAAACACGAGGGGCGATCGTTTCGGTCGCCTCTTCTGTATTGTTCGCCGGCATTTACTTCGTCACGCCCTATCTCGCCCCCGCGCCTGCGGAGGCGATCTGGGGCTTGCGCAACCTCGTCACGATCCCGATCATCGTGCTCGCACTCGTCGCCGTGCGGCAGTGGCACCTGGCGGCCGAGCTCTGGGCGCGCATCCGTCGCCGCCCGGTGCTCGCACTCGGGGTGCTCGCCTGCGGCATTTTGGTCGGCCTCCAACTGTGGGTGTTCACGTGGGCACCCCTGCACGGGCGCGGCCTGCAGGTCGCACTCGGATACTTCCTGCTGCCGCTCGTGCTGGTGCTCGTCGGAAAGTTCCTCTATCGGGATCGCCTGGTGTGGTGGCAGTGGCTCGCCGCCGGCGTCGCCGCGATCGGCGTGGTCTTCGAGATCGTACGCGTCGGGGGAGTCTCTTGGGAGACGCTGCTCGTCTGCATCGGGTACCCGATCTACTTCGTCTTGCGTCGCGCACTCGGTTTCGCAAACCTCGGCGGCATGCTGTGGGAGTTCATCGCCGTCGCACCATTCGCACTGTTCTTCCTGCTGCACGAACTCGTAACGGGCAACTCGATCGCCGAGAACCCGGCGCTGCTCTGGGTCGGTCCGCTCTTCGGCATCGGAACCGGGTTCGCCGTGGTGCTGTACATCGCTGCATCTCGCATGCTCACCATCAGCATGTTCGGTCTGCTGAGCTATCTCGAGCCCGCGCTGCTCGTGGTCTCGTCGCTGCTCAACGGCGAGCGCATCGACCCTGCAGAGTTTCCGCTCTACGCCGCGATCTGGGCCGCCGTGCTGGTATTGATCATCGGTGGGCTCACACGAGTGCTGCGCCGACCGCGAACGAGCGACTGAAGCCGGGTACAGTTCTCGCATGAGCGAAGTGATGGAGGCCGGCTGCGCCGAACACACCCACGGGTACATCGAGCACAAGGATGAGTTGCTGAGGCGTCTGCGCCGAGCCGAGGGTCAGGTACGCGGCGTGCAGCGGATGGTGCGGGAAGACGCGTACTGCATCGACATCCTCACGCAGGTGTCAGCCGCGACGAAGGCGCTCGAACGGGTCGCACTCGAGCTGCTCGATGATCACCTCAAGCACTGCGTCGCCTCGGCTGCTGCGGAAGGCGGCGAGGTCGCTGCCGAGAAGCTGCACGAAGCGTCAGCCGCCATCGCCCGTCTGGTGCGCTGAGCGCCACCCGTCGTCTACCTCGGTGTTGCCTCGCGTTCACCGCGGCGGAGCACACTGGTACCCGGCAGCATCCGCAGCATCGAAAGGCGTCAGCATGGCAGAAGAACTCGCACCCTCTCGCGAACCGCGGTTCGAACTCGCCGGGCCCGGCGACGTCGATGTGACGCCCGAAATCGACGAGCTCGATGAATTGCTGGGCGTCGAGACGGGCGAGCAGGGGCTCGAAGCGGCATGGCGGCAAGGCTACCCCTACACGGAGAAGATGTCGCGCCGTGCGTACGAAATCGAGAAGCGACTGCTGCAGATCGAACTGCTGAAGTTGCAGGCGTGGGTCAAGGAGTCGGGCGAGAAGATTGTCATCATCTTCGAAGGACGTGACGCCGCGGGCAAGGGCGGCGCGATCAAGCGCTTCACCGAGCACCTCAATCCGCGCGGTGCCCGAGTCGTCGCACTCGAGATTCCCACCGAGCGCGAGCGCACGCAGTGGTACTTCCAGCGCTATGTGCAGCACCTGCCGTCAGCCGGTGAGATCGTCATGTTCGACCGCTCCTGGTACAACCGCGCCGGAGTCGAGCGCGTCATGGGCTACTGCACTCCGCAGCAGTACCTCGAATTCACCCGCTCGGCGCCCGAGTTCGAGCAGATGCTCGTGAACTCGGGAGTGCACCTGGTCAAGTTCTGGTTCTCGGTCGGCAAGGCCGAGCAGCACGAACGCTTCATGTCGCGCTCCGAGGATCCCGTGAAGCAGTGGAAGCTCTCGCCGACTGACCTGGCGAGCCTCGACAAGTGGAACGACTACACCGAAGCGAAAGAGGCGATGTTCTTCTACACGGACACGCCTCAGGCGCCGTGGACCGTCGTCAAGTCGAACGACAAGAAGCGGGCTCGACTCGAGGCAATGCGGTGGGTGCTCTCGCGTTTCGACTACCCTGACAAAGATCTCGAGGTTGTCGGCGAGCCCGACTCTCGCCTGATCGGCTCACCCGCGACGGTGTACGACGAGGGTGAGACGCCGACCGGCACCTTCCCCGTCGTCGGCGGTCGCTGAGCCGGCCGCCCACGGTCAACGGTCGCCGAGCCGACAGTCGCTGAGCCGAAGAGTCTGAGCGCCAGCCCCTTGCGCCGCCCGCAGCGTCGGGCGACCATTGAGGCATGAGCGATCCGGCATTCAATCTCGCACCCGTCAGCGCCGCACCTGAGGCTCAGGTCGAGCCCGATGGCCCTGAGCTGCTCTTCTCCCTCTTCGCGACATTTCGCGTGAGCTCCTCGCACCCGGTGGTGCTCGATGGTCGCGACGTACCGGGCATCGTGCGCGAGCTCGAAGACGTCGCGCGTGAGCTCGACGACGAGGGTGTCGTGCTGCGCGGTTGGTACGACGTCAGCGGCGTGCGCTCCGATGCCGATCTGCTGGTCTGGCTGCAGGGCATCGCCCCGGAAGACCTGCAGTGGTCGCTGCGACAGCTGCGCCGCACGGCTCTGCTCGCTCCCCTGATTCGCACTTGGGGCGCGCTCGGCATCGTCATCGATGATGCCGAGTCCGTTGTCGAAGCATCGACGGATTCGGTCGTCGACACGGCACCCCGGCAGTGGCTCTCGGTCACGACCGCGGCTGCACACCCCGGCGCGGTTCGCGCTGCGACCGGCGACGTCGCCGTGCAGGTCGCCGCGGCGCACGGCGTCGGCGACGCCGATTGGATCGTGACCCACGAGGCCGACGAACTCGCCTGGATCGTGAATCACCTGCGCGATGCGGGCGATGGGTCCGCGCGATTGGGGGTACTCGCCGGCCGACTGGTCGACCCGGCGGAGATCGTCGAGGTGCTGCAGTAACTGCCGCGCACCCCGGGGGCAGCGGGTCGGCTTAGAGACCCGAGTAGGCGTGCAGCCCCTTGAAAAAGACGTTGACGATCGTGAAGTTGAAGATGACCGCCGTGTACGCGATGATCGACAGCCATGCCGAGCGCGTGCCACGCCATCCGCGCGTCGCACGCGCGTGGATGAAGCCGGCGTAGAGCACCCAGATCACGAAGGTCCAGACTTCCTTGGTGTCCCAGCCCCAGTAGCGACTCCACGCTGCTTCGGCCCAGATGGAGCCAGCGATGAGCGTGAAGGTCCAGAACACAAAGCCGATGATCGCGAGCCGGTACGCCAGGTCTTCGAGTCGCACCGCGCTCGGGAACGTCGACAGGAAGCGCATCGTCGGCTCGCCCCCGATCGCATTGCGGTTCTCGCGACGCGCCTGCAGCAGTTGCAGCACCGACAAGCCGAACGACAGCGTCAGGAAGCCGACGGCGAGCACGGCGACGAGAATGTGGATGACGAGCCAGTACGAATCGAGCGCGGGCTGCAGCGGCACGATGGCGACGTAAAAGTTCACCTTCGAGACGCCGAGGAAGAGGATGGTCATGCCGGTGATGAGCGCTCCGAGGAACCGGAGGTCGACGAAGAACTGGGTCACCAGGAAGATGAGCACGATGGCGCAGGTTGCGGTCAGCGCGAACTCGTACATGTTCGCCCACGGAACGCGTTCGGCACCGATGCCGCGCATGACGGTCGCCGCGAGGTGCAGCAGGAACCCGAGTACCGTGAGCGAGAACCCGATGCGCAACGTGCGCGAGCGCCGCGCCTTGGGTTCGGCGCCACCGGATGCCGCACGAGGGGTGCGAGTGAGGGTCGCGACCCCGCCCGACGACTGCGCGGCAGCGCTGTTCGCGGCCGTCGCCGCGGGGATCGTCAGATCGCCCGAAGCCGCAGTGCGCGCGGAGTTGCGCTCCGCAAGCGCGGCATCGCCGCTTCGGTTCGCGAGATCGACCGCGTAGAACACGAAGGCGATGGCGTAGACGATCATCGCCGAGTACAGGGCAATCGTCGAATAGTGTTCCAGCTCGGGGGTCAGCACAGTCCCTCAGGGTAGCCGATGATGCTGGGAAATCTGCACGTTGCCGTCACGCTTCCGTACACTGTGGACTATGTCCACGGAGACGCCCGGCATCTGGGCCGAGACACGGTCGCTGATCACTGAGGCGGTCCGCTCGGTGCGCAGTGCCGGAGCCCGGCTCGTCGGCCTCGTACTCGCCACGCAACTGCTGATCACGCTCGTCGCCCTTCCGGTGATCGCCTGGCTGTTCCGAGACGCCCTACGGGCGAGCGGCATGCACGGCATCGATACCGGCGCAATGACTTGGAACAGCGGGTTTCCGCTCACGATTGCACTGATCGTCGTGATTTCCGTGCTGGCGTTCTGGCTGCTCTCGCTGCAATTCATCGCGATCGTGGTGGTGCTGCGGTGGCCCGGAGAGCCGCTCGGCATGTCCATTCGTCGCCTCGGCCGCATTGCGCGCAAGCTCGGGCACCCGCGGTCTTTCTCCCTCCTGCTCTACCTCTTTCTCCTGCTCCCGCTCAGCGGTTTCGGCTTCGTGTCGACCTTGACCCGGGGCATCGCCATCCCACCATTCATCTCGGGCGAGCTCGCGAAGAGCCCGACGACGAGCATCGGGCTCAGTGTTGTGCTGCTCGCGCTCGCGCTGCTCAACCTGCGATTGAGCCTCACCGTTCCCGCGTTCGTACTGACGCGCGGCGGGCACGCCGCTCGCACGAGTTGGCGGCTGACCCGCGGCGTGCGCGCGGTGATCCCGCTCGTCCTCTCAGTCGCAGCCGTGCTTCTTACAGCCGCCGTCGCAGCGAGCGTGCTCGCAGCGATTGCGATCCTGCCCACCATGCTCACCGACGCGGTCGCCCCCGCAGCGTCCCCTGCGGTCGCCGCCTATTCACTCGGCGCCGCGCAGATCGCGGGGTTCGTGCTCGGCGGGTGGGCGACCGCAACCGCGACCGCGGTACTCATCGCACGTCTGCGCCGAAGCGCCTCACGTCTGCCGACGGGCGTGCACCTCTTCGACGACGACACGGTGCATGCGGAGACCGGAACCCCCGGGCGCAACACGTCTGCGCGTCGACCCGCACGGTTCGTGCTGGCGGCCGCAGTGGTCACCGCACTCGGCTTCGGCACCGCGGCGATCGGCACGATGCAGCGGCTCTCCGAGTACCCCGACACCCTGGTGCTCGCGCATCGCGGGTTCAGCGACGGCGGGGTCGAGAACACATTGAGCGGGCTCGAAGCCGCAGCGAAGGCGGGTGCCGACCTGGTCGAGATGGACGTGATGCAGACGCGCGACGGCGAGTTCGTCGCGATGCACGATCCGAAACTCGATCGCCTCGCCGGCCGACCGGAGGCGGTGAAAGACCTGACGCTCGCCGAGCTCACGGCGATCACCGTGCGCGACCAGCAGGGCCACACCGATACGATTCCCGCGTTCCGCGATTACGTCGCCCGTGCCGCCGAACTCGAGATCCCACTGCTGATCGAAATCAAACTGGGCGGGGCCGACACCCCGGATCACGTCAACCGGCTCGTCGCAGAAC
This sequence comes from Leucobacter sp. WKLB1, assembly GCF_059696215.1. Taxonomy (NCBI): domain Bacteria; kingdom Bacillati; phylum Actinomycetota; class Actinomycetes; order Micrococcales; family Microbacteriaceae; genus Leucobacter; species Leucobacter sp. WKLB1. The sequence goes on along the minus strand of NZ_AP046115.1, from coordinate 587,123 downwards.
TCGAAGCCGCAGACGCACTCCAGAGCAACATCTACCACTCGCTCGATGCCGCGAGCGTCACCCGCCTCAAATCGCTGCGCCCCGACCTCACCGTCGGCTACACCATGCCGTTTGCCGGCGGCGGCCTGCCCGATACCTCAGCCGACTTCATCGTCGTCGAGGAGTGGACGGCCACGCAGCAGATGCAAGACGCCGCGTGGAACGCCGGGCTGGGATTCATGGCTTGGACGATCAACGACGAGTCGAGCATGCGCGAACACCTGCGCCGCGATACCGACGGCATCATCACCGACCACCCCGACACCGCTCTCGATGCGCGCGCGGGAATGCAGCAGGAGACTGGTCTCGCCGATGTGCTGCTCGACGCGCTGCACCGCTTTGTCACCGTGGTGTGACGCAGCGGTGCAGCGACCGGCTCATCGGGTCTGCGAGTCGACCAGCACCTCGCGCTCGAGTCGCGCGTAGCCCGTCTCCATGCCGTCGGCCATCCCCGTCGCGAGCACTGTCTCGCGCACCTGACTATCGGGATAGGTGATGACGTACGCGAGCAGTGTGCCCCCGTCGACCGGAGTGAGCGTCATCTCGTTGAGCGTCTCTGCGCTCGAAGTGCCTTCAGGGTCGGCCGGCGAAATCATGCGCTCAGTCGTCACGAGACGATGCGGGGCCGCCGACTCGACGACGACGCCTGCGAACCCGAAACGTTCGCCGCTCTCGTCGTTCTGCCACTCCGTGCGCAGCTGCGCGCCCACCTCGGCACCGAACTCGCACACCGGCATGCTCCAGCCGTCGGGCCCGAGCTGCCAGCGCTGCAGCAGCGACGGGTCAGTGTGCGCCTGCCAGACCTGCTCGACACTGCCGCGGATGATGCGCGACACACGAGCCTGCGCATCGCCCAGCAGTTGCACCTCGGTCGCGCGCCCGGCGGCGAACGACTGGAGATCCTCGACGACCGCGTCGATCTGCCCCATCGCGGCGCGCATGCCGTCTTCCATACCCATCGCCGTGAGCTGCTCGAGTTCTTCGAGCGAACCGAAGTACGTGGTCGTGGTGAGACGCGACCCCAGCGCGGTCTCGGTGAATGCGAAGACCATGCGCATGCTCGGCAGTTCCGTGTTCGGCGTGCCGTCGTCGTGCGCAAAGCCGTCGCGCACCTCGAAGGAATGCGGCGCCTCGACGGCAACCCAGTGCCAGTATCCGGCGCTGCGCTCGCCCTCGGGTCCGGTCATCACGTAGTTACTCACGCCGCCCGGCGCCGCATCGTGGCGCAGGAATGTCGACGGGTACTGCGGCGGACCCCAGAAGCGTTCGATCTGGCGGGGGTCGGTGTACGCGTCCCAGAGTCGACGCACGGGGACGGTGAAATCGGCGACCACTGACAGCGTGAACGCCTCAGGGTCGGTGGTGACGGAGGTGATGGGCATGATGCGCCTTTCTGCGTGGGGTCAAGGGTGTTCGGCGAGAAATGCATCGAGGCGGTCGATGCGTGCGCGCCAGATCTGTTCGAAGTGGCCGAGGAGCTCCCTCGCTCGTCGGATGGTCTCTGGGTTGCCTCTGATGATGCGCTCCCGTCCTTTGGGGGTGCGGGCGACCAGGTCGGCCGCTTCGAGCACTGCGACATGCTTTTGCACCGCAGCGAACGACATGTCGTAGTCGGCGGCGAGATCTGAAATAGACGCTTCTGCGGTGAGGGTGCGACGCACGATGTCGCGTCGCGTCGCGTCTGCCAGCGCCCGGAAGATACGGTTCACCTGCTCATCAGTGAGCTCGCTGTGCCGCGCGGTGTCGGGCGCGGGATCAAGCGGAGTTTGGGGTGAGATTCGTGCAACCATTTGGTTGTACGTTAAACCACGCACACGCTGACGTCAAGCAATGATTGCGATGGAAGCCGGGTCGACTACTCGACGGGTGCGGTCGGTGCCGGATCGCCATTCGCTGCAGACAGCTGGCGCTTGGCGCGCCAGTGCGAGAACGCACGGATCGCCTCGATCAGAATGGGAATACCCGGGATGAGCACGAGCACGATGATGAAGATTTCGCTGTACTGCTGCACGAACGGGATGCGGCCGAGGAAGTACCCGATCAACGTCACACCGACACCCCACAAGAGCGCGCCGATGGCGTTGTAGGCCACGAACTGGCGGTAGCGCATGTTGCCCACCCCCGCGGCTGCCGGCACGAACGCGCGGAAGATCGGCAAGAAGCGGGCGATGATGACCGCCTTCGGGCCGTGCTTCTCGAAGAATGCGTGCGTGCGCTGCACGTTCTCGGGGTTGAAGAGTCGACTCTTCTCGCGCTTGAAGATCGCCGGGCCGAGTTTGCGCCCGATCATGAACCCCATCTGATCGCCGGCGAACGCACAGAGGAAGAGCACGAAACAGGTGATCCAGATCGGTACGTCAATGATGCCCGTGGCGCTGAAGAGACCGACGGTGAAGAGCAGCGAATCACCGGGCAGAAACCCGAGCACGAGCACCCCGGTTTCGAGAAACACGAAGAGGCAGGCGAGCACGAGGGCGATCCATCCACCAGCACTCAGCAGGGTCTCGGGGTCGAGCCAGTCGATGCCGAAGAGTGCGGGGACGGTCGCGATCGAGGTGAGGGCGGTGGTCGTCAAGGTCACTGGTGAGGCTCGGCTTTCATGGAATGGAACGCGGGCACGACGCCTCTAGTATGCCTCGCCTGCCTGAATGGACGACGGGGCCACGACGGGAACGCACCGCTGCCCCCGTTCGCTGGGCGAGCCGGGGGCAGCGGGAGTGCGGGCAGGGCGTCAGGCGCGCTCCGCCATCTCTACGACGTTTTGCAGCAGCAGTGCGCGGGTCATCGGCCCGACACCGCCGGGGTTCGGCGACACCCACGCGGCAACTTGAGCGACGGCCGGATCGACATCACCGACGACCCGGCTCTTGCCGGTCTCGGGGTCGACCTTGCGCGAGACGCCGACATCGAGCACGATTGCGCCGGGCTGCACATCGGTCGCCTGCACGATGCCTTCGACACCCGCGGCCGCGACGATCACGTCGGCCTGACGCAGGAGTGCCCCGAGATCACGCGTGCCCGTGTGCGTCAACGTCACCGTTGCGTTCACCGCGCGACGGGTGAGCAGCGGGCCGATCGGCCGACCGACCGTGACACCGCGCCCGACGACGACGACGTGCTTGCCCGCCCACGAGATGCCGTTGCGCTCGACGAGCTCGATGACGCCTCGAGGCGTGCAGGGCAGCGGGGAGTCGATCGGGCCGTTCGCATTGAGCACGAGTCGCCCGAGGTTCGTCGGGTGCAGCCCATCGGCGTCCTTCACCGGATCGATGCGCTCGAGAATGCGATCGGTGTCGATGTGCTTCGGCAGGGGAAGCTGCACGATGTAGCCGGTGCACTCGGGGTTGGCGTTCAGCTCGTCGAGCACCGCCTCGAGCTCGTCCTGCGTCACCGTATCGGGGAGCTCCCGCTTGATCGATGCGATGCCGACCTCGGCGCAGTCACGGTGCTTTCCGGCGACATACCACTGCGATCCCGGATCTGCTCCGACGAGCACGGTCGCGAGACCGGGCACGATGCCGCGCACGCGCAGCGCGCTGACGCGCTCCGTGAGTTCGGACTTGATCGCTGCGGCCGCCGCCTTCCCGTCGAGAAGTTCAGCTGCCACGGTTTACCACTCCTCGAGGCCGGGGTACAGCGGGAACGCGTCGGCGAGCGACTTCACGCGCGCCGAAAGCTCGGCGACGTCGCCCGACTGCTGCAGCGTCTGCGCGATGATGTCGGCCACCTGCGCGAACTCGGCGTCGCCGAACCCGCGGGTCGCGAGCGCAGGGGTGCCGATACGCAGACCCGATGTGACCATCGGCGGGCGCGGGTCGAACGGAACCGAGTTCCGGTTGACGGTGATACCTACGGCGTGCAGAGCGTCTTCAGCCTGCTGGCCGTCGAGCGCCGAGTTGCGCAGGTCGGCGAGCACGAGGTGCACGTCGGTGCCGCCGGTCAGCACGTCGACACCCGCGGCCTTCGACGCATCAGTCGTGAGCGCCTCGGCGAGCAGCTTCGCGCCCGAGAGGGTGCGCACCTGACGGTCGGCGAATTCTTCGGAAGCCGCGAGCTTGAACGCGGTCGCCTTCGCAGCGATCACGTGCATGAGCGGCCCGCCCTGCTGCCCCGGGAACACGTTGGAGTTGAGCTTCTTGTAGAGGTCGAGCTCATTGGTGAGGATGAACCCGGAGCGCGGGCCGCCGATCGTCTTGTGCACGGTCGACGAAACGACGTGCGCGTGCGGCACCGGGTTCGGGTGGAGGCCCGCTGCGACGAGACCGGCGAAGTGCGCCATGTCGACCCAGAGCGTCGCCCCGACCTCGTCGGCGATCTCGCGGAACGCGGCGAAATCGAGCGTGCGGGGGTAGGCCGACCAGCCGGCGATGATCACCTTGGGGCGGTGCTCGCGGGCCTTCTCGCGCACCACGTCCATGTCGACGAGGAACGTCTCGGGGTCGACGCCGTACGACACGACGTTGTACAGCTTGCCCGAGAAGTTGAGCTTCATGCCGTGCGTGAGGTGACCGCCGTGCGCGAGCTCGAGGCCGAGAATGGTGTCACCGGGCTCGGCGATGGCCGAGAGCACGGCAGCGTTCGCCGAGGCACCGGAGTGCGGCTGGACGTTCGCGTATGCCGCACCGAAGAGCGACTTGGCACGCTCGCGGGCGAGCTCCTCGGCGACGTCGACGAACTCGCACCCGCCGTAGTAGCGGCGGCCGGGGTAGCCCTCGGCGTACTTGTTCGTGAGCACTGAGCCCTGGGATTCGAGCACGGCGCGAGGCACGAAGTTCTCGCTGGCGATCATCTCGAGCGTCGAGCGCTGGCGGCCGAGCTCATTCTTGAGGACCTCGGCGATCTCGGGGTCGACGACCTCGAGCGGCTCGTTGAAGAAAGCGGACTGGGGGGACATGCAGGCTCCTCGGTGTCATCGGCGCGCGGGCGCGCCATCGTTTTCCGGATACGACCCAGGCGAGCGGCCGTCCCTTGCAAGCAATGTGTCGTTTCCCGATGGTGACCATCTGTACGCCAGTCACGACGGCATCAGCTTAGCAACCGAGACGCGGCGACAGCACCCTGTCTGATCCGGGGCAACGCGCCGCCGCGCCACGACACGAGGGGCGTCTCGGGCGACACGGCGATCCAGTACTCTGACAGTCGTGACTGCGCTTGCCGATTTCCCCGCGAACTCCGACACCCAGTGGGTGCTGACCCTCTCCTGCATCGACGGCCCGGGCATCGTGCACGCCATCAGCGGCGCGATCGTGGCGGCCGGCGGCAACATCGCGGAGAGCCAGCAGTTTGCGTCTGCCGACACTGGTCGATTCTTCATGCGTCTGCAGGTCGAAGCCGTGGCGCAGCCCGAAACCTTCGATGCCCGGTTTGCCGACGCACTCGCTCCGGTGACGTCGCGGTACAACATGTCGTGGCGACTCGAGCGGGCGGATCGCCCGGTGCGCACACTGATCCTCGCGTCGACCGCAACGCACTGCATCAACGACCTGCTCTACCGCCGACGTGCGGGGCAGCTCGCCATCGATGTTCCGCTCGTGCTGTCGAACCACGACACGGTGCGCGACATCGCTGAGTTCTACGACGTGCCCTTTGAACACCGCGCCATCGCCGGCGGCGACGACAAGTCGGCGTTCGAGGCCCGCGTGCTCGAGGCGGTCGAAGAGCTCGACATCGAGCTCGTCGTGCTCGCGCGCTACATGCAGATCCTTTCGCCCGAGCTGTGTGCCGCGCTCGCCGGCCGAGCCATCAACATCCACCACTCGTTCCTGCCCGGGTTCAAGGGTGCGAACCCCTACAAGCAGGCGCACCAGCGCGGCGTGAAGCTCATCGGCGCGACGGCGCACTTCGTGACGACGGACCTCGATGAGGGGCCGATCATCGAGCAAGACACGATTCGCGTCGACCACGGCTACACCGTGCGCTCGCTCACCCAGCTGGGGCAGGACGTCGAGGCGCGCGTGCTGCGCCACGCGGTGCGATCGTTCACGGAGAACCGCGTGCTGGTCGACGGCGACCGCACCATCATCTTCTAGACGCCGCCTGCCTGCTCGCTGCCTGCCTGCTCGCTGCTTGCTCGCCGCCTGCTTGCTCGCCGTCCGGCCGCGCCGCGAGCAGTGTCGTGGGCAGCGTCGCGTACTCGGCGCGCAGCCCGGCGAGCATGGCCCGGAGCCCGATGTCGAACGCGTCGTCGGCGTTGCTGATGCCCTCTGCGGCGAGCGCGCCGCGGCGCGCTCGGAAGGCGCCGGTGAAGTGCGGTACATCGCTGCGCGCACCAGGATCGAGCATGTCGTCGTCTGCCGCAAGATCGAGCGCGGCTCCGAGAATGAAGCACTCGAACGCCACGATCACGGAGAGTACGCGGGCCTCGGGCCATCCAGCGGCAACCAGGGCGTGGATCACCGTGTCGTACATGTGCGCGGTCGCCGAGTCGGGCGCGAGCGTCTGGGTCGCGAGCAGCGCGATGGTCGGCGGGTGAGAAGCGAAGGCGAGACGGTAACCGAGCGCCCAGGCCTCGAGCGCTTCGTCCCAGGGCAGCACTGCGAACGGCTCGGTGGGTATGCGCTCGCTGACGAGATCGCGCACTCCGGCGATGAGCTCGGTCTGGCCGGCGACGTGGTTGTAGAGCGAAGAGGGACGCACGCCGAGCTCTTTGGCGATCGCGCGCATACCGGCGCCGTCCACACCGTGAGCATCGATGAGCGCGAGCCCGGTTTCGAGGATCAGCCGCCGCGAGAGTACGCGTTGCTTCGGGCGTCCGGCGCGCCGGGTGCCGCGCTCACTCGTCTCCATAGCCATGATCACTCCCTCGTGTACGTCGCTCTGGCGCGATCCGCGTTTCCGTACTAGTCTCAACCCGCCGGTAAACGAACCCCGTTCGTTTACACTGTAGACCCACAGCGCGTCGATCGGCATGACCGACGTCGCGCACCGAGCAGCAAGGACGCAGCATGAGCGAGACCACCGTATTCGTGAACGGCACCGTGATCGTCGACGCGGCGAGCGCCGCGACGAGCCACGCCATCGCGTTTTCATCGGGCCGCGTCGCTGCGCTCGGCGCCGACGCGGAGCGGCTGGCGGATCAGCCCGACGCGACCGTCATCGATCTCGCCGGCGGCGCGCTTGCCCCGGGCATTGGCGATGGCCACGCCCACCCGCTGCTCGGCGGAGTCGAGGCCCTCGGGCCGCAGGTGCGCGATGCGGCAGACCTCGCGGGCATCCTCGCCGCAGTGGCCGAGTGGAAGGCCGCGCACCCCGACGCCGCGTGGATCGTCGGCGCGAGCTATGACGCGACCTTCGCCGAGGGCGGACTCTTCGATGCGCGCTGGCTCGACGAGGTCACGGGTGATACTCCCACGATTCTGCGCGCGTGGGATTACCACACAGCCTGGGTCAACAGCGCCGCGCTCGCCGCCGGCGGCATCACGGCAGAGACCCCGGATCCCGCACTCGGCCGCATCGTGCGCCGCGACGACGGCACCCCGCTCGGCACTCTGCAGGAGGCCGCGGCGAACGACTTCCTGGCCGAGGTCGTTCCGGCGTTCGCAGAGGCGCAGCGGCTTGATGCGATCGAGCGCGCCACACGGGGCTACGCGGAACAGGGCACCACGTGGATCCAGGATGCCTGGGTAGAGCCCGCCGACCTCGAGCTGTACCTCGTCGCAGCCGCGCAGCAGCGCCTGCACACCCGCGTCAACCTGGCGTTCCGCGCCGATCCGGCGCGCTGGCGCGAGCAAGTCGCAGAGTTCGTCGCGGGTCGCAACCGGGTGCGCGCGCTCGAGCATCCGCGACTGAGCGGCGAGACGGTCAAATTCTTCGTCGACGGCGTGATCGAGAGCCACACGGCCGCGCTCATCGAACCGTACGCCGACCGCCCCGGCGAGCACGGCCTCCCGAACTGGACCGACGCCGAGCTGAACGAGGCCGTCGTCGCCTTCGACGCTGCCGGGTTCCAGCTGCACTTGCACGCCATCGGCGACGCGGCGAACCGCAGCGCACTCGACGCGCTTTCCGAGGCACGCGACACGAACGCGCCTCGCGAACGGCACGACGTGATCGCGCACGTGGCGCTCCTCGACCAGGCCGATGTTGCACGGTTCGCCGATCTCGGCGTCGTCGCAAATTTCGAGCCCTACTGGGCGCAGTGCGACGCGGTGATGCGCGACCTCACGATTCCGCACCTCGGGCACCCGCGCGACGAGTGGCAGTACCTCATCGGTTCGGTGCATCGCAGCGGCGCGACCGTCACGTTCGGCAGCGACTGGCCCGTCACCACGCGCGACTGGCGCCCAGCGCTCTCGACCGCGATTACCCGCCACAGCCATCTCGAACCCGGCGCCGAGGCCTGGTTGCCCGAGGAGCGCCTTGCGCCGGGTGATGCGCTCGCCGCATACACCGCCGGCATCGCGCGCCAGGCGCTCGCACCCGAGCGCGGCGCGCTTGAGGTCGGACGCGTCGCCGACGCCGTGTGGTTGTCCGCGAACCCGCTGAGCATCGCGCCGGAGGCCATCGCCGACCTCGCCGTCCAGGGCACCTGGCTCGCGGGCGAACCGACCTATCGATCCCCCTCCTCGTCCACCCCTACCCACTGACACTCCGTCATCGCACGAATCAAAGGAGACATCGTGAGCGACACCACACAACCGCACCTGAAGCGGGCGCTCGGCCTCACCGGCCTGACCCTCTTCGGGGTCACCTACATGACCGTCATCACCGTGTTCACGACGTACGGCATCGTGAACCAGGTCACCGACGGCCACCTCCCCTCGGCATACATCGTGGCGGTCGTCACGATGCTGTTCACGGCGGCGAGCTACGGCGCGATGGTGAAGCGATACCCGGTTGCCGGATCCGCCTACACCTACTCGCAGCAGTCGTTCGGCGGCGCAGCCGGCTTCTTGACCGGTTGGGTCATGCTGCTCGACTACCTGTTCATCCCGATGATCAACTTCATGCTCATCGGCATCTACCTGAACACGCAGTTCCCCGCCGTGCCGATCTGGGTGTTCACGCTCGTCGCGCTCCTGCTCGTGCTGGTGTTCAACATCCTGGGCATCACACTCGTGAACAAGATCAACTTCGCGATCATCGCGCTGTCGGTCGTGCTCGTCGTCGTGTTCGTCGCGCTGGCATTCAAGCAGTACTTCGGCGGCGACCAGTCGGTCGGTCTCATCGAACCGTTCACCTTCGGCGAGGGCGGCATCGGCGCCGTCGCATCGGGTGCGGCGATCCTCGCCCTGTCGTTCCTCGGATTCGATGCCGTGTCGACGCTCTCCGAAGAGGCGAAGCAGCCCCGCCGCGACATTCCCCGCGCGATCGTGCTGTCGACGCTGCTCGGCGGCTTCTTCTTCATCCTCGTCTCGTGGGCCGGTGCGCTCGCGTTCGCACCCGATTGGGCGACGCTCAGCGACGCGCAGATCGATGCGGCCGGCACCACCGTCATGGACAGCTTCGGTGTCAGCTGGTTCACCTCGTTCTTCGTCGCGATCTACGTGGTCGGCGCATTCGGTTCGGGCATGACCGGCCAGGTCTCGGTGTCGCGCATCCTCTACGCGATGGGCCGCGACGGCATGCTGCCGAAGCCGCTCTCACGTCTGCACCAGCGCTTCGGCACCCCCGTGGTCGCCGCCTGCATCGTGTCGGTCTTCGCCCTCTCCGCACTGTTCCTGTCGCTCGACACCGTCGCTTTCATGATCAGCTTCGGCGCCCTCGCCGCATTCGCAATGGTCAACCTCTCGGTGATCCGCACCTACCTCTTCCCGAAGAACGGTGCGCGACCGCAGGGCGCGTGGGCCTGGATCCGCTACGGCATCTTCCCGCTCATCGGCTTCGCGCTGACGATCTGGCTGTGGACGTCGCTGCAGCCGCTCACTTGGCTGGTCGGCGCGATCTGGCTCGCCATCGGCGTCGTGATCATCGCGATCGTCACGGGCGGTTTCCGTCGCGCGGTGCCGATGATGGACTTCTCGGAGAGCGACCCCAGCACCCAGCAGATCGATCAGCTGGCCGAGGACTACCCGCTGGAGCCGCGCGCGTAGCCTGAGCCCCCCGCGCAGGCGCCGCCCGCTTCACCCGCGCCGCCCGCTTCTGCATCTCCGCCGAGCCCTTCCTTTCTCGCCGATCCCCTTCGAACTGTGCACGCAGAACGCAGGGGCTGGGCAAGATCGGAGGGGCTCGGCGATTTCCGTGGCGCCGGCGGGCGCGGGCAGGGCGCGGACAGAGCGCGGGAGCGGCGCTAGCGTGCCGCCAGCTCGCGCTGCTCGGCGCGGAGGCCGGCGAGCATCACCCGCAGCCCCGCCGTGAACGCCTGCTCCGCGGGGCCGTCGCCGGTCTCTGCCGCGCGCGCATCGCGCTCTCGATAGGCGGCGGTGAACCCGGGCACGTCCGCCCGATCGCCCGGGCTGAGCATGTCTGGGGCGGCCGCGGCGTCGAGCGCTGACCCCAGAATGAACGATTCGAGCGCGACGAGCCGGTTGAGCGCGTCGACCCGGTTCCAGCCCGCCTCCGTCAGCAGCGCGATGACGCGCTCGTACGATGGGAACGCATCGGACGCCGGGTCGTAGGGCATCACGGCGAGCAGCGCGATCGACGGCGGGTGCGCCGCGAAGGCGTCGCGATACGAGCGCGCCCAGTCCGCGAGTGCGACATCCCACGGCTCCGATTCGAGCGCGGCGGTCGAGATGCGACTCGCTACGTCCTCGCGAATGCCGCGGAACACGTCCTCCTTATTGGCGACGTGGTTGTAGAGCGCCGACGGCCGCACGCCGAGTTCGCGCGCGATGTCGCGCATGCCGAATCCGTCGGAACCGTGGGCGTCGAGCAGTTCGAGAGCGGTGGAGACGATCCTGCGCCTCGAGAGCACCTGTTCGCTCGGCCGACCGACCCGCCTGCGCGGTGCTTCGCTCACGCTCGCGTTCCCTCCGTTGGTAGCGAGCGCAGGCATTCTTAGATTTCGACTCGCGCTCGAAACATTCTCCGCTTATCCTAATCACGTCAAAAAGAACATTGTTCATTTTGGACGCGCGTCCCGAAGATGGCACGCGCGCACCACTCCCGGCATCCGCCGCTGTATTTCAGGAGCACCAGTGAGCCAAGCAACCGGCGCGCACCTCAAGCGCACCCTCGGCGTCTTCACCCTCACCCTCTTCGGGTTGTCGTACATGGCGGTGGGCACCGTCTTCACCACGTATGGCATCGTCAACCAGCTCACCGAGGGCCACCTCGTCGACTCCTACATCGTCGCGCTCGTCGTGATGCTGTTCACGGCGGGCAGCTACGCAGCGATGGTGCGGCGGTACCCGGTTGCCGGATCCGCCTACACCTACTCGCAGCAGGCCTTCGGCGGGGCCACCGGGTTCCTCACCGGCTGGGTGCTCATGCTCGACTACCTGTTCATTCCGATGATCAACTTCCTGATTCTCGGCCTGTACGTGGGCACGCAGTTCCCGAGCGTGCCGAGCTGGATCTTCACGCTCGCGGCGCTCATCGGCGTCTTCGTCTTCAACGTGCTCGGTATCTCGCTCGTCGGCAAGATCAACACGGTCATCGTCGTCGTCTCGGTTGCGGCCGTGATCGTCTTCGCGATCCTCGCCATCAAGGCCGCCATCAACGACCCCAACGCCCCCTCGCTGCTCGAACCGTTCATCCCGGGCGCCGTCGGCTACAGCCCGATCTTCACGGGCGCCGCAGTGCTCGCGCTGTCGTTCCTCGGCTTCGACGCGGTCTCCACGCTCTCCGAAGAGGCGAAGAATCCGCGCCGCGACATCCCCCGCGCCATCATGCTGACCACGATCATCGGCGGCCTGATCTTCATCGTCATCTCGTACGTCGGCGCCCGCGCCTACTACCTCTCCGACTGGAGCACCGCCTCTGACGACCTGCTGAACGCCGCGGGCGCCGTGCTCTTCGGCCACGTCGGCGGCGACGTGCTGGCCGCGATCTTCGTGATCATCACGGTCGCCGGGTGCTTCGGCTCGGGCCTCGCCGGCCAGGTCGCCGTGTCGCGCATCCTCTACTCGATGGGCCGCGACGGCATCCTGCCGAAGCCCCTCGGCATCCTCTCGAAGCGCTTCGGCACCCCGATCGTCGCCGCGACCACCGTGTCGGTCGTCGCCCTCGCGAGCCTCTTCGTGAGCCTCGACCAGGCAGCTTTCATGATCAGTTTCGGCGCGCTCGCCGCGTTCGCGATGGTCAACCTCTCGGTGATCCGCACGTACCTCTTCCCGAAGGGCGGCCGCACTGAGCCCATCAGCGCGTGGGGCTGGATCCGCTACGGCCTGCTCCCCCTCATCGGCTTCGGCCTCACCATTTGGCTGTGGACCTCGCTCGAGGGCCTCACCTGGATCGTCGGCGGCATCTGGCTCGCCATCGGCGTCGTCATTCTCGCGCTCAAGACCGGCTTCTTCCGCAAGCCGGTGCCCAAGCTGAACTTCGCCGAAGAGGTGCCGTCGACCGAGGCGATCGACGCGCTCTCGGCCGAGTTCCCTCTCGATGAGGCGGCAGCCCCGGCACAGGGTTCGCAGGGCGGCCCTCAGAACGGAGCGCAGCGATGACCACGACGCTCTTCACGAACGCCGTCGTCTTCACGGCCGACCCGACCCCTGAGCAGCCGGTGCCGGTCACCGAGGCGTTCGCTGTCGCCGACGGCCGCTTCGTCGCCGTCGGGTCGCTCGATAACGTGCGCACGGTCATCGGCGCGGTCGCAGACGGTGCCGGATCACCCAGCGTGACCGAGGTCGACCTCGCGGGTGCATTCGTCGCCCCCGGTGTCATCGACTCGCACACCCACCTCGTCGGCTTCGGTGATTCGCTGGCCCGCGTGCAGCTGCGCGACTGTGCCTCCCTCGCCGAGATGCAGGAGCGCATGGTCGCCGCGCGTGCAGCCGCGCCGGATGCCCCGCGCGTGCTCGGCAGCGGCTGGCTCTTCGACGCGATCGCCGAGGGCCGCCCCACCGCGGCGATGCTCGACGCGGTGCTGCCCGACGTGCCCGTCTACCTCGACGCCAACGACTTCCATTCGGTGTGGGTCAACTCGGCCGCGCTCGCCGAACTCGGCATCGACGCGTCGACCCCGAACCCGGTCGGCGGTGAGGTCGTGCGCGACGCCGCCGGACAGGCCACGGGTCTGCTGCTCGAGACGGCCGGCACGCAGTATGCGTGGGCGTTCCTGGGAGCGCAGTCGACGCCGGAGGACGTGGTGGCAGCACTCGACCGGGCGTTCGCGACCTACCTCGAGACCGGCGTGACCGGCGCAACCGAGATGTCGCTGAATGCGTCCGAGGTCGACGGTTTGCGCACGATCATTGCGCGCGACGGCCGCCTGCCGTTCCCGATCACCGCGCACTGGATTCTCGAGCCCACCGGCGATACGGAGCAAGACATCGCGGGCGCTGCGGCGATCACGGCGCTCCGAGACGAGATCGCCGCCGGCCCCGAATCCGAGTGGCTGCGCATCGCCGGAGTGAAGTTCATCATGGACGGCGTCATCGACGCCTGCACCGCCACGATGATCTCGCCCTACGCCGATGGCTCGAACGCTGAGCCCATCTGGACCGCGGATCGCATCATGCCGGTGGCCGAAGCCGCAGACCGCGACGGGCTGCAGATCGCGATGCACGCGATCGGGGATCGCACGAGTCAGATCGCGCTCGACGTCGTGGAACACTGCGTGCGCGCGAACGGCCCCCGCCCGCGGCGCCACCGCATCGAGCACTTGGAGAGCGTCGCCGACGACACGATCGTGCGCATGGGCGAGCTCGGCGTCGTCGCGTCGATGCAGCCGGTGCACTGCGACCCGGCCGTGCTCGACAACTGGAAGGCGCAGCTCGGCGACGAGCGTCAGGAGCTCGGCTTCCCCTGGCAGAAGTTCCGCGCCGCGGGCGTCGCCATGACGCTCGGCACCGACGCACCGACCGCGCCGCACGAGGCGCTGCCGAACCTCTACATCGCGCTCACCGGGGCATCAGTGCTCGCGCCCGAGCGTGATCCGTACCACCCCGAGCGCGCATTCACCCCGGCTGAGGCGCTCACTGCGCTCACCGCCGGCGGTGCCTTCGCGGGCGAGATGGACGGCACGACCGGTCGCATTCGGCCGGGCCTGAGCGCCGACTTCATGGTGCTCGGCGTCAACCCGCTGGAGGCCGAGCCGACCGCGCTGCTCGACTCGCGCGTGCAGCGCACGTACGTGCGCGGCGAGGAGCGCTACCGCGCGGCGTAACTGGCGCGCACCGGGCCGGCTACCGCGGGAGTATCCAGCGCAGGTGCGCCGAGCTCGCGCGCCCCTAACGCAGGTGCTCGACGTCGCCGGCCGACACCGTGAGTTCGCCGCCGGTCGGCAGGTCGACGACGAGCGAACCGTCATCGGCGAGGCGGCGCGCGCGGCCGTCGACGATCTGCCCGCCCGGCAGATGCACCCGCACCTCGGTGCCGAGCGTCAAGGAGTGCCGGGCGACCCGCGCCCGAGCCGCCCCGGGGTCGGTCGCGGCGAGGTCGACGAGTCGGAGAAGCTCGGCGGTGTAGTCGGCGAGGACACGATCGGCCAGATCCTGCCCCGCCGCATCGGCGAGGCTCTCGGCCCCGCCCACGTCGGCACCGCACGCCAGGAGCGACCCGGCTCGTTCGGTCGGCAGATCCCACTCCTCGATGAGCAGGTTGATGCCGGTACCGACGATCACGGTGTGCCCGCTCTCGCCCGGCGCTCCGGGCAGCAGCTCGCACAGAATGCCGCACAGCTTCTTCCCGGGCCGGCCCGCGATCGCGTCTTCCTCGTCGCGCACGTGCACATCGTTCGGCCACTTCACGCCGACGCGCTTCGCCTCGCCGCCGTCGCGGGCGGCAGCCGCGGTGAAGTGCGGCTGCAGTGCCGTCACAAATGCAGACCCCACGAGCAGCGGCAGCCAGCTCGGTTCGAGGCCCTCGATCGCGAACCCGCGCACCAGCAGCGACGCCGCCAACGAGGTGTCGGGCGGGGTCACCCAGCTTCGATCGAGTCGCCCCCGACCCGCGGTCTGGTCACTGGTGGCCAGCAGGGTGCCATGGGGTAGCCCAGGAGACTCACCCACGAGATCGCGCAGCTCGGCGTTCGTCGACGGCGAGGTGTCGCGCCAGATCACTTCCGGCAGCAGGTTGCGTGTGCGCATCAGCTCCATGACCGTTACGCTACCGGGTTGAAAACGATAGACCGGACCCCCTGCGGCGCAATACACTCCGAGTGTGGAGCACTTGCGAATGGATCCTCGTCGTCGTCATCTCGGGCGTTGGCTCGCGAGCCTGCTCATCGGAGCGGCCTGGATGCTCGTCGCCGGGACGTCAGCCAGTGCGGTCGCGCCGGGCCCGCTCGGCGACGACTACGTGACCGACAGCGCCAACGTGCTCACCGCGAGCGAGGAGAGCACGGCGAACGCCCGGCTCGCCGCTGCGCACCAAGAAACGGGACTCGACCTCTACGTGGTGTTCGTCGATCAGTTCACCGACCCGACCGATCGCATCGCCTGGGCTGACGAGACCGCGGAGTTCAACGGATTGGGTGATGCGCAATACCTGCTCGCCGTGTCGACCGAGGGCCGCCAGTACTACCTGTCGTCGCCGAACGGCGGGTCGCTGAGCAATGGTGCTCTGGATCGCATCGAGGAGAACGTGCTGCCCGAGCTGCGTGCGAACGATTTCGCCGGAGCCGTGACCGCCGCCGCCGAGCAACTCGAGAAAGAGCAAGCGGCCCCGGGGCGCAACACCGCGATCGCCGTGGGCGTCGGGGCCGGCGTCGTCGTCATCGGCGGCACGGCCTTCGGTGTCAGCCGGGTGGTGCGCAAGCGCCGGGTGCAGCAGTCGGTGGAGCAAGACCTGACACAACTCGACCGCACGTCGGGCGCCGCACTCGTCGCAGCCGACGATGCAGTGAAAACGAGCGCGCAAGAGCTCGACTTCGCGCGTGCGCAGTTTGGGGACGCCGCCGTCATCGACTTCTCGACGGCGATCGAGACGGCGCGGGGTCAGCTGCTCGAAGCGTTCACGCTGCGCCAGCAGCTCGACGACGCGACCCCTGATACGGAGGCGCAGCGGCGGGAGTGGCTGCACCGCATCATCGAACTCTGTGAAAGCGTCGATGAGACGCTCGATGCCCAAGCCGAGTCGTTCGAGCGGCTGCGCGCCATCGAGCAGAACGCTCCGGCCGCGCTAGCTGCGCTCACCGAACGCCAAGCGCGGGCCGCGGGGGCGAGCGCGACCGCCGCCGCAGAGATCGCTCGACTCTCGGCCACGTATGCCGCCGACGAACTCGGTGCGCTCACCGGCGGCCCGCAACAGGCGGACTCGCTGCTTGCCTTCGCGGCAGAACGAGAGGCAACGGCCTCGAGGGCGCTCACCGCAGCAGCACCCGACAGCGGCGCCGCATCGATCGCCATCCGTGAGGGCGAGGCCGCCGTTGCGCAGGCCGAAGCTCTGCACCAGGCGATCGCCGCGCACGGCACCGAGCTCACCGGCATCGAGGTCCGCTGTGCAGAACTCATCGCCGAGCTCGAGAGCGATGTCGCCGGCGCACGCAGTGTGCACGACGCAGACGGCAGCGTCGGGGCGGCGATCACCGCGACGGAGCAGCAGATCGCGCAGGCCCGCACCGACCTGTCAGGCACGGATCGACGCCCCTCACGAGCAGTACAAGCGCTCGAATCGGCGAACACGCACATCGACGGCGTCGTGGCATCCGCGCAAGAGGCCGCCCGTGCCCGACAGCTGCTCGACGCGCAGCTCGCTCAGGCCGGCGACCAGGTGCGCCAGGCGGAGGCGTACATCGACGCTCGTCGCGGGGCCGTCGGCGCCACGGCGCGCACACGCGCGGCCGAAGCGCGAGCGGCGCTGTCGCGCGCGGAAGCTGCACGCGTCGCCGACCCGCAGAGCGCGCTGGCCGAAACGCAGCGTGCGACCCAGCTGGCCTCAGAGGCCCTGGGATCCGCTCAGGCCGACGTCTCCGGCTTCGGCAATGGTGGGTACGGCGGATACGGCCCTGCCGCCGGCAGCACACGAGGCGGCAACAGTTCCGCCGGCGACATCGCCATCGGCGCGATCCTCGGCGGCATCTTCGGCCACGGCGGTGGCGGCGGGTACTCCGGCTACGGCGGCTCAGGCGGCGGCTTCTGGGGCGGTGGCGGCGGTGGTTCGTGGGGCGGCGGATCATCCCGGCGCTCCGGGGGCTCGTCGTGGGGCGGCTCATCACGACGTTCCGGAGGTGGAGGCGGCCGATCCAGTAGCCGATCCGGTCGCAGCGGCGGAGGCCGGTTCTAGCCCGGCTCCCTGACTTTCCGCATCTCCGGCAGTTCCACAGTCCACATCCCTACACTCGATCCAACCGTTCATCCGAAAGGACCCCATCATGGCGAAGCAATCCATCCTCGGGCGCATCACCACTCTCGTTCGCGCGAACATCAACTCGCTCCTCGACTCCGCTGAAGATCCGGAGAAGATGATCGACCAGCTGATCCGCGATTACTCGAACAACATCTCTGATGCCGAGTCGGCGATCGCGGAAACGATCGGCAACCTGCGCCTCATCGAGCAGGACTACGACGAAGACGTGCGCACCGCCGCCGAGTGGAACCGCAAGGCGATCGCCGCCAGCACGAAGGCAGACGAGCTGCGCGCCGCGGGCAACAGCGTCGACGCCGACAAGTTCGACAATCTCGCCAAGGTGGCGCTGCAGCGTCAGATCACGGAAGAGAACGAAGCGCGCGCAGCCGAGCCGACCATCGCCTCGCAGCGCGAGGTCACCGAAAAGCTCAAGGCCGGCCTGAACGGCATGAAAGACAAGCTGCAGCAGCTGCAGTCGAAGCGCGCAGAGCTGGTCGCGCGTTCGAAGACCGCCGAGGCGCAGAACCGCGTCGCCGACGCCGTGAAGTCGATCGATGTGCTCGATCCGACCAGCGACCTCGGCCGCTTCGAAGAGAAGATCCGCCGCCAAGAGGCGCTCGCCCGCGGCAAGCAGGAGATCGCGGCTTCGACGCTCGACGCGCAGTTCAACGAGCTCGAGAATTTCGAGGCCGTCACCGAGGTCGAGGCGCGTCTCGCCGCGCTCAAGTCGGGCACGCCCCAGCAGGCCATCGGGCAGTAATCGAGCGGGTCGGCCCGTCGCCGACCGCCTGCGCGCATCGCAGGGTTCGACAGCGGAGCGAGTCGACACCGGTCGGCTCGCTCCGCTGCGTTACTGGTGCAGCGGGCACTCGCGACAACGCATCACCACTCGCCGTTTCACTGCTTGACCGTTTCACCGTCTGAACGCACACCACCGACACAACCGAGGAGCACCGTGGGATTCTGGGGACGCCGCGATCGCGAAGCCGAGCAGCAACAGGAGGCCAACGACGCCGATCTGTCGCGCCGCGCACGCAGCGCGATCGTCGCCGCCGACGAGCGCATTCGCGCGACGGGCGACGAACTCGCATTCGCCACGGCTGAACTCGGCGATGACGCCACCTCCGAGCTGCGCGTCGGCCTCGCGTCCGTGCGGGAGCACCTCGCTGAAGCCTTCCAGCTGCACCAGCTGAATCACGACCACATTCCCGATACCCCCGAAGAAACGCGCACGCGCAATGCGCGCATCGTGCAGCTCTGCGAATGGGCGGAGGCAGTGCTCGACGAACGCACCTCCGCCCTGCAGGCGCGTGTCGAGCGGGCCCGACGGGCACCGGAGATGGTGCAGCGCGTGCGCGACGACGTCGCCGCGCTCACCGCCCGCGTGCCCGACGCCCAGCAGGCCGCGGCACGACTCGCCGAACGCTACAGCCCCACCGCCCTGCAGCGTGTGCGATTGAGTTCGGAAGACGTCGAGCAATTGCTCGATTTCGCGCTCCACTCCGCTGATCTGTCGGATCGCCGCCGCGCGGCCGGCGCGCTCGCCGATGCGAATCTCGCGCTCGAGACCGCCACCGAGACCGTGCGCCGCGCCTCGTCGATTCTCGACGGGGTCGATGGCTTCGAAATCGAAGCGCTGCGCGCACAGAACACATTGGCCGACGTGATCGAGGATTCGCGCGGGGACATTTCTGCTGCTCGCACTGAGGCCAGCAATGCTGCGGTGGCTGCGGCGGTTGATCGGCTCGAATCCGCTCTCGCCGAGGTGGCGAACGGGCTGCAACGCGATCCGTTCGCCGACCTCGCGCTCGTCTCGAGCGCGAACTCGGCGCTCGACGCTGCCCGCGCTCGCGCCGCGAAGCCCGTGCCCTCATCGGCGCAGGTGCAGCACGGCATCGCGGCCGCCGACCACGCTATCGGCATCGCATCGAGCCTCATCGAGGGCCACCGCGGCTGGATCGGCGCCGATGCCCGCACCAGGCTCGCCGAAGCGCGGCGTCACCGCAGTGAGATCGCGGTCATGCACGACACCGAAGACACCCGCGAAGAAGCGCTCCGGATCGCCCGGCGCGCGTCTGAACTCGCCGACGAAGCGCTCCGCTTCGCGCAGCGAGACATCGACTCCTCGCGACCCGACAACGACGACTGGGGCTGGGGCGGCGGAGGTCGCGGCGGGCGCGGCGGCTGGGGCGGCGGACGCGACAGCGGCGGCGGCATGCTCGGACCGGTCATCGGCGGCGTGATTCTCGGCGGCTTGCTCGGCGACATCTTCGACTGACCCGCGATTCGTAGCATTCCGACCAAGGAATTTCGATTCCGTTGGAGAGGTTCGCGGGGCTGCGGCATGTCCCCCGCGCTAGGCTGGCATGCGTGACTGCAGAGAACATCGCACCCGCGACGACCGCCGACCGCATCGCCGATCATCGCCGCAAGTACCAGGAAGCCGTGGGCGATCGCGACGCCGCGGCCGCCGCCAAGCAGCACGCGCGCGGCAAGATGACAGCCCGCGAGCGCATCGCCGCGCTACTCGACGCCGGCTCGTTCGTCGAGTTCGACAAGTTCGTGAAGCACCGTTCGCACGGCTTCGGCATGGAGCACACGCACCCGTTCGGCGATTCCGTCGTGACCGGCGCGGGCACCATCCACGGTCGCCAGGTCGTCGTCTACTCGCAAGACTTCACGACCTTCGGCGGTTCGCTCGGCGAGGTCGCCGGCGAGAAGATCGTCAAGGCGATGGAGTTCGCCCTCAAGACCGGCGCCCCCGTGCTCGGCATTCTCGACTCGGGCGGAGCCCGCATTCAGGAGGGCGTCGTCGCCCTGTCGAAGTACGCGAATATCTTCCGCTTGAACACGATGTGCTCGGGTGTCATTCCGCAGATCTCCATCGTGATGGGCCCGTCGGCCGGCGGCGCCGTGTACTCCCCCGCACTCACCGACTTCGTAATCATGGTCGACAAGACCAGCCACATGTTCGTCACCGGCCCCGACGTCATCAAGACCGTCACCGGTGAAGAGGTCGGGTTCGAGGAGCTCGGCGGCGCCCTCACACACAACAAGACCAGCGGCGTATCGCACTACCTCGCGAGCGACGAGCACGACGCGCTCGATTACGCGCGGGCACTCATCAGCTACCTGCCCGACAACAATCTCGCCGAGGCGCCGATCTACGACACGGAGACCGCGCTCGAGATCACCGACGCCGACCGGCGTCTCAACACGCTGATCCCCGACAGCCAGAATCAGCCCTATGACATGCAGGTCGTCATCGAGGCGATTCTCGATGGTGGCGACTTCCTCGAGGTGCAGCCACTCTTCGCCCCGAACATGCTCATCGGTTTCGGTCGCGTCGAAGGCCGCACCGTGGGCATCGTCGCGAATCAGCCCGCGCAGATGGCCGGCACCTTGAACATCGACGCCAGCGAAAAGGCCGCACGCTTCGTGCGCTTCTGCGACGCGTTCTCGATCCCAATCCTCACGCTCGTCGACGTGCCGGGCTACCTCCCGGGCACCGACCAGGAGCTCCAGGGCGTCATCCGCCGCGGCGCGAAACTGCTCTACGCGTACGCCGAGGCGACAGTGCCGCTCGTCACCATCATCACGCGCAAGGCCTACGGCGGTGCGTACATCGTGATGGGCTCGAAGCAGATGGGCGCCGACTTCAACATCGCGTGGCCCACCGCAGAGATCGCCGTCATGGGTGGTTCGGGTGCCGTCAACATTCTCTACCGCAAGGAACTGGCCGCAGCTGCGGAGCGCGGCGACGACGTCGAAGCGCTGCGCGCCGAACTGACCGCGAAGTACACCGCAGACGTGACGTCGCCGTTCCTCGCGGCCGAGCGCGGCGAACTCGACAACGTGCTCGAGCCCGCCGGTTCTCGCCTCGCCGTTATCAAGGCGCTGCGCGGTCTGCGCGGCAAGCGCACCGAGCAGCCCGCCAAGAAGCACGGCAACATCCCGCTGTAAGCGAGCATCCATGGCCAAGCACGCAGCACTCTCAGATGTTCCCGCGGACGACGCTTCCTCGGGCGACGCTTCGGCGATCCTGCCCCCGGATGCGGCCGCTCGCGACGCCGCCAAGCGCGACGAACTCGCCGACGACGATCTGCTGCACGGCAGCGACATCCGCTTCGTCACCCGGCAGGTCAGCGATGCCGAGCGCGCCGCGATCGTCGCGGTGCTCACTCAGGTGCGCGGCGAAGAATCCCAGCAGGTCAAGCGAGTATCGCGCCGCGATCGCGAGCCGTGGTCGCGCTCCCAGCGCGTTCCCGAGGGCATCTTCGATCTGCTCGCCGAGGGCTGAACTGCAACGCTCCGTGCCGCTGTAGGGTGACGAGTATGCCACGTACCGCCGCCGACGCCGAGTGCGACCTGCGCGCGCTGCTCGCTCGGCCGGTCGCCGCCCCGATCGACTACGTGCCCCAGGGTGCGCCCGGGGCACGACCGTTGCGGCGATCCGCGGTGCTCGTGCTCTTCGGTGTGCTCGACCGCGAACCCGCCGCTCACGGCGCCACGACCGTGCCCGCCGAACTCGATGTGCTGCTGACCCGCCGCGCCGACAGTATGCGGCACCATGCGGGGCAGATCGCATTTCCGGGCGGCGGCGCCGAGCCCGAAGACGTCGACACGGCGGCCACGGCGCTGCGCGAAGCCGCGGAAGAGACCGGCGTCGCCCCGAGCGGCGTCGACGTGCTCGGCCAGTTGCCACCCGTGCACATCCCTGTCAGCAACAACCTCGTCACCCCAGTGATCGGGTGGTGGCGCCACCCGAGTGCCGTCGCCGCAGACCACGCAGAATCGGTCGAGGTCTTTCGCGCACCCGTCGCCGAACTCCTCGCACCGACCGCTCGCGGCACCTCCGTGCTACGCCACGGCAGCACGACGTATCGCGGCGCGGCGTTCGCGCTCGGCCCCCACCTCGGCGGGCACCTCGTGTGGGGCTTCACCGGCATGGTGCTCGCGAGCCTCTTCGACGAGCTCGGCTGGGCCGTGCCGTGGGATGCGGCGCAGGAATTCCCGGTCGCGCCGTAGCGCCCCGCTGGCTCCCGGCGCTTCTTTCGTCGAGCCCCTCTTAAGTCGTCCAGCCCCTCCATTCTGCCCGCGCATTTGACAGGGGTTCGGCAACTTTGGAGGGGCTCGCGGTCGCCGGTGAGCATGTAACACGGCTGCGCCGACGAAGCGATCACAGGCGCCGACGAAGCGATCACAGGCGCCGCAGCTCCCCGATTCATCCACATTCTGCGAATTCAGACAATGGAGGCTTTCGCAGTGCGATTCACTCGGACGATGGAGGCACCACACCGCATCGCACTCGTCGAGGCTTCGATCACTTCAATCGGCACACATCTCGATGCTGGAGTTTCTCGCCGCGAACTCGCACGGCTGCTCCATACAGGGGTGTGGCATCGAATCGGGAAGGGATACGTCGTTGAAATGACGACGTGGGCAAACTGGCGCGTGGAACAGCGCCACCTTGCCCGCGTGATCGTGGCGGCAAAGGAGTCCCGTGGAGTCCCAATCTTTTCGCATCAATCAGCCGCGGCACTCCTGGGTTTGCCATTCTGGGGCTGCACAGATTCGCCCCCGCACGTTATTTCATTGTCTGCCCACGGACGCAGCGATTCGCTCGTACGCCATGAGCTCGACGTTCCAGAGGACGACATCACCGAATCTTGGGGGTTCACACACACCACTCCGAACCGCACCCTCGTCGACCTGTCGATGCTGTCTCCTGCTCCAGAAAGTCTGGTCGCTACGGCAGACGTCGTGCTCGGAAGGAGTGCGCGGTCGGGGCGACATGTTGACAGTGACGCTGCTGGGCAATGGCACGAAGAGATGTCTGCGCGCACGCTCGCTGCGGCTGGGAAGCGCGGAGTTCGATTGCTTCGCACGATCGTTGATTTCGCGGACGCCCGCGCAGATTCACCCCTCGAGAGCGTCAGTCGCTGGCGTTTTCACGAGTTCAACTTTTCTGTCATACCCCAGTTCGAGGTACCCGCACGCAACGGCGGCTGGTACTTCGTCGATTTCTATCTCCCCGATCATGGCGTGTTTGGCGAGTGTGATGGACGGACCAAGTATCTCGACCCTGTGCTTCGAGGAAATCTCAGTGTGGGCCAAATGGTGCTTCAAGAAAAGGATCGCGAAGACTGGGTCGCGGCGACAACGAACAGCCGGTTCATTCGGTGGGGCGCCAGCGAAGCGTCGACCACACGACGATTCGGCTCCATGCTGACGGCGTTTCGAATCCCATTCACGACCAAGGTCCCTCGTTCTCGATTGTTGACCCATGCGGAGTAAATCCACAGCGACCCCCTTCTTTCTCGCCGAGTCCCTCCAAAGTTCGCGGGCACTTCAGAGGGGGTCGGCGAGAAAGGAGGGGCTCGGCGGGGTGGGAGAGAGCGGCATTTACCGTCAGCAACGTGCGAAGGAAAGTGGGGGGGGAAACACGGGGCGCGCGACTGGCGCGGCGGAATAGGTCGGGCAGGGACGAGCACGGCGGGGCGGGCGGGCACGCGCGGGGCCAGCGGTGCCGCCGCCAGCCGCGCGCCTACGCGTGGGTCGCGGAGTCGTCCGGGAAGACTGTGTCGGTGTCGCCGAGCTGCAGCGCGAGCACGGTCGCCTGCGCCGCGTCTTCGAGGTTGAGCGCGCGCCGGTACGCCATCTGCACGTCACCGGCCACGACGGAGCAGCCGTGATGCTGCATCACGACGCAGTCGTGATCGCGCAGCGCCTCGCCTGCGGTATCAGCGAGCTCGTCCGTGCCGTTGTGGAAGAACGGGGTGACGGCGATCTCGCCCAGGTAGTAGGCGTGGTCGAGGGTGAGTCGGCGGATCGGCCGCCCGAGACTGGCCAGCACCACGGCGGTGCGCGGGTGCAGGTGCAGCACGCACTCGGCGTCGGGGCGCGCACGGTAGGCGCGGTGGTGCAGTTTCCACTCGCTCGACGGTTCCGGCCCGACGTCGACGGGTGCACCGGTCTCGTCGTCATCGAGCGTCAGCAGGGCAAAGCTCTCGGGGGTCAGGCGGTCCAGCCAGCTGCCCTTCGCGGTGACGAGGAACTCGCGATCCGACACCCGCACAGACAGATTGCCGGCGCTCGCCAGCACGAGCCCGCGACCAACAGCGTCTCGACCGACCTCGATCAATTCGGCGATCAGGCGGTCGCGGTCGCGCAGCTGCGGCGCGCGGGCTTCGCGCGGGCGGTTACTCACTGGTGGTTCCTCCGGTCAGGGCTCGATGGGTGATGACGGCCTGCTGATCACTCAGCGAGGCGACGTAGTCGAGAATCGCGCGGGTGCGGCCCTGTCGGCGCATGCCGGCGTCGCTGGTGTCGCCCATGAGCAGCTCGGGGCGATCGCGCCGCACCGCGAACCCGGCGTCGGTCGCAACATCAGCCCACTCGAGCAGGCGGCGGGGTGCTCGCCCGGCGTCGTCGCGGTCGGCGAGCCAGGCGTCGAAGCCGAGCACGAGTTGCTCGACGACCTTCGCCCGCCCGCGCTGCGGCTGGCCGAGCTCGGGCCGCTCGAGCACGAAGTGGGCGTGCACAAACTTCAGCACCATGACCTCGTGCCAGGCCTGGGTGTTCAGGCGCACGTGTCCGCTGCGCACGTGGGGCCGGTCCTCGACGACGATCGAGGTGCGCAGATGGTCGATCCAGCGGCGGGTGAAATCGGAGACGGATCGCTCGCTGTCGATGCCCCCGTCGTAGGGGGCGGCGAGGAGCGACTCCCCCACCTCTTCGCTGACCCGGCGCACGGCGGCGCGGAACGCATCGCGGTCGGCGATCCAGCCGTCTTTCGCATGGAGTCTGCGCCACAGCAGTTCGAGCGAAACGCCGGGCCTGCGCCACTCGGCGAGGAGCGCGTCGTCGGCTTCTGCGGCGAGCGCGCCCGAGCGGTCGAGCCACGATCGAAACTCGCCGGCGACCGACGACTGCTGCAGTACCCCTGCCCGGGTGAAGTCGTCGAGGTCGTGCACGGCGTAAGCGATATCGTCGGCGAGATCCATGACGGCGCACTCGACGGTCTGCACCCCGTTGCCGATCGCCGTGAACGGTCGCAGCGCGGTCTCCATCTCGACGTGGTCGAGGCTGTACACGGAGAACTTCTCGGCTCCGCCCACGGAGTCGATGCCGACACCGCGGGGGCGATCCGGCGCCGCGACCGCCGCCTCGCTGACACCGACCCACGCACCCCGAGTCCAGGGGTACTTGAGGGTGGCCGCGCGAGTGGCTGCGGTGAGGTTCAGACCGGGAAAGTCGCGGCCGAGCGTGTCGAGCTGGGTCAGAATGCGGAAGCTCTGCGCGTTGCCCTCGAATCCTTCGGCGAGACCGAGCTGCTCGCGGGCGACCCGGTCGAGTACGCGCTCGCCGAGGTGACCGAACGGCGGGTGCCCGAGGTCGTGGGCGTGGGCGGCGGCCTGCGCGACGATCGTGTCGCAGCCCCCGAGCCGGGTGACGGTCGCACCGACGGCGTCATCGTCGGCTCGTTCACCGCGGACGAAGGCGGCGTGCTGCGCGGCTCGGCCGGCGAGCTGGGCGGCGATGACGCGCGCGACCGCACTCACCTTGAGCGAGTGGGTGAGGCGGTTGTGCATGACTGGCCCGACGCCCGACTGCGGCACGACCTGCGTCACGTCGGAGAGGCGCGCGAAGTATGAAGAGAAGCGGATGCGCTCGAGATCGACACGGTACTCCTGAGGCTCGGCACCAGGACCGTCGGCGTCTGCAGGCCACTGCGAGTCGGTGGTTGCGGCAGACCGGTGCTGCGACGACACGTGCTCGACGTAGCACCGCCCCTCGCGGCCGGCACCCGTTCCCTCGGAAATCTCGACACCCTCCACGACCCGCATGCCCTTATTCAAGCACGCACCGCCCCGGTACACTGAGCGCAACGTCGAAAGGGGCCTCGATGACTGACGGCAATCGCACCCGGGCCGAGAACGTCCCGGCGATCGAGCGGGCGACGGGCCGCGATTGGGAGGCCTGGGTCGCGCTCTTCGAGGCGCAGGGAGCGGCGACGCTGCCGCACACCGAGATCGCCAAGATCGCGCGGGCGGCCGTCACCGACGATCTGAAGAACCCCGACTGGTGGGCGCAGGGCATTGCGATCGCCTATGAGCAGCACGCCGGCCTACGGGTGCCGGGTCAGTCGTCGTCGGGCACGTTCCGTGTGAGCGCCAGCCGCACGCTCACGCTCGACCGCGACGCCGCAATCGAGGCGTGGATCGCAGCGCACGGCGACCGAATCGAACATCTCGGCCACGCCCCCGGCGACCCGAGGCCGTCGCGCACCGAAAAGCGCAGTTTCTGGCGCTTTCCGCTCGACGGCGCCGGAAAAGTCGAGGTCTCGGCGACCCCGAAGGGCGATGACAAGGTGATTCTCGCGGTGAGCCAAGACGGACTGGCCGACGGCGATCGCATCGAAGAGTGGCGCGCGCATTGGAAGGCGCTGCTCGCCGCACTCTGAGGCTTCCCCCGGTTGCGGAATCAGCCCCCGCGCTCGACCCAGCGCCCGCCGACTCGTTCACCTTCCCGAATCCCACTTCACTCCGCACACGAAAGCAGGCACCATGGTCGCGCAGCGCATCGGCATCGTCTGGAATCCCTCGAAGGTCTCTGAGCGCGAGTTGCGCACTGCCTGGGACGACGCGGTGACGCAGTTCGACGGCCCTCGGCCCGATGCGTCCTGGTTCGAGACGTCGCCCGACGATGCCGGGCTCGGTGCGACGTCCGCCGCGCTCGCCAGAGGATGCGACGTGGTCGTCGCCGCCGGTGGCGATGGCACAGTGCGGGCCGTCGCCGAGGCACTGGGTGATTCCGGATCGCCTGCCGCCGACCTGGGTGTCGTGCCGCTGGGCACGGGCAACCTGCTGGCGCGCAACCTCGGAATTCCGCTCGGCGACGCGCGCGCGGCGTTTACCCGGGTACTCAGCCGCGAGGCGACCCCGCTCGATCTCGGCCGCGTGCAATTCACGCTCGCGAGCGACGGAGACGGCGACACGAGTGGCGGTGCCGAGAAGTCAGAGCAGCAGCACGGCTTCGTCGTGATGGTCGGGTTCGGCATCGATGCGCAGATGATCGTCGAGACCGACGACGAGCTGAAGGCGAAGGCCGGCTGGCTCGCCTACGTCGAGTCGCTCGGCCGCGCGGCGTCGGGTGCGGAGGTCGTGGAGTTCTCGCTCGCCCTCGATGGCGAGGCACCCCAGACCGAGCACGCCCACACGCTGCTGATCGCGAACTGCGGGTCGATCCAGGGCGGCATCACCCTGCTGCCCGACGCTCAGCCCGACGATGGCCGACTTGATTTGCTTGTGCTGCGCGCGGCCGACGCGGGGGCCTGGCTCGACACGATGCGCAATTTCGTGTGGCACAACGGGCTGAAGCGCATGTTCACGCAGTCGACGGCAGCCGAGAGCACCGAGTCGACGGAGCACCTGCAGGCACGTCGCGTCTCAGTTGTGCTGCCCGAGGCCCGCGCCTTCGAGATCGATGGCGACGACATCGGCGAGGTCACGGCGTTCACGGTCGAGGTGCTGCCCGAGGCGCTGCGGGTTCGATGAACGCGAGCGCAAGACGCCAGCACTGAAGGCCCGGGCCCGCAGCGGGTCAGGGCAGGTCGTTCGCCTGCTCGAGCAGCCCTTCGTGCCCCCCGAGCACGTGGGCGAGAATGGCCGCTTCGAGCGCTGCGGCGTCACCCGCGCGCAGCGCGGCGATCATGTCGCGGTGCTCCGATTCCGCCCGCGGGCGACCGCCGGAGTTGTGCACGTACATACGCGAGTAGGGTTCGAGCAGGTAGTAGAGGCGCGAAACCGCGTCGTACCTGATGGGGAGTCGCGCGAGACGGTACATCTCGAGGTGCATCTGGAAGTTCTCTTGCGACCAGTGGTCGGGGTCTGACGCCCCCGTGCGCTCGATTTCGTCGACCCGGCGTTCGAGGTCTTCGAGGTCGGCGCGCGAGATGTTGCGCACGATCTCGGTCGCGAAGCTCGGCTCGATGAGCGCGCGCAATTCGTAAATCTCTTTAATGCGCTCGCGGTTCAACGCGGTGACGGCGGTGCCGCGCCGCTGGTCGTGCTCGAGCAGCCCTTCCGAGACCAGAGTGCGCAGTGCCTCGCGCAGCGGAATACGGCTCACCGCGAACCGCTCGGCGAGCTCGACCTGGGAGAGTCGCTCGCCCGGGGCGTAGAGACCGTCGGCGATGGCATTGCGAATCACGTGCGCGATGTCGTCCGGGCTGACGCCGTTGGCGGGTGTCGATGCGGATTTCTGAGGCACGATTACTTGTATACACGATGTTTGCGTGCAGGATCGCCCACGCTGCAACGGAGGTGCAGCAATCGGGGCATTGGAGCGCCCCAATAGGCCGCTACCTGCCTCATCGCGTGATCGTCATCGAGCCGGGGTGACGCGGTGATCGAAGACGAACATGTGCCCGGCGGCGTGCGTGATCAGCGTGTGCGAGCGCAGGTGCGGCAGCACGAGCTGCGGGGTGACGCCGCAGGCCCAGAACATCGGCACCTCGTCGGCGTGCACCTCGGGCGCAGGCCCGAAATCGGGGGTCGCGAGATCGGCGATGCCGAGTTCGGCGGGGTCGCCGATGTGCACCGGAGCCCCGTGACCCGTCGGAAAACGAGAGGTGAGCGCGGTGACCTCGTCGACGAGTTCAGCTGGGAACGATCGCATGCTCACCACGAGTGGTCCGGCCACGCGGCCCGCCGAAACGGTTTCGCGGTCAGTGAGGTAGACGGGCGGCGCCGGGGATTCCGCAGAGACGCGCAGCGGCAACCCCGCGTCGAGCATCGGCCCTTCGAACGTGTGCGAGCAGCCGAGCAGGAATCCGACGAGGTCGTCGCTCCAGTACTCGCTCACGTCATGAGGTTCCGCGACGAGCTCGCCGTCACGCCACACCCGGTACTTCGCGATGTCGGTGCGCACGTCGGCGTCGCCGCTCTCGAGCGGCACGATCGGGTCGCCGGGCTCGGAGACGTGGATGATCGGGCACACCTGCGGATTGCGCACACAGAACAGGAGGAACTCGAACGCGTCTGCCTGGGGCAGGGCGACGAAGTTCGCCTGTTGCACGCCCGGCAGCAGGCCCGCGGTGGGCTGCTTCCACGCGCCGCTGCGAATCAGGCTGCGGAGCTGGTGCGCTGAGGTGATGTGCTCGTTCATCGAAAGTCTCCGATCCGACGACCCGACCGGGTCAATTAGTGGTGCTCGAGTTCAGTCGTCGCGGTCTCGCGCAGACGGGTCACGGTGAGCAGACCCACGAGCGCTGCGAAGACCAGGATGAAGGCGGGAATCAGCAGGTTGCCGGTGCTCTCGATCAGTGACGTCGCGATCAGCGGAGTAATGCCGCCGCCGAGGATCGTGCCGATGTTGAACGCGAGCGACATGCCCGTGTAGCGCACCGAGGTCGGGAACTGCTCGGTGTAGGTCGGGTAGCCGACGGCCTGCACGATCGGCATCGGCAGTGCGAGCATGAACATGCCGGCGATGACGAGCGGCACGCTGCCGACCCCCATGAGCAGCATCATCGGGATGACGAGCACGGCGTAGCCTCCGAAGCCGACGGCGAGCACGCGCTTGCGCCCGAAACGGTCGGATGCGGCACCCGCGATGGGCATGAGGAATGCCATCACGAAGCTGATGCAGGCCATGGTCCAGTAGACGGTCGTGCGGGGTACCTCGAGGTACTGGGTCATGTAGATGTTCATGAATACGAATCCGACCCAGTAGCCGGCGTTCTGGCCAAACGACACCAGGATCACGCGAATGACGGCGCCCGGGTGCTTGGTCAGCACGGTCTTCAACGGGGCCTTCGGCAGCTCATCCTTCTTCTTCAGCTTCTCGAACTCATGCGCTTCGGAGAGGGTGGAGCGGATCGCGATCGAGAGGATCACGAGCGGGATCGACAGCAGGAACGGGATGCGCCAGCCCCACGAGTTCATGATGTCGTCGCCGAGGAGAGCGGTCGTGAGCCCCACGGCGGTGGCGGCTGCGGTGCCGCCGAATGCGACGCCCATCGGGGTGAACCCGCCGAAGAAGCCGCGGCGCCCGACCGGGGCCGACTCGGCGACGTAGGTGGCGGCACCCGTGACCTCGCCACCGGCGAAGAAGCCCTGCGCCATGCGCACGAGCAGCAGCAGAATCGGAGCCCAGATGCCGATCTGCGCGTGCGTGGGCAGCACGCCGGTGATCGCGGTGGCGACGCCCATACCGATGACCGTGGTGAGCAGCACGGCCTTGCGGCCGACCAGATCTCCGAGGCGGCCGAGCACGATTCCGCCGATGGGGCGCACGACGAATGAGACGCCGAAGACGGCAAGCGTGGAAATCAGCGCGATGCCCGGGGCCTGCTCGGGGAAGAAGAGCGGGCTGATGATCGCGGCCAGGTAGCCGTAGACGCCGAACTCGTAGTATTCGATCGCCGTGCCGATCAGTGCGGCGATGGCGGCCTTGCGCGACTTGCGGTCGGTCAGTGGACCGATGGCAAGCGTCGCGGTGGATGGTGATTGTGACATGGGATGTTGACTCCTTCGTCAATGTAACTCGAATCTCCAGTGGATTCGAGTGCTCGGGGTGTGGGCGTGTGTGTTGCGTGGGATGGGACGGGTGGAACAGAGGTGATGCAGGCTGAAGTCAGGGGTGGGGTCGGAACCGAACGCGCGCTCCGGGACGCACCTGGGCGAAGCGGCCCAGTTCGCGCTCGTCGACGACGCCGATGATCGGGTACCCTCCGGTGACGGGGCGATCGGCGAGAAACACGATCGGCTGGCCCGACGGCGGAATCTGAATGGAACCGGTCATGATGCCCTCGCTGGGCAGCGTGCCGTCGCCGCCGCGCAGACGCGCGCCGTCGAGACGAGCCCCGACGCGGTTGGTGTCGTTCGAGACGACCCATTCGGTGCGCAGGAGCAGGTCGCGGTCGGCGACGTCGAAGCGGGCATCGCGCGGTCCCCAGCGGAATGCGATCTCGGCCCGCGCCGCGGGGAGGGAGACATCGGGGTGCATCGAGCCGGCAGGATCGCGTGCGTCGCCGAGTTCGAACGCGTCGCCCGCGGTGAGGCGGGCGGGCCCGATACCCGAGAGCGTGTCGGTCGACGCGGAGCCGAGCGTCCGCGCGGCTTCGATACCGCCGGAGACCGCGAGCACGGTGTAGAGCCCGCGCGAGGCCTCGCAGATGTCGATGCGGGATCCGCTCGGCGCCAGGAAGCGCTCGGGCTCGGCGACACGAACTCCGTCGACCAGCACAGCGGCGCGAGCGCCGCTGACGGCGCACCAGCGGTCATTGCTCACCCGGAACGACAGACCGCCCAGCAGGCTTTCGAGGACCGGTGCGTGCGGGTCGTTGCCGAGCCGACGGTTCGCAGTCTCGAGTGCACGGCGGTCGACCGCCCCTGACGGCGAAACGCCGTAGTGCACACTACCGAGACGTCCGCCGTCTTGCACGGTGGTGGAAGCTCCAGCATCGATGACCTCGATGCGGGCGTGAACGGACGGGGAAGCGGCGGTCACGGCATGGCTCCGATCGGTTCGAACACGATGGTGTCGCCGACCGAGAAGGGGGTCGGCGGTTCGTCGGCGAGGTTCCAGGAGACGAAGTCGGTCTGCCCGATGAGGTGCCAGCCACCCGGAGTTCCGCCGGGATACACAACGCTCTGCAGCGCCGCGACGGCCACCATGCCTGCGGGGATCGATTTGCGGGGACTCGACCGTCTCGGCAGTTCCAACCGTCGGTCGGAACCATCGATGTAGGCGAATCCCGGCGCGAATCCGAAGAACGCGACGCGGTGCGCGCTCTCGGCGTGCGCGCGCACGAACTCGGCTTCGCTCATGCCGCACAGCCCGGCTGCCTCGGCCAGGTCGGCTCCTCCGTAGCGCGTCGGAATGATGTGCGTGCGCGGCGCGCGCAGCGCTGCCGTTGCCAGGTCGGATTCGCCGGTCGCCGCACGTTCGATGGCGACGCGCAAGGCCGCGACCAGCTGCTCGGAGCGGGCGACGACGAGCACACTGTGCGAGGCCGGCACGGCATACTCGACGAGCGGGCCGCCCCGCAACGCGAGTACTCGCTCAATCGCCGCAACTCCGTCGAGTTCGACGAGCAGGCCGCGAGTACCGGCATCGAAGATCTGGGTCATCGAGACTCCCCGATCCCGACCAACTCAATGCCTGCCTCTCGAAACGCGGTGCTCAGCGCGGCAGCGCTTGCACCGGCGCCAGGCGTGTCGCTGTGAATGCAGACGGAGCCGGGAGCCACCGGGAACGCGAAGCTCGCTCCCGACACCGTGCGCACAGTTCCCTCCTGCACCATGCGCAGGCTGCGCTCGACGATCTCGTCCGCATCGGTCACCAGAGAACCGGGGGTGCCCCGCTTCGCGAGCAGGCCCTCATCGGTGTACGCGCGATCGGCGAAGACCTCGCAGATCGGGGTCAGGCCGGCACGCTCCGCGCGATTCCAGACCTCCGTGCCCGGCTGGCACAGAATCGGGCGGTCGGGGCCGGTCGATGCCACCGCATCCACGAGGGCCTGCGCATGCACCTCGTGCCGCGCTGCCGTGTTGTAGAGCGCTCCGTGCGCCTTCACATAGGTGACGGCACCCCCTGCCACCCGAGCGAACGCCTCGAGCGCACCGATCTGGTAGACGAGGTCGGCCCAGAGCGTTTCGGCGTCGGCATCGATGAACCGACGGCCGAAGCCCGCGAGGTCACGATACGAGACCTGCGCGCCGATCGCGACCCCGCCGCGGACCGCGCGATCCGTGATGCTGCGAATGGTCGCCGGATCACCGGCGTGGAACCCGCAGGCGACATTGGCGGCGGTGATGTGCTCGAGCAGCTCCTCATCGGCCCCGAAGGACCAGGCGCCGAAGCCCTCGGCCACATCACTGTTGATCGCGATCGACGACATGGCTCAGATCCGTCCGGTGAGCCAGGACTGGAAGCGGTGCCCGTGCACGACCGGGTCGATGAGCAGCAGCTTCGCGTTCGGAATGTTCTCGGGCGAGATCTTCGCGTGGATGAACCAGGGCCCGGGCTCGGTGGCGGCCTGCTCGAGCGCGGCGGCAAACGACTCCTGGTCGTTCGCGCGGAGCACCTTGAGGCCCGAAGCCTCGGCGATCGCGCCGAGATCGATCTTGGTCGCCTGCGTCGGAATCGCCCCGGTCGAGGCGTAGACCGAGTTGTCGAGCAGGGCGATGACGAGCTTCTCGGGGGCGAGGTAGCCGGCAGTCGCCGCGGCGTTGAGGTTCATCAGGAGTGAACCGTCACCCTCCACGACGTACACGCGGTCGACCGCGGTCTGCTCGACGGCGAGCGCGAGGCCCGTGCCGACTGAGATTGCGAGCCCCATGGCGTCGAGCAGGTACAGGTGGTTGTCGCGATCGGCGACGTTCGCGAGTTCGCGGCTGGTCGCGGCGCAGGTCGCGACGACGGGTGCGTCGGGCGTGCGTTCGACGAGGATCTCGAGTGCTTCAATGCGCTTCATCGGTTATGCCTTCGCCTTCTCATCGCGGTGGTCGAAGAACTCCATGAGCACGACGACCGGCCGGTAAGTCATGCGGGCGTGATTGCCCGCTTCGCGCACGGTCGCGCCCCAGTCCTCGGCGGAATTGCGCCGATCGACCGTGAAGACCGGAATCTGGGTGCTGCGCAGCAGCTCGGGCACGGGTGCCGAGATGGAGTGGATCATCGAGTTGTACTCGCCGAGGCCGCCGCGAGTGTTCGCGACGATCAGTAGCGGCAGATGGTACGAGACGGCGAGCGTCGTCAGCGCAGTGAGCGCGTTGCCGAAGCCGTTGTCTTGCATCACGAGCACGCCGAACTTGCCGGCGAAGGGGTAGGCGCCCATGACGCCGATCGCCTCTTCTTCGCGCGAGAGCGGGTAGACCTGCTCGAGGTCACCGGCCTCCCCGTGCGCGACGAGCGACTTGATAATGGGGGCGATGCTCGCACTCGGCACGAAGCCGACGCCGTCAGGGGCGAGCGCGAGGATCGCCTGCACCACTTCGGCGTGGCGGTCCTGGGTGATGGTGGTCACTGGGAGTCCTTTCTGAGGATGGGGTTACTGCTGAGCGAAGGCGGTGCCGATACGAGCGAGCCCTTCGCGGAGGTCGTCGATGTCGCAGGCGTAGGAGATGCGGAAGGAGTGCGCCCCGTGTTCGGGATCGAACGCGGTGCCCGGAACGACGGCGACGCCGTGGTCTTCGAGCAGACGCATCGCGAGCTGCTGGGCAGGTTCGGCGGTGCCGGCGTCGTAGCTGACGTAGAAGTAGAAGGCACCATCGGGGTCGGCGACGCGGATACCGGGAATGGCGCGCAGAATCTCGAGTCCCGCCGCACGGCGCGTCTCGAACGACTGGCGCATCTGCTCGGCCTCATCACGCGCATCGCGCAATGCCGCTGCAGCACCCGGCTGCAGAAAGGTCGGCGCGCACACCGTGGTGTACTGACGCACGCGAAGCGCCGGCGTGACGAGCTCGCGGGGGCCGGCGAGCCAGCCGAGACGCCATCCGTCCATCGCGAACGCCTTCGCGAATCCGCCGACGACGAGCGTGCGCTCGCGCAGCGAGTCGCGTGCTGCGGGCGACTCGTGCACGGCGTCTCCGTAGACGAGGTCCGCGTAGATCTCGTCGGAGAGCAGCACGATGTCGGTGCCCGAGAGCATGTCTTCGATCGCGGAGATGTCTTCGCCGGTCAGCACGCCGCCCGTCGGGTTGTTCGGCGTGCAGATCACCACCATGGCGGTGCGTTCGGTGATGGCGGCGCGCAGCGCCTCGGCGTCGAAGCGGTACCCGTTCGCAGCGTCGAGCGGTACTGCGACCGGGGTGGCTCCGACCAGCTTCGCGCAGGCCTCGTAGTGAGCCCAGGCGGGAGTGAGCATGACGATCTCGTCGCCGGCCCCGCAGTAGGCCATGAAGCTCAGGAAGACGGCCTCGTTGGCCCCGATGGTGACGAGCACTTCGCCGTTGGGGTCGTAGTGCGTACCGCGACGGTCGGCGAGGTACGTCGCGATCTCACCACGCAGCTCCGCCGTGCCCGGATTCGCCGAGTAGTGCACCTCACCTCGATCTAGCGACGCCGATGCGGCGGCTTTGGCGACCTGCGGGGTATCGAAGTCGGGTCGACCGATCTCGAAGTGAAAGATCTTGCGGCCCGAGGCCTCGAGCTCGGCGGCGCGATCGAAGATCGCACGGATGGGCGATGGGGCGACCTCTGCCATACGCGAGGCGGTACGACGCTGCAGCGCAGTCATAGTCCTTCTTTCGTGAACCGGCACTCCTTCGTGAGTGTCACGGACCATGTATACAGTGTATGCTTCGTATAAGTCAAACCTCGACACTGATGCATAGGAGCACGAATGCACGAGTCAGCCGATACGTCCGCAGGTCCGGGCGCCATCGACGCACCCCCAGAGAACTGGGCCGCAGCCCTGCTCGGAACCGATGCGATTCCGTTGGCCACCAGCGCGCTCAGTGCCGCCTGGACCGGCAGCGTTGCCGACACCCCCGTTGTGCTCGTCGTCGAGCGCGGTACCGACGCCGACCCGCTTCCGGCTGACCGCGCCGTCGATTTCGCCGCCCGCACCGGCACTCCGCTGGTGACCGTCCTCATCGACGGCGGTGCTCTGCCCGTCCGGGGTCAACTCGCCGCGGTGCACCTGCTCTCGGGCGTCGTGCCCCACCTCGCCATCGAAACCGGCAGGCGAACGACCAACAGCCGGCTGCGCGCCGCAGCTGCCGACTTCGCGACCGCGGTAACGGTGGAACGTGAAGTCGACGCCCCTCACTTCTCGCAGGATCATGACGCAGTCGAATGGGCCGCGTCGATCCTGCGACGACTCCCGGCGAATCGCACCCTCCCTGCCCCGATCGGAGGGACGCCCGCAACCCCGGTGAGCGATCGCTCGCTCACCGGAACAGAGGATCCGGTGACCGTGATCGACCGCATCGCAGACGACGCCGCGACAGCCGTCACGGCCGCTTCCGCGGCGCTGCAGTGCGGCTTCGCCTCCCTCGACGGTCACACAATCGGCACGATATCGAGCACCTCGTTCGCCGGAGACGGGGCGGTCTCGGCCGGAGATCTGCGCGCCACCGCCCGTTTTCTCTCCTTCTGCGATGCCTTCCGGCTCCCGGTGATCGCAGTGCTCGACACTCCGGGCCTCGACCCGGAAACGGGCGGCAGCGCGGTGAACCCGCTCGCCCGAGCGCTCGCGGAGGCCGCCATTCCGATCGCCGCACTCGTCACCCGCCGCCTCGGCGCGCCGCTGCGCGATCTGGTCGGCGATCCCGAACTGGTGCCGGAGCTGCTCGCGTGGCCCGACACCGCCATCGAGGAGGCGCGCACGATCGACGCGACGCGCACTGCCAACGAACTGCTCGCCGCACTCGTCCGGTGGAGCGGCATCGATGCCCCGCTGCCGGCCCGCCGCAATGCGGTAGCCGCGAGATGATGCGCGCACTGCACGGGGTGCGTGTCACCGGGCATCCGAGTGACACCGAACTCGCCGCACTCTTCGTCGCACTCGCCCACCGCCTGGCGGCCCCGACGACGCGAGGCACCGCACCCCCCGAGGCCGCCGCACCGCCGAGACGACCTCTCGCACGCCGCCGCTGGCGACACGACACCGCACGCCCGTCCATATCTCTGCACACCTCACCCAGATCGGAGCCGATCGAGCGATGACGTTCCTCACGCACCCGAGCCGCCCACTCCCCCAGAAAATCCTCGTCGCGAACCGCGGTGAGATCGCCGTCCGCATCATGCGCGCCTGCGCAGATCTCGGCATCGCCTCCGTCGCCGTGTATTCGCCGAGCGACCGCGACGCACTCCACGCCGAGCGGGCGGATGAGGCGTTCACCCTCAACGGCGACGCTCCCGAGCAGAGCTATCTCGACATCGACCAGCTCCTCGCGATCGCGCAGCGCGCGGGCGCCGATGCGGTGCACCCCGGCTACGGCTTCCTCGCCGAGAACGCCGAGTTCGCCGAGCGCGTGCTCGCCGCGGAGCTCACCTGGATCGGCCCGTCACCCGACGCGATCCGCCGTCTCGGCGACAAGTTGCAGGCCCGCGCGCTGGCCGCGGAGGTCGGGGCTCCGCTCGTGGCCGGCACCCCCGACCCGGTGACCGGTGTCGAGGAGGTACTCGCCTTCGTCGACGCGCACGGATTGCCCGTCGCCATCAAAGCGGCCTACGGCGGTGGCGGCCGCGGCATCAAGGTTGTGCACGATCGCGCCGAAGTCTCCGAATCGTACGACTCTGCCGTGCGCGAGGCGATTGCGGCGTTCGGCCGCGGCGAGTGCTTCGTCGAGACCTTCCTCGCCACCCCGCGCCATGTCGAAACGCAGTGCATCGCCGATGTCGACGGCAATGTCGCCGTGATCTCCACGCGCGATTGCTCGTTGCAGCGACGCAATCAGAAGGTGGTCGAGGAGGCCCCGGCACCCACGATCACCTCTGAGCAGCTCGCCCGGCTCGAAGCGTCGAGCGCCGATGTGCTGCGCGCTGCGGGGTACGTCGGCGCAGCCACCTGCGAGTTTCTCGTCGACGGCGACCGCGTGACCTTCCTCGAGGTCAACACGCGCATCCAGGTGGAGCACCCGGTGAGCGAGGAGGTGAGCGGTATCGACCTGATCGCGTCGATGATCGCGATCGCTTCCGGCGCACGCATCGAGTCGGTGCCCGAGGTGCGCGGCCACTCCCTCGAATTCCGCATCAACGCGGAAGACGTCTCTGTAGACTTCGCGCCGGCCCCCGGAACGCTCACGCGCGTCGAGTGGCCCAGTGGACCCGGCATCCGCATCGACACCGGGTACCGCGCGGGCGACACGATTCCGACGCACTACGACTCGCTGATCGCGAAGCTGATTGTCACAGCCGAGACGCGCGACGCGGCGATCAAACGAGCCAGACGCGCCCTCGCAGAAACCGTGATCGACGGCGTGCCGACGACGCTCGACTTCCACCGCCGCATCGTCGACGAGCCCGTGTTCGTCGACGATGACGGGCGCGATGTCTACACGCGCTGGATCGACACGCACTACGCGCACTCCGGTGCGCCGACCCCAGCGGCGGCCCGCGGCGATGCCCCCGGGCTCACGCGCATCGTCGCCGAGGTCGACGGCCGACGCCTCGTCGTCGTGCTCCCCGACGTCATTGGGGGCGCTGCCGCTTCGGCGGCCGGCGTCACCGAATCAGCGCTCGCCACTGCAGACAGCCCGACCGCCGCTGCGGCGGACGCAGTGCGGGCCGGCATGGGCGGCACAGTGGTGCGCGTCGCCGTCGCAGATGGCGACCGTGTGACGGCCGGCGACACGCTCGCGGTGGTCGAGGCGATGAAGATGGAACGCCCCGTGCGGGCACCGCACGACGGAGTGGTCGCCGAACTCGCGATCGCGACCGATGAGCAACTGCAATCGGGATCGATCATCTGCCGGGTGGTCGCCGCATGAGCGCGGAAACAGCAGGGGCAGTGGAAGCCACCGTCGTTCCGATCCCGCGCGCGACGCTCCTCGACGTGCACGGATCATCGTCGCGATTCCCCGTGCGCCGCGTCTACTGCGTCGGTCGCAATTACGCGGCGCACAGCCGAGAGATGGGCCACGATCCGGATCGCGAACCGCCGTTCTTCTTCACGAAGCCAGCGGATGCGATGATCCCGTGCTCTGAGTCGGGCACCACCGACATCGCATATCCGCCTGCGACCGACGATCTGCACCACGAGGTCGAACTCGCGGTGGCGATCGGCGCTACCGCCGTCGATGTCTCGGCATCGGACGCTCTCGCAGCCGTCTGGGGGTACGGCGTCGCGATCGACCTCACGCGCCGAGACCTGCAGGCCGATGCCAAGGCGCTGCGTCGCCCCTGGGACCTCTCGAAGGGGTTCGATCAATCCGGGCCCATCAGCGCACTCGTCGCCGCAACCGAGATCGGCCACCCTGAAAACGGCTCGATCGTGCTCGACGTCGATGGCGAACGCCGGCAGACGGGCGATCTCTCCCAGCAGATCTGGTCGGTGGCCGAGGTCGTCGCCGAACTCTCGCGATCGATCACGCTGCAACCCGGAGACCTGATTCTCACCGGTACCCCGAGCGGCGTCGGCGCCGTCGCCCGGGGGTCGCGGATCACCGCGTCGATCACCGGCGTCGCCGCGCTCGACTGCCGTCTCGTCTAACCCTCGCACCGCCCACCCGACCCCACCGTTCCCGTTCTTCGAAAGGACCCGCATGCCCATCACCACCGTCAACCCGACCACCGGCGCGCTCGAGGCCGAGTTTCCCGCCATCGACGACACCGAGATTCGCCGTCGCGTCGAGCTCGCCCGCGCAACCTACGACGACTACCGCACGACGTCATTCGCGGACCGCGCCGCACTGACCCGTCGTGCCGCTGACCTCATGGAAGCCGACGCCGAAAGCCTCGCCGAGCTCATCACGCTCGAAATGGGAAAGCCGATCGCGCAGTCGCGCGGCGAGGTCGCGAAGTCGGCGGCCTGCCTGCGGTACTACGCCGACCGCGCCGAGGGCTTCCTCGCCCCTGAGCCGCTCGCTGATCCGGCCGTCGTGAACGCAGCGCAGGCGTACGCCACCTACCACCCGATCGGGCCCGTGCTGGCCGTCATGCCCTGGAACTACCCGATCTGGCAGGTCATCCGATTCGCCGCCCCCACCCTCATGGCCGGCAACACCGCACTGCTCAAGCACGCCTCGAACGTGCCGCAGGCCGCGCTCTACCTCGACGATCTCTTCCGTCGAGCCGGGTTCCCCGAGGGCGCATTCCAGACGCTACTCATCCCGGCGTCGAAGGTCGACGCGATCATCCGCAGCGCCGAGGTCGCCGCGGTCACCATCACCGGTTCGGAGCCGGCGGGTCGCCAGGTCGCGAAGGCGGCCGGTGAATCGATCAAGCCCTCCGTGCTCGAACTCGGCGGATCCGACCCGTTCATCGTCATGCCGTCGGCCGACCTCGACGGCGCCGTCGCCACCGCCGTCGCATCGCGCACGAGCAACAACGGCCAGGCCTGCATCAACGCGAAGCGCTTCATCGTGCACGCCGACGTCTACGACGTCTTCGTCGAGCGGTTCGTCGCTGCGCTCGAGTCGCTCGTGATCGGCGATCCGTTCGACGCGGCGACGCAGGTCGGCCCCCTTGCCACCGAGCAGGGGCGACAAGACGTGATCAAGCTGGTGGAGAACGCTCGGGAGCACGGCGCCTCGATCTTGACCGGTGGTGAGAACATCGGCGAGCAGGGCTGGTTCTACCGCCCGACGGTCATCGCCGACATTCCGACCTCGGCCGAGATTCGCGTCGAGGAGTGCTTCGGGCCCGTCGCTTCCGTATACCGCGTCGACTCGATCGATCAGGCGCTGAGCATCGCCAACGAGACCCGATTCGGTCTGGGTTCGGCGATCTGGACGGAGGACGACGCCGAGATCTCGCGCGCGATCTCCGAGCTCGACGCGGGTGCGGTCAATGTCAACGGCATGACCATCTCGTACCCCGAGCTGCCCTTCGGCGGAGTGAAGGCCTCAGGCTACGGGCGCGAGCTCTCGGCTGCGGGCATTCGCGCGTTCTGCAACCAGAAGACGGTCTGGGTGCGCTGATCGATTCACTGCCTCAACCCGCGGGGGCGGCGTCGCGAGAGCGATGCCGCCCCCGTTCTGATTCTGGCCCGGCGATCCCACAACCCAACGTCTGACGTTTGCAGGAGTTTCCCACGTTTCCCCGAGGCTCCTCATGAAGTGCGCTGCCATCGTGGAATTCCATCGACCGCAGCGCACCCCACTCGCGCAATGTCAGGAGTCACTGTGAAGAAGTCCCAGAAGATCCTTATCGGCGTCGGAGCCGGCGTCATCGCCCTCGGCGTCGCGGCGGCCATCGCCGGGCCGATGATCTACCGAGATGTCATCGCCGCTCCCGCGGCCGATACCCCCTCACTGACCGCGAGCGAATCGACGGAGACCACGGACTCCAGCGATGAGGCGGACAACTCGTCAACGCAGGAACTCGACCCGCGCGCCCTCGCCGGTGCCTGGAGCGTCTCCGACGGCTCCGAGGCCGGCTACCGCGTCGACGAAGTACTCAACGGCACCGATGTCACCGTGACCGGCCGCACCGACGACGTCACGGGCACCTTCACCATCGGCGACACCGGGCTCACCCTCGATGCGGCCGAACTCACCGTCGACGTCGCCTCGATCGCCACCGACAGCGACAACCGCGACGAGTACTTCCGGTCGCAGGCGATGAACGTCTCCGAGTTCCCGACAGCCACCTTCACCCTCACCGACCCCGTCACCCTCGACAGCGCTCCGGCATCGGGCGAGGTCGTCAAGACGCAGGCCACGGGCGAGCTGACCCTCGCGGGCAAGACGCAGACCGTCACCGCTGAAATCGAGCTGAAGAGCGACGGCACCACTGCCGAGATCGCCGGCTCGATCCCGATCACGTTCGCCGACTTCGGCGTCGAGGCGCCGAGCCTCGGGTTCGTCTCGGTCGAAGACAGCGGTTCCGTCGAGTTCCAGCTCACGGCCGCCAAGTCGTAACACCCCCGAGCATCGGCCCGGGAGCCCGCCGCGATCACCCGTCGGCGAGCTCCTGGGCCGCTTTCGTCAGCTTGCGCACCCGTGCACGGCGGCGCTTGCGCTCGGGGATCATCGACCGCATTTCATCGAGCCGACCGAAACAGAGCAGGCGGTCCTCGGCCTCGAGCACGAGGTGCTTGCGCGGGTTCGGGATCACCTGCACCCCGCGGTGCAGCGTCAGCACGGTGACATCGCGGTCCCACAGCCCGAGTTCGCCCAGCGTTTTGCCGACGTGCTCCGAGCCGTGCATCGTAAGCTCCGCGACGCCGTACGCGGTCGAGACGCTCAGGCGCTGACGCACGTCGATCTCGGGGAAGTCGACCTGGTTCGCGATGAAGTCGATGATCGCGCCGGCCACGTCGAGGCCCGTCGCACTCTCGATGCCCTGCAGCCCGGGCGAAGAGTTCACCTCCATGACCAGCGGCCCCTCGTCGCCCTCGAGCATGTCGACGCCGGCGACGCGCAGCCCCATGATCTGAGCCGCTCGCACGGCGGTCTGCTCATAGGCGGCATCGAGCTGCACCGCTTCGACGGTGCCGCCGCGGTGCACATTCGACCGGAACTCGTCACCGGCCGCGGTGCGGCGCATCGCCGCGACCACGCGGTCGCCCACCACGAGCGCGCGCACGTCGCGGCCGCGGCTCTCCGAGACGAAGCGTTGAATGAGCACATTCTGCCGCGTCGAGTGCAGGGTCTCGATAATCGCCTCGGCGACTTTCACCTGCGGGGCGAGAATGACGCCGATACCCTGCGTGCCCTCGAGCAGCTTGATGACGACGGGGGCGCCGCCGACGCTCTCGATCGCCGGGCGCACGTCGGCGCGGTTGCGCACGAACGCCGTCGCGGGCATCTCGATGTTGTGCTTCGACAGGATCTGAATGGCGCGCAGCTTGTCTCGCGCATTGGCGATGCCGTTCGCCGTGTTCGGCGTGTACACGTCCATCTGCTCCAGCTGCCGCACCACCGCGGTGCCGAAGTAGCTGATCGAGCTGCCGATGCGCGGCAGCACCGCGTCGTAGTCGCTGAGCTGCTTGCCGCGGTAGAGCAGGTCGGGTTCTTCTCCGGCCAGGTCGATCGCGAAGCGCAGAGTATTGAGCACGCGCACCGTGTGACCGCGCTCGAGAGCCGCGGCCTGGAGCCGCTGAGTCGAGTACGCCTGCGGGGCGCGCGAAAGAATCGCGAGTTTCACCGTGATTTCCTGCCAAGATAGATGCGTGACCGTACCCGACCATTCAAGCACTCCGACGGGGTGGCGTGAATGGGTGAAGCTGAATGGTATCGGCGTGCCGTGGATCAAGGCGAAGATCGACACCGGAGCCCAGACCTCCGCCCTCCACGCAACCGAGATCACCGAGTTCGAACGCTCGGGCGAGCCGTGGGTGCGCTTCCTCGTGCAGCCGTGGCAGGTGGACGACGAAGACGCCGTCGAGGTCGAGTTGCCCGTGCACGATCGCCGCACCGTGCGCAGTTCATCGGGCCATGCGCAGCTGCGTCCGGTCGTGCTCGTGAAACTCACCCTGGCGGGTCGCAAGGTCGAAGCCGAGCTCACGCTCACCGATCGCGAAGAGATGGTGTTCCGCATGCTCATCGGGCGCGAGGCGCTGCGCCAGGGCTTCGTGGTCGATTCGGCCGCGTCGTACCTCGGGGGCCGCCCGCCGCGACAGATCCGGCGTCGCAATCGCGGCCGCGCGTAACGCGCCACACGCACCCGCCGGCCTCTTCCCGCCCGGCACCTCCACCACTACTCTGGTGCCATGAGCGCGCACGATCTCGACCTGATCCCCGCCGGCACGGTCTTCGCCCCCGACGAGATCATTCACTACGCCGACCCCGACACCCGCGATCTCGACCGCGCGATCGCCGAGGCCGACCTGCTGGTCACGACGCCCCACTCGGGCGCGGCGATCCCGGAAGAACTCGCGGAGTTTCTGTCGCCCGAGCTCACTCGTCGGCTGCAGTACGACTTCACCGATGTCGCCACCGCTTCAGTGGTGAAACGGTGGGCTGAGATCGATCCCCGCATCGTCGCCGTGATCAACCCGCACCCACGCCTCGTGCGCGACCCGAATCGCGCGAAGCCCACCGATGTTCGAGCCGACCTGCAGCAGGCGATCGAGCGGGTGCGCGAGGCGGGCCCGTGGCAGAAGGTCGACCTGTCAGGGGTCGACGCGATCCGCCCCGTCACGTTCTCGTTCTTCCCGATTCTCGAGATCCCTGAGACCGAAGATGGCCTGCATCGACTCGTCGACGCGTTCGCCGCCACCGCCGAGCACGGCCTCGGCGTGTACGAAGCGACGCGGGAGGTGCTCACGGATCGATTCATCGAGCACGGGCTCGCCAACGGCGGCTCGTTCACGCGCCTTTCGTTCCACGACACGATGAACACGAAGACGACTCGTGAAGGCGCCGTCAACGTGGCTCGTGCCGCTCAGGATCGCCTGCCCGCCGTCGTGGCACTCTCCAATCGCGGTGATGCCCAGGGCGAGTCGCGGGACCCCGCCGACCCGCCGACGATGCACCCGGCGGCCCTGCGCCGTCTGGCTGCCGCGCACCGCACCGGGTTCGAGGTCGAAGAGCCCGAGGCGGTGCTGCTCAATCAGCCGTATCTCGGGAGCCAGGAGATTCTCGCGGCGGGTGCGCGCTTCCGGTCGCTCGACGCCGAAGCCGCCGAAGCCGGGCTGACGCTGGGCGCGGTGCAGGCGGAGTTCTTGCGCGAGTATCTGCTCGGGCCCGAGGCCGTGGCCGAGTTGCAGCAGCCCGGCACCGAGTGGATCACTGAAGATCGCGAACGCGTCGACATC
This sequence comes from Leucobacter sp. WKLB1, assembly GCF_059696215.1. NCBI lineage: Bacteria > Bacillati > Actinomycetota > Actinomycetes > Micrococcales > Microbacteriaceae > Leucobacter > Leucobacter sp. WKLB1. The sequence continues at coordinate 542,368 of NZ_AP046115.1, read as the reverse complement.
CTCGCCTACGCCTGCAAGCGGGCGTGGGATCAGTTCCGCGATCAGGCCTAGGGCGTCGGGCACCCGGGGCGCCCGACGCCCCAGCCACCGCCGGCACCATCCCCTCGAGCGCACCATTTTCTGCCGAGCGCACCCGATAGACAGTGGTGCACTCGGCAGAAAATGGTGCACTCGAGGCAGGAGGCGGGGAGCAAACGGGCCCGGGGTGGGTGGCGCCGCGCTGGGGCAGTGACGCCTACGCGCCGCCCCAGATCGCGCCGAATGCAGCTCCGGCGGCAATGGTGGTCACCGCGAGAATCAGCGTCGGCAGGAAGAACGAGTGGTCGACGAGCTTCGTGCCGAGCTTCGTACTGCCGGTCGTATCGAAGTTGGCCGCGGCGATCTGCGAACCGTTGGTCGGCAGCAGGTAGATACCGGCGAACGCGCCGGCCCACATGCCCGTGAGCAGTCCGAGCGGAATGCCCGCTGCGAGGCCGATCGGCACGATGATCCGCGTCGCGGTCGATTGGCTGGTGGTCAGCACGCAGACGAGGAAGACGCCGAGAGCGAAGATCCACGGCACCGCGGTGACGAGCCCACCGACCCCATCCGCGATGAGCGTCGTATGCGCGCCGAGGAATGTATCGGTCAGCCAGGCCAGACCGAAGAGTGAGATCGCCGAAACCATGCCCGCTTTGAACACCGTCATCGTCGGAATCTTGCTGACCTTCGGTCGTGAGATGAGCAGGATCAACGTGCCCGCGACGAACATCACGATCTCGATGATCGGAGTCATCGAGATCGGGTCGCCGTCAGCGGTCAGCGGACGGAGGCCCTTGAAGAGTCCGAAGATGACGATCGCCGCGACGCCCAGCAGGAAGATGATCGCGGCGTTGCGTCCGGCGGTGGTCACAGTGACCTGCGCCTTCACCTCGTGGGCGCTCGACTGCGGTGCGGCGATCTCCCCCGAAGCGATCTTTGACTGAATCTCTGCGTCGTCGGCGATGTCTTTACCGAGACGATTGACGACGATGCTCGACAGCACGATGCCGACGATCGCTGCGGGGATCGTGACCTTCAAGATGTCGATCAACTCGAAGTTCCAGGGAGCGGTATCGGTGAGCGTCACCATTGCCGCCATCGCCGCCGACACCGGGCTGCACGCGAGGGCGACGCCGGTCGCGACGACCGAGAGCGAGAGCGGGCGCGAGGGGCGAATGCCGTTGCGGTACGCGAGATCCTGGATCACCGGCAGCAGCGGGTACAGGATGTTCGAGGTGCCCGCCCCGACCGAGAAGAGGAAGGCGACGAGCGGGGCGACGAGGGTGATCTGCTTGGGACTCTTGGCGATGAGCTTGGCCGCGATGGACACCATCCAGTCGATGCCGCCCGCCGACTGCATCATCGACGAGGCGAGCACGACCACGAGCACGATCAGCAGCGCGTCGATCGGTGGGTTGCCCGGTGCCAATCGGAAAACGAAGACAAGGATCGCGACACCGGTGCCGCCCCAGAGGCCAAGGCCGACACCGCTCGAACGCGTGCCCATGACAATGCAGCCGAGCACGACGAGCAGTTGTGTGATGAAGAGAAACGCGTCCATGAGGCTCCCAGCGTCAGAGCTTTCTAGGAGTCAGCGTATCCAGTTGCCGTGCGCGAGCACAGCTTCTTTTACACGGCGTCCATGTCGACGGCGAAAAGAATCGTAGCCGGAGGTCACGCCTGTCTGGACTACTGCGAGTCTGCTGCGCGCTGCAGCGTTCCGATCTGCTCGCCCGCCTCGTTCATCACGTTCATGGTGTCGCCATCGATCTGCACCTCGCGCACACCGCGCAGCCAGTCATCGACGCCGGGGCAGGCCATTAGGGCCGATGCGAACGTGTCGACGCGCACCGAGTTGCCCTCGATCGTGTGCTGCGTGCCGATATCGTTGCAGCCGCCGGTGCCCTCTACAGCGACGTACTCGTCCAACGTTAACCTCGCATTTCCCTGCTCTTCGGAAGACCAGGTCCCGGCCCGTTCGGCCACACTCAACGATGCCGCACCATTCAGATGCTCTCCATAGTCGCTCAGCGCGCAGCCGGGGAGCCCGGCAGCCGTTGTGAGCACGACGATCGCGCCTATCCCGAGGCAAACGCGCCTATCCGTCATATCTTCCTCTCCGCCTGCGCTATTCGTGCCCAGCCTGCAGCGCGCAGATCGATCGGATTCGCACCAGATGACGCTCCATTGCAACATTCTCTATTGCACGGCGCATCGGGGATTTCTGTACAGCGTCGCTTTTCCCAGCTCTTTCGCCTCTTGCACTGAGCAAACGAACAGGTTAAGTTTGCCCCGGCCCCTGGTGTCTGACCAGGGTGCTCGCGCAGGGGAAACGCGCAAGCATCTAAACACCCATACGTCTGTGACTTCCGGTGGCCATAGTTGACCATTTCACGATCAATTCGGGGGAACACACGTGACGAAACGTCGTCCAATCGCGCTCGGCGCGGTAGCGGTTCTCGGACTCGGAAGCCTCTTCATCGCCGCCCCGGCGATGGCTGAGGACACGAGCGCCCAGGACCCCACTCAGCAGGAAGCCACTGTCAATGGCCTCAGCGTCGTCGATCGGGAGAACTCCGCACTTGTCGCTGCTGCGGATCTCAATCCGGACCGTTCGCTTGAACAGCTGCAGCAGGAGCGCGACAGCGGCGAGATCTTCATTGCACCGAGCGGCCACATCGCTATCGTGGATCCGGTATTTCCAGCCGGTGAGGACGAGCATCACGATCACGCACGCGTTGCGAGTGGTGCTCTTGACGGTCGCACGCCAGCGGGTGGCTCACTCCCGGGCGCACCTGTAACGGTGTATCTCGACTTCGATGGCGAGGTCGTTGAGAACACGGGTTGGAACGATCCTGAGGCGAACCCCAAGGCTGAAGACAGTTATGATCTCGCCGGAGCCCCTGGACTCGATCAGCAGGAAATTTGGGAGCGCATCGCGGAGGATTACGCGCCGTTCAACGTGAACGTGACGACTACTAACCCTGGTGCTGATGCGCTGTATAAGTCATCTGCCGACGACAATACCTACGGCTCCCATCTGGTATTCACGGACAGCTACCCGGCATTCGGCCAGGGCTCCGGTGGCATTGCATTCGTGGGCGGAACCGGCTCAGCGTATCTGTCTCCCGCATTCGTATTCACCGATGGCGTCGGCGGCGATTCCAAGTCGGCGGCTGACGCAGGCTCTCACGAAGTCGGCCACAACTTCGGACTGTCGCACGATGGTTTCGACTACGAGACCGGCAACCCCGACGACAACGAATATTACCACCCAAATGGCGGTATCTGGGGGCCCATCATGGGCGCGCCATACCGCTCACCGCTGAGCCAGTGGTCTAACGGCGATTACGCCACGGCGACGAACCAGGAGGATGACCTTTCGGTGATCACCGCTCGCGGCGCGAACGCTCCCATCTTCTTCGGGTTCAAAGATTCGAACGGTGAATTCTACGTCGGGAGCGTATGCAACCCGAACGGCGTGAATTTGAGCGATCCCAAAGCCGTGAATCCCGGCGATGTCATCTACAAGCCGAACGGCTCCAATACGTGCGACCCTCTGGGAGAGGAACTCACCGCTTACTTTGAGTACACCGACCGCGCGGACTTTGTGAGTGACGATCATGGCGACGATGCTGCTTCGGCAACGACGCTCGACAACACGTCTAATGCGTTCTCTGCAGAGAGCCTCATCGGCACGACCGGTGATGTGGATGCGTTCAAGCTCACCACTGGTGGCGGCAACCTGACTGCACGCGTAGATGTGGCGAAGGTTGGGGCGAATCTCGACTCGAAGCTGACGCTGACGGATTCTTCGGGCACTGTGATCCAGGAAAACAGCCCCGAGACGACGGTTTCCGGGGGCATTGCAAGCGGTCTCGATTCCGAGGTCAGTGCAGACGTCAATGCTGGCATCTACTACCTCTTCGTTACCGGCGTGGGCCAGGGCGATCCCCTGAGTGCAACTGCCGATGCAGCTAACGGATACAGCAACTACGGTAGCCTCGGGTACTACACGATTTCTGGCGAGGCTCCCGTGTTTGATGCTGACCCCGTCGCCATCACCTCTCCTGAAGATGGCTCGACCATCGAGGCTGGTGGAGCCACAGTCGAGGTCGTCGGTACCGCCGAGGCGGGCGCCGATGTCACGGTGACCGCGAATGGCGAATCGTACGCGACCACCGCGAACGACTCAGGCGCGTGGAACGTCGACGTCACAGCGGCAGTCGCCGGCGAGACGAAGATCGAGGCATCCGAAGTGGTCGACGGCATCGCAGTCGAGGGCACCGATTCAGTCACCGTAGTAGCGCCCGTCGCCGAGCCGGTGATCACCTCACCGCAGGAGGGCGACACCACGTCTGAGGCCCCGACCGTCACCGGTACCGGCATCGCCGGTGCTGAGGTTTCGCTCAACGTTGTTGAGGCGGGCTCAGAGGATCAGCCGGCCGCCCGCGCAGCGGCAGCTGCTGCTCCTGCTGTGACCACCGTCGATGCGAACGGCAACTGGGCCGTGACCGTCGCAGCACTCGTCGACGGCGAGTACACGGCGACCGCGACGCAGTCGATCAACAACGTCACCTCTGACACCACCGATCCGGTCACCTTCGTTGTTCAGGCCGCAGTTGCCGCCGACGCCGATGCAAACGGCACCGCGGGTGCTGGCGCTGACGGTTCGGCTGGAGCCGGTGCTGATGGATCTGCAAGCGCGGGTGCCGGAGCGAACGGCACCGCTGGCGCCGGCGGATCAGGCGTTGGTGTGAACGGCTCGGGCAGTGCAGACGGCTCGCTCGCCAATACCGGTGCGGACTTCGATTTCGCTCCGATGATCGGGCTGATCACTCTCGCACTGCTCGTCTCCGGCGGCGTTCTCGCTGCCGTGGCGATCCGCCAGCGTAAGCTGCACGTCGAGAGCTGAACCGCGCAGTAACCCATTCGGGGTAACCGATTCGAGGGGTAGGATTCGCGCAAGCGGATTCTGCCCCTCGGCGTTTATACACCCGGCAGACGTACCCTGCATGTGGAGCGGGCGTCCCCACATGAACACTGGCGAAAGGCGGCTCACCATGAGCACACGAGATCTGCGCTTGAGTGCCGGAGCGGCGGCGCTGCTGAGCGCCGCCGCACTGACAGTCACCCTGGGCGCCTGTTCGCAGCAGAGCGCCGGCACGGGGTCCTCCGGCGACACGAGTGCGCAATCGGACAGCGCCGCGTCGCAAGACAGCTCCGCGGAAGGCTCAGCATCCACATCCGTTGACGAAGAAGCAGAGGGAGGCACGATGGAGCAGACACCCTTCGCAGGTGGCAACCTCTTGGAGAAGGAATTGAGCGGGCAAGAGGCGATCGATGCCCTCGGCGACAAGATTGACACCGTTGCAGAGCGCGTGGGGAAGACTCCCGAAGAACTCAAAGAATTGCTGCTGCGCGATCCCAGCGCGCACGTCACGCCGAAAGGCTTCGTCGTGTACCGCGACTCATTCCCCTCGCCCGCAGACTAAGATCGCGAGAGCCGCCGAGCGTCGCGCGACGCGTCAGGCGGTCTCGCATCGAACGGGCCTCGATCTTCGGATCTGGGCCCGTTCGTCGTTTCCGAACCATCACAGTTCTAAATGACGGCCCATTACCTCGCGACTCGCGCCGCCGTGCGACGCGCGAGAGCATGGACGCATGACTGACGCCGACTGTACCGCGACGACCGCCGTCGACCCCTCCGGCGTCCCATTCGCTGATCTCGACCCGCACCTGCTGCGCGGCCAACGCACGAGCATCAAGTGGCGTCGCTTCCCCGAAGATGTGCTGCCCCTCTTCGTCGCCGAGATGGACTTTGCGATCGCCCCCGAGGTGCGTCAGTCGATCATCGAGCGGGTCGAGGCCTCGGATCTCGGCTATCTTGATCAGCCCGGCATCCTGGCCCCCGCGTTCGCGGATTTCGCGCAGGATCGCTGGGGCTGGTACGTGCCCCACGATCACGTGCACATCGTCACCGATGTCGCTACCGGGGTGGTCGAGGCGCTGCGCGTGGGCCAACCCGAGGGCGGGCGTTTAGTGATTCCGACGCCGACCTACCCCGGCTTCTTCGAGATGCTCGAGGAAGTGCCGTTCGAGGTCATCGAGGTGCCGCTCGCCGTCGACACTGCGGGGCATCGCGCGGGCGATGATCCCGCCGTCTTCGCGGCGCCAGTGCGCCTCGATCTCGCCGCGATCGAGCGCGCATTCGCGAGCGATGCCGGCGTCGACGCGTTCGTGCTCTGCAACCCGCACAACCCGCACGGCCTGGCGCACTCCGAGGCCGACTTGGCCGAGCTCGCACGCCTCGCCGCAGCCTACGACGTCTTCGTCGTCTCCGACGAGATTCATGCTCCGCTGACCTACACGGAGGCACTGTTCACCCCATTCGCGCCGCTCGCGGCCGCAGCTGGAGCGCTCGCCGTCACCACGCTCTCCGCGAGCAAGGCGTGGAACCTCGCCGGAGCGAAGTGCGCCGTGCTCGTCGCCGCCGATGAGCGCGCGAACACCGTACTGAATCGTCTGCCGCCCGAGGCGGTCACTCGCGTGAGCATCCTTGGCTTGCACGCCAACACGACGGCGTTCACCGAGTCTCGTGAGTGGCTCGACCGCGCGATCGCGCAGATCGAGGCGAATTTCGCCCTGCTCGTCGAGCTCATCGCCGCGCAGCTGCCCGGTGTGCGCGTCACCCGGCCCGACGCCGGTTACCTGGTCTGGCTCGACTTCCGAGCTGCCGGCATTGGCGACGATCCGTACACCCGCATCTTGCACGATGCCCGAGTTGCGTTCAACGATGGTGCATTCTTCGGCGACGGCGGTGCCGGCCATGTTCGCATCAACCTCGCCTGCGCTCCCCAGACCATTCGAGCGGCGGTGGATCGCGTCGCGTCGATCCTCCCCGCTGCAACGGCACCCGCCGCCCCCACAACGTCACTGCCCGCCCTCAACCTGGAGGCCACCCGATGAGCGACCAGCACCTCGACACCGCACAGCCCGTCACCGATTGGGAGGGTTTCGGTTTCGACACCCGCCAGGTGCACGCCGGCGAGTACCCCGACCTGAACACGGGGTTGCGGGTGCCACCGATCGCGATGTCGGCAGGCTACGTCTTCGACGACTTCGACGACCAGGTTGATCGCTTCGCCGGGCGCTCGCTCGACCCGATCTACTCGCGTCAGGGCAACCCGACGAACTCGGTCGCCGAGGAGCGCCTGGCCTCGCTCGAGGGCGGCAGCGCCGCCGTCGCGGTGTCGAGCGGTCAGGCCGCAATCTCGGCCGCCCTCTTCACCCTTGCGCAAGAGGGCGACCACATCGTCTCGACCGCGTCGATCTACGGCGGCACCCGCATCCTCTTCGGGCGCAGCTTCAAGCGCTTCGGCATCGAGTTCGACTACGTGTGGAATTCGGCCGATGACGCCGAGTGGGAGCGCGCGATCCGTCCGAACACCAAAGCGATCTACACCGAGACGATTCCGAATCCGCGTAACGACGTCACCGACCTGCGGCGCATCGCCGCGGTCGCGGCTCGCTACAACCTGCCGCTGGTCGTCGACAACACGATCGGCACCCCCGCACGGATTCGCCCCTTCGAGCACGGCGCGAACATCGTGGTGCACTCCACCACGAAGTTTCTCACCGGGCACGGTGCGGCGGTCGGCGGCGCGATCGTCGACGGCGGCAACTTCGACTGGGAGGCCGCGGAGCGCGCCGGCCGTGCCTACCCGCTGATCACAAACGCTCCGCGGCCCGGCGTCGGTTCGATGCTCGACCGCTTCGGCACCGGCGCCTACGCCCGCACTGCGCGCGAAGCCGTCGTCAACGACATCGGGCCCTCGCTGTCGCCGTTCAACGGCTTCCTGCTGCACCAGGGCATGGAGACGCTGTCGCTGCGCATGGAGCGCCACGTCGAGTCGTCGCTGCGCATCGCCACCTGGCTCGAGCAGCAGCCCGAGGTCGAATCCGTCGATTACTCCGGACTCCCATCGAACGCGCTGCACGACATCGCGCTGCGCGACTACGCCGGTCGCACCGGTTCAATCTTCGGCGTCACAGTGCGCGGCGGCGTCGAGGGCGCCCGCGCCTTCGTCAACGGCGTGCGGGTGTTCTCGCGCATGACCGGTATCGGCGACACGCGCTCGATGGTGATCCACCCGTTGACCTCGACGCACGCGACCTTCACCGACGAGATCAACGATCGCCTCGGCATCACGCCGGGGCTGCTGCGCCTCTCGATCGGGCTCGAGTCGGCAGACGACCTGATCCGCGACCTGCGCGACGGGCTCGATCGTGTCGGGGCGCTCGCGTCGCCCACGATCAGCCTCTCCCGCTAGCCGGACCCTACTCCCCGAGCTCGGCGCGCGCCGCCGCGATCGCCTCGTCGGTCGCGGCATAGCGGTGCTCGGGGCCGGGGAACGCGCGCGAGCGCACCTCGGCCGCATACGCCTCGATGGCGGCCACGGAGTCGTCACCGACGCTGCCGTACCGCTTCACGAATTTCGCGGTACGACCCTCGGTGATCCCGAGCAGATCATTGAGCACCAGCACCTGCCCGTCGGCGTCGCCCGCCCCGATGCCGATGATCGGGATGCTGAGCTCGCCGCGCAGCAGTTCGGTGATCTCGGCGGGCACGGCCTCGACGACGAGGCAGAAAGCGCCCGCCTCTTGCACGCCACGGGCCTCGCGCACGAGCTTCGCCGCGCTCGCACCGGTGCGCCCCTGCGCGCGCATACCGCCGAGCGCGGTCGCGGTCTGCGGGGTGAGCCCGAGGTGCGCCACCACGGGGATGCCCGCCGCGACGATCGCGCGGATGCGGCTGACGCGCGACTCCGTGCCACCCTCGAGCTTCACCGCGTCGGTGCCCGCTTCTTTCACGAATCGAATGGCGGTCTCAACCGCCTGCGCATCCGACACCTCCGTCGACCCGAACGGCACGTCGCATACGACGAACGCGGTCTCGGTGCCGCGACGCACCGCGCGGGCGAGCACCAGCATTTCGTCGGTCGTAACGGGCACCGTGGAGTCGTAGCCGAGCACCACCTGGGCGCCCGAATCGCCGACGAGCACCATGTCGACGCCCGCCCGCTCGGCGGCGCGCGCACCCGGGTAGTCATACGCCGTCACCATCACGATCGGCTCGCCGGCGGCGCGCTTCTCGGCGAGCGCAGGAATCGAAACCTTCGGCATGTCAGTGCTCCTCGGTACGGGGGTGGTGCGGGGCGGGTGGATCGCCGAACCCGTCAGCAGTCGGCGGAGTCAGCAGCGTATTGTCGATGAGTCGCACCACACCCACGCGCGCGGCAATCGCAAGTAGCGCGGGGGCATCGATCGTGTCGAGCGGCGCGAGGGCTGTCGTGTCGACGAACGCGAGGTACTCGGGCTCGATGCCCACTGCGGTGAGCACGGCGGCGGCTCGGGCGTGCAGCGCGGCGACGCGGGTCTCCCCCAGCGCGAGCGCGGTTTCGGCGGCTTCGAGGGCGCGCGGGATCGCCAGAGCCCGTGCACGATCCTCAGCGCTCAGGCGCACGTTGCGGCTCGACTTCGCGAGCCCATCGTCGTCGCGCACCGTGGGGCAAGCGACGATCTCGACCGGCAGCCCGAGGTCGGCGACCATACGGCGCACGACCAGCAGCTGCTGCGCGTCTTTCTGCCCGAAGTAGGCGGCGTCGGGGCCGGCGGCGATGAGCAGCTTCGACACGACCGTCGCGACGCCGTCGAAGTGCTCGGGCCCGCGGCCGGCAGCTTCAAGTGTCTCGGTCAATGGACCGCCCACATGCACGTTCGTCGCAAACCCGCCGGGGTACAGCTCGGTCGCTTCAGGGGCGAAGATCACATCGACTCCAGCGCCCGCGGCGAGTGCCGCATCGGCCTCTTCCTGGCGCGGGTAGGCATCGAGGTCAGAGGCCTCGGTGAACTGTTTGGGGTTCACGAAGATCGACAGCACCACGAATCCCCCGGGCTGCTGCGCCGCGCGCACGAGCGAGAGGTGCCCCTCGTGGAGCGCTCCCATGGTCGGCACGAGCCCGACGTGCGGCGATCCCGCCGCCCGCGCATTGCGCACCTGCTCGCGCAGTTCGCGCACCGTGCGCACGATCTTCATCAGGTCTCCTCGGTCTTGTGTCGAGCGCCGGTCAGCTGCCCCGTCGTGTCGTCGTGCTGCGCCGCCAGTTCTCGGCTCGCCGCCACCATCGCATCGTACAGCGGCACGGCACCGGGTAGGCGATCCGTCACCGCAGCTCGCTGCCGCGCGATGGTCGCTTCGTCGCCGCGCGCGACCGGGCCGGTCAAGGCGCGGACGGCGCCAAGGTGCTCCCAGTTCTCGAGCGCCCCGCGTGCCAGCGGCATCAGAGCCTCTCGCGGCACTCCGGCCGTCGATGCGAGTCGCTCAGCAACGCTCTCGAGCGTCACCAGGAAATTCGCCGCGATCGACGCAGACGCGTGATAGGCCGCGCGATCCTCGTCGCTCACCTCGAACGTACGCAGACCGAGCTGCCCCGCGAGCCAGACCGCTGCGGCGTGCGCCCGAGTTCCGGCTGCAGCGAGCGCCGCCCAGGAGCCCGCGAACCGCGTCTCGGCCCCGGTGATCGACAGCAGCGGGTGCACGCTGCAGCGCTCGTGCGGTGCAAGGGGTGCGAGGGTCGTCGCGCCAGAGAGGTGCGCGACGATCGGGCCGGGCTCGATCAGCGCTGCCGCAGCGGCGATCGCGGCGTCAGGCACTGCGAGCAGCACGAGGTCGACCGCCCGGCCGGCGGCGTCACTGCCCGTCGCGCCGCGGCCGGCGAGCGGCAGCACGTCGGCACCGGCCTCGCTCAACGCGCGATGCAGTGCGGCGCCCATGCGACCCTGCCCGACGACCTGGACCCGCATTACGCGCGCTACAGCTCGAGGCCGTAGAGGTTGGGCTCGGGCGCCAGGATCACGCCGAACTCCTGCTGCACACGCTGCACGACGAAGCGAGCGAGTTCGGCCACATCGTGGGCGGTGGCTCCCCCGCGGTTCGTGATGGCGAGGGTGTGCTTCGACGAGATCGCTGCGCCGGATCCGGGCAGGCGGAAGCCTCGCTGCACCCCGGCCTGTTCGATGAGCCAGGCGGCCGACAGTTTGACCATGCGTTCGGGCGTCGCCTGGGGCACACGGATCGGATACCCGGCTTCGAGCTCCTCGAACGTTGTCACCGCGTCCTCGACCTCAGGCACCGGCTGCGGGAAGCGCGGGGCACTCTCGGGCAGCTCATGGGCGAAGCGCTCGGTCACGATCGGGTTCGTAAAGAACGAGCCAGAGCTCCAGCTGTCGTGGTCATCGGGATCGAGCACCATGCCCTTGGATGCGCGCAGGCCGAGCACCGAATCTCGCAGATCGCGGATCGGCACGCGATCCCCGACCTCGACGCCGAGCGCGCCGGCGAGTTGCGCATACGCGATCGGCTCGGAGAGCACCTCGGGGGCGGCGTGCGCCCGTCGACCCGGGCCCGCCTCGCCCACGGTCAGCACGATGTCAATCGAGAGCACGACGCCTTCGAGCCCCTGCTTGATCGCCGAGTCGCGGTACGCGAGCCCGAGATCTTCGGCGGGAATGCGCCGGGCGTACCCGCGGTCGCGATCGAGGAACTCGATCGAGTGGAGCACGTCCGAGAGCTCTTGGCCGTACGCTCCGATGTTCTGCACCGGAGCCGCACCCGCGGCGCCCGGGATGCCCGAGAGCGCCTCGATGCCCGACCAGCCGTTCTCGACGCACGCCGCGACGAGGTGATCCCAGTCGTGCCCGGCCTGCACGCGCAGACGGATCTTGTCCTCGGGCAGCGCGTCGTCTTCGACCGGCGCAATGCCCGTGGTGCGCACGAGCAGCACCGTGCCCGGGAAGCCGTCGTCGTGCATGACCGTGTTCGACCCGCCGCCGAGCAGCAGCCAGGGCTCATCCGTATCCCACAGACCCTGCGCGAACGCCACGAGCTCCTGCAGTTCGTGCGCGACGAGCACGCGCTCGGCGGGGCCGCCCACGCGCATCGTCGTGAGCTGCGAGAACGGGGTGCCGTCGCCCGCGGGCTCGGGTCCGATCTCGGGCAGGATCACGCGAAGGCCGCCACGAGCTGAGACTTGCCGAGCACCGTCGCGCCGTCGAACACAACCTTCAGATCGAGGCGTGCGGTGCGCGCATCGGCGTCAACGGCGCCAACCGTCGCCGTGACGGTCAGCGTCGCACCGGCGACGGCATCGACGGGAACCGGGCGGGTAAAGCGCGACTGGAAGTCGGCGACGTGCCCGGTGGTGCCGAGCCAGTCGGTGGCGACCGAGCCCGCGACGCCCATCGTGAGCATGCCGTGGGCGAGTACTCCGGGGAGCCCCACCGAAGTCGCGACGTCATCGCGGTAGTGGATCGGGTTGAAATCACCCGAGGCGCCTGCGTAGCGCACGAGGTCGTCGCGGGTCAGCGTGATCTCGCGTTCGGCGACGACGTCACCGACGGTGAGCTGAGAAAAATCGACGGCGATCATGCGTGCTCCTCCTCAGCGCGAACGACGAGCGTGGAGATGGCCGTGACAACGTGCGCGCCGTTGGCGTCGACCATGTCGCTCGACGCGGTCACCATCGAGTGCCCGCCGAGTTGCTTCACGGCCGTGATCGTGAGGGTCGCGGTGAGCTCGTCACCCGCGACGATCGGGCGGGAGTAGGTAAAGCGCTGGTCGCCGTGCACGACGCGGGAGAAATCGACGCCCGCCTCGTCGTCGGCGAGCAGCTGCGCGAGCGTGCCCTCTTGCACCACGACCGCGAAGGTGGGCGGCGCCACCACGTCGGCGTAGCCGGCGGCTCGGGCCGCCTCTGGGTCAAGATGCAGCGGCGACGCGCTGTGCACGGCTCGTGCGAATTCGCGCACCTTCTCGCGGCCGACGAGGTACGGCGCAGTCGAGGGGTACACCCGGCCTTGGATCTCTGGATTCACCACGGTGCCAGTGTAGCGAGCGCGGCTCCGGGCTGTGCCGGAGCCGCGCTCGCCGATCCGTCGCCCTGCGCGAGAGGTGTTACTTCTTCCCGCCGAGCAGCCCGCCGAGCAGATCGCCGAGGCCGCCACCCGACGACTTGTTGCCATCGGAGCCTCCGCCGAGCAGCCCGCCGAGCAAGTCACCGATGCCGCCACCGGAAGACTGCTTCGAATCGGAGCCGCCACCGAGCAGCCCACCCAGCAGGTCACCGACCCCGCCACCCGAAGACTGCTGGGCGTTACCCGAGCCGCCGCCCAGCACCCCGCCGAGCAGGTTGCCGAGCACGCCCCCCAGGCCGCCGCCATCGTTCGTGGCGACGGTCGAGGTCTGGCCTCCGACCTTGCCCGAGAGGAACTGGAGCACGATCGGAGCAAGGAGTGGGAGCAGCTGAGGGATCAGGCCGGAAATCACCGAGTTGCCCGAGTTCGAGCCGAGAGCGAGCGCGACGTCGTCTTTCTTGTCGCCGAGCACGTGCTTCACGATCTTCTCGCCATCGGCCTCATCAATCGCGTCGAGCGAAATCGTGCCCTGCTGCGGAGCGTGCTTTTCGAGGGTCGAAGCGAGTTTCGCCGCGCCCTGCTCGTCGCTGGCGTTGACGGCGAGGCCGCCGACGAGACCGGGCAGCGCCTGGCGCACAGCCGCGTCGATGGTCGCCTCATCGACGCCGAACTTGGCGGCGAGGTCGGCGGTGGGTACCTGGCTGAGCAGGTCGTCGAGTTCGTTCTTGCTGGCCATCGGATCCTCCATCGGGTCTGCACTGCAACCGCCCATCCGCGGCCACGATTCACAGATTATCGGGATGCGCTCCGATTCCACACCCTTTATGACGCTGCAGCAATCAACCAGATCGTGAACACTGCGAACGCGAGTGCGGCCACCCCGAGCCCGACGTACACGAGCGGGAGATACGCCCGGCCCGGGATCGCGAGCCCGCGTTGCACGCGGGTCAGACGGGCAAGCGCCGGATCTTGGAGTGCAGTGGCATGCTGCGCAGCATCAGCGAGCGGCGCGAAGTGCGCGATGTCGGGTCGTGCCGGGTCCATGACCAACCACGCTCCGGAATCGATCGGCGGCGGCACCGCGGCCGCGGGGAGGGCGAGTGCGACGGGTTCGACCCCGCGCTCCGTGTGCACCGCATACAGCAGCTGGTGCACCGTGCGCTTGCCGCGAGCGGGTACGACGCGCACGAGCTTCGCTGGAACCGGAGCAGTCGCAGCCGGAGTGGCAGACAGCGACGCTGCGAGCAGCGGAGTGAATGCCTGCTGATCGCGCAGCAGCAGTACCAGCCCGACCACGAACCCGACAAGCATGACTCCGGTCGCCACGAGGTGGAAGAGCGAGGTCTGCGCAATGACGTCGGGCGAGAGCCGCGGCAGCGCGATGAGCCACGCCAGCAACCAGCCGAGCATCACCGCCGCCCCCGCGAGATACCATCCGCCGCCACGGAGCACGGTGCGGCGTTGGCGTTCGGCCAGAGTCATCGCGACATCCATGCCAACACCTTATGGGGCGGCACCGACATTCGGCCGTGCTGTGGCCGTCGGTAACGTTTCGCGAAAAGGTTTGTGCGATATATCCAAGGGATGACCGCAGTGCTCGAATAGGCTGTACCTCATGTCGCGCATTCGTAAAGTGCTCATCGCCAACCGCGGTGAGATCGCCGTCCGCATCATCCGAGCCGCCGCAGACAGCGGCATCGCCTCGGTCGCCGTCTACGCAGATCAGGATCGCGACGCGCTCCATGCGCAGCTCGCCGACGAGGCGTACGCACTGAACGGCACCACCAGCGCCGACACCTACCTCGTCATCGAGAAGATCTTGGGCGTCGCTCGTCGCTCGGGTGCCGACGCCGTGCACCCCGGGTACGGCTTCCTCGCGGAGAACGCCGACTTCGCTCGCGCCGTCATCGCCGCGGGCCTCACCTGGATCGGCCCCGGCCCCGATGCCATCGAGCGTCTCGGCGATAAGGTTTCGGCCCGCCACGTCGCAGAGAAGGTGGGCGCGCCGCTCGCTGCCGGCACCAGCGATCCGGTGCAGAACGCCGAGGAGGTGCTCGCGTTTGCCGACGAGGTCGGACTGCCCATCGCCATCAAGGCAGCCTTCGGCGGCGGCGGGCGCGGCCTGAAGGTCGCATACGAGCGCGACGAAGTGGCCGAGCTCTTCGAATCGGCCACGCGCGAGGCCGTCGCCGCATTCGGTCGCGGCGAGTGCTTCGTCGAGAAGTATCTCGAGAAGCCCCGACACGTCGAGACCCAGTGCCTCGCCGATGCGCACGGCAACGTCGTCGTCGTCTCGACGCGCGATTGCTCGCTGCAGCGCCGCCACCAGAAGCTCGTGGAAGAAGCGCCCGCCCCCTTCCTCACGCAAGAACAGAACGACAAGCTGTACGCGGCTTCGAAGGCGATCTTGAAAGAGGTCGGCTACGTCGGCGCCGGCACCTGCGAGTTCCTCGTCGCGAAAGACGGCACCGTCTCGTTCCTCGAGGTCAACACGCGCCTCCAGGTCGAGCACCCCGTCTCCGAAGAGGTCACCGGTCTCGACCTCGTGCGCGAGCAGTTCCGCATCGCCGAGGGTGGCGTCATCGAGTACGGCGATCCCGAGCCCCGCGGCCACTCGTTCGAATTCCGTCTGAACGGCGAAGATCCGGGCAACGGCTTCCTGCCTGCTCCCGGCCCCGTCTCGCTCTTCAAGCCCGCATCGGGCCCCGGTGTGCGCATTGACACCGGTGTCACCTCTGGCGACGTGGTCTCAGGCGCGTTCGACTCGATGCTCGGCAAGCTCATCGTCACCGGTGCCACCCGCGAGGAGGCGCTCGAGCGCTCGCGCCGCGCACTCGACGAGTTCGAGATCCAAGGCCTGCCCACGGTGCTGCCGTTCCACCGCAAGATCGTGCGCGATCCCGCGTTCACCGCACCCGACGGCACCTTCGGCGTCTACACGCTCTGGATCGAGAGCGAGTTTGACAACGACATCGAGCCGTGGGAGGGCGAGGTGCCTCCGATCGCTCAGGATGCGAAGCGCCGCACGGTCACCGTCGAGGTCGAGGGCCGTCGGGTCGAGGTCACCATGCCGGCGACGCTGCTGCCACTCGTCGACCAGGAGGTCACCCGCGGGCCCGCGCCGCGCCGCGCGAAGGGCGCCGGCATCGCTGCGTCTGCCGGCGACGGCGTTACCGCGCCCATGCAGGCGACGGTCGTGAAGCTCGCGGTCGAAGAGGGTCAGGAGGTCGCCGAGGGCGATCTCATCGTGGTGCTCGAGGCGATGAAGATGGAGCAGTCAATCTATGCGCACCGCTCCGGCATCGTCGCGGGCGTCGACGCGCCGGTCGGCCAGACCGTGTCGAACGGCCACCTGCTGCTCTCGATCATCGATCCAGCCGAGTAGCCCGAGCGCGCCGTCGCGCTGGCGGAATAGACCCACCGACAGCGGGGTTGCATTCACTATGAGTGCAACCCCGCTGTCGATCCTGGACCTCGCCACCGTCGAAGCGGATGGGACCATCGCTGACGCGTTCCGCCACTCCGTCGAGATCGCGCAGCTTGCGGAATCCGTCGGCTACACGCGCATCTGGTACGCCGAACACCACAACATGCCGTCGATCGCTTCAAGCGCGACGTCGGTGCTCATCGCGCACATCGCCTCGCAGACGCAGACGATCGGCCTGGGCGCCGGAGGCATCATGCTGCCCAATCACTCCCCGCTCGTCATCGCCGAGCAGTTCGGCACACTCGCCGAGCTGCACCCCGGGCGCATCCACCTCGGGTTGGGCCGCGCGCCGGGCTCCGACGGCGCCACGTTCCGTGCGCTGCGGCGCACGTACGAGGCGGCCGAGAGCTTTCCGAACGACGTCGCCGAGCTGCAGCGCTATCTCTCGGACGAGCTGCCGCGCACCGCGGTCAACGCCTACCCCGGCCGCGGCACGCGAGTGCCCCTTACTGTCCTCGGCTCCAGCCTGTTCGGAGCCAGCCTCGCCGCGCAATACGGTCTCCCCTATTCGTTCGCCTCGCACTTCGCCCCCCAGGCGCTGAAGTCAGCGATCAACCACTACCGCAGCCACTACGTGCCGAGCGAGGCGCACCCTGAGCCCTACGCCAGCGCCGGGGTCAACGTAGTCGCCGCCGAGACCGATGCAGAGGCCGAGACGCTCTTCGCTCGCGCCGAGGTGGATCGCGTACGCCGTTTCCTCTCACGCGGTCGCGAGCAAGAGCTCACGTACGACGAAGCCTCGCAGCTGATCGATACCCCGGCGGGCCGGGAGATCCGCGGCATGATGCAGTACACCGCGATCGGTGGTGCCAGCCGCGTGCGCGAAGAGCTCGAGGCGTTCGCGAAGTTCGCCGAAGTTGACGAACTCGTCACGGTGCACGTGGCGCCGACGCGCGCCGAGCAACTCGCCTCGGTGCGCATCGCCGCATCGGCGTAAGTCGGCGACTCAGTCTGCCGCACCGCCGTCACCTAAGGGCCCTACCTGTTGCGATTGGGGTAACTTCGGACCCGTGTTGGCTCCCAAACTGCCTTCGCACCGATTCCGTCTCGATGAAGGGACCGCATGCGCTCTGTTCGCTCACGTCTTCTCGCCGCGTTCGGCGGGCTGGCGGTTACCGCCTTCGCCCTCAGCGGGCCACTCGCGCCCGTCGCAGCACACGCAGATACCACGCCTGCAGATGCCGCACCGGCAGCGCCCACGCCGCTCGAAACGGAGCCCGCGATCGAATCGGTGACGCTCGAGCCGCACTTTATCGGCGAGCCGAGCTGGCCGTCGACGATCTTTCCTACCGCGGCACTGCGCATCGCGTGGACGCAGGCCGCGCCGATCCCGGGAGACTCGTTCTCGGTCGACCTGTCGACCGGCCTCAATGCCTCCGCATCGGCCGGCGAGATCACCGACGACGCGGGCGTGCCGCTTGCGGCGTACGCCGTGTCAGAGAACGGCAGTCGCATCACGGTCACATACGCCGAAGCCGCCGGGTCAGTGGTCAACCTGTCGGCGACGCTCGGAATCTTCGTCAGCACCGACACCGCAGGCCCGACATCGACGACGTTCACCGGCACCGCCACGATCGACGGCACCGCGTATCCCCTGTCGACGCCGATCACCGGAATGCCCTGGAGCACCCTGAACACGATCGGCACCTGGACCACTGGTCCCGAGGGTGCGCCGCGATTCGTCGCGCGCGCCATCACCGAGTCGGAGTCGGCGAACCGTGAGCACGGCGGCGAGTGGGTCGGTGTCGGGTCCACCGCAGACTGGCCAGGCTCACTCGTTCCGACCTCGGGAAGTACGCGTGTCTTCGCTTTCGAAGAACTTCCCGACACGCTCGCGGCGTTCTCCGACCCGACCGCAATGTTGACCCTCGGCGACGAGTACACCCTCGATGAAGCCGACACCCAGTCTGGCTATTCGGTCTTCGGGGTCACGGTTCCCGAGCCCGCAGATGGCTATCTCGTGGTCGAGCAGCAGTTCGATCTTGTGGAAGACGGCGGGGTGCTGTTCCTCGGCCCGAATACGGCATTGCCCGACGCCGCCCGTCGCGTGTTCGCGACCGGCACGGCGGTGGCCTCGGGCACCGTCGACGCGCATGCCGGAATCGGCACCGACACGAGCGTGAGTAGGCTCACGTCGCTCACCTACTTCGCGGGGTCGGGAGGCTCGGCGACGTCCGACGCCATTGAGCTTGGCCTGACGCTCACGCGCGACACGTCGGTAGTCGCGACCGGAACCGGCACCGCGAGCGCCACCACGACGCTCACACTCCGCAATACCGGCAACGCCACGGTTGATGTCTCGGTGTCCGATGCCGTCACGACCGCTGCGGCGAGCGCGACACTGCGCGATGCCAATGCGTCGCTCGGCGCAGCGGCAATCGACGGGAGCACTGTGCACTGGACAGCGCGCCTCAGCGCTGGCGAGACCTCTGCACTCACCTACTCCGTCGACGCTCGCGCGACACGCACATCCGCCGGCAGCGTCACGTTCTCGGGCTCAGCGGTCGGGGTCGCAGCGTCGAACGCGACGCTCAGCGTGCCGGCTTCGGCCGCCGACGGCACGCTCGCGGTGACGGGCTTGCCCGCGCCGGTGGATCCGGTGGACCCCGTGGATCCAGTAGATCCGGTGAACCCAGCCCTGCCGACATCTCCACCGTCGCCGACACCTCAGGCGAACGCGACGGCGGTCGGGCAGGGCCCGTCGCTCGCGCGCACCGGTGCGGCCGAACAGGTCGCGCCAGCCGGCCCCATCGCCGCAGCAATCTTCCTCGCTGGGGGTGTCTTCGCGCTCGCCGCCCGCCGACGACGACTCTAAGCGACGCAGGTCTGAACGCTACTGCTCGCCTGCTGTGCGCTCGTCGATGCGCCCGAGCGACGAGCGCAGCGCGAACACGATCGTCCCGAATCCCGACTCCGCCGATGCGCGCACGAAGATCTCCCCCACCGCCGCGACCTCGGTTGCAGCTGCCGCACGGGCGGCCTCGAGCTCGATGCCGGTGTTCCAGGCGCGGAGGTATTCGGCGAGGGTGTGCAGGGCACGACCCAGCGCCTCGAGCGCATCGACCGGAATCTCGACGGCGACGGGCTGCTTCCACATGGCCCCGCTGAGCGCGTCGGCAATATCGGCGATGCGCAGCCCAACGTAGCGCAGCGTCTCGATGTCGGCGTCATCACCGCTCGCGTCGTCGCGTCGCCATAGCGCACGCGGATTCGCGAACCCGCTCTCCCGGGCCTCCTGCACCATCGCTTCTGCCTCGTCGACGTACCGCTGCCGCCGGCGCGCCTCGTCGAGCCAATCCGCGCGATCCGGCGGCCAGTCGGCCCCCAGCACTTCAGCGAGATCATCGGCCGAAGCCGCAAGGTCGGTCTTCAAATCGGCGACGCGAGCGCGCGCGTACCCGAACGCGAGCGGCGGAATGAAGACCAGATTGACGAGGGTGCCGACCGCGAGCCCAATACCGAACTGCGCGATGTACCCAGCGACGTACGATTCGGGGTCACCGGCTCCCAAGATCACCACGAAAACACCGGCGATCGCGACGTACACGCGCCCTTCCCCGAGTCTGCGCACTCCGGCGAACAGCATCCCCAGCCCGGCAGCGAGCGGCGCACGCACGTACCAGGGCCACTCAAGCGCAACGAGTGCCCAGCCAATGACCAGGCCGATGGCGATGCCGCTCAACAACTGGATGCTGGTGCGCATCGAGCTCACGACCGTCGGCGCGACGCCAAGCAGGGCTCCGAGCGGCGCGTAGTACGCGTACTGCTCCAGAGGCATGGGAAGCAGCCGCGCGATCAACCAGGCCGCCGTCACGCCGATCGCGGCTTTGAGTGCGACGAGCAGCCGATAGCGCGTCACGATCGGCCGCAGCGCATTCGCCGTCCGCCGCACGAGGATCGGCAGCGGCGACGTGGATTCCGATGGGGTACGCACGCTCCGAGCCTGCCTGCGCAACCCTGTATCGACCAGGGGATCGACCGCCCCCGACCTTGGCTGGTAGTGCACCGCGTTACTCCCGCAGGCGTCGCAATCGGTCTTCGGCTCGCGCCACGCGCTCCGACTCGGCGAGCTCCCACCATGCGGTGCCGCGTTCACCGAGGCCTTCTTTTGCCCACTGCACGCGATCGCGCACCGGCCGCCGCTCTTCCTCGGAGTGGAGGTGCCCGATGCGCGAGCGCGCCGAGCCGAGCTCCGAGCGAAGCGCGGCGACTAAGCCTGGCGGCAGCACCGGATCCGTGGCGCGCCACCGACGACCGTGCACGATGATGTATCGGCCGTCGGCAGTGCGCTCCGGATCGCTCATGGTCGACCGCCTAAGCGCGCTCGGGCTCGGGCTCGGTTTTTGGCTCCGCAGTCTCGTCGAGCACGCGTTCCGGGAACAGCTCATCGAGGTCGATGTCGGGGTTCGTGTCCTGTGTCTCGACGAGTTCGACCGCTTCCTCTTCCGTGAGCACGCTCGGCATCGCGCCCGGCAGCGGGCGTCGCGCCGATTCCTTGAGCACGAACACCGCGATGAGGCCGGCGATCGAGGTGCCGATCACGTAGAAGGCTGGCGCGAGCGCCGTGCCCGTGAGCTGCACGAGCGCCTCCATGATCACGGGTGCGGTACCGCCGAGCAGGGCGACCGAAAGGTTGTACGAGATGCCCATGCCGCCGTAGCGCGATGACGTCGGGAAGAGCGCAGGCAGCGACGATGCCAGGTTCGCAATGTAGAACGTGACGGGCACGGCGAGCAGCACCAGCCCGAGCAGGGTTGACCAGTTCGCGCCGTGCATCATGAAGAGGAAGGCCGGCACCGCGAGCACGATCGCGCTGCCAGCGCCCATGAAGAGCACCTTGCGGCGGCCGATGCGATCCGACAGCATGCCGGTCAGCGGAATGCAGAGCGCCATGCCGACGAGCACCGGCAGGGTGAGCAGTGTGCCGTGGGTCTCGTCGTAGCCGAGCGTGCCCGTGAGGTAGGTCGGCATGTACGAGGTCAGTGCGTAGCCGACCGTGTTCGCGGCGGCGACGAGCACGAATGCGGTGAGCAGTTCGCGCCAGTACGCGCGGACGAGGGCGATGACACCCTTCGGCGCATTCTCTGCAGCCTGGGCTTCGGTGCTCGCCTGTTCAGCGGCGTCTTGCGCCGCCTGGAATGCCGGAGTGTCTTCGATCTTGAGTCGGAAGTAGATCGCGATGAGGCCGAGCGGCAGTGCAACGAGGAACGGCACGCGCCAGACGAACCCGTCCATGGCCTCGGCCGAGACGGTGAGCTGCAGTACCGACACGAAGGCGGCGCCGATCGCGAAACCGAAGTACGAGCCCATATCGAGCAGTGAGGCGTAGAAGCCGCGCTTGCGGTCGGGCGCGTACTCGGTAATGAACGTGGTCGCGCCGGCGTACTCGCCGCCCGTCGAGAAGCCCTGAGCGAGCTTCAGCACGATGAGCAGGATCGGGGCGAATACGCCGATCACGGAGAAGTCGGGCAGCACACCGATCAAGAACGTGGCGGCGGCCATCATGATCAGGGTGAATGCGAGCACCTTCTGACGACCCAGGCGGTCACCGAGCTGGCCAAGAATGATGCCACCGAGCGGTCGAGCGACGAAGGTCACGGCGAACACGCCGAGCGAGAAGAGCGACTGGGCGCCGGCCGAGGCGTCGGGAAGAAACACCCGGCCGAGAATCACGGCGAGGTAGCCGTAGATGCCGATGTCGTACCACTCCATGAGGTTGCCCACCACGGTGCCGGCGACGGCGCGCTTGAGCATCGGCCGGTCGACAACGTTGACGTCATCGAGTTCGAGCCGTCGCGGCTCGTCGCTGGGCCGTTGCCGCCAGGGCGTCAGCCGGTAGATCCAACGGCGCCAGGGGGCCCGGGTGGGTTCGGGTATGGACATGTCAGGATGCTCCGATCCGGGTTTAGTCGAGCGCGTCGAGTGCGCTCGTGAGACGCTCGATCACCCGCGCGGCCAATTCGGCCTCGGCGGGCTCGAGCTCATCGATCTCGGCCACGAGCGCTGCGTGATGCCGCGAGAATACGGCATCCACTTGCTCACGACCGGTGTCGGAGGGTTCGAGGTAGTGGGCGCGACGATCGGTGGGGTGGCTCACTCGGTCGATGAATCCCTTGCGCACCAGACGGTCGACGATGTTCGTGACGTTGGCGCTCGAGGTGCCGAGCATGCCAATCAGATCTTTCGGCCCAATGTGGCGGCCGTCGCGCGAAGCTTGCACAAGATAGCGGAGTGCGCGAAGGTCGAGGCTTGAGAGCCCCGAAGCCCCGATCCTCCGCGTCTCCTGCTGGTGCTCAGACCGCCTCAGCCGCAGCAGCGCCGATGCCAGCGCTTTCCCCGCCGCGGCCAGCGGCTCGGTCGCATACAGATGCTCCGATTCATTTTTCACAATGTTCTGCGGCACTGTCCCGTTCCCCCGAGTTCGACCGTTGAGTTATTGCACACTCACTGTACTACTCACTCGGTGGAACTTTCAAATCATGGATGACACGACCGCTGTGAGAGCTGGCGCCGACGGCGTACGGTGGCGGATCGCCGGACCGGCCGTTCACCGCGCATGGCGGGCATGTTCCCCCTCGGCAATCGACACGATACGCGCGACCATTCCGCTGAAGATCAGCCCGTGGAACGGCAGCATCGAGAGCCAGTACAGACGGCCCGCGAGACCGCGCGGAAAGAACACGGCCCGCTGCGAATACCGCGAACCTCGCTCAGTGGGCTCGACGCAAAGCTCGAGCCATGCGAGCCCCGGCACCCGCATCTCAGCCCGCAGTCGCAGCACCCGACCCGGCTCAATCGCTTCGACTCGCCACACATCGAGCGCGTCGCCCACGGCGAGTCGAGCTCGCGATCGTCGGCCGCGCTGCAGCCCGACTCCTCCGGTGACCCGGTCGTACCATCCGCGCAGCGCCCAGAGCCGCGGCGCCGAATACCACCCGGTCTCACCGCCGATCTGCGTGATCACCGCCCACACCGCCTCGGGCGTCGCACTCGACTCGCGTTCGCGGGAATCCGAGAACACCGTGCGCCCCGCCCACTCCGGGTCGCTCGGCAGCGGTTCACTCGGTGCAGTCACTCTCGCGTCCACCCAACTCGTCTCGATCGCGTCGAGTTCGATGCGGCCGAGAGCAAGGCGCACAGCCTCGCGATACGGCGTCAAACCGGAAGACGGCCGAGGCAGAATGGCGTCGACGTCGTGATCGCTCATCACGCACCGGTGCTGCAGCGACTCGACGAGCGGACGAGCGATCGATGCCGGCACCGGGGTAACGAGACCCACCCACAGCGATGCCAGTTTCGGCGTCAGCACCGGCAAAGAGGCGATCGCGCGCTGGCGAAGTCCGGCTTCAACGGCGTACCCGTTCATCATCTGCCCATAGCGCAGCACATCGGGGCCTCCGATGTCGAGCACTCGACTCACCTCAGCATCGGCACGAGCCGCGAGCAGCAGGTAGTGGAGCACGTCGCGCACGGCGATCGGTTGAATGAAGTTGCGCACCCACTTCGGCGCCGGCATGTAGGGCAGCACCTCCGTGAGATGGCGCACCATCTCGAACGACGCCGAGCCCGATCCGATCACCACTCCCGCCTGCAGCACGAGCGTCGGCACACCGGAACCGAGCAGGATCTCCCCCACCTCTGTGCGCGATGCCAGATGGGGCGAGAGTTGCACCCCCTCCGGGTGCAACCCGCCGAGGTAGACGATGCGCCGCACCCCGGCCTGCTGCGCCCGGGCGGCGACGTTCTCGGCGATCTCGCGATCCTGCACGGCGAACTCCCTGCCACTCGACATCGAGTGCACCAGATAGAACACGACATCGACGCCGTCGGTCGCCCGACGCACGGCATCGGCGTCAGCAGCATCGCCCACCTCGACCTCGATTTCACCCGACCATGGGTAGGCCCGAATACGCTCTGCCGAACGCGACAGCGTGCGCACGCGATACCCGGCGCGCAGCAGCCGCGGCACGAGCCGCCCGCCTAGGTATCCGGTCGCGCCGAGCACCAGTGCCCGGGGCGCTGCCCGGCCGATACTCGGGATCGCCCGGTACTCGCGCTCCGCGCCCGTTGGCGCACTGAGTTCGTCTGCCCGCTGCTCGCTGCTCTCGCTCATGATTCCCCCGATCATCGCCAGGGTACGCAGAAATGCTGCAGAGTCGCGGGATCAGCTGCACGGGTTGCACTTCGTGCCGCCGGTGAACTATAAGCTCACGGGCCTGCGGTCTCGGCGAGCACCGCGCGCACCGCTTCGAGCACCTGAGGATGGTCGAGAATGCGGAAGTGACCCCCCGTATAGATGCGCACGTTGCGCGCTCCGATCAGCTCGCTGCCCTCGGGAATGTGCGGGTCGAAGGCCGCGAAGACGGACGTGATGCGCGCGTTGACCTCGGGTGCCGCCACGAGGAGGCGAATGGTGGGATCAACCGGCGACAGCGCCCGCAACGTGCGCCCCGGCATGAGCCGCGCGTAACGTGAGCCCCCGAAGGGCGCTGCGATGGCAACCATCGCGCGCACCCGATCGGCGTGCTCGCCGAACGCCATCACGTGCTTGCCGACGAGACCCCCCTTGCTGTGCGCAATCACCACAGCGTCGGTGACCTCGGCAGCGACCAGGAACGCGTCGACAATGCCCGCGCCGTCGACCACCGGAACACGGTTGCTGCGCAGCGGATCGAGCACGTGCACCGGGTGCCCGAGTGCGTGCACGTGACGGATGATCGGGAGCATGAAGCGCCACGGCTCGTACACGCCGGGAATGATCACGACCGGCGATCCGGCACCCGAAAGGAAGTCGCGAGGGGTGCTGCGAGAGAAGCGAGCCCCGATCTGCCACCGCAGGGCCGCCAGGTAGTCGACACCCCACCACAGTGCTCGGCGCAGGCGGCCGTCGCGATGCACTCGACTCGTCACGACTCCGCGATGCGCGCGACGCGCACGCGCACGATGCCCGCAGGCGATGGTGACTCCGTCGACGCCCGCTCGGCGAGCAGCGCATCCGCTACCGCCCGCGCCACCTCCGGCGTCGCCGCCTCGCGGTCAGTGGCGATGGTGACCGCCGCAGCGCTCGATTCTTCAGCAGAGAAGAGCCGGGTGACCGACTCCGCAGCCGCAAGGAGCCCCGCACGTTCGGGATACACCGCTGCGACTCCGGGGACCCCGGCGACCGTCTCCGCGTCCGGGCGAACCGGATCCCCGGCATTCGATTCCACCGGCATCAGGCATGCTCCTTCGGATGGTAGCCGTGCACATCCACGACTTCGATATCGATGCGTTCGACGCGCAACTCCGTGTGTCGCCCCAGTGCGCGCGCCGCCTCGGCCCGCAGCTGCTCGCTCACTGCGGGGATGTCGACTGACCATTCCACGCTGATGCTGAGCGTAATGGCGACGGGCGCTTCGGGTATCTCGACCTCACCCGACAGCACGACCGAACCCACGATGACCCCGGGCACGCCGTCGCCCACCGCCCGCAGAAGCGACTTCACCGCCCCTTCGTCGATGGAAAGAGCAACAAGCGGATCGGGATGCGAGATCGGGAGCGCGCGCCCCGACTGCAGGTCGAGTGCGATGGCATCCATGATGCCTGCGAACCAGCCCGACGGCGACTCCGGCAGATCTTCGGCTTCTGACTCCAGCAACGCTCGCGCTGCACTCGATGAGCCGGTCAACGCCTGAATCGCGTTCTGGCAGTACGGGCACTCGGAGATGTGCGCATCTTGCCCGGCAGCCTCGGTGTCGAGCAAGGAACTGACGTCGCCGAGCGTGCGGCCGCACTCGAGTCGTGGATCGTGTTCGCTCATCGCCATCCCTCCATGCTCACAGTGATCGCGGTACGTGCCCGGGCCAATTGCCCGCGCACGGTGCTCGCGGGCACTCCGAGCTCCGTGGCGATCTCCTCGTAACTCAAGCCTGCCATCTCCCGAAGTAACCAGCACTGCCGCTGCGTTTCTGGAAGCGTATCGAGCACCGCCGACACTGCGGAGACCTGCGCGCGCTGCAGCACGACGCGATCGGGTCCGGGGCCGGGCGAGGCGGTCTCGGCGACGGCGTCGATCGGCACCTGCGGAGCCCTCTGGCGCAGCACCGCCGTCGCCTCGTGGCTCGCGACGCGCATGAGCCACGGTTTCAGCGCTGACGGATCACGGAGCGTCTCCAGCTTGCGCCACGCGACGACGAACGTGTTTTGCACGACATCGTCGGCTTCCGACTGCGACCCGAGCAGCCGGGCGACATAGGCCCGCATCAGCCGGCTATATCGATGCACGATCTCGCGGAACGCCCGCGCATCCTGGTCGATGGCGCGCGCAACGAGTATCGCGTCACCCACCTCTGAGATGTCGCCGCGCCAGGCCTCGTTCGCGTTCGTCGGAGCCTCCCGAAACTTGTTTGTGACGATTGCGCTGCGATCGCCCTCTTACTTGTGAGCGACGCTACCGCGCTCGGTTCACGCGCCACAAGCACGTGGATTTTTCCACACCCAATGAGATAGGAGCCATCATGGCCGACACCACGAAGCCCACCCCCGCTGCACCCCGAGTCGACCGAGTCGCTGCGAAGCAGTCCACCCCAGACGCTGCAGCGCCTGCTGGAGCGACCGCAGGCCGAACGACCATCGCTGATCACGTCGTCGCCAAGGTCGCAGGGATCGCCGCACGCGAGGTTTCGGGCGTCTTCGCGCTGGGATCGGGTGGAGCGCGCACGCTCGGCGCGATCCGCGATGCGATCAACGCCACCGATCTCACTCAGGGAGTCAAGGTCGAGGTCGGTGAGACGCAGGCCGCAGTCGATGTGACGATCGTGGTCGAGTACCCGTCACCCATTCACACGGTGTCTTCCCAGGTGCGCACTGCGGTCGCCCGCGCCGTCTCTGAACTGGCCGGCCTAGAGGTCGTCGAGGTCAATATCGCCGTCGATGATGTGCACCTGCCGTCGGAGGATGCCGAATCCGATGAAGGTCGCGTCGCATGAGTGCGACGGCCTCCGGAGCTCTCATCGGAAGAGCCCATCGACGCAGCATCGCCAGCCCGGGAGTGCGCATCGTTCGCGACGTCGGTCGCCTGACGCTCGCATCACCTCACGAACCACACACATGCTTCACAGCAGGCGACGAACAGCATGAGTCATCAGATGAGCGGGCACTACGATGAACACGTCCACCATTTCTCGGTACCTGTCACCCGTGCGTCCTGTGCGACCTCTTGCTGATAGAGAAAGGCACTTTCGATGAGTGACCGCACGTCCGCTCACCCCGGTGATATCACCTGGGCCCGCATCGAAGATGATTTCTTCGTCGGCAGCCGTGGAGGCGTATTTCTCGGATTCATCGACCGTGATGCCCCGGGCACCTATGTCGTCTGCGATCAGTTCTCGCAGCCCATCGGCCAGCACGCCAATCTCCAAGCGGCGATGGATGCCCTGAGCGCGGCATCTGGCGATGCACTCGCAGAGACCGGAGCCGCGTGACATGACGCTTCATCTCTCTACTCCGACGACGCCGGGCAGCCAACTTCGGTCTCTCGTGTATTCGAGTACGGCGACGCACGCCTTCAGCGAAGCCGAGCTCGATGCGCTATTGCAGCAGGCTCGCGAGCGGAACGAGCGGTTGGGGGTGACCGGAATGCTGTCGTACCGCAGCGGAAGCTTCGTGCAGTTCCTTGAGGGCAACCCGAGACACATCGATGCGCTGCTTGAGTCTTTGCGCGCCGATGACCGACATCGCGACCTCACCGTGCTGATCGACGAGCCCATCTCCGAACGCCAGTTCACGAACTGGACGATGGGGTACGAGCGCATGCGCACCCCGACTTCTCCGGCGCCCGAAGGATTCCGTGACACGTTCGCCGACCTCGAGCAGAACACTGACAGCGAAATCACCGCCCGTGCGGCACGAGAATTGACGCTGTGGTTCACAGTGCGGGCCGGTCGCGCGTAAGCTACGGAAGTGTCTCGCGGGTTCTTGGCGTTCACCATGGGTTTCTGCCCTAAAATAGGCCTGCGTCACGTGAGATCACTGGGTAAGGAATCGGGTTGTGAAGAATATTGTCAGCAGCGAAGAGGAGCACCTATACTCCGCTGACCCCATTACCGAGTCCGCTCGCGAGCTCATCACGGCCATGCAGCATCTCCGCGGCGCGCAGCAGCGTCAGGAGGCGCGCTCCCTGGACCACTCGGGGCTGCACAGCCAAGATCTGCGCGCGCTCCGCTACATTGTGCAAGCCGACCGCAATGACCAGCCGATCAGCCCCAAAGATCTGATCAGCATGCTCAGAACGTCGAGTGCAAACGTCACGAATGTGATCGATCGACTGGTCAAAAAGTCTCTTGTCACGCGAGACCCGCACCCGACTGATCGTCGGGCTCGCTATCTCAAGCCGACCGGTGTCGCGGTGAACCAGGTCGACGCCGCGTTCGAAGAGCATCATGCGGCGCTCATCGGCACAGCCAACGGCGTTTCCGAGGCAGACGCGCAGACGACGGTGCGCGTGCTTCGACAGCTCACGGCAGCGCTCGACGGGGTCGCCTAATCAGCCCAACGTGCGCTGCGTAGACTGCGTCGGTCTTGCCGACCGCGTGTCAGCGGTCGAGCAGGCGCGGCCGGCGCCCCGGGCGACGGTTGAAGTGCTCGCGCACCTTGAAGTGCGCACGCACCGCGTTCGCCATGTCTTCGTCGAGCTCCCAGGGCTGGTGACGCGGATGGTCGGGATAGCGCAGGCGTAAGAACTTGCGCACGCGGTTTCCGGGGTGCTGCCCGGGATCATGCCCCAGTTCGTTCGCAAGATCGCTCGGCGTCATGGGGTACTGCATTGCGCATCCATCCGGGTCTACCGCCACGCCTGCGTCCACGGATCCATACATCCGTGTTCCCACTCGGAACAGTCATCTCAATGCGCGATTTCCGCACAGAGGAATCGCAGGGACGAAGTTAGCATGCCAGCTGACCCGGTCGTCAGGGCGCGACGCGCCGATCTGTCTTAAAAGTTGACTTTAATTCTTTTCTAAACCCAGTCCACCGTTACCGCGCCGTTATACTTTCACTCAGACTCGGTTGCTACCGTTTCGGAGTCATCGCTGGTGCAGCGATGCGCCGACATCGCACAGACCGAGGAGGTGAACGATGCAACGAACGACAATTCCACGGGCCGCCGCGAGGCGACCGAACCTCGGCGGTAGGTGGTTGCTGATCGCGGTCGCATCACTCTGCCTCGGGCTGTTCGGCATGCTCGCCATGCCCGATGCCGTTGCTCACTCACCGCAGGCGGGACCCGCCGCCGTGCCGATGATGCTCAGCGCTGACCTGACCGCCGTCGCGGCCGCCACACCGGCAACGCTCGAGGGTGCCGCAGACATGGAGCTCGAGCGGCGGGACCCGGGTTCATTGCCTGGTATCGATGCCGAAGAGCTCGTCGCGCTCGGTCTCCTGGCCATGCTCCTCGCGCTCGCGCTCGTGGCCCGCACGCACCCGTCACGATTCGGGCAGGCCGCACGCGCCCGCATCGCAAGTGTGCAGCACTATTCAGCGCCACCCGCGCTGCACCTTCGTCCATCGCTCGTGCGCCTGTCAATCAGTCGCACCTGAGCCGCTGTGCGCACGGCGATCGCACCCGGCGACCGTCACGCACACCCGTTTCGTCCCGCTACAGGGCCCGGCGAACGCCGCCGGCACCGTTTCGCGCATGCGTTACACAGCCCTGACCCCTCATTTTTGGAGTATCTCTGTGACCACCACCAAGCGTTCTATTCGCAACCCGAAGACGTTCACCGCCCTCATCGTTCCCGCCGCACTCGTGGTGTCGGTGGGTACGTACCTGGTCACCGGCCTGCTCTTTCCCTAACTGGAGCCCCTGAGAGCTCCACCTGCACAAGGAGACCCCATGCAGTGCCCCATTGATCAGACCGCCCTCGTCATGTCGGAGCGATCCGGCGTCGAAATCGATTACTGCCCCCAGTGCCGAGGCATCTGGCTGGATCGCGGCGAGCTCGACAAGATTCTCGATCGTGTCGCCGCTGACAGCCCCGTGGCGCCCGCCGCACCTCCCGCGGCCACCATGGTCGCGCCCGTTGCGCCCGCGGCGGTGATCCCTGACTCCCGTGCAACAGCAACGTACGGCGCACCCCATCCGCGGCCCGATGACCGCGGGCGCGGATACGATAATCGTCGCGGGTACGACGACCGCCGCGGCGGATATGACGACCGCGGATACGACGACCGCGGTCGGCCGCGCAAGCGCAAGCGCGAAGGGTTCCTCGGAGAACTCTTCGACTTCTAACCCCCTCGAAACACGATGGCCCCGGTTCCCTCAGAACTGGGGCCATCGTGCGATGCCCGACACCGAATTAGGCGATCAGCGGATTGCGTTTCGCGTACTTCGCCGCTTCTGATTCGGAGATGACCGTCAACCCCCGAGTCGAGTGCGACAGCGCCGCGAGCACGTGCAACCACTCAGGGTTCAGCTCGGGGGCTTTGGCCCCGCTGAAGCGGAAGGCGATGGTCGTGTGCTCCGAGATCCAGAGCGAGTTGCGCCCGCTGCCCTCTTCGGGTGGTTGCGTCCACGAGAGGAAGAATGCCTCTCGCTTCGCGAGTTTTTGGCCGATGACTGTTTTCAGGTGCGCGAGCGTTCGATCTTCGAATTGATACTCGCGTTCCCCGTGCAAGATGTACCCCATAGCCGCAGCCTTGCACGTTTGGAGTCAAATAGAAAGCGAGCGTGACGATTCGCACGGCCGCAAGGGGGTGGTGTTTCGCACGATGTCAGCGAGAATCGAATGGTGTCGCCGTCGCTCGACCGTGGTGTACCCCAATGCACCCGCGCACGGAGGCACACGGCCTCGGCAGCGCTTTCTGCGCTGCCGAGGCCGCTCGTGAGTCACGCCACTGTTCTAGGGCTGAAGGCCGGCAATTGCCGGCTTGAAGCCGAGCCGTGGATTCTCGCAGCAGCCGGGACGGCAGACGTCGAACCACGGGCCGATCGTCGTGGCGTTCGCTCGCTCGGCAACCGGGCGGCCTTCGATGCGTTCTTGCACCAGGTCGACGAGCGCGTCGACAAACGCTGGGTGCACCCCCGGCGTGGGCGCACGCGTCACCCAGAGCCCGCGTTCCGTCGCGGTCTCGGTGGCTTCTTCGTCGAGATCCCACATGACCTCCATGTGATCGCTGACGAACCCGAGTGGCACGATGATGACTGCGGTGCGCTGCTCAAGTGCATTGATCGCGTCATTAATGTCGGGCTCGAGCCAGGGCTGCGACGGGGGGCCCGAGCGCGACTGGTAGACGAGCTGCCAGGTCGCTTCGGGTGCAGCCTGAGCGATCACTTCGGCAGCGGCGGCAAGATGCTGCGCGGCATACCCGCCACCTTCGACATCGGTGAAGAGCCCCGCACCCGAGAGCTCCGCATCGGCGGTCGGAATGCTGTGCGTCGCGAACATGACCTCGATCTGTTCGAGGGTGCGCCCAGCAGCGATTGCCTGGTCGACGCCGGCGCGAACGCCCTCGATGAACGGCTGCAGAAACCCGGGATGCGAGAAGAACTGCCGCACTTTGTCGATGCGCAGGGTCTGTTGCAGGCCTGACGCTTCGAGCGCGTCAGCCCAATCTTCTCGATATTGGCGACAGGACGAGTATGAGGAGTACGCACTGGTGGGGATGGCGAGCATCGTGCGCACGCCATCAGCGGCGGCTTGCTGCAGGGCTTCATCAAGGTAGGGGGCCCAGTTGCGGTTGCCCCAGTAAATAGGCAGGTCAAGCCCAGCACGATCGAGAGCGAGTTTCAGTGCCGCGACCAGTTCACGGTTGTGGTCGTTGATCGGACTCACACCCCCGAAATGCCGGTAGTGGTGCGCGACTTCTTCCAGGCGTTCGTCAGGGATGCCGCGGCCACGAGTGACGTTGCGCAGGAAGGGAAGCACGTCGTCCTGCCCCTCGGGCCCGCCGAAGCCCGAAAGCAGAATCGCGTCGTAGGCGAATGGTGCACTCGTGTGCTCGGGCCCCTCGGCAGTCGCCGCAGTGGCGCTCGGCACGATTGCGCCGGGGTCCAGGTGGACGCCGGTCGCCGCAGTCGGTTTCGTCTCGCGGCGCCCGGTCGGGCGATAGAGCGGTGCGTCAGTAGCGCGTTCCGCTTCGGCCTGCTGGTCGTGCTTCATGGATCCTCCCCAGAATTCAGCGTCGCATATATCTTAGATTGTTTCTTTGTTTGATTCTTACAGATCGATGCGAACCGAGCGTCAAGCGATCTCGACGCCGACCTGAGCAGCAAACACTTCGAGGAGGTCGGTCGCCTGACGCGTCGAGATGCGGGCACCTCGCAGACCATCGATGCCGACGATCGATGCAAAGTCGAGACCCCGCAGATCAAGGTGCTGAGACTTCGCCGCGGTGAGCACCAGCTTGTCGACGCTGCAGTTCTCAAAGGCGACGCGCACCAGCTCGGCACCTTCCAGATCGAGTTCATCGATGTGGCAGTTCACAACGTGCACGTCTTGCAGTTTCGCGGCGCGGAAGTTGAGCCAGCCGAGCTTCGACCCCTCGATGCGTACGCGCGCGAATTCCGCATCGTAGGCTTCGACCGCGCCTAACCGAGACGTCGAGAGTTCGACCCCTTTCCAGGTCGTGCGCCGCATGGACAGCACCGGCGCCGTCAGGTGCTCGAATCTCGAGTCGATAAATCGAGTGCTTTGCAGATCTGCCTCATGGGCCTGCACCGCTTCAAATACGCACTCGGTGAACTGGGCACCGGCGAGCGAGAGGCCCGAAATATCGACCGTGTCGAATCTCTGCAGCTCATACACGCCTCGCGGCGCGAGCACCTCGACACCACCACTCTCGAGCCTGTTCAGGCGAAAGTCGTCGAGCTGGGGCGCCTGAAAGGCATTGCGGGTGCGCGGCGGCATGGAGACTCCTGAGCTTTCAGTTCGCAGCCCGGGCAGTGCCGCGATGCATCCAGGCTATGCCCCGCCACCGACATCGCACTCCGGCCCACAACCCGGTCCACACCAAATCCCATCCGCACTGTAGACAGCGATCCAGCACAGCGCCACCCCCTGTGCCCCGCGTGGGAAAGGTGCGCAACCTGGTACTCCACGAGCGAAGGAGCGCAACATGTCGACAAACCTGCAAAACCCGAACCCCGAAGATCTCGGCCCCGCGGGCAACAACCCGCTAGTCGACCCCGCGATGGAGCCTGAGCAGCCCCGCATCGATCAGTTCGAAGAGGGCGCGGACCTCGATGCTCCGACTCGGCCCGGGACCCCAGATGCTCCGGAGAAGACCAACCTCCCCGATCAACAGGATCCCGATGCCGCAGAAGGCCTGGCTCCGTAAGCGCGGTGGAGGTACCGAGAAGCACCCTGACCCAAACACGAGAAAACCCCCGGGGACAACCGGGGGTTTTCTCGTGACTCTCTGTAGCTGAGGCGGGGCTCGATCCCGCGACCTCACGATTATGAGTCGTGCGCTCTAACCAGCTGAGCTACTCAGCCAAACTGGCCCGCACGAATGCGAGCCAGAGAGTCAGAGCCCCGAGCCAGGATTGAACTGGCGACCCCTTCCTTACCATGGAAGTGCTCTACCACTGAGCTATCGGGGCGCGGCCACCTTGCGATGACAACCGTTAGAGAATAGCACTGAAGCCTGGCCAATGCGAAATCTGTCGACCCGGTAGCGTTATCCCGGGCGGGTCACGCAGATCGCCCGCGGGTTCGAGCAGTGAAATGGGTGGAGCAGTGCGCGTGCAGAGTCGCGGTATCGCGATCGTCGGAGTGATATTGGCGCTGTGGATGGCAGTCGGTCGCTGGCCGTTCGGAATCGGCGGCAGCCTGACCTGGTGGTACCTGCCCACTATCGGACTCGTGTTCGCCTGGCTGCAGATCTGGCTGGCCCGTCGCGTGCTGGTCTCGGCGTCACGTGGCCGTCGCACAAGCCGCAGCACGATCGTGTCACTGGTGCTCGCGTGGATCAGTGCCGTCGGGTTCGGGCTCACGGTGCCGGATCGCGTCGGCGACGAACTCATCTCCATTCTGAGCCTCGCGGCCGGCTCTTCATTCTCGTCAGAAATGTCGCTCGCGCTCTGCAACCCGTTGGGTATTCTCGCCTTC
This sequence comes from Leucobacter sp. WKLB1, assembly GCF_059696215.1. NCBI lineage: Bacteria > Bacillati > Actinomycetota > Actinomycetes > Micrococcales > Microbacteriaceae > Leucobacter > Leucobacter sp. WKLB1. The sequence goes on along the minus strand of NZ_AP046115.1, from coordinate 507,799 downwards.
GCCCTGGCCATCGCCGCCGTCGGATTCAGTTACGCCGACGCGCGCGAACCGAAGCCCGAGGAGGACGAATTCCCTGACGACGCTGGGGGCGAACACGGCGGCATGGCACCGCACCCGCTGGCGTAACACATACGTTTCTGGAGCCGATTCCGATATGGTCAGAGCCATGGGAGCCTCGACGTCGCGACTCGCGCTGGCCGCTTCGGCCGCGGTACTCACCCTTGCCCTCGCGGGGTGCGCCGACGAAAGTGACGGCGATCCGGCGCCGACGACCCCTCAGACCAGCGCGAGTCCGACCACGACGCCGACTCCGACCACATCACCGACCCCCACCGACACCTCCACCGATACGTCGCCGGCCAGCCCTCCAGTGCTCCCGGGGTGCGACGAGCTGATCCCACTCGATCGCGCCGTGCAGTTGTCGGGTATCGACAACCTCGAGGCCTTTCATGAGCAGGCAGAACTGCGCGACCTGCTCATCGCGCGCGTGCTCGGGCCAGTCGCCGCCGAAACCTACGCGAACGCAGCGCAGGCGCAGTACTGCTCATGGGCGCCGCCCAACAGCGACAACATCACGTCGGTGTTCACCGCGGTGCTCACGCCTGAGGCGCGCGAGACACTCACCACCGCGCTTGACGACTCTGATTTTGTGCGCGCAGGGTCCGGCACCACGGCCACCTATGTTCGCGAGCTGCAGATGGGGCTCGGGCCCCGCTACATCTGGTACGCGTTCTCAGGAGACGTGTGGGTGGCCGAGCTGGCCAACGCGTCGAACCCGGTGTTCGGCCAAACGGCGCTCGACGCGATCCTCGCGGCGAACTGAACCCGGCCGCATACCCTACGCCGAGAGGCGACAGCCGACCACCCCCTCGCGATCAGCTGCTCATGGACGCAGTCTGGGAGCACGCAGACTCGAGGGAGCAGATCATGACGATGAACAACACCAGCGCGAACCCCGATGGCCCTGAAGAGGGTCGGGCACCGCTTGCACATCCGCCGGTGAAGGGCGAGCACATCCTCGAGGACGGCTTCGTGGAGAGCCCGGAATTCGGCCAGGCAGATTCAGACGATCCGAACGACCCGGATCCGGTAGCGAACCTCGAGTAAGCGTCTGAGCCGCGCTTCACCTCCGAGCCCCTCCCTTCTCACCGAAAGCTGCCCAAGTGCACGCGCAGATTGATAGCACTCGGCGAGATGAGAGGGGTTCGGCATACGCGCGACGGGATCGGCGCTCAGCGCACGCCAGGTTCGGTGCACGCTGCGCGGAATGCAGCTCACGCCCGGCGTGGGGCCGAACTCACGCAGTGGCGGTCGCGTGCCGACGCCGGGTCGGGAGCAATTCGGTGAAGAGCAGATTCAAGATCACCGCGGTGATCGCGGCGGCGCTGATGCCCGAGTGGAAGATCGTGCTGAACCAGGTCGGAAACTGGTCGAAGAAGTCGGGCTGCACGACAGGGAGGCAGCCGATCGCGAGCGATGCGGCGACGATCAGCATGTTGTAGGTGCCGTCGTACTGCACCTTGCTCAGCGTGCGAATCCCCGACGCCGCAACGGTACCGAAGAGCAAGATCCCCGCACCGCCGAGCACGGCTGTCGGCAATGTGGCGACAACGCGGCCGAGCACGGGCAGCAGGCCCAGCACGACGAGAATGGCGCCGCCGGTCGCGACGACGAAGCGGCTCTTGATGCCGGTGATCGCCACGAGACCGACGTTCTGGGCGAACGCGCTCTGTGTGAACGTATTGAACACGGGCGCCACGACGCTCGAGATCATGTCGGCGCGCAGTCCGTCGGCGATGCGGCGGGAGTCGACTTTCGACCCGGTGATTTGCCCGACGGCGAGCAGGTCTGCCGTCGTCTCGGTCAGAATCACGAGTACGACGACGAACATCGAGATGATGCCGCCGATCTCGAAGGTCGGCCAACCGAACGCGAACGGCTGCGGCACCGCGAAGATCGCGCCGTTCGCCACCGAGGAGAAGTCGGCCTTGCCGAGAAGGAGGGCGACAATCGTGCCGATTACGAGCGCGAGGAGGATCGCCAGGCGTGCGATACCGAACGCGCGCACCCGCGAGAGCAGCAGGGCGATCAGTAGCGTGCCGGCAGCAAGCCCGATGTTCGCGACGCTGCCGTAATCGGGCGCGCTCGCGTTGCCGCCCATGGCCCAGCGAGCGGCGACCGGAATGAGCGAGACCCCAATCGTGGTGATGACGACACCCGTAACGACGGGCGGAAAGAAGCGCACAATACGGGCGAAGAAGGGTGCGATCACAAATCCGGCCGCTGCGGCCGCGAGCACGGCGCCGAAGACCGCCGGCATACCCCCACCGCCCTCGATGATCGCGGTCAGCGTGGCGACCGACGCGAACGAGGTGCCCTGCACGAGTGGCAGTCGACTACCGAAGAACGGAATGCCGATGGTTTGCAGCAGTGTCGCGAGCCCGCCGACGAAGAGGCAGCTCGCGATGAGCACGCCGATCTCAGCGCTCGTGAGCCCCGCCGCTGTACCGATGATGAGCGGTGGCGCGATGATGCCGCCGTACATGCTCAAGACGTGCTGCATTCCGTAGGCGAGATTCTTGCTCCAGGGCAGTCGCTCATCCTCGGGCCGGGCTTCGCGCGTTGCTGATCGTTGCTTCACGGCTGTACTCGCTTCTCGTTCGGGCCGGGACTGTACGCCTCGGGGCGCTGCTGCCGGCCGTCACTGTGATCCGGGGCTGTGCATCTCGCCGCGAGTAGGTTAACTTAGAAACTGTGTAACTCAAAGAAGTAACCAAAAATCTGACACATCGAGATTCGGATTGAAGGTCCCCATGGGAGTCGTCGCCCACCTGCAGCAGGTTCGCGCTGCAGCATCCCTCACTCGAGCACTCGCGCTCTCGCACGAATTCGCCACAGCTCCGGTACACGAGGTCGAAACTGGGCGAGACGCGCGGGATGCCCTCGCCTGCGTCACCGCCGCGCTCGCCGGCACCGATCACGTACTCGCCATCGCGGCACTCCACGCCTGCACGCGCATCGACGATACGGCCGTCGATGCACTGCTCGAGGAGGCGATGCGGGATCGCCGCGCCCACATCCGCGAGCACGCTGCGTGGGCGTCTGCCGCACGACCGTTCCACGAACCGTCCATCGCTGGGCTCATCGAGCTCTGCGCTGAATCAGGTCTCGGCGGCATGCTCGCACAGCAGTGCCTCGAAGCATGGGGACGCACGCACCCCGAGTGCATCTCGATCAGGCTTATCTCTGCGCTGCATCGCGTTCGGCCTCTGGTATCGCGTCGACTGCTTGTCGAGACGCTCGGGCTCGTGCGGTCGTCTCGGGCCGCCGAAGAACTTCAACGCATTCAGGCGGACCCGCGGGAACCGGCGCCAGTGCGCGTTGCTGCACATGCCTCGATCGCCGATTCCACATCCAAGCCGTGCCGCGTCACCAAGCGAAACATGCAGAGCGGCGTCACCGTCGCGCAGCTCTTTCTCGGGGCAGACATCGACGCCGGCCTGCGTCGCGTCGGCAGCGGCAACAACGGGGGCATCGCCACGCTCCTGGTGCGGTTGGGAGATGCGCTGGTCGCTTCGGCGGGCACCGCACACACCGCAGATGAACGCTCGGTCCGTCGCGTACTCACCCTGTCGAGTACGGGCGCCGAAGCAGCCGGCGATGCTCGCGCACCAGCGCCTGATTCCGATGCATCAGCATCGCATGCCTATGACAGCGTGTCGTTGGCGGCACCCGGGGCGAACGGCAACGACGCGTGGTCGAACTATGTGTCCGCTCGCCGCGGCATTACTCAGGCACTGCGCCAGCATGGACCGGTCGACATCCTGCACCTGCGCATGGCCGATGTCGGCACGTTTGCCGCTTGGCACGCCGCCCGCGACCTCGGCATCTCGGTGGTATTCACCGCAGCCCCTGACCCGCACGCGCTCATCGAGAGGCTCGATGAGCGCGGAGCGCTCACGCGCGAGAACTTCGGCGATCGCGATATCAGCGATCGCTACTGGTTCCGCACCCGACTGGTCTATCAACTTGCGCGAACGGCCGACCACACCGTCCTCATGCCCCGTGAGCGACTGCGCGACGACTTCGGACGCCTGGTCGGCATCGACATCGGTGCCGGCACGAGCGCGAGTGGTGACGACAGCAGCCGCATTCGCACGTCGTTCACCCCGGTCGCGGAGGGTATCGACGTCGCGGTCATCGATCACGCGGTCACCGAGGCGACCACCGCGGCGAACGGCGGTGCCCCCTCTCCCGCTCTCTCGCAACTGCAACAGCTGCTCGGTTCGCTCCCCGAGGCTCGGCGATCGTTGCCACTCCTCATCTCGGTCGGGCGCCTGCACCGCGTCAAAGGGATGGCCGATATCGTCGCTGCCTGGGCCGAGTCGGAGTTGCGCGATCAGTGCAATCTCCTCATCGTGGGCGGCGACCTGCGCGCTCCCTCGGCCGACGAGACTGAGCAACTCGCGCGTATCGATGCGCTCGTCGATCCTGCACACCGATGCGACGCGGGTCTCTTGCTCGCAGGCCACCGCCCCAATACCGTCGCTGCTCGATGGATGGCGGCCGCGCAGACCGGCGTTCCGGGGTTCGCGGCGCCGCACGGTGTCTATGTGTGCGGCAGCGTGAAAGAGGAGTTCGGACTGGCTATTCTCGAGGCACTCGCCGCCGGCCTGTTTGTCGTCACTCCCGAGCGCGGTGGCCCTGCAACCTACGTCGAGCACGGTCGCACCGGGCTGCTCACCGACACGGCAGACGGCACGGCACTGCGCACGGCGATCGTCGAGGCCCTCGCGGTAGCGCGGGGCCCGCACGCGACAGAGCGAGCCCGCCGCGCCCGCCGCACCGTGCTCGAGCGCTTCTCGATTCGCACGATGGCCGAACGCTTGACGCACGTCTACGGATCAGTGCTTCTGCACTCCTCAGACCGCGAAGCGTCGCCGCTCACTCAGGTTTCGCCACACCCCAACTGCACCCTCGAATTGGAGAGCCAACCGTGACTCTACTCATCATCAGCCCCGACTACGCGTCGCACCTGTACCCGCTTGCGGCGATGGGACAGGTGTGGCGCGAGCACGGACACCGTGTCATCGTCGCGACCGGCAGTGCGACCGCCGACATCGTCTCCTCCTTCGAATACGACCACGAGCCGCTGCAGATGAGCCAGGGGTCAAACCCGGGCACCATCCGCGCCGAGGCGCAGCCGAAGGGTGAGGACGATGCGCTGCGCGGCTTTTTCGCAGCGACGCACGGTGGCATGATCGAGACGCTCTCGTTTCAGGCTCGCGCCCGACTGCACGATCTCATGTGGGAACCCGTTGCCACCGCGAGACGAGTTATCGAGATCATCGAGCGAGTGCAACCCGACGAGATCATCGTCGACCACCTCGCCTTCAGTGCCCGACTCGCATTGCAGTCCGCGGAGGTGTCGTACATCGATGTGGTGCTCGGTCACCCAACTGCCCTGCCGCTGCCCGCCGCGGGAGAGCTCTACGGATACCCGACCGCCTGGCCCGACGCGTTCACGCCAAGCACGGTCGAGCTCGATGCACTGCGTGAGCTGTGCCGCGAGGTGAGCGAGCGCTTCACCGACGAGTGGAACACGGCGTTGCAACACGTCGCACCAGATCGCACCCCCACGACCGATGCGTTCGCCGAGCACGGCGATTTTCTGGTCTTCAACTATCCCGCAGCGCTGATGCCTGAGGACCGAGCCACCCTCTTGCCGCCCCACACCTGCATCGGTTCGTCACTCAGGCCGGAGGCGCCCGACGCCGAGGTGTCAACGTGGCTCGCATCGAGTGATCAGCCGTTCGTCTACGTCAGCTTCGGCAGTTTCCTCTCAGTGCGAGGCGACGTGCTCGCGCGCGTCGCCTCAGCGCTCCGTGATCTCGGGGTGCGCGCGGCGATTGCGCACGGTTCATCGCGTCGGGAGGCGCTCGGCGAGATTCCGCAGGGCTGGCTGGTGCGCGAATTCTTGCCACAGGTGACGCTGCTCGAACACGCCGCCGTCGCGGTGACGCACGGCGGCAACAACAGCGTGACGGAGGCGCTCGCGTTCGACGTGCGGCTCGTCGTTCTCCCGTTTTCGACCGATCAGTTCGCCGGTGCCGAGGCCCTCGAACGAGCCGGGCTCGGGGTTGCCTTGGCACCCAACGATGCGACTGAGGCTCAACTCTCCGCCGCGATTTCTCGAGCTTTACGCGGCAGCGATATCCCTCGAGTTTCCGGACGCCCCGACGCTGGAGACACTGGCGCCGCACTCGCGTACCGCGCTCGACAACGGCATCGCGCCCTCGCGCTCGCACCCTAGAGCAGGCACGCCTGTTCAAAGGCGAGTTCGGCGCCGATCGCGTCACGGGCCCAGATCGCCGCCGCGAGATCCTCATACCCTGAGATGACGCGCGGCCAGTTCTGTGCCTGCTGCTCCCAGATACCCTCGAGCCTGCCACCGAGGGAGTCGATGGTGTTGCGCACCGTGTTCACCAGGTGACGGTTCGGGCAGGCGTCGAGCAGCAGCCGAACCAGTGCCGAAGCGTTCTCGCGGTGACGATCGATGTCGCCGGCACGCGCTGCGCTCTGAGCCTGCTCCAGAGCGTGCAGCACACTCGAGAGTTCGTCGCCCCGCAACTCGGCCGCGGTGAGCCTCACGGCGGCGCCGAGCAGCGCACCGACCATTTGCGTGACGGCGACCTCGTCGCCTTCGAGCACGATGGAGCCCGCGTCTCCAGCTGCGTCCGCACGCGGGGCGACGACGTCACCGGTGATGCGGAACGCATGCTCGAGCGCCAGCTCGGCGGCGACCGCATCGCCGACGTCGATGGCAGACCGAAGCGTAGCGTAGCTCCCGTGCAGGCGGTCCCACTGCGGCTGCTCCTCCGCTTGCGTCAGGGAGATGAGGTACGAGAGCGCCTCGATGCGCCCCTGCGTCGCCCTGGCGAGTTCTCGGTTCGGGCAGGCATGCACGAGAAACTCAATGAATTGCCACGTGTGCGCGGCGTATTCATAGGGCTCGCGGGCCGCGACCGCATCGACCAGCTGCCCGAGTTGCACCGAGAGCGACTCCCGCTCGCAGGTCGGCAGTGCGGGAACCGTCACTCTCGCCACACCGCCGAGCAGCGCTCCCAGGCACTGAATGATCTGATCGCGCTCTTCCAGAGCAGGCAGCACGACGCGCGGACGCTCGATGTCGACGGCTTCGATCAGCCCAACTTTGGCCAGTTCGCGCACCACATTGCGCGCGGCGTCATCGCCGAGGCCGAGCCATCGCTGCAGCTCCCAGTAGTCGATCGCCTCACCAGGCTTCAACGTGCCGTCGAAGATCGCGGATCGCACGCGATGAAACGGCGTGTGGCTGAGTTCCGGGCTGCCCGATTCTGCGGGTGTGCTCGGGGTCGCCATGCGTGCTCCAGCCGGTCAGAAATAGCGTCACCGACACACTACCCGGAGCATGCTCCGAATTTTGTAACTTCTCAAAAAGACATGAGCACGCTTTCGAGGCGCCCTCCCCTACTCCGGCTGCAGCAGGTGCCGCAGAAGCGGCATGGCGAGTTCCAGGCGGGCCGGCAGCGATTTCCACCCATCGCTCATGCCCGCCATGACCTGGGCACCGACGAAGATCTCGTTGAGCAGTTCGCCGATGTCTTCCGCGGGCAGGGTTGAGGTGACCGACCCGTCAGCCAGGCCTTCGCGAATCAGATCGGTGGTCGTGTTCTGCCAGTCGCGGTAGTGGTCGTGGCCGATTTGCTTGAGCTCGTCGGGGAGCGACGCAAGCAGTCGGATGCCCGCCTGCACCACCTTGTCGACCGAGATCAGTGCCGCCATGTTCGTGAGGAGCACCAGCATGCGGTCGACAGCCGATGCGTCACCGGCCACGCTCGTCGTGAACACCTCGGTCATGCGGGTCTGCTGCAGCGTCAGAACGGCAGAGGCGACGTCGTCTTTATTGCCGAAGTGAAAGTAGAGCGAACCGACGCTGACGCCGGCCTCATCAGAGATGTCGGTGAGCTTCGCGTTGTTGTAGTCCAGGCGCGCGAAAACGATCGCCGCCGATTCGAGCAACAGGGTCTCAGTTTCCAGGCTGCGCGGTTGCCGCTTCCTGGGGGTGGTACGGGTGGTGTTGGAGGCCACGGGGGCACCTTCCTGTTTCGAGAACTTCATCTATCGTACGAGTGACGGCATGGCCGAGCTGTCAGACGGTCGCCTGAATTCAACTGGCCTCGCGCACCGACTGCTGCCTTCCACGTCGCGCACCGAGTGTGGACCCTCCGGTGACGTCGAGTGCGGTGCCCGTGATGCGGCGGGCGGCGGGTGACGCGAGAAACGCGACGGCCTGCGCAACGTCATCAGGTTGCGCGACACCGCCGAGCACCGAGAAGGTATCCATGTAGGCGAGCGCCTGGGCGTTCTGAAACAGCGCGTACCCGTTATCGGTGAATCCGGGAACCACGGTATTGATGCGGATGCCCCGTTCTGCCAGGGTTTCTGCGACCTGTACCGTGAACGATTCGAGCGCGGCCTTGCTCATCGCGTAGGCCGTATCACCTGGGCTCGAGAAGTGGGCAGATGCCGATGAGACATTCACGATCGATGCACCTCTCGGCATCACCGGAGACAGCGCCTGCACGAGGAAGAACGGAGCGCGCACATTGGTGGCAAAGAAGTAGTCGAATTCGTTCGGTGTTGTCCGAGCGAACTCGGGGCTGAGCAGGGCGGCGGCGTTGTTCACGATGAGGGTGAGCTGCTGACCGTCAGTCACGAGCCGCCTCGCGCGGTCGCTGACCAGGGCCACGCCGGATTGCGTACTGAGGTCAGCTCGCACGGTGAAGCTCTCGACGCCCGCTGCCTCGCACGCGCGTTCGATGTCGCGCAGACGCGGATGCTCCGCGCGCGAGTGCAGCAAGAGCGCGTACCCGGCTGCGGCGAGCACGTGCGCAATGCGACTGCCGATCCCCCCGCTCGCACCCGTGACGAGCGCAAGGCCGCGCGACACCACCGGTTCAGTCATGAGCGAGATGCCGATCGTGTGCCGCGAAACGGACCTGCACCTGAGCGATCTCGGCCCCCTGCTGACGCACTTGGGCGATCGTCGCGTGCGCACGCTGACGTTCGTCGATCTCGATGGGTGTGTGCGCGTCACCCACTCGGGTGAACGTGGCTTCGAGCCGCTCGACCGTTTGCACGGCGCGATGCTGCCGAGTCACGTCGAGGGTCCGTGACACGATCTGCATGCCAGTGACGTGAGCATGGCGTGACTCGATGCGTGGTTTTCGCGGGTTCAACCGAAGCAGTGCTCTCGCGCGTTCCGCGATCGAGGGCCTGATGTTGGTCGTGGCGGATCGACTCATCCGTTCGATCCGCTCGTAGAGGTCGGCTGCAAGATAGGCGCCATCGATCTCACTGCGGGCCGTGTGCACGCAGTCGGTACGAAACTCGATTGAGGTTGCCACAGACACCTTCTTTCCCGCTCCGGATCGATGCGCTCGGCACAGCAGCGTCAGTTCACCGGAACGACCGAATTGCGCACCATCGATTGCGGCGAATGCAGCACGCGTCAGCAGTGACCGCCCGTCGACGGGTACCTCGAGCTGCAAGTGCGCGAAGCAGTGCACCGCTTGTCGCGCGACTTCGATGGCAACGACTGGCCCGACCTCAATGTTTGCGGGAATTCGGTACCGGAATCGCGCGCCGACCTCCGAGATCTCGATGACCTCTTTGACCCACGTGCGCCGCTCATCTGACTGGTGCGCCAGCGTCGCGAGCGATTCCACGAAACACCCCCCACCCGCGTTGAAATTTCTTGAATCCAAATTAGATTCTAAACACTCCCGGCCGTTGCAATGGGTGAATTATGTGAAATGCATGCGGGTTCCCGCATAGGCTCGAGTCGAGAACACCGAAAGCAGCACTGATTCGCCTAACAGAAACGAGTGCCACGTGTCTGAGATGTATCGCAACGCCACCGAGCAGCCCGACGCCACGAAGATCCTGGTCAATCCGGTCTTTGCGAGGCCAGGAGAAGATTCGGATCTGCCGAAGTTCCAGATTCCCGACGGCATGATGTCGGGCGACACTGCTTATCAGATCATTCACGACGAAGCCATGCTCGATGGCAATTCGCGGTTGAACCTCGCGACGTTCGTGTCGACGTGGATGGATGATCACGCGCAGAAGCTCTACGCCGAAGCCGCCGACAAGAACATGATCGACAAAGACGAGTACCCGGCGACGGCGGCGATCGAGGATCGCTGCTGGCGCATGCTCGCCGATCTGTGGCACGTGCCCGATGCCTCAGACACGATCGGCACCTCGACGATCGGCTCGTCCGAGGCGTGCATGCTCGGCGGCCTCGCGCTGAAGCGGCTCTGGCAGGAGCGCCGCCGCGCAGCCGGGCAGTCGACCGAACAGCCGAACCTCGTGCTGTCGGCCGGTGTGCAGGTCGTCTGGGAGAAGTTCTGCAACTACTGGGACGTCGAAGCACGGTATGTTCCGGTCACCGAGGATCACCTGGTGCTCGACGGCTATGAACTCGAGAAGTACGTCGACGAGAACACCATTGGCGTCGTCGCGATTCTCGGCCAGACCTACACCGGCCTGTACGAGCCGGTGCAGCAGATTGCGGCGAAGCTCGATGAGATCCAGTCCGCGACGGGTGTGGATGTGAAGATCCACGTCGACGGCGCCTCGGGCGCCATGGTCGCACCGTTCTGCCAGCCCGATCTCACCTGGGATTTCGCGGTCGAGCGCGTCAACTCCATCAGCACCTCCGGCCACAAGTACGGACTCGTCTACCCAGGCGTCGGGTGGGTCGTGTGGCGCAACGCCGCGGTGTGCCCCGAAAGCCTCATCTTCCATGTGAGCTACCTCGGCGGCGACATGCCGACGCTCGCTCTCAACTTCTCGCGACCGGGCGCCCAGGTGCTGCTGCAGTACTACCAGTTCCTGCGTCTCGGGCGCGAGGGCTACCGCGCCGTGCAGCAGGGGTCGATCGATGTCGCGACCTTCCTCTCGTCTGAGATCGCCCAGATGGCGCCGTTCGAGCTGGTCAGTCGAGGGGATACCATTCCGGTCTTCGCGTGGAAGCTCGTGCCCGGAGAGCGCAATTGGAACCTGTACGATCTCGCCGACCGATTGCGCATGCGCGGCTGGCTGGTACCCGCGTACCCGATGCCCGACGACCTCTCAGACCTCGTCGTGCAGCGCATCGTCGTACGACTCGGGCTCAGCCGTGATCTCGCCGAGCTGCTGCTCGCCGCGATACGCGAGGAGGTCGACTTCCTTGAGCGACTCGATGCGCCAATTCCGCGAGCGCGAGCGCGTACGAACTTCACACACTGACGCGACGCACGTCGGTCTCCGCGCGCCAGCCCGCACGCCCATTCGCCCGCAGGCCCCGAATCGGTGTCAATATGTGTCGCCAAAAGGCCGCATCGGGCCGCGGAAGCTACACTTTTCGACACCGATTCGCCGAGTCGCCGCTCGGGCAGACGCACGATGGGCCCGTCGCTGCGCGACGGGCCCATCGGTTATGGCGGAGGGTAGGGGATTTGAACCCCTGACTGGGGGTTACCCAGTGCTTGTTTTCAAGACAAGTTCCTTCGGCCGCTCGGACAACCCTCCGCGAACGAGCTTAGCAGCGCATACGCAGTCGTTCTGCCCCAGCGGGCAAAGCCCGCCTCAGCCCCGCGCGTGGTCGAACAGTTCAGCGGACAGATAGCGCTCCCCCGTATCGGGCAGCACGGCGACGATCGTCTTGCCCGCGTACTCGGGCCGAGCCGAGAGCTCGCGCGCTGCGGCGAGCGCGGCACCCGAAGAGACGCCGACGAGCAACCCCTCAGTAGCGAGCGCCTCACGCGCCGTGCGGATCGCCTCGTCGCTCGCGATGCTGATGATCTCGTCGGCGATCTCGATGTCGAGCACGGGCGGGAAGCCGTTGCCGCCGACAATGCCTTGGATCTTGTGGGGCGTGAACTCGCCGCCCGAGAGCACGGGTGCTTCGGCGGGCTGCACGGCGATAACGCGAATCTCGGGATTCTGCGCTTTCAGGTAGCGCCCGGTGCCGGTCAGGGTGCCACCCGTTCCCACAGTCGCGACGAATACGTCGACGGTGCCCGCGGTGTCGGCCCAGATCTCGGGCCCGGTGGTGCGCTCGTGCACCGCGGGGTTCGCGTCGTTGCCGCCTTGCCCCGAGAGGAAGGCGCCGGGTGTGCGCTCCAGAATGCGCCCGGCCTCCTGGTTGGCGCCGGCCATCGCTTCGGGCCCGGGCGTGAGCACGAGCTCGGCGCCGAGCGCGCGCAGCAGGGTGCGGCGCTCCTCCGAGACGTCGTCGGGCATCACGATGATGACGCGGTAGCCCTTGACGGCGCCGATCCAGGCAAGCGCGATGCCGGTGTTGCCGCTCGTCGCCTCGATGATGGTGCCGCCGGGCTGCAGGCGCCCATCAGCCTCGGCCGCCTGCACGATGGAGAGGGCCGTGCGATCCTTCACGCTCGATGCGGGGTTGGCCGACTCGAGCTTGCCCAGCACCTCGGCTCCCCCGGGCGGCACGACCCGGTTGATGCGAACGAGGGGCGTGCCGCCGACCAGATCGGCCACACTGTCGGCGATGCGCCGATTCTGATGCTCACTCATGGGTTCAACTTACGGTGTTCGGGGCCGGGCGCGGTGAAATCGCCGAAACGTTACTGCGCATCGGACGGCTCGGGGGCGAGTTCGGGGGCGTGTTCGAGAGCGTCGAGCGCGGCCCGCTGCTCGTCGATGCCCCCGGGGCCGTAGTAGCTCTGGGGCTTCGACAGGCCGAGGTGACCGCGGAAGGTACTTGTCTCGTACTCGGTGCGGTGCAGGCCGCGCTGCTGCAGGATCGGCACGACCTCGTCGACGAAGCGGTCGAGCTGCGTCCACAGGTACGGCGACTGGATGTTGAAGCCATCGGCGGCTCCGCCGTCGAACCACTCCTCGAGAAAATCGGCGACCTGGGCGGCCGTGCCGTTGATGATCGGGAAGCCGTCGATGATCGCGGAGTAGAGCAGGTCGCGCGCGTGCACGGGCTGCGCCCCGCCGGGGGTGCGGTCGGTGCGCTGCGCGATCTGGGCGAGCAGTCGCTGGCCCTCCGCGTTGAAGATCTCAGCGAGCGACGCGTCGACCTCACCGTCGAGCCCCAGTCGGGTGAGGTCGGCCCCGATGCGCGCGGAGACGATGCCGAGGTTGCGGGTGCCGTACTTGAGCGGCCCGCCGGCGCGAGGATTCGCTGCGACCTCCTGCCAGTGGGCGGCGTCGTGCCCACCGGTGATGGGGTCGGCGTCGAGCGGCAGCGACGCGTTGAGGCGATCATAGATCGCGATCGCGGCCTCACGGGTGTCGGCCACGATGGGCGTGACGCCCGGCAGGAAGAGCACCTCGTCGGGGTTGCGCCCGTGCGCGGCGGCCCGTGCCCGCACGTCAGCATTGAACGCCGCCGAGTCGGCGATCGACTTCGGCCCGGTGAAGTTCACGTCGCACCACTTCGAGGTGAGCTGACGCGAGAGTTCGCTGGCACCCGCGTAGAGCAGCGGCGGGTGGCCCTGCGGCGGGCGCAGCAGCGGCAGTGTGCCGTCGACGCTGAAGTGCTTGCCTTTCCACCCGAGGCGGTGGAACTTGCTGTTGTCGATGAACGTGCCCGCCTCCTTGTCTTGGATGTAGGCACCCTCTTCGACGCTGTCCCACAGCCGCTTGACGATCTCGATGAACTCGTCGGCGCGCTCGTAGCGGGTCTCGCCGCCGAGGTCGGGCAGGCTGAAGTTGCGGGCGGCGACGTCGTTCGCGCCGAGCACCACGTTCCAGGCGAGGCGGCCACCGCTCAGGTGATCCAGCGACGCCGTCATGCGGGCGAGGATGTACGGGTCGTAGTACGTGGGGTGCGCGGTGACGACGATGCCGATGTCTGTGGTGCCGAGCGCGAGCTGCGACCCGAGCGTGAAGGGTTCGAGGCGGCCCGTGTTGTGAGTCGTGATCCACTGCTCCTGCACGAGGTCGCCGGGCAGGGTGTCCCCGAGGAAGAAGAAATCGAACTTGCCGCGTTCGACGGTCTGGGCGGCGCGCAGCGCGTACGCGTAGTCGAAGGCGCCATCTTGCGGGGCTTCGGGCTGTCGCCAGCCGCCCCAGTGGGTGCCGTTGACCCAGTACATGTAGCCGAGGTGGATGTGTCGAGCCGGGGTGTCGCTCATCGGTCGCCTTTCCGGGCCGGGGCCCGCGGGGTTCGTGTTGGGTGTGGTCATGGGTGCGCGGTGTTTACGCGGGCTGGTGGTGCGGGATCGCCGCGATGAGCTCGCGGACGTAGTCGGTGCGGGGATCCCGGAGCACGTCGCGTGCGGTGCCGCTCTCGACGACCGCACCGTGCTGCAGCACGAGGATGTCGTCGGAGATCTCGCCGATGACGCCGAGGTCGTGCGAGATGACGAGGTAGGTGAGGTCGAGTTCGCGTTGCAGCGAGGCAAGCAGGTCGAGGATCTGCCGCTGCACGGTGACGTCGAGTGCCGACACGGGTTCGTCGCAGATGAGCACCTCGGGCCTGACGGCGAGCGCGCGCGCGATGGCGATGCGCTGCCGCTGACCTCCCGAGAGCTCCGCGGTGTAGCGGGCGGCAACCGTTGCGGGAAGCCCGGTGAGGTCGAGCAGTTCGCCGACCCGCCTGCGGCGCTCTGCCCGCCCTCCCAGGTTGAAACCGGTGAGCGGCTCTTCGAGAATCGACTGCACCGTGTGCCGGGGGTTCAGCGCGGCGAACGGGTTCTGGTAGATGATCTGCAGTGTGCGATAGAGCGCGCGCCGACCGCGCTTGCCCCGGGCGTCGTGGTTGACGGGTACACCGTCGATGCGCACTTCGCCGGCATCGGGCTTCGTGAGGCCCGCGAGGGTGCGCATCAGCGTAGTCTTGCCCGACCCCGATTCCCCGACGATGCCGAGCGTGCGCCCGCGACCGACGCTCAGCGAGACGTCGTCGAGGGCGAGCACGGGCTCCCCGGTGCGGTTCGGGAACGTCTTGCGGAGTCCGCTTGCGCGCACGACGGGCGCGGCACCGGCGCCCGGATCGGCGCCCGCAGCCGTAGGAGCCCGAACCACCGAACGCGCCTCCGCGCGCGCCTCCGCACGCGCCTCCGCGACTTCCACGGCTGACCGACCGAGGTGCGACGAGTCGATGAGCTGGCGCGTGTAGGCCTCAGCGGGTGCCGTCACGATCTGCGCCGCCGAGCCGGTCTCGACGAGTCGCCCGTGCTGCAGTACGACGATGCGCTGCGCGCGCTCCGCGGCGACGCCGAGGTCGTGCGTGACCAGCAGAATGCTCAGGCCGTCGCGCGTGAGATCTTCGAGCAAGTCGAGAATGCGCTTCTGCACGGTGACGTCGAGGGCGGTCGTCGGCTCGTCGGCGATGATCAGTTCGGGTTCGGCCGCGATGGCCGCCGCGATGAGCACTCGCTGGCACATGCCGCCCGACAGCTCGTGCGGGTAGCTGTCGTAGACCTGCTCGACGCGGCGCAAACCGACGCGTTCGAAGAGCTCGAGCACGCGTCGCTTCCGCGCGGCCGCGTCGAGCTGGGTGTGCACGCGCAGTGGCTCCCCCGCTTGCTTGCCGACGGTGAGCAGTGGGTTGAGACCGAGCAGTGCATCCTGCGGCACGTAGCCGATGGTGCGCCCGCGCAGTCGCTCGTACTGCTTCGCGGGGAGTCCGACGAGTTCGCGACCGTCGAGCGTGACGGAGCCCCGCGTGATGCGAGCGTTCGACGCGAGCGTGCCCGTGACGGCGCGGGCGAGCGTGCTCTTGCCCGATCCCGACTCGCCCACGAGCGCGAGCACTTCGCCACGCCGCAGCGAGAAGCTCACGTCGTCGAGCACCGGTACGGGTGCTCGACCGCGCACCCGGTATTCGAGGGAGAGCTCTGAGAACTCGAGAATGTTGGCGGAATCGTCCGCGCGAGGCTTATCCGACAACGCTGGTCCTCCCCTGATTCATGGAGCGTCCGATGCGATACACCGCGAGCACCGACGCGACGATGACGAAGCCGGGCAGCGTACTCAGCCACCACTGCACGGTGAGGAACGATCGGCCGGCGGCGACGAGTGCTCCCCATTCGGGTGTCGGCGGCGGGGCGCCGAAGCCGAGGAAGCTGAGGGCCGCGACCCCGAGAATCGCGGTGCCGATCTCGAGCGTGGCCGCGGCGAGCACCGACCCGGAGGCGTTCGGCACGATGTGACGGAAGAGCCGGTAGACCGCCCCGTGTCCCGCGAACGCAGCCGCTTCGACGTAGGGCAGCCCGCGCACCCGCAGCACCTCGGAACGCATGAGACGCGCGAAGGTCGCGACGCTGGTGATACCGATCGCAATCGCGATGTTGATGGTGCCGCGGCCGAGGGCGGTGACAATGGCGAGCGCGATGATGAGGCTCGGCACCGCGAGCATCACATCGATCACGCGCATGAGCACCGTGTCGACCGCGCCGCGCAGGGCGCCGCCGATCAGACCGATGAGCGAACCGAAGACGAGTCCGATGAGCACCGCCACGACCGCCGCCTGCAGCGACTCGACGGTGCCGTACACCGTGCGGGCGAATTGGTCGCGCCCGTAGTCGTCGGTGCCGAAGGGGTGCTCGGCGCTCGGCGGCAGGAAGCGCGAGTACGCATCCTGCGCCAGCGGGTCGAAGCTCGTGAAGAGCTGCGGCGCGAAGGCGGCGAGCAGCACGAGCGCGATCCAGAGCCACGAAATGGTGAGGGTCGGTTGGCCGAAGAGCGTGGTGAGCAAACGGCGGCCGCGCGACGGGTCGGCAGCGTGCGGGTCTGAGCCGGTGGGCGGCGCGACACCGGTTTTCTCGGGTGCGGGATCGGCCCCGGGTGTCGCAGCGAGGCGGGCGGGGGCGGCGAGATCGGTCATCGCTCCTCCAATGCAATGCGCTTGTCGATGAGCGGGTAGAGCGCGTCTACGATGAAGTTCACGACGACAAAGATCGCCGCGCTCACGGTGACGCACACGAGCACTACCGGGGTGTCGCGCCCGTCGACCGCGTCGACGATCACGCGTCCGACGCCGAGGCGAGAAAAGACCGTCTCGGTGAGCACCGTGCCGCCGAACATGAGCCCGACCGTCGTGCCGAACGAGGTGACGACCGGCAGCAGCGAATTGCGCAGTGCGTGCCGCAGCACGACCGCGCGGCGGCTCAGCCCCCAGTTGCGCACCGTCTCGATGTAGGGCGAGGTCAGCGCCCCACGCAGATTCGCGGTGAGCAGCTGCGCGATCGCGCCGGCCCCCGGAATGGCGAGACCGAGTGAGGCGACTAAGAGCCCGAGGAAGCTGTCGTTGCCGGTCGACGAGATCACGCCCAGCTTGAACGCGAAGAGCTGCAGGAGCAACAGGCCGATCCAGAACGGCGGCACGGCCACCGCGATCGCCGGCAGCGACAGCAGCGTCTCGCGCGCCCACTTCCAGTCGACCAGTTCGATCAGCACGGCGAGGCCGACTCCGATCACGACCGCGAGCACGAGCCCGGTGACCGCCAGTTCCAGCGTCGGCCCGAACGAATCGAAGTACAGCTCGGTTGCGGGCCGGCGCTGGTAGATGCTGTCGCCGAAGTCCCCACGCACTGCACCCCAGAGCGCATCGGCGTACTGCACGAGCACCGGGCGGTCGAGGCCGAGCAGTTGGCGCTGCTCGGCGAGCAGGGCCTCGATGTCTTCGCCCTCGGCGCCGAACGTCAGCCCACCCGCCGCATCACCCGGCAGGATGTACAGCAGGAAGAAGCTGGCGGTGAACGCACCCCAGAGCACGATCACGCCGTACAGCAGCCGCTTGCCGAGGTAGCGCGCGAACGCGGCGCCGCCTGAGCGGGGAGCGGCCCGGAGGCCGGAGCGACGAGCGCCCGGCCTCCAGGTGGTCAGAGTTGCCATAGTGCTTCTCGGGATTCCTTACTTCGCCGGCGTGAGCCAGGCGTCGAAGAGCAACTGGTCGAGACCGTTGTGCTTGATGTCGTGCAGTCGAGGCGACGCGACCCAGATGTCGGTGTCGACCGACAGGTTGAGCACGTACGCGTCTTCATCGATGATCTGCGCGGCCTGATCGACCACCTTCTGGCGCTCGTCGTGGTCGAGAATCGTGTTCTGCTGCTGCAGCAGCGCATCGAGCTCCTGGCCCCGGGCGTCGTCTTCCGCGATGAAGGATCGGTTCGACCCCGTCTTCACGCCGTAGTTGGCGCGCAGCACATCGGCGTCGGGCGAGGAGTGGTACCAGTAGGCGATGTCGTACTCGCCCGAGAGCAGCTTCTCATTCGCCTCAGCGGCGAGCGGCACGTCGATGACCAGCTCGACGCCGATCTTCTTCCACTGATCCTGCACGGCGCTCGCCGCAGCGCGATCACTCGGGAACCGCAGCGAGAGTCGCTCGCCATCCTTGTTGACGCGGATGC
Source organism: Leucobacter sp. WKLB1 (assembly GCF_059696215.1). Lineage (NCBI taxonomy): Bacteria > Bacillati > Actinomycetota > Actinomycetes > Micrococcales > Microbacteriaceae > Leucobacter > Leucobacter sp. WKLB1. Next base: position 489,377 of record NZ_AP046115.1, on the reverse strand, counting down.
CGTCTGCGCCGACCGTGTCCCATCCCGCTTCTTCGAGCAGCTTGATCGACTGGTCGGGGTCATAGGTGAGGTACTCGCTCTGGTCGGAGAAGTACGGATTCGCCGGGCTCAGCGGGCCTTCGGCGGGAACGTCGTAGCCGTTCGAGGTGAACTGCACGAGCGCTTCGCGGTCGATGCCGTGCTGCAGCGCCTGTCGCACCTTCACATCTTTCAAAAACTTCGAGGAGGTGTTGAGGGGCCACTCCTCACCCGTCGCCGGGTTCAGCACGTCGGAGGTCACGGTGAGACCCGCGGCCTCGAGTTCGGGCACGTAGGTGCCGTCGACCCAGTAGATGAATTGGATCTCATCCGACTTGATCGCCCCGTTGCGCACGGAGTCCTCCGGGATGACCTTGTAGACGACCTCGTCGAGGTACGCGCGCCCCTCGTGCTCGAAGTACGCCGGAGCCCAGTCGTAGTCGTCGCGCGCCTTGAGCACGATTTGCTGGTTCTCGGTGTACGACTCGAGCTCGAAGGGGCCGCTGCCGTCGATCGACTTCTGCCGTTCCTCGACCGGAAGCGCCGCCGTCGCAGCCGACACGATGCCGGCGTGCGCGCGCGACAAGCTGGGCAGGAACGCGGCGTTCGGCTCGGCGAATTCGACGACGACCTCGTTCTCGGCCGGCACGGTGATCGACGAGATGCCCTGCACGATGGTCTTCGCGCTCGAGTGGATGCCCTCGCGCTGGAGGCTTTCAAAGTTGGCCTTCACGACGTCGCCGGTGAGCTTCGTGCCGTCGTTGAAGGTGACGTCGTCACGCAGTGTGAAGGAGTACGTGCGGGCGTCATCGCTGACCGTCCACTCGGTGGCGAGCCAGGGCTCGATCTCGTTCGTCTCCGGGTTGCGGAACACGAGCGAGTCGGAAAGCTCACGGGCGACGTGACGCCACACCTGATTCACGACCGCAGCATCGACGCCCTGCGGGTCGGCTTCGAGGCCGATGGTGAGGGTGCCGCCGAAGCGGTCTTCAGGGCTGACGGCCGCAGCCGAGTCCTCGGCGCTGCCGCCGCCCGTGGAGCAGGCGGTGAGCGCGAGCGTACCGGCGACGAGCGCCGCTGCGGCGATGCGAATGCCGCGCCATCGGGTTTTGGGGGTGTGCATGGGTCAGTCCTCTCGAGAGACGGGGTAGAGCTCATCGAGTCGAGCGAGCAGCTCGGCCGACGGCTCGGGGAGTTGTGCGGACGCCAGGTTGACGTCGAGTTGTTCGGGCTTCGATACACCGAGCAGCACGCTGGTGACGGCCGGCTGCCGCAGGATCCAGCGCAGCGCCAGCTGCGGCGTCGTCGCCCCCTCCGACTCGGCGAGCGACGCGAAGGCGCGAGTGCGCTGCACGTAGTCGTCGGTCAGGAAGTCGGTGCCGAGAAACTCGCTGCGCCCGGCTCGCGCGTCTTCGGGAATCTGGCCGGCGAGGTACTTGTCGGTCAGGAGGCCCTGCGCGAGCGGCGAATAGACCACGACGCCGAAGCCGTGGCGTTCCGCGAGTTCGAGCAGGTGGCCCGGTCGCTCGATCGCACGGTCGAGCAGCGAGTACCGCGGCTGCACGAGGGCGGCCGGGGTGCCGAGCTCGCGCAGCCGCTCGGCGATTGTCTGCAGCGCCTCAGGAGGATAGTTCGACAGGCCGAGATATCGGGCCTTCCCCTGCCGCACAATGTCGGCGAGGGCCTGCGCGGTCTCGTCGAGCGGAGTCGCCGGGTCGTGACGGTGGGAGTAGAACACATCCACGTGATCGAGACCGAGACGAGTGAGACTGCGGTCGATCTCGGCGAACAGGTGACGACGGGAGGCTCCCGAGCCGTACGGGTGCGAAGCGACCTGATTGCCTGCCTTCGTGCTGACCGTGATCTCGTCGCGATGGGCGCGCAGCTCGCGCGCCAGAACGTCGCCGAGCACGATCTCCGCGTGGCCGTGCGGGGGGCCGTAACGGTTCGCGTTGTCGAAGTGGGTGATGCCGCGATCGAAGGCGCCGGTAATGAGGTCTGCCTGCGTGCGCCGATCATGATGCTCGCCGAAACTGTGCCAGAGCCCAAGCGCGAATGCCGACAGCAGCAGCCCCGAGCGCCCCGCGCGCCGATAGGGCACGCCGCGGTACTCAAGCTCACCGATAGTCGATTGCGTCATCTGCATCCTTCCCTGCCAGAGAGCGGTTCCGATACCGCCCGCAGCACCCATTCGGGCCCTGCGTAAGAAATTATGTCTGCCATAACTACGGGCACTAGAACTTGTGACGTTATATTTCGATAATGAACACGTTATAAGTGCGGAAAACTATCGATATGCGCTTATATCTATACGAGAAGCACAGTACAAATGCTGCTCGAACTGAACAGGAGATCCCGTGCCCCTCACCCCTGCAGCCCCGCTCCCCAGCGGGCACCGCACCGTCGGCGATTCCGGCCTGATCGTCTCCGAACTCGGCGTCGGAGCGAGCACGTTCGGTCGATCCGGCATGCGCGCCGTGGGCTCCGAGCAGGTGCAGGCGATCGTCGATCGCGCACTCGACCTCGGCATTACCTACTTCGATCTCGCCGAGGGATACGGTGACGAGGTCGGACTCAGCGAGCAACTCTTCGGCGACGCCCTCGGCACCCGCCGCGAGCAGGTCGTCATCGGCACGAAGTTCGGCCGCTCCCTGTTGCAGACCCGCGGACCCGCCTATGCGCTGACCGGATCGCGCAAGTACATCGTCGCCTCGGTCGAAGAGTCCCTGCGTCGCCTCGGAACCGACTACATCGATCTCTACCAGATCCACTTTCCTGACGCGCACACCCCGATTGACGAGACGCTCTCAGCGCTCGACGACCTGGTGCACTCGGGCAAGGTGCGCTACATCGGCGCCTCCAACTTCTCGGCGTGGCAAATCGCTGATGCGCATCACCTCGCCTCGGCCGCCGGCCTCACCCGGTTCGTCTCGACGACCGACGAATACAATCTGCTGTGGCGGCGCCCCGAGGAAGAGCTGATTCCCGCTCTGCACCGATTCGGGCTCGGATTCATCCCGTACTTCCCGCTGCAGAATGGCCTCCTCACCGGCAAGTACGCCGCCGATCGGGCCCCTGCAGGTGCAAAGATCACCAATCTGAAGCGCAATCTGCTGCGCGAGGCACCATGGGAGGCGCTCGCCGCCTTCGAGCACTTCGCGCGCGAGCGCAGCATCACCCCCACTGCGGCGGCACTCGGCTGGCTGCTCGCACAGCCCACGGTATCGAGCGTGATCGCCGGCGTCACCGTGCCCGAGCAACTCGACGAAAACCTCGCAGCGACCCGCTGGGTGCCGACGTCGGCCGAAGAGCGCGAACTGCGCGAACTGCTCCCCGGTACCCTCACGGGCGGCCCCGGGCAGGTGGTGACCGAGTGACCGGTGCAGTGCGCTCCCTTGCCGACCTGATCTCCGCGCCGGCGCAGCGCCCCACCCGCGTCGTCGAGATCGTGCACGCGTCGCCGTCGGCGGCGCCGAACGCAGGCGCGGTCGCGCCCATCCCCGGCGCGGTGCGGCTCTCCGCGGCCGACTTCGCCGGAGCCGAGGGGCCGACGACCGGCCGGCAACCGCTTCCCGATCACGCGCGACTCGCGGCGACGCTGACGGCGGCCGGCATCACTCCGAGCACCGCGCTCGTCGTGGTTCCGCGCTCCCCCGACGCGCTCAGCACGGCAGCCAGGGGGTGGGTCACGCTGCGCTGGGCGGGGATCGCCGACGTCGTCGTGCTTGCTCCCGGCCCGCACGTCGACGGTGGTGCACAGCTCGACGCACTTGCTCAGTGGGCGGCTGAGTCGGGCGAGGCAGCCGACTCGGCGGCTCCGCTCGAGCGGAACGAGAGCGTCGTGACCACCGCCGATGCGGTGTCGCGCCGGGATGGCACGGTGATCCTGATCGATGCCCGCTCACCCGAAGCGTTCGGCGACGACGACGCGCACATCGCCGGCTCGGTGAATCTGCCGACCGCGGCACTGCTCGAGGCCGGCGCGCTCACCGACGCTGAGGCGTTGCGTCGCACCTATCGCGAGACGCTCGGTGTCGACCCGCACGCGCAACCCCTCATCGTGTCGTGCGGTAGCGGCATCTCGGCCAGTGTGCAAGCACTCGCGCTCGCGCAAGCGGGCGTCGCGGCACCCGTCTACATCGGGTCGTGGTCGGAATGGAGCAAGCGCGAGTCATCGCTCACGCTATAACTTATATGTCAGGCGAATAACGGCTCGTAACGTTTGGAGGGGTCATGGCATTCGAGCGCAAGTACAGCGACGAAGTGCGCACGGCTTCAGTCGAAGAAGCGCTCAAGCGGCGACGTGCTGAGCCCGGCAACCGCTCGATCATTCGAGAGGTCGCCGAAGAGTACGCGGTGGGCTATCAATCACTGCGCCAGTGGCTCGCCCGATTCGACGACGGCAGCTACGACTTCGACGACGCTGACGAGAGCGAGACGAACGCTGCCGAGCCGACCCGCGACGAACTGCTCGCGCAGGTTGCCGGCCTCGAGCAACGCATCGAGGTGCTCGAGGCCGACAACCGCAGTCTGACTCGGGTGGTCGCGATGTTCGCCGATCAGCTGCGCCCGACCACCCACGCGTAAGACTTCTCAACACCCCGGCACCGCGAGTCGCACGCTTGCTAGGGTGGCCGAACGCCCGTGCCCCGCGGCGCCGGGGTTGCACCGCGGCCGCGACCACACTTGGGCCGCGCGATCCGAACAGGAGGCCCCATGGAAGACGACATTGTCGTAGCGAGCCGACTGCACGGATCGTTCACCGATACGCGCGGGCGGTACGCGCTCGCCGGTGACGGTTTCGAGATCGTCTCCGACGGATCACCGATCAGCGGCGGCCCCGGCGAGGCCGCGAGCGCACTTGATCTGCTCGTCGCATCGCTCGTATCGTGCGCACTGAATGCCTTTCGGCAAGATCTCTTGGGCGACGGCGAGCAGGATCGCCGCGTCGAGATCTTCGCCCGCGTCGAGCGCAGCATCGACGCCAAGCGACTCGGCACCCTGGTCATGGAGTGCTTCATCGAGAGCACAAGCGGCGTTCCGGTCGATCCGGATCGCCTCGTCGCCGAGTACAAACGACGCTGCCGCATCTACAACGCTCTCAAAGACGATCTGCCCGTCGAATTCGTGATTCACGGCTCGGGCGACGAGCCCGATTGGTGAGCGATCGCCCCGCGGATCGCCTGCTGGTTCGCGCCCACGAGGCCGTGCAGCAGCACGCCGCCTCGATTTTCGTCGAGGCCGTGCCGTGGCGCACCGCGGCAACAGTCTCGGATCAGCTCTCGCCCACCATTCCGGGCGCGCTGCGAGTCGGCGTCAAGCAGGTGTTCGCGGGCGAACCCCGCCCCGGCTCCGGCCATCTGCCACTCCCCGATGCGGCCGCGGTGCGTGCCCGCGCAGCACAGTGGCGCACCGCGAAGCCGGGGGCCCGCATCATCGTCTTCACTCGAGATCGCCGCGACCTCACCTCGGCAACGCGCGCCTGGTTCACGCTGTCATGGGCGGGAGTCGGCGGTGTGCGGGTGCTGCTCGGCGGGCTTGCGGCATGGGAGGCGGCCGGCGGCGCGCGCGGTGGTGCGGCGGGCACGGAGTCAGAAGCCACCCATGTCGGCGACGAACGGCTCAGCGTCGGCCAACCCGGCACCGACGCGGCCGGCTTAACGCATGATTCGGCGTGGCCCGTGCGCGTCATCGATGCCGACGCGCTGCGCGAGCGCGGGGCCCGAGGCACTGTGCTCGACGGGCGCCCCGCCGCGCACTACGCCGGATTCGCCGACGACCCCCGCACCGGTCACGTACCGGGTGCGGTCTCAGCCCCGGCGACGGAGTTGCTCACCGCCGATGGCACCCTAAAGGCACCCGCAAACCTGCGCCGCTGGCTGCTCGAGCGCGGCGGCATCGGCGCGCATCCGGTCGCGGCGTACTGCCACGGCGGCGTGGCGAGCTCATCGCTCGTCTTCGCCGCCGCACTGCTCGGGCAACAGGTCGATCTCTACGTCGACTCGTGGAGCGCCTGGGCCGAGCGCGCCGATCTGCCCGTCGCACGCGGCGCCGCGCGAGGGCACGGCACCGGCGACGACTTCAGCTGCTTCGACCCGCTCTGAACGGGCGGGTGAACCGCATTGCGCGATCCTGCACCGCCGGCCCGATCAGCTGCCCGCGTACTCCTGATACCGCTCGCCGGCGCGCACGGCGGCGCCGAGTCGATTGCTCGCGGGCGGAATCGGGCACAGGTACGCCGGCGTGAACGAGCACGGCGGCAGGTAGGCGCGGTTCCAATCGACGATGACGGGCTGAGCGACGTCGTGACCTTCGGGCAGCGCGATGTCGATGAAGCGGAACTGCTTCGTCTCGGCACCGTTCGTCGTGTCGGCGAATGACGCCCACACGCCGCTGTCGTTGCGGAACCCGGCCAGCGACACCTCGTGGCCGTCGACGGTCACCGTCACGCGGCCGGCGACTGGAAACTCGGTCTCGCCCCCGTCGGCCTGATCGACGCGCAGTGATTCGGGTGCGGGATCGTATTGGCCCTCGACGGCCCACTCCGGCGACCACGCGAACGCGTCGATTCCGGTCAGCTTCGTGCGGGTTTCGGCCTCGGGGTCGAGCCAGCGCACGGCGAGCAGTCCGGCGCGCTGCAGCACACGCACGAGTTGCGGGCCGACCTCGGCGCTCTCGCCCGGTGCCAGCGCGAGCTCCGTCGCACCGTCGGCGAGGAATCCGTCGAGGTCGATGCCGGTGACCGTCGCTCCGTCAGACGACCAGGCGCCGGGCAGACCGGGCAGCTCTCGGGGATCGGCGTCGAGCCAGACCGTTGCGACGGCGGCGGCCGTGCCGTGGGGCGCGCGGGCTCCAGCGAGACGTTCGGCGCGCCACTGATGCCACTCGAGCTCGGCGGCGGGCTCGGTCTGTGCGGCCTCGTCGGCTGCGGGGGTCTCGGTCAGACTCATCAGAATCCCTTTCCCGGGTTCAGGATCCCTGCGGGATCGAAGGCGTGTTTGATGCCGGCGTGCAGCTGCAGGGCGACGTCGCCCAGCTCGCGAGCGCTCCACTCCCGCTTCACGATACCGACCCCGTGCTCGCCCGACACCGTGCCGCCGAACTCGATGGCGAGCGCGAAGACGGCGTCGGCCGCGGTCTGCGCGTCGGCCTCAAGTCGCGCCTGCTGCGCAGGATCGTCGTGCGTGGGCACGAGCACGATCGGATGCAGGTTGCCGTCGCCGGCGTGACCCATCGTGAAGATGCGGGTGCCGGTCTCGGCAGCGATCGCGCCGATGCGCTCAACCGCATGCGCCAAGCGGCTGATCGGCACCGAGATGTCTTCGATGAGCACCCGGCCGAGACGTTCGAGCGCGGGCAGCCCGAGCCTGCGAGTGCGAATGAGCAGCTCGGCCTCAGCGTCATCGGCCGCGCGGGAGAGCTCGCTCGCGAACGGGGCGAGCAGCTCGGTGATGCGATCCGCCTCGGCCGCCGCACCCCAGCCGTCGGTCTGCACGATCACAAACGCGCTGCCGCGCTCGCTGAACGTCGTGCCCTCAACGGCATCGATCGCCTCGAGGGTCGCCCGGTCGAGCAGTTCGTACAGACTCGGCGTGACGTCGGAGCCGAGCACCGCGATCGAGGCCTCGGCTGCGGCCTGAATGGATGGGAAGTAGGCGGCGATCGTCACCGTGTCGCGGGGAATCGGTTGCAGCGCGACCGTGGCCTCGGTGACGACCCCGAGCGTGCCCTCGGAGCCGGTCAGCAGCGATACGAGGTCATACCCCACGACGCCCTTCGCCGTCGCACTGCCGGTGCGCAGGGTGCGACCGTCGCCCGTGACCACGGTCAGCGACCGCACCGCATCTCGGGTGACCCCGTACTTCACGGCACGAAAGCCGCCCGCGTTCGTCGCGATGTTGCCGCCGATCGATGAGATCGCGGCGCTGGCGGGGTCGGGGGCGTAGCGCAGACCGTATTCGGCCGCAGCAGCGTTCAGTGCCACCGCCGAGACCCCCGGCTGCACGACGGCGAGCTGATCGACAGGATCGATGCGCACAATGCGGTCGAGTGCCGAGACGTCGAGCACGATCCACCCCGTGCCCGCGGCAGAGCCACCCGCGAGCCCACTCCCGGCTCCCCGCGTCGCCACCGGGATGCCGTGTTCGGTCGCGAGCGCGAGCACTCGGGCCACGCCGTCGGCGGCGAGCGCGCGGATCACTGCGAGCGGTGCTCCCACGGCCTGCCACGATGAGCGATCAGCGACGGGTGCGGTCGCGGTGGTGACGATCTCGAGATCGTCACCCGCATCGAGCTCAGCAAGCAGGCAGGCGCCGCGGTCGTCGGGTACTGCGTGGGTCATGTGGCTCCGGATCTCTGCGCGCGTGGCATCCGCGCGGGTGGCACCGTGCGCGCCGCCCAGGGTTTCTAACGTAGAAGTTCTTCGGCCACGATGTCCAAGCATTTCCGCGAATGACGCGCCATCTCGGATCCGAATGACAGAGGTGCGCCGGCGCGGCTAGCATCCGAACATGAGCACCGACACGATCCCTGCCCGCGAGACGATTCTCATCACCGCCGAAGCACTCGAGGCGCAGCTGAGCGCCGAGCGCGATCTGCCCGCCGAGGCGCCGCGCACCCGACTGCTTGACGTGCGGTGGACGCTGCCGCACCCAGACGGCCGCCCAGCCTTTGCCGAGGGGCACATTCCGGGCGCGGTCTACGTCGACCTCGACACCGAACTCGCCCAGCACCTGACGCCGCAAGACGGGCGCCACCCGCTGCCCGACCCGGCGGCGTTCGAGGCGTCGGCACGGTCGTGGGGCATTCGCGAACAAGACGAGGTGGTCGCGTATGACGGCGGCGGCAATTACGCTTCGGCCCGCGTCTGGTGGCTGCTGCGCGACGCCGGCTTCGACCGCGTGCGCCTGCTCGACGGTGCACTGCCGGCCTGGACCGAGGCGGGCTTTGCGCTCGAGTCAGGCGAGTCTGCAGCGGTGCCCGGCGACGTCAGCCTCTCCTCGGGGCAGCTCCCCGCGCTTACGCTCGACGAGGTCGGGGGCTTTGTCTCGGGCGGCGGAGCCCTGCTCGACGCCCGCGCCCCCGAGCGCTACCGCGGTGATGAAGAACCGATCGACCCCCGCGCCGGTCACGTGCCCGGAGCGCTCAACGCCCCGACGGGCGGCAACCTCGACGACGACGGCCGGTTCCGTTCGGCCGACGAGCTCCGCGGGCGCTTCGCGAAGCTCGGTGTCGATGGCACACGGCCGATCGGCTCCTACTGCGGCTCGGGGGTCACCGCGACCCACAATCTCGTCGGGCTCGCACTCGCCGGCTTCGACGGCGCGCTCTTCCCTGGCTCGTGGTCGCAGTGGTCGAACCACGACGAACTGCCGGTCGCGACGGGAGCGGCGCCGGGCGGCTCGGTCTAGTCGAGAGCGCTCGCGAGCTCGCAGCGGGCGGGCAATCTACTCGTGAGACTGAGCGCCCAGCACCGCTCGCAACCGCTGCGTCTCGGCTGAGGTCAGGCCGCCGCTGATCACATAGCCTTCGGCATCACCATGCTCACGGGCGATCCAATCGAGTGCTGCCTCGATCGCCGATGCCGGTGACTCGGTCGCGAGTGTCGAGAGTGCGGGGGTCAACGGCACACCGAGCGAAGTGATCAGTGCGGTGAGCTTCGGTGCGAGCCCCGTCGCCAGACGCGACTGGGTCAACACGTAATCCGCGACGATCTCCTCTCGAGCGACACCTCCGATCTGCAACAGCAGAGCTGCGGCCAAGCCGGTGCGGTCTTTGCCGGCGGTGCAGTGGAAGAGCACCCCGGGCCGAGGCGAATCGGCGAGCTCGACGATCACGCGGGCAAGTTCGGCGAATTGACGGGCGCTGCTTTCCAGTATCGCGACGTACAGCTCTGCAAGCGTCGGCACCTGTTCGACGATGCGCTCGATCTGATCGGTGTCGAGCGCATGCTGGCCATTTGCAGGCAGCAATTGCCGCACGAGCTCGTCCATCGCGCCACCCAGCACGGGGAGCGGGACGAATCGGATGGCGTCGTCGTGGGGCAGCACATCTGGCGCGCGTTCGCGCTCCGACTCGGTGCGCAGATCGATGATCGCCCCGATTCCGAGTTCGGTCAACCCCTGCACCCCCGCGGGGGAGAGATCCGAGAGCGCATCGGAACGCACGATCAATCCGCCGTCAGTGCTCGATTCGGAATGCGCGGTGCGCGTCGGCAGTGATCTCGCATTGAAGGTTCCCTGCAATATGGCAGTGAGATCAGTCATGGGCCACCCTTCTATCCGTGCGTCACCAGTGCGCGCGCTGCATCATCAGCCTACGGGCAGACGGCACACGACGCCATCGCGAGCAAGGCAGCCGCCGAGCGCCTCTGATCTCGCCGAACGCCTCCCATCTGCGCGCGCACATCGGCAGCGTTCGGCGAGATGGGAGGCGCTCGGCGGGAGCGGCGTAGGAGCAGAGCGCCACCGTTCACCTCAGCGCAGCAGCCGCCGCCCCGCCGCGACGAGTGCCGCGTCCTCCTGCGGCGGGTGCACGCGCGCGCAGAGCACGTCGCGCAGCAACCGCTCGAAGGGATAGTGCCGCGAGAGACCGGGGTTGCCGATCGCGGCGACTGCGGCCTGCACTGCGGCAATCGCCGACCGCACGATCTGCACCTTCAGCACCGGCGCCTGCGCGGCAACCAATGTCTCCCCACGCTCGATACGCAAGGCAGCACCGTAGAGCAGCGTTTCGGCCTGCGCGATCTGGGCATCGATCTCGCCGGTCACCGCCTGGATGCGCTCGGTCGTCGCGATGGGGCGTCCGAGCGCCGCGGGCACGCGTTCGTGCGCGAAGCGGATGAACGCGGTGCGCGCCGCCCGGGCGACCCCGACGTACAGCGCACCCCCCTGCAGCCCGGCTCCGGCCTCGGCAGCTGCCGGGTCGCGGTACGACCCGTCGGGCTGCCGCGGAATCTCGACGAATGCGTCCGCCGGCACCACGACGTCGCGGTAGATCACGTTGTGCGTGTTCGTGGCACGCAGGCCCAGGTGATCCCACGTCGGCACCCACGTGATGCCGGCCGCGTCAGCGGGCACAATGAGGTGCCCCACGCGCGGCGCATCGAGTGATGCGGGATCACCCGGCTCGTCGGCGACCACCCAGACGAGGTGGGTGTCGAGCGCGGTGCCCCCGGTCGCGTACGCCTTCTCGCCGTTCAGCACCCACCCGTCTGCAGTGCGCCGAGCGACGGTTGCGGGCAGACCGCCGCGGGCGGGTGCCCCCAGTTCGGGTTCGGCCCGGATCGCATTGGCGAGCGTCGGCCGCTCGGCGCTGCGGCTGGCGAAGGCCCGGTAGGTCGCCTCAGGCCACGCTCCTGCGCCGTCTTGAGAGCTGTGGGCGCTCAGCGCGTTCTGCGCGAGGAGCGCCACCGACGCGTCGCCCTCACCGAGCGCGACCAGAATGCGTGCGACATCGAGCGAGCCGAGGCCCGGCCCTCCGAAGCGCTCGGGCACGGTCGCGGTGAGCAGGCCGGCGCGATGGGCGATCTCGAGCCCGCGTTCGGGCACCGAGCCGTCAGCATCCGCTGCCGGCGCGTGCTCGGCGATCTCGGCGGCGACCACCGTGAGCGCGGCCTCGCTGAGATCGGGACGCACAAACGCGAGTTCGTCGGTCCGTTCAGCGAGCGCACCGAGTGCGCCGGTCGTCGCTGCGGCGCTCATCGCGCACCCGCCAGGGCGAAGTCGGGTGCGAGCGCACCGATGTGCTCGGCTTGCAGCGCTCCGCGATCCCCCGTCGATTGCCGGTGCGCGAGTTCGGCGCGCACGAGCGGCAACACGTAACGCCCGTAGTCGATCACGTCGTTCAGGGTGTCGTACCCCCGAATCGACACGATCGACGCTCCGAGATCGATGTAATCGAGAATCGCCGCAGCGACCGTCTCGGGGGTGCCGACGAGCGCCGTCGACGCCCCGAACCCTCCGGTCACGGCTGCCGTCTTCGTCCAGAGCGCACGGTCGTAGACGTCGCCCGCAGCGGCGAAGTCGAGCGCGCGCTGCGATCCCACATTCTCGGGAGCTGCGCCCGCAGCGCGCTGCCGCGCAATCGACGAGGCGTGCGTCTCGCCGATGCGCTGCGCGATGCGCTCCGCCTTCTCCCAGGCGAGTACCTCGGTGGGCGCAATGATCGGGCGGAACGTCACCCAGAATCGCGGCCGATCCGCGCGACCCGCGGCCTCGGCGATGCCGTTCACCCGCGCGATCTGCGCGGCGATCTCACCGAGCGGTTCACCCCAGAAGCTGAAGATGTCGGCGAGCTCGCCGCCGAGATCGAACGCCGCATCCGACTGCCCGCCGATCGACACCGGCAGCGCACCGCCCGAGTGGGTGGGGAATCCCGGCCCGAAGTCGTCGAACCGGTAGAACCGGCCCTCGTGGCTGAACGGCTCGGTCTCGGTCCAGGCCCGCCTGAGCAGCGTCAAGAACTCGCGGGTGCGGTCGTACCGGTCGAGCTTGCCCAGGTAATCGCCCTGCCGTGCCTGCTCGGCATCGGCGCCGCCCGAGATGAGGTGGATGAGCGCCCGCCCACCGGTGAGCTGATCGATGGTTGCGAGCTGCTGCGCCACAACGAGCGGAAACGCGGTGTTCGGGCGCACCGCCACGATCGCGCCGAGGCGCTCGGTGAGCTGCCCGATGGCCGACGCGAGGGCGATCGAGTCGGCGCCGTCGGAACCGTAGGGCACCAGCGTGTAGTCGAAGCCGCCCGCTTCGATTGCACCGGCATAGCGCCGCACGAAGTCGCGGTCGAGTCCGCGCCCCGGCAGCGGCGCGAGCTCGGTCGAGGCCGTCTTGTGGATCTGACTCACGAACTGCACCGTCGGCGAGGCGGTGCTCGGGATCGCCGCGTCTCGCGTCACAGCCGCGCTCACGCGGGCACCTCGGCGAGCTCGCGTGCCCCGAAAACCGGCACCTCACGTGTCGCTCGCTCGGAGACCTGGCGAATCGGGCGCACCCCCGGCCCCTCTCCGGCAGCCGCGGCGGCGGCGAGTTCGCGCTGTACCGCGGTGTTGAGCGGTGCCGCGACCCCGACCTCTCGGGCGAGCAGGGCGATCTCTCCGTTCAGATAGTCGACTTCACTGCCCGAACCCCGGGTGAAGCTCTGCCAGGTCGAGAGTCCCTGAATGGGAGCGTCGGCCGGAATCTCGACTCGCGCGAGCTCACGGTCGTACGTGATCTCGGAGCCCGGGTCGGCGATGGAGGAGCCCGCCGCATCGAGCACGGTGCGCGCCTCTGCCGTCAGCAGCGCCTGCAACTCCTGCCGCTCGGCGGGAGAGCCGGCAAACACCTCGGCGGGGAACGTGACCGAGACCGAGAGCTTCCACGCGAGCCAGCGGCGCGGATCCTCAGTCTCTTGGATGAGCCACTCGGCAGCGCGCAGGTCGTTCGCGATGCCCGGCACCCGTTCGGCGACCTCGGCATCGTGCGCAGCGCTCGGGTACGCACCGAGAATGATCTGCCCGAGTTTCGGCCCGTTGCGCACCTCGATCACTCCCGAGCTGACATGGCTCGCGGCGATGAGCGCGACCCCGCCGATCACGTGGGCGAAGTATCGGGTGGCGACCCGCGGGGCGTCGAGGCCGTTCTGCAGCGTCACGATGGGCAGCACCTCTGACGCGGGTGCCGTCGTTCCTTCGGCACCGATCGCGACCGGTCGGGAGGCCCACGCTCGGATGGCAGCCTCCGCATCCTGCGACTTCACGGCGAGCAGCAGCACGTCGTCGACACGCAGCTCGATCTCTTCGGGCGCCCCGATCAGCGGTGCATCGACGATGTGGTCGACACCCTGGTGATGAATGCGCAGCCCGTGCGCTCGAATGGTCTCCAGAGTGGTGCCACGTGAAACAATCGTCGCTTCGCGGCCCGCTTGGCGCAGCCCCAGGGCGAGCGCCGCTCCGACCCCTCCCGATCCGATAATGATGTAGCGCGTCATCGCAGTGCCTCCCGTTCTGCTCCGGTGAAGACCGGTTCGAAGTGTGCGCGCCCGAGCTCGGGCGTCAGTGTCCAGGTATCGACGACGGCGTCGGGCAGCGCACGCCGGCCTTCGACCCCCTCGAGTGCGAGGTTCGCCTCTGCCGAGCGTTCGGCGGCCCACAGCAGAAACGCGGCCTCCGCGACGCTGCTGCCCCACGTGACGAACCCGTGACCGGCTTGCACGATCAGGCGTTTGCCGGCGCGTGCCAGCTCGACGTTGGTCGGCGCCGGAGCTGATCCCGCTCCCCCGTCGTCGCCCCAGATACCGCTGCTCAGCCCCTGCAGCCCGATGAGTCCGGCCGAATCGGTGTTCACGGCTTCGAGCGGGCGCCCGAGGTTCGACCAGATGAAGCCCCGCGGGGTGTGCAGGTGGAACACCGCTGCGGCCTCAGGCACCTCCTCATGGATCGCGAGGTTGCCCGCGAAGCCGTACACCGCGTGACTCGTCGCTGCGTGCACCGGATCGCCCTGCGCGTCGACGAGCACGAAGTCGGCCGGTGTCACCGTACTGATGCTGATCCCGAATGGATTCACCCAGTAGTGCCCCGGTGTTTCGGAGGCGCGAGCCGTGACGTGGCCGTTGAAGCCGAACTCGTACCCCAGCGCGCCGAAGTGACGCAGCGCCGCGGCGAGTTCCCACCGCACGTCTCGGTCGCGCGGTGCGGGCGGGGGCGGAAATGCTGCGCTCATCGGGCGCCTCCTGAGGTCGGGATGGGAAGCCCGAGATTCTCGCGCAGCGTGGAATGCGCGTACTCGGTCTGGAAGAGCCCGCGGCGCTGCAGCTCGGGCACGAGGTGCTCCGTGATCGCCGACAGGCCGTGCGCGTAGTTGTTGTAGAAGGGCAAGAAATTGAACCCGTCGGCGGCTCCCCGCTCGAAGCGTTCCTGCAGCTGGTCGGCGATTCGCTCCACCGAGCCGATCGGGAACCAATGGCCCGCCGCACTCGCGTGGTACAGCACGAGGTCGCGCACCGTGCGCAGTTCTCCGCGCTGCAGCAGACGCAGGAGCACGCCGTACCGCGATCTGCGGCCCTCGACCGCGCTCTCGGGCGGCAGGGAGTCGACCGGCACCGCGTCGTCCAGACCGAGATCCTCGAACCCGCGCCCATCAAACTGCGACGCGAGCTGCCGGCGAGCCGCTTCGAAGTCGAGGTCGGCGTAGGCCTCGTGCCAGAGCCGCTTCGCCTCCTCGTCGGTCGACCCGATCACCGGAGCCACCCCGGGTATCAGTTTCACCTCCGAGCGCTGCCGCCCCGCGCGCTCCACGCGCTGCGCGAAATCGCGTTCGAACGCGACCGACTCGTCGACGTCGATCAGCCCGGTGGTGAAGACCAGGTCGGCGCGCGCCGCCCCGAGGTTCTTGCCGAGATCCGAAGACCCGGCCTGGGCGAGTACCGGCTTGCCCTGCGGGCTGCGCCCGATATCGAGCGGCCCCTGCACCGAGAAGTGCTTCGATTTCCAGTTGATGGCGCGCACCCGCTCGGGGTCAATGAGCAGGTTGCGTTCGCGATCCGCCACCACCGCGTCGCTGTCCCAGCTCTCCCAGAGCGAATCGACGACCCCGGCGAACTCCTCGGCGATTTCGTATCGCGTGTCATGCGTCGCGTCGTCCTTGCCGAAGTTCGGACCGCCGGCTGCCGAGGTGACGAGATTCCACCCGGCACGCCCCGCCGAGATGTGGTCGAGCGAGGCGACCTGGCGGGCGACGTTGAACGGTTCGAAGAACGACGTCGAGATCGAGCCGATCAGACCGACGCGCTCGGTCTGCAGCGCGAGTGCACTGAGCAGCGTGGTCGGTTCGAGCCCGAGGTCGACCGATTGCGGCGACGACGAGACGCCATCGGCGAGAAAGACGGTGTGCAGCTTCGCCGCCTCGGCCTGTTGCGCCTCCGTCACATAGTGCTGAATGTCGCTGCGCGGCGTCTGGCCGTGCGGCCAACGGCGTCGCCAGTTCTGGGACGGGTTGCCGAGCAGCACCCCGAGTACCAGGCCGTCGCGCGCTGCGGTGGTGGTGGTTGCGGTCATTGCGAGTTCGCTTTCGTGAGTCGGGGCGGGATCAGCGCGAGCCGTCGAGTTGCAGTTCGCGCACGCGCGGCTCCGCCTGCGGCACCGAGGCCGGCGCGGGCAGCGCGCTGACGTTGTCGCGCGGCTCGGCCGGGCGATCCTGACCCTGATCTTCGGCTGCCAGCGGATGAATCTCCACGAACCCGCGGTAAATCGAGAGCTCGACGTCGATGCCGTAGACCTGACGGATGATCTCCGACGAGTAGACATCGATCGGCGCACCGGCTGCGAGAATCTCACCGCCCTGCAAGAAGACGACCTGGTCGCAGAAGCGCGCCGCCTGATTGAGATCGTGAATCGCGATCACCGCGGCGACGCCACTCTCCCGAGCGATGCGCTGGGCGAGCGTCAGTGTCTCCCACTGGTAGCGGATGTCGAGAGCCGAAGTCGGTTCATCGAGCAGCAGGATCGTCGGATCCTGTGCCAGGGCCCGCGCGATGAGCACCCGCTGCGCCTGACCGCCCGAGAGCTCGCCCACCGAACGATCGGCCAGTTCCTCAAGCCCGAGCGCGGCGAGGGCGCGATCGACGTGCTCCCAATCCTCATCGCGCGGCCGTGTACCGAAGTACGGCGTGCGGCCGAGCAGCACCGACTCGCGCACGTCTTGGGAGAACGCGAGATTGATGTTCTGGGGCACGTAGGCGACCAGCTGCGCAAGGTCGCGCCGGGCGATCGTCGTGAGGTCGGTCTCCCCCTGCCAGGTCACTGTGCCCGCCTGCGGGCGATTGATGCCCGCGATCGTCTTGATGAGGGTGGACTTGCCGGCGCCGTTCGAACCGAGCAACCCCACGAGCTGGCCGGGCTGCACCTCAAGCCCGACCCCCTTGAGAATGTCGTGCTTGCCGTACGAGACCTGGAGCTGATCGACTGCGAGTGTCATGAGAGTGCCTTCTTTCGCGACAGGATGAGATAGATGAAGATCGGGGCACCGACGATGGCGTCGATGATGCCGACGGGCATGACCGCGGGGTTCACGATCTGACGGCCGACGATGTCGGCGACGATGAGCAGCAGCGCCCCGATGACGGCGGCGAACGGCAGCAAGAAGCGGTGGTTGCCGCCGATGAGCAGGCGGGCGATGTGCGGCCCCACGAGCCCCACGAAGCCGATGATGCCCATGAAACTGACGGCCACCGCCGTGAGCACCGTCGCGACCGCAATCAACTCGAAACGCACCCGGGTCACCGGCACCCCGAGGCTCTTCGCCGCGTCGTCACCGCCGAACGCGATCGCGTTCAGCGTGCCGCTGCGCAACTGCACCCACGGCAGCGCGACGAGCAGCAGCACGAGCAACGTCACCACTTGGTACCAGACCGAGTTGTTGACCGACCCCCACGTCCACCGCACGATCGCCGCGAGCACTTCGTCATCCGCGAAGTACTGGATCGCCGCCGTCAACGCCCCGAACAACTGGGTGAGCGCGATCCCGAGCAAAATCAGCGTTGTCGCCTCGAGTTTGCGACGCGACGCGAGCAGCAGCACGATCACCGTGTTCGCGATGCCCGCGACCAGCGCGCCGACCACGAGCAGGATGCCCGAGGCGGTCGCACCCGCCCCGAAGACGACGATCGCGAGCGAGGCGCCGAAGGCCGCGGCCGGCGCAATACCGAGGGTGAACGGACTGACGAGCGGGTTGCGCAGCAGGCCCTGGAACAGCACACCGGCGACCGCCAGGGCGATGCCGCCGAGAATCGCGAGACCCACGCGCGGCAAGCGCAGCTCCCAGATGACCGTCTGCGCTTTGAGCGATGCCGGGTCTGCGGGCGCGGTTCCGGTCGCCTTGCTCCAGATCGCGCCGAAGAGGTCTCCGATATCGGCGCCGGCCGTGCCCACGAGCACGCTGACCACCGAGGCGATCACGATCGCGGCGATACCGATGATGATCGTGATGACGTGGGTGCGGTAGCGGCTCGCGTACCGGGACTTCCGGCTCTGCGGGGTTGGCCCGTCTGCCGGCGGTTCACCGGGAGACCCGGCGGGCGGCCGTTCCAGGGTCGATGCGCTCATGCTCGTGCTCCGTTCAGTGCTTCGTGATGCGCGCGGTGTCAGCCGGCGTACTTGACGATGTAATCCGCTGCCGGTCGCGGTTCGACGCCCTGCAGTTCGAGCCAGGTACCGAAGTAGTCGTCGACGTCGACATCGGCGAACTCCTCGGGGTACAAGATCTTGGCGAGGGCAACCGAACCGATCTTCTTGCCGAGCGTGCTCCACAGGAAGTTGCTCGTGACGTAGATGTCGTCGTTCTGCACCGCGGTGATCTGATCCCAGCCGCCGCGATTCGCGATGGCCGCCGCCGCGTCTTGCAACTCCTGCTCATCGACCGGTTCGATCCCGGCGGTGAGCCCACCGACCGTGTTCTGAATGATGACGTCGGGGTTGCGGTCGATGATCTCGACCGGATCGACCGGATAGTTGTGGATCTTGGCGCTCTGGTCATCGGTGATGTTCACATCGCCGAAGATATTCTCGCCGCCCGCATCGACGATCTGGTCGTGGAAGCCCGAACCCGGCACGACGGTGCTGTACTCCGTCGAGCCCTCGAAGTAGACCTTCTTGCGCTCGTCCTCGGGAATGCCCTCGGTGTGCTCGGCAAGCGTCGCATCGATGCCGTCGTACAGCGCGGCGGCCTCGGCCGCCTGATCCTCGGTGCCGAGAATCTCGCCCAGTACCGGAATGAACTCGCGCAGCACCTCGGGATCCCAGCCCGTCACGACGAAGACATCGATGCCGAACGGCTCGAGCTTCTCGACCGCGTCCTCCCACGGACCATTGCGCATGACGAACGCGACCTGCGCACCGCTGTCGACCACCGTTTCCCAGTTCGGCTCGTCGTATGCGCCGACGCTCTGGGCATCGGCGAAGCTCGCCCAGTACTCCTTGTTGTTCGCGTTGAGCGGGTTCGCGGGGTCGGTCGCATCGCTGTGCGCGACAATCTTGTCGCCGCCGCCGACGAGACGCACGGCCTCGGCCTGGTATTGGAAGTCGGTGTAGACGGCGGTCACCGGCAGGTCGATCTCGACCTCGCGACCCAGCTCATCGACGAACGTCTGCGCGCCCGTCGGCTCGGCGGCCGAGGCGGCGTCTTCTCCGGGCGCCGTAGACGCCGTGGAGCAGCCGACCAGAGCACCGGCGGCGATGCCGAATGCCGCGATCGCGGCGACGGTTCGGGCGAACCGTTGTGTGGGTGAGGACATGTCGGTGGATCCTTTCGCGCGACGCCGGTTCGATCCGTGCGCCGTGAAGCTGAGTGAGTCCGCGCGTTCGGCGGGTGGACTCATTCGAGCAGCGTGAGGCACCGGGCGTCCAAGCACCAGGCGGAATGAGGAACCATCACTGATCCGCATGGTTGGGCGCGACGGGCGCGGGATCCGCGTCATCTCGCGGATCTCCACGCATTCGAGCGGGCGCAGCGTCTGCGGAGTGTGACGCGCGGGTGCCGACTCTTACGCGATGTGTCGCGCGGTGCGCGTCACATCGCGCAACTTCTCGCGTCGGGCGGGCGGGCGCGCCGCGCCGCGCAGCCAGGCCCGTCGCTCAGCCCAGCTCACCGCCCCAAACCGCCGAGACACCCTCCCCGTCACCGAATCTCCGCCTCGGGCGCGGTGACTCGACGCTGAGGGTGAGGTCTCGACAGGCCCATCGCGCAGCAGCAGCCGGGTCGCCGCAGACGCAGCCCCACCGCGCCTACGCCGAGAGGGCGCGCAAGCGCCGGTAGCGGTGCGCCGCGAAGAACTCGGTGAGGGCAGTGCGCGCGGTCTCTTCGAGCGCGGCATCGACGCCGCGGCGCGAGGCCAGATTGACGCCGATCTCACCGAGCTCGGGCAGCGACGGGCGCACTTCGAGACCGGCGGGAGCGGTATCGCCCGCCGCGGGCAGCACGGCAACTCCGAGTCCGGCGCGAGCCGCGGCAATCACGCCTTCGAGGCTGACCGACTCGACGGCGATCTGCACCTGGTAGCCCGCCTGGTTCAGTTCGTGCAGGGCGCGCTGGCGCATGCCGCACGGCTCCACGTAGGCGACGAGCGGCAGAGGTCCGTCTGCGGTCGGCGGCTCCCAGCCGGGGGCGGCGTACCACTGCAGTTGCAGCGATCCGATCTCCACACCCACTGTCTCGGCGCCGAACCCGAGAATCACCGCGAGGTCGACCTCGCCTCGACTCACCGCTTCGCTGATCTGCGTCGATCGATCGATCGTGAACTGCACCTGCTTGTCGGGGTACACCGCACTGATGGTGCGCAACAGCTCGGGGAGAATCTGCTCAGCTGCCGTCTCGGTCGAACCGATCGTCACTTGTTGGCGATGCCCGGTCTCGAGCCGGATGAGGGCCTCGTCGTGAGCGGCGAGAATGCGCCGGGCTTCGGCGAGCAATGCCTCGCCCGCGGTGGTGAAGCGAATCTTGCGGCCGTCGCGTTCGATGAGTGTCTGGCCGATGCGCTGCTCAAGCAGCCGAACGTGCTGGCTCACGGCCGGCTGGCTGAGGTGCAGCACCGTCGCGGCGCGGCCGAATCCCCCGTATTCCGAGATCGCGCGGAATGTCCGTAAGTGCGAGATCTCAAGAATAGATGACATAAGCCAAGCTTATGCCGAGCAATCGGAACGTCGGGAGCGAACCGACTTACTTCGTCACACGCAGTGCGGGAAAGCGCTCGCGCAGTGCGGTCAGCAGGCCGACCTCGTCGATCGTGCCGGTCACACGACCGGCGACCGCCTGCACCTCGGGCACCGCCTGGCCCATCGCAACCGAGTCTCCGCGCTTCGCGGCCCACTGCAGCATCTCGATGTCGTTGCGACCATCGCCCGCGGCGAAGACGCGCGAAGCGTCGATGCCGAGGTGCGAGGCGACAACCTCGAGTGCGCTCGCCTTCGTGACCCCGTCGGGCGCGATATCAAGCCACGACGTGCTGCCAACGGCGTACGAGACATGGGTGAGCCCCATCGTGCTCACGACATCAAGGAATTCCTCGAGGCGGTGATCGGGCGACACCACGACCACACGCGACGCCTGCACACCGAGCAGTTCTTCGAACGGCACCCGGCGCTGCGCCGACGGCAGCGTGCCAGTCGGAATCTCTTCGGTGTAGAGGAACCCGCCGTCGGCGAGCTCGACCGCGAATCGGGCGGTCACCAGCTGCGTACGAATCTTGCGCAGCGCATCACTCGGGTCAAACGCTTCCACGAACTCGCGGCGATAGGCGCGCGGTGCGAGCGCGTCGCGGCGCAGGGTGACGGCACCGTTGGCAGCGATGACCCACTCGGGGCGAATCTGCAGGCGCTCGACGATCGGCAGCGTCGCGTCGACGGAGCGCCCGGTCGCGATGACGACCTCGTGCCCCTGTTCGTGCAGGGAGCGGATCGCTGCGGCCAGATTCTGATCGATGTGACCGCCGGCCGGATCGTCGCCCGCCCCCGCACCGAACCCGTGGTTGAGCACGGTCCCGTCGAGGTCGAGCGCGATGAGGTGGCGTTCTGCGGCGGGAATGCGAGGGGCGAGGCTCATACGGTTAGGCTCCTGCGATCGGTGTCAAAACTTCGAGGCCGCCGAGGTAGGGGCGCAGCACCTCGGGAACGCGCACACTGCCGTCGGCCTGCTGGTGCGTCTCGAGGATCGCCACGATCCACCGAGTAGTCGCAAGCGTGCCGTTCAACGTCGCCACCGCCGCGGTCTTGCCGCTCTCCGTGCGATACCGCGTCGACAGGCGTCGCGCCTGATACGTCGTGCAGTTGCTCGTCGAGGTGAGCTCGCGGTACGCATCCTGCGTCGGCACCCACGCCTCGATGTCGAATTTGCGCGCGGCGCTGGAACCGAGGTCGCCGGCCGCGACGTCGATGACGCGGTAGTGCAGCCCGAGCGACTGCAGCATGTCTTCCTGCCACGCGACGAGGCGATCGTGCTCGGCCTCGGCGTCGGCCGGGTCGGTGTAGACGAACATCTCGAGCTTGTTGAACTGGTGCACGCGCAGAATGCCGCGGGTGTCTTTGCCGTGCGAGCCGGCCTCGCTGCGGTAGCAGGTAGACCAGCCGGCGTAGCGCAGCGGGCCGTCGTTCAGATCGATGATCTCGTCGGAGTGGTAGCCGGCGAGTGCGACCTCGCTCGTACCGGTGAGAAAGAGGTCTTGCGCCGGCAGGTGGTAGACCTCGTCGGCGTGCTCGCCGAGGAAGCCGGTGCCCTGCATGATCTCGGGCTTCACGAGCGTCGGCGTGATCAGCGGCGTGAAGCCGTGATCGAGTGCACGGTTGAGCGCGTGGTTCATGAGGGCCAGCTCGAGGCGGGCGCCGACGCCGCGCAAGAAGTAGAAGCGAGCGCCCGACACCTTCGCGCCGCGCTCCATGTCGATGGCGCCGAGCAATTCGCCGAGCTCCAGGTGATCGCGGGGCTCAAAGTCGAACGTGGGCTGCTCACCCACGGTGCGCAGCGTCACGAAGTTCTCTTCGCCGCCCGCGGGCACGCCGTCGATGATGAGGTTCTGAATGCTCAGCGCGAGCGTCTCGAACTCGGCCTCAGCGGCCTTCGCGCGCGCGTCAGCGGCCTTCACCGCGGCAGCGAGCTGCTGCGCCTGCGCAATGAGTGCGGGCTTCTCCTCTTTCGAGGCGGCTTTCACCTGCTTGCCGAACTCGTTCTGCTCGGCACGCAGCGACTCGAACTCGCCGAGCGCAGCACGACGACTCGCATCGGCGGCGAGCGCCTGATCTACCACCGCCTCGTCGTTTCCACGAGCGCGCTGCGAGCGCTTGACGGCTTCGGGATCGTTGCGGAGCAGTACTGGATCGATCACGCGCTCCAGCTTACCGGGGCGCAGCATCGGAACAGCCGGCCGGCGCTACGCTGGAGCCATGCCCGACACTCCCGCGCACTATCTGCCCAGTGCCGCTGTCGTGTACCAGCCATTCAAAACCGATCTCGCCGCTCTGCGCGCTGCGGTCGGCCAGTACGAGCAGTCGGCCGGCTGGGGAGCAACGCGCTGGTACGAGACCGATGCCGACGATGCGGGAGTGCGCGCGACCCGGCAGGCCGTCGCCGATGGGGCGAACGTGGTGCTCGGCAGCGGTGGCGACGGCACCGTGCGGGCGGTGGCCGAGGCGCTCAGAGGCACGGGGATCCCGCTCGCCATCGTGCCCCAGGGCACTGGCAATCTACTCGCCCGCAATCTCGGTGCGCCACTGAACCGCATCGACGATGTCGTGCGCGCCGCGTTCACTGGTCGCAATCGCCCGATCGACCTCGGTATCGCGCGCATCGTGCGCGCCGACGAGTCTGAAAGCGAACACGTCTTTCTCGTGCTCGCCGGCATGGGCCTCGATGCGCGCGCGATTTCGGCGACGAAGTCGACGCTCAAGAAGCGGGTCGGCTGGTTGGCGTATGTCGATGCCGGGGTGCGCACGATGTTCACCGATCGACCGCTGCAGATTCACTACTCCGTCGATCGATCGGCGGTGAAGCCGCTTTCCGTCTACACCGTGATGATCGGCAACTGCGGGCTGATGCCCGGCGGTGTGCTGCTCATTCCCGACGCCGAACTCGACGACGGCAAGCTCGACGTCGTCGCGTTGCGGCCACTCGGCCCGTTCTCATGGCTGCGCATCTGGAACAAGATCGGGTGGGAGAACGGCGTGCTTCGACGATCCCGCGCCGGCCGCAAGATCATCGACCTCGTCAACGACACCCGCAGCGTGTCGTACCTGCGCGCCGAACGGTACGCGCTCGCGGTGCCGAAACCCGAGCCGATTCAGCTCGACGGCGACGATTTCGGGCTCGCTCTGACGGTGACCGGCGAGGTCGATCCGGGCGCGCTTGTGGTGCGCGTACTCCCCGAGTGGCACGTGAACGCCTAGGGCCTGAGTAGGTGCCGGATCACCCGGCCGAGCTACGCTTCGCCGTCGGGGGTGCCTTCGATCACGCCGCGCAACCAATCGCGGGCGTCGCGGAACCGATCATTGTCGTGCAGGTCGCGCACCGTCGCAGTGACGCGGTCGGCGCGGGGGTATGACCCGAGGAAGGTCATCTTGGGGCTGAAGCGCTTCACGCCGAGCAGTGCGTCGGCGACGCGCTCGTCTTTGACGTGCCCCTCGGCGTCGATGACGAAGCGGTACCGCCCCATGCGGTCGCCGATCGGGCGCGAGGCAAGCAGCGTGAGGTTCACACCACGCGCTGCGAACTGCTCAAGCAGGTCGAGCAGCGCACCGGGGCGGTCTTCCGGGAGCTCGACGATGAGTGAGGTCTTATCGGCGCCGGTCGGTTCTGCCACGGGCACGCTGCGACTCACGAGCACGAAGCGCGTCATCGCGTCGGGGTTCTCGGCAATGCCTTCGGCGAGCACGTCGACGTCGTAGTGGTCTTCGATGCCCGGGGGCGCGATCGCCGCGTCGATGCCTTTTTCGGGGGCGAAGAGGTCTGCTGCCGCTTGCACGTTCGACGTGGCGATGAGGTGCCGATGGGTCGGTCGCGCGTCGTCGAGCCAGGCACGGCACTGCGCGTAGGCGACCGGGTGACCAGACACGACGTTGATGTCGGCGAGCGACGTGCCACGACGCGCGACGAGCACGAAGCGCACGGGCACCAGATACTCGCCGACGATGCGCAGACCAGGAATCGTGGCCAGGGCGTCTTGCGCCACGGTCACTCCGCCGTCGATCGAGTTCTCGATCGCGATCATCGCCGCGTCGCTGGCACCGGTGACGACGTCGTTGAGCGCCTCACCGAGATTGTCGACGGGATGCCAGTGCTGGCCGACGGCTTCGGGCACCTGCTTCAGCGCCGCCTCCGTAAAGGTTCCCGCCGGCCCCAGGTAGGAGTATCGGCGGGAAGCGGAGGATTCGTGCGACATGCCCCTGAGCGTACCGGAGGAGTGCTCCCCCGGATCGCCTACGGCGTTACGAACCGAGCACCCGGGCCACGAGCGCCTGCGCAGCCGCCTGCACCTCTGCGAGGTGTTCGGGCCCGCGGAATGACTCGGCATAGATCTTCATCACGTCTTCGGTGCCCGACGGCCGCGCCGCGAACCAAGCGTGCTCGGTCTGCACCTTGAGCCCGCCGATCGGTGCGTCGTTGCCGGGCGCGGTGGTGCGAATCGCGGTGATCGGATCACCCGCGAGCTCGGTGTCGGTGACGTCGTCGGGTGAAAGCGCCCCGAGGCGCGCCTTTTGATCGGGCGTCGCAGCGGCGTCGACTCGCGCATATGCTGGGTCGCCGAAGCGTTCGGTCAGTTCGCGGTAGCGCTCCGACGGCGACTGACCGGTCACGGCCTGAATCTCGGCCGCGAGCAGGGCGAGCAGAATGCCGTCTTTGTCGGTGCTCCAGGCACTGCCGTCGAAGCAGAGGAACGATGCACCGGCGCTCTCTTCGCCGCCGAACACCACTGAGCCGTCTGAGAGGCCGGGCACGAACCATTTGAAGCCGACCGGCACCTCGGTGAGCGTGCGCCCGTGCGCGGCGACCACGCGGTCGATGATGCCCGATGACACGAGCGTCTTGCCGATGCCAGCCGTCGGCGACCAGTCGGGGCGGTGCGCGAGCAGGTAGTCGATGGCGACCGCGAGGTAGTGGTTCGGGTTCATGAGCCCGTCTGCGGTGACGATGCCGTGGCGGTCGGCGTCGGCGTCGTTGCCCGTGATGATCGCGTACGGGCCGCGGTACGCGTCGACCGTCGACATCACGTGGGTCGACGACGGGTCCATGCGAATCTTGCCGTCCCAATCGAGGTGCATGAATTCCCACTGCGGGTCGACGCCGGGGCCGAGCACCGTGAGGTCGATGTCGACACGATCGCGGATCGCCTCCCAGTAGGCGACGCTCGCGCCTCCGAGCGGGTGCACCGCGAGCGGCACCCCGGTTGCTCGAATCGCATCGAGATCGATAGCTTCGCCGAGCGTATCGACGTACGCCGCGAGGTAGTCATACCGCTCGACCGCCTCGACCTCAGCATCGGTCGCGCGGGCGATCGTCGTGCCCGCTTCGAGCAACTCGTTCGCACGCGCGGCGATCCACCCCGTCGCATCGGTGTCGGCAGGCCCCCCGTGCGGAGGGTTGTATTTGAAGCCGCCGTCGCGGGGCGGGTTGTGGCTCGGGGTCACCACGATGCCGTCGGCGCGGCCGGGGTCGTCGGCCGCGAGCCCGCGATTGTGCCGCAGAATCGCGTGGCTCAGTGCCGGCGTCGGCACGAACGCGGCTTCGCCATCGCCCACACCGGTTTCACCGGCCGCTGCGAGCACGCGCACTCCTGCGGCGAGCAGCACCTCGATCGCGGTGCGCTCTGCCGGTGCCGACAGCGCGTGGGTGTCGGCACCGATGAACAGCGGCCCGGCGATGCCCTGCGCTGCGCGGTACTCGGCGATCGCGGCACTGATTGCCGCGATGTGCGCTTCGTTGAAGGAGCCCGTGAGCGACGAACCGCGGTGCCCCGACGTGCCGAATGCCACGCGCTGCCACGTGATCGACGGATCGGGCGTCACCGCACTGTACGCGGTGAGCAGTTCGTCGACGTCGATGAGGTCTTCGGTGCGCGCTGGGGATCCGGCTCGTTCGTGCATGGGTCCAGTGTGCCAGGCGCCCCCGACATTGAGGCCGAGGGCGCCCGGTCGAGTTAGCCTTGCGGCACGGCGGCTATCGCCGTCAGCTCAACGAGCATGGTCGGCCGTGCGAGTTCCGCCACACCCACAGCACAGCGCACCGGCACCGTATCGCCGAATCGCCGCGCGTACACCTCGTTGAACGCCGCGCGATGCTCGGAAAGCCCGCGCAGGTAGATCGTAAGGTGGGCGACGTCGTCGAGGGTGGCCCCCACCTCCGCGAGATCGGCTGCGAGCGCATTGATGACCGCTTCAGACTGCGCGACAATGCCGTCAACGAGCTCACCCGCAGCGTTCAGCGGGATCACGGTCGTGTATGCGGTGTTGCCGATTACGGTGATGCTCGACGACAACGCGCCTCCCGACTCGGGTGGTATGCGTCGCACCTGCGCGCTCATACTTGGCCATCTTCGGGCTCGAACCCCGCGTCGTACATGCGCTTCCAGTTTCCGACGAACACCTGCTGCGCCTCCTCCGCGGTCAAGAGGCCGCGCTCGACGAGTCGATCGCGCACCTCTCCGAATTTATAAAAGTCGAAGTTGTCGATCCAGGCTTCAGGCGGCGGTGCGATGTCGGCACGAGACGCACCTTGCTGGGGCTTGCGGCTCCAGCGCCCGTTTCGCATCCAGGTGAGGTTGCCTGCGGGGGCGTTCGGGTCGAGATCGGATCCGTAGGCGACGTGGTCGACGCCGAGCAGTTCGACGTGACGCGCGATGAGCTCGGCCGATCCATCGAGCGAGGCCGCGTAGGCGCCGGCGATGTTGTTGTACGTGCACACCCCCAGCACGCCGCCGTTCGCCACCAGCGCGCGGAGCACATCGTCCCCCTTGTTGCGGGCGTGGTCGTAGATCGATCGGGCGTTCGCGTGGTTGATCGCCACGGGGCGGTGCGATGCCTCGATCGCCTCGAGCGAGGTGCGCTCACCGACGTGCGAGAGGTCGACGATCATGCCGACGCGATTCATCTCGGCGACGACCTCGTGCCCGAACCGCGACAGCCCGGAGTCGACCGGTTCGTAGCACGACGAGCCGATCGCGTTTTGAATGTTGTACGTCAGCTGCACGATGCGCACTCCCAGGTGCCAGAAGTGCTCGATGAACCCGATGCGGTCGTTGAACAGCGACGAGTTCTGGGTGCCGAGCACGATCGCAACGCGATCGGTGGCGATCGCCGCATTGATGTCGGCTCCCGAGCGCGCGATGAGTGCGACGTCGCCGTGCTCTCGCACGAGATCGTTCCACCCGGTCAGTACGTCCATGGTCTCGAGCGCATCCTCCCAGAACGATGCAGTGACGGTGACGGCTCGCACGCCGCCGTCGCGCAGCTGCTGCAGTGTTTGCCGGTCGTACCGCCCGCATTGCAGTCCGTCGATCACGGTCGATCGATACGCGCTGGTCATGCCAGTACCGCCCGCTCCGTGCCCTGCGCTTCGCGTCGCAAGTGCAGATAGGTCTCTTCGCTCACTTCGCCGAGCAGGTTTCCTTCATCGTCGTACAACTGCGATCCGGCGTGCCGGCGCGACAATTCCGAGTCGGGGGTGAGCGCGGCATTCGACTCGTGGAACAGCCGCCAGAACTGCTCGGCGTCGAGCTCATACCCGTCGAGCAGAATGCGCCGCATGCGTTCGCCCGCGGCCCCCTCCGCCGGGTGCACCGGCAACGATGGCACCGCACGCGGGGTGAGGATCGCCCGATCCCCGGAATCCGATTCAGCTCCCTGGGGCAGTTCAACCTCGAACGCGACGCCGCGCACGGCGGCATAGTCGCCGAGGGCGGCGGCGATCCGGATACCCGGTGTCGCGATGACCTCGACCCGCGTCTCACCGCGTGCTGCGGCGAGCGCGAGCTCGTCGACGAGCGCCGGGAGCAGCACGAGCGCTGCGGTGGAATGTCCGTCGAGCACGACCCCGGCTTCGGTGTGCGCGACCGCGAAGCTCGTGCGGGCGTCGGCGTACGCACCGCTGAGCCGTTCCATCTCGGTAACCGCATCGAAGCCCTCGGCTTCGGCTGCCATGATCGCGTCTCTGACGGCGTTCACGGCGAAGCCGGGCAGCGACTGCGCGTGCAGGTAACGGCCCACCATGTGCCGCATTTCGCGGGCCGATGCTCGCATTCGGGTGGTCATCGTGCGGCTCCGATCGTCGCAGTGGGCATCTGGGGGTAGCGGGTCTCGAGTTCGAGGCCCTCGTTCAAGTCGGCGGCCGTGGGGGCGCCGAGGTAGATGAGGCCGAGCACGTTGCGATCGTCTCCTTCGTCGACGGTGCGCAGCAGTCCGTGCACGGCCGAGTTCATGAAACGCACGATGGAGACGGGCACGAAGCTCTCGTCGAGCATGTTCATGTGGGGTGAGTGGAAGCGAAATTCGCGCAGGGATTGCATGCGCTCGATCGCGGCGCGCAGGTCGGGGCGTTCGCGCAGCAGCTCCCCCACGTTCGTCGCGGGGCTGGTCGAGAGTGCCGCGTGCAGGGCTTGCACGGACGTCGGCAGGTCGAGCGCCCAGTTGTGGCCGCCCTCGACTTCGGTCGCCGCACCGCGACGCGGCTCCTCGGCATCTGCCGACTTGTACCAGACGAAGTGCCGGGCTCCCGCCCCGCTCATGTCGATGTCGAGCGCCCAACGGTAGTCGCGCTCGATGATCTCGGCGAGCTCGCTCGTCGGCATGACGGCATCGGCGACGAACTGCTCGGAGCGAATGCCGCCCTCGAGCGCCTGCTCGATGCGTTCGTAAGGCAGCAGCTCGAGCAGATTGGCCGCGACGAGCTCCCAGGCTTCGTCTCCAATGCGCCCCTCGAGTCGGTCGAGCATCTCTGCGCCAGTGGTCGACCCCGCGGCGAGTAGGTCATCGAGTTCGGCGATGGCCGTATTGAGCTGCACCGCGACCTGATGCGGGTCGTCGAAGCGGCTGTAGTGATATGGGTCGACACGGGCAAAGTCGGCTGCGCGGTGCAGCAGATCGCGATACTGCTCCGCAGCGCCGAACTCGCCGGCCGGGCCGTCGCCTCGCGCGGCATCGAGTGCGAGCGGTATCTGCGCCGCCTCGGCGAGCAGCGTCTGGCGCTGCTCGAGCCAGGTGCTGATGAGCATGGGGTGGGTGTTCACGAAGAACAGCAGGCCGAGCGCGGAGCCGTTGCCGATGCCGATCATGCGGCGCACTTCGCGGTCGAGCACTGCCGCATCGGGGTCGCGGTGACGCGCCATCTGCTCGACGAGGTCGGCCGCGAATTCGCGCATGATGTAGGCGGAGAGCAATTGCGCGTGCAGCGGCAGCCGCAGTGCGTGGTCGGATTCGAGGGTCAAGAACGAGCGCGTCAAGAACGTGCCGTTGCCGTCGAGACCCGTGTTGCGCATGAGGTACCCGACCTCCCACAGCGCGCGCAGGTCGGGCTGGTTCCCCGCGGCGAGCGCCTCGACCGTGTGGTCGAAGGCACGGAAGCTGCGATTTGAGCGGGCCCAGGTCAGGGTGCCGGGCACCGCGCGACCCGCGTAGAGCTTGGGCAGCTCGGTCCGCGTCTGCGCGCGATCCTCAGCGGCCGTGGGCCCCTCGATCAGCGCTCCCATCATGTCCCAGTTCTGACCGGTGATGCGCCCGGTGCGGCCGTCGAGTGTCGGTTCGAAGCTGAACACGACGAAGTCGAAGACCTGGCCGGTGCCCGTCGTCACTCGGTAGAGCGCTTCACCCTCCGCGCGATCGTCGATGTCGAAGTTCACGATCTCGAACGTCCACGCCTCCCGCTGCATCTTCTCGAGCAGACTGCGCCCTGCGGAGATGCGGCTTGCGGGCAGCGACTGCAACCGGCTCGGCTGCAGCAGCAGGTCGGGATCGAGAATCCGGCGCGGCACCGGAACGATCGGGGGCGTGGGGAACATCGGCACTCCTTTGTGGTGAGGGGGTATTACGCGAGAAGGATTCCCGCGCTCTGCTGTGTCAGATCTTCGATCGCGCGGGCGCCGGCCTCGAGGGTGGAGAGCACGTGATCCGGCTTCGTGCGGCCGTGCGGCCAGTGGGCCGACAGGGCGAACCGCACCCGACCGGGCGTGCGACCGACGGGAACCGCGACGATTTCGATGGGGTCGAACTCGTCATCGACGAGCATCGCGTAGCCCGTGCTGCGCACCTCCGTGCGGTGGGCCGCCGAAGGAAGCTCCACGCCGGCTCGCTGCAGTCGGGCGAGATCGTCGTCGCCGAGGTAGCTCGCGAGTACCGAGCCGAGCGCGCTCCCGGCGATCCCGAACCGCTGGCCGTGCTCGAGCGACACGTGCACGTTGCGGGGCGGCAGGCCGCGACCCACGATGGTGACGGAGTCGCCGTCGAGTGTGCCGAGCGAGGTGCCCTCCCCCAGTTCCTCGGCGAGCCGTGTGAGTTCCTCGGCGATGCGCTGATCGACGCTGGCGTGGCGCAGTGCGGCCTGTGCGACGCGCACAGGGGCGAACGTCAGCGTGTAGGCGCCCTGCGAGTCGGCGCGCAGCCACCCTGCAGCGACCAGCGTCACCAGTTGGCGGTGCACCATCGATCGGGAGCCGCCGACCCGTCGCGCAAGTTCGGAAACACCGAAGGGAGCGCTGGTCTTCGCGATCTCTTCGAGCAGGCGCAACATCTTGAGGTTCGAGGTCAGCGGCGCCGTGCCACTGCCTGCTGAAACACTCTCAGTCATGATTTCTCCAGTCATTTGTCACTTATTCAGTGACGATATTGCGCATTGAATGACATGAAGTTAGCCATCTCTGCGCAATCCGTCAACTCGATCTTCTGCGCACCATCGCCACGCCGTCAGCGTGAAGCATCGGTAACGATGCGCAAATCACACTTGACGGCGCGCGTGGCACCGGTAATATCGCTCTCACTGCTTCCCAAATGAGAAACAGTTGTCACGATATGGTTGACACTAGTTTGGACGACGAGGTCTGGCAAGCCCTCCACTCGAAACAGTGCACCAGCGACACCCGACACCGAAAGGAATCGCGTTATGGCATCGAGGCCAATGCGACACGCAGTGGGGGCCACGGCCCTGCTGCTCGCCGGCGTACTCACGGTCACGGGCTGCGCAAGCGGCGCGCAGCAGGCGGGAGGGGCTTCGACGGCGAAGTCCGGAACCCTGGTCATCGATCAGGCCTTCACAGCCCAGTCGATCGATCCGGCGACAATCTTCCAGGTGACCGACGCGATCACGGCGAGCGGCCTTTACCAGACGCTCTTCACCTACATCGACAACGTCGCCGAGCCGCAGCCGCTGCTCGCCGAGTCGATCACCGCGAACGATGCGGCGACCGAATTCACAATCGCGTTGCGCACTGACGCCGTCTTCGAGAACGGCAATCCGGTCACCGCGGCCGACGTCGTATTCTCACTGAACCGGCTGAAGCACCTGCAGGCGAGTCCGGCATATCGCATGGATGGCGTGACGGTCACCGAGATCGACGAGCACACCGTGCAGCTCACCACCGAGAACGCGGCGCCGTACATCGAGCACACGCTCACAGCGCCGCCACTCGCCATTGTCGACGACGAGGCCGTGCGCGCCGCAGGCGGCACCGACGCCGAAGACGCCGCCGACACCGACACAGCGGGCCAGCTCTTCACCCAACCCGACAACGGCGTCGGCAGCGGCCCCTACACGCTCGAGAGCTACGATACGAACTCGCAGATCGTGCTGGTGCAGAACGAGAACTACTGGGGTGACGCCCCCGCCTACGATCGCATCGTGATCCGCAACGTCAACAATGCGCAGCAGCAGAAGGCGAACATCGAAGGCGGAGAGAGCCAGATCGCGCTCGATATTCCGGGCCGCATCGCCGAAGGCATGGAATCCGAGGCGCTCCAGGTGCAGTCCTCGTCGTCTCCGGAGGTGCTCTACCTGGCGCTCTCGCAGAAGTCGGGGTCCGCGACGGCCGATCCCGACATCGTCGAGGCGATCAAGACCGGTATCGACTACGAAGCACTGCGCACGCTGGTCGGCGCCGGAGCAAAGGAAGCCACAGGCATCATCCCCTCGATGATGCTCGGCGCGCTTCCCGCGTCGGATGCACCGAAGTCGGACCCGGAAGCCGCGAAGCAGCTGCTCGCCGACACGGGTAAAAGCGGCACAGAGATCAGTCTCGACTACGCGAACGACTACACGCGTCTCGCCGGCATCGACTACAACATCCTCGCCCAGGGCCTGCAGACCCAGCTGGAGGCGATCGGGCTGAAGGTCACCCTGAACCCCACACCGACCTCGACCTCGCTGCAGCGCTACGTCGACGGCGACACCGAGATGGCGCTCTGGTCGTGGCCGCCGGACACGGCGGACGCCTCAGACGAGCTCGTCTTCGCACCCGGTGGCCTCATCGGTGAGCGCGTGCACTGGCCGGCGGATGCCGCCCCCGAGGTCGCCGCGCTCGCCGAGCAGGCACGCGTCGCGACCGGTGACGATCGCGAGGCGGCGTTCAGCGCTTGGAATGCCGCGATGAACGAGGAGGCGCCATTCGCGTTCCTGCTCGAGCCGTCGTTCTTCCTGGTGGCCTCCTCCAGCGTCGAGCACGTCAGCCACGACCCGCTCGCCGCCATCAACCTCTCCCAGGTCAAGTAGGAGTAACGGAACCCATCGTGACTCACACACTCTCCGAAACCGGGGCGGACGTGCAGACGCCCGCCCCGGCGCCGGGCGGCGGAACCGGCTACTTCCGTTTCGTTCTCCGTCGTCTCGGCACCTCGCTCATCACGCTCTTCGGCATCACGTTGGTCTCGTTCGGGCTCGGCGTGCTCGTGCCGCTGCGCCCCGAGACGGCCAATCTGAGCCAACAGGCGCTTTCGAACCCCGAAGCGGTCGCCGCCTTCCGGGAGAAGTTCGGGCTCAATCTGCCGGTCTGGGAGCAGTATCTCCGCTATCTCGGCGGCCTCTTCCGCGGCGATCTGGGCATCTCGCAGCAGACCGGCCAACCGATCTCGGCAGACCTCGCAAAGTATGCTCCGGCGACGCTCGAGCTCGTGCTCTGGGCGACCGTGCTCTCAGTGCTGATCGGCGTCACCCTCGGCATCATCGCCGCGTATGCGCGCAATCGCTGGCCCGACCACGTGGCCCGTGTCGTGTCGCTCATCGGCGTGAGCCTGCCCACATACTGGCTCGCGCTGATCGGCTCGTCGATCCTCTTCCGCCAGCTCGGCTGGCTGCCCGGCAGCGGTCGCCTCGATGCGTCCTCCGCCCCGCCGACCCGTGTCACCGGGTTCATGACCATCGACACCCTGCTCGCGGGCGACCTCGGCGCCTGGGGGTCGGCCGTGGCCCACCTCATCCTCCCGGCGATGATCCTCGCACTCTCCAACCTCGGCATGGTGCTGCGCTTCACCCGCAGCGCCGTACTCGACGGGTTGAACACCGATGCGGTGAAAGCCGCACGCGTCAAAGGCTTGCCCGGTCGACGGGTGCTGATCCGGTACGCCGTGCGCAGCGCGTCGAGCCCGATCATCACGGTCACCGCGCTGTCGTTCGGCTTTTTGCTCGCCGCGACGGTGTACGTCGAGCAGATCTTCTCGTGGGGCGGGCTGGGCCAATACGCCTACCGCTCGGCGACCAACCTCGATGTCACCGCGATCACCGGTATCTCCGTCGTCATCGCCGTGATCTTCCTCGCCGTCAATTTCATCGCCGACCTGCTCGCGTCGGCCTTCGACCCAAGGATCCGCCTCCAATGAGCCGCACCGACGTGATCTCGATGATCGCCACTCCCGAACGCCGCCGGCGCGTGCCCGCTTGGATGCGCACGCCGTCGATGATCGCCGCGGCCGCCGTGCTACTGATCTGGCTCGCCGTGATGCTCATTCCGGCGCTGACCCCTTACGATCCGCTCGCGACCTCGGGCCCAGCACTGGCGCCGCCCGATGCCGCGCACCTGCTCGGCACCGACGCCCTCGGGCGCGACAACCTGAGTCGCACCCTGGCCGCGGCCCGTACGTCGATTCCGAACGGCCTCATGATCGTCGCTGCGGCGGCCGTGCTGGGCACCGCAATCGGGCTCGTCGCCGGCTTCTTCGGGGGCTGGATCGACGAGATCCTCATGCGCATCGCCGACCTGGTCTTCGCCTTCCCGGGAATCATCCTCGCGATGGCCATCGCCGCGGCGCTCGGCCCGAGCGTGCAGAACGCCGTGATCGCAGCCGCGATCAGCTGGTGGCCGGCGTATGCCCGCGCCGTGCGCTCAATCGTGCTGGCGCTGCGCGAATCCGAGTTCGTGCTGTCGAACCGGCTCTCAGGGGTCGGACCCTTCCGCTCGATCGTCGTCGATCTGCTCCCCGCGGTGAGCGGCTCGGTGCTCGTGCTCGCGATGCTCGACATCGGATCGGCGATCCTGTTTCTCGCGGGTCTCTCATTCCTGGGTCTCGGCGCCGTTCCCCCGGCCCCCGAATGGGGGTCGATGATCTCGGGAGCGGTGCAGTATTTCGATCAGTGGTGGCTGGCGCTTGCGCCGGGTCTCGCCATCGTCTCGGTGGTGCTCGCTTTCAACATCATCGGCGACGCCATTCGCGACCACCTTGAACCACGACTCAGCGAGAACGGAGCCGGCGCATGACGCTGTTGGAGGTCACCGAACTCACCATCGCCCGGGCCAGCGGTGCCGGATCACCGCTCGTCGACGGCGTCTCGTTCTCGGTGCGTGCGGGCGAGGTCGTCGGCGTGGTCGGCGAGAGCGGGTCGGGAAAGACGCTGACCGGGCTCAGCCTGCTCGGCTTGCTGCCCGACGGTCTGGTCGCGCGCGGTTCCATACGCTTTGACGGGCGCGAACTGCTCGCGCAGTCGCCGTGGGAGTGGGAGCGCACCCGAGGCGCCGAGATCGCCATGGTGCTGCAGGATCCCTCGTCGAGTCTGCACCCCATGCTCAAGCTGGGCGAACAGCTCACCGACCACGTGCGCCAGCACCTCGGCATCAGCTCCGCAGCCGCAGAAGCGCGCGCGATCGAGTTGCTCGAGCGCGTACATCTGCGCGAGCCGAAGCGTCTGCTCGGCCAGTACGCGCATCAGCTCTCCGGCGGCATGAAGCAGCGCGTCTCGATCGCGATTGCTCTCGCGTGCGATCCGAAGCTGCTGATCGCCGACGAACCGACGACAGCGCTCGACGCCAACATTCGAACCGGCATCATCGCGCTGCTCGACGAACTGCGACGGGAGTCGGGCATGGGCATCATCTTTGTCACGCACGATCTCGCGATGCTGAGTACGATCGCGGATCGGCTGAACGTCTTCCGCACCGGCGAGATCGTCGAATTCGGAGACGCGGATCGCGTCTTCCGCTCCCCGCAGCACCCCTACACGCGGGTGCTGCTCGATGCGGTGCCGCAGGTGCCGTGGCCGCTCCCCCAGGAGGTCCAGTCGTGAATGAAACACAGCACTCCGCCGCCCTCGTCGAGGTGCGCGACGCCGTCGTGAGCTATCGCATCAAGGGCAAGGGTCGGTTCATCGCGGTGCAGGGAGTCGATCTCGAGGTGCGCGCCGGCGAGATCATCGGCATCGTCGG
Organism: Leucobacter sp. WKLB1; assembly: GCF_059696215.1. Taxonomy (NCBI): domain Bacteria; kingdom Bacillati; phylum Actinomycetota; class Actinomycetes; order Micrococcales; family Microbacteriaceae; genus Leucobacter; species Leucobacter sp. WKLB1. The sequence goes on along the minus strand of NZ_AP046115.1, from coordinate 453,239 downwards.
TGAAAGCGGCTGCGGCAAGTCCTCACTCGCACGTGCGCTCGTCGGCATCAATCGGTTGAGTTCGGGATCGATCCGGTTTCTCGGCGCCGACGTGACGCCGCTCCCGATCCGCCGCCGGCCCGGGAATCTCGTGCCCCTGCAGATGGTGTTCCAAGATCCGTACGCCTCACTCAACCCGCGCCGACGCATCGAGCGCCAGCTCGAAGAAGTGTGGCATGCGGCGGCGCGGGCACGCGGCGCCGCCCGGACCACTGCAGCGTGCCAGGGAGCGATTACCGAGGTGCTCGAACGCGTCGGTGTCGATCCGGCGCTGCGCACCCGATACCCGCACGCACTCTCTGGTGGGCAGCGGCAACGAATCGCGATTGCAAAAGCACTGCTCGCCGAGCCTCGAGTGATCGTCGCCGACGAGCCGATCTCGGCGCTCGACGCGTCTTCGCAGAAGCACGTCGGCGCTCTGCTGCGGCGACTCGTCGACGAGTTGCAGATCGGTATGGTGATCATCTCGCACGACCTCGCCGTCGTTGCCACGATCGCCGACCGCACCGCGGTGATGCGCGCCGGAGTGTTCGTGGAGCAGGGCCTGACGGAGCGCGTGTGGACGGCGCCCGAGCACCCCTACACGCGCGAACTGCTCGGTGCGGTGCCGGCCCTCGTGGGTCGGTGATCCTGCCCCACCCCTGCTGACGGCGGAACGCGAGCTCACCATTTGACGATGAGTCCGCGCTCCGCCGCCACCGTTCGGGCACCGTACCGCTGCCACCCCTGAAACCACGCGTTCACACGTGCGGACTACGCTGAGGTCATGACCCAGAACGAACCGCACCCCCGCCGCGCTGAGATCGAATGCTGGCTCACCGACATGGACGGCGTGCTGGTCCATGAGAATCGAGCGATCCCCGGTGCCGCCGAACTGATCTCTCACTGGCAGCAGAGCGAGATTCCGTATCTCGTGCTGACGAACAACTCGATCTTCACCGCGCGCGACCTCAGTGCGCGCCTGCATGCTTCGGGCATCGCGGTGCCCGAAGATCGCATCTGGACGAGCGCCCTCGCGACCGCGGCGTTCTTGAAGCAGCAGCAGCCCGGGGGCTCGGCGTTCGTCATCGGCGAGGCCGGCATTCTGACGGCGCTGCACGACGCGGGCTACGTGATGACCGAGTCGAACCCCGACTTCGTGGTCGTCGGCGAGACCCGCAACTACTCGTTCGAGGCAATTACGAAGGCGATCCGTCTCATCATCGGCGGCGCGCGATTCATCTCGACGAACCCCGATGCGACCGGCCCGAGCCAGGAGGGACCGCTGCCCGCGACGGGCGCCATCAACGCGCTCATCACGAAGGCGACGGGCAAGCACCCCTACGTGGTGGGCAAGCCGAACCCGATGATGTTCCGCTCGGCGCTCAATCAGATCGGTGCGCACTCGCACAACACCGGCATGATCGGCGATCGCATGGACACCGACGTCGTCGCCGGGATCGAAGCCGGTCTGCACACCGTGCTCGTGATGACGGGCATCTCGGATCGCGCCGAGATCGAGCGCTTCCCGTTCCGCCCCGACGAGGTCATCGGCTCGGTCGCCGACCTGCTGTAGGCCTCTGCCGCGCACCTGCCGCCCCCACCGGACCCGCCGCACTCCTCTTCGCGGATCGGGGTAACTTCGGACCAGTGTTGCGGCAGCAGAACCGTGCCGCACTGGCCCAAAGTTACCCCGATCCGCAAGGAGTCACGGCGCCACAGCGCGATGATGCGTGAACGGGGTCACTTTGGGAGGGTGGCGGGATCGCCACACCCTCCCAAAGCGACGCCGTTCGCACGGAATGCGAAGCGAACACGGCGACGGCGCAGCCGCGCACCGCGCGATGCGGCGCGCGCATGAACATGTCCCCCTCATGGGGGTCAGGCTCTACACACGGTCCACGTTTCGGGTTACATTTCTCCTCGGGTGGGATCTCGACCGCGCCCACGCGCGCATCGCGCGCGAAACGCACTGGCGCGGTCACAGAGGTCGATGTCAAGGAGGATCACGTGTCAGGTTCGCGAGTACGACGAGAAGAAAACGGCTGTGGCTCGCGCTGCTGGCCGTCGTCGCCCTGGGGGTGAGCCTGCTCAGCGGGGCGCTCGCTGCGGCGACTCCGGCTGAGGCCGCCGCGCCTCCGACCCCGGTCGCCGCACCGTTCGATGCAGGTCTCTGCAAGAGCACCACTGGCAACCCAGCGGTCGACGCCGACGGCGGCCCGGTCACCATTCTGCTCAGCGTCTTCGGCGGGCGACTCGAGTCGTACAACGCGGGCGGCGTGGTTCCGCTGTGCAACAACAACGGTCGTAGCGACTGGACGAACTCGAATTCCCAGTACGCCGGCAACCCGATTTGCACGGTGCGCTACTCGGCGGAGGCGAGCGGCCCCGTCTCGTCATGGACCTACTGCACGTACGACCGCGCCTCGGTCTGCTCCTGGACTTACGAAGACAGCTACCTGGAGCGCAACGGCACGGTGCGCCCAAACTTCGCGTACGTCGACCCCGACACTCGTTTGACCGCCGATCAGCAGAAGCTGCAGGCATACATCATTCAGAACGATCTTCCGGTCGTCGCGGGCCCGAACGGTACCGGCGCCACTGTCGCCGCAAATACCGCGGCCAACAACGACAGCCTTGCCCAGCGCACGCTGCGCCAGAATCTCGTGCACCGCATCGACAACCCCGATCGCTCTTCGGGTCTCGTCTTCTGCGCGAACAACATGAGCCCGACGATGCAGGCCCGCATCCTCGAGATCATCGGCGCCGCCCCCGACGCGCAGCTCGCTGCGGGGTCTCCTGCCGCATCGTTCGAACCGGGTGCCGACGGCACGGTCACCGTGACCACGACGCTGGCGGGCATCCCGCTCGAGCTCGACGTCAGCGGTGGCACCCTGACGACCGTCGACGGCCCGGCGACGCTGAGCGGCACCACGCTCACCGTGAATGCCGACGCGACGCTGCCTGCCACGCTCACCCTGCCAGATCTTCGCCACGTTCGAGACCGAGCGTCAGCAGCCGCTCATCGCCTCGGCCGAAGTGGTGTTCGCCGATGAGGCGATCCCGACCATCGGCACCAGCCTGACCGATGAGCTTCACGCCCACCGAATCCAGCGGCAGCGTCGACGTCACCTTTACGGTGCCCGCCGGGCACGGCGGCGAGCAGCTGGTCGCCTTCGAGTGGCTCTACACCGGCACCGACACCGAGGCGGAGTCGATCGCCGAGCACACCGATATCGAGGATGCGGCGCAGACCGTCTCGGTGGAGGAGCTGCCCGTCACCGCGACGCCATCAATCGGCACGACACTGCTCGACTCGGCTGACGGCGACCACGTGCTCCCTTGGAACGGCGGCACGGTCATCGACACCGTCGACTACCAGGGTCTGACACCGGGCACCGAGTACACCCTGACCGGTGAACTGCATGATCAGGCCACGGGCGACGCGACGGGCATCACCGGTTCCGTGACCTTCACACCGACCACGGCGAACGGTTCGGTCGAGGTCTCGTTCACGATTCCGTCGGGGCATGCCGGATCGCATCTCGTCGCCTTCGAGTCGCTGTTCACGGGCACCGACACGTCGGTCGCACCGATCGCCGTGCACCACGACATCGACGATGCCGCGCAAACGGTCACGATCGAGCGCTCGACGACCACGACGCCGACCACTCCGACAACTCCGACCACGAAGCCGGGCACCTCAACGCCCAGCACTCCCGTGAAGCCCACGACGGGCCGCGGGCTCGCGAACACCGGCGGTGAGTCGGTGGCTCCGATCGCACTCGCCGGCGGCGCGGCGCTGCTGCTCGGTGCGGCACTGATCGCCGTGCGCCGTCGTCGCACGAGGGCCGGGGTGCGCGCCGAGTAGGGGTCAAGACTCACTCGGCCGCCTGCACTGGCAGCGGGGTCACTTTCGGAGGGTGTCGCACCCAACGCACCCTCCGAAAGTGACCCCGCTGCGGTGTTGAGGTGCGCCGGACCGCGAAGCGCGGCGGCCGGATCACCCGGCGTTCGTGAGCCCGACGTACATCGAGTGGTGCAGCTCTTGCACGTGCGCCGCGGTCAACCGTGCCGCAGCTCCCGCATTGCCATCGGCTAACGCCGCGACGATCTCGTGGTGCTCCTGGTTGCTCGATCGCAGCAGCCCCATGCCGTAGGGCAGGAAGTAGGGGTCGAGTGCGGCGTTGACCCGGGCGACCTGCGCTTCGGCCCGCGGCGTGCGTGCCGCTGCGACGACGCGGCGATGAAAGGCGCGGTCGAGGTTTCTGAACTCGGCCCAGCTCTCGGTCGCGGCCATGCGCTCGGCGAGATCGGTCAGCTCGCGCAGATCGTCGTCGTCGCGCGCGGCGGCCGCGAGCGCGGCAAAGCCGGCCTCGAGCACCGCGCGTTCGTCGATCAGCGTGTGCACGTGCGAATCGTCGTCGAAAAACGACTGCACCGGTGCGTCGAGGCGATGCTGCCCGGCTGCCTCGATACTGCCGACGTAGCTTCCGCCGTAGCGCCCGGCTCGACGCACCACGACGCCCTCCTGCTGCAGCACGGCGAGCCCCCGATTGACCGAGGTGACACTCACTCCGAATGACTCGGCCATCTCTTCGGCGGGCGGCAGTCGGTCGCCGGTGACCAGCAGCCCGAGCGTGGCAGCGAGGGTGATGCGCGCCCGCACCGTATCGATGGCGCTCAGGCGAGAAATGGCGGCGACGCGCGGGGCTTCGAGGGGATCAGCATGATGCTCCTCGGTCACGCGCGTCGCTGCACCGGTCATCTGCTCAGCTTAGCGAGCGGTTGGCGCGCATTCAGTGCTGCGACTCGGCCTCGAGCACGCGATCGAGTTGGATGTCGACGGTGCGGCCGCCGTCTTTGCGGTTGACGATCGCGCCGACGATCAGTGCGACGGGCGGTACGAGCGCGAGTCCGATGCTCACTGCGAGACTGCCGCTCGTCACCATCGTGAAGTTCGAGAGCACGAGCCACGCTGAGACACCGAGCGCCAAGACCGCGATGATCGGCACGACGGTGGCCGTCCACGCGTTTTTGCGCAGTCGCGGATGACGCAAGAAGAACACGACCACCGCCACGGTGGTCAGCAGCATCATCATGACCATGCCGACGGTTGCGACGCCCGCCATGTAGCCGAATACCTGCACGAGCGGGTCGAGGCCGATCACCACGAAGATGGCGACGATCACGAGCGCGGTGATGCTCTGCACGATTGACGAGAAAGCGGGGCTCTGGTGCTTCGCGTGCACCGTGCCGAGTCGCGCGGGCATCGATCCGATCTTCGCAAGCGCGAACTGGTAGCGCGCGATGATGTTGTGGAAGCTCAGGACGCACGCGAAGAGGCTGGTGATCAGCAAAATCTGCATGGTGCTGCGCGTCAGCGATCCGGCGAACTCACCGGCGGTGTCGAGCAGCATGTTCTTCGATCCGAAGAGCGTCTGCTGGGCGACTTCGGTCACGCTGCCCGCTCCCGACGCGACCACGAGCACCCAGACCGAGAGCGTGTAGAAGACGCCGATGATGGCGACGGCCAAATAGGTTGCGCGCGGAATCGTGCGTGCCGGATCACGGGCCTCGTCACGGTAGATCGCCGTCGATTCGAAACCGATGAACCCGGTCAGCGCGAAGAGCACGGCGACGCCGAGCCCCGGTGTAAGGAAGACCTGCGGGTCGAAGGATGCCGCCGAGCGCCCCTCGGGGCCGCCGTTGATGAGCACCGCGACGTTCACGATCATCATGACGAGCATTTCGAGCAGCAGGGCGACGCCGAGCACCTTCGAGGAAAGGTCGATGTGCCGATAGCCAAGGAATCCGACGATCAGCAGCGCCGCGATCGCGAAGATCGACCAGTGGATTTCGGGCCCGCCGTAGTTGCGCACGAGATCCATGACCGCCCACCCCATGTACCCGTAGATGCCGGCCTGAATCGCGGTGTAGGCGACAAGCGCGACGTAGGCGGTGCCCATGCCGAGGCGACTGCCGAGACCGATCGTCACATAGCTGAAAAAGGCGCCCGCCTCTTTCACGTAGGGAGTCATCGCGACGAACCCGACGGCGAACAGCAGCAGCACGATCGAGGCGAGCAGGAAGCCAACGGGAGCACCGGCTCCGTTGCCCTGCCCGATCGCGAGCGGGGCGTTGCCACCGATCACGGTGAGCGGAGCCGCAGCGGCGATCACCATGAAGGCGATGGCTCCGGTGCCGAGACTGCCGGTGAGTCGGGAGCGGTCGGCTGCCGGGGTGGCGGGCGCGGGCGCGGCTGGCGTTGCCGCGGATGCAGCGGATTCAGAGCTCATGAGAACTTCCTTGTTCGAATTCGGGGTCGGTCGATGCCGCCGTCAGCGGTGGGAGTGCAGCTCGCGTTTGGCAGCGACCGTGGGATCTGGAAGGATTCGGCCGTGGCCGAGCGAGATCAGGGATGCGCGTCGCCGCGGAAGAGCGCGCTGCGCACCTCGGCGAGGTAGGGATTCTGGTCACGCGACTGCTCGCCCACGGATCTGTCGACCGTCGCGAGCAGCAGCGCCTCGCCCACGGCCGGGGCCTGCGCCAGATGCTCACCGAGGGGGCTTGCGATGACGCTACGACCGACGTAGTGCAGGTCGCCGTCGGGCCCGTGCTGGTTCGCGTAGGCGACATGCACCCCGTTCTCCCACGCACGCACTCGGATGAGGTGTTCGTTGACAAAGCTGAACGGCTCCATCTGCGCCGTCGGCACCGCGACGAGGTCGGCGCCCGCACGCGCGGCGGCGCGCACGGTTTCCGGAAACTCCACGTCGAAGCAGATCAGCACTGCGATGCGATGCCCGCGGTAATGGACCACCGTGCTCGGCTCGTCTCCGGCGACGAACAGGTTGCGATCGAGATCGCCGAAGAGTTGAATCTTGCGGTGCTTCGCGAGCACCGTGCCGGTGTCGTCGATGAACCAGGCGGCATTCGCGATGGGGCTGCGCTGCACGTCATCGCCGAGCAGTTCGGGGCCACCCGCGACGATGGCGATGCCGACGCGCTCGGCGATGCCGCGCACCCGGTCGAGCGGCTGCTGCGCGCTGAGGCGGCGCACGTCGTCGCCGATGTTGTACCCGGTCAGGTACATCTCGGGCGTGATGAGCAGTTCGGCGCCCGCCGCGGCGGCTTCGACGGCTGCGGTCTCGAGCGCAGCCAGGTTCGCCGTCAGGTCGGCGGGTGTGCTCGCGGCCTGCCACGCGGCGATGCGCAGGGGGCGATCCTCATCGGTCATGCGAACATTCAAGCACAATTATGCCCAAATGAGATAATTAAAATTGCGGCGGTTGCGCTCCATGCGACCGCGGTGCCGGATCGGGGTAAGTCGATACCAGTGTCAATGCGAAAATCGATCGCAACACCCTCACGAAGTTACCTTGATCGCGATCACGCGCCGGCCCGCCCGGCCCAGCGCACCCGACGCCCTACTTCTTCGAGCGCAGCTTGCGCACCAGCATCTGCGTGAGGATGAAGACGAGGTAGAGCGAGAACGCGACGTTGCCCCAGAACGGGTCGATGCCGACGGCGAAGAAGTTGCCGACGGGCACGAACGCGCACGCACCGAGGCCGACGATGGCGGCGGCGCGCAGGTCGACGTTCTGACGGCGGAAGTTGCCGATGGTGCCCGAGATCGAGCCAGGAATCATCATGAGCAGCGAGGTGCCCTTTGCGACGAGGTCGCTCGAGCTGAAGAAGAACATGAGCACGGGCACGACGACGACGCCGCCGCCCACGCCCAGAAGGCCCGACAGCACACCCGTGATGAAGCCGGTGACGATGAGCATAATGACGGTGAGCACCGAGATCTCGATCTCGTCGCCGCGCTGCGGAACGACGAACCAGAGGCTCACGATGACGACCGCGAGGAAGCCCATGAACCCCCACTGAATCGCACCGACGGGCAGCTTCGCGAGCAGCATACTGCCGACCTGCGCCCCGATGACGATGCCGACGGCGAGGCAGGCGCCGGCGATCCAGTCGACGTGCCCTTGGAGCCCGTACGTTGTCGCACCGACGATGGCGGTGGGCAGGATCGCCGCGACCGACGTGCCTGCCGAGAGCTTCTGGGGCATGCTCAACCACAGCGCCAGGGCGGGCACGATGATCGTACCGCCGCCGATGCCGAAGAGTCCGGAGAGGATGCCGCCGGCGATGCCGACGAGCAGGAGCGGGAAGAAGCCGGGGCGGGCGGTCTGGGTCATGTGCTGCTTTCTCGATCTCGCGGTTCTGCGGGAGCCGCGAACACTACAGGTATACCGGACAACGACGGCGCGTGGGCGGGAATGCCGGGCGACCCGGCGATGCGGGGCGTCAGACGACAATCGCCGACCCATCGGAACGCGGATCGCTCGCCGCGTCGACGGCCCCGTCTGCGGCGATGCGGATGAGGTTCGAGTGCCCGAGGTCTTCGGTGTTCGGCGGCACGACTTTGAGCGGGAAGCCGGCGGCCTCGATCGCCGCATGCGCTTCGGCGGGCACCGTCTCCTCGATCGTGACACGCACCACTCCGTCGGCGGCGGGCTCGTCGACGATCCAGCGGGGCGCGTGCGTCGCCTCCTGCGGCGCAGCACCGGCGAGAGAGCGCACGAGCAGCTGCGTGTGGATCTGCGGCTGCACCGACCCGCCCATCGTGGCCGGCACCCAGGCCAGTTCGGAGCCGCGCAGCACCATCACGGGCATGAGCGTGTGGCGCGGCCGCTTACCCGGCTCGAACGCGTTCGGGTGCGCCGGGTCGAGCGAGAACGAGGTGCCGCGATTCTGGAAGAGGATGCCGGTTTCGGGTTCGATCACTGCGGCGCCGAAGCCGAAGTAGACGGAGTTGATGAGCGAGATCGCCCACCCGTCGGCGCTCACGGCGCTCAAACCGACCGTGTCGCCCGTGGGCTTGCCGTCGTGCACCGGAGGGTGCGCCGGCGCGGGCTCATCGATCAGCTCGGCGCCCGTCGCTCCGCCGAAACGGGGGTCGGCGAGTGAAGCGGCGCGCACGGCGCTGCTCGCCTGATACGAGCGGGCGAGGGATCCGGCCCCCGTCACCAGCGGGTCGTCGATGCCGGCGGCGATGTCGCGCAGCGCGCGCAGCAGCATGAACCCCGAGCTGTTCGGCGGCCCGGTCAAGACGCGGTGCCCACCGAACTCGCCTTCGAGCGGCTCGCCCCACTCGGCCGAGTACGCCGCGGTGTCGGCGAGGGTGATCTGCGAGCCCATCGATCGCAGGCCGGCGATCCACTGCTGGGCGAGCTCACCCTCGTAGAACTCGGAGGAGCCCCCAGCCGCGATGCGCTGCAGCGTCGTGGCCAGAGCGGGCTGCACGAAGGGGTCGCCCTCGGTCAGCGGGATGCCCTGGTCGAAGAAGATGTCGCGGCAGCCGGGGTCGAGTTCGAGCACCTCACGATCTTCGACGATGCCCGCCGCAAGAGAGCGAGCCGTCGGCACGCCCTCGCCCGCGTAGCGAATGGCGGCCTCGAAGTGCTGCGACCAGGGCCGCGTCGCACCGTATTCGTGCAGGGCGTTCCAGCCGCAGACACCGCCGGGCACCGTCACCGTGTCGATGCCGCGCAGCGGCAGCAGGTCGCCGTAGCGCTCGCGCAGCACGTCGATCGACTGCTCGGCCGGGGCCGGGCCGGTGGCGTTCAAAAAGCGCACCTCGCCCGCGGGGTTACGCACGAGCGCGACGAGGTCGCCGCCGAGCGCGGTGTTGTTCGGGTACACCACGCAGAGGGCCGCGACTGCGGCGAGCGCGGCATCGATGGCATTGCCACCGGCCCGCAGCGCTGCGGCGCCGGCCTCCGTGGCAAGGTGGTGCGACGTGGAGATCGCGCCGCGTGCCGGCAGCACGGTCGGTGCCGGGTGCGCGGCTGCGGGCGGCGAGGCCGCAGCCCGCGGGTGTTCGGCTGAGCGGGAATCGGTGCCGGGTGCGGCGTCGATCATGTGGGCGTCTCCTCGTGCGTCGTTGCGGCGTGGGCGATCTGGGTACTGATATCGACGACGTGGGCGCGCGCCTCGGCTTCGGCGAGCTCGGCGTCACCGGCGGCGATCGCTTCGAAGATGCGGCGATGCGCCACGCTCGAAGCGTTGCGTCGGGCTTTCGTCTGGTAGCGGCTCGCGCGGCTCGGCGCGATCTGCTGGGCGATCTGCTCGTTGATGAGTTCGAGCAGCGGGTTGTGCGCGTATTGCGCGATGGCCTGGTGGAAGGCGCGGTCGAGTTCGGCGTAGCGCTCTTTGGTGACGTCGGTCTCCATCGCCTCGACGAGCTCGCGCAGTTGAGCGACGTCGCGCGCGGTCGCCCGGGTCGCGGTGATGCCGGCGATCGGGGGCTCGACGATGGCGCGCAGCTCCATGATGTCGTGGAGCTCGGGCTTCAACACCGCGAGCCGCCCGAGCACGCCGTCGCTGAGATCGGCGCGTTCGCCGGGGCTCAGCACGATGGTGCCGCGGCCGGGGCGACGGTCGATGAGCCCGCGGTTCTCGAGTTCGCGAAGCGCCTCGCGAATCGAGACGCGCGAGACGCCGAAGTGATCGGCGAGCTCACGTTCGGCGGGCAGACGCTCCCCCGGCTCGAGTTTGCCGTCGAGAATCAGGCGTTCGATATCGACCGACAGCCGGTCGGGCAGCGACAGCGTTGTCGCTCGGCCAATGTCGTTCCAGTCCATGTGCGCCTCCTTCATGCTCTCGTGATCGTAATGGACACGGCCGACGTTGCGGCTCGTGTTTCAGTTGGGTTTCGTATCGGCCTGCCCGTTGACGCGATGACCCCGACCGGGGTATCGTCCATTCAGTTCATCCGTTGGTCCTACCAACTGCTGATCGAGCATACACCCGGCTTACCGGGAATGCGCAAGACATCCGCCCGGCTCCGGGCGGATCCCACTGAACGGAGAAATCATCGTGGCTTTCCCCACTGCATCGCGCACCGCTCCGGTGCTCGCCCTCGCCGCCGCCGCAGGGCTCACCCTGTCGCTCGCCGCGTGCACCGTCACCACGAACGCCCCGGCCGAGGAGGCCGGTGGATCCGGCGACTCGAACACCACTGAGGCAGCCCTCACCGCCCCGACCATCATCAAGGACGGCACCCTCACCATCTGCACCGGCGACAGCGCGCCCAACATCTTCTACGACGAGAACAACGAGCTGCAGGGCGTCGAGATCGACATCGCGAACGCTCTGGCCGACCAGCTCGGGCTCACCACCACGCTCGGTGAGTACGCGTTCGCCGGTCTGATCCCCGCGCTCCAGGCGAAGCAGTGCGACGTCATCATGGGGTCGCTCTACATCAAGCCCGAGCGCGAAGAGATCGCGAACTTCGTGCCCTACCTCTACTCGGGCACCGCGGTCGCGGTGAACAAAGAGAACCCGAAGAACGTCACCGGCTTCGACGATTCGCTCTGCGGCACGAAGGTCGTCGGTATCACCGGTGCCACGGGTGCGGCCTCGGCGCAGGAGAAGTCGGACGAGTGCGTTGCCGACGGCAAAGAGCCGCTGACCATCACGCTGGTCGACGAGGGCACCAACGCCCTGCAGCAGGTGCTCGCGAAGCAGGCCGACGCGTTCATCGACACCACCGAGATCGTGAGCTACTACGAGCAGCAGTCCGACGGCGATCTGATGGCGATCGGCAAACCGTTCGGCAAGATTCGCATCGGCGCCGCGACGCTGAAAGACAACACCGAGCTCAACATCGCACTCGACGAGGCCTTCGCCGCGATCGTCGACGACGGCACCTACGCCGACATCCTCGCCACCTGGGGCGTCGAGAGCAACGACATCACGCAGCCCGAGTAATCCGCAGGCTCGGGGCGGCGCACGACGTTGCGCGCCGCCCCGAGCCGACCTCACGAAAGACACTTCATGAAATTCGACTGGGACTACTTCTGGCAGAGCCTCTTCGCGCCGAGCGAGAGCTTCCTCAACGGGCTCGGGCTCACCATCATCATTTCGATCGTCGCGATGGCGCTCGCGTTGATCCTCGGCCTCATCATCGCTCTCATGGGCCGCAGCCGCTTCGTGCCGCTGCGCATCCTTGCGAGCCTCTACATCTGGATCATCCGCGGCACCCCGCTGCTGGTGCAGCTCGTCATCATCTACACCGGCTTCGCCGCAGCGAACCTCTTCCGCTTCGAAGACTTCTCGCTCGCCTTCCAGTTCGATGCCTTCACCATCGGCATCCTCATCAAGGGCGCCGTGCAGGCCGCCATCGTCGCGCTCATGCTCAACGAGAGCGCGTACATCTCCGAGATCGTGCGCGGTGGCCTCGAATCGATCGAAAAGGGCCAGACCGAAGCGGCACTCTCGCTCGGCATGACGCCGCTCGCCTCGATGCGGTGGATCATCGTGCCGCAGGCGATCCGCGTCATGGTGCCGCCGCTCGGCAACTCGTTCAACGGCCTCATGAAGAGCACCTCGATCCTCTCCATCATCGGCGTCGCCGAGATGTTCCAGGTGAGCAGCTCGATGAGCGCGGCCACGTTCAAGGTCTTCGAGATCTACATCGTCGTCGCCCTCTACTACCTGCTGCTCACGACGGTGTGGACGGTCATTCAGACCTTCATCGAGAACTGGCTCAACGCCAAGGCCGGCCTGCCGCAGGCCGAGTCGATCTGGAAGCGTCTGTTCGGCTTCCGCAGCAAGCGCGACCGGGTCGCCCCGAAGAGCCCCATCGCCGACCTCGAAGGAGCCGCAGCATGAGCGCGACCACCGAGTACACCGCCCCCGTCACGATCGCCGACGGCCCGATCGTGCGCACCGTCGACATCAACAAGTGGTTCGGCGACCGGCACATTTTGACCGACGTCACCCTCGAGATCGACCGCGGCGAGGTCGTCGTGCTCGTCGGCCCATCGGGTGCCGGCAAGACGACCTTTCTGCGCACGCTCAATCGCCTCGAACCGATCGACAGCGGCGAGATTTACGTCAACGGGCAGCGCATCGGCGAGCGAGTGGGCGAGAACGGCAAGATCCGCGAGATCTCGGCGAAGGCGCTCGCCGCGCAGCGATCCGATATCGGCTTCGTCTTTCAGCACTTCAACCTCTTTCCACACATGACCGTGCTCGAGAACATCTGGCACTCCCCGGTGCGGGTGAAGGGCGAGAAGAAGGCCGAGGCGATCGCGTACGCACGTGAGCTGCTGGATCGCGTGGGCCTGTCAGACAAGGCCGATGTGCGGCCGCGCTCGCTCTCGGGCGGTCAGCAGCAGCGCGTCGCGATCGCCCGCGCACTCGCGATGCGACCCGCGCTGATGCTCTTCGACGAGCCGACGAGCGCCCTCGACCCCGAGATGGTGGGCGAGGTGCTGCAGGTGATGCAAGACCTCGCGAAGGCCGGCATGACCATGATCATCGTGAGTCACGAGATGGGCTTCACTCGAGAGGTGGCGGATCGCGTGATCGTCATGGACGCCGGCGCCATCATCGAGCAGGGCGACCCCGAGCTCGTCTTCACCAACCCGAGCCACGAGCGCACGCGCCAGTTCCTGTCGAAGGTGCTGTAGCCGGGCGCTGCTCAGAAACGCAGAACGCCTCCGATCCTGTGCGGGTCGGAGGCGTTCTGCGTGTGCGAGCGTGCGACTACTGCGGGTCGAGGCCGAGGTCATCGAGGCCGATCGCGAAGCGGTACTCGAAGCCGGCCGCCTCGATGCGCTCCTTGGCGGGGGCCTGACGATCCACCACCACCGCGACCGCGGCGATCTCGGCGCCGACCTTCTGCAGCGCTTCGATCGCTTTGAGGGGCGAGCCGCCCGTGGTCGACGTGTCTTCGACCACGACGACGCGCTTGCCCGCGAGATCGGGGCCCTCGACCTGGCGACCGCGACCGTGATCTTTCGGCTCCTTGCGCACGACGAACGAGTCGTACACCTTGCCCTGTGCCACGCCCTGATGCATGATCGCCGAGGCGATGGGGTCGGCGCCCATCGTGAGGCCGCCGACCGCGACGACACCATCGATGTCGTCGATGAGGTCGAGCATGACCTGGCCGATCAGCGGAGCCGCGCGGTGATCGAGACTGAGCTTGCGCAGGTCGATGTAGTAGGTCGCCTTCTTGCCGCTCGTGAGGGTGAAGTCGCCGTGGAACACGGCCTCGCTCGTGATGAGTTCGATGAGCTGTTCGCGCGCAGTGGTCATGGGGTCGATTCTACTGGCGCTTCGTCGGACTCCGCCGTGGGCGGACAGGCCCACGAAGTCGGGTCGCGTCGACTAGCGTGATGCTCGAAGGAGGTCGCCATGTCAGACCCCACGCGCACCTCGCACGATGCGGCCGGCACCACGGGCCCCGGCTCCGGCCCCGATCCTGAGCAGATCGCGCGCCTCGCCGCGCTGTTCGCAGACGCCCCGCTGGCCGTGCTCACCGGCGCAGGAGCGAGCACGGATTCCGGCATCCCCGACTATCGCGGCGCCGGCACCCCGCCGCGCACCCCCATGAGCATCTCGCAGTTCACCGAAGACCCGGCGTATCGCCGCAGGTTCTGGGCGGGCGCCCGCATCGGAGCGCTGCGCGCCGCCGACGTCGCCCCGAATGCCGGGCACCTCGCGCTCGCGCGCCTCGAAGCCGCCGGTCGCATCAACGGTGTCATCACGCAGAACGTCGACAACCTGCATCGGCGCGCCGGATCGCGCACCGTCGTCGAGCTGCACGGCAATGGCAGCGTGATCCGGTGCACCGAACACGGCCACCGATTCACGCGCGACCAGGTGCTCACGTGGTTCGACGAGCAGAATCCCGGCTTCGTCGAGCGCAACGCCGAAGCCGAGATCGCTCCCGATGGCGATGCCCTCGTCGCCGAAACCGACTTGGTCGTCGAGCCGCGTTGCCCCGAGTGCGGGGCAACGCTGCGCCCCGACGTGGTCTACTTCGGCGAGTTCGTGCCGAAGCCGGTCTTCGCCGCCGCCGAACATCTGGTCGCCGAAGCCGGGGCGCTGCTGCTCGTCGGCACCTCGCTTGCGGTGAACACCGGCATTCGCCTCGTGCACCGTGCCGAACGCCGAGGCATTCCGCTCGCCGTGATCAACCGCGGGCCCACCGCGATCGATGCGCGCCCTTCGGTGTCGCTGCGCATCGACGGCGGTGCGACCCAGACCCTTGAGGCGCTGGAACGGGTGCTGCGGTAGGCGCGGCGTGCGGGCCGCGCGTGCCCTGCGAGCCGCGCTTGCCGCGCTTGCCGCGCCGTGAGTGTGAGGGTAATCGGCGAGTGTGAGCCGAAACCGCGAGTGTGAGGCGAAATACCCCTCACACTCGCGGTTTCGGCTCACACTCGCGCGACATTTGCACAGCGCAGCATCCGGGAGCGCTACTCCCCGCGAGAGATGCGCGTCATCTCGTCGCGCGGCACAACCTTGATGCGCTCGCGGCCGTGCGGCTCGCCGAGGCCGAGCTCGTGGGCGTCGAGACGGTGCCAACCCTCGATGGTCGTGTAGGGCACGCCACGCTGTTCGAGCAGCGCCGGAATCGCCTCGGGCTCGGGGGCCTCGGGCTGCCAGAGGTTCTCGCGATCCTCCAGGAGGCACTCGAGGGTCTCCATGGCGTCCGACTTCGTGTGACCGATGAGCCCGACGGGGCCGCGCTTGATCCATCCGGTCGCGTAGACCCCTGGAATCTGCTGGCCCTCGAGGTCGAGCACGCGCCCCTGGGTGTTCGGGATCACGCCCTTCGCATCGTCGAACGGGATCTCTTCGAGCGGCGAGCCGTAGTAGCCGACGGCGCGGTAGATCGATTGGATCGGCACGATCTCGAACTCGCCGGTGTCGACGATGCCGCCCTGGCCATCGGGTGCGGTGCGCTCGATCTTCAGCCCCGCGACGCGACCGTCTTCGACGACGACCTCGATGGGCTTCGACCAGAAGTGCAGATGCAGGCGACGCGACGCGGGGGCGACCTCGCCGGCTTCTCGCGCGCGCTGCTCGTCGCGCCACTTGTCCATGATGCGGGTCATCACGATGACCTGCTTGTTCTTGACGAGCACCTCATCGGCGAACGCGTCGTCGAAGGCGAAGTCGCGCTCGTCGATCACCATGTCGACGTCGCGCACCTCGCCGAGCTCGCGCAGCTCGAGCGGCGTGAACTTCACGTACTTCGGGCCGCGGCGGCCGAAGAGGTGCAGCTCTTCGATGGGGTTTTCTTCGAGACCGGCGTGGACGTTCGACGGAATCTCGGTGGGCAGCAGGTCTTCGGCGTGCTTGATGAGCATGCGCGAGATGTCGAGCGCGACGTTGCCGTTGCCGACCACGCCCACCGACTGCGCCTCAAGCGGCCAGGTACGGGGCACGTCGGGGTGCCCGTCGAACCAGCTCACGAAATCGGCGGCGCCGTATGATCCCTCGGCGTCGATACCGGGAATCGCGAGCGCGGCGTCGCGGATCGCACCGGTCGAAAAGATGACCGCGTGGTAATGGCGTTTGAGGTCTGCCAGCGTGACGTCTTGGCTGTAGCGCACATTGCCGAAGTAGCGGATCGTGTCGTCGCCGGTCTCGCCCGAACCGGCGCGGTCGAGCACGTCGCGCAGCGCGTTGATGATGCCCTTGATACGCGGGTGATCGGGTGAGACGCCGTAGCGCACCAGACCGTACGGAGCGGGAAGCTGCTCGAAGAGATCGATCTCGACGGCGAACTCGCGTTCGGCTTTCAGCAGCAGGTCCGCTGCATAAATACCGGCGGGGCCGGCCCCCACGATCGCCAGTCGCATCTTGCTCATCGCTCGGTTCTTCCTTCCGTTCCCCTGACGGTATTCTCCGCGGGGATTCGAGAATCGGGTGGTACGTGGGTGGTGCGGGATCGCCGTCCGTTGCAGCGCTCAGCCACGGCGGGCGGGCACGGCGCGTCAGCCTTCGCGGTTCACGATCGAGTCGGCCATGCGCTCGAGCGCACGTTTCACCGACGACTTCGGCAGCACGTCGAGCGCGCGCACGGCGTCTTCGGCCCAGCGATGCGCCGTCGCCTCGGTTTCGCGGGTGACCTCGTGGGTCTGCAGGGCGACCACCTCGGGGTCGAGCAGCGACGAGTCGGCACCGTCGCGGATCTGCGCGACGCCCGCGTCGATACGCGCGAGCAGCGCGGCATCGTCGGCGTTGCCTGCGGCCGCGCGCTCTTGCAGCAAGAGCAGCGGCAGCGTCACGACGCCGGCGCGCAGGTCGGTGCCCGCGCGCTTCCCGGTGCGCTCCTGCTTCGGCGACAGATCGATCACGTCGTCGATGAGCTGGAAGGCGACACCGATGCGCTCACCGTATTCGGTGACGGGGTCTGCGTACTCGGCCGGCGCCTCACCGAACATCACGCCCATGCGCGCCGCGGTCGAGATCAGTGCGCCGGTTTTGTCGGCGAGCACCTGAATATAGTGCGCCTTCGGGTCGTCGCCGGGCTGCGGCCCAACGGTCTCGTGCAGCTGCCCGAGGCAGAGCCGCTCGAAGGTCTTCGCCTGCAGCAGAATCGCGGCCTCGCCCATGCCCGAGACGAGCGACGACGCGCGGGCGAAGAGCAGGTCGCCGGCGAGAATCGCCACCGAGTTCGACCACACCGTCTGCGCAGCGGGCACCCCTCGGCGCAAGCGCGCATCGTCCATGACATCGTCGTGGTACAGCGACGCGAGGTGCGTCATCTCGACCGCTTCGGCCGCGCGGCGCACCAGCTCGTTCGGCCCAGACCCGAGCTCGCTCGTGAGCAGGGTGAGCACGGGGCGGATCCGCTTGCCCCCGGCACCCATCAAGTACCGGGCGGGAGCATCGGCGACCGGCGACGCGAACCGCAGGTGCTCGAGCAGCTCGGCCTCGATGATTTCGAGCTGATCTTGGATCTGCTTCGCGTGACGACGATCGGCGGCCCCGTGGAACAGGCGCATCGGCAGCGCCTGCGTGGCCGTGTCTTCGGCGATGGGACGGCTCACTTCGTGTCTCCGGTGTCTGGGGTGTCAGGCTTCGATACGGCGGGCTTGGCCGCTGCGGGCTTCTTCGCGGCGGGCTTGGCAGCCGCAGGCTTCGAGGCGGTGGGCTTCGCCGCCGGCTTCTTCGCAGCAGCAGGCTTTGCAGCGGCGGGCTTCTTCGCGGCCGGTTTCCGCGTCGCCGCGGGCTTCTTCGTCGCTGCGGCAGCCTTCGGCGTGGCATCAGATGCTGGCGCCGCCGCAGGCTTCGGCGCCTCGCGCGGCACGAATCCGCGGTGCAGAGCGACGATGCCGAAGGTCAGGTTGCGGTAGGCAACGCGCTCAAGGCCGGCCTCGCGCATCCACGCGGCGAGCTCGGCCTGGTCGGGCCACGCCTCGATCGACTCGTTGAGGTATGCGTAGGCGGCCGCGGCGTCGCGATTGATCGCTCCGGCGACCCGCGGCAGCACATGACGGCCGTAGAACGTGTAGGGGCCGCGCACCACGGCAGACGGCGGGGTCGAGAACTCGGCGATGACCACTCGGCCGCCCGGCTTCACCACGCGTCGCATCTCGGCGAGCGCTGCTTTGGGGTCGCTCACGTTGCGCAGGCCGTACGAGATCGTGGCGGCGTCGAAGCTGTCGTCGTCGAACGGCAACTGGGTCGCATCGGCCCACTGGAACTCGATGAGATCGTTGCCCGCGTGACGCTTGCGGCCCTCGGCGAGCATGCCCTCCGAGAAGTCAGCGGCGACGACGTGCGCGCCGTGCGCAGCAATCGCGGCCGACGACGTGCCGGTGCCTGCGGCGAGATCGAGCACGCGCATGCCCTTTCGCGGGGCGATGGCCTTCGTTGTAGCGATGCGCCACAACCGATCGTTGCCGACGGTGAGCACGTCGTTGATGAGGTCGTATCGCGGCGACACCTCATCGAACATGGCAGAGACATCAGCGGCGTGCTTGGTCGCAGTATCGGGGCGGGTCACCCCACCATGCTATCCCGTTCACCTATTCATCACCTGGGCTGTCGTGCGGCGCGAGCAGCTCTCGCCGCCGTGAGCGAACCGCGCAGCCGACAGGAGTAGATTGTGGGGGTGACGAGCTCCACTCTGGCCACCTCCGCGGCGCCTCGACTGCGCGCAGTGACCCGGCAGCTCGAGCAGATTCCCGACCTCGTCAATCTCGCCGACTCATCGTCCCCATTGATCTGGACGCGGGACGATCGCGGCTGCGTCGGCATCGGCGAGGTGCTGAGACTCACGTTCACGGGGCCGCGCCGCTTCGCCGACGCAGCCGCTGAGTGGCGCCGGATCGCCGAGACGGCGATCATCGACGACCCCGTCGGCATGCCCGGATCGGGTCTCGTCGCGCTCGGTACGTTCGCATTCGCCGACACGAGCACGACCGAAAGCGTACTCATCGTGCCCCGAGTGCTGGTGGCACGGCATCGCGGTCGCGCATGGATCACCGAGGTGTTCGATCTCGGCGTCGATCCCGAACCTGTCGCACGCCTCGCTTCGCAGACCGTTCCACAGGCCACCCCACTCGGTGCGTGGCCCGGTGTCGCCCTGCACGATCGCCCCCTCGCGTCTGGCGAAGATTCACGTGCCGCGTACTTGGCCGGCGTGCGCGAAGCAGGCCGTCGCATCGACGTCGGCACATTCGAAAAGATCGTGCTCGCGCGCCAGCTCGAGGGCGCGCTCGCCTCGCACGCAGACCTACGCGTGCCGATCGGCCGGCTCGCAGAGCGCTACGTCGACTGCTGGACATTCGCGATCGACGGGTTCATCGGCGCGAGCCCCGAAACCTTGATTCGTTCGACCAACGGCGCGGTCTCGGCCCGCGTGCTCGCGGGTACCCGTGCGCGTCATACCGAAGACGGCCAGCGCGATCTGCGCGCTCGTGACGAGCTACTCACGAGCACCAAAGAGCAGCACGAGCACGCGTTCGCCGTGCAAAGCGTCGTCACCGCGCTCTCTCCGCACGTGCGCGAGCTGCGTTCGAGCGAAGAGCCGTTTCCGCTGCAGCTTCCGAATGTCTGGCACCTCGCGACCGATCTCGGGGCGTCGCTCGGCGAGCACAGCTCTGCCGTTGAGCTCGTCGGCGCCCTGCACCCGACGGCCGCAGTGGCGGGCACCCCGACCACGATGGCCGTCGAGGCCATTGCCGAACTCGAACCGTTCGACCGGGGCCGCTACGCCGGCGCCGTCGGATGGATCGACGCAGACGGCGACGGCGAATGGGTGATCGGACTGCGCTGCGCTCAGGTCGCAACGAGCGATGCCGCCACCGGCACTCGCGCCGTGGTGGCGAGCGCCGGTGGCGGCATCGTGCAAGGATCGAGCCCGGAACATGAGCTCGGCGAGACGGTCTCGAAGTTTCGCCCGATCACGGAATCGTTTGCGCGTGAGGCTTAGACGCTTCCATCATTCGCGGGCCAGCGGATGTCGAGCGAGTCGACGACGCGCTGCCGCTCGGCTGCGACATTGAAATCGGGCTCGGGCCAGTGCGGGCTCAACTTCGCGAGCTCGGTGATCACAATGCGCTGCACCGCCGCGCGGGCGTACCACTTCGCGTTCGCGGGCACGACATACCAGGGCGCTGCATCGGAGTTCGTGCGCTCGATCGCCATCTGAAACGCATCCATATACGCCGGCCAGTGCAGGCGCTCATCGACATCCCCCGGGTTGTACTTCCAGTACTTCTCGGGGTCGTCGAGGCGCGAGAGCAGGCGCTCCGCCTGCTCTTCGGGCGAGATGTGCAGCATGATCTTCACCACGCGCACTCCCTCGGCGGAGATGCGCGCCTCGAATTCGGTGATCGCACCGTACCGACGCTCGATTTCCTCGGGTGGCGCGAACTCGCGCACCTTCTGAATCAGCACGTCTTCGTAGTGCGAACGGTCGAACACCCCGATCACGCCGGGGCCGGGCACGCGAGGTTCCACTCGCCAGAGGAAGTCGTGCGCCCGCTCCTCGACGGTCGGCGACTTGAAGGCGGTGAGCGCGAGCCCGTAGGGCTCCGTCTGCGCGAAGACGTGGTTCACGATGCCGCCCTTGCCTGCGGCGTCCATGGCTTGGAGTACGACGAGCAGGCGATCCGGAGCTCCGAGTCGGCTCTGAGCGAAGAGTTTCTCCTGCAGCACACGCAACTCTTGCGCGGCCCGAGCGAGCTCCTGCTCACCGGCACGCTTGCCGGCCTCGGTGCCGGGCTTCGCCGCCGGGTCCACCGCACTCAGCTGAAAGCCGTCGCCGACCCTCAGCAGTTCGGCGACGTCGTCACTCCAGAAGGTCTTCGTCATCGTGTCTCCTCAGCCTCAGCCAGCGCCCGGCGCACCGGCTCGCGCACTCCGTGCTCCCCACTGTAGGGCGGGCCGGGGCCGCGGCGCACTATTGGGCGATCGGAATCTCGATGAGGCTGGGGCCCGTGACGGGTTCGGTGAGCAATCGCTCGAGCTCGCTGCGCGTGGCCACCCGACGGTACTCCCACCCGTAGGCCTGCGCCAGCGCGGAGAGATCTGCACGGTGCGGGGTGCGCATCACACGCGCGAACGCATCGGCGTCGGCGGTACCCGCAACCTCGAGCCCGTCGAAAATCGTGCCGCCCCCGTCATTGCCGACGAACAGCTGCACCCGCGGGCGACGCTCTCCGTCGAGCAGCAGCAGCGATCCGGCATCATGGAGTGTCGCGAGATCGCCGATGAGTACGCGGGTGGTGCCCGCTCCCGCAGTAGGATCGTCGATATTTTGACTCGCCGTGGCGACGCCGAGCGCCGTCGCTATGGTGCCATCGATGCCCGCGAGCCCACGGTTCGCGTGCACAGCGAGTCGGCGAGCCGGGGCGATCGCATCGAGCACGCGCACCAGCCTCGATGCAGCGACGATCAGACGGTCGTGCGGCCAGGTGCCCCGCCAGACGCTCTCGACGAGCAGCTCTCGCGTGATCGGTTCGCGCATCGCGGCAACCTCTGCGCGCGCATAGGCGTTGCGCTCTTTGTAGCCCGGAGCCTGCGCTGCTGCGAGGTCGGGCTCATGCACGGTCGAGCGGTCGCGCTGCAATGCGCGGTCTGCGACGACCCACGCGCCGAGCCAGCGCCGCAGGGCTCTGCGGTCGTGATGCTCGGCCACCCGAGCCGCCGGCACAATGCGCGCCGCGCGGTCTGGGTCGAAGTGTTCGACACCTCGGCCCGCGTGCGGATCGACGACGATCACATCAACATCGTCGCGGCGCAGCAATTCCGGAATCTGGCGGGTGAGTGTCGGATGCCCGAACACGATCGCCTGTTCGATGAGCCCGCCGATCTCGGGGTCATCGATCAGCGTCGCGTACCCCGCGACCGCTTCACGCCCGAAGCGCGCACCACTCACCACTTCCGCGAGCAGTGGCAAGCCTGCGGTTCGCGCGAACTCTTCGGCCTCATCACCGGCGCCCGCACCGGCGATGACGACGGCGAGGGCATCACCCTCGTGCACGTACGCCCCGGCGTCGGCGTTCAGCCTCTCAGTCGGCACCGCGGACGCGAGCGGCATAGCGTCCCGCTCTTGCGCCGCCGCAGCGAGCCCGGCCGAGATCATTCGGTCGAAACCAGCGGTGCCCGAAAGCGGCTCGCGGAACGCCAGATTGAGCTGCACGGGGCCCGCCGGCGCCCCTCCCGGTTCTCCGATCGAGTGCGCGAGCGCACGTGCGGCCAAGGCGCTCGGATCCCGCTGCGGCTCGCGGCGCAGATCACCGTCGACGAACGACGGCGCGGGCACGTCGGCCGACCATCGCGCAGTCGCCCCCAAGATGGCGGCCTGTCGCGTGGTCTGATTGCTGCGAATGCCCCTGAGCTCTTCGGGTCGATCTGCAGTGAGCATCACGAAGGGGATGCGCCCGGCGTCTGCCTCGAACGCAGCCGGCAACAGGTTCGCGACCGCGGTACCGCTCGTCACGATCACCGGTGCCGGGTACCCAGTTTCACGTGCAACGCCGAGTGCGAAGAAGCCCGCAGATCGCTCGTCGAGAGCCACGTGGAGGCGCAGGGCCCCAGCCGCCTCGCCCGCGGCCGCCGCGAGCGCGAGCGCCTGCGATCGAGAGCCGGGGCAGACGACCGCGTCACGCACTCCGCGCCGCACGAACTCTGCGAGCAATTCGACCGCGAAGACCGAGGCCGCGGCCGGTTGCACGGGTGCACCCGACGCCTCAGGCACCATCTCGGTCACGACGTCGAATCGCCGTCTGGCCGCTTTCCAGGTTCACCCGAACGTGCATCACGCGGTTCGGCTTCTGGAGCAGGCGACGTCGACGGACCGTCAGTCGCGGTAGTGTCTGAGTCAGTTGCCTCAGGCGTCGACGGCTCAACCGTCTGCGCCGTCTCACTCGCGGTCGACTCATCGGCCTCGGGTGACGCGCCGGCCTCGGATACGGGCTGCTCGCCCGGAAACGTCTCATTGTCGAGTTCGCGGAGTCGATCTTCGAGATCGCGCATGTGCGCGTCGAGATCGTTCGACGACAACCGCGTTCCGGTAAAACGCGGATCGTCATCAGGAGCCCGACGATGCTGGTGCGCAGCGCGAGACTGCTGCGCACCCTTGCCGATAAAGAACCAGAGCAACGCGCCGATCACCGGAAGCACCACGATCAGCACGATCCAGATCGGCTTCGACACTCCTCGT
Source organism: Leucobacter sp. WKLB1 (assembly GCF_059696215.1). Classification (NCBI taxonomy): domain Bacteria; kingdom Bacillati; phylum Actinomycetota; class Actinomycetes; order Micrococcales; family Microbacteriaceae; genus Leucobacter; species Leucobacter sp. WKLB1. The sequence goes on along the minus strand of NZ_AP046115.1, from coordinate 429,724 downwards.
GCACGCGATGCATCGGTCATCGCCGCGTCGACCAGCGCGTACAGTGTCAATGCCACGGCGACGACGATTCCGATAATCACGAATCGCACCATACCCCAATCGTACTCGTACGGCTGCGCGGTTCCCTGGGCCTTGCGCCAAGGGGCGGTTCAGGCGTCGCGACTACACTCGTGCGGGTGAAGAACCCCCGCTCCGCCTGGCTCATCTACATCGTGCTGCGTCTGCTCTTTTTCGCTGTGCCCTTTGCGGTGCTCTATCTCATCGGCATTCAGCCGTGGCTGGCGGCCATCTTCGCAGCGCTCATCGGAGTCGCGCTCTCGGTCATCTTCTTGGCACGCTCGCGCGCCACGGCTTCCGAGAGCATCTACGACTGGCGCAATCGCGATCGCACGGCAGACGACATCGTCGAAGACGAGGCGGTCGATGCGGGCGCCGAGCACGGTGCCGGCACGTCGGGCGACGCAAGCGACGCCGCAGCAGGGCCTCCCGATGAGACCGTTGCGCCTCCGCAGCAGACCCCGCGCGACTGACGAGCGCTACACCTGCGTCGACTCCCACTCCGCGTACAACTTGGCGTATCGGCCGCCGAGCGACACGAGCTCGGCCGGCGCCCCGTCTTCGACCACCCGACCGTGCTCCATCACGAGCACTCGATCGGCGATCGCGACGGTAGAGAGGCGGTGCGCAATGATGATGGCGGTGCGATCGGCGAGCAGGCGCTGCAGGGCGTCTTGCACGAGGCGTTCGCTCGGCAGGTCGAGCGAGGCCGTCGCCTCGTCGAGAATCAGCACGGTGGGGTCGGCGAGGAACGCGCGGGCGAATGAGATCAGCTGACGCTGACCCGCCGATACGCGCCCACCGCGCTTGTTCACATCGGTGTCGAACCCATCGGGCAATGATTCGATGAACGCTTCGGCCCCGACCGCTCGCGCCGCCGCACGGATCTCGTCGATCGATGCATCGGGTTTGCCGAGGGCGATGTTCTCCGCGACCGTGCCACTGAAGAGATAGGCCTCTTGCGTCACCATCACGATGGCCCGGCGCAGGTCTGCCGCATCGAGCTCGCGCAGATCGACGCCGTCGAGTCGCACGGCACCGGATGTCGGATCGTAGAACCGCGCAACGAGCTTCGCCAGCGTCGACTTGCCCGCGCCGGTCGTGCCGACGAGCGCCACCGTTTGCCCGGCGGGCAACTCGAGGTCGCAGTCGTCGAGCACGGTGCGCGCGGCCGCGCCGGCGGTGCCGTAGGCGAAGGTCACGTGGTCGAAGCGCAACTGCCCGCGCGGATGCTCGAGCCGCACGGGGCGCTCGGGATCTCGCACCGTCGGCTCTTCTTCCAGCACACCCGATACCTTTTCGAGCGCTGCGGTCGCCGACTGATACGAGTTCAAGAACATCGCGACGTCTTCGAGCGGGCCGAAGAAGTTGCGCACGTAGAGCACCGCCGCGATGAGCACGCCGATCGCGAGTTCGCCGCTCGTCACGCGCAGCGCGCCCCAGAGCAGCACGACCGCGACGGTGATGTTCGCGAGCAGAATCAGACCGGGGTCGAGGGTGCCGAAGAGCCGAATCACGCGCAGGTTCGCCTTGCGGTACTGATCAGACACCTCGCCGAACGCGGCGTCGCCGTTGCGCTCACGACGGAACGCCTGCACGGCGCGAATGCCGGTCATCGTCTCGACGAACTGCACGATGAGCCGGGCGCTCACCACGCGGGTGGAACGGAAGCCCTTCTGCGACTCGACGACGAACCAGCGCATCAGCAACGCGAGTGGAATACCCATGAACAGCAGCACGAGTCCGCTCTTCCAATCGAGCACAAAGAGCATGACCAGGGTGAAGGTGCCGATGAGCACCGCGTCGACGAGCTCGTTCAGGCTGCCGTCCATGAGCTCCTGGATCGACTCGAGGTCGCTCGTCTGACGCGAGATGATGCGCCCCGACGTATACCCCTCGTGGAATTCGAGACTGAGGCGCTGCGTATGGCGGAATATGCGCGTGCGCAGCTCGATCATCACGGCCTGCGTCAGTCGCGCGATGAGCACCACGTACCAGCCGACGAGCAGTGATCCGATCGCCCCCGTCAGCAAGAAGGCGACGGCAACACCGATTGCGGGCACCCAGTCCCCCGCCTCCACCGCGCGCGGCAATGCCGTGTCGATGCCGTACGCGATGAGCGACGGGCCGACCGCACGCATCGCCGACGAGATGATGACGACGACGGCCGTCAGCAGCATGAGGCGCTTCAGCGGGCGCAGGATCGACCCCAGCAGCCGCAGCGAACGCCGGCGGATCGCGCGGCTCTCGGCCTTCGTGTAGGTGTCGCGGTCTTCGCCGCTCGTGCCGCGAACGCTCTCGGGGCTCATGGTCACACCTCCTCGGTGCTGGTATTGGGGGTGCTGGTGTCGGTGCCGGTATCGATGCTCGCGATGAGGTGTCGGTAATGCTCGCTCGTGCGCAGCAGTTCGGAGTGGGTGCCGATGGCGTCGATGCGCCCGTCGCGCATCACGGCGACGCGGTCGGCGAGGGCGACCGTCGACGGCCGATGGGCCACGATGAGCGCGGTCGTGTCGGCGAGCACGCGGCGCAGCGCCGCTTCGACGAGCGCCTCGGTGTCGACGTCGAGCGCTGAGAGCGGGTCGTCGAGCACGAGTACATCGGGTTCGGCGGCGACGACGCGGGCGAGCGCGAGGCGCTGCCGCTGGCCTCCCGAGAGACTCAGCCCCTCTTCGCCGACCGCTGTGTCGAGGCCCTGCGGCAGATCCTGCACGAAGCCGGCCTGCGCCACGGCGAGGGCGTCGTGCAGCACTTGCTCTGCCTCGGCGCTGCCGAGTTCGAGGTCGTGCCGCCCGAGCAGTACGTTTTCGCGCACTGACGCCGAGAAGAGAATGGGCTCTTCGAACGCGACGCCGATACGGCGCCGCAGCTCCTCGAGCCGCAGATCGCGCACGTCGATACCGTCGAGCTCGACCGCGCCTGCGGTGACGTCGTACAGACGCGTCGGCAACGTCGTAATGCTCGTCTTGCCGCTGCCGGTCGACCCGACGAGCGCCAGTGTTTCGCCCGGCCGCAGAGCGAGATCGAAGCCGTCGACGAGGTCGCGTTCTTCAGGCGCCGCATCGGGATAGCGAAAATGCACATTGCGGAATACGAGCTCGCCACGACCGTGTTCGATGGTCTTCGGATGCTCCGGATCGTTCACCGTCTGCTCGGCGTCGAACACCTCGAACACGCGATCGGTCGCGGTTCGGGTATCGATGAGAAACGAGAACAGGAAGCCCAGCGACCCCATCGGCCAGCGCAGCGCGGCGGCCATGGCGAAGAACGCGACGAGCTCGCCCGTCGTCAGCATGCCGTGGGCTGCGAGCCAGACGCCGGTGATGAAGCAGGCGCCCATCGCGAGAATCGGCACGACCTCGTACCAGAACCACAACCCGCCGACCTCGCGCGCCTTGCGCATCTCGGTGTCGCGCAGCGTCTCGGCGCGGCGGGTGAACTGAGACAGCGCGTGCCCACCGCGGCCGAACGCCTTGAGCACGCGAATGCCGTGCACGCTCTCTTCGACCGAGGTCGCGAGGTCGCCCGTCTGATCCTGGCTGCGCCGCGAGAGCACACCGTAGACCTGTTCGAAGCGGTATCCGACCACCCAAATGGGAATCGAGCACAGAATGAACACGACACCGAGCGCCCAGTGCCAGCGGAAGAGCAGGCCCATGCCGATGAAGATGGTGAGCAGGTTGACGAGCAGCAGAATCGAGCCGAAGGCGAGCCAGCGGCGGATCGAGCTGATGTCTTGCATCATGCGACTCAGCAGCTGGCCCGATTGCCAGCGATCGTGGAAGGCGACGGGCAGGCGCTGCAATCGCTCGTAGAACCCCTGGCGTACGGCGTACTCCACCGATGCAGCCGGCGCGAGTACGAGGCGGCGGCGCATGAAGACGAGCAGCGCTTCGGCGATGCCGAGCCCGAGCACGCCGAGCGTCGCCCAGATGATCTGGGTGCGATCACCCGAAACGATGGGGCCGTCGACGGCCCACTGCAGCACGAGCGGAATGATGAGGCTCGCCACCGCGGCACCGAGGCCGAGGAAGATGCCGCCGATGAGTTTCGGCAGCGCGGGCCGGGCGAACGGCAGCAGGCGCGCGAGCGCGCGCAGCGTCGAGACGCGGGGCTGGGCGTCTCGGGTTTGAGGCTCGTGCGGCTGGGATGCAGCGGTGTGATTCATGATGCCTGACGGAGTCGGCGTCGCCTGCGTTCAGGGCACGAGGGCCCGGGCGCGGGGGCGCGGTGACGGATGCGGAAGCTGGGGTGGTGCGGCGGTGCGCGAGTGATTCAGCGCACGAGCCGCGTCGACCTAATGCCCGGACTTCGGTGTGCCCGGAAGGTACGGTACCGACGGCTGTTCGATGATCGCCATGGGTCGCTCCTCTCCGGGGTCAGGGTTTCCGAGAATCACCTTAGACCCGCATCGCACCCGTCGGCAAGCATTCCGGGCGTGGCGCGGTGATCCGGCACCGGATCACCCGGTGTCAGAACGCGAACGCGACCCCGAGCAGCACGCCGTAGGCCAGCGCGGCGAAGCTCGTGAGCTGCAGCACGATGATGAGTTCGCGCGGCGTCTTTGCGGTCAGCGTGATGATGATTGCCGGGATGACCAACAGCAGCACGAACCACACGAGAATCATGCCCGGCTGCGCGACCGCGTAGAGCGCCGGCACCGCGAACGGCAGCACCACGCAGACGACGTAGAGAATGCGCGAAGCTCGATCGCCGATGCGCACGGAGAGCGTGCGCTTGCCAGCCAGCTTGTCGGTCGGGATGTCGCGGAGGTTGTTCACGACGAGCACGGCAACCGCGAAGAATCCGACGCCGGCGCCCGCGACCCAGGGCTCTTGCACGTCGAGCTCGGTCTGCAGCCACACCGTGCCGACGGTTGCGACGAGCCCGAAGAAGATGAAGACCACGAGTTCGCCGAGCCCCGCATACCCGTAAGGGCGCTTGCCCCCGGTGTAGAACCAGGCGGCGACAATCGCGATCGCACCGAGCGCGAGGAACCACCAGCGCTCGCTGAGCACCACGGCGACGATGCCCGCCACTGCGGCGAGCGCGAAGAAGATCAGTGCGAGGGCAAGCACCCGCTTCGGGTTCACGAGCCCCGATCCGGTGAGCCGCGCCGGGCCGACGCGGTAGGCGTCGGTGCCGCGAATACCGTCGGAGTAGTCGTTCGCGTAGTTCACGCCGATCTGCAGGAAGACGGCGACCGCCAGCGCCAGCAAAGCCAGGGGCAGGTCGAAACCGCGCACCATGTACGCGATGCCCGTGCCTGCGGCGACAGGAGCGACCGCGAGCGGCAGGGTGCGCAGGCGCGCGCCGCCCACCCAGTTGCGCCAGGTGATGCGGGGCGGGCCGCCCGCTGCCGCCTGGCGCTTTGCCGCCTCGCGAGTCGCCGGGTTGCCCGAACGTCGCCCATTCTTCGCCGCGCTCACGCCTGATCGTCTCCTCGTCGTACCTCGGTGAAGCTCGCCCGCAGGCGCTCCATCCACTGCTTGATCGCCGCGTGATCGGGCTTGCCGCCCGCAAGGCGCGGAATCTCTTCCATTTCGGTCGCCCAATCGGGCACCGATGCGGGCCCGAGTGCGCCGCGCAGCGCCTCTTGCACCTGCTCAAAACTCACGCGCGCATCACGGGGCGCCACTGCGGCATGCTTCGGGCGTCGGGTCGGGTCTTCGGAGCGGTCGATCTCGACCACGAGCGAGACCCGCTCCCCCCACTCGGGGTGCGGTGCACTCAGCGCGACCGCACTCTGCCATCCGGTCTGCTCGCGCACCACGCGCTCGACCTCGTCGAGCGACACGTTGACGCCGCCCGAGATGATGACCCGGTCGATGCGCCCGGTGACCGTGAGCATGCCGCCCAGCAGCTCACCCGAGTCGCCCGTGCGGTACCAGCGCACCGGCACCCCATCGCGGCCCGCTTCAGTGATGAATGCGCGGTCGGTGAGTTCGGGATCGCCGACGTAGCCGAGCGCCAGCGACGGACCGGCCAGCTGCACTTCGCCCCCGCGAATACGCACGCGGGTGTCGCCGATCTCAACGCCGTCGTAGACGCACCCACCCGCGGTCTCGGTCATACCGTAGCTGCGCTTCAGCCCGATGCCGAGGGCGTGCGCGCGGCTGCGCAGGGCGAGACTCACGGCCTGGCCGCCGACGAGCACCGCGTCGAAGCGGCGCAGGACGTCGGCGGCGGCGCGATCCGTCTCGATCATGTCGAAGAGTCGCGCGAGCTGCACCGGCACCAGCGAGACGTAGCGGCGCTCGGCGTCGAGCGTCTCGGCGTGCTCTAAGAATGCGGCCGGGTCGAAGTGCCCGTCGAAGAAGACCGGCTGCGTGCCCGCGAGCTCGCTGCGCACGAGCATTTGCAGCCCGGAGATGAGGTGCGTCGGCAGCGTCACGAGCCACTGGCCGTGCCCACCGAAGCGCTCGGCTGTCGCCTCGGCGCTCTCGCGCAACGCCTCGGCAGACAGCGCGACCGCTTTGGGGGTGCCGCTCGACCCCGACGTGCGCACGACCACCGCGGTGCCCTCGGGCAGCTCCTGCTGCTGCAACTGCGCGATCGCCTCGGGGTCGGTGCCCGGCGCCACCGGCACGATCGGGGCGCCGCCCGCGAGTGCGTCGGCGAGCCCGGCCATGAGCCAGGCGCGATCCTCGGTGGGGATGGCACGAAGTGCGTGGGGCGCAGTCACCCGACCAGGGTACTCCGGTTGGCTGGGGTGGTGCGGGCGGTGGGTCTCTGCGGGCGGCGCGTTCGTTGCGGTCGCCCGCTTGCCCGCTCGCCCGCCTGCCGCGATCGCCTCTCGTGCGATCAGGGTCACTTCGGACCGGTGTTGGAGGCGATCAGCAGTGTCGCACTGGTCGGAAGTTACCCCGATCGCAATAACGGCGCGGGGCGATAGCGTTGAGGGATGAACGTCGATAGGCAGGTCTCACCCGGAACGTGGGCCGTCGAGCAGCCGTTTGCGCCCTTGACCGCGGCGCCGTGGGCGAACGGGCTCGGTGCGACGACCGAACTCGTCGGATACGAGCGCTCGCGCTCGATCCGCAGCGAGCTCGCTGCCCCCGAGTGGCGGCTGAGTATCGCCGAGCTGCGTGAGCCGGCCGCCTTTTCGCCGCTGCCCGGGGTGCACCGCAACTTCATGCCGGTGGGCGGCGAGGTCGTGCTCGCGGTCGACGGCGTGCGGCACGAGGCCTCAAGCGGCACAGTGCTCCAGTTCAGCGGGGACGCCGACGTGCGGTTGGTCGCACTCTCGGGGCCGTGCCACGCCGTGAACCTCATGTCGCCCCATGTGTCACTGCAGCTGCGGCTGCACGATGTGACGAGCGGAGCAGCGGCAGCAGTGGCGGATCCGCTTTCCTCGACCGCGCTTCCCCTCGCCGCGGTGCTTCTCGCTGATCGCACCACGGACGCGGCCGTCACAGACCCCGCACTACCCGCCCGACGCTTCGACCTGGTCGTGCCGCGCACGGGCACGACGGCATCGCCGCCTTCGCCTTCCGCGGTGATCGAACTTCTCTGACCTCCCGGCAGCTCCGCCGGCCGGCGTCAGAACGCCGCCGACCCGCTCAGTAATGGTAGGGGAACGGGCTCCAGTCGGGTTCGCGCTTTTCGAGGAACGAGTCGCGACCTTCGACCGCTTCGTCGGTGCCGTAGGCGAGGCGAGTGGTTTCGCCGGCGAAGAGTTGTTGACCGACGATGCCGTCGTCGACCGCGTTCATCGCGTACTTGAGCATGCGAATCGCGGTCGGCGACTTGCCGAGAATGGTGCGCGCCCAAGCGATGCCGGTGCGTTCGAGTTCGGCGTGCGGCACGACCTCGTTGACCGCGCCGATCTCACGGGCGCGGTCGGCCGAGTACTCTTCGGCGAGGAAGAAGATCTCGCGGGCGAACTTCTGACCGACCTGTTTCGCGAAGTAGGCGCTGCCGTACCCGGCGTCGAACGACCCGACGTCGGCATCGGTCTGCTTGAACTTGGCGTGCTCACGGCTCGCGATCGTGAGGTCGCAGACCACGTTGAGCGAGTGACCGCCGCCGGCAGCCCAGCCGGGCACCAGTGCGATGACCACCTTCGGCATGAAGCGGATCAACCGCTGCACCTCGAGAATGTGCAGCCGGCCGGCGCGCGCCGCCGCTTCGGGGCCCACCGCGGTCTCGTCTTCGGAGTACTTGTACCCGTCACGGCCACGAATGCGCTGGTCGCCGCCCGAGCAGAAGGCCCAGCCCCCGTCTTTCGGGCTCGGCCCGTTGCCGGTGAGCAACACGACGCCGACCTTGGGGTTGACCCGGGCTCGTTCGAGCGCATCGGCGAGCTCGTCGACGGTGCGCGGGCGGAAGGCGTTGCGCACTTCGGGGCGATCGAGGGCGACGCGGGCGATGCGCCCGTCGTTGCTCAGGTGCGACGTAATGTCGGTGTAGTGCTCCGACCCGGGGGCGGCCTGCCACTCGGCGGCGTCGAAGAGTTCGGAAACCTGCTGCGTCATGTCTCTACCCTAGGCGGCACCACCGACATTGAGACGAGGCCCGGCTCAGACACGGCAGAAGGTGGGAGGATCGACGCATGTCCGTTGCTGCATCCGCCGATCGGCCCGATCCGCACGCGAGCCCGAGCGCGGGCCCGAGCACCCCGCCGGTACCATCGCTCGCCGAGGTACTCGCGGCGGCACACGTCGTGGCGATCCCGACCCGCACTCGATTTCGCGGCATCTCCGTGCGCGAGGCCGTCGTGTTCGATGCGCCCCGAGGTGCGAGCGAGTTCTCGCCGTTCACGGAGTACGACGACGCCGAGGCGGCCCCCTGGTTGGCCGCGGCGCTCGATTTCGGGTGGGCGCCGCAGCCCGAGCCGATCCGCGAGAGCATCGCGATCAACGCGACGGTGCCCGCGGTCGATGCCGACGCGGTACCGGGCATTCTTGCGCGGTTCGCGGGGTGCACGACCGCGAAGGTGAAGGTCGCCGAGCGCGGCCAGTCGCTCGACGACGACATTGCTCGGGTGCGGGCCGTGCGTGCTGCGCTGGGCCCGGCTGGTCTCGTGCGGGTCGACGCGAACGCGGGGTGGTCGGTCGATGACGCTGTCATCGCTCTCACCGCACTCGCCGCGTTCGACCTCGATTACGCCGAGCAGCCGTGCTTATCGGTCGAGGAGCTCGTCGCGGTGCGCGCGCGCCTGGCGAACGTCGGCGTCACGGTGCGCATCGCGGCCGATGAGAGCGTGCGCAAGGCGGAAGATCCGCTCGCGGTCGCCCGGGCCGGCGCCGCCGATCTGCTCATCGTCAAGGCGCAGCCCCTCGGCGGGGTGCGCCGTGCACTCGAAATCGTTCGTGAGGCCGGGCTGCCGGTGGTGGTCTCGAGCGCGCTCGACACGTCTGCGGGCATCGCGATGGGGCTGCAGCTCGCGGCGGCGCTGCCCGACGGTGTGCTCGCGGGTGCCTGCGGTCTGGGCACGGTCGCGTTGCTTGAGGGCGACATCACCCGCGAGTCGCTGGTGCCGCATGAGGGGGTGATCCGGGTCGCTCGCCCCGAGATCGACGCGACGCTGGTCTCGCGCTACGCGGCGGCTCCGGATCGCGATGCGTGGTGGCGCGACCGCATCGCGCGCACGTACGCGCGTTTGGCCCCGAGCGCGGCCCGCTGAGCCCTCAGCCTTTGAGCCCTGGGAAGTCTTCCTCTCGCCACTCGCTCACAATGCGCTCCCCCGCGGCGTGCGCCGCTTCTTCGCGCTGGCGCAGTTCGATGCGGCGAATCTTGCCCGAGGTCGTCTTCGGTAGTTCGAAGAACTCGACGCGGCGCACGCGCATGTAGGGCGGCAGAGCGACGCGTGCGTGGGCGAGGATCTCGCGCGCCGCGGCCTCCGTCGCTTCGACCTCGGTGGCCAGCGCCACGTAGGCCTTCGTCACGTTGAGGCGCGTGTCGTCGGGGGCGCCCACGACCGCGGCTTCGGCGACGAACGCGTGCTCGATGAGGGCGCTTTCGACCTCGAACGGCGAGACCTTGAAGTCGCTTGACTTGAAGATGTCGTCGGTGCGCCCCACGAACGTGAGCACGCCGTTCTCGCCGCGCTGTGCCACATCGCCGGTGTGGAAGAGCCCGTCGCGCGTGGCCTTCGCGGTCGCTTCAGGGTTGCCGCAGTAACCGGGCATGAGGTTGACGGGGCGCTTCGGGTCGAGGCGCAGGCAGATCTCGCCCTCTTCGACCTCGTCGCCGGTGAGCGGGTCGATGAGCACGGCGTCGACACCCGGCAGGGGTTGGCCCATCGCGCCCGCGACGATCGGGTCACCGGGCAGGTTGCCGATGAGCGCCGTGGTTTCGGTCTGGCCGTAGCCGTCGCGAATCTCGAGGCCCCACCACTGCTGAATGCGGGCGATGACTTCGGGGTTGAGCGGCTCACCGGCCGAAACGATTTCGCGCAGTGCGCGCGGCTTGTGCTCGATGTTGCTCTGAATCAGCATGCGCCACACCGTGGGCGGGGCGCAGAAGGTGTTGACGCCGACGCGATCGAGTTCAGACACCAAGAATTCGGCGTCGAAGCGTGCGTAGTTCGCGACAAAGATGGTCGCCCCGACGTGCCATGGCCCGAAGAAGCTCGACCAGGCGTGCTTCGCCCAGCCGGGAGCGCTGATGACGAGGTGCGTGTCGCCGGGGCGCACCCCGAGCCACGACAGCGTGGTGAGGTGCCCGAGCGGGTAACTGGTGTGCGAGTGCACCACGATCTTGGGCAGACTGGTGGTGCCCGAGGTGAAGTAGAGCAGCGCCGCGTCGTCGCTCGCCGTGGTCTTCGCGACTGCGGCCACCGATGCCGCTGACGACTCTTCGTAGCGCTCCCAGTCATAGAGGCTGGCGCGCTGATCGTCGTTCGCCGCGTCGAACCCGACGCCGATGCCGCGGTAGTCGCCGGGCACCTCGCGGAACTTGATCGCGTCTTCGGCGGCGGCGAACACCCAGTTCACGGTGCCGCGTTCGACGCGGTCGACGAGTTCGTGAGAGCCGAGCACCACCGAGGTCGGCAGCAGCACGACGCCGATCTTCATGGCGGCGAGCATGATCTCCCAGAGTTCGACGCGGTTGCCGAGCATGAGCATGGCGACGTCGCCGCGTTTCGCGCCGATGCGCGTGAGCCAGTTCGCGACCTGGTCGGAGCGCTGCTTCAGCTGCGCGAAGCTGCGCTTGAGCTCGCTGCCGTCTGTCTCGGCGATCCAGAGTGCCGTCGTGTCGTTGTCTGCCGCGATGACATCGAAGACGTCATGCGCCCAGTTGAACGTCGGCCCGACGTCGGGCCACACGAACTCGTCTCGCTGCCGTTTCGGGTCACCGCTGAGGGCGAGCAGCTGATCTCGTGCGGCGAAGAAGGCTGCCGTGGCGTCGATCTCGGTCATTGCTCTATTCTGCTCCCTTGCGCGTGCGGCGGCGCGTACGCGAGCTCGCACGGGTGCGTGTCGCGTTTCGCGCGCGGCCCTTCGCGCTCCCTCGCGCTTCGCCCGGTGTTGCCGAGGTGCGGCGCGCGACCATGATGATTTCGGCAGCGACGGCGGTCAGCATGACGACTCCGGCTGCGATGGCCCAACCGCCCCGCGAGTCACTGCCCGGGCTGGGCATCACTGTCCAGCAGAAGATGACGCACTGCGCGACCGCGATGACGGGGATCGTGACGAATGCGGTGGTGCGCAGACTCACTGAGGGGCGTCGTTGCACGCGCGTCACGATTACGATCACGCCTGCCGAGGCGACGATCACGAGCCCGAGCAGTGCATACAACGCACTGTAGGGCAGGGCGCGCCCGAGTAGAAACGTTTCGGCCGCTTGGGGCGAGGTGCCCGTGAACGTGCCCGCGGGGAAGTCGAGCACCGCTCCCAAATCGTCGTTAAGCCCGAGTGCGTACTTGTCGAGCGTGTCGTTCACCTCGGCATCGACTGCCCAGGGGCCCGCGGCGATGCCTGCGGAATCGTCAGCGACGGTTCGTGATTGCACGGCATCGACGTCGTAGGTCGCGACGAGTGCGCCATCGGCGCGGTCGCGCACATCGCCGATGCGCAGGTCGAGTCGGGTGCGCTGCGCGTCGTCGACGCTGGTTCGCTCTTCGGTGACCCACGGCTTCGACGCCAACCCGTCTTCGAGCGGAAGCACGTCGAGCCGCCGTTCGTTGTTGCGTTCGGAGTAGGGCGGCGAGCTGATCCAGCCGCCCGACGTCAGCGTGGTGGCCAGCTCAGGGGCCACCGTCAGCTGCACGCGGAGCGGGCGCACCTGCGCGCGACCGGCATCGAGGTCATCGACGTCGCGGTAGTACTCGGTGTCGAGGAACGAGAACCAGGCTGTCCAGCGCACCTGGTCGATGTCGCTGGTCGTTTCACCGTGCGCCGGCACCCGCACTGCGGCGCTTTCGAGGGTGTACTCGATCTGCACCTCGTGGTCGCCGTCGAGCACGTCTGCGAGCTGCGTCACCATCGCGGTGCTCTGGGTCTGCGGTTGCGGCAGCTGCTCGTAGGCCACGGGTTCGCCGTCGATGCGCACGGCGTCGAGGGTGAAGCCGAGCGACTGATCGTAGCGCTGCGTCGGCCATTCTTTCGCGAATTGGGGCACGCGCGATCCGGTGCCGTCGAAGCGCACGTCGAGGTGTTCGATGACGTGCAGGCGTGCCGCACCATCGCCCGCCCGCGAGAGCTCGGCCGAGATGTCGAGCCCGGTGACATCGGTCGAGAAGGTGCCGGGCAGGTCGTCGTACTCGGTGATGAACTCCGTATCCATGCCGAGCGGAGGGGGCTGAATCGAGACGGTGACGATCGACCCCGCGAGCACCGCCAGCGCCGCGATCAGTGCAGCGATCGCGGGCCCCGAGATGAAGTGCGCGGTGCGCCACCCACGGTCGGCATCCCGTGATCCGGCTTCACGCAGCGCCAGCTCGCGCACGGCGCGACCTGCCCGGCGCGGCCCGACGAATGCCACGGCGTAGGGCAGCAGCGGGTCGCCGACCGGGCCGCGATCGAGCAATCGTGTCGCCCGCGCCCACACGTCGATTCCTTTCAGCTGCTGCACCGCGAGCGCGCCTGCTCGGGTCAGCGGTCTGGGGCGGTGCACGGCGGCGACTGAGACCACGGCGAGCGCTGTCGAGACCAGTACGAAGAGTGCCGGCCACCAGACGACCGTCAAGATGACCTGGTGCGAGAGCTGCCGCAGCACACCCCATTGCACGAGCGTGAGTGCGATAGGCGCGAAGGTGAAGAAGTCGCGCACGTAGCTGTCGGGCACCCAGCGCAGACCGGCGCCGACAGCGGCATCTTCGCGTCGCCAGCGCGCAGCGCGCTGCAGCGCGCTCGGCAGGTTGCCCCACCGCCCCACTCGTCGCGCAGCCCGAGCGAGCTGGGCGAGCCACGCTTCGCGCCCTCTCGAGCCAGACGCCGGTGCCGCGTCGAGCACCTCGATGAGCTCGGCGTGACGCACCCGCCCGCGCAGTTGCGCGGCGTGCACCGGTGTCAGGCTTTCGGGTGGCTCGGCCCGCGGCAGGTACCACGGCTCGCCGGCGCTATCGGCCCACACGATGCGGCGAGCCGCGAGTGCGAAGAGCGCGAGCGCTGCGAGCACCACGAGGGGCAGCAGCGGCCCGTAGGTCTGCACCCAGAAGAGCGCCGTGGTCGGCGGCTGGGTGAAGGTGCCTGCGGCGAAGCTCGCGGAGAGCGTCGCTTCGGCGTTGGGCGGCATCGTGTCGTCGTTGGTGAACGAGTAGACCGTCGCCCCATCGCCGGTGACGTGGTCGGGGGTCAACCAGCTGGAGGCGCTCAACAGCAGCCACGCGATGGAGCCGCGTGGCGCGCGCACCAGCGCGTCGTTGATCTCGGCGGGCAAGGTGAGCGAGACTTCGACGCCCTTGGTGCCCTGCGGCCAGGTCGGAGCGAACAGTGACCAGGCGAAACGATCGACGACGGCCCCGGTGGCATCGTCGACTTCGCTGGTGATGAGGTCGTGCAGTTCGTACGAGAGCGACACCTGCTGCGTGCCGCTGAGTGGCTGCCCATCGGTTCGGGTCAGACGTACCTCGGTGGTGGTCGGCTTCTCAGTGATCTCGATGTCGGCCGCAGAGCCGTCGATGGTGGCGCTCGACAGCGTGAAACGTACGTCGTGTCCGTGGTATTCGGTGACGACGACCCGCTCAACGCTCGGCTCGGGCCCGTTGCGGAAGTCGGCGTCGTACGTCTCGGTAACCGTCGCAGTGAAGCGGCCATCGTCTGTACGACCGACCGCATAGTCGATCTGCGCATCACGCGCGATCCAATCGACCTCGTCGATGTCGGCCGAGTCGATGACCTCATCGAAGCTCATTGGCGCGTTGAGCACGGGGCCGACGAGGAGAAAAACACCTGCACCCATGAGCAGCACCCAGAAAAACCGCAGGGCGTTGCGCATCGCTGCGTCGCCACGCGCGCGGAGACGGGCTTCGACCGCGGTGAGCACGCGGGCGAGCCAGCGAAACAGCGGAGTGTGGGCCGGCTGCGGGTCGGGAATGCGCCCCGAGTTCAACGGCTCGGGGTCGCTGCCCGCGAGATCGAAGAAATCAGGCGCGGGCAGCGGCGGTTCGTTCCCTCTGTTCCGTCGGCTCATGCGTCGAACTTAGCCCCCACCTCAGACATCGCCGACTAACTATGAAAGACGGTGTGCAGCGCCGGATCATCAACCACGGCACGGCCCCCGAGCCCGTCGATTTCGAAAAGCACTGAGGTGCCCGCGGCCACGTAGCCGAGGCGTTCCAGCAGATGGTGCGCCGCAGCCAGCGTGCCGCCGGTGGCGAGCACATCGTCGATCAGCAGCACGCGCGTGCCCGGGGCGAAGTCGTCGTGCGCTTCGACCTCGGCGGTGCCGTACTCGAGTGCATAGCCGACGCTCGCGGCGGGGCGGGGCAGCTTGCCGGCTTTACGGATCGGCATGAGCCCGGTACCGCTCGCGTATGCGGCGGCGCTCGCGAGCAGAAACCCGCGTGCCTCCAGCCCGGCGATGACGTCGAAGTTGCCGGCGAAGGGCGCGATCAACGCCTCGACCGTGGCCCTCAGAGCGGAGGCGTCACCGAGCAGCGGTGTGATGTCGCGGAAGAGGATGCCCGGCGACGGGTAGTTCGGGATCTCGCGGATCAGTGCTTCCGCGCGGGCAAGTTCAGAGGTCTGTGGCACGCAGTACAGGGTACCCGTCGCACGCGACACGCGCGGGGTCGTCGCCATACGGGGCCCCGATTTCCCTTTCGATCGGGGCTCGTGTACAGTCTTACGAGTTGGGTAACCAACGGGCGCCCCTAGCTCAGCTGGATAGAGCATCTGACTACGGATCAGAAGGTCAGGGGTTCGAATCCCTTGGGGCGCACCAGAGCAAGACCCCCGTCGCAACAGTGGCGGGGGTCTTTTGGGTTTTCTATAGACGAGAGCCTGCAGTACGCGCGCTTCAACCTGCACTCATTTAGAGAACTGGTCGTTTGGGCCCGACTTCGCCATTCTCGGCCGCACCGTTCACGCCACTATCAGGAACTCCGGCGCGTACTGAACTGCAGATGAACCCAGACCGAAGCGCACGAGCTGTTGCATTCAGGTCTTTACGAGCGCTCACTCCTCGCGAGAAGATACTGGCAGGGTGGCACCTCGTCGCCCGGGGACGAAGGAGCACCACATGGGTATCGAAGACCTCACCGCCAAAGCCAAAGAGTTTCTCAGCGACGGCAAGGTTGCTGACGCACTGAAGAGCGAGCAGGCGGAAGACATTAGTGACAAGCTGCTCGACGGCGTCGCCGGAGCCGCCAACAAGGTCACGGGCGGCAAGTTCGAGGGCCAGATTCAAGACGCGCGTGACGCGGCCGATAAGGCCGTCGGCAACGAGTAGCTGCAACCTCGAAAGAACACGGATGTCCCGGCGAATATTCGCCGGGACATCCGTGTAGATTACGCCGAGATACGCCGCATGATCGGGTCAATGACCCAGCGCACCGGTGCCGCGATCGTCTCGCCCAGCGCGTCGAACGCGTCGTCTCGATTCGCGAAGCGCCCGAAGTCGGCGCGCACATAGCGCGAGAGATCGAACTCGCCGCCACTCGAAGACCCGTCCCAGTCGACCGCGCAGCGGCCGGCCGCTTCGAAGAGGGTTTCGGCACCGCGGTTCGCGAACGCCCCGCCCCCGCGGCACCCGATGGAACCGAACAACTCGGAGGCCGAGCTCCAACCATTGACGGCGAATTCAGGCCACACGAGCAGGATGCGATGGGGCATGGCGAATCGCACTCGGGGAAACCGCGGGTACCAGAACGCGCGATCCACGTGCAGCGCGCGCACCCGGGTCGCGACGCCGATCGATCGCGCGACGCTTTCGAGCACCGCGAGGCGCTGACTGCACGAACCCGACCCCCGCTCCAGTGTGCGCGAGGCCGGGGTGCGCTCCGCGAGCGCGTAGACCGCGCGCGTGTTCTCGCGAATCAGCTCATGCGCCGACTCGAGCACCTGCACCGGCGCGTCCGAAGTCGCGGCGCGGCGCGCACGCGCGACGAGTTGCCGCACCGCAGGGGCCCCGTGGTCGAGGATCGCCGTCGCCTCGAGCGACCCGAGCTCAGCGGCCGCGTCAGCCCGCACGTCGCTTGCGCACCTCGCGAAGCACGATTTGCTCGGGGCAGACCGTGGAGAGAAAGTCGCCCACCGAGAGCGCGAGCCGCTCGCCGACCAGCGAGTACAGAATGCGATTCGCGTCGCGCCGCTCGACGACGAGCCCTGCCTGGCGCAGCACGGCGAGGTGGCGCGAGATCGTCGGGCCCGTCGCGCTGAAGCGTGCAGCGATCTCGCCCGCTGCCAGCTCGCCGTCTTTCAGGTCTTGCAGAATTTGGCGTCGCGTAGGGTGCGCGAGCGCGGAGAAGACGTCGGTCGCCGTATCTGCCATATTTGCAATATAGCACAATTGCAAAATAGAGTCGGAGTGCCCGACGACCACGGGCGAAACACCGATCACGATCCGAGGGAGCGACCATGCGCATAGCCATCACCGGAGGCACCGGATTCGTCGGCCGCCACCTGGCCGAACGCCTCGACCCCGAGCAGACCGTCATCGTGTCTCGCCGCACCGGCATCGCCATCGATGACGTCGATGCCCTCACCGAGGCCTTCGCCGGGTGCGACGCCATCGCGCACTGTGCCGGCATCAATCGCGAGATCGGCGACCAGACGTTCAAACGCGTGCACGTGGACGGCACTCGGGCGGTCATCGAGGCGGCCCGCCGCGCGGGCGTCACCCGCATCGTGCTGCTCAGTTTTCTGCGCGCCCGCCCCGAAAGCGGCTCGCCGTACCACGAGTCAAAGTGGGTCGCCGAAGAGCTCGTGCGCGATTCAGAGCTCGAATACACCGTGCTCAAAGCGGGCATGATCTACGGGCCCGGCGACCACCTCGTCGATCACGTCACGCGATCGGTGCGCACGCTGCCGGTGTTCGCCACGGTGGGGCTGCACGAGCGCACCGTGCGCCCGGTGCCGGTGGCCGAAATCGTCAACGTGGTGCTGGCGGCACTCGAGGGGCGCATTTCCGAGCCGACGGTCGCGGTGCGCGGCGCCGACGAGCTGCGATTCAGCACCGCCGTGCGGCGCATCGCAGCCGTCGCGGGCCGCCGCATCATCGTGATCCCCGCACCCGTCTGGGCGATCCGCGTCGTCGCCCAGCTGACCGAGTGGCTCATGGTCACCCCGTTGCTCGCGAAGGCGCAGGCACAGATGCTCGCAGAGGGCGTGAGCGAGGCGGCGCCGCACGCACCCGACCCCGCACCCGACGTTCGGCCCGACCGACCGTTCAGCGACGCCCGCATTCGCGCTGCCCTCCCCGCCGGCAAGTTCGGCCTGAGCGATCTGCGCCTCACGCGGCGGTCACACAACGACACACGCCGCTGACGCACAGCGGTCGCGGCGTACCTTGTGATGCGTCCATAACTACACACCGCCCGTCGGGCGGTTGCACGAACGCGAGCACCAGCCATGTCAGCAGCACCCCGCACCCCCGCACTTCGAGAGCTCAGCTTCTTGAACATGGTGTCGACCATTCGCAACACCCCGCAGCAGGCGTACGCCGAGGCTTTATCAACGCTGGAGCGTGCCGAGCACCTGGGGTTCCAGTCGGGCTGGGTGTTCACGCGGCACGTGCAGCGCGGGCTCTCGTCGCCGGTGTCGTTTCTCTCCGCGGCATCACAGCGCACCTCGCGCATCGGGCTCGGCGCGGCGGTCGTGCCCCTCGAATACGAGCGCCTGCTGAGCCTTGCCGAGGGGCTGAGCACGCTCGACATCATTTCGGGCAGCCGTCTCGAGTTCGGCGTCAGCACGCACCGCCCGAGGTTCGACGACGCCGACAACACGCGCGTCTACGGCGCCGGGTGGCCGCACGAAGACTTCGGCCCTGAGCGCATCGCCGAGCTGAAGCGCATCATCGACGGCGAACCGCTGCTCACGCGCGACTACCCGGGAGAACCCGACCTGCGCTCGACCACGCTCGAACCCGTCAGCCCCGGCCTCGGCAACCGCATGTGGCAGGGCGCCGGCAGCCTCCGCTCCGTCACGGAAGCGGCGCAGCACGCGCGCCCCCTGCTGCTGAGCAACATCGCGACGGTCGACGACGAAACCGCCGATTTCTGGGCGCACCAGCAACGACTGGTCGAGACGTACCGGGCGCACGCACCCGAGGGAGCGCGGGTGAAGCTGGGGCTCGTGGTGATCCCGACCGATGGCGCGACCCCCGAGCAGCTCGAACGTCACACCGCCTACGCCGCGCCGCGCGCCGAGCGCGTCGGCAAGGTCGGCCCCGGCGGCATGATCGCGGCCCCCGACCTCTTCGGCCCCGCCGCACAGATCACCGAGCAGCTGCAGCACATTCTCACGGAGCGGCGGGTCGACGAGCTGAAGGTGCTTCTGCCGTTCGCCTTCGACGCGCAGGATCACCAGCGCATCATCGAGGTCGTCGCCGATTCGATCGCACCTCGGCTGGGCTGGTCACCGCTCGCCTGAGCCCTCGAGCCCGTGAGCCCTCGAGCCCGTCGGGCACGTGCCCATCAGCGCACCGGCACCGCGAAGAACGGTTCGAGTGCGGCGGTGATCTGCTCGCGCGCGTCGACGTCAGTGATCGTCGGCTCGCCATCGCCCGACTGCACGCCGTAGGCGCCGAACTGCGCGTGCACGGCGCCGTCGATCGCGACGAATTCGGCGTTGCCCGGCAGATCGGTGCGCGACGCCTCGATCTTCTCGGGCGTCGCCAGGCCGTCGTTCGTCGCCGAAATCGAGAGCACAGGCAGGTCGTCGCGCGAGGCGAGTGCGTCGCCCGAGCAGTAGGAGGCCAGCAGCACGAGCCCGTCGACGGCGTCGCGATCCGCATCGGCGTACATGCAGGCCTTCACGCCGCCCATGCTGTGCCCGCCGACCGACCAGCTCGTGACGTCGGGTGCGAGACCGGTGAACGCGCTGAGCGGTCGCGTCTCGAAGAGCGGCAGATTCAGCGCTGACTGCACGATCACCACGGTCGTGCCCTCGCCGACGAGGTCGCGAAAGGTCGCCTCGTACGCCTCGGGCTGCACTTTCGCCCCGGCGAAGAACACCAGGCCTCGGCCGTTCGCGGCGCCGGTCGGCGTCATCGTGACCGTCGAGCCGTTGACGGCGGTCGACAGGCGCGCGTCTTGCGACACCTCGGCGAGCGCCTTCGGTTCTGCCGGATACGTCTGCTCGCTCCAGACCAAGAACCCGATGACCGCGACGAGCACCACGGCGAGCAGTCCGCCACCGATGGCCCCGGCCGCGCGACGGCCACGGCTGCGGCTCCCTGCGCCGCGACGCCCGGGAATCAGTGCCGGGGTACGCGCACGGTACGCAAGGTATTCGGGGTCATCGCCCCACTTGCGCTGCGCTTTCTCTTCGAGCAGCGGGATGCCGCTCACTCGCGTGAGCAGCAGAATGACGAAGAGTGGGGAGAGGATCGCAATCCACTGCCAGCCGCGCAGCGCGGGGGCCGCGATGACGAGCACGCCGATCCAGAGCACGATCTCACCCAGGTAGTTCGGGTGCCGCACCACCGACCACAGGCCGGTCGAGATGAAGCGACCGCGGTTCGCCGCATCGGCTTTGAACCGGCTCTTCTGCGCATCGGCGGTGACCTCGATGACGAAGCCCAGCAGCCAGATCGCGAGTCCGATCCACGTGCTCACGCCCAGGGGCACCGGCGAATCGGAGGTGATCGCGATCCAGGCGGCAGCCGCGGTCAGACTCACCCACGCGCCCTGCACCGTCCACACCGAGAGGAAGCGCACCGGCGATCCCTTGATCTCGTCGAAACGATCATCGCCTCCCGAGCGAATGTTGCGCACGAACAGGAAGCTGCCGAGTCGCACGGCCCAGATCACGACGACTGCGGTGAGCAGCACCGAGCGCGCATCGAACGACGGTGCCAGCAGCAGGAGCCCGATCGTGACCGCGATGTACGTCACGCTGCCGGTCAGATCGAAGAAGCGGTCGGTGCGCGCGACGATCGCCGGGATGAATGCGATCCACTGCACCGCGAACGCGGCCGCCACCGCGATGACGAACCCCGGCAGGGGGCCGATCGACCACCCGTTGCGGCTGCCGGCGAGCGCGAGCAGCGCTCCCAGAATCAAGGCGGCGGCGATGAGAATCACCGAGCGTGCGATGGGCCGAGACATATCAGGTCCTGTTCGTGTGCGGGCTGGCGCGGTCACGCGTACAGCGCGTCGATCATCGGCGCCGCAGCGTCGAGCAGCGCGGAGCGCTTGAGTTTCATGGTGGGGGTGATGAATTCCGGGGTCCTGCGTTCGCCGATCACGAGGAGTGACCAGGTCTGCACCCGCTCCCCGGGCGAGACCGCAGCGTTCGCCGGTGCGATGGCCTCGGCGATCTCGGCTCGCAACCGATCGTCGGTGACGACGTCGAGGCCCGTCGCGGCGAGTTGGGCCGGCGGCTGCCGATCGTGCTCGTCGCACCACGCCTGCACGGCCTCGGTGTCGAGCACGACCAGGCCGGTCAGATAGGGGCGGTCGGTGCCCACGAGCACCGCGTGCGCAACGAGCGCATGGTGTTCGACGGCGCGCTCCCAGCGCTCGGGCGCCACCGTGCGGCCGGTCGAGGTGACGATGGTCTGCCCCATGCGCCCGCGCAGTGTGAGGGCGCCATCACTGCCGAGTTCGCCGAGATCGCCGGTGCGGAAGTAGCCGTCGACGAAGGCCGCCGCCGTGTGCTCGGGGTTGCGGTACCCGGCGAAGACGCCGACGCCGCGCGCGAGCACCTCGCCCTCTGCAGAAATGCGTACCTCGTTGCCCGGCAGCGGGGTGCCGACGCTGCCCGCGACGAGCGCGCCCGGGCGGCCACCGGTGAGCGGCGCCGTCGTCTCGGTCAGGCCGTACCCCTCGATGATGGGCACGCCGATGCCGCGGAAGAACTGCGCCAGCTCGGGGCGCAGGGTCGCTGCCCCCGAGAGCAGGTAGTCGACGCGCCCGCCCATGAGTGCGCGCAGTCGGCCGAAGAAGACGCGGTCGAAGACGGCGCGACGCGCGCGCAGCAGCAGGCCGGGGCGTGCGCGGGGTTCGCGATCCTGCGTCTCCATCGCCGCACCCCAGGCCTCGGCCGTGCGCACGGCCGCCCGCCACACAGCATCGAGGCGCTTTTCATGCGCCGCCTTGCCCGCGGCCGCCTGAATCTTCTCGAGCACGCGCGGCACGACGACGAGGAACGTGGGCCGCAGCACCGACAGGGCCTGCACGACCTCTTTGGGGTCGGCGAGATGCGCCACCCGCATGCCGTTCGCGATGCAGATGAGCTGCAGCGCACGACCGAGCACGTGCGTGAGCGGCAGGAAGAGGATCGTATTGCCCTGATCGTGCACCACCTCGGTGTACGCCTCGGCAGTGTTGAGCACCTGACCCACGAGGTTGCGGTGCGTGATCTGCGCCCCCTTGGGGTCACCCGTCGTGCCCGAGGTGTAGACGATTGTCGCGATGTCGTCGAGGGTGGCGGTGGTGCGTCGTTGTTCGAGCTCCGCATCAGCGATCGCCTCGCCCTGTTCGATGAGGTGCGACAGAGGGGCCGCCTGCGTCGTCGGGTCAGCGGTCGCGTGTGCCTCGGTACCGTTCGCGTCGCTCTCGCTGCGGAGTGCCCAGGTGCGCAGTGAGACGCCGGCTTCGGCAGCTGCCGCGCGCAGACGCGCATCGAGCACATCGTCGCCGACGAATGCCGCGACCGGTCGCGCGTCCGAGAGCACGGCAGCGAGCTGCGAGTGCGCCGCAGTGTCGTAGACGGGCACGACAACCGCACCGGCCGTCGCCGCCGCAAGGTCGGCCACCGCCCAGAGATACTGCGTCGGCGCCATGATCAGCACCGCATCCCCCGCCCGCACGCCATGTGCGAGCAGCCCCTTCGCCATACGGGTCACCTGCGCGGCGAACTCCGCCGTCGTGACGGGCAGCCACGGCTGATCGAGCGCGGTGCCTGGCTCGCGCACCTCGAAGGCCACGTGATCGGGGGCGGTCGCGAGCCGACGCTGCAACAGGTCGGTAACGTTGCGCACGCCGTCGATATCGATCACCGCCGGAGTAGCTGCGTCGAGTCGCTGTGCGGTAACCATCCGTGTGCCCACTCCCCCGAGCCCCCGTCGAGCAAGTTGCTCAATTCGTGAGGTTCTTCCGATGAAAGTATCACAGAAAGTGAGCAATGGGGCAAGGCGTGCGCCCCCGCGCGCTCGCGCTTCGTAACCCGATGACGTCGGTTTTCGCAACGCCCTCGACGCCCGAATGCCCGGCTGCGAGAGTCGCCCCATGAGAAGCATCACCTACGCCGGAGAAACCGTGGTCACCACCGACGATGTGGCAGAGGCGCTGATCGAGCTCACCGCCGCCATTGCGAAGAACGGGCGGGCGGAGGCCGTCAAGATTCCGATCGTCACCGATGACCACGAGCACCTCGGCACGGCCGAGCTCGTCATCGGCGTCGGCAACGACGTACTCTCGATCCCGGCCGCCTGGGATGCGGAAGAGGAGCCCGACTTCTCGGAGCAGGCCGCCGAGCTGCGCAGCCACGCGGGCTACCCCCACCCGGTGACCGGAGGCTCTATGACCGAGGAGTTCACGACACTCGACTGGGATCTCGATCTGGGCGACACCGACGGCGGCGCACCGGGCAGGTGAGGGCGGAGCCGACCGGTTCCGCCCTCACTGCACCACCCGCGTGTTCAGATGGTCGCCACCGACCCCGAGTCGACGCGGTAGTTCGATCCGTTGACGAACGACGCCCGGTCCGAACAGAGGAAGACGACGACGTTCGCCACTTCTTCTGGCTCGCCGCGGCGCCCCAACTCCATGTACGGCCGCTCCTCGTCGAGGAACGATTCGATGGCCTTGTCGAAGCTCACGCCCAGTTCGTCCGAGCGCTTCTGCATCATGCGATCCGTCATCGGCGTGTGAATGAACGCCGGTGACACGCAGTTCACCAACAGCCCCTCGTCGGCATACGACCGCGAGAGCCCCTTCGCGAGCGCCAGCACGCCCGCCTTCGCCGCGCAGTAGGGCAGCTCGTCATCGTACGGCTGCACCGCGTCTTCGGAGGCGAGAAAGACCAGCCGCCCCCACCCGCCCGAGCGCAGCGCCGGCAAGAATTCGCGCACGAGGCGCACGGGCCCGAGCAGATCGACCTCGACGGTCGACACCCAACCCTCATCGTCGATCTCGTGGAATTTGCCCTGTGCACCGGTGATACCCGCCGACTGCACCAGAATGTCGATGCTGCCCACCGCGGCCTCGACCTGTTCGCGCAGCGAGGCGAGGTCGTCGAGACTCGTGATGTCGGCCGCGAACGCGTGCAGCGCGTCGGGTGCGACATCGAGCTTCGCCGCGGCGGCTGCGAGATCGTCGGCGTCGTGATCGGTGATGACCACGCGCGCGCCCTCCTCCAGCAGCTGTCGCGCGGTGTGCCAACCGATTCCCGATGCACCGCCGGTGACCAGCGCCGTCTTGCCCGTGATTCCCAGATTCATGAGGTGTGTCCTTTCGTCGTTCCGAATGTGTGCACCGGCCGACCGTGCTCGCGGGGGTCGACCTCGATGCGGAAGATCGCGCCAGAGTCGGGCGCATCGTGCAACTGCTGCTCCGTCAGGTTCTCGCGCGCCGATCCGATGAGCAGAGTGGTGAGGTCCGGGCCCGCAAACGCCACCGAGGTGAGATTCGGGGTCGGGATCGCCACTTCCTCGAGCAGTGCGCCCTCGGGGCTCCACCGAGCGACGCACCCCTCGCCGTACAGCCCGTTCCAGAAAGTGCCGTCTGCGGCGAGCGCGAGCCCGTCGTGCGCTCGACCCGTGATGAACGGCTCGAGTTCACCGAGCTCGCCGGCCGGCCCGTAGCCGCCGCGGTAGATCGTCGAGGTGGAGGTGTCAGTGACGAGCATTGTGCTCCCGTCAGCCGACCACTCGAAGCCATTGGCGACCCCGAACCCGCCGCGCAGCACGCGCACGTCGCCATCGGCGTCGACCGACCACAGATCGGCATCCGGTGCGTCGCCGATCAGGCCCATGCCGCCCACGACGAACCGCCCGTACGGGTCGACCTTTCCCTCGTTCAGGCGCATACCGAATCGGCGGTGCGGCAACCGCGCGACCACGCGCTCGATGAGCCCGTCGGAGCCGAGCAGCACCACCGAGTCTTCGAGCGCGGCGACGTAGCGCCCACCCGGCGCCGGCTGCACCGCTGAGACCGGCGGAGGCAGCGACACCACGCGATCCTCACTGCCGTCGACGGCCCCGTCGAGTCGGCCGCGATGCAGCTGACCGGCGGTGATATCGACCCAGACGACCTCGGCGGTTCGCGCATCCCACCAGAGACTCTCGACCAGAATCGCCCGCGTCGAGCGGAACAGCTGCACCTCGCGAGTCATCACGCTCAGGGGGTCGGCATGCCGCCGTTGACGTTGAGCGTTTCACCCGCGACGTAGCTGGACTCCGCCGACGCCAAGTAGACGTACGCGGGGGCGAGCTCGGCGGGCTGCCCCATGCGACCCAGCGGGGTCTCTTCGCCGAAGTGTTCGATCTTGTCTTGCGGCTGGCCGTCGCTCGGCTGCAACGGGGTCCAGATCGGCCCCGGCGCAACCGCGTTCACCCGAATACCTTTCGGAGCGAGTTGCGCGGCGAGCCCCTTCGTGAAGGCGTTGATCGTGGCCTTCGTCGACGCGTAGTCGACCAGAATGCCCGAGGGCGAGTAGGCCTGAACGGAGGTCGTATTGATGATCGTCGACCCCGGAGCGAGGTGGGGCAGCGCGGCCTTGGTGATCCAGAACATCGCGTACACGTTGGTCTTGAACGTGTCATCGAACTGCTCATCGGTCAGGTCGGTCAACGACTCCTGGAAGACCTGCTTGCCGCCATTGTTCACGACGATGTCGAGGCCGCCGAGCTGCGAGACGGTGTCGGCCACGAGCGAGCGGCAGTACGACGCGTCGCGCAGATCCCC
Organism: Leucobacter sp. WKLB1; assembly: GCF_059696215.1. Classification (NCBI taxonomy): domain Bacteria; kingdom Bacillati; phylum Actinomycetota; class Actinomycetes; order Micrococcales; family Microbacteriaceae; genus Leucobacter; species Leucobacter sp. WKLB1. Next base: position 404,205 of record NZ_AP046115.1, on the reverse strand, counting down.
CGGCAGCGTCGCGACCTGCACCCCGGCGTCGCGGATGATGCCGGCGATGCGCTGGGCGTCGGGCTCCTCCTCGGGCAGGTACGACAGGGCCACGTCGGCGCCTTCGCGCGCAAACGCGATCGCCGCGGCGGCACCGATGCCCGAGTCGCCACCCGTGATGAGCGCCTTGCGCCCCTGCAGACGGCCGGAACCCCGGTAGCTCTGCTCGCCGAGATCGGCCTTCGGTGTGAGGTCGGCGTCGAGTCCGGGCTCGGAGAGATGCTGCCGCTGCGGCTTGATATCGGCGTAAAGCGCTGCCGGGTCGACGAAGGTGTACTGGTCACGAGACATGGTGCGTCCTTTCGTTGCGGTGGGTGGTGTGGCAGCTCGCCGTCATCGGTCGGCGAGCACATCTTTCGTTACGACATCGCGGAGGGTCATCACGGCCCCGAGAAACGCGAGGTGGCTGAGTGCCTGCGGGGTGTTGCCCCACGCGGTGCCGTCTGCGGGATCGATCATCTCGGCGTAGATGCCGACGTCGTTCGATAGGTGGACGAGCTCGTCCATGAGCTCGAGCGCCTCCTCGTGCCGGCCGACGCACGCGAGCGCTTCAACGCGCCAGAACGCGCACGCCACGAACGCGTGCTCCTCCTGCGGCATGCCCGAGTACCGGTACAGCAGCGGGCCTGCGCCGAGCGCATCACTCAGCGCGTCGATCGTCGACGACATGCGCTCGCCGCGGTCGAAGCCGCTCGGCGCGTGCAGCAGTACCGAAGCATCGAGTTCGTCGCTGCCGGCGGAGAACCGATACGCGCCAAGCTCCTCGTTCCACCCGTACTCATCGATCCACAGCCGAATGCGGTGCTGCTCCGCACGCCAGCGATCCGCACTCCCCGCGATAGCGCCCGCTTCGGCGAGCGCCGCCGCGTCTTCCAGGGCTTTCCAGCAGCCCATCTTCGACGAGATGTAGTGGCGCTGCTCTCCGAGCTCCCACATGCCCGAGTCGGGGTTGCGCCACAGATCGCACGTGCGATCCGCCACCCCCGCGAGCATGCGCGCAGTCGCCACATCGAGCACGTTGCCGGCATCGACGTACGTGCGGCAGATCGAGATGAGGTCTCCGTACACGCCGAGCTGCAACTGCTCATTCGCGGGGTTGCCCGTGACGACCGGGCCGATGCCCCGCCACCCGGCGACGTCATGCTCGGAAGGTTCGGGCACCAGCTCGCCGTCGAGCGTGTACATGACGTGCAGCTCGGGGCCGTGCTCGCGAATCGTCTGCAGCATCCACGACAGCGCCGCCTGCGTTTCCTCACGCAGGCCGAAGCGCACGAGCGCGGTCGCGGTGTAGGCGAGGTCGCGCACCCAGGCGAACCGGTAATCCCAGTTCTTGCCACCCGCGCGGCTCTCGGGCAATGAGGTCGTCGCGGCGGCGGCGATCGCCCCGGTCGGGCTGAAGATCAGCAGTTTCAGCGCGAGGGCATTTCGCTGCATGCGCTCTGCGTACGGGCCATCGTACGAGAACACTTCTGACCAATGCTGCCAGTTCTCGATGGTGCGATCGATGCCCAGGTCGACGTTGCGGGGGTCGGGGAAGTGGAGGGGCTCGTCGTGGGTCGCCGCGAGCGCGACGAGGTGTCGTGACCCCGCGCTCGCCACGAAGGCGCCGGCGAGTTCTGGGCCGGTCGATCCATCGGGGTCGGGATCAGCCGGACCGTGCTCGAACCCGACCACCGTGAACGCCGTCGCCCCGCTGCGCACCACAGGGCCGTGCATCGTCTGCTCGATCCACGGGGCCGCAGTGCGCAGCGACGCACCAGGGTTCACCCGCCACCGCATGGCAACGTCGCCGTCGATGCCTTCGATGCGGCGCGCGAGCTCTGCCCACGGGAGACGACCCGCGACCCCCGACACGAGCGCATCGGTCACGCGGACGCTGCCTTCCGGGGTCGTGAACGTGGTTTCGAGCACATTGGTGTTCGGCACGTAGCGGCGCTCCACCGAGACCTCGGCTGCTGGAGCATCCGGGGCGAGCTCGAAACACCCCCCGGTCTCGTCATCGAGCAGTCGGGCGAACACCGGCACGTTCGTGAGGTTCGGCAGCGGGAGCCAGTCGATGCGGCCGTTCAGGCCGATGAGCGCCACCGTGCGGCCGTCGCCGATCGGCGCGTACGACTCGACTCCGGGCTGCTCGACACTGTTGCGCTGCTCGCTCGACCGGTGCGGGGTGGGGGCTGCCATGCCTCCCATGGTCGAACCGCGGCGTCGCACACGTCAGTGCCTTGCGCTGCGGCCCGTGGTCGCGATATGCGATGCGGCAGCGGGCAAGGCGGTCGAGATTGCGCGGAGCCTGTCCAACGCAACCCCCTGTCCGGCCACCACGGCGAACGGCACGATGGAAGCATGAGCTCGATTTCGGCATCCTCCGCAGCAGCCCATCACCCGACCCACATGGCACTCCCGGCGCCGGCACGCCAGGTGTTCGCCGGCCTGCTGTTTCTCATCATCGTCGCGGCCGTGGCGTTCGGCGGATCCCTCGCATCCACCGGCAATGTCGACGGCTGGTACGCGGGCACCGAGAAAGTCGCCTGGAGCCCGCCCAACGGAATCTTCGGCCCGGTCTGGACGCTGCTCTACGCGCTGCTCGCGCTCGCCGGCTGGCTCATCTGGCGCGCCGGATATCGCGAGGGCGAACCGAATGCTGCGCGCAACGCGCTCGCACTGTTCGTCGCACAGCTCACGCTGAACTCGCTCTGGACCCCCGCGTTCTTCGCCGGCTACCCGTTCATCGGCCCGGCAGCGTGGTGGATCGCCGCTGTCATCATCGTGGCACTCATCTTCGTCGTGATCGCGCTCGCGATCTCAGCACGGCACTGGTCGCGCGTCGCCGCCTGGATCATGGCCCCGTATCTGGTCTGGCTGGCGTTCGCCACGAGCCTCAACATCGGCATCATTGTTCTCAACTGAGCGGGTGATCCTACCCCCTCGACTTCGGTTTTCGATCGATTTATGCATCACGGATTGGTCAAATCGCTCGTGATCGGGTAAAATTAGTAGGAAGTGCAAGTTCACCGGCCAATTTCGGCGCGTTTCGCCCCGTAATCGACGCCTGAACGCACTCGTCGAGACCGTGCGGCAGCCAGCCCACGAGTCCGCACACGACAGCGTCTGAGGAGATCACTATGCAGCAGTCTCACGTCGTGGGACACACCCTCGTGTACCCGCACCACGGTGCGGTGACGATCACTGCGATCGAGGTGAAGAAGATCGGCGGCGTCGAGCGCACCTGGCTCACGCTGCAGCCGCTGCTCAACGAGCTGTCGATCCAGATTCCCGCCGATCAGCTGAACGAGATCGGTGTGCGCGAGCTCATCGATAGCGACGGCATCGCAGAATTGATCGACATCCTCCAAGAGGAGTTCATCGAGGAGCCGGGCAACTGGTCACGCCGATTCAAGGCCAACGGCGAGAAGCTCGCCTCGGGCAGCGTGCACCGCGTCGGCGAGGTCGTTCGCGATCTCTGGCGCCGCAGCCAGGGTGCCAAGCTCTCGACCGGCGAAAAGGCCATGTACCAGCGCGCCAGCGGCATCCTCGTCACCGAGTTCGCGCTCGCGCGCGGCATTGCCGAAGCCGACGCCCACGAAGAGGTCGAGAAGATCCTCGCCGGCGAAAAGATCGCCGTCTGATCGAGATACCCCCGCAGCGGTCAACCCGCTGACACGCCGAACGGCCGCCCGCGCGAGATCGCGGGCGGCCGTTCGGCGTTTCGGGCGGAGCACTCAGGCCGCGTGGGCCACCCGCAGCGCCTCGACGAGCGACGTCGTCGGGCGGCCGATGAGCTCGGCGAGCGTGCGATCCGATGACTCGAGGTCGCCCTGCGCGATGCCCGCATCGAGCGCCGTCAAGAAACCGATGGTCCCCGCATCAAGCCCGGCGCCCTCGAGCGCTGCCTGGTACTCGGCCGCGGGCAGATCCTGGTGCACGACGGGCGCGCCCAGCACCTCCCCGATAGCCGCAGCGAGCTCGTCGTAGGTGAACGACTCACCCGCGAGCTCGTAGGTCTTGCCGATGTGCGCGTCACCGATCAGCGCGACGGCTGCGGCCTCCGCGTAGTCGCGGCGCGCAGCAGCCGACACGCGCCCGCCCTGTGTCGCCGAGAGCAGCGTGCCCGTCGCCTCGGCAGCACCGAAGTTGCCCAGGTAGTTCTCGATGTACCAATCGTTGCGCAGCAGCGTCGCCGGCACCCCCGATGCGGCGATGGCCTGCTCGGTGGCGAGATGCTCGGCAGCAAGCGGCAGCGAGCTCGACTCGACATTCGCGAGGCTCGTGTACGCGAGCTGCACGATACCCGCTGCCGCAGCAGCGTCGATGACCGCCTGGTGCTGCGGCACGCGCTTGCCGACCTCGCTGCCAGAGATGAGCAGCACGCGGTCGACCCCGTCGAACGCTGCAGTCACGGTTGCGGCATCGTCGTAATCGAGCGGCACGACGCGAATGCCGCGCTCAGCGATGTCCGCCGCCTTCGAGGGCGTGCGCACGCCGGCGACGATCTGGTCGGCGGCGACGCCCTTCGCGAGGAGCGCGTCGATGACGAGGCGGCCGAGCTGGCCGTTGGCTGCGGTGATGAGTGTGGTCACGGTGTTCCCTTCGATGGTGGCTTCGTTCGGGTGCAGCGCGATCCTGCCCCTGCGCATTCCCGTGCGACGGTACCCACTTTCGGGTAAGGTACTAGCGAAATGGTGAGTTATGCAGAAATCCGCGCCACTGGGGCGTTCGATCCGGCGTGTTCGACACGTGTCGTGCTCGATCACGTGATGAGTCGTTGGGGTGTGCTCGTGCTGTGCACGCTCTCAGACGGCACCCGTCGCTGGGGCGAGTTGCGCCGCGAGGTCGAGGGCATCAGTGAGAAGATGCTCGCGTCAACCCTGCGCCAACTGGTCGCCGACGGCATCGTGCACCGCGAATCACTGCCGACCGTGCCCCCTCACGTCGAGTACTGCCTGACCGAGCGCGGCGAAGAACTCATGGAGCGCATGCTGCCGCTCATCGGGTGGATCGCGGATCGCGCCGACGAGATCGTGGGCGCCCCGGCGCAGCGGCTCGGCGTCACGCCCCAGCCACTCACCGCGCGCGTGTGAAGTAGACCCGCTCGAACCCATCTTCGGTGCGGCGGCCCGTCTCAACGAACCCGCGTTTCGGATAGTAGGTGAGGTTCTCGGTCATCGCCGCGTTCGTATACAGCCTGAGTTCGGGCAGCCCGAGTCGCTCCGCCTCTGCCTCTGCCGCGGCAATGAGCCCCCCGCCGATACCCTGACCGTGAGCGTCAGGATCGACCGCAACATTCTCGATCAGCAGGTGGTCGAGGTGCGGAATTGTGACGAGCAACCCAACGATTTTGTTGTGCAGCGTCGCCACGCGAACGTGCACCCGCTCCTCCCCGATCAGAGCAGCGTAGTCGCTCGCCATCGGTGCGGGCTCGCGCCCGATGCGCGGCACGTACGGGGCATAGGCCCGACGCACGAGGGCCGTCAGATCTTCGACGTCCGCGGCTGACGCATCACGAATTTCGAGCACGGCGCTCAGCTCCCGTCACGCAGGTCGTGCAGCGTTTCTGGCTCGAAGCGAATCTCGTCGAAGCGCACGGCGCACCCCTCGCCGGTGGGCGATTGCACCAGGAAGCCGAGCTGCGCACGTAGGTGGTCGCGCGTTGCAGAGGAAGCCGGGGGGTCGAGGCGGAACACGCGCACGAACTCCCAATATCGACCATCGCGTGAGGCGTGCAGCGCGAACACGGAATCAATACGCGAGATGCGCAGCCACAGCGTGTCTGCCTCGGCGTCGAATGCGTTGGCGTCGTCAGACGCCCCGCGCGTCACCACACTGACCGCGAAGCGCTGCCCGGTCGGCGAGTATTCGAAACAGAGCTTCGCCCAGTGCGCCTCGTCGAACCAGATCAGCAGCACGCCCGCGTCGAATGCTGAGGCGAAATCGACGGTAACCCGGGCGGAGAACTGGAAGTCACCCTCGGAGGCCGCGAACCGCGCCATCGAAGCGTTCCGCAGGGTGGCGCGACCGAACGGATCGACGATGAGATCGATGCACGGTGGTGCGACCGCCGAGAGCAGCGCCCCGTCCCAAACCCACTCCGCCCGATCATCGGTGGTCAACTCGCCCGGCAGCGCGGCGACAGCGTGTGCAGTCATGAGGTCCTCTCGAGACAGAGCCGCGGCGATGCGGCGATGCGGGATCAGCCTGCCAGCGACTCCTGAGAGCTCGCATCGGCGATCCGCACGAGCATCTCGGCGAGCAGCAGCCGCTCCCCCGCCGTGAGCGCCGTGCCGAGACCCGACAGCCCGGCGAGCAGCGCGGCGGCGTGCGAGGCCACAGTTGGGGCCGAGGCCGCATCACAGGCTTGATCGGTGGTCACTCCGTCGAACACGGCGTCGCGCACGCGGTGCGACATCGAGGCATCGCGATCCGCCGCCGCCTGACCGATCAATCGCAGCGTTACCCCCGTGCCGGCGGCTTCGATCATGCCCGATGCGGTCTCGGGGCTGACCCGGAGCGCCCCCGCCTCGGCGACACGGGTGGTGAGCATGAGCAGGCGCGCGTGGGCCACCGCGGTCACTTCTGAGCTGTACCCCGGCTGCGGGTCCGCGTAGGTCAGCAGATAGTGGTGGGGATGCTCGAGGCCGTAGTTCACGTGTAGATCCCAGCCGGCACGCAGGTCGGCGATCGGGTTATCGCTGAGCCGCTGCGCCCGCTTCTGGGCGAGGTACCCCTCGAAGGCACGCGCCGCAACGGCCGCGAGCAGCCCCCGCATGTCACCGAATTGCCGGTAGATCGCGGGCGCCTGCACCCCTGCCGCTTCGCCGACCGCCCGCGTCGTGACCGCGTCACGGCCGCCCGCGCGCAGCAGCGCATCGGCGGCGTCGAGCATGCGCTCACGGGGGTCGGGTCGAGAAGACATGTAGCGATGCTATCAGCAGATTGATAGCACTCTTCAAAAACTCGTGTTATGTTAGCGGCGATAACACTTGAGCGAGAGCGGAGAAGACATGCGTCTCACCGGAAACACCATCTTGATCGTCGGCGGCACCTCGGGAATCGGCCTCGAACTCGCGTTGCGTTTGCGCGATGCCGGCAACTCGATCATCGTCTCGGGCCGCCGCACCGAACGCCTCGCGGCGATCGAAGCCGAACACGGCATCCCCGGCATCGCCGCCGACGTGGCCGACGCTGGGTCGATCCTGCGCCTGCGCAACACCGCGATCGAGCGCTTCCCCACCCTCGACGCCGTGGTGACCATGTCGGGGATCATGCAGCGCGAGCTCGTTCTCGAGCCGGGGGCGCTTGAGATCGCGGAACGCACGATTGAGACCAATCTGCTGGGCACCATTCGCCTCATCGACGCGTTTCTGCCTCATCTGCTGAGCCGCCCGCGCGCGGCGATCCTGACCGTCTCGTCGGGCCTCGCCTTCGTGCCGCGCGCCGACACCCCGACCTATTCTGCGACGAAAGCCGCTGTGCACTCGTACTCCGAATCGCTCCGCGAACAATTGCGCGACACCGCGGTGCAGGTCATCGAATTGGTGCCGCCGCTCACCGCGACCGAGTTGACCCCCGGTCAGCGCGAGAACCCCGCTGCGATGCCACTCGAGGACTACGTCGCCGATTCGATCACGCTCGTCGATGCCGACCCCGACATCACCGAGGTGCTCGTCGAGCGCGTGAAGCCGCAGCGTTTCGCCGAGGTCGACGGCACGTACGCGCAGATCTTCGCGCGGATCGCCGGGCGCGCGGTGTAGGTGCTGGGCCGCGGGCAAGGGCACAGATGCAGCCACCGCCCATGCCGCACCGGCACCCCACTCCGAGTGCACCCTTTTCTCGCGAGCGCACCATTTCTTCGAGGGTGCACTCGCGAGAAAAGGGTGCCCTCGGGGGGCGGGCGGGCGGGCGGGCGAGCAGGGCGCGGGGCAGCGCCGCCCCGCGAGCGCGCTACAGCTCTTCGTGCGAGGCCGGGTCGGCGTCGAACAGGCGCCCATCCGGCCGCCCGAGCGCGGTGATCGCAGCCACATCGGCATCGTCGAGCTCGATCGCGACCGCCGCGAGGTTCTCGCGCTGACGCTCCAGGCTCTGCGACCGCGGAATCGACACGACTCCACGCGCCGCGTGCCAGGCGAGCACGATCTGCACCGGCGTCGCCTGGTGCGCGGCGGCGATCCGCCGAATCACGGGTTCGTCGAGCACCGCTCCGGCGCGACCGATCGGGCTCCAGGCTTCGGTAATGATGCCGAGTTCGCGGTGCAGCTCGACCGCGGCCTCCTGCGGAAAGTACGGGTGCACCTCGAGCTGATTCACGACGGGCCGCACCCCGGTTTCGGCCTCGATGCGCTCCAGGTGCTCGGGAAGGAAGTTCGAGACGCCAATCTGATCGACGACGCCGCGCTCACGCGAATCGACCAGCCCCTGCCACGCTTCGACGTACTGCCCGCGCGACGGGTTCGGCCAGTGAATCAGGTGCAGTCCGATCGCGTCGACGCCGAGGCGTGCGCGACTCTCTTCGACGCTGTGATGATTCCAGGGCGCCTCGTGGTGGCGGCCCGGCAACTTCGAGGTGACAATCACCTGTGCCCCTGCCTCACCTGCCTGACGTACGCCGCGACCGACGGCACCTTCGTTCTCGTAGTTGAACGCGGTGTCGACGAGGCGGTACCCGGCACCGATGGCACCCGCCACGGCATCGGCCCCTTCGTCGCCGTTCAGCTTGTAGGTACCGAGCCCGATAGGCGGCAGAACGAAGCCGTTGTGGGCGGTGAACCGTTTGTGCTGTGCCATGCTGCAGTGCTCCTTCGGTCGCGAGGTGACGAACCCTCTGTCTAGCACGGCGGGTGACGGCTACGCCAGGAATTTGCTCCGGGTGTCGATTACGAGCTTGATGCCGAAGAGCACCAAAAACGACCCGGCCACGCGATCGACGACGCGAATCGCACGCGCGTTCGCGAGCCACCGCTTGGCCACGCTGGCCGCGCAGATGATGAGTGCGAACCACGCGAGACTGATCCCCACGTGCACCCCGGCGAGCAGCAGTCCGCCCTCGAGCGGGGCCACGCCCGCCGGAATGAACTGCGGCAGCGTCGCGATATAGAAGACGCCGACTTTCGGGTTGAGCAGGTTCGTCGTGACTCCCGCGGCGAAGGATCGCCAGGGCGACACTGCGGTCGGCGTCTCCGCGGTCACACCGGCGAGCGATCCACCCCGAAAACTGTGCACGATCAGCGAGATGCCGAGGTACAGCAGGTACGCCGTACCGGCCGCCGCGACGATGAGGTAGGCGGTGCGCGATGCGGCGAGCAGCGCTGTAGCACCCAACGCTGCCGCCGCACCCCAGATGAGCGCTCCGAGCCCGATGCCGAACGCGGCGCTCACCGCGTGACGCACGCCCCGAGTCAGTGAGGCCCGCAGCACCAGGGTCGTGTCGATGCCGGGAATCACCGTGAGCACCGCGGCGACCGCGGCGAATCCGATCATTGCCTGTGTCAGCGTCATGCGCCCTCCCGAGATCTCGCGTCACCGTGCAGCGCCGCGCAAAGCGCGACCACACCAGTATTGTGCAGTCCGGGCCGCGGTTGCTGCCGATAAGGAAACGAAACCGCCGCCGCATACACCGTTGGCAGCAGCAGCACTTCACAGCCGAAAGGACGACGCGATGATCACTCAAGACGACCGACCCGCCACTCCCTCGGAGGCCCTGCAGATCTCACTCACGCACGCATCCCGAGCCTCCGATTGCAATCTCAACTGGATCCGCGAACGCCAATCGCCAGGCACCCGTTCAGCACTCGACCATGCGCTGGCCGAATTCGCTGCGGGTGATCTGCAACTCGCGCAGGAGTACGTGCGTCTGGCGTGCGAGCTCAGCCGTCAGGCCTCGCAGCAAGCGAACGAGCCGGCCCCCGGCTGAGCTCGCGGACGTGCCGGCTACGCCACCCAGGCCGGGATGCGCCCGCGCAGCAGCGCCCCGTCGAGCGAGATGCGCCCGGCGCCCGAGAACGCGAGGCCCAGCGCCGCCGCTCCGAGCAGGGCGACGAATTCGTACCCGCCCTCTCCGACCCAGAACCCGGCCTGCGCGTGCACGAGTGCGATCGCGACGACCATATCGATGGCGAGCAGGATCGCGACGAGCCGGGTGAACAGACCCGCGATGAGCAGGATGCCGCCACCGAACTCGAGGAACGCGACGAGGGGTGCCGTGATCTCGGGAAGCGGCGCCCCCATGCTGCCGAACGATTCGACGGTGCCCGCCAGGGTGTATTCGAAGAGCTTCTGCGCACCGTGCGCGGTGAAAATCACGCCGAGAGCGATGCGGATGACCAGGATGCCCCACGAGGTGGCGGTGGCATTCGAGGCGGACTGTCGGGACATGAGTGAAGCTCACTTTCTGTGCGTCGGCAGGTGACCTCTCCACGCTAGGAGCGGCGAGCTGCGCGACGCTGTGACTTCGGAACTCTGCGACACCCCTCGGCGGGCTTCTGGCATCTCGCGCGAGACGGTCGTCTCGCGCGCCGCGTCAGGAGCTCTCGGAGCGCACGTACCCGCGCGGCACGCGCGAACCGATGCTCGTGAGCACCTCCCACGAGATCGTGCCGGCCGCATCGGCCCACTCGCGGGCGTTCGGCCGCCACCCCAGTGACGGCCCGAAGAGGAGCACCTCGTCGCCCTCGGAGACCCCGCGAGGGTGCTCGCCCAGGTCGATGACGAACTGATCCATGCAGACCCGACCGACGCTCGGGTAGCGCGAGTCTCCGATCACGACGTCGAACTTGCCCGACATGATGCGCGGCACCCCATCGGCGTAGCCGAGGGGCACGAGCCCGAGCGTCGTATCGCGCGGCGCCACCCAAGTGTGACCGTAGGAGACGCCGTCGCCCGCACGCACTTGCTTGATGAGCGTCAGCGGGGCCTTCAGGGTCATCGCCGGCGTGAGGCGCTCGGAGGGCTCGTCGAACGGCGAGTACCCGTACATGGCGAGCCCGGGGCGCAGCACGTCGAGGTGCAGGTCGGGTCGCGCGAGCGCGGTGCCCGAGTTGCCGAGGTGCATCTGCTGCACGGCGATCCCGTGCTGGGTGAATCGCGCACGCGCGTCGAGCAGCCGCTCGAGCTGCGCGCTGTTCAGCGGGTGGTCGGGAACATCGGCGTGCGACAGGTGGCTGAAGAGTCCGTGCACGCGCACCGCTCCCTCGGCGACGAGCGCACCGAGATCGCGAAGGAGCTCGGGCAGTTCAGCGTCGGTGACCCCGTTGCGGCTGAGCCCGGTATCAACCTTGACGTCGATGTCGGCGGGCCGCCCGGCCTCGCGCGCCGCAGCGGCGACGGCCGCGAGCTGGCGCGCTGAATTCACGCCGAGCCGCACGTTCGCCGTGATTGCATCGGCGTACCCGCTGGTCGAGAGCCAGCTCAGCACCGGGGCAGTGATACCGGCCGCCCGGAGCGCCAGCGCCTCGGGAATCGTGGCGACGCCGAGCGAGTTCGCCCCGGCGGCGAGCGCGGCGCGGCCGACTTCGATGGCGCCGTGACCGTAGCCGTCGGCCTTGACGACCGCCATGAGTTCGGCCGTCGGCGCGGCCTCGGTGAGCACGCGGATGTTCGCGGCGATGGCGTCGAGATCGACTTCGGCTACGGGTTCGGTGATCATCGGAGCAGCCACACCTCTTCTCTCGGCAACGCCGCACCGGCATCGCACGATGTCAGGGGCTTCGGAGCTTCGGCCGCCGTCTGCGGTGCCGAGCATTGAGCTCCAGTCTAGGCCGCACTGCCATGGCACTCCTGAAGCACGGCGCTGACGAGGCGCCCCGCATCCAATCGCAGCACGGTGTCGGCCGCCGCAATCGCTTCGGAATCGTGCGTGACGCACACCACCGCAGCGCCGCGAGCCGCCTCTTCGGCGAGCACCGCCTGCGTGCGCTCGCGGCTTTCGGCGTCGAGACCCGAAGCGGGTTCGTCGAGGCAGAAGATGTCGGAGCGCCGTGCGAGGCCCTGGGCAAGCAGTGCACGTTGCCGCTGGCCGCCAGACAGCGTCGCGAACGGCCGATCGGCCAGGTCGTCGAGCGCGACGCGAGCGAGCGCGGACTCGATGCGCGCCGCGCGATCCGGTGCCGCGTGATCCTGTCCCCCGCGGCGCCGGGTGCCGCTCGGGTGCCGTGCCCACGTGCCCATCGCCACGACCTCGCTCACGGTGACGGGCAGCGCTTCGGGCGCCAGAATTCGCTGCACGACGAGCGCGATGGATCCGCGGCGTTCGATGCGGCCCCCGTTGAGCGCGCGCACGCCGGCGATCGCCTCGAGCAGCGTCGACTTGCCCGCCCCGTTCGGGCCGACGATTGCGGTGACTGCCCCGCGATCGAGGGCGAGCGAGATGCCGGTGAGAATCGGCCGACCGTCGATCGCCACGTGCACGTCGGTCGCGATCACGGAGAGGGAAGCACTCATGAGTTCAGCGTACCCGATTTTGATAATGATTATCGTTTCCGAATAGGATGACCGAGTGCTTCCGTTCTTCGAATCCACTCTTGCCGCGTTCTCGGCCGACTTCGTGCTGCGTGCGCTCATCGGCGGATCGCTCGTCGCCGTCATCTGCGGCGTCGTGGGCACGTGGGTCGTCATTCGCGGCATGGCGTTTCTCGGCGAGGCACTCGGTCACGGCATGCTGCCGGGAGTCGCCCTCGCCACCGTCATCGGAGCGCCCGCGATCGCCGGTGCGGCGCTGAGCGCCATCGCAATGAGCGCACTGATCGGGTGGCTGCAGCGCCGCGGCAAGCTCTCGTACGACACGACGATCGGCCTGCTCTTCGTCGCCATGCTGTCGCTCGGCGTCATCATCGTCTCGCACTCGCGCAGCTTCGCCACCGACGCGACCGCGATGCTCTTCGGCGACATTCTCGCGATTCGCGGCGGGGATCTCTGGTTGCTCGCCGCCGCCGCACTCGTCACCGTTGTCGTCGCCATCGCTATGCACCGCCGCTTCGTCGCCGCAACATTCGACCCGCGCATCGCTCAGACCCTCGGTCTGCGCCCCGCCCTCGCACACACGGTGCTCGTCGGGCTCGTCACCCTCGCCGTGGTCGCGTCGTATCAAGCGGTCGGGTCTTTACTCGTCGTCGGCCTGCTGCTCGCTCCCGCCGTAGCCGCCGGGCTGTGGACACGTCGCATCGCCCCGCGCATGTGCCTGGCCGTCGCCTTCGGGGTGCTTGCCGTCACCACGGGTCTGCTCGCGTCGTGGCATTTCGCGACCGCAGCCGGAGCTTCCATCGCGGGTGCGTCGATCCTGCTCGCGGCAGTGTCAGCGATCGTCGCACGACTGCTGCGCCCGCTCACCTCGCGTGCCGCACCCGCCGCACCCGCCGCACCCGCAGCAGTCGCTGCACCGCCCCACTCCGCACCCGCATGAAAGGCACGATGAACCCCCTCCGCTCACGCACCGCCGCAGTCACGGCAACCGCACTCGCGGCCCTGATGCTCGCCGGATGTTCGGCTCCCTCGGCCGCACCCGACGCCGCCGACGAGACCGCGTCCACCGACGCACCTACCGCCGGGCGCGGCGCGGTCGCGGGCGCGGCCGAAGCCCCCGAACCCCCATTGCACCTCGTCACCATCGACCGATCGGGTGAGGCGGCACTGCTCGACCTGCTCGACGGCACCGAAACGGCGTTGGATCGCGTGCGCGCTCCCCAGGCGGTCTCGACCGATGGCAGGTACGCGTTCGTCGCCGACGAGACTGGCGTCGACGTCATCGACAGCGGCGCCTGGACCTGGGATCACGTCGACCATTTCCACTACTACCGCGCCGAGCCGGCGATGCCCGGCTCCGTCGCAGGCCCGGGCATCGCGACGGTCGCGACCGGAATGCTCGCGACCGCGGGCGGCACCGGGCTCTTCTTCCCCGAATCGGGCGAGGCCGTGCTGCTCGACAACTCCGCACTCGCCTCGGGCGAGATCAGCGAGACACTGCGCCTCGACGTCGGGCCGCACCGGGGTCTCATTGCGCCGCTCGGAGACGGGGCACTGGTGAGTGCGCCAGCACCGGCGACGAGTGACGGGGCCGCGGGCCACCACGCAGCGGCCAATGCGCCTGCCGCGTCACTGCGCGCCGTCGACGCATCGGGCGACGAGATCGACGACATCGACTGCCCTGCCGCGTCGGGCACCGTGACGACCCGCATCGCGCTCGTCGTCGGGTGCGCTGATGGCGCGGTACTCGCTACGGCGAGCGCCAACGGGTCGATCGCCCTCGACAAGGTCGCCTACCCTGAAGGTGCCGCCGCACCGGCAACCGAGTTCTCAGCGCGCAAGGGCCGCCCCACGGTCGCAGGCCTCGGCACCGATGCCGGCGTCTGGCTGCTCGATACCCGGGCGCGCGCGTGGTCGTGGGTCGCCACACCTGAACGCCCCGTGGCGGCGAGCGCCGTCGACGACGAGGCCGAGCACCTCATCACGCTGACCCCGGCGGGTGCGGTCACCGTGCTCGATGCGTCGGGTACGAACCTCGGCACGACCGAGCCGCTGATCGCCGACGCGGGCGCCGACACCAGCACGCTGACGGTCGATGCCCAGCGCGCATACGTCAACGACCCCGAGACCGGCGAGGTCTTCGAGATCGACTACGCCGATGATGCACGGGTGGCGCGTACGCTCACCACCGCCGTCGACGCCGCATTCTTCGCGGAGACCGGCCGATGAGCGCCGCACTGCACATCAAGATCACGGCGCTCGCCGTCGTAGCGATCGCTGCGAGCGTGGCGCTCAGCGGTTGCGCACCAGCCACGGATGGCGGCGCCGCAGATGACCGCCCGCACATCGTCGTGACGACGAACATCCTCGGCGACATCGTCGGCGAGGTGCTCGGCGACCAGGCCGAAGTCACGACGCTGATGCAGCCGAACGCCGACCCTCACTCCTTCGAGATCTCGGCGCAAGAGGCCGCGATGCTCGGCGACGCCGACCTCGTTGTCTCGAGCGGACTCGGGCTCGAGGAGGGCCTGCAGCAGCACCTCGATCGCGCAGCCGATGCCGGCGCAGAGCTCTTCGTCGCCGGAGACGTTATCACCGCACTGCCGTACGCCTCCGGCGACGCGGCAGGCACCCCCGACCCGCACTTCTGGACCGATCCGAACACGGTCATCGATGTCGTCGACGCGATCGAGAATCGCGCAGCCGATCTCCCCCGCATCGATCGCGCGACGCTCAGCGATTCGGCTGACGCCTATCGCGCATCGCTGACCGCGCTCGACGCTGAGATGACCGAGGCGTTCGCGGCGATCCCGAAGCCGCAGCGCGCACTCGTGACGAACCACCACGTCTTCGGATACCTCGCCGATCGCTACGACTTCCGCATCGTCGGCGCCGTCATACCGGGCGGCACGACGCTCGCGGCGCCCAGCGCCGCCGACCTGCAGCAGCTCAGCGACGCCATCACCGAAGCAGGGGTCTCCACGATCTTCGCCGAGTCGTCGCAGCCCGATCGTCTCGTGCAGGTGCTCGCGAGCGAAGCCGATCTCGATGTGGCGGTCGAAGAACTCTTCACCGAGTCGCTCACCCAACCGGGCGGCGGCGCCGAGACCTACCTCGAGATGATGCACGCCAACACCGAACGCATCGCCACCGGGCTCTCATCCTGACCTCATCAGAAACACCTCACCACAGAAAGCAGGACACCACCATGACCCGACGACACCTCCGATTCGGAGCGCCCGCAGCGCTGCTCGGCCTCGCGCTGCTCGCGACCGGCTGCTCGGCGACCACCGCGGGTGACGCCGCAGCCGACGACACGTCAGCGAGCGCCTCGAGCGAAAGCGGCGCATCGCACGACGACGATCGCCGCGTCGCCGTCTCGTACGACGGCGGCATCGCCGTGCTCGACGCCGACACCCTCGACGTCGTCGACGAGTTCGACAGCGAAGAGTTCACGCGCCTGAACGCCGCCGGTGACGGTCGGCACATCTTCGTCACCACCTCTCAGGGGTTCCAGTTGCTCGACACCGCAGCCCCCGCGCTGACCGACCTTGTGGTCGAGGCCTCGGCCGCAGGCCACGTCGTGCGCCACGGCGGCAAGACCGTGCTGTTCGACGACGGAGCCGGCGAGACGACGATCTTCGACACGCACGACCTGGCGCACGCCGACGGCGCGCTGCCCGAGACGGTCACCTACACTGCTGAGCACGCGCACCACGGGGTCTCGATCGAACTCGAGGACGGCACGCTGCTGACCACCGTCGGCGACGAGACCGCGCGTACCGGCGCGGTCGCACTCGAGCCCCACGACGACCACTGGCACGAGATCACCTCGAGCGATCAGTGCCCGGGTATCCACGGCGAGGGCACCGCGGCCGACGAGGCCGTCATCTTCGGCTGCGAAGATGGCGCGCTGCTCTTCTCGGACGGCACGTTCACGAAGCTGGACGCCCCCGACGAGTTCGGCCGCATGGGCAACGCCTTCGTCTCGGAGACGAGCCCGATCGTGGTCGGCGACTACAAGACGGACCCCGACGCCGAAGGCTACCTGCTCAGCGCCGTGACCCTGATCAACACCGAGACTCAGGAGTTCAAGGTCGTCGATCTGCCCGAGAACGTGCGCTACACCTTCCGCGACGTCACCCGCGGCGCCGACGATCTCGCCTACATTCTGTCGACCGACGGTTCGATCCACGTGCTCGACCCCGAGACCGGCAAGCTCGTGAACGAGTTCCCCGTGATCGACGCGTGGGAGGGCCCGGCTGAGTGGCAGGACGCGCACCCCGCCATCATCGGCAACGGAGACACCGCCTACGTGACCGATCCGGCGGCGAACGCCGTGCACGCGGTCGATCTGCGCAGCGGCAAGATCACGGCGACCGCCGAACTCGAACACACGCCGAACGAGTTCGCCGTGGCGCTCGGCGAGCACTGATCTGACGGTCGGCGCGCATGCCGCGCCCGCCGTGCCGACCGACCCCACCCGCCCAGCTCTGAATCGGTGTCACTTTCTGCGCGTTCTGCGATCGATTTCGCGCAGAAAGTGACACCGATTCGGTGCGTGCGGCGGTCAGGGCAGGCGGCGGTCAGGTCAGGTCAGGGCAGGTCAGGCGGGGCGGGCATGGCCGCAGCAGGTGGGACGCAGCCCGGCGACGCGTCGGCCGCTTCAGTCGCGCTCGGCTGCGGCGGCCTCGGCCCAGGCGACGCCGCTGATGTCGATCTCAGACGTCATATCGCGCAGAAAGCGCTCGACGACGGCGCGCTCCTCCGAGGTGAGCCGCGCGGCCGCGTTGAACCGGTTGGCCTGCTGCTGCCCCACGGTGCGCTTCGCCGCCTCGTGCGTATCGGGGGTGATGCGAATGACGAGGGCACGCCGGTCTTCGGGGTGCCGCTCGCGCGAGATGTGCCCGCCGCGCTCCAGGCGATCCAGCAGCTTCGTCGTAGACGCGCTCGAAATGCCGAGGTGCGCCGCGATCGCACCCGGCGTGGGCAGCACGTCGGTGTTGCCCGCAACGATGAGGAAGTGGAGGGCGCGCATGTCGACGCTGCTCAACTTCATGTATTTGAGGGAGGCCTGCGAGAGGCGTTCTTCGGCATCGCGCAACTGGCGCAGCGCATCCATGAGGTGCGCGATCTCCTCGAAGTCTCGGGGCTCGAGCCCTGCAGTGTCGACCATTTCGGCCCGCGGGTCGGTGTGGTCGACTCGGTAGAGCGCGGCCGAGCTTCCGTCGGTGCCGCGCTCCGTTGCAACCCGCTTGTCTTCCGTCACAGGAGAATATTATCCTGAAGTTGATCACTCGCTAAGTGAGTAATCAAGATTTCTACACGAGCGGGGGACGACGTGGCCGATCAGCGAGAGGTGCGCGCAGTGCTCACCGCCCCGGATCCGCCGACCGACCTCGAGCGCGTGCACGGCCGCATCGACGACTTCTTCGCCACGCGCGTGCGCGAAGCCGAGGCCTATCACCCCGCCTACGCGCAACTCTGGAAGGTCTGCGGCGAGCGCACCTGCGGCGGCAAACGCATTCGGCCCCGGCTGCTGCTGGACTTCGCCGCAGCACTCGGCGCGCACCCCGATTACGGTCGGGCTGATTCGGCAACCGCGATCGACCTCGCCGCGGCGGTCGAGCTGCTGCACACCTCGTTTCTGCTGCACGACGACGTGTTCGACGGCGACCTCACCCGCCGCGGCATCCCGAATCTGATCGGCGTGCTCGCGACTGAGGCGATCGCCCATGCACCTGCGGGGGCTCCCGACACGCGTGCAGACGCGACCTCAGCCGGCACCGGCACCGATTCCGCCCCCACGTCTTCGGCGCAGCGCCTGCACTGGGCGCGCAGCTGCGGCATTCTGATGGGCGACCTGCTGCTCGCCGAGGTGCACCAGATCTTCGCGCGAGTCGAGATCGACGTGACGGCGCGCACCGCACTGCTCGATCTGCTCGCGCACGCCATCACCGAATCTGTGGTGGGCGAGCAGATCGACATCGGCCTCGAAGACGGCACGGTCGTGGCCGACACCGCGACAGTGCTCGAGATGTGCCGCCTGAAGACGGCGACCTATACGTTCGAGCTGCCGCTGCGGGCAGCGGCGACGCTGGTCGGCGCGACGGACCCCGCACTGCACGCCGCACTCGCGGCGGCCGGGGCGCACCTGGGGCTCGCGTTCCAGCTGCAAGACGATCTGCTTTCGACGTTCGGCGACCCCGATGAGCACGGCAAAGACGCTTTCTCAGATCTGCGCGAGGGCAAAGAGACCGCCGTAATTTCGGCCGCGCGCCTCACCCCGACCTGGCCCGAGATCGAACCGACGTTCGGCACCGGAGACCTCGACTTCGCCGAGGGAGTGCGATTGCAGAGCCTGCTGCGCGACTGCGGCGCCGAGCAGTTCGTGCAGCGACTCATCGACGACCAGACACGTGCCCTGCACGAGACGCTCGCCGATCACGCGAACGGTCTGCCCGACGCCGCTCGACGCTGCCTGCTGGCCCTCGCCGACCGACTCGAAGGCCGCCGCGCATGAAGCCGCAGAGTCCCCTCGATCGCTACTCGCGCTCGGCGATGCGCGCGTCGGCGGTCGTGATCCGCAGCTATTCGACCTCGTTCGGCGCGGCGACGCGCCTGCTGGGTGCCCGGCACCGCGCACACGTGCGCAACATCTACGCCCTCGTGCGCGTCGCCGATGAACTCGTCGACGGCGTCACTGATGGCGCCGGTCTCAGTCCGAGCGCACAGCGCGACGCGCTCGACCGGCTGGAGGCCGAGGTCGGCCGCGCCATCGAGACCGGCTACTCGAGCGACCTCATCGTGCACGCCTTCGCGCAGACTGCCCGGGAAGCGCGCATCGACGCGACGCTCACCGCCCCGTTCTTCGCGTCGATGCGCGCCGACTTGCCGCGACCGGCCGACCCAACGGCGGCAGACGCAACGCCGACCGGCCCGGCGGCAGCAAGTCCGACAACCGCCGGCACAGCACCCGCGAACGACGCGGATGCACCGCACCGCGTGCGCGGCTTCAGCGCCGAGCAGCACGGCACCTACGTGTACGGCTCCGCGGAGGTCGTTGGCCTCATGTGTCTTCGAGTCTTCACCCGCGAGCAGCGACTCGACGCCCTGCAACAGCATCAGCTCGAACGCGGAGCGCGCAGCCTCGGTGCCGCGTTCCAGAACGTCAACTTCTTGCGCGACCTCGCCGACGACACCGAGCGACTCGGACGCAACTATCTGGGCTCGGGCGAACGACTCACCGACGCCGATCGCGTCGACTGGCTGCGCCGTATCGACGCCGAGCTCGCCGATGCACGCGCAGTGCTGCCGCTGCTGCCGAAAGATGCGCGCACGGCGGTGCGATGCGCGCTCGATCTCTTCGCGTGCCTGAGTCGCCGGATCGCCCGCACGTCGATCGACGAACTCTATGCGCGGCGGGTCCGCGTTCCCGACTGGCAGAAGTCAGAGATCATCGCGCGTGCGATCGCGCGCACGGCGGTGGAGGCCCGATGAGCGACGCACCTCGGCAGGCGACGGGCGCCGGCAGTACCCGCGCCCGCGGAGATGCCACCGCCCCCACCCGCACCGTGGTGATCGGTGCGGGCATCGCCGGCCTCGCGACCGCAGCGCTGCTCGCCCGCGAGGGCCATGCGGTGACCATGCTCGAGCGCGGATCGCGCGTCGGCGGTCGCGCGGGCTCGTTCGACCGCGACGGCTTCCGGTTCGACACGGGCCCGTCGTGGTACCTCATGCCCGACGTCTTCGACCATTTCTTCGCGATGCTCGGCACGAGCACCGCCGAACAGCTCGACCTGCGACTGCTCGACCCGGGCTACCGCGTCTTCAGCGAGCCAGCGGCACCGACCGCCACGCCAGCACCGGCGGCAGCACCGGCGCCGCAACTTCCGCCCGTGACCATCCCCGCCGGGCGGGCAGCCGCCCGCGCGGCGTTCGAGCGACTCGAGCCGGGCAGCGGCCCCGCGTTCGACGCCTACCTCGACTCGGCGATCGAAACGACGGCGATGGCCGAGCGCTACTTCCTGTACAACCCGTTCACGCGCTGGCGCACGCTCGGCGCCCCGCCCGTGCTGCGCGCGCTGCCCCGTCTTGCGCGGCTGCTCGGCACGTCGCTGCGATCCTTCGCTGCGCAGCGCTTCACCCACCCCGTGCTGCGCCAGATTCTCGGGTACCCCGCGGTGTTCCTCGGCACGAACCCGAAAGACGCGCCGGCGATGTACCACCTCATGAGCGCACTCGACCTCGATGAGGGCGTGCGCTATCCGATGGGCGGTTTCGCGCACCTCGTCGAGCGCCTCGCCGTGCTCGCCCGCGAGGCGGGGGTGGAGATCGTGCTGGGCGCCGACGTCACCGAGATCGAGGTGGCGCGCGGCGGGTCCGCCCACCCGTACTCCGCGACCGCGGTGCACTGGCGCGACGGCGACGGCGATGCGCACCGCCTCCCCGCCGACGTCGTCATCTCGGGCGCCGACCTGCACCACACGGAGACGCGGCTGCTGCCCGAGGCGGCGCGCAGCTACCCCGAACGGTGGTGGCGGCGACAGGTGAGCGGCCCGGGCGCCGTGCTGGTGCTGCTCGGCGTGCGGGGCGACCTGCCCGAGCTGCCGCACCACTCGCTGTTCTTCACGCGCGACTGGGATCGCAATTTCGACGACATCTTCGGATCGGCCCCACGCATTCCCGACCCGGCCTCGATCTACGTGTGCAAGCCGAGCGCGACCGACCCGGATGTCGCACCCGAGGGCCATGAGAACCTCTTCGTGCTCGTGCCGGTCCCCGCCGAACCCGGGATCGGCTCGGGCGGCACCGACGGCGCCGGCGACGACGCCGTCGAACGCACGGCCGATGCCGCCGTCGCGCAGATCGCCGAGTGGGCGGGCGTGCCCGACCTGCGCGAGCGCATCGTCGTGCGGCAGACGATCGGGCCGCGCGACTTCGTCGACGACTATCACTCGTGGCGCGGGGGCATGCTCGGGCCGGCGCACGTGCTGCGGCAGAGCGCGATGTTCCGCGCGCAGAATCGGTCGAAGAGAGTCGGCAACCTCTTCTACGCGGGCGCGACGACCGCTCCGGGGGTCGGCATTCCGATGTGCCTGATCAGTGCCGAGCTCGTGATCAAGCATGTGCGGGGCGACCATTCGGCGGGGCCGCTGCCCGAGCCCAGCCGACGGTCGGCGGCGGGCGCGGCTCGCAACGACGCCGCGGTCGAGAAGCAGGCCTGACCATGGCGTTCCTCTACCTCGGCTCCCTCGTCGCCACGATCGGGTGCATGCTGCTGCTCGACTGGCGCTTTCGCCTGTTCTTCTGGCGCGATTGGCGCGCAGCCTCGGTGGTGCTCGTGCTGGGCGTCGGGTTTCTGCTCGCGTGGGATCTCTGGGGCATCGCCAGCGGCGTCTTCCGCCTCGGTGAGAGCCGCGGCATGACCGGCGTGCTCATCGCGCACGAACTGCCGATCGAAGAGCCCGTGTTCCTGGCGTTCCTCGTGCTGTGCACCATGGTGGCGTTCACCGGGGCGTTGCGCCTGCTGAATGCTCGCCGAGATCGACGAAATCACCATGCGCGGGTCCGCTCATGACGTACGCCCTCATCAGCATCCCGTTCATGCTGCTCGCCCTCGCGGTCGCCCTCGCGTTGACCCCGTGGCGCGATCGGCCGGCCGCACGGCGTCTCTGGGCCGGTATCGGGTTGGCGGCCGCGGCGCTCGCGATCCTGACCGCTGTCTTCGACTCGCTCATGATCGCATCCGATCTCTTCACCTACGGCGACGGGCACACGCTCGGCCCCACCATCGGGCTCGTTCCCGTGGAAGACTTCTGCTACCCGATTGCCACCGCGCTGCTTGCTCCGGCCGTCTGGTTCCGCCTCACCGCACGCAAGGAGCGCCGCGATGCCGACGACTAAGACTTCCGGCTGGAACGCACAGCTGCTGCACCAGGCGTTCGTCGCCTCGCGCCCGGTGAGCTGGATCAACACGGCCTACCCGTTCGCCGCCGCAATGCTGCTCACGACGCGCGAGATCGACTGGGTGCTTATCGTGGGGGCGTTCTACTACCTCATTCCCTACAACCTCGCGATGTACGGCATCAACGACGTCTTCGACTACGCCTCAGATATCAACAACCCGCGCAAGGGGGGCATCGAAGGCGCCCTCCTCGCACCGCGGTATCACCGGCCGATGCTGTGGCTCGCGCTGCTCACGAACGTCCCGTTTCTGCTCGTGCTCGTCGTCGCGGGCGGCCCCGTCGCCTGGCTGCCCCTCGCCGTCAGCACCTTCGCGGTGATCGCATACTCGGCACCGGTGCTGCGGTTCAAGGAGCGCCCGTTCCTCGACTCGGCCACCTCGAGCACGCACTTCGTGAGCCCGGCGGTGGTGGGCCTCAGCGTCGCCGGGGCGCAGTTCACCCCGCAGCTGTGGCTGGTGCTCATCGCGTTCTTCTGCTGGGGCATGGCGGCGCACGCATTTGGTGCGGTGCAAGACGTGGTGCCGGATCGCGACGCCCGCATCGGCTCCATCGCGACGGTGCTGGGCGCCGCCGCCACCGTGCGCCTCGCCCTGGGGCTGTGGGCGCTCGCCGGCGCGCTCATGCTGTTCACCCCGTTCCCCGGGCCGCTCGCCGCGATCGTCGCACTGCCGTACCTCGCGAACTGCGCACCGTATGCGCGAGTCACCGACGCCGACTCGGGTCGCACGAATCGCGCCTGGCGCCGGTTCATCTGGCTGAACTACGCATCGGGTGCCGTGGTCACGATGATCCTGATCCTCTGGTGGGTGCAGACCGCCGGCTGATACATATGGCGCGGCGACGGGTTCGTCAAGGGCATTATCGTGATCGGCACGCCCCCGTAGTCTGATTTTGCGGCCAGCTCATGCGTGAGGTGGTCTGGTCGAGGGGGAACGGGGAATAGGGAGCGCGGTGCTTCACGCACTGCGCTGGTTCGCCGCGCTCCCGCAGTCGGCGTCGATTGCGGAAGTTGCGCCATGCTGCGCGCTTGCCGCTGCAGTGAGAAAGGAGCGGCATGGATCACGCGTTACCTCATCACAGCGGAGCAGTCGCCCCGGTGATCATGCGCGGAGAGACCCCTCGAACGCTGGGCGTCGAAGAAGAGCTGCTGCTCGTCGACCCCCGAACGGGTCGCACCTCGCCGGCCATCGAACTCGTGCTCGAAGCTGCTGCGTCGGCCGATGTCTGCGCACTCGTACCCGAAGCCTACGGCCTCACCAGTCTCGAGCGCGAGGCGAAGCGCGAGCAGATCGAGGCCATCTCAGTGCCGCACACCACGCTCGATGCACTCGAACGGAGCGTGTTTCTCGGGCGAGCCTTCGCCGACGCTGCGGCGCAGCATATCGGACTTCGCGCCGTCGCCATGGGCACGAGTGCCACGGTCGTGCAGACGCAGCTCACCGCATCGAAGCGTTACTCGGCGATCGCGGAACGATTCCAATCGACGATGCGCGAGCAGCTCACTTGCGGCCTCCACGTGCACGTTGGCGTCGCAGACGATGACGAGGGCGTCGCAGTGCTCGATCGCCTCCGACCCTGGCTGCCGCTCGTGCTCGCGCTGAGCACGAACTCGCCTATGTGGGGCGGGGAAGACAGTGGCTATTCCAGCCAGCGCTACCAGGTGTGGAGCCGTTGGCCCACTTCTGGGCCGACCGATATCTTCGGGAGCCCAGCCAACTATCACCGTACCGTCGACGCGCTGCTCGCGACCGACGTTCCCCTCGATGACGGCATGGTGTACTTCGACGCGCGACTGAGCCCGAGATATCCGACCGTCGAGGTACGCGTCGCCGATGTCTGTCTGGAGACGACGCATTCCGTGGCGATTGCAGGCATCGTGCGCGCTCTCGTGTCGACGGCAGCTCAGGAGTGGCGGTCCGGGTTCTCCCCCGACCCGATGCCCACCGCCGTGCTGCGTCTCGCCATGTGGTCGGCAAGTCGGTACGGCGTCTCCGGCGCGCTCCTCAATCCGATTCTCGGCCAGCCCTGCGCGCCACGCGTCGCGATCGATGCCCTCCTCGCACATATCACCCCAGCGCTTGCGGCGACCAGGGACCTCCCTCGGGTCTCCACGATGGTCGACGAAGTGTTCCAGTCTGGCTCGGGGGCCGAACATCAGCGCCGCACCATGCGTGAGCGACGCAGCGCTCGAGCGGTCGTCATCGACGCCGTTGAGCGCACACACCGCCCCATCACCCCGACATCCCCAATCCTCGATGCACTGCCGATCTGAGCCCGCTATGTCATTGAATGCTTCCGAGCCCGTGCCGCTCGCCATCGCCCCAACTGCTGCGTCGGCGCCGCTCGCCCCCGCACCGCCCGTGGGCGCGAGCGACGCCGTCTCCGCGGACGCGCCTACAGGAATTTCGGTTCACGTTTCGCAGGAAATGCCACCGCCGCGGTCGCTGAAACTTGCCGGCCTCGCCGCGTTCTTCGGGCTGCAGCAGCGACGCCGCACCGAGAAACAGGCGATCGCGCCGCACGACGACCCCTACGCCGCCTATCTGCGTTGGAGCGACGGCAGCCTCTCAGCTCTCGACGATCGCGAATCCCCGGCCGCGTAGGCGCGCACGCTCTTCGGCGAGAAAACTCACCAGGCGCTCCCGCGTGCCGGCCGTATGCTCGGCGATCAGTCGTGCCGCATCGTCGGCATCGCGTGACGACACCGCCGCGAAGATCGCCCGATGGTCGTCTCGCACATGCGCTCGCGACTCCGGGGTGCGCACGACCAACCAGCGGGGGCGTGCCAGACGGGTCAGCGTCGCCGCGACCGCATCGAGCAGGAACGGGTTGCCGGTGAGCTCCGCAAGTGCGAGATGGAACGCACTGCCACTCTCGAGCCATGAGGCCGGGTCATCGGCGTGCTGCTCGGTGATGAGCGTCGGCTCGAGTGAGGCGATCTCGGCGTCGGAGGCGCGCTCGATCACGTGCCGCACCACCCCGATCTCGACCGTCTCGCGATACTCCATCACGGCGCGCACCTCGGTGAGATCGATCGGCGCGACCACCCAACCTCGGCCTTCTCGTCGCGTCAGCCCCTCGGGCTCGAGCCGCATGAGGGCTGCTCGAATCGGCGTGCGCGAGGCCTGCAGGGCTTGCTCGAGCCCGCGCTCCGAGAGCCGCTCGCCCGGCATGAGGTCGAACTCGAGGATCGACCTGCGCAGTTCCGCATAGGCTCCGCTGCCCGCAGCGCTCGTGTCTTCGACGGCGTCAGTCATGGATTCATCTTGCCATACCGAAGTGGTATACCATTGCGGTGTTCCAGTGAACGGAGAGTGATTTGATGAGCGTGACGACACCGGCGGCTTCACCCGGCACGGCTGCGGCCACCGCACACGGCGATCGCGTCCCTGCGAAATCGTGGGCGATGCTCGCCCTCGCCCTCTTCGCGCAGGCCGCTGCGACCATGCTCATTACGGCCCCCGTGTATCTGATTCCGATGCTGCACCTCGAACAGGGCATTCCTCTCGCCGTGGCCGGCACCCTCGCCGCCGCGCCGACCGCCGGTATGGTGCTCACCGCAGTGCTCTGGGGTGCCGCGGCCGACCGCTTCGGTGAGCGCTGGGTCATCGCGGGCGGGCTCGCTCTCACCGCGCTCGCCGCGTTCCTCGCCGCGAATGACACCGGGCTCCTCCCCCTCGCGCTCGCGCTGGTGTTCGGCGGCGCGGCCGGCGCCAGCACGAACGCCGCGAGCGGGCGCGTGGTCGTCGGCTGGTTTCCGCGGCACCGGCGCGGTCTGGCGATGGGCATACGCCAGATGTCGCAGCCGCTCGGCACCGCCGCTGCCGCGTTCGTGGTGCCTCCCTTCGTCGGCGTTGCGGGCGTCTCGGGAGTCTTCGTGCTTATCGGGGCACTGCTCACCGTGATGGCGGTTGCCTGCGCGATAGGAGTGCGCAATCCGCCTCGACCGACCGCTGCACCTCACGCGCCCGGCGATCCGGCACCCGCGACCGCCAACCCATATCGCGCCAGTGCGTTTCTCGTGCGCATCCACGCCGTCTCGGTGCTGCTCGTGCTGCCGCAGTTCGCCCTCGCGACATTCGGCATGGTCTGGCTCATCAGCGGCCTCGGATGGAACCCGACCGCCGCAGGGCTGCTCATGGGTGCCGCGCAATTCGTCGGCGCGGTGGGACGCATCGTGGTCGGTGCGATCAGCGACCGCGTCGGCGATCGCGTGCGCGTGCTGCGCTGGGTCGCGGCCACCGGAGTCGCCGTGATGGCCGCGCTCGCGCTCATCGGCGCGGTGCACGATTTTCCCGGCGGCTTCGTGATCGGCGGCATCGTGCTCATCGTCGCCACCGTGATCAGCGTCGCCGACAACGGTCTCGCCTACACGTCGGTCGCCGAAGCCGCGGGTAGCGGCTGGGCCGGCCGAGCGCTCGGCATCCAGAACACCGGGCAGTTCATCGCATCGTCGGCGGTGGGGCCCGGTCTCGGCGCCGCGATCACTCTCCTCGGCTATCCACTGGTGTTCGCCCTCGTGGCGATCGCGCCGCTCATCGCCTACCCGTTGATTCCGAAGCAGGATCGCCACGCCTAACAGCCGTCGCGTATCGGGGCAAGCCCGCTGCCCCCAGCTCACCGAGCACGTACCGTGGACGGTGAAGGAGGAACCTCATGCACACCCCAGCGGATCATCCCGAAACACCGCACGCGGACGGGAATGACGAGGACGACGCGCCGACCGAGCTCGATCGCGACGAGGGAGCCGACGCATTCGAAACTCCTGCAGAGGCCGATACGGCGGCGCGCGAAACGCACGCCCACTCCGATGCTCCCCGCGACGATCTGCCGCACATCAACGTCGACACCCCCGACTGAGCGCCCCTCGCGGTCCGCTCGTCTACGCGGCGTCGCCGGGCCCACGGCGATCCTGAGCGCCCTCATGACGCAGCACGAATCGGGGCAGCACCGCCCACAGGGCGATCACGACGACCACACCGAGCCCAAGCGCGATCATGCCCGCGACGCGGCCCACCGCGAAATCGAACACCAGCGCCGTGACTCCCGCCGCGAGCAGCGCGAGCACCACGAGGTCTGCGATGAGCAGACGCCCACCCAAGCGCACGATGTCGGGTTTGCGGCCGCGCCCGAAGAACGTGCGGTGCAGACTCACCGGGGCCAGCCCCAGCACTGCAGCCACCCCGGCAAGCGCGACGAGCACGAGGTACCACGACAGTTGCACGGGGTCGAGATCGTGGAAGCGCGGTTGAAAGGCGACCGCGAGCAAAAAACCCCCGAGAATCTGCGTGCCGGTCTGGGCGACGCGCAGCTCTTGCAAGATCTCGTTCCAGTTGCGGTCGGCTCGCTGATTCGCCGTTTCGATGCGGCCATCGCCGTCCACGTCTTCCATGCCGAGAATCTACCCCCGTCAGTACCTCAAGCGCGCGGCCTTGACGCCGGCCTGGTCCCCTCTGCGTCAGAACGCGGGATCGACATAGCCTTCGCTCCAAGCGATGCGCCCCAGATCGAGCTTCGACCGCACCGGTACACCGGCGTCGGAGTACTTCCGCTTCACCCGGTCGAGGTATTGCTTCGCGGTCTCACGGCCGATGTTCATCGCCGCGGCAACCTGATCGACGGTGAGCCCTGAAGCGTAGAGCACCAGTGCGCGCTCCTCTTGGATGCTCAGTTTCGGCCGCTCGGGGTCGCCGGCGATGATGCCGGCGAGTTCCGTCGTCATCCACTCCTCGCCGCGCAAAACCGCGTGGATCGCCGCGAGAATATCGCTCTCGGAATCCCGCTTGCCCACAATGCCCGAAACGCCGGCGCGCACGATACCGCGCACCAACGGAGGCGAAGCCAGTGCCGACAGCACGACGATCTTCAGCCCGGCCGCGAGCAATCGTTCGACGAGCGCCACATCGACGCTCGGCTGCCGGTCGACGAGCAGATCGAGAATGAGCAGGTGCGGGCGCTGTTCGCGCGGGGCCTCGCGCACCCAAGCCATGAACTCGGGCGCCGATGCCGCACTGAACACGATCTCGAACCCGGGCTCGGCACCGATCAGCTCTTCCGTACGCACGCGCTGCAGCACATGGTCTTCGACCAACGCGACACGACAGACGTTCTGCGGGGCTTGCGTGTTCATCGTGCACCTCGGTACTCGGCTCGACGCTCGTCGGCAATGCGCGACGCGACGAGGCGTTGGTCGCCAGTGTATGTCAGTTCGAGCAGGTCGACAGACCCGAGGCGTTCGAAGCGCGCATCCGCGGCGTCTGGAGCGACATCGCCGAGGTGGGTGCCGAGCAGCGTCATTCGCAAACCGGAGTGCACCGGAAACAGCGTAGCCACCAGCCGACCGTCGTGCGGCGTCACCGCGATGCTCCGCTCCAGCGCCGTCACGATGCGATGGGCGGTCGACTCGTCGGGGGCATCGACCTCGCCGATGCGGAAATCGACATCGATGCGCCGTCGCCGCGCCCGGGAGAGGCTCGCCATCAGGCCGCTGCCGAGATGCACGAGGTCGGGGCTGATCTGCAGCAGTTGCCGCAGATACCGCTCTTCGTCCGCACAGAGTCGTCGGGTCGCCTCCGCATGCGGGTCGCGCCCGGCGGCGAGTTGCTCGAGCAGCACGACCGCTTCATCGAGACCCGCGGCGAGCCACCGACGGTAGCTCGATTGCGCGGCGATTTCGAGTTCGCGCTGCAATCGCGCGGCAAACACGCGCCTCCGGGCGATCGCCGCCTGTTCTCCGCGCGCCACGACCAACGACTGAAACGCGCTCCACACGACCGAGAACCCGAGCCACACGATTCCGGCGACCGCGGTGATCTTCGACGCAACCGGGTCGACGGGCAGCACCGCCAGGGCGACCACGACAACGAGTATCGCCGCCGCGGCACCGGCAGCGATCGTCGTTCGACGGCTCGGGCCGGTCGCCAGACACAGCACCACCGGCGCGGTCGCGGCGAGCGCTTGCCAGTGCACGGGGTCAACGGTGCCAAATCCAGTTGCGCCCGCAGCGAGCACGAACACCACCCCGGATGCGACGAGCAGCGCCGCGCGCGCGACCCGCCCGCCACGCAACCCTCGCTGCCGCATCACCCACCAGCACGTCAGCATGAGGGCGATCATCGGAGTCAAGAGGTACCCCTCGTTGGTGCCACCACCGACGGTGAGCACGACGCTTACACCGGTCGTTCCCAGCGCCCAGTACGAGGCGGCGCGTCGTGTGAGCTCGGCCACCGGAGTGATGTCGATGCCGGTGTCGTCGGCGTGCACCGCGGCGGTCAGCCCCGCAGCCGCGCTGCCGGCGGCCACAATCGGCACGGTCAGACGCACACGCGTGCCCCGCCCCGGCTGGCTCTCGATCGCCGCCGAGAACCCCGCTTCACGAGCGCGGGCCTCGATCGATCCGGCGATCCCGCGCACCCTGGTGTCGGCTGCCGAAGCGTTCAGCCCGAGCGCCGGCCGTGAAAACCCGACGCCGTCATCGAGCACCTCGACGATGAGCGCCGCATCACCACCACTCGGAGCCTGCAGCCTGGTCTCGACCACGACGTGATCGGCACGCGAGTGCTTGGCCGCATTGGTGAGCGCCTCGCGCACGCACCCGACGATCGCTCCGCAGATGCCGGATCCGATCTCGGCTTCGAGTACCAGCAACCCCGCGTCATCGATACCGCGACGCTCGATCGGCAGCCCCGGCAGTGCAAACAAGTCGGTCAATCCGAGCGTCTCGGGCACCGCCTCAGACCCGCGCAACACCTCCAGCAGCCGAATGTCTCGTGCGCACTGTTCACGGACGCGCTCGGCGTCGGCGAGGCCGGCCGTGCCGTTGGCGATCGCCCCGAGAGTATTGATCGCCGTGTCGTGCAGCACCCGCGCTTCTTCCGCGATCGCCGCACTCGCTCGTCGGGTCACTTCGGTCGCCGCTTCTGCTCGCTCCGCGGCATCCGTCGCAGCGTCGACCTCGCGCGACAGTGTGATCAATGCCGGCAAGCCAAGCCGCATCGCCATGACGATCGAGAACTGGGTCACCACGATCGACACCGGCAGCTGCAGGCCCCAGTCAGGCAAACAGACCGTCATGGCTACCGACACCGCTGCCGACGCGCCGAGTACGACCCCGAAGACCGCGCGACTCATCAGGGTCAGCGCGGCGATGCAACTCGCGAAGTTGATCTGCCAGCACGCCGCGAACGCGAGGGTGGAATCGATGCGACCGCTCACGAGGTAGCCCCAGAGAGCCAGCCCCATCATGGCGAGCGGCACGATCGACGCGTGCAGGGTGTTCCGCAGCGACCACCAGGAAACCGCGGCGAGTACGAGCTGCGCACACGCGAGCGCGATGCCGTCGGCCCCCAGCGTGGTCACGGTGGCTGCGGCCATCACCACCTGCCACACGCCCGCGGTCGTGATCACGACCTGCCGGATGGAGCCTACGAGCGATTCCGTGGCCCAGCGCGCGTTCGACGCATCGCTCTCATCGTCGCGATTCGGGCGCAGGTCGGTCACCAGCAGCGAGCGCAGGCGAGTGAGCATGTTCGATCTCTGGAGGTCAGGGATGGGCCTCGGTGGTTCATCCTGACGGGAGACTATCGCAGACCCCCGACAGTGGCAGCGCCGCCTCGCATTCGCTCGATCACGTGTGACCCCCGCAGCGGGGTCACCTGCGATCTCGGCATCACCGGGGCGCTGGTTCCTGCGAGGTGCGAACTTATGATGAGGATCCCGGCCCACTGAGCAGCCGGCTCGAAGCAGAAGGAGCCCGCCATGAGCGACACCCAGATTCCTGCGGCGGTGCAACGCGTCGTCGATGCGATCAATACCGCTGATGTCGAGGCATTCGTCGCAGCGTTCACGGCTGACGGATTCGTCGACGACTGGGGTCGCGTGCTGCGCGGCCCCGAGGGAGTGCGCCAGTGGGCGCACTCGGACGCCATCGGCGCCGGGGCCCGGATGACCGTGCTGGAGGCCGACACCGAGGGCGATGTCACCGAGATCCGATTCTCCTGGGTCAGCCGGGTCTTCACCGGAGAATCGACGGCGTTCGTCACGCTCGTCGGCAACCGGGTCGCATCGTTCCAGATCCCGCCGCACGCATGACGTCGGCACTGCTCGGCCGCTTCGGCCTGGTACGCATGTCGGGCCGCGACCCGCACGAGCACCACCGAGTCGCGAGTCCGCTCGAACTGTTCTTCGACCTCGTCTTCGTCATCGCTATCTCCCAGGCCTCGCAGAATCTCCATCACGGCATCGTCGAGGGGCACGCGGCAAGCACCACGCTCTCATACGCCATGATCTTCTTCGCGATCTGGTGGGCGTGGATGAACTTCACCTGGTTCGCCTCGGCCTTCGACACCGACGACTGGCTCTACCGCATCACGACGATTGTGCAGATGGGCGGCGTGCTCGTGCTCGCCGCAGGCGTGCACGACGCCATGGCCGAGGGCGACTGGGCGACGGTCACCTGGGGCTATGTGATCATGCGGCTCGCCATGGTCGCCCAATGGGTGCGTCTCGCAGTGTCGGATCCGCAGCTCCGGTCGGTCGCGGCGCGCTATGCGATCGGCATCGTCGTCGTGCAGGCGCTCTGGCTCGTGCGCATCGCGTTCCCGCCAGACGTGCAGTTCTGGACCTTCTGGCCCGCAATGCTGCTCGAGATACTGGTGCCCGTGTGGGCGGAACGCTCACGCAATACGCCGTGGCACCCGCACCATATCGCCGAGCGCTACAGCCTGTTCGTATTGATTCTGCTCGGCGAGAGCCTGCTCGCCTCGGCGAACGCAATCATCGACGCGATCAACGAGGGCGAGCACATCGAGGGCATCATCGGTCTTGCCGCCGCAGGGCTCGTGCTCGCCGCGGGGGTCTGGTGGATGTACTTCTCGCACGAGTACGGCGACCGCCTCGACTCCGCGCGCACCGGCTTCGGCTTCGGGTACGCGCACTACCTGCTCTTCGCGGCCGTCGGCGCGATCTCGGCCGGCATCGAGGTCGAGCTCGACCTGCTGTCGCATGCGTCCGAGCACCTGCACGCTTCGACGGCATCGCTCGCGCTCGCAGTGCCCGTGGCGGTCTTCATGATCGTCGTCTGGCTGATCCTGCTGCGCACCCGACTCTCGGCGCTCGCATCGACCGTGTTCGTCATCATGGCACTCGCCGTGCTTGCCTGCGCACTCCTGCCGGTCGTGACCGTCGTCGGTTCGGCGATCTGCGTCGTCGTCGCAGTCATTGCGCTCGAGACGCACCGGGCGCGCGCCCAGCGGTCCGGGTGATCACGCAGTCGGCGGCCCACGCTGACGAGACAGGCGCAACGGTCCGCACTTCCCTGCCCCGCGTTGCGGTCATCGAAGACCATCGACTGCAGCGCATCGGACTGGTGCACCTGCTGGCCGGCTCCGGTCGCCACCGCACCATATGCAGCGTCGAGACCGCGGCTGAATTCGCCGCATGGCTCGACGTGTGCCCGGTCGAGCACCGCCCGCACCTCGCGATCCTCGATCTCCGCGTCGAACGCGGCTCCGACGTGGAGATCGAGTTCGTGCGCGGCCTGCTCGCGTCGCGCATCCGAGTGCTCGTGTGCTCCGCGTTCTCGAACCCGCAGCAGGTGCAGCGCGTGCTCGCGATCGACGCCGTCAACGCAGTCAGCAAGCACGATACTCCCGCGACGGTGCTGTCGGCGATCGACGCCACGCTGCGCGGAGATCACTGGCGCACCGAGGCGCTCGCTCACGCCCCCTTTCTGCACCCCGACCGGCCCAAACTCAGTCAGCAAGAGGTGCGCGCGCTCGAGCTCTATGCGTCGGGCCTGTCGCTCGCGGCCACGGCAGCGTCCATGGGCATCGGGCGGGAGACCGCGAAGCAGTACGTCGACCGGGTGCGCGCGAAGTATGCCGCATCCGGGATACCGGTGCACTCGCAGTTCGACCTCGCCCGCATGGCCTGGAACGAGGGGTATCTCGAGCACGGGTTGCCGCGCATCTAACGGCGGGACACACCGCCGGTGGCGGCGTGCCCTCCGAGCCGCGCCTGCCCTGCGCCTGCCCTGCGCCTGCCCTGCGCCCGCGCCGAGCCGATCCGCGCCTGCTCTGCGCCTGCGCCCGCGCCGAGCGCACCGGTGATGCGCGAATGCACCAACAAATTACACATGCGCTCGCGAGAAACCGGTGCGCTCGGCGCCGCGGCTGAAGCCGGCGCCCCGGCCTCGCCACCCCGCACACCTGCACAGCAAAAAGCCCCCACCGAAGCAGGGGCTTTTTGTGTTGTTCGACTGGCGGAGACGGGGGGATTTGAACCCCCGGTCGAGTTAACCCCGACCCTTCATTAGCAGTGAAGTCCGTTCGGCCGCTCCGGCACGTCTCCATACGCGAACAACGTCACCCATTCTAACCGGAGGATGCGGCCCGGTGGAAATCGGGGTGGATCACTGCGCGCGGCGGCAATACACACCGATTCCCGATCAGTAGACCGTGCGGCCGGCTGAACAGATCGACTTGTCGGCGGTGACACCCGTGACATTGTCTGAGAGCGCGGTGCCGGTACCGTCTGTGGTTCCGCTCGCGCCGGTGCCGTCGGCGGTACCGCTCGAGTCATCGACGGCGCCAGTTGCCCCCGCACTCGAATCGTCGACGGGGGCGGCGCCGTCGGCTGCCGCGCTCGAGTCGTCGACAGGCAGGCCCGTATTGGGGTCGATCGGCAGACCCGTGGTCGGATCAATCGTCGTGCCGTCGGCCGCGGTACCCGTGCCGTCGGCGGCAGCCGCAGCGTCCGCAGCGGTTTCGCCCTCGACTTCGACCCCCTCGCCCAAGCTGTCGACCGAGAATGGCTGACCAGCCTTGATGAGTTCGAACAGCGCGTCACCGCTCGCGTAGTCGGGAGTCAAGCGCCCCTCTTGGTAGGGGTGGTCGAACGACGGGTACTGCACGAAGTTGATGTGCGACAGGTCGATGTCCTTCACCGTGTTGGCAACCTGCTGCATGAACTGCACACTCGCCATTCCCTTCGAGAGGGTCATATTCTCGACCGCTGCCTTCGCCAGGCCATAGACCTTCACCGGGTCTGAGAGTGTGTCTGCGCTCTTCAGCTTCTGCACGAGCGCCGACATGAAGACCTGCTGATTGCTGATGCGACTGGTGTCTCCACCGTTGCCGACGCCGTGGCGCGTGCGGAGGAACTGCAGCGCCTCCACACCGACCAGCGTATTCTCGCCCGCGGCCAGATCGAGGTCGGTGTACTCGTCTTGGATCGGCTGGGCCAGGCACACGTCGACGCCGCCGATCGCGTTCGATACCCCGACGACCCCATCGAAGGTGATGAGGGCGGCGTTCGGCACATCCATACCGGTGAGTTCGCTGATGGTCGAGGCGACGCAGGGCAGCCCTTCCGAGAGCGTAGAGTTCAGCTGCTGCTCGCTCATGGCGGAGTACTCTTCACCGTTGGGCCCGGTGCACGCCGGAATCGCGAGCATCAGGTCACGTGGGAAACTCACGACGGTCGCGTTCTGGTGATCCGCCGACACGTGCAGCAGCATCGTGACGTCGTTCAGTTCGCCTTCTTCGCCGTCTTCGATCGCCGACTGCCCGGCGCGCGAATCCGAGCCGACGAGCAGTACGGTGAGCTCTCCATCGAGCGCCTGATCGCCGACACCCACTCCGTCGGCCTCGTTGCCGAGATCAACGGTGTCGATGTTCTGTACGAGGCCCCACACCGCGTAGGCCGCGGTGGCGACACCGCTGAGACCCACAACGATTGCAGCGGTGACGAGCACGCGAAGCGCGTTGCCCCATGCGCTCGAACGACGCAGCTTGCCGTGTCGCACGAACGACTGGCGTTCGAGCGTTGCAGCAGGTTTCTTCATCATTCAGCTTCCCGAGAGTCACACGGGTCGCGCGACTCGCTCCCGACAATAACGATTCAATGTACTCGACGCGTCTGGGCGAGTCCTGGAGACGGGTACCAGGTTCGCAAACGATGCGCGAAGTGTCAACGCTTGTCGGAGTGCATCGACGCCCGGTTGCGCAGCATCCACTCCTGCAGTTCGTCACGATTCTCGACGCCGATCTTGCGGAAGGCGTTCGAAAGATGCGTTTCGACTGTGCGCGGCGAGATCGTGAGTCGCTCCGCGATGAAGCGGCTCGTATGCCCGAGCCCGGCGAGCAGCACGATCTCGCGTTCGCGCTGGGTGAGGTTCGGGCCCGGGGTGATCGGAATCCACACGCCGAGGTTGGCGAGCAGGCGGATATCGGGCTCATCGGATTCCGACGGCCGACCGGTGACTCCGCGCCCGATGCGCACGAGGTGAGCGATGAACGCGCTGGCGAGGTCGTCGTCGACGTGCTCGGCGAGCTCGTGCGCGCGTTCGAGCCCGCTGGTGCTCACGGAGCCGGTTTCGACGGCGTGTAAGTGTCGGGCGAGCAGCTCGATGAACGGCAAGTGCTCCTTCGCCGCCCACTCGGCCAAACGTATGGCTTCATCGGCGGTGGTCGGGTCGCGCAGCCAGTGACGCGCGCGCAGAGCAAGAACGCGTCGGTGCCCGCTCAGCACCATGGCAAGCCCAGGGCCCGGGTATTCCGAGGCGACGATTGCTCGGATCGCCGCATCACGCTCACCCAGAACCGCGAGCGCAAGCGCAAGCGCGGCTTGCAGCAGAGGCGCAAGCCCATAGGGGTCGCTCTGCGCGAATCGGTTCAGTTGCTGCTCGGCGGCGAGCACCGCTTCCGACCAGCGCCCCTCTTGCACGCTCAGCAGCACTCCGCAGGTCTCAACGAGACCCGAGTGCTGCGACTCGCCATGCACATCGGTTGCCGTCTCATTGACCAGACCGTCGTAGACGCGTCGTGCACTCTCGCGACTGCCATTCGTCCAAAAGCCCATCAGCCAGGCGAACCCTTGCAGATCGACCATGTCGCCGCGAGAGCGAGGGCCGAGCTGATTGAGGGTGCGCGAGTGCGACGTGCTCTGCACGGCCTCGTCCAGCGCCCCCTGCTGCTCCAGAATCAGCGCAGAGAGTGCTCTGCTCGGGGCGCGCACCCACTCCGTGCGCAGATCTTGTGAGATCCGTTCGGGTGGCAACACCTCGGCGGCCTCGCGCAGACGGCCCGTGTGCGCGAGCAGATGCACGCGGGTCGCATCGATCATCTCCGTGGCCTGACCCGTCGGGTACGCAGCGCGAAGCGCATCGAGCTCTTCGAGTGCGGTCTCGGCATCGGCCCCATCGCGCACGCGCTCGCGCAGCAGCGTCGAGTGCAGTGAGATCGCCAGCGTGTCGGGCATCTGCTCCACCAATTCGGCGACGGCGAGAATCTCGGTGACTCGATCGACGATGCGCATGCGAGCTGCGTCTTCGCCGAGCAACCGACTGAGGCGCAGGGCGTGCAGCGCCGCCGAACCGGCCTGCATTCCACTCGCCTCGCTGCGGTAGGCGATCACCTGAGCGAGACGCAGCATGAGCCGCGGGTCGCCGCCGTGCACCATGGCTTCAAATGCGCTCCAGAGCCACTCGAACGGCACCTTCCGATCGGCAGCGACGCCGAACACCACGATGCGGGTGAGCCGTTCGATGTCGAAACGCGGGTCGTGCATGCCCGGGTCATCACTCAGCAGTTCGTACAGCCGATCGTTCAACTCGATACGACGCACCGGCGACATCCCTGCGCGAATCGATGCGCCGAGCAGGGAATGACCGGTCTCCAACGATGAACCGCCGCCACGAGAGCGGGAGATCACGAGGCCGCGCTCGAAGAGCATGGTGAGCACAGCGGCGTCGATGCCTCGCAGCAGCACGGTTTCGACGACCGGCTCGGCTTGCGCGATGAATTCGAGCGCACGCCATTCTTCAGCGGTGCACGTCGATGCGAGCATTTCGGCGTAGTCACCGGTAATGAACTCGTCTCGCGACGCCACCCAGGCCGTGCCTCGACTGCGCTTGAGTTCGCCGTTGCGGTCGGCGGCGAGCGCGATGACCGCGAGCGCGTACCCGTTGCCGCGCGATGCGTCGTACCAGCGTCGCAACGTGCCCGAGTCGATGGTGTCGACGCCGAGCAGTGAGGCGAGGAATGAACCCGCCTCGTCGAGTTCGAGCGGCGCCACGGAAATGCGTCGCACCTGAGTACTCAGACCGATGCGTTCGAGCCCGCTCGTGAGTTTGCGCGCCGTGGCGATGATTCGGTAACGCCGCGAGCGCGCAAGCGCGTCGAGAATACTGAGGTCATGAGGCGTATATTCATCGACGTTCAGCGCAACGAGCACCACCGATCGCTCGGGGTATCGGCCCCGAAGATCGCGCTCCAATACCTGCACGGCGAGTTGGCTATCAACGGGTGATCCGTCCCACGTCTCCCCGCCGATACCGGACGGCACCGTCTCAGCGCTGAACACCGACATCAGGCCGTCGCCGGGCTGTGGGGCACGGGAGAACACATGCACCGACGTCGCCGGCTCGTCAGCGGCGATCTCCTCAGCAGCGCGCTCGGCGAGGTACGCCTTGCCGTTGCCCGAATCGCCGAGCAGTGTGACGAACATTCCGGCTTCGCGGGCCGCCGTGACGACTTCCCCGATGCGTGAACGCGGCACCGCGACGGACGGCAGGTTCGGACTCGGTTCTGCAGCAGTCATGTACCGACCTCCTCCCCAGCGGGAATCGTGTTCTCCAGTGTATCCACTCTGAGCACCAACTTCGGACCATCGTCCAAATCCCGTCGTGCCGCGGCCGGTAGGCTTTCGGGCATGCGCATCGCCACCTGGAACGTCAATTCGATCCGCACTCGATTCGGCCGGGTGGTCGACTGGCTCGTTCGCGAAGACATCGATGTGCTCGCGATGCAAGAGATCAAGTGCCGACCCGATCAGTTTCCGATCGAGGCGTTTGAACAGGCGGGGTACACCGTCGAAATCCACGGCCTCAATCAGTGGAACGGCGTCGCCATCGCGAGCCGCCACGAGATGACCGACGTTGCGCGCGAATTCGCGGAGATGCCTGGCTTCGGCAAGCCCGTCAAGGGCCAGGAAGACGTGCAGGGCACCGGCCCCAACGGCCTGCCGCTCGAGGCCCGCGCGCTGGGCGTCACCGTGGGCGATTTGCGCCTCTGGAGCCTCTACGTGCCCAACGGCCGCTCGCTCGACGACCCCCATTTCGCGTACAAGCTCGCCTGGTTGGAGGCGCTGCGCGAAGACACGCGGGCGTGGCTCGATGAGGATCCCCAGCTGCCGATCGCATTGATGGGCGACTGGAACATCGCGCCATTCGACAGCGACATGGCCGACCCGTCGTTCCGGGTCGGCGCGTCGACGCACGTGTCCCCCGAAGAGCGCTCGATGTTCGCCTCCTTCGAGGAGCTCGTCACCGACGTGGTGCGCCCCATCGTGCCCGAGGGCTTTACGTTCTGGGATTACCAGGCGGGCAAATTCCCGAAAGACCAGGGCATGCGCATCGACTTCATCATGGGCTCCCCCGCCTTCGCCGACGCGGTGACCGGCGCGACGATCGAACGCGAGGAGCGCAAGGGCGACGCCCCGAGCGACCACGTGCCCGTCGTCTGCGAGATCGATGTCGATCTACTCGGCGGCACCTTCGAAGACGAGTACGACCGCCCGATGGTCTTCTAAGAACGCCGACGCGACCGGCGGGCGGGTTGCCGACTCCCGACGCCGGCAACCCTCCCGTTCAGCGCGAGCCCGCGCCGAGAAAGCGCAGTGCCACCGCGGTGAGCGCCCGGGCTCCGCGCCGCAGCCCCACCTCGGGGTCGGGCGCAAACGTCGGCGAGTGCCCGCGCCGCGCCTCGTCGGGGTGGGCGGCGTCGGGCGACACCCCCGCGTCGAAGTGCCAGTACGCCGATGGGGCGCCCCAGTAGGTCGCGAACTCGCCGAAATCCTCGGCGCCGAGAATCGCGGGAATCTCGGCGTAGCTCCCCGCACCGAACTCCGCCTCGAGCGCCTGCACTGCAGCGTCGAGCGCGTCTGGATCGTTCACGTTGAGGGGGAAGGTGCGGTGCTGGTCGATGACGAACTCCGTCAAGCCTTCGGTGGCGGCGAGCCCCTCGGTGATGCGCAGGATCTCCCGCTCGATGCGATCCAGCACCTCCGCGTCGAAGGCCCGCGCGGCAACCGTGATCGTCACCTCGTCAGGGATGATGTTGGCCTCCGTGCCGCCGCGCACCACGGTCGGCACGACCACGGCGCGCTCCTCGGTCGAGAGCACGGTCGCCGGGATCGCGTGCAGCCGCGAGACGAGCTGCGCCGCGAACAGCAGCGGGTTCACGGTGAGGTGCGGCACCGACCCGTGACCGCCGGGTCCACGGGCGGTGATGTTCCAGGCGCGCACAGCCGCCATGTACGTGCCGGGTCGGCTGGTGAAGAGCGCGGGCGGGCGGGCGCCCGTGTGCTGCCCGAGCACGATGTCCGGGCGCGGCAGCCCCTCGAGCACCCCCGAGTCGCGGATGCGGCGCGCACCGTTGCCGAGCTCTTCGGCGGGTTGGGCGATCAGCACGACGGTGCCGCTCCAGGCACCGAGGTCACCCGAGAGCAGTTGCGCGGTGGCGAGCAGCGCCGTCGTGTTGAAGTCGTGCCCGCAGGCGTGCATCGCCGGGGCGCCGACGCCTCCGACCAAGCTCGCGCCTCCCGCACCACTCGCCGTCTCGCTTGCGTACGCCACCCCGCTCGCCTCGCGAATCGGCAGCGCGTCGATGTCGGCCCGCAACGCCACCGCCGGCCCGTCCCCGTTGCGCAGCACTGCGACGAGCCCGGTCGCCCCCTCGGGGCGGCGCACCTCGAAGCCGGTACCGACGAGCGCCTCGGCGATCCGGTCCGTCGTGCGGAACTCCTGGTGCCCCACTTCGGGGTGGCGGTGCAGGTCTGCGAAGAACGCGAAGAGCTCGGGATACAGCGCCTCGACCCGGGCGGCGAGCGGAGTCTGCACTCCGCTCGCCGCCGCAGTGCCCTCGGCCACGGTCGAGGTACCCACCGGCGATCCGCTCACGCGACCGGCTGCAGTTCGGTGATGCGGCTGAGCCGCTCGACGTCGGCGGCGTCGAGGGTGAGCTGCGCGACGGGCAGCAGCTGCTCCAGCTGCTCCAGGGTGCGCGCTCCGGCGAGCGGTACCGCGATGGTCGGCTGCGCCGCGACCCAGGCGAGCCCGACCGCGGCCTGCGTGGTGTCGTAGCGTGCGGCGAGCTCGTCGAGCACCGGCAACAGGGTCTCCCCGTACTCGGCGAGGTACGAGGTGGCGACGCCCGAGTGGGTGCTGGCCTCGAACTCCTGACCGGGGCGGTACTTGCCGGCCAGGAATCCCTTGGCGAGCGATCGGAACGGCAGGTTCACGAGCCCGTGCTCGCTCGCCACGTCACGGGTGCCGCGTTCGTAGGGCTCGCGGTTGACGAGGCTGTATTCGTCTTGGATCACGGTGAACTCGCTCCACCCGTGCTCGCGCGAGATCTCGAGTGCGCGTTGCAGGCGCTCGGTCGAGAAGTTCGAGGCGCCGATGTAGCGCACCTTCCCTGCCTGCACCAGCTCGTGCAGGGTTTCGAGCGGCTGCTCGAGCGGCGTCTCCTCGTCGTCGCGGTGCAGGTAGAGCACGTCGACGTAGTCCGTCTGCAGACGCTGCAGGGACGCGTCGAGCGCCGCACGAATGTTCTCGGGAGTGTACGTGCGGTAGGGCTCGAGCGCGCCGACCTTCGTCGCGATGATCTGCTCGTCGCGGTGCCCGCGCTGCGCGAGCCAGCTGCCGATGATGCGCTCGGACTCTCCGCCCGAGTTGCCCTCGATCCACGCCGAGTACACGTCTGCCGTGTCGATGAAGTTTCCGCCGACCTCGCGGTAGCGGTCAAGGATCGCGTGCGAGGTCTCCTCATCGGCGGTGTGGCCGAAGGGGTTGCCGCCGAGCTGCAGTCCGAAGACGTCGAGTCCGGTCTTTCCGAGTACTGGCATGTTCAGTTCCTTTCGGTGGTGCGATGGTGTGGTGATGGTGCCGGATCAGGCCCCCGACGCATTACGCGTCGGCGTCCTTCCAGAGGTCGTAGACGTAGGGAATCGCGGCGCCGCCGAGCTTCAAGCCATCAATGTCGTCTCCGTAGGCGTAGGGGCGCGAGATCGGGTACAGCGGCAGCTCAAGGCCCTCGGTGATCACGTACGCCTGGATGTCGTGGTAGATCTGCTCGCGCTCGTCACCGTCGGGCGTCTCGGCGCCCTCGTTGAGCAGCGTCTCGAGCTTGTCGTCGGTCGGCCACGAGAAGCTGTACCCCCACGGCGGCACGAACTCCTGCGCCCAGACGGTGCGGGCGATATCGGCTTCGGCGCGGAAGTAGCTGTGGATCTGCACGTCGTAGTCGCCGGCATTGATGCGCTCATTCCAGATCGCACGGTCGAGCTGTTCGTACTGGATATCCCAACCCGCTTCGAGGCCCGCCTGCTGCAGTGCCTGGACGAGATTCAGCACGTCTTGCGAGGGCTCCGGGAACGAGAGCAGGCGCACGGTGAGCGTCTTACCGTCTTTCTCTCGAATGCCGTCAGCGTTCTTCTTCGACCACCCCGCGTCGTCGAGCAGCTGATTGGCCCGCTCGATGTCATAGCCGTACAGCTTGCCGACCTCGGCGTCGTAGTACTGCGAGTTCGGCGTGAACGCGCCGCCGGTCTGCGCCTTGACGGCCCCGTAGAAGGTGGAGTCGATGAGGGTCTCGACGTCGAACGAGCTCTGGAACGCGGTGCGCACGTTCTTGTCGGCGAAGATTCCCGACTTGAGGTTGAGCGCGAGGCCATTGCCCACGCCGCCCGGCTGATAGTCGGTGAACGTGACCCCGTCGGTGTTCTCGAGGGTGTCGTACTGCGAGTAGGTGACGTTATTGATGAGGTCGAACTCCCCCGAGGCCACGCCGTTCACGCGCACCGACGACTCGGGCACGTACGAGAAGGTGACCTGGTCGAGATAGGCGGCGCCGTGGTCTTTGGGCTCGGGCGCCCACGCGTAGTCGTCGCGCTTCTCGAGCGTCCACGACTGGCCGGGGGTGAGATCGGAGAGCACGTAGGGGCCCGATCCGATGACCGAGTTCGCCGTATCGGCGCCGGCTTCCTCAAGGTACTTCGGTGATTGGATGCCGAGGTAGGGCAGACTCAGCCCCTGCAAGAACGAGGTGAGTGGCTCGCTGAGCGTCACCTTCGCGGTGAATTCATCGACGACTTCGGTCGAGACGTATGGCCCGAGCAGCGACTTCGCATACGACGACAGGGTGTCGGGGTTCGCGATGCGGTCGAAGTTGACCTTGACGGCCTCCGCGTTGAGCGGCGTGCCGTCGCTGAAGGTGACGTCGTCGCGGAGATGGAAGGTGTACTCGGTGCCGTCATCCGAAATGTCCCAGCTCTTCGCGAGCCAGGGCGCGAACGTGTAGTCGTCGTTCTGAAAGACGAGAGAGTCGACGACCTGGCCCGTGATCCACGAGTTGCCCGGGGAGAGCGACGGGTCGAGCGTGTCGGTCGTCGAGCCGACGGCGTAGGTAATGGATCCGCCGGCGTGCGGCTCGCTCGATGCCTCTGCGGCGTCGGCGGAGGATCCCTGCTGCGTGACGATGATGGCGCCGACCGCGAGCGCGGCGACCACGGCGATCGAGCCGCCGATGATCAGCCCGCGCCGGGAACGGCGCTCAGGCGTGATCTCGAATTCGGTTGGGTCAGACATGACTTCCTTTCCAGGGTGATGTGATGCGGGCGAGGCGATTCGGGCGAGGCCGAGTCGCTCACACCGCTGAGTGAGTGCGCTCTCGAGCGCGGCCGAGCTTCGGCACGGCATCGAGCAGACGACGGGTGTACGGGTGTTGCGGGTCTTGGTAGATGTCGACGACATCGCCGGTCTCGACGACCTGCCCGTCTTTCAGCACGAGCACGCGATCGGACACGTGATAAATGACGCCGAGGTCGTGCGAGACGAACACCACGGAGGTGCCGAAGTCGCGGCGCACGTCGTGCAGCAGGTCGAGCACCTGCGCCTGCACCGAGACGTCGAGCGCCGAGACCGGCTCGTCGCAGACGAGGATGCGGGGGTCGGCGGCGAGGGCACGAGCGATCGCGACGCGTTGCCGTTGTCCGCCCGACAGGTTCCGCGGCGAGGCGGCGAGCATGCGGGTCGAAAGTCCGACCGCGTCGCCGAGTTCGGCGGCGCGG
This sequence comes from Leucobacter sp. WKLB1, assembly GCF_059696215.1. NCBI lineage: Bacteria > Bacillati > Actinomycetota > Actinomycetes > Micrococcales > Microbacteriaceae > Leucobacter > Leucobacter sp. WKLB1. The sequence goes on along the minus strand of NZ_AP046115.1, from coordinate 360,622 downwards.
GCACGAGCTGAGGCGCCGCGCAATCCGGAGACGCGCGCTCCATCGGAGATGAGGCGGAGGGCGGTGTAGCGCGGGTCGAAGGAGCCGAGCGGATCCTGCGGCACGAGCTGCAACTCGTGGCGGCGGTCGCGCCTGGCTCGCTCGGCGAGCGGTGCCCAGGGTGCGCCGTCGAGCTCAACGGTGCCGGAGTCGGGGCGCTGCAGCCCGAGAATGGTGCGCAGCAGTGTCGTCTTGCCCGACCCCGATTCGCCGACGACGCCGAGCGTCTCCCCTGCGCGCAGCTCGAACGAGACCTCGTCGAGGGCGACGCGGCGCCCCCCGGTGCCGGTCGGGAACGCGACCGAGAGGCGGTCACCACGCAGCAGCGTCGCTGTGCCGGTGGCGGGTCCCGGATCCGCTACCGCTGCCGCGCCCGCCGTCGTATCGCTTACACCCGGCGACAGCCGGCGCCCGCGCGCCTCCGCGGTCGGCACTGCCAGCAATAGCTTCTGCGTGTAGGGGTGGCGCGGGTCGCCGAGCACCTCGGCGGTCTCTCCCGCCTCGACGACGACGCCGTTCTCGAGCACCGACACGGTGTCGGCGATCTCGGCGACGAGCGAGAGATCATGACTGATCAAGAGCAGCCCCACCTCGTCACGCACGGCGGTGCGCATCAGCTCGAGGATTTCGCGCTGAATCGTGGTGTCGAGCGCGGTGGTGGGCTCGTCGGCGATGATGAGTCGCGGTTGCCGGGCGATCGCGGTCGCGATGAGCACGCGCTGGCGCAGCCCGCCCGAGAGCTGGAACGAGTGCTGGTCGATGCGACTCTCGGGGTCGGTGATGCCGACGCTGGCGAGCAGTGCTGCGATCTGCGCTCGTCGCTGCGCGCTCAGCACGAGGCTGGTGTCGCCGAGCGCCTCGGCCACCTCCTTTCCGACGGTGCGCAGCGGGTCGAGCGACTGCAGCGCGTCTTGCAGCACGAGTCCGACCTGCTTGCCCCGCACCGCGCTCCAGTGGTGCGCGCCGAATCGCAGCACATCGTTGCCCCGGTACGACAGCTCCTGGGCCCGAACGCGCGCGTCGCGCCCGTTCAGCCCGACGAGTGAGCGCGCCGAGACACTCTTGCCCGATCCCGACTCCCCGACGAGCGCGTGCACGCGCCCGGGCCACACGTCGAACGAGACGCCGCGGACGGCTGAGTGGGTGATGCCGCGCGACCGGAAATCAACGTGCAGGTCGGAGACGCGGGCGAGCGGTGACTCCGGCTCGATAGCTGCGGGAGCGGTCATGATCAGGCTTCCGTTCCCTGATAGCGGTGCTGCAGGCGGCGGCCGACAACGGTGATGAGGCACACGGTGCCGAGCACGGCGAGTCCGGGGAAGACCGCTACCCACCAGCCGAGGGTGAAGTAATCTCGGCTCTCGGCGAGCACAGCGCCCCACTCGGGAGCGGGCGGTTGCGGGCCGAGCCCGAGGAACGAGAGGCCGGCGGCGTTCAGAATCGCGGTGCCGGTGCCGATCGTCGCGAGCACCACGACCGGACCGATGGTGTTGGGCACGATGTGCTTGCCGACGCGGTGCCAGAACCCGAGGCCCTGCGTGACCGCGCTCTCGACCCAGCCGCTGTGCTGCAGCGCGCGCACCTGCACGCGCACCACGCGGGCGAAGCGCGGAATCGCGGCGATGCCGATGGCGATGATGATATTGAGCGGCCCGGGCCCCACGATCGCGATGACGACGAGGGCGAGCAGGATCTCGGGCACGGCGTTCACCACATCGAGCAGGCGAACGATGACCTCGTCGGCCGCGCGCGGCGCGATGCCCGCGAGGGTGCCGAGCACGGTGCCGATGATCGCGGCCAGGAGGGTCGCGCCGACGCCGATCGACAGCGAGTAGCGAGCGCCGTAGATGAGGCGAGACAGCACGTCGCGGCCGATCGGATCGGTGCCGAGCAGGTGCGCGGCGCTCGGCGCCTGCAGCGTCGCCTGCGTATCGGCGGCAAGCGGCGGGTAGGGCGCGAGCCATCCTGGAACGGCGACCGCGGCGGCGAGCAGGGCGAGCAGCAGGCCCAGAGCGATCACCCCGGCGAGGTGCGCGATCCGGCGCCACCTTGGTGCGGTGCCGGGCCCCACCGGTGCTGCAGCGGCCGCGGTGTCGGCGACGGTGCGCGCGAGCGTCGGCGGCGCGGCAGAGGGCGCGGCGGCTTCGGACCCCTCGGGCACAGCCGTAGGCGCGGTCGGGCGGGTCCCGGAGTCGAGCAGGGTCGGGGTGGTCATCAGACGGCCCTCCGTTCGGCGTGGGCGGTGCGCGGATCGAGCACGGTTTGCAGCAGATCGGTGATCGTGCTCACGATCACGTAGACGGTGGCCGAGACGAGCACCACCGCGAGCACCACAGGGAGATCGCGGCGCACGATCGCCTGCAGGGCGATGGATCCGAGGCCCGCACGGCCGAAGACGCTCTCCGTCAGCACGGCGCCGCCGAGCAGGCCGCCGATCACGAGGCCCGCGACGTTGAGCGCCGGCCCGGCCGCGTGGCGCAGGATGTGTACGTACCGCACCCGGCGTTCACTGATGCCGCGCGCCCGCGCCGAAAGCACGAAGGGTTCGGACTCCGCGCGATCCGCCCCCTCGCGAATCACCTGCGCGAGCATCGCCGCGATCGGCAGCCCGAGCGCGAACGCGGGCAGCACCAGGCTTTGCCAGCCGTCATCGCCCCAGATCGGGAACCAGCGAAGGCCGAACCCGAAGATCGTCAGCAAGATGATGCCGAGCCAGAACGTCGGCGTCGACACGAGCACGAGCTCGAGCGCCTGCGCGATGAAGCGCGGCACCGGGCGGGTGCGCGAGGTGCCGAGTCCGACGAAGAGCGCGATCACGATCGCGACCACCGCGGCGGCGAGCGCGAGCTGCGCGGTGGGGGCGAACCCCACGGCGAGCACCTCGCTCACCGGCTTCCGCTGCACGTACGACAGGCCGAAGTCACCGAACGGCAACCCCGACAGGTAGTCGAGGTAGCGAATCCAGACCGGCTGATCCAACCCGTACTGCGCGATGACGGCCTGCCGCGTCGCTTCGTCGATGACCGCGTTCTCACCCAGCACGGCAGACACCGGATCACCGCCCGCGAGTTCCATCACCAGGAAGGTGAGTGACGCGGTGACGAACAGCACGAGCACGAGGGAGACGAGGGAGCGTGCGACGCGCCACGCCACCCGAGCACCGGTGCCCGCACTGGCGCCGAGGCCGACGCGGGTCAGGACCGCGGCGCTCACGCCGGCACCCGCTCGCGCGTCCGCCCGATCGGAGCCTCGGGCTCCGGGATGCCGTAGTGGCCGCGCAGGGTGGTCGCCTCGTAGGCCTCGCGGAAGAGGCCACGCTCGCGCAGGATCGGCACGACGCCGTCCACGAGCGCGTCGAGCTGATCGGGAACGAGCGGCGGCATCAGCGTGAAGCCATCGGCGGCGCCCGCGACGAACCAGGTCTCGAGTTCGTGGGCGAACTGCTCGACCGAGCCGACGAATTCGCGGTGGATCGATCCGCCGCTCACCCGCAGCAGCGCCTCGCGCACCGTGTACTCACCAGCCTGCAATGTCGCCCGCAGCTCCGCGTAGGTGCGAATCGAGTTCGTCGCCTCGGCCACGTCCGGCAGCAGGTGCGCCGGGAAGGGCGCGTCGAGGTCGAACCCCGACAGGTCGACGAACAGCCGCTTTTCGGCCTCCGGCAGAAGCGCGGCGACGTCGATGCCGGCCTCGATCTCGCGCTTCACACGGCGGGCCTCCTCCTCGGTGCCGGCGACGAAGGGCACCACCCCGGGGGCGATGGCGATGTGCCCCGGGTCACGGCCGTACGACGCCGCGGTCTCCTTGAATTCCTGCAGGAAGGCGCGCGACGACTCGAGCGACCCCGCGTTCGCGTAGACGAGTTCGGCGTAGCGCGCGCCCAGGCGGATGCCTGCCCCGGAGCCACCCGCCTGCACCTGCACGGGTCGGCCCTGCGGGCTCGGCGGCACGTTGAGCGCCCCCTCGACCGAGAAGATCTCGCCCGCGTGCTCGATGCGGTGCACGCTGCCCGGACGCACCTGCTGACGTCGCTCGGGCACCACGTCGACCGCGCCGCGCTCCCAGCTGTGCCACAGCTGCTGCACCACCGCGATGAACTCGTCGGCCCGCTCGTACCGCACCTCGTGCGCGAGATGGGCGTCGAGCCCGAAGTTGCGGGCCGCATCGAGGTTCGAAGTGGTCACCGCGTTCCATCCCGCGCGGCCGCCGCTGATCAGGTCGAGCGACGCCACGAAGCGGGCCAGGTTGTACGGCTCGTTGAACGTGGTCGAGGCGGTCGGGATCAGCCCGATGTGCGACGTGCGCGCCGCCAGGGCGGCGAGCAAGGTGATCGGCTCGAACGGGTTGCCGAGGTACGCACCCGCACCCGTGCCGAGCGCCGGAGCGTCGGCGAACAGCAGCGCGTCGAACGTGCCGCGCTCTGCCGTCTCGGCGATGCGTACGTAGTGCTCGAGGTCGCGCGGATCGAGTCCCCGCGCCGACGGATGCAGCCAGGCGCCGCCGTGGGTGCCGAACCCGGAAACCAGCAGATTGAGGTGCACCTGACGGGGTGATGAAGTCACGAGGGCTGTCCTTTCGAGGAGGTTGTGGCAGTGGAGTGCGGGTGCGGGGTCGCCGGTCAGGCGGCCGCGAGTACCGGGGCCGGCCGCGGGGAGGGCTCGGTGATGGGATCGTTGGCGACGATCTCGCCGGAACGCCCCGTCGCGGCCCGGTGGGCCAGTTCTTCGCGCACGAGCGGCAACAGGTACCGGCCGTAGTCGATGACGTCGTTGAGGTTGTCGTACCCGCGAATCGAGAAGAGTTCGGCACCGAGGTCGACGTAGTCGAGGATCGCGGCCGCCACCGTCTCAGGGGTGCCGACGAGTGCCGTCGAGGCGCCCGCCGCATTCGTCGCCGCAGCGGGCGAGGTCCAGAGCGCGCGGTCGTGCAGGTCGCCCCGCGCCGCGATGTCGAGCAGGCGCTGCGATCCGACGTTCTCGGGAGTGCCGTGCGCGCGTTCGGGGCGGGGCGATGACGCCGCCGCGGGCCGGGTGAGGGCACCCAGCACGCGCTCCGCTTTCTCCCACGCGAGCGCCTCGGTCGGCGCGATGATCGGGCGGAACGTCACCCACGTGCGCGGCCGCGTGGTGCGCCCGGCCGCGTCGGCCGCCGCCGCGATCCGTTCGATCTGCTCCTGTGTCTCGGCGAGCGGCTCGCCCCAGAGGCCGAAGATGTCGGCGAGCGCTCCGCCGACGCGGTAGGCGTCGGCGGAGGATCCTCCCACCGATATCGGAATGGTGCCGTGCACCGGGCGCACGCGGTTCGAGAACCCCGTGAACCGGTAGTGCTCGCCGTCCCAGTCGAATGGTTCGTCCGATTCCCACGCGCGGCGGAGGATGCGAATGTACTCCTCCGTGCGGTCGTACCGGGCCTCTTTGGAGAGGAAGTCGCCCTCGCGCGCCTGCTCGATCGCGTTGCCACCTGAAATGAAGTGAACGACAGCGCGGCCGCCGCTCACCTGGTCGAGCGTCGCGAGGGTTTTCGCCGCGTAGGTCGGGTGGATGTTGTTCGGGCGCAGTGCGATGATCGGGCGCACGCGCTCCGTGTGCTGCGCCAGCGTCGCCCCCGTGATGAATGGGTCGAACGACGACGATCCGTAGGGCTGCAGCGTGTAGTCGAACCCGGCGTCTTCGACGGCTCGGGCGTAGCGGATCAGGTAGTCGCGGTCGATCTGCGCGTTCGGGATGGGCGCGAGCTCGGTCGATGCATTCGGGTAGGTCAGGCTGATGAATTCGACCGGCATAGTGTGCGCCTCTCCTGGAGCTTCGGGGGTTCTACGTGAAACATCACGGTGCCCGAGCGCTCGTCGGAGCGTCCAATACTCAGCGGTAATGGGGCCGCATCGACGACCCTGATGATCCGCGGTGGAGCGCGCAGATCGGCGCGACGGCGGGGATCTCGCGGTGCACGCGGCCGCTTGGGCACGGTGCGGTGCGCGTCGCCGCGTTACGGGATGCAACGAACTGTGACGCGGCGGTACTCGGCTGAGGTGCGTCTGGGCGGCGGTCGGCATCTTCCGTCGCGGCGGAGAAATTCGCTCACACGGTGCAGTCGCCGGCGCAGGATCCGCACGACGGAAGTTCTCCGGCGCGACCGGCGGGGCCGGCCCGAAGTAGACTGGCGGGCATGGCTGAAACCTTGCGTCTCGCATCCGTCAACGTCAACGGCATCCGGGCCGCGTACCGGAAAGGCATGGGCGACTGGCTCGAGGCACGCGGCGTCGACGTGCTCGCCCTGCAAGAGGTGCGCGCTGATGACTCCCACCTCACCGAGCTGCTCGGCGAGGGCTGGCACTTCTTGCACGATCCCTGCCAGATCAAGGGCCGCGCCGGCGTCGCCATCGCGAGCCGCGTTCCCGCCACTGCGCACCGCGTGGGCCTCGGCGCCCTCGACGCGCAGGAGCAGATCCAGTCGTCGGGTCGCTGGATCGAAGCAGACTTCGACCTCGGCGGCACCCCGCTCACCGTCATCAGCAACTACACGCACTCGGGTGAGGTCGATACCCCGCGTCAAGAGGCGAAGTGGGCCTTCCTCGACGCAATGGGCGAGCGCATGCGCGAGCTCTCGGCCGAGCGCGAGCTCGTCGCGATCGTCGGCGACTTCAACGTCGGCCACCGCGAACTCGACATCAAGAATTGGAAGGGCAACGTGAAGCGCGCCGGGTTCCTGCCGCGTGAGCGCTCCTACTTCGACCGGTTCTTCGGGGCCGACGGCGAGACCATCACCGGTGTCGACGGCACCGAGGGCGCCGGCTACGGCTGGGTCGACGTGGGTCGCCGCTTCCACGGCGAGATCGACGGCCCGTACACCTGGTGGTCGAACCGAGGCCAGGCATTCGACAACGACACGGGCTGGCGCATCGACTACCAGGTCGTCACGCCGGCGCTCGCCGAGCGCGTCGAGCACTACACGGTCGACCGGGCCGAGTCGTACGACGCCCGCTGGTCGGATCACGCCGCCACCGTGGTCGATTACCGCGCCTGAACTCCCGCTCGCAACACTTCGCAAGGAACTCCCATGAGTGACACCACCAAGCCCGTGCTCTTCTCGGGCATGCAGCCGTCGAGCGATTCGCTGCAGCTCGGCAACTACATCGGCGCCCTGAGCCAGTGGACGCAGATGCAGGAAAACTTCGACGCGTTCTTCTGCGTCGTGAACCTGCACGCGATCACGGTGCCGCAAGATCCGGCCGAGCTCGTCGCCCGCACCCGCCGCACTGCCGCCCAGTACATTGCCGCCGGCATCGATCCTGAAAAATCGACGCTGTTCGTGCAGTCGCAGGTTCCCGCGCACGCCGAGCTCGCCTGGGTGCTCAACACCGTCACCGGCTTCGGCGAAGCCAGCCGCATGACGCAGTTCAAAGACAAGTCGCAGAAGAACGGCGCCGACGCGTCGTCGGTCGGGCTCTTCACCTATCCGATCCTGATGGCCGCCGACATCCTGCTGTACCAGGCCGCCAACGTGCCGGTGGGTGAAGATCAGCGCCAGCACGTCGAACTCACTCGCGACCTCGCCGCGCGCTTCAACTCGCGCTTCGGCGAGACGTTCGTGGTGCCCGAGGCGCAGATCCCGAAGGGCACGGCGAAGATCTACGACCTGCAGGTGCCCACGGCGAAGATGTCGAAGTCGGCCGAGAGCGAAGCCGGCCTCATCAAGGTGCTCGACCCCGCCAACGTCACGAAGAAGAAGATCATGCGGGCCGTTACCGACGCCGACGGCGAGATCCGGTTCGACCGCGAGGCCAAGCCCGGCGTCGCGAACCTGCTCACCATCTACTCGGTGCTCAGCGGGCGCACGATCCCCTCGCTCGAAGCGGAGTACGCGGGCCGCGGCTACGGCGACCTCAAGAAGGGCCTCGTCGAGGTCGTCGAGGAGAGCCTCGCTCCGGTGCGCACGCGCACGGAAGAGCTGCTGGCGGATCCGGCCGAACTCGACCGGCTGCTTGCACGGGCCGCCGATCGCGCCAACGAGGTCGCGAACCGCACACTCGACCTCGTGTACGAGCGCATTGGGCTGATCCGGTAATTTCTCACCGGCGCACCACGAAACCCCGCAGCGGCGACGCTGCGGGGTTTCGTGCTTCCGGGCCCGGCGGCCGACTACTTCGTCGCGTCTTCCCCGGTCTCGCCGGTGCGCACGCGAATCACCTGGAGCACGTCGGTAACCCAGATCTTGCCGTCGCCGATCGAGCCGGTGCGCGCGGCGTCTTGGATCGCCGTCAGCGCTGGTTCGAGTACGTCATCGGCGACCACGATCTCGACGTACAGCTTCGGGAGAAAGTCGACCTTGACCTTCTGCGAGCGGTAGACCTCGACCTTGCCGGTCTGGGTGCCGTGACCCTTCGCATCCGAGATCGTCATTCCCTTCACGCCGACTTCGGCGAGGGCGAGCTTGACGGGTTCAAGGGCGCTGGTCTGCAGCACTGCGGTGATGAGCTTCATGATGCGTATCCTTTCAAGATTTCATGCGAGAGCGGAGCGGATGCGAGCGGAGGAGCAGCTCACGACCGCGTATCGTCGAACTCGTACGCGGTCTCGACGTGCAGCGAGGTGTCGAGACCGGCGCGCTCCTCGCCCTCGGGTACGCGGAGCCCGATGGTCTTCTTGAGCACGAATGCGATGATCGCCGTGACGATGAACGTGTAGGCGAAGACCGCACCGACCGCCGTGAGCTGTGCGCCGAGCAGTTCCCAGCCACCGCCGAAGAAGATGCCGGTCGCACCCGCGGGCGAGCTGGGATCGGCGATGAAGGCGATTGCGATCGTGCCGAAGATGCCGGGGAACATGTGGATCGCCACCGCGTCGAGCGCGTCGTCGTAGCCGAGCTTCTCCTTGAGGCCAAGCGTCGCGAACGCGACGATGCCCGCGAGGAATCCGATGCCGAGTGCACCGACCGGCGATACCGAGTTCGCGGCGGGGGTGATGCCCACGAGCCCGCCGAGCACGCCCGAGATCGCACCGAGCGAGGTGGCCGCCTTGCGTACGATGCGCTCGATCAGCAGCCAGCCGAGCAGACCGGCGCAGGCCGCGACGAGCGTGTTGGTGAGCGCGACTCCGGCGCTGTCGTTGATGCCGCCTGACGATCCGCCGTTGAAGCCGTACCAGCCGACGAGCAGCAGGCCGCCACCGAGAATCGCGATGGGCAGATTGCCGGGCCGACCGACGTGCGGAAAGTCGCGGCGCTTGCCGAGGAAGAGCGCGAGTACGAGTGCCGCGACACCCGCATTCATGTGCACGGCGGTGCCGCCGGCGAAGTCGATGGCGTGCACGCGGTTGGCGATCCAGCCGCCGATCGTCGATCCGTCGGCTGCATCGAACGCGAACACCCAGTGCGCCACCGGGAAGTACACGAGTGTCGCCCACAGGCCACTGAAGATCAGCCACGTCGAGAACTTCATGCGCCCCTCGACCGCACCGCCGATGATGCCGACGGTGAGGCCGGCGAAGATCAATTGGAAGACCGCGATCAGAATCGCGGGCACCGCTCCCTCGGGAGTTTCAGCGCCGAGCAGGTCGCCGATGCCGATCAGGCCGGTCGGGTTGCCGATGATGCCCGCACCGCCGACCGAGTCGCCGAGCGTGAGACCGTAGCCGACGAGCACCCACAGCACGGCGGTGACGGCGAAGCCGCCGAAGACGATCATGATGGTGTTCAGGATGTTCTTGGTGCGCGAGAGGCCGCCGTAGTAGAGCGCGAGCCCGGGCAGCATGAGGGTGACGGCGACGGTGGCGGTGAGCATCCACGCCGTGTTCACCTGCGAGGTGATATCCATATCGGTCCTTTCGGGGGCGGTTCGGGGAGGGTGTTTCGAAGCACGGAATCAGCTGGTGAGGAGCGACTCCAGCACGTCGGTGAGTGCCTCGACTCCGGCCGCGACATCGGCGGGCTCGGAGGTTTCGGCGGGGGTGTGCGATGCGCCCGTGGGGTTGCGCACGAACAGCATCGCGGTGGGAATCACTGCGGCAAGCACGCCCGCGTCGTGGCCGGCGCCAGTGTCGAGCACAGGGGCTTCGGGGAGCACGCCGCGCAGGTGCGCGCGCAGCTTCGGGTCAAAGTCGACGGTCGGCGAGAACGACTGCTCCTCGACGCGCACCGTGCACCCCTCGGCTTCGGCGGCGCGCTGCACATCGGCGCGAATCTCGGAGACGATGCGACGCACCGAGGCTTCGTCGCGGTGGCGCACGTCGAGCCACGTTTCGGCGCGCGAGGCGATGACGTTGGTGCCGCCGGGTACGACGGCGATGCGGCCAACGGTGCCGCGGGCGTCGGCGACGGCGAGGGTGCGCTCGCGCGTGCTCCGGATCATCTCGGCCGCGACCACCACCGGGTCCTGGCGATCGCTCATGCGCGTCGCCCCGGCGTGATCGCCGCGGCCTTCGATGATCACGTGCCAGCGGCCGTGACCGAGAATCGCGCCCGCGATAGCGATCGGCTGCCCGAGATCTTCGAGTCCACGGCCCTGTTCCACGTGCAACTCCACGAACGCTGCGATGCGGGCGAGGCGCTCGGGGTCGGGGCCGATGCGATCCGGATCGAACCCGGCCGCCGTCGCGGCCTGCGCATAGCTCACCCCCGCGTCATCGGTCAGTTCGCGCACGCGGCTCGGCGGCGTCACTCCCGCCATCAGGCGCGAGCCGAGACACGCGACGCCGAAGCGGCTGCCCTCTTCTTCGGGGAACACGGCGACGGCCAGCGGCCGACCGGGCTGGATGCCGCGCTCGCGCAGCCGATCGACGGCGGCCAGTCCGCTGACAACGCCGAGCGGGCCGTCGAAGTTGCCACCACCCGGCACGGAGTCGAGGTGCGAGCCGGTGACGATGGCACCGCTGCGGTCACCGCTCGGCACGTCCCACCAGGCCCAGATGATGCCGTTGCCGTCGGTTTCGAGCGAGAGCCCGCGGTCGACGGCGTGACGCGCGAACCAGGTGCGTAGTTCGAGCTCGGGGGCCGAGAAGACGGGGCGCGTATATCCCCCGCGCACGGGGTCGGTGCCGACGCCGGCGATTTCGGCGAGGAGCGCGTTCGCGTCGCCGGCCGTGGTGATCCGCCTCATCTCACACCCCCGCGAATCGCTGGCCCGTGGCACGGAACCGATCGTGCGGCACCTGCGAACCGGCCACCAGGTCGGCGACGAGCTCACCGAGCAGCGGGGCGAACTTCGCGCCCTGGCCCGAGCACGGAGAGAGGATCGTGATGCCCTCGGCCCGGTCGATGATCATGTCGTCGCCCGGCACGTTCGTGAAGAGGCACGTGGTCTCCTCGTAGGATTCCGGAATCAGGCCCGGGGTGAAGTCCGTGACGAACTGCACGATGCGGTCGCGGTTCGCCGGATCGATCTGCCCATCCTGATCGCGCGCCGAGCGGATCGCCCGCCCGCCGTTGTACTCGGCGATCTTTTGGCCGCGGAAGTCGGCATCGCGCCCGCCCGGCAGGCTGTACGTCTGCATCTCTTCGCCCTTGTAGATGAAGGTCGGCCACGACGTCGATCCGTAGCGGGCGGTCTCGCCGCGATGCAGAATGTCGCGATACGGGAAGTGGTACGCGTTCTCCTGCCGCACCTCGAACTGCGGCATCGCCTCGGCGAACCCGGTCGGCAGGTCGAGGTCGCCGAGCAGCGCCGGCAACCACCCGCCCGCGGCCACGATGACCTGCTCGGCGTGCACGGTGTCGCCGCGGGTCGAGGTGACGACATACCCCGCCCCTCCCGATTTCGCCTGCACGTTCGCGGCCTCCCACCCGATGTACACCTGCGCGCCGGCGCCCTGAGCGAGATCGAGCATGGCTTTGACCGAGGCCTCGGCGTCGAGTACTCCGGCTCCCGGGTGCCACAGCACCTCGGTATCGAAGCGCAGCTGCGGCCAGCGCGCTTCGGCAGTCGTAGCACTCACGAGCTCGTGTTCGATGTCAGCCTGCTCGAGCACCTCGGCGAGACCGCGCGGGTTGCGCACGGCACCGAAGTCGAGCGCACCGCTCGGCGTGATGAGTCGCTTGCCGCTCGCCGCCTCAAGCTCATCCCACCCGTGCTTCGCCCGCACCACGAGGTCGGTGTAGAACGCATCGGGGTAGGCGTATCGAAAGATGCGGGCGGAGCCGTGCGAGCTGCCCTGCGCCGATGCCGGGATGTCGCGCTCGAGCACGATGACCTCGGCGCCCGACTGGGCGAGGCGCCAGGCGGCCGCGGCGCCGCTCAGCCCGGCTCCGATGATGGCGTAGGTGGTGGTTTCGGAGGTCATGCGGTGATCACGTGCTCTCTGGGAAAGGGGGCGAGAAGGGGGCGACTGCGGCGGGATGGGGTCAGGCCAGATCCGGCGCATCCCAGAGGTTGAGCTTCGTGCCGATGCCGAGCTCGACCGCGTTCTCGTAGACCGTCTTGGCCCAGGCCACGTCTTCGACGCCCATGCCGCCGACGCTGAAGAGCACGGGCTGCTCCTCGAACTCGCGGCCCTGCGCGGTGCCGTCGAACACATCGCCGATGTTGACGACGCGCGACTCGTCGAGCTTGCCGGCGTCGATCAGGTCTTGCCAGTACAGGCCGATCATGCCGAAGGCGGTCTCGTGCGAAGGCGCCGGGTACTCCTCGGCCCAGGCCTCGTAGATCTTCTTCGCGTCGGCGATGAGTCGTGCCTTGCCCGAGACCGTGTAGGCCTCATCCATCTTGAGGTTGGCCGGCAGACTCAGAAAGGCACCCGGCTTGATCCAGTCGCCGTCGATGTACGGGTAGTTCTCGGAACCGACGAGGCCGGTCACGGCTTCAGAAACGATGTCGGAGTCGCGCACCGCGGCCTCGGCGGTTTCGGCGATCTCGATGGTGGTGAACTGCGGGTAGTGCAGCTTCACGTAGTCGGCGAACGCCTCGGACGACTCCTTGCGGCGCCCATTGATGCGAATCGTGTCGAGCGTGGGGCGCGCGGTGGTCATGGCGTGCAGGGCGCTCTTGTTCATCGCACCGGGGCCAATGATGCCGAGCGACTTCGCGTTGATCGGTGCGAGCTTCTTCGCCGCCGCACCGGGCACGGCCGCCGTGCGGTACGCGCTCTCGAGGTTGCCCGACATGATGGCGAACGGTGCGCCTGTTTCTTTGTCGTTCAGCACGATGAGGTGGATGGAGCGGGGCAGCCCCTGCTCGCGGTTGTCGATGTTGGATCCGTACCACTTCACCCCGGCGGCGTCGAAGCGGCCGCCGAGATAGGCGGCCATTGCCATGAACCGGCGGTCTGCGGCATCGAGCGGCATTCCGGGGAAGGGCGACGACTGCGGAAAACTGATCTGCGCGCCGTGCGAGTTCGCCGAGTTGCCGGCCATGCGGTAGTCGCCCTTGGCCACCAGCACGAGCACCTCTTCCATGACCTCCATGCAGCGCTCCATGTCTTTGACCCCGGCGGCAATCACCTCGGGCTCGCTGAGGTAGAGCATGTCGATGCGGGTGCTGGGGGTGGTCTGCGTGGTCGGTTCGGTCACGGTGAACTCCTTCGAATCCGGGTCGGTGCAACCCAGAAAAGCCAGGTTTCAGCATCCAGTCAAATACCCTTTTGACCTGGGATTCATACCGTTTCACTCGTAATCAACCGGTAACGGAATGGGAACATTCGCGGCGTATCGTGGCCCCATGGAACTCCGTCAGCTGCGCTACTTCTTAGCGGTATCAGACGAGCTCCATTTCGGCCGCGCGGCCGAACAGCTGCATATGTCGCAGCCCCCGCTGAGCCTCCAGATCTCGCGGCTGGAGCAGGAACTCGGGGTCACGCTCTTCGAGCGCACGACGCGCAGTGTGCGCCTGACCGCAGCCGGCCGGCACCTGCAGGCCCGCGCCCGGGCAGTGCTCGCCGAGCTCGATGAGGTGCGCGGCGAGCTCCGCGACTTCACCGACGGGTTGACCGGCGCGTTGCGCGTCGGTTTCGTGAGCTCCGCGAATTCCACGCTGCTGCCCGGTGTCGCGCGTCGCTTCCGGGCAGAGCGACCCGGGGTGGCCCTCGAGTTGATTCCGCTCACCTCGGGCGAACAACTCGAGCGGTTGCGCGACGGTTCGCTCGACGTGGCCATCGTGCGCGACGAGGCCCCCGGCCTGACCGGTCGCGCAGCATCGGCGATCCGCGCCGAGGTCGTGTACGAGGAGCGTCTCGTCGCCTGCCTGCCGCGCACGCATCCGCTCGCCTCGCAGCGGGAGGTCACTGCCGCAGAAATCAGTACGGTGCCGATGATTGCGTACCCCCGATCGATGATGTCGGGGTTCGTGGATCGCGTCGCCCAGGTTCTCGGCGAGGCGGGCAGCGTCGCCCGTGTCGCCGAGGAAGTCGTGCACCAGGAGACGGCGATCGGCTTCGTCGCCGCCGGGGTCGGCACGAGCATTCTGCCCGAGTCGATCGGCCTCCTCGTGCCCCCGTCGATCGCGACCGTACCGCTCGCGGGCTCCCCGACGACCCAACTGCTGGCCGCCCGACGCGCGCGCAGCGATCAGGGCGCGGCGATCCGCACGTTCCTCTCGTGCCTGCGGGCCTCGGCCGCCGAGCTGCGGGCGCCCGCGGCAGCCGCTGCCTGACAACGGCCGGATCGCCGGGCGCCCACGAGTCCACCCGCTACGGGACGAGCACCGCGCGGCCCTGCACGCGCCCGTGATGCAGGTCGTCGAACGCCTGCACTGCGTCGTCGAGCGAGTAGCGCACCACCTCGACGCCGATCTTGCCGGCGCGAGCGAGCGCGACCGCCTGGCGCATATCCGAGCGGGTGCCGCCGTACGCGCGCTCGATGTTGACGCCCCAGGGCAGCGGCGTACCGCTGCCGGCGACGTAGCTGAACGCACCATCGCCGAGCCCGACGAAGCGGATGGCCCCACCGCCGCGCACGACGGCGAGCGCCAGGTCGACGGTGGGCTGCACGCCCACGAAGTCGAACACGACGTCGGCCCCGACGCCACGGGTCTCCGCGAGAATGCGCGCGGCTGCATCTCCGTCGCTCGGCAGCGCGAGGTCGGCGCCGTGCGATTCGGCGAACGCGAGCTTCGCGGGGTCGGTGTCGAGTGCGATGATGCGCGCGCCGGTTGTCGCGGCCAGAATTTGCAGCGCCATGTGACCGAGGCCGCCGAGCCCGATGGTCACGACGGTGGCGTCACCGGTCATGCGATCACGCACCGTGTTGATGGCGTGCATGGGGGTCAGCGCCGCGTCGGCGAGCGGCGCCGCAGCGACCAGGTCGAGGTCGCCGATCGGGTCGAGGTGGTGCGATTTCACGGCGATGTAGTCGGCCATGCCCCCGGGGCTGCCGATGCCGGGCGACAGCGGCGCGAGAGCCGCGCGCGGGTACACCGTTTCGCACTGATTGTCGCGGCCCGCAAGGCACTCGCGGCACTGCCCGCAGGCGAGAATGAGGGCGACGAGCGCGCGATCCCCCACCTGCCAGCCCCGCACGTCGGCACCGAGCTGCTCGACCGTGCCCGACACCTCGTGGCCGAGCGTGCTGCCGATGAGCGGGTTGTCGTCGCCGAAGCCGATGATCGCGATATCCGAGTGGCAGAGCCCCGCGCCTCCGACCTTCAGCAGCACCTCATCGGGCGCGATCTCGGGCACCGGCTTGTCATGGATCTCGACGGTGTTGTTCCTGACGTACGTTACGGCGCGCATCACCACTCCAGTTCCGGCCGCGGCAGCCCGCGACCTCGCGTTGCAGACAGGCGGAGTCCCCGCCCGCAATCCACGCTAGCCGCCTCTCGCCACGATCTCTAGACTGAGTCCATGACTGCCGCCGAGGCCCCCCAGCGACCCGACGAACGCACTCCGAACCGGGTGCTCGGCGTGCTGCGTCGCACCCGGTTCACCATCGCATTCCTGCTCACCATGCTGGTGGTCGGCATCGCGACCGGCACGCTCTGGCAGCCCACCGTCGATCAGCCCTGGTACCCCGAAGTTGCGACCGGCCTCCCCGCCTTCCAAGAGGGCCGCTGGTGGACGATCTTCACGTCGCCGTTCTTCGTCGATCATCCGCTCGTCTATCTCACACTGCTTCCTCTGCTCGTCGGCGGCCTCAGCTGGGCCGAGTGGCGCTTCGGCGCGCTGCGCACCGCCGGCCTCGCGCTCGGCGGGCACGTGCTCGGCGTGCTGGGCGCCGCGGGCATTCTGCTGCTCGTCTCTCAGACGGGGTGGGTCTGGGCGGTGCGACTGTCGAACGATCTCGACGTCGGCCCGTCGTGCGCGGCGTTCACCGCGCTTGTGTTCGCGATCGCGACGCTCCCGGCCCCCTGGCGCCTGCGCGCCCGCATCGCGATCGGCCTGTGGGTCGGCATCTCGGTGCTCTACCTGGGCGAGCTCTACGATCTCGAGCACGCCGTGGCGATGACGGTGGGCCTGATCGCGAGCGGCTGGCTCCCTGCCTTCCGCCACCCGGCGGGGCGGCCCACGCAGCGCGAGTGGCGCCTCATCGGGCTCTCGGGCCTCATCGCGGTCGGCGTGATCCAGATCATCGACCTCGTTGTTCCATTCGACGGCCCCCTCGGATCGAATCACCCCGCAGCCTCGTTCATCGATGTCGCGATCGACATCGTGGTCATCGCGCTCATCGCCAACGGCATTCGCAAGGGCTATCGCGTGGCGTGGATCGCGGCGCTCGTGCTCGGCCTTTTCAACCTCGCCACGGCGATCCTCGGGTTCATCTTGATTCCGACCGCCGTGGCGGCCGGCGCCGTCGACTCCCCGCGCGAGCTCTTCGCGCTGCTGTTGGCCCCCGCACTGCTCTGGTTGGCGATCGTGGTGTTCCTCATCGTGAGCCGCGGGGCTTTCCGCGTGCGGCTGCGTCAGTCGCGCCGCACGCTTGCCGCCGAGCCGCTCACCCGAGACCAGCTCATCGACCGTCTCGAGCGATTCGGGGGCGGCACGATCTCGTGGATGACCACGTGGGAGGCCAACCAGCGCATCGCCGCCGGCGACGGGGCGATCGCGTATCAGGCCCACGCGGGCGTCGCCATCATGCTCGGCGACCCGCTCGTTGCCGCGTCGGAGCGCTCGGCAGCGCTCGAGCAGTTCGCGCACACCACGCAGCAGGCCGGGCTGATCCCGTGCGCGTTCTCGGCCAGCACGGCGTCGGCTGTTGCGAAGCCCGAGGGGTGGCGCTCCGTCGTCGTCGCCGAAGACACGATTGTAGATCTGCCCGGGCTCGCGTTCACCGGCAAGGCTTGGGGCGCGGTGCGCACGGCGGTCAACCGAGCAGGTCGCGAAGACATCTCCTTCCGTATGGTGACTCTCGCCGACGAACCGTGGAACGTCCTCGCGCAGGTGCGCGCCATTTCGGAGCAGTGGGCCGGCGACAAAGGGCTCCCCGAGATGAAGTTCACGCTCGGCACCGTCGAGGAGGCCCTCGACCGAGACGTGCGCGTCGGCCTCGCCGTCGACCCCGAGGGCAACTTGCACGGGGTCACCTCGTGGCTGCCCGTGTACGGGCCGGCCGCCGCCGACACCGGCGAGCCCCGCATCGTCGGGTGGACGCTCGATCTGATGCGCCGTCGCGACGGCGGCTTCGGCCCGGTCATGGAATTCTTGATCGCCTCCTCGGCGAAGCATTTCTCAGATGAGGGGTTCGACTTCGTCTCACTGTCGGGGGCGCCGCTCGTGCGGCCATCGGCAGCCGAGGCGGGCCCAGTCGATCAGGTGCTGGATCAGCTGGGCGGTCTGCTCGAACCCCTCTACGGCTTCTCCTCGCTCCATCGCTTCAAGCAGAAGTTCAATCCGCGATCCGAGTCGCTGCATCTGCTGTTCCGAGACGAGGGCGACCTGCCGCGCATCGGCATCGCGCTGACGCGCGCCTACCTGCCCGACGCCTCGATGCGCGATCTCGTCTCGTCGGCGACGGCCGGCGCGTCGGGCTCCGGCCATGACTGAGCCTGCTGCGGCGAGCGCTGCGCGCACGGCACAGACCGCGCGGGCCACGCGCCGTGCCCGTGTCACCACCGCGTTCAACGTCGCGAATGAGATCGGCGGCCTGCTCGTCCAGTTGCTGCTCGTCTGGGTCGGCTGGTGGGTGGTGTGGGGCTCCGACGACGAAGCCACCGACACGGTGCAGTTGGTGCTGTGGTGCATCATCGCGACGCTGTATCTCGGCTCGACGGTCATCGCACTGAATGTGCTGGTGCGCATCGACCGGCCCGACCCGACCGCGGTACGCATCATCGTCGGCCACCCGATCACGCGCGCACTCTCGACGATCGTCACGTTCGGAGCGAGCGCCATCGGCCTCATCGTCGCACTCGACCTCATCTCCCAGCTGGGCCAGGGCACGCACGAGCCGATCGCCGAGTTCTCAGCCGTCTGGGCGATGCTGCTGTCGTGGGCGATCTTCAACTGGGGCTTCGCCCGCATCTACTACTCGAAGTATCACCGCGCAGCCGAGCCATCCCTGCTTTTCCCCGGCACCCCTGAGCCCCGGCTCGTCGACTTCGTATATCTCGCGTTCACCAACGCCACGACCTTCGCGGTCTCCGATGTGCAGATCACGAGCACTCGCATGCGCTGGACCATCGTGTGGCACACCTCAATGGCGTTCTTCTTCAACGCGCTCATCATCGTGCTGACGATGAACGTGATCGCGAGCGGCAAACTGCTCACCGATCTGTTCGAGTGATCCCGGTATCGACCCGATCGACGCGCTGCTATGTTGCGCCGTGTTGCGCCCCGGGCGAAATCAATGCACCCGCATTCACACTTCCGAGCGATGCGGACTACGATGATGATCGTGTTCCGGGGTCGGTGTGATTCCGAACCGGCGGTGACAGTCCGCGAGCGTCGTACCCACGATGTTGAATCGGTGAAACTCCGATACCGACGGTGATGGACGCCTGATGGCGTTCGAGTCCGGATGAGAGGAACGCGCGGGTGACGGGCGTCCGTCGACCCTGCGCACCCGGCACGCAGTGGAGAACGGCGGACCGGGATGCTCGATCAGGGCCTCATCGAGGAGGGCATGCGGCGCGGTCTGACGATCGCACGACGCGGCCCCGCCGACACCCCGAATCCGCAGGTCGGCTGCGTGCTGCTCGACCCCGAGGGGCGCATCGTCGCCGAGGGGTGGCACCGCGGTGCCGGCACCCCCCACGCAGAGGTCGATGCCATCGCTCATCTGCCTTCGGAGTGGCGATCCCGCACCCGCGAACTGACCGCCGTGGTCACCCTTGAGCCCTGCAATCACACCGGCCGCACCGGCCCCTGCGCCGTCGCGCTCGTCGAACTCGGCGTGGGCGCGGTCGCATACGCGCTCTCCGACCCCGGCCAAGCGTCATCAGGCGGCGCCGATACCCTGCGCACGGCCGGTATCGAGGTGCGCGGAAACGTGCTGCCGGGCGAGGCGCGAGCGCTGCTGGGTCCGTGGCTGGCGGCGCAGGGCGGATCCGGCACGACTGCCACCGACGCCGTCCTCGAATCGACCGACGACCTCGCCGCCACGCGCCCGCGCGTCATCGTCAAATGGGCGCAGACCCTCGACGGGCGCGCCGCCGCAACCGACGGGTCGAGCCAGTGGATCACGGGGCCCGAGGCCCGCGCCGACGTGCACGCACGCCGTGCCGCGGCCGACGCGATCCTGATCGGCACCGGCACGCTGCTCGCCGACGACCCCACGCTCACGGCGCGAGACGCGCACGGCGAATTGCTGGTGCCCGCGGCGGATCAGCCCATCCCCGTGGTGCTCGGCCATCGCGCGATCCCCGACGCCGCACGGCTGCGCCAGCACCCGGCGCTCGCGGCCCACGGACTCGCGGCGCCGATTCAGCTCACCGGCGATGACCTCGCCACCGATCTCGCGGAGCTCGCATCGCGCGGCATCCGCAGCGTATTCGTCGAGGGCGGGCCCGCGGTCGCGAGTGCACTGCTCGCCGCCGGGTTCGCCGACGAAGTGCTCGTGTACGTCGCCCCCGCGCTGCTCGGAGGCCCGAAGCTCGCGATCGGCGACCTCGGCATTCCGAATATCGACGCGATCGCTCGCCTCTCGGACGCGGCCACGACGGCACTCGGCGACGACCTGCTCGTGACCGCACGACTGGATCACCGGCTCGATACCGCGCTTCACCCCGACACCGCACCCCCTGCCGCTCTCGGCGCCTCCACGGAAGGATCCTGATGTTCACTGGACTCATCGAAGAAATCGGCGAAATCGTCTCCGTGGAACCGGTCGACGATTCGCTGCGACTCGTGGTGGCCGGGCCGACCGTCACCAGTGACGCGGCGCACGGCGCCTCGATCGCCGTCTCGGGCGTCTGCCTCACCGTGATCGATCGCGGCGAGACAGCCGACGGACGCGCGACCTTCACGGCCGACGTCATGGCGCAGTCGATCAAGATGTCGACGATCGGCGACGTCGCCCCCGGCAGCCGGGTGAACCTCGAGCGCGCTGTGCGCGTCGACACCCGCCTCGGCGGGCACATCGTGCAGGGCCACGTCGACGGCACGGCCACGCTGATCTCGGCGACCGAGCACGAGGCCTGGCGCGTGCTGCGCTTCTCGCTCGACGCGGCGCTCGCACCCCTGCTCGTCGACAAGGGCTCGGTCACGCTCTCGGGCGTCTCGCTCACCGTCTCGTCGATCTCTGCGGAGTCGGAGCCCGAGCAGTGGTTCGAGGTGTCGCTGATTCCCGAAACGCTCGTCGCCACGATCCTCGGCGGCCTGCAGCCCGGCGACCGGGTGAACGTCGAGACCGACATTCTCGCCCGCCATGTCGCCCGCATGCTGCGCCTCGGCGTCGGGCCCGCCGCAGTCGAACTCTCCACCGCTTCCGAGCTGTCCGCCTCCACCACCGAAGGAACCCGCGCATGAGCACCACCGACTCCGCAGCCCCGCGCACGCCCGGCATCTCCACGATCGACGAGGCCATCGCCGCCATTCGTGAGGGTCGACCGGTGATCGTCGCCGATAACGAGGATCGCGAGAACGAGGGCGACATCATCATCTCGGCGGAACTCGCTTCGGCCGAGTGGATCGCCTGGACCGTGCGCTGGTCATCGGGCCTGCTCTGCGCGCCGATGACGAATGCCATCGCCGACGAACTCGACCTGCCGATGATGGTGTCGCGCAACGAAGACGTGCGCGGCACCGCGTACACGGTGACCGTCGATGCGGCGCACGGCGTCACCACCGGCATCAGCGCGAGCGACCGCTCCACGACGCTGCGCGCGCTCGCGAACCCGAACGCGGTGCCGACCGACGTGCGCCGCCCCGGCCACGTGCTGCCGCTCCGGGCGGTCGACGGTGGCGTGCGCGCCCGCGACGGGCACACCGAAGCCGGCGTCGAACTCATGCAGCTCGCCGGGCTGCGCCCGGTCGCCGCGATCGCCGAGATCGTCGCCGACGATGGCGAGATGATGCGCTTGCCTGAACTCATTCAGCTCGGCGCGCGCGAGGGGGTACCGGTGATCACCATCGAGCAGCTCATCGCATACCTGAACGAGCACGACCCCGCGGGTGCCCCCGCTGCCGAAGAGCAGATTCGACGCGGGGTGAGCCTGCGCGCCGATACCCTGCTGCCGACCGAGCACGGCGACCTCCGCGCACTGGCCTACCGCGACCGCCGCGCCGGTATCGACCACGTCGCGCTGGTCGCCCCGCTCCCCGACGGCTCACTCCCCAGCGGCCAGGCGCTCGTGCGCGTGCACTCCGAGTGCATCACGGGCGAGGCGTTCGGGTCGCTCAAGTGCGAGTGCGGCCCACAGCTCGACGCCGCGCTCGACCGCGTGCACGAGGTCGGCGGCGTCGTGATCTACCTGCGCGGCCACGAGGGGCGAGGCATCGGGCTCGCGAACAAGCTCCGTGCGTACCAGCTGCAGGAGCAGGGCGTCGATACGCTCGACGCCAACCTGCAGCTCGGCTTCCCCGCCGATGCCCGCGACTACACCGCGGCCGCCGAGATCCTCGCAGACCTCGGTATCGACCACGTGCGCCTGCTCACCAACAACCCCGAGAAGGTCGCACAGCTCGAGGCGCACGGCATCACCGTCACCGAGCGCGTGCCGCTGCTCGTCGGCGTGACCGAGCAAAACCTCAACTACCTCGCCGCCAAGCGCGACCGCATGGGGCACCAGCTGCCCGAGAACGTGCGCGACAGCCAGTAGGCTCGGCGATCCTGCACCCCACCCACCTCTTTCGAAGGAGCACCACATGAGCGGAGCCGGAGCCCCGGATCTCACCGTCGACGCCACCGGCCTGCGGGTCGCCATCATCGGCGGCAGCTGGCACGCCGAGATCATGGATCACCTCGTCGCGGGCGCGCAGCAGTCGGTCTCGGCCGCCGGCGCCGAGCACGAGACGTTCACCGTGGCCGGCGGGTTCGAGCTGCCGCTCGCCGCGCAGGTCGCGCTCACCCCTCGCGAATCGGGCGGCGGAGGGTTCGACGCGGCGGTGTGCCTCGGCATCGTGATTCGCGGCGGCACCCCGCACTTCGAGTACATCAGCTCGTCGGTGACCGACGGCCTGACGCGCGTGCAGCTCGACACGGGCAAGCCCGTCGGCTTCGGCGTGCTCACCACCGACACCGAGCAGCAGGCGATCGACCGCTCGGGCCGCCCGGGCGCCCCCGAGTCGAAAGGCCGCGAGGCCGCCGAAGCCGCGCTGCACCTCGCCGTGCAGCTGCGCGCCATCACGGCGTAGGTTTCGCAGCTCCGCTGCGCTCCCGCCCGCGCTTCCGCCCGCACCTCTGCGATCGGGGTAACTTCGGACCAGTGTTGCGGCGCATTTCGGCGCCCGCACTGGTCCGAAGTTACCCCGATCCGGTTGGGGGCGAAGCGGTGGGGCGGCGGGGTGTGGCCGACGCAGCGCGGCGGATCACCCAGCCCCGAGCGCGTAGGCTGGGCGGGTGACCGGGTCAGCAGCACCAGCAGCTTCTTCTTCAGCCGACAGCACTTCGGACGGCGCCTCCGCCAACGCCGGCGAACGGCAGCCGGACGGCGGCGCCGGGCCCCGCTCGCGCGGCCGACGCGGCGGCGCTGACGCGGCGTCTCAGGCGACCCGCGGCCCACGCGCGTCGATCCGCCAGTTGATCCCGTACCTCTTCGAGCAGCGTCGCCTGCTCGTCATCGCGCTCGTGCTCGGCCTTGTCGCCGCCGTCGCGTCTCTCGTGCAGCCGCCGATGCTCGGCCAAATCATCACGCGCGTGCAAGAGGGGCTGCCGCTCGGCGGATTCCTGGCGGCACTCACGGCGATCGTGGTGGTCGGCGCCGTGCTCAGCGGCCTGCAGCACTATGTGCTGCAGCGCATGGGCGAGGGCGTGGTGCTCACCAGCCGCAAGCGCCTCATCGCGAAGATTCTGCACCTGCCGATCTCGCAGTTCGACCGCCGCCGCACGGGCGACCTCGTCTCGCGCGTCGGCAGCGACACGACGCTCCTGCGCGCCGTGCTCACCCAGGGGTTGGTCGAGGCGATCAGCGGCCTCCTCATCTTCGTGGGCGCGCTCATCGGCATGCTCGTGATCGATCCGGCACTGTTCGGCATCACCTTCAGCGTCATCGCCGTCGCGCTCGTCGTGGTGGTCGCCGTCTCGTCGCGCATCCGCCCGGCCGTGGCCCGCGCGCAAGAGAAGGTGGGCGACCTCGCAGCGCAGGTGGACCGCTCCATCTCGTCGATCCGCACCATCCGGGCCGCCGGCGCCGCCGACCGCGAGCAGGCGGCGACGGAGCGCGATGCGACGGAGGCGTACGTGCTCGGCGTCAAGGTCGCCCGCATTTCGGCGTTCATCGTGCCGGTGTCGTTCCTCGCACTGCAGCTGTCATTCCTCGTGGTGCTCGGGCTCGGCGGCTACCGCGTCGCCACCGGTGCGATCACCATCGCGCAGCTCGTGACCTTCATCATTTTCCTCTTCCTGATGGTCACCCCGCTCGGCCAGGCGTTCGGCGCGATCGCCGCGATCAACCAGGCGCTGGGCGCGCTGGGCCGCATCCAAGAGATCGCTGGCCTCGACACCGAGACCGAGCATGACGCCGAGCGATCCCCCGCCGGCCGTCTGGTGCCGCTCGATGAGGCGCGCGACGATGCCGCCCCCGCCATCGAACTGCGCGATGTGCACTTCACGTATCGCTCCGCCGCCCCCGAGCGCGCCGACGCCCGCGAACTCGTGCGGGGCGGTCGCGGGTCGCGCCGCGACGCCGAGGCCGCACCCGCAGACCTCATCAAGACCGAGGTGCTGCGCGGCGTGAGCTTCACGGTGCCGCGCGGGTCGCGGGTCGCACTCGTCGGGCCATCGGGCGCGGGCAAGTCGACGATCTTGGGCCTCGTGGAACGCTTCTACGATCCCGAATCGGGCGTTGTCGCACTGCACGGTGCCGATATCCGATCGCTCGACCGCGCGGAGCTGCGCCGCCAGTTCGGCTACGTCGAGCAAGACGCGCCCGTGCTCGCGGGCACGCTGCGCGAGAACTTGCTGCTCGCGGCCCCCGACGCGACCGATGCCGCGTGCGAGCGTGTGCTGCGCGCGGTGAACCTCGGCGGGTTGCTGGATCGCGCCGGCACCTGGCAGTCCGGCCCCGCGAGCAGCGGGCTCGCCGGGGCGCTCGACCTCCCCGTCGGCGAGAACGGCGTGATGCTGTCGGGCGGTGAAAAGCAGCGCCTGGCCATCGCGCGCGCGTTGCTCACGGCCCCGCCGATCCTGCTGCTCGACGAGTCAACCGCGAGCCTCGACGGGGTCAACGAGCGCCTCATGCGCGAGGCGCTCGACGCCGTATCGACCGGCCGCACCCTCATCGTGATCGCGCACCGTCTGTCGACGGTGGTCGACTCCGACAAGATCGTGGTGCTCGATGAGGGCCGCGTGATCGGCGAGGGCACTCACGAGCAGTTGGTCGAGAGCACCCCGCTGTACCGCGAGCTCGCGCAGCATCAGCTGCTGGTGCCCGAAGACGACTGAACGCGGGTCGCCGGCCGCGCACGCTCCGGCTCCGGCTGCGGCTCCGGCTCCGGCTCCGGCTCCGGCTCCGGCTCAGTCTGCGAGCGGCACCCGCTCGAGCAGCTCGCTCAGCGCTGGCCGGTACCGGTCAATGTCCGCGCCGTTCGTTCGGGCGAGGAAGCCGACCGCAGGCCCTTGCGCTGAGTCCTGGTTGAGCATGAGCGTTCCGAATACGGCCCGGTCGCCGTCAAGGTGGAGCAGTGCTGCGCCGGAGGCCAACCGTTCGCTCACCATGTCAAAATCGGCGATCTCTCCTGACTCTTTCAGTCGAGCTACACCGAACTCCTCTACGGCCCCCGCACGATTCCAAGTCGAGCTGTCAGAGATCTCCACCGACAGCACCCCGTCGGGCGAGGTGAGTACGACGCCGGTCTGCGCGCCGAACACGACCGACCAGTCGAGCAGCGGGGGCAGCGGCGGCCACGAGATGAGTTCGCGCACGAGCGGCCGCACGACCCATCCCTCGGGCGCAATCAGCGCGGCGTCGCCCCCAAGACCGATCGATTCCGATCCGTCGGCGACGCGCTCCTGCAGGTGTGCGACGTGCGCCGGGGCGAGCGTGGCTCCGTAGCCGACGAGCACGACGACGAACGCGAGGGCTGAGAGCAGCAGCGCGCGAGGCCAGCGTCGCGCGCGTTGCGGCTCGGGCTTCGGCGGCGTCGACGGTGCTGCGCTCATCGTCCGAACACCTTGCCGTTCGGCAGCGAATCGCCGAACATCGTGCTCACCGTCACCGGGGTCAGCCCGCGATCGCGCAGCCCGCGCATCACCGGCCCGACCGCCTCGACGCTGTCGCCGTGCGTGTCGTGGAAGAGGATGATGTCCCCGGGCTTCGCCACATCGACCGACCGGGCAACGAGTTCGTCGACCCCCGGGTCCTTCCAGTCGAGCGTGTCGATGGTCCAGAGGATCGCAGGCTGGTTCACCGCTCGCAGCACCGCGTCGTTCACCGCACCATAGGGCGGACGGTAGGTGCGCACCGGCGCCCCCACGAGGTCGCTCAGAATGCGTTCGGCGTCGCGCACTTCCGCGCGCGCGGCGCGGGGCTTCAACGTGGTCAGGTCGGTGTGGGTCATCGTGTGGCTGCCGATCTCGAAGCCGGTGGCGGCAGCGGCGCGCACGAGAGCCGGCTGCTGCTGCGCTGCCGGTCCGAGCATGTAGAACGTCGCCGGTGCGCGCTCGGCGCGCAGACTGTCGAGCAGCTGCTGGGTGTGCGATGACGGGCCGTCGTCATAAGTGACGGCGACGCAGGCGACGAGCGCGCAGTCGACCGGAAGATCGGCTCGCCACTCGGGCAGTCCCGAGAACGGGGTGCCGCGCTTGGCGAACAATGACTCAGCGGTGTCGCTATCCCACGCGTCGAGCACTTCGGCATCGACGGTCACCGGAATGGGGTCGGTCGTGGGTTCGACGCCCAATTGCTCCAGTTCGGGTGAGGTGAGGCCCGCGGGCACCACGAAAGTCGCCCCGCCTTCGGGGGTGTGCCCCGCTGTCTCGAGCGCTCGCTGTGCAAGCTCGAGCTGCGCGGCATCGGGTTCGGCGAGCGGCGCGGCGCTCAGCGCTCCGGCGTCACGGCGCACGCTCTCCGCAACACGCGTCCACAAATCGGCCGCCGCTGCCGGCTCCCACATCGCCGCGCTCTCGGTGAGCGTGTCGGTGGCGACATCGATGAAGAAGGTGCGCGTGCGATCGGCAGTCACGCCGGTCGGCGTGCCCGCGACCGTGCGGAACGAAACGCCGACCACGGAGTCGAACGCCGATGTGATTTCGCAGACGACGGCAGTTCCCGTGCCGCCCGCGGGGCCGGTGCGCTCGTCGGAGAGCACCTGCGCGGCCGGCCAGGTGAGCGCGCCGGCGATGCAGCCGCGATCTCCCAGGCCCGCGGTGGCGGGGAACACCTCGGGAACGTAGGTCGCCTCGGTGAGCAGCCCGCGCACGCGAGCGTTGAAGGCGGCGGCACCGGCGATCTCGATATATCGCGCCTGCAGGTGGATGCCGTCGTTGCGGATGCGCCCCGATATCGCCCCCGGCCCGACGGTGTCGTGCAGAGAGAGCGCACCCTCGGTCGCGACTGGAGCCGTATCAGACGAAGCTGCGGTGGCGGCAGTCGACTCGACCGTCACCGCACCCGTTGCGCGATTCTGCCACTGCGGCGGCTGCCATGCATGATCGACGGGAATCGACGCGCAGCCGACCAGCGTCGCGGTACCCGCGGCCAGTAACGCCACGAGCACACCCCGGCGAACTCGGAAGCGCTGCCGCCGCAGCGGCTCACCCGACTGCGAGGCAGATCGTGCCTGCACCATGCCAGATCCCTCTCGCTCAGGTCATCCATAGCTGATGCTGAGCTTACCGGTTCTGCGCCGGTCAGTCCCCCTTGATTCTGCGGTTCTGGCGCTCACTCTCGTCGCGCCACTTCAGCATCCAATCGATGTTCGGAGTCAGTACCCACGAGAACAGGCGTTCGACCGGGGCGAGTGCGAGCAGCGCTGCGAGGGCGATCGACATGACGATGAGGATCGCGATGCCGGCTTCCCCGAGCGAGCCGATGGCGTCGATCACGCCGAGTTGCCGCAGCCCCCAGACCGCGGGGCCGTGCAGCAGGTACACCGATAGGGTGCGCGCACCCCACGCCGTCGTGAAGCGTTTGCGCCGGGAAGTCACTCCGAGCAGCGCGAACGTCATCGCAGCGGCAAGTGCCAGCAGGCCGGCAGCGACAGCAATGCCTCCGAGCGTCGTCTCGATCCAGAGGTGCGGCTCCCAGTCGCCGATGGGGGCGTTCTCGAATTTCCAGGCGTACCCGTCTCGCCAGGTGAGCCAATCGTCGACGCCCCAGAACGATTGCAACCCCGGGATCAGTGCGAGTGCGGCCGCCACGGCTCCGAGCAGCGCCCACGACGCCGCGCGTACCCATCGTGCGGGCCTGGCAAACCAGTCCCCGTCGAGCCAGCCGCGCTCTCGGGCAAGCCAGCCGGCGACGAAGAACGGGAGAAACGTGAGCGTGCGTGCGGCCGAGAAATCGGAGTTGATCACTGGGATCGCACCGCCCACGAGCGCGAGGCCGATCGACCACAGCAGCGGATGACGCAGTTGTGAGATGTAGGGCAAGATGATGCGCATCGTCACCAGTGTGACCAAGAACCACAGCGTCCACGACGGTGAGACGAGGAATGATTCACCCGGCGTGCTGTCCCAGGCCACGAAGCCGATGGCCGCCCAGATCGCCTCCCACATGATCCAGAGCACCACGAGCTGCACCGTCGATCGCACCGTCTTCGTCGACGCGTTCGCGCGCGAGAAATACCCACTCAGCAGGATCATCGCGGGCATGTGGAAGAGGTAGATGTAGGTGTAGATGCCGTAAGCGAGCGGGGTATCGCCCCGCACCGTCGAGATCATGTGGCCGATGACCACGAGCACGATCAGCGAGAACCGCGCGTTGTCCCAGAAGGCGACGCGAGGCTGCTTTCCGGGTTTCGTCGGGAGAACTGCCGTCGAAGCACTCATAGCTTCTAGGCTAAGCGACGTCTTGAGGCGTAGCCTGACCACATGTGCGCGTCATATGGACTCAGCGGGTCGCTTCCCCTCGACCTCGATCCGCTGAGCGAGCCCGAGAACGCAGCGCTGATCGATGCCTGGATCGCGCAGCGGTCGACCGGCGCGAAGATCACCGGGAAGAACGCGCGCAATCTCAATCCGGTGATCCGCGCCGATGCCGCTGGCGAGCGCTCGGTGCAACTCGCCTGGTGGTGGCTTTGGCTCGACGCGAGTGGGCCTGTGAAGTTCTCCGCATTCAACTCGCGTGACGACAAGCTGTTGCGCTCATGGAAGCGCCCGTTCCAGCACCGGGCGATCCTGCCCGCCACCTGGTACGTGGAGAAGCAGGGCCGCTTCCGTCTGCCCGGAGATGAGGCATTCGGCATCGCCGCACTGACCTCGACCGTCACCCTTGATGACGGCTCCGAGCTCCTCTCGTACTCGATGGTCACGCGCAACGCCGTGGGTGAGGCCGCCGACGTGTGGCCGCGTATGCCGCTCGTGCTGCCGCGCGAGTTCCACGACGACTGGCTCGACCCGGATCGCCCGGGAGATGCCGCGCTGGTCGCCGAGTCGCAGCTCGCCTCCGAAGAGATCTCGCGCGAACTCACGGCGCAGTAGCGCCTCCCTCGCTGATTCGCGCACCGCGCCTAGATGTACTGACCTCGACCGTTGTTGACGCGATCGATCGGAGATTGGCCCCCGATACCGAGATGGGGCCTGTCCAGGTTGTAATAATCGAGCCAGGCAGTCAACCCTGCCCGGCGATCCTCGTTCGACGCCCACGGCCGCGCGTACGCCCACTCCGTCGCGAGTGTGCGATTCAAGCGTTCGACTTTCCCATTCGTCCACGGGCAATGCGGACGAATGAACCGTTGCGCGATGTTGTGAGCGTCAAGAACACCACGAAACACTGCGGAGTGCCGGTATGCGAAAGCGTTATCGCTGATGACACGCTCGACCCGCACCCCAAGCAACGCATAGAACGCGATCGCACGCTCCAAGACCCCAGCCGCGGTAACACCTTTCTCATCATCGTGGATCTCGGCGTACGCGACACGCGAATGATCATCGATCACGGTATGGACATAGTCGTACCCGTGTCCCCGTTTCCGGTTCGGTCGTTCGCGACGACCGTGTAGCCGCCAACCGCCACCGTCGGGGATGCGGCCGAGTTTCTTGACATCGATATGGATCAACGAGCCTGGATGATCGTGCTCGTATCGGTTCGCGGATCGTCGTTCTGCGCGGATCCGAGTTCCCGTGACGGGATCGATATCGCGCAGCAATGGTTCCCGGTGGCGGCGCAGCACCCGTCCGACCGTCGAGGCGTGCATGCCGAGCTTGCCCGCAATGAAGACCGGGCCGCGGCGGGTCAACTCACGCATGATCCGCACACGAGTCTCCGCGCACGCATTGGTGCGGTTGGGATGCGTGTGCGCGACGCTGGATCGATCTTTCAAGCCCACGATCCCCAACTCACGGAATCGGCGCCACCACCGCCACGCAGTCGTGCGAGAGACCCCCATCTCAGCGGCGACATGCGCGACCGCACGCCCGGACTGGATGCGCTGAATCATGATCAAACGGCCCGCGGGAGCCAGTCGGGCGTTAGCGTGGGACATGAGAAGCCTCCGTGGTTCGAGATGTAGAACTAGACAGCTCCAACTCGACACCGGGGGCTTCTCTTATGTCAACAACGATCCGGGTCAGTACACCTAGATCAGGTCGGGCGCGCGCTTCGCGTACTTCTCGGCCTCCTCCTCGCTGACGACGACCAGACCGCGCTGCGTGTGCGAGAGCGCCGCAAGCGCGCGAATCCATACGGGATTCAGTTCGATCCGGTCGCCGCCGAGCCGAAAGGCTACGGTGACGTGCGGCGACAGCCACACCGACACTCGGCCGCTTCCTTCATCCGCAGTCTTCGTCCAGCTCAGGAAAAACCCTTCCTGCTTCAGCAGTTTCTGACCGATGACGGTCTTCAGATGCGCGAGCAGCCGATCCTCGAACGCATACTCATGATTACCGTGTATCAAGTACCCCATAGGGCTCAGACTGGCAGTGGAGAAAGTTCTGACCAGTGGTTGACTGAGCACGCTGCGACTGATAGTTCTTTCGTCAGGCCCCCGCGAATAGCCGGTCGGCGTACCTCACCGGCCGTTCGCTTGCGGAGTCGAACTCGGGAAGGCGGGGCTGAATGAGTTCATCGAAAGATGGCTCATCGGTTCCGTACGGGTTCTCGAAGTCACCGCTTGCAAACGGGTGGTGTACCAGTTCGTAATCCCACGCGGCGCGCAGACGCCGGCGCAGCTTGCGAACGTCAGGGCTTTCGACGATATTGCCCATGATGGCCCCCTATGCCGCCAAGACGGGATTGCGCTTCGCCCACTTCAGGGCGTCCATCTCGGTGAGGACGACGAGCCCGCGTGAACTGTGCGAGATTGCGAGGAGCGCTCGGAGCCAGTCTTGGTTGAGTTCAGGCTGTTTCCCGCCAGAGAAACGAAATGCGATCGGTGAGTGTTCTGAAATCCAGAGCTCATAGCGGCCGCTCCCCTTCGCAATGGGGAGTGACCAGCTGAGAAAGAACGACTCTCTCCTGCTGAGCTTCTGGCCGATCACCACTTTGAGGTGGGCCAGAGTGCGGTCCTCGAATTCGTATTCACGGTTTCCGTGTGCAATGTACCCCATACCCAGAAGTATGTCACAAGTTGTGCAATCTAGAAAACAATTCACCGCTTGGGTTAATTATTGTGTCTTCCACAATCTGGCGAACCATGGCAGTATCGACTCTCGTCCGGCCTCGATCGTCCTTGTGTACCCCATACACCGTCGAGGTTCGGCACGCGTCGATTCGCACAGATGAGACACCCTGCCCCCTCGTTTCCACACCCGGGCGAGGGGGCAGTTCATAGACGGTGTCCGTTCACCTCATGGGCCTGACCCTGGGCATTCAACCCGCGGGCCTCCTTCCGAAGCCGTCGGAGATGCGCTCGCAAAACAGAACAGGCCGCCCACCCAATCGGGCGGACGGCCTGTGTTTCCAGCGGAGCCGACTCCGGGATTTGAACCCGGGACCTGTTCTTTACGAGGGAACTGCTCTACCCCTGAGCTAAGTCGGCGCGGTGCGAAATCTCTCTCGCACACGAGAGATCACTTTAGCACGATGTGGGCCACCGTTTGCACATCGACGGTCAGCTCGCGCACGTTGTCACCGGTCATCGGCACTGCGGATCTGAGCTCGGGGTCGCCCCGGTGAGGAAGTAGTCGTCGATCACTTGGTTGATGCAGGAGTTGTTGCCGTATGCCGTGTGGCCCTCGCCATTGAACGTGACGAGTACTCCGCTGTCGAGCTGATCTGCCAGCGACTCCGCCCAGCGGTAGGGCGTCGCTGGGTCACCCGTCGTGCCAACGACCAGAATCGGGTCGGCGCCCGCCGCTTCGACGGGCCCGCGTTCCGCTGCCGGTGCTTCAGGCCACGCGGCGCAGAAGAGGTCGCCGTACCCCTGGTACCGCCCGATCGTCGGCGCGATTTCGTTCAGCTCCGCCGCTTCTGCGCGCATCACCTCGGGGTCGATATCGCCCGCGGGGTAGTCGAGGCAGTTGATCGCTGAGAACGCCTCCGTCGAGTTGGAGAGGTACTCTCCGTTCTCCCGGTCGTAGTAGAAATCTGCGAGCGACAGCCCGATGTCGGCGTTGCCCTCGGCCACCGAGGAGAACAGTTGATCGAGGTAGCCCCAGTTGCTCTGCGAATAGAGCGGGGTGATGATCGCGGTGATCATCGTGGACACCGAAAACTCGCGGCCGTCCGACCCGCGCAGCGGGGTGGCTTCGACTCGGTCGAGGAGCGCGCTGATCTGTGCCATGCCGACGTCGACCGGGCCGTCAAGCGGGCAGTCGTCGCGTGTCAGACAATCCGTCGTGTACGCGCGCAACGCCTGCTCGAAGCCCCGTGTCTGCTCGCGTACGACATCACCGATGCTGGTCGACGGGTCCATCGCCCCGTCGAGCACGAGCCTGCCGACGCGTTCGGGGTAGGCATCCGCATACCTTGCCCCGATGTAGGTGCCGTAGGAGTAACCGAGGTAGTTGAGCTTCGGGTCGCCCACGATCGCGCGGAGCATGTCGAGGTCTTGCACGGTCTCTGCCGTACTCACGTGGCCCAGGAGGTCGCCGGTGCGCTGCAGGCAGGCCTGACCGAATTCGGAACTGCGTTGCGTCATGGCCGCAATCCACTCGTCGCTCCCGACCTTCATTTCGGCGTCCTCGTCACCGAAAAGATAGTCGTCCATGCCCTGGGAATCGAGGCACGTCACGGGACTCGACTGACCCACTCCGCGCGGATCCCAGGCGATCACGTCGTACTGCTGCTGCACGTCGTTCTGCACTGCGCCGCCGACACCACCCGACAGGTACTCGACACCCGAGGCACCCGGCCCCCCGGGGTTCACGAAGAGCGAACCGAGCGCCGAACCGCCGAGCGCCGGCTGCTTTACCAGGCTGAGCGTGATGGTCTCGCCGGCGGGGTCGGTCCAGTCGAGCGGCGCGTTGACCACGGCGCACTGCAAGCCGTTCTGGCACGCCACCCATTCGGGTTGCTGCGCGCCGAACCCCGCGACTGTGCGCTCAGGTATCGGCGGCACTTGGGGCGTGCGCTGCAGAGCGCCCTGAATCAGGGCACTGATCGGCGCACACCCGCTGAGCGTCAGCGCCGCCGCAGCAGTCACGGCCACCGCAGCGATCGCCCATCCGGCGCGCCCCTGGCGTCGTCGCGCACTCATCGTGCGCCCTCGAGCACGCGCGAATCTGCCGTGCTCTGCAGCGCGAACAGGGCCTCGAGCACCAGACCAGGTGTGATGCCGCGCTTCAGCCGCTCGCGCGCCGACTCGACGGCTGCGACCACCGCGAGCGCGCACTCTGCCCCCCAGCGGGCCGCGAGTTCGCGGATCGCCGCCTCGCGCTCGCGGTTCACGAGTTCTGGCTCAGCATCGAGCGCGATCAGCAGCACATCGCGAAACAGCGAGAGCAAGTCGGTCAGAATACGGTCGATCCCGTCGCGCAGACTGCGCGTGGCGCGCCGCTTCTGGTCCTCTTCGAGTGCGCGGATCTGGGACCGCATCTGCGGAGGAATCGCCGCCCCCGGGGCCAGGCCGAGGCCGCGCATCGCCTCGTCGCGCTCACGCGCATCGAGCTCCTCGGTGATCGCGGCCGCGTCGGCCTCAGCCACTTTCACGAGTGCGGCGGCGGCGCGCATGGCGTCACCGAGCGTCTGGATGCCGAGTGCGATCTCAATCGTGCGTTCGCGGCGCTGCATCGCTTCGGTATCACTCGCGAGCCGGCGCGCCATGCCGATGTGGCTCTGCGCGAGCCGCGCCGCGCGCTCCGCCGCCTCAGCGTCAATGCCGTCGCGCTCATGCAGCAGGCGCGCAATGTCGGTCGGGCTTGGCGTGACCAGGCGCAGCGAGCGCGCCCGAGACCGGATCGTGGGGAGCAGATCAGCCTCGCTCGGTGCGCACAGCACCCAGATGGTGCGCTCGGGCGGCTCTTCGAGTGCCTTCAGCAGCACATTCGACGTGCGCTCGGGCATGCGGTCGGCATCTTCGATCACGATCACCCGGTAGCGCCCCTCGGCGGGCGAGTAGTGCGCCGTCGTGACGATGTCTCGAGCCGCCTTGATATCGATGAGCAGCTTCTGCGTGGTGAGCACCCCCAGATCGGGGTGGGTTCGCGCACGCACCTGCTCGAACACGGCATCGCGGTCGTGACCGCGAGCGATGAGCGCGGCGGCGAACCGAAAGGCGAGGTTTGATCGCCCCGATCCTGGAGGGCCCGTGATCAGCCAGGCGTGCGCCGGAGCCGCGTCGGGTGCCGATGCCGCATCGAGCATGCGCACGGCATCGGGCTGACCGACGATTTCTGCCCAGTAGTCCACCCCGAAAGCGTATCGCGCCCCTCCGACAACTCGAGCTCGAGGTCCGCGCGCATGAATTCCTGGACTCAGTCTCGCCAGCGGGTGAATCCTCGGGTGAATCCGAGGTGAATCACACCCACGGTCAGAAACTCCCGCATAAGCTCTTCAGTGGTTGAAGATTCGTTCCCCCGAGTTCAAACCATCTCCCGCAACGGTACTTCCCCTACCATGCGGGAGGCACGCCCCCGGACCTGTCCCCCAGGCTACCGGGGGCTTTTTCGTGCCGGTGCGTGCTTCGAAGCGCGCCCGCACCTATTGCACAGCGCCGACCGCGCGATCCAGGTCGACGTACTCGGCGGCGCCCGTCTCGAGCTCGGCGGAACCGGCACTCACCTCGGCGGCCAACGCGGCCAGTCCCGACACCTCGTCCTCAGCGAGAGCGAAGCGCTGCGCAACTCGATCGGTGTACTCTGCCGCGCCGATCCCGTAGCCTCGCCGTCGAGCCTCGGCCTCGATCTGCGGCGCGATGTCATAGGCGCAGTGCACCGTGACGGATCGCCGCAAGCCGCGCGGCTGACGTCGCGCCCGCTGCGTGGCGCTCGCAACGCTCGAACGATACGCGCGCGTCAGCCCGCCTGCGCCCAGCAGCACCCCGCCGAAGTAGCGGGTGACGACAGCGACGACATCACTGAGACCCGCCGAGACCAGCGCGTCGAGCATCGGCGCTCCCGCCGTACCGCTGGGCTCGCCATCGTCGTTCGAGCGCTGCACCCGCCCGTCCGGCCCGAGCACGAACGCCGAGCAATGGTGGCGGGCACGCGGATGCTCAGCGCGCACCCGTGCGATGACCGCACGGGCGGCCGCCTCATCGGCCACGCGCTCGAGGCGCACAAGAAATCGGGAGCGCGAGATCTCCTGCTCGGCATCCACAGCCGTGACGATCGTCTCGTACTCCATAGCCCCTCGATCTCGCTCGGCACCCCGACGGCGCCGACTACGATCGAGTCTATGGCGGGCGAGAGCGTACGGGTAGACACCTGGGTCTGGGGCGTGCGCCTCGCGAAGACCCGCAGTCAAGCGACGACGGCGTGCCGCGCCGGTCACGTCCGTGTCAACGGCGTGACCGCGAAGGCGGCCCAACCGGTGCGCATCGGCGACGAGGTGCGTGTGCGCCAGCACGGGTTCGACACGATCTACCGTGCAACTGGCCTGCCGGTGCGCCGGGGCAGCGCTGCCGAAGCGGCGAAGCACTTCGAAGATCTCACTCCGCCACCACCTCCCCGCGTCGAGCGCCCGGCCGACATCATCCGCGATCGCGGCGCGGGCCGACCGACCAAGCGCGAACGGCGCGAGATCGATCGGCTCCGCGGCCGAGAGTCTGACGACTAAGCGGTCGCCCCCTCAGTGCCGGCTCGATCACGACGGCGGCGAGCGAGCATCAGGGCGCCCGCTCCACCGACCAGGAGGAGCAGGGCTGCCAGCGCGGCCAGGGGAGCCGCGTTGCCTCCCGTCGTCGCCAGCCCGTCAGCGGCACGCACCTCAACGGTGGCGTCGTCGGTCAGCTGAGCTCCATCTGTCTGCGTGGTCTGACTCGATACCGTGACCGAGTTCGTCACCGATGGATAGGCCCCCTGATCCACGTGGACGAACAGCGTGAACTCCGCGCGCTCGCCCACTTGCAACCCGTGCTCGATCGTCCAGGCAACGCGCTGTCCGTCGACGGAGACCCCGTCAGAGGGCGACGAAGCGAACCGCAGCCCATCGGGCAGTTGATCGATCACCGCGATCGGGCCTGGGTCCGCAGTGGGGCCCTGGTTCTCGACGGTGATTCGGTACTCGCCCGTTCCGCCGACCTGGAAGTCGCCCACCGCGGACTTCTCAACCACGAGCGTCGCAACGGGGTCGATGACCACGGTCGCGTCGGCGACGTTGTTCGCCGGGTTCGCGTCGTCGCCCGAACGCACCGATGCGACATTCGTGACGCCCTGGGCCGAGAAAAGCGTGTCGTCCACGCGCACCTGCAGGTCGACCGCAATGGTGTCGTCCACGGCGAGGCTCGCCCCGCCGGCGACCGGCGTCCAAGTCAACCGCTCGGCGCCCGACACGGCTTCAATGCGCGGTTCAGTCGACTGCACGTCGCCAGACGCCACGGCAACCCGCGCGCTGCCAGGCACGTAGTGCAGGCCGGTCGGCAGCGAGTCCACGATGTCGATGGGGCCGCGTGAGATGCTCGGGCCCTCGTTGGAGACGAGCAGACGGTAGGCGATCGTGCCCCCGGCGTTCACGCGATCCTGATCGCTCGTCTTCACGATCGACAGGTCGGCGCTTGCCGACTGATCGCTCGAATCGACTGCCTCGGCCGGATCCACGGCGTTCTCAGCGGTCGCCTCAGCCGTGTTCACCAGCGGCTGGGTGACGTCAAGGGCGGGATCCGTCGTGTACGTGACGACGAATGAGCGTGCGTGCTCCTGGCCGACCTGCTGGGTGCCCGAGAGCTCGAACGTGTCCCACGCCGCGTTCGTCGCGCCCGTCGCATCGGCCCCACCCGCGGTGCGTGACCACTCTCCGGTCTCGCTGACGAACGACTGGTAGGTCAGCCCGGCCGGCACACGGTCGACGACCCGCACGGCACGGGCATCGGCCGGCCCCTCGTTCAGCGCGGTAAAGCGATACGAGACCTCCGTGCCGGGAACGACGCGATCGGTCTCCGTGGCTCCGATCCAGACGCCGTTCTGCTGCACGACGCGGTGCTTCGCGAGCGAAATGGCGGTCGCGTCGCCGGGCGAGGTGATCTGCACCCCGTTCTGGTTGTTCTCAGTGTTCGGGTCGGGGGTGCCGCCCGCGTCGACCGCGGCCGTATTTGTGATCGTGCCACTGACCCACGCCGGATCGACGACCGCCGTCAACTCGATATCCGGCGTCGCTCCCACGAGGATCGACGCGCCGAGATACGTCCACGTCACCGTGTCACCCGCGGTCGCGGCGCTCCAGCCTCCGACGTTCGACAATGTCGCGCGCCAGAGGTCGTTCGACGGATCCGAAGCGAGTGCACGGATTCCTGCAGGCAGCGTGTCGGTCACAGTGATGGGCGTCGTGTCAGAGCTCACCGAGATCGACGGTCCGAGATTGCGGGGTTCGATGATCCAGGTCACCGTCTTGCCCGCCGAAATGTCGTCGACCGACGTCTGCACGCGCTTGGTGAGCGCGAGATCGGCTGAGCCGGCAACGTCCACGGCATCGGTATCGATGTCGTTCAACGGGTTGTGGTCGTCGGGGCCGGCGACGGTCGCCGTATTCACCGCCGACGCGCCCTGCTCGTAGGACGCATCGATCAGCGCGTCGAAACGCACGACGATCTTTGCATCGGGCGCGAGGGTCGCATCAGCGGTCGTGTTCACCCAGATGAGTCCGCGGCCGTCGGCGACGGGTGCGAATGGCACCGGTTCGGAGTCGTCGATCGAGATCGTCGACGAGTCCGCGACGTAGCTCAGGCCTTCAGGCAGCACGTCGCTGATGTCGATCGACGGGCTTGAGACGCTCGGACCGTGATTCTCGACGACCAGCTCGTACGTCACCGTCTCGCCCGCGATCGCGGCCCCCGATTCGGGTACGACGTGCGTCTTCGTGATCTCGAGATCAGCGCTGCGCTTCGACGCGATGTGATCGTCGTCGCGTGCACGACCCGGATCGCCGTCGCCGACGACCCAGTTGGTCGCCGTCGCCTCCACGGAGTTGGTGAACGAGTCGCCGTTCGGCATGGCCGGATCGGTGCGATAGGTGACCACGAAGGATCGCGCCGAATCCGCGCCCACCTGCTGCGAGCCGCTCAGCGAGAACGTGTCCCAGTCGGGTCGGGTGCCGACACTGCTCGTGCCGCCCGCCGTGCGCGCCCAGTCGCTCACGCCCTCGGACTCGTGGGAGCGGTAGCTCAGCCCCTCGGGCACTTCATCCACGACGGTCACGTCGCGGGCGTCCGCGGGCCCGTCATTCACCACGGTGACGCGGTAGCTCACGTCGTCGCCTGGCTGGAAGACGGGAACGGGATCCTGATCGACCGCCGTCACCCACGCACCGTCGACGCGCACGACGCGCGTTTTATCGACGCGCAGCGACGTGTCGTCACCGGGCGCGACCGTCACCTGATCGACGTTGTTCGGCTGATCGGGATCGACCGTCTTTCCGGCCGCGATATCGACCGAGTTGGTGATGTCGCCGCTGGTCCAGCCCGCGTCGATGTCGCCCGCGATGCGAATATCGAATCGGGTGAGCGTCGGGTCGGCGAGTGCATCGGTGCCGACCGGGAACTCCGAGACGCCCGGGTCCAGTGTCCAGGTCACGACATCTCCGGCGCGCGCCGGGAACGTCGAGGGGGCACCGGCTCGCGTCACGGTGGCGGTCCAGAGTTCGGTCGACGGATCGGCGACACCGTGAATGCCCGCAGGCAGACGGTCGATGAGCGTGATCGGGTCGGCCGACGAGTTCAGCGATACCGATGGTCCGGCGTTGCGCGGCGCGATGATCCACGTCAGTGGCTTACCGGCGCTGACCGCCTCGTCGAGGATCGTATTCTCCACCGACTTGCGCACCTGCAGGTCGGCGAGCGGCACGACCGTCACCCGGTCATCGTCTTCCGCAGCGCGCGGATCGTCGGTGTCGGGTACGACCTGAGCCGAGTTCGTCACCTCATCAGCGGTGCCGATCGCCACGGTGACGGTTGCCGTCAGGCGCGCGGTCGGTACAGCTTCACCGGGGAGCACGGTACCCGTGTACGAGGCCACAACAGTCGTGGAACCGTCTGCGTGCTCCGTCGCCGAGTCAAACGCCCAGCCGTCGCCCGACAGCGTGCCATCGACATAGTTGAGACCGGCGGGCAGCGTGTCCGTCAGCGTCACACCGTTGACTGCCGAGGGGCCGTCGTTGGTCGCGTCGAACACGAAGGTGACCTCGTCGCCGATGCGGTACGCGTCGCTCTCCGTGGCGACGTGCGATTTCTCGAATCCGAGTTCCGCAGTGCGCACGAGCGCGATGTCGGCCGAGGCCTCGTTCGAATGGGGGTCGTCCACGGGCTCCGCGGTGGCCGAAGCCACCACGGCAGTATTCGTGATCGTGCCCGAGAGCGTCGAGGCGAGCTGCGCCTCGAACTCGATGACCGGAGCCACGCCGCGGTCTGGATCGCCAGCGGTGTCGGCGGCGAGGCCCGATGCGAGCGTGAACGTCACGATCTGCGGGGTGGCGGGGTCTGCCTCCGTCGCCGAGACCTGCCACTCGCCCGCCTGCGTGAGCGACGCGGGCACCGTCAGCCCCAATGGCAGCGTGTCGGTTACGACGACCGGCCCCGCAGCATCACTCGCGCCGTAGTTGTGAGCCTGCAACCGGAACCAGACCGAGGTGCCGGCCACCCCGGTACCCGGGTCGACGATCTCGCCGCCGGCCCCGTCGATGACGACCTTTTCGAGACCGAGATCGGCCTCGGCGCGCACCGTGACCGCTGCCTCGTCGTCGTCGGAATGCGAGCCCGCGGTGTCGCTCCAGGTCACCGTTGCGGTGTTCACCAGTTCGGTGCCGTCGAGCACGGTCGGTGCGATCGCCGCCGTCACGGTGACGACCGTGGGCGATCCGACCGCGAGCAGACCATTGGCATCGGTGTATTCGCACTGGGCGCTCTGCGACCCGGCGTTCGATGCGCTGCAATCCCAGCCATCGCCGGAGATCGAGACGAGCGACATGCCCGACGGCAGCGCATCGGCGATCATCGCCGGAGCGGCAGAGGGGCCATCGTTCGTGACGGTGAGCTCGTACTGCATCTCGCCACCGGCGATACCGGTCTCGGCAGCTGCGCGCTTCTCGATGCGCATCGTGGCCTCGCGCACGATGTCGACGGTATCGGTGGCGACGTCATTGCCCGGGTCGGTGTCGTCGTCGCTCTGCACGCTCGCCGTATTCACGAGCGACTGCGCATCGAGCGTCGGGTCGGCGGTCACCGAGAAGGTGATGATCGCGGTCCCCGAGTTCGGCAGATCGGCGTTCGAGGTGAGGTTCCTCCACGACAACGTCTGGCCGTCCACAGTCGGTTCGAATGCCGTCGTCGCGCCGCCGAAGGCGAGTTGCGCGCCACCGGCATAGCTCAGACCCACGGGCAGCTCGTCGACCACGTCGATCTCGGCCGAGGCGTCGCTCGGCCCCTCGTTCGTCACGGTGAGCACGTAGGCGAACGTGGAACCGGCTGCCGCCGCAGTTGCACCGTCGGCGAGCACGTGCGACTTCGCGATCGAGAGATCGGCGTTGCGCTCGGCGTCGCTGACACTGCTCGCATCGGGGTCGTTCGTCGAGTTATCGGCGTGCGCCGTCACGGTATTCGTGATCTGTGCGCCGTTGATCGATGTCGACGCCGTGTCGTACGTCACGACGAAGCCGACCGTCGTGCCGGGCGCCTGGGTGCCGTTGAGCGTGAAGGTGTCGGTGCTCGAGTCGTGCGCGTCGGTCCAGGCGGTCTCGTCGAGCCCTTCGTGGCTCGCGTAGGTCAGGCCCGCAGGCCGCTGATCGACGGCGTGCACGTTGCGAGCGTCGGCCGGTCCGTGGTTCGCGATGCGCACCAGGTAGCTCACGGGAGAGCCGGGCACGTAGGGCTCGCTCTCGGTGGCCGGGCGCCAGTCGCCGTCATCATTCACGACTCGCGTCTTGGTCACGGCGAGCGTGGTGCTGTCGTCGGGGGTGACGCTGACCTCCGCGCTGTTATTCGCGGTTGCGTTCGCGGGCTCGGGCGTCGCGCCCGGGTGCACGGTCGCGGCGTTCACGAGTTCACCGGTGTGCGCGGTGAGGATCGTTCCCGTCAGCGTCACCTGCGAGGATGCGCCGAGGGGCAGCGTCGCTCCGGTGTAGGTCCAGGTCAGCTCGGTGCCCGGATCGACCCCGCCCTCCGGCAGCGGACTGCCATCGGCGAGCGAGACAGTCCAGTCGCTCGTGCTCGTCGCGGTCACTCCCGTCACGCCCTCGGGCACTGTGTCCGTGATCGTGATCGGTGCGCCAGTCGTCGCGGCGGAGACCGACGGCCCATTGTTGCGCACCGTGATGCCCCAGGTCACCGGGGAGCCGACGACAACGGTCGACGAATTCACCGTCTTGGCGATGGCGAGATCGGCCACGGGCGTGAGCTCTCGGCTCGCGTCATCCGTGTTGTTGCCGAGGTTCGACGGGTTCTCGTACGTGCGGCCCGTGACGGTCGCCGTGTTCGCGAGCTGATCCGCCGTCGCGGTCGCAGTCGCAGCAATGTCCACATTCGCGGTCAGCACGATCCGATCGGCCGATCCGGTCTTGAGGAACGTCGAGCGTGTTCCCACCGTCAGCTTTCCCGCGCCGTCGGTCGCGACCGCCAACGGGGTACCGACCACGTCAGTACTTCCGGAGTAGTACCGAGCGGTGAACGCGCCCGTCGTCACACCGGCCGGTTGCGTCACCGTATCGGAGATCACGAAGGGGCCGTAGCCGTCACTCGTGCCGGCATTCTTCACCGTGATGCGCCACTGCGGCTGCGCGTACGCGGTCGAGGCACTCGCACCCGGGATCCACGCTCCAGCTTCGGCAGCGAACTGCGCAGCTCCACTCTCGGTGACGCCCCCGATCGCATCCTTCTCAAGCACCAGGTCGGCTTCGCCGATGCGCGCGTCTGCAGACTTCGGATCGCCGGCGTAGGTCGCCGTCTGGTTCCGGGTCTCGCCGCGGCGGTCGGTCACGCTGGCGCTGACCGTGTTGGTGTGCGCACGCGCGGTGCCGGGGTCGGAAATCGCCTCGGGGTCCTTCGGAATCGCCGTGTAGTGGATTTCGATTTTCGCGCCCGGAGCCAGCACTGCAGCGGGCGCACCGCTCACCGCATCGGCGCCGAACGTCCACTCGATGGTGCCGGTAGCGCCGGCCGACGGCTGCGTCGCGGCAGTCGCTCCCGTCACGCTGATCACCCGGTCGAACTCCCAGTTCTTCGGCAGCGCGTCCGAGAGCGTGATGCGCTGGGCATTTCCGTTGCCCGTGTTCGTCGCGGTGACCACCCATTCGAAGGGCTCACCGGCATACGCGTTCGCGGGGCTCGCCGCGGCCGCCTTGGTGAGCGCGATCTTCGGGAACTTCGGCGTGACATTCGCCTGCGCCTGAGACGTCGACGTGAAGCGTTCGGCCTCAGGGGTCGTGTACGAGAAGTACTCCGAGATCTTCGCCGTGTTCTGCTGCGCTGAGGCCGTCAGCTGCGCCGATGCGGCGAGCGTTGCCTGGTACCCCAGCGTCGAGGTCGCGCCCGGCTGCAGCGGGCCGGCAATCGTCCACGTGATCGTGCGCCCGTCGACCTGCACGGCCCCCGCCGGCGCAGCGACTCCGTCGAGCGTGAACGACGACGTGTCGAGCACGATGCCGGCCGGCAGCTGGTCGGTGAACGTCGCGTTGTACGCCGCACTGCTCGAGGCGCTGTTCGCGTTCGTGGCGCGGACCCGGTACTCGAGGCGTTGATCCACATCCGCATTCACGGAGGTCGCATACGAACCAGTTGTTCCTGCGATGCGCACACCCTTCGTGAGGCCCAGGGTCGGTCGCAGAATGCTGACGTTCGCGTCATCGTCGAGGTTCTGCAGAATGGCGTTTTGCGCGGTGCTCGCCTTCCAACGGAAATTCGCCGTGTTCGCGACCGCATTGCTCGCGACCATGTCCTTCGTGACGACGACGTTGTAGCGCAGCACGAGCGTGCGCGCGCTCGTGCTGCTCGCGATCGTGCCGCCGTTCGCAGTGTAGGTCCATGAGCGCGAATCCGCACCCGTGGTCTGCAGCGACCAGTTGGCGGTGTCGTCGGTCGAGGTGCTGCCCGACTCGATCGAGACCTGAGCGCCGGTAATCGGCTGGCTGGTCTTCAAACCCGAGTCATCGATACGCACGCTGTAGTAGTTGATCTTCCGCTTCAGCTCGACGCGCACCTCGTACTCCG
The DNA here is from genome assembly GCF_059696215.1 of Leucobacter sp. WKLB1. Lineage (NCBI taxonomy): Bacteria > Bacillati > Actinomycetota > Actinomycetes > Micrococcales > Microbacteriaceae > Leucobacter > Leucobacter sp. WKLB1. The sequence goes on along the minus strand of NZ_AP046115.1, from coordinate 317,243 downwards.
CTGTCGTGCCAACGGGTGCGCTGATGCTCTCCGAGAACGCGGTCGAACCCGCCGAGCGCACGCGCTTGGTCACGCCGGCGGTGTCGGCCTTGATCGTTGCGGTGGTCTGCGCCGAAAGGTCGCCACTGCGCTCCTCATTGGGCTGGATCGCAGCGGGCAGCGTCGCTCCCGCAACTGCGGCGGTATTGACGTATTCCTGACCGGCACCGGCAGCGGGATCGATGGTGGCCTGATAGGTCAATTCGACTGCGGGTCGCACCTCGGCGAGCGCGGGGATCTGCTCGTGCGTCCAGGTGATCCGCCCGCCATCTCCGGCGAGAGCTCCGGCCGCAACAGAGACCGCGTCGTCAGCGATCGGGTCCCCATTGACGCGGAACGAGCCCGCGACCACGTGCAGCCCCTCGGGAACGTCGTCGTGCACCACGTTGTCGTAGCTCTTCGGCGACGACGCCCCGGTTCCCACCACGATCTTGTAGGTGACCAGAGCGTCCGCGGCCACCGGCCCCGTCGCATCAGAGGTCTTCGTCACCGAGAGCGCGGGAGTGACAGAGTCGACGGTGGCGTTGGCAGCGTGCGTGATCTGCGCTCCACCGTTCGGGTTGTCGGTGGCAAACGTGGCACGGTTGGTGAGCTGACCGGGGTTCGTCTGACCGACCCAGTACGTCGCCTGGACTCGGAACGTCTGGTCGGCGTTCGTCGCGTTCGTGTAGCTCGCCGGGAATGCGAGTGTGGCACGCGCGTCATCATCGCAGGTGAAGCCGGCGAGTGTTCCGCTGCCGCAGGAATCCGCCGTCTCGCTCGTATTGCCGGGGCCGAAGAAGCGCGCGCTTCCGGCCCGGTAGTGCGTATCGACGTTCTGGCCCGACGCGTTGGTGAGCACGCCGCGGTCCGAAAGAGTCGCGTTCGCCACGGTCGTCTTCGCCGGAATCGTCACCGCGTATTCGAAGGTCGCGTACTCGCCCTGCACGATCGACCCGGCACCGTTGTTCGCGTCGGTCGGCGTGGTGCCGCTGCCGGCTATCTCGGTCGAGACGAGTTTCTTCGTGACCGAGACATCGGGCAAGTGAACCTCTGCGGAATCGAACGTGTCGGTATCGTCGAAACCGATCTCGCCGGCGTCCGTATCCGGCGCGCGATCAGTGAGCTGCTGTCCGCCGCCCTCGCGCTGCGGCACGACCGTCGTCGCCCCCTCCGTGCCCGGGTTCGGGATTCCGTAGCTGACGATGCCTGCCGTGTTCTCGAAGCTCTGCGTGACCTGCGCGGCGTCCCCGCCATCGGCCGATCCGGCAGGCACGGTGAGCGTGTAGCCCACGGTGAACCCGCGCGTGACCCCCGGCGTCGAGCCCGCGGCAGCGGTCGATCCGGCAATGCTCTTCGAGATCTTCCAGACAATGACGGATCGCCCGGCGTAGGCCGCGCTCAGCTGCGGCGAGCCGGCCGGACTGTCCGTCGCAATGGCGGTGAAGTCGCCCGAAGCGAGCGGCGTCTCACCCGTGCCCGAGCTCGCCGCAGCACCGTCGTAGGTCGCCGCGGTGAACGCAGAAATATCGGCGGCGCGCACGCCCTTCGGTAGCACGTCCCAGATCACGTATTCGTCGGTGGTGTTCTGCGGCGCGGTCACATCGATGCGATACGTCACCGCGTCGCCCTGGCGCACGATCTCGCCGGCGGCGGGTCCCTCCTGCCCGAAGGTGCGCGATGCGCCATCGCCGATCGACTTCACGTTCTTCTGCAGCGTCGCACCCCAATCGAGGGTGACGGTCGCGTCGTCGCGCAAGAAGGTGAGGTCGCCGTCGACGTTCACCTGCTGATACTTGGCATGGTTTGCGGGGCTGTCGACGTCATCGGCTGATGCGGACTGCTGCTGCACCACGCCTTCGAGGTAGACCGTCAGAGTGCTGTCGAGCGGCATGAAACGGTAGTCGCCGCGGCGCTCGCCGAGTTCCCAGCTGAGACTGCTGCCAGACACCGTCGGCTCGGGAATATACGCGGTGGGGAATCCCGGCGCAGAACGATCGACGGGCGTCTCTGTATCAGCAACTCCCGTGATACCGGAGTAAGCGTATGTCGCCCCGACGAACGTGACGCCCTCAGGCAGGTAGTCGTCGAGCACCGGGTTGCGCGTATCGATGCCTTCTGCGAAGGGCACCTGAATGCGGTACCAAACGTGGTCGCCGGGCGAGAACGGGGTCTGCGCAGTCGCATTCCAATTCGCAGGCTGGGCGTTTGCGATCGTCTTGCCGCGGTCGAGCACCTCTTTCACGAGCTGCGAGAAGTTTGACGAGATGGTGGCGCTCGAGTCGTCGAGCGGATAGCGCTTGGCGCCCACCTTCGCCGGCAGCCCTGGCGTCGCCTCAATATCGGCGGTTGACGTCGTGGTTCCGGTGATCGACACCCGGTTCGTCAGCCGGTCACCCGAACTCGTGCTGCCCTTGCTCCCGGTGTAGTTCGGGCGCTGCATCAGGGTGTAGCGCACCTCGGCGTGGTCGTTCGCCGTCATCTCTGCGACCGCGAAAACGACCGTGAATGCGCCAGTGCTCGCGTTGAAGTCGATCGACTCGACCGTCGCGTCGCTGACGTTCGCCCCGGTCTCGGTATTGGGGTAGTTGCACGCTGAACCGGGCGTGACAATCTGGCTCCACTCGGCCGCATCGGTGTAGGGCGCTGTCGCGCCGTTCGTCGTGACGCTGAGCTTGGGCTGCGTCTGCTGCGCCGGGAAGGCGGGGCAAAGACCGTTCGGAATGACATCGGTCAGACGGATGTCATCGGCGTCGACGTACTCGCTCGTGCGCACGTTCAACGTGTATTCGGCGAGCGCGCCCGTCTTGAAGGCGTCCTCCTGCACGCTCTTGATCACGTGCAGATCGACCGCATCAACCGATTCCGTATCCGAGTCGCTGGTCGTGCGCAGGGCGTCATTTTCGTCGAGCACCGGGCCGGTGAAGGCACCCGAGGCCGTCGCGGCGTTCACCAAAGCCTGCGCATTGGCGGGCGCCGAGCCGCGCTCCGAGCCGTGTCGCGTCGAGGGCCCGGTGTTGTTGTCAAGGTTCGCCCCCTGCAGACCGGATTCGGCGGCGGGCGCAGTTCCCTGCCAGAGTGCGTTCTCGAACAGCGGCACAGCGGCGTAGTATTTCAACTCGCTCACGCCGGCCGTCGCCGCCGTCGTCGGCAGCACCTGCGCGCTGCCGCCCGACAGCGCCCCGAGCACCCAGGTGACCTTGGTGTAGACGCCCGCGCCGGCGAGGCCGAGCTGGGCCGCCTCGGCTGCCCCGAGCTGCACGGTTTCGACGCGCGATGCCTCGGGCGAAGCCAACTGTGGCTGAGCGCCCATGCGCAGCGGCTGCCCGTCCACGAGGTACTCGCCTGTGCCGGGCGCGGAGTTGTCGCCGCCTGCGGTACCGAGAAACTCGAGCCCTGCAGGCAGGTAGTCGACGACGGTCACGTCTTCGGTCGGAGCCTGGCCGGTGTTCTCGATCTTGATCGTGTACACCGTGGGGTGCGAGTGCACACCGCGCAGCAGTTCGTCTTCGGGGCTGGGCTCCGATTTGCTCACGCGAATCGCTCGTACGTCGGGCTGCGTGAACCCGGCATCGGTGCCGGGCTTCGAGGTGTGCGTCGCAGCGACTGCCTTGCTCGTCGATCCGTCGAACGTGGGCAGCCGCGAGGGATCGTTGCTTGTGTAGGCGGTCGCGGCAAAGTTGATCGTGCTGCCGACCGGGTAGGTCCCGGCATCGGGGCGCACCGTGACGTCGAGCGGCACGGTACCGCCCTCGGGCAGATCGTTGATGTTCGACCACACCCACAGCTGCTGGCCCTCCGGTACTGCGCAGCGGTTGGCCTTGCCCGGAGGGGTCAGCGTCGAGGCGGGAATGAGGCCGCTCGCCGCGCAGCTCTCGGCCGTCACCGGCGCGGTGCGCGTCTCGTTCGGCACTTCCTCAAGCGCCCGGTAGATCTTCGTGGGCGCCGCAGTGCCACTCACGTACGACACGGAAAGCGGCAGTAGCGCCGACACCCCCAGGTTGAACTGCTTGCCGCCGCCTCCGTTCGCCGGGTTCGACACATTGACACGGAAGCTGGCGTCTTCTCCTGCGAGAATGAAGCCTTTGCCACCGGTGCCGGTGCTCTGCACCTCGACCGTCGGCGCCCACTCCGCCGCAGCAGCCTGATTCGCGCCGACCCCGACGGCGACGAGGGATCCCGCAACCACCGCGCCCGTGACGATGCCCGCAATGAGCGTTGCGAATCGATTGCGTTTCGGTGCGGCTGCGACTTCCACCATGATGCGTTGTTCACTCCCCCGCGCGCACGTCTGCGCGCCTGATCTCCGACGATCGGGCGCGAACACGAGTTTCGGTGCGCCCAGCGGCTCACACGCACCCACGCGCGAGCCGCAAACTCACCCAGCTAACCAACGCGAGGGCCTCCAATATGCACAAACATGAACAATTCACCCGCCTTTTCACCCGAAGGTGAACGTCGCCAGGCCGACGTCTCGCGCGTTACACTCACTGGGTGTCTTGCCCCGTTCCACTCCCGGTCGGCAACTGGTGTGAGCGCGCGGCGGCGCATGAGGCCCGTTCCGACGCGCTCACGGACGCGCATCGCGCCCGTCGACTGCGGCAGGAATCGCATCCGGTCGAAGATTTTCTCTGGACCTACTACTCGGTCAAACCCGGGGAACTGCGTCGATGGCACCCGGGGGCCGGCGTGTTACTCGCCGAGGCTCCGGATCGCGCGACCTGGCGCCACTACCGCGTCGAGGGCGATGTCGCATCCGTAGATCTCACCACCTTCTTCGCGAAACGCGGCGGCACGGTCGATTACGTCGAACAATTGCTCGCCGCAACGCGCGAACGCACGCCGCGCTTCGGGTGCTTCGGGCTGCACGAGTGGGCAATGGTCTACCGCATGACGCCCGAGCAACTGCGGCACACGCGCCTGCCGCTGCGCATCGGCCACGCGGCCACCGACGCCGTCGTCGAGACGCACACGATCGGCTGCTCGCACTTCGACGCGCACCGCTTCTTCACGAACGATGCGCGACCGCTCAACACGATGCAGCCGACGCGCGAGAACCAGGTCGACACCGAGCAGTCGGGCTGCCTGCACGCGGGCATGGACCTCTACAAGTGGGCCGGCAAGCTGGGGCCCATCGTGCCGGGCAACGTGCTGCTCGACGCGTTCGAGCTCGCGCGCGATATTCGCGAGGTCGACATGCGCGCCTCACCCTACGACGTGAGCGCCTACGTCGGCACCGACGGGCTTCCCCTCGCCCCAGTCGCCATCGAGACGGCCGAAGGCAAGCGCGAGTACACGCGATTGCAACGCGCGTTCGCTGAGCGGGGCAATGCGTTGCGCGCTCGAGTGCTCGCCGCGATCGCTCAGGCCCGCGCAGCCCACAGCATGGAGTCGCGCACGGCGGCCTGACATCGCTGGGCGCGTGCTCGCGGACCGCGTCAGAACAGCGTCGGAGCCGGCGCGCCGGGCGTCGCCACGGCGTCTCGGGGGCCGGGCATCGCGACGGATCGCGACGACCCGCTGCGGTCGAGCCCGTACTGGCGCATGAGCGGTCGAATGCGGCCGGCGAGCTCCATGCGATAGGCCTGCGGCGCTCGGCTCGACGTGCCCGGGTAGAGCGAGCGATAGAGCGGCAGCAGCTCGGGGTGCTCGCGTTCGACCCAGCTCATGAACCACGGCTTCACGTGCGATCTCAGGTGCAGCGCCCCGTAGACGACCGATCGCGCACCCGCATCGCGAATGTCTCGCAGCAACGGACGTAACTGTTCGACTCGGTCGGTGAGGCCGGGGAGCACCGGCATCAGAAAGACATCGGGCGCGAGACCAGCATCGCGCGCCGCGGCGATGGTGTCGAGTCGCGCCCGCGTCGATGGGGTGCCCGGCTCGATCGATCGCTGCAACGCATCGTCGCCGACCGCAATCGACATCGCCAGCTCGACGGGCACGCGTTCGCTCGCCTCGGCCAGCACCGGGAGATCACGGCGCAGCAGCGTGCCCTTCGTCAGAATCGACATGGGTGTGCCGCTGCGCGCGAGCGCCGCGATAATGCCGGGCATCAGTCGATACCGCCCCTCGGCGCGCTGATACGGGTCGGTGTTCGTGCCGAGCGCCACGCACTCGCGCTGCCAGCTCGGGCGCATCAGCTCGCGCCCGAGCACCTCGGCAACGTTCATTTTCACCACGATCTGCGCGTCGAAGTCGCGACCGGTGTCGAAGTCGAGATACCGGTGCGATCCGCGCGCAAAGCAGTACACGCACGCGTGCGAGCACCCCCGATACGGGTTCACCGTCCAGGAGAACGGCATCGACGATGCGCCCGGCACCCGATTCAGTGCGCTCTTCGCGAGCACCTCGTGAAACACCGCACCTGCGAACTCGGGCGCGCACACGGTGCGCAGGTGCCCGGGCAGCGCAGCAAGCTGCCCCACCTCCATGCCGGGCAGTGCCCCGTCATCGGACGACGCCGCAACCGATTGTCCACTCCACCTCACGACACCATTCGAACATATGTTCGAATGGTGTGCAAGCGGGCATTTCGGCGATTAGGCCGAATTGCGCTCGTCCGCGATCTGCGTGTGGTGCTGAATCACCTCGGCGACGACGAAGTTGAACCACTTCTCGGCGAACTCGGGGTCGAGGTGGGCGTCGGCCGCGAGCGATCGCAACCGCTCGATCTGCCGAGCCTCGCGCCCCGGGTCGGCGGCGGGCATCTCGTGCTCAGCCTTCAGCTGCCCGACCTCTTGGGTGCACCGGAAGCGCTCGGCCAGCATGTGCACGAGTGCCGCGTCGATGTTGTCGATGCTCGACCGCAGGCGATCCAGCCGCTCTTGCGGAGAGTGCGCGCTCATCGTGCCGCTGCTCAATCGAGCAGGTCGTGAAGCACCACGACCTGCTCACGCTCGGGGCCGACACCGACAGCCGAGATGCGCGCACCGCTGATGCGCTCGAGCGCGACGATGTAGTCTTGCGCGTTCTGCGGCAGATCTTCGAAGCGGCGCGCACCCGAAATGTCTTCGTTCCAGCCCGGGAACTCCTCGTAGATCGGCTTCGCGTGATGGAAGTCGCTCTGGTTCACCGGCATCTCATCGTGTCGCACGCCGTTCACGTCGTAGGCGACGCACACGGGGATGGTCTTGAGACCTGAGAGCACATCGAGCTTCGTGAGCACGAAGTCGGTCACCCCGTTGATGCGTGCTGCGTAGCGCGAGATCGGAGCGTCGTACCAGCCGCACCGCCGCGGGCGACCCGTCGTCGTGCCGAACTCGAAGCCCTGCTTGCGCAGGTAGTCGCCCGACTCGTCGAAGAGTTCGGTCGGGAACGGGCCGGCACCGACGCGCGTCGTGTAGGCCTTGACCACCGAGATCACGCGGTCGAGCGCGTGCGGGGGCAATCCGGAACCCGTGCTCGCGCCACCTGCGGTCGCGTTCGACGAGGTGACAAATGGGTACGTGCCGTGATCGATGTCGAGCATCGTCGCCTGACCGGCCTCGAAGAGTACCGTCTTCTCGTCTTGCATCGCCTCGTGCAGCAGGAGACCCGTATCGCAGACCATCGGCTCGAGCATCTCGCGGTAGCTCAGCAGATCTTCGACGACTTCGTCAGCCGAGATAGCACGGCGGTTGTAGATCTTGACGAGCACCTGGTTCTTGAACTCGAGTGCGGCTTCGACCTTCTGACGCAGAATGCCCTCGTCGAAGATGTCTTGGATGCGGATGCCGACGCGGTTGATCTTGTCGGCGTACGCCGGGCCGATCCCGCGCCCGGTCGTGCCGATCTGGCGCTTACCGAGGAATCGCTCCGTGACTTTGTCGAGCGTGCGGTGGTACGCGGTGATGACGTGCGCGTTGGCGCTCACCTTGAGGCGAGAGACGTCGACACCGCGACCACCGAGCGCCTCGAGCTCGCCGCGCAGCACCTCGAGGTCGATGACGACGCCGTTCGAGATGACGGGGGTGACACCCGGTGTGAGGATGCCCGACGGGAGCAGGTGGAGCGCGTACTTCTCGTCACCGACCACGACCGTGTGGCCGGCGTTGTTGCCGCCATTGAACTTGACGACGTAGTCGACGCGGCTGCCGAGGAGGTCGGTCGCCCGACCCTTGCCCTCGTCGCCCCACTGGGCACCGGTGATGAGCACTGCGGGCATTTCAGCCCCTTCCTAGACATCGGCAATTACCGAGCCAGTCTACCGAAGGGGCGTCGCGGTGCGAGGTTTCGGCGACCGCGGGCGGTGCGGCGCGCGCGGTCGGGGTGCCGGATCAGCGCGCCTCAGGCGATCGTCAGTCTCCGGCTTCGATGCGGTCGATCGCTGCGGCGTCAGCTCCGTTCAAGAACTCGGTGAGGCGTTCGACCTCGCTCTGCTCGCCGATGCGCCCGGCTGCTCGGCGCAGGGCGTAGAGGGCGCGCAGCACCCCGCGGTTCGGCTCGTGCGACCACGGCACGGGGCCGGCACCGCGCCACCCCGACTTGCGCAGCGCATCGAGGCCGCGATGGTATCCGACCCTCGCGAACGCGTACGATTCGATCTCGCGCCCGTCGGCCTCAGCAGCGTCTGCGAGCAGCGCCCACGCCAGGGGCGACTCGGGATGCGCCCGCACGACCGTTTCGACGGGCTGGCCGGCGGCGAGCGCGACGTCGACCGCGGTGTCAGCGGCGAGCAGCGTGGGTTCGGGGCCGAGGAGATTGGTGCCGATCATGCAGTCAGTGTAGCGATGCCGCGGTCGTGTCGCCTCGGCCTCAGGCCTGCATCTGTATCGACATCAGAATACGCTTGAGGGTCGCGTGCTCCTCGGACTGCATGAATGCCTCAGCTTCGGCGCGCGTCGCGAAGATGCGACCGCTCGAAGTGCTGTCGACCTGCATGAAGTCGGCGGCCACCACCGACGTGGATTCGCTGCCTACCGCTCCCCCGAGCAGCAAGTTGTAGTACATGCAGGCATCACGCGGAATGGAGTTCGCGAGCGACAGACTGGCGACGGCACCATCGCCGAGGTTCGAGACCCGATAGACGAAACGCACGGGAGTCGTCGGTGTACCGGCCGGATCGGCCGCGACCGGGGCGAACCCGGCGATCTCGACTGGCGCCGAATCGAGTTCCTCCACGTGCAGGGTGGCCATCTCGCCGGTGCACGCACCGCCCAATCCTGCGACGTTGTTGGAGAAGTAAAGCTGACCGACCCCCGCCGCATCGACGATCTGTGCTTGGAAGAAGCCCAGGTCGTCGTATGCCGAGGGCAGGTGCACGAGCGACCACCCGGGTGGCAGTTCGAAACTCACCGGGCCACGTGCGTCACCCGAACGCACCCACGGATCAGGTGTGGGCTCCGGCGTCTGCGTGGGCTCCGGCGTGGGTTCCGGGGTTGCGGTCGGAGTGGCCGACGGCAATTCCGACGTCGGCGGCGCGGAGGTCGCTCCCGGATCTGATGTCGGTTCAGCCGCACAGCCCGCCAGCAGGATCACGCCGCACAGCGCCAGCGCAACGCAGACAGTAGAGGTTCGCATGCGCTCACAGTAACGCGCGCGGGCGAAGCCCGGGGAGGGGCTAGCGGTAATTGACGAACTGCAGTGCGGTGTCGATATCGGCACCCTTGAGCAGCGCCATCGTCGCCTGCAAATCGTCACGGCTCTTCGACGACACGCGCAGCTCATCGCCCTGAATCTGCGACTTCACTCCCTTCGGCCCCTCGTCACGAATCAGCTTGTTGAGCTTCTTCGCGGTGGCCTGATCGATGCCCTCCTTGAGCTGGGAATCGATGCGGTACTCCTTGCCGCTGGCGTAGGGCTCGCCGGTGTCGAGCGACTTGAGCGAAAGACCCCGCTTGATGAACTTCGAGTGGAGCACGTCGAGCACCGCGTTCGCGCGCTCTTCGGTGTTCGCCTTGATCTGGATCTTCTCGCCGGTGAGGGTCACGTCCGCACCCACGCCCTTGAAGTCGTAGCGCTGCTCGACTTCCTTGCGGGCCTGGTTCACCGCATTCTCGACCTCCATCGAGTCGATCTTGCTCACCACGTCAAACGAAGAATCAGCCATGCGACCAGAGTAATCGAATTGCTCGTCGCGCTGCACCCGACGCCGGGCGATTACGATCCCGACACGCATTGAATCAGCAAAGGTGATGTCAACTATAAAAATCTTGAATGATTTGCTAGGCTGTTGGGGTTCATCGGGAGAACACCGCAGCACCGCCACCACTGGCGAGAGCGCGCTCACCGGCCCACGGGCCGGCGGTTCCCCGCGCACGCAGTCGAAAGGATTCTTCACCGTGTCCACCACACAGGCCGCCCCTCAACAGGCACGCCGCCTTCCGCGTTGGATGACCAACTTCGGTTGGCAGATTCTCGCAGCCCTCATCGTCGGCCTCGTGCTCGGCGGCATCGCGATGTCGCTCGGCCCCGATGCCGAGGGCAACCCCAACGGCCTGCACGCCACGCTGTCGACGATCGGCAGCAGCTACGTCTCACTGCTGCGCGCGGCGGTCATTCCGCTCGTCTTCACCGCGATCGTGTCGAGCATCGTCGGCCTGCGCAAGGTGACGAACGCCGCGCGTCTCGCCGGTCAGACGCTGCTGTGGTTCGCGATCACTGCCCTCATCGCGGTGACCATCGGCATCGTGCTCGGCGTGACTTTCCGCCCGGGCGCCTCGGCCTCGCAGACGGCACTGACCCCCGAGGCGCCGCACTCCGTCGGCACCTGGTGGAACTTCCTGATCGGCCTCGTCCCGTCGAACTTCCTCGGCCTCGGGGTATCGGGCAGCGTCACCGACGGCTCGTTCAGCGGCAGCGCGAGCTTCAACGTGCTGCAGATCATCGTGATCTCGGTCGCGGTCGGCATCGCCGCGCTCAAGATCGGCGAGAAGGCGGAGCCGTTCATCGCGCTCACCGAGTCGGCGCTCGCCATCATCCAGAAAGTGCTCTGGTGGATCATTCGCATCGCCCCCATCGGCACGATCGGCCTCATCGGCAACGCCGTCGCCGAGTACGGCTGGGACAAGATGGGGTCGCTCACCTGGTTCGTCGCCGTGCTCTACATCGGCCTCGCGCTCGTGCTCTTCGTCGTCTACCCGATCCTGGTGAAGGCGCATGGCCTCTCGGTCAAGCAGTACTTCTCGGGAGTCTGGCCCGCGGTGCAGCTCGGATTCGTGAGCCGATCCTCGATCGGCACCCTGCCGCTGACCCAGCGCGTGACCGAGCGCAACTTCGGCGTGCCCCGCGGGTATGCGTCGTTCGCCGTGCCGCTCGGCGCCACCACCAAGATGGACGGTTGCGCCGCGATCTACCCCGCGGTCGCCGCGATCTTCATCGCGCAGTTCTTCGGCATCGACCTGACCATCGTGCAGTACCTGCTCATCGTGGTCGTCTCGGTCGTGGGCTCCGCGGCCACCGCCGGCACGACCGGCGCCACGGTCATGCTCACGCTCACGCTGTCGACGCTCGGCCTGCCGCTCGAGGGCGTGGGCCTGCTGCTCGCCGTCGACCCGATCATCGACATGGGTCGCACCGCGGTAAACGTCGCGGGCCAGGCACTGGTGCCGACGATCGTTGCGAAGCGCGAGGGCATCCTCGATCTCGATCTCTACAACGCTCCGCGCCAGGGAGTTGCCTTCAGCAACGACGACGCTGACGAGCGCGGCGCAGAGCAGTCGGAGCCCATCCAGCGGGAGACCGCCCGCGCGTAAACGCTCCGACCACGCACCACCTCGAAGCCCCGTTCCGGCCAGCGCCGGAACGGGGCTTCCGTCGTTTCCGGAAGATTTTCCGCCCGCGCGGAAAAGACCTTATTGGCGGCCATCGCGATACTGGCAGCACAATCGAGGTCGACCCTGGCAAAGGAGGCGGAATCATGCAGGAGAAGGCGCGCGTACTACTCGTGTGCGGCGCTGGCGCGTCCAGCCAGTTCATCGCCCTCCGTCTGCGCGGCCGACTTGCCGAGCACGATCCGGCCGTCTCTGTCACGGCGATCCCGCTCGATCTGCTGCCCGATCAGCTCTCATCAAGCGCCGCACCAGCGCTCGTCTATCTGGGCCCGCACCTCGCGCCCCAAGCCGCAGCCCTGCGCACCTCCCATCCCGATGCGCGCGTCATCGTGATGACCGACGCCGAGTACGGCGATGCGACAGGTGCACTGCCGCACCAGCGCATCGCCTCAGAACTTCACCTCACCGACCCCCGCTCCCCTCGAGAAAGCACCGATCATGGCTGAACGCAGCACCACCGTCCGATCCGCCCACGGCCTCCACGCTCGCCCCGCGGCACTCTTCACGCAGGCCGTCGCCGCGACCGGATCCGCAATCACCATCCAGAAGGCCGGCGGCTCCCCCGTCGACGCGGCCAGCATTCTCGGCGTGCTCTCGCAGGGCATCAACCACGGCGACGAGGTCGTGCTCACGGCCACGGGTGGCGACGAGGAGGCGGCGCTCGACACGCTCATCGCCCTCCTCGAGACCGACCACGACGAGGCCTGAAGCCGATCCCGCACCGGGCCGCGCGCAGCGGCCCCACCCATCCGTCTCCGAGGAGGACCCCCATGCAGCTGACCGGCACCGGCATCGGACGCCGCACCATCACCGGCCCGGCCGTCCGGATGCCCGACCCGCTGCCCGCTCCGGCGAGCACGCCGAGCACGCTCGGAGCAGAGGCCGAGCTCGGCCGCGCGACCGATGCACTCGCCGGGGTATCCGTCGAGCTCGCCGACCGCGCTGAGCGCGTCAGCGGTGCCGCACAGGGCGTGCTCCTCGCGCAGTCGCAGATGGCGAACGACCCCGCACTGCGCACCGAGGTGCAACAGCTGATCGATGGCGGCGCCACCGCCGAGTCCGCCGTGTTCACCGCGTTCGCCGCCTACCGCGACATGCTGCTCGGTCTCGGCGGCTACCTCGCCGAGCGCGCGACCGACCTCGACGACATCTCGCAGCGGGTGCGCGCCCGTCTCCAGGGTCTCCCTGCACCCGGCGTGCCCGACCCGGGCTACCCGTTCGTGCTCGTGGCGACCGACCTCGCGCCGGCCGACACCGCCTTGCTCGACCTGACGCAGGTGCTCGGCCTCGTGACCAGTGAGGGCGGGCCCACTTCGCACACCGCGATTCTCGCCCGCGAACAGTCGCTCCCGGCGCTCGTCGGGGTCAGCGGCGCCGAGGGCATCACCGACGGACAGACCCTGATCGTCGACGCGGCGGCGGGCACCGTGGTCGTCGATCCGACGGAAGCAGAGGTCGCAGCGGCGCAGGATCGCATCAGCGCGCTCGACGAGGCCGCATCGGCACCCATCACCCCGGGCGCTCTCGCCGACGGCACCCTCGTGCCGCTGCTCGCGAACCTCGGCAACCCGTCGGGGGTCGCCCGCGCCGTCGAGCTCGGCGCCGAGGGCGTCGGCCTGTTCCGCACGGAATTCCTCTTCTTGGACGCCGACCGCGCGCCGACCGTCGCCGAGCAGCAGGAGCAGTACCGCGCCGTGCTCGCCGGGTTCCCCGGCCAGAAGGTCGTCGTGCGCCTGCTCGACGCCGGCGCCGACAAGCCGCTCGCATTCTTGAACGATGCGCATGAAGAGAACCCGGCGCTCGGCGTTCGCGGGCTGCGCGCACTGCGCGCCCACGAATCGATCCTGCGAGACCAGCTCACGGCACTCGCTGCGGCCGATGCCGAAACCGACGCCGACCTGTGGGTGATGGCACCCATGGTCGCGACGGTCGAGGAGACCGAGTACGTCACCGCGCTCGCCCACGAACTCGGCCTGCGCACGGCCGGCGTCATGGTCGAGGTTCCGTCGGCCGCGCTGCTCGCCGACCACGTGCTCGCGGCCACCGACTTCGCATCGATCGGCACCAACGATCTGACGCAGTACACGCTCGCCGCCGACCGCGTGCTCGGTTCGGTGGCGCAGCTCCAAGATCCGTGGCACCCCGCCGTGCTGCAGCTCGTCGCCCGTGTCGGCGCTGCGGGGCGCGAGCACGGCAAGCCCGTGGGCGTCTGCGGCGAAGCCGCCGCCGATCCACTCCTCGCCGTGGTGCTCGTCGGCCTCGGCGCCACCTCGCTGTCCATGTCCCCGGCCGCGCTCGCAGACGTGCGCGCCGAACTGGCGCGGCACACCCCGTCCCAGGCGCAGGCCCTCGCGGCCCTCGCTCTCCAGGCGTCCGGCGCTGCCGAGGCGCAGGCCGCGGTTCGCGCCGCCATCACCCACCCCCATCACGAAGGAACCAACGCATGACCACCCAGACCACCCCCGCCCGCGGAGGGACACGAATCGCAGTGCAGCGGTTCGGCACCTTCCTCTCCGGCATGATCATGCCCAACATCGCGGCATTCATCGCCTGGGGCTTCATCACCGCCCTCTTCATCAAAGACGGCTTCCTCCCCGTGCCCGAACTCGGCGGCTTCCCCAGCGCCGACGGCACCGAGCACACCGGCCTCGTCGGGCCGATGATCACCTACCTGCTGCCGCTCCTCATCGCGAACACCGCGGGCCGCATGGTGTACGAGACTCGCGGCGGCGTGGTCGCCACCATCGCGACCGTCGGCGTGATCGTGGGCTCCGATATTCCGATGTTCCTCGGCGCCATGATCATGGGCCCCCTCGCAGCGTGGCTCATGAAGCAGGTCGACAAGATCTGGGACGGCAAGATCAAGGCCGGCTTCGAGATGCTGGTGAACAACTTCTCCGCCGGCATCCTCGGCATGCTGCTCGCCATCGTCGGCTTCTTCGCCTTTGGCCCGGCGTTCTCGGCGGTGTCGAAGTGGCTGGAGTACGCCGTCGATTGGCTCTACGGTTTCGGCCTGCTGCCGCTGCTCTCCATCATCGTCGAGCCCGCCAAGGTGCTGTTCCTCAACAACGCCATCAATCACGGCGTCTTCACGCCGATCGGCACGCAGCAGGCCCTCGAGACCGGCAAGTCGATCCTCTTCCTCGTCGAGGCGAACCCCGGCCCGGGTCTCGGCATCCTGCTCGCCTTCTCGATCTTCGGCGTCGGCATGGCCCGCGCCTCGGCTCCGGGTGCCGCAATCATCCACTTCTTCGGCGGCATCCACGAGATCTACTTCCCCTACGTGCTCATGAAGCCGATGATGATCATCGCCGCGATCGCCGGCGGTGCGACGGGTGTCGCGACGAACGCGCTGTTCGGCAGCGGCCTGCGCGCTCCCGCGGCGCCCGGCTCGATCATCGCCGTGCTCGCCCAGACGGCGAGCGACAGCTACGTCGGCGTGATCCTCTCGGTCGTGCTCTCCACGCTCGTGTCGTTCCTGATCGCCGTGGTGATCCTGCGCGCCTCGCGCAAGCGCGACCTGGCGGCGGAGGGCGCTGGCGATCTGAGCGACGCGATCGCGCAGACCCAGGCCAACAAGGGCAAAGAGAGCTCCGTGCTCGGCGGCCTGGCGGGCTCGGCCGCTGCGGCGCCGGCAACCGAGGCCGCGCCGACGGCGGTCGCCGTGGCTGAGACCGACGTCGCGGGCGCAGACGCCCCGAGCGCCCCGATCTCGAAGATCATCTTCGCCTGCGATGCGGGCATGGGATCGAGCGCTATGGGTGCCACGGTGCTCCGCAACAAGCTGAAGTCGGCCGGGATCACCGGCGTCGAAGTCACCAACCGCGCCATCGCGAGCCTGAACCCCGGCGACGCGCAGCTCGTCGTCACTCACCGCGACCTCACCGAGCGCGCGCGCACCCGCATCCCGGAGGCGCTGCACGTGTCGGTCGAGAACTTCATGGCGAGCCCCCGCTATGACGACGTGATCAACCTGGTCGGGCGATCCTCCACCGACCAGGCCTGAGCGCCCGCACCCGCTACGAAAGGAACCACCCCATGTCTGAGATTCTGAGCCCGCAGAGCGTCGTCGCCGCCGGAAACGCGCGCGACCGCGACTCCGCGATCCGCGAAGCCGGCGCACTGCTCGAGTCGGCGGGCGCCGTCTCGCCGGCGTACATCGACGCGATGCTCGAGCGGGAGGCCTCCGTGTCGACCTACATGGGGAATTTCCTGGCGATCCCGCACGGCACGAACGAGGCGAAGGGCGAGATTCGTCGCTCGGCGCTCTCGTTCGTGCGGTACGCGGAGCCGATCGACTGGGACGGCAACGAGGTGCGATTCGCGGTCGGTATTGCCGGCCAGGGTGATGAGCACCTCGAGATCCTGTCGAAGATCGCGGTGCTGTTCTCGGATGCCGATGCGGTCGAGCGCCTGCTCGCTCTGCCCGACGCCGAATCGCTCACCGCTGCGCTGAGCGAGGTGAACGCGGCGTGACCGCCGTCCACTTCGGCGCCGGCAACATCGGTCGCGGCTTCGTCGGATTTCTGCTCGGGCGCGCCGGGTACGAGCTCGTCTTCGCCGACGTCAACGCAGAGCTGATCGGGGCGTTGGCCGCCGCCGACAGTTACCGCGTGCACGAGGTCGGCGTCGAGTCGCAGACCCACGAAGTATCGGGATTCCGGGCGATCGACAGCAGCGCCGACGCCGACGCCGTGGCGCGCGAGATCGCCGCTGCCGAGGTCGTCACCACCGCAGTGGGTCCGAACATTCTGCGATTCATCGCGCCGCACATCGTCGCCGGGCTGCGCGAGCGGCCCGCCGACGCTCCCCGTCTCGCCGTGCTCGCGTGCGAGAACGCGATCGGCGCGACCGACCTGCTGGTCGAGCAGATGCGGGCGCTCGTGCCCGCCGATGAGTGGGACGCGCTCGCCTCGCGGGCCGTCTTCGCGAACACGGCGGTCGACCGCATCGTGCCCGTGCAAGATCCGGGCGCGGGTCTCGACGTCACCGTCGAAACCTACTTCGAGTGGGCGATCGAGTCAGGCCCGTTCGGCGACGACCGACCCGAGATCCCCGGCGTCACCTGGGTCGAGCGCCTCGAGCCGTACATCGAGCGCAAGCTGTTCACCGTGAACACGGGCCACGCGACGACCGCGTACGTGGGGCGTCGTGCTGGGTACTCCGAGATCTCCGAGGCGATCGTCGCCGCCGAAGTGCGCGAGCGAGTGCTCGCCGCACTGCGCGAGACGAAAGAGTTGCTCGTTCGCGAGTACGGTTTCGACCCCGACGAGCAGGAGGCCTACCTGCAGCGCATCCTCGTGCGCTTCGAAAACCCGCACCTCACCGACACCGTGCAGCGCGTCGGCCGGCAGCCGCTGCGCAAGCTCTCGCGCCACGAGCGCTTCATCGAGCCGGCGAGCCGACTCGCAGCGCTCGGCGTGCAGCCGACGGGCCTCCTCACCGCGGTCGGTGCGCTTCTCGCGTTCGATGTCGCGGACGACCCCGAGAGCGTCGAGTTGCAGCGCCTGCGCAGCGAACTGGCACCCGCGGAGTTCGTGGAGCGCACGACCGGCATCGCCGACGGAGAGCCCCTGTTCGCGGAGCTCGTCGCGGTCGTGGCAGGATCCGCCGCCGCGTAGCGCTCGCCCGCATCGGCGAGCCGGAGCCGCTAAGGTTCCGGCTCGTCGATGAGCAGCGCCAGTTGCTCGACGAGACTCTCGAAGTCGGTGACCGTGCGCCGCAGGTGCGTCACGCGGCCCGGCTGGGAGAACACGCCGACGAGCTGCTCGAACAGGCTCTGGAAGAGGCCGCGATCGGCGCGGGCGAAGGCGATCTGACACACCAGGTGCACCTCGGCGCCGTTCCACGCGATCGGGGCATCTGAAAGCAGCACGGCGATCGCGGTGCGCCGCGCCTCCATTGTCATCGTGTGCGGCACCGCGACGGCGTCGGCAAATACTGTCGACGACATGCGCTCGCGCTCGAGCACACCCGGCACGAAGTGCTCGTCCACGACGCCCGCGGCCGCCATCGACGCCCCGAGCGCCGTGATCGCGTCGGTCGCATCCGCGACACCCGGCGGGTTGCGGAAGAACATGTCGGGGCTGAGGTGCTGCAACAGGTGCAGTCGGGTGCTCTCGCGCCGACGGCGGCGCTTCACGCCGCGGATCATGCGTCGCAGTCGCTGCACGTCGGTGTCTGAGAAGAACGGCTCGATGAGCAGCACCGAATCCTTGTAGGCCGACGGGGGCACCGTGGTCACGATCAGCTCGGTGCTGAGCTGCTCCCACGACGCCTCGGCGCTCGAGACGACGGCCGCGATCTCGATTTCCGCGCCGAACGCGGCCTCGATACGGTCGCGCAGCAGCTGGTGCATGCCGTAGTAGTTCGGGCACACGAGCGTGCAACTCACTGGCCACTCGTCGCCGGCATCGCGCATCATGTGCGCGCCGACGTGCAGCGCGATGTAGGCGATTTCGTCGTCGTCGAGCGACACGTCGAAGGCCTGCTGCAGCCCGCTCGCGATGTAGACGGCAACGTCGTAGACCACGGGGTACCCCGATTTGATCGAGGCTGTCACCGGGTTGTGCTGCACAGCGCGATCGCGGGATCGGGCGAGCACGTTCGACACGTGCGCGGTCAGGCGCTGCAAGAACTCCTCGCCGTCGAGCGGCACCGAATAATTGCGCGCGGCCGTGGCGACCACGTCGCGAACGACGTGCTCGACCTCGGGCGACGGGCCCGAGGCGCCCAGGTGGCGCGCGACCGTCGGGGTCGCGGCCCGCGAGCTCAGCATCACCGTGGCCTGCACGAGCTCGGCCTCGGGGATCGCGGGCGCGATGTGACGCTCCAGCAAGGTCTGCAGGATTTCGCGCAGCAGCTGCTCGTGCGGGGCCAGATGCTCTCGCACCGGTCGATCGAGCACGCGCCCGGCACGCACGCGTACCGCAGCGACCACGAACTCGAGCAGCACGTCGGGCAGCGTCAACTCGTTCACTTGGAAGCCGTTGGCGTCAAGGGCTGCACTCAACTCGCGGTTCAGAGCGGGGAGGCCGGGCACACCGAACTCGGCAGCGATCTGCGCGAGGTTCAGGTACCCGGAGGCGTGCGCGTCGCGGTGCATTCGAGCGATGAGGCGACGACGCTCTGGCTCGTCGCCGCGCACCACGAGTCGCCCGCTGACGCGCGCGAGAGAGAGACCGTGCTCGGCCAGGAGTGAGCGCAACGACGGCAGTTCGAGTTCGACGGTCGGATCGCTGACGTGGAACCGCTCGGCCAGGTCCGAGACGGTCGGCGCCTGGTCATCCGCCGGATCGAGCAGCGCTTGCGCGAATTGCAGCGTGCGCACGGGGCGCCGGGCGCCGTCTTCTCGGGGCAGCGACAGCGCCGCGAACGCAGCTGCGTCGATGCGGTAGCCGCGATCCGACGATGCAATCAGTGCGTCCCCGTGATCGTGTTTCAGCGTCGAGACATAGTTGCGCACGGTGCGAGTACTGACGCCGAGCGCATCGGCGAGTTCGAGCGCCCCGGCCCAGTCGTCGCGGTCGGCGAGCAGCCGCAGCAGGCGGCTGTGCTTGTCCGAGATGGTCGCCACCCCTCCACTGTACGGTGTCGTACGTGCGTGACCCGCGCGATTCAGTCGACCGGAGTCTTGCCAGTGTCGGTGGTCCGTGTCAGAGTCAGAACCACCGACCACGGGCGAGGCCCCTGCCGAACGGAGACCCCATGCAATTCATGCTCATCATGCGCGCGACCGACGAAGCCCTGGCCGCAGCGGCCGAGGTGCCCTTCACCGAGATGATCGAACGGGTCGGCCGCTTCAACGAGGCCATGATCGAGGCGGGCGTCATGGCCGGCGGCGGCGGGCTGGCGCCGGCCGAAGAGGGCCGGGTCGTCGATTTCTCCACCACCCCGCCCACC
Organism: Leucobacter sp. WKLB1; assembly: GCF_059696215.1. NCBI lineage: Bacteria > Bacillati > Actinomycetota > Actinomycetes > Micrococcales > Microbacteriaceae > Leucobacter > Leucobacter sp. WKLB1. The sequence continues at coordinate 297,570 of NZ_AP046115.1, read as the reverse complement.
ATCATCGAGGGCGGGTACGGCACCACTGAGTCCCGCTTCAATGGGTACTGGATGATCGATGTGCCCACCATCGACGACGCGGCCGAGTGGGCCGCGCGCGCTCCGCTCGACCCGGGCAATCAGCTCGAGGTGCGCCGCATTCCCGGCGCCGACGAGTTCCCCGAAGACAACGAGTGGGTGCAGAAGGAGAAGGAGTGGATCGAGGAGGGTCAGGCTGACGCGCACTGACCCTGCTCGATCTCACCCGAGATGAGGCTGCCGTTCGCTCAGCGCACGGCAGCTCGCCGCATGGCGAACCAGGTGACGGCGAGCGCCGCGACGATCACGGCGATCGCTCCGACGGCGAGCCCGCCGCGAGTGATGCCGGCGATCAGCTCGGGCAGTTGGGGCGCGAGCAGCAACAGCAGCACCGCCAGTACGAGGCCGAGACTCGCCCCGACAATCGCGGGCCCCTTCGCGCCGAAGCGCACCCAGATCGCTCCGAAGAAGCCGCCGATCGTCAGGCAGAACCACACGCCCAAGAACGCGGTTGCGCCGAGCACCCACGGGTTTCCGGCACCCACCGCGTAGGTGTCGAGCACGTACACCGACGCGAACCAGTGCCCCGTGGCGAGTTCGATACCGAGTAGCACCACGAGCAGCACCGCGATGTAGAGCGACTGCAGCAGATTCGCGAGCGCCGTGCCGAGAATGAAGTTGCGCCGCGTCGTACCGAGCGCCAGTGCAAACGGGTAGGTGGTCGCTACGGCCTGAACGCCGTAGTAGATGAGGAAGCCGGGCAGCGACCAGACGATTCCGCTGTTCCAGCGCGCACCCTCGATGTAGTCGGCGGTGTTGGTCGCACCGCCCGCGCGCTGAATGGCGAGCGCGATGATGACCGAGACGACCATCACGAGCGCGAGAATCACGACGGGGACTCCGATGAAGCTCCCGAGCTTGTTGGTGTGGAGCCTCGTGACTTTCACGATGCGGATCATGCTGCGCTCCGTTCTGTGTGCAGTTCGGCCGGGGCGTCCGTCGCGGTGTCACCGAGGCCGTACGCGGCGACAAGATCTTGCAGTGAGACGGAGCTGAGTTCGAGGCCGCCCGCGGCGGCGCGATGGTCAGCTGTGAGGCTCTCATCGACGACCGCGGTCGCGAGACCGCCGATGCGTCGCCGCGACAGCACCGGACGCCCGACGAGGAAGGCGTCGACCTCGCTCGACTTGCCAGCGACCTGGAAGGCACTCCCCCGCATTTCATCGACGTCGTCGTGCCGCACGACGCGGCCCTGGTCGATCACGATGACCCGCTCGAGCAGTCGGTCCATTTCGTCGATCAGGTGCGTCGACAGCACGATGGTGCGCGGATGCTCCGCGTAGTCGTGCAGCAGCTCGTCATAGAAGATCGCGCGGGCGGTCGCGTCGAGCCCGAGGTACGGCTCGTCGAAGAACGTAATCGGTGAGCGTGAAGCCAGACCGAGCACGATGCCGAGCGCCGAGAGCTGACCGCGCGAGAACTTCTTGATCACCGGTTTCTCGGGGATGCGGAATGCCTCGATCAGGCGGTCGGCCGTGGCCTGCTCCCAATTGGGGTACGAAAAGCGCGCCGCGCGAATGCCCTGCTTGAGCGTGTAATCGTCGGGATAGCGCTGATTGTCGCGCACGAAGCACATCTGCTCGATCGTCTCGGCGCGTTCGAACGGGTCGTGCCCGCCGACGGAGACGCTGCCCGAGCTCGGGCGATCCTGCGCGGTGATCAGCGACATGAGCGTGGTCTTGCCCGCGCCGTTGCGGCCGAGCAGCCCGGTGATGGTGTTGGCGTGAATCTGCACCGTGACGTCGTCGAGCGCGGTGCCGCCGCGGTACCTGCGCGTCAGGCCGCGGGTGTCGATGGCGATCTGGTTCATTGTTCCGTTTCCTGTTCGATCAGTCGGATCACGTCGGTGGGGCCGAGGCCGAGTGCTGCGGCTTCGGTGAGCAGTGGGCGCACGAAGCGTTCGGCGAGCCCCTCCTGCCGTTCAGCGGCGATACGGGCGCGAGCGCCCGGCGACACGAACATGCCGATGCCGCGTCGTTTGTACAGAATCTCCTCGTCGACGAGACGGCCAAGCGCCTTGCCCGCCGTGGCGGGGTTGATGCGCATGTGCGCGGCCAGTTCGTTCGTCGAGGGAACCTGTTCGTCTTCGTCGTAGGTGCCCCGCAAGATGTCGTCGGCGAGGCGGTCGGCGAGCTGGAGGAAGATCGGTCGATTGTCGTCGAACACTCCTCACCTCGTTTCGATCGGGGCTGTTGCGACGTCGGGCCCGACATCGCAACCTCCTTGGTTAGTTACTTCACTAATGAACCTAAGCACCGCGCATCAGATTGTCAAGCACCCTTGCGAAGTATTCATCTGATGAACTAGCGTGGGGGTGCCTCGGCGCGTGTGCAGCGCGCCCGGGCGCCAACGCTTCCCGCACGACGAAGGACCCGCATGCCCGCCAGCAACATCGCCGTCGCCCACGCCGACACCGGACTCGTCACAGCCGAGGTCGTGCGGGCTGATCGCATTTCGCCGAACTTCGTGCGGCTGACGGTCGCCGGTGATGAGCTGGCCCGGTGGCGCGACCTCGGCTTCGATCAGTGGTTCCGCCTCGCGATCCCCGTCGCCGGCGACGCCACGCGCTTCGATCGCATGGCCGACAAGTTCGACATGCGGGGGTACCTGAAGTTCCTCACCCTCCCGAAGGCCACGCGTCCCGAGATCCGCAACTATACGGTGCGCGAGTTCCGCGCCGATGCGCGCGAGATGGACATCGACTTCGTCGTGCACGAATCCGATGACCCCTCGCACGCAGGCGTCGCCGCACCCTGGGCCGCGTCACTGCCCGTCGGCGCGCGCGTCGCCCTCATCGACCAGGGCTGCGGGTACCGCACCGTTGAGAACGCCGACCGCGTCGTGCTCGTCGGCGACGAGAGCGCTCTTCCAGCGGTGCTCGGCATTCTGCGCGATCTGCCGCGAGACGCAGTCGGGCACGCCATCATCGAGGTGCCGAGCGATGAGGATCGCCAGCCCATCGAGTCCCCCAGCCGCGTCTCGGTGCAGTGGCTCGTGCGCGAGCACGGCGCGCGGCCCGGCGCAGCGGCGCTCGACGCACTGCGGGCGCTGCCTGCCGAGGCAACCGAGGGCACGGTGTCGGCGTTCGTCGCCGGAGAGCAGCAGCTCGCCACTGGCGGGCGCCGCTTCCTCGTCGGCGAGCGCGGCGTCGCCAAGCAGGCCATCGACTTCTGCGGGTACTGGCGCGATCGCTGAAGCTCGGTCAGCACGCGTCCCCGCATCCCTCACGCCGCATGCGGTGACCCCAAGCGAACCCGCCTGTGAACGACAGTGGCGTAATTCTCCACAGGGGTGTGGATAACTGTGGATAACTTGGTGGAGAAGCGCCGGTGATCATGCCCGAGATCCGCATGATGACGCGCTTCTCATGGCATGGCTCCCGGTGAATTACACTCGTGCAATTATCCACAGTGCGGCGTGCGCGACCGGGGAGAATGTGGGGACAACCGGGCGCTCGCATCCGTTCGCACGACGCTTCAGATCAAGCGGAGCTCCATCGCCCGAGTGACCGCTCGCGTCCGATCCGAAACGCCGAGCTTCTCGTATATCCGCAGCAGATGGGTCTTGACCGTGGACTCGCCGATGAACAATCGGCCTGCGATCGACGGGTTGCTGAGCCCCCCAGCGACGAGGCGCAGAATCTCGGTTTCGCGCGGAGTCAACCGAATCGAGGCACCCGCGTCGCCCGGCACCCCACCCGACGCGCGCAGCACGAGTTGTGCGGCGATCGACGGCGCCAAAACGGTCTGCCCCGCGGCAACCGCGCGCACCCCGGCGGCGAGCTCCTCGGCGGGTGCCGCCTTCACCAGGTAGCCGTTCGCGCCGGCCTCGATCGCGGCCAGAATCTGATCGTCTTCCTCGTACGTCGTGAATACCAGCACCCGCGGCGGTGCATCAGCGAGACGCACCAGACGACGCGTCGCCTCCACCCCTCCCATACCTGGCATTCGCAGGTCCATCAGCACGACGTCGGGCGCAGCTGCAGCGACCAGCGCGAGTGCCTCTTCACCCGACGAGGCTTCGCCCACGACGACGAAATCTGGCTCCGTAGCGAGCAGCCCTGAGATCCCCGACCGCACAATGGGGTGATCGTCGACGACCAGTATTCTCACCATTGCTGCGCCTCCCGTGATTCACGCGTTTCCGATGCCGGTGCGAGCGTGGTGCTCGACTCCGCGTCAACGCCAACGCCGGCGCCAACGCCGGCGCCAGCGATCGGCAGCCGCGCCTCGAGACGAGCCCCGCGTCTCGGACCCGCTCCGAAGCGCACGGATCCTCCCGCGCCGCGGAAGCGATCGGAAAGCCCCGTCAGACCATAGCCGCCGATGTCCGCGCCCTCCGTGCTCTCGGCAGCCGGACCGACACCGTCGTCGTCGACTCGCAGCACCGCGTCCGTACCAATGCACACCAGGGTGACCTGCACCGAGGCCGCCCGGGCATGTTTGCGGGCATTCGCGAGCCCCTCCTGTGCGGCGCGCAGCAGCATCACCTGTTGCTCACGGTCGAGAGCGACGCCGCGCGGCATCGAGTACTCGCACTGCACCTGCAGATCGGTGTCGGCGCGCAACCGCGCTGCGGTGCGTTCAAGAGCCGCCTCCAGCCCCCCGTCGCCCAGCGGCTGCGTTGTTGCGACCAACGCACGCGCCTCCTGCAGTGAATCCCGCGCCGCCGAGCGGACGCGGTCAAGCCGATCCCTGGCCGCGGCTGCGTCGCCGGCGGCGAGCGCCCGGTCCGCCTGTTCGCTGAGCATGACCAGCCCGGTGAGCGTCTGCGTGAGGGTATCGTGCAGGTCGCGCGAGAGCCGCTCGCGCTCCGCGGCCGCGCCCGCAGCCTCCGAGAGCGATGCGACCTCACGCTGCGAATGACGCAAAGCCTCCGCCACCTCGCGGTGCCGCTCCCCCGCAGCGAAGATGCGCGTGATCCACGTGCCCATTGCCACCGCGAAGACGAATGAGATCGCCTGCACCGCGACCGCTGCTCCGATGCTGCTCCCGGCATCGACCGCGAGGCCGAAGCCCACGAAGCCGAACCCGAGCAGCACTGCCAGCACCGCGCACCACAGCACCGCCGCACGGTAACTCCGCGCGATGGTCCAGATGATCGGGTAGCCGATCGCCTGCAGTGTCGCGTATGACGGCACGATTGCCGTTGCAATGCCCATCAGCACGACGAGCCCGACGAGAAACACGGTGTCGCCGGCGCTCGCCGGCGCATCGCGGATCGCCCGGCGCAGCGCAGAGCGGCCGACCGCGGTGTACCAGACGGCGATCGCGACCAGGGCACCGAACGTCAGGAGGATTTCGGTCGCCGTGAGCTGCGACGCAGGCGACAGCGACAGCACTCCGGCGCCCGCCATCGCGGCGAGCGTCGCGGCCATCCCCGCATCCCACCACCGCAGCGGATGCGCCTCTGCGCTCATGCGGGCCTCCGGAACTGTCATGCGCTCACTCTCTCACGACCTCCGCTCACCCCTCGCTCCGCTCCGTGTGCTGCCGCCGTGTGCGGCACCAGCGCCGGTCGCGAATGCTCACGACCTCCGCTCACCCCTCGCTCCGCTCCGTGGGCTGCCACCGTGTGCGGCACCAGCGCCGGTCGCGAATGCTCACGCATCCGCTCACGACCTCCGCTGCCACCTGAACGTGACGAGGCTCAGCACGAGACCGACCACCAGCCAGATACCCAGATTCAGTGCGACGAGGCCCAAATCCCACGATTCGCCGAGTTCCTGCAGCTTGAAGTGATCCGGCAAGAACACGGATCGCATGCCCTGCGCCAACCACTTCAGCGGGAACAGACCGGCTACCTGTTGCAACCAATCGGGCAGCATCGAGAACTGCAGGTACACCCCCGAGATGAACTGCAGCAGCAGCACGATCGGCAGAATCACCGCGGTTGCGCTGCGCGACGAGCGCGGCAGGGCCGACAGTGCGACGCCGAGGAGGGCCATGGCGATGATCCCGAGCCCGAACAGCCAGGCGAATCGCAGCCACAGTTCGGGCTCGGTGGGCAGCTCGACCTGGAAAGCGACGACCGCGAACGCGGCGAGCAGCGCGAATTGCGCCAGTGCGGTGACGAGGATCATGCCGATCTTGCCGATGAAGTAGCTCACGGGTGAGAGCGGGGTGCCCCCGAGTCTGCGCAACCAGCCGTCGCTGCGCTCGCGCGCGATGTCGGTCGCGAGGTTCTGCACACCGATGAGCAGCAGCCCCGCGGCGGCCATGCCCGGCAGGTAGTACGCCGCCATCGTCACGCCGCCCGTGCCATCGGGCAGGGTGCCGACGTCGCCCGCCGATTGGAACGCCACCCCGAAGATGCCGAGCATGACGAGCGGAAACAGGAAGGTGAAAAATACGGCGTCGGGAGTGCGGAAGTAGCCGCGCAGCTCGAAACCGATATTGGCGAAGCCGGCGCGCAGGATCCCGGGGCCCCGGCCTCCGGCCGCCGAGGGGGTGCCCGTGTCGCGGCCTGAATGAGCCGCGTGGTGAGCGCCCTGCGCCGTTGCATCGTTCGTGCTCATCGTTCCGCTCCGTTCGCGCCGATCAGTTCCAGATAGATGTCTTCGAGCGCCGGCCGGCGCACTTCAAGCTCTGCGGGGCCCGTCTCGACTCCGATCTCACGTGCTTCGCGCACGAGCCGCTCGACGAGCACCCCCGGCACCGACGTGCGCTCTTCGTGGCGCACCCCCGCGGCATCCCGCCACGTCACAATCGGCGTGCGTGCATCTGCCCCGCCGAGCTGATCGGGACTCGCCTCGGCCACGATGCGCCCACCCGCCAGCACGCCCACGCGATCCGCCAAATACTCGGCCTCGTCGAGGTAGTGCGTGGTGAGCAGCACCGCGGCGCCCTCCACCGTCAGGCCCTCGAGCATCGCCCAGAACTGGCGCCGCGCCTCGGGGTCGAAGCCCGTCGTCGGCTCGTCGAGGAAGACGAGTTCGGGCCGCCCGACGATGCCGAGTGCCACATCGAGGCGCCGTTGCTGACCGCCCGACAGTTTCGTCGCCCGCGTTTTTGCGTGTTCGGTGAGCCCCACAAGATCGAGCACCTCATCGACGCCCCGCGGATTCGGGTACAGTGCCGCGAAATGCGTGATGAGCTCGCGCGGCGTGTACGGCCCCAGATCGCCCGTCGACTGGGCGACGATGCCGATCCGCGACCGCCAACTGCGCGGCGCTCCGAGCGGGTGTTCGCCGAGCACCCGGACGTCGCCCTGGGTTGCCTTGCGCACCCCCTCGAGCACCTCGATGGTGGTGCTCTTGCCCGCGCCGTTCGGGCCGAGCAGTGCGTACGTCTCGCCGCGCGCAATGTCGAGGTCGACGCCGTCGAGCACGACGCGGTCTCCGTAGTGCTTCGTGAGGCCGCGCACGCTGACGGCGGCGGATCCGGTTCTCTCGTTCATGCTTCCAGCGTGCCGCGCGCAGGCGAGTCGCGGAACAACTGACCGGGTGAATCCGGGGTCCACCGATCGGTGGACAGTGCGGCGCGTGCGCCTGCGGACTGCCGCACCCCGCGACTACACCACGTTCCCAAGCCAGGTCAGCAGGAGGAATACCGCACCGTAGACCCCGATGAGGATCGCGCCGGCGCCGATCCCGAGCCGCAGCCTGCGCCCGCCCGCGCCGACGACCCCACCGCGGCCCCGAGATCTGCCCGAGCTGACCGCGGCCTCGCCGGTGCTCTCGTCTGCAGCGTCTTCTGCACCCTGCAGCCGCGCCTGGGCGACGTCCACCCGATCGTCGCGCCACCGCTCCCACTGCACGATCCGCGCCTGCAGCGCCTGAAGCGCGCGAGCGAGGTATGCCCAATCTGCGGGATCGCGCGTCACCAGCGTTCCCCGCGACCGGAGCACCAGGCGGTTCTCAATGAGTTCGACGTCGAAACCGCGCACATCGTCGACCAACCAGGCCATCACGTCAGGGGTGAACAGGTACAGCGCGTCGCGCTCATATCCTTGCGGGCAGTAGAGCTCGAACGAGCGATCGAAATCGCCCTCGAGCGAGAGCCGCTGCGAGCGCGCGGGGGCAGTCGCAGCCGCAAACGCGGGCGCACGGTGATGGGTGGAGTGCAGCCAGAGGTGCGGCAGCTCCGTGGCGAGTTCGATCTCGCAGAGGGCCCCGAAGTGCGTGGTGTGAACTCCCGCTGCGCGCTGTGCCTCGGCCGAGGATGTGTGACCTCGGCGGGGCCCCTCGCTGTTGGCGATCACCACGCCGCGTTGCCGCTCCGGTGCGCGCAGCACCCGGGTGAGCAGGTCGATTCCGCGCCCGTCGACTGGGCCCGGAACGTAGTCGAATCCGTTCTCCGCGGCGAACCGGGCGAATCGCAAATGATCGGCGATCGAGGTCATGCGCGCACGCGTCGCCCCGCTCCACCAGATCAGCACGATCCAGGCGAGCACCATCAACGACAAGATTGCCGTCATCGCGAGCAGCTCGCCCACCATGTCGTCGTGACGCTCGCGCACCTCCTGCGCCATCCCGTAGAGCAGCGCGAAGATTCCGAGCGGCATGACGACCACCACGAAGGTGACGTAGGCGAGACGTGCTCCGAGCCCGACCTCCTGGGTGCGCGGTGCAGCGGCGCGGAACTCCCGCTGCTCGGCGCGCGTTACTGACGCGTTCAGCGGACGCACATCGAACCAGACGCCGTCGCGATCGCCCACCGCATCAACGCCGGCCCAGTCGCGTGCGAGCGCCGAGCGCTTGATGCCGGTGGATCGCTCCCGCAGCTCGGCGATCCGCGCTCCGATATCAGCGGCCGGCAGCATCACGAGGGGCACCGCCCACATCGGATATCCCGCGAAGCTCCAGCACAGCAGCAGCGCCAGCACGGTCGGCACGCCCGCGACCACGAACCCTCGCGCCCACTTCGCCGCGGGCCGGGCGCGATACAGCACAAAACCCAGTACCGCGCCGAACACCGCGAAGAACACGACGGAGCCGCCACCGGCCGGCCACGCCGCACCCGACAATCCGATCAGGATCGCCCACTGCACCACATCTGCGCACCATCCCGGCAGTCCGCGTCGGGCGACCACCTGCCCGGCGAGCGACCCGCGAAAGAACCGGAGGCGATCCGGCGCTACTCGCAATGCGGACGCCACGCTCGTGTCAACATCTGCTTGCGGTCGCGTCAGACTCACGTGGTTTGGCGGCTGAGCGTGCTCGGCTGACTCGTGCTGCATTGCTCCCACACTACCTACGCGGATGCCGCGCCCGGGCCCGCGCATGCGTGCGCAGCTCAGCCTGCCCCAGCACCTCAGCCCCCACCCGCACCACAGCCCCCGAGTCGTAGGCTGGCCCCATGAGCCAGCACGCCGCCGCAGCCACCGAATCCACAGACTCCGAGGCGTCACGCGCCTTCGCCTCCGACAACTGGTCGGGGGCGCACCCCGAGGTGATCGAGGCGATTGCGCGGGCGAACGCTGGTCACGTGGCGGCCTACGGCGGAGACCCGTACACGGCCCGCTTCCACGAGGTCGCGCGGCAGCACTTCGGTGCCGATGCCGAGGCATTTCCGGTGTTCAACGGCACGGGCGCGAACGTGCTCGCGCTTCAGGCGGCATTGCCCCGTTGGGGTGCCGTGATCTGCGCGCGCACTGCCCATATCAACACGGATGAGGCCGGCGCCCCCGAGAAGACCGGCGGGTTGAAGCTCTTCGGCGTCGACACCCCCGACGGCAAGCTCACCCCCGAGCTCGTCGCGCGTGAGGCCTGGGGCTACGGCAGCGAGCACCGGTCGCAGCCGCTCGCCGTCTCGATCTCGCAGGTCACCGAGCTCGGCACGGTCTACACGGCCGACGAGATCCGCGCGCTCGCCGATCAGGCACACGAGCTCGGCATGGTGCTGCACGTCGACGGATCGCGCCTCGCCAACGCCGCCGCACACCTGGGCACGACGCTCGGCGCACTCACCACCGAAGCCGGCGTCGACCTGCTCAGCCTCGGCGGCACGAAGAACGGCCTGCTCGGAGCCGAGGCCATCGTCGTGCTGCGCCCAGGTGCAGCCTCAGGCATCCCGTTTTTGCGCAAGATCGACCTGCAGCTCGCCTCGAAGATGCGGTTCATCTCCGCACAGTTGGTCGCACTGTACGAGGGCGACTTGTGGCTGCGGTCGGCGTCGCGCGCGAACGAGCTGGCGCAGCGCCTCGCGGCGGGCGTGCGTGCACTCGAGGGCACCTTGCCCGGGCTCCGGATCACCCAGCCTGTCGAATCCAACGCCGTATTCGCAGAGCTCCCCGCCGAGGTCGCCGCCCGCGCCCAGTCGCAGTTCGCGTTCGGGGCGTGGCCGACGCAGCCGGGGCTCTACCGTCTCATGTGCGCGTTCGACACGACCGAGGCCGATGTCGACGCGCTGCTCGCCGCCCTCGCGGGCGCGTAGCCTTCCCTGCCTGCCACTAAGAAGGATTGCATCCAAAATTCTATTTCGACACACCAATTAATTTCCACACTGCAATACAACGGCTGAATTACCGTTCACGGCGGGAAGTTCCCGTTATGCAGCAAAGGAAATCATCATCGTGCACAGCTTCTGGGGCGACCTCCCCACTTGGGTAACGACGCTCGCCGTCCTCTTCGCAGCGGCTCAATTGAGACAATCTCGCATCGCAAGCAAGAAGGAAAGCGAACGAGAAGCTCGGGCCCAAGCAGACGGCGTTTGGGCATGGGCAGGATCATGCCGCACGGAGGATGGAAAAGCCAGTGCTTACGGTGTCGTGATCACCAACTCCTCACCAGCACCCATACGCAATGTGCGTGTCAGCCTGCATCTACATGGCAATGCTCTCGAGACTGAACTCATTCGCGTACTTCCGCCCGGCGAGTACTTTGTGGAGCGGAAAGGGTCGAGCTGGGTATATCCGATGACTTTGGAAGAGTACGGTGCAACAATTCGCCCGTACGCCCAGACCGAGCGCTACATGGTGCACTCGACCGAATTCGTCGATGCCGTGGGAACGAATTGGAACTATCTTTCCGATAGTGGCCTGCAAAGGAGGCCACGGTAGCTTGAGCCGTTCAAAATTCATCGTGTAGACCCAGCCTCAGAACTTGGGGAGGTCTGAGGCCGCCGCTTCGGTGAGAGATTCGGCTTCGGTGAGCCCGAATCGCTCTCACTCACCAACCGAAGCCGAATCTCTCACCGAGCACGCGGCACAGCAGCGCCGCCTACCCGATGCGGCGGGGCGACAGTCGCGCCAGACCGACCGACAGAATCAGCGCCGCGACGACGCCGATGATCGGCGGGATGCCGATACCGAATTCGCCCGCGACCCACGCGAGTGCGCACGACACCGCGTACACGCCGAGGTTGACCCAGTTCGCGCGCGGCAGTGCTTCGCGCTGCGGCATCTGGCTCGAGCGCCAGCGCGCGAGGTAGTCGCCGATGATGACACCGCCGAGCGGCGGAATGAACGTGCCGAGCAGCCCGAGGTACTGCGGCAGGTGCTCGTTCACCCCGAAGAGCGCGAGCACGGTGCCGATGATCGACCCGATGATGACGAAGCGCGTCTTGCTGGGCTTCGAGAACAGCTCGGCGCCGGCAACGCCGAAAGAGTATGCCGCATCGGCGTTCGACTTCCAGAGGTTGCCGAAAAGCAGGAAGAGCCCCCAGCCGACGAGCCCGAGATTGAACAGCACGAGCACGAAGTCGCCCTCGCCGAACGTGATGGCGCCGATCGCGCCGAAGAAGATCATGAGGCCGTTGCCGATGAGGAAGCCGATGATGCACGCGAGCACGGCTTGGCGGCCCGAGCGCCCGAAGCGGGTCCAGTTCGGGGCCTGCGTGCCCGCGGAGACGAAGGTGCCGACGACCGCGGTTACGGCGACTGCGATCGGCATGGAGGCGTCGGGCTGCACGGCGGCGAGGCCGGCCCACCCGCCCACTTCTTCGAGCGAGCGGAACATCACCCAGAACGCCAGAATCAAGATGAGCGGCGTCGAGATGAGCGACACCCAGTACATGCCGCGGTAGCCGTACACGGCGGTGGCGCACATGAGCGCGCTGACCACGATCATCACGGCGGCCTTCGCGGCGAAGCTCTCCCAGCCGAACGCCTGAGCGGTGAGTTCGCCGATGGTGCCGATGACGACGCCGTACCAACCGATCTGCGTGCCCCCGAGCAGGATCGAAGCGAGCTTCGCGCCCCGCGTGCCGAGCGTGTAGCGCGCCATGACCACGGTCGTGAGCCCGGTGCGGGCGCCGATCCACCCGAGCACCGCGACGTACGCGCCGAGCACGGTGGACCCGAGCAGGATGACGATGAACAGATCGTTCAGCGCGAACGACTGCCCGAGCGCCGCACCCGCGAGCATGGTCGGTGTGAAGATGGTGAAGCCGAGCAGCACGACGACGAGCGAGAAGAACCCCTTGCGCGCGTGCAGCGGCACGGGCGTGACCGGGTAATCGCGGTCGACAACGGCTTCAGCCGCGTGCGCTTCGGCAGTCGCGGGCGCCGGCTCGGCGATGCGCTCAGTGCGCTCCCCGCTCATCGGCCGCCCTCGGAGTCGATCGCATCGGTGCTCGCAGCGGCGGCGCCGCCCGCGAGCTCACTCGTCTCGACCCCGATGTCTTCTGCCCACACCTCGGGGCGCTCGCTCATCATCCGCTCCATGAGCCCGATGCAGGTCGCATCGTCGGCGATCACGAGCTCGGTGCCGTTGCTGGCGAGCCACGACTCGGACGCTTCGAAGCTGCGGTTCTCACCGATCACGATGCGCGGGATGTCGTACAGCATGGCCGTGCCCGCGCACATCGTGCAGGGCGACAGCGTCGTGTAGAGCGTGCACTCGCGGTAGACGCTCGCCGGCAGGCGCCCGGCGTTCTCGAGGCAGTCGGTTTCGCCGTGACGGATCACGCTGCCCATCTGCACGCGGCGATTGCGGCCGACGGCCAGCACCTCGTCGCCGTCTGCCCCGTGCCGCACGAGCGCGGCACCGATGGGCACCCCGCCCTCGTCCCAACCGATCTGCGCCTGTTCGATGGCGAGGTCGAGATATGTGCGGTCTTGAGCAGAAATTGGCATACCTGCAATCCTATGGGCGGCCACCGACACCAAGCGTCGCCGATCAATTGCTGCAGCGCTTCAGATCACGTCGGGTGACGATAGCCGCACTACTCCAAGTCGCGGAGATTCAGGAAATCGCGGACCGTTCTGCAGAATACGGTCCGCGATTTCCTGAATCTCCGCTACCTGGGCCAAGGTGACCCCAGCAAGCGCCTACGCCTCGACAGCTTCCCGCTCAGCCGCCAAAGCAGCCGCAGCCGCCTTCGCCCGACGCCGACCCACGATCCGCCCGCGCACCGCGAACACCAGCACGGCGAGCAGCAGCGCGTACAGCGTGAGGGCGATCGGCCCCTGCACCAGCACGGAGAAGTCGCCGTTGGCGCTCATCGCCGCGTCGCGCAGGCTGGTCTCGGCGAGCGGCCCGAGCACCATGCCAATGATGAGCGGCGCAAGCGGGAAGTCGAGCGCGCGCATCAAGAATCCGACGATGCCGATGCCGAGCAGCATAATGAGGTCGAAGACCGAGCCAGAGGTTGCGTAGATGCCGAGCGCGCAGAACAGCGTGATGCCGGCGTACAGGTACGGGCGCGGAATCAGCAGCAGCTTGGCCCACAGCATCGCAAACGGCAGGTTCAAGATGAGCAGCACGATCATCGCGATGAAGAAGCTGGCGAGCAGCACCCACACGAGGTCGGGCGCGCGCTCGAAGAGCAGCGGCCCGGGCTGCAGCCCGTACTGGCGGAAGGCGGCGAGCATGATCGCCGCGGTCGCGGAGATCGGCAGGCCGAGCGCGAGCAGGGCGCCCATTGCCATACCGGTGGTCGAGTTGCCCGCAGCCTCGGGCGCCGCAAGGCCACGGATTGCCCCGGAACCGAAGCGGGGCGACTTGCGGCGCTGATCGAGCCGCTTCTCGAGGCCGTAGGCGAGGAAGGTCGGGATCTCCGAACCGCCGGCCGGCACGACGCCGAAGGGCAGACCGATCGCGGTGCCGCGCAGCCACGCGGGCGCCGCCTCCTTGAATTCGGCCTTCGACAGCCACGGCCGACCCTTGGGCTTGATCATCGACTTGTCACTCATGTGACGCTCGAGACAGGCGACGTAGATGACCTCGCCGAGCGCGAGCACCGCGACGGTCACGGTGACGAGCGAGACGCCGTCGAAGAGGAAGGGCGAGTCGAGGGTGAAGCGCGGCGCCCCAGAGGCCCCGTCGACGCCGATGACCGCGATCCCGAGCCCGATAAACAGGGCGGCGAGGCCCTTGACCGCGTTGTCGGTGACCACCGAGGAGGTCGCGGCGAAGGCGAACACGGCGAGGGCGAAGAACTCGGCCGGCCCGAAGCTCGACGAGAAGTCGGCGAGCGCGGGTGCGAGGAATACGACGAGGATCGACGCGATGAAGCCGCCGATGAACGCGCCGATCGCGGCCGTTGCGAGCGCCTGCGCCGCTTTGCCGTTCAGCGCCATCTTGTGGCCTTCAAACGTCGACGCGATCGCGGAGGCCTGCCCCGGGGTGTTCATGAGGATGCCCATGGTCGAGTCGCCGAAGAGGCCGCCGAAGTAGACGCCCGCGAACATAATGAACGCGGCGGTGGGCTCGAGCGAGAAGGTGACGGGCAGCAGCAGGGCGACCGCCATCGACGAGCCGAGGCCGGGCATGACGCCGACGGCGGTGCCGAGCAGGCAGCCGACGAGCACCCAGACGAGGTTCTGCCAGGTGAGGGCTCCGGCGAAGCCCTCCATGAGAAGCTGCAGTGACTCCATGATCAGAACCCTCCGCCCAGAATGCCCGAAGGCAGCGACATGCCGAGCGCCATGTCGAACGCGATGTAGGCCAGCGAGCTCACGGTGAGGCCGGTGACGAGGCTGGCGATGGGCTTCTGCGATCCGAAGCCGCGCGCCACGCACCAGAAGAGCAACCCGGCGCCGATGATCCACCCGAGCACATCGAGCAGCAGCGCGAACGCGAGAAACGAGCCCACGATCCAGGCGAGGGATCGCCAGTCGAGCTTCACCGCGCGCTGAGGGGCTGCGACACCGTCACCGGCGTCCATCCCCGCGAGACCCTCGGAGACGCCGCCCTCAGCGGTCTCGTGCTCCATGCTGAGCAGCTCGAAGTCGCCGAGATCGCGGGTGGCAGCGGCGCGCTCGGCATCGGCGGTGCGTCGCTGCTTCAGCGCAGACAGCACGAGCAGGATCGCGAAGAGCACGAGGCCGCCCGCGATGATGGCGGGGAAGAAGCGCGGGCCCGGAAAGGCGGTGCCCTCGGGCACGCGCATCGTGAGCATGCCGTACCCCAGGTAGGCCGCGAAGGCCACCAGCAGCGCCGGCATGATGAGCTGTTTCAGCAGTTCCGCGGTGCGACCGTCGCCAGCCCGCAGCCGGATCTCCTCGCCGACGACCGCGGACATCGCGGTCGGGTTGTTCGAAGGCGTCATTGCCCCATCTCCTCGTACAGGCGGGCGATACGGTCGCGTTCCTCGACGAGGAACGCCTCCAGATCGTCGCCGGTGATCACTTGGTCGGTCCAGTGGTAGCGCTCCACCGCTTCGGCCCACTCGTCGGTCGCGAGCGTGTCTTCGACGAGTTCGGTGAGCCCCGCGGTCTCGTCATCGGTGAGGCCCGCGGGTGCCGCGAGCATGCGCCAGTTCGCGAGCGTGATGTCGTATCCCTGCTCGCGCGCGGTCGGGATGTCAATGCCGTCGACGGGCTCTTCGGCGACGATCGCGAGCGCCCGCAGGCGGCCCGACTCGATCTGGTCGATGTTGTCGGGGTAGCCGCCGGTCGCCGCCTTCGCCGTGCCGTTGAGCAGCGCCGCCACGGCCTCGCCGCCGCCGTCCGACGAAATGTAGGTCGTGTCGACGGGGTCTATGCCTGCGGCGAGCGCGAGGTCGGTCACAACGAGCTGATCGAAGGATCCGCCGCCCGTCCACGGAATCGACTTCGGATCGGCCTTCCACGCTTCGACGAGGTCGTCGAGCGTGTCGTAGGGCGAATCGGCGGGTACGACGATCACGTCGTACTCCTCGAACACGACGGCGAGCGAGGTGACGTCGTCGAGGGTCGCTGCCGAGCCGTACTGGATGGTCGCGGCGAGCAGCCCGGTGCCGCCGACGAGCATGGTGTTCGCCTGCCCCTCGAGCAGCGAGAGGTTGCCGAGCGCGATGGTGCCGCCGGCGCCCGGCATATTGACGACCTGCACGTTGGCGCTCAGACCGTTGGCGCGCTGCGCCTGCTGCATCTCGCGCGCGACGGTGTCCCAGCCGCCGCCCGCAGCCGCCGGAGCGATGATGGTGAGCGACGAGTGGATGTCGCTGCCGAGTGCGGCCGAGCTGATCGACCCGAAGGCGGCGACTCCGATGGCCGAGGCGGCGATGGCGCCGCCCACGACGCGGAGCACCGCGCGACGAGTACGTCCTTGCGGTTTCTCTGTCATGTGCTTCCCTTCGCGCGGACTCCGTTGTGCCGCGCCGACTGCACCACGATGCCATCGGGCGCGAGCGTCGAAGCGCGCGACCCGCTTTGTGCTCATAGATGCTCACGCGGGCCAGATGGCGGAGTTGTAGAGTGTGCGCCATGCGCCTCACCAAACATGCCCACGCCACGATCGCGCTCATCGACGGCAGCCACTCGCTGCTGCTGGACCCGGGCACGTTCACCGCCAACGCGGGCGAGCTCATCGCGGCAACTGACGCTGTACTCATCACGCACGACCACCCCGATCACTTCGATCCGGCGACCCTGAAAGCCGCGCTCGTCACCCGCCCCGAGTTGCGCGTCTGGGCACCCGAGAGCGTGGTCGCCGCTCTCGGGTCGCACGGAGGCCAGGTCACGCCGGTCGAGCCCGGCGATCAGTTCGACGCGGGCGGCTTCACCGTCGACGTCGTGGGCGGCGCGCACGCGGTGATCCACCCCGATATTCCGCTCATGAGCAACGTGGGCTATCTCATCTCGAGCGACACCACCGGCGCCGACGCGGTCTACCACCCGGGCGACTCCTACGTCGTGCCCGAGGCGCGCATCGCCACGCTGCTCGCTCCGAGCTCGGGGCCCTGGACGAAGATGGAGCATCTCGTCGATTTCATTCGCGCCGTCGCTCCCCAGCGCACCATCCAGATCCACGACATGATGCTCAGCGACCTCGGCCGCGGCTCGTTCGCGCGCTTCACCCAGCAGCTCACCGGCACAGAGCTGCTCACGCTCGCCGACGGCGAGTCGCTCGACGTGTGAAACGCCCTGCGGTGAAGAGCACGGCGGGATCGCAGGGCGTCTCTGCGCGAAGCGTCTCCCCGCGCTGGGCGACCTCGCGGTGGGCGCGCGTCGTGATCCTCGCTCTGCCGACCCTGCTCGTGCTCGCGGGCGTCGGAGTCACCGCGAGTATCGCGATCTCGGTGCAGGAGACCAGCATTCGCGAGGCGACCGCCGACCGAGTGCGCGATGTGGCGACGAGCCTCGCGCAGCTCGACCAGGTGCGGGGCGTCCTCGACCACACGGGCGACGATCTCACCGCGGCGACCCGCGAACTGCAACCGCTCGCCGACGTCGTCGAGGAGGCAGCAGGAGTCGACTACCTCGTCATCACCGACAACCGTGGGCTGCGCATCACGCACCCGAACCCCGCCATGCGCGGCGGCAAGGTCTCGACGCCACTCGATGAAGTGCTCGACGGCGAGGAGTTTCTCGGCACCCAGGAGGGCACGATCGGCCGCACCCTTCGCGCGAAGGTGCCGGTGCGCGACGAAGCGGGCGACGTGGTCGGGTCGCTCTCGGTCGGCATCCTGGAGTCGCGCATTTCCGCCGATTTCGACGCCGCGCTCCGGCAACTGCTGCCCTGGGCGCTCGGCGCGCTGCTCGTCGGCACCGTCGCCAGCTCCTTGCTCGCCGCGCTGCTCGAGCGGCGATTCCGCCGTCTCGATGCGATCGCGCTCGAAGCCGAGAGCGCCCGTCGCACCGCCGCTGCGCTCCGCGAGCAAACGCATGAGTTCCACACCCGCCTGCACGTCATTCACGGCCTCGTCTCGCACGGCGACACCGCCGACGCACTCGCCTACATCGACCGCACGGCTCCCGTCGATGCGGGCACCACCGGCGCCACGACCGAGCCTCCGCTGCTCCGCGCCACGCTCGATGCGCTGCGCGCCGAGTTGGGGGGCCTCGGTGCGGTGCTCGAAACCGCGCTCGAGGTCGAATCGGATGTCGATGAGGGCGTCGTGCTCGTGCTCGCCAACCTCTGCCGCAATGCCGGCGAGGCCGGCGCCACGCGCGTGCGGTGCGCGCTCATCGAACGCGACGGAGCCTTCCACGGAGAGGTCGCCGACGACGGCCCAGGCATCGGCCCCGCCGCCGCAGACCGGGTGTTCGCGCGCGGGTTCTCATCGAAGCTCGATGCGACCGGCTTCGGGCGCGGCATCGGACTCGACCTCGTGCGCCGCACGATCGCCGACCGGGGTGGCATGATCGAGCTCGGGCGCTCCGACCTCGGCGGCGCCCGTTTCCGGTTCGAGTTGGAGGTGGGCACGTGAGCACTGCCGCACCTCCGCTGCGCGTGCTGATCGTCGACGACGACCCGGGCGCGCGCATGCTGCACAGCCGATATGTCGCCGGCGCTCCGGGGTTCGTGGTGACCGCGACCGTGGGAACGGGTCGCGCCGCGGTGCAGCACGGTCTCCGCGGCGATGTCGATCTGGTGCTGCTCGACATGCGCCTCCCCGACATCAGCGGCATCGAGGTACTGAATCGTCTGCGCACTCTGCACGAGGCGTCGCCCGATGTGCTCGTGATCAGTTCCTCCCGCGATCAGGTCACGGTGCGCCAGGCGCTTGCCGCGCACGTTGTCGGCTACCTCGTGAAACCGTTCACCGAAGAGGCGCTGCAGGCGCGTCTCGCCGCGTACCGCAGCGAGCGACGCACCGATGCCGGGGGCGCGCGGGAACTCGCGCTGGCGCAAGGCGAGATCGATCGACTGCAGTCGACGGGCCGGATCACCCTGCCGTCGCCTGCCGAGATCGACCGAGGTCGCGCAGCGCCGTCCCTGCCCAAGGGAATCTCGGAGGTGACGCTGGAATCCGTGCTGGAGGTGCTCGATCCGGTCACCCCGATCTCCGCGGTCGAGCTCGCGGCCCAGTGCCAGATCTCACGCCCCACCGCGCGGCGCTACCTCGACTATCTGGTCGACATCGGCGCGATCGATTTGGCCCACCGGTACGGCAAGCGTGGTAGGCCCGAAGTGCTGTACCGGCTCGTCCCCGCTCCGCCCGAGGGCTGACGCGGGCGCGGTCCGTGCGCTGCGCGGTCAGTGCGCTGCGCAGTCAGTGCGCGATGCCACCGAAGACGAGGCGTGCGGCGATCACGAGCATCGTCACCGCGACGATCCCGTCGAGAATGCGCCAGGATTTCGGGCTCGCGAAGAACCTGGTCAGCAGGCGGGCCCCGTACCCGAGCAGGAAAAACCAGCACAGGCTCGCAATCGCGCCACCCAGTACGAACCACCAGCGATCCGGATCACCCTGTGCGTTGCCGATGGTGCCCATCAGCACCATCGTGTCGAGATACACGTGCGGGTTCAGCAGCGTGATCGCGAGACACGCGAGCACCGTGCGGCGCAGCGTGGTCGACTCGCCGTCACTCGCGAGCAGTGCCTCGGGGCGCATCGCCCGTCGCGCGGCCGACCACGCGTACCAGAGCAGAAAAGCGACGCCGCCCCAGCGCACGATTTCGAGCAGGATCGGCGCGCGCTGCACAACGAAGCCGATGCCGGCCACGCCCAACGTCTCGAGCACCGCGTCGGCCAGCCCGCAGATGAGCACGACGGGCAGCACGTGCTCGCGCCGAATGCCCTGACGCAGCACGAACGCGTTCTGCGCACCGATCGCCACGATGAGCGAGAGTCCGCTGCCGGCACCGACGAGAAAGGGAATGATCACGCTCCGACGGTAGAGCTCGCCGACGCCTCCGCGCCACTTCAGCGCACCTCAATCTTCTTCAGTTGCATGAGCTGTGCTTAAGGTAGCCGTGTGGACTTCCCGATCGAGCACCTCGAGACCTTCGCCGCCATCATCGACGAGGGAAGCTTCGAGGGTGCCGCACGTCGCCTGCACGTGACCCCTCCGCCATCAGCCAGCGAGTGCGTGCGATGGAGCAGCGCGTCGGCACCGTGCTGATCGCCCGCACCCGCCCGGTCTCGGTCACCCCCTCCGGCGCCGTGGTGCTGCGCGCCGCACGGCAGATGCACCGCATCGCCGCAGATGTTGCGAACGAGCTCGGTCAGCACGGCGCCGACCGCAGTGCCGCGCTCATTCCCATCGTCGTCAACGCCGATTCGCTCGCCACGTGGTTCGTGCCGGCACTCGCGCGCGCCGCGCGCGAAACGGGCGCCACATTCGAGGTGCTGCGCGCCGATGAAACGATCTCCACCGAGCGATTGCGCAGCGGCGGAGCGGTGGCCGCGCTCACCCCCACCGCCGAGGCGGTTCCGGGCTGCACCTCGACTCGTGTCGGCACCGACCACTACCGCGCGGTCGCGAGCCCCGAGTTCGTCGCGACCCACTTCAGTGCGGGCGTCACCGCGCACGCGCTTGCGACGGCTCCCATGCTGGAGTTCGACCGGCACGATGCGTTCCAGCAACGATTCATCCGCCGCGTCACCCGCAGCCGAATTGATCCGCCGAAACACTTCATCCCCTCCTCCGCCGAGTTCGCCCTGGCAATCGAACTCGGTATGGGCTGGGGCATGCTCCCCGAGCTGCAATGCGCCGCAGGTCTCGCCGACGGCAGGCTCGTCGCGCTCGGAGATCGGCCGATCCTCATGCCGCTGTACTGGCAGCGGTGGAAGCTCGATTCCCCGATACTCGACGGCCTCACCCGGGTCGTGCTCGAGGAGGCTGCTACGGCGCTTGACACCGCCACGACGCCACCGCTCGCACCGCCCCTAGGATGAAAGGGGCGGGAGGGAGCTGAATGTTCGGGGTACTGCAGGGGTTCGCGCTCATTCTCGGAGTGATCGGAGCCGGCTACCTCACCGCCTTCTTCGGTGTCGTCAAGGGCGAACAGCGGCGCGTGCTCAACAACGTCGCGTTCTTCGTCGCGACGCCCGCGCTGCTCTTCACCGTGCTGCGCACCAGCGACCCGGCCATCGTGCTCTCACCGGTGATCCTGATCACCACGCTCGCCGCGCTGATCGTGGCCGCGCTGTTCGTCATCTCGTCGCGCCTCTGGTTCAAGCGCGACCTCGCGAGCACGACGCTGGGCGCTGCGGGGTCGGGGTACGTCAACGCCAACAACCTCGGACTCCCGGTCGCCGTGTACATCTTGGGTGACGCCGCCTACGTCGCACCGCTCATTCTCGTGCAGCTGATCTTCTTCGCCCCGACGATTCTCTCGATGCTCGAAACCACGCGCCGAGGTCGGCGCGGCGAGCTGTTCGGCGGAGACGCCACTACTCCTGCCGAACCTCGCGCTCAGAGCGGCGGAGCCCTGCGGGGTGCCGTGGCCGCACTGGGGCGTGCCGCCTCGAACCCGATCATCATCGCGTCCGTGCTGGGCCTGATCTTCGCACTGTTCGGTTGGGGCGTGCCCGACATCGTCTCCGCACCGCTCGAAATGCTCGGCAACGCCGCCATCCCGATGGTGCTCCTGAGTTTCGGCATCTCACTGCGCGGGCAGCGCGCACTGCAGCCCGGCACCGGTCGCGGAGCAGTCTTCGCCGCTTCGGCCCTCAAGCTCGTGCTGATGCCGGTCATCGCCTGGGGGCTCGCGAAGGCCTTCGGGCTCGCCGACCACGAGGTCTTCGTCGCGACCATCATCGCCGCGCTGCCGACCGCCCAAAACATCTACAACTACGCGGCCACGTATCGCCAGGGCGAGACGATGGTCCGCGACATCGTCTTCCTCACGACGTTCGCATCCCTGCCCATCATCGCCGCGATCGCGTGGCTTCTCGGCCCGCACTGAGTGCAACATTTCGAGCTGGGGAATACAGCGTCATGGTCGGGCGTTCTGCTGAGTCGGAAACCATCGCACGACCCAAGGAGCCTCCCGTGAGCCCGCGCACTGCCCAGACCAGCGCCCCCGTCATCGAACACCTCGCCGAGCGCTGGAGCCCCCGCGCGTTCGACGCCACCCACGCCTTCCCCGAGGGAGCTCTTCGCGGCCTGCTCGAGGCGGCCCGCTGGGCACCGAGCGCGAACAACTCGCAGCCCTGGCGATTCATCGTGGCCCGCCGCGGCAGCGAGAACTTCGAGCGCATCACCGAGACCCTCGCCGGCTTCAACCGCCAGTGGGCGGGGAGCGCAGCGGCGTTCATCGTGAACATCGCCGAGACCGCCGATGCCGAGGGCAACGCACGCCCGTGGGCGGAGTACGATCTCGGTCAGGCCGTGGCGCACCTGAGCGTGCAGGCGACCGCTGAGGGTGTGCACGTGCACCAGCTCGGCGGGTTCGATCGCGATGCGATTCGCACGGCATTCGGCCTGGAGGATCGCCAGCTCCCCGTGTCGATCAGCGTCGTCGGCAAGATCGGCTCCGCCGATGACTTGTCAGAGGTGCTCCGCGAGCGCGAGGTCGCTCCGCGCACGCGCATCGATCTCGACGCGCTCGTGCTCGTGCGCGACTGAGACGAAGCTCGGGCTCTGCGTCAGGCGCCGGCGTCGACCGCGGTCGCGCCGCCGTCGAGGCGCAGAGCCTGAATCAATTCGCCGGCGTGCACGGTCGACACGATCACCCGTGAGAAGTGGTCGAATTCGCCGTGCCAACCGTGATCTTCATCGGCCCCTTCGGGCGTCTCAAAGTCGATGACCACGGCCTTACGTCCGCGTCGAGCGAGCACGAAGTCCCGCCCTGTAAAATTACGCCAGGTGCCAGCGGCAAGTGTTCCGGGAAGCGACGCACCGGGTGCACGTACCCCGCGCACCCAGACCCAGGGGTCATCGGTGACGATGGCGGAGGTGATCGCGGTGCGATCGAGTTCGATATCTCGTCGGCGCATCGCCGCGATCTTTTCGGATGCGGTCAGCCGAATGATCACGCGGTCCGGGTGCACCTCGACTCTTGCCATCAGCTCAATCCAACATGTCGCTCTGGTCGATCACCGATTCGACCGTCTCGATCAGTGCGCGCTTCGGGGCGTACACCGGGTGCGACGGATCGTTGGCGTCGGCCGGAAGCCCCAGCGCCGCGGCGGCTTCGAGGGTGTTGACGCCGACGCAGGCGACGATGGTGTTCTCGGGGATGTCCGGGAACTGTGATGCGACCTCTTCGGCGATCTTCGCCGACGCGACGAGCAACGCGTTGATGCGGCCCGACTCGATGTCTTCTCGAATGTGCACCGACGCGGGCACTCCGACCGTGCGGAACGCCAGCACCTGGGTCACGTCGTGGCCGCGTTCGGTGAGGCCTTCGGTGAGCACGGGGACGGCGACGTCCGAGCGCAGGGTGAGCACTTTCAGCACCTCGTCGGTGTTGATCTCGCTCCACTCGTCAAGCAGTGCGTAGGTGCTGTTCTCTTCGCTCGGCGTGCGGGTGATCGGGTACCCCGCGTCCGTGAACGCAACGGCGGTGGCTTCACCGACGATCGCGACTTTCGTGTCGGGGTGAATCACTGCGTTGTGATGCTTGAGCACGTCGGCGACGGTGGAGCTCGTCGCTGTCATCCAGTCGAAGCTTCCTGCCTCGAGATCCTTGAGCGCATCGACCAGCTTGTCTTCTTCGCTCGTATGCGCGAAGTCGACGAGCGGCGCGATCACCGTGTGCGCTCCCCGCTCACGGAGAGCCCTCGAGACCAGATCGCCCCAGGTTCCGCCCCGAGGAACGAGCACCCGAAGACCACTGAGCGGCTTTGCCTCAGCAGACATACACCCCACTCACTCGACACCAATAAAAATGGCCGACACATCAATCTACCGGAGACTGCGGCCTGGCCCTTCACGGAATTCCGTTGACCCTATTCTTACCCTGCCACCGCGATGACGCAAAACGACGGCATCTGCGCAGGCGAACGCAACCGAACTGTGACCTGCAGTGAGAGTGTCTCGCCCGTCCGAGAAGCCTCAGCGAAGCTTCTTCGCGACCACCGAAGCGATACCCCACACGGCAAGGCCGGCGATTGCCGCGGCACCCGCCACTCCCGCGGCGAATGCGAGAGGGTTGCGCCGCTTTTCTGCGGCGATGCGCTGCTTCGCGTCATCAACGGCGTCGTCGACGCGCTGCGCGTAGTTCAATCGCACTTTCAGCTGTGAGAGCGTGTCGTAGAGCTCTGCGCGCGCCTGTGCCGCGTCTGCAACGCCCTGCAGCTTCTCTTCGTGGCTCATCGCCAGTTCCCTTCTTCTCCGACGCGAGGCATGCGCGAGGCGCGGTGCTGCTGCGGCGGTACCGGGGGCTCGGCGTTGATGCGCACCTCGCCCATTGCGGAGATGTCTCCCCCGACGCGATCGAGTGTTTCTTCGGGCACTGGGTTGCCGCGCTTGATCAGCGCGATTCCCGCCAGAATCGCGAGCGCCGCGAGCACGAGTAGACCCGCTGCGACGACGAGCGCTGCGAGCCACCATGGCCACACCAGTGCGAGTGCCGCGATCGCGGCGATGACCAGCGCTTCGAGCATGAAGAAGACGAAGAAGAGCGCGATCACGATGGCACCGGCACCGATGCCGGCCTTCTTGGCTTTCGATACGATCTCGCGTTTGGCGTTCTGGTACTCGACCTGCGCGAGCCCGACGATCTGCTGCGGCAGGCGACTCAGCAGTTCGAACGTGCCGGCTTCATCCCGGCGCTTGCGACTCATGCGCGCGCCTCGTCTGTGGTATCCGTGGCGTCTCCTGCTCCACTGTCACCGCCCAGCGACGTGGCCGTCGCCCCGCGCGGATTCGCGGTGGTTGCGGCGTTCCGATCAGCGGCTGCGGCAGTTCGCGCTGTCGGCGTTGCAGTGTCGGTGCGGCGATCCTGCTGATTCACGAGCGCGGTGAACGCGTTCTTGCCGGCACGAAGCGCAGAGTCCTTGATGTTTTCAACCGTGCCGCGCGTCGCGTCTTTGACGGCGTCGACGCCCTGCTGCACCGGAGCGGTTTGCCATACCTGCTCGGCCCCCCGCTTGATCTGTTCATAACGCTCGCGCCCTGCTCGACTCCCGAGAACATAGCCCACAGCTGCGCCGAGAACGAATGCGATCTTACCCTTCATGATGCCTCCAGTTCGTGGCGGTTCCTGGTCTTCGCCCAGCCTACTCCGGGTCGATGCCCGTTGCATGCGCCTTCGGTTATATACCCAGTCCTCCCAGGTGTCATTCGGCGATTCCCGTGAGGTGTCGGCGCAGCCGCACCGCCGCCTCACGCGCGTCGTGCACCGCAGTGGCGAGGTCTCCACTATGCCCACGGGTGCCCACCCGCAAACAAGTGGATTTCGCATCGCGAGACGACATGGTATGCACGAGCGCGCGGTCGCGATCGCTCTTCGCGGCGAAGGGAGCCAGCACGGTGAACGCATGCAGGCGACCGCCGGGCGCCCGCGTTGCACCTGCCGCTCCCAACGCCGCAGCTGCGGCCTGGTCACTATCGAGGTTACGCGCCACGCCGATCGAACTGCTCGCCCGAATCGTCCACGAGCCACTCCCCGCCGCATCGTCGGCACTGTGCGCAGTCGGGGCGTGCCAGCGCACGGCCCAGACGCTGCCCGAGTCATCGCGTACGAGTTCGACCAGGTCCCTCGCCGAAGCCGGATTCGTCGCAGCCCCGGCCCACTCGGGCTCGCTCACTTCCACGTTCACCACCCATCGGGCGTTCGGGTTCTCACCCGCACCCTGGAGTGGCGCGTCGGCGCCCGCTTCCGACTCACCGACCACCACCGCGCGCGCGGTGATCGAAGCCTCGCCGGCCGCGTCTCCCGATTCGACGACCTGCCAGGTCGCCTCGTCTGAAGCGGTCGTCTCAGACGACTCCGTCGCATCGAACGTGACTTCCGCGACCGTAACCACTCCCGTATCGACGATCTCAGTGCCGTAGAGCGCAAGTCGGTCGAGCAGTGTTTCGCGCAGCTTCTCCCACCCGTCAACCGGCTGCACGAAGGTTTCACGTGCAACGGAACGCGCGGCATATTCCATTGCGGCGCCGCAGAGAGAGCCCGCAGTCGTCACATCCTCGTTCAAACCAGGCGCCGCAATCGCCACATCGACCACGTCTGCGGAGACCCCATACTTTTCGTGCACCAGCGGCTCGACGAGACGTTGCAGCGCGGTCGCTCCGATGCGAGCGCGTACGAGCTTTCCGAGACGTTGGGTCTTGCCAATGGTCAGCAGCGGCATCACGCGATCAAGGAACGCACGAGTCGCCCCTGCCCCTCCGAGCACAGCCAGGCTCGCTTCCGAGAGCGGTACTGCAGGGATTCCGAAGACCGATGGCATCGGTTGTTCGACCGGGAGGCTCTTCGCACCCCGGAGCAGCACCGGCCCCGGTGCTGCGGCCAGCGGAGAAGCTCCCGGTGTCGCCGGGCCCCCAGTGGAAAGCGGTGCAGCGACGTGCGTGAGAAACTCACGCAGTGTGCCATTGGGATCGGTTACTCGATCCGGATCAAACGGCGCCAGCGCTTGTGCCGCTGTGCCTGCGTGTTCTGCGGCCGGCGCGCTCCCGCCTCGCGCGACTCGCACCGTGAGCCCCACCTCCGCGAGTTCGAGCGCGGCCGCAAGCTCAGGAATTCCATCTCCGATGACATAGACATCAACCACGCGGTTGCTCCTCTTCCGGCGAGACCGTGCCGGCCACCGGCATGGTCGGTGCGGGGCCAGGAACGGCAGCGCCACCACCCGCACCGGCACCCAGCGGAACTTCGATCTGCACGATATCAATGCGCGTACGCCCATAACCGTGCTTGCGGAACACCCGAATCACCAGCCAGATGAAGAGGGCGTACCCCACCACAGAGCCGATCAGTGACCCCACGCCCCCCGTCTGTTCGACCTGGGCGGTCTCGCCCCCGACGTTGAACGTCATGAAGCCGAATGCGATGAGGTTGTTGACGATGTGAATCGCGATGGCAGCTTCGAGCCCACCGGTGCGCCAGGTGAGCCAGGCGGCCACAACCCCAAGCAAGCCGACCGAGAGCAGCCCCCAGATGTCGTAGATGTGAGCGAGCGCGAACCCGATCGAGGGAATCAGAATGCCGAACCACGGGCTCTTCAGCCACGAACCGAGCACCTGCATGAACAGCCCACGGAAGACCACTTCTTCGGCAGTCGCCTGCAGCGGTACGAGGAGGATGACAATGACGAGCGAAGTCCACGCTGCGGTCCAGTCAAAATCTGCTGCGGCCGCCGTCGGGGCAGGCTCATTCAGCGATGCAGGGTTCAGTGCGATCTCCAACCCGATCGCAGCGACATTCATTACCCCGACCGCGAGCAGAGCCACGAGCGACAGTCGGCCGAGGAGACCCCAGCGGATGCGCGCAGCCACCGACCACACGCGCCCATTCGGCCGCATGTTCAAGGTGAGCATCGCAAGAATCACCGCGGGAATCATGATGATGATCGACACGAGACTCAAAAGCACCGACACCGGAACCTGCGTATCAAGCGCTGCACCCGTGCCCGTCGTCACCCCATTCAAATAATCGGGGTTCTGGAGCAGAAGCGGCAGGAACGCGACACTCACGATGATCGTGAAGATACCGAAGTACACCCCAGAGAGCAGCAAGAGCAGCAGCGGCTTCCACCAGCGGTAATTCTGCACTCCGCGGAGCAGTCGGTGGTACTCGAGCGGTTCGGTTTCGACCTGCTGGAGCTGCACTGCGGGGCGCGCCCACGCGTACTGCGGCGGCTCTACTGGTGCAGGTGCCGAAAATTCTGGGCGCTCGGAGGGCTCGGAACCAGTGCTCGTCATACGCTCCATCCTAGAAGCCGCCGCCGACATCCGCCCGAGTAGCGCAGGCGACCGCCTCCAGAACCGCAGGAGTTCTCCGCGCCTTCGGTCGAAAACCTGCAGTTCGGTCCGCAGGATCGAACTTCTCCTGCACGAACACCGAAACCCGCGCCGCACACGACGAAACCCGCCAAGATCCGAGATCTCAGCGGGGTTTCGATGCGTCACCGGCGCCGACCCCTCGCTGCGCTCCGTGGGCTGACGCTACGCGTCACCGGCGCCGACCGAAACGCGATGCGTTTCGCTAGGCGCCGCGCAAGCGCTCAGCGAGGAACGCGTGCAGCTCGGCACGCGGCACGCGCACCTGCTCCATCGTGTCGCGCTCGCGCACGGTCACCGCATCGTCGTCGAGCGAGTCGAAGTCGACGGTGACGCAGAACGGCGTGCCAATCTCGTCCTGTCGGCGGTAACGGCGGCCAATGGCTCCCGAATCGTCGAAGTCGACGTTCCAGTCGTCGCGGAGGTCCTGCGCGATCTCTCTGGCCAGCGGCGACAGCGCCTCATTGCGGCTCAGCGGCAGCACCGCGGCCTTGATCGGCGCGAGCCGCGGATCGAGCGCGAGCAGCGTGCGCTTGTCGGTGCTGCCCTTCGCATTCGGCACTTCTTCTTCGCGGTACGCGTCGACGAGGAAGGCCATCAACGAGCGAGTGAGGCCGGCGGCCGGCTCGATCACGTAGGGCGTGTAGCGCTCGTTCTTCGTCTGGTCGAAGAAGTTGAGATCCTTACCCGAGTGCTTCGAGTGCGTCGACAGATCGAAATCGGTGCGGTTCGCGATGCCCTCGAGCTCGCCCCACTCGCCGCCGGTAAACCCGAAGCGGTACTCGATGTCGGCGGTGCGCTTCGAGTAGTGCGACAGCTTTTCGGCGGGGTGCTCATAGAAGCGAAGGTTGTCGGGGTTGATGCCGAGGCCGGTGTACCACGACATCCGCTCATTCATCCAGTATTCCTGCCACTCCTCGTCCGTGCCCGGCTCGACGAAGAATTCCATCTCCATCTGCTCGAACTCGCGGGTGCGGAAGATGAAGTTGCCCGGCGTGATCTCGTTGCGGAAGCTCTTGCCGATCTGACCGATGCCGAACGGAGGCTTCATACGTGCCGCCTGCAGCACGTTCGCGAAGTTCACGAAGATGCCCTGCGCCGTCTCGGGGCGGAGGTAGTGCATGCCGGCCTCGTCATCGACGGGGCCGAGGTAGGTCTTCAGCAGACCCGAGAACGCGCGCGGCTCGGTCCACTGGCCGCGGGTGCCGCAGTTGGCGCACACGATCTCAGCGAGACCCCCCTCGGGCGCGCGGCCCTTCTTCTCCTCGAAGGCCTCGATGAGGTGGTCTTCGCGGTAGCGCTTGTGACACTGCAAGCACTCGACGAGCGGGTCGCTGAAGACCTCGACGTGGCCCGAGGCCTCCCAGACCTGCTTCGGCAGGATCACGCTCGAGTCGATACCGACGACGTCGTCGCGCTTCTGCACGACGGCCTTCCACCACTGGCGCTTGATGTTCTCTTTGAGAGCCGTGCCCAAAGGGCCGTAGTCCCAGGCGGAGCGCGATCCGCCGTAGATCTCACCGGCCTGGAAGACGAAGCCGCGGTGACGGGCGAGGGCGATGACCTTATCGAGGCGAGACTGCTCAGCCATTTTCTGAATTCACTCCAAGGTGCAAGCGGGGATCTTGGCACCGCAGCGCTCGTGGCGCAGCGGCATAGGGGTCCAGTCTACCGACCGCGACCGCGCACGGTCGGAGCGTTCATCCGCTGCTCAATTGGCGCCGAGAGTCTACGCGCGTGGTGTCAGGCCGAGCGCGCTGCGGCACTGAACTCGCGCCAGTCGAGTAGATCGGTGATGAGGGCGCTTCCCGGAGCGGCGGGCTCGTGCGTGGCACGCGGGTACTCCACTGCGGGGCGCTCGGGATCGCCTGCGGTCGCACCAGCGAAGCCTGGGTTGGCGGCTTCACCGCCGGCGCCCTCCCCCACGCGCGGCAGCCAGGGCAGGCTGATCGAGGAGGCCATCGTGCTCGACGGATCCCACACCGAGTGCGGCATCGGCAGAATCGGCAGGGCTGCCGTGGGCGTGATGATCATGTCTGGAGTGCTGGTGACCGCCGTGCGGCGGATCGCGACGAAGAGACCATACCCACCCATCAGTGCCCACACGACGTTCGAGACGAATGACGGCCAGGCGCCGAAGGCGATTGCCCCGCCCGCACCGAGAAACCCGCCGACGGTGTTGAGCACGAGATACCGTTTAGTCGTCGGGAGCCAGGTGCCGCGCAGCATCAGCACGTACGCGGTGAAAGTACCCAGGGTTCCGACCCAACCCAGAATGTTCCCGACGATCTCCTGCACTGCCTGCTCCTCTCGCGCTCAACTTGTGGCAGGTCGGGCTGCGGGTCGGCCGCTGAACGGGCCGTTGCTCCTGCAACTCGACAGGACTATCCTCAGGTGCCAACGCATCCAGCACAATCGAATCTTTCGTGATCCAGGGTGTAGAATTTCTAAACATGCGCATCGCAGTTTCGCGACTCCCGTTTCTGCTCCAGATTGCTCGGAGCGGCGGTGTGCTCGCTGCCGCCGAAGCGCTGACGCTGACCCCGTCGGCGGTGTCGCAGCAACTCGCGCGACTCGAGTCCGAGGTCGGTGTTCCGCTGGTGGTACGCAGTCCGCGCGGCATCACGCTCACCGCCGCCGGCCGCGAGCTGGTCGAGCTGGCCGAGAACGTCGAGCGGGAGGTCAACGAGGCGGCGTTGCGAGTCGGTGCGGCGAGCGAACTCCCCAGCGGTACGGTGCGCTTCGGCGCCTTTCAGAGCTTCATGAGCGGCGTGCTCGCGCCGGCGCTTCCTCGATGGCGCACCGAACTTGCCGGCGTTCATCTCGAGGCGGTCGAGGCCGACATGCCCGTCATGCTCCGCGGCCTGCGCGCCGCCTCCTACGACATCATCGCGATCGAGCGCGATGAGTCGGTGCCGCCACCGCCGCTCGGCCCCGGCGTGCGCGAAGTCACGCTTCTCGACGACCCCTGGGTGCTCGTCGCCCCTGCAGGAACACAGGCCGCAATGGGTGTGGTCGAACTCGATCGGCTGCGACTCCCGTGGCTGCAGATCGACCCCGGCTCAGGCGTGCATCACGCGTCGCAGCGGGTGCGCGCTCGCATCGAGAACTCGGCGATCGCCCCGCATCAATATGCAAGCCATCAGTCGGCGCTCGCGCTCATCTCCGCCGGCGAGGGCGTCGCGCTGCTTCCGCAGCTGGCACTCCGAGAGTTCTCGTTGAGCGGCGTCGAAACCCACGATCTCCCCGGGCTCGGAGTGCGGCACATCGCACTCCGGTATCGCGTGGGCCGCAAGCCCGATCCCGCGGTCACGGCCGCAGTGGAGTTCCTGCGCTTCCTCACGGCATCGAACGAGATCACGCAGGATCAACCGGCGCGCTGACGGGCTCTCGGCTTCGGTCAGTTCCACTCACCAAGCACGAGGTTCTCGGGGCGCTCCCCGCGCTGCAGATGCGCGATCTGGCGCTCGATGAGGCGTGCGACGCGCGGTAGCATCGCGCTGGAGTCGCCGCCGACGTGGGGCGTGATGAGCACGTTGGGCGC
This sequence comes from Leucobacter sp. WKLB1, assembly GCF_059696215.1. NCBI lineage: Bacteria > Bacillati > Actinomycetota > Actinomycetes > Micrococcales > Microbacteriaceae > Leucobacter > Leucobacter sp. WKLB1. Next base: position 266,019 of record NZ_AP046115.1, on the reverse strand, counting down.
GCTCCAGAGCGGATGATCGTTCGGGAGCGGCTCGGGGTCCGTGACGTCGAGCGCGGCGCGCAGACGACCCGCGGAGAGTTCTGCAACCAGCGCATCGGTGTCGACCACCGGGCCGCGAGCCACGTTCACGATCAAGGCACCATCCGGAAGCGCGGCAAGCGCAGCAGCGTCGAGCAGGTGCGTGGTTTCGGCGGTCAGCGGCACCGCGATGATCACGATATCTGCGTCGGCGAGCGCCGCGTGCAGCCCGTCGAATCCCTGCACCGCAACCGAGGCTCCTGCCAGATTCTGCTGCTCTCTGGCCGTGCGGGCCAGTCGCGAGATCTCGACTTCGAACCCCGCGAGACGCGCTTCGATCGCCTGCGAGACGCCGCCGTACCCGATGAGGAGCACCCGGCGGTCGGCCAGGCTCGGGGTCGACCGTCCGATCCATTCCCGCGCATCGCCCTGGCGCACGAACTCCGCAAGCCCGCGCTGGGCCGCGATGGCGAGCCCGACCGCGAGTTCCGCAGTCGACGTCTCGTGCACCGTGGCCGCGTTGGCGACCGGCTGCTCGGCGCTCACGTACTTCGCGAGCCCGTTGTAGCCGATCGACTGCCACTGCACGAGGCGCACATCGACGCTCTTGAGCGCCGCGAGCGGCCGATTGCCACCCAGGTACGGGGGCACCACGATGTCGAAGCGCTCCCGCGGGGCCGGGCCGTCGAGATCCCACTCCACGAACTCGACTCCCTGCACATGCGCGAGTGCCTCGCGCAAACCGGAATCCGTGGGCAGTGAAACGACGAAGTCACTCATGCTCGCGAGTCTATCGACGGCGGCACTCCGGCCGCATGCGGATCGCGGTGCCCGAAGCGCTCGACATGCCACGGGGCACCGCGATCCTGCCCGCTAACGCGTCGTCACACGCCCGGTGCGTCGCCGAATCTCGTCGGCGACCTCCTTCGCATCGCCCTCGGGCGCACTCGACTGCGCATCCGGTCGTGCACCGAACAGGTACACGAGGCCGGTCACGAGCACCACTGCGAGGCCGATGAGCACGACATAGTCCGTCAAGAATGCTCCGGACGACCCTGGGATCGCCAGCAGTACCATCGCGAAGACCCCATAGGCGAGCGCGAGCACGTTCACGACGAGGCCCAGGGCACCGAGCGAGAACGGCCCGGCCGGTCGCCATCCGCGCAGACGCTGGCGCAGACTCGCGAACACGACCATCTGGAACGACAGGTAGATTCCGAGAATTGCGAACGACGTCACGGCAACCAGAATGCCGTCGTTGAAGAAGATCAGCAGGCAGATGAGGGCCGGCACCGTACACGCCACGATGAGCGCGTTCGTGGGCACCTTGCTGCGCTCCGAGACTTTCGACAGCCACACGTGGCCCGGCAGCATGCCGTCGCGTGCGAACGAGTACAGCAGGCGGCTGGCCGCGGCCTGCAGGCTCAGCACGCACGAAATGAACGCGAGGATCGCCACCGCCAAGAACACCTTCGCTCCGACCGCACCGAGCGTCGCGGTCAAGATCTCGGGGATCGGATCACCGACCTCGCCGGCGACGATTTGTTCCAGGTTCGGAGCCGCAAGCACATACCCGCCGAATGAGAACAGTGCCGAAACGGCACCGACCAGAATCGTCATGATCATGGCCTTCGGAATCCGTCTCGCCGGGTCGGCCACCTCTTCCGCAACGTCGCCGCAGGCTTCAAATCCGTAGAAGAGGAAGAGCCCGGCCAGCGCCGACGCGATGAACACTGGCAAGTACGACCCGTCGCCCGCGGTACCCATGGTGTCGAAGAACACCGAGAAATCATGCTTGCGCTGGAAGATGAGCAAGTACAGCCCGATCCCGATCACGCCGATGAGTTCGGCGAATAGTCCGATGCGCGCAATGCGTGCGAGCCATCGTGTCCCCGTGAAATTGATCGCGAGCGCCAGGAGCAGCAACGCGAGCGAGATGATCAGCGTGGACGCCGGCGTGAGTTCGATGCCGAGCAGCGCGGTCACGAAGCCCGCACCGAACTCGGCCACCGAGGTGATGGTCACGATCATCGCCCAAATGTAGACCCAGGCTGCAAGCCACGCGTAACGCCGGCCCCAGAGCCGCCGCGCCCACGGATAGATGCCGCCGTGGATCGGATACTGCGACACGACCTCCCCGAACACCAACGAGACGAGCAACTGCCCGCAGGCGACGATGACAATCCACCAGATCGAGGGCGGACCGCCCGTCGAGAGTGCGACGGCAAAGAGCGAATAGACGCCGACCAACGGCGACAGATAGGTGAAGCCAAGGGCAAAGTTCGCCCACAGGCTCATCGAGCGATCGAACTTCCCCTCGTAGCCGAGGACGGCGAGGTGTTCGTCGTCGGCGAGGCGCCCGTCTGATGAGGGAGCGGTCATGGTGTGTTCCTTTCGGATCGACGTTGATCCCGACGGATTCGATACCGTCGTCGAGCTGAGCATAGACCTGCCGCGCGGTCTCAGCCGGTATTGCGCGCTTCTTGAATTGAATCGGGGAGGCGCAGCACACTGACTCGCAGCAATCATCACGCGCAGCTAGCATCGGATGCATGTCGACAACGCACCGATCGGTGCTTCTGAGGGTCAAGATGCGTTCGTGTACCGCCACCAATCGGGTAATGCGTACTGGCGCGCTGTTCTCAGCCGGCCTGCTCACAGCGGGCCTGCTCGCGGGGTGCGCACCGACGACGGTGCCTGCGACAGACGCGGGGGCGAGCCCAGCCTCCGACGCAGCGCTGCGCGGGTTCCCCGCAGGCGGAGTCGTGGACTACCAACTGGGTGGGGCGTACACTCCGGCGCCCGAAGTCGAAATCGTCTCTCGGGATCGTATGGATGCACCCGACCCCGACCGCTACTCGATTTGCTACGTCAATGGATTCCAGACGCAGCCCGGCGAGCTAAGCGACTGGCCCGAGGACGCGCTGCTCACGAACGAGTCCGGGCCAGTGATCGACCCAGATTGGCCCGACGAAATACTGCTGAACACCGCCACCGTGGCTGCGCGCGCCCAGATTCTCGAAGTGGTCGCTCCGTGGATTACGAAGTGCGCGGAGGATGGCTACAACGCGGTCGAGTTCGACAATCTCGACACGTACACGCGTTCGAACGGTGCGCTGACGCGTGAGGGCAATGTCGCCCTGGCGCAGGCGTACGTAGAAGTCGCTCACGACGCTGGGCTCGACGCGGGCCAGAAGAACGCCGCGGAAGATGCGGAGCTGTTGCACGCAGAGGCAGGCTTCGACTTCGCAGTCTCAGAGGAGTGCGGCGCGTACCGGGAGTGTGCGGACTACACGGAGGTGTATGGCGATGCGGTGATCGATATCGAGTACACCGATGAGCTGCCTCGCAGCTTCGCGGAGATGTGCGCGGACCCTGAGACGCCGGCTTCGGTGGTGCTGCGCGATCGGGATCTCAGCACCCCTGATGACCAGGAGTACGTGTTCGAGACCTGCAGCTGATTCCTTTCATCGCAGGGCCCTGAAACACGAATGCCCCGCAGGCTTAAGCCTGCGGGGCATTCGTCACGCACCCACGCGGGTGCAGAAAAGGTTCGAGGGTCGTATCTGGTTTCACACACCGTCTTGGTATGTGCAACCTGATACGACCCTCGGTAAAAGGTGTCCGGCGGTGTCCTACTCTCCCACAAGGTCCCCCTTGCAGTACCATCGGCGCTGTCAGTCTTAGCTTCCGGGTTCGGAATGTGACCGGGCGTTTCCCTGACGCTATGGCCGCCGTAACTCTATTCACATATGACCACACCCCAACCATCTCGGGGGTGTGTGGCCGTACGTCTAGAACCACAAAGTGGACGCTTACATCGTTACTGAAGATACTCATGCCCCAACCACTCAAGGTTGGGAAGAAATCAAGTCATCGGCTTATTAGTACCAGTCAGCTCCACAAGTTACCCTGCTTCCACATCTGGCCTATCAACCCAGTCATCTACTGGGAGCCTCACCACCACAAGGGTGACGGAGATCTCATCTCGAGGCCGGCTTCCCGCTTAGATGCTTTCAGCGGTTATCCATCCCGAACGTAGCCAACCAGCCATGCCCTTGGCAGAACAACTGGCACACCAGAGGTCCGTCCAACCCGGTCCTCTCGTACTAGGGTCAGATCCTCTCAAATCTCCAACGCGCGCAGAGGATAGGGACCGAACTGTCTCACGACGTTCTAAACCCAGCTCGCGTACCGCTTTAATGGGCGAACAGCCCAACCCTTGGGACCAACTCCAGCCCCAGGATGCGACGAGCCGACATCGAGGTGCCAAACCATGCCGTCGATATGGACTCTTGGGCAAGATCAGCCTGTTATCCCCGAGGTACCTTTTATCCGTTGAGCGACAGCGCTTCCACAAGCCACTGCCGGATCACTAGTCCCGACTTTCGTCCCTGCTCGACCTGTCAGTCTCACAGTCAAGCTCCCTTGTGCACTTACACTCGCCACCTGATTGCCAACCAGGTTGAGGGAACCTTTGGGCGCCTCCGTTACTTTTTGGGAGGCAACCGCCCCAGTTAAACTACCCACCAGGCACTGTCCCAGAACCCGATCAGGGTCCGTAGTTAGATGTCCAATATGACCAGAGTGGTATTTCAACAACGACTCCACCCAAACTAGCGTCTGAGCTTCACAGTCTCCCACCTATCCTACACAAGCCACACCGAACACCAATACCAAGCTGTAGTAAAGGTCACGGGGTCTTTCCGTCCTTCTGCGCGTAACGAGCATCTTTACTCGTACTGCAATTTCGCCGAGTTCACGGTGGAGACAGCTGGGAAGTCGTTACGCCATTCGTGCAGGTCGGAACTTACCCGACAAGGAATTTCGCTACCTTAGGATGGTTATAGTTACCACCGCCGTTTACTGGGGCTTAAATTCAAAGCTTCGACCAAGGTCTAACCTCTCCTCTTAACCTTCCAGCACCGGGCAGGCGTCAGTCCGTATACATCCACTTGCGTGTTGGCACGGACCTGTGTTTTTAGTAAACAGTCGCTTCCCACTGGTCTCTGCGGCCACCACACCCTTTCCGGAGTAAATCCGTATAAGTGGGTGGCCCCCCTTCTCCCGAAGTTACGGGGGCATTTTGCCGAGTTCCTTCACCATGATTATCTCGATCTCCTGAGTATTCTCTACCTGACCACCTGAGTCGGTTTGGGGTACGGGCAACAGCAAACCTCACGTCGATGCTTTTCTTGGCAGCATAGGATCACCTGCTTCCCCAAACGGGTCCGCATCATGTCTCACCCAAAGCCGAAAACTGTTCATAATCGACGGGCTACACATTTACACCGGGACAACCATCGCCCGGCACAGGCTACCTTCCTGCGTCACACCTCACGCTCACCACCCCAGTTCGGGTTCGCAACCGCCACCCCACATCACCCGAAGGATCCATGAAGTATTGGATAGCTGAGCACTACTGGTTAGGTCTTTGACGGTTTACCGCCGGTACGGGAATATCAACCCGTTGTCCATCGACTACGCCTGTCGGCCTCGCCTTAGGTCCCGACTTACCCAGGGCAGATTAGCTTGACCCTGGAACCCTTGGTCTTCCGGAGGACGGGTTTCTCACCCGTCTTTCGCTACTCATGCCTGCATTCTCACTCGTGTGGCATCCACGACTGGTTCACACCGCCGCTTCACTCGCCACACGACGCTCTCCTACCCATCCATACGGCTGGACCACGAAGGCCTACCTGTTATATGAATGCCACAACTTCGGTGGCGTGCTTGAGCCCCGTTACATTGTCGGCGCGGAATCACTTGACCAGTGAGCTATTACGCACTCTTTCAAGGGTGGCTGCTTCTAAGCCAACCTCCTGGTTGTCACAGCAACTCCACATCCTTTTCCACTTAGCACGCGCTTTGGGACCTTAGTTGGTGATCTGGGTTGTTTCCCTCTCGACAATGAAGCTTATCCCCCACTGTCTCACTGCTGCGCTCTCACTTACCGGCATTCGGAGTTTAGCTGACGTCAGTAACCTTGTAGGGCCCATCGGCCATCCAGTAGCTCTACCTCCGGCAAGAAACACGCAACGCTGCACCTAAATGCATTTCGGAGAGAACCAGCTATCACGAAGTTTGATTGGCCTTTCACCCCTATCCACAGCTCATCCCCTCAGTTTTCAACCTAAGTGGGTTCGGTCCTCCACGACGTCTTACCGTCGCTTCAACCTGGCCATGGATAGATCACTTCGCTTCGGGTCTAGGACATGCGACTGAACCGCCCTATTCAGACTCGCTTTCGCTACGGCTACCCCACACGGGTTAACCTCGCCACATATCGCTAACTCGCAGGCTCATTCTTCAAAAGGCACGCTGTCACACCTACAAGGGTGCTCCAACGGATTGTAAGCAAACGGTTTCAGGTACTATTTCACTCCCCTCCCGGGGTACTTTTCACCTTTCCCTCACGGTACTAGTCCGCTATCGGTCATCTGGAAGTATTTAGGCTTATCAGGTGGTCCTGACAGATTCACACGGGATTTCTCGGGCCCCGTGCTACTTGGGATACACACCACGCGGTAAAACCATTTCGGATACGGGACTCTCACCCACTCCGGCCGCCCATTCCAAGGCGTTCTCCTATAGCTTCACTCTCACGTCCGAAGCTCAGCAGCGCTCCGAGGCATGTCCCACAACCCCGACCATGCAACCCCTGCCAGGTATCACACATGATCGGTTTAGCCTGATCCGGTTTCGCTCGCCACTACTCCCGGAATCACTATTGTTTTCTCTTCCTGTGGGTACTGAGATGTTTCACTTCCCCACGTTCCCTCTACCCGCCCTATATATTCAGGCGGGAGTCACCAGGTACGCACGCGCCCTGGCGGGGTTTCCCCATTCGGAAATCCTCGGATCACAGCCCGTTTATCGGCTCCTCGAGGCTTATCGCAGATTACTACGTCCTTCTTCGGCTCCAGATGCCAAGGCATCCACCGTTTGCTCTTTGAGACTTGAAATCACATAAGTATTCAGAACCACACACCCACCACCAAAACCCGAAAGCTTCGACAGTCAAAGTGTGTGACCAATGAAATTATTAGTATCAGCAGCACCAAACCACCCCGAACCACACCCAAAGGCATGTCCCTGATGTTTTGACGCTGCAAGATGCTCGCGTCCACTGTGTAGTTCTCAACGTACGGTCGATCCCACCCCTGAAGACAACACGTTCTCCAACAGTGGGTCAAGGATCCAGTCCACCACACCCCAAGGTGCGGCCGGCTGGTCTCCCAGGACCCAATAGTATGCACTCTTTACGCAAACCAGACCACTCACCCACGCGTTCCAATCACCCCGCCAAAACGGAAGTGACGTACTAGCACAGGCGAGCCATCAAAGCTTGCTTTGTCGTATGTTCCACCCATGAGCTGTGTGCGTCACGCGTTTGGTGACGATCACACATTCTCTGCACCAACCAATGGTTGGTGAGTGCTCCTTAGAAAGGAGGTGATCCAGCCGCACCTTCCGGTACGGCTACCTTGTTACGACTTAGTCCTAATCACCAGTCCCACCTTCGACGGCTCCCTCCACAAGGGTTAGGCCACCGGCTTCGGGTGTTACCGACTTTCATGACTTGACGGGCGGTGTGTACAAGGCCCGGGAACGTATTCACCGCAGCGTTGCTGATCTGCGATTACTAGCGACTCCGACTTCATGGGGTCGAGTTGCAGACCCCAATCCGAACTGAGACCGACTTTTTGGGATTCGCTCCACCTCGCGGTATCGCAGCCCTTTGTATCGGCCATTGTAGCATGCGTGAAGCCCAAGACATAAGGGGCATGATGATTTGACGTCATCCCCACCTTCCTCCGTGTTGACCACGGCAGTATCCCATGAGTTCCCACCATAACGTGCTGGCAACATAGGACGAGGGTTGCGCTCGTTGCCGGACTTAACCGAACATCTCACGACACGAGCTGACGACAACCATGCACCACCTGTTTACGAGTGTCCAAAGAGTTGACGATCTCTCGCCCGTTCTCGTATATGTCAAGCCTTGGTAAGGTTCTTCGCGTTGCATCGAATTAATCCGCATGCTCCGCCGCTTGTGCGGGCCCCCGTCAATTCCTTTGAGTTTTAGCCTTGCGGCCGTACTCCCCAGGCGGGGAACTTAATGCGTTAGCTACGACACAGAACCCGTGGAACAGGCCCTACATCTAGTTCCCAACGTTTACGGCATGGACTACCAGGGTATCTAATCCTGTTCGCTCCCCATGCTTTCGCTCCTCAGCGTCAGTTACGGCCCAGAGATCTGCCTTCGCCATCGGTGTTCCTCCTGATATCTGCGCATTCCACCGCTACACCAGGAATTCCAATCTCCCCTACCGCACTCTAGCTTGCCCGTACCCACTGCAGGCTGGAGGTTGAGCCTCCAGTTTTCACAGCAGACGCGACAAGCCGCCTACGAGCTCTTTACGCCCAATAATTCCGGACAACGCTTGCACCCTACGTATTACCGCGGCTGCTGGCACGTAGTTAGCCGGTGCTTTTTCTGCAGGTACCGTCACTTGCGCTTCTTCCCTACTAAAAGAGGTTTACAACCCGAAGGCCGTCATCCCTCACGCGGCGTTGCTGCATCAGGCTTGCGCCCATTGTGCAATATTCCCCACTGCTGCCTCCCGTAGGAGTCTGGGCCGTGTCTCAGTCCCAGTGTGGCCGGTCACCCTCTCAGGCCGGCTACCCGTCGTCGCCATGGTGAGCCATTACCTCACCATCTAGCTGATAGGCCGCGAGTCCATCCCGAACCAAAATTCTTTCCACCTACACACCATGCGGTGATAGGACATATCCAGTATTAGACGCCGTTTCCAGCGCTTATCCCAGAGTTCGGGGCAGGTTACTCACGTGTTACTCACCCGTTCGCCACTCATCCACCCCCAGCAAGCTGGGAGCTTCAGCGTTCGACTTGCATGTGTTAAGCACGCCGCCAGCGTTCGTCCTGAGCCAGGATCAAACTCTCCGTAAAAAACGATTGTCACAAGCTCCCGGGGAAAAACCGGAAACCGCAACGAGTTCAATCAGGCAACAGAACCATCAATACTGACGATTCTTGTTATCCAAAAAAGGAATCTCCCACACCCACACGAATGTGAATGTCGGGGATTGTTAAATAATTGGCATATGACAATTAAAAGTGCACACTATTGAGTTCTCAAAGACCAGACACCACCCGTCACCCCCAACCAAGGAAAGCTCCGAACAGCAACCTGTCATCAACCGCTGGGAGTGAAACACACTCCAGCTGGACCACCCTCTGGGCGTCCACCTTGCGGTGAGATCGAGTCTCTTACTTTACACGCTGCTGCATGACTTTTGCAAGTCTTGCTCATCGTAGCTTTCAGAGCCGATTTGCGATCCGATCCCGCCGCTTTCGCGTCGTTTTCCGTCTCGCTGACAAGGGAATACATTACGTGGGTCGACCCCGTGAGGGCAATTGCGCGCCCCATCCCGGGCGTGTCCCGCGTATTCGCGCGAATTCTGCTCCGAAGACCCAGATGCAGGCGCGTGCAACACGTACGAAACCCACGGGCACGGGCCCCGAAAACACCAAAAAGGCCCCGGTCTCGGTGATGTCTCACACGAGGCCGGGGCCTTGCTGGTGGCGGGTGAGGGATTCGAACCCCCGTAGGCAGTGCCAGCTGATTTACAGTCAGCCCCCTTTGGCCGCTCGGGTAACCCGCCGTCGGTTGCGCGTGCGCAACCAGGAAGCAACATTACCGTCTTCCCCGGGTGAAATGGAAATCGGACGTCTGCTTCGATGCTCTGCCGCCGGGCATCAGCACCGTGTGAGGATCGATTCATGACCACGCTGCCTGCTGAACTCACGCTCCACTCCGCCCACGTAAGTCACATCAACTCCCCCACGTTCTACCGAATCGCTGCGCTGCGCCAGCGTGTCTTCGTCGTCGAGCAAGACTGCGTCTACCTCGACCTCGACGGCCGTGACCTCGAACCCGAGACGCAGCAGGTCTGGGCCTCCGACGCGGTCGGCACCGTCGCCGCGACCGTGCGCATTCTCTCCGAGGATGCGCAGGAGCCCGGCCTTCGCAGCATCGGGCGCGTCGTCACCGATCACGACTGGCGCGGTCGCGGCATCGCCGCAGCGCTCATGAAGGCGGCCATCGCCACCTGCGGCGAGCACCCCGTCGTGCTGCACGCGCAGTCGCACCTCACCGATTGGTACGGCCGATTCGGCTTCAGCGCCGACGGGCCCGAGTACCTCGAAGACGGGATTCCGCACACCCCGATGCGGCTGACCGCTCGCTAGTCCTCGAGCCCGACGTCGAGGCCGGGCACCGGCACCGCCAACCCGTGGCGATGCGCACGCACGGAGACCGCCTGTTCGCGCAGCAGCGTCAGAAGTTCGACGGGCCCCGCCATCGTCACGGGTTCGCCCCAGATCGCCACGCGATCCTGCCCGCCCAACCATTCGGCCGCACGCACGCGATCTCCGTCGATGAGGCGCACTCGCAGTGCGACCTCGCCGCTCGCGCCCACGGGTCCGGTGACCGCAAGCCGCTCGACCCAGTCGTCATCGCGCTCGAGCGATACCTCGATGTCGCGACGCTCAAGAAACGCAGCAACTCCGGCGGGCAGCACCTCGCCGGTCGAGATCGTCACCGGGGCTTGCACCAGCAACGCGGCGGCGATGACGCGCACCAGGTGCGCCATCGCTCCGCCCTCCGCCAGTCGAATATGAGTCGGCACCGCTCGGTGCCGGAGCACATTGCGTTCGACTCCGAGCCCGACGACATCGCGGTCGACGCCAAAACTCGTGCGCCACGTCAAGGCATCGGCGAGAGCCGCGCGGCGCAGCGCATCGAACCCTGCGTAGTCGAGGTCCGCCTGCGCCGCCTCAATCAACAGCTGCACCTCTGCGTCCAGGCCGCGCAGATGCAAAGTCTCGCTCCGACTCCCCTCGCGGGGGCGCCATGCCCCGAGAGCGACCAACCGATTCGCGGCACCCGCGAGCGCAGCCAGCCCCATGCCGGCATCGTTCCAACCGCCACCGGGGTGCCGTTCGATCAGGGCACCGGTGGTCGGCCGATTGACGGCGAGCGCCGCGGCCTCGACCGATTCGAGCCAATCGGCGATCTCGTCGGCATCATGCGACTGCAGGGCAGCGACCCCGCCACTCCCCTCCGCGTTCTGCACAGCGATCGCCTCCGAAAGGGAATGCGCGGTGGCGATGCCGATGACCGGCACCGCACGCGAGTCATCCCAGAAAGTCGACGCTGCACTCACGCCGAGCCGCACGCCAGGGCTCCACAGCCGGCCAGCATCGTCCAGCCTGCGCGGTTGCACGAGCCACGATTCTCCACGGCCGAGCTCGGTCAGCGCTCGCAGTCCCGCGGCGTCGGGCGCTGCGATGAGCGGACCGATTGCGCCGTCGAGCGCATCGGCGTCACTCGGACGCGCGCTATCGACCACCGTGATCGCCCGTACCGCATCGGCGAGCCCGTCGCGGAATCTGCGGGATCGCGCGACGCTGCCGAGCAGCACTACGCCCCGAGCCGCCCGCGGGTCGCCTGCGTGAGCACCGAAGGCCGAAGCGACGATGTCGTCGATCGCACGGTCCAGGTCTGCGGAGGGCGTGACCAGCGTGGTGCCGCGCGCCCGGAAGCGCCCCTCCACCCGCAAATCGGGTCGGCGACGCGCGAGCTCCAGCGCATCCGAACGCGCACCGAGCACGACCGCGCGATCGATCCCGGGGTGCGCCGCGAGCTCGGCCACCGTGCGCCCGACGACGGTCGCTTCGAGTCGCACGACTCCCGGGGTGAGCCCTCCGACTTCGCACTCCTCGATGACCGCCGCGGCCGAATCGACCAGCGCCGCGGGTACCGACCACAGCACGCCACTGCCCGCCGCGAGGGCGGCGAACACGGATTCCGCCTGGATCGCGAGCGGCGTCGCCGCGTCGGCGACGACGAGCACGAGGCGATCCGGCACGAATGTCGCCCCGCGCACCGCGCCGAGCCCCTCGGCCAGCTGTCCGCTGTAGCGCGCCGCATCGATGAGGGTGTCGACCTCGGCATCGATCAACCACGGCGGCGCACCGGTATCAACGACGAGAGCTTGGATGAGACGATCACGCGCGGCCACCATCGCCAGCGCGGCGCGGCGGAGACGAGAGGCTCGGGTGCGGTGAGGTTGCGCCGACCACGCCTCGGCCTGGGCGCGCGCCTCATCGGCGACGTGCTGCGGGTCGAGGTCGGCTCGCGCGAGCGCAATGGTCGCGTTCGCTTCGTCGACCCGCTGAGCAGAAGCTGCGGCGTGCGCGAGAAGCTCGCGCACCCACTCGCGGTTCGCGGCGACCGTGGCGTCAGTGCCCGGTTCGTTCGCGAACCCCGAGTCGGAGACCACCGGAATCGCGCGCGGCGGTGCCAGCGCTTCCAAGGCGAATGCCCCCTCGGCACCGCGGGTCAACCCGAGCACGGCAGCGGTGAGCCCGCCCGTGTCGAATCGTGAGGGTTCATCGGGAGACCGATAGAAGAGCGCACTGTCGCGCTCGCTCGGATCCCACTCGCGCGCCCGCACCTGCGTGCGATGCGACGACGGAGCCGGATCGGCGGCCAGCTCTGCCGCAGCAGCGAATCGGCGCAGCGCAGCCGACATCGACGATTCCGGAAGCGGCGGTGCATCGTCCCCGGGTTCCGCGGCGATCAACGCCTCCAGTCGCGATATCGGCGACTCCGGGTCGGCGGCCTCGGCCGCAACTGCGACGAGCAGGTCGACCGCGCCGCCGAATTCCTTGGGAGCGACCACCGGAATCGCGACGCGCACCTCGATGTCGGCCGTTCGCAGTGCACCCGCCAACCCCGGAGCGACGCCGCTGCGCACCTGCAGTGCGGCGAGACCTCGAGCCGCGAGGTGCTCGGTCAGCGCGACGGTGCCGGCGAGGACCAGCAGATCCTCACTCGCGATCACCGGTCTCAGCACGGCAGCGCGGCCGGGATGCAGGGCCAGCTCGACGAGCCTGAGCATTTGGGCGGTCACCTCGGTCGGGTCTTCGAGCACCGGCACCGCAAGGCCGCTCGCAATCGATGCGATGCGCTCGGTACCAGCCACCCCACCGACACCGATGGTCACCTCGGCGGGAGCGCCACCGTCGGCGACTCTGCGCTGCGCCCACCGACTCAAACGTCCGTAGTACTCGCGTGACTCGGGCAGTTCGGCGAGCAGCCGCACCCCGATGCGGGCGCGGTCGAGAGCTGGATCGACGGTGGCGCGAATTGCGATGTCCGGAAGCATGCGAGCCCACCGCACCGTGCGCGCGGTCAAGTGCACCGTCGTTCCGTGCTCGGCAGCAGCCCGCAGCACGGGTTCGAGCGCCGCTGCCGCGCGGGCGACATCCGCGTCGTACGACCAGTCAGACCCACCGGGGGCGATCCGCGTGACATCGACGACGAGATGCCCGACGGTCGGGTGCGCTGCCAACGCAGCCAGTCGAGTGGCCTCGGCCGCAGCTCCCGCCGGCCCGTGCACCGCGTCGCCGAGCGGCTCGATCACCGGCTTCAGACCCGCGTCGGAATACTTGCGCAGGCCATCGGTGAGGCCAGCGAGGCGACCGTTACCGCCTCCTACTCCCGTCGGCAGCTTCGTCGCGAGCACGAGCCCCGAGACCCTGTCGCGCAGCCACTTGCGCGCCACCGGCATCACCGCCCAGGGCAGTCCGAGCGATGTCGCGCCACCCGCACGCACCGCCAACCGGTCGCGCACCGGCATCGACTCGGGAACCTCGCGAGCCATCGCGTGGAGACCGAGCGCCGAGGCGAAGGCGTCGTCCGTGCCCGCCACGAGTTCGAGCAGACGCCGCGTGAACTCGAAGCTCTCGGGGTCACGGCGCAGACCCTCGAGCAGGTGGTCGGCGCCACGCGCCTCGGCCTCGACATCGCGTTCTCGACCGCGGAGCGCCGCGACCCATTCGGTCGCGAGTGTCGACGTGCGCGCGGCGACGTCATCCCAGACCGAGACCGTCTCGATGGATTCACCTGCCATGTGCCCACTGTATGGGCGTGACCTGCGATTCCTGGGAGCGCGCGCCGAATGCGGATCAGGCGAGCAGCGCGCGATCGTCGAGCTGAGCGCCCTTGATCTTCGCGAACTCCTCAAGCAGCCCCGCAACCGTCAGCCGCTGCTTCTCTTCTGCCGAGGCCTCGAAGACGATGTTGCCCTCGTGCATCATGATGAGGCGGTTGCCGAGACGCAGCGCCTGCTCCATGTTGTGGGTCACCATGAGCGTGGTCAGCTTGCCCTGCGCCACGATGCGATCGGTGAGTTCGGTGACGAGCGCGGCGCGCTGCGGGTCGAGCGCGGCCGTGTGCTCATCGAGCAGCAGGATGCTCGGGTGCGTGAAGCCCGCCATGAGCAGCGACAGCGCCTGGCGCTGGCCGCCCGAGAGCAGGCCGACCTTAGCCGTAAGTCGGTGCTCGAGGCCGAGTTCGAGCGACTGCAGTTCGGTGCGGAACCGCTCGCGCAGCTGACGATTGAGGGCGAACCCGAGCCCCCGACTCTGGCCGCGGCGCACCGCGAGAGCGAGGTTCTGCTCGATGGTGAGGTCGGGTGCCGTGCCCGCCATCGGATCCTGGAACACACGGCCGATGTACTTGGCTCGCTGGTGCTCGCCCAGTCGGTTGACCCGCTTGCCATCGATCTCGATGCTGCCCGAGTCGACGGTGTAGCGCCCGGAGATGGCGTTGAGCAGCGTCGACTTCCCGGCGCCATTGGAGCCGATCACGGTGACGAAGTCGCCTTCGTCGAGTCGCAGGCTGAGGCCGGCGAGCGCGCGCCGCTCGTTGACGGTGCCGGGGAAGAAGGTCTTCTCGATGCGGTCGATGGTGAGCATGCGGCTACTTTCCGGCGGTGGGGTTCGAATGCGGGGCGGTGCCGGTCGCCACGGCGGGGGCCGGGTGAGCCGGTGCAGGATCTGCCGACGCCGCAGACGTCACGCCTTCGAGCACCACGCTGCCGTTCTTGCGGCGCAGCGCGGGGATCTTGCGCAGGAAGCCCCAGCGCGGCAGCAGCAGCGCGAGGATGACCAGGACGGCGGTGATGAGCTTCATATCGTTCGGGTCGAGCCCGGCCTGCAGCGCGAAGAAGATGATGAGGCGATAGACGACCGCGCCGAGCACGACAGCGAGGCTGGCGAGCCAGATGAAGCGCTGGCCGAAGATCGCCTGACCAAGGATGACCGAGGCGAGCCCGACCAGGATGAGGCCAACGCCCATGCTGATGTCGGCAAAGCCCTGGTACTGCGCGACGAGTGCCCCGCAGAGCCCGACGAAGCCGTTGGAGATCGCGAGGGTCAGAATCTTCGTGCGGTCGGTGCTGACGCCGAAGCTCCGGATCATCGGGCCGTTGTCGCCCGTCGCCTGAATGGCGAGGCCGAGGTTCGTCGACAGGAACCAGTCGACGATGAACTTCAGCACCAGCACGGCGACGAGGATGATCGCGACGCCGCCCCAGGTGCCGAGCAGGTCGGCCTCACGGGGCGGGGTGAACACGGTATCTGCGCGCAGCAGCGGCAGGTTCGCCGCGACCGCGGTGCCCTCTTTCGCGGTTCCCATGATGCGGAGGTTGATCGACCACAGCGCGATCATCGTGAGGATTCCGGAGAGCAGCCCGTCGATGCGGCCCTTCGTATGCAGCAGGCCGGTGATAATGCCTGCCAGGAGCCCCGCCCCGCCACCGGCGAGGGTGGCGAGGACGGGGTTTTGACCGTTCGTGATCAGCGCGGCTGCGACTGCGGCGCCCGTGGTGAAGCTTCCGTCAACGGTGAGGTCTGGGAAGTTGAGCACACGGAACGTCAGATAGACGCCGAGCGCCATCACGCCGTAGATGAGGCCGAGTTCGAGCGCGCCGATCATGCGGTGGTCTTTCTGTTCGTGTCGAGAGTTCGGATGGAGCCCGAGTTACTCGACGGTCTCCGCCTGATCGAGGATATCCTTCGGGATCTCCACGCCCATGCGCTCAGCGGCACCCGGGTTCACGACGTAGGTGAAGCTCTTCGAGACCTCGACGGCCATGTCTGCCGGATCTGCGCCATCCTTGAGAATCTTGATGGCCATCTCACCGGTCTGGTGGCCGAGGTCGGTGTAGTCGATGCCCAGCGTCGCCACAGCGCCGCCCTCGACCGTGCCGGCCTCCGCGCCGATCACGGGGATCTGCTTCGTCTCGGCAACCTGCACGAGCGAGGCGATGCCCGAGACGACGAGGTTGTCGGTCGGCACGTAGATCGCGTCGACGTCGCCGAGCGCCTCGGTGGCCTGCGCGATGTCGTTGGCGGTCGTGACCGTCTTGGTCACGATCTCGAGATCCAGATCTTTCGCGGCCTCCTCGGCGGCCTTCACCTGCACCTCGGAGTTGACCTCACCCGAGGCGTAGACGATGCCGACCTTCTTCGCACCGGGCACGATCTCCTGGATGAGCTTCAGCTGCTCGTCGAGCGGAGCGAGGTCGCTGGTGCCGGTGACATTGGCGCCCGGCTTCTCATTGGAGTCGACCAGCTCGGCCGAAACGGCGTCGGTGACGGCGGTGAACAGCACCGGCTTGTCGGTGATCGCCTGAGCCGCAGCCTGAGCCGCGGGCGTGGCCACGGCAAGAATCAAATCGTCGTCGGAGTTTGCGAACCCCTGTGCGATGGTGACCGCGGTCGCCTGTTCGGCGTTCGCGTTCTGCTCATCAAACTCGACCGTGTCGCCCTCGACATAGCCGGCGTCGATAAAGGCCTGCTTGAAGCCCTCCGTGGCGGAGTCGAGCGCGGGGTGCTGCACGAACTGGCTGATGCCGATCTTCACCTTCTCGGCCGCGGCGCCATCGCCACTGCCCGAGTCGTTGGAGGAGCAAGCGCTCAGGGTGAGAGCGGCCACAGCGGTGAGGCCGGCAACGGCGAGAGCGCGGCGGCGGAACGAGGTCTGTCGCATGGGTATCGGATCCTTCGAGTGGGGCGTCGCCGGGTCAGCACCGCGGCGAACTGAGGAATCGGCGCGAGAAAGCGCCGATTCCAGCATGCTAGACGGTGCGGGGCAGATCACACACACCGAGGGCGGCGTTCGTGATGGAGCCGTTGTGTTGATCCGGCCCCCGCGATGCGCTGGTCGTAAGCACCGCAGCCGCGGCTACGCGGCTCCGCCGAACTCCCCGGTCGCCACGATGAGCGCGCGAGCCAGCACGGCATCGCGCATCGTGAACCCCATCACCGCCGGCGTTGCACCCGGATCGACGTCGATGCGATCGACACTGAGTGCGTGCACGGCGAACCAGTAGTGGTGCACCCCCGTGCCCTCGGGCGGGGCCGCACCCGTGAACGACGGCTCGCGCATCTCGTTCGGCATCGTCAGCGCCCCGTCGGGCAACAGGTCGCTGCCCGGGCTGCCGGCCAGTGCACCGGCTCCGGCGGCCAGCTCGGTCACACTCGCCGGAATATTCGCGACTGACCAGTGCCAGAAGCCCGAACCGGTCGGCGCATCGGGGTCGAAGCAGGTCACGGCGAAACTCCGCGTGCCCTCGGGGAATCCTGACCAGCGCAGGTGCGGCGATCGATTCGACCCACCGGCGTACTCGGCGTAGACCTCGGCGGGCAGCGGCTCGCCGTCTTGAATATCACTGCTCGAGAGGGTGAACCCCGGCACCTCGCGCATGCCCGCATAGGGGTTGATGGCTCCGCGGCCCTGTGTTCCGGTCACTGCGTTCCCCTGCGTCATAGCGCTCCCTTGTCGGCTCGGAGCACGCGCTCGGACAGCGTCGTGCCACGCTTCACAGCCTAGGGCGCGCGGTGAGCGAAACCAATGGTCACGACCCGGAAACGCTCATCTCGCCCGGATATACTGGCACCTCAGCACCGGCGCACTTCGCGCCCGACGAATCGGAGCGGCTATGGCAGCGACCACTGGGTCAGATCGAGCACGCGCGACGCTCGCTTACCTGCGTCGCAAGATCACCACCGGAGAGTGGCCGGTCGGTGGTCGCATTCCCATCGAGCCCGAGCTCGCCGAGCAGACCGGCGTCGGCCGCTCGACCGTGCGCGAAGCCGTGCGCTCGCTGGCCAGCATCGGCATGCTCGAGACGTTGCCGGGTCGCGGCACGTTCGTGCGCTCGGCTGCCCCGACGAGCACGCTGTTGAACGAGTTCTTGAGCGATTTCACGCTCGAGGAGATTCTGAGCTACCGCCGCGCCCTTGAGATCGAGGCCGCGCAGCAAGCTGCGCTGCACCGCACCGATGAAGACGTCGCCGCGCTGGAGCAGGCCGCGCTCGAGGAAGTCGGCTGCACGCGCTGCCCCGTGCTCGGGTTCGCGGGCGACGTCGACACCGCCTTCGACAGCCGCTTCCACCGCCTCGTCTTCGACGCCGCGAAGAACCGCCTGCTCGCGTCGCTGTACGCCGGCATCAACGACCGTCTGCGCACCCCCGAGCACCGCGGCCGCCTGGCCAACGTCGCGACGGGTGCCGAGATGGAGCGCGACCACGCACGCGTGCTCGACGCGATCCGCCGGCAAGACTTCATCGACGCCGTGCACGCAATGGTCAACCACGTCGACCACGACGTCGTGATCGTCAACGACCAGCACGAGGTCGTGCCGCCGCTCGTGCGCTCGCCCGAGCAGCAGCAGCGCATCGACGAGGCGCAGCTCGCGCAAGATTACACGCAGGCGCAGGCCGAGGACCGCGAGCGGGTGTAACCGCCGCTCCTGTGCAGCCCCCGTCGCGTTCGCGCGGCGGGGGCTGCGTTGTGTACGCCCGTCGGCACGGCTGCGGCGTTTTTCGACGTGCTGGATCGCCCCGACACCATTAACTTGCACTACACACGCAGCACAAGTTGTGATAACTTCACAGCACAAGAATTGCTCGCGGCACCGCGCCGCCCGACGAATGGAGCTGTGTGGACATCGTCTTCTGGATTCGATCCCTGCTGCTGCCGGTGCGCGAAGTCTTTCCCATTGAAGCCGCCTCGACGCTCGGCCTGCTGCTCTTCGGTCTCTCGTGGGTGCAACGACGCAGCATCGTCGCTCTGCCTCAGGGGCGGCGTCGGAGCACGCTCGGCACCATCGGCATCGCCGGAGCTGCGGCAGTGCTCGCCGTCGGCACGGCCGCGAGCTACGTCTCGGCAGCGAACCCCATCACAGGTTGGGGCGGCTGGTGGCTGCGACCGGCGCCGCTCCTCGCTGTCGCTCTGGCGCTCGTGATCTTCACCGTGATGCTGCGCCGCGAGCCGCTCCCGGCACCCGGTGAACGGGCGATCGCACCGCGCCGCCATTGGTGGTCGTTCGCGCCGTCTCCGCTGCTGTGGACGACGGGCATCACCGCAGCGCTGCTGCTGCTCACCGCCACCTGGCAGACCGCGATCGGGGTCCCGCTACCGAAAGACGGCGACACCTACGGCGTCGGACCGACGGTGCACGGGCCCCCGGCTTACATGGAGCTGCAGCACGGCTTCGGATACGTGTGGGGCGCCGGGTGGCCCAACCACGCGCTCACGCTCATCGCGCTCGCCCTGAGTGGCGCCGCGCTGGTGCTGGTGCTGAGCGGCGACGCGAACCGTCCGGTCTTCGCCCGGGTCACCGCCGCGGAGGTGCGACAGGATCGCGCCGCGACTGCACGCATCGTGACGCTGATCGCGCTCGGCGGCGCACTCCTCACACTCGGTGCGGTGTGGGCGTTCATCGGCTTCAACGGAGATCGCTTCGTCATGCTCGGCGAACCCGACGCGAACGGTGCGGCAGACGCGATGATCGGATCCCGCTACCAAGACTTCGCGGGAATCTTGCACCTCGGCGGCTACCTC
Source organism: Leucobacter sp. WKLB1 (assembly GCF_059696215.1). Classification (NCBI taxonomy): domain Bacteria; kingdom Bacillati; phylum Actinomycetota; class Actinomycetes; order Micrococcales; family Microbacteriaceae; genus Leucobacter; species Leucobacter sp. WKLB1. The sequence continues at coordinate 246,211 of NZ_AP046115.1, read as the reverse complement.
GTACAAGGCCTCGGCGCCGCACTGCTCATGCGCCTCGCCGTCGACACCTGGCGAGAGTTGCGTGCCGGACGACGTCGAGCCACGAGCCTGTCGGGCGATCCGGCCGCGACCACCAACGTCGCATCGCAAACCCCGACGCCACTGCGCGAAACTGGGTCGCGCCGATGACCGGATCGGCCGAAGAGATCGCCGCGCTCTTCCGCGGTGCGATTCAGACGGGCCAGCTCGGCGACAACGAACGCCTGCCGACCGTGCGTCAGACCGCGCGCGACTTCGGCGTGGCACAGGCGACGGCCGCGAAAGCGTATCGCGCGCTTGAGCAAGAGGGGCTCACCGTCACCCGCACGGCGGCGGGCACGCGCGTCGCGCCCGGAGCTTCGCGTGCGGCAGGTGCGGTTGTGGAGCGAGCGCGAGCGTTCGCCGAGTCAGCGCAGCAGGAGGGCACGAGCTTCGAAGACGCGGTCGCCGTGCTGCGGGCGGTGTGGCCGCCCAGCGAGTGACAGCGGGTCGCGTCAGCCAGCGGTGTCGCAGTAGGTCTTGAGATTTGCCTCATGGGTCTGCAGTGCTGCGTCCCACGCCTGGGTTGCCTCAGTGGCCTCGTCAATGTTGGCGTTGAGCTCATCGAGGCTGAGCTCTTTCACCTGCTCGATGGTCGGCGCCGTGGCGATCCAGTCATTGGCGTAGTCCAGATACAGGTCATACATGGCCCCGAGCTCGTCGTACGCTTGCCCGGCATCGACCTGCACGAGCACCGTTCGCATGCGCTCCATCGCTGCCGTCGCCTGCTCCATGCCCGCACTGGGATCACCATTGCCGGCAACACTGGTCGCGCTGTTGTACGCCAACCCCGCGTCGACCCAGTCGGTGTTGATGAGGTCGCAGACCTCACTGGCGGGCTGGTCGCTCTGCGTCGGGCCGCAGATGTCGTAGCGCTGCTCGTCGGCCGCGGCCATGTCGGCCTTGAGGTCGGCGGTCAGCTGCCCCAAGACCGCATGCGCACTCTGAGGATCATTCAGATCGACGGGCGTACCTACGGGAATGGCCTCGAAACCCGACCAGACCTGGTCGGCGTACTCCTGGTGCGCGGCGATCGTCGCGTCGAGTGCCTGCCGCAGTTCGGGCAACTCGACGCGATCCGCGATGCCCTGCAACGACGTGATCATCGCCAGTTGCTCGGAGCGATCCTGCTCGAAATCACGGTGGCCCTCACGCGCCTCGATCACCCGCCACGGTTCGAGCGCGTATCCCCATTCTTCCCACACGATGGCGCACGCACCTTCGATATCTTGCCCGCCCGCTGCATTCTCTGACGGGCTTGGAGACACGTCTGAGGCAGTGGTGTTGCCCGGGATCGCAGGAAGGAGTGCTGAGCACCCTCCGACTCCCATCATGAGCGCGAGACTCACGGCGATGATTCCGGCTTTCTGAGTGGATCTGAGCAAGGTTTCCCCTTATCGTTCGTTTCCCCGTGACCCAATTTAGTCGAGGAGCGGCGTCTCGGTATCCGCGTCGTCGCGCACGACGGAGTCCACCTCATCAACCGCGTGCAGCAGCGCGTCGCGCACGAACGTGGCTCCCTGCAGCCCGCCGTAGTTCGCCGCGAAGCGGTCATCGGAGACGTAGAGTTCGGCGAGCCCACGGATGTAGCCGGTGACGTCGCCGTCCGGGTCGGCCGCCGGCGTGCCCGGAATACCCCGAAGCCAGTCGATGTGGCGTGCGGCGAGCTCCTGCGCTTCCGCCGACGCCGGATCGGCTCCGCGATCCGCCGCCGCCATCCAAGCCGCAGCCAGTTGGGCTGAGCGCTCCTGCCAACTCGAACGCTCGTCGGCGCCGAGACCGCGCCACCAGCGATCTCCGGCGGCGTATGCGTCGGCGCTCCAGCGCTGCTCCACCTCCGCGCGGTGCTCCGTGTGGTCGAATCCGTCGAACATGCGGTGGGTCATGAGGTCTCCTTCCATGCGTTCGGTGCCGGATCGCCGCAGCGCGGTGATGGTGCGCTCGACGGCACTGATCTGTGCCTGCAGCCGGTCGCGTTCGCAGTGCAGGATCGCGAGGTGCGTCTGCAAGATCTCGGCCTCGGCGGTCGGCGCCGGGTGACCGCGCGCCTGCTCGTCTTGCGTGTCGAGTACGCGCGCGATCGTCTCGAGCCCCAGACCCAGCTCTCGCAGCAGCAGGATGCGCTGCAGGCGCACCAGCGCGCGGTCGTCGTAATAGCGGTAGCCGTTCGCGCCCATCTCGGTCGGCGGCAGCAGGCCGATGCGGTCGTAGTGGCGCAGGGTGCGCGATGTGGTGCCCGAGGCTCTGGCGACCTGCTGCACACTGCGCAGCGGCGTGGTGTCGGTCATGTTCGTCTCCGTTCACGTGCAACGGTAGATGTTGACGTCACGTCAATGTCAAGTTGCGAGCAAGGCGATCCCCTGCGGATTCCACCGCTCGCCCCGACGCGTACGATTGTCGGGTGAGCGAGCCCAAGATTCTGCTGTACTACGTCTTCGCACCGATCGCGGATCCCGAAGCCGTGCGCCTCTGGCAGCAGCAGCTCTGCGAATCGCTGGGGCTGCGCGGGCGCATCATCATCTCCTCGCACGGCATCAACGGCACCGTTGGGGGCGAGCTCGACGCGTGCAAGCAATACGCGCGCCGCACCCGCGAGTTCGGGCCGTTCGCCGGCCTCGAAGTCAAGTGGAGCGAAGGCACCGCTCTGATCGACGCCCCCGAAGAGCGGCTGCACGGCGTCGATCGCGCGCCGCGGTGGAAGCGCATCACCGACTTTCCGAAGCTCAGCGTGAAGGTGCGCGACGAGCTCGTCGCGTTCGGCATTCCTGGAGAGACCCGCGTGAACGCCGATGGAGTGATCGGCGGCGGTCAACACCTCTCGCCGCAGCAGGTCAATGAACTCGTGGCCGACCGCGGCGACGACGTCGTATTCTTCGACGGACGCAACGCGTGGGAGGCCGAGATCGGGCGCTTCCGCGGCGCCGTCGTGCCCGACGTGCGCACCACCCACGACTTCATCGCGCAGATCGACGCCGGCGACTACGACGATCTCAAAGGCCGGCCCGTGGTCACCTACTGCACTGGAGGCATTCGGTGCGAGATCCTCTCGGCCGCCATGCGCGAGCGCGGCTTCGGTGAGGTCTACCAGGTCGACGGTGGCATCGTGAAGTACGGGGAGGCGTTCGGCAACGACGGGCTCTGGGAGGGATCGCTCGCCGTCTTTGACGGGCGCGAATCGCTCGACTTCGCTCCCGGCGCTGCCGTCATCGGGCGTTGCCGCGTGTGCGATTCGCGCTCGAGCACCGTGGTCAACTGCGCGAACCCCACGTGCAAGCACCGCTTCGTCGTGTGCGCCGAGCACACCGGCGCCTCGTGCGCGGAGCACGCCGCGGCGTAGCGCTCGGGGCGGAGCGCGCCCATTCGTGGGAGCGGGGTCACTTTCGGAGGGTGTCGCGCATGCCGCACCCTCCGAAAGTGACCCCGCTCGCACGGGCAGCGGCCGCGGGACGCATACGCCTGATCTGCAGGGCCGTGCTCTACGCTGTGCGGCATGACCACTCCGTCGCGCCGCGAGCGCGTAATCGCGCGCTTCACGCAACCTCGCAAGGCTTCGGAGGGCGAACCCCGACCCATCGTTGAGCGCTCGATCGATCGCCTGCTGGCCGTGCAACGCCCGCCGGTGCTGGCGCACCTGCGTCGTATTCGCAAGAAGTACCCGCAGGCGACGCCCGACCAGATCGTGCGAGTGCTCGAGGTGCGCTATCTTGCCACTGTCACGGCTGGCGGCGCTGGGGTCGGCGCTGCCGCGGTGATTCCGTCGGTCGGCACCGGCATCGCGCTCGGGCTGGCAAGCGCTGAGACGATCGGCTTCGTCGAGGCCACGGCGCTCTTCGCGCACTCGGTTGCCGAGGTGCACGGCATCACGACGACTGATCGCGAGCGCACTCGCGCGCTCGTACTCGCACTGATGCTCGGGCAGGAGGGCGCCGACCTCGTGCGCCAGGTCACGATGCAGGCGGTCGGTGGCGGCGGATCGCGCCGCGACTACTGGGGCAAGATGCTCACCTCTGCGCTGCCGCGCTATGCGGTGGGGCCGCTGCTCGATCGGTTGAAGACCTCGTTCTTCCACCGACTCGCAGGCGTCGGCGGGGCCTCGGTGATCGGCAAAGTGCTGCCTTTCGGCATCGGTGCCGTCGTCGGCGGCACGGGCAACCATTTGCTCGCGCGCCGCGTCGTGCGCGCGGCTCGCGATGCGTTCGGGCCCGCTCCGTTGTCGTTGCCGAGCGACCTCGAACCCGTGCGCGGGCAGCTCGCACCGCCCGAGCCAGTTACCTACGTTGAGGTGACCGACGACGCGAGGGAGACCGCAGGCACCGCAGCGCTGACCACCGCGTCGGCTCACGAGGTGGTCGATATCACCTCGCTACCGCCGCGGCAACCGTAACGCCTACCAGATCGACACGCGCTCGGCTGGGTCGAGCCAAAGCCCGTCGCCGGGCTTCGTATCGAACGCCTCATGGAACGGGGCCAGGTTGCGTACGATCTGATTGCAGCGGAACTCGTTGGGCGAGTGCGGATCGATCGTGAGTAGTCGCACCGTCTCTTCAGGGCGCGATTTCTGCTGCCAGGCCTGCGCCCACGCGAGGAAGAACCGCTGGGCACCGGTGAGACCGTCGATCACGGGCGACTCCGCACCGTTGAGCGAGCGGAGGTACGCCTTCCACGCGATCTCGAGACCGGAGAGATCGCCAATGTTCTCGCCGATGGTGAGCTCGCCGTTGACCGTCTGGCCCTCGGCGCCCTCCGGCGACAGCGCGTTGTACTGGCCGATGAGCGCACCGGTGAGCTGTTCGAAGGCTGCGCGATCCGCCTCTGTCCACCAATCGGTCAGACGGCCATCACCGTCGTAGCGGGAGCCCTGATCGTCGAAGCCGTGCCCGATCTCGTGGCCGATGACGGCGCCGATCGCGCCGAAGTTGGTGGCCGCGTCCCACGTCACGTCGAAGAACGGCGGCTGCAGAATCGCAGCGGGGAAGACGATCTCGTTGAACCCGGGGTTGTAGTACGCGTTGACCGTCTGCGGTGTCATGAACCACTCGTCGCGATCGATGGGCTTGCCGAGCTTGCCGATCTCGCGCGCGAACTCGAACTCGGCGACGCGTCGCGAGTTGCCGAGCAGGTCACCGGCGTCTACTGCCAGTGCGGTGTAGTCGCGCCACTTCACGGGGTAGCCGATCTTCGGGGTGAACCGGTCGAGCTTGTCGAGTGCACGCTGACGTGTCTCTGCCCCCATCCACTCGAGGCGCTCGATGGAGTCTCGGTAGGCCTCGATGAGGTGGTCGACGAGCCCATCCATAGCGGCCTTGGCGCGCTCATCGAAGTGGCCCTCGACGTAGAGGCGCCCGACTGCTTCGCCCATGGCGCCCTCAACGAACGACACGCCACGCCGCCAGCGGTCGCGCTGCTCGGGAGCCCCGGTGAGAGCCGTGCCGTAGAAATCGAAGTTCGCTCGCGACAGCTCCTGCGAGAGCACCGACGCGGAGGCGCGAACGATGCTCCAGACCAGCCAGGCACGCCACGCCTCGAGTTCGGTCTCGACGAGCAACTCGGCGAGACCGGAAATGGCCTCAGGCTGCGCCGCGACCACCTCGGCGAAGGCGGACTTGGGCGCCCCGAGCGCGGCGAGATACGCAGTCCAATCGAACTGCGGCGTGAGGTCTTGCAGCTGCGCGAAGGTGCGCAGGTTGTAGAGCTTCTGGATATCGCGGCTCGCCACCTTGTCCCAGTGGCTCGCGGCGATGCGGCGCTCAAGCCCGTAGGCGAGCTCGGCCAGGCGATCCGCCTGCTCGACACCGGCGAGACCCAGCATGCGTGCGATGTGCGCCTGGTACTGCTCGCGAATCGCAGCGAACTGCTCTTCTCGGTAGTAGGACTCGTCTGGAAGGCCGAGACCGCCCTGCATCACGAACACGATGTAGCGCTCGGGGTCGCCCGGGTCGTTGTCAATGTACATGCCGTAGAAGCCGCCGAGACCCTGCCGCTCGAAGTCGGCGACCGCGGTCAGCAGTTCATCGATCGACGCGACCGACTGCGCCCGCGCGATGTCTGCGGCGATCGGCTGAGCGCCAAGCGCGTCGACCCGGTCGGTGTCCATAAAGCTCGCGTACAGCGCGGCGACCTTGTCGGCCTCGGTGTCGGCCGGAGCCCCGGGTGCGGGCGAATCGGTACCGGTGATGATGTCGCGCACCGCCTCTTCGGCGTTCTCTGCCAGCACCGCGAACGAGCCGTATCGCGCTTTGTCGCCGGGAATCTCGGTGCGCGAGATCCAGCTGCCGTTCACATGCCGATACAGATCGTCTTGCGGCCGCACCGCAGGGTCGAGTTCGGTGAGGTCGATGCCGGAGGCCGTCGCTGCAGTGCTCATGCGACCACCCTACTGGGGGGCCTCGGACAACGGGCAGAGTGTTTCGCGGAGCGCGATCTACGGGTGATGATCAGGCCACAGAGGCTGCGGGATCGACCGGCGTGCGGCACCACCCCCACGATTTCGGCGGCCGACGATACCGTTGGTCCATGCCCACCACAGCCGCCCGCGACGATCGCCGTCGCATCGACCGGAGCATTGCGCACCTCGCGGTTCCGGCGCTCGGTGCGCTCATCGCGGAGCCGCTGTTTCTCATCGTGGATTCGGCACTGATCGGGCACCTCGGTGCCGAGCCGCTCGCCGGTCTCGCCGTCGCCGGCGCCGTGCTGCAGACGGCGGTGGGCCTGATGGTCTTCCTCGCATATGCAACGACCCCCCTGGTGGCGCGCCGACGCGGGGCAGGCGACCTGCGCGGCGCCGTGCAGGCCGGCGTCGACGGCCTCTGGCTCGCGCTCGGCATCGGTCTTGCGGTCGGCGGCGCACTCTGGTTCGCCAGTCGCCCGATCGTCGTCGCGTTCGGCACGGCGACCGGCACCGCCGAGCAGGCACTCGCCTACCTCACCGTTTCGTGCCTCGGCATTCCAGCGATGCTCGTCGTCTTCGCCGCGAGCGGCCTGCTGCGCGGCTTGCAAGATACCCGCACCCCGCTCGCCGTCGCGGCAATCGGGTTCACCGTGAACGCGCTGCTCAACTGGTGGTTCATCTACGGCTTAGGGCTCGGCATTGCCGGCAGCGCATGGGGCACCGTCATCGCGCAGTGGTCGATGGTCGTGGTCTACCTCTGGGTGATCGCGGGCCACGCACGTCGCGCGGGGGCGAGCCCCCTGCCGCATCGCGACGGGCTGTCTCATGCCGGGCGCAGCGGCGGCTGGCTCTTCATACGCACCGTCGGGCTGCGCGCGGCGACCCTGGCGACGGTCTTCGCCGCGACGAGCCATGGCACCGTCGCGACAGCCGGCTATCAGATCGTCTTCACCATCTTCTCCACGGCGGCGTTCGCGCTCGACGCCCTCGCTATCGCCGCGCAAGCCCTCGTGGGCGACGCCCTCGGCGCGAGCAACGCTCCGCGGGCGCGAGCGGTGGTGCGACGCGTCATGTTCTGGGGCGTGGGCTGCGGCGTTGTCATCGGCGGAGTGCTCGCGCTGTCGAGCCCGGTCATCGGTCGCGTCTTCACCGACGACCCGTCGGTGCTCGCAATACTGCCGGCGGCGATGCTCGTGCTGGGGGTGTCCCTGCCACTCGGGGGCTACGTCTTCGTACTCGACGGCGTGCTCATGGGCGCGGGCGACGCCCGGTATCTGGCGTGGACGAGCCTGGTGAACCTCGCGATCTACCTCCCTATTCTGTGGGCGCTCACGGTGCTCGTGCCCTCCGGCACCCCCGCGCTGATCGCACTGACGATCGGGTTCGCCGTCGTGTTCATGGGTGCCCGAGCGCTCACGCTCGGCATTCGTGCCCGCGGCGATCGCTGGGTGCGCCTCGGCGTCTGAGCGCTGGAGCGCCTCGGCGGTGGAGCCAACTGAGCGGCATCTGCCCGATTCAGTCGTCGGTGCAGACGGTGCCGCGATCCGGCAGCACGCCGTCGACCAGGTACGCCGTCGCCGCCGCATCGATGCACTGCGAACGGCCGGTGTAGGAGGCGGCGTGCCCGTTGCCGTCCAGCGTCAGCAACCGGGCATTGCCCAACTGACGCACCATTTCTTCGGCTCCCTGGTAGGGGGTCGCATGATCGCCGGTAATGCCGATCACCAGAATCGGCGCGTCGGGGGAGCCCGAGAATGCGTCGGTGATGTCGTCGCCGCTCTCCGCGAGCGAGAAGCAGGAGAGGTCGAGGAAGGGCTCGAGAGTCTCGTCCGAGATCTCGGGGCCGCCGTTCAAGCGCGGCAGGCCCGCACGCTCGATCTCGGCAATCGTGCCGGCGATGTCGGGGTCCGCGGGGAAAGAGTGGCAGCGCACGAAGGTGCCCGCCAGACCAACACTTGCCCCACCCGATTCCATCTCGGTGGCGATGCCGTCGATCGCACCCTGGTCGCCGAACGCCGCAAGCGCGACGGTTTCGAGCGCGATCTCTCGGCCTGCCGTGCGCTGGTAGAGCGCCGAGGTGAGATACCCGAGCAGCGTCTCGCGGTCGATGGAGGTCCCGTCGCTCGCCTTCCAGGGGGTCTGCTCGAGATCGTCGAGCACGCTGATGAGCGACTCCTCGTCGGCGAACGGGCAGACCTCGACCTCATAGGCGCTGCCGCAGGAGGTCGCGAGTTCGACGAGTGAACGTGAAATTGCGGTGCTCTGCTCGAAATCGCCCGCGAGGCTCGCCCAGTCGGCGGCCGATGCACTGTCGAGCAGCATGCGCCCCACCCGTTCGGGGAAGAGCGTCGCGTACGTCGCACCGAGCATCGTGCCGTACGAGTAGCCGAAGTAGTCGAGGTGATCCGCCGCGACCAGCGTGCGCAGCAGCTCCATGTCGCGAGCCACCTGCGACGTGCCCATCGAATGCGCCAGCGGTTGCTGCTCCGCGCACTCCGCGAGCTCGACCGACATGATCCCCGACACCTCGTCACAGACGATCGGGGTACTGCGACCGATGCCGCGAGGGTCGAACCCGAGCAGATCGTAGTGCTCGCGCACATCGGCGAAGCCCGGAGCGGTCGACATGTCAAAGGCGAAGTCGAGGCCGCTGCCACCCGGCCCGCCGGGGTTACCCAGCAGCGTTCCCTGCGGTTCTGCGCCGGTGGCCGGGATCAGCGAGATCGCCAGATCGACCGTCTCGTGATTGCGGGGTTCGTTCCAGTCGAGCGGAGCCTGCACGATTGCGCAGCGGAACGTGTCGGTGTCGGCACCGCCATCGCGCAGTGCGGTGGCGTACTCGGTCGAGAGACCGTGCTCAGCGCCGCAATCGCCCCACTCGATCGATTGCGCGTAGGCGGCCGGAAAACGCTCGGCCTGCAGCGCACTCTCAGAGGTGTCGGGTTGCGGGCTGCACCCGCTCATCGCGAGCGAGACACCAACCACGGCGACGACGGCGCCTTTGCCCCAAGCGACCATTCCGACTCCTCGCCGACACTCCGATGGACTGGGTCCACTCTAACGCGGCAGATGCTCAGGTCGTTGCTACGCTGAGCACATCGTTCAGGCAGTCGGCCCATAGGAGCTCCGTGACTCGCACGTCATCCGCCCGCTTCGCGAGGCAGTGGACCACCGGCGTCATCATCATCTTCGCGCTGCTCGGATTCGGGTTCGGCAGTTGGCTCGGGCGGCTCCCCGCACTGCGCGATCACCTGGGCGCGAGCACGCTCGAGATGAGCTGGTTCGGGCTCGCCCTCGCGCTCGGTTCACTCACCGGGCTCGTCTTCTCGGGCCGAACGGTCTCATGGTTGGGCCCGCGCAAGGCCCTCGCGATCGGCATCACCGGTCAGGCGATCTCACTGCCGACCGCCGCGACCCTCTTCTGGTTCGACGCGCCCATCGCGGCCGTCGTCTTCCTGGTGATCTACGGGCTGATGTTCGGCACCTCGGATGTTGCGATGAACGTCAGCGGCGCTGGAGCCGAACGCGCCCTCGGCAAACCACGCATGCCGCTGATGCACGCCGCGTACAGCCTGGGCAGCGTCAGCGCGATGGGCGTCTCGGCACTGGCCGAGTCGGCGAAGCTCGCCGTGCCCGTGCACCTCGGTACGGTATATGCGCTGATCCTGATCGCCGCGATCTTCTCACTGCCGAATCTGCCGCCGGGCAATCATGACGAGCCCGAGGCCGACAGCCTGCGCAACGTGCACACGGGCCCGATCCCGATCCCGACCACCACCGGCAACGTGCCGGTCGCGCGACGACCCTACAGCCCGTGGCGCGACCCGCGTATCGTCGTGATCGGCCTCATCGCGATGTCGATGGCGCTCGCCGAAGGCACGGCCAGCGACTGGCTGCCGCTCGCGCTCGTCGACGGCCGCGGATTCACGAACGAGGCGGCGGCGCTCACCCTCGGCGTGTTCTTCGTCTCAATGACCCTGACCCGCGTGGCCGGGTCGGTGCTCCTCACGCGCTTCGGCCGAGTCGTGGTGCTGCGCGGCGGCGCGGTACTCGTGCTCGCCGGCCTCGCACTGGTGACGCTGGTGCCGCTGACCTGGGCGAGCGTTATCGGGTCGGTGCTTTGGGGAGTCGGGTGCGCGTTCGGGTTTCCGATCGGCATCTCGGCCGCCGCCGACAACCCCGCAACCGCCACGCGCGATGTCGCTGCGGTCTCGGCCATCGCCTACACCGCGTTTCTGCTCGGCCCCATGTCGATCGGATTCTTCGGCGAGCACGTCGGCCTGCTGCGCGCATTCTGGCCACTCGCGTTCTTCGCGCTCTTCGCGTTCGTCTTCGCTCGAGCGGCACGCGAACTGACCCCGGTGCGGGAGTCGTCGCTGCACGCATGAGCCGGTAAACTTCTGCGGGTGCGAATCGTTGTTGCAGACTGCTCCGTTGACTATGCGGGGCGCCTGTCGGCGCACCTGCCGCGTGCAAAGCGCGTGCTTATGCTCAAAAACGACGGCAGCATCCTGGTGCACTCCGACGGTGGCTCATACAAGCCGCTGAACTGGATGAGTCCGCCGTGCACCCTCGCTCCGCTCGAGCTCGACGACGATCAGACGAGCGCGGGCATCGTCGAAGCGTGGGAAGTCACGCACAAGAAGACCGCTGATCGCCTCATCGTCTCGCTCTTCGAGATCTTCCACGACAGCTCGCACGACCTCGGCATCGACCCCGGCCTCATCAAGGACGGCGTCGAGGCCCACCTACAAGAGCTGCTCGCCGACCAGATCGAACTCGCCGGCGAGGGCCACACCCTTGTACGCCGCGAATACATGACCGCGATCGGCCCGGTCGACATTCTCGCGAAAGACGAGAATGGTGGATCAGTGGCCATCGAAATCAAGCGCCGCGGCGGCATCGACGGCGTCGAACAGCTCACCCGCTACCTCGAACTCATGAACCGCGACCCGAAGCTCGCACCCGTCACGGGCGTCTTCGCCGCGCAAGAGATCAAGCCGCAGGCGCGCACACTCGCCGAAGATCGAGGCATTCGCTGCCTCGTGCTCGACTACGACGCGATGCGCGGCATGGAGGATCAGAACACGCTGTTCTGAATTAGGCGTTGCGACGCCTACGAAGTAGCGGGGATAGTCCGCGAGGAGTCCGCAGTAATCTCCGGACGCTCCTCAAACACTGCTGCGACAGCGCGCCGTGCGGACTCGTCTGAGTCGGGCCAGAGATGCCCGTAGATGTCGAGCGTCGTCTTCGCTGACTTATGACGGAGACGCGCTTGCACCGCTTTCACGTCACAGCCTGATGCGATCAGCATCGACGCGTAGTAATGCCGGAGGTCGTGGATCCTGAAGCCCTCGGGCAGCCCTTCGACTTCATTACGGGCGGTAACGAACGTCGCGTTGAGAAGCTTCGGAGTTGCCGCCCGTCCGCGCTCGTCGACGACGATCGTCTCACTCCCCCACTTCGCCGGCATCTTATTCAGCTCGAGAGCGAGCTCTTGCGGGATTGGAATGGGTTGCCGCGACTCGTCGGTCTTGAGCGGGTCTGCCGGGTACTGGATCGCAGGGGTGATGATGCCGCGCATGAAGTCGACGTCGGAGACGCGCAGCGCAGCAATCTCGCCGCGGCGCAGCCCAGCGAAGGCACCGAGCAGAACAGCGGCTCTAACGTGTTCGGGCAGCGCATCGTGGAGCGCCCAGATCTGCGCGGTCGTGGCGACATGAGGGCGCTGAGAGGGCGTCGGAGGCGATGTACGCTTTGAGGCCGGTGAGCGCGGTATAAGGCCGTCTAGGACTGCGTCGCCGAAGATCTGCGCGAAGCGCTGGTGTGCGGCTCTCACGGTGGCGGGTGCGAGCCCTGCGGACTGCATCTCACCGATCCACGCCTTCACTTCCGACGGTCGGATGGAGACGAGTGTGCGCGTTCCAAATCGGGCGTTGATGCGTTTGATCTGAGTCTTTGCTTGCGCAACGGAGCGCGGGCGTTTCGCGTAGCCCTTGACCCATGTCTCGCACCATTCAGCGACGGTGAGTTTCGCCTTCTTCGGGTCGACGTAGTTCCCGGTGAGGGTGGCTGTGGTGACCTCGTCGAGCCAGCGTCTCGCGTCGCGCTTCGTATCGAAGTGGCGCGCGTGCTCTTTGCCGGCGTCGTCGCGGTATCGGGCCCGCCACTTACCGTTCGGGCGTTGCCTGATGCTCGACATGCGCTTCTCGATCCCATCGGACTTCGCTGCGAGTCTTCGCAGAGAACTCCATCCACCCGACGTTCTTCACTTCCTCGGCGCCGAGGCCCAAGACCAGGTCGATCCTTCCAAACCAGTCCATTTCAAGCTGCGGGGTATTCAACCACGCGGGGACAGATCGAGACACGAAAGCACGCTCGTCGTCTGAGATGAGCGGGCTCTCTCCGATAGCCCAAGCCCACAATTTCGCATTGCTCGCGCGCATGCCCGTCACCTCGACGACCGCATCGGGGGAATCCCGAGGGAGCATGAGACCAACTGGCGATGTGTCCAAGGCCGTGGCGATTGCAAGCAGGTCGTCAACGTCTACACGGCGTTCTCCGCGTTCGATCTTGCTGAGCCCCGAGAGACTGATACGTCGACCCAATCGCGTTAAGCGCTCTTCGACCTCCTGAAGGCTGAGCTGCTGGCTCTTCCGCGCCCTGGAAATGTTTGCCGCAACGGTTTTGCCAGTCGCACCGATGTCGTTGCCGCGCTGTCTCTCGTTAGCCATAGAAGCGAATCTATTCGCTGTAGTTGACAAATGCAACCGGCATACGCATCATTGTCCTATACCGCCAATCGTTGGCCGTATTGGAGAAAAGAGGCAGATGTGTTTGACAAGCTGATGTACGTGCCCGAGGTCGCAGAGCGTCTCCGGCGATCCGAAGCGCAACTCCGATGGATGATGCACGCCGGCACCGCGCCGCGCCACGCCAAGATCGCGGGTCGCATCGTGTTCAAAGAGTCCGAGGTCGAGGCGTTCATCGCGGCAGCCTTCGACGAGGCATCGGCGCAGGTGACCCAGTGAGCGCCAACAAAGCCGCCGCCGAGTTGCACCTCGACGACGGCCAGAAGTCCGCTGAAAACCTAGCCAGGTCACGAACCACGCCCATTCTCGCACCGGCCGCCGCGCCCGTCGAGTCGCGATTCGATACCGCGTTCACGCTGTACCTCGGATCGCACCAGAAAGCCACGGTGCGGCCGTGGACGCTCACGGATGGATCTCCGACTGTTGAGCTCGATTTCGGTGACGAGGGTGGCGTCCGCGTGATGCGACTGCATGAGGCGCGATCGCTCGCGGCCGCGCTGCAGGCCGTGGCATTGTTCCAGGACGAGCAGCCGCGCGAGCTTCACCGTCGCGCGGAACTCGCAGCGGCGCCGGAGACCGACGGTATCGGGGGCGGACTGTGAACATGACACTCATTCGACCGGGCGCAGCGCAAACGCGCGTGCAGGACGACGCTGCTGCCCTGTGGGCGGCTTCGCACCTCGCAGACCTCCCCACGGTCACCCGGTTCACTGAAAAGCCCGTACGCCTCATTCCTGACGCGCAGGGCCGGTGGGTGCGATCGGCGTTCACCGTGACGATCCGCCTCGAGGAGCCGCAGCGCTTCATGATCCACCTGCACGCGGAGGCGTCACTGCTCGACGTTCAAACCGCGCTACAGGTTATCGAGCGGGCGAAGGCGTGCGGCGTCGGCGACCAGGTGCACGGCGATGACCTCTGGGATCGCACCGAGTACGGGTGGCGGTGGATGGGCTGCGTCGTGCAGGACGGCACCGAACGCCACGACCGCAAGATTCGTGAATGCGCTGAGACTGCGTGCGTTGAGCAGTTCCACGAATGGAATGACGACGGGCCGACAGAACCCTGCATGCTCGAGCCCCAGCATCCGGCGGACTGGTGCAGCGTGTACGCGTTCCGCTTCCCCGGCCGCGACTGGGAAACGTCGGCATCAGCCGGCGACCCATCCGAAGGGCCGCAAGGTCTGCAGGAAATCCAGGCTTTCGCCGCAGCCTATGAGCGGATGCAGGCCGAATGCGATCGGCTCAACAACCAGACGACCGGAGTAACAGCATGACCGAAATGCATCACACCACGCCCATGAGCAGCCCGCTGGACACTCTGAAAGCTCTGGTGCTGCGCAATATCGACGCGCTCGATTACCTCGGGTCCGAGCTCGCGGGCGGCGATGCGGAAGTGCCCGAGAGCGTGCTCGAGTACATCGACGCGATCCGACAGCAGCAGTACCGCGCGATTGCTGAACACCTTCCTGTCGGCCGCGACGAGCAGCTCGGAGATCTGCGGATCCTGCCGCCTGCCGCTCGTGCCTATGACGATGGGACACCAGTGGTGGAGGGGTTCCGCAGTGGCACTGTGGTGTCGTTCTACTATCCGCGGTACGACGGAGATCGGGTGGAGTTCATCGAGCGCCACAGGGTCGCAGTGAGCGAGATTACGGCGGGTATCGCTGCTGCATCTGCTCCAGCGATGATCTCGGACATCAACGAGTGGCGTCGGTCGGCGGCGAGCAGGGGCGGCGTCGGGGAGGGTGACGGTGACGCATGAGCCTATCCGCCCGCAATTGGGCGTGGGCGGTGCGCGAGGTCCACAACCGAAAGATCAAGCCCGGCGAGAAGCTCGTGCTGCTCTGCCTCGCGGAACACGAGAACCCCCAGCTGGGTTACGCGTTCCCAAGCCAAGAGCGGATCGCGGAGTGGACAGGGCAGTCATCGAGAACGGTGCGGGAACACCTTGCATCACTGGAGATCGTCGGCGCCTTCTTCATGGAGAAGCGACGCTCCCCGAAGGGGCGCTGGATGCACAACGTCTATGTGCTTGAAGTACCAGAGAAGTTTCGCGAGTCCGACCCTGAGTGGATCCGCGAACAGGGCATTTGGCCCGAGTGACCACAGGCAGTTTTCGCCGGTTCTTTTGCGCACCACCGGAAGATTTCGCACTACCGTCGGCAATTCTCGCCAGAACCACCGGCGATTTTCGCCAAACCGACCGGAAGATTTCGCCTACTAACAGTTAGAGACCAGTTAGAGATCAGTTATTCAGATCAGGGTTTGTCCGATCCGCAAGCGAATCGGACTAACCGCGATTGAAAAACCTATTCAGAGAGAAGAGATTATGAGCACAACTTGCTCAGTAACCGGGGAGGCTACCCTCGCTGTCGCAACCCAATCCGGCGAGCTCCTTAGGTCACGATCGCTCGAACCATCAATTGACGACGAAAGTCTTGAAGACGTCGTCGTGTTGCTTGAGCCGAGGCACGGTGACTTTCAATGACTCGGGAGCGGACGGCTGCGGGCCTCGCGGATGAGGCGGCGCGGTGGCGTCGGAAGTACCGCACCGCTGAGCAAGTCATTAGCGAGCAGAACCAGATCATGCTGGGCCTGTTTCTGCGGGAACGTCTCGCGGACCCGTCCGACTTCGGCACGTATGTGGATCTCGCGATGGTCGTCGATCAGCGGGGTGCGATCGTGTGGTCGCGGGTCGATCTCCTCCTCGAGGAACTGCTCAATGCGAAACCGCATCTCGCATTGACACCCGACGATGCGAACCCGTTCAGGCAGGGGGTGAGCGCGGTAGAATGGTTCACGAACGGGACGCGGTGAGCCAGGGGCCCGCGTTCACGGTTCAGGAGCCCAGGGGGCAACGCGCAGCGAGTCGGTGACCGGCGCGACAGGTCGAAATGACTGGAGCTCTCTCATGTCTCACCACACCATCGTTCGCGGGCTGACTGGTCCCGATCGTTTCCACGGGGCCGTGCGGCCGGCGCGCAGTGACGCGTCGGCCGCTTCTGCGTCTCGGAAGACGTTCCTCGCGCGCCTCGGATTGCCCGAGAACGCGACGAAGGCCGAGTTCGAGGCCGCACTCGACCAGATCAAGCCGAAGGGTGCTGCGCGGGCGCCGCTGAGTGCCGACGACGCACTGTACGAAGCCATGTACGGCCAAAAGCCCGTGTCGGAGCTGACGGCCGACGACGAAGCGATCTACGCGGCGATGGGGTGGTCCTGATCATGGGCGACTACCTGCCGAAGTTTCAGGACGGAGCCGCCGTCACGTTCACCGCGGAAGAGACGATCATCGGGGGCCGTCTCGTCGAGGCAGCCGGACCGCGGAGCATAGTCACCGCGGTCGACGGTTCAGACGCCGTTGTCGGGGTCGCCGGCTTCGACGTCGAGAGTGGCGATCGCGTCACCGTGTTCACCAGGGCGGGGGGTGTGCATCCGCTCGTCGCTGCAGCTTCCGTCGACGCGGGCGCCCGAGTCGGTGCGGCAAGCGCTGGCCGTGTGCGCCCGGTCGCGTCAGAAGAGGTTGGGATCGGGGTCACGTTGACAGCTGCGGCGGCCGGCGCGACCGTGGAGGTGCTGTTTGCATGAGTGAACCGATCAACCCGTACTTGCTCGGCGATACCCGCTATCGCGTGGTCGCACCTTGCGTTGTCGCGCGCCTCACGGGAGGGCAGGAGCGGTACATCTATCGCGGCGCCGTCCTCCCCCTCGGCACGCTCCCGTCGCATATCGAGCACATGCTCGCGAGCGGCCTGATCGTGAAGGTGGATGCACGATGAACTTCGACCCGAAGCGTCTGAACTTTGCGCAGGCCAAAGTGTTCACGAAGCACGTCACGGCTCTCGGGCTGACGCCGCCGGCGGCGATCGAGCGGGCGTTGAAGCTCCTTGCTGTACTCGAAGAGCACAAGCGTCAGCCTGAGGGGCCTGTGCTTGAGATGACGCCGAAGCAGGCCCGAGACCGCGTGACGGAGATCTCGATCCGCAGGCACAACAGCGGGAAGGACTCGGAGCGCGGTATGAACGCCGGCATCGATGTCTTCCGTGATCAGCTCGCAGAAGAGGCCCGCACTGCTGCACTGCCCGAGCTCGAGGAACTGGTGCGGTCGCTGCAGGCCCGCTTCGCAGAGCTCGCGGCCCCGCTCGAGCTTGCCGCGCAGAAGTACGGGTTCACCGCGCGCACGACCTCGGATCAGGTGATCGAGCTCGCCGACGAGGACGCGAGCGCAGCATGGCGCGGCGCCCGTAAGGCGTGGAGCGAGATCTCCGCGATCGTCGCGCTGCGTATCGAGATCTCGAAGGTGTTCAACGTGAGCCCGACGCGGGAAGACATGAGCTGGCAGGTGTTCCCGCGCATGCTCGGCGATTCACCCGTGAACTTCTCCGTGGCCTTCGCTGCGGGGGAGAACTGGTCTGGGGAGGGCGGCTACTACCTCGAGGGGCGCACGGTGGGACACCTCGACTGGCTCGCTCTCGCCGCCGGCGGTCTACGCCTCAACACCCCTGAGGAGACGGCTGCGAAGATCGCTGAGCGCCCGAACCCTCGCCTGAGCGTCGAGCCTGAGGACGACAGCGATCTCGACGCTCCGATGCCGATCTACCGGTAGGGCAGAAGACGTGCGCCGGCGAACAGGGTCGAGAGTCGGCGCTCGAGCGCGGTGGGGTAATCGGTTCCGCATCATGCGGCCCACCACGCACCGAGCGGGGGTTCAGCAGCACACCAGCTGCAGGGCCCCCGCTCTCCTGCATCCACGCGCATCACATCGCTCGTCCGGTTCAGCGCCCGCGGCGACTCGCGAGCGAGATCGGTGGAGCAGGCTGCGGCTCGTGCTCGCACTGTTCACCAGCGACCCACGCATCAACGCACTCACCGCGGGTGCGCCACGTGCCACCACTACCACGCTGCTGCCCGTGCAGGACGCCCTCCCGCAGTGCTCTACGCACGGTCTCAGCACACCGCCCCGCACGGCGCGCAGCATCAGGCACGCGTAACCACACGTCACCCACCGGCTCGACCGGCGCCGACGTCGTCACCACGGCCTCTACGCGCATCAACATCTCATCGAGAAGCCGCGCAGAGACACGCTCCAGCTCCTCCCGCACAATACTTCGAACGATCACCTCGATACTCATCACACGATCCTCCGGCCACCCGCATGCAGGGGTCGAAAAAACCAGCAACCCCAACCCGCTGCCTCGCTCCCGCGCGTCCGAGGCGCGTATCCCCCCGCGCGAATTCGCGCATTTGACTCGAATTGAATCCTGACTCGAATTGGAGATTGATCATGGCTCGTCCGAAGGCCCCGTGCGGGACGTATCCCGCGTATCAGCGGCATTTGCGTGAGAAGAGCAAGGTAGATGCGGCGTGCCGGCGCGCGCAGCGGGAGCATGACGAGGGGCGCGGGAGACGTTCTCGCGCGTCGGATCGTGGCGAGGTGCGACTTACACCGGTGCCCGTAGTCTCAGGCCTCGAGGAGCGCGCCGAGGCGCTGCGGGCCCGGTATCTCGGTCTGGTTCGCGCGCTTGAGCTCCTGATGATCGATGACGATCTGTACGGTGTGATCGACACGACGCAGGAGATGGAGGAAGTGCTCGACGAATGGCTTGATGCCCGTGATCAACTTCGGGACATGTGAAGCAGACAACACACCCCCGCCTATGCTCGCGATGCTTGAATCGGAGCAATATCCAACATTGCTGAGTCATAAGGCTTGTGCGTGTAGATCATAGTGTGCCAATGTCGATTCATGCCGAAGCGGACCCTCACGATTTCTTTGCTCACTGCCACCGTCAAGAAGGGGTCCAAAGACGACCTAATTCCCCTCGATGACATTCACGGTGAGTCGATTCTCGAACTTTTCCAGGACTGGGTTGAGAATCTCGACAAAGCGACGTTGGTTAACCGCTCTAAAGAGCAGTACACCTCCATCGAGACTGTGCAGTTTGAAGGACGCTCTGCTTTCGTTGAGGGCCTTAACGGGCGATTCGGATCTCCCGGAGTGACCGTACAGGTCAACACTCATAACGTGGAGCACACGCGCGACAATGACCATGCGGCGACAATCCCAACGCGCACGGTAGTGACGGCTCCGCCGGGGGCGACCCACGCGGCATTTGCGATCGAAAGGCAGAGCAATTCAGGTAGCGGGACTGGCATTCTGCTTGGATTCCAACATCACCTCACTAAGCGCTTCAACGACATCTCGTTCTCAATCGCGACCTTTCAACAGTCAGATCTGTGGCTGAACAAGGCTGAGCTGCTCTCAGTAACCGCAATCGAGTACGCTCGGCCTCTCGATCCGGCCGATGGCCTGAACGCCGAAAAGGGTGTGGTCGGTCAGGTTGAGACGAAGTTTCGGCCGGTCAAAGGCGACCACTCGCTCCCAAGACGCGTCCTCGACTGGGTACGAGGGCGCTCGCTTTCACCGAATGCCGCGCTTTCAATTCCCGATGCCGCAGACGGGGACGTGGTCGTTGAGCTCGAGTTGAATGAGCAGACGAAGAGATTCTCGATTGATCGAGAGAGTGCGCCAGCATTCCGAGCACTTCTTAACAATGATGGAGAAGTGCCGCTTACGGACGAAGCGTTTCTCGATGAATGTCGGACCCAGGTGGCAGACTGCTACAGCCGGTACGGACTGAGTTGGGAGGGGTCATGGCTAAATCGCAAGATCCTGGGGGCTCCAAAGATCGAAGGGGCGGTATTGTCCGCGACCATTTCCTGACACTGTCGGGAACCAACGATGCCCCGTTAGCTCGTCACATTCTCGTTCAAATAGAGATTCCTTTTGCTCTGGGGATTCTGACCGCAGTGACGGAAACGAGACTTCACAGTTTCGATTCACTACTGGCTGGAATGTCCGTCATGGCTGGGTTTCTATTTGGCCTCGTCCTATATGTGTTTCAACTTCGTCGGGAGCTTGCCAAGAAGATCGAGAAGCAACACGCCGCGGGATTGAAGACGTTCATCGACGAGCTCTTTTCCAATGTCCTATATTCCGTTCTCGCTGCGTTGTCCGTCGTGGGAGTCCTGACACTCGTGACAGCGCTTGGTTACGACACAAAAGTGGGAGTGAATCCTTGGACGTCTGCACTTGTCGTTTTCCTTATGGCTCATCTGATCGCAGTCATTCTGATGTGCCTTAAGCGCACGAGGCGCGCTTACCTGGAACTGAAAGGTCTCGAATAGTCAGCGGGGTGCGCGGGATCAGATACGCGTGGCAACAAGACCGAGCCGCACACGCACGCCCACCAGCGCCCAGTCGCTTGCATCGGGTGGAGGTCGCAGGCTGGGCACGACGGGACGCGCAGGTCGCAGTACTCATCACAGTTCAGATGCGGTTCGCTCACGGGATCATTCGACCATGACCGACTACCGGCTCCCCGCTAAGGAGGAATGCCGGAAGGTCGCGGGCCGCGCCCTCACCGCAGGATTTCTCGAGATGCTCGTCCTCGACCCCCGCGATGCAACAGTCGCCGCTTACATCCCGAACGTTACCCGCTCAGTGGAAGAGCTTGAGGCCACTATTCGTGAGCTTCACGCCGCAGCAGATCGGCGCCAGAAAGAGGCTGAACGTCGCGCCGACGCTCGAGCGAAACCTACCTAGGTCGCGCGGGAATGGGGAAGCGCCAGACCAGCGGAGTGTCCTCATTATCGGTGCGCCAAGTAACAACGATGTCCTTGACCCACGGATCCGCGAGAGAGGATGCGTACATGATCTTGACCGCACTTCGGGCGCCAATTGCCGAGCGGGGTTGCATGCCAACATCGATCTGAAGTCGATTCGGGTCTGTGGAGATCTCAACATTTAGTGCATCGCGGGAACTGGTATTGGTGAGCAGGAACGTGTCTCCGCTCCACCATTCAAAATTCCACGGCGGACTATTGAAGATGCTCTCCTGCATCACGAGAGCGCGCTCGTCTGCGACAGCGGCCCTCTCAGCAGCAGCAGTCGCAGCATCCTGGGCCTTCAGGGCGTCGGCGCGAGCGAACCATGCAACCACCGCCGAGGCAACCGCCGACGCAGTTCCGAAAAGCGCGATCCAGAGAGAAGCAGCTTCCATTCCCCAACCTTAAGGCGAGTCCGCAGCGAGTCCGCAAGAACCCCATGTTTCCCCCGTTACGGACAAGCACTGACTAGTGCGAAAACGGCAGAAACACGCGCTACCCAGCAATACCCCATGATTCACTAGCAGACATAAAGAGAACACGCTGTTCTGAGAAACCCCACCACTTTGTGACCGAGCCCTTCGGAGATTTGGAACCTTATCCCGAGAAGGCGATGTTGCTTCAGCCCGAGATCGCAGCCGAGTCGCGCGAAATTTCTGCATCGCGTCGTCGTTGCGTTGCGGCGCTTGGCGAGTATTGATGCCAGGATTCAGAAGTCACCGCATGCCATCGCGCCTTGCGCTGAGCATCGACTTGCTGCGCTTCCGAGAGCGGAAACGGATGTTCGACGTGTTCTGTGTCGAGACGCTTCCTGAGCCGAAGCTTGAGAGCCTCGAGTGCGCGTGTTGCCGAATCTTCGTGTGGACCCATGGGGTGCCTCGTTCCATATTGTGTTGTGACTTCAGCATGCAGCAGCGAGATGTGTCCGCTCACAGATACGGCCATCATTCCGCTCAGACGGCATGCTGAGAGAGGAACTCATTCGGAGTTGTGGTTCCAAAGCAAAAGGGACAGTCACCCCGATGAGCATGACCCCGCGAGGTGACTGCCTGTCGTCGCGGACCAGTGGAACTATGGGGTACCACGCGCAACGACAGGGTCAACCTTCGCAGGTCGCAGCGCATCCCGATATGCCTTGTGCTGGTGAACGCGAGTCGACATCCTGTCCCAACTGCCGGAGATGACGCCGTCACGTGCCATAGGGTCGCGGTATGCGCATCGTCATCTCCGGCACCCATGCGAGCGGCAAAAGCACGTTGATTGCAGATTTCGCGCTTCGACATCCTGAGTACACCGTTTTCCGCGACCCATTCGAGCTCGTGGATGAGATGTGGGACGCCCCGAGCTCCGCCGCATTCACCGCGCAGCTTCGAGTCTCCGCCGAGAGACTCGATCCGCTCGAATCACCCGACTGCGTCATCGCCGAGCGTGGTCCCATTGATTTCCTTGCGTATTTGCTCGCCATCGATGAGCTCACAGAATCGTCGGTATCTCGTCGGCTCCTGGGGCGCGCGACCGAAATCACCCGCGAGGCGTTGAAACACGTCGATTTACTCGTAGTGCTTCCACTCACCGCATCCGACCCCATTGCGACTGACTCCGACGAGTTTCACGATCTCCGCAAGACCATGAACCATCTGCTGCTCGACCTCATCGGGGACTCCGAACTCATCGGTCCGCATACGAGGGTTGCCGAGATCACCGGCAACCCCGACCGCCGACTCGCGGCTCTCGAAAACTTGGTTTCACGCCCCAGGGAGGAATAAGCGCCTACGCCGCAGTCAGCGGCCCACGAGCTGAGCGCACCCGGAACCAGAGGGTGAGCTCGCGCGCTGCGCGACTCGTGACGAAGTGCTCCTGCGCCGATTCCAGGTCTTCGAACGTGTCGCGGAACCCAGCGGGCGCAGGGCCGGCGAACTCCGCAGAGGGCTCGTATCCCATGGTCCATTCCGGGAACTGCCGCTCCTCGATGGGCTCGTCAAGCAGCACGCGAACTGACGTGTGGCGCGAGTCGGCACTGATTGCGGCGAACAGTTCGTGGACCTCGTGATTCGTTCCCTCCAAGAACTGGATGAATCGTCCCTGGCGATAGAGCAGCATGCCGGTCACATTGATTGCCACGTTGTGCGCACGGGCCCGTGCCAGAAGTTCAGGGAGTTGGGCCTCGCTAAAGTCTTCAGTCGCACGGCTCGAGTAGACGAGCGAATGCAGGGCTGCAGCCCCGATCGGCTGCACGGAAGAGTTCGTCATCACTCAGGCCGCCTTTCCGGGTTCGTTGGGGAGTGACTGGGTCGACTCGAGTGCGGTGACCGCGGACGACAGCGTTGCGAAGGTGCCGATCTCGCGCGAATACTGATCGCAGGCGAGATATTGTTCGGCGCCAATGCGATCCACGAACCCGAGAAACTCGCCGTCACGGCTGCCGACGAAGAAGTCGTCTTCCACCTGAGACCAGGTGTCGATGCCACCTGCGTACGCACCTACGTCCATCAGAGCCTCCTTCCCGTCGGTCATGTTCGCGTCAAGGCTTCCATGATCCCACACTTTACACAAAAACTGTCATACTTTCTGAACATGGCAAGATAGTCACCACGCACCACGCACCACGACCGCAGAATTAGAGGGGAACCGAGAACACATGGGATCACTGCGCTACGACGGTCTCGTCACCCACTTCGAGGACCGCACGCTCGCACACCTGCAGATCGTGATCGTGCAGAAACTCATGCGCGGCGAATCGTTTCTCATGTCGTGGAAAGACAGCGTGAACGGCGGCGACGGGCGCACGGCGATCTGGATTTCGCCTGACATCCCCGTGACCTTCAAGTTCATGGGCAGCCGCGTGCCCGAAATCAACAAGGACTGGCTGCTCATTCTCGGTAAGTCGGCCGAATCGACCACCGGCCTCATCGTCATGAAAGAAGACGGCACGCTCGCCGCGGCCGATGCCGAGGGTGACAAGTACCCCGGCAACCTGCGCTCGGCGAAATAGGTTTACGCCTAGAGCCGCTCGGCGATCCACCGAGACCCCGCGCGACGCAGCGCGAGCTCGGCGACCTCCGCGCCACCATCCCGACGCGCGATACAGCGCCAACCCGTCAGGCGCTCGGGAGCATGCGTGATCAAGGGGTGCGCGTGACTCTCGGGCACCTCGATGATCGGTCGCGGCGATCCCTCAATGCGCCACCGCGCTCGCTCGAAAACGAACCGCGCCGGCACCCCATTCGCCATCCAGACCACCACAGTGTCATCGAGAACGGGCAACTTCGGCCCGATGACTGATTCGAACATATGTTCGAGTGTACGCCGACTTCGCGCGACGCGCCCATCGGTGCTCGAAGTTCCTTCAGTCGGCGCCGTTACAGGCCACTGCCAGCGCTGACGGCGCGAGTCGTTTCACATGACGCCACTCATGCAGCTGCGTGAGGCCACCCGCCTCACCGAGTTTCTCCACACCGTCAGCCTGCCACCCTTGGCGCATATAGAACCGCGACGCACGCATATTGCCATCGAGCACCCAGAGATACGCTGCGTCGAAACTCGCCGCGCGCAACTCACTCTCGACCCGTGAGATCAGGGCGAAGCCGATGCGCTGCGACCAGAACTCCGGGTCCACATACAACCCGGCGAGCTCGCCGAGCGAATCCAAGTCAGCATCTCGACCGGGCCCGAACGTCGCCCACCCCACGATTCGATCGCCCGAGCTCGCAACCACCATGCGATGCGACGAAGCCCCGTCACTCACAACGCCCCGCCCGTCGGTCGCCTCACCAGCGAGCGACGCGGAGATCCACCCCGCCCACCGCACAGCGCGCTGTTCGACACTCAACGAGCTCAGCACATCATCTGCAATGAGCCCGCGATAGACGCTTTGCCACGAACGTACGTGAACGTCAGCCACACCCCACGCATCGGGCACTGTCGCCTCACGAATCTCGATCGCCGTCATACCACCACGGTAGTCACCCTCGCAGGCGCACCATTCACGAATGACGCCAAACGCCGAGAGCCGCTCCCCGGGGCCACATTTGGGGAAACAGGACTCCTCGGGGAGCGGCCGGAAGCAGCTTTGCATCTTTGACCACCAAAGGGCACCGCATTGACAGCCCCACGTGAGCATGCCATGCATACACCTCACCTACTGGCTGCTGCCGCACCATAGTTCTGTGGCGGATACTGCGGCGCTGGCGGCCGCCTCTCGCCTCCGTCGGATCGCGTCGGAGCGTCAGCTCGACCCGGCACCTGCGGCGAGCGCGACGGCCACGGCACTGCCCGCTCCGCCTCGGTGCGGGTCGCGAAGATGCCGACCATGCGTTGCCGGTGCCGCACCGGATGCCAGGCGAGCAGCACGTACCGCGCCTCCCCCGCAGTGTCTCGAATGCCGCGAATCACCGCTTTCGGGTACTGCGCGAACTCGCGCATGACGATCCACTCGTCACTCGCCACCTGGATCAGGTTTGATCGCTCTGCCACGTGCTGCAGCGTAAATCCCACCACCGACGTTGCTGGCGTGGTGCGGCCCGGTGATCCGCCACCGATCACGGCGGAGTTCTTCGCTCACGCGGATCCATCGGCTCCGAAGACTCCGCATGAGCAAATTTCTCCTGCAGGAGTGAAGCCAGCGAGGTGCCGCCGGCCGCGTCTAGTCGCCGAACGTGCAGTGGTCGCCGTCGATAGTGAGCGTCGCCGAGGGGTTGAGCGCATCGAACGTCTCGGTCTGCACCTGGCAGGCCTCCGCGATGTCGATGGTCAGCGTTCCGAAGGGAATTTCAGAGAGCCCCACGGAAGAGTCGCGTTCGACGATGCCCTCGGAGACCGTTCCCGCGCCCGTCACCGAGATGGTGAAGTGCATCGATGCGGGCTCGTCCGTGGCCACGTTAGTACCCCAGTACGCGATCGTCACGGTACCGCTCTCGGGCGCCGCGCTGCACGCCGACACCCCGACGAGACACAGCGCCGCTGCACCAGCGACGAGAGCAGAGCGCCAGGCGTGCACCGCACGATATTCACTCATGCGCTCAGTCTGGCAGCGTGGAGCGCAGCTGCGCGAGCTACTTGCCGTCGCCCGAGGGCATGCCGATCAAAAACCCGGCGACCGCACCGATCGCGAGCCCGCTGCCGGCTCCGAGTCCGACCAGACCGATCAACCCGCCCAGCACGGCGCCGACGCCGCCGCAGACCACAATTCCGGCGACCACCCACACGATGGTCGCCCGCTTTACCGAATTCTCCTGCTCACTCACTGTGCCCAGGGTACTCCGGTTCTCACGCGCTCACGACCGATGACGCTCGAGTGCGTCGACCAGCGCCCGGTTGCGCTGCGCGATGAGGCGCCGCAGGTAGGGCACAAGAATGAGCGGCTCGACGATCGCCCCGAAGATGGGTGATGCGAGCGTGATGGTGTCGGTCATGCGAGTGCCCGTACCCTCGGCGACGAACCCGTGCTCGTGATGAAAGGTGCGAAACGGCCCGCGCACCTGTTCGTCGACGAAACGCCGCGGTGCGTCGAGCGCGGTGATGCGCGAGGTCAGCGTGAACCAGATGCCGAAGTGGCGAGCCCGCCACGTCACGGTTTCACCGAGCCCGATGGCCCCCGCAGTGACGCCGCCCACAGCGCGCTCCCCCGACTGCGCCATCGATGCCACGTGCTGATCGATGTCGAGCGAGATCGCGAAGAGAGCTTCGGGCGGCACCGCCGCAAGGGTTTCGATCGTGAAGGATCGCGTCACGCCGCCCCTCCCGCTTCGGGTGCAGCCAGATCGGCGTCGGGTCGCTGCGCCCCTCGCACCGGATCGGCACCGCGTCGATCAAGGCCGAAGTGGATCAGCAGCGCACCGGCGAAGAGCACCGAGCCGACCGTGCTGCCGCAGTTCGCCAGAAAAGCGAGCGCCCCCATAAATATCCAGTAGAAATCGCTCGCACCCACAGTGGGCTGCGGAATCAGCTGAGCGTACTGCGTGAGATAGGCGGCGGCGACCAACCCGAGGCCAGTCCACATCAGGATCTTGAGATTCTTGCGCATCTTCGCCCTCCGTCGCACCGAGCGCGAGAGGAAATGCGCCCGGTTGCACCTACGCTAGCGAGTTCGTAGCTTTCCCAAAACCCGCAGATCGACGGCCCACGAATTCGAGAATCATGGAGGCGACCGGCTCCGCGCTGCGGATGATGGCCTCGTGGCCGCGATCCGGAATCAACTCCATGACGCCGTCGGGCAGTGCGTTGGCGACCTCGCGCACCCAGTCGGGCGGGCAGACGCGGTCGTCTTCACCGGTGAGCACGAGAGTCGGGGTCGAGATCGTCGGGCAGATCGCTTCGATGCGATGCCCGAGCATGAAGCGCAGCTTGTTCAAGAACCAGATCGGGCTCGTCTTCGCGTACTGCCAGAGCCCGAGCAGCAGCACCTTCGGGGTTTCACCCCAGAGGTCTTGCACCATGCGCATGCCTTGTCGGATCGCCGTGCGCTCATGGCGGTTCACCGTGGGCGCGATGAGCACGAGCGCTTCGACGAGCTCGGGGTACCGGTGGGCGACCTCGGCGACGATTTGCGTGCCCATCGAGTGCCCGACGAGCACGGCGGTGTCGGGCACGCGGTCACGGATGAACTGGGCGATCACCTCGGCGGTCTGCTCGAGTGTTGCGGCGGACCCGGGCTCGGGTGAATCGCCGAAGCCGGGCAGGTCGACCGCGAGCACGCGCCCGTTACCCGAGAGCTTGTCGCCGACCCCGGCGTACACGACGCGACCCATGCCGATGCCGTGGATCAGCACGTAGACGCGATCGCCCGCATCAGCCGGCCCCGGAGTCTCGGTGTAGGCCATCTCGACCGGCCCGTGCTCGTAGGTCAGATCGCGCGGTTCCATCTCAGCAGACTAGCGTTCGAGCCCGGCGAGAATGATGTCGAGCCCGCGTTCGAACGAGGCATCGAGGTCGAGTGCGGGATCCGCCTCCGCGTCATCGCCCGCGCCCCGATCCGAGCCGGCGCCGTTTGCGGCACCGGCATCCGCTCGGCCCACCAGCGAGCCGAGTGCGCCGAGCGCCGCGGCCTGCCGGTGCGTCTGCGTGGACTGCGTGTGGCCGAAGGTGAAGAGCAGGAGGGTGCGTGCGCCATCGACTCCGATGAGCTCGGCCAGGCGATCCTCTACTGCCGAATCACCGAGCCGGAACGCCGCCGCCGTCGCGACCACGTCGGCGCCGTCACGAATGTCGAGCATGGCGCCGCGGAGGGCGAGACAGATGAAGCGCGCACGGTCTGCCGGCCCGACCGGAGCGCCGTCGCGCGTGAGCACCGCGCTCGCCTCGACCTGCAGCACTCCGCCGGCGATCTCGTCGGCCATGAGCGCAAGCAGACTCTGCTTATTGGGAACGTGGTGATAGAGCGCGCTGGGCTGCACGTCGAGCGCCGCGGCGACCCGGCGCATCGAGCAGCCCTCGAGCCCCTGATCGTCGAGTACCTCCAATGCCGTGGAGACGACATCGGCGAGCGTGTTGCGCATTTCCCCAGCCTAGCGCTAACCTGAACACCGTTCACCAGAACACTGTTCAGGTTGGCCTGCCGAGCCGGGGCATTACCCCGCCGCAGCGCCCGACTCACCGAGGAGCCCCCATGACCACCGACGCCACCCCCGCGCTCGAGACCGCCGCCGCCCCGCGCCGCAATCGCGTCGCCACCGACCTCGCGCTCATCGCCGCCTTCGCCGCCCTGATCGCCGCCTGCGCGCTGCTCCCCGCCATCAGCATCGGCGGCCTCGTGCCCATCACACTGCAGACCTTCGCCGTGATGCTCTCGGGCGCCGTGCTCGGGGCGCGACGCGGATTCTTGGCCGTGCTGCTGTACCTCGCCGTCGGCGCGATCGGCCTGCCGGTGTTCTCCGGCGGATCAGCCGGCCTCGCCCCGTTCGCCGGCCCCACGGTCGGCTACCTCGTGGCGTTCCCGCTCGCCGCGCTGCTCACCGGCTTCATCGTCGAACGCCTGCCCCGCCGCAAGATCGCCGCGAGCATCCCGCTCATCTTCGTCGCCGGCTTTACCAGCAGCCTCATCTTCATCCACCCGCTCGGCGCACTCGGTCTCGCGTGGCGCGGCGGCATGAGCATCGGCGACGCATTCCTCTTCGACCTCGCGTTCATTCCGGGCGACATCGTCAAGAACATCCTCATGGCGCTCGTCGCAACCGCCGTGCACCGCGCCTTCCCCGCGCTGCTGCCGCGCCGCGCTCGCTGAACGCACGCCGGCACCGCACCCGCACCCGAACCCGCACCCGCACCCGCACCCGAGTAGGATCTCCGCGTGATCGAACTCCGCTCCGCCACCGTGGTCGCCCCGGGCCCCGACGGCGATCGGACGATCCTGCAGCCGACCTCGCTGACGCTCTCCGAGCACCGCATCTCGGTGATCGGCGGCAACGGCTCAGGCAAGTCGACGCTCGCCCGGCTCGTGAACGGACTGATCGAGCCGAGCTCGGGGTCGGTGCGCATCGGCGCCGATGCCGACGCGGGCACCGGGGCTGACGCGGGTGCACCGAGCGGCACCCTGCTCGATACCCGCCGCGACGGGGCCGCCGTGCGCCGCGCGGTAGGGTTCGTCTTCACCGACCCGTCGGCGCAGCTCATCATGCCGACAGTCGTCGAAGACGTCTCGCTCTCACTGCGCCGCAGCCACCCCGACAAACGCGAGCGCCACACGGCGGCCCTCGCCGTGCTCGAGCGCTTCGGGCTGGCCGAGCGCGCCGACCAGAGCGTGCACACGCTCTCGGGCGGACAGAAGCAGTTGCTCGCCATCGCGTCGGTGCTTGCGGGCGACCCGGCGATCCTCGTCGCCGACGAACCGACCACCCTGCTCGACCTGCGCAACGCCCGCGCGATCGGCGATCTCATCATGACGCTGCCGCAGCAGGTGCTCGTCGTGACCCACGACCTCGACCTCGCCGCGCGCGCCGACCGCACGCTCGTGGTCGATGAGGCACGCGTCGTGTTCGACGGCCATCCCGACGAGGCGATCGCACACTACCGCGAGCGGGCACTGCGGTGAGCGAGGCGTCTCCGCTCGGCAGCTACATCGCCCGCCGCGGCCCGCTGCACGCGGTGCGACCCGGGGCGAAGCTGCTCGGATTGTTCGTCTTCGCGATCGTCGTCATGGCACTGCGCGGCTCGGGCACGACCGCCCTGTGGTCGACCACACTGTGGCTCGGGATCGCAATCGCGCTCGCCGTGCTCTCGGGCATGCGCGGCCGCGACTTCGGCAGGGTAGCCCGCGGCTTCGCCATCGTCGCGATACTGCTTTTCGTCTTCACTGCCGCAAGTGACGCGTTCGCCGCGGCGGGTGGCATCGGCGCGGCAGGGGCTGCCTTTCCGGGAGCCGAGGCCTGGGCCGCCGGCGCGGTGCGCGGCTACGCTGTGGTCGGCAGCCTCTTCGCGCTGATCCTCGCCGCGAGCGCCGTCACCGCGAGCACCGCGATCGAAGACATGACCGACACCGTGACCTGGGCGATCGGGCCGCTGCGCCGCTTCGGCGTCAAGCCCGAGCGGGTCGCGCTCGCCTTCTCACTCGTGATCCGCGCCATTCCGAATGTCATCGGCATCTCTCGCGAGACCCGCGACGCCGCACGTGCCCGGGGCCTCGAACGCAGCCCGCGCGCTCGCGTCGTGCCTTTGGTGATTCGCACCGTCGCGCAGGCGCAACTCACCGGCGAGGCCCTCGCGGCGCGCGGCATCGGTGAAGAAGACGAGGATCAGCCGGGCCGCCCGGAGCAGCCGCATCACCGCGGCGCCTCAGCCGCGTAGTCTGGAAGCATGACGGAGCAGCCGCCGATCCCTGAAGACGTGCACGCCGACTACGTGAACGAGGCGGCCCGCGCCGCACTCGAGGCGTTGCAGGCAACCCCCGACTACACGCACCTTGCCGCGTTTCTGAATGCGCTCCGCGAGGGCTACCTCGTCGTCGACGTCACCGGCGCCGCGTCGAAGAAGAAGGGCCACCGAGTGCGCACCATCCGCTCGACCACCGGCAAGCCCGTGCTGCCGATCTTCACGTCGATGGCCGAGCTGCGCGCCCTCGCGCCGAGCTCGCGCGCCGATGAGGTGCGCGGCGCCGTCATGCCCGCGCGAGCCGCCCTCGCGCTCATCGGCACCGACCGGTTCGTCGCCGCCGAGTTCGATAAGGCGTCGGCCGCGCTCGTGATGCTGCGGAAATACGTGATGCTCGCCTCGGGCGAGGGCGAGATCACGGCCGAGATGCTGGAGAGCATGCGCTGAGGCGCGACTGCGTGCCGACTCCGGCGGTCGGCACGCAGTGACCGGAGGCTACTCCGCAGACTTCATGCCGAACGCGCGCACCGCCTGCGCGACGCCGAGCACGATCATCGAGATGCCCAGCAGCAACCACAGCGTGACCGCGCCGAGCAGGGGCGAGAAGAGCAGCGTCAGGCCGGCGAGCAACCCGATGACACCGTGGATGATGCCCCACACCTTGCTCTTCGCCTGGCTCAGCGTGCTGAATGCGAGCACCGCTTCGAAGATCCAGAGCACACCGATGGTGACGGTGAGGAACAGTGCGAGCAGCGCGCCAGTCACCTTGAGGTTCGCGAGCATCACGACACCGCCGATGACGTACAGCAGGCCCAGCAAGATGTAGCCGGTTCGCGCCCACCCGCCGATCGCGCGGCCGAACAACGCCGAACCGATGTAGACGACGCCGACGACCAGTGCGTATGCGGCAGTCAAAGCCGCGATGATCTGCGTGGTCACCGCCCCCGATGCCCCGGGGAAGAACACGATGAGCAGGCCGAGCACCACGGCGATGAGGCCGCCGATGCCGAGCGCGGTGCGGAGACCGTCTGAACGCGGGGGTGCTTCGGGGGTTGCGGTTTCGGGGGACGCCATGTCGACTCCTCGTTCGAGTACGTGCGGCACCGCTCGTGCGGGCCTGCTCTCATCATGGCGGATTCTCAGGAAATGCACGAGAGCGGGTGCGGGAAGACTTTCTCGCACCCGCTCCGGCCGTGTTAGCGAGTCTCTCCGTTGAACGTCCACTGCTCTCGCGGCACGCCCTCGACCGTGACCCAGGTATCTGGTCGCTTGCCGTCTGGACCGCTGCAATACTCCGCAACCAGCTCGTCGATGGCGACCGCCAGCCGACGCGCGAGTTCCGGATCCTGCTGCAGACGATGCTCGAACATCTTCACAGTGACAAGGGGCATGTCAGCGCACCTGCCCCGACCAGATCGCCGCGAATCGTGCGCTGCGCTCAGCTCTCGCCGTGAGAGCCTCGTCCATCGAGACGGGTACGAAGCGCACGCGCGTGCCCGGCGCCATGCGGGCGAACAGGTCCATATCGGCGCTGATCACCGTGCCGGCCTGAGCGTATCCGCCACCCGACACCGCGTCGCAGTGCAGCACGATCGGTTGCGTCCCACCGGGGATCTGGATGGATCCGACCGCGTAGCCGGCGTCCGTGATGTTCGAAGGGTCCTGCCCCGCGCCGAACGGCTGCTCCTCCTGCTTCCAGGGGGCGCCGGGGCCGTCGAAGCGCAGCCCCATCCGGTCGGCGACCGGGGTGAGCGTCCACTCCTCGTCCGTAAGGTTGCGGCGGCCCTCATCGGTGAGTTTGTGATCGTAGAGGCCGAACATGATGCGCACCGCGACCTCGCGTTCGAAGCTCGGCCGCCACGCCTCCGGCACCGCGTCGAGCCAGGGCAGCGCGCTCGTCGGGGTGGCACCCACCGGCACCACATCACCGGCCTGCAGCGCCCGGCCTTCGAAGCCGCCCATCTTGCCGATGGGGTACGTCGAGCGGGAGCCGAGCACCTCCGGCACGTCGATGCCGCCGGCGACCGCGATGAAGAACTTCGCGCCGCCGCGGATCACGCCGAATGACAGCTCGTCGCCGGCGGCCAGCTCGACCCGCTCGTACTCGGCCACCGGCTCGCCGTTGACCAGCACGTCGACCGGTGCGCCGGTGATCGCAAGCACCGCCTTCGCGTCCACGCGGATCTTCGGCCCCAGGTAGGTGCACTCGAGCAGCGCGTCATCGGGCCCGTTGCCAACGAGCCGGTTCGCGAGTGCGGCGGAGTACTGATCCATGGCACCGCCCTGCGGAATGCCGAAGCGGTAGTAGCCAAAACGCCCACGATCCTGAACGGTCGTGGCGAGACCGGGGGTGAGAATCTCAAGCGACATCGAGGGCCTCCAGCAGGGTGCGGTTGTAGGCGTCGGGATCCGCGAGCGCCTCGGCGAGCGTGAACGTGACGGGCGCCTGACGGTAGCGATACGTGCCGGCGGCGACTTGCGCCTCGATCTCGCGATACTCGGCCTCGTCGACGGAGCGGTACTTCACGATGTCGCCCGTGCGGAAGAGCACCATGAAGTCTGCGAAGTCGGCGAGCTGCTGCTCAGGGTCGAAAATCAGGGTCGGCGTGATCCCGAGCATCTGGTAGCCGCCGGCACCGCGCACCGAGTAGTGCGCGGTGAAGCAGCCGCCGTAGCCGATGGTGAGCGCCGGAGTATCGGTGCGGGGGCTCAGGTACTTCGGCACCTCCAACTGTCGCTCGCGCGGCGTCAGCTGGAAGAGGAAGGGGAGGCCAGCGACAAACCCGACCATGGAGACGATCCAGGGGGTCTCGTGATGCCGTCGGATGAATTCCTCGGCCGAAGCCAAGCCGTTCACCTCCGCGCTGTAGTCGAGGTCGGTGCCCTCAGGTCGTTGGTGGAAGCCCTCGCGGAAACGCTGCTCCACCTCCGCCGTGTAGGGATCCCCGTACCAGACGGGCATTTCGATGATGCGCGTCTCGAGCTGCTGCACGGTCGCCCGTCGCACCTCGGTCTCGAGCTCACGCACCCGGGCCTCGAGCACACCATGCGACAGCGCGTCGGGGTCGAAACGAATGAGCAGCGAAGCGTTGGCGGGGCAGATGTCGACGATGCCGTCGAGCGCCGCCTCCTCGAGCCCGTGGGCCACCGCGTTCGCGATGAAATTGGATTCGAGCGACATGTCGGGCGAGATCTCGACGAGCAAGAACTCGTCGCCGCCCCACGTGTAGCGCGACTGATCCGTGTGCGTCATGAGGGCTCCCCCAATAGTCCTGGAACGGATTCGATGTAGGTCGTGTAATGCTCCGCGGCGCTGAAGTCCTCGAGGTCGACGAGTCGGCGCATCAGCGGCACAGTCGTTTTGATGCCGGATATCTGCGTCTCGTCGAGCACCCGGATCGCGCGAGCGCGAGCCTGTTCGCGATCGGCCGCCCAGACGACGACTTTTCCGAGCAGCGAGTCGTAGAACGGCATCACGGTCTGCCCGGCCGAGAACCCGAAGTCGGAGCGCACCCCGGGGCCGCCCGACAGCTCGAGCGTCTCGATGAGGCCCGGGCTGGGCATGAAGTTGTTCTCGGGGTCTTCGGCGTTGATGCGGAATTCGAAGGCGTGCCCTTCAAACGTGATGTCGTCCTGCGTGTAGCCGAGCCGCTCGCCCGACGCGATGCGCAACTGCTCGCGCACGAGGTCGATGCCCGTGATGGCCTCGCTGATGGGGTGCTCAACCTGCAGGCGCGTGTTCATTTCGATGAACGCGACCTCCTCGCGCACCGGGTCATACAGGAACTCGACGGTGCCCGCTCCGATGTACTGCGACTGCCGCGCGAGCTCCACCGAGGTCTCACGCATCTGGGCGCGGATCGCGTCGGGCAAGCTGGGCGCCGGCGCCTCCTCGATAACCTTTTGCTGGCGGCGCTGCATAGAACAGTCGCGGTCGCCGAGGTGTATCCATGACTCCCCGTCGCCAAAGATCTGCACTTCGACGTGGCGGGCGCGCGTTACGAAGCGCTCGAAGTAGACATCGGCCGACCCGAAGGCGGCGAGCGCTTCGGCCTGCGCGATCTCGACCGTGCCCCGCACCTCGGCGCGCGACGCGATGCGGCGAATGCCGCGACCACCGCCGCCTGCCGAGGCCTTGACCACGAGCGGGTAGCCGATGCCGTCGGCGATCGACTCGATGTCGGCCTCGATGTCGAGCACGCCCTCGGTGCCTGCGAGCACGGGCACCCCGGCGGCGATGGCGGCCTCGCGCGCCCGCGCCTTGTCGCCCATGAGCTCGATCGACTCGGGGCTCGGGCCGACCCACACGAGACCGGCCTCTTGCACGCGTCGCGCAAACACCGCGTTCTCAGACAGGAAGCCGTAGCCCGGGTGCACCGCATCGGCACCGCTGGCCGCAGCGGCGGCGAGGATCGCGTCGTGGTTCAGATAGCTGAGCCCGGCGGGCGCTGGCCCGATCACGTGGGTCTCGTCGGCGAAGCGCTCGACGTTCGAACCACGGTCGGCCTCGCTCACGACGGCGACCGTGGCGATCCCCATCTCCTTCGCCGTGCGGATGATGCGGATCGCGATTTCGCCGCGATTGGCGATGAGCAATTTCTTCACTGCTGCCGCTCCTCTGTTGCCGTTCGTCGCGCCCATCAGTCGATGGTGGCGATGACATCGCCCGGGCCGACGGTGCCGTTGTCTTCGATCTCGAACGAGGTGAGGGTTCCCGCGCTCTCCGACCGGACCTCGGTGAACTGCTTCATGATCTCGATGACGCCGATGGTCTGGCCGGCCTCGACAGGGTCACCCGCTTCGACGAACGGCGGCTTGCCCGGTGCGGGGCTGCGATAGAAAATGCCCGGAAGGGGCGCGATGACCTGTGAACTCATAGGTGTGATCTCCAGTGATGCGTGGTGAGGTGGGGTGGGGTGGGAAACGCAGAAGCTCAGGCGGTGAGCGCCGCACGGACTGCGGCGGCGACCTCGACGGCGTTCGGGGTATCAGAATGCACGCAGATGCTGCGGAACGCGATGGGAAGCTCCGTACCGTCGTTCGCGAGCACGATGCCGGTCTCGAGCGCGCGGCGCGTGCGCTCGGCAGCAGCAGCGGGGTCGGTGGCGAGCGGCTGGCGCAGGATGATGAGCCCGCCCTCGGAGTTGTAATCGAGGTCGACGTAGAGCTCGCCGATGAATTCGACGCCCGCGCGCTCGGCGACGCGCTGGTGGGCGGATCCCGCGATGCCGAAGATCGGCACGTCGAAGTCGGCGGCGACGCGCGCGGCTCCGTCCATGAGCTCTTCGTCACGTGCGAGCATGCCGTATAGCGAACCGTGGGGCTTGATGTGGTTCAGCGGGAGACCGTGGGCCTTCAGGAAGCCGCTCAGCGCGCCGACCTGGTAGCGGATCAGGCTCTCGACCTCGTCGGCGGTGAGCTTCATCTCGCGGCGGCCGAAACCAACGAGATCGGGGAGGCCCGGGTGGGCTCCGATGCGAACGCCGTGCTCGTACGCGAGGGCCACGGTCGCGGCCATCGTCTGCGGGTCGCCGGAATGGAACCCGCACGCCACGTTGGCCGCATCGATGATCGGCATCAGCGCCGCATCGTTACCGAAGGTGTGCAGGCCGAACGCCTCGCCCATATCGGAGTTGACAGTAACTTCTTCACCACATTGTGCAGTCATGGCGTCTAACGTACGGCTTCCGAACGAGAGACGTTATTATGCAGGTGCAAGAATATTCAGGATGAAATTGTGCAAGCGCAAAGGAGCCGCACGTGCGCGTCGTCGATCTGCTGACTGACCCCTCGCTCGACTTGCGCCTGGAGACACCTTCGGGCACGAAGCGGCTCAACCGCGAGATCGCACGGTGCGCCCCCATGGAACACCTCGATCCGACGCCGTTTCTGGAGGAGGACGTGCTGCTGCTCACCTCGGGGATCGGCATGAACTTCACCGAGCCGGCGATCTGGGACGGCTACGTCGAACGCCTTGCCGGGGTGCCGGTCTCAGCAGTCGCGTTCGCGATCGGCTCCGCACACCGTGAGTTGCCGCCCGGCCTCGTCACCGCCTGCGCAGCCTACGATGTGCCCCTGCTCGAAGTGCCGACCACTGTTCCCCTCCACAAGATCGACCAGTACGTCGAGGAGTGGATTCAGGCGGAGCGCATGGAGCGGTTCAACCGTGGTTGGCTGCTCGCCGACGAGTGCGCGCGGCTCGCGAGCCAGGGCGCCGAGATCACCACGTTGCTCGCTGCGATTCACGCCGTAGTCGAGGGTCCGCTCGCGGTCTATGACGCGTTCGATTCGCTGATCGCGCAGTACCCAGAGACCGCCACCTGGCGCACCGGCAGCGGGCGCGTCTCAGGCCCCGAAGAGCTCAGCATTCCTCTGCCCATGGGCCTGAGCAATCCGTGCCAGCTGGCCGTGCGTCTGCACCGCTCCGCAGGCGAAGTGGAGACGCTACTCGCACCCGTCACCGCGATTCTGGCGCTGCAACTGAATCGCGCAGTCGCCGTCGATGCGAGCAGCCATCAAGACATGCTGCGCTTCGTGAACCGATGCGTTGGCTGGTCGGAATCGACGCGCAGCGACGTGGCGAACGCGTTCCACGAACTCGGCCTGAGTCGCCGCGCCGACACTGCCCTGACTGTCGCCGATCTCAGCGGCGAGCACGCCGCCGCCGCCTGGAAGCTGCGCGTCGCCCTGCATGGCGCCTTCCACGACGTGCGCGTCGCCGAGATCGACGACCGTCTGATCGCGCTCGCCCAGTTTCCCCGCGAGGGGTTCGCCGAGGCCTCCGATGCGCTCCTGCACCTCAAGCCGGCGCTGCCGCTGGTGTTCCGCGGTCCGATGCGCACCATCGACGAACTACGTATCTCGCTCGTCCACGCGCTCGACCTCGTACACCACACGGCGCACCCGGTCGTCGCCCCCGCCCTGGGCCTCAGCGCTGTGGTCGCGGCGGCGGCGGGACGCGGGGCGCGCGAGTCGGCCGAGCACTTCCTCGCTCCGCTGCTGGAGCACGACGAGCAGCGCAGCACCGAGCTGCTACCGACGCTGCGGGCTTGGATCCGCAACGACGCCCAGCCCTCGCGCACCTGCGACGAGCTCTTCATCCACCGCAACTCGCTGGGGTACCGCATCCGCCGCATCGAGGAGATCCTCGGTCTCTCGCTCGACACGCTCGAGGGGAAGGCCACGTGCCTGATGGCGCTGCGGCTGGTCGATATCGAGCCGTACTAATACCGCCGGCCGCACGCGCCTGACCCCGCAGGTGCCCCGAGCGATGCTCGGGCCTGCGGGGTCAGTTCGGGTGGGGAGACATCAGCTCAGGACCCGACCACCGCGATCAGACCGGTGCGGCTCGTCGGGCGCACCTTCCAGAGCAGCGCGTAGACGACCGCGGACGACACGGCCGTCAGAATCGGACCCCAAGTCGAGCCGACGCCCGCGAGTTCGGGGTTGATGGTGCCGAACTGCAGCATCACCAGACCGATCACCGTACCGACGATCCACGCGATGAGGCCGTTGCTGTTGAAAGGCTTGTAATGGCGATCATCGATCGCGGAGTGCTCCTGGTTGCGTCCTTGATCGAGCAACACGTGGGTGAGCGCGATCGCGACCCACGCCGTCACCAGCACACCTTGCCAAGCGAGGGCGAGCAGCAGGTACTGCACGATCGGGAGCAGCATCAGCAGGAAGATGATGACGGAAGAGATCAGCACCCACGCGATGTTCGGCAGGTTGAGTCTCAGTACTCGCTCGCCAAAGGCTTTCAGATTCGCCGCGCCCAAGTAATAGTTCGCGGTGTTGATGCGGGTCTGAGAAGCGATGATGACGACCAGGCCGAAAATGCCCATGAGGCTGACCATGCCGCCGGCGACACCGCTCTCGGACACCTCCATGCCGGGAATGGTGAAGGTGAGGAAGATGCCGACGAACGCCGAGAAGCCGTAAGCAAGCACGTAGAACAGCGGGCCGAACGTGAAGCGCTGGTGGAACTTCACGTCCTTACACTTGCCGAGTGCTGCGTAGTCCATCGTGAACATCATCATGATCCAGATGCCCATGTACCCGGCGAAGGTCGCAAGCCAGCCCGGGCCTCCGAGCGAGAAGGGCAGCTCCACCGCGGGGGCATGGGTGAGCCAGGCGTCCCCGAACCCGTAGACGACCCCGGCCCAGATGACCGCTGCGACGAGGCCGAAGAAATAGAGCGGCATCAACCAGCCGTTGAGCTTGTCGAGGAACCGGCGCACACCGCCGATGATCAATGGGGTGGAGTAGAGCACAACGATCAGGCTCCACATCCACATCTCTCCACCGAACGCCGCCATGAATGCATAGGCCACGATCGAGCCTTCGAAGACGGCGTAGTAGATCGCCACGAGCGCGAAGATGATCGTCGCGATCGATGATCCGGCGGTACCGAGAATCGTGCGCGAGAACTGGGCGACCGTGGTGCGGTTGTTGATCGCGTACTTCGAGAGCACGGCGTTGATCGCGCCGTACACGATGATGGTGAGCACGATGCCGATGATGGCGTTGACCGTGCCGTAGGCGGCGGCCATGGCGGCGCCGATGTAGACGAAGAAGAATGCGCTGGCGACGCCGTACCAGGCGAGCGCGAGCGAACCGCGCTTCATCTGGTCTTCGTCGTTTGCCTCGCGCGCCAGGGCGTCGGTGGCTTCGACATCCTCGTTGGTCCCGGTGAGATTGAAACTCACGATGTGTACCTCCATTGGTATCCGGGGTGCCGCGTCTCTCAGTTCGCACGGCGGTGCGCGAAGCGGGAGCGGCGGTGGGGTTCGGGTGATCGCTTCCGGCGGGTGCCGTCGCGAGTGCGGGGTGCGATGTTCCGGGCGGCCCCTCCGCCCGGTATCGCATTTATTGTTATGGAAGGGATGACGAATCAGTACTGTGCAACGGGCGGAACATTTGCACGGCTTCTCGGTCATCTGCACAAAGGCTCAATTTCACTGAGCAGCGCTGCTCAACGAGTTCGCGCACCACTGCGCACGGTGCCGGGTGGGCGAGGCGTGCAGCCCCGCCCACCCGTACTGATGGGGTCAGGCGACCCAGTGCGCGGCCGAGCGGCGCTGCATCTGCTCCCGGTGCTGACGCGTAGTCTCGGCGAACAGCTCCCCCGTGCCCCAGTCGAGAATGACCCCGTGGCGGCGGATCACATCGAGCAGGTCGATGGATCCGTCGCGGTAGCCGGCAGCGATCGATTCGGGATCGGCCGCGAGCCAGCCGGCGCGGTGCTCACGGATGTGCGCGCGCTCGGTCGCGGTGGCGTCACGGTCGATCTCATACCGGTCGAGCTCGGGATCGATGGGTCGAATGACCACCCCGTAGTCGGCTCGAGCCCGCTCGATCGAGACGTAGTCGTCGATCACATCCTCCAGCACCTCCTCCGGGGTGCGGTCGAGAGGATCTCCGAACCCGCCGCCTCCTGCCGAAGGCCGATAGAAGGTGTCCCCCGGCTCCACCGGCACCGAAGAGAAGATCGAACCGAGGAACCGCTCGTGCTCGGTATCGCGGTTGAGCCAGACGCCATGGGGAATCGACGGCAGCCCGCCCTCGATGCCCCAGGTGATGGATCGCGCGCGGTCGCAGCAGTAGCTCATGACCGAGTTGCCCGCGTCGGTGAGCGTGCCGCCCTTTTCGACGCCGCACCCGCCCCGGAACCTGCCGGGGCCGCCAGAGTCGGTGCCGATCCGGTGCATCGTCGTGAGGACGGGCGTCAATCGCTCCTGACCCTCGCACGCCTGCACCGCGAGCCCGACGCCGAACACGGGCGCCGTCGCCGAGGAGCCGTCCTTCGACGAGCGACCACCCCAGCCGCCGGCCATCCAGTCGTACCACATGAAGTAGGGGTTCTCATCGTGCCGCGAATCGCGCCCGCCGACGAGCAAGTACTCGAGGTTGAACGCGCAGGCCATCGCCCGCTCGGGCATGATCTGCGACCAGATCTCGAAGATGCCGTTCATGATCTTCTCGTACGGGCCAGACACGGTACCGGTTACCGCGAGCGGCCAGCCGGCGTTGATCACGGTGCCCTCCGGGCCGATCTCGGCGGTGACGGCCGCGTAGAAGCCCGAGTTCAGCGGCACGTCGGGGAAGAAGGTCTTCGTGCCGGCGTAGATCGCCGAGAACGTCGTGCCGTACCCCGAGTTCAGGAACGCTTTGATCGCGGCCCCGCCCCGGAGGCTGTAGTGGATGCCCTTGCCGTCGAGCGTCATTGTGATCTCGACCGGCACGAGCCCCTCGTCGGCGCCCGGGTCGAGGTCGAGGTAGTCGACCGTGCTCCAGGTACCGCGCGGCAGGTCCTCGAGGCGCCGCAGCACCGTGCGCTCGACGTAATCCTGGGTCTCCTGCATCGCGGTCTCGACGGTCACGGTGCCGTAGCGCTCGACGAGGCGCAGGATCTCGCGCTCGCAGACCGCCGTGGCCTCGGACTGCGCGTGCAGGTCTCCCATCGCCTGCCCGGGCGCTCGCGTGTTGCCGACGAGGAGGTTCGCCACATCGTGCAGGTAGACGCCCTTCGACCACAGGCGCACCGGCGTGATGCGCAGCCCCTCGCCAAAGTGCTCGGTAGCCGAAACATTGAACGAGCCGGGCACCGGCCCGCCGATATCAGCCCAGTGCCCCTTGTTCTGCGCGTACGCGATGATGCGGCCGTCGGAGAATATCGGGCGGATGAACGACACGTCGTTGAGGTGCGTGCCCCCGCGATACGGGTCGTTCACGGCGAACACGTCGCCCGGGTGGATGTCGTCGCCGAACTCCTCGATCACTGCCTTGCACTGGAAGTGCAGCGTGCCGACGTGCACCGCGATGTCGCCGGAACCCTGCATCACGGTATTGCCGCGGGCGTCGCAGAGGGCCGACGAGAAGTCGCGGGAGTAGATCACGAACGAGTAGCAGGTGCGCAGAATCTGCTCGCTCATCAGGTCGACGCTCGTGGCGAAGGCGTTCTTGAGCACCTCGAAGGTGACCGGGTCGAGCGCGGTGTCGCGCCCGGGGGCGGCGTGCGCCGGCGCCGATGCCGGTTCGGTGCTCGTGTCGCGGCTGACGGTAGCCGTGCTGGGTGCGGTCATCGGGAGACCTCCTCAAGGTGGATGCGGATGTTGAGCCACTCGTCGATCTCAGCGTTGGTGTGCGGCGGCACGACCGTCGTCGAGTCGAGCTGGTTGATGATGGCGGGGCCGGAGAACGCGGTGCCTGCGGCGAGCGCGTCGCGGTCGTACACGGGGGTGTCGACCCAGCCGTCGGCGCCGAAGTAAACGGAGCGCCGCTCGGCGAGTGCCCCCGGCTCCTGCTCGACGACCTCGGCCGGTCGGAACGACGGCTTCGGGATCTTGCCGACCGCGGTGAGGTGCAGCTGGTAGACCTCGACGGGCGCGTCGTCTTGCCGGAAGGCGAACTCGCGCTCGTACTGTTCGTGGAAGGTGCGCACCGCCTGCGCGAGCGCACCCGGCCCCGACCCCATCGGCACCTGCAGTGAGCGCCACTGCCCCTGGTAGCGCATCGAGATCTTGCGCTGCAGCATGCCATCCTCGTCGGCGACGCCCTCGTGGCGGAGGCGCGCCGTGGCCTCGGTCTCGAGGCCGACGAACGCCTGCTCGATCCCTTCTTCGTCGGCGCCCGAGGCGAGCCCCGTGTACATGTGGGCGAAGTCGTGCTGGATATCGACCAGCAGGCATCCCATGGCCGACGTGACGCCCGGGCTGGGCGGCACCACGACGGTCGGGATCCCGAGCTCGCGGGCGACATCGGCACCGTGCAGCGCCCCCGCGCCGCCGAACGCGAGAAGTGCGAAGTCGCGGGGGTCGTAGCCGCGGCGAATTGAGACGAGCCGCACGGCGTCGGCCATGTTCGCGTTCGCGACGGCGACGATCGCGTGGGCGGCCTCAGCGAGCTCCATTCCGAGCGGTTCGGCGATGACGCGTCGGATCGCGGCTTCGGACAGCGCCCGGTCGAGGTGCTTCACGCCCCCGGCGAGCGAAGTGCCGAGCCGGCCGAGCACCACATTTGCGTCGGTATTGGTGGGCTCCTCGCCTCCGGTGC
This sequence comes from Leucobacter sp. WKLB1, assembly GCF_059696215.1. Taxonomy (NCBI): domain Bacteria; kingdom Bacillati; phylum Actinomycetota; class Actinomycetes; order Micrococcales; family Microbacteriaceae; genus Leucobacter; species Leucobacter sp. WKLB1. The sequence goes on along the minus strand of NZ_AP046115.1, from coordinate 203,435 downwards.
CGTAGCAGGCGGGGCCGGGGTCGGCGCCCGCCGACTGCGGGCCGTTGCGCAGGGACCCCGCGATGTCGATGTGCGCGAGGGATCCGCCGCCCGCACCGATGGTCAGCACCTCGATCGAGGGGAAGATGATCGGGTGGCCGTACTCGACCTGCCATTCCTGGGACACGCGCAGTTCGCCGTCTGCGACGAGTGCGATGTCGGTCGAGGTGCCGCCCATGTCGAGGCTCACCGCATTGTCGTACCCGCACTGCTGCGCGATGTGCTTCGCCGAGATCGCGCCCGCGGCGATGCCGGAAGCGGCGAGGCGCACGGGGAACTTCTCCACCAGTCGGGGGGTCATGGATCCACCGCCCGAGTGCAGCAGGAGCAGATCACCGCGGTACCCATCGTCCTTGAGCCGGCCCGCGAGTCGATTGACGTACCCCGAGACCAGGGGCGCGAGCACCGCGTTCGCCACCGCGGTGTTGAATCGGGGGTACTCGAAGATCTCGGGGAGCACCTCGGCAGAGGTCGACACGGTCGCCTCGGGGATCGCTTCCTCGATGATCTCGCGCATGCGGGTCTCGTGCGCGGGATTCGCGTAGGAGTTGAGGAAGCAGACCGCCACGGTCTTTACGCCGCGGCGACGCAGCAGCTCGGCCAGCTCCCGCGCCTCCGCCTCATCGAGCGGGGTGATCGTGTGCCCGTTGTAATCGATGCGCTCGGTCACCTCGAAGCGATCGCGCCGCCTGATGTAGGGTTCCGAGACGTCGTTATACGCGTCCCAAAGGTCATCCTTCGTGCCATCGCGGATCTCGAGCACATCGCGGAACCCGCGCGTGGTGACGAGCGCAGCGGCCGGGAAATTGCGCGTGATGAGCGCATTGGTGGCGACCGTGGTGCCGTGCGAGAACTGCACCACCTCCGAAAGATCGACCTCCCCGCGCTCGACGCCGTGCATCACGGCGACCATCGGATCGCTCGGTGTGGACGGCACCTTCGTGACGCGCATTTGCTGGGTGTCGTCGTCGAAGATGCACACATCGGTGAATGTGCCTCCGACATCGACCGCGACACGGACATTGCTCATGGGCTCCTCCTGGAGTTCGTCGTTGAGTTCCGGATGCATCAACCATCGCGAAGGAAGCCGCAGCGGTCACTGGAGAAATCGCAGCATTCTCGGGGTTCGATTGTAGAATCTCCAAGAATCTGACGATTACCACCGCTGAAACCTCCCGTTCACACAAGTTTCGGAGGATCCTGCCCATGGACGCACCCGAACCGGCGTCGGAGACCGAGCGCCTCCGCACCACGCTCGAGATCACCAATGCCCTGCTCGCGGCAGTCGCCTCGACCGATCCCGTGCACGCGCTTACTGCGCGACTCAGCACCCTGTGCCGGGGCACCGCCATCATCTACGACTTTGAAGGCACCCTCGTCGCGAGCACCGGCGAGGCACCTGCGCAACTCATCTGGAATGAGGTCTCTGCCACGCATCGCCGCGAGCTCAGCATCGAGATCGGCCGCTGGGCCGTGCGCACCCGCCGTGTCGCGCTGCGCGACGGCGTGCACGTCATCGCCATCGCGAGCCGCGGATCCGACACACTCGACCGCATCGGCGACCTGCTCCTCGACACTTCCGAGCGCCTCTTGGGAGCCGTGCACGGCATCCAGTACGGGGCGACCCAGCGCGACCGCCGCGACAACGAGCAACTCATCGCCGCCCTGCACGACGGCGTGCTGCCGGCGCGCGAACACCGCTTCTGGAGCCGCCTCGCACAGTTCCGATTCCCGGCGTACGCGCCGATACGAGCGCTCGAACTCGCCCCGCTCGAGAGCGACTCCGCGACCGAGGCGCACGTCACCCACCTCCATGCCCGAGCCCGGTCGGAAGATCTGCCGCTCCTCGTGATGCTGCGCCGCCAAGACATGGACTCCCCTGCCACCATCGCCGCGATCGTGCCGGACTCACCGGGGAGCGAGCAGTGGATCACCGAGACATCACGGCACTTCATCGTGGGCGCATCGGCCCCCTTCTCTGCCCTGTCGCGCATCTCTGAATCGGTGCGGGAGGCCGAAACGGGGCTCAGTATCGCCAGGCAGTGGGCGGCAGCGGCAGATGATCCCGCACGGCCCGGCCCCGTGCTCATCGACCGCATCGACCTCGCGACCTGGTTGCTGTCGCACGTCGATTCCCGCCAACTCGCCGAGCGCATTGAGCGCACCCTCGCACCGATCGCGGCCCCGCAGCTGCTCGACACCCTGACCACATACCTCGCCGCCGACCAGAACATCGCTCGGACGGCCGAAACGCTCTTCGTGCATCCCAACACCGTGCGATACCGCCTGGCACGCGTCGAGAGCGCGTTCGGCGCACCGATCACCTCGGCATTCGCCCTCTCGAACGTGATTCTGGCACTGCACCCCGAGCTCATCGGAAAGCGGTCCGAGATCGCGCGCGGGGCGTAGGCTGGCGACGGAACCCAGCGCCGGCTCGTCCCGGCACACTGCAACCGAGGGGACATCGATGACCGAATCGCCGCAACCCGCATCTTTTGAGACCGGCGCACCCGACGCTTCCGGTTCGAGAGGCGACGTGCAGCTCGAGACCGAGCTGTTCCGCGTCACCCGCTGGACGATCGCGCCCGGCGGCGCGATCCCTGAGCACCGGCACGACTTCCCGTACGTAGTGGTGCCGCTCGTCACCGGCACCATGCACGTCGTGAACGCCGACGGCAGTGAGATCCAGGCCGATCTCGAGTTCGGCGTGAGCTACACCCGGCCGGCCGGCGCGGTGCACCGCGTCGAGAACCGCGGCACCGACGCCGACATCGTCTTCGTCGAAACGGAGCGCCTCGCATGAGCACCGTGATCGTGCGCGATATCGCCCCGGGCGACCGCGACGCCTGGCAGGCCCTGTACCGCGGTTACCGCGATTTCTACGGCAAGCCCCACGACGACGCCATTTACGATCGCGTGTGGCAGTGGCTGCACGATGAGGCGCACGAGACCCGCGGCCTCGTCGCCGAGCTCGACGGCACCCCGATCGGCATCGGCCACTACCGCACCTTCGCGCGGCCGATCGATGGCGGAACCGGGATCTACCTCGACGATCTGTTCACCGCCGCCGAAGCGCGCGGAACGGGCGCGGGCACGGCGATCCTGCATCGGCTCGCCGAGATTGCGCGCGACGAGGGCGCCACGCTGGTGCGCTGGATCACGGCCGAAAGCAACGTGACGGCGCGTCGGCTGTACGACGGTGTCACTGATCAGACCGCGTGGGTGACCTACGACCTGAAGCCTGCCGAGTAAGGCGGCGCACCGCCGCGCGGCGCGTCAGTCGCGCAGGCGCTCGGTGCCCGGCGTCGCCTGGGTGCGGCCGTGCGCGACCGGCGCTCCTTCGGCGTCGACCGCGACGAACACGATGTGTTCGAGCGTCAGAATCTCGGCGCCCGTCACCGCGTTCTCGACGCGGCAGCTCAGCGTGATCGAGGTGCGGCCGAACGCCTCGATGCGGTACTCGAGCTCGAGCAGATCGCCGCGGTCGGCGCGGGCCGAGAAGTCGATCGCCGACATGTGCCGGGTGACGACGTCGATGGTGCCGAGCTGAGTGACGGCGACGATCGCCGCCTCCTCATCGACCCAGTGCAACAATCGCCCGCCGAACAGCGCTCCGTGCTGATTCAGATCTTCGGGCTTCACCCATTTGCGGACGATGTGGCGGTAGTCGCTGCTCATGCGGTCAGCCTAACGGCGCCCTGAAACACACCCTTCAGCGAGCCTGCTACAACGGAGTGGAAAACTACTTCGAGTAGCAATTTAATTTCGGGCGGGAGATGCGAGAGATCTCACGCTTCGCACGTAGGCAAAGGAGATATTCATGCCCCTTCAACAGAAGTCGACCTTTGTTGAGGGCAAAACAATGAGGGCCCTCGTCTGGCCCATCTTGAGCATCATCGTCAACATTCTCTGGGCCTTGCCCGACATGATGTCCGATCCAGATATTGCTCAATGGCTTCGCTCGTTACTTTCAAAAGCGGGCCAGTCCTCAGTTCCGTTATTAGACGACTTCTTCAGCTCTATTGCGATTCTCATAGCTCTACTAGTTGGCATCTCAGCAGTCACTGGGTTCGGGGGGAGCTGGAGTGCCATACCGGAATCAGCACATTTCTCGCTCGAAGCAGCCCTCAATGTGGGGAGCGCGCTGCTTATCGTGTTCGTTGCGTCGCTATATCCCTACCTGAAAGCACAGCCAGACGACGCCCCGAAGGTGATCGTCATGTTTCTCTGCACATGGATCGCTTGGTTTCTCCTGGACGCGATTCGTAAAGTCACTCATGACCGAAAAACCCTCATCATGAAACGCGCAGAGAACGCCCGGCGCCTTCAGCGGGCTTCAAGCGCACCATGGCATAAATTGGTCAACCCCGGCGACACGCCTCGGAGCGCCATCTACGTTCGTCTATGGGTAATGCCTCTTATTGGGGTGACGTCGCTAGTCCTCGTCTCACTAGTTTTTGAACTGCTTGCTGGCTCAGTAACTCCCGTAACATACGGAGCGCTCGCCTTTACCCTTATTGGCACTGTCATGCTGCTGCTCGCGGTAGCGGTTTCGTCAGATGCATCCGAACCATCGAAATGCGCGAGAGCCGTAGTCTGGCTTCCGCGGTCTTACGGTTTTATGCTTCTCTTTATATCCTGCGTACTGCACTATGAGACCGGCAGTGGAAGTCTTTTTGTCAGCACATGCGCAGTGTTCCTTCTCACGATCATTCCAACTGCGACTCCTCGTGCATCGATCACTCATTATTGGCTCGAACCGATCCAGATGTATGCAACACATAGAGCATTAACGCAGTCTGCTCATTCGGTCGAGGAAGCGCGCCGGAAGCTCAAGCATCAGTCGCCTGCAACGTGAAGCGGCCACTGTAAGGCGTCGGTTGGTCCTTTTCAAGCACATGCGAGGGGCCCGCGTGCCTACGCCGAGCAGGCGATAGAAGGTCGCTCAACCTTCGCGAAACGCAAACTGGCATTCCTCGTTTACTGAGCGGTGGCGAGCAAATAGCTTCGTAGACATGGGAGAAGGGATTCCAGGGAACCATGAGCCGCGCAGTGCACAAGTCCACTCTTAATCAGGGGCGACCTGTCCCGATACGACCGACGCCTCACTCCAGCGGGAACACCGGTGGGAAGAGCTCGGCCTCGCTCGACCCCGCCGCCCCGGCCAGCGCATCGCGCTCGGGGTAGGCGGCGCGCAGCAGCTCGAAGACTCGCTGCCCCTCGCGTCGCAGTTCGGCGAGGTCGACCCCGGGAATCTGCCCGCCCCGCATCACCACGCGCCCGGCGATCATGCTGAAGGTCGCGTCGCGCGCGGTACCGGCGAGCACGAGGGTGCGGATCGGGTCGTCGACCGCCCCCGTGCGCACGTCGTCGAGCGCGAAGGCGACGAGGTCGGCCGCGGCACCAGGGGCGATGCGGCCGAGGTCGGGGCGATGCAGCGCGCGGGATCCGCCGAGCGTCGCCGCCTCGACGTACTCGGCGAGCATGCCCCGGCCGAGGTCGTCGTGCTGGGCTTTTGCCAGCTGCACCCCGGTATCGATGGCGCGTACGAGGTCTGGCGGGAACGAGTCGGTGCCGAGGCCCACGTTCACTCCGGCATCGAGGTACTGCGAGAGCCGCTCGAGCCAGAAGGCGTAGCGCGCGTTCGTCAGCGGGCAGTGCGCGATCGAGACGCCCGCGGCGGCGAGCCGGGCGAGGTCGCCGCGATCCTCACCCTGCACATCGGGGTGCACGTCGAGGTACACCCCGTGCGCCAGAATCAGGCGCTCGTTCAGCAGCCCGGAGGCCTCGAGCAGATCGAGGGGTGTCGTGCCGCGGTCGCGCGCGAGCACCCCGATCTCGGAATCGAGACCCTGCGTCGCATGGGCGCGCACGAGCACGTTTCGTTCGGCGGCGATACGTCCGGTTTCGGCCAGTATTGCGTCGCTCACCGTCTCGATGCGGCAGGGTACGAGCACGCCGGTGACGAGCGGATCGCGCAGCTCATCGACTGTGTCGAGAAAGCGCACAGCGTCGGCGAACGCAGCCTCCCCGCGCGCCTCGTCCCAGTGGATGCCGGCCGACCCGTCGGAGTGCGTCACGTGCACGCCCGAGCGATACGACGGACCGAGAAACGTGCGCAGTCCGAGCGCACTCGCGGTGCGCGCGGTGTCGAGCAGATCGCCGTGGGTCTCGGCCCAGGCGCCGTGGATCTCGGTCGAGATCGGCATCGCGGTGGTGATGCCGTGCAGGATCAGCTGCACCAAGCCGTACCGCCGCAGCAGGCTGCGATCGTCCGGCGACAGCACCTCGCGGGGGGCCTCGGCGTAGGCCGCTGACCACTCAAGACGGGCCTCATGCTCCGGGCTCCACCACGAATCGAGCAGCAGGTGATCGATATCGACGAGCCCCTCGAGATCGATGAGACCCGGCATGAGCAGGCTCTCGCCGAGGTCGATCACCTCGTCGGCGCCGGCGGCCAGTTCGGCCCCGGCGACACCGGACGCGACCGCAACGACCCGTTCGCCTCGCACGAGCACGGTCGCGTCGCGCAACAGCACGAACCCGGGCCCGCCCGGGCGATCCGCATCATGCACGATGGCGTGCGCGGCGCGCACCGCCGTGGTCGGCTCAGCAGTGCTGCGCTCAGCGGCGCCGAGCACGGCGTCGCTCGCCACTCGCTCGGCATTCACGAGGCGAGCTGCTCGCGACGCGTCGGCTTCCACCCCGGCCCGGGCACCGCGGCGCGCAGCGCGCGCGTGTAGGGGTGGGTCGGGTGCGCCAGCAGCTCGGCGGTCACGCCCTGGTCGACGATGACGCCGTTCTCCATGACGACCATGCGATCGGAGATCTGATTGACGACGGCGAGGTCGTGCGAGATGAACAGGTAGCTCACCTGACGCTCGGCCTTGATGTCAGCCAGGAGATTCAGAATCTGCGCCTGAATCGAGACGTCGAGCGCCGCCACGGCCTCGTCGAGCACGATCACCATCGGGTCTGCGGCGAGAGCGCGCGCAATGGCGACGCGCTGCCGCTGCCCGCCCGAGAGCTCACGCGGGTAGCGGTCGAAGAAGCGCTGAGGCAGGCCCACCGAGTCGAGGATCGCCTGGGCCCGCTGCTTGACGGTGCCGGTCTGCTCGGCTCGCGCAAGCGCACCCTCGGTGCCCACGGGTCCCCCACCCGACGCCCCGCCTCGCCCGCGCCCGTGCAGCCGCAGGTTCGACATGATGACGTCGCCGATGCGCTGGCGTCCGTTGAGCGACGAATACGGATCTTGGAAGACGTACTGCACCTCGCGAGCGCGCTCCCGGCGGGCGGCGAGGCTGCGGGGAGCGGCAGTGCGATCCTGTCCGTCGACCGTGACGGTGCCCGACGTGACGGTCTCGAGCCCGACGATCATGCGCGCGACGGTGGTCTTGCCCGACCCCGACTCCCCCACGATTGCGAGGCACTCGTCGGCGAGCAGGTCGAACGAGACGCCGTCGACGGCGACGACGTCTTCGCTCTTCGTGCCGCGCGGGGCCGGGAAGACCTTGCGCAGGTCGCTCACGGTGATGATGGGTGCGCTCATGCGTCGGCCTTCGCTTTCAGTGCCTCGTGGATCTCCAGGTTGTATTCGAGCACCGGCAGGCGGTCGAGCCGCTCGTCGATGCTGGGCCGCGCGCCCAGCAGTTCCACCGTGTACGGGTGCTGCGGGTCGGTGTAGACGTGCGCGCCCTGCTCCACGATCTCGCCCGCGTACATCACCGCGAGTCGATCGCAGCAGGCGTTGGCGAGCTCGAGGTCGTGGGTGATGAACAGCAGCGAGAGCCCCCGCGCCTTGCGCTGCTCGTCGAGGATCGCCATAACGTCGGACTGCGCCGTCACGTCGAGGGCGGTCGTCGGTTCGTCGGCGAGAATCAGCTGCGGCTCGGCGAGCAGCACGCTCGCGATCATGACGCGCTGCAGCAGGCCGCCCGACAGCTCGTGCGGGTACTGCGCGAGGCGGCGCTCGGCATGCCGCACCCCGACCTCGTCGAGCAGTTGCACGGCACGGCGCTTCGCCTCGTCGAGCTTCACGCCGCGGTCGCGCACGAGCGCCTCGGTGAGGAAGTCGCCTACCGTGTGCACCGGGTTCACGTGCGCGCGGGGATCCTGGAAGATCATGCCGACGTCGCTCGCGCGATACCGGCGCAGCCGCTCACGCTTCATATCGAGCACCGACTCCTCGTCGAAGCGCACCGCACCCGTGGTGCGGAAGCCCTCGGCGAGCATGCGGGTGATCGCGCGGGTGGTGAGTGACTTGCCCGATCCCGACTCGCCCACGAGCCCGAGCGCCTCGCCGCGGTCGAGTGTGAAGCTGACCCCGTTCAGCAGGTCGAGCCGGCGGTACTTCGTGACGAGGCTGGCGTGGAGGTCTTCGACCTCGAGCAGCGGTGCGCTCATCGGATGCTCCTTGCGTTCGAGGCGAGCCGGTCACCGAGCACGGTGATCGCCCACACGATGACGACGATGGCGAGACCCGCGGCGATGGCCTCGAGGGGTTGGCCGCGCAACAGCGAATCGAACCCGCTCTTCACCATAAGCCCGAGGTCGGCCGTGGGCGGCTGCACGCCGAGCCCCAGGAACGACACCGCGGCGAGGTCGATCACGGCGAAGCCGAGCGACGACACTGCCTGGGCGACCACGATGGGCTGCACGTTCGGGAAGATCTGGCGCAGGCTGATGCCCACGCCCGACTGCCCCTGCAGCCACGCGGCCTGCACGTACGGCATGCCGCGTTCGCGCAGTGCGGCGCCGCGCACGACGCGAGCGACGTAGGGGATGTACCCGATCGAGAGGCCGACGATGACGGTCGGCAGGTTTGGCCCGAAGATCGCGACGGCGATGAGGGCGAACACGATGCCCGGCACCGAGAAGAGCACGTCGAGCACCCACGAGATCGCGGTGTCGACGCGGCCCCGGTTCCAGGCGGCGACGAGCGCGAGCGCGGTGCCGACGACGGTCGCGATGAGAATCACGAAGGTCGGGCCGAGCAGCGTGATGCGCGCGCCATACATGAGCCTCGAGAGCAGATCGCGGCCGAGTGCATCGGCCCCGAGCAGGTGCTGAGCGCTCGGGCCGCTGAGCGCGGCGAACAGGTCGGGAGCATCGGGGTCATAGGGGGCGATCCATGGCGCCAGCAGCGCGGCGAGCACGATGATGGCGAGCACGATCGCGGCGGTGATGCCGCTCGGCCCGAGCTTGCGACCCGCGATCGTGAAGCGGCCCGGGTCGTCGGTGCGCGCTCGACGGAGCGCGATCTGGGTGGTGCGCGGCGCGGTCATTGCTTGCTCCCCAACTGGATGCGCGGATCGATGATCGTGTAGAGGAAGTCGACGATCGCGTTGATGACGACGAAGGCGACGACGAGCACGAGAATCACGGCCTGCACGACCGCGAAGTCGCGCTGCAGGATCGCCCGCACGAGCAGCGACCCGAGTCCGTCGAGCGCGAACACGTTCTCGATCACCACCGCGCCGGCGATGAGCGTGGCGATCGTCAGCCCGAGCACGGTGGTGATCGGGATCAGGGCGTTGCGCAGGATGTGCCGACGAATGACGATGCCGGAGCGCAGACCGCGGGCCGTCGCCGTCTGCACGTGCTCGCGCCCTTGCTCCTCGAGCACCGACGCGCGGGTGATGCGCGCCTGGTACGCCGCGCTCGCAACTGCCAGCGCGACCGCGGGCAGCAGCAGGTGGTACAGCGTGTCGACGCCACCGCTTCCACTGCCGTTCGTGGGGAACCACCCGAGCCCCACCGCGAACACGCTGATCAGAGCGACACCGACGACGAACGCGGGTGTCGCGAGGCCGAGCGTTGCGAGCGTGGTGACGACCTGGTCGGCCCAGCCGCCCTTGAGCGAGGCGAAGAGCCCGAGGCCGATGCCGACGACCGCGATGATGACGGTGGCGAGCGCGATGAGCGCCACCGTCGTGCCGATGCGACCGCCGATGAGGTCGGCAACGGGCTGGCGGTAGACCACCGAGTCGCCGAGGTTGCCCTGTACGACATCACCGATCCAGGCGAAGTAACGCACGAAGAACGGATCGTCGAGGTGATACTGCGCGGTGACTCGGGCGATCTGCTCGGCGGTGCCGCCCCGGGGGCCGAGCACGAAACTCAGCGGGCTCCCCGGGGCGAGGTACATCATGCCGAAGACCACGAACGAGGTCACCAGCAGCACGAGCAGCAGGCCGCCCGCGCGCCTCAGCAGGAATGAGGGAATCGACACGGTGCTACTCCACGCCTCCGATAGTGGCTGCCCAGGGGTAGCCGAGGTAAGCCGACGACGCCGTCGCCCCCGAGATGCCGTTGTTCTGCACCAGGATCACCGGCAGGTCGCCCATCGGCAACCACGGCAGGTCGCGCGTGATCTTCTCCTGCGCGGCGATTGTGTACTTCGCGCGTTCGACCGGGTCGAGCGTCTTGCGAGCGTCGTCGAGCTCCTGCGCCGCACCGTCGTACTTGATGAAGTTGTTGGTGCTGTCGGGGGTGAACGTCGTGTAGACGTCGAGCGGGTCGGTCACGTTGCCGTAGTAGGTCGTGAAGAAGCCGTCGAGACCCTCGCGCGCCTTCGGGTCGAAGTAGAGGTTGCCGAACTGCTCGACCGGAATCACCTTGGTCTCGATCTTGAGCCCGATGGCCTCGCCGGCGGCCTGGATCAGGTTTGCCGTCTGCTCGTGCACGGCCGATGAGCCCTGCACGCCGAGCACGATCGGAGCCGAGACGTCGCCGGCTTCGGCGAGCAAGGATTTCGCCTTCTCGATATCGGGCTTCACGGAGTAGCTGTCGAACGCCTCCTGGAATAGCTTGCCCGCTTCGTCATCGCCGTAGTAGGCGGGCCCGGTGAGCACCGGCGACGGGATCGCGGCGCCCTGGAACACCACGTCGGCGATGGCCTGCGTATCGATCGCGGCGAGCAGCGCCTCGCGCACCTTCGGGTTCGAGAACGTGCCCGTCTCCTGGATCGCGCGCAGCGACCAGAAGATGTACGACTTGCCGAAGGTGATCGACGCGTCGCTGTTCTCGAGCTGCGTGAGCCCGGCCGGCGGCAGGTAGAAGAACTGACCGTCGACGTCGCCGGTGCGCAGCGCGTTCACCGCGGTCGACTCGTCGGCGATGAAGCTGAACGCGAGCTCCTCGACCTTTGGCACCAGGTTCGTATCCCAGTACTTGGCGTTTTTCGCGAGCGTGATCGCTTTGCCGGGCTCCCAGCTCGCGAGCGAGAACGGGCCGGTGCACATGAGCCCGCCCTTCGGGGTGCCGAACTGCTCGCCCGCGGACTCGGCGGCCGCCTTCGAAACGATGGCGCCGGCCGCGCTCGACATGCCCTGCTCGAAGAGCGCGTCGGGCTGCGAGAGCGTCACGGTGACCTGGTTGTCGCCCGTCTGCTCGACCGAGCTCACGTTCTTGAAGTAATCGGACCAGTACGTCGCCGAGTCGGGGCCGACCTGGCGACCGAGCGAGAACACGACATCGGCGGCGGTCAACGGGGTGCCATCCCAGAAGGTCACCCCGCTGCGCAGCGTGTACACATACGTGGTGTCGTTCGGCGACTCGACCTTCTCGGCGAGCGCATTTTCGATGGTGAGGTCGGGGGTGATGCGGGTGAGCCCCTCGCAGAGGTTCGCGTCGACCGTGTTCTCGGCGTAGTTGAACGTCAGCATCGGGTCGAGCGACAGCGGTTCGTAGGGCAGGTTCCAGGTCACGCGGTCTACGGGCTGCGCGCCCGGGTCGGTCGTGGTGGCGAGGCTCGCGGCGTCGATATCGAACGCGGCGCTGCCCTGGCCGCCGCCCGCGCTGCCGCCGCCTCCGCCCGCGCATGCGGTGAGCGTCAGCGCTGCGGCGGCGACTGCACCGATCAGCGTGAGGGGTCGTCTGATGGTCACGGGGACTCCTTTGTTCCAGCGGGGTGAATCAGGTGGTGGTGAGGTGGTTCAGGGGTGATGGGTGATTCAGGGGGAAGTACATGCGGGGTGGATCGCAGCGAGGCCGTCACTCAGCACCCCACTGGCCGGTCAGCGGGCGACGACCTCGTGCCCGTCGCGCAGCACGCGCACCGGGGCCGGGCGATCCGTCACCAACTGCGCCAGATTCTCGGCGGCGAACTCGAGCCGGGTGCCGCTCTCGGGCGTCCACTCGGCGATCTCGGCCACGCCGAGCATCTCGCCGCCGTGCGTCGAGGCGATGCGGAAGGCCCGCTCGAGTTCGGCGTCGGTGATCGCTCCGGTGCGATAGGCGAGCAGGTGCGCGCGATCGACCATGCTGCCGGTGCCGAATGGGCTCCACGAGTCGCGGACGCCGTCGGACCCGGCGACCACACGCACGCCGTGGCGTTCGAATACATCGAGATCGGGCACGGGGTCGGGCCCGAGTGCGCACGTGGCGATCCAGATGCCCGCCTCGGCGACCCGGTCGAGGGTTTCGCCGAGACTCTGCAGCGACGCGTCGCACAGCGCGAACGCGTGACCGATGGTGACGCGCCCCTGGCGGCCACCCGCGACGGTGCGCCGCGCGATCTCGCGGATCTGCGCGAGACCGTCTTCGCCACCGTCATGCAGGTGGATGTCGAGGTCGCGCCCGGCGCGATCAGCGAGCCCGAACACCGCATCGAGGTGACCGTGCAGGTCTCCTTCGATGCCGCCCGGGTCGATGCCGCCGACCAGGTCGGCGCCGGCGTCGAGCGACGCGGCCATGACCTCGAGCGTGCCCGGGTTCGTGAGCAGCCCGAACTGCGGGAAGGCGACGATCTGCACGGTGAGGTCGGGCAGTCGCTCCGCTGCGGCGCGCACGCCCTCGACGTTCGCCGTGCCGAGTTCGGCGGCGACATCGACGTGTGCGCGCATCCCCAGCGTTCCATTGGCGAGTGCGTTCGAGAACAGCGCGTAGGCCCGCTCTTCCACCGAGGTGTCATAGCTGAACTGTGTCGCGCGGTCGTTTTCGATGAGCTCGGCGAGCGTGTGCGCTGGGCGTCTGGACATCCACGGGCGCCCCCACGAGGACTTGTCGGGGTGGATATGCCCGTCGACAAGGCCGGGGGTGCGCAGCAGGGGCGGAGGGGTCGCCGTCATTGGTGAACCTTTCTCGGAAGTTCTCGCTCGATCCGAACGCTGGGATGGCGTTCGGTAAACGTAAGACATATGATAACCATACAACTCCCGCAATCTGCAAGGATGGTCACGTGCGACACATTCAACGGCGCTCTCTGGTCGACACCGTCGTCGACGAGCTGAAGCGCGAGATCAGCGAAGGGCGCTGGGTACTCGGCACCCGCATTCCCTCCGAAGCCGAGCTCACCGTGGCGCTCGGCGTTAGTCGCCCCTCCGTCCGCGAAGGCGTGAGAGCGCTCGTGCAGCTCGGCCTCCTCGAAGCCCGCCAAGGCGACGGCACATACGTGATCGCCACGGACCCCACTCAGGTCGCCCTGCGTCGCGCGCTCCACTCCGCCGACAGCCGTGAGGTCATCCGTGTGCGACGCGCACTCGATGCGCTCGCCGCGTCTGAGGCCGCGCACGCCCGCGACGACGCCGATGTCGAACGCCTCACCGCCCTGCTCGCCCAGCGCAGCGACGCGATCCGCGACCGCGACACCGAGGCGTTTACCGAAGCCGATGTCGCGTTCCACCTGGCGATCGCCGACGTTTCTGGCAACCGGCTGCTCTCAGATATCTACTCGAGCTTCGACGCGTCGCTGCGCGAGTCGATCTCAGACGCGTCGTGTCTGGCCGCCGGCAGCGACCCGGATCAGGCGGACCAGCACGAAGCACTGCTGCGCGCGATCGCAGTGGGCGACGCCGACCTCGCACGCGACGCCGCCCTCGGCGTGCTGTCGCAACAGGAGCAGTTGCTCGATGAACAGCCCTGACCGCCGTCAGGGAGTCGCCGCAGGAATACTCACGATCGCCGTCGGGCTGAGCGTTCGCTACCCGATCACGAGCGTCTCCCCCCTGCTCAGCGAGATCAGCGCCGGCTACGCGTTGTCGCACACGGCGATCGCGATCCTCAGCGCCATCCCGGTGTTGCTCTTCGGCCTCGCCTCACCGCTTGCCCCGTGGCTCGTATCGCGCCTCGGCCTTTCGCGTGCAATCGCAGCGCTCCTCGCAGCGCTCGCGCTCGCGACGCTGCTGCGCCCGCTCCTGCCCGGCACCCTCTTCGCCGGAACCGTCATCGTGGGCGCCTCGATCGCGCTGCTCGGCATTCTTGCTCCGCAGATCATCAGACACGCGCTCGCGGCTCGGGGTGGCTTCTGGACGGGGATCTACACCACGTCGTTCGGCATCAGCGCCGCGACCGGCGCCGCACTCTCCGTGCCACTCTTCCACGCACTCGGCGATCGAGTCGGCCCCTCGCTGGCCGCATGGACGGTGCCACTGCTGGTCGCCCTCGCGCTCGCGCTCGTCTTCGGAAAACGCGTCGACGGCGGTGAGCGTGGCGGCCACGCGGCTTCCGATGCACCGCGCGAATCGATCTTCCGTGCCCGCGGGCTGTGGCCCGTGACCGGGTTCTTCGGCTGCCAGGCGCTCATCTATTTCTCGCTCACGGCGTGGCTGCCCACGATCGCGGTCGACCGCGGTGCCGACCCGGCGCAGGCCGGGTTGCTACTCGCGTGGATGAGCATCGCCGGGCTGCCCGCGTCGCTCGCCGCTCCCAGCCTCGCGTCGCGCGTGCACTGGCGTATCGGCCTGTTGACGGTCACCGCAACGCTCGCGATCACCGGACTGCTCGGGCTCGCGTTCGCCCCCGTTGCGCTCATGCCGGTCGCGATCGCGGTGCTCGGCATCGCACTGAGCTCAGCATTCGGGCTCTCGATCGCGCTCATCGTCTTCACGGCGCCGAGCGTGGCGCAGACGGCCGCGTTCTCCGCGGTCAGCCAGGGCATCGGATACGGTGCGGCGGCAGCCGGGCCCCTCGTGCCGGGCCTGCTCGTGGAGGCCGGTGTCGGGTGGCCCGCCGTGCTGCTGATGCTCGTCGGCGTTGCCGTGATCGAGCTGATCTTCGGCGTGACGAGCGCGCGGGCCTCGCGCGGTGCCGCCACCTAGACTGGGGCCATGACCGTCTTCGCAGGAATTCTGCTGCTCATCAACGCCCTGTACAACGTGGTCGTGTGGCCGCGATTCTGGACGCGGGTGGCGAAAGACTCCCGTGCACGCGACGATCAGGGCCGCGCGACCACGTTCCTAAAGGTGCACGCAGTGCTTATCGGCATCGCGCTACTCATCGCGCTCGTCTCGGCGATCGCGGGCATCTGGGTGCTCGTCGCGTAATTCGCACGCCGAAGTCCGACCTGCAGCTCCACTCTGCTGCGGGCCGGGCCACTCGCCTCGCCGGAGCTATTCTTCGTCGTCTGCGATCGTCTCGGGGTCGGACGCCTTCGTGTGCGTTGCGGGCCCGAGATGCGATGCGCCGCCCTCGTCGGTCCACTCCTGGCCGACTTCGACGTTATGCGCCGGGTCGGACTCGTGATCAGGCGTGCGGTGCTCGTGCGTCAGCGTCATGGTGCCTCCTCGTTCAAGTGAGCCTCGTAGCACATTGGCCACATTTCGAGGGTACGCCTGGCCGCCGACAATGGGCAGGGGCTTGATCTCGGGAGGCCTGGTCGGGCATCAGGCGGTCGCCGCACCGCAATGCGCGACGCCAAACCGTACACTGGGGGGATGAAGCGGATTCTGACCTACGGAACGTTCGACCTGCTGCATTGGGGCCACATCCGTCTGCTGCGTCGCGCGCGGGCACTCGGCGACTACCTGGTCGTCGCCGCGTCGTCCGAGGAATTCAACGCCGGCAAGGGCAAGAAGACCTACCACGACTTCGAAACGCGCAAGAACATGCTCGAAGCGGTGCGCTACGTCGATCTCGTCATCCCTGAAGAGGCGTGGGATCAGAAGATCCGCGACGTGCAGAAGTACGAGATCGACGCCGTGGTGATGGGCGGCGACTGGGAGGGCGACGAGCGCTTCGAGATCTTGCGCCCCTACTGCGAGGTCATCTACCTCGATCGCACCGAGGGCGTTTCGACGACGAAGATCAAGAACGACCTCGGCGAGGGCGCGTAGCGCAGAATCGCTGACGCCCGCCACACGCTGACCTCTGAGCGTCGACCGATCGAAGGTTGATCGTGGGAGCGGTGCGCAGGCGAAAGCCCCGTGCCGGCGTATTTGCGGGTGAGTCGGTGTGCGATCTTGCACACTGCGATCACGCAATGAACGCCGGCACGGGGCTTTCGCCTGCGCACCGCGGAAGGCCTACAGCACCTTCGAGAGGAATGCTTTGGTGCGCTCCCGCTGCGGATTGGAGAGCACTTCGGCGGGGTCGCCTTCTTCGACGACGACGCCGCCGTCCATGAAGACAAGCTTGTCGGCGACTTCGCGTGCAAAGCCCATCTCGTGCGTCACGACGATCATCGTCATGCCGCTCTCGGCGAGCCCCTTCATGACATCGAGCACTTCACCGACGAGCTCGGGGTCGAGCGCCGAGGTGGGCTCGTCGAAGAGCATCAGCTTCGGCTCCATGGCGAGTGCCCGGGCGATGGCGACGCGCTGCTGCTGACCACCCGACAGGTGTGCCGGGTAGTAGTCGTGGCGCTCGGCGAGCCCGACGCGTGCGAGCAATTCCATCGCGCGCGACTTCAGCTTCGCCCGGTCGCCCTTCTTCAACAGGGTCGGCGCGATCATCACGTTCTCGAGCGCGGTCATGTGCGGAAACAGGTTGAAGCGTTGAAACACCATGCCGATGTCGCGTCGCTGTGCCGCAGCCTCGCGCGGATGCATCTCGTAGAGCTTGTCGCCCTTCTGCTTGTACCCGACGAGTTCGCCATCGACCGACAGGCGGCCCGAGTTGACGGTTTCGAGGTGGTTGATGCAGCGCAGGAACGTGGACTTGCCCGAGCCCGACGGCCCGACGAGGCAGAGCACTTCACCGCGCTGCACCTCGAGCGAGATCGACTTGAGCACGAGGTTCGAGCCGTAGGACTTGGACACGCCCTGGGCGAGCACCATGGGCGTTTCGGTCGCGTGGACGCTCATGCGCCTCCCCCTCCGGGTCGCTCGTGCGGGGGCACGATGTTCTCGCCGCCGCCCGCGCTGGGGTAGGTCGGGTGGGTGTCGTCCGTGAGGCCGATGACGCGCACCGACTGGGTTTCGACGGTCGGCTTCATCACGTCGGGGCGCTGCGAGACGCCCTTCGCGAACTTCTTCTCGAGGAAGTACTGCCCGACCATCAGGATCGACGTGACCGTCAGGTACCAGATCGACGCGCAGATCAGCATCGGCACAGGCTGGTAGGTGACCGCCGAGATATCGCGCGCACGACCGTACAGGTCGAGCGTGAACGGCACCGCGGTCACGAGCGAGGTCGTCTTGAGCATCGAGATGACCTCGTTGCCGGTCGGCGGGATGATGACGCGCATGGCCTGCGGCAGAATGACGCGGCTCATGGTGTGCCACCAGCCGAGGCCGAGCGCAGTCGCCGCCTCGTCTTGGCCCTTGTCGACCGAGAGCAGACCGGCGCGCACGATCTCGGCCATGTAGGCGGCTTCGTTCAGTGCCAGGCCGATCACGGCGAGCGTGAAGTAGCTCAGCAGGTCTTTGGTATTCAGCGTCGCAACGGCATCGGTGAACGGAATACCCAGGCTGATCGATTTGTAGATCGTGGGGATCAGGCCCCAGAAGACGAGCTGCACGTACACCGGGGTGCCGCGGAAGAGCCAGAGGTAGACCCAGGCGACGGCCTTGACAACCGGGTTCGGCGACTGCCGCATCACGGCGACGGTGACGCCGAGGGCCACCGCGATGATCATCGAGTAGACCGTCAGTTGCAGGGTGTACCAGGCACCCTCGACGATGCGCACATCGAAGAGGTATTTGCCGACTTCGCCCCAGTTGTAGACCGGGCGGTTGACGGCGGTGTCGTAGATGAAGAGCCCGGCGAGCACGATGATCACGACGGCGAAGACCGTGCGCCAGGGGTGCCGGAGTCGGATAGCCTCAATGGCCTCCGACTCGGGGTGCGGGGCGTTCTGCCCCGCACCGGGAGTGGTGCTGGTGGTCATGATCTACGCGATCACTCCGTGCCGGCGTTGATCTCGGCGGAGGTGACGGCACCCGACTCGATACCCGCTTCCTTCAGGATGTCGAGGTACGTGCCATCGTCGATCAGCGACTGCAGTGCCGCCTGCACGGCCTTGGTCGTGTCGCTGCCCTTCTGCGTGGCGAAGCCGTACGGTGCAGCGTCGAAGACCTCGCCGGTGATCTGCAGCTGATCGCTGAGCTTGGCGACGGCGTCGCCGGTCACGGGCAGGTCGGCCGAGAATGCCGCGGCGCGACCGTCGACGACCGCCTGGGTGACCTCGGGCTGGCCGTCAAAGCGCAGGATCTGGATCGCTTCCTTGCCTGCGTCGGTGCAGGCCTGCGACTTCGCGGGCAGCTCATCGGTGTCTTGCACGGTGCCCGCCTGCACGGAGACGACGAGACCGCAGGCGTCGTCGGGGTCGACGTCTTCGCCCTTGGCCGACGCCCACTGCGTGCCGGCGTTCAGGAAGTCGACGAAGTCGACCGACTTCTGACGCTCGACGTTGTCGGTGAACGACGACGAGCCCATGTTGAGTGCGCCCTCTTGAATGCGGGGGATGATGCTGTCGAAACCGAGGATCTCCCACTTGGGCTCGAGGCCGAGCTTTGCGGAGACTGCTTCAGCGAGCGTGACGCCCCAGCCGGTCGGATTGCCATCGGCATCCTTGAACTCGTTCGGCGGGTACTCGGCGTCGGTGCCGATTGTCAGTTCGCCCGAGTCCTTAATGTCCTTGGGCAGGAGCGCAACCGCCGCGTCGTCTGCGGTGATGTCGGCCGAAGGTGCCGAGGTGCTGCCCGACCCGCCGCCCTCCGACTCCGCGTTGTTGACGCAACCGGTCAGCGTGAGCAGGGCCGCCGCGGCGATTGCGGGGAGCGCGTAACGAATCTTCATTGATTTCTCCAGGTCGATTGAGGCGCCGGGTGATCCGGCGGAATCTTGCCCCTGAGCATACTGCGCTCCTGTGTCGAATCTGTGACAGAGTCTCTCCCCCGGTCCAGACAGAGGCTGTTGCTGGCACCGCACTGCCGCAGAATACTGCCGCGTCGACACATCGAGCACCAGACATAACATTCCGGTTAAGCTGACTTGGGGTCCACACAGGGCCGACTGAACTCGGGAGGCTACTGCGCTCGCGCGCAGCTCCCAGTTCAGTTCCGGGGGGAACGAGGAGAGCGCGGTGCCGGAAGACGTTGCCGACAACGGCGCTTCTTCGTTCGACACGAACGGTCAATTGCGGCGTGCGGAGCTACTTGCGCAACTCACCGCCGCTGGCCGCATCGTCGTGCTCAACGCTGAGCAGGGTGCCGGCAAGACGGAGCTGCTCTCCCAGTGGCTCGGGACGCAATCAGAGCGGCACATCGCCTGGATCGCCCTCGACGAGGGTGCCGCAGAGCCTCGGAGCTTCTGGCTGCGCTTGCTGCAAGCGCTGACGGCCGCACGCCCCGAAACCTTTAGCGGCTTGACCAACGACTACATGAGCGGACGCATTCCTCCGCAGGAAGCCCTCTCGCTCGTTATCTCGGCGACGATGCGCGACCCGTTCCCCATCACCCTCGCGATCGACGATCTCCACTTCATCGGTGCCGAGCTGCAAGATCAATTGGTCTCGCTGTTGCGCCGGTCGCCGCATCTCCAGCTCTTCGCGACGTCGCGATCGACGACGCGTTTCGAAGTTCCGCTGACCGCGGCCGGCCTCGACGTCACCGTGCTGGGATCGCACGACCTGGCGTTCAGCGCGACCGAACTCGCAGCGGTCACGGGCTCGCTCCCCTACCGACTCACTGATTCGGAAATCACCGCTCTGCGTCGCGCGACACGGGGGCATCCGCTCGCGGTGCGCCTCGCACTGTCGGTGATGCAGCAGCTCTCGCGTGGGGGCACGCGTCGACCGTCGACCGACGAGGTCGCGAGCGGCGTCGAAGGCCTGCTCGCAGACTTCGCCCCGAACTTCGAGAACGTCGCCGCTACCGACCTCGCACTCGCCTCGGCGCTGAGCCCCGAGGTCGATGAGCGCTTGGCCGAGCAGCTCGGCGGAGCGGCCGCGTGGTCGTGGTTCGAACGGTTCGATCAGGCCGGCATCGGACGGATCGCGCTGGTGTCGGGGCGCAAGACCTTCCGGCTGCACACGCTCATGAGCACGGCACTGCGTCCCCGCGCACTGCGTGAGTTCCCCGAGGATCGCGTCGCCGAAATCCGCCGCCTCGCATTCGAGCAGCTCTACGAGCTCGCCGATCCGATCGAAATACTCGAGCTGCTCATCGACGGCCAGATGGACCGCGCCATCTTCCCGCACTTCGTGCGGAACTACTCCGAGATCAGCGGCCGCCGCACGCAAGAGCTCATCACGATCGCCGAGACCATCTCGCCGGGGCGGATGTCGCGCGAGGGCACGATTCCGATCATGATCGCGGTTGCGCTGAGCGAAACGGCGACGATTCCCACCCCGCGTATTCGCGAGCTGCTGCAGATCGGAATGCCGACCCTCGCGTCGCGCGCCGCAGACGTGCAGGGTGCTGCCGGGCGATTGCTGCTGCTCGCACGATTCGCCGGCCTGCGGGTGAACCGCGAATACGCCGAGGCCGCCGAGGTCGGCGAGGAGTTCTTGCGGCTCGGGCCGATGGGGTCGGCGAGCTGGCGATCCGGCATGTTCGCCGCGCGCATGCAGGTCATCGTCACCGAGATTCTGGCCGGCCGCATTCCCGCGGCCATCGAGTTGGCGGCGGAGTCGAGCGACGACGCGCACTCGGGTCGCCGTGCACACCTGCATGCGGTGCTCGCGTTCGCGCACGGCCGCCTCGGCGATCTGCGCGCCGCCAAACGCGAACTGAGCTCGATCGACAGCACGCGGCCCGGCTGGCAAGGGTCGCTGCAGAGCATCGGCTGGCATCTCGCGACGGCGATGCGCGCCGCCAGCCTCGGCCGTCACGAAGCCGCCTCCGATGCGCTGCAACCCGTGATCGATCGCCTCGACGAGTTCGAGCTGTGGCCGGCGATCGTCTGGACCCGCGGGGTGACGCGGCTCATGGCCGACCAGGCCGCACGTGGGCTGCACGAGTTCGATGCCGCACTGGCGCAGCGTCAGCACTTTCCGATCAGCGACGGCTGGGCTGAGCAGCTTCAATCGCTGCGCGGCGAGTTCTTGCTGGCCACGGGCGACCTGATCCGCGCCCGTGCTGCGCTGACGCACGATGGCGACGACACGGCGACGCTGCTGGCGCGCACCCGACTGGCGCTGCTCTCGTCGCAACCCAACGAGGCGCTCGCGCAGCTCGAAGCCATCGACGAGTCCGAACTCTTCCCGTCTCAGGCAGTGCAGCACCAGCTGCTACGCGCCGCCACCCACGCGCGCCTCGGCAACACCGAGTTCGCGACAACGCTCGCCACGCAGGCGCTGCTCGCGCTCGATCGCCTCGACAACCGGCTGCCGCTGTCGTGGCTGCCTGCGGGTGACATCGCCGTGCTGCGCTCGCTCGTACCGACCGACATCTGGCGCCAGCCGCCGGGCACCCCGTTCGCGGGCGACGAGGTGATGCTCGAGGAGCTCTCGAAGCGCGAAGCGCTGGTGCTCGTCGAACTCGCGCGCGGCGGGTCGATCGACGACATCGCCGGCGACCTCCACGTCTCGTCGAACACCATCAAGACGCAAACGCGCAGCATTTACCGCAAGTTGAAGGTGTCGAGTCGCACCGAAGCGCTCGCGCGGGCGCGCCAGATGGGGCTGGTCTAGTTCGGCGATGACGGCGCACTCGGCGACGCGACGCATGGTCGGTCCTGCACTCGGCCGATGGTATTTCGCGGTCCAGGCGTTCGCGGGTGCCGTGTGGTGGATCAGCGTGTTCAGCCTGCCCCCGGTGCGCACGGCCACGCTCGGAGGGCTTGAACCTGCGCTCACCGCCACACTCGATGTCCCCCTGTTCGTGTTCGCCTCGGCACTGGTCGCGTGCGGGGCGCGGTGGGCAATCTGGATCGCCGTGCCCTGGACCGCGCTCGTCGCCGCGGGCATGTGCGGGTACGCGACGGTGACCGGGCTCGCCGGATGGGGCGCGCTCGCGATGGTGCTTGCCACTACCGGCAGCGTCGGCGCCGGGCTGCTCGTCTGGCGCGGTCGCCTCCCCACCGAGTGGGTACTCGTCGGCCCATTCGCGTTCCGTGAGGCCCCCGCTGCCGCGACGGGCCGGCACGTGGCGCGCACCGCGCAGCAGATCGTCGTGTTCTGGGGCGTCTTCCTGCTCGTACTCCCCGTCGTCATCACCGTGCTCGAGTCGCGGTGGGGGCTGCGCGTCGGCGTTCCCATCGCCGTGCCGATCGTCGGCGCCGTGCTGCTGGCCGCGGCAAGCGCGCTCGGGCTGTGGTCGGGGCTCACCATGTCGACGCGCGGAGCCGGCACCCCGCTCCCCTCTCAGACCGCAGCCCGCCTCGTCGTCGCCGGCCCGTATCGCTGGGTGCGCAACCCCATGGCTGTCGCGGGAGTACTGCAGGGTGCGGCCGTCGGCCTGATTCTCGGTTCGTGGCTCGTCGTCGCGTACGCAGTCGCGGGGTCGCTGTTCTGGAACTGGGTCGTGCGCCCGCACGAAGAAGCCGATCTGCGAGCCCGGTTCGGCTCGGAGTTCGACGCGTACGCTGCCCGCGTCGCCTGCTGGGTGCCGCGCCGGCCGCGCAGCTGATCCAGCCCCGCACCCGCCCCCGCGCCGCGCACGCCCCCCGCACCGCGCCCGCGCCGCGCCCGATTGGATTGGTGTCACTTTCTGCGCGAAGTACGGCCGATTTCGCGCAGAAAGTGACACCAATCGCCGGGGGTGGGTGCGGTGAGAGCGCGGCGCCGGGGGGTGGGTGCGGTGGGCGCGAACGCAGCGGGTGCGAGCGCGGGCCAAGGGCGCCCCGCGGCTGACATCTACCGGAGAAACAGTTCGGCTCCCGGCGGGCGCACACCCGGCAGGAGCCGAACTTCATGAGTCAAGGAGCCGACCATGCGGTGACAACGACCGGTTCCTGACTCTGAATGTACGAACGCAACATGTGAAATGATCGATTGCGCGTCATACATCTGATGTTGTATAGGTCAGCCTGAGTCACATCCGTTTTGCCCCACCGACTCGCATTCCGGGGCACATCTGCGGGCTTTCCCTGACACTCACGCGACTCGACTTGTGCAAACGTAGGCAAGGCAATCCTAAGTATGATGGATTGTTTGTTGTATCCGCCTGCCATCGAGGGGCTTTGCTGTGCCTGCTTTCCATCCATCTGTCTCCGCGCGCGCCGCGGCGGGAGCGCTCGTTGCGCTGCTGCTGGCCGGTCTCGCGCTCATCCTCACGCCGCTCTCAGCGCATGCTGACAGCTCGCAGTTCTCCCTGACCACGACCGCCACTGTGGGCGAGACGAGCCGTGATGCGGTCGTCGACGACGCCCGCGGCCGGGTGTACGTCACCGTCGACCCGAGCTCCGGCCCGGGTCAGATCACCTGGTACGACATCGCGACGGGCGCGCCCTCGGGCAGCTCCATCACGTTGCCCCAGAGCGACCCGACCGATATCGCGTTGAGCGCTGACGGCAATCGCCTCTACGTCGCCTTCAACACGTCGCAGACGCTGGCGATCGTCGACCTCACGTCGCCGACGTTCGAGACCCGCGAGCTCGCGGGCACGCCGTCGTACCCGAGCGGTCTCGTCGAAGACACCGACACCGGCGTGGTCTATATCTTCGACTCGACGGCGCTCACGCGCGTCGATCCGAGTACGGGAGCGGTCTCGACCCCGATCGCGATCAGCACCGAGCGCTACCCGCTCATCAAGGACGCGGTCTACGACGCCACGAACCATATGGTGTGGATCGCCGAGGGCCGCGCGAAGGTCATCACCGGCTACAGCACCATCACCGGCGCATGGGTCGATTCGCTCGCGTTCCCGGTCTCGACGCTCGTCGTCGACGGCACCCCGGTCGGCGGCCGAGCTGCGGCCCTCGCCATGGATGAGACCCTCGGCGAGCTGCACATCGCGGTCAACCCGACCATCAGCGATTCGTGGGATCGCACGAAGGTCGTGAGCCTGCGCGTCGCCGACGGCCGGTTCGTCGGCACTCCCGTCGAGGTCGGCGAGAACGTCTACGAGATGGCGGTCAACCCCGCGACGCACGAGGTCGTCACCACTGACGGCTTCACCAATACGGTCTCGGTGATCCGCCCCGATACCTGGACAGCCGAAACCGCAGTCGATTTCACCACCGCGGGCGTCACCCAGGGAACCGGGTCGCCCTACGCCGACACCTGGGGTCTCGGCATCAGTGCCGACGGATCGCGCATCTTCGCGAGCCACCCCTACTCCGATCGCCTGAGCGAAATCTCGCGGGCCGGCGACGCCCCCGTCGTCACGGAGCGCGAGGTCACCCCCGGCCAGGAGGCCGGCCCCGAAGAGCCGACGGTGAACGAGCCGTGGGAGGGCCCCGCTGCCCCAACGGCCAGCGCGACTCCCGCAGGTGCCAGCGCAACGACCGACGGTGCGCTCACCTGGGCGATCAACACGTACATGCAGGCCTGGGGCCCGCGTGCACTCGGCGACGCGGTGAAGAGCGGCACCGACTACGGGTTCTCGAACGGCACCGGCTGGGTCGACCGCGCGAGCGGAGCCGCGGATCTGGTCTGGGACGGCGGCATCTTCATTCAGCACTACCCGGCGCTCGCACCCGAGGTGACGACGATCCTCGGCAACCCTCGCCTGCAGATCGACGCCGATGGCACCGGGTCGCTGAGCTTCGACGTCTCATGGAAGGTCAGCGGCGCGCTGCAGAGCGACGGCTACCGTCGCGTCACGCTCGCCACGTTCTCGAACGCGTCGGTGACGAGCGAGGGCGATGCATACGCGTTCACCGCGCAGCCCGACTTCTTCGGCCGCGCACTGACCCTTGAGTCGCGCACCTACCCCAACTCGTACCCCGCCGACTTCGTGCAGTGGCTCGACCCGCAGCTGCAGCCCTGGTGGTTGACGACGGGCGCGTCGATGGACGCCGAGAAGCCGCCGCTGCCGTTCGCATTTGCCGCCACCCTCGCGGCGGCGGCGCCGGTCGGCGACGCAGACGGCGGGGCGACCTCCGAGTCGGGAGCTGATGGAGCGGGCGCGGATGCGACCGCGAGTGCCGACGGCGCCTCGGGATCGGCCGGTGCCGGATCGGCCACCGCCGACGCCACGAGCGCGTCGGGGGCCGCGAACGGTTCCGGCTCCAACGCTTCCGGCTCCGGCTCCTCGGGAGCAGCGGGCTCGAGCGCCGAAGCCGCGCAGCCCGCAGCAGCGACCGCGTCGGGCCTCGCGACCACCGGCGGCGCACCGCTCACTCCGTGGTTCATCGGGGGCGCCGCGATGATCGCGCTCGGCGGCCTCGCGTTCGGAGCGCGCCGCCTGCAGCGCGCCCGCGCGCACGTCAGCACGCAGGACTGACGGTCTGGGGTGCGCGGAGCATTCCGCGCACCCCGATCCTGCACCCAGAGAGTGGCCGTTGCACCCCTTACCGATCGCCCAGCGACGTCAGCGCAGTTCGGTACGCTGACGGCATGGCACTCGACGCCCTGCTGCTCCGACTCGACCGCATCGCCGGTGGCCGTCAAGCCGGTCTGCGCGTGGCCAGAGACGGCCTCTCGCACCCGAAGACGCGCCGCGCATTCCGCTGGATCGCCTGGCTGCTCGTGCTCGAGCTGCTGATCGGTCTCGCCGCCGCCGTCGCCGCGGTGTGGATCACCGCCGCAGGTGGCGCCGTGCCGTTCGCCGTGTGGATGCGCTCGTTCGTGGTGCTCGCCATGACCGTGACCCTCTGCTACTTCGCCTGGCGAGCCGCTCGCGGCTGGTACTGGGCGTACCGCCGCCTGCGGCTCTTCGCGCAGATCTTCCCGGTCATCACGCTGGTCATGGCGGCGATTCCCGGGCTCTACCCCGGATGGATGATTACCGAGCAGATCGTCTTCAGCCTCATCATGATCGGCATCGGCGACTTTCTGCGCGGCGACCATATGAGCGACGTCTTTCGGAAGCCTGACGGCAACGCGGCGCCCCGCTAGCTGCGACGCCCGAACTGCGCCGGGTCGACCGGACGGGCGTGCTTCGGCAGGGTCTCGACGACGAGCAAGTACGACTCGGTGACCAGGTCGTCGAGCAGCTCGGCTTCGAGTGCGCCGTCGCCCGACACCGTGATCCAGTGCTTCTTGTTCATGTGGTACCCGGGCGCGATGTCGGCGTACGCCTCGCGCAGCACGTTCGCGTCGGCCGGGGCCGACTTCAGCGTCACGATACCGTCGCCGCGCAGCGCCGAGATCAGCATGAAGACCTTGCCGTGCACCTTATAGACGTCGGCGTCGGGCCCGAACGGGTGCTCGAGCACCGCGCCGGGCAGCTCATCGGCTCGCGCGGCGGCGCGCTGCTGCAATTCGTGGGCGTCCATGCATCGATTGTGACGCATGCCGCCGACAATCGCGCGGGCCGGCGAGATGTGGCGATCCGGCATCGGCACATCACTGGGCCGCGGCGCACCCGCACCTCCCGTCGTGCAGGAGAACTTCCGTCGGGCGGATGCACGCGTGAGGGGATAGACCGCGGGAGCGAATTTCTCCTGCTCGACGAGTGGTGCGACGAGTTGTTCAGAATTCGCGCAGGCGATCCCGCAACCTCGGACGCACCTCGCCACCGCCATCGCGCACCAATCCGCGCCGCCGCAGTTCGGGAATCAATCCGTCGACGACCTCGATGACGTACTTGCGGTTGATCCGCATGCCAGGCGCGTGGATGAGGAACCCGTCGCCCCCGACCTCGCGGTGGATCTGCTCGAGGCGATCCGCCACCGTTGCCGGCGAACCGATGAGGTCGCCCTTGCGCCTGCCGCTGTCGCCAAGAATGAGCTCGCGCAGGGTCTTGCCCTCGCCACCCTTGAGCATCGCTCGCAACGTGCCCTGCTCGCCGTTCGTCGCGAGGTCGGCGGGCAGCGGCTGATCGAGGTCGAACTGCGAGAAGTCGATGTCGGTGACGTCTGCGATGCCGACGAGCGTGCGCTCCAAGAATTCGGGGTCAGCGATACGGGCTTCCGCGCGCTCCTGCGCGTGCGCGTCGGTGTCGCCGAGCGTCGGCGACACCAGGAAGAGCACCTTGACGTCATCGGGATTGCGCCCGAGCTCGGCGGCGCGCGCCCGAATGTCGTCGCGGTACGCCCGCATGTCATCGACGGTCGAGGCCGGCGACACCACCACGTCGGCGTACTTGGCCGCGAGCGCGCGCCCCTTCGGCGAGCCGCCGGCCTGCGCCACGACGGGTCGGCGCTGCGGTGACGGCGGGGTATTCAACGGGCCTCGCGACGCGTAGAAGCGCCCCTGGAAGTTGATGTCGTGCACTTTCGCGCCGTCGGCGTAGGTGCGAGTCTCGCGGTCGCGCACCACCGCGTCTTCGTCCCACGACTCCCAGAGCTGCTGCACGAGGTCGACGTATTCGTCGGCCTTCTCGTAGCGCAGGTCGTGCTCGGGAATGCGGTCGTAGCCGTAGTTCTGCGCGGCGCGATCCTCCCCCGACGTCACGACGTTCCAGCCGACGCGGCCGCGG
Source organism: Leucobacter sp. WKLB1 (assembly GCF_059696215.1). Taxonomy (NCBI): domain Bacteria; kingdom Bacillati; phylum Actinomycetota; class Actinomycetes; order Micrococcales; family Microbacteriaceae; genus Leucobacter; species Leucobacter sp. WKLB1. The sequence goes on along the minus strand of NZ_AP046115.1, from coordinate 175,767 downwards.
GTGAGGTGGTCGAGTGTCGCGGTGAGACGCGCGAGCAGGTACGGCGGGTAGAACGTGGTCGAGAGCGTCGCGATGATGCCGAGGCGTTCCGTCGCCTGCGCGAGGAGCGGCACGAGCGGTGCGGGGTCAAGCTTCGGGGCGTGATACGCGTGCTTCAGCTCCGCGACGAATGAGCCGCCGTAGGTGTCGGCCACCATCGATTTGTCTTCGAGCAGCATGAAGTCGAAGTCGGCGCGATCGAGCTGTCGGGCGACATCGATCAGCGTCTCGCCCGACCAGTCGCGGCCGCCATCACCCCATTGCCCGTCCCAGTCGTCGACGGTGAAGTTGAGAAACCATCCGAGGTGGAAGCGCGAGTCGGTCATGATGCTCCTGTGGGGTGAGCGGGTGCGGTGGATATGGTCGGAGTTGCGGGCGCGGCAGCAGAGCCGGGAATCGCGCGGCGGCGGGCGCTGCGCCGTTCCAGGCGCGCGACGAGCCGAATCAACGGCAGCGTGATGATCGCGTAGACGGCGCCGGCGATGACGAGTACCTGCAGATACTCGAAGGTGATGGAGCCGATGTCGTACGCGCGGCTCAGCAGCTCGGGCAGCCCGAGCGCGAAGGCGAGCGACGTTGCCTGGAACATCTGAATGCAGAATCCGAGCAACGGCGCGAGCGAGATACGGATCGCCTGCGGCAGCACGACCGCGAAGAACGTTGCGGGTCGCGAGAGCCCGAGAGGCCGAGCGGCCTCGCGCTGACTGTCGGGTACGGCGAGCAGGCTCGCGCGCAGGATCTCGCTGCTGTACGCGGCCGTCGTGAACGAGAGGCCGATCCAAGCCGCGATCTGCGCATCGAGCACGATGTGCACACTCGGCAGCCCGTAGTAGACGAGCAGCAGCACGACGAGCACCGGGGCGCCACGACCGATTTCGATGAGGGCGATGGTGGGCCAGGTGATCCAGCGCGACCGACGCGTTGCGAGCAATGCGAGCAGCAGACCGACCAGCACACCGACCACCGTGCTGACGCCCGCGAGCTGCAGCGAGAGGCCGAGGCCGGGCAGCAGTTGCTGCAGCGTGTCCCACAGACTGTCGTTGATCATGCGCGTACCCGCTTTCGCAGCGCGTGCTCAGCGGATCGCCCGATGATCGCGATCGGAATGCTGAGTACGAGGTAGCAGACGACGGCGACGAGATATGCGTCAAGCCCGGCCCCCGCGGTGCGATTCGCCTGGGTCGTGAAGTAGGCGATCTCGGTGACACCGATCACCGACGGAATCGACGAGTCTTTCAGCAAGGTCAGCGCAAAGGTCGTGGCCGAGGGCAGCGCGACGCGAATCATCTGCGGCGCGATCACGAAGCGGAACCGGTCGATCACCGAGAGCCCCAGGCTGCGCGCGGCCTCCCCCTGGCCGACCGGCACCGCGGCGAGCGCGGTGCGCAGCACCTCCGAGAGGTACGCCGCGGCGACAATGCCGAGCACGAGCACGGCGGCCGGGAGCGGGGCGAAGTGGAAGGTGCCGATCGAGACGCCGAAGTACAGGATGAAGAGCCAGACGAGGATCGGCACGCTCCGCACGAGGTCCACGACGATGCGCACTGGCATGCGCAGCACCGCCCGCGGCGAATCCAGCGCGAGAGAGCCCGGCACCGCGAGTACCGCGCCGAGCGCGAACGCGGTGACGGAGACGAGGATCGTAAGCGGAATACCGGCTGCGATGCTCGTGATGATCTCGGAAAGGGTCACTGCTCGCGCACGACCTTCAAGAATTGCCGCGTGCGCTCGTGCTGCGGGTCAGAGAAGAGCTGCGCAGGCGGGGCATGTTCGATGATCTGTCCGTCGGCCATGACGAGCACGTCGCTGGCCACCTGCTCGGCAAATCGCATCTCGTGAGTGACGACGAGCATGGTGATGCCGGTGCCCGCCAGGCGGCGCAGCACCTGCAGCACCTCGGCGCGCAGCTCCGGGTCGAGCGCTGATGTCGGCTCGTCGAGCAGCAGAACGCGAGGCTCCAAAGCGAGCGCGCGGGCGATGGCGACGCGCTGCTGCTGGCCACCCGAGAGCTGCGCCGGGCGGTGCTCGGCGCGGTCGGCGAGGCCGACCTGCGTGAGGCCCGTGAGCGCGCGCTCGGCGGCGTCGGCCCGGGAAAGCTTGCGCACGCGGCGCAGAGCGAGTGCCACATTCTCCTGCGCGCTGAGGTGCGGAAACAGATTGAACGACTGGAACACCATGCCGACATCGGAGTGCAGCGCCTGCTCGGCCGCGTGCGAGAGCTTCGTGCCGGCGGCATATGCGGTGCCCGCGATGGTGACAGTGCCTTGCTCGGGTGATTCGAGCCGGTTCAGGCAGCGCAGCATGGTGCTCTTGCCCGAACCACTCGGCCCGATGATCGCGGTGACGGCGCCGGCGGGCACGTCGAAACTCACGTCGGAGAACACGAGGTGATCGCCGAACGACTTGCCGAGGTCGCGCACGGAAACGAGCGGTTGGGCGGTCTGCGATGCGGGGGTCTGCGATGCACTCATCGTGCGGCTCCACTCAATTCGGCGACGACATCGAACAGCACTCGCGCTCCGTTCGCCGACCACTCGGGGGTGATGTTCTCGGCCTCGGCGTGACTGATGCCGTCGACGCAGGGGATGAAGATCATGGCGGTGGGCACGTGCGGTGCAAGCTGCATTGCGTCGTGCCCGGCTCCCGAGACCAGCTCGGCGACGCTTAGACCCTGGCGGCTGGTGGCGTTCCGGATCACCTCGAGCACATCACGGTCAAACTCGACGGCGGGCTGCACGAGCACGGCTTCGACGGCGATCGTCGTGCCATTCTCTGCACCGATCCGCTCCGCTGCGTCACGGATCTGCTGCTCGGCGCGATCCAGCACGGCCACATCCGGGTGCCGCAAGTCGATCGCCAGACGGGTCTGCCCCGGAATGACGTTGCGGGAGTTCGGCACGACCACGAGTTCGCCCACCGTGGGGCGGATGTCGGGGTCGACGGTCTCCCCGAGTCGCGCCACGGTCTCGACCAGACGCGCACCGGCGACCAGCGCGTCGTGGCGGCGATCGATGGGCGTGGTGCCCGCGTGGCCACTTGACCCGACCACGGTGATATCGAGCCACCGGATGGCCTGCACGCCGGTGACGAGACCGATATCGGTACCCGTTGCTTCAAGGTGCGGGCCCTGCTCGATGTGGATTTCGACCGACGCGTGCAGTGCTGTGGCGCTGGGGCGATACTGCGTGACCGCAGCCGAGGCTTCGATCTCGCCGAGCGCCTCGGCGACCGATATGCCGTCGGCATCGGTGCGGGCGAGCGCATCGTCGAGCGCGAGGGCGCCGGTGAAGACCGCCGAACCCATCATGCTCGGGCTGAAGCGAGCCCCCTCTTCATTCGTCCAGTTGGCGAGCACGATCGTGCGCTCGTGCGCGACCTCGTGATCGCCGAGAGAACGGAGCACCTCCAGGCCGGCGAGCACGCCGTACACCCCATCGAATCGACCGCCGAGCGGCTGACTGTCGAGGTGCGAGCCGATCAGCACGGGTGGGAGCTCGGGCCGAGCGCCTGCCTTGACGATGAACTGGTTGCCGATCTCATCGCCCTGCACCGTCCAGCCCGCTGCGGATGCAGACGTGCGCAGCCAGGACCGCACCGCTGCGTCGGCGGTACCGAGCGCGAGGCGGTGCAGGCCTCCCCCGTCGGTGCCGCCGAATCGCGCGGTCTCGATCAAGGTGCCCCAGAGTCGGTCGGCGTCGACGGACGCGGTGACGCGACCACTCGCGTGCTCGGTCTCGCGCGGCGTCGGGTTGGGGTGACTCATCGGGCTCCAGTGGTGATTGTGACGTTTCGGTGCAGCGGTCTGTCGATCATAAGGAGAGCTTGGGGGAGACATTCTCGACAGGTGTTCAAACCGGCGTGGCGCCTGCGATTCCCCGCGTCACAGTGCGTCATCTGGCGTCGTTTTGAACACCTGTCTATGGGCCGATCGCGATCAGGTCGTCACAGTAGTGTTCCATCAGCCATTCAGTTCGCTTATTGGAGACATTATGAAACGCCGCTCACTCTGGTCCGTCGTCGCGGTCGCCGCACTCACCGTGGGCCTCGCCGCCTGCTCGTCACCCGCTTCAGACGCCTCGGGCTCGGAGTCCGATTCATCGAGCGGTGAGGCCACATTCTCGACGATCACCGAGGGCACCCTCACCGTCGGCGTGCCGAACTTCCCGCCGTTCGTTGGCGTTGAAAACGGCGAGCTGACCGGCCCCGACGGCGAGATCATCACCGCGCTCGCTGAAAAGAACGGCCTCAAGGTCAAGGCCGAGGCCTACGACTTCGCCGCTCTGATCCCGGCCATTCAGCAGGGCCGCATCGACGTCGCCATCGGCTCGATCTTCCGCACCGCCGAGCGCGCCGAGGTCGTCGACTTCTCCGATCCGCTCTACATCGAGCCCGGTGGAGTCATCTCGAAGGACGGCATCGACTCGGTCGACGATTTCGCGAAGCTCAAGGTCGGCACGATCCAGGGCTACAACTGGGTCGAAGACGTGCAGAGCGTGCTCGGTGACAACAAGCTCACCCTCTACCCCTCCTCCGCAGAGCTGCAGCAGGATCTCGAGGCCGGGCGCATCGACGTCGGCATCGACAGCTACGGCACCGCCCAGTACCTCTACAAAGACTCGGACTTCCAGGTGAAGAAGCTCGCCGCCGACGATCGCATCAAGGCGGCGACCGAGCCCGGCCAGACCGCCGTGCTCGTCTCGAAAGACAACCCGGAGCTCACGAAGGCCCTGAACGCGGGGGTCAAGGAGCTGCACGACGATGGCACGATCGCCGATGCCCTGAAGGCCGCCGGCCTCGACCCGAGCGCCGCCGAGACCGGCGACCCGCGCATCCTGTGACCGTCGTCGACCCTCCGGCGAGAGTCGCCGTGCTCGTTCCATCGAGCGACACCGGTGTCGAAATCGAGCTGCCCCGCCGCATCGGCGGGGCAGCCTCGCTGCATGTCGCCCGCATGCCGCTCGACGCCGTCACCCCCGAAGCGCTCCGCGCCCTCGAAGCGGCGGCGCTCGAACAGGCTGTGGCACTGCGCCAGGTGACCCCGAACCTGGGCCTCTTCGGCTGCACCAGCGGTACATTCCTGCGCGGCACCGCGTTCGAAACGGGCTTCGTCGCCGCGCTCGAAGAGCGCCTCGGCGCCCCCGTCATCACTGCGGCGCGCGCAATGGTGCGTGCACTCTCAGCTCGCGGCTCGCGCGTGCGGCTCATCGCGTCGTACTCCGACGAAATCGTCGCGGCCGAAGCCGACTACCTGCGCGGGCACGGGCTCGACGTTGTCTCGACGCGCGGGCTCGGCATCGTCGATGACGAGCAGACCGCCGCCGTGTCGGCCGATCGGCTCAGCGCCGAGGCCGCGCGCCTCACTGGTGATGGCGCCGACGTGATCATGCTGAGCTGCACCAACCTGCGCACCCTCGCTGCGATTCCACGCATCGAGGCCGAGCTCGGGCTCCCCGTGGTGAGCTCGAACTCGGCCCTCGCCGAAGCAGCTCTGGCGGCGCTCGGCGATCCGGCACCATCGAGACCGTCGACGCCTGCGCAGTGAGCCCCGCGTCGCGCTAGAACAGCCCCTCGATCTGCGCGGCGGTCAACCCGAGGTGCAGCGCCACCCGATGATCGCCGCGCTCGAGATCGAAGCCGGTCTGCTCCTCGATGCGCGCGATGCGGTAATAGAGGGTGCCCCGATGCACGCCGAGCTCGGTGGCCGTTCGCCCGGCGTTGCCGCCCGTATCGAGAAACGCTTTCGCGGTGCGCGCGATGGTGAGCCCGCGATCGGTCTCGAGCAGCGTACGCAGCGCGCGCGGCACCTCGAGGCGGCGGATCGGGGCGATGCGACCGAGCTCGACGAGCAGCTCGTACGAGGGCAGCGCATCGCCGAACACGACCTCGGCAGTGCCGACTGTGGCACCCGCGACCGAGTGCACCGCCTCGAGATGGTCGAACACCTCGTGCGCGGTGAAGAGCGGCGGCGATGCAAACACGGTGACGCGGCCGATGGCCTGCGCATCGGCGTTCACCCCCGCAGCCGCCTCCCCGATCGCCGGCTCAAGCGCACCGCGCCCCAACAGCTCCGCAGACCCGCCGGCCACCAACACCTCACGACCCTCGGAGTCCCGCGTCACCGACCAGCGCAAGCCCGGGATCGCCGTGCGTGCGCGCTCCCACACCCGATCGAGCGCGGAGAACCCCACGAGCCCTCCGGGGTCGACCACCGGCGCCGTGCGAATGTCGATCGCGAACACGCGGAACACGCGATGCCCGGCGACGAGCCGGTCGAGCGGTACGCCGCGCTCGAGCGCCGTCGCGCCGGCGTCGTGCAGCACATCCGGCAGCGCCTCCGCCGCCGCCCGCTGCAAGCGCAGCCAGTCGGACTCGGCCACGGAGCCGTCGCCGTCGATCGCCCACAGGTGACCGACCAGCTCGCCCCCCGGATCGCGCACCGGCAGATGCACCCGGCCGAGTTCCAGGCCGGGAAACGGTGCGATGCGCTGCGGCGCCGTACCGGTGAAGATGCCGGAGTCGGCCGCGAGCCTGCGCCGCACCTCATCGGTCACAGGCTTGCCGAGCAGCATGGCCAGACGGCTGCCGTCGAGCGGGCCGGCATGCGGCATCGAGGTGAGCGGGCGCATGTCAGAGGCGTTCAGCGCAATCGGCACGTCGACGAGCTCGCCGAGGTCGGCGACCGCCCGCACTAGGCGCTCGCTCGCGCTGCCGGCTGCCGTACTCATGCAGGCATGCTACGTCGGCTGGCTGCAGAACGGGCAGGCACCTGACACACGCGTTCACATCGGCGCCCGATGATCCGGCACCCCGGCACCGTCGCGCACGAGCCGCACCACCTCCGGCCCGGTCAGCGGGTTCATGGAAATTGCAGAGGTCGGCGATCCCGAACTAATCTGATGTAAGCAAGGCTACCCTCAGTTGCGATGCGCGTCTGGGGCGGAACAGCCGCCCGCGCCCGCCGATCGAGGAACTCCGCATGCCCCCAGCAGCCCCCACTCGTTCCTCTCGCACGCCCGCTTCGCTGCGGGGCACATCCCTGGATCTCACCTACGGCAAGCGCCCGGTGGTGCACGACGTCTCCATCGCGCTCGAGCCCGGCCGAGCCACAGCGCTGATCGGCCCGAACGGCAGCGGCAAGTCGACGCTGCTGCGCGCGCTCGCCCGATTGCACCCGGCGCCCCGTGACGCCGTCACCCTCGGCGGCGCCGACCGCGAAGATCGCGCCGCCTCCCTGCTCACGGCGCGCGAGTTCGCCCACGAGGTCACCCTGTTCTCGCAGTCGCGCCCGGCGCCGCAGGGACTCACCGTGGGCGAGGTGGTCGCATTCGGTCGGCACCCGCACCGCCGCCGGTTCGCCGGCCTCACCGACGATGATCGCCGCGCGATCGATCACGCGATGCTCGCCACGGGCGTGCGCGACATGGCAACCCGACCGGTCGGCGAGCTTTCGGGCGGCGAGATGCAGCGCGTCTGGCTCGCGGCCTGCGTCGCGCAGGAGACCGGGGTCGTGCTGCTCGACGAACCCACGAACCACCTCGACCTCCGCTACCAGATCGAAACGCTCGATTTGGTGCGCGATCTCGTCGAGCAGACCGGGGTCGCGGTCGGCATCGTGCTGCACGACCTCGACCATGCGGCGCGGGTCGCCGACGAGCTCATTCTGATGCACGCCGGGCGCGTGCACGCCGCCGGACTCCCGGCCGAGGTGCTCACTGCGGCGCACATCGGCGAGGTCTACGGCATCGACGTCGAGGTCGAGGTGCACCCACGCACCGGCCGCGTGCGCATCGATCCGATCGGGCGCCACGCACCACTCGCGCACCCCGCGCCTGCACCCGAGGCATCCCTGACCACCCCCGGCACTCCCACCCACTCGCACCAGACCACCGATCCCACCGAGAGGACCCCCGCATGACCCGCTCCCTCCGCACCGCAGCCGCCGCTGCGCTCGTCACCGCCGTTGCGTTCACCGCGGCCGGCTGCGGCACCACCACCGTCGAAGCCGGGACCGGCGACGTGCCGCAGGCCACCTCGGAGGCGTGCCAGAACGACACGACGACCACGTCGACCGGCCCGGTCGAGATCACCGACGGCGTCGGCCGCACGGTCACCCTCGACCAGCCCGCGAAGCGGGTTGCGGTGCTCGAGTGGCAGCAGATCGAAGATGCGCTGACGCTCTGCGTCGCGCCCGTCGCTGTCTCAGACCCGGAGGGCTACGGCACCTGGGTCAGCGCCGAGACGCTGCCCGAGAGCGTCGTCGATCTCGGCACCCGCGGCGAGCCCGACCTCGACGCGCTCTACGGAGCCGATCCCGACCTCATCATCGTGGAGGCGTTCGAGGCCGACGCCGACATCGTCAAGACACTCGAGAAGGAGAGCGACGTTCCGGTGCTCGTCACGGTCGGCGCCGACACCAAGGATCCGATCGGCAACATGAAGAACGTCTTCACGCTGATCGCCGAGGCGACCGGCCGCACCGAGCGCGCCGATCAGGTGCTCGCCGACTTCGACCAGCACCTCGCCGATGCCAAGGCCGAGGTCGCGACCGTCGACCTGCCCACGAAGGACTTCGTGTTCTTCGACGGCTGGGTCGAGGGCAGCAACCTCGTGATCCGCCCCTACGGCGAGGGCGCCCTCTTCACCGCGTTCGGCGAGGAACTCGGCCTGACACCGGCCTGGACGAACGAGATCGATGCGGCCTACGGCAGCGGCGGCGTCGACCCCGCCTACGGCCTCGCACAGACCGACCTCGAGGGCCTCACCGCCGTCGGCGACGCGAACCTCTTCTATTCCAAGGACGAAGAGGGCGGCTACACCAACGAACTCGAGAAGAGCGCGATCTGGACCTCGCTGCCCGCCGTCAAGGAGGGCCGCGCACACGCGTTCCCCGCGGGCGTCTGGGGTGCCGGCGGCCCGCTGTCGGGTGAGCAGGCCGTCGACGCGTTCGTCGACGTCATTCTCCAGAAGTAACGCCGCGCAGGATCGCCATGACTCCGACCCGCACCGCGACGCCCGCAGTCGCGCCGGCTTCGACCCGGCCCGCATCCGGAGCATCCGCCGCGTTCGCCGCACCCGGGCACGCCACCGGCGACCTCGGGCTGCGGGGGCGCGCCAGCGGAGTTGCGGTGCTCGTCGGGCTTCTCGTCGCGGTCGTGGCGGTCGGTGCGTGGCACCTCACGCAGGGCACCTCGGGCGTCGGGGTCTGGGACCTCGTGCGCTACGCGGGCGGTGCCCGTGAATCGGTCGGCGGCGTGCCGGTGGGCGATGTGCTCACCGGCTCCCGCCTGCCGCGCCTCGCCGCGGGCGTCGCCGTCGGGTTCGCGCTCGGGGTCGCCGGCGCCCTGCTGCAGTCGATCACCCGCAACCAGCTTGCCTCGCCCGACACCCTCGCTGTCACCGCCGGCTCGTACTTCGCGCTGTCGGCGGTCGCCGCATTCGGGCTCTCACTCCCGCTTTGGGCCTCCGGATCGGTGGCGTTCATCGGCGGCTTGCTCGCCGCCGCACTCGTGCTTGCACTCGCCGGCAGCACCGCCGGCGCGGGCACCACCCGCCTCATCCTCGCCGGGTCCGCGCTCGCGATGGCCCTCGACGCGGGCACGGCGATGCTGCTGATCCTCTTCACGGAGAACACGACCGGGCTGTTCGCCTGGGGTTCGGGATCACTGGCGCAGCTCAACATCGACGCCTCGTTGCGCGCCCTCCCCCTCATCGTCGTCGCCCTCCTTGCGGCACTGCTCCTCACCCGCCGGCTCGACGTGCTCGGCCTCGGCGAAGACACCGCCTCGGCGGTCGGGGTGCCGATCCGCTCCACCCGCCTCATCGCCGTGGTCTGCGCCGTCGTACTCACCAGCACCGCGGTGATGCTCGCCGGCCCGATCGCGTTCGTCGGGCTCGGCGCCCCCGTGCTCGCCCGACTCATCGCCGCGCGCGTGCGACCGATCACTCGACACCTGCTGCTGATTCCAGTGTCGGGGCTGCTGGGCGCGCTGCTGATCCTGCTCGCCGATGCCGGCCTCCGCGCGCTGCTCGGTGCCGAAGGGGCGACGTCAGTGCCCACCGGCATTCCCACGGCGCTGCTCGGCGCCGTCGTCATCGTGGTGCTCGCACTGCGCATGCGCGACGCCGGCGGCGTGCGCACTCCGCCCCAGGCGCGGCCCGGACGCCGCACCCGGCTGCGCCTCGGTGTGGTCATCGCCATCGTCGCCGTGCTGCTCATCGCGGCGGCCGTCGTCGGCCTGCTCGCGGGCAGCCTGTGGCTGCAGACCGGCGATCTCGCGCTCTGGGCCCGCGGATTGGCCCCCGATCTCGTCACGCGCGCGATCGACGAGCGCGTGCCCCGCGTGGCCGCGGCGCTGCTCGCCGGTGCCGCGCTCGCCCTCTCGGGCAGCGTCGTGCAGTCGACCGTGCGCAACCCGCTCGCCGAACCCGGGCTGCTCGGCATTACCGCCGGCGCCGGCCTCGGCGCGGTCATCGCCGTCACCTCGGGCGGCGGGCGCCCGCTGCTCATCACCCTCGCCGTCGCAATGGGACTCGCCACGTTCGGGCTCATCGCCCTGCTGTCGTGGCGCGGGGGCATGCTGCCCGACCGCTTCGTGCTCATCGGCATCGGCTGCGGGTACGGCCTCAGCGCACTCACCACATTCCTGCTGCTGCGCGCCGACGCCTGGAACACCCCCCGCATTCTGACCTGGCTCTCGGGCACCACCTACGGGCGGTCGATGCCCGATGTGCTGCCCGTGGCAATCGCGCTGGTCATCGCGCTGCCGATCCTCATCGGATTGCGCCGCCACCTCGACCTGCTCGCCATCGACGAAGATACGCCCCGCATTCTCGGCATCGGGCTCGAGAAGACGCGCTTCTCGATGCTCGCAATCGCGGCCGTGCTCGCCGCGGTCAGCGTCGTCGCCGTCGGCGTGATCGGGTTCGTCGGCCTCGTCGCCCCGCACCTCGCCCGCGCGATCGTCGGGGCCCGGCACGCGCGCATCATTCCGGTCGCGATGCTGCTCGGTGCGCTGCTCGTCTGCGTCGCCGACACCCTCGGGCGCACCCTCATTTCGCCCGCGCAGCTGCCCGCCGGGCTCATGCTCGCGCTGATCGGGGCGCCCTACTTCGTCTGGTTGCTGCGCCGGTCGGCGTAGGGGGTTCTTGCCGGGCGCGCGCCCGCGCCCCCGCGGCGCCGTCTGCCTTGCAGGGTGCTCAGCGTGGCCACCTCTTCTCGAGTGCACCGCTTTTGCGCGAGAGTACCCCGCGCTTACAGGTGCGCTCGTGCGAAAAGGGTGCACTCGCGGCAGAGCGGGGTGGGGCGAGTCGGGGCGTAGCGAGCCCGCTGCCACCTAGAAGCCGCACCTCGACGCGGCAGACCCTCTCCCGAGTGCACCCCTGTTGCTCGAAAGCACCCCTCATGTGCCGGCGCGCTCGCGCAACAGGGGTGCGCTCGCGGCGGGAGGAGGGTGCGGGGCAGGGCAGGGCAGGGCAGGGCGCCCGGCGCCTGGGCGACGAGGCGCGGCACGGGGGCCGCGCTCAGGCCTCCGCGACCTCGGCCCAGAAGTCGAGGATCAGCGCGGTGATGAGCTCGGGCTTCTGATCGATAAGCCCGTGCGTGGTGCCCGGCACGATCGCGAGGCGCGCGTTCGGCAGACTCGCCGCGATGCGCAGCGAGTGCGCGGGCCGCACCGTGTCGCGGTCACCACCGACCACCAGTGTGGGCGACGTCGCGCGGGCGAGTTCGGCGGCGGCGATGTGGGGTTCAGAGGTCCACAGCCGCAGACACTTGTCGAAGACGACGTCGGCGTGCTCGGGCCCGTCGGGCGACAGGCGCTCGTAGGCGCGGCGCTCGGAGCTGATGCGATCCGGCGCCGGATCGCCCGCCGCACCCGACCGGGGCAGATCAGGCAGCACCGGCCCGTTCGCGGGCAGGTCGCGGTCGTACGCCGACGGATCGAGATTCGCGCTGATCGCGGTGAGCGAGCGCACCCGGCCGGGATGCGCCATGGCGAGCATCAGCCCGATGATCGCCCCGTCGCTGTACCCGACGATGTGGGCATCGGCGAGTCCGTGCGCGTCGAGGTAGGCGAGCGCCTCGGTGACGCCGCGCTCGTACGAGTAGTCGCCCGGCAGGTCGGCCGTGCGACCGTGGCCCGGCCGCTCGTAGGCGTGCACTCGAGACACGGCAGCGAGCGCGTCGGCAATGGGCGCCAGCGATTCGAGCGAGCAGAACCCGCCGTGGAGCACCACGACGGGTTCGCCCGACCCCGAGACCTGCTCGTACAGTTCAATGCCGTTGATGCTCACGGTTGCCATGCGCCCACCCTTCTCGGTTCAGGGTAGCGGTGGCCGAAATGAGCCGGGGCCGAAATGAGCGGGGCGGCTACCCGCGCTGGGGCAAGATCACCGCCTTCGTGTCGCGCATCGCCCGCATGTTCTCAAAGGCGTCGTTCACTTGCTCCAGCGTGTACCGGTTCGAGATGATCGCGGCGAAGTCGAATCGATCTGCGGCCTGTTCCAGGAACAGCAGGGCCTCGCGGTAGTGGTCGATCGCCCCCGAGAAAGCTCCGAGCACCTGCAGGTTCTTCATCGTGATGCGGCCGGGCGGGCTGGGGGCATCCCACCCCGCGACCTGACCCATGAGCACGTAGCGGGCGCCATTCGCAGCGAGCTGCAGCCCCTCCGCGAACGCGGTGCGGCCGCCCGACATCTCGAGCATCTTCGTGGGGCGACGGCCACCGGTCGCCCGCAGCACCGCCGCCTCGCGCTCCTCGGGCGTCGCATGCTCCTCGACCGACACGACGGCCGTGGCACCGTACGATTCGGCAAGACGCAGTCGGTCGGCCGGGCCGCCCACGACGATCAGGTCGCGGAAACTACCGAGCGACAGCATTGCCGTGGCGAACAGGCCGATCGGGCCGCTGCCCTGCACCACGATGGTGTCGCTCGGCTTCGTGCGGCCCAGGGTCTCGACGGCGTTGGCCGCCGACCGCACGGCGCACGCGGCGATGCTCGCGAGTTCGTCAGACACCCCGTCGGGCACGCGCACCCGGCCCGCGCGGGGCAGCACGACGGCGTGATCGGCGAACCCGCCCGCGCCGTAGGGCTGCTCTTCGCAGTTGAGGTAGCCGTACATTTGCGGCCGCTCGCAGAGCGCCGAGTCGCGATGCGTCGCGCACCCCTCGCACGATCCGCACGGCGCGTGCGACCAGATCACGCGGTCGCCCGGCTGCAGCGGTTCGCCGAAAGAGTCGCGATCGGCGCCCTCACCCATCGCGATGATGCTGCCGACCATTTCGTGACCGGGAACGGTGGGCAGCGCGGCCGGAATCGTGAGGTGCCCGAGCCACCCGTGAATGTCGGTGCCGCACACGGAGCAGGCGAGCACCTCCACCAGCAGTGCCCCGGCGTCGAGGTGCTCGGGCAGCGGCACGGTTTCGAGGGAGAGCGGAGCCCCGTGCTCGCGGATGACCGCGGCACGGGTGCTCGTGGGGAGTACGGTGTGCGTCACTTCGCGTTGTCCGCGAATTCGTTGGTGAACGTCTCTTGAGGCCGCAGATCGCTGAGACCCTGCGACGACTCGAGCAGGCGCACGTTCGCCTCGTACCCGTTCTCGGGCATCTTGCCGTCCTTCGTGTAGATCTCGAGGTTCTTTGAGAGCACATCGGCGTACGCCTTCGGATCTTCACCGACGAGGTTCGCCGGCATCGCCTCGGTGATCTCGTCGGCGCTGTGATCCTGCATCCACTTCAGCGCCTTGACCGTTGCATTCACGATGCCCTGCGCCGTCTCGGGGTTCGCGTCGAGCCACTCGTTCTTCGTGTACAGCGTCTCCGCTGCGTACCCGCCGTCGCCGAACAGCTCCTTCGAGCCCTCGGCGGTGCGGGTGTCGATCAGCGTTCCGGTGCCCGCGTTGCGCGCCTCGAACTGCGAGAACGCCGGCTCGTACATCCAGCCCGCGACGACCTGGCCGCCCTCCATGGCCGCGACCGCGCTCGCGCCGGTACCGGTGGTGACCAGGCTGACATCGGTCAGCGACAGGTCGGCGCGCTGCAGCGCCTCCGAGAAGTAGGCCTCCTCAGCGGAGCCCGGCGCGGCGATGCCGACCGGCTGCCCCTTGAGGTCGTCGACGCTCGTAATGTCTTTCGCGCTCGCCGGCGGCACGGCGAGCACGGCGCCCGGGCTGTCCGAGAGCACGATGAACGCGGTGTAGTCGCGACCCTTGGCCTGCATGCGCAGCGTGTGATCGTAGAAGCTGGCCGCGGCCTGCGCCGATCCCGACTCGACGGCCTCGAGCGCCTTCGTGCCCGACTGCAGGTCGGAGAGCTCGACGTTGACGCCCTCCTCGTCGAAGTAGCCGAGCTCATCAGCGAGCACCAGCGGGATGTTGTGGAGGTTGGTGAGACCTGCGACGGCGATCAGCGTCGGCGATCCGTCGTCGCCTCCGCCCGCATTGCCGGGGCTGGCGCAGCCGATCAGCCCGATGGTTGCGGCCGCGAGAAGACCGCCCGAGAGCAGTCGCTTCGTCGTCGTTGACATGTTCACTCCTGAGTTGTGAGGTGATGCGAGGTTGAGAGGGGTGTTGGAATCAGTGCGTGCCGGCGCTGCGCCAGCGCAGCAGATGCTTCTCAATACGGGTGATGAAGAACTCGATGATGAGCACGAAGACCATGAGCGTCACCATGCCGGCGAACACGCTCGTCGTGTCGAAGGTGCCCTGCGCCTGCGCGATGACGTACCCGATGCCTCGGAAGGCGCCCAGGTATTCGCCGATCACCGCACCGATGATCGCGAAGCCGATGCTGGTGTGGAGGCTGGAGAATATCCAGCTCAGCGCGCTCGGCAGGTACACCGAGGTCAGCAATTGCGACTGCGATCCGCCGAGCATGCGCGAGTTGTTCGTCAGCACGCGCGGCACACTGCGGATGCCCTCCAGCGTGTTGAAGAACACGACGAAGAACACCAGCGTGAAGCCCAGCGCAACCTTCGACCAAATGCCGATACCGAACCAGAGCAGGAAGATCGGCGCGAGCACGAGACGGGGCAGCGCGTTGAACATCTTGATGAACGGGTCGAAGAGCTGCGCGAGAAAGTCGATGCGACCGAAGAGCACGCCGAACACGAGCCCGCCGATGACTCCGATGCCGAATGCCAGCAGCGTCGCCTGCGTGGTGGCGATGAGGTGCGGGTAGATCGACCCGGTCGTGAACCACTCCACGATCCGGGCGAAGACCGCGCTGGGCTCGCTGAAGAAGAACGGGTCGAGCACGCCGGTCATCGCGCCAACCTGCCAGAGCCCGATGAAGAGCACGCCGAGGGCGACCTGATACCCGATCATGCGGAGCTTGCGCGACCGAATCGCCCCTGACGGATTCACGGGCTCGGTGACCTTCGTGGTGATCGCCTCGGTCGAGGCTACGAGTGTGGTCATGCTGCGGCCTCCTCAGGCTGGTTCAGCTGGTACGTCTTCATGACTTCTTCCTTGAGGCAGTCCCAGACCTCGCTGTAGATGCGCTGGAACACCGGGTCGCGCTTGATCTCCAACAGGTCGCGCGGGCGCTCGAGCGGCACTTCGAAGCGACCGACGATGGTGCTCGCCGGGCCCGCGCTGAGCACGATGATTTCGTCGGAGAGCGCCACTGCCTCGTCGAGATCATGGGTGACGAAGAGCGTCGCTGCCCCGCTCGCGCCCCAGAGGTTCAGCAGTTCCCCCTCCATGACGAGGCGGGTCTGCACGTCCAGCGCCGAGAACGGCTCATCCATGAGGATCAACCCGGGGTTGGTGATCCACATCTGCGCCATGGCGACACGGCGTCGCTGGCCGCCGCTGAGTTGAGCAGGGTAGCGCTTCTCGAAGCCCTTGAGCCCGACGCGCTCGAGCCACTCTGCCGCCTCTTTGCGCGATTCGCTCTTCGAGACACCTCGGTAGTCGAGCGCGAGCGCGACGTTATCGATCGCGGAGCGCCACGGCAGCAACGCATCCTGCTGGAAGAGGTAGCCGGCGTCGCGGTTGAGCCCGCGAAGCGGCTCTCCCTGCGCGTACACCGTGCCCGCGGACGGCGTGAGCAGCCCGGCCGACATGTTGAGGATCGTCGACTTGCCGCAGCCCGTCGGGCCGACGACGGAGGTGAATTTGCCGGGTTCGGCCGCGATCGACACGTTGCGCACTGCGGTGTAGGCGCCGGAGCCCTGGTCGGGGAACGTAATCGTGCAGTCTGCGAGCTCCACGGTCGCTCGCGGAGCGGAATGTGCTGTGTCTGTGGTCACCGTTGTCCAATCGTCGAACTCGATACGCAGTGGGGCTCCCGAGGTCGCCATACCCACGTGTTGTATGCATGTCTCGACCGAGATTAGCCACCGACTCGGCGACTGTCAACATCAAAACGGCTTGTTTTCGCGAAACTTGTGCGTAACAATACCGATGACGCCACAAGCTGTGGCACACAACAGATGCAAATCGTGTACGCTGCCATACAAGACAGCGCTCGCAGTCAGTCAGTGGCGACACCTCAAGGAGAACGCATGCAGTCATCGAAGACGACGGATCTCACGGTGCTCGATCGCATCCGATCCGGGATCGTGCTCGGCGAATTCCCTCCCGGTGCGCTCCTCGCCGAGATCCGCCTGGCCGAGGAGTTCCAGGTGAGTCGCACTCCGATCCGCGAAGCGCTGAAGCAGCTGCAGATCGAGGGCCTCGTCGAGATCCGCCCCCGCGTCGGCACCTTCGTGCGCAAACCCACGCAGCGCGAGATCGTGGAGCTCTTCCAAATCAAGGAGAGCCTCGAGGGGCTGGCCGCGGGCCTGCTCGCCCGGCGCGGCGACGTCCCCGAACTCCGCAAGCTCATCCGCAACGTCGCCGACGAGCGCGAGGCGGTGCGCCGCGGCGATTCAGAGGCGTATGCCGAACTCGTGCACGACTTCCACCAGACGCTGATCGACGGCGCTGACAACCAGAAGCTCGCCGAGCACTACGACCTCCTCATGAACCAACTCGCCTACCACCGGATCGTGCGCCAGACGCTGCAGCAGCCGGGTCGCCTCGCGAACTCCCTCGGCGAGCACAGCGGCATCGTCGACGCCATCCAGGCGAAGGATCCGCTGCTCGCCGAACTCGCTGCGCGGCGACACGTCGCCACGTCGAGTCAGTCGGCATCGATCGCCGCGTTCGACGAATCCTGAACTCCTCCCCACCTTCAACAGACTGGATCGATCTCGATGACCACGCTCTCCCCACCGCAGCTCGACACCGAAGGCGCACCCGAAACTGCATTGCCGGATCGCACAACGCTGCGCGAATTCGACGACATCGCGCGCGCGATCGCCCTGCGCAAGATCGCGGTCGCCACGGAGGAGGTGCCCGATCGCGACGGCCGCCCGATCCTCCGCGCCAGCGCGACGGCCGTGATTCGCAATCCATGGTTGGGAACCGGAACCACGGAGGATCTCGCCGCGAAGAGCAATTTCGCGGCCCCCCTGCTCGCGAAGCTGCTCAGCGACCGTCTCATCGAAGCTCTGGGCGGCGCCGATGCCGTCGAGGCCTTCGGAAAGGCGGCGTTCGTCGGTACCGCCGGTGAGCTCGAGCACGCCAGCGCACTGATTCACACCGCGTACTTCGGCAATCTCGTGCGCGAGGCGCTTGAGGGCACATCGATTCTCTGCTTCGTCGACGGCCGCGCGGGCACCGGAGAGCTCATCCGTGTGCCGCTCTGGCACAAGAGCGCCGCGGCGACCCGCAGCCACTACCAAACGCTGGAGGTGCATCTCGCCGATGCGCCGCGCGCCGATGAGATCGCGGTCATCGCGGTCGCGTCGACGGGGCCGCGGCCCCACGCGCGCATCGGCGACCGCACCACCGATACCCCGATTACCACCGACATCCTGAAGGAGATCGCACTATGAGCCAGCCAAGCCCCCTGAGCCCCCGCAAGATCATCACCATCGTCGAAGAGATCGCGCAGGAGGGCGGACGCGAAGTGTCACCCGTCGCACGCATCGCCATCGTCGCCGCGGTGATCCCGAACCCGTGGGCCGGCCAGGGCTTCGTCGCAGACCTCGCACCCGGCATCGACGCCGTCGCCTCAGATCTCGGCGCGCTGCTGGCACCCCGTGTCATTGCGGCGCTCGACGCGCCGCTCGAGGCGTACGGCAAGGCTGCGATCGTCGGCCTTGAAGGCGAGATCGAGCACGGCTCAGCGCTGATCCACACACTCAAATTCGGCAATCACTTCCGTGACGCCGCAAACGCGACGACCCTGCTTCCTGCGGTCGAGAAGCGCGGTGCCGCCGGCATCGTGTTCGACATTCCGCTGAAGCACTTCACCGACGCGACGATCCGTTCCCACCATCAGACCGTCGAGGTGCGCATCGCCGATGCCCCACACCCCGGCGAGATCGTCATCGCCCTCGCCGGCGCCGCTCAGGGTCGCCCGCAGCAGCGCCTCGCCGACCTCTCGACCGAGCAGTAGCGTGACGACCGGCGCCGTTCCGATCGTGCTGCTGCACGGCGTGGGTCTCGACCGCACGATGTGGGCGCCGGTCGTCGCGCTCCTCGAAGCCGCGGGTCGCCGCACGATCGCGCTCGACCTCCCCGGTCACGGCGAGCGACCGCCGCTGCGCGCCCCGCAGACACTCGAGACGCTCGCCGACGATGTGCGCGAACGGCTCCCCGAGGGCCCGGTGCACCTTGTCGGGTTCTCGCTCGGGGCACTCATCGCCCAGCACATCGCGCGCTTCACCCCTGAACGTCTCGTCTCGCTCACCGCGGTGAGTTCCGTCTGCGATCGCACCCCCGCAGAGCGCGAAGCGGTCGAGTCCCGGCTCGCGACGGCCACATCCGATTTCTCGGCGAGCGCCTCGGCGTCGATCGAGCGGTGGTTTCCTGAAGGATCGCGGGTGGCGTCGCAGACGATCGCCGCGACCCGCGACACACTCCTCGGCAACGATGTCGAGTCGTTCGTGCACGCCTACACCGTGTTCGCGCGCGGCGACCAGCAGATCGCCCCCGAGCTGCCCGCGATTCGCGTACCCGCACTCGCCATCACGGGAGAGCTCGACCCGGGTTCGACGCCCGACATGACGGCACGGCTGGCGCGCGCGATCCCGAACTGCGCATCGCAGATCGTCACCGGAGCGCGGCACATGCTGCCCGTCGAAGCACCGCACGAATTGGCGCAACGGCTGCTCGCATTCATCACCCCTTTGGAAGGAAGCCGACCATGACCGAACGCTTCGGGCACTACATCGACGGCGCATTCGTCGCCCCCGCCACCGACGAATACTTCGCGAGCACCAACCCGGCAACACTCGACACCCTCTACGAGGCCGCCGCCGGCACCGCCCCCGACATCGACCGCGCCGTGCGCTCGGCACGCGCGGCGTTCGAGGGCCACGCCTGGTCGCGACTCACCGCGACCGCGCGCGGTCACCTGCTGCGCAGGCTCGGCGACCTCATCGGAGAGCACGCCGACGAGTTCGCGCTGCAGGAATCGCTCGACAACGGCAAGCTGCTGCGCGAGATGCGCGGGCAGATGCGCGCACTCCCCGAGTACTACTACTACTACGCCGGTCTCGCCGACAAAGTGCAGGGGTCGCAGATTCCGGCGACGAATCTCGACATTCTGAACTACACGCAGCGCGAACCGCTCGGCGTCGTCGGGGCGATCGTGCCCTGGAATTCGCCGCTCACCCTGACCACCTCGAAGATCGCGCCCGCGCTGGCGGCCGGCAACACCGTCGTCGTCAAGCCGAGTGAACACACGTCGCGCAGCACACTGCGCCTTGCACAGCTCGCGACCGAGGCCGGGTTCCCCGACGGCGTCTTCAATGTGGTGACCGGATTCGGCGCCGCCGCCGGCGCTCCCCTGGTGGATCACCCGCTGCTCGCGAAGATCTCGTTCACGGGTTCGACCGCGACCGGATCGCGCATCGCGGCCACCGCGGCGGCACGATTCATCGGCTGCACACTTGAGCTCGGCGGCAAGAGCCCCAACATCGTGTTCGACGACGCCAATGTCGAGAACGCGGCGATGGGGGTCATCGCCGGCATCTACGCCGCCGGCGGCCAGACCTGCATCGCCGGCAGCCGCGTCTTCGCGCACAAGGCCGTGTACGACGAGTTGCTCGAGCGCGTGACCGCACGAGCTCAGAGCATCGTCATCGGCGACCCGCTCGCCGCAGAGACCGAACTCGGCCCGCTCTCGTTCGGCGATCAGCTCGACAAGGTCGCCTCGTACGTCGAACTGGGCGCATCCGAGGGGGCCACCGTGCACTCCGGCGGCGGGCGCCCGCAGCTCGAACTGCCCGGATACTTCTACGAGCCGACCGTACTCACCGACGTGACCAACGACATGCGGGTCGTGCGCGAGGAGATCTTCGGACCGGTCGCCGCGATCCTCCCCTTCGAATCCGAGGATGAGCTCGTCGGCCTCGCGAACGACACCGAATACGGGCTGGCCGCGGGCATCTGGACCAACCAGCTGGCTCGGGCGCACCGCCTGGCCCGCCGACTCGAGGCGGGCACCATCTGGGTCAACACCTACCGGGCGATGTCGCCGATGTCACCTCGCCAGGGTTTCAAGAGCTCAGGCGTCGGCATCGAGCACGGCCTCGAATCGATGCACGAGTACACGCGACTCAAGAGCGTGTGGATCAACACCGACGAGGGCCCGGTCGCCGACCCCTTCGTGATGCGCGGGTAGGCACCGCAGCCACTCCGGCTGGTTGCGAGGGTCGCGCCCGCGCTCCTCACAACCAACTCACGCTCCCCGCATTGCCGAATGTGACGCGCTCGGCAACCTCACGGGAAGAGCGCGGGCGGCGCGTTCGTTGGTGCTGGTGAACCCGCCGACCGGCGCGGCTCGCACGCAGACCCGAAGGAGCACCACATGAGCACGACCGTTCAGTACCGCGCAAACGGCGGCGTCGAGCAGCTGCAGCTCGTCGACATCGCGGCCCCCGAGGCCGGGCCCGGGCAGGTGCGGGTGCAGGTGCGCTACGCCGGGCTCAACCCGGTCGACTGGAAGATCGTGAGCGGCGCGTTCGACCCCGTTGATGGCGTATCGGGCAATGGCACCGACTTCGCCGGAATCGTTGACCAGGTCGGCGACGGCGTCGACGGGTTCAAGCCCGGCGATCTCGTGTTCGGCGGGCTCTCGCAGCAGGCGCAGACTGCGTCGCTGCTCGTCACCGACCCGGCGACGACCCTCCACCTCGTGCCACGCGGCCTCGGGCTCGACACGGCGGGCGCCCTGCACATTACCGGCCGCACGGCGATCGCGGGGATCCGCGCGATCCGCCCCACCGAGGGTGAGACCGTCGTCGTGTCGGGTGCGTCCGGCGGCGTCGGAGTGCTCGCCGCCCAGCTCGCGCTCAACCTCGGCGCGCGCGTGCTCGGCATCTCGAGCGAGCGCAATGCGGCCGCGCTCCGGTCACTCGGCATCGAACCGATCTCCTACGGCGACGGGCTGGCGGATCGCCTCCGCGCCGCCGCACCCGACGGCATCCACGCAGCATTCGCGACGCAGGGGCCCGACGAGCTCGACTTGTTCGCCTCGCTCGGCGTACCGGCCGACCGCACGAACTCGATCGGGGCCGGTCCGGGCGCTGCCGAAAGCCACGGCGTGCACACCGACGGCAGCGGCGTCGCGAAGCACGGCGACCTCGACTGGCTGGCGAAGGCAATTGCGTACGGGCACATCCAGGCCCCCGTCGAGCGGGTGTTCGACGTCGCCGAGGTGCACGAGGCCTACCGCTTCTTGATCGAGGAGCACCCGGTCGGCAAGGTCGTACTGCAGTTCCCGGCGACCCCGCTGACTGCGGAGCAGCGCGCGGCGCTGCTCGACCCGGCGGCGTAGAGCGCGGCTCCGCCCGCCCGCGCCTCTCCCGACCCGCCCCGCCCACGGCGCCGACCCAGCCCCGACCCGGCCCAGACCTCGCCGAGCGCCTCCTTTCTCGCCGAATCCCTCCGATGTGTGCGCGCATTTCGCAGGGGCTCGGCGAGAAAGGAGGGGCTCAGGAGGCGCTCGGCGGAAGATGGGCGGCGGGGCCGAGGACGGCGGCACGGGACCGGCGGGCGCGGGGACGGCGGCGCGAGGACGGCCGCGGGCCGCCTACCGCCAGTCGGCGGCGAGGCGGCGCAGCTTGCGACCGCGCCACCGCCACATCAGCGCCAGGCCCGG
The DNA here is from genome assembly GCF_059696215.1 of Leucobacter sp. WKLB1. Lineage (NCBI taxonomy): Bacteria > Bacillati > Actinomycetota > Actinomycetes > Micrococcales > Microbacteriaceae > Leucobacter > Leucobacter sp. WKLB1. The sequence continues at coordinate 153,568 of NZ_AP046115.1, read as the reverse complement.
CCGGATGAGCGGCGCGGTCGGCCCCGCGATGTGCAGCTCATCGGTCCACACGGCGCGGTGGACTGACGCGCGCGAGCGCGAGATCGTCATCTCGTGCCGCCACTCGGTGAGCCCCGACAGCGGGCCCGAAAGCGCTTCGCCGTGGTCGCGCATGGTGCGGGGCCACCCGTCGGGGTCGGGCGGTAAGAGATCGGTGATCCGGATCGCTTGCTCCCCCACCGGCACGACCCCGAACGCCGCGAGCCGCACGCGCACCTCGCTGCCTGTGGTCAGCGCCTCCGGAAACTCGCCGCGCGGCGTCATCGCGAGCAACGGGGCGTAGAGCGCGCCGACCACAAGCGGATCATGCAGCGCTCGCCACGCAGCCTCGGCGGTGCAGGGGGCTTCGAACTCGGTGCGGATGCGCATGCCCCCAGTGTGCCGCGTGGCGGCTCAGGCCGCGAGCATGGGAGTCGCGGTGACTCCGGGCAGCGCGCGCAGGTCGGCGGCGACCGACTCCGCGAGTCTGGCATCGCCGAAGCGGTACGACACCCAGAGCTCGATCGGTTCGTCGCCGTGCGCCCGGAGTTCGGCGACGATACGCGCTGCGTCGGTGCCGCGATCGGCCGGCACGATGAGCACGGGACGGTACAGCCCGCGGTCGACCCCGCTCCAGATGTCGCGCCAGCGGTCGGCTGCATCGGGGTCACCGGCTTCTCCGGGGCTCGGGATCACCGGCATCCACTTCACCGGCACCACCCGCAGCGTAATCAGCAGTGTCGTCGAGCGCCCGGATCGGCAGCAAGTGCGGCGCCTCCGCCGTGAGCGTCGTGCGATGCGAGGGCCGGCGATCCCGAGCCCCGGAGAACCCGGCTAACTGCGGCAGCGCAGACCCCGAGTCGAAGGTGTCAGGAGCCGCCGCCGAGGTGACGACCGCAATCGGGGTCGCGCTGCGCCGCGTCGGGCGGCCGGTCGGCAGCGCCACGGCGCGATGCTGCTCGACGAGCTGCGGCAGAGGCTCACCCAGCGGGTCGAGGTCGTCGCCTGCATGTACTCTGCCGCGGTGCGCGGTGCGGTAGGCCGCGGGCGTGCACCCGAACCAGGCGCGGAACGCGCGCGTGAGGTACTTCACGTCCGAGAACCTGCAGGCGTGCGCGATCGACACCATCGTGTCGTCGCTCTCGAGCAGCAGCACCTCGGCCCGCGTGAGGCGCAGGTTCGTGAGGATGTCGCTGAAGCTCATGCCCATCGCGTCGCGGGTCAGACGGGAAAGCGCGCCCTTGCTGTAGTTCATCTCGGCGCTGATGCGCTCGAGCACATTGCGCTCGGATGCGTGCGTGCGCAACAGCGTGAGCATGGTGCGCAGCAGCGCACGGCGAGTGTGGTTGATGATTCGGCGACGGTCGTAGTACTGCTCGACCCCGTAAAACTCGATCAGATCGTGCAGCAGCGCCGAGACGAGCGGCCGACGGCCTGCGGGCGACGCCGCGAAGATCGTGAGCAGCGCATCGCGCAGGTAGGCCTCGGTTCCCAGATATCGAGGCAGGTCGAACGACTCGCAGGCAAAGATCTTGCTCGGCAACTCGGGGAACTCATCGTCGAACGCAGCGACATCGATCTGCAGCGTCACGACGGTGCATTCGCTGCGCCCCTCGAAGGCATGCGTGTCGCCGGCGTTCAGCAGCGCGAAATCGCCCTCCTCGAGCAGATATTGCTCACTGCTCACCTGCACGTCGAGCTCACCCCGCAGCGCGTAGACGAACTCGATGATCTCGGGGTGCCGGTGCACCGAGGTGCGGCGTACCGCGGCGGCTTCGACGGCGATTCCGTCGATTCCTCGGTGCGCGCGCATGGCAGTCAGCATAGACCGCCCGAACCGGTCAGCGAGCTCGGCCCCGCACCGCACGCTATCGCGAACGCGCGTCGAGCGATCCTGAAATGACGCGACCTTCGAAGAGCACGGCATCGCAGCGAATCCCGGCGAGCGCCGACGGCTCGACGTCTGCCGGGTCGGTGCTGAGCACATTCAGGGTCGCCCGCTTGCCGGCCTCGAGTGATCCGGCGCGCTCATCGATGCGCAACTGTCGTGCGCCGTTGATCGTGTAGCCCTCGAGCAGCAGTTCGAGGGGCAGCCGTGCCCCGGGCTGCGGGCGGGCGCTGCCCGGGAAGCGTTCGGGGGCGAGTGGGTATTCCGGATCCACGCGCGTGTGCGCGACCTGCATGCCGAAGAGCGGGTCGCCCCGGTGCAGCTCGTAGGCCGTGACCACGTCGCTCGCGAACGTCACCGTGGCACCGTGGCGGGCGATCGCGGTGAAGTCGTACATGCGGTTCCAGCGCTCCTCGCCGAGGTGCTCGATGGCGCCCTCGCCGAAGTAGGCGCCCGACCAGTGGGGAGTCCAGTTCACGAAGATGCCGAGTTCGGCGGGGCGATGCATGTCTGCGGGGTCGACCAGCTCGCAGTGCGCGAGCGTGATGCGGGTGCCCCACTCCTCACCCCCTGCGGCGAGCGCCCGCTGAGCGGCCTCGGCTGCGTCGCAGGCGGTGCGGAAGGCCCGGTCGCCGACCAGGTGGATGTGCACGTCGATGCGCTCCCGGCTGCAGAGCTCGAAGCACGCCTGCAACTCGGCGGTCTCCATCTGGATCTCGCCGCGGTCGTCGGCCCGATGGGATCCGCAGAGCGACTCGAGCACCGCGCTGTTGCCGCTCTCGTTCGTGCCGTCGAGAAAGAGTTTGAGCGCGTTCACTCGGATGCGATCGCTGCCGTACTCGGCGTCGAGTCGCTGCGCCCGCCTGATCGCCTCCGGAAGATCGGCGAGGGTGCGGAACCGCACGGCGCCCGAGTATTGCAGGTGCAGTTCGCCGCGCTCTTCGAGCTCGGCGAGCGAGCGCACCACGTCGTCGTCCATGAGCATGGCGTCGAACAGGGCTGTGACGCCGCGCTCGGCCATGAAGTCGAGGAAGCCCGCCTGCAGCCGCTCAGGGGTGATCTCTTCGGGCGGCGCCCATCCCAGCGTCGCGTACATCGTGTCGATGAACCGTGCGTGCACCATCTCGCGCAGCAGGCCGGTGGGTTCGCCCTCGTCGTCGCGCACGAACATCTCGAGGCCCGGCACCGGGTCGGGCGTCTCGCGCGTCACTTCCATGAGTTCAAGCATCTTGCTGTTGACCCAGTGCTCGTGCTCGCTGAAGTCTTGGCACAGCACCGGCCGGTCGCTGACCGCGGTGTCGAGCAGTTCTTTCGTGGGCGCACTGCCCGCGAAGAGCGTGCTCGGGTAGTACTCGAAGTACAGAAACGGCGCTTCTTCTTTCGGATGCTCCGCCGCGTATGCGCGGATGAAGTCGAGCAGCTCGTCGACGTCGTGCGTCCACGGCAACCGCACGTGCCAGGCACTCTTCGTCACCATCTCGGGGTGCGTGTGGCTGTCGACGAAGCCCGGGATCACCGTGCGCCCCCCGAGGTCGATGACGGCGGCACCGGGGTGTTCGGGACGCCCGGCGGCGGGCCCGACGAACGCGATCGTGTCGCCGTCGATCACGAGGGTGTCGGCCTCAGGCCGCTGCGGGTCGAGGGTGCGGATGCGGGCGTTGGTGAGCACGGTGAGCACGGGAAGATCTCCGATCGATCGTACGTGACGAGGTGGTGTGGGGCAGCAAGACAACGGGGCAGCGGGCAGCGGGTGCCGGATCAGCGGGACCCGCCCGGGGCACTGACCGATGCTGGGTCGGCGCCGGTACCCTCGGCATGAGCCGCACCGCTGTCGCTGTCGTCGTCACTGTCTGCGGCCTCGTCGAACTGGATGCCGGTGGGCGGTGTCTTGAAACCGCGCGTCGCGAATGCGAGGTAGGCGACGCCGATCGCGAGCCAGATGCCGCCTAGAATCTTCGCGTGCGCGTCGATGTTGAACCAGAGCACGGCATTGACCGCGATGCCGACCGCCGGGAGCACCAGGTACTTGCCGATGTCGGCCGGTGTGCGACGCCCCTCGCGCACGAAGTAGTGGTTGAAGACCGCGTAGTTCACCATGATGAACCCGGTGATCGCGCCGAAGCTCGTGAGCGACGCCGCCCCGAACAGGTTCTCGGCGTAGAAGATCGCGGTCAGCGAGATGAGGCCCGTAAGCACGATATTGCCGACGGGAGTGCCGAAGCGGGGCGACAGGCGCCCGAAGAATCGTCGTGGCAGGATGCCGTCGCGACCCATGCTGTAGAGCACGCGCGACACCGCGGTGATCGCTGCGGTGCCGGCGAGGATGCTCGCGAGCTGATCGGTGAGGAAGAACGAGAACGCCAGCGGTTCGCCGCCGATCTGCGGCAGGAGCTCGAAGATACCCGTGTCGGCGTCAACGATCTCGGCGTAGGCGTTCGGCCAAGCGATCTGCAGGAAGTAGGCGATCACCGCGAAGGCGATGCCGGCGCCGATGCAAACGATCATGATGGCGCGGGGCAGCGTGCGTTGGGGCTCGTGCGCTTCTTCGGCAAGCGTCGAGACGGCGTCGAACCCGAGGAACGAGACCGCGAGAATCGAGCTCGCCCACAACAGATTGCCGCCGTCGAACCGGGCCAGATCGAGAATGGCGTCGGGTACGAAGAGGTGGCCGCTGCCGCCCCCGCCGAGCACGAACCCGATGATGAGGCCGACCAGCACCACGCAGAACAGCACCTGCGCCGCCACCAGCACGACGTTCACGCGGCCCGACACCCGGGCGCCCAGAATGTTGATGCCCATGCCAAAGACGGCGGCGAGGATCACCCAGACGAACACGGGCACTTGCGGGACGTACTCATTCATGTAGACGCCGAAGAGCAGGTAGCAAATCATCGGCAGCAGCAAATAGTCGAGCAGTAGCACCCAGCCTGCGGCGAAGCCGGCCCAGGGGTTCACCGCTCGCTGCACGTAGGTGTACGCCGATCCTGAAATCGGAAAGGCCTTGACCATCTGCGCGTACGAATAGGCGGTGAAGAACATCGCGGCCATCGTCACGAGATACGCGAGCGCCATCATGCCGCCGGTCAAGCTCGTGGCGATGCCGTAATAGTTGAAGACCACCGTCGGGGCGAGATACGCGAGACCGAACGCCACCAGATGCCGCAAGGAAAGCACCCGCTTGAAACTGCCCGTGCGCTCGCCCATGTGATCCTCCTCGCTGAGTGGCGCAACGATCGCGCCAGTGCCAAGGTACGGCGGCGGAGCTCGCGACAACATGACGATTCGGGCCGAGTCGCATGACGCGGAGTTAGCGCCTGCGCTGCGTTCCGCGCCACTAACGACAGCGGGCCGCGAGGTGGCTTTCCACCCCGCGCCCCGCTGATCAGCGTCGAACGCCTACTTCGCGACGAAATACAGTCGCTTGTTGGCGAACTCCCCAATACCGATCGGCCCCATCTCACGACCGAAGCCCGAGTGCTTCACGCCGCCGAACGGCAGCTCGGCCGACTCCGCCGCGATGATGTTCACGTGGCTCATGCCCGTCTCGAGCTTCGACGCGACGCGCGCAGCGCGCGCCTCATCGGTCGAGAACACCGAGCCACCGAGACCCAACGCGCAATCATTGGCGAGCTCAAGCGCTTCCTCATCACTCGACACCTTGTACACCGTGGCGACCGGGCCGAAGATCTCGACCCCGTACGACTCGGAATCGCGCGACACGTCGACGAGCACCGCGGGCGAGTAGTACGCCGCAGGGCCATCGGAGAGCACGCCGCCGGCAAGCAACTTCGCACCTTCGGACACAGCCTTCTGCACCTGGGCGTCGACCTTCTCAGCCGCCGCACGCGACGAGAGCGGCACGAACTGCCCCTCCTGCAGGGCGAGCTGATCACCCGGCACCAGGCCCTCGGCGAGCTTCACGAGCTCGGCGACGAACTCATCGTAAATGTCATCCATCACGATGAGGCGCTTGTTCGAGTTGCACACCTGGCCCGCGTTGTAGACGCGGAAGTCCCAGGCCTGCTTCGCGACATCTGCCACGTCGTCGGAGTCGAGCACGACCATCGCGTCGATACCGCCGAGCTCAAGCACGGCCTTCTTCAGGTTCGAGCCGGCCTGCGCACCGATGATCGCGCCGGCACGCTCGGAGCCGGTGAGCGAGACGCCCTGCACGCGCGGGTCAGCGATGATCGTTGCGATCTGGTCGTGCGACGCGAAGACGTTCTGGTAGCCGCCGACGGGAACGCCAGCCTCTTCCATGATCTCCTGGATCGTCAGCGCCGAACGCGCACAGACGTCGGCGTGCTTCAGCAGGATCGTGTTGCCGAGCACCAGGTTCGGAGCCGCGAAACGGGCGACCTGGTAGTACGGGAAGTTCCACGGCATCACGCCGAGCAACGTGCCGACCGGCAGGTGCTCGATGATCGCCTTGCCCGGAATCGTGCTCGGAATCTCGGCATCCGTGATGAGGCTCGGGCCATACACCGCGTAATAGTCGATGATCTGCGCCGCGAACTCGACCTCGTCGATCGACTCCGCGATCGACTTGCCCATCTCAAGCGCGATCAGGCGAGCGAGCTCGTCCTTGCGCTCGATGAAGATCTCGGCAACCCGTTTGACGACCGCGGCGCGCTCTTGCACGCTCTGCTCCCGCCATTCCCGGTATACGGCGTCGGCGCCCGCAAGCGCCTCCTCGATCTGCGCGTCGGTCGCGGCCTCGAACGTCTCGAGAACCTCACCCGTGGCAGGATTCTGCACCCGGTACTTGGACATGAATATCGTTCCTTCAGATAGGGATGGTGCAGCTGTGCACCACGAACAGCATGCCCGCAACCAGCCCCGAAATCCACTGCGCCTGGGTGCTTTGCAGCCGGCATGGTGCTCGGAGAGCGGCCCGGTTCAGTCGACGGGGTAGGTACGACCGGTGTCGTTGCCCTCGACTGAGCGCACGTAGGCGAGACCCACGCGCTCATCAGAAACGGGCTCGAACCCCGCGAACGCCTCGTGATACCCGGTTGCCGACGCGAGCACGTTGGGGCTGACCGCGTTCAGGCGGATCCCGCGCGGAAGTTCATTGCCCGCGGAGCGCACGTACGATTCGACCGCACCGTTCGCCATCGCGGCGGCGGCCCCGGCAGGCAGCGATTCGCGCGCCAGAATGCCCGTCGTGAGCGTGAACGACCCGTGGTCTTCGACGAATTCGAGACCGATGCGCACGAGCGAGAGCTGACTGAGCACCTTGCCCCGGAAGGCAGAATCAAGGTCTTCGGCGGTCAGCTCAGGTGCGGGCTTGAACGGAGCCGACCCGAACGCCGAGACCACGGCATCGAAGCGACCCAGGTGCTCGAAGGCGGCGCGAATCGACTCGGGATCAAGCAGATCGATTGCGGGGTCGGTGCTGCGGCTCAGCCCGACGACGTCGTGCTTGGCGCTCAGCGCCCGTGCTGCGGCCGAACCCACGTGGCCCGAAGCTCCAACGATCAAGATGCGCATGATGCTCGCTCTCTCCGCCTCGCGGCGGATCGGATTCATTCCCGCGGCGGATGCCGCCTCGTCTTCCATTTTCTACGCTGGAGCACATGGAACCTCAAGCCATCATCATCCTGACCATGACGCTCCCCGGCGTTATCGCCTCGGCGGTCGTCGCACTGAATGCGAAGCGCATCAACGTGGCGATGCGGGCGCAGCGAGCTCAGCGCGCTGCCGCGCGAGCCGCGCACGACGCCGCGACCACCACAGCGCGATAGCCGCGATCACGAGCACGACGCCGACGACGACGAAGTCGGGTACGGATCGCGATTTCGCGAGCACCCACCCTTCGAGGCGCACCTGATCAGAGGCGCCGAGTACCCCGCCGAGACTCGTGGTGCCGCGCGTCACCAGCATGAACACGCCGATGCCGATGGTGAGCACGCCGCCGATGATGCCGGTCCAGGTATTGCGCCACCACCCGACGCGCACCTCGCGAGGGCGCACGATGCGCCGCACGAACGGCAGGCGCGTCCACAGCAGGCTCAACAGCAGCAGCGGCAAGGCCATGCCCGCCGCGAAGACCAGCAGCGTCACCCCGCCGAGCAGCGCGTTGCCCGAGACCGCGGCAACCGTGAGCACGGCTCCGAGCAGTGGCCCGGCGCAGACGCCCGCGAGGCCGTATATGGTGCCGAGCGCGTAGACGGAGAGTGCGGTCGTGCCGCCGCCGTCACCCTCGCGGCCACGCATGAACGGCAGCGGCACATTGAGCAGCAGCAGCGCGCCGAGCACGATAACGACGATTGAGGCGACCAAGACGAACCCGTCGCGGTGCGCGTTGACGAACGCGCCGAGCGTGCCGGCCAGCACACCGAGCGGCAAGAGCGTCGTAATGAGCCCGAGGGTGAAGACGCCGGTGCGGGCGACCATCGCCCCCGGCGAGGTGAACGCGTACGAGAAGAACGCCGGCAGCAGCATCACCGAGCAAGGGCTCAGCAGCGTGAGCACCCCGCCGAGAAACGCCCCGAGCAGGCCGAGTTCCACGGTCAGGCGGCCGAGTCGGGTGCCGCTTCGATGGCGGTGTCGAGGAAGTCGCGGAACGCGTCGATCGGCTGCGCACCCGACAGCGCGTTGGTGCCGACGGCGAAGAACGGCACGCCGGTGACTCCGAGCTGCTGCGCGGTCGACGTGCTCTGCTGCACGGCGGCGCGCAGTGCCGGATCTGCGAGGTCGGCCTTGAACTTCGCGATATCGGGCACACCGACCTCTTTCGCGAAGCCGATGAGCTGCCCGACCGGCAGGTCAGGGTGCCCCTCGGCGGGCGCCGCCGCATACACGGCATCGAGGTACTCGATGAACTTGCCCTGCTCGCCGGCGGCGCGGGCAGCAACCGATGCGGTCTCCGACTCCTCACCGAAGAACGCCACGTCGCGCACCTCGATGCGCACCTGGCCCGATTCGACGTACTCGTCGACAATCGTCGGCAGCGTCTCTTGGTTGAACACGGCGCAGTAGGGGCAGCGCATGTCGGTCCACTCGACGAGCACAACGGGCGCATCGACGTCGCCGATCGCCATCGGGTCGGCCGGGTCACGAGTCTCGAACCCGGCCGGCGCCGCGGCCTCCCCCGCACCCGATCCGGTGCCGTCTGCGCTGGAATCGCCCTGCTTCGCCCCCGCCCCGAACGACCCGGTCCCGTTATTCATCGACGCTTGCGCAAAGATGACAACGCCGAGGAAGACGATGACGGCGGCCGCGAGAAAGAGCCACGACTTGAGGCGACGGTTGGAGGCGCGTGAGGAGGATGATTGCTGCGACACCAATCTAGGATACAAGATGTATCCTGCACGGTCTGAGTTGAGTCTGGGAAGGCGCAGAATAGTCATCATGCACGTTGCCCCCGCCGACTCCGCCGCCGACCGCGCGTACCGCACAGTGCTCGACGACATTCTCACGGGCGCCTACGTCGGCGGCACGATGCTCAGCGAGTCCACCATCGCCGCGTCGGTGGGCGTGAGCCGAACCCCCGTGCGCGCGGCGCTCATCCGACTCCAAGACGAGGGCTGGCTCACTATCTACCCCAAGCGGGGCGCGCTCGTGCGCGAGGTGAGTGCGCAGTCAGTCGCCGACCTGGCGCAGTCGAAGGTGCTCCTCGAGTCGGGCGCAGTGCGCTCGGCGTGCCCGACGCTGCGCCGCCGCACGGCCGCAGCACTTCGCGAGCAGTTGCCCGCGCAACGCGAGCGCCTCGAGGCGCGCGATCTGCCGGGGTTCGTAGAACTCAGCATCGACTTCCATCGTTCATTCGTCACCGCAGCGCGCAACGCCGTGCTGACCGAGCTCTACGATCGGTTGGCGGATCGCCAGCGCTTCCTGCTCTTCAGTTACGGGCAGCGGCTCTTCGATCGCAGCGACGAGATTCTGGCCGAGCACTCGGCGATGCTCGACGCCCTTGAGGCCGCGGGTGCGTACTCCGATGCACCGCACGCGCCACTCGATTCCGATGCTGCGGCGAGCGCCGAGGCATCACTTGCGCGTTTCGATGCGCTGCTCCGGCATCACCTCAACGAGACCTACCGGCTCGACCCGTAACGACCCGCACGGCGCGTCACGGCACTTTCACGGTTTTCCTCAGTAATTTCGATGACTATGGACGACAGACCCGGTCATAGTACGAAGCTCACCTTTTCAGCGTTGGTTGGAGGTGAGCGATGACAGGGGAAATCTGGGGCCTCCTTGCGGGGGTCCTCTTGACGCTCGGTACGGGCGTCTTCGTGGCGTCCGAGTTCGCACTGGTGAACTTGGATCGCCCCGAGCTCGAGCAGCGCCGCGCCCGCGGTGAGCGGCGACTGGGGCCGACCATCTCGGCGCTCAAGATCACGTCGACCCATCTCTCGTCGGCGCAGCTCGGCATCACGCTGACCACGCTGCTCGCCGGCTACACGTTCGAGCCCGCGATCAGCTCGCTGCTGCGCGGGCCGCTCATGAGCATCGGCGTGCCCGAGGCGGGCGTCGTCGGTGTCGGCGCGGTCGTCGCGATCGTGCTCGCCACACTCTTCTCGATGATCTTCGGCGAGCTGATCCCGAAGAACTTCGCGCTCGCCGTGCCGCTCGCGACCTCGAAGGTCGTGATTCCGCTGCAGATCGGCTTCACCTTCCTGTTCCGCCCCGTCGTCGCGCTGCTCAATGGCACGGCGAACCGCCTGATCCGCTCGATGGGCATCGAACCAAAGGAAGAGCTTTCGGGTGCCCGCACGGCCGAGGAACTCAGCTTCCTCGTGCGACGCTCGGCGCTCGAGGGATCCCTCGACCACGACGACGCCACCATGCTGCATCGCACCCTCTCGTTCTCCTCGCGCACCGCGGAAGACGTGATGACGCCGCGCGTCGTCGCCGAGATGCTGCCCCGCACCTCCACCGCCGCCGACATCGTGGCGCGCAGCGTCGAGACCGGGCACTCGCGGTTCCCGGTGTTCGGCGACAGCGTCGACGACATCGTCGGCATTGTGCACGTGAAGTCGGCCTACGGTGTCGACTTCGAGCGCCGCGAGTACACCTCGGTCTCCGAGATCATGTCTGAGCCCGTGCGCGTGCCTGAGGCCGCCGGCGTCGAATCGCTGCTCGAGGTGCTGCGCCAGCGCGGCTACCAGTTCGCGGTCGTCGTCGATGAGCACGGCGGCACCGCGGGTGTCGTGACGCTCGAAGACCTGGTCGAAGAGTTGCTCGGCGAAGTGCGTGACGAGCACGACGAGCTCGACGAAGAGGTGGCGATCGACGGCGATGCGATCCTGTTCCCCGCGTCGTTGCGCCCCGACGAGCTGTGGGATCGCCTCGCGATCCGCGTGCCCGAGAGCGAAGAGTACGAGACCGTCGCCGGCTACGTGCTCGAAACGCTCGAGCGCATCCCAGATCTCGGCGAAGAACTGCCACTCGAACACGGCACCCTGCGCGTCGAGGAGTTCGAGGGCGCCCGCATCACGCGCCTGCGCTACGCATCGCACGATGTGGCCACCGACCCCGCCTTCGCGACCCGCGATCGGGTGATCGAAACCTTTGAACGAGGCATCGACCAGGAGGCCGCACGATGAACGAGTACCTGCCCGGCCTCATCTGGCTCGTCGTCCTGCTGGTGGTGAACGCGTTCTTCGTGGGCGCCGAGTTCGCCGTCATCTCCGCCCGCCGCTCGCAGATCGAGCCGCGCGCGGCCGCCGGCAGCAAAGCCGCGAAGACCACGCTCTGGGCGATGGAGCACGCGACGCTCATGCTGGCGACCAGCCAGCTCGGCATCACCGTCTGCTCGCTGGTCATCTTGAACGTCTCCGAGCCGGCGATCCACCACCTGCTCGAGATCCCGCTGCTCGCCTGGACCGGCCTCACCGCCCAGGCCGTCTCGATCACGGCGTTCATTGTCGCGCTCGTGCTCGTGACCTTCTTGCACGTGGTGTTCGGCGAGATGGTGCCCAAGAACCTCGCATTCTCGGTGCCGGATCGCGCCGCCCTGCTGCTCGCCCCGCCCCTCGTGTTCGTGTCAAAGGTCGTCGGCCCGCTCATCAAGTCGCTGAACTGGATCGCGAACGGCTTCCTGCGCATGTGCGGCGTGCAGCCGCGCGACGAGGCCAACACGGCGTTCACCATCGACCAGGTGGCTTCGATCGTCGAGCAGTCGACCCGCGAGGGCACGCTCGAAGACACGAGCGGCACCATCACGGCCGCATTCGAGTTCACCGAGAAGCGCGTCGCCGACGTCGAGGTGCCGCTCGCGTCACTCGTGCGTCTGCCCCTCGACGCGACCCCGCGCCAGGTGCAGCAGGCGGTGTCCGAACACGGGTATTCGCGTTACGTGCTGCAGTCGACCGACGGAACTCCCGAGCGCTATTTGCACCTCAAGGACATCCTCGACCTCTCGTCGGCGGATGAGATCGATACCCCCATCCCGCTCGACCGTATGCGTGAGCTGCCGACGGTAACTGGCGACGCCGAGGTCGAGGAGGCGCTCGAACTCCTGCGCGAGCGCGGGGCGCACATCGCCCGCGTCGGCTCCGACGAGACCGGCTTCACCGGCGTGCTCTTCTTGGAAGACATCGTCGAGGAGCTCGTCGGCGAAGTGGAAGACACCGCGCACGCGCTGTAGCCCCCGCACACGCCAACGGCCCCGGCCCGGTTCCTTGGGAAGCCGGGTCGGGCCGTTCGTGTTCAGCCCACGGGTCGCGCAAGCTCGTCGAAGTGATGGGCGAGAATCTGCAGCGTCTGCGTCGACGTCTCGGTGTTGCCACCCCACAGGTCGTGCATCGCGAGTCCGTCGAGCAGCGCCCGCAGGCGCCGCGCTTCGGCCGCTGGATCCCGCCCGTCACCCAGCTCCCCGGCGTGCGCGAGAATCTCGATCGCCGAGGCGCAGGCGCGATCGACTCCCGCGCTGAGCCTGACCGCGGCGGGCCGCAGCGTGTCATCTGTCAGCGCGAGCACGCCGAGCTGCACTTGAGCGATCAGCTCTGCGCGGCGCACGTCGTCGAGCGGCAGCAGTTGCGCCAGAAGCCCCTCGGCAAGCTCCCGGCTCTCCAGATCGAGTGCCGCGATTCTCTCAGTCGCGCGCGCTTCAATGCGTTCGAGGCAGTACACGCGCAGTGCGTGCTGACTGGGAAACACGCGTCGCAGTGAGGCCGCTGCGATTCCCGCCTCGGTGGCGACTCCGCGCACCGAGAGACCTCCCAGCCCGTCGCGCTCGAGCACACGCAGTGCTGCTGCGCCGATCTGCTCGGTGCGCAACTCGGCATCGATTCTGCGCGTCATGTTTAGGCCCGCACTTCGACGGGATGCTGCTCCGCGCTGGGCTTCTTCGGCCATATCGTGTAGCTCAACGCCCAAATGCACTCGATCACGACGATGATTCCCAGGATGCGAAAGAAGCCGGCGAGCGCCGCCGTGCGGGCCGCATCGTCGACCACCGCGATGATCGCGCCCAGGATTGCCGCAGCGATGGCGACAGCAATCAATGTGAGCCCCAAATCTTTCCAGCACTTGGTCGCGTAACGCGCCCCGTACAGTCGCTCCGGTGCCGGGCCGCCCGCGAACCGCTGCTTGAATCGGATGTCGGCCCAGGCGACCATGCGCTTGCCGTAGGCGATGGAGACGCCGATGTAGATCGCTGCGAGTCCGTGGTGCCAGGAGGCCGTGCCCCCGCCGAGCAGATCGACCACCACGAGCAGCAACAGCACCGCATCGATGACCGGGGCGAGCAGCAGCAGAGCGGCGCCCAGGCGCGGTCGTCGCAGCAGATACCGGGCCGCGAGCCCCGCCAGGATCGCCACCCAGAACGCGACCTCGCACACCACAATTGCCACCAGGATCATGCCCGGCTCCCCTCGTTTATGAGTACGAGTGTACTCATAAAACTGAGGCGCGCCACCGCCCCAGCATGCAGCGCACTTCTGTAGCCGAACGGCAGCGGGCACAATGCACTCGGCCCCGGCTCGGTTCCAGAGGAATCCGAGCCGGGGCCGAGTGACGTGCGGCGTGTGAGCCTGACTGGGTCAGGCCGAGGCGATCACCGCGATCGGGTCGGTCGTCGGCAGACCCGAGCGCGATCCACCACGATCTTCGACGGTGACCGCGAGCGCGTCGCCGGGCTCGAAGCCCTGCGCCAGCACCGCTGCGCCACCCGCGTTATTCGCGCGCATCACGCCGAGCGAGATGGGCTCGTCACCGCGCACGATCCAGAGCTCGTAGTCGCGGTCGGCCGGCGCCGCGCGCATGCCCTCGGCGACGAACACGGCCTGCTGTGACGAATTCGACCAGTGCAGCGTCGCCTGACCACCGTCGGCAAGCGCAACGGTTTCGGTGCGCGCGTCATTCGACGATTCCACCTGCTGCAGCGCGATCGACACCGGATCCTTCGGCGCGAGCATGCCCGTCACCGGAAGCGCGAGGGCGATCGCCAACAGCACCGCAACCGACGCAGCCAGCCCAAACCAGCCCGCACGCCGACGCGAGCGGGTGAACGACTCTTCGGCGTCCTCATGATCGTCATCCGCTCCGAGCAATTCGGGGGGCAGGGTGGGCTCGGGGGTGCGAACCGGTTCGCCCACGGCCGGGGCCAGATCTGCGGCGCCCAGCGCGGACGGGCGCCCGGGAGCCTCGAACTGCGGAGTGCGTGCGATGAGATCGAGCATCGCGGCGCGCGCGCCTGCCGGCGGTGCCACCTCTGCGATCGACGCACTGAGCCGAGCCACCGTCTCTCGATCTTCATCTGCGACGGGCAGCCATTCGGGGTGCGCTGCGAGCGCGGTCGAGAACGCCTGCTCCTCTTCGGGAGACAGCGCGTGCAGGGCGCGAGCAGCGGAGAGTTCGCGGAACAGTTGCTCATTCATCGCGTCGCCTCCAATTCTTTCCTGAGCCGGGTGAGCCCGTCTCGAATCCTTGTTTTGATGGTGCCGAGCGGGGCTCCGAGAAGCACCGCGATCTCGCTCTGGCTGTACCCGCCGAAGTAGGTGAGCACAATGGCGCGACGCTGAGGCTCAGGGAGCTCGTTCAGCCCCTGCACCGCACGGGCGCCGTCGATCATCAGCTCCACCTCGTCATCCACTCCGGCCTGAGGTTCGGCCAGATCGCGCACCCCGACCGTGAGATCGCGGCGACGCGAAGCCTGCGAGGCTCGCACCCGATCTACGGCCCGACGGTGCGCGATCGTGAGCAGCCACGTGCGCGCCCGGCCACGATCCGGATCGAACGAGGTCGCCGATTGCCAGGCCTCCAAGAAGACCTCCTGGAGCACTTCTTCGCTCTGCGACCGGTCGACCAGCACTCGCAGAATGAGGCCGAACACCCGCGATGAGAGCAGATCGTACAATTCGGCGAATGCGCGCTGGTCGCCCTGGGCTGCGCGCGCAAGCGCCACGTCAGCCGGGTCGGCAGTCGAGCCGTCGTCCGCTATTTCGATTCCGTCGATGACCATCGTGTCCAGCATGCCCCATTCACCTCCATTCTGCGTCCGTTTGCTGCGTGCGAGTCGCATGATTCTGCCGATCTTCCTGGGTGTTTCGGTTACCCGAAAGTGAACGAGTAGACCTGCACGCCCTTCGGCACCTGCACCTCGAGGGTGCCGGAGTCGGGGTCGTCGGCCTCGACGAGTCGGTACGAGCGCGGAGTGCCGTCGACCTCGACCGAGCGGGTGCCGCCGCCCTTCACCTTGACGTCGATGGTGCCGCTGCCCGCGATGACCGCGCGCACCTCCTGTCCGCGGTACTCGAGGCGGATCTTGCCGGAGTCCGTGGTGGGTTCCGCGTACTGGGTTTCGATCGTCCACTTGCCGTCGAGCGCGAAGGTGTCTTCCTTCTGCTGCTTCGGGAAGGTGAAGTCGCCATCGCCCGCACGGTACTCGTCACCCGCGAAGTTGCGATCCTTCGAGGAGCCGAGGAAGGTTTCTGGAGTGGTGCTGCCGATCTCAGGCGTCACATCCTTGACATCGGTCTCGCCGGGGAGCTGCGCATCTGGATTCGCGTCCTTCAGCAGCTCGCGGATGAGCTTCTCCGTGGTCTCGTAGTTGCCCTCTCCGAAGGAGATGTGACGCACCGTACCTTGGGCATCGATGAGGTAGTGCGCGGGCCAGTAGCGATTCCGGTAGTTCGTCCAGGTCGAGAGGTTGTTGTCGATCGCCACCGGGTAGGTGATTCCGAAGTCTTTGGCCCCTGCCTCGACGTTGCTGCGATCTTTCTCGAATGCGTACTCGGGAGAGTGCACGCCGATCACTTGCAGCCCCGCGTCGGCATACGCCTTGTCCCAGGCGACCACGTGAGGGATCGAGCGCTGGCAGTTGATGCAAGAGTACGCCCAGAAATCGATCAGCACGACCTTTCCCTTGAGGCTCTTGAGGTCGATGCCTTCACCGTTCGGGGTGTTGAGCCAGCCGTCGATGCCCTTGATCGAGGGGGCGGTGCCGCACGACTCGAGTTCGGTCGCGTCGTTCGTGCACTTGTCGAGGTCACGGTTCTCGTCGGTGACGAGTCCACCGAGGTTCAGGGCGCTCTTGCCCGCATCGCTCTCAGCGAGATCCTTCTGAATGCCCGCCGTGTAGTCGGGCAGCAGCCGCTGCAGCGCCTGCGGCACGTTGAAGGCAAGGCCCACTGCGAGCGCGATCAGTGCGACACCACCGACGATGCGGATGGTGCGCTCGCGCTTGCGGAAGCCACGGATGCGCTGCGCGACGCTGCGGCCTGCCAGCGCGAAGACCAGCAGCGGCAACGCGACACCGATGGCGAACGACACCGTGAGCAGTACCGTCTCGGGGCCGATCTGACCGGTCGCGCCGGCCACGATGATGGCGGCGAGCACCGGGCCCGCGCACGGCACGAAGACCGTACCGAGCGCGAGACCCATGCCAAAGCCGTTGCCGCCCTCGCCGACCTTGCGGCGCGGCAGACGCTGGAAGGGCTTTTCGAGAATCTGCTCGAAACCCGGGAAGAGCATTCCGACACCGATGATCAGCAGCACGGCTACACCCGCCCAGCGGATTGCGCTCTGCGGAATGTTCAGTAGGCCGAGCAGCACCGAGCCGAGCAGCGTCACGACGGAGAAGCTCAGCACGAGCCCCGCGATGATCCAGAAGGGCCGGCTGCGCTTCGCCTGAATCACCTCAGGAAGCTTGCCTGCGACCGTGGGCTGCGTGCCCGCGGTCAGAAAGATGACCGGCAGCACCGGCAAAATGCACGGCGAGATACCCGTGATGAGTCCGCCGAGCAGACCGATGAGCACAATATCCATGAGAAGCCCTCCTGTTGCAGAGGTCTTCGGAGCGGTGCGGGTTTCGGATGGGTCGGGCCTGCCCGCATTCAGAACTCCTGGCTTTCGCCCGTTCCGCTTTTCGATGACACGAATGCGTCGCAGCGATGACGGGATCGTTGCGGATCGGTTGAATCGTTTCATATACTCATGGGCAGTGTCGGCAGCCGACACGCCAACTCACCGGAAGAGACAATGAAGCCTCTGCATACCCCTCGGCGCATCGCCGCACTCATCAGCATGGCGCTCGTCGCCCTGCTCGCCGTTTCGGGCTTTGGCGCGGTCGCCGCGGCGCCGGCCCAAGCCGCTGAGGCCGCACCCAGCGGCCTGCGCATCAACGGGCTCGACCGCCCCGCCGATCTCGACGATCTCGAATCGCCGGCACTGTCGTGGTACGTGCCGAGCACCGAGCAAAGCGCCTACCGCGTGCTCGTCAGCTCATCCGAACAGGCCGCCGCGGCCGGTGACGGCGACGTATGGGATTCGGATCGCGTTGAGAGCAGCGAACAGAGCGGCGTGCCCTACGCCGGTCCCGCTCTCGCTGCCGGCAAGCGCTACTACTGGACGGTGCAGACGTTCGACGGACTCGGTACCGCTTCGGCGCGTTCGGACGTCTCCTGGTTCGGCACCGCGCCCGGGTCGACGTGGGATGGCTCGCAAGCGATCTGGACCTCGAATCAACTCCCCGACTCCGACACGGAAACGGCTCCGAACCCCTGGACCGATTACACCCTCACCGCCGACGTGACGGTGGCGCAGACCGCTCTCGGAGTGTATTTCCGCGCAACCGGCACCGGCGAGAGTTACATGTGGCAGTTCCGCGCCGACACCAACGAACTGCGTCCGCATGTCTGGATCGGCGGAGCATTCACGCAGCTCGACCCCGTCGCCCTGCCCGCCGATGCCGTGCGCACGGGCACCCCATTCGCCCTCGCCATCACGGCATCGGGATCCAGCATCACGACCTCGATCAATGGCGCCGAGGTCGACCGCCGCGAACTCTCCGACCACGCCACCGGAACGCTTGGGTTCCGCACGGGCCGCTCCGAAAGCGGCTCGGTCGCGAACCTCTCAGTCGTCGGCGCTGACGGCACCGCCCTCTTCTCGGATCCGCTCACCGGGTCGAACCCATTCCGCTGCGGCACCGTCGCTTCAGGCGCGCTCCAGGTGGGCAACTCAACGGATTGCGTGCTCCCCGCCGACCCGTGGGCCGACTACGCCCTTGATGCGAACATCACCATCGACCGCACGGCACTGGGTGTGTACTTCCGCGCGGCGAGCGATCAAAACGCCTACATGTGGCAGTTCCGTGCCGACACGAACACGCTCGTGCCGCACACCCGCATCAACGGAACCTTCGCTGCGCTGCCCGCTGTCGCACTGCCGGCGGGCACCCTGCAGACCGGAAAGCAGACGGCAATTCGCATCTCGGCGACCGGCAACACGGTGACCACGTCGATCGGAGGCGTGCAGGTCGACTCGCGCACTCTGTCAAACTTCTCCGCGGGCACCGTCGGGTTCCGCACTGGCAACTCCGAGAGCGGGTGGGTGCACGACATGACGATCACCCGCGCGGGTGGCGGTGTCGTGCTGGCCAACGATTTCTCGGCGACGCACCCGTTCCCCTGCGGCACGCTGAACAACGGCGCCTACATCGTGGCCACCGCCCAATCCTGTGTCATTGCGGCCGATGCCAGCGTCTCGACGGACTGGGCGTTCCTCCGCACCGAGATCTCGCTCCCGGCGAAAGAGATCGCTTCGGCGACGCTCTTCGCCACCGCGGGCGACTTCCGCGCGCACCTGCAGTACGCATACAAGGCCTACGTGAATGGCGCATTCGTCGGGCTCGGCCCCACCAATCGCATCCACTCCGAGAACCGCTACGACGGCTTCGACGTCACCTCACTGGTCACCGCGGGCGAGGCGAACGCGGTGTCAGCGCTCGCCTACACGAGTGGATCGAGCCGCCAGCGCTTCATTGCGCAGTTGCGGGTGGAATACACCGACGGCACCAGCGATGTCTTCGGTTCAGGCGAATCGTGGAAGGCGATGCCCGGTGCACTCGCCTTCCCGGCCGCCGGCAGCATCGGCACCGGGTACTTCTCGGCACCCAAGGAGAACCTGGACGCGCGCGCCTACCCCCACGGTTTTAGCGATGTCGGGTTCGATGATTCGGGCTGGGCAAATGCGGTGCCCGCAGCGGCGTTCGCCGCTCTGCAGGCCACGCCGATGGCGAAAGTGACCCAGCAGACCCCCGCACCGGTGTCGATCGTCGACAAGGGCAACGGCAACTACTTCGTCGACTTCGGTCGCACCTGGGTTGGCGGCGTGCGGTACGACATCGCGAATGGCACATCGGGCACGAAGGTCGACATCAGATTCGGCGAGGTGCCCGCGTCGCAGAACACCGTCAAGTACCAGCTGAATACCGGCAACGTCTATCAAGACATCGCCACACTCACCGACGGTCAGCAAACGCTCGAGACCTGGGGCATGCGCGTCTTCCGGTACGTCGAGATCGTCGGTGCCCCCGAGCCCGTCACGGTCGAGAATCTCTCGGCGCTCGCTCTGGTCTACCCATTCGATACCGAAGATTCGACGCTCGTATCGTCGAATTCGAACCTCAATCAGGTCTATGAGCTCTCGAAGAACACGATCGAGGCGCTGAACGTGAACTTCTACACCGACTCATGGACCCGCGAACGCACCAACTACGAGGCGGACGCGTACCTGCAACTGATGTCGACGTTGTATCTCATGGAAGATCTGTCTCTCGGCCGCTACTCGATGAACTACTTCGAAGCGAACCGCACGTGGCCCACGGAGTGGCCGTTCTACGTGGTGCTCGCGGTGCACGACGCCTGGCGCCAGACGGGCGACACCGAGCAGGTCGAGGCCTATTTCGACAATCTTGAAACCAAGATGCCGACGAAGTGGATCGACGACGCCACCGGGCTCGTACGGAAGACGAGCGGCTCGAACGGCTGCTCGAGCCAAACCGACTGCGACATCGTCGATTGGCCGACGAGCCAGCGTGACGGGTACCAGTTTCGGCAGGTGAACACCGTGGTGAACGCGCTCTCGTATCGCGCGATGCGCGACATGGCCGCGATGGCCGCGGAGATCGGTCGCGACGATCGTGCAGCCGCCTACACGGCGCAGGCCGATCGTCTGCGCGACGCGATGAATGAGCGACTGTATAACGCTGAGACCGGCGCATACGACGACGGCATGGCGGCCGACGGCACCCTCACCGGCCACTCCGCACTGCACGCGAGCGCATTCGCCCTCGCCTTCGGCATTCCCGAGGCCGACCAGCAGGAGCGCGTTGCCGAGTATGTCGCGTCGAAGGGCATGGCGTGCAGCGTCTACTGCGCGGGCTTCTCGATCACCGGCCTCTTCAGCGGCGGCGCCGATGATGCTGCGGTGGCACAGCTCACCGATACCGGCACCTCGAGCTGGATGAACATGATCGCGCTCGGAGCAGGGTCGACCGCGGAGGCCTGGGACCCGTCGCAGAAGTCGAACCTGACCTACTCGCACCCCTGGGCGGCTTCGCCCGCCTTCCATGTGCCGTCGGGGCTCTTCGGAATCAAGCCGATCGACGCGGGCTACGCGACGTACTCGGTGCGACCGGCTCCGGGCGGCGTCGATTTCGCGCGGATCACTGTGCCAACGGTGAAGGGCAGCATCGGTGCCGCGTTCAGCCACGCGGATGATGCAGCGTCGTCGATGCGGCTCGTCGCGCAGGTGCCGGGCAACACGCGTGCCGACCTCTCGATCGAGGCCCCGGCCGGCACGACGACGGTGTACCTCGACGGGGTAGCCCGAGAGGTGGAGGAGGCAGACGGGTATGTGACCGTGTCAGCGGTCACCGCGGGGTGCCACCTCGTCACGCTCGACGATGGCAAGACCGCGTTGGCAGACGCAGAGCTCACGGCGCTGTGCACGCCGACGCTCGTCGCCGAAGCTGAAGCCGAAGCCGAAGCCGAAGCCGAAGCCGAAGCCGAGAGCGAGGCTGACAGCGACAGCGCAGCCGCCGCAGACTCGGGTGCTGCCGCCGCGGGCGATGCCGACGGCGCTTCCGCTGGCGGCATCGACGCAGACGCAACTGCCGACGGCGGTGCCGGAGCAGGCAGTATCAGCGCGGACGGCGGGTCAGCAGCGGCGGAGGGTGCAGGCACCGCTGACACGAGTGGTGCGGCTGGGGCGAGTGCTGCGGGCGGTGCCGGCAGCTCCGGCACCTCAGGCGCCGCTGGCCCGAGCAGCGCCGAGGCCACTGGCGCAGCATCGGGTCAGGCTCCTCCGGAAGCGGGCGGCCCGAATCGCTCCGACGAGTTGAGCCGCACCGGTCAGGGTGCAATGTGGGGTGCTGCAGCCCTTGCTCTCGCCCTGCTCATCGCCGGCTGCGTCGTCATGCAGCGGTCGCGCGCCCGGCGACGCGGCTGACGCAAGCGGTGATGACTCTGGGCTGACGCCTCTACAATGACGCGCGGGTGCTGGCGGCCCGAGCGTGCGATGGATCTTCGCACGCTCAGGCCGCCAGCTTCGTTTACGCCGCTCGCGCGGTGAACCGTTCTCGGTGCGTGCCGCTGCGCACCAGCTCGACCACCGCTCCACGCGTCAGCGGCTGCCCGTGCCGCACCAGCTGCCAGCACCCGTCGAGCACCGCATCGCGCTCCGCGCGCGAGAGCGGGGTGAAGAGTTCTGGCCAGCGGGCCTCGATGTTCGTCTCTTGCATGCGCACCTCTTTCTCCGGGATGCTCACGCTAGAGGCAGCCACCGACATTGACGGCCCGGCAACGACTTCGGGAAACAGCCCTGCCGCGCCCGCTAAGAGAACACGCTGATGCCGTACAACACGAACACGAAGAGGTGCGCGGCTCCGTGCAGCGAGGTGACGCGCCGCGCACTGAACGTGGTGAGGCTCAGCAGCAGGCTGACTCCGAGCAGCAGCAGGTTCACCGGACTTTCGGCGAGTACCACCGTCTGCCCCGTGAAGAGCCCGATCGCGAGCACCACGGGCAGGGTGAGCCCCACGCACGAGACCAGCGCACCGTGGGCAAGGTTCGTCACCCGCTGCGCTTCGCCCAGCCATGCGGCTCTCACCGTCGTGATTGCTTCGGGCAGAAACACGATCAGCGCGATGATGATGCCCGAGAGGGCCACCGGGGCCCCCAGGCGGTCGAGGCCGTCGTCGAGAAACACCGCCATGTCGTGCGAGAGCAGCACGATCGGCGCGACCGTGACGAGCAAGACGAGCACGCGCGTGATGACTTCCGCGCGGTGCGCTCGCAGCACGCTCCCGATGCCCGCACGCGTTTCGACCGCACCCGCCGCCGCGACCGCACCGGTCGCCGGCTCAGACCCGACGACCTCCTGGAAGTCAGCGCTCTGTGCGCCGGTCTGCCGAAACAGGAAGAAGGCGTAGAGCACGATCGTGAGCACCAAGATCGGTATCGCCTGGCCGGGCGTGTACGCCCCGTCTGAGCCGATGACAGCGGGGAACGCGAATGCAACGGCGATGAGCACGACGAGTAGGGAGAGATATGACGAGACACCGGTGCGATTGACGCGCAGGGTGTTGTGCCGAAGACCCCCGACGAGCAACGCGGCACCGATCACGAGAGTGAGCACGATCATCGTGGCGGCCATGACCGAGTCGCGGGCAATTGTGGCGTGCTCGCCCGGACCGAGCATCACCGCGGAGATCAGGATGACCTCGATGAGCACGATGGAGAGCGTGAGCACGAGCGTGCCGTACGGGTCGCCGAGTCGGTGCGCGAGATGCTCGGCCTGGGTGACCACGCCACCGGCGCAGACAATGATCACCGCGACGATCGCCGCGAGCACGAGGAACAGCAGTGGAGTGGGCAGGTGCCCAGCAAGAAGCGGCTGGGCGAGCGTCAGCACAACGAAGGCCGCCCAGCCGAGCACGATGCGGAAGACGACCGCGGGAGTGAGTACCGTTCGCAATGAAGACGTGTGTGGCACAGAAGTGACCAGTTCTGCTGGGTCGTCCCGGCTTGTGAATTGATGTCGCGCAGGTCGTCCAGGCGGCACGTTCAGACCCCACCATGCTATCCGGCACCGACGTTTTCGGCGAGCATTCCCGCATGATTCCGCGGATGCCCGTGCCCGCGAAAACTTTTTCGAGCAATTTCCCATCCGCCTCGCAGATGGCTCCGAAGACGTTCACAAGCCGCGGGAATCTGCGGAACATCATCTGAGGAGGAACCCCATGTTCACCAAGAAGAAGACCCTCGGCGCCGCATTCGCACTGACGCTGGTCGGCGCCGCCATGCTCACCGGTTGCTCGATGGGCGCCAACACCGACGACTCGGCTGCTGAGGATCAGACGACCGAGACGCAGGAGACCACGCCCAGCGACGATTCGGCGATGGAGACGACTGACCCGGCAGCGAACCTCGTCGGCCCCGGTTGCGCGGCCTACGCTGAAGCTGTGCCGGACGGCGCGGGCTCGGTGCAGGGCATGTCGCAGGATCCGGTTGCGGTCGCAGCATCGAACAACCCGCTGCTCAAGACCCTCGTCTCGGCAGTGAGCGGCGAGCTCAACCCTGACGTCAACCTCGTCGACACCCTGAACGGCAGCGAGTTCACCGTGTTCGCTCCGGTCGATGACGCCTTCGGCAAGATCGACGCCGCGACCATCGACACGCTGAAGACCGACAGCGACCTGCTCACCAAGATTCTGACCTACCACGTGGTTCCCGGCCAGATCGAGCCCGCTGACATCGACGGCACGCACACCACCGTCGAGGGCCAGGATCTCGAGGTCACCGGTTCGGGCGACAACCTGAAGGTCAACGACGCCAACGTCATCTGCGGCGGCGTGCAGACCGCCAACGCGACCGTCTACCTGGTCGACTCGGTGCTGATGCCCCCGGCTGAGTAATCTCACCGGCTGAATAACCCGGCGATCTCACCCGCATCGCAGCGGCCGATCGCCTGCACGACCAACGTGTCCGTCACTCGCACAGGGGTGGCGGACACGTTGTTATACCGAAGCACCCGCGACTTCACTCGGATGAGGGTCGCGGGTGTTTCGCTGTGCGGGGCGCGCCAGGTGCGGGATCGCGCGGCGCCGGCCGACTCAGACGCGTACGAGCATCTTGCCCGTGTTGGCGCCGCGCATCATGTCGAGGAACGCGTCGACCGTGTGCTCGATGCCGTCGACGATCGTCTCGTCGTAGGCGATCTTGCCGGCGGCGAACCACTCGCCCATGTGCTGCTGGAACTCGGGGGCGAGCTGCAAGTGCTTGCCGATCGTGAAGCCCTCCAGCTTGAGGGCGCGGGTGATCAGGTTGGCCATGTTCTGAGGCCCCGGCAACGGCTCGGCGGTGTTGTAACCGACGATAGCGCCGCACAGCGCCGCGCGCCCACCGTCGTTGAAGGCGTCGAGCGCGGCTTCGAGGTGGTCACCCCCGACGTTGTCGAAGAAGACGTCGATGCCCTCGGGTGCTGCGGCGGCGAGCTGCCCGCGCACGTCGCCGTCTTTGTAGTTGAACGCGGCGTCGTAGCCGTACTTCTCGGTGAGCAGCGCGACCTTCTCGGCGGATCCCGCAGACCCGATGACCCGGCCCGCACCCAGGAGCTTCGCAATCTGACCGGCGGCCGTGCCCACCGCGCCGGCGGCGCCCGAGATGAACACGGTCTCGCCCGGCTGCAATCCGGCGATGGCGGTCAGGCCGGCGTAGGCGGTCAGGCCGGTCATGCCCATGATGTGCAGGCGCAGCGACAGCGGCACCCCGTCGATCTCAGGCACCACGCGGAAGGTCGCGGCGTCGGCCTGCACAACGTCGGACCACCCGTGCTGGTGCAGCACGACGGCGCCCTCGGGCACCTCGTCGGTGGCCGAGGCGATGACGCGACCGATCGCGCCGCCCTGAATCTGCGCATCGAGCGCGTACGGTGCGACGTAGCTGCGCACATCGTTCATGCGGCCGCGCATGTACGGGTCCACTGAGACGAACTCGTTGCGCACGCGCACCTCGCCGGGCTGCAGCTCGCCGAGCTCGACCTGCACGGTGCGAAAGTCCTCGTGCGTCGGCCAGCCGCTCGGGCGGGCGGCGAGGTGAATCTGGGTGCTGCTGGCTGCGGTCATGGGCTACCTCCTGGGGTGTGGGCGATCCGGCGCCCCGTGCTCGGTTCACGGCCAAGCTTTCGGGAACGATCGTTCCAATATATACTGGAACGACCATTCCCGAAAGGCGCACTCATGGCACGCACAGCTTCGTTCGATCGCGATGTCGTCGTGGGCGCCGCCATGGATGTGTTCTGGAACGTCGGGTACGAGGCCGCCGCCATCCCTGAGCTTGAGCAGGCAACGGGGTTGAGCCGATCCAGCATCTACAACAGCTTCGGGTCGAAACGCGGGCTCTTCGATGCCGCGGTGCAGCAGTACCTCGACACGGTGATTCGCCCGCGCCTGCAACCGCTGCTCGCCGACGCCGTCACCGCCGACGCGATCACCGAGTATCTCACCGGGTTGCGCGCCGCGCTCGCTGACCGCGCCACGCTCGCCGCCCGCAGCGGATGCCTGCTCATCAACTCGGCCGGCTCGCCGATCGGCGAAGACGCCGCGGTGGCGGCGACCATCGCGAGCTACCGAACCGAACTGCGGGCGGCGATCGGTCGCGGCATCGACGCGCGACTGCCCGAGCTCGATCGCGCAGCGGCGGATCGCCTCGCCGATGCCTGCACCGGGCAGGTCGTGGCCGCACTCGCCCTGGCCCGCATCGACGTGACGAGCGCGAGTGCGGCGATCGACACCGCGCTCGCGCTCATCGACGCGGCGTAGGGCCCAGACCAGCTGCCAGCCACCGTCTGGCCGGCCGGCCGCCTGCATTCAGCGGAAGATCTGCATTCAGAGGAACGAGTCGGCTGGTTGTGGTTCCTCTGAGTGCAGATCTTCCTCTCAGTGCCACGCTTACAGTGGCTGCAGCGTCACCTGCTGGTCGGCGGCAATCGCGAGCAGATCCTCGTCGTGACTGATGAGGATCACCACCGCCCCCTCCGCCGCTACCGCGCGAATGTGCTCGGCGATCGACTGCAGGTGCCGACGATCGACGCCCGAGCTGGGCTCGTCGAACACCAGCACTCGCCGCCCGGCGATGCGCGCCGCCGCGATGACGAGCCGCTGCTGCTGCCCACCCGACAGTGAGAGCGGGTGGCGTTCGGCGAGTGCGTCGAGGTCGAGGGATCGCAGCAGCGACTCCAGCTCGATCGCGCTGGGCGGGGCGCCATCCCGCAGCTGCGCAGCCAACTCGATTTCTGCAGCGACGCTCTCGGTGAAGAGCTGCCGCTGCACGTCTTGCATCACGATCGCACTCGCACGCTGCCTGGCTCGGGTGCTGAGCGCGCGCCCGTCGAGGGAGATGGTGCCACTTGCCCGCTGCAGCCCGACGACGGCGCGCACGAGCGTCGACTTGCCCGAACCATTGACGCCGCGGAACGCGGTGACCGATCCTGCCGGAATCGCAAGCCGGTCGATGTCGAGCACGGCGCGGACGCCGAAGCGCACGCGCACGCCATCGAGCACGAGCGCGCCATCGGGATGCGCAACAGGCTGTTCGCTGCCGACCGACGTCGCCGCGATGCTGCGCCCCGAGGCGGCGAGTGACGCAACCTCGGCGACCCGCGCCCGACCTCGCAGGCCCTCCGCCTCGAGCGTTTCATCGGAGACGGCGCGGAACTCCGCGGCGCTCCACTGCGCGTCGATACGCCCGGATCGCATGACGACGACGCGATCCACCAGCTCTTCGAGATAGCGCAGTCGGTGCTCGGCGACGACGATCGTGACGCCGCGCTGCTTCAGCTCGGCGAGGGTCTCCGCCAGCCTCGTGACGGCATCGGCCGACAGATTCGCACTGGGTTCGTCGAGCAGCAGCATCTGCGGCGCGTGGGCAGTCGCGGCGACGACAGCGACCTGCTGCTGCTGACCGCCCGAGAGCCGCTGCAGCCGTTCGCCGACGGGCACGAAGCCTTCGAGCCGGGAAACGGCGCGGCCCACGCGGGTACGGATCTCGGCGGGCGGAAAACCGAAGTTCTCCATCGCGAAGGCGATCTCCTCGGGCGCGGAATCGGTGAAGAACTGGCGTCGCGGGTGCTGCAGCACGGTGCCCGTGACGAGCCCGATCGCGTCAAGCTCGGCGACGGCCGTGTCGAGCCCCTGGACCGTGACGTCACCGGCGAGCACGCCCTCGTCGTGGAAGTGGGGCACGAGTCCGTTGAGCAGGCGCAGCGCGGTCGACTTCCCCGATCCGCTGGCGCCGCAGAGCACGACAAATTCGCCGGGTTCGATCTGCAGTGAGAGTCGCTCGAGCGAGGGGGTGTCGGCGTGCGGATAGGTCCATGTGGCGTCGGCGACTGCGGCGGCCGACGCGACTCCCGACGCGGGCGCGTTCACTGCGCTGCCCCGGGCAGAGCCACGAGCGTTGCCGCGACAAGAGCGGCGACCACCAGCACCAGCACCGCATCGGCGATGCCGAACCGCGGCGGGTGCATCGCCGTCGGCCTGCGATGCGAGCCGAGGCCGCGCAGGATCGCCGAGGCCGACAGGTCTTCACTCGCCCGCAGACTCGCGGCGATCATCGGCACCGTGAAACGTTCGACGGCGCGCACGGGGTGCCGCACGAAGCCTGCGGCCCCGGCGAGCCCGCGCAGGCGCATCGCGTCGAGCACGGCGCGCGCTTCGGCGGCGACGAGCGGGAAGAAGCGCAGCATCACGGCGAGCGTCACCGCCAACGCGCGGGGCGCGTGCCAGGCGCGCAGTGCCGCGGACAGTTCGGTCGGCGAGGTGGTCGCGACCAGATGCATGCCGATGCCGGCGATCACCGTGAAGCGCAGGAAGTACGTGCCGCCGAAGGCGAAGATGGCGGTCACCGCGTTCGGCCACCACGCGGGCAGCCCCCACCCGAGCACCGCGAGCACCGCGGCGGTCACCACGAGGCTGAGCGCGCGTCGCCGCGCGCCCTCCCAGAGGGCGAGGCCGACACCGAGCGCAAGAAACGCGGGCACGAAGCGCAGCCCGGCCGGGCTCATCACGGTGATACTCACGGCGACGACCAGCAGGATCTTCATGCGCGGGTCGAGACCCCGTCGCTCGCCGCGCTCGGTGGCACGCTCGAGCGACGGGGTGGTCGCGACCGGCGGCGCGGTGCGCAGCTCAGGCAAGACCGGCCTTGCGGAAGTGCTTGCGCAGCACGGCGCTGCCGAGCACCCCGCCGAAGAACCCGAGCACCACGGTGGCGCCCCACATGATGAAGAGAGCCGGCAGTGAGACGATCTGGTCGAACGCGGCGACGTACTCGGGCCCCATCTCGGTGAGGCCGGCCGACTGCAGGTAGGCGGCGCGGTCGAGAATGAGCGGGATCCACGGGCCCAAGAACCATGCAGAGAACACGGTGTAGGTGCCGATCGCAGCCCACTTCGAGCGATACTTGCCCGCTGCGAGCACGAACTCGGCGGCGACCGAGCACAGAATCGTGAAGAGCAGGCTCTGCCACGGATGCCCCATCATGAAGTAGATGAGCGCGTTGACCGTGCCGAAGAGCGTCACCATGCCGGCGTGCTTCACGCGCGTGAGGAACAGCATGTACGGGATGCCTCCGGCGAGCGCGCAGAGCGGCACGACGATGAGCATCACGAGCGGGCTGATCGCCCCGATCATCGTGATAGCGACGATCACGATGAAGTAAATCACCACGAAGATCGCCACGTTGAGCAGGTCGCGGGCCGAGAAGCGGGCGCTCGTGCGGCGCGCGGCGGCCGGGCGATCCGGGGCCGCGGCAGGCTGGGCCGCAGGTGCTGCGGCAGTGGATGAGATGGGTTCGGTCATGGGGTCGCTTTCTGGTGAGCGGTGGTGGGCGGAGTGCCCGGGAGTGAGTGAGACGCTGGTGCGGGGTCGGCGGCGAGCTGCCACCCCGCGGCGTCGACGCGCTCGTTCCAGTAGCGCGCGTACGCGCCACCGGCCTCGAGCAGTTCGGCGTGCGTGCCGGTCTCGCCAATGCCGCCCGCGCCGTCGAGCATGACGATGCGGTCGGCGGTCATGATGGTCTGCAGGCGGTGGGCCACAACGACGAGCGTGCGGCCGGGCCGGATCGAGTCGATGGCTTCGCCGATCGCGATCTCGTTGCCGATGTCGAGGGCGGCGGTCGCCTCGTCGAGCAGCACGATCGGCGCGTCCTTGAGCAGTGCGCGGGCGATCGACACGCGCTGACGTTCGCCGCCCGAGAGATTGGTGCCACCCTCGCCGACGCGCGCATCCCACCCACCGGGCAGACGCTCGACGATCTCGTCGACGCGCGCTCGTGACGCGGCCGCGATCACCTCGTCGCGCGACAGGTCGGGGTTGCCGATCCACACGTTGTTGAGAATCGTGTCGTCGAACAGGTACACGTCTTGGAACACCGGGGCGACGGCACCCTCCACGGTCGCGGTACCGAGCTCGGGAATCGGCACGCCGCCGATTGACACGGTGCCCGATTCAGGATCGTAGAAGCGCGCCATAAGCTTGGTGATCGTCGTCTTGCCCGACCCCGAGGGGCCGATGATGGCGGTCATCTGGCCAGGTTCTGCCGTGAAGGTGAGCCCATCGAGCACCGGCGATCCGCCATAGCCGAACGTGACGTCGTCGAACGCGAACCCCCAGTCGGCGGGAGTCGCGGGTGCGGCGGGTTCGGGCAGTCGCGCCTGCGATGCGAGGTCGTCGAGCTGCTGCAGCGTCGTGCGTGCGACGGCGATGCCACCGCCGAGGTCGCCAGCCGTCACAATGGGTTCGTTGAAGCGCACCCCCAGCACGAGCAGCGCGAGCAGCGTCGCGACGTCGATCGTGCCGCCGATTGCGAGCGTCGCACCGACGATCAGCAGCACTGTGAGCGAGAGCTGCACGAGGCCCGCGAACGTCGCGATTCCGGCGCCGCCCGAGATGAGCATGCCGCGATAGGCGCGATGCTGATCCTGCAGCGCCGTCTCGACCAGCCGCTCGGCGATCGAATCGTCGCCCGCGGTGCGGAGCGCTGGCTGCACCTTCGCGAACTCGATGACCCGGTCCGACGCATCGGCGACGGCTTCGCTGTGCACCGCATCGCTGCGCCCGATGCGCGCACTCAGCCAGCGGTATCCGATGACCAGCACGGGCACCATCGCGGTCATCGCGAGCGCGAGCCGCCAATCGAAGAAGTACATGCCGACGAGCACGGTGCCCGGGGTCAGGAAGCCCGTGATGACGGGCCGCAAGAACGAGTACGGAGTGTTCGAGACGAACATCGCGCCCTGTGTGGCGATGCCCGAGACGAGACCGGTGCGGCTGCCCGCGAACCAGGAGACCGGGATGTCGACGAGGCGCTGACCGAGCGAGCCCAACAGCGAGTCGAGAATCTCGGTACTCGCGCGCATGGCGATCTGGCTTGCCGCCCAAAAGACCGCAGCGTACGCGACGGCGATACCGGCGAGCCCGAGCAGCCAGCGGCCGGCAGCATCGGTGTCACCGCCGAAGAGTGCGCGCAGCAGCGGCACGAGCGCGAGGAAGGCGAGGCCCTGCAAGACCGCGGTGGCGACGATGCAGCTCAGCTCGATGACGAGCAGGCGGCGTGCGGACGGGGAGGCGTAGCTCCAGAGACGGCGGATCATGCGCGGGCCTCCTCGGGCAGGGAACGGTCGTGGTTCTGCTGGTAGTCGTGCCACATGGCCGCGAACCGGCCACCGTGGGCGACGAGTTCTTCGTGGGTGCCGCGTTCGATGACGCGACCCGCATCGAGCACGAGGATCTGGTCGGCCCCGACGATGGTGTGCAGTCGGTGCGCCACGACGAGCACGCTGCGTCCGGCGGCGAGCGTGCTGAGGGCGCGTTGGATCGACGCCTCTGAGTCGGGGTCGGCGAACGCGGTCGCCTCGTCGAGCACGAGTATCGGCGCGTCGGCGAGCAGCGCTCGGGCGATGGTCACGCGCTGCGCTTCGCCACCCGACAGATTCGCATCGTCGCCGACCACGGCGTCGTATCCACGGTCGAATCGCAGAATACGGTCGTGGATCTGCGCGGCTCGAGCCGCCGCCTCCACCTCGGCGTCGGTCGCATCGGGGCGCGTCAGGCGAATGTTGTCGCGCAGGCTCGCGCGCAGCGTCTGCACCTCTTGGAATACGAACCCGACCTCTCGGTAGAGCGCGGTCGTCTCGACCTGCCGCACGTCAGCGCCGCCGATTGCGACCGTGCCTGCGTCGGCGTCGTAAAAGCGCGGAACCAGCTTCGCGAGCGTCGATTTTCCTGATCCCGAGGCGCCGACGAGCGCGGTGACCGTTCCCGGCGCGCAGGCGGCGGCGATGTCGTGGAGCACCGGGTGCTCGGAGTCGTAACCGAAGGTGACGTGATCGAAGACGACGCCGTTGCCGCGAACCGACTGCGGGGCGGCCGGCTGCGCGACGGTCGGCAGCGCGAAGAAGCCGGCGAGCGACTGCTGCGCCTTCGTCGCATTGCGCACGAATTGGCCCGAGGCGCCGAGCTTCATGAGCGGCCCCGTCAGGCTGAGGCCGAGCAGAATGCCCGGCAGCACGTCGATGGGCTGCGAGATCCCCGCGCCGATGAGCCACAGCCCCACGGTGAGAATCCAGAGCAGCACGACCACCGGCGAGGTGATGACCTCGATCACCGTGAACAGCAGGCCCGTCTGACGAGTCCAGTCGCCGACGAAGCGTACGTACTCGCCGGTCGCATCGCGGTATCGCGCGTGGCTGCGGCCGACCTGGCCGAAGCGCTTCACCACGGCGATACCGTGCACGAACTCGACCGTCGCGCCCGCGAGTGCCGCCGTCGCCGCGTCGTACTGGGCGAACTTCTCGGCGCCGCCGCGCATCATGATCGGGTAGATGATGAGGGTCAGGATCAGCGGAACGAGTGCGGCGACCGCGAGCTGCCACTGCACCGTCCAGAGGTAGACGACACAGATCACCGGCACGAGCACCGCTGTGATGACGTCTTGGATCGCGTGGGCGACGAGCTGGTGCAGAGCGACGACATCGTTCTCGACAAGCTTGCGCACCGTGCCTGAGGACTTTTGGTCGAACCATCCGAGGGGCAGGCGCCGCAGGTGGGCGATGATGCGTCGGCGCAGCGAGAGCTGCAGCTCGGCATCGGCAAAGTGACTCACGAGCGCCGAGTGGAACGCGGCGATGAAGCTCGCGAAGAGTGCGATGCCGGCGACCAGCACGATGAACCAGACGCGGGTCGCGTCGACCGGCGCGCCGTCGAGTGCGGGCAGCAGCGTGCGCGCGAGTTCGACGATGGCGATGTACGGCACGACGCTGCCGACCGCACCGACAACACTCAGCGCAATGATCGCCGCGAGGCTGCCGCGCACGGGCGCGAAGAACGAGGGTGGGGTCGCCGCGGGCGCGGCTTCGGAATTCTGGCTCATCCCAGACCTTTCAGATCTTTAATGAGAATGATTATCACATACTCAAGAGAACAGTGTTCTAATGGTGATGCGAACAGCGTTCGATTCGAACAGTGCAGCAACTCAAGTTAGGCAACCCTGAGTTTAATCAGATGTTTGCGTTTCACGCATCTGAACCCCGAAATTCCGCAGGAGATTCATGTCACAACCCGCCGCCCACGACGCCGCAGCGCCCGCATTTCACGTCGGCCTCACCCCCGAAACCGTGGTCGATGCCGCAACCGACCTCACCCGCGAGTCGCACCTCTTCGTCTGGTCGATCCGCGACCTTGCCAGACGCCTCGGCGTCTCTCAATCAGTCGTCTACCACCACGTCGGCGGCAAGGATCTGCTGTGTCGCCGCGTGGTCGAACGGGTACTCGAGCGCGTTTCGCTGCCTGACGACGCTCGCGATTGGGAGGCCTGGTTCCGCGAGCTGCTCTACGACCTCGGGCCCCTCGCACGCGAGTACCCCGGCGTGGCGAAGTGGGCGCTCATGCACGGACCGACGCTGCCCGTGATGCTGCCGATACTCGAGCGTGGCATGGCCCATCTGCACCGCGCAGGCTTCGGAGCGATCTCGCCGAGTGCCTATGCACTGCTGCTCAACACCGCCACGCTGACGGTTTCGATCGGCGACGACCGCCAGCAACACGAAGGCGACGGCCCCCGCGATCACGCCAGCATGATGACCGAATTCGAATCGATGCCCGACGCGGCGCCTGAGGTACGCGAAATGGGCCAGGAGTTCTTGCGCCCCTTCGCCGACGGCGGCGACACCGCCGCGCGGGTGCGCAGCGAGTACTACCGCTTCGCCATCGACACGACGATCGCCGGCCTCGCCGTGCGTCTCGCCGACCTTCTCGCCGCGAGCCCTGCGGCCGAACCTGAGGCCGCTGAACCCGAAGGATCCCGCGCATGACCGCGACGCCCGCCACCGGCGCTGCCACGGGGCAGCAGCCCGTCACTCCCGGCACGTCGGCGGAACCAGGCGCGCCGGTCGCGCCCGATGCGCAGAAGCCGCAGATCCCCCTCGTGCTCGGCTCGGTGTTCCTGATCTACCTCGGCCAGATGACGCTGAACCCGATCATCGCCCCGCTCTCGCGCGAGGTCGGGCTCGCCGAGTGGCAGATCGGCCTCACCATCAGCACCGCCGCGCTCATGGTCGTGCTCACCAGCCAGTTCTGGGGGCGCCGATCGCAGTCGTGGGGCCGCAAGCCCGTGCTCGTCGCAGCCAGCGCGATCGCCGCGTCGACCATGGCACTGTTCGCCGGCCTGGCGCAGCTCGGCATGGCCGGCGTCGTCACCGGCGCCACGCTCTTCGTACTCTTCATCGTGCTGCGCGGCATCGGATTCGGCACCGCGATGGCGGCCGTACCGCCCACGGCGCAGGCGTACATCGCCGACGTCACCACCGACGAGGCCGCGCGCGTGAAGGGCATGGCCGGCGTCGGCGCCGTGCAGGGCGTCGCCATGGTGGCTGGTGCCGTGCTCGGCGGCGTGCTGGCCACGGCCGGGCTCATGGCTCCCCTCGTCGCGGTGCCGCTGCTGTTGACCGCCGGGCTGATCCTCGTCGCATTCCGGCTGCGCCGCGAACCACGCACCTCACTGATCGAGGAGCCCGTGCACGTGCGGCCATTCGACACGCGCGTCTGGCCGTTTCTGCTCGCCGGGTTCGGCATGTTCACGGCGCTCGGGTTCATCCAGGTGATCACGGGCTTCATCGTGCAGGATCGCCTGCACCTCGACGCCCGCACCACCGGGCTGGTCACCGGCGGTGCGCTGCTCGCAGCCGGCCTCGGCATGGTCGTCGCTCAGGCGGTCATCGTGCCGCGCACCGGCTGGCACCCGCGCACGCTGCTGCGGGTCGGGTCGCTGATCGCACTCGTCGGGTTCGGCGCACTGATCGCCGATGCGGGGGCGGTGCTGCTGTTCGTGGCGATTCTCTTGATCGGGCTCGGGCTCGGCGTCGCAATGCCCGGATACACCGCAGGCCCGTCACTGCTCATGTCGCGCGACGAGCAGCGCGGCCTCGCCGGGCTCATCGGCGCCACGAACGGGCTCACCTTCGTGATCGCCCCGACGCTCGGCACCGCGCTCTACGGCGTGTGGGCGCCGCTGCCGGTGATTCTCGGTGCCGGCGTGATGGCTGTGGTCGCCGTGTTCGTGCTACTGCACCCGCGGTTCCGCGCGACGGCCGCCACGGCGCCCGCCCCGGGCCCCGCCCGCGCTTGACCGGATCGGGGTAACTTCGGACCAGTGTTGCGCGGACTATCGGGCCTCGCACTGGTCCGAAGTTACCCCGATCGTGCAGGGTGCGACCAAGAGCCCCGACCGCAAGGCGCCAAAGCCAGCGGCACTCAGAGGAATATCTGCACTCAGCGGAACCGTTTCGCCGCGTTCCAGGCTGCTGAGCGCAGATCCGCTGCTGACGGTGCGGGGTCAGCGGGCCGGGTACGTCCACACCACCAAGCGACTCCTCCGCTACGCTGCCGAACATGACCAGCACCCGCGACGCGTACCCCGAACCGGTGCATCTCGGCGACCTCCCGATGCGGTTCTGGCTCGGCGTCGTCTGCATGGTCGTGAGCGCGATCGGCGCGACCTTCGCCGGCATGCTGGCCCATTTCGGGGCACTGCCCGCCTCCGACGCGGAGGTGAATCCGTTCTTCTCCGGAGCCCTCCTCTTCGGGCCAGCGATCATCTGCGTGGCGGCCGGTCTCTGCGGCACCGTGCTCCTCGTCGAGCGGCAACGCGGCAGCTACGTGCCGCTCCTCGCGATTCCGCTTTACATCGTAAACTTCGCCGTCTCGAGCTTCTTCCTCGCGCAATAACGCCGGGAGCACAGGCCAGTTTCCCGGGCTGAGACGTGAAGATGGTGCGATGAGGATCACTCGGCGCCCCGTACGCATCATCGTCATCGTGGCGATCGCGATCGTCGGCACCGCCGCGCTGCTCTACGCGGAGCGCGTTTGCTACCTGTGGATGGGTGCAACCGAAGGAGACGTACCGCCCGCCGCGAGCGTGCCGCTCCCCGAGGGCAGCCACATCACGCATGAGGAGAAGGAGTGCGCTTCGGGTGGGTGCTGGCTCACCCTCGAAGTGCAGCCGCCCGACGGCGTTTCCCCCGAACAACCCGGCACGACCCTGGGTATGAACCGACCCGACGTCGAGATCCCCGGCACGATCTGGGATCCGCGCACCACGCTCATCGGGTCCCGAGTTGACGGCGATGCACTCCGCGTACGCGTCAGCTACTGGTGACGCGTACGCGGAACCGCTGAGCTTCACGACCGGAGCCCCCTCAGTCGAGAAACTCCCCCACCACGCGCATGAACTCCTCGCGCTCCTCCCAGTGCGGCATGTGGCTCGACTCTTCGAAGCGCACCCAGCTCACCCGCGGAATTCGCTCGACAAACGGCTGCACCACGGCGTCGGTCGCCTCGTCGTAGGCGCCGTTGAGCACGAGCGTCGGCACCTCGATACGGTCGAGCCGATCGATCACGCTCCAGTCGCGCAGCGAGCCGATCACCATGAACTCGCTCGGCCCGTTCATCGCGTGATAGACCGTCGGATCGGCGTCGAGCAGATCGAACGTGCGCTGCACCGGCGCGGGCAGCGGCTGCACGCGGCAGACGTGGCGGGCGTAAAACACGTCTGAGGCGGCAAGATACTCAGGCGCAGTGAAGTCGCCGATGGATTCGAAGTGCGCGATCGCATCGCGCGCCGCTTCGGGCAGCTCGGCGCGCAGCCCGAGCGCCGCCTCGCGCCACAGCGGCATCGATGCCGGCGAGTCGGCAATCACGAGGCGGCGCAGCCCCCGCGGTCGGCGCACCGCATGCTCCGCGCCGAGCATGCCGCCCCACGATTGTCCGAGCAGGTCATACTGCCCGACACCGAGGTGCGCGAGCAGGGTGTCGAGCTCCTCGAGAAACAGCTCGATCGTCCAGAAGTCGCGGGGCGCATCGGGCAGGTGGGTGGAGCGCCCGCTGCCGAGCTGGTCGTAGTAGACGACTGGGCGATCCTGCGCGAGATCGTCAAGACTGAGCAGATAGTCGTGTGTGCACCCGGGCCCGCCGTGCACAGCGATGAGCGGCACCTCACCCGGGTCGATGCGCGCGCCAGGCCCGGAGGCGGCGGCGCCCCGCGCGATCCGGAAGTACGTGCTGCCCGCCCGCCACTCGCAGTTGCCCTCGGTTACAGTCACGGTCAATTCGGTCACGGCGCTCCCTTGCTCGCAGACAACCCTCGGGCTCCGTCGCGCCGCGGGCCGGGCCGATGCGCAGTGCGATGACGCGACCGGTCCCAGTTCTACGGTAGAGAAGGATCGCGCCCGCCCGCGATCACTTTTGCGTCGGCGCGTGCTCGCTCGTGTGCAACCCGCTTCCGTGTACCCG
The DNA here is from genome assembly GCF_059696215.1 of Leucobacter sp. WKLB1. Taxonomy (NCBI): domain Bacteria; kingdom Bacillati; phylum Actinomycetota; class Actinomycetes; order Micrococcales; family Microbacteriaceae; genus Leucobacter; species Leucobacter sp. WKLB1. The sequence goes on along the minus strand of NZ_AP046115.1, from coordinate 116,579 downwards.
CGCTCAGCGGAAGATCTGCACTCAGAAGAACATCGACCCGCGAATTCGTTCCTCTGGCTGCATATCTTCCGCTGACTGCAGGTGGCGAGACGGGCTCGGGCCAGGCGGTACCGGCCGAGCGGCCGCACCCAAACCCCACCTCACACCGCGGTGCGAAACTCCCGCTGGCGCGTCGCGATCGCAGCGACCAGGGCGCACCCGGCGAAGATGACCAGCGCGGTGGCGAGCGACGCCGCCGACGTGCCGCCGACGAGCAGAATGCCGGTGCCGAGCGCGACCGCGAGCGTTGCGGCCAGTCGCTGGGTGAGCTGCAAGAACGACGCCGCCACCCCAGCCATGCCCTGCGGTGCCCGGGCAAGCGCGAGTACCCGGATCATGGGCTCGGAGACGCCGCTGCAGATGCCGAGGCCGACCTCCACCACGACGATGAGCACGAGGAACGGGATGGGATCCAGCACCACCGCGCCGCCCGCGAGCAGCAGCATGCCGACACTCTCCGCGCCGACCCCGCCCGTCACCATCGGCGCACCCCATCTCGCGAACGCCCGGGCACTGAACCGTGCGGCGACCAAACGAGCGGCGGCCCCGGGCAGCATCAGCGCAGCGAGCACGAGCGCCGGGATGCCGAGCTGCTGCAACACATAGATGGTGAGCACGGTGCCCGATCCGAGGAGCGATCCGAACCAGAGCATCGCGACGGCGTTGCCCGCGAGGAAGCCGCGCTGACGCATGAGTGCCGGGGCGAAGAGCGGCAGTCGGCCGCTGCGCCCGTAGCGTCGCTCCCACAGCGCGAGCGCGACGGCGAGCACGACTACCGCCGCGAAGATGCCGACGGTGAGCGGGATGGGCAGCCCGGGGTCGATCACCGGCAGGGTGATCAGCACCACGATGCCGCCGAGCAGTGCGATGCCGGGCAGGTCGAGTGCGATCGGACCGCGCGCCCGCACCGGGTCGGCGGGGAGTCGGCGCCATACGATCCAGATCGTCGCGACGATGGCGGGCAGCGGGAGCAGCAGCACGATGCGCCAGGCCGGATCGGGCGCGGCGACCAGCAGCACCGCCCCCGCGAGCAGCGGACCCGCCATCCCCGCCGCGGCACCGGCCGCGGTGTACGCCCCGAAGGCTCGGATGCGCTCGGTGCCGTGGAAGTGGTCTTGTATCAGGCCGAGCACTTGCGCGTTCACGAGCCCCGCCCCGAGCCCCTGCACGAGACGTCCGATGATGAGCGTGACGGCGATGGGCCCGAGCGCCGACGTGCTCGCGCCGATAAGGATCAGTGCGAGGCCGAGCAGTAGGGGCCGTCGCCGACCGAGGGCGTCGCCGATGCGCCCGCCCGGCACGAGGCCGAGGCCGAACGTCAGCGAGTAGACGGCGAGAAACCACTGCACGGTGGCGGCAGAGGCTCCGGATCCCTCGACGAGCGCGGGCGCGGTGTACGCGATGACGGCGGCGTCGAGCAGCGTGGCGAACCCGGCCCCGACACAACTGAGCAGGGCGGCTTTACGGTGTTCCACGCCTTCCCCTTCCGGCTCCGAGCAGCCGGCACCATTCGACGCGACGGCGGGATTCGAACCCGCTACTCCTCGGTATGACCCGCGCACCGGAACCATCCGGATCGCCGCGATGCCTCCGATGCTAGACCGGCCTCCAAGTTCACGGGCGAGCATGACCTCGCGTGACGGCGTGCGACTTCGGGTGACGCGGGCCCGGACGCTCTGCGGCGAATGTCGGCGGCCCTGAGTAGCATCGTCGGCACAGCCCCGCGCTCACACGCGGGCGTAGAGCGCTGATCTGAACGGAGTTCGTGCATGACCGAATCGCCCTCGCAGCACCCGTTCGCGGTGGTAGCGGATCACCGGGCCGTGGAAACGCTGCTCGAGTCACGGTACGCGGCGGCGACCGACCCCGCACTGCTGCAGCTGCGTCGGCATCGCGAGCCCCTCGTCTTCGGCCCGACCCCGGTGCACCGGCTCGATCGGCTGCGCGAGGCGCTCGGCGGCGGGCCTCGCCTCTGGATCAAGCGAGACGATCAGACCGGTCTCGCACTCGGCGGCAACAAGGCGCGCAAGCTCGAATATCTCGTCGCCGAGGCGCGCGCGGCCGGAGCCGACACGCTCGTGACGGTCGGCGCGGTGCAGTCGAACCACGCGCGGCAGACCGCCGCCGCAGCAGCTCGGGCCGGGCTCGACGCGCTACTCGTGTTGCGCGTTCCCGCCGGCATCTCGGTGGGGCGTCTCCGCTCGGGCAACGTGCTGCTCGACGAATTGCTCGGGGCCGCAATCGATTACGTCGACGAGACGCCCGAAGACGCCCACCCCGAGCGGGCTGCGGCCGAAGCCGCGCTCGAACGGCTGCGTGCCGCCGGACGCACCCCGTTCTTCATTCCGAGCGGTGGGTCGACCGCGACCGGGTCGCTCGGCTACGTCGAATCGTTCGCCGAGATCGCCGCGCTCGCGTCGCAGGGCATCGCCTTCGACGAGATCGTGGTCGCGTCAGGCAGCGGCGGCACCCAGGCCGGGCTCCTGGCCGGGCGCGAGCTGTTCCCCGAAGCGGGCCGGCCTCGCGTGCACGGTGTCGCCGTGTCTCCTGGCGCGCTCGAGCTCGCGACCGGGGTCGAGGCGCACCGCAACGAGGTACTCGCCCGCTTCGGTGCCGGTGCCGCTGCCGGTATTGGCGCGGCTGGCTCTGCCGGTGCCGCTGCGAACGCGGATCTGGCGTCGGTGGATCCGGCGATCCTGAGCCCCGATCAGGTGGGCGACGCCTACGGGGCGCTGACCCCCGCCGCGATCGAGGCGATCAAACTCTTCGCGCGCACCGAGGGCGTGCTGCTCGACCCGGTGTACACGGCGAAGGCGGCTGCCGCGCTCGTCGCCGGGGTGCGCGCAGGGGCGTACGACGCCGACGCCGACGTGCTGTTTCTGCACACGGGCGGGTCCCCCGGGCTCTTCGCCTACGCCGAAGATCTGCCACGTGCGAGCGCTGCGCCCGTCAGCCTTGGAGTGCGCGCGTGAGTGAAACGTTCGCCGCGTTCGAGCGGCTCACCGCCGACGAGCTTCTGGCGCGCGGCTCCTCGAAGTGGACGACCCACCCCGGAGCGATCGGCTCATTCATCGCCGAGAGCGACTTCGGCACCGCCCCCGCCGTCACCCGCGTGCTACAGCAGCGCGTCGCCAATGGTGCTCTTGGCTACTCCACGAAGCGTGAGAAAGAGCTCGTCGCCGAGTCCCTCTCGCGCTGGCTGCAGCACCGGCATGGGTGGGAGGTGCCGGCTGAGCAGATCGGCGTGCTGCCCGAGGTGCTCACCGCGCTCGAGATCACGCTCGAGCACTACACCGAACACGGCACCCCCGTTGTCGTGCCGACCCCGAACTACATGCCGTTCTTCACGCTGCTGCGCGACCACGGCCGCGAGGTTGTCGAGACACCACTGCTGCAGCGCGGCGAGGCCTGGGAGTTCGACTACCAGCGCATCGACGACGCCTTCGCGGCCGGCGCGCGCCTCCTGATCCTCGTCAACCCGGCGAACCCCACCGGCACGGTGTTCACCCGCGAACAGCTCCTGCCGCTCGTCGACATCGTTGAGCGTCACGGCGGGCGCGTCTGGGCAGACGAGATTCACGCCCCCATCATCTACGACGGCCGGGCGCACGTACCCTACGCCACGCTCTCGCCCGAGGCGGCGGCGCACACCATCACCGCGACCTCCGCGTCGAAGGGGTGGAACATCCCGGGCATCAAGTGCTCGCAGATCATCTTCTCGAACCCCGCCGACGCGAAAGCGTGGCCGCAGATCGGGCGCTGGCCATCGCACACGACCGGCCACCTCGGCGTGCTCGGCACCATCGCCGCCTTTGACGACGGCCGCGACTGGCTCGAGGACCTCGTGGCGCACCTCCAGGGCCACCGCGACCGGTTCGCCCGGCTCACGGCCGAGCACTTGCCCCACGCCCGCCTGATTCCGGCACAAGCAACGTACCTCGGCTGGCTCGACCTCCGCGCCTACGAGGTGCGAGAAAGCCTGCAGCGATTGCTGCTGCGCGACGCGAACGTGGCCGCAACCGACGGCCGGCACTGCGGGCGCGATTTCCGGGGCTTCCTGCGCCTGAACTTCGCGACCCCGGGCGCGATCCTCGACGACACGTTTGCCCGCATCGCGGCCGTGCTCCCGCACGGGGAATAGCGCTCGAGCAGCGTACACCCCGGCCCCGCACGTACCAGGACCGCGAGTGAGCAATCTCTGAACCTGCAGCACAGAGGCCCCGCGAGTGAGCACTATCTGCTCTCCCGCGGGGCCCACACCTCCATGAATTACTCACCCATCCCCACACCCCACGTGCTGCTTGCGCAGAGGGGATGGGTGAGAGTCTGAGGTCGACCGGCTCGGGGCTACCCGAACACTCCGGCCGACAAATATCGCTCACCCGTATCCGGGATCACCGCGACGATCGTCTTCCCCGCGTACTCGGGAAGACGCGCGAGGCGCAGCGCCACGGTGAGCGTCGCCCCTGCCGATGGGCCGACGAAGAGCCCCTCTTCGCGCAGCACGGTTCGCGCGGTCGCATACGCTTCCTCGGCTTCGACCTGCTGCACCTCGTCAGGTACGGACGCGTCGAAGTTCGGGGGCAGCTGATCTTCTTCGAGCCCCTCCACCTGGTGCACGCCGTCGATCTCGGCCGGGTGGGTCTGCTCCTCGCTCGGCAGCGACGCCTCCCCCGGCTCCGCGACGACGACGCGAAGATCGGGCTTCTGCTCTTTCAGATAGCGACCGGCACCCGACACGGTGCCCCCGGTGCCGACCCCGGCGACGAAGACGTCGACCTCGCCCAGCGAATCCCGCCAGATTTCGGGGCCGGTCGTCTCGTAATGCGTCTGCGGGTTCACGGGGTTCGAGAGCTGGCTCGTGAGATACGCGTCCGGGTTCTCGCGCTCGATTCGCTCGAACAGTTCGGTGAGTCCGTCGGGGTCGATGAAGATGCCGTTCGGCACCGAGATGAGTTCGACGCCGAGCGCCTCGAGAATCTTGCGCTTGTCCGGGCTCGTGTTGTCGCCGAGGTAGAACTTCGTCGGGTAGCCGCGTGCGGCGGCGATGGCGGCGAGCGCGATCCCCGTGTTGCCACTGGTGACGTCGACGATCGTCTTGCCGGGCCGCAGATCGCCTTGCGCCTCGGCATCGCGGACGATAGCCCACGCGATGCGATCCTTCACACTCGACAGCGGGTTGAAGAACTCGACCTTGGCCAGGATGCGGGCCTGTGCGCCGCCGCGCTCGGCGAAGCGGTGCAGCTCGAGCAGTGGTGTGTTGCCGATGAGCTCCGTGATGTCGTGCGCGATCGGGCGGGAGATGCCATCGGCGACGCTGTCGGCGGCAACGGTGTCAACGGATTCGGCGGTCTCGATCGCGGCCATGTCATCTCCTCACGGTGCACCGCGGGGCTTCGCGGTGAGGCCACACTACGAGTCGTGAAACGGCGGCGCGAGCATCGGCGTCACGCGGATTCACGGGGCGTCACACCCGGCAACATCATGAATCGTGATGAACGCCGACCCTCCCCGCAGTTGCCCGCAGCTCCTCGCCGTTCTTCGCCACCCTCGCCACCCTCGCCTCCGGAAGCTTCGGCATCTTTGGTTCAACAGGAGAAATCGCGCGCTGCGTCCCCAACCCCGAAGAACCATCCGCAAGACGCGATTTCTCCTGTCGGAGCGAAGGAGGGGAACGCGCGTACCCGGGCGCACACCTGAGCAGCCACGCTTGCGCGCGCCCACGCCGCACCGCGCCCACCCCTACGCGTCGCGCAGCAACTCCGCCGTCACGCGCGCGCAGAAGTGGATCGCGCTGACCGGCACGTGCTCGTCGGCGGCGTGAAATTGCCCGTAGACGTCGAAGTCGAGGGGCACGCGGAGCGGAAAGAAGCCGTACCCGGCAATGCCGATCGACGAGAAGTGCTTGTTGTCGGTGCTCGCCGGCAGCAGGTAGGGCACGGCGACGGCCTTCGGGTCTTGCACCGCGAGCGCCGCGCGGATCGCACCGACGAGCGGGCCGTCGACCGGCGCCGTGTTCGCCGGCCACCACGGCCCCTCGGTCACTTCGATGTCGGGGCCCGCGAGTTCGGCGAGACGCGCACGCACCTCGTCTCCCTGCCCGGGAGCGATGCGGATGTCGAGCTGCGCCTGAGCGATGCCGGGAATGATGTTCACCTTCGACCCGGCCTGCAGCACGGTCGGCGTCGCGGTACTGCGCGAGCTGGCCGCGACGGTCTCGCCCACGAAGCCGAGCTCGGCGAGGGCGCGCGCAAGCCCCTCCTCGGTCGCGGTCGCCTCGTCGGCAATGCCGAAAGCCTTGAGAAACGCTTCGAGCGCCTCGCCCCGCACGAGCGGAAAACGGTGCTCGCCGATTCGCGTCACCGCGCGGGCCAGTGCCAGTACGGCGTGATCGGGTTCGGGGCGCGATCCGTGGCCGGCACGGCTGCGCGCGGTCAGGGTCGCCGATGCGACACCCTTCTCGCCCACGGCGACGAGGTACGCTCGCCGAGCGTCGCCCGGCGCTACTGCCCCGCTCGCGTCGCGCGCGGGCAGCGGTGCCGAGAACCCGCCGACCTCGCCCACCGACTCCGTGACTCCGGCGAACAGTTCGGGGCGGTGCTGCACCAACCATCCGGCGCCCCAGCGGCCTCCGTTCTCTTCGTCGGCCAGGAACGCGACGACCAGGTCGCGCCGCGGCCGGATGCCCTCGCGTGCAAAATGCCGCAGCACGGCGACGACGGCGCCGCCGAACGGTTTCATGTCGACCGCTCCGCGCCCGTAGAGCATGCCGTCGTGAATCTCGGCTCCGAACGGCGGGTGCGTCCACTCCTGCCCCACGACAGGTACGACGTCGTGGTGCGCGTGCACCAGAAGCGCTCCGGCCGCCCGGTCCGTGCCCGGAATGCGCACCACGAACGATCCGCGCCCGGGCTTCGGCTCGATGAGCTCTCCGGCAATGCCGACCTCGGCGAGGCGGTCACGAATGAACTCGGCGGCGCGGGTCTCACCGTCACCGATCGTCGCGGGGTCCCCGGTATTGACGCTGTCGATGCGAATCAACTCGCGTGCAAACTCCAGCGCCTCCGTTTCGAGAGTGGAGGGTGCTTCGGGGTCGGCAAGCTCAGCAGCCGTCGGCTCGGACGTCGTCATGGGCGGGGTCCTTTCGCTCGGAGCACTTCCATTCTGGCGACCGGCAAGACCTGGCGGTGGCTGAGGCCCCGATATGACGCGAAGCGACACCGTGCGGGCGCCGCGGGCCGAGCCACGCCCCCTTACTCGACGAGCTTTCTGGCTTCGCGCGTGTGGCGCACACCGATCCACCACACCCCGCCCGCAACGATCGTGAGCAGGATGGCCGAGGCCCCGAGACCCCACAACCCGTTCGCACTCGCACCGGTCACGGACAGACCCGGTGCGCTGGCGGCCGCACCGGCCGCACCGGCCGCAAGGTCAACGGCGGTCGCGGGGACGCTCGGAGTGCTGGGCTGGCCCGTGGTGTCCGGATCAACCGAACGCACCGGCTCAGCCGGATCGCCAGGCCCTGCGGGTTCGGGATCACCCGGGCCGACGGGATCCACCGGATCTCCGGGCCCGTCCACCTCGATCGCGGCGGCCACCTCGAGCGGGGCGCTCGCTGATCGAGACGAGTCCGCGCCGACGCCGAACAGCCGATCCTGCCCGATGCTCGCCGCCGCGGGCACCGTGATCGTCGCAGCGAACGCGCCCGACTCGTCGGCCACCGCCTGCAGCACCTCGATCCCATCGGCCTCAAGGGTCAGCGCCACGGCCTCGCCGGAGCGGTACCCGCTGCCGCTCACACCGACCGCGCCACCGATGGCAGCTCGATCGACGCTGGTGGTGAGTTCGGCCGGGGGTGCGACCGCGTACGAGAACGCATAGGTGGCCGACCCGGTGATCGAGGCGACTCCGAGCTGCACGAGCACGGGGCCGTCGGCGTTCGGCGTGGTGAGCGCGCGCGCCGTCGTCCAGTTCACCGCGGACGTGCGCGCGGTGAGCACCGCGTCTCCGGCGTCGGCGTCTCCGGCGCGCACCCAGAATTCGGATCTCGGCGCGACCACGAGCTCGGAGACTGGCTCGGCCGTCGGATCGGTGAGCAGCGTTGCATCGGTGGCGTCCGCGAAGCTCACCGACAGGGCGCTCGAACCGTCGACGGTGAAGGGGCCGATGAGGTCGCTCGCCGACTCACGCACGAACACGTCGGTCGCGGCGGTCACCGTCGCCGACGGTGCGGGTGCGGCGACGGGATTCGCATCGGCATCGGCAAGCAGGTATCGGTAGACCTGCACCACGTTTGCCGCATTCGCGTACTGCCGGTACTCGTAGTTCGGTTGTGCACCGAATACGCCGAAGCCTTCGAACGACACTCCGGCGATCTCGACCGCCTGGGTCGGATCAGCAGCGCCCGAGAACACGATGCGGTAGCGCGTGGTCGCCGATCCGTAAGTCGCTCCCGAGGGAATGTTGCCGCTGACGCGCGTCTCACTCGAGCCGCCTGCGAACGCGTGGGTGACCGAACTGGTCGAGACGTCCGAGAACGTCATCCCGTCCGTGCTGCGCTGCAGCTTCCACGATGTCGGAGTGGCCCCCGCCGCAGCACCGTCACGAGTCGTCACGGCGTACGATCGCGGCTCGAAGTTTGCGGGGAACGTGAAGTCGATCGCTGCCTGGCCAGGTGCTGGTGCCTGCCAAGCGGTGGTCGCATCGCCATCGAGCACCGCCGCGGCCGAAGCGCCGTCGGCAGCCGTCGCCGCGTTCGGTGTGGCATAGCGGGTCGTATCGAGTTCTTTGCCGTCGGTGGCGTGCCAGATAGCGGCCTGCGTGGCGGCAATGGCTTCCCAGTTCTTGATGGTGGCGGATCCCGGAGCCAGCAGACCCGCGGATTGCACCGCGGCGGTCAGCTGGGAAGTGGTGCGCGTCGGGTACGACTGCTGCAGGATCCGAGCGACACTGCCCTGCGCGGCGTTGTCTGCAAGGTGCGGTGCCGCGTTCCAGTCGCCCTCGGTGAAGGCCGAGCCGCTTGCGAGAACCGGCCCCTGCGCGGCATTGATCGCGGTACCGGCGAAGCGCGCGGAGTACACGTCAGCGCTGCGATCTGAGCCGTTGCCCGTCAACCCGATGAGATCGGTCGTCGTCGACGTGCCGTCGGTGAAGGTGAGCTTCTCGAGCGTGGCGCTCAGCTCACCGCGCGGCATGTAGGTGTAGCTGCGCGTGGTGGCCGCACCGTTGGCGTCGAACTGGCCGGGGGCGTTGCGATCGATCTGCCACGTCACCGGCAGTTCAGTGTTCGCCGACTGACTCGAGGTCGAGAGCACCGCGAGGTTCTCTCGGGCGGCGAAAGGCGAGACGTTCTGCTTGCCCAGTGCCGCGTTCACGACTGTGGTGGAGATCGCGGCGGTCTGCGCGCGAACGGTCGTGGCACCATCGGCCGCGGGTGCCGCGGTCGGCTGCACCCAGAACACGGTGCCGGGCTGCTGCGCGCCCGTCAGCGCCTGGCCGGTCGAGCCGACGATGTTGGCTCCGCCGGATGTGGAGAGCGTGGCGGGCGCGCTCGACGTCAGGGTGAATGGACCGAACGCCGCGTCTGCCTCGACGGAGAACGCGGTGCGGCCGTTCTCCGCAGCGAGACTCACGGTCGGAGCGGCGCCCGTGGAGGCATCTTTGCCCGCCGATTCCTGCACGAGGTATTGGTAGAAGAGTCGCGTGCGCGCAGAGTTCGCTGACGTCGCGGTGAGGTCGAGGTCGACCCCATCGGTGATGTGCCAGATGGCCGCCTGTTGCGCCGCGATCGCCTCGCTCTCGCTGAAGGTGCCCGTCGGGAAGGTGGCGAACTGCGGAATGGCACGCAGGCGATCGCGCAGCACCGCGGTGGAACTCGCGGGGAATCCATTCTTCAAGATCCATTCCACGGCTCCTCGGCCGGCCACGGCGGATGCCTGCGGCAGACCCGACCAGTCGGCCTGCGTGTAGTTGTGGTTGCTTGTGGGCGGAGTGCCGGTGAAGTCGACCGAGTAGCTCGACGAGCTCGCGGCCGATCCCTGACCCTGCAGCGCGTACTGCTTGGTCGCGTAGGTCGAGGTGCTCCCGACGATGCGGATTCCTGCGCCCGACGACGACGAGCCGAAGTACTTGTACGTGTCACCTACCGCAGCTGCGGCGGGTGACACCGCGCCGAGCGCAGCGGCGAGGGCGAGCAGGCCTGCCGTAGCGGCCGCGGCGAGCCGCGTGCGCCGATACTGCGTCCGCACGCGAACAGGGATCTCGTGAATAGGCATGAGCGAGAATCTAGATTGCTTTTGCACAGGATCCAATCGCATACGTCACTTTATGCAATACGTCCCATAAGCAAAACCGCAACGGGGCATGGTTTCCCATGCCCCGTTCTCGCCAGTGAAGGGTAAGCAATCCGCGCGGTGGCCCCGTTTGGGCGCAAGAGCCGCCTCCCCAATGACCCCTACCCGAGATCGACGACCGGATGCTCTCGATCGATCCAGCCCAACGTGCACGTCGCATTGAGTTCCGTATGCACCAGGTCCGCGAGCGCGCGTTGAGCTGCGCGCAGACGATCCTCGTTCTCATGAGCAAAACCGTCGATCGGAAACACGACATCCGTCGTCTGCGAAGAAATTTTTCCGACATCACTCTGGCGCCGGGTCCACCGGCGCGTGCGCACCTCGTCCCCGCTCGCATACACGATCTCTCCAACTTCGGGTCGCTCGAACGTTTCGCCACCGAAGGGCACGAATATATCGGCAGCATTGGCTCGACGTACCCAAAGGTCACCGGCGAACGATTCGATGTCGTGCGCACCGATCGGAACGCGATGAGTGATCGACACCGCGTTTCCCGCATCGACGATGGGCGTGATGCTCGGCAGCCCCTTGCCCTTGGCGACGCGCGTGAGCAGCGCCTCAATTGAACACAAGAACTTGTTCGGGTTGATCCCGACCTCGGTGAATGCCGCGCGATACGGGGCCACGTCATCCGACCCCTTCACCCGCACGCCGGCGAGCTCGGTGCCGGCAACAGCCACCGCGGCATCGAGTTGCGCCGCGACCGCCGGTGCAACTTCGGAGATCCGGATCCCTCGTGCGACCACCACAGCGATACAGAGCTGCGGCAGGAGATCGAAGACCTCGCTACGGACGCCGAACCTTGCCGCGATCACCGCCACGCTGCGTCGCCGCCGCGATGATTGCCAGCAGCGCCGTGAGCCCGAAGGTCAGCAGCAGCTGCGTGCGCGCGGCGGTATCGAACATCACGAGCACCATGACCGCGAGCAGCAGCGCAAGCGTCGTGTACGACAGCCACGGGAACCCCCAGAAACGGATGGGCAGCTCGAGGCCCTCGCGATCGGCCCGGCGTCGCAGCACGATCTGCGACACCACGATGGACGTCCACACGATGAGCAGCGTCGACCCGACCACGTTGAGCAGCGCCGGAAGCACCGCATCTGGCCACGCCCAATTGAGGCCGACGGTGACGAAGCTGAAGAGCACCGACCCCGAGACGGCGGCCCACGGCACCCCGTTGCGGGTGATCGAACGCACGACCCGCGGAGCCATGCCGCGCTCACCGAGCGAGAACGCCATGCGCGAGGCTCCGTAGATATTGGCATTCATTGCCGAGAGCAGGGCCACCACCACGATGATCGACATCGCGAGGTCGACGCCGGGCAGTTTGAGTGCGCCGAGCACGGCGGCGAACGGCCCCGATTGCACGGCGGCGTCGTCCCAGGGCAGCACGGACACGATGACGAAGATGGAGCCGATGTAGAAGATCAGGATGCGCACCATGACGGAGCGCATCGTGCGACGGATGTTGCCGCTCGGATCTTCGGATTCGGCCGCCGCGATCGACACGACCTCGGTGCCGCCGAAGGCGAACATCACGATGAGCAGCGCACCGGCGATACCGACGAAGCCAGTCGGCGCGAAGCCGCCGTGGGCGACGAGATTCTGCAGGCCGAGCGGCTCATTGCCGGGAAGCAGGCCGACGATCGCGAGGATGCCGACGACGAGGAAGAGGAGGATCGCGCCGACCTTGATGAACGCGAACCAGTACTCGAACTTGCCGTAGTTCGCGACGCCCAGCAGGTTGATGGTGGTGAGCGCCACGATGAAGACGAGCACCCATACCCACTGCGGCACCACCGGGAACCAGGCGGACACGATTGCCGCAGCCCCGGTTGCCTCGGCCGCGATGACGACGACGAGCTGGATCCAGTACAGCCAGCCCACGGTCGCCCCCGCGGTGCGCCCGAATGCCCGGTGCGCGAAGGTGCTGAACGCCCCCGAGCTCGGGTACGCCGCCACCTGCTCGGCGAGCATCGCCATGACGAGCACCACGATGAAACCGGCGACGATGTAGCTGATCAGCACCGCGGGGCCGGCGATGTTGATCGCGCTGCCCGAGCCGACGAACAGACCAGCGCCGATGGCGCCGCCGAGGCCCATCATGGAGACCTGGCGCCTCGTGAGCGTAGTGCGCAGCGTTCCCGTGTCGAGGAACTCGCGGTCGTCCGGCGCCGTCGACCGAACGCCCAGATCCTGCGCGCTCATCGGACGACCGCCTCGGCGCCGAACTGCGCTGCAGCATCCTGACTGACCGTGCCTGCCGGCGCGAGCGCGGCGAGCACCCGATCCGTGTCGCTGGGAATGCCGCACGAGATGCGCACCCCCTCGCCCGGGAAGACACGCGCAATGACGCCGCCCGCCTCGAGCAGGTCGCCGATCTCCTCGGGGGTGCGCCCGTTCGTGGCCCCGGCCGCGACCCACACGAAGTTCGCCTGCGAGCGCGCCGGGTCGTAGCCCCAGGCGTCGAGCGCCACGAAGAGCCGCTCGCGCTGACCGGTCACCTCGGCGATGCGCGCGGCGAGCTCCTCCTCAGCGGCGAGCGACGCGACGGCGGCCGCCTGCGCGAGATTCGTCACGCCGAACGGCACGGCCACCTTGCGCAGCTCCTCGGCGGTCTCGCCTGGCGAAACCGCGTAACCGATGCGCAGGCCAGCCAGCCCGTAGGCCTTGGAGAACGTGTGCAGTACCGCGACGTGTGGAAATTCGCGGAACAACTCGAGCCCGTTCGCGCGGTTCGGAGTGCGATCGAAGTGCACGTAGGCTTCATCGATCACCACGAGCACGTCGCGCGGCACCGCATCGACGAACGCGCGCAGGGCCTCCGCCGGAACGACGGTGCCGGTCGGGTTGTTGGGGTTGCAGATGAAGATGAGGCGCGTGCGCGGGGTGATGGCGGCGAGCATCGCGTCGAGATCGTGGCGCGCGTGCGCGTCGAGCGGCACCTCGACGGGCGTCGCCCCTGCGATGCGCACGAGCGACGGGTAGGCCTCGAAGGATCGCCACGCGAAGACGACCTCATCGCCCTCGCCCGCGGTGGCGTGGATCAGTTGCGACGCGACCTCGACGGATCCGGCGCCGACGGTCACGCTCTCGACGGGTACCCCGTGCCGCTCGGCGAGTGCTTCGCGCACCGCGCTCGCACCCATGTCGGGGTAGATCTGCACGCGATCGAGCTCGGCTGCGACGGCCGAGACGACGGAGGGCAGCGGCGGATGCGGGGACTCATTGGACGACAGCTTGCTGGCCCCTGCGGGGGCCGGTCGCCCCTGACGATAGGGCGGCACTGCGGCGAGGCTCGTACGACGATGTAGCGACATGATTCTCCTGTGAACATGAGCGGTCGGATGCGACCAGACACACGTTAGGGAATCGCAGGGCGCTAGACAATAGCGCTTATTTTGACTGTAAGTGTTGCGCAGAAATGCTGCGGAATCGCCGCCTGCACCTCACAACTTGTGCACTACTACGCGGATGGTGCGTTCGACGACTGCGGCGCGCTGTGCACGAGCGGGAGTGTGCGGTTGGTGAAGTGAGTGGCGAGCGCGATGCGCGTGGAGACGCGGATCACCCCGTCGGTGTTCGAGATGAGATCGAGCACGCGCTGCAGGTCGATGGTGGATCGCGACACGAACGACGCCATCATGTCGAAGTCGCCGGTGATCGTGTGGAGTTCCGTGATCTCGGGAATGCGCGCGAGCCCCTCGGCGATGGTCGTGTGGCTTACGTCCTGCCGCACCTGAATCGTGCAGAAGGTGCGGAGCACGAAGCCGAGCGCCGAGGGGTCGATCGACGGCGCCTCCGACGAGATCACGCCGCTGGCTCGCAGTTTGTCGAGCCGACTCTGCACCGTCGCGCGGGCCACCCCGAGTCGCCGGGCAGTCTCGATCACCGAGATGCCGGTGTCGGTGCACAGCAGCGTGATCAGGCGCACGTCAAGCGAGTCGATGTTCATCGGCACCATCATAGAACCGGCGCCCACCGCGTCAGGCGGCGAGCGGAGCCGCGGGTGCCGCGTACCGATAGCGGTACGCGAAGAGATCGAACTGGCGCACCCCGCCGATCCAGAGCCCGTCGTTCTCGGTCGCGCGCTCAAAACCGAGCGACTCGTAGAGCGCCTGCGGCCCGGTCATGTGCGGTGCGGTTTTCAGCACCACCGCCGACCAGCCCTCGAGGCGACCCACCTCGATGACGTGGCGCATGATCTTCGCACCCACCCCGCGCCGTCGCGCCCGCACCGATACGGCGAGCAGCCGCAGATCGAGCTCGTCGGGCGCAAAGTCCTCGTGCAGCAGGTCGCCGCCCGAGCGCCGGGTGGTGACGCTGCCGACGAGTTCGCCCGTGCCATCGACGGCGACCCACACGTCGTACGCGCGATCCCGCACCTCCGCGTACTGCATCTCGTCGCGAGCGTGCTGCGACGGCCCGTAGTCGGTGTCGTAGGCCTCCCACACGAGCGCGTCGGTCGCCGCGTACTCGTCGGGCCGCACTCGGCGCACCTGAATGCCGGTGTCCGTGCTGGCAATCGAGTCGGCCGCTCCTGTGGTCGGCTCGCTCATCCGATGCCCCGCTCGGTCGCCGGCGTCCAGCCGAGCGCCGGCCCCAGCCGAGTCGCGAGCGTCTCGATCAGGTGCTTCCATTCGGCGAACTCGAACTCGAACGGCAGATGCACTTGGTAGTCGTCGGCGCGCTGGAACGCAGCGTCGGCGCGAATCTCATCGACGAGCTCGTCGACGGTGCCGATGAGGTCGGTCGAGATGATGGTCTTCTCGCCGTGCACGCGGCCCACGCGCCCGGCACGACCCGCGATGTATTCGCGGTACTTCGCCACCTGGCTGGGCGTCGCGCCGTCGACGGGCAGGATCACCCGCGACACGTTGACCCGTGCCGCGTCGCCGAGCGGGTGCGCCGCACGGAACGCGTCGATCTGCAAGCTCTGCTCGCGCGCGAAGTCGGTACCGCCGTCGTGCGTCGACGAGATGTTGCCGAGCAGCAACTGGAAGCCCGCCTCACCGGCCCAGGTCACCGACTCGAGCGATCCGGCGCCGTACCAGAGTCGGTTCGCGAGACCGGGGCTCAGCGGCTCCACGCGCGGGGAGTCGAAGTCGCCGCCGATGCCACCGTACGCTTCGACCTCGCGCACTGGCGCTCCCGAGACGAGCGAGCGCAGCAGCTCCACGCGGCCGCGGCCGTAATCCTCGACGCGCCAGCCGTCGTCGTGCACCAGATCGTTGACGGCGTCGGGGTAGCGCGGGGCGTGCAGGCTGAACCCGGGCTGCAACCGCCCGCCCGAGAGCACGTCGGCGGTGCCGAGATCTTCGGCCAGGCGGAAGGGGTTCTCGAATTCGAGCGGCGTCACCGCGGTGCCGAGACCGATGCGTGAGGTCGCTTGCGACAGCGCACCGAAGTACACCGTCGAGGTGCCAAGGCCGGTCTGCAGGTGCCGCGTGCGCAACCATCCGTCGTCGAGCCCGACCGCTTCGGCGATGCGGAAGAGCTCGATGCCGTCGGCGAACGCGGCCGCCGGCGTGGTGTGCGAGAACGGCACGAGGTGGTTGAAACTCAGGCGCCCGAGGGGGCGCGGCTCGACGGCGCTCATGCGGCGGGGGTCCAGCCGAGTGCGGGGCCGATGCGGGTGGCGAGCTGGTGCAGGATCTGCTTCCAGTCGTCGAGCTCGAACTCGAAGGGCAACTCGAACAGGTAGTCGTCGGCTGCTTGGAATGCGACGTCGTGCTCGATGAAGTCGACGATCTCGTCGAGCGAGCCGAGCACGTCGAGCGCGATGATCGTGTTCTTGCCCTGCACCTGCTTCGTGCGCGGGGTGCGCGCCTCGGCGTAGGCGCGGTACTTCGCGGCTTGCTCAGGGGTCGCACCGTCGGTCGGCACGATGACGCGGGCGACCGTCACCCGTGCTTCTTCGCCGCGCGGGCTCGCTGCGCGGAACGTGTCGATCTGATTGCGCTGCGCCTGCGAGAAGTCGGTGACGCCGTTTTCGGTCGAGCTGATGTTGCTCACCAGCCAGTTGAGATCGGCCTGCCCCGCCCACTCCGCCGAGCGCAGCGACCCGCCGCCGTACCAGAGGCGATCCGAGAGCCCGGCACTGTAGGGCTCGACGCGCGGGGAGTCGAAGTCGCCCCCGATGCCGTTGTACGCCTCAACCTCACGCACCGCATCACCCGCGAGAAACGAACGCAGCCGCTCGATGCGGCCGTACCCGTAATCCTCCTCGCGCCAGCCCGAGTCGTGCACGAGGTCGTTCACTGCGTCGTCACCGGGCCGCGGCGGGTGCACGCTCAGGCCGGGCAGCACGCGGCCGCCCGAGAGCACGTCGGCGGTCGCAAGATCTTCGGCGAGACGGAACGGGTTTTCGTGCCCCACAGGAATCACCGCCGTGCCGAGTGCGATCCGCTCGGTCACCTGCGACAGCGCACCGAAGAGCACTGCGGGCGACGGGAGCCCGCGCTGCAGGTGGCGAGTGCGCACCCAGCCGCCGTCGAGACCGAGTTCTTCCGCGTATCGGAAGAGCTCGATCGCGTCGCGGAACCCGCCTTCCGGCTCATCGGCGTCGAATGGGACGAGGTGGATGAAACCGAGGTGCCGCAGCGGTCGGCGTGCAGTGGTCATGAGTGCTCCTTGGGGCGGCGGCTGTCGGGCCGCGGGTGAGGTCGGTGCCGAAGGCGGCGAATTAGATCTGATAGTCGATACGCCCGATGGCGATGTGATATTCCCGCAGAAATTCTCGTGTGCGCGGCTTGGCACCGGCGCCGAAGAAGGTGTCGGGCGCGGCGTCGTCGATGATGCTTCCTCCCTCGAGGAAGAGGATGCGCTGGGCCACGTTCCGCACGAAGTTCATCTCGTGCGACACAATCGCCATCGTCTGTCCTTCGGCGGCGATCTCGCGAATGGTCGCGAGCACCTCGCCGACGAGCTCCGGGTCGAGCGCCGATGTGGGCTCGTCGAGCAGCAGCACCTTCGGCTGCATGGCGAGCGCCCGCGCAATGCCAACGCGCTGCTGCTGACCTCCAGAGAGCTGCGCCGGATACTGCTGCGCGTGGTCGGCGAGCCCCACCCGGTCGAGGTACGCGAGCGCATCGCGCTCAGCGTCTCGCCGCGGGAGCCCGCGGATAATGCGCAGCCCCTCGGCGACGTTCTCCTGCGCGGTCTTCCGAGAGAAGAGGTGGAACTGCTGAAACACCATCGCGGTGCTGCGTCGCAACGCCAGCACGTCGGCACGCTTCGCCGTACTGGCGTCGACGACGAGATCACCGATCGCGACGGTCCCCGAATCAGGTCGCTCTAAGAAGTCGATGCAGCGCAGCAGGGTCGACTTGCCGGCGCCCGACGGCCCGACGATCGCGGTGACCTGCCCCTCGGCGAGCGTGAGCGAGAGTTCGTGCAGGATCCTCCGCTCGCCGAACGACTTCGAGAGATTCGAGAGGGTGATCATGCGGGCACCTCATCCTTCGCGGCGCGCATGCGGAACGTCTTCGGGGCGAGCGCGCGCGGCCGCTCCATGCGCTGCTCGACGATGCGTGCGATTTGCTCGATGACGACGGTCAACGCCCAATAGATGATCGCCGATGCCAAGTAGGCCTCGAAGAAGCGGTAATCGCGGCCGCCGAGAATTTTTGCGAACGCTGTGATCTCAATCACCGAGACGACGAATGCCAGCGACGACGCCTTCAGCATGCCGATGAAGTGATTGACGAGCGTCGGGAATGCGACGATCGCGGCGTTGGGGATCGTGATGCGGCGCAGCGTCTGCCACGGGGTCATGCCCAGCGCGTGTGCCGCCTCGATCTCCTTGCGATCCACCGAGAGCAGCGCCGCCCGGATGGTCTCAGAGCTGTAGGCCGCCTCGGTGAGGGCGAAGGTCATCGCAGCGACCAGGAACGGCGAGATTGTGAGCGCGTCGAACGAGGTGCCGAACTGCGCGTTGATGTACAGGATCGCGATGGGCACCGCGTTGACGTTCAGCAACAGCTGCACGAGTTGGGGTGTGCCGCGCAGGTAGGAGACGAGCACTGCAGTGATCTGGCTGAGCACGGGCACGCGCGCGATCTTGATCAGGGCCATGATGAGGCCGAGCACGGTTCCAAGTGCGGTAGCGACCACGCTGAGTGCGAGCGTCACCGGGATGTAGGGCAGCAGCGCGATCGTGTATTTGACGAGCGCGTCGAAGTCGATGATGTTCATGTGGGGCTTGGGTGAGCGCAGAGGCACGAGTGCGCCGCGCGAGTCTCCCCGCGCGGCGCGATCGCACTAGAGCTTCGGTGAGACGTCGATGCCGTCGAAGAACTGCTCGCTGAGTTTCGTGAGCGTGCCGTCTTCGTTGAGCTCCTTCAGCGCACCGTTGATCTCGGGCAGCACCGTGTCGAGGTTCGGGGTCTGCTTCGAGAAGGCGTACGCCGAGAGCAGGTTCGTGCCGAAATCCTTGACGAGGTAGTCACCGTCGAAGGGCACGAAGGTGACCGGCAGATCCTGATCGGTGCCGTAGCCCTTCGACACCACCTTGTCTTCGAGAATGAAATCGACCGCGCCCGTTGCGAGGTTCTTGTGCTGGGTCTGCAGGTCGGCCTCGGAGTACTCGATCTGGATGGCCTGATCGGGGTGCGCCTCGTTGTGCGACTCGAGGATGCGGGTGAAGTTCAGCCCCGCCTCGCCATACGTCTTCTTGCCGGCCAGTTCGTCGAGCGTCGTGACCTTCTCGAGGCCCGAGCCGTCTTTCACGGTGATGCCGAACTGGGCCTGGATGTTCGCGTCGCTGAAGTCGTACTTCTCCTTGCGCTCATCGGTCACCGAGAGGTTGTTCGCGACAATGTTGAAGCGACCGGAGTCGAGACCCGCGAAGAGGGCGGGGAACTCGGCGGTCTCGAAATCGAAGGCGATGTCGGGCAGCTTCTCGTCGATCGCGCGCAGCACCTCGATGTCGTACCCCGTGAGCGTGTTGTCGTCATCGAGGTAGGTGAACGGCTTCGGCGAGGCGCCAGTCGCCACGAGCAGCGTCTGCACCTCGGCCGCGTCGCTGCTCTCCGCCTCTGCACTGGCCGTGGTGGAGCAAGCGGTCGCACCGAAGGCGAGGGCTGCGAGGGCGCCGATGACGGCGGTGGTTCGAACGATGCGCTGCATGGTCTGGGTGGTCCTTTTTTCGGGGAAGCGGCGAACTGCCAGGCATCAGCGTAGGAAGTAGTTATGTATCCATCAAAATTATGTGTCGCATTCTTACTACTTATTTCGTTACGGCGTCATCCCAGCCCTGCCGACCGGCACCAAGCCCACTGTCGGCGGCAACTGTCACAATGCCTGCATGCTCACCACCTTCGCCGTCGGCGGCTACCGTTCGCTCGTCGATGTCATCGTGCCACTGGGGCAACTCACCGTGATCTCGGGCGCGAATGGCACCGGAAAGTCGAACCTGTATCGCGCCCTGCGCCTGCTCGCATCGGCCGGCGAGGGGCGCATCGTCGGCGCGATCGCACGCGAAGGAGGGCTCGAAAGCGCGCTCTGGGCGGGGCCGGAGGTGCCCGGCGGGCAGGGCGGCCCACGCTCTCGCCCGGTGTCGCTGCGCCTCGGGTACAGCTCTGACGAGTACGGC
This sequence comes from Leucobacter sp. WKLB1, assembly GCF_059696215.1. Taxonomy (NCBI): domain Bacteria; kingdom Bacillati; phylum Actinomycetota; class Actinomycetes; order Micrococcales; family Microbacteriaceae; genus Leucobacter; species Leucobacter sp. WKLB1. Next base: position 96,593 of record NZ_AP046115.1, on the reverse strand, counting down.
TACCTCACCGACCTCGGGCTGCCGCAGGTCGACCCGGCTCGCAGCTTCTTCACACGAGACCCCGAAGTGAAGCGCGAGCAGGTGTTCGTCGGCCCGTTCGCGCGCCCGGCCTCCGTGCTGGTCGACCGCACGCGCGCGGCAGTGCGCGTGCGCGAGAACACCGGCTGGCGTGCGCTGCCGCAGATGCTCGGCCCCGGCCAGAGCGTGCTGCTCGATCTCGAAGACGCGACGGCGCTGCCTGACACCCTGCGCGTGCGGCACCGCATGGCGCAGTGGCGCTTCTACGACCACTTCCGCACCGACCCCGACGCCCCGTCGCGCGCGCCGCAGGTCGGCACGCGCACTCGATGGCTCAGCGGCGACGGCGCCGACCTCGCGGCGGTGTGGGCGACCGCGATCGAATCCGCGCAAGACCGCGAACTGAACGGTGCCGTCGCCGACGCCTTTCCCGGTTCTCGCGTCTCGATCGACGCCGCAGGCGGGGTGTTCCGCCTGCTGCTCGAACAGCCCGGCCTGCTGCGCCCGATGACCACGGCCGAGCTCTCGGATGGCACGCTGCGCTACCTGCTGCTCTGTGCGGCGCTGCTCCCCGCCGATCCGCCCCCACTCATCGTCGTCAACGAGCCCGAGGCGTCGCTGCACGAAAGCCTGATCCCAGCCCTCGGTCAGCTCATCGCGACCGCGGCCCGACGCACCCAGGTCATCGTGGTCACGCACTCCCGCGTGCTGCATCGCTCGCTCGCCGAAGCCGGCATCGGCTCTGGCGAGCATTCGTCGATCGAGCTCGCTTCCGACGGCACCGGCACGCAGGTTGCCGGGCAGGGCATTCTCGACGTACCGCGCTGGGAATGGCCGAAACGGTGATGGCGGCGATCGCCCGCGCCCGCATCACCGTCGGTGCTGCGGTACTTCTCGTGATGGGCCACACCTACTCGCTCGGCACCGGCGGATGGAACCCCTTCGACTTCTTCGGCTACTTCACCAACCTCACGAATCTGCTCACCGCCGCGGTGCTGATCACGACCGGAATCATGGCGCTGCGTCGCCCCAGGGTGCCCGAGCCACCGTGGCTGCACACCGCCCGCGGCGTCGCTGTCGTGTGCATGCTCATCGTCGGGGTCGTGTACAACGTGCTCGTGCCCGGCACTGGCTCAGCGCCGCCCTGGGTCAGCGCCGCGCTGCACATCGTGATGCCAGCGCTCATGCTGCTCGATTGGATCTGCATCGGCGACCGCGGTGCGCTCCCGTGGCGCCACTGGTGGGCGGTGTTCCCTTACCCGTTGGCCTGGCTCGCCGTCGTGCTCATGCGCGGCGCCACCGACGGCTGGGTACCCTACGGCTTCCTACTGCCCGCGCGCGGAGCGGGTGCACTCGCGGCGACGTGCGGTGGGCTGCTCGTCGCGCTCGCAGTGAGCGGAGCTGTGGTGTGGGGGCTGAGTCGGTTCGGCGGGGTGATTCGCCGAACGCCGCTGCAGCAGGAGACGACCCCTTGAAAGATACCCCCCATGGGTATATGGTGGCAGCGATGGAACACCTCCATCGTGCACCGATCCGAAGGACGACCAACATGACCACCACCGAATTCACCGTCACCGGCATGACCTGCGGTCACTGCGAGCGAGCGGTGCGTTCCGAGGTCGGTGAGATCCCGGGCGTCTCTGAGGTCTCCGTCAGCGCTTCCACCGGTCACCTCGCGGTCGTCACCAACGGCCCCGTCGACTCGGCTGCAGTGCTCGCCGCCGTCGAAGAGGCCGGGTACACCGCGCAGGCGGCCTGATCATGTCATCGACCACGCTCCCGTACGAGCTCGAGATCGGGGGCATGACCTGCGCCTCCTGCGCCATGCGCATCGAGAAGAAGCTGAACAAACTCGACGGAGTCGAGGCGACGGTCAACTACGCCACCGAAAAGGCTCGCGTACAGGTGCCCGCAGACTTCGATCCCGCGCGGCTCATCGCCGAGGTCGAGAAGACCGGCTACACCGCTGCACTCCCGAAGCCGCCGGCTCCCGAATCTACTGAACAGCTCGCCGAGCAGCCAGACTCCGAGCTCACCGCACTGCGCCACCGACTCATCGGCGCGATTGTGCTGTCGGTTCCGGTGATCCTGCTCGCCATGATTCCGGCCCTGCAGTTCACCTACTGGCAGTGGGCCTCGCTCGCGCTCGCCTCGCCGGTGATTATCTGGGGCGCCTGGCCGTTCCACCGCGCCGCCTGGATCAACCTGCGCCACGGTGCCGCGACGATGGACACCCTGGTCTCGGTTGGCACGTCGGCCGCCTATCTGTGGTCGCTCTACGCGCTCTTCTTCGGCATGGCCGGCATGCCCGGCATGGTGCACGCGTTCGAGTTCACCGTGCAACCGAGCGACGGGGCGAACAACATCTACCTCGAGGTCGCGGCGGGCGTCACAATGTTCTTGCTCGCGGGCCGCTACTTCGAGCAGCGATCGAAGCGCCAAGCCGGCGCCGCGCTGCGGGCCCTGCTCGAACTCGGCGCGAAAGACGTCGCCCTGTTGCGCGACGGCGTCGAGACCACCATCGGCATCGGCGACCTCGCCGTCGGCGACACCTTCGTGGTGCGCCCCGGCGAGAAGATCGCTACCGACGGCGTCATCGTCTCGGGTCACTCCGCGATCGACGCCTCCATGTTGACCGGAGAATCCGTGCCCGTCGAAGCGGCCCCCGGCGATGCAGTGACCGGCGCGACCGTGAACACGAGCGGTCGCCTCGTTGTGCGCGCCACCCGCGTCGGCTCGGATACGCAACTCGCGCAGATGGCGCGCCTCGTCGAAGACGCGCAGTCGGGCAAGGCAGAGGTGCAGCGGCTCGCCGACCGCATTTCAGGCGTCTTCGTTCCCATCGTGATCGTGATCGCCCTCGCGACGCTGGTCGCGTGGCTTGTCGCGGGATTCCCGGCGGCGAGCGCGTTCACGGCCGCTGTCGCGGTGCTCATCATCGCCTGCCCGTGCGCACTGGGCCTCGCCACCCCGACGGCGCTGCTCGTCGGCACCGGGCGCGGGGCGCAGATCGGCGTGCTCATCACCGGCCCCGAGGTACTCGAGTCGACCCGCCTCGTCGACACCGTCGTGCTCGACAAGACCGGCACGGTGACCACCGGGCGCATGTCACTCGCTGAGGTCATCACTGGCGCGGGCACCGATCGCGCCGAGGTGCTTCGCCTCGCCGGCGCACTCGAAGACGCCTCGGAGCACCCGATCGCCCAGGCCATCGCCACCGGCGCCACGGCTGAGCTCGGCGCTGCGCTGCCGGAGGTCGACGGCTTCCAGAACCTCGAGGGCCTCGGCGTCAGCGGAGTCGTCGATGGGCATGCCGTGCTCGTCGGTCGGCGCGCGCTCATGGAGAGCTGGGCAATCGCCCCCGATGCGACGCTCGTCGAGGCCATGGCCTCCGCTGAGCACGCCGGCCGCACCGCCGTGCTCGTGGCGTGGGATGGCGAGGTGCGCGGCATGCTCGCTGTTGCCGACGCGGTGAAGCCGACGAGCGCCGAGGCGATCCGCCAACTCACCGAACTGGGCCTCACGCCGATACTGCTCACCGGCGACCATCGCACGGTTGCCGAGCAGATCGCCGCGGGAGTCGGCATCACGGAAGTCATCGCCGAGGTGCTGCCTCGCGACAAGGCCGATGTGATCTCGCGGCTGCAGCGCGAGGGGCGGGTTGTCGCGATGGTGGGAGACGGCGTCAACGATGCCGCAGCGCTCGCGCAGGCCGACCTCGGGCTCGCCATGGGCACGGGCACGGACGCCGCGATCGAGGCCTCAGACATCACCCTCGTGCGCGGCGACCTGCGCAGTGCGGCCGACGCGATCCGGCTCTCGCGGCGCACGCTCTCCACGATCAAGGTCAACCTGTTCTGGGCGTTCGCCTACAACGTGGCCGCGATTCCACTCGCTGCCCTCGGGCTGCTGAACCCGATGCTCGCCGGTGCTGCCATGGCGTTCTCGAGCGTCTTCGTGGTGGGCAACAGCCTGCGACTGCGCTCATTCCGCAGCCGCGCGGTGTAGTCGGCTGACGCTCTCGGAATAGCGCCGTTCTCACACCGAGCCTGCGCTCCCTTCCCAGGCCCGATCGCTACAGTTCCGGAAAGCACCGGGCTGCGGGCCCGTGCACGACCGCCCAGGAGACCCGATGCTTCCGATCGCCGACATCATCATGCTGGTGGTGCTGATCGCTGCCACGATCTTGGGGGTCCGCTCCGGCTTCTTCTCGGTGCTCGGTGCGCTCGCCGGGCTCGTCGTCGGGGCCGCTCTTTCGCCGTGGCTGCTGCCCATCATTGCGCGCGAGATCCCCGAGAACGCGTGGCGCAGTGCGGCCGTCGTCGGCTCGGCGGTGCTGCTGCTCGCGGTCGGGGCCGGGCTCGGGTCGCTGGTCGGGTCGTGGTTCAGGCGCGGGGCTGATCGCCTCAAGCTCCGCTTCGCCGAACGCCTGCTCGGCGGGGCGCTCGGCCTCGTCGCATCGGTCGTCGCGGTCTCGCTCATCGGTGCCGGCATCGCATCGTCGGGGGTGCCCGTGGTGTCTTCGGCCGTCGCATCGTCATCGGTGCTGCGCACACTGCAGCAGTGGACGCCGGCTCCCCTGACTGACGCGGCCGCACGCCTGCAGGCTGCGGTGCTCGACGACACGGTGATCCCGACCGTCGACGCCCTGCTCGATGGCGACCTCGGCGTCTCCCCCGACGTCGCCGCAATCGACACCGACGACCCCGCGCTCGCGCAGGCCGCGCAGTCGGTCGCGCGCATTTCGGGGGTCGCGTACGGGTGCTCGACGATGCCGACGGGCTCGGGGTTCGTCGTCGCGGAGGATCGCGTGGTCACCAATGCCCACGTCGTCGCCGGCGTCGACACCCCGCTGGTCGAGCTGCCGGGAGAACCGGCGCGCGACGGCCAGGTCGTGTACTTCGACCCGATCGACGACCTCGCCGTCATCGCCGTCGACATCGATGCGGCGCCTCTACCGATCGATGACACCCTCATTCCCGGCAGTGCAGGCGCAGTCGAGGGCTACCCCTACGGCGGACCGTTCACGACCGTGGCGGCCGGCGTGCTGGCGACGCGCGACGCTCCGATCGCCGACATCTACAACTCGTCGACATCACCGCGGTCCATTCACGTGCTCTCGGCGAATGTGCGACCGGGCAACTCCGGGGGCCCGCTGTTGACTGCAGAGGGCGGGGTCGCCGGCGTCGTCTTCGCGCGCGATACGCAGCGCGAAAACGTGGGGTACGCGATGACCGTCGCCGAGCTGCTGCCGGTGCTCGCAACGCTCGACTCGGCCACGTCGCCCGTCTCCACCGGCGCCTGCATCCCGGGCTGACGCCGAGGAGCGGCCCGCTTCGCGCACGATCACAGTTCAACCGATCGGTTGACGCGCCGGGTACCCGAGGTTTCTACCGTGGAATCATGCCTGCTCCCACCCGGTTCCCCGCCCGCCTCACCTCCACGCTCGCCGCAGCCGCGATCGCCGCGATCGCTCTCTCGGGGTGCGCCCCCGAACCCGAGGCGCCGGTTGATCCGACCCCCGCGAGCGAAACGAGCATCCCACCGGCGACCTCGACTCCCGCGCCCGAACCCGCCCCCGACCCGGCACCCGAGGTGCGCGCCGACCTGGAGGGCCTCAGCACCGCTGAACTGAACACCCGACTCATCGCAGCAGCATGGGCCGACGACGTTGCCGAGGCGACCGACCTGATCACCGCCGGCGCTGACGTGAACGCGCAAGACGAGACCGTGCAGAGCGCCTACCTGATCGCGACGAGCGAGGGGTACGACGATCTGCTCGCGCTGACGTTGGAGCACGGCGCCGACCTTGCGACCCTCGATTCGTACCACGGCACGGGGCTCATCCGCGCGGCCGAGCGCGGACACACGTCGGTCGTCGGCACCCTCATTCAGCAGGGCATTAGCATCGACCACATCAACAACTACGGCTACGTCGCGCTGCACGAAGCCCTCATCTACGCGAAACCCGACCAGGTGCAGCAGTATCAAGACACGGCCCGCGTGCTCATCGCCGCCGGAGCCGACCTCAGTATCGCGACCGGCAACACCGGCCAGACGCCGTCGATGCTCGCCGAGCAGTACGGTCTCGGTCGTCAGGCCTCGCTCATCGCGCGGGCCATTCACTCTCCCGTCGCCCCGGCCGACGCGCAGGCCGCACTGTTTCGCGCAGCCGCTACCGGAGACCCCGACCTCACCGCGCTCGCATTGCGCGCCGGTGCTTCGATCTCGGAGCCCGATGCTGACGGCCACAGCGCACTCGACCTCGCCCGCGCGAACGATCACCCCGTCACCATCACCCTGCTCGTCGCACTCGGAGCGCAGTAGGGCGATGGGGCGGCCGCAGGCCGGCGCTACTCCACGGCAATGAAGTGCATCTGCTCGATGCACCGCTGCGCCGCGTGCGCATCCCGAGTATCGACCGCGTCGCTCAGTGCGGCCGCCGTATCGCGCAGCTGCTCCCACTGAATGAGCCGATCGGTGACCGTCACACTGAGGTGGAATCCGATCGACGTCACCGACTCACCGACGACGCGGCGCAATGTGCGGTTGGGGCAGAGCCCCACAAGCATCTCGTGCAGCCCCTGCAGTGCGGGCACCGCCCGCTCGGCGTCTTCGGCTGCCGCCGCCTGCCCGACTGCGCCGATCTGGCTCTGCAAGCGCGCTCGTGACTGTCGGTCGAGCTCGGGCACGACGAGCCCGATGACACCCGCAGCGAGGGCGCCGATCGCCTGAATCTCTTCGACGGCCCGATTCGGGTCGGGCAGCACCACCCGCGTGTGACGCTGCGCTTCGGTCTCGATCAATCCGTCTGCCGCGAGCAATGCCACCGCCTCGCGAATCGGCGTCCGCGAGATGCCGAGCCACTCCTGCAGCGCAACATCGTCCAGTCGTTCACCAGGCTCAAAGGTGCCGTTGAGTATCGCCGCTTTCAACGAGTCGTAGGCGTCATCGCGCAGGGTGCGGCGCTTCTTCGTCGGCGTCAGAGGAACGGGAACTGGCATGGCACACCCTTTCGAGTCGCGACTCGGAGAAATTTGGATATGCCAATGGTAACGCCGCACGTGTGCGGGTCAGTCCGGGAAGCCGACCCGCACCTCGAGCCCGCCGCCCGCCTGCGCTCGCGCCGAAACTTCTGCGCCGTGCGCTCGAGCGATCGAGGCGACGATCGCCAACCCGAGACCCGCGCCCTCGCCCGGGCGATGCTGACGCGGATGCAGGCGGCGGAAGGGTTCGAAGAGACCGTCGACGAGCGCCGCGTCGATCTCGGCGCCCGTGTTCGACACCACGAGTGTCGCACCGGTTCCGGTCTGCCCGGCCGACGAGGCGTTGCCCGGCGTCAGCACAACCGACGCCAACCCCTGTACCGACAGGTTGTACGCGATCGCGTTCTCGACGAGGTTGCGCACGAGGTGCTTCAGCAGCACGGCGTCACCGTTCACCTGCGTCGGGCCCGCGGGTGCCGCCACAGTCAGTGCGATGCCGCGGTCGGCGGCCGCCGTTGCGCATTCCGCGGCCACGCCGCGCGCCACCTCGTCCAGCTGCACAGGTGCCTCGTGCTGCAGCCCTTGGTCGCTCGATGCGAGCAGCAGCAGCCCCTCGAGCAGATGCTCGTTGTCGATCGCGGCATCGATCAGTTTCTCGCGGATGCGGGCGACTCGTTCGGGCGTCGGGTCGACGAGTCCGATCTCGGCGGCGCTGCGCTGCACGGCGAGCTGCGTGCGCAGTTCGTGCGCGGCGTTCGCAACGAAGCGCTGCTGCGACCCGACGAGCGTATCGATGCGGTCGAGGAGTTCGTCGAAGGTATCGGCGAGCTGTTTCAGCTCGCCGGGGGGCGCGTCGAGGTCGATTCGCCGTGACAGGTCGGTGACGGCGATCGAGCGGGCTGCGGTCGCCATCTGCCCGACGGGGCTCAGTACGCGGCCGGCGAGCCACCAGGCGAGCCACATGGAGAGGGCCCCCAGAATGACGAGCAACCCGATCGCGATGACCAGGTATTGGGTCAGCGCGGCCTCGGTCGCCACCACCGAGATCGCCTGGGTCATCGCGAACTCGCCGCCCCCGTCACCGATGGCTTCACCACCCTCGGGCAGCACTGGCTGAGCCGCCTGCGTGTCGGGGAACTGCCCCATCTCTACCGAACTCGCGGGGTCCAGCGCGACGAGAATCGCGTCGGGCAGCGACCACCGAAAGGCGAGGTACACCGCGATGACGAGCACCGTGCTCATCGCGATCAACAGCCCTCCGTAGACCAGGGTCAGCTTGCCGCGTTCGCCAAAGGCGGCACCCCGCAGCCGAATCATGACGACTCCTCGCTCATCGTCAAGCGATACCCCACCGCGGGAACGGTCACGATGACCGCGGGTTCACCGAGCTTCTTGCGCAGCTTGCTCATAGTGATGCGCACGGCGTTGGTGTCGTAGCTGGTGCCCGACTCCCACACCTGCTCGATGAGGTCTTCGTTGCTCACGACGCCGCCATCGGCGCGGGCGAGAGCCTCAAGCACCGCGAATTCTTTCGGCGAGAGCTGCAGGTGGCGCCCGTCTCGGGTGGCGGATCGCGCCACCGTGTCGACCGTCACCTCTCCGCGACGCAGCGTCGGCGGCTGCGCAGGGTGTACCCGCCGCCCGAGCGCAAGTACGCGCGCGAGCAACTCCTGATGCGCGAACGGCTTGGACAGATAATCGTCGGCGCCGAGCGCGAGCCCTCCGACTCGATCCTGAATCGAGGTCGCCGCCGTGAGCATGAGCACGCGCGTGAGCAGACGCTCGTCAATGATCCAGCGGCAGACGTCGTCACCGCGCAGGCCGGGCAGATCGCGGTCGAGCACGGCGACGTCGTACTCGCCGAATTGCAGCAGGCGCTTCGCCTCGAGCCCGTCGTGTGCGACGTCGACCGCGAGTGCGGCGGCTCGCAACCCTTCGGCGATCATCTCCGCCAGAAATTCCTCGTCTTCCACCACCAATACGCGCATGGCTTCATTCTCGCCGGTGCCCGTGTGTCGAAATCATATCCGCCGACGATAGAGCACCGAAATCGGCGCATCGAGTGAACTGGCACCACCGCCGAACCGGGCGGCCCCACGAACAGGAGAGACCGATGACCCCCACGAAGAAGTTCGCCAAGATCGCCGCACTCGCCGCCATCCCCCTGCTGCTCGCCGGGCTCGCCGGCTGCACCTCGTCGGCTGACGGTGATGCGAAAGGCGACACGAAGAGCTCCTCCAGCACCGGCGGCGTGCAGGCCCAAGGCGAGTACGACGAGTGGTACCTGGGGTTCGCGAAGTGCATGCGCGGGAAGGGCGTCGAACTTCCCGATACCCCCGAGCCGAGCATGTCGATCTCCGCCGACGATGGCTACGTCGAGGCGAGCGAGGCGTGCCTGAACGAAGTCGGGGCTGCGCCGGGGCAAGACGCGGGCGACGACAGTGCGACGAACGACGCCATGCGCCAGACAGCGAAGTGCTTCCGCGAGAAGGGCTACGACGTGCCCGACCCGAAGCCGGGCCAGGCGGGCATGATCCCCGATGCCCCGCAGGACGTCGTCGACCAGTGCCTCGCAGCGAGCGGTCGCTAATCGTCGCATTTCACACCCCCGCTTCAGAAGGAGATACTCATGAAACGCAGAATCGTCGCAGTCGCGGCTTGGTTCCTCGGCCTCGCCCTCATCGGCGGGGTCGCGGCTGCGGCGATCTCGCTGCGTCCGGCGCCCGAATCACCGCAGAACGAATCGCCGCACACCTCGACCGCCGAGATCGAGCAGGGCACGCTCGAAGGCTCGAGCAGTGCGTCTGGCTCTCTCGGGTACGGCACCCCGCGTGACCTCGACCCGACGCTCTCGGGCGTGCTCACCTGGGCACCCGACCCCGGCGCGAATGTTGGGCTCGGCCAACCGCTCTACTCGGTGAACAACGACCGGGTGTACCTCATGTTCGGCGCAACGCCCGCCTGGCGCGAGTTCAAGACCGGCATGCCGAGCGGTCCTGACGTGCAGCAGCTCGAAGAGAGCCTGCAGGCGCTCGGCTTCTTCGGCGACACCCCAGATGAGGTCTTCGACTGGGTGACTCGCGAGTCGATTCGCGAGTGGCAGGATGCCACCGGGCAGAAGCGCACCGGCGAGATCGCACTCGGCGAGGTCGTCTTCGAAGCGGGCAGCGTGGGCGTCGCCAACGTACCGAACCCGGTCGGGTCCGCGGCGGCGCCGGGCACACCGGTGCTCGCCATCACCGATCCTGCACAGCAGGTGCAAGTCGACCTCTCGCTGTCGGATCAGCGTCTCGCCGTGGTCGGAGCAACGGTAGAGATCGAGCTCCCCGGCGGCACGACAACGCAGGGAACCGTGCAATCGGTCGGTATTCCCACCGAGCGCAAGGACGACCAGTCGGGCGAGAAGAAAACGGTCATCCCGGTCGCCATCTCGCTCGACGATCCATCTGCCGCGGGCGACCTGCAGGAAGCCTCCGTCACGGTGCAGTTCCCCTCCGAGCGCCGTGAAGATGTGCTGTCGGTGCCGGTCGGTGCGCTGCTCTCGCTGCCGGATGGTACTTTCGGCGTCGAACGCGTCGCCGAAGACGGAACCACGAGCCGCGTGCCCGTTGAAACCGGACTCTTCGCGGGCGGACGGGTCGAGATTTCAGGTGACGGCCTCAAGGCCGGCGACACTGTCACGGTGCCAGACGCATGAGCGGCGCAGATATGAAGGCCATCATCGAGCTCGATGCCGTCGAGCGCAGCTACGGCGAACCGCCGGTGCTCGCCTGTGCGGGCGTCACCCTCTCGATCGCGACGGGAGAACTCGTCGCGATCGTCGGGCCGAGCGGTTCGGGCAAGTCGACACTGCTCAATCTCATCGGCACCCTCGACCGGCCGACCGCAGGGTCGGCGCGCATCGACGGTCTCGACGTGCAGCAACTCTCGGATCGCGAACTCTCCGCGGTGCGCGGGTCACGGATCGGCTTCGTGTTCCAGCAGTTCCACCTCGCCGAAGGGGTCACCGCGGTCGACAATGTCGCTGACGGGCTGCTGTACGCCGGCGTCCCGGTGCGCGCGCGTCGAGACGCCGCACGCGTCGCACTCGAACGGGTCGGCCTGTCGCATCGCCTCGACCATAAACCGCATCAGATGTCGGGCGGCGAACGTCAACGCGTGGCGATCGCCCGCGCGGTGGTCGCCCGGCCACCGCTGCTGCTCGCCGACGAACCGACCGGCAACCTCGACAGCGCTTCGGGGGCCTCGGTGATCGAGCTGCTCTACGAACTGAACCGTCAGGGCACCACGGTCGTCGTGATCACCCACGACGCCGAGCTCGCCGCCGAACTCCCCCGTCAGATCGCGATTCGCGACGGCCGGGTCGTCTCGGATACCCGTACCGCACCCCTCGGGGAGGAACCCTCATGCACCACGTGACCTCGACCACCGCTTCACCGCGTTCGCGCCTGCTGTGGCGCGACGTGCTGCGACTCGGCTCGACCGGATTGCGAGCCAGGCCGGTGCGCGCGATTCTCTCCGCACTCGGCATCGCCATCGGCATCGCCGCGATGCTGTCGGTCGTGGGCATCTCGGCATCGAGCCAGGCACGACTGAACGACGAGCTCTCCGCACTCGGCACGAACCTGCTCACCGCGCAGGCCGGCACGGACTTCGCCGGCAAGAACGTGCCACTCCCTCTCGACGCCGTTGGCCGTGTCGCACGCATCGACGGCGTGCAAGAGGTCGGCAGCACCGCATTGCTCGACGAGTACGTCTATCGCAATCAGCTCGCCGATCCGGGTGCAACCGGGGGCATCAGCGTGCTGGCCGCGCATCTCTCACTGCTCGACGTGGTCGGCGGGAGGTTGCGCGCGGGAGCGTGGCTGAACACGGCGACGGCACAGTACCCCGCCGTCGTCTTGGGCGCGACCGCAGCAGAACGACTCGGTATCGGCTCGCCGGGAGCGCAAGTGTGGCTGGGCGGGCAGTGGTTCACCGTCAGCGGCATTCTCGAGCCGGTCGCGCTCGCGCCCGAGATCGACACCGCCGCACTCATCGGTGAGCCCGTCGCCGCCGAGCTCTTCGCGTTCGATGGCAGCCCCACCGTGGTCTACGAGCGTTCGGATGACGCCTCTGTGTCTCAGGTGCTGGCCGCGTTGGCCCCCACGTTGAACCCCCAGGCCCCCTCCGAGGTCAAGGTATCGCGCCCCTCCGACGCACTCGCCGCCAAGAACGCCGCCGATCAAGCGTTCTCGGGCCTGCTCGTCGGCCTCGGCTCGATCGCGCTGCTCGTCGGTGGCATCGGTGTCGCGAACACCATGATCATTTCGGCACTCGAGCGCAAGCGAGAGATCGGGCTGCGGCGCGCGCTCGGCGCGACGCGGGCGCACATTCGCCGCCAGTTCCTCGCCGAATCACTCTTGCTCTCGCTGCTCGGCGGTCTGCTCGGGGCCGTTATTGGTGTCACGGCGACCGCAGGAATGGCGCTCGCGAACGGCTGGCCCGTGGCCTTGTCGCCCGCCGTGATCGCCATCGGCATCGGTTCGACCCTCGCCATCGGCGCGGTCGCCGGGCTCTACCCCGCTGTACGCGCGGCACGGACGCCACCGACCGCCGCGCTGGCGGGGTGATCCGCCGACCGTCGTCATCGCGAGTCACGCACCCGAGCGGCACCAGTAGCCTGGATGCAGCATCCCCACCGCAAGGAGTCGCACCATGACCGCTGCCCGCCTCGGGCTCTTCACCCGCCTGCTCGAACCCGTTTCGGCCGCCGACCGCTACCGCTTCGCGCTCGAACAGATCGATGCGGCAGAGACGCACGGATTCGCCTCGGCCTGGGTGGCGCAGCACCACTTCGGGGAGCACGAGGGCGGCCTGCCGTCGCCGTTCGTGCTCCTCGCGGCAGCGGCCCGCGGCACTTCCCGCATCGAGCTCGGCACCGGCGTCGTCACCCTGCCGATCGATGACCCGCTGCGCGTGGCCGAAGATGCTGCCGTGCTCGATGCCCTGAGCGGCGGGCGCGTGCAACTGGGCATCGCCTCGGGTGGAACGCCCAGCTCGTTCGCACCGTTCGGCCACGACTTCGCACGACGCCGCGAGATCTTCGACGAGCACCTCGCCGTGCTCGACGCCGCGCTCGCGGGCAACGGGGTGCGGGGCACCGAGGCACGCATCTACCCCGCGGCCGGCGATCTGGGGCGACGCATCTGGCAAGGCACGTTCTCGGCCGAGGGCGCAGCACGAGCCGGGCGTCGAGGCGATGGACTCATGCTGTCGCGCACCCAGCCGCGCACGGCCGAGCGCCCCGACGCACCGCTGCATGAGATTCAGCACCCGATCGTCGAGGCGTATCGCGCGGCCCTGCCTAAAGGCACCCCCGAGCGCGTGCTCGCGTCGCGCACCATTCTCGTCGTCGACGCCGAAGATCGGGACCGCGCGCTCGAACTCGCCGACGCGGGGCTGCGCCGCCTCGCGCAGCAGATGCACGGAGCCGACGCGGAGGCGCTCTCGATCGACGAGCTCGCACGTATTACCGACACTCACGTCGGCACCGCCGACGAAGTGATCGCCTCACTGCGCGCCGACGAGATACTGGCCCAGGCGACCGACGTCACCGCGCAGGTGCACTCCATCGACGCGACCCACGAACTCACGCTGCGCTCAATCGAGCTGCTGGCGACCGAGATTGCGCCCGCGCTCGGGTGGCACGTGCACCCCGCCTAGCCGATCACCCCGACGCGCTCACGCCCGGCTCGACACTCACACCCGTCGCGATCGCGCCGCGGTGCCGGCGACGCCGAGCAGCACGACACCGCACGCCAGCACGGTGATCCACGCCGGCAGCGATGCCGCGATGAGCTGCGGCCCCGAGGTGTGCGCGACGAAGCTCGCCGCGAGCGCAATGCCGATCGCGGTGCCCACCTGTCGCGCGGTCGATGCGGTGCCACTCGCGACACCCGCGCGATCCGGCGCAAGCCCGTTCACCGCCGTGTTCGTGATCGGCGCGTTCGCGAACCCCACCCCGATACCCACCGCGAGGTAGACCGGAGCCCACCATGCCGGGCCGACACCCCCAACAACGCCGAGGAAGAGCGCCCCGCCGAGCGTCAGCGCGATCGCGGCGATCATCAGGGGCAGCCGCGCGCCCGAGCGCCCCACGAGGTACCCGGCGATCGGCGCACACACCGTCGAGGCGATCGCCATCGGCAGCGAAGCGGCCCCGGCCGCGAGGGGAGTCCAGCCGAACGACTCCTGCAGCAGGAGCGTCGTCGTCAGCAGGGTGATGCTGAAGCCCACGAACACCGCGATCGCCCCGACGACCGCTCCCACGAAGCTCGGCACGTGAAACAGCGCGAGGTCGATGAGCGGCTGCACCGTGCGGCGCTCGACCAGCACGAAGGCCACGAGCAGCGCGACGAACGCGATCGCACCGCCGAGCACGCCGGGGTGGCCCCAGCCCACGCGCGGCCCCTCGATGAGCAGCGCGACGCCGGTGCCGATCACGAGCATGAGCAGCGCCTGACCCGGCACATCGAGTGGGCGAGCGTGCTGTCCGCGCGACTCCGGCACGAAGATGGCGACGAGGATCATCGCAGCGGCGATCACCGGGGCGTTGATCCAGAACACTGCGCGCCAGTCGAACGCGGCGATCAGTGCGCCGCCGACGAGCGGCCCCGCCGCCATACTCACTCCGAACACCGAGCCCCACACGCCGATCGCCCGCGCGCGTTCGGTCGGGTCGGTCATCACTTGCACGACGATCGACAGCGCTACCGGGGTGAGCATCGACGCTCCCACCCCCTGCAGTACGCGCGCGGCGATGAGGGCCCCGGGATCCGACACGCACGCGTATACGATCGATGCCGCGCCGAAGACCGCCAACCCGATCTGGAACACGCGTCTACGGCCGAATCGATCAGCCAGCGCCCCGGCCGTCATGAGGAGGCTTGCGAACGGCACCGTGTACGCGTCGACCACCCAGGCGAGGCTGCCGCTGCCGACCCTGAGCCCGGCACCGATCGCGGGGAGTCCGACCGTGACAATCGTCGTATCGAGACCGACCAGGAACAGCGCCGACGCGCAGATCGCGAGGATTGTCCAGCGTCGACGGGCGGTGGGAGCGGAGGTGGACGTGGGCGGAGGCGTGCGGGTGGCAGTCATCGACGGTACCGGTCTTTCTGGCTCGACGTCACGCGATCGCGTGCCGAACAGCAGTCAGTGTCTCCCGAAGTGCATCATCGCGCCGAGAGTTTTTGCGGAATCTGCAAAAATACCGACATGGACTGCGACGTCGACGAAACCATCGCCGCAATCGGCCCCCGAGTGCGCGAGCCGCGCCGCGCCCGGCACTGGACGCTCGCCGATCTCTCCCGACGCACTGGCTTGTCGGTCAGCGCACTCTCGCGGCTTGAGACCGGCCACCGCCAGCCCACACTCGACCTGCTCCTGCCCCTCGCCGCCGCATTCGCCATCGCGCTCGACCACCTGGTCTCCGCACCGGCAACCGGCGACGCGCGCGTGCACCTCTCGCCGCGGCGTTCGCAGAGCGGGGGTGTGATCGTGCCGCTCACCGAGTCGCCCGGCAACGTCAGAGTGTTCAAGCAGGTGCTCGGGCCGCGCGAAGTTCGCCTGCGGTCGCATGCTGGGCACGCCTGGCTCTATGTGCTCGCCGGAACCCTACGACTTATTTTGGACGGTGCGGAGCACTGTGTCGCCCCCGGTGAAACCGCGGAATTCTCTTCGCTGACCCCGCACTGGTTCGGACCGGCCGATGGTCGGGCCGTCGAGATCTTGCATCTGTACGGGCCCCGAGGCGAACGTGCCGTTTCACGCGTCGCGGCGCACTAGCGACAGGGTGCGCTCGGGGCCTCTCCGGCAGCCGCCTACTGCGCGGGACGCAGCAGCCGTTGCACGAGGGGCAGCGCGCGCTCGATACGCGCGGGCAGCGAGGCCCAGCGGTCTGCCATGCCCGACATCATCTGAGCGCCGATGTAGATCTCGGTGATGAGTTCCGCGAGCAGCTCAGGTGCCTCGGTCGTCGTAATCGACCCCTCGGCGACTCCCTGCTCGATCAGTTCGAGCGTGGCCTGCTGCCATCGAGTGTACGAATTGTGCCCGTGCTCCTTGAGCTCTTCGGGCAGCGAGTCGACCAGCTGCAGCCCTGCTTGCACCAGGGTGTCGCCCGCCATGAGCTCAGCAAGGCGCGGCAGCATCACCAGAATGGTGTCGTAGGCCGAGCGACCCACCTTGATTTCTTCTTCGAGAAGTGCGCTCATGCGATCCTGCTGCACGGTGAGCACCGCTTCAGCGATGTCGTACTTGTTGCCGAAGTGGAAGTAGATCGAGCCCTGGCTCGCACCGGCCTCGTCAGAAATGTCTTTCAACTTGGCCTGATCGTAGGTGAGTCGCGAAAACACGCGACCCGATGCCTCGAGCAGCGCCAGTCGGGTTTCGATTCCGCGCTGCTGCTTCGTGCCAGCGCCCTCAATGTGTGGTGCCATCGGCGACTCCTCGGAACGTCTTGTCTCCACCGGTTCCGGTGGGCATAGGTCAAAGATAACGGCCCAGTTTTGGTTTTCGCCGCAGATTGGCGCAATGGCGCACAATCCGTTCGAATTTATCGCATTTCGTGCACATGTGCGCACACGATCCGAGATCAGTGCGAATTGTATGTCGCATTTTGTGCCAGCATTGAGTGTTCTTGGCTCAGGTTTGCTGCGCGACTTGGATCGGCTAAGCCGCGCTTCGAAGCCGAACCGGACGCGACCTGCTCCCCGCTCCACACTCCCCGCCCAACGCCCACCTTCGCTCGCGCAGGAGAAACCGCGAGTCACGGAGCGCCGGCCAGGATTCCGACCGCACGACGCGATTTCTCCTGCGCGACGAAACGCTGCGGCTGGCACACGCGCCGGCAAAGCGCCGGCACGGCGCTGGCAGGCAGGGCGCAGGCACGCAGGGCGCAAACGCAAGTACGGCGCCGCCCGACGCATTCAGGCGGCTGGCTCAACCCCCGCGTGCGATTCCTGCAGCGCCCGCACGACCGGGGCGAGCTCGGGCTGCTCGGCCGCCTCGGCCAGCGCACGCTCGAGCGTCGCGTCGTGCAGCGGATGCGCTCGGTCATAGAGCGCATGGCCAGCGGCGGTGAGCTCCGTGTAGATGCCGCGGCGGTCGTCGGCGCAGAGAATGCGCGTGAGCAGGCCTCGGTCTTCGAGGCGCGTCACGAGGCGGGTGGTGGCGCTGGCACTGAGTGCCGTGGCTCGGGCGAGCTGCTGCATGCGCATGTGCCACCCGTCTTGACGATTGAGCGCGTCGAGCACGGTGTACTCGACTACCGAGAGCTCGACCGCTGCGGCGAGCGCTCGCTCGAGTTCCGCCTCGATCAGGGTGTGCAGCGCGGCGAGCGTGCGCCACCCGTGCGCGCGAATTTCGACGGCGTCGTCGGCAATGCCCATCATGTCTCCCGGTGCTCGGCGTACGCGCGATCCGGTACACACTGCTGCATGCACGGCGCGCGAGCGCATTCGTTGCTTGCGCCGACTAATTGCGTGTGCAATCATTATCTGCGCTGACGCAATATCCCGCGCCTGCAACTAGTTTACTCGGAAAGCTCAGGAACACCACATGCCACTGGGACTCATTGCCCTCGCTCTCGGAGCCTTCGGAATCGGGCTCACCGAATTCGTCATCATGGGCCTGCTGCCGGAGGTCGCCACCGACTTCGGGGTCTCGGAAGCGGCCGCCGGGTGGCTCATCTCGGGCTACGCACTGGCCGTCGTCGTCGGCGCGCTCGGCCTGACCGCCGCCACCACGCGGCTGCCCCGCAAGCCTGTACTGCTCGGCCTCATCGTGCTCTTCATCGTCGGCAACGCGACCACGGCCCTCGCGAACGGATATGACCTCGCCATGGTCGGCCGCATCATCGCCGCACTCAGCCACGGCGCCTTCTTCGGCATCGGCTCGGTCGTCGCGGCCTCCCTCGTCGCCCCCGGCAAACAGGCCCGAGCGATCGCGATCATGTTCACCGGCCTCACCGCTGCGAACGTGTTCGGCGTTCCGTTCGGCACGTTCATCGGTCAGCAGTTCGGCTGGCGATCCACCTTCTGGATCATCTCGGCCATCGGGCTCGTGGCCTTCGCGGGTATCGCGATCCTCGTCCGCGCGCCGCGCGACCACGCCCCGGCTGTCAGCCTCCGCTCCGAGCTCGGCGCATTCCGTTCAGGCCAGGTCTGGCTCTCGCTCACCGTCACCGTGCTCGGCTACGGCGGCATGTTCGGCGCTTTCACCTACATCGCCTACACGCTCACCGAGGTGACCGGCTTCGCGAGTTCGACCGTGCCCTGGCTGCTCGTGCTCTTCGGCCTCGGGCTCGTCATCGGCAACTGGGCCGGCGGTCGCCTCGCCGATCGGTCGATCGACGGCAGCCTCATCGGGTTCATCGCCGCGCTCACCGTCGTGCTCGTACTCTTCGGCCTGCTCGCGTCGTCGCCGACCGCCACCATCTTGATACTCGTGCTGATGGGCGGCTTCGGGTTCGGCACCGTACCCGGCCTGCAAAGCCGGGTCATGCAGTACGCCGGCGGAGCGCCGACGCTCGCATCGGGCGCCAACATCGGCGCATTCAACGTCGGCAACGCGCTCGGCGCCTGGGCGGGCGGCGTCGGCATCACGCTCGGCCTCGGCTACACCGCACCCATCTGGATCGGCGCCGCCCTCACCACCGTCGCACTCGTCGTGATCATCGCGGCGGCAACTGCCGCGCGGCGCAGCGCCGGCGCGAGTCGCCCCGCCGCCAGGCACCTCGCCGCGCAGCACGCAGCGGAAGATCTGCACTCAGCGGACTCCCTACAGCCCGAACCCACCCGCTGAGCGCAGCTCACCCACCTCCACACACCCACCGCACCAGGAGACCCCATGACCATCCCCACCATCACCCTCAACTCGGGCATCGAGATGCCGCAGCTCGGCTTCGGCGTCTTCCAGGTGCCTGACGACGAGACCACCGCCGCCGTCACCGCGGCGCTCGAGACCGGCTACCGCAGCATCGACACCGCCGCGATCTACGGCAACGAGATCGGCGTCGGTCGCGCCCTCGCCGCATCTGGCATCGCCCGCGACGAACTGTTCGTCACCTCGAAGGTCTGGATCGACGACCACGGCATCGACGGCGCCCTGCGCGCCTACGACGCGACGCTCGAGCGACTCGGCCTCGACGCGCTCGACCTCTACCTCATTCACTGGCCGACGCCAGCACGCGGCACCTACGCCGATACCTGGCGTGCGCTCGAGCGACTGCTCGCCGAAGGTCGCGTGCGGGCCATCGGCGTCTCCAATTTCGAGCCGGATCATCTCGACCACATCGCGAGCGCGCACGGCATCGTGCCCGCCGTGAACCAGGTCGAACTGCACCCCGCGCTGCAGAATCGCGCGGTCGTCGCCGCGAACACGGCGCGCGGGATCGCCACCGAGGCGTGGAGCCCGCTCGCTCAAGGGGCGGTGCTCGGCGAGCCGGCGATTCGCGACATCGCCGCCCGGCACGGCAAGACGCCTGCCCAGGTCGTGCTGCGCTGGCACCTGCAGCAGGGCCGCATCGTGATTCCGAAGTCGACGACGCCCGCGCGCATCGCCGAGAACTTCGACGTGTTCGGGTTCGCGTTGTCGGGCGAGGAGCTCGCGGCGATCGACGGCCTGGAGCGCGACGGTCGCACCGGGCCGCACCCGGCTCAGTTCAACGGGTGAGACGGTGCGCCGGTGCCGCGGCACCGCGACGCCGCGGCACCGCGCTCAGCTCCGATCTTTCGTGCACACGGAGAACTTCCATCGTTCGGACGATGCGCCAGATTTCGACCGCATGAGTGAATTTTTCCTGCAGGACGGGAGACAACCGGGGCATCAGGTGTCGGATCGCCGGCTCAAGCGGGGCGACCCTGTCAGGGCACGAGGCGATACCACACCGCACGAGGCGGCCCAGCAGACCAGGGATGCGCCCGGTCAGAGCACCGTGCGCCCCTGCGAGCAAGTGACGGTGGCGGCGTTCTGACCGGTGATCCCCTCGCCCGTCGAGGTCGCGGAAGCGTCAGCTGTTGCGGAGGTATCAGCTGTCGCTGCATCGGCGCCGGTTGAGGAATCAGCCGCCGCATCTGCGACAGACGCGGCACCGCTCGCATCCGCAGTGGAGTTGGCATCGGAGTCGGCAGCGGCAGCGGCCTCGGCATCGACTCCGGCCTCGACAGCGTCGACCCCGCTCGCGTCGGCGACTCCCCCGGCGTCGGCTGATCCCACCTGATCCTCCGTGACGACGCCTTCACCGGTGCCGCCCACCGTGATCGGCGTTCCACTGATCAGTGCTTCGTTCAGCGCAGACGCCTGCGGTTCGAGGGCGACGAGACGCCCTTCGGCGTAGGGGTGCCGAGCTGTGGGGTACTGCACGAAGGTGATGTTCTCGAGCTCGATGTTTTGCATCGTGCCGGCCGCGGCCTGCAAGAAGGGCATCGACTGCATGTTCGATGAGAGCACCATGTTGCTGATTGCGGCCTTCGCGAGCCCGTAGACCTTCACCGGGTCTGACAGCGTTTCGGCGCTCTTGAGCTTGCGCATGAGCGCCGACATGAACACCTGCTGATTGCTGATACGACTGGTGTCGCCGCCGTCGCCCACGCCGTAGCGGGTGCGCAAGAACTGCAGCGCCTCAGTGCCCTCGAGCGTGACCTGACCGGCGGGCAGATCGAGATCGGTGTTCGGGTCGACGATGGGTTGGGCAAGACAGACCTCGACGCCGCCGACAGCGTTCGACATCGCGATCACCCCGTCGAATGAGATCTCACCGGCGTAGGGAATCTCGAGGCCGGTGAGTTCCGACAGGGTCGCCGCGACGCAGGGAAGTCCGCCGCTGTTCAAGGTCGAATTGAGTTGCTGCTCGCTCATCGCAGAGTAGTAGTCGGGCTCGCCATTGGGCCCGGGGCAACTCGGAATCGGCAGCATCAGATCTCGCGGGAAACTCACGACCGTCGCGCTCTGGTGGTCGGCGGCGATGTGCAGCAGCAGGTTGACGTCGTTGAGGTTTCCCTCTTCACCGTCATCGATGCTCTGCCCCGCACGCGAGTCGGTACCGACGACGAGCACGGTAAGCGGACCGTCGATGGTGCCCGACGAGATTTCAACCGGGTCGCCGCCGGGAAGTTCGACGGTATTGATGCCTCCGACGAGGCTCCACACGGCGAATGCTCCGACCGCGACGGTGCTGAGCGCAACGGTGAGGATCGTCGCGACCGCAAAGCGCACCCCGTTCGCCCACGGATTGGACGCACGCAGCTGCCCGTGTCGAACCTGATCGGTCATCGGGAGGTCTGAGGTGGGGCGCATGCTGTCCCTTCACGTGCCGGCGAATGCTGGTCGGTCGATCGCGTGCTCCATGTCTACTTCATCGGGCGGCCGGCGCGGGGGCGCACGCGCCGGGGGCCTGGGAACTCAGGTGCGCGGCCGCAACGCACGTCGCCTCCGATCACCCGGGATCCGGGAGCGCCTGAATCCAGGCGCGCACCGCGCGCTCGAACGACTGCAGAGCAGCTTCGACCTCAGCGTTCGAGGCGAAGGTGATGATCTCGCGGTTGTGCCCAGCTCTGCGCGACCGGCTGCCGACCGCTTCGATCGAGATTTCGTCGATGTCCGGGCGCGCTTTTGCGCCCGTGTGGAGGATCACCTGAAGCTGAATGGGGCGCCGCATACTGAACGTCGCGAAGTCGATGGTGTTCCACGTGAAACTGGGCGCCTGCCACTTCACTGATTCGGTCACCCCCGCATCTGCGCTGAGGATCGCACGGCGCACCGAGCGGGCGCCGTCGGCGAGCGCGTGCGGGTTCGCCGCGAACCAGGCCTCGACGTCCTCCGACCCCGAAACCGGGCCCGATCCCGACTGCGACCGGCTCACGAGCCGGCCTCCTCCGTCACTTCGAGCACTCGGTCGTCTCCGGCGCCCGGCGCGCCCCGCCCATCCGTATTATTCGTGAGCACCCACAACCGGCCGTCGGGAGTTTCGACGGCATCGCGAATGCGGCCGAACTCACCGGCGAGATGCACCGTCGAAGTACTGAGCTCGTCGAGCGGCACCGCGCGCAGCGCCGAACCGCGCAGATGCGAGATCCACAGATGCTCGTCGTGCACGGCGATTCCGCTCGGGCTGGCTTCGTCAGGAGTCCACTGCTGCACGGGGTCGGCGAACCCGGCGACGCCCGCACGCCCCTCCACTTCGGGCCACCCGTAATTGTTCCCGGCTTCGATCACATTGAGCTCGTCCCAGGTGTTCTGCCCGAACTCGGATGCGTACATCGTGCCGTCGGGCCCCCAGGCGAGCCCCTGCGGGTTGCGGTGGCCGAGGGTCCACACCGGCGAGCCCGGCACCGGGTTGTCATCGGGCACGCCGCCATCGACGGTGACCCGGAGTATTTTGCCGCCGAGCGACGACGGATCTTGCGCCGACTCGCGGTCACCGGCATCTCCCGTCGTCGCATAGAGCATGCCATCGGGCCCAAAGGCGAGGCGCCCGCCGTTGTGCGTCGACCCTGCCGGAATCCCGTCGACCAGCACCTCGGGCTCACCAACGCCGAGTCCGGTTCCGACCCCCGACAGCGTATATCGCAGAATCTGATTCTCACTTCCGCGCGTGGCATACGCATAGAGCGCGTCATCACGCACTGCGAGCCCGAGCAGCCCAGCCTCTCCCCCGTGGGTAACCCCTTCGACGGTGGTGATCTCTCGCGTTGATCCGTCGCCCGACAGCATGAGCACGCGCCCGGAGTCTCTCTCGCTGATCACCGGGGTATCGCCGTGAAACGCAATCGACCACGGCGCCGCAAGGCCCTCCGCAACGACCGCGCTCTCGATCGATTCGGTCGCTGCCGTCGTGGGCGTAGGATCACCCGAGCTCGTCGCACCGCCCGCATCGGGGTCGGTGCATCCGGCCAGGGCGATCCCGAGCAGCGCCGCGGTCACGGCACCCACACCCGCTCGCCCGACACGGCCGTGCCGATTCAGCGGGGAGGCTGCACGACCCATCATGCTCGCAGCCTACGTGCGCGATGCCCCGGTGCACCAGCCCCGGCGATACGCCCAACCCTTAGGTATTGCACCCGCGCGCGTCGACCGGCCACACGGTCAC
Source organism: Leucobacter sp. WKLB1 (assembly GCF_059696215.1). NCBI lineage: Bacteria > Bacillati > Actinomycetota > Actinomycetes > Micrococcales > Microbacteriaceae > Leucobacter > Leucobacter sp. WKLB1. The sequence goes on along the minus strand of NZ_AP046115.1, from coordinate 73,457 downwards.
GGCCCCGTCGCCAGCGATGCATGCGTAGGCGTCGCTGAGGTTGACCGCGACGCACACGTGATTCGGCACGATACGCACTCGCGTGCCTACCGGTACGTCGAGCCCGGTAATGGTCGCGTGGTGCTCAGAAAGGGCGGTAATGCGCGCATCGGGGTGCTCGAGCACCCGCCCGAATCCGGTCGAGTAGGCTCCGCGATCCGTCGCCAGCATCTTGCTGCCGGCATCCGCAATGACGTGCGCGTCGGTGCGCGATACCACCGTTGCCAGCACTTGCGCGGCGACCTGCTCGGGCTCCATCGCACCGAGCTCCCACTGCTGCGCGTCACCCAGCGCGTAGACCCCGGGGTGCATCTCGGTGAGCACGTCAGCATCGGCGAATGCGGCGGAAGGCGATGATCCCCCGCTCAGCACCGAGACCGCGACGCCGGCGTCGCGCAACGCATTCGCCGCTGCGGCGAGCGCCGCCGCCTCGTCGCGTGCGGCCGCGGCCCCCCCTTCGGGGTGGTAGCTGTGCCCGGGAAACGTGAAGACGCCCACGACGTTGAGCCCGCAGGATTGAGCCGCGGCGGCGATCTCGCCGGCGCGCGACGGCTGCACCCCGCTGCGGTGGTGCCCGGAATCGACCTCGACGATCAGCTCGAGGCGATCGCGCAGTGCCGCCGGCACCGCGTCGGCGAGCCGCGCGGCCGACTCTGCAGAGTCGACGCCGATGCGCACTCGAGCGAGGCGCAGCAGTTCGAGCAATTGCGGCCGCTTCGCCGTGTCGACCCACAGCGTGTAGGCGATGCAGAGATCGTCGAACCCGGCGCGGGCGAACACGAGCGCCTCCGATACTGTCGCCACAGTGAGGCCGACCGCGCCCGCAGCGATCTGGCGGCGGGCGACCTCGATCGACTTGTGCGTCTTCGCGTGGGGTCTCAGTGCGATGCCGCGGGCTCGTGACCACGCCGCCATGCGGTCGATGTTCGCCTGCAGCACGGTCTCATCGAGCAGCAGAGCCGGGGTCGGGAGCGCGTCGAGTGAGGTGTTCATGGCGCCAGCGTAGCAACGATCAATTGACAGTTTGAGACCTAACGGTTAGTGTTCTAACCATGAACGAACGACCGAGCTTCGATACTCCCCTGCAGCTGATGCGCTGGATCGGGTGGGCGCAGCGCAAAGGCGCCGAAGAATGGGTGCGCGAGCGCGAGCTGACCCAGGAGCAGAGTTTCGTTCTCGGGTATCTGCAGCGGCAACCCGGCGCGATCCAGCGCGACATCGCCGAGATCACACGCACCAGTGCCGCAAGCGTATCGAGTCTCCTCCAGGGGCTCGAACGACGCGGACTCATCGAGCGACGCAGCGACGCCGAGAACGCGCGCACCAAGCGCGTCTTCGCGACCCCCGCAGGCATCGCTCTCATCGACGGTTTCACCGACGCCATGCTCGCCCTCGACGACGGCTTGCTTGCACCGCTCGACTCGAATGAGCGCGAGCAGCTGCGATCCCTCCTGACCAAGATCACTGCGGAGCTGCCCGAGCCGACCCGCTAGCGGTCGGCCTCCCCCACCTTTCTACATCCGCCCCCGCGCCCCCGGCGCCAGGGGTCGAATCGGTGCGCCCGCACGAGCGCACGCACCGCCGGCGCTGCGCCATGCCCGAAATCGGGCAGCGCAGCGCTGCCCGAAATCTCTCGACGCTTCATCCACTCCAGATCGGATTCCCATGACCACCATCGATCCGGCGCCTACCGACACCGCGCCCACCGACACCCGTTCCGACACCGCCGCGGCCAAAAATCGCCGCATCCTCTCCTCCGCCCCGATCTTCAGCGCGCTCGTGCACCTCTGCGTGCCGATGGCCGCCGCGATGGTCGTCGGCGCCGTCTACAACGTCATCAACGCCGGCTTCATCGGCGCCCAGCACGACACGAGTCTGCTCGCCGCCATCACGTTCGGCACCCCGCTGCTTGGCCTCATCATGGCGGTCGGCGGGGTCTTCGGCGTCGGCGGCAGCTCGCTGATGTCGCGCCTGCTCGGCGCTTCCGAACACGACCCCGAGCGCGCCGCAGACATCAAGCGCGTCGCCGCGTTCGCGCTGTGGGGCGCGGTCATCACCGGCGTCGTGCTCGGCGCGATCGGCCTCATGCTGCTCGATCCACTCGTCGCAGCCCTCGGTGCCGATGCCGCCGCGGCCGCTCCGACCGCAGCCTACGTCGCGGTCATGCTCGCATTCATGCCCATGCTCGTCGCCGCGTTCGCGCTCGAGCAGATCGTGCGCTCTGAAGGCGCCGCACGCCAGGCGATGATCGGCATGATCATCTCGACCGTCGGTAACCTCCTCTTCGACGTGCTGTTCATCCTGGTGCTGAACTGGGGCGTGGCCGGTGCTGCGCTCGCCATCGGTCTCGGCAACGTCGCGAGCATCGTCTACTGGCTCGTCTGGTTGCACCGCAACAGCGCCAACGTGAGCTTCGCGCCCCGCTGGTTCACGCTGCGCGGCGACATCCTGAAGCCGGTGTTCGGCATCGGCGCGAGCGAACTCGTGCAGGCATCGTTCCTCATCGTCACCACGCTCGTGCTCAACCACCTCGCGGCCGCTTACGGCGACGACGCGCTGGCCGCCATGGGCGTCGCAGTACGCATCGCGCAGGTGCCCGAGTTCCTCGTCATGGGCGTCACCATCGGGGTGCTGCCACTGCTCGCCTACACGTTCGGCAAGGGAGACGGCGCACGCCTGAACGCGGCGCTTCGCGGCGCCGCCCTCACAGTCGGCACCATCGTGCTCGTCTTCTCGGGCACCGTCTTCATCTTCCGTGAGCAGGTGTTCACCCTCTTCTCGACCGACCACTCGGTGCTCGCGATCGGCCTGGTGATCCTGACCGCACAGTTGGTCGCCACCATCGTCAACGGATTCACCGGCCTCATCACCTCGCTGTTTCAGGCCACCGGTCTCATCGCGCCGGCGATGGGCATCTCGCTCGCCCAGGGCGTGCTGTTCGTTCCGATCGTGCTGCTCGGCAACGCCTGGTTCGGGCTCGGCGGCATCATCTGGGCGCTCACCGTGACCGAGGTACTCGTCTTCGTCGCGGGCGCCGCGCTGTGGCTCGCGAATCGGCGCCGGATCGCCTCCGGCCTCACCGAGGGGAGCCCCGAACGGGCAGAAGCAGCGCTCGAGCCCGCGGCGTAGCCGGGCGCCCGGGTGTTGCGCCCCTTAGTTGCCGTACACCTCGGCAAACCCCGCCTCCCACTGGGGGGCGTCGGCCGGGCAGAGAAAGCCGGTACCGAACACCATGATGCTCGCGACGTTGCGCTCGGCCACCGCCCGCTGATCGTCGGGGAGCGTATCGGGCACGAGCGCCGGCAGCAGCGGTTCCGTCTGGAAGTGCGAGATGAACGTGTCGGTGTCGACCTCGTGCCCGTTCAGAATCGACGTCTCACACGCGTCGGCGGCGAGCGCGAGGGCTGTATGCTCCGCCTCGGGCGTCCAGGTGCCGCCCTGCGACTCAACGTAGCCCCGCTGCTGACTGATGAACTCCTGCTGCTGCGGGGTGACCGCGGTCAACAACGAGCCGTCGAGCGGCAGCTGCTGGTCACGGAAGAATTGCTCGCGCTCCGCGAAGGCGTCGCCGAGATCATCGCCGACGCCACCGTTCGCCGCGTCGTCTTCCGTTTCCGGAGTGGGCGACGCAGTGGTCGGTGCGGGGGTCGCGGACTGCGAAGCGTTCGACCCGCCACCACTCGCGAGCGCAATCATGTCGGGGAGCGAGACGCACCCGGTGAGCGCGACGGCCCCGAGCAGCGTCGCCGCCGCGAGTCCAACTCGGAACTTCGGTTTCGCATGCATGCGCGGGTCCATTCTGATGGTCTGGCGGTCGCGGCCGGGTGATCCGGCACCGTCTTCGCAACGTACCCCAACAACCGCGAACCCACCAGGGGTCGCGCTCGACCGAATCCGAAATACGTCGCGCGCCGACCCGAGCCGCAGCTGAATATTCACCTGCAGTCTCGCCGCCGTGCATCGAATACCTCCATACTGATCGCGAGCACCCACTCCAACCGCGCGGCACCGAACGGTGCCCCGCCCAGAAGGGAACACCGATGAGCGCACTCGCAGACATCCGCCTCTACGCCCCAGACGCTGACGAGGCCGTGGTCGCGAAGTTCGAGACCACCTACGCTCTCGCGCTGCAAAACGCAGACGCGCGCCTCGTCGCGTTCAGCGACCCGGCCGAACTCGCCACGGTGCGCGAGAACTTCGTGCGCGGCAAGCTCGGCATCACCGCTTCTGACGCAGAGATCGATGCGGCGATCGCGGCCATCGGCGAGCGCGTTCCCGGCCGCCGCCAGCGCCTCACCGTGTACTACCTGCTCGCCGAGCACTACGGCAAGCTCTCCGTCTTCGGCGGCTAGAGCCGCTTCGCCGGTCGGTTCGGCCCAGGGGCCGGTCGCCCGCGTTCGCCGACGGCTCATCTTCGACGTCGGGTGACGCCGGTGGCGCACTCGCGCGCCTGCGCGGAGTAGCCTGGAATGATGACCATCGACGCGGCACCCAAAACCCTCGCCGACATTCCCACCGCTGCCGAGTTTCTCGCCGACGCACGATCGGCGCGTGCCGACGACGGAACTGAACTGCGCTGGTTCTCGCACGGCTCCGGTGAGGCCGTGGTGCTGCTGCAGGGCCAAGCGACCTCCGCACTCGGGTGGGAGCCCGTCGCACGCCGTCTCGCCGCCGACTTCCGCGTGATCCGGCTCGAGCAGCGCGGCATCGCCGGCTCCGAAGCCGGCGACCCCGACCTGATCACCACACGACTACTCGCGAGTGACGCACGCGCCGTGCTCGATGCAGCGGGCATCGAAACCGCACACGTCGTCGGGCACTCGATGGGAGGCAAGATCGCGCAGTGGGTCGCGATAGATGCGCCCGACCGAGTGCAGTCGCTCAGCCTGATCGCCACGAGCCTCGGCGAACGCGATGAGCAGCCGCGCGACACTGACGCTTACCGACTGCTCTACGGAGGTACACGAGCGGATCGCAGCGCGCTGTTCTTCCACGACGCCTGGGCGCAGCAGCACCCGGTCGCCGTGCAGCGGTTCTTCGACATCGACGGCGCACGCGCCACCCTGCGCGCCCTCAGCCGCGCGAGCAGCAGCCACGACACCACCGAGCAGGCTGCCCGCATTACCGCGCCGACGCTCGTGCTGCACGGCGACGGCGACCGCCTCATTCCGCTGGGTTCCGCAGAGCGACTTGCCGCCGCCATCCCCGAGGCCGACTTTCGTGTCTTCGAAGACCAGCTGCACGGCCTGCACCTCGAGAGCGACGCCGCCATCACGCTGGTGCACGACTTCATCGCTGCCAACGCCGCCGACTGATTCTCCCGCAGCGCAGCCGGCTCACCTGAGCAGCACCACCCGGTTTATACTCCGAATATGAGCCCGGAAGCGAATGAGCCGCGGGGTGACGTGCGACAGACGCTCATCGACGCGGCACTCGCGGTCGTATCTGAGGTCGGAATCGCGAAGACCACCACACGCCGCATCGCCGAGGCGGCGGGCCTGCCGCTCGGCAGCCTGCACTACTGGTTCGCCTCGAAAGAAGAGCTGCTCGACGCGGTCGCCGCGCACCTGCTCGATGGCGTATCGCGCACGCTCGCGGCCGACGCGCCTCGCGCGACGCTTGCGGCACAGCTCGACTGGCTGCTCGAGAGTTCGCTCTCTGCGCCGGTCGACGCGCACCTCGCCTTTTACGACATTACTGGGTACGCGATCCGTCGCGGCAACGTGCAGCTCACGCGGCGTATGCAGCAGCACATCCGCGTGAACTGCGAGCGCGCGCTCGAACCGTGGCGGCAGGCACTTGAAACGCAACGGCCCGGCAGCTTCGAACCACTGGTCGTGTTGGTGAAGGGGTACTGCGTCGGTGCCTGGTTCGCTCACGTGACGCAGGATCGCTCCGACCTCGTCGGCAGCCTGCGCTATCTGGGCGAGCTGCTCGGTGACATCCCGCGCGTCGCATCGGCATCTTCTGCACCATCCGCGCCTTCCGCGCCTTCCGCGCCAGCCGCCTAGCGTTCAGGCCTGCTCCGGATCCGGAATCTCATCGGGTTGATAGCGCGGCAGCCGCGACGCGGGGAGCGCCGCGATCGCACTGATGCCGGCGAGAATCAGGAAGCCGAACTTCAGGGTGCGCAGCCGCTGCTCCTCGTTCAGCGCGACGGCTGCCTCGACCTGCTCGGGGGTCGCCGTGGTCGAGTCGAGCGCGGCGCGCAGCTCGTCGTTGCCGACGAAGTTGACGGTGTCGAGATCCACCTGCGACACGAGTTCGGCTGGCAGCTCCGGGTGATCCTGTACCGATTGCGCGACGCCGGCCGTGAGCAGCGTCACCAGCACCGCGCCCATCACCGCGGTGCCCACCGCTGAAGCGAGATTCTGCGTCGTGCCGCGAATCGACCCGACGTCGCCCGCGAGCTCCTTCGGCGCCGCCGTCACGAGCACGTTGAAGACGAGGGTCACGAGCGCGCCCTGCCCGATACCGAACACGATGAGACCGACGATTGTCGGAACCGTCTCCCAGTTGTTCGTCACGACGAACGCGAGCCAGAGCAGCGCCGCGGTCGTGAGTGCGAACGAGAACAGCGCGATCGTGCGGGGAGCAAAACGCCCGTAAAACCTGACGATGAGTGTGGCCGTGATGAACACCGTCAGATTGAACGGCATCATCGCGAGCGACGTGTCGAATGGGGTGCGGCCCTGCACCACCTGAATGTAGGTCGGCAGCGTGAAGTTCACCGCGGCCTCCATCAGCACGATGATGAACATCGCGTAGATCGCCGCGCGCTCCTCCGGCCGGTCGAGCACGCTGAGATCGACCAGCGGCGTCTTGCCCGCCCGCATGCGGCGCCGGGTCCAACGGAAGAAGAACTGCCCGAACACCACGCCCAGCACGATGAGCAGGGGTGCCGGCGACATGCCGAGCACGGTGAACGGGGCGCTGTCGCGGGCGAGCAGCATCCCCCAGCCGTTCAAGTTGTTGAAGCCGAGCGTGAGCATCACGATTGCGGCGCCGATCAGCACCGACGCAACCAGGTCGATGCGCACCGATTTGTTGCCCCGATCGGAGCGCAGCCCGAAACTCAGCAGGAAGACCGCGACCGCGAGGCCCAGCGTGATGAAGAAGATCGGGCGCCAGCCCACCAGGGTTCCGAGCGTGCCGCCGATCAAGAACGCGCTCACTCCCGAGAACGCGCGCGCCGAGCCCAACGAACCGACCGCGGTCGCCTGCTGGTCTCCGCGGTAATTCTCCGCGATGAGCGCGACGAGCGCCGGCACGATGATCGCCGCCGATGCGCCCGCCAGCACCTGGCCGCCGATCGCCCAGCCGATGCTCTGCGAGAAGATCATCAGCAACGACGACCCCGCGAACAGCACCACCACGATGCGGAAGATCAGCACCCACCCCACCCGCTGCCCGAGCTTCGCGCCCGTCATCACCAGCGCCGCCACCGCGAGGCCGTACACCACGATCGTCGTGCTCGCCGTTGTCGGCGGCACTCCGAAGTCGGCGACCATGCCACCGAGCGAGATCGGCAGGGCGGCAACGTTGAACGACATCAGCACCTGCGCGAGGAAGAGGCCGATCATCGGCCCCCACGACCGGCGCTCGGAGGTGCTCGTGGGGTCGGCGGTCGCAGTGCTCATAGTGCCTCCGGGTCATCGCTGGGGTGTGGGGCTGGGGCTGACTCTGGCTGCGACGCGAAGAGGTTCAGCCCGAGCGCCCGTGAAAGGAACGCACACACCCGCTGCCCGCGCACGCTGTTGCCGGCGGAATCGAGCGGCGGCGAAAACACGCCAATCGCCCCTTTGCCGGGCGACACCGCGACGATGCCGCCGGCGACCCCCGACTTCGCCGGCACCCCGATTTCGTAGAGCCACTCGCCCGAGCGCTCGTACATGCCACACGACGCCAATACCGCGAGGGTGTCTCGCGCGACCTCGGCAGAGACCACCTGCTCCCCCGTGACCGGGTTCACCCCACCGTCGGCGAGGGTCGCGCCCATCACAGCGAGGTCGTGGGCCGTCACCGTGAGCGCGCACTGCCGCGTGTACGTGTCGACGACGGCGTCGGGGTCGGTCTCGAGGCGGCCGTAGCCCTCGAGCAGCCGAGCGATGGCGCGGTTGCGCGTGTTGGTGCGCATCTCTGAGCGGTACACCTCGGCGTCGATCTCGAGTTCGCGGCCCGCGAATCTGCCGAGCCCGTCGCGCACGCGACCCCACCGTTCGTCGTGCGTCGCCGCCGGCATCAGTGCAGTGGTGGCGATGGCGCCGGCGTTGACCATCGGGTTCATCGGGCAGCCACCGTTGAGTTCGAGCGCCATGACCGAGTTGAACGGCAGGCCCGTGTTGTTCACTCCGACGCGGTCGTGCACCGCCTGATGACCGATGGCGTCGCAGACCAGCGCGAAAACGAACGCTTTCGAGATCGATTGGATCGAGAACGCGTGGACGGCGTCACCGTACTCGTGCGCGCCGCCCGCAACGTCGACGACCGAGATGCCGAAGAGGTCGGGTGGCGCCTCAGCGAGAATCGGAATGTAATCGGCGACTGAGCCCTCGCGGTGCGATGCATATCTCGCGTGCGCTTGCCGCACGAGGTCATCGATGTCGGTTGGGGCCGGCAGCGCTCCGGTGAAGGCGCGCTGCGGCACGCCCTGCAGGTCGACTTCGAACATCCGGCCCTCCCCTGTCGGGTACCGAGATCACGATGCCTTCAGTAAACCTCTCCACGCATAAGAAACGCAATGGTGGGTTTCGGTGCAGTGCGCGCATGCTCCTGCGACCGCCGCGGTCGCTGGTTGCCCCCGATCACGAATGATGCGGTGTCAGTTCAGGATCTCCCCGCGCTCCTCAGGTGACACGTTCACGATGCGATCTCGCCAGAATTGCAGGGCTTCGGGTGTCAGCCGTTTCCATTCGGTGACTTCGCGCACGACTCTCAGCGGCGCGCTGCTGCGGTATGAGCGCGTGGGGTTGCCGGGAAACTTCTTGTCGGTGACGTTGGGGTCGTCCTCGTATGTGCCCGTGGGCTCGACCTCGTAGACGCGGGGCTTGGGGGCTGCGCCGCCCGCGAGCTCGGCGGCGAGTTCTGCCGCGAGGCCCGCGCCGTCGGCGGCTGCGGTGAAGTAGATGTGCCGCATGATCACCTCGGGCCGGTAGTTCGACGGCCGCCCGGCCTTGAGCAGGCCGCCGGGCTGAACGTCGGCAATCGTGCCGTGGAAGAAGGGGCCGGTTTCGCCTGAGAGCGTCATGTGAGTCTCCGTTTCTGGCAACACACAGCAGAGTACGCGTGCGTGCCGTCATGAGTGCCCCTCGGCGGCTCTCGCAAACGCTGTGGATAACGTCTGCAAACTTCCGTGCGCGTGTGCTTCACTCCACCCTATGAAGTTCCGACTCTCCGTAACCGAGTACCTCGATGACGTGCACCAGCGCGCTCGAGACGTGACCCTCACGTGCGATGCCACATCCACGGTCGGCGAGCTGGCTCGCGATCTTGTGCGTGGTGGCGCCGGTCACCCGCAGCTCATTCCTTTCGCGGTGCACCGGCAGGCACCGTTGACTCTCCGCATGACACAGCCCGACGGCACGGTACTCATTCTTGATGCGGGCGATCTCACCGGGAGTTCTGGCCTCGTCTCGGGTGCGCGCATCGAACCCGTACTCGAATCGCATCCAGGCTACGGGCGTCGCACCAGACTCGCGATCGCCGCCCTGACCGTTATGAACGGCTCACAAGAGCAGGTGGTCTTTCTGCCCTCCGACAGCCATACGACCATCGGCCGCGACCGCGCGAATCGAGTGGAGCTGCACGACCCCGGGGTGTCTCGACGTCACGCGATCCTGCGTCGCATCGGCGACTCTCTGGAAATCGAAGACCTCGGGTCGGCGAACGGCACCGCAATCATCGGCACGAATGGCGAGCGGCTCAAATCCACGTCCCGCATCATTCGAGTCGAACGAACGGCGGTCGTGGAGTTCGGCACGATTCGCGTGCAGGTGACGCTTGGCCCTCCGTCGACCACGCCTGCGCCATTCGACAGTACGGTGCAACACGTGCAGTCACCGGTTGTCGATCCGGTATTCGCCCCGCCGGTTCTCGATCTGCCCGCGCCACCTGACGAGGCCGAACCCACACGATTTCCCCTGATCGCGATGGTGGCCCCGCTCCTCATAGGTGGAGTGCTCTACCTCACCACGCACTCGACAATGAGCCTGATCTTCGTCGCGCTGTCGCCACTGATCATGGTCGGCTCGTGGCTCGACAATCGGCTCACTCGCCGAAAGTCGACCCGGCGCAAGCTCGACGAATTCGAGGCCGGCCTGGCGCAGAGTCAAGAAGCACTCGAGGCCAACGTTGCGCGCGAGCGCCTCGGTCGAGATGCCGAATCCCCCTCCGCAACAACGCTCGCAAACGACGTCGCGCAGCGCAATCCGCGGGTCTGGTCGCGTCGCCCGGAGCACCGTTCATTCCTCGAACTGCGGCTGGGCACCGGCTCACTGCCCAGCCGCAAAGCGGTGGAGCTGCCGGCTCGCGGCAAGATCGCCGCCGCGCAGTGGGCGAGGCTGACCGAGCTGCACGACCGCTACGCGACAATCGATGCCGTCCCCGTAATCGAGCGACTCGACCGCTGCGGATCGTTGGCCATCGCCGGGCACCCGGCATGGGCATCAGGATCCGCGCGCGCGATCATGCTGCAGCTCACCGCGCTGCACTCGCCTGCAGACCTGGTGGTCACTGCGTTCGCCAATTCCGCGCAGGCCGATGCCGATTGGGCGTGGGTCAAATGGCTGCCCCACGCCGACTCGGCATACAGTCCGATCACTGCATCCCATCTTGCGGCAGATGAACGCAGCGGAAATCTGCTGCTCACCGAACTCGAAGGGCTCATCGCCGACCGCACTTCAGGCGGTCACGCCGGGCAGGTGCGCTCCCGAATGTCAGGGAGCGCGGCAGATGCCTCAGAGCGCCTCACCCCCACCGACTGCGAACCGATACACCCTGCCGTGATCGTGCTGGTGCTCGCCGATACCCTCGTCGACCGCACGCGACTGGTGGGCCTCGCCGAAGACGGTGCCGATGTCGGCGTGCACCTCATCTGGGTCGCGGGCTCGATCGGCGACATCCCTGCAGCATGCCGCACCGTCATCGAAGCACACACCGACACCTGGCGCGCGCATTTCGTACGGCAGAGCGAGGTCGTCGAGCTGAGCGCACTCGAGGGCGTCGAGCTCCCGGCGATCCACACGTATGCGCGTGAATTGGCGCCGTTCGTCGACGCCGGCGCACGCGTTCTCGACGAGAGCGATCTGCCGCGAAGCGTCGCACTCGCACGCCTCGTGCCCGGCGACATCCTCGGAGCAGCCGACGCGATCGAACAGCAGTGGCGTGCGACCGACAGTCTGGTCGCGCACTGGCGATCCGGGGGCGAACGCTCACCGGGTGCTCTCGCCGCAATCGTCGGGCAAGGCAGTGCCGGGCCTGTCGAAATCGATCTCAGAGTGCACGGGCCCCACGCGCTCGTCGGCGGCACCACCGGGTCGGGCAAGTCCGAGTATCTGCAGACCTGGATTCTCTCGCTCGCCGCGAATTATGCGCCGGATCGCCTGACCTTTCTCCTCGTCGACTACAAAGGCGGCGCCGCGTTCGCCGACTGCGTCGGCCTGCCGCACACGGTCGGCCTCGTGACCGACCTGAATACGCACCTCGTGCGCCGAGCGCTCACCTCACTTCGGGCGGAGCTTCGCTATCGCGAGGAACTGTTGGCTGAGAAAGGCGCCAAAGATCTCATCTCGCTTGAGCGGCGCGGCGATCCTGCAGCACCGCCGGTGCTCATCATCGTCATCGACGAATTCGCCGCGCTGGCGAAGGAGATTCCGGAGTTCGTCGACGGCGTGATCGATGTCGCACAGCGCGGGCGCTCGCTTGGATTGCACCTCATCATGGCGACCCAACGGCCAGCAGGCGTCATCACCGACAACTTGCGCGCCAACACGAACCTGCGCGTGGCGCTGCGGATGGCTGATCCCGCCGACAGCTCCGATGTGATCGGCGTCACCGACGCCGCCTTCTTCTCTGCCGAAGTTCCCGGCCGCGCGGCGATCAAGGTCGGTGCCGGGCGCCTTGCGCATCTGCAAGCCGGATATCTCGGCGGCCGCGCAGAGTCCGAGCATCGCGACGCCGCCGAAGTCCGCGACCTCGCGTTCGGCGAGCGCGAGCCGTGGAGCCTGATCCCCGAAGCGCGCTCAGGAACCGCACGGGCCCACCGGGGCGCGCGCGACATCGAAACCCTCGCGGCCAACATCAGTACCGCAGCTCAACGACTCGACACCGCACCGCCACGACGCCCGTGGGTCGATCAGCTGCCCAACGAATTGTCGCTGGAATCTTTGCAGACACCGGGGTTCCCGGCCCGCGGCGCCAGACGCGGCGCATCCGCCGGCGTCGTGCTCGGCCTCGTCGACGAGCCGGAGGCCCAGCGGCAGTCCTCTTATACGGTGCATTTCGCAGAAATCGGCAACCTTGCCATCTTTGGTGGAGCAGGCTCTGGCAAGACCACCGCGCTTCTCTCGCTGGCCGTCTCAGCAGTGACCACCGATCCGCGGACGCATCTCTACGGCATTGACTGCGCCGGCGGGCGACTCGGAATGCTGAACGTTTTGCCGCACACCGGCGACATCGTGCCGGGCGACGAGCGCGACCGTGTCATCCGCCTGCTCGCGCTCGCGAAAAACGTCATCGCTGAGCGGGCGGCCGTCGATGCCGTGAACCCAGCGCCGGTGATCGTGCTGCTCGACGGGCTCGCAGCCTTCCGCGATGCGCACGAGCATCGCGGTGGCGGCGCCGACCCGTTCGCCGATCTCATCGATATCGCCGCGAGCGGGCGCAGCGTAAACGTGCACGTCGTGCTGACCTCAGAACGGTCGAACGGCTTGCCCGCCTCGCTCGCCTCGAGCTTCTCGGAACGCCTGGCCCTGAGACTGACCGCAGAAGCCGACTACCAAATGCTGGGGGTGCCGTTCGAGGCGCTCGACGAAGCCGGGCCGGGGCGCGCCATTCGCATCGGCTCGGGCGATGAGCTGCAGATCGCACTGCCCGGAGCGAGCGGTGATCTCGCAGACACTCGCGCTGCGATTGAACGGCTGGCGATGCGGCTCGGTGAGCAACTCACGGAACGGCCTGCACCCGTGCCCGCGGTTCCCTCGTCCATCGAGCGTATCGAGATTGTGCGCGGCCCCGACACCGGCACCGCGCCGTTCGCCATCGACACCGACCATCTCAAGGGCGTCGCTGCGCCGCCTGAAGGGATGGCGCTCGTCACCGGGCCGGCGGGCTCAGGGCGCACGCACGCGATTCGCTCGCTGCTCGCCGCCATAAGCGAGGACGCCAGTGTCGATGAGCGTCCATTGGATGCAGTACTGATTGCTCCGCGACGCAGTGAACTGCGCGCGGCAATCGGGTGGTCGGTCGTGGCAGACACGCCGAAAACCCGCACCGAGACCATCGAGCGCCTCACGCTCGCACTCGGCGGTACTCCGGCGGCCCCGGCGGGCCTCACGCTGCTGCCGCTCGTCGGCACTCTTCCTCATGAACCAGGTCCTTCAGAGTCCGCGGATTCCGCCAGCACCACCCCGCCACCGTTCCCCAAGCTGGGCAGTCGCGCGATCGTCGTCATCGAAGACATCGGCGGGTTCGACGGCAGTGGCAATGAGGCTGCGCTCGGCACCCTACTGAAGCTGCTGCGCCGCAGCGAAGCGACGACCATCGTCGAGGGTGAAAACGCCACGCTGGGAACCGTATGGGAACTCGCTTCGCCACTGCGCGGGGCACGCTGGGCGCTCGCGCTGCAACCCGACGCGAATGACGCGCCATCGGTGTTCACCACCCCGTTCACGCACGCGAAGCGCGCAGATTTTCCACCCGGGCGAGGATTCCTGGTGCAGAGCGGCCGCATCACCGGGGTGCACGTGGGGCTGTAGGCGAGCAGGCAATCTGCCCAAGCCCCTAGATTTAGGTTCTTATCGCGGGGTCTCGCCAAAACGTTCCGGCCTCGGTACCCGTCGCAAGACGCACCGTGCCGTGCCTCTTATATCCCAAGGCTTCGTACCGGGCATCGTTGACGGGGTTCGAGGACTCCAGATAGGTCGGAATGCCCAATTCGTCCCAGACATCCAGGCACGCCCGCAAGAGTCGCATACCCACGCCTCCGCCGCGGTTCGAAGCAGCGACCGCAAGGAGAGTGAGATACGCATGAGGTTCGTGAGGCCGGGCATCGCCAAATCGATGACCCGCATCGATGAGCGCAGTTCCCGCGTCCTCCCCCAGCAATTCACCGACAAAGGCCTCGTACCGGGATTCCGCTGCAGCACTGAACTCGGAATGCCCCGGGGGGATCCACACCGCCACACCCGCAATCTCACCGCTCAGGCCGACGGCGACACGCGAATCGGGAAATCTCAGTGCTTCCGAGACAGTGAGACGCCAGTAATCCCTCGCAGCGGTGCGCCAGTGAGGTTGCCCCGAGAACGCTGGCCCCCAGACCGGATCCTTATGGAAGGCGTCAGTGAGCACTGCTGCCATTTCCTCGATGTGTGCCGCTTCGGCCCTCTGAACGGCACTGGGAGAACGACCGCTGCGATCGACTGGGGTCATAAGGATCGCCTTTTCGGTGCGCGCAGACTCGGACGTTCACATGGTAATCCAGGTGCTCCCCGCGCCGTCACGGCCAATTCTTGGTCTCTGGACTGGTCGATAGAGAACAATCCAATTGGGCTACGCGATCACACACATGCAAAAGGCCCCGATTCAGAAGAATCGGGGCCTTTCTCAATAACTCGTGCGCGAGGGGGGACTTGAACCCCCACGCCCTTGCGGGCACTGGCACCTGAAGCCAGCGCGTCTGCCATTCCGCCACTCGCGCGAGTTGTTTCCTGAGCGTCTCCACTCAGACAACTCCCCTAGCTTAGCACCCTGGGGCCCGCACACCAAAGCGGGCTAAACTAAAGCAAACCGCCGCGGGCGCCGCCCGCGGTTCATGGAGGGACGTACCGACTCGTGGGCATTCTGGACAGCGTGGAGCGCGGGCTCGAGCGTGCCGTCAACGGCGCCTTCGCCCGAACCTTTCGCTCCGGTGTGCAGCCCGTCGAGATCGCATCAGCACTGAAGCGCGAGCTCGATATCGGTGCCGTGATCGTCGACCGCGACCGTGTGCTCGCCCCCAACCGGTTCGTCGTGCGCGTCTCTGAAAAAGACGCGACGCGGCTGCTGCAGCTCGGCGGCACGCTTGAGCAAGAGCTGCGCGGGGTCGTGCTGAAGCACGCCAAGCGGCAGAGCTACCAGCTGCTCGGCGAGCCCGACGTCGAGATCCGCGAAGATCGCTCCATCACGGCAGGCGTGCTGCAGGTCGACGCCTCGCGCGTCGAAGGAGCCGTGGACTGGGTCGCGGTCGTCGATGTCGACGGCACGCGCCACGAACTGCGTCGCGGCACCACGACGGTCGGTCGCGGCAGCGATTGCGGCATTCGCATCGGCGACAACGCTGCATCACGCAAGCACCTTGAGCTCATCTGGGATGGCGCGGCCGGCATCGCCCGAGATCTCGGCTCGACCAATGGGTCGAAGATCAACGGCCAGCGCTTCCGCGAGGCCGCGCTCTCCCCCGGCACGATCATCACAATTGGCCAGACCGGACTCCAGTTCCAGCTGGTGCCCGGCCGCTCGGCCGCCGCGCAGCGCACCCCGGCACCCGCCGCCCCGACGCGCGCGACGCCGGCACCCCAGACTTCTGCACCCGCACGACCCACAACTCACGCAGCCCCGGCCCCCGAGAGCACTCCTGCCCCGCGACGCAGCGCTGCGCCCACTCCGAACCCGAACGCGACGCCGAGCGCCGCCCCGGGGATCGACGAAGACTTCTGGAGAGGCCTGTGACGAGCGAACTCACGCTCCTGATCCTCCGCATCGGTTTCTTACTGCTGCTGTGGATCTTCATCTTCGCCATCGTGTACGCCTTGCGCAGCGATCTGTTCGGTGCCCCCGTGCGTCGCATGAAGGGCGAGTCGGGCCCGTCCGTACAGGCCGTCACCCCGCAACCGGCTTCACCAGCCCCCGCGCCGCCGATGCAGGCAGCAGCAGCGCTGCCCGCCGCTCCCAACTCGGGCCCCGCGATCACTCCCAGCGGGGGCGCTCTGCCCTCCGCCGGCGGGTTCGGCGCCCCGCAGCACCTCGTCATCACCTCTGGCGTCGCCACCGGTACCTCGATCGAGCTCGACGAAGACCTCGTCACGATCGGTCGCAGCAGCGATTCCACACTCGTCATCGTCGACGAGTACACCTCCACCTATCACGCACGACTCGTGCGCACCGGTGAGCAGTGGATTCTCACCGACCTCGACTCCACCAACGGCACAAAGCTCGATGGAGCTCGCGTTACGAAGTCCGTTCCCGTCGCCCCGTTCACGCCCGTCACCATCGGCACGACCACCTTCGAGTTGAGGCCCTGAGCGTGACGGTCGTCTACGAAAGCGCCATCGGCTCGCATGTGGGCATGGTGCGCTCGAACAACCAGGATTCCGCGTTCGCGGGTGACTTCATCTACCTGGTCGCCGACGGCATGGGCGGTCACGCGGGCGGCGACGTCGCCTCCGCGATCGCTGCGAAGGCCATGGCGAAACTCGATGTGCCGCCCACGGGCAGCCCCGAGGCGATGACCAACGTGCTGCGCACGGCGATCCTCGACACCAATGCCGCGCTGCGCTCGACGGTGCGCGACCGCCCCGAGCTCGCGGGCATGGGCACGACGTTCACCGGCATCATTCCGGTGGGGGATCAGCTGGCCATCGGGCACATCGGCGACAGTCGCTTGTACCTGCTGCGCGACGACACGTTGAGCCAGGTCACGAAAGACCACACCTTCGTGCAGCGTCTTGTCGACAGCGGCAAGATCACGGAAGAAGAAGCGAAGATCCACCCGCGTCGCTCCGTGCTGATGCGGGTGCTGGGTGACGTCGATTCGTCTCCGCAGGTCGATACGCAGGTCGTCGATACCCGGCCCGACGATGTCTGGCTGCTCTGCTCCGACGGCCTGTGCGGGTACGTTGACGACGAAGATATCGAGAAGATTCTGCGCCGCCGCTCGTCGCTGCAGGGCGCCGTCGACGCGCTCATCGATAAGAGCCTGTCGCACGGTGCGCCCGACAATGTGACGGTCGTGCTCGTCGAGACCGAGGCTGCACCGGCGACCAATCCCGACGAGACGCTCGAGCTCAAGCATCAGGGTCCGCGCTTCGCAGGTTCGGCGGCGACCGCCGAATCCGACATCGACGGCAGCACGTCCACCGCCCGCAATCGCCTGCTCAGCCGCAAGCGCCCGGTGCGCAAGCCTCCGGTCGTCGAAGAGAGCCACTTCGAGTCGCGCGTCGACGAGTACCTGGCTGAGCTCATGGCCGAAACCCGTCGACGCAATCGCCGTCGACGCCTGCTGTGGGCATTCGGCGCCATCGCCGTGCTCGTCGCGATCGGCGGCGCGCTCGTCATCGGCTACCAGTGGACGCAGACCCGCTACTTCGTCGGCACCGACGGCGATACTGTCATCATCTATCAGGGCGTGCAGCAGAACATCGGCTCGTTCTCACTGCATTCGATCGCTGAAGACACCGAGATTCCGCTGAGCGACCTCGACGGGCTCGAGCAGCGTCAGGTGAGTCGCACGCTCTCTGCCGGCTCGATCGAGGAGGCGCGCGACATCGTGCTGCGATTGGGGGATGCGAATGACTGACGCACCCGCCGGAGCGAACGAGCCCCGCACGTTCGAGAAGACCCGCACGAGCGAAACCGTGCTGCAGCGCATCACCGCGCTGCGCGCCCCCCGCAAACTGCTCGGTCTTGAGCTCTCGCTCTTGATCTTCGCGATCGCGGTGGGCGTCGCCGCCGTCATCATCATCGATCTCACGGTGAACGGTGCCGTCACGGCGACCCTGCTGCCGATGGGCATCGCGTTCGTCGTCGCGCTCTTCGGTCTGCACTTCACGATCCGACGCATCGCCCCCGACGCCGACCCCCTGATCATGCCGATCGCGGCCATGCTCAACCTGGTGGGCGTCGCGATGATCTACCGCATCTCCTTGGCTCCGGGCTCACCCGACGCCGATGCATCGCGTCAACTCCTCTGGTCGACCATCGCGGTGGTCGCGGCAATCGTCATCCTCTGGGTGATCCGCAATCACATGGTGCTGTTCCGGTACACCTATCTGACCGGCCTGGCCGCAGTCATTCTGCTGCTGCTGCCGATGCTTCCGGGCATCGGGCAGACGATCAACGGCGCTCGCGTCTGGATTCACATCGGCGGATTCTCATTCCAGCCAGGCGAGATTGCCAAGATCCTGCTCGCGATCTTCTTCGCCGGGTATCTCGTGCGCAGCCGTGACTCGCTTGCGATGGCCGGCAAGAAGATTCTCGGCATCCGATTCCCGCGCGCACGCGATCTCGGCCCCCTCATCGTGTTCTGGCTCGCCGCCATGTCGGTGCTCGTCTTCCAGCGCGACCTCGGTACGTCTCTGCTGTACTTCGGCCTGTTCCTCTCGATGCTCTACATTGCGACGGGCCGGATCGGCTGGATCGTGCTCGGCCTCGGCCTCTTCATCGGCGGCGGTCTCATCGCCAGCCAGACACTGAGCTATGTCGGCAACCGATTCGCCAACTGGCTCGATCCGTTCGCCGACCCGAGCGGCGCAAGCTACCAGATGGTGCAGGGGCTCTTCGGCATGGCCAACGGCGGCATGACCGGTACCGGTCTCGGCCAGGGCTACCCCGAAGTCACCCCGCTGTCGTTCAGCGACTACATCATTCCGAGCCTCGGAGAAGAGCTCGGGCTGATCGGCCTCTTCGTGATTCTCGCCGCCTACCTGCTGCTCGTCGGTCGCGGGCTCCGGATCGGCTTCGCGGGCCACGACGAGTTCGGCAAGCTGCTCGCCTCAGGCCTCGCGTTCACGCTGGCCTTCCAGGTGTTCATCGTGGTCGGCGGCGTCACCCGCGTGATCCCGCTGACCGGCCTCACCGCGCCGTTCCTGGCGTCGGGTGGATCCTCGCTGGTGTCGAACTGGATCATCATCGCGCTGCTGATCCTGCTCTCGAATTCCGTGCGCAACCGACCGAAGCTGGTGATTCGCTCGTGAACAAGCCGCTCAAGTTCATTACCCGCGCCGTGTTCGGCATGTTCATCGTGCTGTTCTTCTCGGTGACGATGATCCAATTCGTGCAAGCCGATGACCTGCGTGCGAACGACCTCAATTCGCGCACCCTGATGAACAGCTACAAGGTGGAGCGCGGGTCGATTCTGGTCGACGGCGATCCCGTCGCGTTCTCCACACCGACCGACGACGACTACCGGTATGTGCGCCAGTACTCGAACGGACCGCTCTACGCCCCGCTCACCGGATACTTCTCCCGCCAGCAGGGCATGACCGGGCTCGAATCGGCCATGAACCAAGACCTTTCGGGCAGCGGCAACGCGCAGTTCTTCACGCGCATCATGAACACTTTGAATGGCGTCGAGCCGCAGGGCAGCTCGGTCGAGACCACCATCGACCCCGCGGCTCAGCAGGCGGCATACGACGCGATGACGCAGAACGGTTTCTCGGGCGCCGTCGTGGCGCTTGAGCCGAAGACCGGCAAGGTGCTGGCCATGGTGTCGACGCCCGGTTACGACCCGAACCAGCTCTCGAGCAATAACAACGCCGACATCATCACGAACTACCGGCAGCTCAACGATGACCCGACCCAACCCCTGCAGAACCGCGCAATCGCCGGCGACCTGTACCACCCCGGGTCGGTCTACAAGCTCGTCTCCGCCGCGGCCGCGATCGAAGCCGGCAAAGCGACGCCGTCGACCGAGTTCGACAACCCGGCGCAATGGATCCTGCCGCAGTCGACCTCGGTATTGCAGAACGCCTCGCGCAGCACCTGCGGCACGGGCGCCAAGGCGACGCTTGAGCAGGCGATCGTGATGTCGTGCAACATTCCCATCGCCGAGATGACAACGCAGCTCGACGATAACGCCGTCTCCGACATGGCTGAGCAGTTCGGTTTCGAGAAAGATCTCTCGATCCCGATGACGGTGACCCCGAGTCAGTCGCCCACTCCCGACGGCAAGGCGCAGGTCGCGCTCTCGTCGATCGGTCAGCAGGATGTGCGTGCGACGCCGCTGCAGATCGCGATGGTCTCCGCGGGCATTGCCAACGGCGGCGTGGTCATGAAGCCGAACGTGGTCGAAAAGGTTATCACGCCCGATCTCACGGTCGAGAAGGAATACACTCCCGAGCAGTTCAGCCAGCCGATCTCGAAGAAGACGGCCGACCTCATCACCCAGATGATGGAGCGCGGCGTGGACACTTCGGACGGACTCGCGCAGAAAGCAGCCATCGACGGCGTGCGCGTCGCCGGGAAGACCGGAACCGCCGAGAATGGGAATGACGCGGATGGGAATCCGTTGCCATATACCTTGTGGTTCACTGGTTTCGCACCGGTGGATGACCCTCAGGTCGCGGTCGCGGTCGTGATCGCCGATGGTGGCGGCGAGGCATACGAAAACGTGGGCGGTTCTTACGACCTCCCGACAGCTGTGGCAAAACAAGTAATGGAAGCGGTGTTGAGCGAATGAGACCAGCGGCAGGGATCACATTCGGCGGACGCTACGAGCTCAGCTCGAGGATCGCCGTCGGTGGCATGGGTGAAGTGTGGAAGGCGACCGATAGCATCATCGGGCGCACCGTCGCCATCAAGATCCTCAAAGACGAGTACATGGGCGATCCCGGCTTCCTCGAGCGATTCCGCGCCGAGGCCCGTCACGCCGCGCTCGTGAACCACGAGGGCATCGCCAACGTGTTCGATTACGGCGAGGAGCAGGGATCCGCCTACATCGTCATGGAGCTCGTGCCCGGCGAGCCGCTTTCCGCGATCATCGAGCGCGAGGGGCGACTGCCGGCGAACCGCGTTCTCGGTATCGTCGCGCAGACCGCGACGTCGCTGCAGGCCGCGCACGACGCCGGCCTCGTGCACCGCGACATCAAGCCTGGCAACCTGCTGATCACGCCCGAGGGCCGCGTCAAGATCACCGACTTCGGCATCGCGCGCATCGCCGACCAGGTGCCGCTCACCGCGACCGGCCAGGTCATGGGAACGGTGCAGTACCTTGCCCCCGAGCAGGCCAGCGGCCACACCGCCACGCCGGCGACCGATATCTACTCGCTCGGTGTCGTTGCGTACGAGTGCCTCGCCGGCAAGCGTCCGTTCACCGGTGAGTCGCAGGTCGCCATCGCCATGGCGCAGATAAATGACACCCCGCCGGATCTGCCGACCGACATCCCCGAGCCCGTGCGCAATCTGGTGTACGCCTGCCTCGCGAAGGATGCTGCAGGCCGACCGTTGACCGCCGCCAAGCTCGCACAGGCGGCGACGGCATTGCACCGCGGTGACGTGCAGCTCGCGGCAAGCTACGTGCCGCAGGTGCTCGGCGACAGCCAGCCCGCCACGACGGCGCTGCCGCAGACCACCGTGTCAGACGCCGCGACCACCGCGCTGCCGCAAACCACCGCGCTGCCGGGCACCTCGGTGCTCCCAGATTCGGGTGTGGAGAGTGACGAGGCCGCTGCCGACGACGCGCCGAAAAAGAAGAAGAGCCGCTGGACGTGGCCGCTCATCACGCTGCTCGCACTATTGCTGCTCATTGGCGGTGGCACGGCGATCGCGCTGCTGAACAACAACAGCGGCAATAGCGACAAGACGCCGACGACCACGACTCCGAAGACCACCACGCCGCCGAAGACCACCACCCCGCCGAAGCCCACGACGGGCGAGATCGATGGAGATGCGCTGATCGGCACAAACGTCGATGCCGCAGCGCAGCAGTTGGCAGACCTCGGCTTTACCAATGTGCGCACGGTTGCCGGGAACCCGACGGATCCCGCAAACGCCAATCTGGTGACCGACGTCAACCCGACCGGCAGCAACGTGCCACTCGATGAATCGATCACCCTGACATACAGCGTTGCCTTCGGAGATATCTCGCAGCCCGGCGCACCGACGGGTCCGTCGAGCGTCACGGTCGGCGACACGTTTGCCATTCAGGGCATCTCTGGCACATGCCCAGCCGGACTCACCCCGAGCGACTACGTCGTAACCGTGAGTGACGGGGGCACGCTCTCAAGCCCCGCTTCGAATGGCTCGGCCCAGGTTCGTGCGACCAAGGAAGGAACGATTACCATTTCGTACACCTTCACCTGCTCGAATGGCAGCTACTCGGCCTCCGCGCCCGCATCGCCGGAGCTGAGCGTGACGGTAGAGGCCGCCGACGACTCGGAGGCTGACGCCGATAACGGCAGCGACTCAGAGTCGAATGCAAACGCCAATGGCGCATCTTCATCCAGCGCGACCGGGAGCGCAACTGCCGGAGCAGCTGCCAGCGGCTCCGCTGCCGCGAACTAAACACACGGTATTTTCGGGGCTAGCGCCCAGGTAAACTTGGAAGGCATCCCATGAGCACGGAAGAGGTGAACATGCCCGAATCGACCGACGTCGGCGAACAGCGGATTCTCGCCGGTCGATACGCAATCGGGGAGTTCGTCGGCCAGGGTGGCATGGCCACCGTGTACCGAGGCACCGACACCAAGCTCGGGCGTCAGGTCGCAATCAAGGTGATGAAGGCTGACCTCGCGGGCGACGAGCAGTTCCGATCGCGCTTCCGCCAGGAGGCTCAGTCGGCATCACGCATGGCGCATCCGACGGTCGTGCGCGTTTTCGACGCCGGCGACGACCTCATCCAAACGGCCGAGGGCCCCAAGCGCCTTCCGTTCATTGTGATGGAATACGTCGAGGGCACCAACCTGCGCCAGCTCGAGACCGAGGGCCGCCTCTCGCAGTCCGAAGCGTGCCGGGTGGTCGACTCCGTGCTCACCGCGCTTGAGTACTCGCATCGAGCCGGCATCGTGCACCGCGATATCAAGCCAGCCAACATCATGATCACGAAGAGTGGTCAAGTCAAGGTGATGGATTTCGGTATCGCACGCGCCGTCTCTGACACCTCTTCGACGCTGCAGCAGACCACCGCGATTCTCGGCACGGCCGCGTACTTCTCCCCGGAGCAGGCGAAGGGCGAGTCCATTGACGCGCGCACCGACCTGTATTCGACCGCGGTCATGCTTTACGAACTCCTCACCGGGGATGTGCCGTTCCGCGGTGACACCGCCGTGGCCGTCGCCTACCAGCACGTGAGCGAACGTCCGAAGCCGCCGAGCGATCGCGACCCCGATGTGACGCCCGAGCTCGATCGCGTCGTGCTCTACGGTCTCGCGAAGGATCGCGCCAAGCGCTTCCAATCGGCTTCAGAGTTCCGCGAAGCGCTGCGTGAAGCCGCCAGCGGGAAGATGCCGAAGCTCGCCGTGCAGCAGCAAGACACGGTGCTCTTCTCCGGGGGCGAAGAGGTCTCAGAATCAGATCTCGCACTGCGTCAACTGTCAGAAGCCGGCGGAGCCTCGCGCACGCAGAGCCGCCCGCCGGTCATGTGGACTTGGGCAGCGATTCTGACCATCGGCGCGGTGATCGTCGCCGTGGTGTTCTGGCTCGTGACGCTCGCACCGAAGGAGTTCTTGCCCGACACTTCTCGCACCGTGCCCGATCTCGTCGACATGCAGCGAGGCGACGCGATCGACTCGTTGAGAAACCTCGACCTCATCGTCACCAGCGTCGAGCAGAACAACGCTGACGTGGCCAACGATCACGTCATCTCGAGCGATCCCGAACCGGGCACCGTACTCACGTCGGGCGACAGCATCACCATCTACGTGTCGACCGGCCCCGAGCAGGCAGAAGTTCCGAGTATCGGTCGTATGTCAGAGGACGAGTACAAAGAGGCGTTGAATGACCTCGGCTTGACCGTCGGCATCATCACCAAAGAAGACAATCCCACCGAAGCCGCAGGCCGTGTGCTCAGTGTGACACCCGAACCCGGCACATCGGTGGCATCCGGCACCGGTGTCGAGATGACGGTGTCGAGTGGCAATGTGCCGATCCCCGATGTCACCGGAGCACCGATGCAGGTCGCGAAGCCCCAGGTTGAGAACCTCGGCCTCACCATCACCTACACGGCGGATAATTCGTGCCCGACGGCCGAGGGGTATCCGATCGTCTCACAGTCCGCCGTGGGGTCGCAGCCGCAGCGATCGAGTCTTGAGCTGCGGTACTGCGCAGGATAGCCACTCCACCAGCGCCGCAGCAATGCAGGAGGGCCGCTGAGTTTCGGATGCGTTCCGAAACTCAGCGGCCCTCCTGCATGAGTACTACTTCGCGAGCAGCGGGGACAGCGTGCGTGCCACCTCAGCAGCGTTGGGAACACCAACAACGGTCAGCCAGTTGCCCAGCTGCTGATACCCGCCCTCGGTGAGTACTGACTCCGGGTGATACTGCACGCCGTAGATCGGCAGCTCGCGGTGACGCAGCGCCATCACAATGCCGCTCGCGGTCTCTGCCGTAATCACGAGACTTTCCGGCACCGTGTCGCGCACGACCGCGAGCGAGTGATAGCGCGTCGCATCGAATTCTCGCGCGACGCCGGCAAAGAAAGCGTCATCGGTGTGCTGAACTCGCGACACCTTGCCGTGCATGAGTTCTTCAGCATGCGTCACCGTCGCTCCCAGCGCTTCGGCGATCGCTTGATGCCCCAGGCAGACGCCGAGCAACGGCACACCGGTGCGCAGCGCCAGGTCAACCATCGCAATCGAGACGCCGGCGTCAGTCGGGGTACCGGGGCCGGGTGAGATGAGCACGCCGTCGTAGTCGGCAACGAGCGCCTCGAGTGCTCCGGCAGTCACCTCATCATTGCGAATGACGTGCGTCTCGGCGCCGAGCTGCTGTAGATACCCGTTCAGGGTGTAGACGAAGCTGTCGTAATTGTCGATGACCAGAATCTTGCTCATGAGCCGACCGTCACTTCCTCGCTCGGCATGTGCAGAGCGACCCAGGGATACACGTATGCGATAAGTGCGTAGACCACGGCCGCCGCGACGAGCAGCAGCACGATCACGCGCAGCCAGGCGGGGCCGGGGAAGAATCGCCAGAGTATCGAGAACATTATTCCTGATCTCCTCTCAGCGCCTGCGTCGCGCCCATGGTCGGGTTGAGATCGACCAGTTCCTGCGGTGGGCCCGCGCTGCGCGGCTGGAAGCCTTCATACACCGAGTATGCGATGGCGCGTTCGTCGCTGCCCGCCAGCTTCGGGTGGCAGGTCGTCAGCGTCAAGATCTGATCCGTGCCGGGAGTGCCCTCGAGCCGCGGGAACGGATTCAGTACGTCGACCTCATCGGGGAGCACGTACTCGATCGAGCGGAATCGATACGTGTACCAGCCCTCGGGAGTCTCGACGAACAACGGATCACCAACGCGCAGATTCATCACCTCACGGAAGGAGTTGATGAGCGGCCCGGATCGGTGCCCGGCAAGCGCGAAGTTACCGGGTTCGCCGGGCATCTGCGTCGTCTCGTAGTGACCGATTCCCTTGTCATCGAGATTCAGCACCGTATCCCAATCAGTGGTCTCCGCGACGCGATTCGCATACGTCGTGCCGAAAGCAGGCACATGGAGCACTGCAAACACATCTGCCGCTGCGGGCTTCGCCGGCACGGGAACGACGCCGTCCCAGGGCTCGGTCGCAGCCTCGGCGTCCCACTGAGCCGAATCTTCCGCTGACAGATCGGTCTGCTTGGCCGTCACGCCCACGCCGGTGTGCCAGGGCTGCCACACGATGTACCCCAGCACGGCAATGCCGCCGACCAGCAGCACTTCGCCGATCACGGTGAGCGGGCTCAGCCGCGCACGCCGCCGACGGCGCCGAGGTTCAGTCGTCTCGCTCACCCCCATATTCTAGGACGCGCACTCTGGGCGCAGACCGGGTTCCAGGTAGACTGTCGGCATGGCAGCAGCTGGGAAGAATGTAAGCAAGCGCAAGTCGGCCGAGGTCGAACAGAACCGTGCGGAGCTCGCTGCTGCGCGCAAAGACGCCCCGAACCCGGTCTGGTTCAAGCCGGTCATGTTCGGTTTCATGCTGCTCGGTCTCGTCTGGATCGTGCTGTATTACATCACCAGCGCGGGGCTGCAGCTGCCAGTACCGGCACTCGGCCAAGCAAACATCTTTATCGGGTTCGGCCTGGTGCTCGTCGGGTTCCTGATGACGCCGTGGTGGAAGTAACTGAAAACTTGCTGTTCAGCTCCGCTTTCTCGGCGAGCAGACAGAAAACCACACCGGTGTAATTCTTCCCCAACTGGGGATGAACCTGTGGATAACTGAAGGCCCTCGGTTTCCCGAGGGCCTTCAGTCGTTTCTCCCCGATGCGAAGGGCACCGGATCACCCGGACTTTACGCTCCCGGCACCATGACGAAGTAAGCGCCCGCCAGCAGTACCAAAAGCGCGCCGATACCAATGAGACCGGTCACGCGCAGAGTACGCCGTCGCGGCCCTCGCGTCGCCAGCATCATCCACATCGTCAATGCGCCAACGACCATCCCGCCAAGATGGGCTTGCCAAGAGATCGCTGTACCCGGGATGAATCCGATCGCGAAGTTGAGACCGATCAGCACCGCGAGCGAGGTGATATTCACTTGAGCAGCCTTCAGTGCGACCAACGTGGCCGCGAGTACACCGAAGATTGCGCCGGATGCACCGACTGTGGGCACGAGCATCGTCTGCGGGTCGGCATACGCCCAGAGCATGACGCCGAGCGATCCGCCGATTCCGGCGAAGACGTAGAGGAACGCGTACGCCACCCGCCCGATCATCTGCTCCAGGTTTCTTCCGAAGAGCCACAACGTGTACAGGTTGAAGAGGATGTGGAAGATGAAACCGGTGGAGTGGGTGAACATCGCCGTGACCAGTCGCCACGGTTCGAACACTCCGGGCACGGAATACAGCGGTGCGTACCAGAGGGCGCGCGTTACTCCGTCATCGGCAAAGGCCGACCCCAGCCACTGCGCAATGAAGACCACGGTGCAGAGCGCCATGATCGCGTAAGTCACCGGAGTCTCCAGCGCCGCAATGCGACGGCCCGCGACCCGCGTAGACCGAGCAGCACGCTGTGTCACCGGCGCCTGCATCTGCTTCATGCATTCGGGGCACAACACCCCGACCGCAGAGACGATCTGGCACTCACCGCAAATCGTTCGGCCGCACCGCTGGCACAGCGTGAAACTGTGGACGTTCGGGTGCCGGTAACAGACGTCGTCGGGGCCGTACTCGACGCGTTCGCCGAATGCCGGCCCCGACTCGTTCGTCACCTTCGGAATTCCTTAGGCTGCGACGACGTCGACGCCGGAGATCACGACATCTTCGACCGGGCGATCCTGGCCACCGGTCTGCACACCCGAGATCGCGTCGACAACAGCCTTCGATGCATCATCGGCGACAACGCCGAAGATGCTGTGCTTGCCGTTCAACCAGTCGGGAGCCGTCGTGGTGATGAAGAACTGTGACCCGTTGGTGCCCGCGAGACGGCCGGTCATGTCAGGGCGCTTGCCTGCGTTGGCCATTGCCAACTGGTACGGCTGGTCGAACACGAGCTCAGGGTGGATCTCATCGTCGAAGGTGTAGCCGGGGCCGCCGGTACCGGTGCCGGTGGGGTCACCGCCCTGGATCATGAAGTTCGGAATGATGCGGTGGAAGATGACGCCGTCGTAGAAGCCCTTCTCTGCCAGGTCGACGAAGTTCTTCACCGTCTTCGGTGCGTGATCGCCGAAGAGGTTGATGACGATGTCGCCGTGATTGGTGTGAATGGTGGCTACGGAAGTGTGAATGGTCATGGTTTCAGTCTATGCGGCGGCGCTGACAAAGAAATCGCTGTCAACCCCCTTCGACCCCGGAGAACGCCTGGAATCCTGGGCGATCGTTCGCGACGGACGCCCCACGAGCACAGGTTCGGTGTAGCGTGGACGCAACGGGTGACACCACCGACAGGTTTGCCTCGTCGAGCAAGGAGGATACGAATGAATCTCTCACGCAAGCGCCGCCGCGAACTTCGCAAGCTGCGGAAGAACGCCCAGGAGCTGCTCGACCAGCAGCGCCTCGTACTCGGGCACGCAGGCGAAGTTCTGGGTCAGGCCGGCAGCCAGGCTCGCCGGCTGAGCGATGAGCACCTCGCACCCCGCGTGGATGACGCGATCGAGGCCGTGCGCCCGAAGATCGACCGCGGTGTCGCCAATGCCCGGCGCGCAGCCGACACCGTGCGCCGTGCGACGACGCCGTTTGTCGCCAGCGCGCTTGCGCGCACGATCCGCACCCTCGACGAGCTCGACAACCACGACGCTGCGAAGCAGGTGCGCGGCTTCGGTGAGCGTTCCGGCTACCTCAAGGCTGAGAAGAAGAGCAAGGGCGGCGTGATCGCTCTCGGCATCGGCGTCGTCGCGGCAGTGGGCGTCGGCTATGCCCTCTGGCAAGCGTTCCGCACCGATGATGAGCTGTGGGTCGCTCCTGAGAGTTCCACCGCCAACTAAGGCATACGCATACGGAAGGGGCGCCCGGACCAACTGGTTCGGGCGCCCCTTCCGTGTAGAGACTCCGTTATTTGCGCGGCTTGCCCTGGCGCTGCTGCCGGCTTCCGCCCTTCACGGCCTTCGCCGGAGGCCGACGGTGCAGTCCCGCCATCCGCAACCCCGTCTGCACCAGCGAGAGGGTACGCAGCGACTTGATTTCGCGCAGCGGCACCCAGCGCGCCTCATCTGAAGAGCCGCCAACCTCGTTCCGCAGCGGCCCATCGGAGACCGTTGCGCGGTAGACGATGCGGATCGTATGGAGCTCGGGATCATCGCCGGCAGGCACTTCTTCACGCACCATCACGCGGGAATCGACTCCGAGCAACTTGCCGACTCGGGCTTCGAGCCCGGTCTCCTCGGCGACTTCGCGGATCACGGCGTCGCGGGGATCCTCACCGCTCTCGATGCCGCCCCCGGGGAGCGTCCACCCGTGCAAGTGCCCGCGTCGCCAGTGCGTCAGCAGGATCTTGCCGCGCCGCTCTACCACCGCGTAGGCAGCCACTCGAAGATCCATGATCCGAGCCTAGTCGGTCGTGCCCTCCGCAGCCTTCGACCGCGCCGGTGGCGGCGGTCGCTGAACGCTTGAACTTGCTGCCACGGGACCGGGATCCGCTTCGTTCCGAGCCCACCCCGTGAGCCAACGGTCCATCCGCGCGAAGGCCTCGGCCCGCACCTCTGCCCGTGACAGAAATACGTCGTGCAAGGCGCCGTCCAGTCGCTCGATGGTGAGAGAGCTCCCCAGATGCAGCGCGGCTTTCGCGACCTCGTCGACGTCGAGCACGGTATCCGCAGACGTCAGCGAGGGGTCCCATCGCAACGGCAATGCCGACCGCGCCGAGAGCAGCGTCAGAATCGGCGCGTGCAGATGCAGCCCTCGACTCACCTGCGCATGCCCCGCAAGAATCGCCCGCAGCCACCCGTTTACCACCGTGTGGCTGCGATCTGGGCGCCACGTCGTGTTGACGAGGTCGAGCTCCTCGCGCGGCCCCACCTCTCGCTGGGCCCGCGTATACAACCCCGAGTCGAACTGCGGTGCCGCATCGCGAAGGTTGAAACGCGCGCGCAGATTCACGAGCGGTGCAATCATCTGCCGCCCCGCACCGCTGAGTTGAAACTCGAGCCACGGGCTGTTCAGAATGAGGCCGTCCGCGCGACCAGGATGCGCCGCAGCCCACAGACTCAGCACCAGGCCGCCGGTTGAGTGCCCCAAGAGCAGGAGTCGACGACGCCCACGCTTCGATTGATCGGAACCGGCGGGCTTCGCTCCGATGAGCACGAGCGCCTGATCGATTTCGAGGTCGTAGTCCGTCAGATCCTCGATGTACCCAGCCGTTTGACCTTCACGCAGACTGCGTCCGTACTTCCGGAGGTCAAGGGCAAAGAAGCGTGCTCCCCGGTCCGTCCAGAATCGCGCCAGACTGCGTTGGAAGAAGTAATCGGACCATCCATGCACATAGAGCACGTCAACGCCCTCCAGGGGTCGTGGACGGCTGGTGAGACGCTCAAAGAATCGGCGCTCGGCGGGGAGGGATCGCACGAGCGTTGCAACCAGTGGGCCTTCTTCATCGCTGCCGAGGTCGATCTCGTGACATTCGAACCCCGGCCCGAGCACGTCGGGCCGCCACTCGGGTGACACCGCTGACGCCTCCATGTCGCCCAGTGTACGGTGCGGCATGGAGGCGTCGGTGAGGCCGTGCGAAACCGTACGCGACCGAGTCACGGAGCTCAGGGGCACCGCTCAGCGGCGCGCCTCAGCCATACGGCTCAGCGCAGTGTGACCTGCGCCGCTTCCGCCCGCACCGAAACCACGTGCTTCGATTCCTGGTCAACCGTCAAGCGATTGTCGATCTTGCCCAGCTCAGACTGCTCGTCGACGCGGTAGTCGCCGGCTGGCAGGCGCAGTACCGCGCTTCCGGTGCTGGCTTCGATGTCGACGCGATCCGGCAACCTTCCGGTGAGCTCGAGCTTCGCAGAGCCGGCTTCAACGCCGAGGTCGAGCGCTGCGACGTCTGCGACAACAACGTTCGCCTTGCCCGCTTCGAGATCGAGGGAGAGCGAGCGAGCGCTGCCCTCAAGCCGCAGCTCTCCCGCTTCGACATCGACATCGAACCCGCGGTAGGTCCCTTCGGCGTTCAGCGTGCCGCCCTGCAGCGATGCCTCGACGTTGAGGCTCTGCTCATCGTCCATCCACTTCGGCAGGGTCAGTGTTGCCGTCGCGCCGCCGAGTGCGCCGGATCCGCAATTGACAAGGCAGCCGGAGGTGAAGCCGCGATCGGGCGTCTCTACCGTGAGTTCCGTACCTTCGACCCCGAGCACCCACGAATCGGCCCGCGGGCCCGACACTTCGAGCTGCGCCTCGGCGACGTCGGCGAATTGGAGTCTGAATGCCGCCGCCTCGATATCGAGATCCAGCGAGGTGACCTCGCTCACGTCGACGGTTTGCGTCACTTGCCCGTCGGCGTCGCTCATCGTCGTGGCTCCGGAGCCATCGGCGCCCAGGGTCTCGTCGAAATCGCCGCCATCGACGAGCGATTCGACCATGCTGAAGCGATCTGGCGCGAGCACTGCATAGGCGGCCGAAGCCCCCACGCCGAGGAGCACGAGCCCACCGACTGCGGCAGTCACGGCGACGATCGTCGCCGTCGCGGTGACGGTTTTCGCCGCGCCGGGGCGCGCATCCGGCCGCGCACCGGGTGCTGTTGCGGCGGGCGTCTGAGGCTGGGGCACCGGCTGCGCTGATGGTTGAGGCGTGTGCTCCGGCTGGTTCTGGGGTGAGTACTGATCGGTCATGCGGGGGCTCCCGTCTGCGGGTTCTGAGATGACGTGTCGTTGGGCTGACCGGTTGCGGCGCCGTAGCTTTCGAAGTGAGCGATGGCGGCGAGCACACGTCGATTGCCGCCCTCGTCGGGTTCGAGCCCGAGCTTTTGGAAGATCGCGGTGATGTGTTTCTCGACACTGGCCTCGGAGAGGAATAGCAGCGATGCGATCGCCTGGTTTGAACGCCCCTCGGCCAATGCGGCCAGCACGGTGCGCTCTCGTTCCGTCAATGCCCGCATTCGGTCATCGCGCGAACGACGGGTGAGCAGTTGCGCCACCACTTCGGGGTCGAGCACCGTGGCGCCATCGGCGATGCGCTGCACCGAGTCGATGAACTCCCCCACATCGGCGACGCGATCCTTCAGCAGATAGCCAAACGCTCCGCCCTGCGCGGCGATCAACTCGCTCGCGTAGCGCTCCTCCACATACTGCGAGAGTACGAGCACCGGCAGCCCCGGTCGCGTGCGGCGCAGCTCGAGCGCCGCGAGAATGCCCTCGTCGGTAAATGTCGGCGGTAGCCGTACGTCAAGAATGCAGAGTTCAGGATCGGCCTGTGCCACTGCGGTCATGAGTGTCGTCGCGTCAGGAAGCGCCGAAACGACCTCGTGCCCTCCGTGTTCAAGCAGTCGGACGAGCCCTTCGCGCAGCAGTACGGAATCTTCGCAGATCAGGATGCGCATGGGACACTCACCTCCAGTGCGGTCGGCCCGCCCTGCGGGCTTTCGAGTCGAGCGGTGCCGCCGGCGGCCAGCACGCGGTTCATGATGCCGTCGAGACCACCGCCGGGCGTCACCTGTGCGCCGCCGATGCCGTTGTCTTCGACGCGTGCCCACAGCTGCGGACCTGCTGGGTCGTCGGCGCGCACACGCACGAGCACGCGCGCCTCACTGGCTCGTGAGTGCTTCGCAGCGTTGGTCAGGGACTCTGCGATCGCGAAATACACCGCAGCCTCGGCGTCACGACTGAACCGTTCGACGAGGCGCACGTCGAGGTGCACCGGAATGTGCGACCGCGCGGCGAGCGCTGAAAGCGCAGCGTCGAGCCCTCGATCGTCGAGTACCGACGCATAGATCCCCCGCGCCAGCTGGCGCAGCTCGGTGATCGCCGCTTTGGTCGAGGTGTGCGCCTCGGCGACGAGCAACTTCGCCGCGGCCGGGTCGCTTTCGATCTTCTCCTGCGCAAGACCCAGTGTCATTCCCACGGATACCAGACGCGGTTGCACACCGTCATGCAGATCCCGTTCGATGCGTGTGCGCTCGACGTCCGCGGCGCGAACCGCGCCCTCGCGCTGCTGCTGTGAGACGCGGGCTTGTTCAACGAGCACCGCGTCAGTGACACCGGCTCCGATGATTGCGATCGATACGATGCGGTGCAGCAACACGATGCCGAGGATTGCTGCGGCACTGAGCAGCATACCGACGACCCCGGGCTGCCACCAGATCGAGAAGGTGCGAAAGACCGACAGCAGCGCGTGCACAAACCCCTGCACGAGCGCCAAGACTGCGACACCCATGGCGCTCGAGATCGCGAAGTTTGCGAACGATCGCCACATGCGGCCGTCAACGGATTGCCGCAGCACCGATCCGAACCAGGCGCCGAACCCGTGTCCACGAAGAGGCTGCCACGACGGAGCGACCACAGGAATACGGTAGAGCCCACCCACACGTGCGGTTTCGAACCAGGCGATACCGAAGAGGGCATACACCAGCGCGACCAGCAGAATCAGGCCGATACCGATGATCAGCATGCCGATACCGGTACCGATCATCGTGAGGAGGAGGAGCGTGACGGTGAAGCCGACCATACCGAGCGCGGCAAGATGCAGCGCGGTGAGCGCAATCCGGTAGGGAGGCCTCACTGAGCGCGAGACAGGAGAACTGGTCATGCTCCTACGGTAGAGCGTGCCTCAGACACCGGGGCAGCCGGGCAGCCCGAGACTCGAATTCGGGTTTTCCCGAATCCGCTTGCGACGGCCTCGCACGAGTAAGGTGCGGTCAGTGCTCAAGAACTGGCCACGCGCCGTGTCGCAACGACATCGATCACGCACGCGGCGCACCCCAGCACGAGCGCGACTCCGATGGTGAGATCGAGCGGTTCGCCCAGCATCGCCCATGACCCGATCGCCGCGAGCGCCGGGATGATGGCGAACACGATCGAAGCCCGACGTGCACCGGCTCGTCCGATATATGCCGCGTACGCCGTGGTGCCCAGGAGCCCCACAACCGTCACTGCGGCGAGCAGCACCCACGTGGTCGCACCGGGTGCCACATATTCGTCATTCATAACGAGCAGGGCACCGGCGAAGGGCAGAGAGGCGGTCACTCCGATCGCGGTGAACGACACCGGTGATACCCCCTGCAGGGTTCTTCCCTGCCAGATCGAGCCGACCGCAAGACCAACGAGCGCGATGAGCGCAGCGAAGACTCCGCTGCCGAGCGATGGATCTCGCAGAATCCGCGGCAAGCAGGCCAGCACTACCGCAACCATCGCGATCGCAACTGCCAAGTAGACGAGCGCGGGTTCCCGGCGCCGACTGATCACACCGCTCAGGATCGTCACGAGTACCGGGTTCATCGCGATGATCAACGCGGTCACCCCTGCCCCAACGCCATGACTCATTGCCCAGTACGCACCGAGGAACTGGGCGCCTTGCACCAGAACCCCGGCGCCGGCCGCGTGCCACCAGGTGCTCCCCTGCGGGAGCGCGCTGCGGAGTACTGCGACGGCGACCCAGGCAATGACCGCCGTCGCACCGAAACGGAGCAATATCAGCAGAAACGGGCTCATTCCACGCAACGCCAGAGCACCCAGCGGATAGTTCAACGCGATCAGCACCGCGGTGGTACCGAAGAGCAGGGTGGAATTCGCACGCATGCTTCTAGCTTGTCGCTCGTGCCCCGCACGCACGAAACTGGAAACGGCGTGTATCGAGTACTTCACTTATCAATCAGAAAAGCCGGCCCCTGAGGAACCGGCTTTCGAAGTGGTGGACGCGGGCGGACTCAAACCGAACACCTGGCCGAGGTTCGAGCGGCTCGGTGCCGCGTGGACGCTGGCGAAGATCGGTGAGGACGGTGCGAAGACTGATGACGCCGACCTCTCACCAGATGTAGTCGAGAAGCCTAGGAGACGAGCTAGAACACCTCTGACGGAGAGCCAAGTGGACGCTATCCGAACCGCCCGTTCCAATGGCGAGAGCGTCGTGTCGATCTGCCGACGTTTCGACGTACACCGGATGACGGTGTGGACGTATACGAGGGACATGCTCTGACTGCCTTGGTGCGCGCCCCGCCTCTGCGGGCGAGAGCGTCACGGATCGCAGCCTCCGGCGCGTGCCCGTGGTGGTCGCTGCTCTTGCGTGAGGGACTCGCCACGGAGCACGTCCGTTCGTCGGCGTTAGTTGCGACAATGAGGTCGTGAAGTTCAAGCGGCGCAACCTCGAGGCACTCGGCGAGCTCATCGTGGGCAACGTCGGCCGTGACGATGCCGAGAACGCAGAAGAGGCCTGCTACTTCCCGTACCGCTCCAGCATGTACATCACGGAGTTCTTCCGGGAGCTGGACACCGAGTACGAGCACGATGGATCGACTCGTCATCGTTGGGTGGCGGACGTGCTGGAAGAGATGCTGGCTGAGCCTCACGACGGTCCCACCCGTCCGCCGGAGATCTTCTGTCGCCTGATCGACCAACTGATGAGCCCGGCGGATCGACTCAACGAAGGTCCCGACCGGCCGCGAGCGCTGGCGCTTCTGAACGAGAAGCTCAACCGCGAAGGTTTCGAGGCGTTCTATGCCGAGGACAACCACTGCTACCTCCGCCACGTCGGCTCCCAGACCGTGACCGTGCTTGCGGCGAACCCGCACCGGCCCTTCAGCAAGGTCGAGCAGGAGCGACGGCAGCTTCTTGCTGCCTACCTCGATCAGTGCAGCGAGGACGACCTGATCGAGAAGGTGCTGCTCCCGCTCTTCCGCCAACTCGGCTACCACCGCATCACGGCAGCCGGACACAAGGACAAGTCGTTGGAGTATGGCAAGGACGTCTGGATGCGGTACACGTTGCCGACCCAGCACGTTCTCTACTTCGGCATCCAGGCGAAGAAGGGCAAGCTCGACGCCTCGGGCGTCACGAAGGCCGGCAATGCGAACATGGCCGAGATCCACAATCAGGCGCTCATGATGCTGGCTCACGAGATCTTCGACCCGGAGAGCAACCGCCGAGTGCTGGTCGACCACGCCTTCATCGTTGCCGGTGGAGAGATCACCAAGGCAGCCAGGAACTGGCTCGGCAACGCCCTCGACGCCACCAAGCGCAGCCAGATCATGTTCATCGACCGCGACGACATCCTGAACCTTTACGTCGTCACCAGCCTGCCCCTTCCCGAAGGAGCGCTGCCGCCCCCACCACCGGACCGGTGGGCGAGGGGCGAGGAAGCACCGTTCTAGCCGCGCTCATCGGCCGCGCGGCGGTGTCTCGTGGATGCTCCTCGCCGCGGACGCTCTGCCAGGGCTGAACGCGGCTGCCGCCGCGGCGACCGATATGGGAACCCGGCCTATCACGGATGCCCACGCGACGGGTTCTCGCGTGGGGGGGTGGCCGCCCAGTTCGCGCTCGGCACGGCGATGCGGCGCAGGAGCCTGTGAGCTGCTGAGTCCTGAGTTGCGGGCTAGCGACTGAGGCGACGAATCTGCCGAGCGGCAGACCTCGGGTCCTGTCAGGCGACCTGAGCAAGCTGGTGCCGTCGAGCCCGTGGCGCGGCGCAGGTTCGATCATGCCCACAGGGGGCTTGAAGCCTGCCACCCGTCGGGCACGCCCACGTGAGAGATCGGAACGAGCTGGACGGGCGGGTAGCTCTTCAGCACGGCCGGGAGTAGCTTGCTGCGGCCTGCCCCGAGACGGTCGGATAGGAACTGGATCAGCGTGAGCTGCCCGAAGGTGCGGCTCCAGTCCGCGGACACCGAGTCGAGATCGGAGTGGACTCCTATTGCGGGGAGTCTCGGTACGATCGTGTGGACCCTGTTGAACAGTCGCCCGTGGTGCGCGCAGGTGTTCCGTACGAGGTTGAGTGCTTTGAGCCAGCTCGCCAGTTGCGGTCCGCGTAGGCCACACGCGTCAGCGACGGCGTCCTGCACAGGACGAGGCGCGAAGCCGTAGAGGTAGGTCAGACTCCCCCAGTCCATGAGTTCCGTCGCGGCCCACACCGGCAGGCGGCCGCCGTACTTGTGCTCGTGGTGTGCGACGAAGTCCTCCCGGGACTGGGCGAGCTCGGACTCGTATCGTTCAAGCCAGCGCAGATAGCTGTCTCCCGTCCGAGCTGTAGCGCCCAGCAGCGACGGTTCGAGGTGAGCGCATGGGTCGATCCGGCCGAGCTCGTGCCCGAGCAACGCGCGGATGGCGAGCTCGACAGGCATGAGGGCGGCGAAGGCCGCTGCCCGAAGCCGGGCGTCGAACTCGTAGAGGGCAACCACGTCGCTGAAACGCGTACCGGCGTAGAAGTCGTCCTCACGGCTGCCTGCTGTCAGCTTCCGGAAGGGATACCAGTAGCCGCTCAGCCGGTAGTAGTTGACGCGACGCAGCATGTCCACGGCCGCCTCGCGGTCGCCCATCTCCATGCCGCGTCCGGCGAGGATCTCGACTTGCTCGTCGTACGTCTTGTACGCCTTGACGTCTTCGCTCACGGCGTCCGCCCCACAAAAATGAGGACCGGCCCTGGACCTACCGAAGCAGGCGGAACCGGTCTTAGTAGTGAGCAGT
This sequence comes from Leucobacter sp. WKLB1, assembly GCF_059696215.1. Classification (NCBI taxonomy): domain Bacteria; kingdom Bacillati; phylum Actinomycetota; class Actinomycetes; order Micrococcales; family Microbacteriaceae; genus Leucobacter; species Leucobacter sp. WKLB1. The sequence continues at coordinate 36,289 of NZ_AP046115.1, read as the reverse complement.
TTACGTGGACCTACGGTGGACGGCAAGCCAGCGCAGCGCGAGCCAGCCAGAATGCACGCCGTCCGCCGTACGAACGGACCCGGACGACCGAGCGGAGGCGCGAACGGCTGAGCACTCGGGACGGGTCGCAAGGTCCGTGCCGTGCACCTGCTGTGCACTCGACAACGGAGGACGCATGGACTCGATCGCGAAGCTGGCTGGTGACGAACGAACTGCGCGGATTGCTCTCGCGATTGCGACCGATCCGGGTGATCCGATCACGGGGCGCCTGGTCGCGCAGCTGGGTGTCGTCGAGACCATCCGGGCACTCGACACGGCCGCGCCCATTCCGGCTATCGAGTCCGTCGACGCCGGCATCTGGCGCGGCCGCGCTTCGAACCGCCTGAAGTCCCAGTCGATCGAGCACGTGCTCGACGAGACCGCGCGATCAGGTCTTCGAGTGCTGGTCCCGGGCGACGCGGAGTGGCCATCGGGCCTGCGGGCGTTGGGCGAGCACGCGCCCTTGGCGATGTGGAGCCTCGGCGATACGAACCTACTGCGCGCGCCATTGGCCTCCTTCGTGACGATCACCGGATCGAGAGCGGCAACACCCTATGGCGAGCATGTCACCACAGAGATCGCCTCCGATCTGGCCGCCGGCAGTCGCATCACGGTCTCCGGCGGCGCATATGGCATCGACGCAGCGGCTCACCGCGCCACCCTCGCCGCTCACAGACCCACCGTCGCCGTACTCGCCGGAGGACTGAATCGCCCCTACCCGTCCGGCAATCGCGACCTGTTCGAACGCGTGCAGACTTCGGGTCTATTGCTGAGCGAAGCGCCCCCCGGGCCAGGCACCGACGAGATCCCGCTTTCACGAGCGCGGCCGCCTCCTCGCCGCGCTCGGCGGCGCAACTATCGTCGTGGAAGCCGCGGCACGCTCAGGTTCGCTGATGACGGCGAAGCGCGCGCACGAGCTCGGGCGTCCCATCGGCGCGGTGCCCGGACCCATCACCTCAGCCGCAAGCACCGGCACTCACCAGCTGCTGCGCGACGGCATCGCCACGCTCATTACCTCGGGCGCCGATGTCGCGGCGATCTTGCCGAACGAGGCGGCACGGGCCGATCGTGGGCTGCGGCCCTCGACACCGTCGCCCGCCCCCACAACGCGTGGACAGCATCGCCTCGCGCTCTAGTTGTACTGACCTCGACCGTTGTTGACGCGATCGATCGGAGATTGGCCCCCGATACCGAGATGGGGCCTGTCCAGGTTGTAATAATCGAGCCAGGCAGTCAACCCTGCCCGGCGATCCTCGTTCGACGCCCACGGCCGCGCGTACGCCCACTCCGTCGCGAGTGTGCGATTCAAGCGTTCGACTTTCCCATTCGTCCACGGGCAATGCGGACGAATGAACCGTTGCGCGATGTTGTGAGCGTCAAGAACACCACGAAACACTGCGGAGTGCCGGTATGCGAAAGCGTTATCGCTGATGACACGCTCGACCCGCACCCCAAGCAACGCATAGAACGCGATCGCACGCTCCAAGACCCCAGCCGCGGTAACACCTTTCTCATCATCGTGGATCTCGGCGTACGCGACACGCGAATGATCATCGATCACGGTATGGACATAGTCGTACCCGTGTCCCCGTTTCCGGTTCGGTCGTTCGCGACGACCGTGTAGCCGCCAACCGCCACCGTCGGGGATGCGGCCGAGTTTCTTGACATCGATATGGATCAACGAGCCTGGATGATCGTGCTCGTATCGGTTCGCGGATCGTCGTTCTGCGCGGATCCGAGTTCCCGTGACGGGATCGATATCGCGCAGCAATGGTTCCCGGTGGCGGCGCAGCACCCGTCCGACCGTCGAGGCGTGCATGCCGAGCTTGCCCGCAATGAAGACCGGGCCGCGGCGGGTCAACTCACGCATGATCCGCACACGAGTCTCCGCGCACGCATTGGTGCGGTTGGGATGCGTGTGCGCGACGCTGGATCGATCTTTCAAGCCCACGATCCCCAACTCACGGAATCGGCGCCACCACCGCCACGCAGTCGTGCGAGAGACCCCCATCTCAGCGGCGACATGCGCGACCGCACGCCCGGACTGGATGCGCTGAATCATGATCAAACGGCCCGCGGGAGCCAGTCGGGCGTTAGCGTGGGACATGAGAAGCCTCCGTGGTTCGAGATGTAGAACTAGACAGCTCCAACTCGACACCGGGGGCTTCTCTTATGTCAACAACGATCCGGGTCAGTACATCTAGTCAGCCGCAATAGCGCTCACGGAACGAGGTAACGCATTGCTGGCCCGACGAGCGCTACCGTTCCTCGGCTCACGGACCAGCTCGGCTGCCTAATATGGCCGGCTCGCCCACCTCGGGCGCATGGGTCACGACGTCGGCGGCTGGGGCTAGCGTCTCGGGCATGGGATCGCGACGGACACCGGAGGACCGCGCCGCAGCGCTCGCCAGAGACCGAGCAGTTCTCCAACGCCTGAGACCGCCGCAACGCGTCGGGGATCATCGTGCGCCCCGCGTTCGGCACTGCTGGGTCCGCGATGGCGACTCAGCGGCGGAAGCCCTGCTGCGCGTCTGGATCCGAACCGAAGCTGGCTGGCAAGCCGAGGCCATCGTGATCGATGGCGACGGCACGCCGCGGACTGTTGTCGCGTCGCCTTCGGACGTGCGGCCCAACCCTTGCTACGGGGACGGCGCTCCGTGAAGCGCCTCAACACGCCGGATGACGGTGCTTCTCGTCGTCGAGCTCGCCGATGAGGGATTCGCCGCTGTCGAGGCCGACGTGCGGAGGGCGGGCCTCCTCGCTGTCGTCGTCATAGGGTCCGACGGATCAAGTTCGTCAAGGAGCATCTGCAGGCCGTCCATCACGGAGACGACGGCGTGATACTTTCGAATCTCGATCTCGGATTTATTGCGGTGTTTCTCGTCGAGCTTGGAAAGTTCATCGATCGTCGTCTTCAAGCGCGCTGCCCCGCCAGCGTCGGATGCTTGCTCCACGTGGAAACGGGCCATGATCGTCTGGAGCTCATTCTCGGCAGGCACTGGATCGTCGCCAGAGGGCGGCGGCATCGACTCGTGAAGGCTCATAGCTACCGAATACTCGCCTACACAATGAACCCAAGCAACTGGAGAGATGGATCGTCCGACCTGCCACATCCACGGCCGCGCAGAACAAGACCGAACCGTGTAGCTGCGACCGAAGGCCGCCGTGTGAGCACCACCCAGTACGGTCTCAGTCTCACCATTGCATCGGCTCTCCTCTGGTTGCCGGGCGTGTCGCGGCATACGCACTTGCTGGCCTGGCTGACGTCTGAACGCGGGACAGCGCCGCGGAGGCGGCGCGGTACTCGACCGACTGCTGCGCTTTGGTGATGTCCTTCGGGTTGCCGAGCGGCGAGGAGCCAGTGACGCCGTAACGGTGCCGATACAGCGCGACGGGCAAGAGCGTCGCGATCCATTCTTGGCGGGTTCGGCGATCGCCGCTCGGTGGTGGGAGGTTGGTCGTCCAGGATTCGCCGGAACGTAGCGCATCCTGGAGTGAGCGACGGGCTGCGGCCTCGATGAGGGCGCCTCGCTCGTCAAGGGCCGTTCGCATGTCCTCGGGTATGGGGCCAGTAGGGATCGGGATGAGTCCTGCGATGCGACGGGTACGCCTGGCGGCGCGGCCGGGCGCACGGTTCATCGTTGCCCGGTCCACGGCGGTTGCGAGCTGCGCGGCGGGGTCGGCCTGTTCCCCACTTGCGGCAATTCCCGGTGCGAAAGCGGTAAGGGTGACGTTCACGTCATGGCCCGCGGCCTCGTGCCGGGCGAGGGCGCCTTCGAGGTGTTCGTAGTAGGAGCTGGTGAAGACGTTGTCAGCGGTATCGGGCGCGAAGGGTGCGACGTCGAGGAGGACCGCCCAGCGCTCGGACTGGGCTTCGCGGGCGAGAAGGTCGAACTCGGCGAGCAATGTGGAGAGCGAGGCATGCCGGTCGGCCTCGAGCGCGAGGGTCTCAGTCGCAGACCGATCGGCTTCGCTGCGAGCGAGCACTCGTGCGAGGTGTTCGACCACCGTCTTCTCTTGCGGCTGATCGAGATGCGGCTCGATCTCGTGTGGGTCGGGCTGGATCACGTACGCCTCGTTGCGCGCTCGCCCGCGGGTCATCGCGACGTAGAGCAGCTCGCGGGATGCTTTCTCCGGGTCGATCAGCGCGTGCGCGGTGACCACGGTGGAACCCTGCGCGCGATGCGCGGTCGCCGCGTATCCGAGCTCAACCTCGTCCGCCACGTACCCCGCGGGCAGCACCAGGGCCTTCCCATAGGGCACGTCGCCCTTTCCGACGCGGCGGACGACCAGCGAGCCATCGTGGCAGCGGAGGGCGACCTGCCACCTGTCGCCGTTCTTCACCCACGACCGCCCCGTCGACAGGGTGCGGTCGTTGCGGCGGGTCACGACAAGATCCCCGATGCCTGCCGTCGTCCCGTCGTGCAGGGAAACCCCGTGGGCTTCGACGCGACCGGCATCGATGAGGTCGGCGCGAGCGCGCTGGTTCAGCTCGGCGACGGCATCGCCGTTCCCAGCGATCATCAACGTGGACAGGCCCGCCGCACGGTCTTCCTGCCACCCTGCGTAGAGAGCATCGAGCTCGCCATCGTGCAGACGGCCCCGCTCGTCGTAGACCACCAGCACGCCGGGCTCCCCACGACGTAGAGCGAGGCTGGCGGTCTTCTCCCAGTCGTGGGTGAAGCGGCGGACATCGGTCAGCTCAGGCACGCCGTGGCGATGGCGTACGAGCATCCCGAACGCTCCACCGGTCTCGACTGCCGACAGCTGGGCCCAATCACCGATCAGCACGACCTTCGCTCCGACCTCTGCCGCGTGCGCGGTGATGCGATCCAGCGCCAGCGTGCCGGCGAGGGACGCCTCATCGATCAGCACGAGCTGCCCGGCTTCGAGGCTCCAACGGCCTTTGCCGTGCTCCCAGAGGAACTTCGCCGTGTTCTCCGCCCGCACACCCAAGCTGTCGCCGAGAACCTCGGCGGAGGCGGCCGAAGGCGCCAGGCCGATCACGGAGTCCCGACCGTGCGCGGCCGTCCACGCCCGGTGCAGTGCACGCAGCGCAGTCGTCTTGCCTGCCCCGGCCGGCCCGATGAGCAGATCGAGAGTGAGCCCGGACCGTCCGATCGCCGTGATCGCCGTCACCTGATCCGGGGCGAGAGCTACCCCGTTAATCTTGCGGGACGTGTGGCGGGCGACGAGGCGTGCCGTGAGCCGTGGCGCGTCCTCAGCCTCAGTGTGTCGGAGGAGCCGCGTCTCGGCGTCGAGGATGTCCTGACTCGAGTAGGCGATCTGATCGGCCGGCTGGAATCGGTTCGTCCCGTCTGCGAACATGTACGCGTCGGGCACGGGTCGGTCGTAGTCGGGGGTGAGCTGCAGCGACTGCGCCTCGGCGTGCTGCACGATCTGGTCGAGAGCTGCGATCCGGTCCTTCGTGGAGACGAAACGCAGACCCATCAGCTGCCGCATCGTCTCGGCGTGCAGATTCCACCGTCCCCAGGTCGCCCGCCGGTTCGCAACCTCCATCAGCACGACCGTTGCGATGCCCTCTACCTGCTGGGCATCCAGATCATCGGCCCGCAGACGCACCTGCCCGGCTCCGTGGGCGAGGAGATGCGCGGCCCAGGTGGTGGCGTCTTCGCTGAGCAAGACGGTCGCCCGCTCGCGCCACTGCGCGGTCAGCTCGGCGAGCGAGTGCAGCTCCTTCTCCGGCCGCGTCTCCAGCGTCGCCTGCTGCCGCAGCTTCGCCACCGTCGTCCGCGACGGAGAGCGACCGTGTTCGGCAACGTACTCGTCGATCAACCGCTGCGTAGTCTCCGCGATCCCCTCGCTCTGATCGCCGCTGCCGGTGGTGCGGCGCGAGAACTCCGCGAGCAACCCTGCCGGGACGCCCTCGATTTCCCAGCCGGTGTTGCGGTCCCTGCCGCGGTCCACCGGCACCCACGCCACGTCCAGTAGCCGGGCGGTGTGATCAGTGAGGAACGCGTTGTACGACGCCGACAGCGCCACGGTAGCTCGGTGAAGCGTGCGCGAGTCCAGCGACCGCCAGCGCCCGTCCTCGCCCTGCACCTTGTTCGACACGACCAGATGCGTGTGCAGCTGCGGGTCGGCGGCTCGGGAGTCGTAGTGATCGAATGCCGTCGCGACCACGCCGACCACCGGCATGCGGGCGATCCCACCATGCCCGACCCGACTCGCTGCGACCCGCTGCTCGAGCAGCACGAGGGTGTCGCGCATCGCGGCATGATGCGCCTGAGCGATCAGCGACTGCATGCCCGCGTCGGCGACACCCCAGATCGCGCTCAGCGACTTCGGCGGCGAGAACGTCAGATCGAAGCCCGCAACCGCGGTGCGTGGCTTCTTCGCCAGCTCCGCCGCGCGGATGCTTTCGATCGCCTCGTCGCGTCGTTCACCCGTGAGCGATGCGTCGAGCTTCGCAACTCGGGTTGCGATGCGCTCGCGCGGGGGTTGCAACCGCGGATAACGCAACCCCAACAGTGCGCCGGTCACCGGATGAGTACCGTCGCCGAGCAGGCGTGCGAGCTGTTCCTCGCTCACCTGATCGCCGGCCGTAAGAGCCGGGCCTTGGCCAGTGTCCAGACTCGTGAGGCCGGCGCCGAGCCAGGTGCCCGGTGGGCTGCCCGTCTCGCTGTAGTAGCGGGTCAGGGCGGTGCTCATATCGCGGTCGCCGTCGCCCGCGACGACCGACTTGAGGAGGTATTCGTAGCCGCGGCCGGATGACATCACGCGGATCGTCATCACCACGGCGGGCCCCTCCCGAGCCGGTCGCGGGAGGGGCCGCCTCAGCGGCAAGGTGCGCGCAGCGCGCCTGCTCGCACCCTTGGTGCCAACAGTGTGGACAATCCGTGCGGGGTCCGTAGCGACATCCCTCGACGCCACGCGGCAGCACTCACCGGGTGGCCAAGATCCCGTGTCCTAGCTCTTGACTCAAGGGCATGGAGACAAACCGAACCGTCCAGGACCTCGGAGGGCGGCTGCAGCTCCGTCCCTCGTGCGCCCCAGCAAGACGGCCGCCAAACCTGGCGGCCAGCGAGGCCGTCCCGCTGCCAAGCAACACTGTGACCTCTGAATCCGGCCCCTGACGACCCAGCGATAGCCGCCTGCATCCAGGGCCCCGATCTCCAGGGCTCTCTCTAGTGCGGGCTTCACGTATCGCCAGGGATCGTCATCGTCGTGCCCGCCAGGACTACACGCAGATCGCTGACCGCAGTGGTAGGGCCGAGGAAGAACAACACAGTAGGGTGAATGCTCCGAGGGTGGAGGACGATGCCGCCCGGGTGAGCCTGCCCGACCCGATGAGCACGAATCGGTCCGCGGGATGCGGCTCAGGCGGCGTCGAGGTCGGTCTGCAGCAAATCGGCGATTTGCTGCAGCGCTCCCGGGTCGGCGCTGCCGACGACGATGCTGTCGCCCTGCTTCACGCCGAGTGCCATGACCCGGAGGATGCTTCCCGCATCGACCGGCGTTCCCTCTGCCCGGGAGATCGTGACGGGAACACCGAGACCGGCGACGGCTTTGGTGAGGATCATCGCCGGCCTGGCGTGCAGGCCGGACTTGGACGCGATGACGACAGTGCGTTCTGGCATAAGTGTTCTCTCTCAGTGAAAGGTCGGTGCGTCAGAGCTGGGCGCCGTCGCTGTCGATGACGCGCCGGTACCAGTGGTAGCTCTTCTTGGGAACGCGCTGCAGACTGCCATGGCCGTGGTCGTCCTGGTCGACGTAGATGAGGCCATAACGCTTCTTCATCTCGGATGTGGAGGCACTGATGATGTCGATGGGACTCCATACGCAGTACCCGATCACGTCGACCCCGTCGGCGATGGCCTCCAGGAGCTGGCGAATATGGCTGCCGAGGTACTCGATGCGGTAATCGTCGTGAACGATTCCGTCGATGTCGGGCTCCTCGAGGACACCGATGCCGTTCTCGACGACGAACACCGGGACTCGGTACCTGTCCCAGTACCGGTTGAGGGAGATCCGCAGTCCGATGGGGTCGATGGGCCATCCCCATTCGCTGAGGCGCAGATGCGGGTTGACGAGGCTGCGGGCGATGGTTCCGCCGACGTGTTCGCCGTTGTCGGATGCGGAGACCACCCGCGAGAGGTAGTAGCTGATAGCGAGGAAATCGACTGTGCCAGCTGCCAGTTCGCTCGGGTCGCTGGGCTCCGTGACCGGCGCGATGCCCTTCTGCGCGAAGCGTCGTTGCATATAGCCGGGGTATTCGCCACGCACCAGCACGTCGGAGAAAGAGTACAGCGTCTGCTGATCCTGGTCGGCCGCCAGGACATCGTGCGGATCGGTGCTGGCGGGGTAGGCGACCTCATCGGCGAGCATGGCGCCGATGCGCACATCCGGCCGGGCGCTGCGTGCGTAGGCAACCGTGCGCGCGGAGGCGACGAACTGGTGATGCAGCCCCTGATAGGTCTTGCGCTCGAGGTCGTCGGCGTCGTTGGGGATCCCCAGCGTGTTGAATGGTTCGAGGAGGGCGAAGTTGAGTTCGTTGAACGTGACCCAGTGGCGAACCTGCGGGAAGCTGTCCAGTGCGGTGCGGGCGAATCGAGTGTAGAAGTCGATCAGCCTGCGGTCGGCCCATCCGCCGTACTCGGTCACCAGCGTCAGCGGCATCTCGTAGTGAGAGAGCGTGACGACGGGCTCGATACCGTGTGAGACGAGCTCGTCGAACAGCTGGGTGTAGTAGTCCAGGCCGGCCTGGTTCGGGCTGCCCTCGTCGCCGCGGGGGAAGAGCCGCGTCCATGCGAGTGATGTGCGGAACGCATTCAGGCCCATCCCCGCCATTAGGGCGATGTCTTCGCGGAACCGTTCGTGGAACCCGATCCCGAAGCGCTTGGGGTAGCGGGAGTCATCCGGGTCGTCGATTGCGGCTTGGATCGAGGCTTGCGTGACGACGGTCGCGTTGTCGCCGCCCTTTGCCCGTCCGTCCTTGACGGGGGTGATGTCGTAGACCGAGGGGCCCTTGCCGCCCGCGCGCCATGCCCCCTCGATCTGGTTCGCGGCGACGGCGCCGCCCCACAGGAACCCCTCCGGTGCGGTCAGTGCGGGAAGCTCAGCCATTGTTCGTGCTCGCATTCGTTTCGGGGCATGATTCGGCCGCGACGTCGGCAAGCTCCTGCTTCAGGACCTGCGCATCGTAGACCTTGAAGAACGGGAGCCAGACGATGGACACGACGGCGACGACGACGGCCAGCAGGATCAGGCCGGTGAACTCTTTGGTGACCAGGAAGGTGGACAGCCCGAAAGGCGTGTACCACAGGAGGTAGGTCTCCTCGGGGATCGGGACGAGGCCGCCCTTCAGGGTCAGCCAGACGATCGCCGGGGGAATGATGCAGTTGATCCAGAACGGCACCATGAGGATCGGGTTGAACGCGATTGGCGCTCCGAACACGACAGGCTCGTTGATGTTGAACAGGCCGGGGACCAGGCTCACGCGGCCGATGGCCTTCAGTCTCTTCGAGCGTGCCCAGAACGCCATCATCACCACCAGCGGCAACGTGGCCGCGACGCCGCCGATGAACAGCCAGCCCGAGAAGATCGTTTCATGCAGGTCGACGTTCTGCGGCTCGAGCCCCTGCTGCACGGCGGACATGTTCTCCGCCATCGCCTGCAGCCAGAACGGCATCATGATGCCGGTCCACAGCCAGTTGCTGATGCCGAACGAGTAGGTGAACCCGGCCAGGAAGATGATGAGCACGAAGCCCCACAGGCTCTGGCTCACCGCCGTCAGGGGCGTGAAGGCCGCGGCGATGGCGGCGGTCACGTCGACCTCCGCGACGAAGACCAGCGCCCACGAGAGGCCGAGCAGCACGGCGATGGGCAGCATGGCCTCGAACGACACCTTGATGAAGTCGGGCAGGCCGGAGTCCTCTCCGAAGAAGCGGATGCGGCTGGCGAGTTGGAACGTCAGAGCGACGGCGAACCCCACGACGAGCGAGACGAACAGTCCGCCGGCGCCGAGCGCGTCGACGGCGAAAGAGATCTGTCCGTCGGCGATCTCCGGGTGCAGCAGCATCAGGAACGCAGAGATGCCGGTCGCTCCACCCACGATGCGATAGTTGTCGATGCCGGCATGACGCAGCCACGTGTAGGGCACGAGGAAGGCGACGAACAAGCCGGTCAGGCCGAAGGAGAAGGTGCTGATCGGGCTTAGGTCGGGAAACGACGGGACGAAGTCCCGGATGATCGATATGAGGGTGACGAGCGAGCCGATGAAGATCATCGGAAGGACGGAGGTGATCGATTCCTGCAGGGTCATGACGACGCGGCTGCGAGAGATGCGAGTGGCGACGGGGACGAAGTGCTGGGTCATCCAGGCGGTGGCGGTCTTCATGATGACTTCCTCACTCCGCCAGGAGCCGGTCGACCAGGTCGAGTGCGGCGTCTCCGTCGAGAACCCCGTAGACGCTCTGCGGGATCACGGCGGTGCGCACCTGCGCGTCGGCCGTGCGTGCCCGCACTTCGTCCTCCATGTACTGCAGGTGCGGTCCGAGCAGGAGCACGCTCACGCCGTTGAGCTCGGTACTCAGTTCGGACTCGCTGCGGGCTTCGATATGCAGGTCTGCTCCGCGCTTCTTCGCGGCTTTGCGCATGCGCTGCGCCATGAAGCCGCTGGAGGCGCCCGATCCGCAGACGAGCAGGATCTTCGTCGTCATTGACATCTCAACTTCCTTTGTGTGACTCCGACCGCCGGAGGCTCCGACGCTCTCAGGGGGTTACGCGTCCGCGCCGGGCCGCTCGAACGCTGTCAGGCGCGCGTCCAGCGACTCGAACACGCCGACGAGCTTCCCGACCAGTCCGTGCTCGGCCATCACCGTCATCAGAGTGTCCTGAGCGTGCGTGAACAGGATCGAGTAGGGCTGATCCTCGCCTTGGGCTTCTCCCTGCACGTAGCGGGTCTGACTCCGGTGCCCCTCGGCGATCTTCTCCCCGGCCTCGCCGAGGAGGGCGCGAGCGCCATCGAAGTCGCGCTGGATGACAGCATCCAGCGCCCTGCGCGTCGAAGTGCGCGCCTCACCCGCCGGGAGGATGACGGACATCGCCGCCTGAGCCATCTCATCACTGACCACGCCACTACTCTCGCTTTCCGCTGCCGGATGGTTGCGAGTACAAGCTTGCGGTCCACGATCCCCGCCGCGCCATCCGTGCTGTTTCCTCCCCTGGGAAGTCAGGCGGCTGGCGATCGGCCGAGATGCACGTCTAGCGTGGAGAGAACCCTCCTGACGGACCCTGCCCGCCCGGCTCGTCGCGGGCACGATTGGAGGCACCTCATGTCCGACCGCAGCGACGCGCTCGTCCGGCTCCTGCGGGGCAGGAACGACTGGGTCACAGCGACGCGGCTCGCCGCGGAGCTGTCCGTGACGACCCGCACGGTGCGCAACCTCGTGCGCGCGGTGAACGAACGCTCTCCTGGAGCTGTGGAGTCCTCCCAGCTCGGCTACCGCATCGCCGGCGCGGTTCGACGCGCCGAGGTTCCCGATGACCGCGTGACCCGCATCTTCATCGAGCTCACGCGCTTGCCGGAGGGCACCTCGGTGTACGACCTCGCCGACCGTTTTCATGTCAGCGAGTCGACCATCGAACGTGACCTCAGCGCGCTGCGTCGATGGCTCGCGCAGCGGGGGCTGCAGCTGACGAGACGGCGCGAGACCGTCCGCCTGACCGGCGACGAGAGGTTGCAGCGGCAGGCGCTGGGAGAGACGCTGCGCGCCGAGTCACGCCGCCCGCTGGACGTGGCCTCGGTCGTGGCGGCCCACTTCCCTCGCTACGACGTCGCCGGCTTCGCCCACGCCCTGCGGGGGCTCATCACATCCCGAGGTCTGGAGGTCAATCCCTTCGGCTTCGAAGGGGCATTGCTGCACATCGCGATCGCCGTGGATCGAAGGACACGCCGACCCACGGGGGACGTCCCCCCGCCCGCGATCGCCACGACGAACATCGACCAGGAACTGCGGGAGGCGCTCCGCGAACTCGTGCGCACCTACTTCGGATTCGACGCAGACGATCTGCTGACCGCCGAGGTGAGCGTCGAACTCGACGCGCACGCGCTCGCCGGCGGCGGGCGCCTCATCGACGACGCCCAGTCCACGGACGCGGCTGAGCACCTGGTGGCCGCATTCCGCGGCAGGATCCTCGACGAGTACGGCATCGACCTGGACGACCGGGCTTACACCACCCGATTGCAGTCGCACGTCGCCGCTCTCATGCGCCGCGCGGGCCGTGGCACGTGGAACCGGAATCCGATGGTCGAGGACATCAAGAGCGCGTATCCGCTCATCTACGACGTGGCCGTCTTCATGGCGATGGACATCAGCGAACACCTGAGAGTCGATCTGCCCGAGGATGAGATCGCCTTCCTCGCCTTTCACGTCGGATCCGCGCTTCTGGCCAAGGAGTCCGCGCGTGACAGCGTGGCGGTCGTGCTGCGGGTGCCGGAGTACTTCCGAGACGAACTCGGGCCCGCGCGAGCGCTCTCCGCCCGGTTCGCATCGGAGATCGAGCTGACCGTGACCGGCGAGGACGGTCCTCTTCCCTCAGGAGCCGAGCTCGTCCTCACAACCGGCGATGCAGTCGCTCAGGACGGCGTCCCACAGGTCGTCATTTCCCCTCTCCTGGGTGACCGGGACGCGGCCCGGGTCGACGCAGCGCTCGCACAGGTGCGCGAATTCCGTCGCGTCGCGGGGCTGCGCACATCCCTTCGCTCGCTGTTCTCGCCCGCGATGTACGTTTCTGCCACCGACGCGACAACCCCCGAGCAGCTCATCCGGCGCCTGGGCGATCTCATGGTGCGCGAAGGGGTCTTCGATGCCAGCGAGGTCGAACGCGCCATAGAACGAGAGCACATGAGCAGCACGGCCTTTGTGGACGGACTCGCCATGCCCCACGCGATGGGGTTGCGCGCACACCGATCCGCAATCGCGGTCGGGATCGTCCCCGGAGGGATGGCGTGGGGCGGAAGAACAGTGCGGATCGTGCTGCTGCTTGCCCGGTCGCCCGGAGACACCACGCTGTTCCGCTCGATCTTCGACCGACTCGTCGACGCGCTCGACGACGCGTCGATCATCGAATCCGTGTCTGCTGAACCGACTTCCTTCACGCAGTTCATGGAGGGGCTGAGCCACGTGCGGCTGCCTCGACCGTGACTGCGGGCACGCTGGGGCGCCCTCCTCTTGAGGCTGTGGCCGACAACCGCCGCCGGCGCAAGGAGTGGTGGTCTCTCGGGTAACCCGGCGAGGGTTTGCCAGCGAGCTGTTCGATGTCTGTCAGCTCGACAGACAGGTGCATGCCCTCCTGCTGTCGGGACGGCGACCTGCCGGCAGACGTCGCAAGGCCATCGACGCGGGCACACGAATGTGCCGTCTTCCCTTCCGCTCGACACGCTCATACGGTGTTGCAGGGAACAGATCAGAACCATGAGTGGAAGGACTGTTCATGTCAATCAGCACCAAGGATTCGTACGATCTCGTCGTCGCGGGATCGGGGCCCTCGGGCAGTTCCGCGGCTGTCGCGGGCGCGCAGGCGGGGCTCAGCGTGCTCCTGATCGACAAGGCGGAGACGCTCGGGGATGCGGGATCTACACCGAAGGTCTCCTGGCGCTCGGGACCCAGGAGGCGGCGGCGCAGGGGATCGACATCACCCCTGAGGACGTGTTCGCTGCCGAGGCCGAGTTCTCCAACTACCGAGCCAACCTGCCGATCCTCAAGAGTGTCCTGAACGCCAGTGGGGAGACCGCGGACTGGCTGCGCGGTCTCGGACTGACGTACGACGGCCTTTTCGGAATGGGCGACGGCAAGCCCGTTATGCTCGCCTACACCGGGGGAGGAAACGCCGTCATCAACGGAACGCTGATCCCGGAGGCACGCAGGCTCGGCGTGGAGATCCTGACCTCGACCGCTCTCGCCGGACTCGGCACGGCAGAGGACGGCAGCATCGCCAGCGTCACGATCCGCGACGAGAGCACTGGTGAGACGCAGACCGTCTCGGCGGGCAGCGTGGTCGTCGCGACCGGCGGCTACCTCAACAACGCCGAGATGATTCGGGAGTACACCTCCTACGACCCCGACCGCTTCGTGCCCCCTGAACCACGGCAACGCCGACGGCGACGGCACGAAGCTCATGTGGTCGGTCGACGCCAGGAAGTACCAGGCCGGCACGCTGATGATCTACTCGGGCTACCTGAAGGACCCCGGCCACCACCCGTTCGAGGTGATGGGTCACCTGACCAACGCCGCTGGGCAGCAGCCGCTGCTCTGGGTCAACGAGCGCGGTCAGCGGTTCGTGAAGGAGGACGTCGCGTGGAACCTCTCGCTGGCAGGCAACGCCATCCTGAATCAGGCTGAGGTGTTCAGCATCCTCAGCCAGGCGAACGTGGACCGTCTCATCGACGAGGGCAACTTCGTCGGCTCCGCGCTCGACATCAAGAACGGCGAGAAGCTCACCGAGCTGCAGGGCCTCATCGACGCGGCGATCGAGCAGGAGAAGCCGTTTATCTTCAAGGCCGACACGATCAGCGAGCTGGCCGAGGCAATCGGCGTGCCTGCGCAGCAGTTGGAGGAGACCGTCTCCCGGTACAACGGCTACGCCGATGCCGGGAACGACGCAGAGTACGGAAAGGCAGCGGAGTACCTCCTGAAGGTCGAAGGCGGACCGTTCTACGCCTTCGCGCTCAACGGCAGCGGCTTCGCGAGCATGGGCGGAGTCGAGGTCTCGCCGAAGAGCGAGGTGCTCGGCGAGGACCGCGCCCCGATCCGCTGCACAGTTCGGGAAGGGGTGGAAGGTCGGAACGGTCGGCGAGGTCGTCGACCAGCTGCAGCGTGACGCAGCGCTCGCCATCGCGCGCGAGTGCTTCGACACAGTCCTGCTTGCGAACCTGCCGGCCTACCTCTCTCCCGCCTGGACCCATCGCCTGCTGGAGATCATCGCCGACGAGATCTTCCCCCGGCTCATCGACGGCAGAGCGTGACCCTCGCATCGCGAGTTCCCCGTCACCATTCGGCGAGACGGGATCCGGGCTGTTCGATGGTCGTCAGTCGCGGGGCTCCGTCACACGGTCGTATCGTTCGCGTGCCTTCTCGATCGCGGGGTAGTTCGTGATGGCCCAATGCGCGATGGCCCGGGCAGGGTCGATGAGCGTTCGGCCCAGATCGGTCAGCTCGTACTCGACGTGCGGCGGGATCTTCGGATAGATGGTCCGGGCGACGAGACCATCGCGCTCCAACTGCCGCAGAGTGAGCGTGAGCATGCGCTGCGAGACGCCCACCACCTGCCGCTTCAGGGCGCCATAACGAAGCGGACCCCGCTCGAGGGTGATGATCACCAGCAGGGACCATTTGTCCCCGATCCGATCGAGCACCTGCCGCACCACGGGGCCGTGCTCGGGCACGTTCGCGCAGTGCTCCTCGTACTCCGAATGGACCCGTGCATCCCCCTCGACCGAGGCCGTGCTCGTCGTCGCGCTCATGCGGTTCCTCCTACGCCAGGTAGGCACATGAATGTGCCGTCTTGCCCTCCCTTCCATGCTCTCGCATCATGGTCTTACGCACAAGTAGTAACTAGGGAACGAGTGGATCATGACGCAGGATGTAAGCCCCGGACTCCGCGATCGCACCGTGGTCATCGCCGGAGGCACCGGCTCGGTCGGAGATGGCATCGCCCGTGCCTGGCTGCAGGCCGGCGCGCGGGTGATCGTGCCGACACGATCACAGAACCGGGCCGATGAGTTCCGCCGCGTGATCGGCAACGCTCCCGAGAGCGAGCGGCTCACGCTGGTCGTCGGCGACTACACCACGTTCGAATCGGCGAAGGCGCTGGCGGACCGCATCGAGGCCGAGCACGGGCCCGTCACGGACGCGATCGCCTCGATCGGCAGCTGGTGGGCCGGTCCCGCCGTCTGGGACACGAGCCAGGCCGCATGGGACGAGTACTTCACCGGGTACGCGACCGCGCACCTTGCTGTGGCGCGCACCTTCGTGCCTCGCCTCACGGGCGAGGGCGCCTACCACGTCATCGTCGGCGGATCGGCGCTGTTCCCGGTCCCCGGGTCGGGCATCGTGTCGATGCAGCAGGCGGCGCTGCTGATGATGGCCAAGGTCCTCCAGGCCGAGACGCAGGGGCAACGGCGCGTGTTCACCGAACTGCTCGGTCCGGTCAACTCGCGCAACAGGCCCGGCCGCAACCCTCGTTTCGTGGACAACACCGACGTCGGCCTGCTGACGGCCGCGCTCTCAGCCGATGCCGGCATCGCGTCGGCGAACTACGAGCTGCTCGACAAGGATGCCTTCGCGGGCGTGATCGATGAGGTCCGCCGAGACGGCGGGCACCGATGAGCATGACAGAGGCGACGCACCGCACGGGCGTTGGGCGCGACTGGCCGGATCTTCCCCGCTCCCTGCAGGAGCGGGCGATCACCGCAGAGCACCCGCGGTACGGATCCGTGCGGTCGAACTACATGACCGTCGGCAGCCCCCGACTGGTGGTCATGGCCGAGACCGATGCCGAGGTGTCCGACGCAGTCCGCTACGCCGCCGAGGTGCGGCGGAGCATGGGCGAACGTGTGCCCTTCTCGTTCCGTTCCGGGGGGCACGGCATGTCCGGATCATCGGTGAACGACGGCGGGATCATCCTGGACATCTCCCGCATGAAGCGGATTGAATTCGTCGATCGCGCATCCGGGCTCGTGCGTGTCCAAGCCGGGGCCACCTGGGGAGACGTCGCCGAGGCGCTCGCGCCGCACGATCTGGTGATCACCAGCGGCAATTTCGGCGACACCGGGGTGGGAGGACTGGCCACCTCTGGCGGGGTCGGGTTCTTCATCCGCTCCCAAGGGCTCACCATCGACCGCGTCCGCGCCGCGAAACTGATCACCGCGGACGGGACCGTCCATCAGCTGGACAACGACCACGAACCGGATCTGTTCTGGGCGGTCCGCGGCGGCGGCTCACAGATCGGGATCACCACCGAGTTCGTGTTCCAGGCCGAGCGGCTGCATTCCCGAGGCGGTGACACCGGGGTCATCAACCAGATGGGCCAGTACCTCGTCACCGACCTGCCGGGCTTCGTCGACAGCTGGGGCGACTGGATCGCCAACGCGCCCCGCGAGATGACCAGCTTCCTCATGCTCCAGCCCGCCAACCCAGGGCGAGTCGCGGTGCAGGCCATCAACGTCTGGTCTGGCACCGATGTGGCGAAGGCGACTCCCGTCATCGAGGACTCGGCCAAGCTCGCCAGGATGATGAGCAACCAAGCGTTCGTCGCCCCATATCCGAGCATTGTGCCCACACCGCACTCGCCGCACGCCGGCCAGCAGCACATCCGGCTGCGCGACGTCCTCGTCGACCATTCCGACCGCGAACTCGGCGAGGCGTTCATCGAGTCGTTCCAGCACCGCACGACGGCGATGGGCGAGCTGCGTTCCCTCGGCGGCGCTGTCACCGACATCCCCGCAGACGCGACAGCGTGGGCCGGCCGACACCAGGCTGCGTTGGCCGCGACCTGGGTGCGACCCGACGGGCAGACCCTCGAGGACGAGTCCTTCGCGCCGCTAAGACAGCTGGGAACCGGCGCCTACGGCGCCTACTCCTCCGACACCACCCTCGCAGCCGCGGAGCTCGCCTGGCCCGGGCAGACCGGCCAGAGCCTGCGCCGGATCGCCGGTCAGGTCGATCCCGACGGCCTGTTCGACCAGGGCCTGCACCTGAGACAGAACGGGTGACCTCGGGGAGCGAGGCTGCCCTCCCCCGTCAGCCCCTCACGTGTCTCTCCGTCTCGATTCCCCCCCCCGCCGGCCACGACCGCCGGCACCTCTGCGAAAGGAACCCCATGACCACCTACCAGCTCGGCGTCCTGATCGGAAGCTTGTCCACGGAGTCCATCAACCGACGGCTTTACACCGCACTGCGAAAGCTCGCCCCCTCCGCCGGACTCGAGCTGCACGAGATCACCATCGGCGATCTGCCGATGTACAACCGCGACCTCGACTACGACCTGCCGGAACGGGTCCAGACGTACAAGACGGAGATCACCGAGGCAGACGGGATCGTGATCGTGACCCCGGAGTACAACCGCACCGTGCCGGCGGTTCTGAAGAACGCGCTGGAATGGGTCAGCCGCCCCTACGGCAGCAACGCCCTCGCCGGCAAGCCCTCAGCCGTGATCGGCGGATCCATCGGCGCCGTCGGCACCGCGATCGCCCAACAGCATCTGCACAGCATCCTTGCCACACTCGCGTCGCCCCAGCTCCACGGCCCCGAGGTCTTCATCCAGGTGCGCCCCGGCCTCATCGACGACGACGACGACATCACCGACGACTCCACTGCCGAGTTCCTCCTGAGCTGGCTCAAGTCCGCCCGCACCCACGTCGCCAAGACCCTCACCGTCGTCGACTGACATCCCGCCGAGCCGGAAGGAGAACCGGATGCCCGCGTACACCCTGCCCGAGCTGCCCTACGACTATTCCGCGCTCGCCCCGCACATCTCCGCGCGCATCATGGAGCTGCACCACTCGAGGCACCACCAGGCGTACGTGACGGGAGCCAACACGGCGCTCGATCAACTCGCCGAGGCACGCGAGACTGGCGATCTCGCCCACGTCAACAAACTGGAGAAGGACCTCGCGGTCAACCTCGGCGGCCACATCAACCACAGCGTCTTCTGGCGGAACCTCTCCCCGGACGGCGGCGAACCCGATGGTGAGTTCGCCGCCGCTCTCAGTGACGCCTTCGGTTCGTTCGACGCGTTCCGTTCGCATTTCACCGCCACCGCGCTAGGCGTCCAGGGATCCGGGTGGGCCGTCCTCGCCTGGGACGGCGTCGGCGCCCGTCCCGTGATCCTCCAGCTGTTCGACCAGCAGGGAAACGCGCCCCTCGGCGTGACGCCGCTCCTCCAGCTCGACGTCTGGGAGGACGCGTACTACCTCGACTACCAGAACGTCCGTGCCGATTACATCGAGGCGTTCTGGAACATCGTGAATTGGGCGGATGTGCAGCGCCGCTTCGACGCCGCCCGTACCGCCAAGGTCGGACTGATCCTTCCCGCCTGAGATCACTCATCTGCCTGAGGAGGCGGAGTATGCCCGAATATGGACATCCGCTCCGATTCGGCGTGTTCATCACCCCGGTGAACGCACCACCGCGGCGGGCTGTGGAGCTCTCGATCCTCAGCGAAGAGCTCGGCTTCGATCTGGCGACCTTCCAGGACCACCCCTATCAGCCGGCGTTCTACGACACCTGGACCCTGCTGACGTGGGTCGCGTCCGCGACAACGCGCATCCACGTCAGCGGGAACGTCCTGAACCTCCCGCTGCGCCAGCCGGCAGTGCTGGCCCGCGCCGCCGTCAGTCTCGACCTGCTCTCCGGAGGACGGGTCGCCCTCGGCCTCGGAGCCGGAGGCTTCTGGGATCCCATCGCGGCGATGGGAGGGTGCCGCCTCACACCGGGGCAAGGCGTGACGGCGCTTGGCGAAGCGATCGATGTGATCCGCGGCATCTGGGACACCGCGGAGCGTTCGCCGCTGCGCGCCGGGGGCGACTACTACCGGGTGGAAGTAGCCAAGCGAGGACCCGCGGCCGCCCACCCGATCCCGATCTGGCTCGGTGCCTACAAGCCTCGCATGCTGAAGCTGGTCGCCAGGAAAGCCGACGGATGGCTTCCATCCCTCGGCTACGTCCCACGGGACGACCTGATACGCGGCAATGCGCTGATCGACGCAGCCGCGCAACAGCACGGTCGCGCACCCAGAGACATCACCCGGCTGGTCAACATCCCACAATCTCTCACCGTTGACGACGTGACAGCGCTGGCGGTCAAGCACGGATTCAGCACGTTCATCGTCCCCGGCGACGATCCCCGGCAACTCGAGCACTGGGCAACGGAGATCATTCCCCCGGTTCGTGCCGCCGTGGAGCAAGAACGTGAGCGCAAGGCCACCCTCGGTGACAACGCACCAGACACCTGACGAATCCGCCCCTCGACGAGCACGAGTGACACGCTCGCGGTCACCAGGAGACGCTCCTCCCGGCGTGGGTCGCCTTCGGCAACGGCGAGAAGAACTACTCCCTCTCGCGCGCGGAACCACCGCGCTGACGGCTGTCGAGACAGAGCGGACGGTTCCCACCACAAAAGCGGTGTTCGAGTACGCAAAGATCGTGTACCTGCTCGAAGGCGACACCCTGGTCGAGACAGCAGCCGGTGCATACCGACTCGTGCCCGGAACATCGCTCGCCATCGGCGCGCGCCGGTGGTGCCGTCTGCGCCCCGAGTCGCGGACGCGGATGTGGACGCTCTACGCCGACGAGGTGTTCCTGCGCACCATGATGGCCTGGCTACTGCCCGACCGGGACCGCATCCTTCCGGGTATCCACCCGCAGGACTGGGACGGAAGTCCGCTGGCGCTCTCCCCCGGACTCCATCTCCTACATCAATCCGAGCCTCTTTGGCGGCAGATCAGCATCCTTCGAGACGCCACCCAGCCGCCGGAAATGGTCGCGATCCAGACCGTGGAACTCTTCGCGCGGCTAGTCCGTATCGCAATGCCCATCTTTCTGGCACCCGATGCCGCGCAAGTCCCCGCGCATCACACATGGGCGCCGATCACCGGCCGTCTCACCGACTCGGTCATGCTCGGCCACGTCACGCGCGCGGCCACACTGATACGTGAGCGTCTGAATGAGGCCTGGACGACCACGACGCTCTCTAGAGAAGTCGCCGTGTCACGGGCCCACCTGACACGCCTATTCGTCATGCATGCGGGTGTCCCGCCGATGCGGTTCGTCGCCGAGACCCGGCTGACGGAGTTCACCCGGCTTATCGAAGAATCCAACCTCACCGTCGCCAAAGCAGCGAACACCGTCGGATGGACAGACCCGCGAGTCGCCTCGGCCTGGTTTCGCCGCCGCTACGGCATAACCCCGTCCCAGTACCGCCGCAGGCTGCACCCGCACCTAGCTGACGACATCTGTGACCCCCCCCCCTGTCCTCCGCGCTCCGTCTAGCGCTCGTACTCGACGGATGGCACGCGATTCTCGCCGCGTGAATCTGTTTCCTCTGTCTCGTCTCGACGTGACGGCACTCGAGAGGTAGACCGGTTGGGACACGTCGGGTTCGTCGGAGCCTGACGGTCGCCTCGTCAGTTCCGTCCGTCTCGACCTCCTGATCCTCCCGGCGCACCTCAGTCGAATGGGCTACCGCCTCCTGCCGGTAGCGCACCGGGAGGAGCAGAGGATGGCATTCAACGACCCAGGAGCCGAGCAGCGCGACACGCGAGACGCGTTCGCCGAGGTGATGACGCGCCTGTCCGACGCGTGGCCGACATCTGCGGCGGCGCGTGAGTTCGCTGCGGCCGGCGTGCCGGTCTTCCCGTGCGTGTCCGGCACGAAGCGCCCCCTGACGACCAACGGGTTCCACGACGCCACCACCGACGCCCGCCAGGTCGATCAGTGGTGGCGCGAGCGCCCAGAGGCGAACATCGCGATGCCGACGGGGGCGGCGTCCGGGGTCGTCGTCGTCGATGTCGACGTCCATGGGCTCGTCGATGGTCACAGGTCGATGGGGCGTGCCGGCCGGGCCGGCCTGATCGACGGGTGGATGTTCCTCGTCACAAGCCCGTCTGGCGGCACGCATGCCTACTATCCGGCGCTCGCCAGGATGCAGCAGCGGTCCTGGCAAGCCGCCCGGTCGGGCGTGGACTTCCGGGGAGACGGTGGCTACATCGTCCTGCCGCCGTCGTCCGTCTTCGTGCAGGGCGCACGGAACGCCTACCGATTGCAGACCGTGAACCCGGGTCCCACCTCACCGATCGACGCCGCACGCCTGCGGGACCTCTTCGACCCGCGACCCACGCCTCGGACCATTGATGCCCCCGCGTCACGTCCCGATACGGACACGTCTCGGCTCACAGCCTGGGTCGCGAGCCGACAGGAAGGTGAGCGAAACCAGGCCTTGTTCTGGGCGGCATGCCGTCTCGCAGAGGCCGCATGAGCTTCTCGGACGCCCTGGATGTCCTCACGGTGTCGGCCAGCCGTGCGGGTTTGGAGGAGCGCGAGATCGCCACGACGGTGCGCTCGGCCTACCGCGCCGCGCATCCCGTGGCTCGTCAGACGCCGACACGCGAGAACGATGGGTTCGCCCGGACGCCGGCTGGGCCCTCACCCCTCCCCATTCGGCGGGGGATCGCGTGACGACCGCGATCGGGCGACGGTGGGCGGTCCTGACCGCCGCCGCGGGAACGGTGTTCATCGCGGCGGGGGCGTTCTGGTTGAGCTTCACCGCGCTCGCCGACCTCGCCGCGCGCTCAGGCATCGGCGCCGGGCAGGCGTGGGCCTGGCCTCTGATCGTCGACGGGATCATCGTCGTCGCCACCGTCGCCGTGGTGGCCCTCGGCGGACACCGATCGGCGTGGTACCCGTGGGCGCTGCTGATCGGTGGGGCGCTCGTGTCGGTGACAGCAAACGCTCTCCACGCGATCGTGACCGCCGATGCCGACGTGCCGGGCGTGCTCGCGGCGGCCGGCTCGACCGCGACCGGCCCACCCGGCAGACCGCGTGGCCCGGTGAGGATCCCGCCGACCCGGTCGAAGACGTGGTGATCGAGAACCGTGACGAGGACTTCGTGAAGTTCGTCATCGCCGACGTCGCACGCCGCCGGCAGGCCGAAGAGGACTTCTACCAGCACATCGACACCGACACCGGCGAAGTCGCCTGACGACCGCCGGTGCGCTGAGCGGTGAGACGACCGCCGCCGTCTCACCCCTCACTCGTGTGAACTCATGTTGCAAGAGTCCGGCCAAATCGAGCACCGGAGGTCGGTGCCTCCGGTAGTGGGGTCGGCCGCCGGCGAGGGACGCTGCCCGCCGACGCGGGAGGACGAGGCCGCTCGAGCGCGGTGGCTGCGAGGTCGTAGCCGCCCCACGGCGAATAGCCGCGCACATGCCGCGTCGCGTGCGGGGCGCGGTCGGTGATGATCGGCGCGCCCGGCACCTGCATCCGTGCCGGGTAGTGCTCAGCAACCCACGCCGCAGCAAGCTTCGTCAGCCCTTCTCGGTGCGGACTTGGATCTGCGACGGCACTACCGGCAGGTCCCGCCAGCCAGGGAACGCGTGATCGTGCCACGCCTCGACGGCACGGTTCTCGGAGGCGTCGATGACGTGCCAATCGCAGGGCTCGCAGATCATCTGGCGCAACAGTCCGCCAGCGCCCTCCTGGCCGGCGCGAGGTCGCAGCTCGGCGGTGAAAGATGACGCCGCATGCTCACCGTCGGCGACGATCAGGTCATCGTGTTCGGTGATGCTGCGATGCCACATGTGGTTGCTCGCGTAAGAGTCGAAGTGGGTGTGCAGGAAGCACCAATGCGCGAACGCCTCATCCAGCGCCGCCGGCGGGAAGTAGTCCTTCGTGAAGTGCAAAGGTGCCCCCGACCACTCATCTACGCGCCCTCGTGCGTCCTCTCGAGCGAGTTCGTCGAAGTCGAACGCCAGTTGCCCATCACTCCGATCACCCATGAAGACGGCCTCCCTTCCAGGAGTCAGGTGCGCCACCTCCGAGCGACACCCCTTACGTCAGCGACGGAGCGAGAGTAGAATCACGACAAAGGTGATCAGCCATAGATGCGCCGCCGTCCAGAGGACAGCGGTCGACGAACCGGAGAGTCCGCTCCGGCAGAGTCCTTCCCGAGAGTGACGTCGCCGCTCTGGAAGGTGCCCATCATGTTCCGACTGATCCTGATGTCCAGCATCCGAATCCGTGCGTTCCTGCGCACGTGGATGCCCAGCAACATCGTCTTCGACCTCCTGCGCACGAGGAAGGGCCTGAAGTGGGGCGTCCCCGCGATGCTCCTCGCTGGCCCCTACGTCGCCGTGGCCTACTGGTGCACCGCCCTCATCGACGCGGGCGGACCCGGCTGGCTCCACCTCGTCGTGCTCGTGGCTTGCTGGTCTGGTCTCAAGTTCATCGTCATGGGTCCGGTCAGTCTGATCCTACTCGCGAGGGCGCGTCTCGCAGAGCACCGCCAAGCGCGTGCCGCCACGCCACGCCTCGCCAGCGCGCAGACCCGGCCCTCGCGTGCACCTGCCCGGTATGAAGCACTACCGGCTGACGAGCACGGGCCGACGCATCGCGGCCGAGCGGCGGGCACGCTCCACACCTGACACCACGCAACTGATCTCACTGGTGCTGCACCTCGCCGACGAACTCCACGCCCGAGAAGTCGACGAGCGGCAACGTCAGATGGCGGAACGACACGGCACCCCGGCCTCTCCACCCGCATCCGCTGCGATAGGTACTCAAGGAAGAAACGACGATGACTCTCGCGACCCCCGACCCCAGCACCGTGACGACGCCTCCATCGACAGCGGTGACGTATCAACGCGTGTCGACCAAGGAACAAGCGAGCAAAGGCGGTCGTGACGAGGGCTTCTCCATCCCGGCACAGCGCCAGGCGAACGCGCGGAAGGCCGAGGACTTGGAGGCCCGGATCGTGGCCGAGTTCGTCGATGCCGGCGAGTCCGCCCGTTCGGCAGACAGGCCCGACCTGCAACGGATGCTGGAGTACATCGAGACCCATCAGGTCACGTACTGCATCGTGCAAAAGGTGGACCGCCTCGCCCGAAACCGACTCGACGACGTGGAGATCCACCGCCGTCTCGTCGCGGCCGGGGTCACGCTCGTCTCGGCGACGGAGAATATCGACGAGACCCCGTCGGGAATGCTGCTGCACGGGATCATGTCGAGCATCGCCGAGTTCTACTCCAAGAACCTCGCCACCGAGGTCACCAAGGGACTCACGCAGAAGTTCGAGACCGGCGGCACCCCCATGCGTGCACCGATCGGCTACCTCAACGTCCGCAAGCGCGACGAGCAGGGACGGGAGTACCGCACCGTCGAGATCGACCCCGATCGTGCACCCCTGGTGCGGTGGGTGTTCGAGAAGTACGCCACCGGGGAACGCACCGTCGTGGACCTCCTCGCCGAGGTCACCGCGCGCGGCCTGGCCACCGTCCCGACACCGAAGCGTCCATCCGGTCCGGTCGCACGGTCCGGATTCTTCAAGCTGCTGCGCAACCCGTACTACGTCGGCATCGTCCGCTACAAGGGCGCCGAGCACCCCGGAGTCCACGAGCCGCTGATCGATGCTGACACCTGGCAACAGGTTCAGACGCTTCTCAACGCCAACCGCATCGCTGCCGAACGGCGCCGCTCCCACGACCACTACCTCAAAGGCACCCTGTTCTGCGGTTCGTGCGGGTCCCGGATGCAGCTGGACTACCCGGCGAACAAGCAAGGCATCCGCTACGCCTACTACGTCTGCTCCGGGCGCGCATCGAAACGGAAGTCCTGCACTCGCCGCGCCGTGCCCGTCGGCATCGCCGAGCAACTGGTCGCCGACTGCTACCAGGACATCTCGATCACCGAGACCGAGTACGCCGCTCTCGCCGCGAAGGTCGAGGCGGCGTTCGATGAGCGCCTCGCTTCACGCTCACAGGAACTGGCCGACCTGACCGAGAACCGTCAGCGACTCCATAACGAGAGCGACAAGCTGCTGGCCGCACACTTCGCCGACGCCATCGATCTGGAGACGTTGAAGCGCCACCAAGACCGCATCCGCGCCGGGCTCGCGGACATCGACCGTCGCCTCGCCACCGAACACGACCACCACGCGGGAGCGCGTAAGCAGCTCGCCACTGCCCTGAGCCTGCTCGTCGACTGCGCCAGCCTCTACGCCCGCACCGACGAGCAGGGCAAGCGGCTGGCGAACCAAGCGCTCACCAATGGCATCGAGATCAGCGAAGACGAAAGGGCGACGATCCGACTCGCTGAGCCGTTCGCCGCCCTGACACCCGCACCCACATCGACAGATGTCAGGAGTTCTAGTACGTCTTCAATTGTGGATCCTGGGAGAATCGAACTCCCGACATCCTGCTTGCAAAGCAGGCACTCTACCAACTGAGTTAAGGACCCGAGTGAGTGAACACTCATTGCCGCTGGCCTATGACCATGACAACTCGCACTACTTTACTCGATCCATCCGGCCAATGCAAAAGCAGCCGGTTCGGCGTGGCGCGTGACGCACGGCGTCGCTCTGAACGGGCCCGGAAAGCACGAAATCCCCGCTCAGGGAGCGGGGATTTCGTGTGGTGTTGGTGGGGCTACCAGGACTTGAACCTGGGACCTCTTCATTATCAGTGAAGCGCTCTAACCACCTGAGCTATAGCCCCTCGACCAAGCAATGACTCTACCTGAACTCCAGGCAAATCCGAAATCGACCTGGAATACCGGGCGTGGCCCGGCCCGATTTGGGCCGGGCGTCACGACTCAGTTGCTCGTGAATCCGAGCTGGAACCCGCCGAGCACACGCACCAGCAGGTTGTAGACGAGAGATCCGACCGCGCCGAGGGCCGTGCCCACGATGATGTTGAGAATGCCCACCACTACGGAGAAGCCCAGTACCTGAGGCAGGCCGATGATCTTCATCAGGCTGTTTTCTTCACCGACGATGTCCATGAAGAGCTCGTCGACCTGCGCGAATACGCCGGTCTGCAGCAGCACCGTGTAAATCAGCACCGTCGCGACAACGCTCACGATGGCGAAGCAGATCGCCACCAGGAAGGAGAACTTCACGGCCGACCAGAAGTCGACGTAGACGAGCTTCAGCCGAACCTGCTTCGCCGGCGCCTTCTTACGGGTCTTTTTAGCCAGTTTGTCGGCGACAGTGTTACTCATTCAGGTCTTCCTCATTTTCCGCGTTCTCGGACCCGGGGGCCCCGGACTCGTCGTCGTCGAGCCCACGCTCCGAATTGCGCGCGATGCCAATAATACGGTCCTGCTCTGGGAATCGCGCGAAGACGACGCCCATCGTATTTCGGCCCTTCGCGGGAACTTCGGCAACGCTTGAGCGCACTACCTTACCGCTCGCCAGAACCGCGAGCACCTCGTCGGTTGCCTCGACGATCAGCGAACCGACCAGATCACCGCGATTCTCATCGAGCTTGGCGACCTTGATGCCGTATCCGCCTCGCTGCTGCACGCGATACTCGCCGACGGCGGTGCGCTTCGCATATCCGCCTTCGGTGACCACGAAGACGAATCCACCGGTCTCATCGATGCGCGAAGCTGCGAGCAGTGCGTCGCCCTCGCGGAAGTTCATGCCTCGCACGCCGCTGGTCGAACGCCCCATCGGGCGAAGAGCCTGATCAGAAGCAGTAAATCGAACGGACATCCCCTGCTTCGAGACGAGCAGCACGTCATCGCTCGACTCGGCGATCAGTGCAGAGACCAGCTCATCGCCGTCGCGCAGCTTGATCGCGATGATGCCGCCCGTTCGATTCGTGTCGTACTCGGTGAGCGCAGTCTTCTTGACGAGACCATCGCGCGTTGCGAGGACCAGGTACCCCGCTGCGGCGAAGTCGCGGACATCCAGAATCTGCGTGACCGACTCGTCAGGCGCGAGCGCGAGCAGGTTTGCCAGGTGCTGGCCCTTCGCGTCGCGGCCGCCCTCGGGAATCTCGTAGGTCTTCGCGCGGTACACCCGGCCGGTGTTGGTGAAGAAGAGCAGCCAGTGGTGCGTCGTCGTGACGAAGAAGTGCTCGACGATGTCGTCAGCGCGCAATTGCGCACCCTTGACACCCTTGCCCCCGCGGTGCTGCGAACGGTAGTTGTCGATACGGGTGCGTTTGACATAGCCACCTCGTGTGACCGTGACGACCATTTCCTCTTCAGGAATGAGGTCTTCCATCGACATGTCACCGTCGTAGCCGTGCATGATTGCGGTGCGTCGTTCATCTCCGAACTTCGCGACGATCTCGCCGAGTTCTTCGATCACAATCGCACGCTGTTGCGCGGGCGACGCGAGAATGCCCTGGAACTCGGCGATCTGCGCCTCGAGCTTGGCAGCGAGTTCCAGAATCTTCTGGCGTTCCAGTGCGGCGAGGCGGCGCAGCTGCAGACCGAGGATCGCGTCCGCCTGGATCTGATCCACGTCGAGCAGCGACATGAGCCCCTCACGGGCTTCATCGACCGTCGGGGAGCGCCGAATGAGTGCGATGACCTCATCGAGCGCATCAAGGGCTTTGAGGTAGCCGCGCTGAATGTGCGCTTCGGCTTCAGCCTTCTTGAGACGGTATTCGGTACGCCGAACGATCACCTCGATCTGGTGTTTGGCCCATGCCGAGATGAATCCGTCGATGGCGAGCGTACGCGGCACACCATCGACGATGGCCAGCATGTTCGCTCCGAAGTTCTCCTGGAGCTGCGTGTGCTTGTACAGGTTGTTCAGTACAACCTTGGCGATGGCGTCGCGCTTGAGCACGACGACAAGACGCTGACCGGTACGACCACTCGACTCATCACGGATATCCGCGATGCCCTGAACCTTGTTGTCTTTGACCAGATCTGCGATCTTGACGGCAAGATTGTCGGGGTTCACCTGGTACGGCAACTCGGTGACGACCAGGCACGTACGACCCTGGATCTCTTCGATGTTGACCACCGCACGCATCGTGATGGAGCCTCGGCCCGTGCGATATGCCTCGCGGATTCCCTTGGTACCGAGAATCTGAGCCCCAGTCGGGAAGTCTGGCCCGTGAACGCGCTCGAGCAGAGCCTCGAGCAGCTCCTCACGGGTCGCGTCGGGGTGCTCCAGGTGCCAGATCGCGCCTTCAGAAACCTCTCGGAGGTTGTGCGGCGGAATGTTGGTGGCCATACCGACGGCGATACCGACGGAGCCATTGACGAGCAGATTCGGGAACCGAGCGGTAAGTACCGTCGGTTCCTGGGTACGGCCATCGTAATTATCTTGGAAATTGACCGTTTCCTCATCGATGTCGCGCACCATCTCCATGGCGAGCGGGGACATCTTGGTCTCGGTGTATCGGTGCGCAGCCGCGCCGTCGTTCCCGGGTGAGCCGAAGTTGCCCTGCCCCAGTGCGAGGGGATAGCGCAGTGTCCACGGCTGCACGAGACGCACCAGCGAGTCATACACCGCCCCGTCGCCGTGCGGGTGGAACTGTCCCATGACATCACCGATGACACGGGTGCACTTCGAGAATGCCTTATCGGGCCGGTAGCCTCCGTCGTACATCGTGTAGATCACACGGCGGTGCACAGGCTTGAGGCCGTCCCTAACGTCAGGGAGCGCGCGGCCCACAATGACGCTCATCGCGTAATCGAGGTACGAGCGCTGCATCTCGAGTTGCAGGTCGACCTGGTCGATCTTGCCGTGGACGGCGGTTTCTCGCTCCTCGATCTCGTCGGCCTCGGTTTCGGGGGTCTGATTCTCAGATGTCAAGGAAGCGCACGTCCTTCGCGTTCTGCTGAATGAAGCTGCGTCGCGCCTCGACATCTTCGCCCATGAGGGTGGCGAAGATTTCGTCTGCGGCCGCAGCGTCTTCCATCGTGACCTGCAGCAGCGTGCGGGTCTCGGGGTTCATCGTGGTCTCCCACAGTTCTTCATGGTTCATCTCGCCGAGGCCCTTGTAGCGCTGGACACCGCTCTCCTTAAGCAGTCGGCGTCCGCTTTCGGCACCCGCAGCCAGGCTCGCGTCGCGCTCTCTGTCGCTGTAAACATATTCGTGCTCGGCGTTCGCCCATTTGATGCGATAGAGCGGCGGCTGGGCCAGGTAGACATATCCGAGGTCAATCAACGGACGCATGTAGCGGAATAGCAAGGTGAGCAGCAATGTGGTGATGTGCTGCCCGTCCACATCAGCATCGGCCATAAGCACGATCTTGTGATAGCGCGCTTTATCGGGTGTGAACTCTTCACCGATTCCCGCTCCGAACGCGGTAATCATCGCTTGGACCTCGGCGTTGTTGAGCGCACGGTCGAGTCGCGCCTTCTCAACATTGAGGATCTTTCCACGAAGGGGCAGGATCGCCTGCGTGTGCGGGTTGCGACCGGTCTTGGCAGATCCGCCTGCCGAATCGCCCTCGACGATGAAGATTTCTGACACCGAAGGGTCTTTGCTCGTGCAGTCTGCAAGCTTGCCTGGCATGCCGCCGGACTCGAGTAGTCCCTTGCGCCGGGCCGTCTCGCGCGCTTTACGCGCCGCGAGACGTGCGGTGGCCGCTTGAATCGACTTCCTGATGATGTCTTTCGCGGGTCCAGGGTTGCGTTCGAACCAGTCACCGAGCTGATCGCCGACGACCTTCTGCACGAAGGCCTTGGCTTCCGTGTTGCCCAGCTTGGTCTTCGTCTGGCCTTCAAACTGCGGCTCCCCCAGCTTGACGGAGATGACCGCGGTGAGGCCCTCACGCACATCGTCACCGGAGAGATTGTCGTCTTTCTCCCGGAGGATGTTCTTCTCACGCGCATAGCGGTTGACCAGCGTTGTCAGCGCGGCACGGAATCCCTCTTCGTGAGTGCCACCCTCGTGCGTATTGATCGTGTTGGCGTACGTATGCACACTTTCGGTGTAGGCCGTCGTCCACTGCATCGCGATCTCAGCCGCGATCTGGCGATCGGTGTCCTCGGCTTCGAAAGCGATGATCTCGTCATTGACCAGCTCAGCACGCTTCGCTGCGTTGAGGTGCTGCACGTAGTCTTGAATGCCGTTCTCGTACATGAACTCATCATGCGGCGCTGGCGCGGCCACCAGCTCTCCGGCCTCATTCTCGACCATCTCTTGCTCGCGCAGGTCGGTGAGCGCAATGCGAAGGCCCTTATTCAGGAAAGCCATCTGCTGGAATCGAGTACGGAGAGTCTGATAGTCGAACTCGACCGTCTCAAAGATCTCTGCGCTCGGCCAGAACGTAATGGTCGTACCGGTCTCTTCCGTCGCCTCACCTGGGGCCAACGGCGCATCTGGAACGCTTCCGGTGAACGACATGTTCCACGTGAAACCTTGTCGCTTGACGGCCACTGTGAAACGGCTTGACAGTGCATTCACCACAGATGAGCCGACACCGTGAAGGCCGCCCGACACCGCATATCCCCCGCCGCCGAACTTGCCGCCGGCGTGGAGAACGGTGAGCACAACTTCAACCGTAGATTTGCCTTCAGTCGGGTGCTCATCAACGGGGATGCCGCGTCCGTTATCGATGACACGAACACCGCCATCTGCAAGGATGGTGACGTCGATAGTGTCGCAGTACCCTGCAAGCGCCTCGTCGACGGAGTTGTCTACGATCTCATACACCAAATGGTGGAGTCCTCGAGGCCCGGTTGAACCGATATACATGCCAGGACGCTTGCGAACCGCCTCAAGACCTTCGAGCACCTGAATCGCTCCGGCACCGTATTCTTCTGCAGCGGCGGCCTGTTCTGAACTCATACTTTGAAAGATCCTTCTCTGGGCGTCTCAGGGCGCGATTGAGCCCTGGATACTTCCGCACACCAGCTTACCAAGAAAGCACTCTCTAACGGGGCGCCACGGCTCGTTATGGCGCAATAAAAGGAGGGGATCGTCCCCACCTTAATCATCAGTCGACTCAATGCCTGAGCAATTGGCCTCGCTCCGAATGTCTCGCGACTCGTTTATCCATAGGTATCGCGTGGTCCGCGCCCCGGAACTGTGCGCGGACCATGCCTCCACGACGGCGCTCCTGGTGCGAGAAAGCGCAAGTCGTTGATCTCTGAGTCTGGATACTCGAGGAGCAGACGAGTCAGCATTTCAGCTCGGAGTCGTCTCAGTTCTGTCGCCCAGGTGGTCGAGTCGCATTGAATCTGCAGCACACCGTGACTGATGCCAATGACTTCAGTGTGCTCCGAGGTCGCCTCTCCCACAAACTCAGGCCACTCCCCGATCAGGCGGGCCTGCTCCAGCTCGACATTCCAGCCCATCTCGACGGACATCGTAACCAGCACATCCGAGAGTGTGCGTGGATCACGCCCGAAGCCAAACGGACTCCCTCCCAGAGTGTCTGACTGACCAGCTATACGGCGTCGGCGTTCCGGTACACCTCGCCACACCGACTTCGCCCGCAAGTAGGCGTCAGTCGCGAACGGAAGGTCAGACGCCTCACGCATGTTGATTTGTGTCCTCAGGAGACTCAACAGATAGGATCTTTCCACCCTCGATATGCGTTCGGAACCACTGCAAATCTTGTGGAACGTCGGATTCAACCGCCGCCGTCACAATCACTTGCTCATACTCCCCGACCGCTGCCATGAGGCGTGTACGACGAGACGCATCGAGCTCCGCAAAAACATCATCCAAGATAATGACGGGGTCGCCGGCGGTGGACTCTGCCCGGAGGAGTTCCGCGAGGGCAAGCTTGAGCGACAGTGCGTACGACCACGACTCACCATGGCTGGCGTAGCCCTTGACGGGCAGCTGGTTGAGGGTGCATGCCATATCATCGCGATGCGGCCCGATAAGTGTCACACCGCGGTCAACTTCTTTCACGCGAACGAGATCCAACGCCTCGCGGAACTCTTCACTCAACGTTTCACGTGAAACGCTGGCACTGTCAATGATCGACGAGGTTTCACGTGAAACGCGGTTAGGCCGAAGGGTATCGAGCATGGATTCCTGCATCAACAAGCCAGGAGCGTGATCTGCGCCGGCAAGAGCCTCATAGCCTAGCTGTAAAGGCTGGGTGAGATCACGAAGCAGCTCACGGCGAGCGAGCATGATCTGAGAGCCGAACTCAATGAGCTGTGCATCCCAAATCGGAAGAGTGCTTTCGATCGTCCGAATCGAGCCGCGGCTCGATTTGAGTAACGATGTACGTTGCCGGACGACCTTTTCATAGTCTGCCAGCGCACTTGCAGCCATCGGATGGCGTGCCACCAATGCCTCATCAAGGAACCGGCGCCGTCCTGAGGGCTCTCCACGAACGATAATGAGGTCTTCGGGAGCGAATGCCACCGAAGAAAACCACCGAGTCACCTCGCGCGGACGAACCGAGTTGCGGTTCACCTGGGCACGATTTGCGCGATCGCGATTGATCTGAACTTCGAGCAACACGTCACGATCACCCGCTTGCAATCGCATACGCGCAACTGCAGCCTCTGCGCCAGATCGAACGAGTGCTGGGTCGCCCGTTACTCGGTGGGAACGCAGAGAAGCGAAGTATCCAATCGCTTCGACAAGATTCGTTTTTCCCTGGCCATTGCGACCGATCAATAGATTCGGTCCAGCATGCAGCGGCAGTTCCGCTTCCTCGTAGTTGCGGAAGTCTCTCAGCGATAGATGCGCGACACGCATCTATCGCCTAGCGAAGGAGCAGGTTCGGCTGCAACAGGTAGCGGAAGCTCTCTTCATCAGCATCTTCCTTGCTCCGCTGGCTGGTAATCAACACAGGCCCCGGCTTCCCGGGATTGTCCGTGCGGGTGAAGGCCACTCGAGCGAATTCTGCGTGCGTCGAGCGAAGTCCATCGAGCAAGAACTGCGGCTTAAGCGAGACCACCATCTCTTCGCCGACCAGATGTGCGTCCACTGTCTCCACAGCCTGTGCCGACTCGGTGCCTGCGGCCTCGAGCGTCACCGTGCCTTCTGCGAACGAGAAGCGCAATGCCGCTTCGCGTTCGAGGACCAATCCCACACGGCCCACGGCTTCGACGAGCTCAGAGGTGCTGATCACAGCATAATTATCGACGCTTTCCGGGAACAACCGCCCGACCGGGGGATAATTCCCCTTGATCAACAATGAGGTCACTGTCTTGGTGCCGCCGGTGAATGCAATGAGTTCACGATCGGCATCCTTGATGATGGTGACTTGCACCACGCCGTCGCCTGAGAACGTCTTGCCGACCTCGGTCACGATTTTCGAGGGAACCAGAGCCGTCAGCGATTCCTGAGCATCACGGTGTTCCCAGTCGATGCTCCGCGTCGCAACGCGATAGCGATCCGTAGCCGTGAGCGTCAGAGAGTTCTCGTTGATCTCGAACTGAACGCCAGTGATCACCGGAGTGACATCGTCCTTCGACGCAGCCAGTGATACCTGAGCGATAGCGTCTGAGAACACATCTGCCGGAACGGACCCAGACACTTCATCGATGCGTGGCACCTGCGGGTACTCTTCGACGGGCATCGCCGGCAAACTAAACGATGCCGACCCGCAGCGAACTTCGACGCGGCTATCGATCAGCGTGACCTCGACGTCAGAGTGGGGAAGACGCTGAGCGATTTCACCGAGCAATCGACCGGAAACCAGAGCGCGACCCGCATCTGCGACCACAGCGGTAATCGACGTACGCGCGGAGACCTCGTAGTCAAACGACGAGACCGTCAACTGGTCGCCATCTGCTTCAATCAGTGCACCGCTCAGCAAGGGCTGTGTCGGACGCTGGGGAAGCAGCTTGACAGCGAACGATACGGCTTCGCTGAACACGTCACGATTGACGGTGAAACGCATCTGACTTCCCTCCGCACGCGAACTGGGTCGCGCATCTGCTCCGGTTCACAATCTTTGCATACTCCGTAGGCGCGAGCATTCTTGTGAAGCCGTACACCGTGGAAGTCGTTCGCGTGATCGAGTGCCCGTTAAAAATGAGAGGGGTGTTAACAGTGTTAACGTCTGTGGATTGTGTGGATAACTCGAGACATCGTAACTCCCAGCGAGGAACTACACGCTTGTAGCTTGTGGAGGAACGGTGCATAGATCGGGATCCTTGACATTTTCGGGCATCTGGCTCGATCGGATCGACTCACAGGTCCGGCGAATTCATGCACAAAAGTTGTCGAGTTCTCCCCAACTATCCACATGTGAATGAATTCTTGTGGATAACTTCCCTACCGCGTGCCTTGCTTGATGCGGGTGGTCAATTCGGTGACCTGGTTGTAGATCGAACGACGCTCAGCGATGAGCTGCGAGATCTTCTTATGCGCATACATCACCGTCGTGTGATCACGTCCACCGAAGAGTTGACCAATCTTGGGCAATGACAGCGGGGTCAACTCCCGGCACAAGTACATTGCGATCTGACGCGAGGTTGCAATCTGCTGCGCGCGCGTCGGTCCGTAGAGGTCGTCGACCGAGAGATCGAAGTATTCAGCGGTCTTATTGATGATGTCGGAGGGCTGAACCTCGTTGTCGGCATCGAGGGTGATCAAATCCTTCAGCACGGTATGCACCAACTGCATATCGATGCGTTGCTGGTTGAGGCTCGCATAGGCGGTGACGCGGATCAACGTGCCCTCGAGCTCGCGAATGTTCGATGAGAACTTGCTGGCGATGAATTCAAGGATGCTGTAATCGATCTCGAGATTCTCGCGTTCCGCCTTCTTTCGAAGAATGGCGATACGCGTCTCAAGGTCGGGAACCTGAATATCGGTCAGCAGGCCCCACTCGAAGCGCGAGAGCATGCGCTCTTCGAACCCGCGCAGCTGCTTCGGCTGCACATCGCTCGTGATGACGACCTGCTTGTTGTGATCGTGCAGGGTGTTGAACGTGTGGAAGAAAGCCTCTTGGGTCTCGACCTTGTCTTCCAGGAACTGGATGTCGTCGACGAGCAGAATGTCAACGCTGCGATACCGTGCATGAAACGCCGCGCCCTGGTTGTTCGCGATGGAGTTGATGAAATCGTTCGTGAAGTCTTCAGAACTCACATATCGAACACGCACATCGGGGAACAGTTCACGCGCATAGTGTCCGATGGCGTGCAGCAGGTGGGTCTTCCCCAAACCGGAATCCCCGTAGATAAAGAGGGGGTTGTAGGCGCGGGCCGGAGCTTCGGCGACCGCGACTGCGGCAGCGTGCGCGAAGCGATTGGACTGGCCGATCACGAAACTGTCGAATCGATACTTCTCATTGAGCCGACTGTCGAGCACCTCATCCACACCGTGGCGTCGGCGAGGCTCAGCAACTGGACGTGAGGATTCAGCGCGACTCGGTTCGAATCCTCCGAAGCCCCCATCGAAATCTGGCATGGGCTCCGGCGTCGGTGCGACTAGAGGCTCGGGCGAAGGTTCGGGATCAATATCGGGATGCGCGTCTTCATCGACGATCACCACGAAGTTTTCGATCTCACGAGCCTCAGGAATATTCGCAATGGCCGTCATAATCGCCGGACGCAAGCGGTTCTCCAGGAGCTTCAAGGTGAAATCCAGCTGGACCGCGAGATACAGCGTCCCGGCTGCGATGCCTCGTGGAAGCGCCAGCGCGAGCTGTGCTCCTACGGCGGGGCCCACTGCCGGATCCCCCATCACCGCCTGAGTGACTCGTTCCCAGACTTCCTGAAGCTCGTCCTCGGTCACGTGACTCCTGCCTCAAAATTCTTCCGAACGGAACCTGGTTATACCCAGGCTTATCCACAGCGAATCGGACAGAGTTTCGCGGAAATACAGCAGACTGCAG